>OZ244651.1:0-2459686 GCA_965218695.1 Candidatus Nitrosopumilus sp.
GTAAGCCCGTTTGACCTCATACTGACAGGCAGCATTGCAGGGGAGGCCCGGTCGTACCTGCTGGACCTTGACTACAGGGTCGCGCCCCCAAAGAACCAGGTAATAGACATCACCAGCTCTGAGATTTCAAGGGACGGCCAGGACAACCTGATGATAACTGGAATCGTCACCAACAGGGGTGACATCACGGCAAATACGGTGGCAGTGATTGCGACCTTGTACGATGACAACGGCAACGTGGCTGCCGTCTCAAGGATCAATCCGGAGCCTGACTACCTTAGGGCAGACGGGGATGCGTTCTTTCTGGTATCCGTGCCAGACAAGATCCAGACCAGCGGCGTCAGCAGATACGCCCTGGTCGCAGAATCAGAAGAGTATGCAGCAGTTCCCGAGTTTCCGGTGGGCGTCACGGTGCTGCTTGTAATAGCGCTGTCTGCCTGCATCATGGTGACAAGATACTCAGGCAGGGTCTTCATAGAAGGCCGGAATTTTGCAGCCTATCCAGCGTAGGGCTTATCTCGGAGATCAGCCGGGCGGCATCCAGCGGGGTTGGTCCTGAGAAGACTACCGGAAACGTCACAGTCAACATGTCCTGATCCGTGTGGGAGATCCTTACGGAGTGGGTCCTGCAGCCGGCCTCGCCAAGAAAACGCTTCCACTTCTTCAGGTGTCCGGCCACCCGGAGCACGTTTTGCTCCACCTCGGAGAGCGCGACGTTCAGGTCGGTATCAAACAGCCTGAACTTTACAAGCGGGACCATTATGACGCCTCCCGGAACCGGTACGTGGTTCTTTATCATGGCCGCGGCAGCCTCTTCAAAGTCCTGGTCCGGATTGATCTCGCCATAGTCTGGATCAAAGTATCCTGCGATCATCTTCTTGGAGTCGTATATACGAAAGTAGCCCTCATCAAAATCCAGCTTCCACAACGCTATAATGGATTGATTTGTCAATTAATAAACGGTCAACTATTCATAAATAACCAAGGGGGGGAAGGAATCGTATGGCAATTTCCAAGGAGAACAGGGCCTTCATCGACAGTCTCATAGACTACTACATTAGCGAGTCAGAGTCGTACAGGCAGATAGCAGAAAAGTTCGTGCCGGTGGTGGAGTCGGTTTCAGACACGGCATTTGGCGTCATTGCAGGGTGCGTGTATTCCGGATTCCTGCAGGCATACCAAACCCAGCAGCAGACGCCGGACCTGGACGACATCAGGGAGTTCAACCAGATACTCAAGGGTAGGTCCGCATTAATCAAGAAATCCATAATGGAGTCAATGGGCACGGAGGTTCCCAAGGATGAATCCCATGCAAAGACGGCGCCAAACTCCCGAGATGGCCCCACACGCGTAGAACCTACTAGGCGCGCAAAACAAGACAAAACAATACAATTTTAATTCAGGCTGCAGTACGCTGGATCATGAAGGTTGAAGGGGGCAAGATTATCTTTGGCTTGGGCGTGGCAGGCGCGGTCGCAACGGCTGCAGTCGCACTCTATTTTTCGATTCGCTAGAGATAAATCACGACGAATCCGCCATCATGGCATTGTCGGCGACAAACGAGTTTAGGATCACGCAGATAGTGGACAACGGTCATACCGTCCAGATGACGCTGATCGAGAACGTGTCCACCGAGCCGATATCGCAAAAGCAGATGATAATAGAAAACGTCTCAAAAAAGCTCGATTCTGAGACCAAGGAACACGTAATGCCGCTCCTAGAGGCCATACTGCAGGCCCAGCCCACGGTAAACATCAAGACATACCAGCAGACCCAGATCACAATTGCGATGCCCAAGTCAAGGTACAACAGCATCAAACGGCCCCAGGTAGGGGATACAATCGAGATCAACCTGAGGACGTAGGCTCAACCCGGGACACGGCAAGGCCCGTGCGGCTCACGCCAGAAACCCCACGGCGTGTCTTCCCTCGTCGGTAAGCATTATCCAGCGGTTGCGCCCTATCTTTTCAACCCTGACGAACTTCCACTGGTTTTCCAGGGGGTCTATGATGTTGTTTTGAAGGCTGGCATACCTTACCTGGGAGTAATTTGACTCCCCGGCACTGACAGCAATCAGTTTGTTGTCGTCGGCTACCTGCGCCATCTCCTTTTTGGTGATCCTTTGATCCTTGTGTTCTGCCACTATCTTCAGGGCCTGAAGCAGTTTCGGTTTTGGGATCTGCATCCCATAAACTGGCAGCGGCACCATGTCCTTGACCCCAAAGGACTGCGGCTTGCCGTCAAGGGCGGCGTACTCTTCCGGAATGGCATAAAACGGCTTCAGGTTCTCGTACTTTTTTAGGATCATGCATGCCATCATGCACGCGATAGCCTGAATCTTCGAGCCTGATGCGACATTGACATATACAAGGTTGCGCTTCTCGGCCTCGATTATATTGCTGATATTCCTTATCATGCCAAACATGTCCATCCTGTCTACAGACTGTTTCTTCAGATCAACGCCAAGGTTCCGGCACTCCTCTTCTACCCTTTCCACATACGGCCCGGACCGGTCCAGCGACGGGTTCTCATGGACCAAAAGCCAGAGCCTGTCTGCCTTCTTTTGTTTCAGGGGTATGACGATCCTGTCCACCTCAAATCCCACGGGGGCGATGTGCACCCGGAGCACGTCAAGATTGTTAAGAGTATTGATACTTGCCATACTATTGATAGTATGGTAACCATACATAATAACTTTTCCAGCCAACAGAACCCATGGAACAGATGGTAGCCCTTGACTCGTGTGTGGTGATTGACCTTATGGAGAACTCCGGCCTGTCACGGAGGCTGCGTGCAGGATTCCGGGGAAAGTCAGTCAGAATAGTGCTGTGCGACGTGGTGCTTGGAGAGGTAAGACGCGTCAGGGGATTTTCATCCAGAGTTATAATTGAAAGGGTCTCAAGGCTTCTTGCAAGACCAGTCCAGGTATCGAAGATTACAGCAGAACAGGACAGGTCTGCAAGGATGGTAACTGAGCAGTACCAGGGGTGCCACAAGGGGGACAACCAGATCCTCTCAATCTGCAGGGCAAACGACTACGTGCTGGTTACATTTGACAGGATGCTTTTAAAGGTCTCAGAGTGGGTTGGCATAGCCGTGTTTCACCCTTCAAGGGTGGGGGGAATCTAGAATGGCAGAGGCATCATACCCCAGGATCGTCCGGGAGTTTGAAGACGATGATGACGATGAGCCCATGATTTATTACAAATGCGGTTAGAGAGAGCAACAGGAGCCATGACGGTTTGATGGTCCCCGACAGGATAGAGGCCGGGTAACATTCCCCACGCATCCACCTGAATTTCCGGTCTTTGCCCCACATGAAACTAGCTATAGAAGGGAAGGGAAGAGATGAGATGATGAACAAGGGAACTGGAAAACAAATGTCAGGATGACGATGCGCTGGAGACGAGATGGCAAATAGTGTCTGGATCTTGGGCGGGTCTACGCTGTTGCAGATTTTGTCAGTTTTTCTTTGATTGTCTGGTACAGCGGCTCTTCGCTCTCTTTCTCAAGTAATTCACTGATGAATTTTTTGGGATCCCTTTTCCATTCCAAGACCTTTTGCAGGTGTCCTTCAAACGTGGGATAGACATTCCTAGTTCCCTTGCTTGTCTTCCTGTCAAACTTGCCCGTATCGATTCCTCCCCGTAGCGCTACAAAGATCACGCGTGTGCTAATTCGGTCTTCGGGAATTCCTTCCGAGATTGAAAGCATTTTTTTGTAGACTGCCAGCTGCCTGTTGTGCTTGAAGGCATTCTTTGAATTCTTGTCTGTCTTGTAATCCACAATGAGATATCCCTCATCATGCTTGAAGATTGTATCAATGGATCCGGTAAACAGTATAGTTTTTTTATCATCCGGATAGTCAGTCATTGAGCCTAGCAGGATTTCGTGACGTTTCTCTGTCGAATTCACTTTTAATCCTGGCAGTTCTTTTCTTAGTTCGTCAATTGCATCTAGTCCATTCTGCGTTGCCTTTCTTATCTTCCCATCATAATCCTCAATTTTTGCCTGATCCGTCAAAATCTTTTGCAACGCCTTGTGAGCAGAGTTGCCCAGATCCGTTCCGGCAGAGACGTATGGGAGTTTGATTATGTTTCTTTTAAAAAATTGATACGGCTCTGTCGTTATGCTCGAATACGATAAACGATCGATATTTTCAAAATAATCCTCGATATATTTCTCCAACCAGGCGCCATCGTCTTTTAGCAGTTTTTGCGAATCCAAAAATCTTCCTGCAACAAACAGCGAGTATGCCTCAGACAATCTCTCGCTTGCATGTGTTGCAACCGGTGCGTCCTTGGAATCATCAACTTCGATGGTAGAAAGGTCTTCAATATGGTAATCTTCCGAAGTTTTGCCATCGGCAACCACTGTCAATTTTTCTTTTGCCCGGGTAAACGCAACAAAATCCACTCTCAGCGATTCCTCCTCAATCTCCTCCTCTACGTCAATCTCGCATGATGAGAGGATTGATTTTACAATGACGTCGATAAAGCTGGTTCTCTTTGACACGCTTGGAATGTACACCACAACGTCGAAATCCCTCCCCTTTGCTTTGTGAACAGTAGTCAGGGTTATGTTTGACCCACTGCTCCGTTCCACGTATGACTCTTCCCCAATGACAATGAAATCAAAGAGCCCCTCAAGTGTTGGTGCCTCAAGTGTCAGATATTCATCAACATTTTGTTTAACCGACATCGCAGTTGCCATCCATTCGGCACCCTTGGAAACGCAGTTTGGTAGTATCTTCGTGGCAAATATCCTGTCAAGGTCATCCTTGGACAGTTTAATCTCCCCCAGTTCCATCTTGCTGAGTCTTTCATGATCTTTTGCCCTGAGTGCCCTGGAAAACTCAAACGCCTCTTTGAGTGAATATGGGGCAAAAACAGTAAAGGCTGCCGCGATCTTATCTTCCATTCTGTCTGAAAGCAGTCCCCGGATGTATCTTTGAATCTCGTTTTTTGCCTGCAGTGTTGTTGCCTTGGATGATGTGGATGTGTATCCTATGTTGTTTGTGTCTAGGAATTTTGAAATTTTGATTATCTGCCCGTTTGTTCTTGTAATAATTCCCACTGTCTTGTTTGGATTTTCCTTAATCGCGTCCAAAATTCTTGAGAGGTAGGCATCAGTGGATATGACTTTTGGGTTTTCTCCGGTTTTATTCGAATTGAAGCGGTTTAGTTGGTCTTGGAACTCTTTCTTGTCTTTGGTTCTTTCAAGAAAATATTTTTTTGAATAATTTAAAATTTGCTGGGAGCTTCGCCTGTTTGTGGACAGTAATTTGGGCTCACACGTTTTCATGAATTTCTGAAAGTTTTTGACAGATCCCCCCTGGAATCCAAAGATTGCCTGTTTTGCATCCCCGACTAGGAACAGACTCTTTGCAACCCTTGTGACAATTTCTGCCTCAATCTCGTTCATGTCTTGCATCTCATCAACTAGCACGTGCTCAAACCTGTCTCCACGGAATTTTTCCAGAAAAATCAAAAGCATGTCGTTATAATCGACTGCATCACACTTTGATTCTTCATATTCGCTGTATGCATCAACAAAATATCTCAAAAATGCTTTCATCTCTTCGATGGTGTATGTTGATGATTTTTCGTCGAATCTTTCCTCTAACGGGCCCCAGGCTTTTTTGATGTCTATTTTATCTGGCGTGATTCCAAAACTTTTGATGTATCTTATTGCATTCTCAGTCTTTGGTACGATCTGTGAAATTACGTAGTCCTTTTCGTAGTTTAGTGCCTTGTTTTGCTCAAAACTATTCAGGATTGACAGCCTCATGAGATTGTTTCCAACAATCTCGCCTGAAATCCAGCCTGCATCACGCAGATAACCGTATGCAAAACTGTGAAACGTGTGAATGTTTATCTTCATGATGTCGGCAGCCGGGAATTTGCCTTTGCCCATCTCGTAGATTGCATCAAACATCTCTTTTTTGGCCTTGTCAGTAAACGTGATGCAGAGGATGTCCTCGGGATCTACCTTATCCTCAAGTAATTTCATTACTCTTAGCGATAATGTTGTAGTCTTTCCCGTTCCAGGGTTTGATACCACGATGGTATCCCTCCCTGTGTTGATGATGTCTTGCTGTTCTTCAGAAGGTTGCATCATGATCGCTTTAACCTGATTTAGCCTCGGGTGCATGCAAGCGGCCCTTTATCTCCTTTGTCAACCAATTCTGCCATGCTTACCGGTGTTATAATTATAAGTTTTGGGAAATTTTTTGTTTAAAATTGACAGGTTCCCATTCTTGCAGTTTTCAAACTAACCACTGCCAATGGCAAAAAAAGATCAGTGGTAAGTGCAGCATTTCCACTTCGGGCGTTAAGATGGGTCTTAACAAACTGCCAATGGCAAAAAAAGATCAGTAGTGAGTGCAACACAGCCCCGTTACAGGACTTTTTGAGAGTTTTAACAGGCATTATGCAGGCACGTGATCATGGTGCGACAAATCCCAGTTGGCACAGCATGTCAGATGAGACGCTCACCTGGTACCACGAACATGGCCTGCTCTATAATGGATATGGTGATGGACGACGTTATGCAATCCATAGAATGGTATTATAATCAAAGATGGGTGTTGCAGTATAAATAGTAAAACAGCATATGTATAGCATGAGGAGAAGAGTTACATTCATGATCCAAGATGATCTGGATCGGAAGGTACGACAATATCAGGCAAAGGTAATGCTGGGCAGCAACAGGACGTACAGCTACTCGGATGCCATCAATGACATACTAAAGGGTATGTGATTGGCGTACCGCACCGGTTCTGCTGGCTCGTACACAGACTCATGAATTTTCCTCCGAGCTTGGGGGAAACGGACATGTCTACAGTATGTGTTGTTCCGGGAGAGAAGGGATGGCCATCCGGAATTTTATGTCTGTCATATTAGACATTAAATCATAGTAAGTGTTCACGTGGTTTAACGTAAGAGGTCGCCTTTGCGAAGCGATTTCGTGCCTGATCTGCCCCGATTAATTACCAACTGAGCTACGTTTTCGGCCGTAAATGCCCATTTAATTGGCATTATTCTGAGTTTTTCCGGGGGAGTCCGACTGAGCTACGTTTTGGCAGATCCGGTGATCGGGCTTGCGAAGTGGCCTTTTTTGGCGCTGTCCGGGGCGGTGCGTTGTGCCCGAATCGGGTGGCGGGCCGGCACGGCGGCCTGACATGTCAGGCAACCGGTGCGACGGGAGTCGCGCAGGACATGCAGGGCAGCCATGGATGGATTTTGCAGGATTTATGCAGCTGTTGCTGCTACTGCCGGTATTTTTTCGACCATGCCTCGCATGTAGTCGACCAAAAAGTCGTGCGGGTTGACGCCGCGCATCCTGCACGTCTCGCGGATGGTGGCCAGGACGGCGTGGTTGTATGCGCCGGCAAGGCTCTTGCTGCCGCCTGAGACCTTCCGGGATGCGACGCTGGGCCGCAGGGGACGCTCGGCATCGTTGTTATGGCACTTTGTGTTGAGGCGGATGAATGGGAACAGATGGGTGATCTCGCGCCGCAGCCGCTTGACAAACCGCTTGCAGTGGGGTTCGGTGTAGCTGCCAGACATCAGGCGCCTCACCCGGGCCAGGAGGTTGCGCACCTTGAGGTTTCGCGCGGCCTTGTCGTCATGCGGGTTGAGTCCCTTCTCTGCGTGCCAGGAATCGATGATTATCCCCTTTAGGGCCTTGGCAAACTTTTTGAATTCTGGCCCCGGGTTTTTCATGGCCAGGGTGCGGATGATCTCGCGGAGATAGTGGTAGTGGCACTTTTGGTGGGTTCTGCCGATGCGGTTCCACGCGGAGTGTGAATCAGAGGTGACGTGGCCTGCGTACCCTCCAAGCAGGGTCTCCAGCACGTCTCCTCCCCGGCGCTTGTCCACGTAAAAGACAGTCGAGTTGTCACCGACTAGTATCCACAGCCAGTACAGCACACCGGCTACCCTCCAGCTGGTCTCGTCCCCGAAGACATGCTCTGAGAAGAATATCTCCTCGAGCATCTCCTCGTAGAGCGGGTGGAGGGATCCTGTCACGGCATCCACGTGGCCGATGACAGTCGACTTTGCAAGGCCCGTGTGGTAGATTATGTTGATCAGCTTGCGGATGGGTTCGTATGGAATGTTGTACATCCTCATCGTCGTCTCAAGGCACGTCAGGCTGGCGCCGAACCGTCCACCGGGGACGACCCCTGGGATCTCGGGGGCAAACTGCCTGCCGCATTCCCTGCAGTACCTGCGGACGACGGTATACTGGATGCCGGTCAGCTTCCCGTCGATAATCTCCTCGACTACCCGGATGGTCACCTCGGTGGGCTCCTTCGAGAGGGCATGGCCGTGCGGGCAGGCGGGCATGTCGACTAGCTTTTTTTCGGATATCGGGGGAGGATCACGGCCGGTGCGCAGGCAGACGACCTTCCTGAACGGATTCGGCGCAGGCCCGGGCGATTCCCGGAGCCGCTTCTGGGAGCGGCGGCTTTTGATGCCCAGATTCTCGGCTGCCAGCGCCGAGTTGGCCGCGCGCGCCTCCCTCAACTGAGAGGCATGCTCTGATGCCTGCTGCTCCAGGCGGGCTATCCTGTCCATGACTGCCTGCGAGACGTCGCATCCCTGCAGGAGGGCGGCATTCTCTGCCCGCAGCTTCTCTACCTCTACCTTCAAATTCTCCATATCTCCTCCCAGATTCTCTATCTCTGCATCTTTCAGCTCTATCTCGGAGTCCTTTTGTTCTATCTCGGAGTCCTTTTGCACATTCTCTTCTTCCAGCAGTTTGATCCTGGCATCCATCTCCGTCAGCATCGCGTGTTCCCCTGAGAAGGCCTCTGCCTCCTCCTTCAGCTGCTCGATGTCTTTTCTCAGCGCCATGCTCTCCTCGTCCTTGGATTTGAGCATGTCAAGGACGGATTCGAAGAGGGACCTGGTGTCTGTTACGGAGTTCCAGTCAATCTTTTCCAAGTCGATTACAGGCACCACGCCATAACACGGGAAGGCATGATCCATAAAGCTTTTGGGCACGCAGCGCCTGCCGGAAAATGCGGCGCAAAAGATCCAACCGGAAGAGCCTTGATCCGAAAACCGCCCTGTCTGAGGACCGTGTTGATAACGTGCAATTAATCGGGTATTTATGGTCAAAAACGTAGCTCAGTTGGTAATTAATCGGGACAGATCAGGCACGGAATCGCTTCGCAAAGGCGACCTCTTACGGTTTAACTCATTTTTAGGCGTATTTTGCAATCTCCGCCAAGTAATCCAATTTCTTGTTTTTCCATGTCATTACACATGAAAAGAAATTCGCCATCCACGTCATCGTCTCCTCTGCCCTTATGCTGCCCCGTATTTTTCTGTGCACGACTATCTCGCGCAACCCGCGTTCTGCAGCATTGTTTGTAGGCGGGATCTTTGGGTTCAGCACGAACCGGAACAGGTCGCTGCCAGCATTGCTGATCTTGACCATGAATTTTTCCAATATTGGATCGTCGGCGTACCTTGCAACGATCTTTTCGATGCATGACGTCAGCATGGCAGACGCGTTGTCCCGGAGAGAGCGCGAGCGTTTCCTGCTTGCCCTTCTGGCATAATCATAGATTATGCGCAGGTGCTTCAGGACGTTGCGCGCGCCTGGGCAGTCCGGATTGCGGTTGCAGATGTCCCTGGCCTCGCGTATTATGTGCGACCAGCAGCGCTGGACGCGGTATTTTCCGTACGCCGTCCAGCCGTCGCACACTAACGTGCCGTCCCAACCCCCAAGCGCTTCTTTCAGAACCTTTGCCCCCCGGCTGTCCCGTATCACGTACAGCGCGTGCCCGGTCAGCGGATCGTGCAGTATCCACACCCAGACGTTGCGGCCGTTTAGGTGAATCGATGTCTCGTCGGCGTGCAGTATCTTGGCCTTGCGTATCATGGCGGCAATGGCTGCCGCAGGGGCGCCCAGCGACGTTCCCAGCCTGCGCATTATGTTGTGCGCCGTGCCCGAGGAGAGTGTAATTCCGTACCGCGACATGCGGTCTGCGATCATCCTAAACGGCATGCGACACACGTAATCGTCTGCAACATCAGTCGTTATGCTCGGATCGTAGCTGCCCTTGTCTGGAAGGCCGGTCTCGGGCTTGATGTCCACCAGACCGCAGGAGCAGCGACACGTGTTTATGGTGTGGCGCGTGGTGATGACCTTTATCGTGCGCTCCACCCTGGTAATGTCGCGTTTTTCTGACTGCACTATGGAAAGGCTACCCGAGCCGCATTCGGGGCAGGCCTCCGGGGTGTGTTCCTCAAACTCGGTGGGTTTTGGCTTGCGGGTGCGGCCCATGTGGCCTTTTTGCCCCCCGCGCGACTTCCCGCTGCCGGCCGCATCCACGCGGTCCTTTTGATCCCGGGAGGCTTTTGTGGATTTATTGTAGGCATTCTTTTCGTCGCCTTTTCCCTTTGTGTCAGGCCATCCGGGCCCCCTTTTTTGTGATGACGGGGTGTTGTAATTGTCATGCCGCACCAGCCTGCGCTTAAGATCAGCAACTGCCAGATTCAATTCCTCAATTATCTGCCCTTGCATCTCAATCGTCTGCTTGAGCTTGATGTTCTCAGTCTTGAGATCCGTGTACATCTTTTTGAGTTCAGCCTGGCTTTTCACATCGGGTTTGGATTACCATCCTATTTGGATCTGTGGTTTGCACAAAATTTACCCAAGAGTGAACTGAATTAGGCACGACGTGAACACTTACAAATCATAAATATTAATGACTTTCATCTCCTGCAAACTTACCAAAACACAAAGGCAATCATGTTTTATCGTAATGGCTCCAAATCATCATATTATCTCTTGAACCAGAAATAGATTCCCAGCAAGGCACCGCCCCCAATAACTCCAAATATTATATTTATTGTCATAAAGGTCGAAGACTCATCCAACAAATCCTCCATGCTGCACAATTGTGGGGGACAAATAAAAAGCAATGCCGGCAACTGCCGTACGCGAAAAAATAATTCCTGTCTCAATTCAATACCGTGTTTTCAAAATACTTTCTGTATGTCCTAGAAATTGCTGATAAATTCCGGGTGTGCCGAGTCAATCACACGCTCAGGGACAGTCTTATTTTTTGCATATCGGCATGCGATGCGGTTCTTTTGCAGCCTCGTTCATGACGATGTCACAAAAATCAGAGACGGCGTACCATACCGGAGCAATCCATCAGGGTTTCCAGAAATGGTCCGGAATCAGATGGAAAGCATGCACACCTCGATCCATCCGCTTTGGCGGGGCTTGAACAGCGTGCTTTCAGGTACTCTTTCCTGCTCCATCCGGCCCATGTCGTAATGCTGGAGCAGTTTGCCGCCAAGGCGTTCTGCGCGGACGGTTATGTCATCGACATCATATCTTGCAATATGTGCAATGTCAGCATCGCTGGCAATCAGATCAAACGGATACCGTGCTATGGGCAGCCGGTCCTTGGAGATCTTCTCGGACGGGATGAAATACTCCAGAATGATCCGGTTTGTCCCGGACGCACTCTTTAGCATGCCGATCGTCTTCCAGAGTGCATCGACTGTCAGATAGTACGATATGCCTTCAAGGACCATAAGCGATGGTGCATCAGGATTCCATCCCGACTCTAGGAGGCTTGGCATGATGGCGTCTGTATTGGACAGGTCAAGAGTAATGCACTTGATAGAGTCTGTGATTGACGGGTTGATCGACTGCAGCATGGCAGTCTTTGTGTCCATGTTTGCAACATCAATCTCAAATATTTTGCAGTCGGCATGGCGCGCATGGATCTCCAGCGAGAGAGGATCAAGCCCTGCGCCCAGTATGGCGACCTGCTCGATTCCGTCGTTTGCAATTGCACGGCAGGCCAGATTTAGGATGCATGACTTTCTGTTTTTTACTACATGGTGGTAGTGGGGCCAGTAACTGACACATTTTTCAAAAAGTTCCCTTCCCGAACCCAGATCCAGCATATCAAGGAATCTTCTTGCAGTATCGCTTGTGTGCACCTGTCCGTCGGCCATCATGCTTATCAGGGCAGAAGTCGAGGAGATATTCTTGACCTTCAATTAAAAATTGGGCGGGCATGGAGGTTTTATAGATTGTGTGTTGGGTAATAGCTGCACCCGTCTCGGTCTGCAGGCTGCATTCTCCCGTAATTCAAATATATCAGAGCCGCGAACATAACATGATGGCTCTAAGAGACATGCTGAAAAGGTACTGTATTCTCAAGAAGGTAAGGGAATCATCATACGATGAGGACTAGGTCTGAGACTGTTTTGGGTACATCAGGGATGATGATGTATCCAACACCACATCCATAACTGTTCAGGAGTAAAGGAATAATTATTCAGGGAACAGACACGGTAGATGTCATGAGAATATCAGATACGCTTACCGCACAGGACATGGAGATGGAATTTGGAGACTGCGTCAGGGTATACCTGTGCGGGGTGACGGTGTACGATGAGGCGCACGTGGGGCATGCAAGGACCATAATCGTCTTTGACGTGCTGCGCAGGTACCTGGAGAGCATGGGCCATGCAGTCGACATGGTGCAGAACTTTACAGACGTCGATGACAAGATAATAAACAGGGCCAGGATGGAGAAGAGGCCCGCAGCAGAGATTACCGAGAGGTACATACAAAACTACCACAGGGACTTTGACGCGCTCAACGTCAAAAGGGCACGGGCGTATCCAAGGGCCACAGAGCACATTGAAGACATGATTCGACTCATCGGGGATCTGGTTCAGAAGGGCATGGCGTACGCCAGCAGGAACGGCGTCTATTTTGCAGTCTCCAGGTTTGCAGGGTATGGCAAGCTCTCCAAGAAGAGGACAGAGGACCTGCAGGCAGGGGCCAGGGTGGGAATTGACGAGGACAAGCGCGATCCGCTGGATTTTGCGCTGTGGAAGTTTGCAGACGACGGGCCGGCATGGGACAGCCCGTGGGGGCGCGGCCGTCCGGGATGGCACATAGAGTGCTCTGCCATGAGCGTCAAGTATCTTGGAGCCGACTTTGACATACACGGGGGCGGAAGGGATCTGATATTTCCCCATCACGAAAACGAGATAGCGCAGTCGGAGGGACATTCGGGGGACCGGTTTGCAAGAACGTGGATGCATGTGGGAATGGTTACGATAAACGGGGACAAGATGTCAAAGTCCATGGACAACATAAAGTCAGTCCGGCATGTCCTGGAAGACTGGGGCCCAAACACCATACGCCTGTTCTGCCTGTCAGGCCATTATTCGAAGCCGATCGACTACACCGGCAGGCTGCTCAGGGAGAGCCTGACCAGATGGAGGCAGCTGGAGACGGCATACGCCGAGCTGATTCATGCACGGGGCAGCGGGGATGCCGGGGATGCGGCACGTATGGTGCAGGAGTGCAGGAGGGAGTTTGCACGGGGGCTGGAGGGGAATTTCAACACGCATGAGGCGTTGTCTGCATTCTTCAAGATGGTCAAGGAGGTAAACAGGCTGGCATCAGACGGACAGATGACACAGAACGCATCAGAGGTCATAATGCCGGAGGTGAAGCACTGCATGGGTATCCTGGGACTGGACATACCTGAGATGACAGAAGGGTACATCGCATCAGTCAACGGCATGATCCAGAAGAGGAAGGATTTGAGGGAGTCCGGGCAGTACGACGAGGCAGACAGGATAAGAGAGCAGATATCAGAGATGGGCATCGAGCTGCTGGACCACAAATCAGGAACGTCCTGGATAAAAAAAGAAAAGATCAGAGCCGAGTGACGGAGCAGCTCATGGGTTTTGCCAGGCCGCACTACACATAGGCGTGACGTTCAGGCTCATTATACGCATTTCGGGATTCGGGTATGGATCAGGGCTGCGGGTTCCATGTGCCGCCTGCAGTATCCCCATGCCCGTACTCTGACAGGAGGGCAGACATCACGTCGGCCTCCTGAAGCAGGGTCACATCCCCAATCAGGCCGGCCTCTTGGGAGAAGTATGCAGAGAACTCTTCAATCACGGCAGCGTAGTCGGGGGAGACTGTCAGCGGTATGGACTGCCTCTCCCACTGTCCCAATGAGACCCCCACATGCTCAGGCACGCGAAGCCCCTCATCGTACAGGTAGTCAGAGACATCATGCGTGTTTCCGGCATGGCGGCTGCGCTCATCGTACGCCCAGGTCTTCATCAGGTCGGCATACCTGGAAAGCAGTATGCCCTTTTGTATTCCCGAGTTCTGGTAGTGGGGCTCGTCATCAATGCTTACAAGCACGGTGCTGCTGTCTATCCTGCCGTCCCGGTCGATATAGCTGGCACTCAGCTCAAGGGCTGCTGCATCAGACACCTTGTCCATCTTTACCAGGATGATCCCGCCCCTAGTCTCCCCGTCGCGTACCCGGGACGGGAACAGCGTGTTGACATGTATCAGGTCGTCTGTAAAGGAGTCAGACTCGGGTACGCCATACACGTCTAGAACCTCGTATCCGTCGGTGTCAAGGCGCAGCGTCAGGTCAAAGACCAGCGGGGTGACCATGAACTCAAACTCGTCAGTCATCCTCTCGAGAAACTCAGACGAGGAGTGCACCGAGTAGTAGTTGGCGCCCCGGACGTCGGTGATGTACTCTACGAGCTCGGTGTTAAAGTCGACTCCGATGCCGATTACGGTGGTGTAGATCTTCTTTTCTGCGTTCCACTCTATCAGGTTGAACAGCTGATCCCGTTGTATGCTGCCGGTGTTTGGCATGGCGTCGGTCAGAAAGATTATCCTGTTTTCGTATCCGGGCTGGTCGGACTCTATTATCTCGTCAAACAGGGATGTGCCCATTGTTATTCCGGCAGCCATGTTCGTGCCCCCGCTCGAATATATCTCAAGAATGTTTTTTGCCAGCGTGTCCCGGTCGGTGTCACCCATGCTCTCAAGCGGCTTTGCCAGGTGTCCGGCGTTACTGAACAGTATACCAGCAATGAAAAATTCATATCAAAATCGCTCATAAATTTTTGATGCGACATCCATCTCTGGAAATTACGAGGTGCGTTGAATTCCCAAATGACGAGAAAAGACGCCCCGAACATTAGACATTGCATGCTCTGATGCGCCGTGCATGGCACACGCTAGGCGGCGTGGATCCGGTGTGGTTTGATGTCGTTCTAGATGGCCCTGTACAGAAAATTCTCGACTACCAGATTCGGTTTTTTGTACCTCGTGTACCGGGTGATCGCCTCGCGGAGCATGCTCAGGCTGGTGTACTGCACGTCAAGCACTGCCCGTTTGAGATCCCTCCAGTACGTCTCTATGGCGCTCAGGTCCGGGGTCGCAGTTGGCAGGAAGATTATCTCCAGGCCGTCTGTGCCATCAAGCAGTTTGCGTATGTTTGATGCCCTGTGCTGGGAGGCCTTGTCCATGATCAGGCAGATCTTCTTGAACCTGTACATCGCCTGCCTTAGAAAGTCCTCAAAGGTGTCCTTGGTAAACGCATCGTACTGCCGGAACATGCCCCTGCCGTCCGTGGTGATTAGTCCATGGATTATCGTCTTGGAGTGTGAGCCGGTGTACGTGAAAAACGCCCGTATTCCCTTCCTGGTGTAGCCGCGTCTTCGCGGCCGCGCATCGGAGATTACTATGGACTCGTCCTGTATCGCTACGACTGTTCCTTCACTGTTCTTTTTTTATAATCTCTGGCATCTCTTTTTGGAATTTCCTGATCTCCTCGTCAGGTGCCCTTCTTGCATGTTTTCCTACGGGAACCTTTTGGGAATAGCCCCACCCGCGCAGTATCTGGCGCACATATCCGAGTTCGTACTTTACTCCGGTCTTCTGTTGGATGTATTGCTGCATCTCCCTGCCCGTCCAGACCGGTTTACTGCATGCGGCCTTTCTGATCTTCTTCATGTCTGCCTTGCTCGCCTTGGTCGGCCTGCCGGAGCGCGGCATGTTTCCCAGCCTGTCAAATCCGACTTCCAGGTAGCGCTCGTGCCACTTGTAGCCCCACGAGGCTGACTTTCCCAGGGATTTTGCAGAATCCCTCATGGTTATTCCATCACGTTTGACTCTGATGATCAGCATCATGCGGTCCTTGGTATCGCAGTCTGTCTCAGCGGTGTATCTTTTCAACATCGTCTTGATCTTCATTGACTGTGGGACGTGAAATTGGTATAACTCTAGATGCGGTAAAATATGTGACAATCGCATCAACTTTTCACTTTTGGTATACTATCCCCAGCCGGTCCTCGTCAGTCAGGTGATCCAGGAGTCCCACCACGGACTCGTTTGCAATTGCCATCTTTGATCTGATAAAGTCATCCCCCGGGTTGTCACGCAGTACGGGGTTTCCATGCTGGTCATAGTGGTACTGGTTGAACGGGGAGCTCATGGAGCCGGAGACGTCCATGACGATGACCAGGTTGAGGTTCTTGCGCTCAAAGTCGGCCTCCTTCAGGCCGGAGTTGAGTCCCACTGACAGGTAGTACTGGTTCTGATCCAGGAACGGATCCGCAGACACTGCAGTCGCATAGGACGGGCAGAACAGCTTTTCACATTCCTGGGCGGCTCCGGTATCAAAGTAGTAGTCATAGAACAGGCCCTCATGTGTGACATCGGTGTACAGTGGGAGAAAATCGGCAGCTATGTTTGCCCTAAAGTTGTCAATGTCCTTGGCACCCCCGACTGCAAACCCCAAAGACTGATCGGACAAGGCAGAGGAGGCACCACCCCCGATATTCCCGATCTTGCCCGAAGGTGCGCTGGGGGCCGGACTGAACTGGGGTGCAGATTCCTCCATCATTTCGTCGCCCTGTGAATTCCAAGTGTCCGAGCCGGGTTCTGCTGTTTGCGGCATCATTACAGGCTCGGGTGCCACGGTGCCACCACGCACCCACACGCCATCCTCAACTGTCCACAAGGCATACGTCATGCTGTCCCGGTCGCCTGCGTCATTGAACGATATGGGGCCGCCGCCGCTGCTTGCCCCAACGTAGTTTTGGGCCACGTGCGGGATGGCCTCTGCCACGTCAGATACGGTGTCCCCCTGCACCTCAAGGATTGCATGTCCGATTAGCTGCACGACGTCGTATGCCATCAGGGCATATACGCTGGGAGTCCTGCCGATGGAAGCGGCGACATGCTCGGATACACGGGCGCCAATCTCGCTTTCAGGCGCCGTGGGCTGAACCGACACAAACTCCACGTCCTCTGCAAAGTCCAGGCCGTCCTGGTTGTCATGAATGATCGTGTTTATGTCGGCCCCGAACCACTTTACGGCATTTAGAATGTCATGGGAGGGGGAGGGGGAGGGGGAGGATGCCCGTTCCAAAAAGTCGTAACTCTCCTCAAACCCTACAAACAAGACCCCGACCTTGGAAGGGTCGTAGGATTCAAGGCGTTCTGCCACGCTGTCTGCCAGCATCTGTACGGTGGCATCATCAAACTCTCCGGACACGTCATACAGCACGTGCAAGCCTGCAGCCTGTCCTCCCAGCTCGAGAAATCTTGCATCTGCAGAGTCAAGTATGTCGGTAATCCACGGGGCATCCCTGCCGACAGTCACCATGGCCGCGATTCCCTCGTCGTGCATCACCTCTGCAAGCGCACGTCCGTGGTTTGCCTGATCCGCGCTTATGCGAAGCAGCGCATCATCGGCTATGCTGTGGGATACTACGACAGAACAGCAGCTGAAGAGCAGCATGCCGTTGTCATTGGCATAGTCCAGTGCCTCCTGGTTGAATATGTCAATTGACGGGCCGTTGACGATCTTTACTCTCTTCTCGTTGAGCGACATCAGGCTGTTCAACTGATCACCGCCGCTAGTCATGCTGTCATGGGAGTCCATCCCAAGACGCCACGTCTCCCCCATCTCCTCAAGAAGTTCGTTAAAGTCAGACACTGCCAGCTCCGAGCCTGCCAGGATGGCTTGCCCGTATCCGGCAGCGCCGCCGGTCAGGGGCGTGATTGCCCCTATGGTGATGGTGTCAGTGACTGGGTCTGCGGCGGGTTCATCGCGCGGGGCCAGATCCAGGCCGTACTCCAGCAGGCGCTCATACGTGGACGGGGTAAGGCATACGGGAGTATCGGTGTTTTTTATGTACAGCTCGTTTGGCATGTTGCACATGATGGCATCAAGCGGGACGCCGTCGCGTTGCTGCTGTAACGGGGACGGGTGTCTCCCGTCAATGCCGGAGGAATCGCCTGCATATGCAAAACCCACAGGGTAGAGTCCCACCAGAAGGGCGGCTGCAAGCAGGGCGATAACTTTGGGATTAATTCTAAAAGATATTCTTGTCACGACGGGTATTATTGCTACGGACACCATTAAAAGGCATTACTTGCAGCGTCGTCTGCAAGATCAGGCATGATGATGATGATTATTATTTACATGTCCATGCGTGTCCCGGACACGCGCAGATCAAGGAAAACGCAGCATGCCTGCAAAAGGCCGGCAGTGCCTGGTGGTGGTGGTGGTGGTGGTGGCGGCGGCGGCGGCGGTGCAAGATCACAGGTGCTTTTCTACGTCGTCAATGGTGTACATGGGGGGGATGCATGAAAGGTCCCTGCAGACAAGGACCGACGTCCTGGGCTCAAACTCTTTTCCTGCAAAGAACGGGTATTCGGACAGCCCTGCCAGCTGGCCGGGATTCTGGACGGTGACCAGAAACGCGTTTGGCATGTAGCGCAAAAGAAGGGACCGGCACAGTTCCTGGTTCTCTGGGTTGATGACGGTTATCTCGACTGGTTTTTGCAGATAGGTCGATGTGACGTTGAGCAGGTATCCGAACGCGAACGGGTTCCGCGCAGCCTCCTCTGCGTTGGATCTTATCACACGGGTGCAGATCTCAAGGAACTCTGTCTCCTGGGACAAGTGGTACAGCCTGAGCATGACTTGCGCGGAGACCGAGTTTCCTGACGGCAGCGAGAGATCGTACCTGTTCTTGGGGCGGACTATCAGGGCCTCGTGGGCATCAGAAGTCATCAAAAAGCTGTTACTGTCAGGATCCCAAAAGTGTCCTGTCAGGCGGCGGCCAAGCCTTACGGAGAGTCTCAGGTACCGGGCATCAGGCTCGATCTCAAAGACGTCCAACAGTGCGTTTATCAGGCACGCGTAATCCTCAAGGTACCCGTCAATCTTTGCCGTGCGGTCCTTGTAGGTGTGCAAAAGGGTATCGCCGTTAATGAGATTATTTTCGATAAACGAGACGCACGCCTTGGCGGCCTCAAGGTACCTTGCGTTGCCTGTGACCCTGTACCCGCGGGCAAGCGCGGTGACCATCAGTGCGTTCCACGAGACCAGCACCTTGTCATCAAGCCCGGGAGGCGTCCGTCCGGAGCGGGCATCCAGCAGTTTTTTGGAGCACTCTGCCAGTATCTGGCCTACCTTCTGCTCGGGGATTCCAAACTTGAATGCGACAGCAGAGATGTTGATGTTGTTGCACAGGATGTTGTTTCCCTCCCAGTTGCCCCCGTCAGTCACGTCATAGAACAGGCAGAATAGATCCGCATCGTCCCCGAGGATCCGTCGTATCTCGCCCTTTGTCCAGACGTAGAATTTTCCCTCCGTCCCCTCAGAGTCTGCGTCATACGCAGAGTAGAACCCGCCCTCAGGCGAGGTCATCTCGCGCAGTACAAAGTCCAGCGTCTTTTGCATGACACCAAGGTAGAACGAGTCACCGGTTATCTGGTACGCCTCTGCATAGTTTACCGGAATCAGGGCGTTGTCGTATAGCATCTTTTCAAAATGCGGTGCAAACCACCGTGCGTCAGTAGAGTACCGGTGAAAGCCGCCCCCTATCTGATCAAATATTCCGCCCTTTGCCATCTTGGTGAGGGTCTTGAGCGCAAACTCCCGGAATCTGGGCAGTTTCGAGAATTCAGAGTAGGCAAACAGGAACGAGATGCAGGCGGCGTTGGGAAACTTGGGGGCAGAGCCAAAGCCCCCGTAAATCGAGTCGCCCATTCCAAGCAGGTTCATTGCAGCCTCGTCAAGTATTATCCTGTCCAGGTCGCCGCCGGGTCCGGGAGCTGCCGCATCCTCCTCCCCCCTCTGCATTGCGCCGACAAACTCATCTGCCCTCCTTTTGATGTCGGCAGGCTTCTCCTTCCATGCCTGCGAGAGCTGCCTGCAGATGCTTCCAAATCCCGGGCGGCCGTAGGAGTCCAGTACCGGAAAGTACGTTCCGACGTAGAAGGGCTTTTGATCGGGGGTAAGAAAGACGCTCAGGGGCCACCCGCCCTGGCCTGTTGCCATCTGGCATGCCTTCTGGTATATGTCATCGATGTCTGGCCTCTCCTCCCGGTCTACCTTGATGTTTACAAAATTCTCATTCATGTGTTTGGCGACGTCATCGTCTTCAAAGGACTCGTGTGCCATCACGTGGCACCAGTGGCACGAGCTGTACCCTATGCTCAAAAAGATCGGCTTGTTCTCATCTCTTGCCTTCCGGAGAGCCTCGTCGTTCCATGCATACCAGTCCACGGGATTGTGGGCATGCTGGAGCAGGTAGGGACTAGTCTCGTTGATGAGGCTGTTTTGCGTCACAATAACCCGAACGCTTCATGATATTTGTATCTAATTGAACCAGTCGCAATGCAGGCAAGTCCTCAGGGCGTGGGGCACTCCGCCCTGAACCGGAGCCTTATGTGGGGGGGAAGTGAACAACTTTCTGGACTATACAGGCACGCTTTGCAATCATAATGGTTATAGCGTCCGGCAAGGCAGGTAACAAGATGGTTCCCACCAGTAAGAGGACGTGCGGCATCACGGCACTGGTGATGGTGGTGGTGTTGCTGGTGCTGCAGGCGGCGGCTGTTCCACCTGCAGAGTCAACGACCTGTATAACCGAGTCAGATCCCTACCACAAGTACTTCGAGTATTCGGCGATAGTCCTGGCAGAGGTGATCGACGTGGAACCACTTGGCACGGAGCAAAAACAAGGCAAGGAACTCCAATATCCGGACGAGGAAAGGTACGTGCTGAAAACCATAAAGAGATACAAGGGTGACCTACCGGAGACGTTCACCATGACAAGCATGGTAGGTACCACCCTATCCTATGATCTAGAATACGGGCGGATCTACTTTCTGAGCGGCACCGCAGACGGTCCGACTATGGGTGTATGGATATGCGACATAGACGCGGTAGGTGACACGGCCAATTCCGTGTCGGAACGGCCGGTATCTGAAGCATCTGTGGACGCATACAGGAAGTTTGACGCGTTCTTTGAGGCCGAGATGGACCTGCCATCGCCCAGGGAGCAGCAGGAAGGCATGATCCGATTTGCATCGCTTGAGTGCAAGTTCGAGATGGTTCCTGCCCTGACGGCATCAGGCATGTTTGCGTGCGTCACGCAGGAGACTAAGGATGCGCTGAACGCGCGCGGGGCTCTTGAGGAGTTTGACTATTCCAAAATATTAGACAGGCAAGTGGTGCTGGAGCGGGAGATGGGAGACGACGTAGTTTTACGCTACTGGTTCGAAGATTGGGGCATGAGCAAAATCGAGATCAGCCAACACCGTCCAGGCTTTACACTGGGCATTACCGCAAGTGACAGCGGGACCATGCTGGTGTCGGTTCCGGACGGCTTCCATACGCTCGCAAAAACTGTCCATGAAAACGACACGAACACCATATACAGGGTGGAATTCCCGCAGGGATCATCGAGCGTTTATTTCTATTTTAAGAATCCGTACTAGGATGGGATCACAAGTGGCTCTGGTCCATCTTGGTAAACGCATGATAACCCTATCACCACCCACCACACAGGTGGGAAAGCGAGATTAACATATCTTCAACATGCTAGTTGTGCTCACCTGTTGCATAGTCGGGGACATAATGTTTCGCTCTTTTTCCCGTCCAGACTGTAGCTACCGCCCATCTTAGAATTATACCAAGTTGGCAGGGTACAGGGATGTAATCTGACTAAGTTTGTTGCAAGAATTTCCGGGAATGCCTTTACGGCGTAAGATATTTCATCATCTTGACCGGCTTCATCTCGCCTGAGTTGATTATTCTCTTGACGACATCCACGACTTCATCTGTTGTTTTGAACTGCCGCCCGGCAAGTGTTTTCTTGAGCACCCTCCACTGGACCTCGATGGGGTTGAGCTGTGGGGTGTACGGCGGGAGGAATATCAGCCGTATGTCCCCGTTGGTACCATTTACAAAATCCGTGACCGTGTCGGTCTTGTGGTATGACGCGTTGTCCAAGATCATGACAAATTTCCCGTACGTCTGGCGCATGTCCGTCAGGAAATCCTTGAACGTCTCGGAATTTGTGTACTCTACGTCCTTTACGTGGATCCTCTCAGATGACAGCGCGCCAAACATCCGGGATGACTTTGTGCTGAACGCCGTGTCTACCGTATTGCCGCCTCCGATTGGCCTCCACCCGTACCCGGCGCTTGCCCCCAGCTGGACTGCGACCTCGTCTCCTGCAAGTACCGTGCGTCCACTCGAAATCATGCCTAGGATAGACTCGGTCGTCTCCTCCTTGAACCGCTTTTGTTCTTCTGCCGTGGCAGACCTGCGGGGCACGGGTCTTGGTTTCGTGTATGAGAATCCGAGCCGGCGCAATACCCGTCGCAGCGTACGGGCGCTGGCGCCCATGCCGATCCAGTCCATGATTACACCAAGCAGCATCCTTGTGCTCCATGACGCGGACTCGAACCCGAATTTTGACGGCGCCTCCAGGAGCCAGGCCTTTATCATCCAAACCGAGCGTTCTCCCAGCATCCTCCTTCTTCCGGTAGACTTTTTGTCAAACCTGCCTGCCAGCCCGCGCCTGGTGACCCTTACCAGCCAGCCGCGTATGGTGGAATACGGCTTCATCATCGCACTCGATATGGCGTGCAGGCTCATCCCGGCTTTTCTCTTGTGGCATGCAACCAATATGTCCCGCGCCTTGCCGGACGGCGTCTGGTTAATCATCCGGAGGATCTCATCTTGGTTTGTATCCTGCAGGAATTCGTTGCCCTTGGGCAGCCTGTCTTTCCTGCACAGCGCCTTTGAAAATATCATGCCAATTTTCAATATGTCCTAGGATCAAAGTTTTTCGGTTGTTTGCTCACAAATCCGCACCGTCAAATTAGCGAAACATTATGTCCCCGACTATGCATAATCACGTCTACTCCGTTGCAGCAAGCGACACAAACGGCCCGGTTATGGCTCCGAATAGACCTGAGGATTTACCAATGCGGCACCCTGCAGGCGCGATTCATCCCCAGATTCCCCTTCCCTCTTCAAGCTCGTAGATTCTGACGTTGATCCTTCCAAGCATCTTCTTTTTGGATTTGTTGGCCTTTTTGTCGTGGCTGTAGTCCTTCTTTTCAAGGATTGCCTGCAGCCGCTTGAGCTGCTCTACGGACAGCCTGTTAAAGCCGCCCTTGGAGCTTGAGATGAGGCGCAGCAGCCTGACCCTCTCGCGATCCGCGTCGGTGATCTCGGGCATGAGTACAGTTGGCAGCCCGTCCTTTATCTTCATAGCGGGAGAATCCATACGAATCTTAAAATCCCTCGCCGCACAAAGATTGCCATGGAAAAGATGCAGGCAATGGTGCTCTACGAGTGCGCCCCCGTCGAGACAGAGCCGCTAAAGCTCGTGGAGATAGACAGGCACGAGATTCAGAGGCCAGAGGAGGTACTGATAAGGATCGAGGCCTGCGGCGTCTGCCACTCTCAGCTGCACGGGATAGAGGGGGACTGGAAAGATATCGGAATTCCGCCCGTCCTTCCCACTGTTCCAGGCCACGAGGTCGTCGGAACAATAGTTCAGACAGGCACGGGCGTGACAAAGTTCAAGGTGGGCGACAGGGCAGGAATCACCCCTCTTCTTGAGGCATGCAGAAGATGCTCATACTGCAAGGAGGGAAAAGAGTACCTCTGCGAGTCATCAGAGATAACAGGCGAATCCTTCAAGGGAGGATACACCCAGTACATTACGGTTGCAGAAGACTTTGCAACGAGGATTCCGGCAGATATGAGCCCAGAGTATGCAGCGCCGCTGTTCTGTGCAGGAATCACGGCATACAAGGCAGTCAAGGCAGCAGAACCCGAATCCCACAAAAAGATCGGGATATTCGGGATAGGCGGGGTCGGCCACATGGCAGTCCAGTTTGCCAGGGTGGAAGGCTGTGACGTGATCGCATTCTCCAGGGCACAGAGGCATCTGGATGTGGCAAGGAGGCTTGGCGCTGCAGACGCCATGGCGTTCTCTGATGACCAGCCGGAATTTCTCAGTAGGCTGCAGGAGAAGCACGGACTGCTTGATGCAGCCATCGTCTTTGCCCCTGCAGACATTGTAACTGACACGGCTGTGAAATCAATCAAGAAGGGCGGGATGGTAGTCATTGCAACCGTGGGAGAGAACCCGCCGTTCATGGCATTTGAGGAGAAGACGATAAGGGGCACCCTGATCGGATCCACAAGGGACATGGAGGATGTCATCAGGATATGCAGCAAGGAGAACATCGAGGTGGTGTCAGAAAAGTTCCCGCTCAGGGACGCAAACAAGGTGCTCAAGAAGCTCAAGGACTCAGAGATTGACGCAAGGGCAGTCCTGATTCCCTGACACCGGGGCATGAACTGCAAGAGGTGCCACCACACAGACGAGGCGCATGTCAAAGACGACGACAACAGCAGATCGATCATAAGGGTGGGAGGATGCAAGATTCCGGTCTGCACGTGCAGGCAGTACGTGGATCCAATCAGGGAGATAGACGAGGACGCGTTGTGAGACTCCAAGGGGCGGCAGTGCGCAGTCCCGGCCTTCCGGTTGCACATGGGAACCGCCCACGGGATGGATGGATGGTCGATCGGTTTGGTCCAGTCCAGGATATCAGTTCATATATCAAGACATGCACCATGCCAGCATGGACAAGCACAAGCCGTCAGACGAGATGATAGCGGATCTTGACAACATCCTGTCAAAGATTAACGCAATGGAGATTGTCGCATCAGACGGCTTTGAGAAGAATGCAGTCAAGGTTATGAGGGCCCTTGTACAGGGGCAGATGCACTCAGTCAGGGAGTTTGACCACCTCAAAAAGGCAATAGACCTTCTGACCATGCAGCTCTTTGAGGTTCAAAACAAGGTCAGGGGTTAAGCCGGGTATCGCTTATTCCGCAGCCGGTGCACCGGAATAGGGTGGATTCCTTGAGGGCCTTTTCGGGCTCCATTGCAGAGCCGCAGCACGGGCACGAATGGCTTGCCGGGGGGGTGTCCCTTCGCACCGCATATTCCGGAGGCGGGGCGGCAGGCGCATCGCCTGCGTTGCACGGCGGCTTGTAGTGAGCAGTTATCCTTGTCAGGGTGCTCCGGCGGTGCTTGGCATCAGAGTCAAACATCGGCAGTATCGCCAGGTACAGCGATTCCTCGGATCCTGCATGCTGCATCCAGCACTTGAACCGGTCATGCTGGACAAAGAACGACTTTTCGTCGGTCTTTTCACAGTCACCGCC
This sequence comes from Candidatus Nitrosopumilus sp., assembly GCA_965218695.1. Lineage (GTDB taxonomy): Archaea > Thermoproteota > Nitrososphaeria > Nitrososphaerales > Nitrosopumilaceae > Nitrosopumilus. The sequence goes on from OZ244651.1 coordinate 25,397, forward strand.
ATACAGTATGCTGAAACGATCCTTGTCCCGCGACATGACAAGGTACAGCAGTTTTTCCATGGGCGGTCCCCACTGGTTCAGCTGGACCGGGCCTAGAAACTCGTACTGCAAGATCTGTATTCCCAACAACATGATAACGTGATACTGGCTTTTCTTCTTTTCCAATTGGGCTGTACGGGAGTGGCGCCTGCAAGCCAGAATACGGCCGGCCGTTTCCTGTTTGAAAGGATTAAATTCAAGCGCGGTAACTTTTCCATAAATGAAAGAGCCGCACAATCATGCCAAGGTTGGTCATTCGATGATTGTAGTGTCTGCAAGCCTTGTAGCCATAGGCATCCTGGCACTTGCAATCGGCTCAGACGTGCTCTTTTCAGACAATATCTCAAGGGACAATACCGCGCACTTTGAGGAGTGCAAGGCAAACGACTTCCGGACAGACGGTTGTGAAAAGTACTGGGACAGGATCAACAACAAGATATCCGGAATTTACGTGGATCTGGACAGATGATCATGATGATGATGATGATGATGATATCTCAGAACCCGTTTGAATAGTCCTCAAACATATTCTGGTTCTTGGTAAGCTTGTTCATTTCATACAGGGCCCCTCCCACTATTCCGGCCTGATAAAACGTATACAGGAACACACCAGAGGCAGTGGGATCAGACTTTGTAAAGCTCAGTGCAAGCATCGTAAAGAATACAAACGTCCCGCCAAAGGTGGCCAGTCTGTTCATCACGCCGTGGTTCATTCCGACTATGCGCCTGCTGGCAGCTGCCATCAGGGCAACGCTGCTGACAATCAGAAAGGTCGCCCCGCCGTTTGCCATGATAAACTCGTTTATCCACGGCAAGAGTCCGGTATCCAGTATCGAAAAGTCAGGCAGTATGCTGCCCCCGTTGATTGCAAAGCTTACCGAACTGAATATTCCCCCAATCACAAAAAAGAACAGGAATATTTTTGTAAACGATCTTCTCAGGGGGCTGCGGAACTCTGAAGGCCTGACTGCCCTGGCGGTAATCCTGTACCCGTAATGGAATCCCACTGCGACGGCAGGGATAAACATGAGATTGATCAGTATCGGGGACTCCCGGCTGATGGCCTCTATCTGGGGATAGAATATCAGAAACGACAGTATGGCAAGGGATGCAGCAGAAACAAACAGAACGGGCCCCACAAACACAGAACCGCTGCGACTGGATTGGCCCTCCCAGTTGTACATTTCATATGTTTGCAGGAAAGTCATTAAACAGGGAACCGAAAAATCATTTGCCCAGTTTATCAATTCTTTTTAGCGGATGCCGTGCAACGGTGCATTATGCGTGCAAAAAGTATGCTGATGGCTGCAGGTGCTGCAGGAGTCATGTTCGGGCTGCTCTTTCACCTTCAGGGCATGGCCGTTGTAGGCCCGGAGACATCGTTCATGTATGAGAGTCCGGAGTGGGAGGCGTATGGAATTGCAATCATGATAGCAGGAGTGGTCACGGCAGGCGCAGGATACCTCCGGGGCAGATCCTAGATTGTAACGCGGAGCGTGATGGTGCTTTTGATGTTCTGGAGTATTCGAATCTGCGAGGATATGACAGAGTTCATCTGCAGCGCATCGGGTGCCACAATCTCGGCCACCAGGTCGTAGCTTCCATACGTTATCAGGCAGTCTCGGATCTCCGGAATCTCCCTGAGATGGGACGACAAGGAATGCTCCTCGCCTGCCTCACAGCTGATAAGCACGTATGCCTTTTCCATCGGAATCACTACTAACAGGACGGTACGGTAACTTAAATGATGGCAGGCATGTGCCGTACATACTCAGGTCCCCCTCAAACTCAGGCGTGAATATACGTAAAACAGTACATGTTTACGCCTAGACAATACCCAGTCTTCCCAGAAGTACCTGAAAACAGCCCAAAATCAAAACAGATCAATTAGGGCAATCTCAGAAGGTCATCGAACTACCAATGAACCAACTGAGACGCGACTTGCTTAACAACCCACGCATATATCAAGATGTTCTGGACACGGTAGGGGCAGGCATGTCCCCGTGCATCATGGTCTCACACAGGCACAATGCCATCTACGGCACCGAGGATTTTCACAGAAGCATGGCAGGCGCATGTGCGCACGGCAGGCAGGTGGCCGGATGCACCAGGTCCTCCAAGAGAATCGGCGGTGCAGACGGGGACTCACGCCCAAGTGATGAGTGGATGCGCGATGCGGCATCCCGGACGCGTGGCAGCGACGTCTACAAATGCTTTGCCAAGACAGTCGTCCTGCAGCTTGACCAGATGCGCAAGATGAGACTGCTCAAGAAAGACCAGGAGATTGACTTGGCAATCGACATGCACCTGATACCCAGATACGACAAGAGCTACGGGGCAGAACTGGTGCGCTCAAAGGCCAAGGACGGGACACACGTCTTTGAGAGGTACATCACGATACAGTCCACGGTTCAGAACCTTCGCCTCGTGTTAGGCGTCCTGAACATGCCGTCACTTGAGGATACTGCCGATTTCGTGCGTAAAATCATCGGCTCTGCACGGGACGTGGGGGCCTGCATCGGAATGGCGATGCTGGACAGGGAGTTCTTTACGGCAGACGTAATGGGGACGCTTGGGGACATGGGCATCAAATATCTGATACCATGCAAGAATACGGATACTGTGGTGGATGCCATCGCAGAGTTTGCTACAGGCAGGCGCGGCCGCGTCTCCAAATCCGTCATCGTCGGGGGAGATGGCAGGGAGGTGTCGTATACGATGACCATCACAGAAAGGAAGAAGAGGAAGAAAAGAAAGGACGACGACGAGCTGCTGCCGCACGAGAAATACATCGGGTTTGCCACCAACGTCCCCGACGTGGATCCGGACTCGTACGGGAACAGGTGGGGCATAGAGACTGGATACCGGATGATAGAAAACACAAGGGCCAAGACGCACAGCAAGAACCCGATGGCGCGACTTTTGTGCTTTGTGTACTCTGTAGCCGTCTTTAACGCTTGGGTAATGGCAAACGCAACGCTGATGCACGTTACCGGGATTTATCCCACGGATCCCCCGATCACCCAACAGGATCTCAGGGACATGCTGCTGTTGCTGATCGTATTTGGCTACAAAGAGCCGCCGGAGCCCCCGCCGCCGGTGCTACCCTGAGCTACTTCTGGGAAGACTGATACCGGGACCTGAGTATGTACCATGTGCCGCCGCTGCTTTGCCTAGAACCCGGCTGCAATCGGATCCTCAGGCTTCATTATCTCGCGCAGCAGTATCGTGGCAAAGGATCCCCGCGAGAGTGAAAACCCTACCGTGGCAGTGGAGGCATCTGCATGATAGTCCGAGCAGCACATGGCCGCCTGCCTGAACCCCCCCTGGTCGCTTGCCTCCTGCATCTCTTTTATGAAAAAGTCCTTGGGGGCAATCTCTTCGGAGTCAAGCACCGTGGATATCTGGGGGTCGAACCTGGTCTTCTTGTAGTAGGAGTATCCCACGAATGGCACGGCCAGGCGCATGCCCTGCCCTCCGTCATACCTCCGTATAGTTCCGCCTGCGTCATAGCATATGTCGCCGTCCCGTGCCTCAAAGAGTTCCTGCCCGTCCAGATACGCCATGCTCAGGGACTTGTTGAAGATGAACGACTGGTATGCCCGGACGTAGAGCCTGCGCAGGGACAGCGGAATGGCCCGTACCGCTCGGTAGGCGTCCCCGTGTTTGACCATCTCCCGAAGGACCGCTCCCTCCACATCCATCCAGGACGGAATCTCTCCGAGCATCCTCTCGTAGTTTGCCTCGTCTGCAAGCTCGCATCGGATCCGTGCATCATCGCCCTTCTTGGACTCGTACGGGGATACGAATGCCAGCACCAGCCGGACGGCCTTGCCAAAGTCCCTCTGCAGGATCGCCCTTCCTATTAGATGGGTCACCGGCCGGCTGGAGCCAAAGCGCTGGTACCCGTAAAAATTCAGAACCCGGTCATACCCGTCAAACATTGACAGCCCGTCTGCACAGCCGGTGATCCTTATCGTAAAGCGGTTTGATATCATGTCCCTGCTTGATAGCGGCCTTGGGGAGTAGCCTACCGCCTTGAGGGAGTACCTGTCGGTTGCAAAGTCTGCAATCGCCGTTCCCCTTCTTGTGGAGCACACTGTCTGCTCAGTCACTGCAGACGCGTCCTTGAGGCCCAGCGACTTTAGGCGGACCCCCTTTCTCCTGAGGATGTCAGAGAGGGCATGACGGGTATCCTTCCTGCTCTTTTTCAGCAGGTACACGGCATAGGCTCCCGTCTCCAGTATCGAGTCCTGCGCCCTTGCAGATATCACCTCGGAGACTGCAAAATCCTCGGGTCTGGCACGGATTCTTCCCCCGATTCCGCCAAACCCAGTACTGTAGACGGAGATGCCTATGTCAGAGTCGATGGCCGGAATCACTGGACAGTCACTGTAACAAACTTGCCCACGGCAACCTCAGGGGACTGCACTCCAAGCAGTACCTTGTATGTGCCCGGTACGGCATCATCAGAGGCGGTGATATCTACGGCAGTCGAGACCTCTCCCCCGGGGAGGAGTTTGGCGGCATCAAGGCCTGCCGCGTGCCCGACGGTGATAAAGTCGTGCGTGCCTGACAGGACCAGCGATCCGTCGGCGGCGGCACCCTCTGACATGCTGATCACCTGCAGGTCGACAGTGGCAGCATCGCCCGGGGAGAGGATCACCGTCTGCTTGTCTGTCCGTATGTCAAATGGAAGCGGGACGGAGGTGTCCACCACTCCGATGTTGTTTTCCACCCATTCTGTAAACCAGATGTTCTTGCCGTGTATGGCAAAATCAAATATCTGTGCAAGGCCGCAGTCGGCTGCCAGGGTGCCGTCCCCAAGGGCACAGTCGGCCCAAGAGGGATTCTTTGAGGGGACATGGTACTCCACAAGCGTCTGGAGTGCGGGATTCATCACCGAGATGTTGTTTGAGTTTTGGGAGTTGAAGACGAGGTTTCCTGTATCGTCGGCCTGGATCCAGTACGGGCGGGATATCGGGGACTTGACGATGCCGGTGTGGTTCCCGTATGTGCTGGGAAGCGGGTCGGCAGTGACATACTGGGTGAACCGTTCCGTAGCGGGATCAAAGCTGTAAAATGACGAGGACGTGGTGTCTGCAAGCCACAGGGTTCCGTCGGCGGTAAAGGCAGCCCCGTTTGGCGTAAGCATGTTTTCTGGAAATGCAAATATCTCCATAAAGAAGGACGCCGGGAATTGTATGTTGTCAGGGTTTGCAACAGACTCTGCATATCTGTCCTGATCAAACTTTGTCAGCACTCCGCCTGACTGCAGGGACCAGGTTGTAAACCACACGTTGTTGTCCGGATCAACTGCAAAGTCTGCAGTCTGGGTGTTGTTGAAGGGTGACGGGACGTCGATGTATCTTATCTCCCCAGTGTCCGAAGACGGGGTCAGCAGCGTGAGCTTGTTGCCGGTAAAGTCGTTTATTATTATCTGGGAGCCGTCGACGACAAGCCTCTGCGGAAGGGAGTCTGCCTCGGACGGATATCCCAGCCTCTCATACTGCCCGCTTGCAGGCGAGAACCTCCATACGGAGTCAGAGGTGTCATCGGTGTACCAGACATAGCCGTCAGGGGAATAGTCTGCCCCCCACATCATGGAGCGCGTGCCAGGCGGCCACACCGGGTTGTCATACTCGGTAAACGTCTCCGTAACAGGATCAAACATTGCCAGGCGGCCCATGTTGGTCTGGGCAAACCAGACGTTTCCATCATAGTCGGTGACGATTCCCAGGGGATTCGTGCAGGCAGTCGGAATGGAGAACTCTTGGACATAGTCTGTCGATCTTGCAATCGAGGATCCGCAAAACTGCGGGCGCTGCTCATTTGTGTAATAGTATGCTGGGGTAAGATCATCGGGGGTTGCCTGTTTCAGGTCGCAGATATCCTCCAGGGAGTCAGGGGTGCAGGGGAGGGAGTCATCGATGCTTTCAGAACTCCGCCAGATGCTGTACTCGGCATATCTGTCCGAGATGGTGAGGCTTTCGATGTCTGCCTGTTCTTGGAGCCAGACGCGGTACAGGTATCTTTCTATCTCCCAAGGGGTGAGGCTCTGGATGAATGTCCGCTTCTCGTCTAACGGATCGATTCCTTGGATGGCAATTGTCACACCGGAGGTCACCATGAGTCCGCCCAGGAATAGAAATGCAATTATTCCCTTGGTTCTTCTCTTCACAGAGCCCACTGGGCTCATACTGTTAATATCTCTTCAAGAGGATGGCAGGTATGAATTCACCTGCCCCTTATATCAGTCGACCAACTTCTTCGGCCACGCTCTTGCCATGTGCCCTCCACGTGAGGACGCACGTGACAAAATCTGCAAGGCGCTTCATGGCCTTGGAGCCGCCCTTGGTCTGCCCGCTTATCTTGCGGAACACCACCAGGTAGCGCAGCGCCCTCTCGCTGGCGTTGTTTGTAGGCTCGACGCCGGGATGCTCCAGGAACGCAAACATGCGGTGCAGGTGCCTCTCGAGCTTGTCCAGCACCTTTTGCATGTCGTCATCGTCACCACCACCACCGGCATCGCGGTACCGGTCAAGCACGTCCTGCATGGTGCGGTTCATCGTATGCCGCAGCTGTGGCGAGCGCGCCTCCTGCGCGGCCAGCAGTTTTGCCCTCTCAAACACCCACTTGTGGTCCTCGTGGAGCTGCTGCTGCCGCCGCCGGACACGTTTGGTCTCGGGAGGCACGGCGCAGTATTTTTCTGCCAGGTGCCTTGTCTGCCGGAGGTCGTGCGCCCAGCACGACTGGTGCATGCCGTCCTTGTCAAACCTGTCATATCCGGTGTACCCGTCAGTTATCGCCACCCCGTCAAATTTGTCCATGGCATCGAGCATGAGCGTGGCCCTGCTCTGGCTGATGTTTATTGCGATGTTTTTGCCCGACTGTGCCACGTTTGCGTGTACCTTCTGGCCGTCGTTTCGCCAGCTGGTTTCGTCAAACCCGGCACAGTCAGAAGCCTCCACTTCCCCGAGGATCCTGCCTGCCTCGTGGCCCGAGGCGTCCCCGACGCGTGCCATGATGTTGTTGACGGTGGATCCTGCAAGCATAATGCCCGTTATGGAGCGCACCGCGACCGAGATTCCCTTGAGCGGCACCCGTGCCGCGCGCAGTTCTGAGACGAGTCCGACCATGCCCTTGCCGAAGTTGCCCCGCCGCGGCAGGTCGTTTGGAGCATCTTCCCTGCGGCCGCATGAGCCGCATACTGCAGTCTCCACGCGGTGCCGCGTCTCGCACGCAGTCACCCTGATGTCCGTGATGTCCCGCACGCGCGGACTGCCAATCGCCATCCGGCCGCCGCCGCCGCCGCACCCGCATTCCGGGAGCACCGGCACCCGCCTCCTGCCCGACTTCCTGCGCCCGAACCTGTGGGATACGGTCCTTTCCGGGTCGTGGGGGCGCGACGCCCCCGCGTGTCCCTTTCTTCCCCCGCGCTTGGATTTGCCCTCCTTTTCCTGTTTTTTTGCCCGCTCCCTCTTCTGGGCCTTCCATTCCAGGGATTCAGATGAGGGCGGCGTGTTGGGGTTTGTATAGTATGTCATGAGGCGTTCGCTGTACCCCAAGGCCCTTTCAAGACGTTCTATCCTGCCAAGTGCCTTCTCAAGATCGGATTTGAGGGTGGCAATCTCCCGGTTCCGTGCTAGGAGTTCCTCTTTTAGCTGGTCCCTGCTCATGTGCCGTGAATTTACCATGTAAAGTGATGTGTATTGCCAGCATATGGATCAGTATGATCATTTTTTTGTGACAGGAAGGACAGGTGAATTCATACGATGGCAGGACGCTAGGTTCGGGATCTGCCCGGGCACACGTCACGGGGGATCGGATTGCATGAGGAGGGGGGATGAAGGGAGGGGGCGGTCAGAGGAGCTTGAGATCTCCAGTAACCCTGTCTATCATGTCCTCGGGGGCGGGTCCTATCGAGATGCAGGTAGTCGTGCCAGGTGCCAGCTGGGTGTGTCCGGCATCGCTCACCTCGGACCAGGGCAGGTTCAGATCGATTGCATGCGTCCGTATCTGGTGCAGTTCCTTGAGGCTTGACACCTTCAGGACCACCTTTTCCTGCGACCCCCACCAGGCTGCATGCCAGTCTGGGTGGGATCTTCGGACGTGCTCTGCGCCCATGACGCACGCATGCCCGACCTGCGCTGCTATCTTTCCGCGCCCCATGCCGAGGTCGGTCCGCACCACTATTACCTGTTTGACTTCCCCCATACGGTAATGAGACATTGCGCCCGTTGAAAAACTTTGAGTTAAGGGTTCTGCTAACTTGGCGGGAGCTCGAGAGTCGTGTTAACTTTCGTAAGCTGTTTGCCGCTTGATTCTGGCACCTTGCCAGAATCCGTCAACTGATCCGCATCGACTGAAGGTTCCACCACGAGACTTGTCCTCCCATGGCTCACTCTCACCATCGCTTCACTTGCGGATCCTACGTGCCCGACCTCCAGGCCTCGCACGAGGATGTTTGCACTCGCGTTTTTATCACGATCCACCGTGATATTTCCGACAGGGCATCGCATCACTCGGCGCTCTTCGGTGATCATCTTTCCACCACATGCCGCGCACTTTGAGCTTGTGCCCCTTGGATTTACCAATATTGAGACGTCACCGTTGGCTTTTGCCTTGTAGTCTATCTGCCTTCCAAGTTCGTAGTAGCCCCAGTTCTTGCCACGAAAGTTGGCATTCTTTCCCCACCTGCCGGGATTGTCATACAGTTTTGTGATTCCCACCAAGTCTTCCCTGGCCGGGACGTGTCCTGACCTGGTGATCTTTTTGCTTGTCTTGTGGAGGATGTCCAGGGTTTTGTTTCTTCCCAACCTGCCGTACTTGCCTGCTATCTTTTTCCTGATTCTATGGTCATTCCGTCTGAAATGGGATAACGGTTTCCCTGCATTCTTGTTTTATCTTGCCGACTTTTGAGAGGTCGTGCATGAGCACGATGCCGTCCGTATCACATGTGGTGACGTTGTCAAAATTCATGTCTATGCCCATGTATCCTTGGGCCTGCCTTTTCCCCACCTTTCTTGAATAGGCCATGATCAACTTCTTTGGCGTGATCGTTATGGCTCTGGTAAATTTAGGTGATCTCTACCGTTCCCCGTTCAAAAGTGTGGTTTAAGATCTACCGATTCGGCCCAACATATTTCGTCAGGGAATTCAAAAATGTTATGCCCCCAATAATGCTGTTCAAAAAGTGAGCTGGCCACACCCGCACCTTGGTGGTAGATTTCGGTAATCAGATCACTAGAATTTACCGGAGCCGATGCAAGTCCGGGGAAGGAAACAGAACGGCAATGGCCCACAGTAGGATTGGATACGATTTGACATGGAAGCACCTTGTGGACGTTTGGACACATATGGTTACAACAGAGCCATTGTTTATGATAAAAAAATATAAAAGAATTTAGAGGGTCGATACTATTTGTATCAGGTCGGATAAACCATAAGCAGATGAAACTAACTCTATCTGAGTCCTGCCATTATGGAAGATCAGTTTTGATGTCTTTCCCTGCTCAGGAATACCCTCCACGCCAATGGCATTAGAATCATTTACCATGACACTTTGCGTGTTTGGTCGTTCCTTCAGGACATCTCTGTACCATTGCTCAATATTGAAATCATCACGTTCTTCGTTGTATAGTACGATAACCCCTAGGAATCCATCACGTCGGCAAACGTCTCAAGTCGGTCATAATCTATAGAACCTGGTCCATAAATTACCGTGGTCAGCCTTGTCTTTTCTGATGCGGTTCCCTTAGTTAGCAGTGCTTTGACTTCCAAACCGATTGGAAGTGACGTGGATTCTGCTACATTGCTATCAGTTCTTGCAGATAACGCCTCGATGTTTGGGGATGGCGTTCCATACATTTTTTCCAGGCTGAAAGAACTTGGCGCTTTAAAAGCAAGCGATTCAGAATATTTTCCCAAATAGGGCAAATTCTGTGTTTGTATGATATCTTCTTGCATCCAAGCAAAACCTATGCTGGCAATTCCGACTGAAAGCACCAGTGCAATAACCAGACTTTTGTTTTTTAGCAAGCCCCAGAGCCCCCTATGCAGACCTTTATGTTTTTGTAAGCAGGGGTTCTCCTGCATCATCGGTTGGTGACACAAAATCAGGATCTTCTCCAGATTCACTCGTCTGGCCTGCGCACCATTATGTCATCACCGGAAATGACAAACTTTAGTTTGTCGGGATTGCCAAGCATTTCAAGTATCGGTTTTGGTATGTAGCTGTAGTTTGTCAGACGCTTCTCGTTTTTGATCACAGAAACGGTAAATTCCTTGGCGTCTTTGGCCCACTGGGTCATGAATTTTTTTTAGCTGCCTGTTATTTAAGACTGGTAGAAAGATCTATGTAATAATACCAATTGGTTTATTTATGAACAGGGCAAAACGCGCCAAAACGGCGGCAAGGCAGGGACAGGTGATCAGCAACGACCCAAAGCAGGTGAGGATGACAAGTCTCAGACGATGGAATGTGGCATCGCAGTCTATTCCAGGACTGTGGTATCTGGTGATTCTTGGCTCTGCCGGGTTTGTATGCGCGTGCCAGCATTACGTCAATTGTGACGGCCTGTGCAAGCACGTGCGGGCAGTGGACGTGTTGCTTGGCCGGATGTGGGACCGGTGCAGGAACCAAAATACAATTGTCATTAGCATGCCTCAGACTGCATGCCACCATTGCAAGTCGACTGTGTTTGCACGCAACGGGCACCGACACAACGCGTACGGGCCGATCCGGCGGTACCGGTGTAAGCCGTGCGGCCGGACATTCTCCGGACGGCCGGGCTTCAAGAAGCGCCATGCCGGCCCAGAGGCGATATCCCGGGCACTCAGGGAGGCAGCGTACGGGCTGTCCTGCGCTGCGGTGCAGGCAGTGATGGCACAGGACGGAACAACCGTGCATTCAAGCACGATATACAGGTGGACTGCACATTATTCGACGCTGATGGATGAATATTCAAGGCGGCTGCAGCCGCGCACGAGCTACAAGTGGCACTGCGACGAGATACATTTCAAGGTTCGCGCGCAGGCGCGGTGGCTTTTTGCCGTCATGGACGGCGCCAGCAGGTTCATACTGTCCCATGACGTGTCTGAGACAAAACTCAACTACAGACCCGCCCCCCTGTTTGCAGCCGCAAGGAATCTGGCCGGAACCACCCCGTGGGTGCTGGTAACAGACGGCCTGCAGGCGTTTTGTCCTGCCGCCCGCAGGGCGTTTTGGAGACGCAACGGCTTCAGGCTGATCCACGTCCGGGAGATTCACCTGAAGAACCGCTTCAGTCATAACAACAAGCACGAGAGGCTTAACGGCGAATTCAAGGATCGCATCAAGACCGCCCGCGAGTTCGGGACAGAAAGTCCCGCGCTTGTGCGGCTGATGATCGTCCACCACAACTTTTTCCGCCCCCATGGCGGCATTGGCAAAATTACACCCGCAGAGGCCGCAGGGATCGTCATATCTGGAACGGACAAGCAGATCACCCTCATCAGTAATGCAGCAGCTGCTGCTGCAGCAGCGTAGTCGCAGCAGCAGCAGTAGCAACGGCAGCTGTAGCAACGGCAGCGACACACGTAGCCCAGACTGGCCTTGGCGTGATGGATGTCCCATCAATGCATGTCATGGCAATGACTGGGATTATCCATCACAACTGGCAGATTCTCCCTAGAGGAATTATGATTTAATGGGGAATGGCATAACGGTGCGTAAAACAGGCAAGTAAATCTGGAGAAGATCCTGAATTTGTGCCACCAACCGATGATGCAGGAGAACCGTAAGCAGGCGTAGTATGAATTCACCTGCCCCTTATATCAGTCGACCAACTTCTTCGGCCACGCTCTTGCCATGTGCCCTCCACGTGAGGACGCACGTGACAAAATCTGCAAGGCGCTTCATGGCCTTGGAGCCGCCCTTGGTCTGCCCGCTTATCTTGCGGAACACCACCAGGTAGCGCAGCGCCCTCTCGCTGGCGTTGTTTGTAGGCTCGACGCCGGGATGCTCCAGGAACGCAAACATGCGGTGCAGGTGCCTCTCGAGCTTGTCCAGCACCTTTTGCATGTCGTCATCGTTACCACCACCACCGGCATCGCGGTACCGGTCAAGCACGTCCTGCATGGTGCGGTTCATCGTATGCCGCAGCTGTGGCGAGCGCGCCTCCTGCGCGGCCAGCAGTTTTGCCCTCTCAAACACCCACTTGTGGTCCTCGTGGAGCTGCTGCTGCCGCCGCCGGACACGTTTGGTCTCGGGAGGCACGGCGCAGTATTTTTCTGCCAGGTGCCTTGTCTGCCGGAGGTCGTGCGCCCAGCACGACTGGTGCATGCCGTCCTTGTCAAACCTGTCATATCCGGTGTACCCGTCAGTTATCGCCACCCCGTCAAATTTGTCCATGGCATCGAGCATGAGCGTGGCCCTGCTCTGGCTGATGTTTATTGCGATGTTTTTGCCCGACTGTGCCACGTTTGCGTGTACCTTCTGGCCGTCGTTTCGCCAGCTGGTTTCGTCAAACCCGGCACAGTCAGAAGCCTCCACTTCCCCGAGGATCCTGCCTGCCTCGTGGCCCGAGGCGTCCCCGACGCGTGCCATGATGTTGTTGACGGTGGATCCTGCAAGCATAATGCCCGTTATGGAGCGCACCGCGACCGAGATTCCCTTGAGCGGCACCCGTGCCGCGCGCAGTTCTGAGACGAGTCCGACCATGCCCTTGCCGAAGTTGCCCCGCCGCGGCAGGTCGTTTGGAGCATCTTCCCTGCGGCCGCATGAGCCGCATACTGCAGTCTCCACGCGGTGCCGCGTCTCGCACGCAGTCACCCTGATGTCCGTGATGTCCCGCACGCGCGGACTGCCAATCGCCATCCGGCCGCCGCCGCCGCCGCACCCGCATTCCGGGAGCACCGGCACCCGCCTCCTGCCCGACTTCCTGCGCCCGAACCTGTGGGATACGGTCCTTTCCGGGTCGTGGGGGCGCGACGCCCCCGCGTGTCCCTTTCTTCCCCCGCGCTTGGATTTGCCCTCCTTTTCCTGTTTTTTTGCCCGCTCCCTCTTCTGGGCCTTCCATTCCAGGGATTCAGATGAGGGCGGCGTGTTGGGGTTTGTATAGTATGTCATGAGGCGTTCGCTGTACCCCAAGGCCCTTTCAAGACGTTCTATCCTGCCAAGTGCCTTCTCAAGATCGGATTTGAGGGTGGCAATCTCCCGGTTCCGTGCTAGGAGTTCCTCTTTTAGCTGGTCCCTGCTCATGTGCCGTGAATTTACCATGTAAAGTGATGTGTATTGCCAGCATATGGATCAGTATGATCATTTTTTTGTGACAGGAAGGACAGGTGAATTCATACCAGGCGTACATTGTGTTATGGATCCTTCATTTACATCATCCTCCACACTGTCAATGCCCAATAACTCCGTATTGGCTAGTATGGTCATTAATGTTATATGCAAGGATTATGAGCATTTTGTCAATGTGTATATATTAACATTCATTCCAACAACTTTCTCTTGTGCGCGTATTCCTCTTCGGCTATCTCGCCGTTGACAAACTTTCTTTAACAGATCGAGGTGCAACTACCGTTGCTGCTGTACCATTGTGGATGTGTTTTTCCGTTACTTGGACTCCTTTGCCTTTTCGCGTATAATCTCGTACATCTTCTCCGCCTTCTCCTTCTTGTACGTCTCTGCCCTCACGGCCTTGGCCACGTCGCTGACGCGCTCCCGGGATACGGGCTGGCTCTGTTCAAATATGGTGATCTCGTTTTAGAACAATTAATTCTGCAAGATTCTCGAGAAGATCCGTATAGATAACTTTTAAACAGTAAATGTCCCAACTCACCATAATTGAACAGAGCCCCAATCTGGGCTCTGGTAAATTTTGGTGATCTCTGATGTTCACTGCTCAAAAGTGTGTTTTTGGATCTTCTCCAGATTCAACTCCGCCGCATTTCGTCACGGTGTTCAAAAGTGTGGTGCCTTCCACAAGGCTGTTCAAAAGCGAGCTAAGCCACACTTACACCTTGGTGGTAAATTTTGGTGATCTCAGTCAGTTCTCTTCTGGATCACGGCGGCATTGCAGCGGTACACGTAAAAAATCCCGTGTAGGTGTATCTGCCCGGCGGTCATACTCAATGGTTAATTAGTGCAAATTTTTGAATTAGATTGGTCATGGTAGAAGAGGGAAGGGCACGTGAGGAGAAGCGTGAGAATTATGCCGCAAAGCACACTGCCCCGAAGAGAAAGAACATGCGGATTGCAATCGGCGTCCTAGTGGCGATTGCCGCCATCGTAGGCATCTATGGCGCCGTTGTCATTGTCACGACCGACGTCCCGCCCGACCGTGTGCTATCAATTCAAGGTGCCCATGATCATGCAGCCATACTGGTAACGATATTCGATGACGAGTTTGACTTTTCAATGTCTGCATACCAGACAAAATCTACATGGATTCAGTTTGAGGGAGGGGACGGTACCACTGTCCACAAGCACGCTGTGGGACCGACATTGGGGTATTTCTTTGAGACGCTCAGCCTTGGGCTTGATGACCAGTGCTTTGTGTTCCAAGGCGGAAGGGAGTTTTGCACCAACGATGAATATGATCTTAGATTCTTCATCAATGGCGAAGAGCTCTCTGACATCAGAGACTATGAGATCTTCGAGGACGACAGGATCCTAATTTCATATGGCGCCACACCAGAACAGCTGGAATCCCAGATGGATCAGATAAGCAAGCAGGTCACAGTAAAGTAGAATTTGGGTAGCATTACGACACACATGAGGCGGCGGCTGTTGTTTTTGGGATCCCAGACAGGGTGTGCCTGCAACCCAACAATTCTCATATGACAAATAGCATAAACAGGACCTGATTTTTGGACGCCCCTTAAACCAATACCGACCATAATCAACATGCGAACCATCAAACGATTCGGCATCACGTTTTTGGCATGCCGGTGGGCTCGGGTAAATTCCAGTGATCTGATCACCGAAATCTACCACCAAGGTGCGGGTGTGGCCCAGCTCACTTTTTGAACAGCATTATTGGAGGCATGACATTTTTGAACACTCTGACGAAATGCGGCGGGGCCGAACTTGGAGAATAGTCTAAAACACACTTTTGAACAGTGAACGGTAGAGATTACCAGAATTTAACAGAGTCCCAATCTGTGGAAAACACGCTAAGAGTTAACAGAGTGGAATTAAATAATTGCCGGCCACACCAGATGCATGTATGATGTTGTGGTGGCAGGCGGAAGCATTGCAGGACTGCTGTGCGCAAGGGAGATAGCCTCTGCAGGATTCGACGTGCTTGTAATCGAGGAGGACTACGAGGTCGGAACGCCGGAGCACTGCGGCGGCCTGGTGAGCAGCGCGGGGCTGGAAGAGCTGGGAGTGATCCCGTTCAGGAGGATGCTGGGGCATGCCATAACGACTGCAAAATTCACGGCTCCAAACGGCCGGAGCTTCACGGTGGATTCTGGCAGGCAGAACGTGCTTGAGATAAGCAGGAGGGAGCTTGACAAGCAGGTGGCGCTGCAGGCCCGGAGGAGCGGGGCCGAGATCCGCGTCAGGACGAGTCTCCAGGAGGTTACAGGGACCGGGGCAAGGACCAAGGAAGAGGAGATAGGGTGCAGGATTCTGGTGGATGCCAGGGGGATATCCTCGGCAATCCGCAGGGACAAGACAGGGGTGCTTGCATCCGCACAGTACGAGGTGTATGCAGACTGGATAAGAAAGGGGGAGGTTCAGGTGTTCTTTGACCAGCAGAGGTTCCCGGGATTCTTTTCATGGGTGATTCCATCCGAGAACGGAAGGGGAAAGATCGGCGCTGCAGGAAGGGGCATCAATGCAGGCAGGGTACTGGACGATCTCATCATGGAGAAGGGCGGATGCTCGACTGTCAGGAAGATCTTTGCCCCGATATGGGTAAGGGGCCCCATCGGCAACTTTGTAGAGGGCAATACCGTGATCGTCGGGGATGCTGCAGGGCAGGCAAAGCCCACGACGGCAGGCGGAATATTTACCGGGGGAATGGGAGGAATTCTTGCAGGCAGGGCCGTGTCGGGGTTTCTGGCCACGGGCCAAAGGGGCAGGCTTGCCGGGTACCAGAAGGAGTGGATCGGGAGGTTTGGAGACGAGTTTCAAAGACAGGTTCTTGCAAGGAACGTGCTGGAGGGACTTGACAACAAGACCATCAACAGACTCTTTGAGGCAGTCACGCCAAAGGTCATCAGCGAGATCTCAGGCAGCGACGGCTTTGACTTTCATGCAATCTCGATTGCAAGACTGCTTGGTGCAAGGGGCACTGCCAAGGCAGTCGGTGCCATAGCAGGCAACAGGCTCAGAAGCAGCATCAGGGAGATGCAAGGAAGGTATAAATGAAGTTTGGGGACTTTTTCATAACATGTCATCTACCATATCCCTGCCAAGATGCAGTTGTTGTCTGAGGCACATCATGCCCAACGACAAGTGCGTCAAGTTCAACTGCCCGGATTGCGGGTCGGATCTGATTTGGAGGTGCCAAAGCTGCAGGGAGGCTGCAAGGGGGTACTCGTGTACCGCGTGCGGCTTCCAGGGGCCGTGATGACATGGCAAGTCTGCTGCTAGTTACAAAGATTCTTCCCACCGGAACGGATGTCGATCTTGACATGATGGCAGAGTCCATCAAGTCCTATCTCAGCGAAAAGATTGCCATGAGGAGGTATCAAAAGGAGCCCCTGGCATTCGGGCTGGAATTTCTCAAGGCAGAATTTATCCTAGATGACAGCGAGGGTCAGATGGACTTGTTGGAGAATGCAGTGAGGGCGTCTGAGGGTGTGAGCGAGTTTGAGGTGCTCAACATGAGTCGGATGTCAGTCGACATGAAATAGGTGATTCTGTGGCGCACAAAGACGAACCTTTGCAGATGAGGGTCGGAGAGGCCAAGCAGAGGGACGTGGGCAAGAAACGGGCAAGGATAGGCCCGCAGGCCATGGATCATCTCCATGTTACGCCCGGAGACGTCATAGAGATTATGGGCTCAAAGTCCAGCTGCGTGGTGGTCTGGCCTGTCGACGAGGATGAAAAATTTCAGGACATCATCAGGATGGACGGCCAGACAAGAAAGAACGTGGGAGCCACGCTAAACGATTTTGTAAGGATTAAAAAGTCTGTGGCAAAGACTGCAAAGACGGTATCCCTGACGCCGGTAAACGACACAGTTACGGTGGACAAGGAGTTTACAGACTTTGTAAAGAACAGGCTCAAGGGGCTTCCCATAACACAGGGCGATGAGATATCGGTTATGATTCTGGGCAACTCCATGGACTTTAAGATCTCCAAGACTGCTCCGAAGGGGGTTGTAAGGATAGACCGCACCACCGGCCTGTCCATCTCAACGGAATCGACAGTTGACAGGAAGGTCAGGGTGACATACGAGGAGGTAGGAGGACTGCGGCACGAGGTCAAGGCAATGAGGGAGATAGTAGAGCTGCCCTTGAGGCATCCGGAGCTGTTCTCAAGGCTTGGAGTCGAGCCGCACAGCGGGATTCTTCTGTACGGGGCCCCAGGATGCGGAAAGACCCTTCTTGCAAAGGTCCTTGCAAGCGAGTCAGAGGCCAACATGTTCCTGATAAACGGTCCGGAGATAATGAACAAGTACTACGGGGAGACGGAGGCCAGGCTGCGGGACATCTTCAAGGAGGCCAAGGACAGCTCTCCGAGCATCATCTTTATCGACGAGATAGACGCGATTGCGCCAAAGAGGGAGGAGGCCTACGGGGACGTGGAAAAGCGGGTCGTGGCCCAGCTGCTTGCCCTGATGGACGGCCTCGATGACAGGGGCAACGTAATCGTGCTTGGCGCCACAAACAGGCCCGACAGCGTGGATCCGGCCCTGAGAAGGCCCGGCAGGTTTGACAGGGAGTTTGAGATATCCGTACCAAACGAGGACGGCAGGCTTGAGATCATCCTGATCCACACAAGGGGGATGCCCATAAGCGAGGATGTCGACCTGAAGAATCTGGCAGCAGAGCTGCACGGATACACGGGCGCAGACATCAAGTCGCTGTGCAGGGAGGCTGCAATGAAGTCCATCAGGAGGTACCTTCCGGAGATCGACTTGGAGACGGACAGGATCTCATCAGAGGTGCTCCAGTCTATGCAGATACAGATTTCCGACTTTTATGACGCAATGCAGGAGGTCATTCCCACCGCAATGAGGGAGTTTTACGTAGAGAGATCAAAGGTCATGTGGAAGGATGTCGGGGGGCTGGATGCCATCAAGGACTCCCTGACAGACAACCTGGCAGTGGCCATGAAGGATCCGGACAAATTTACAAGAATCGGCATCAGGCCCCCAAGGGGTGCCCTGATCTACGGACCGCCCGGATGCGGAAAGACGCTCATCGCAAGGGCGTTTGCCACCGAAAGCGGGGCAAACATGATCCTGGTAAGGGGCCCTGAGATACTCTCAAAATGGATAGGAGAGTCTGAGAAGGCCATAAGAGGAATATTCAGAAAGGCAAGAATGTCCTCGCCGTGCGTTGTGGTGTTTGACGAGCTTGACTCCCTGGCGCGCTACAAGTCAGGCGAGGGCGGGGGGACAAGCGAGACCGTGCTAAGCCAGCTGCTCACGGAGATCGAGGAGGGGGTCAGCCCAAGGGTGATCGTGATTGGCATTACAAACAGGCCAGACGTGCTGGACAACTCGCTGCTGAGGACCGGAAGGCTGGATCTTGCCCTGTACGTGGCCCCGCCTGACGAGAAGGGGCGGCTTGAGATCATCAGGGTCCTCACTGGAAAGATGCCGCTTGCAGGTGACGTAAAGCTCACAGAGATAGCAGTGGCCACGCATAACTATACCGGCGCTGATCTTGCAGCGCTGTGCAGGGAGGCGGCAGTCACTGCAATGAAGAATAACTCTGCAAGAATTACCAGCCAGGACTTTGCAAGCAGCCTCAGGCGCATCAGGCCGTCGATCACCAAGGAGGTAGACCGGTGGTACAACACCGTAAAGGAAGGTATATCTAATGTGGTTCCCAAGTCAGGGGATAAGGCATTTTATGGATAAAAATGACAGTTCCTCTCCGAAACATCGTAAATGACAAGATAGTAGAGGCAGGCTCCATGACTGATGCAGAGCTCTACAAGAGCTTGGCAAAGGGGGGGCATGCAATAGCAGAAGACAGATTCAACAAGCTGCTCTTGGATCTTGAGATTATGGGGCTGATCAAGGTCTCGTGGATCACAAAGGGCGAGCGCAGGATAGAGAGGTACGCAGCAGAAGACGAAGTCGACGAGGTGGCAGAGCAGAACAGGATCGCAGTAGAGAAGGACTACGAGGCAAGCTTTCCCGGTTTTGAAAAGTAGCCGACGCGCACAATATCAGGTGGCGTGATTCCTGCCTATCTGCCAAAGGCGTGCGTGCGTGCATGCATGCATGCATACGGTTCCTGCAAGAAGGCTATGTCAGCGGAACGTGAAACGCCGCATCGAGTGCGACTGCTGCAAATATCACCGTAAGGTACGGGGCAGTCACCTTGTATGCCTTCCATGCAAACTCCGATGTGGGGGTCTTTGTAAGTTTGTAGTGGTATGCAAGCATCAGGCCGCCTGAGACTGCTGCAATTACGGTGTAGACCAGGCCCATCCCGTCAGGAATGAGCGAGGGTATCATGGAGAATGGCAGCAGTATCATGGTGTTTCCCAGGATGTACTTGGATGTCTTTTGCATTCCAATCACGACAGGCAGCATCGGAACGTTTGCCTGGGCATACTCGTCTTTGATCTTCATTGCAAGACACCAAAAGTGGGACGGGGTCCAGACAAACACCAGGAATCCGATCAGGAATCCCAGCAGATCCAGGCTTCCGGTGGCTGCAGACCAACCCGCCCAGGAGGCGGCGCTGCCTGCGATGCCCCCGATTACAATGTTTGACGTGTTTAGCCGCTTGAGCCACACCGTGTACACTACCACGTACGAGAATATCCCAACTGCGATAAAGAAGGCGGACACGGGATTCAGCGCAAAATACCCGTACACCACAGACACGCAGCTCACTACCAGGCCGTACGCCAGCACGTGCGAAGGGGCCATCCGGCCTGACGGGATGGGCCTTGTGCTGGTCCGCTTCATCATGGGATCAATGTCCCGGTCATAGTAGTGGTTCAGGGCGCTGGATCCTGCAGACGCAAGGGCGCCTGCAAGTATGATATGCAGGTACATCCAGGGGCCGAGTTCGGGGACACCGTCAACTAGCCTGCTTGCAGCATACATCGATGTAACGGCGGTGATAACCAAAAGAACGACAATTCGAGGTTTGGAGATCTCCACTATCTCATTAAAGCCCAATCCTACTTTGTCCCACTCCTAGCCATTTAATTTATTCGTCGGGTGTAGTGGTTTTGGGAGCCATTCCCGCCACATTACATGCATGTGCCGGTTCGCAGGGGGCTTGGCAGGCTGCACGGCATATGGAGGAATTGGGTTCCCTGCAGGCAAGGCGGCCGCGCACATTTCAAAACGAATAAGTATATCAGCCATGCCAGCTATTCTAAATGAGTAATTGGGATCTGATGATGCCGGGAATGGGTCTGACTGCCATAGGCATTGCAGGCCTTACCATATCATACGCGGGCATAGCACACACGTTCATCGACGGCATGCACGCGCTCACCGGCCTTACCATGTTTGTGGGACTGATCTTCCTTGCAGTGGGGATTCTGGACGGGGGAATATCGACTAGCAACAAGGCCAAGGCAACCACCCTGGTGATCCTGTCGATCATGTTTGGGTTTGGAACATTTGCATTTACCTTCAATACCTCTGTATACACTGTCACACTGGCAGGAATCCTCATGGGGGTCGCGTTTCCGGCAATTGCCATAGCGTACATTGCATCAAAGTATCCGGTGTACCTAAAGCC
The DNA here is from genome assembly GCA_965218695.1 of Candidatus Nitrosopumilus sp. Taxonomy (GTDB): domain Archaea; phylum Thermoproteota; class Nitrososphaeria; order Nitrososphaerales; family Nitrosopumilaceae; genus Nitrosopumilus. The sequence goes on from OZ244651.1 coordinate 46,328, forward strand.
GGTGGGCACGATAATGGGGCTTGCCGCAGCCACGGGGATCATCGTATGGGTCGCCTTTGGGTTTGTCAGCCCGGACACATACCTGATTCCACAGGAGATAGCAATCGAGGAGCCCGAAGAGGAGGTCTCCAATGCCCCGGTCTTTGCAATCGAGATTCTGGAGGGCTCAGACATCGACGGGAATCCGGACTATTCTCCTGATGTCGCAGTAGTGCCGCAGGGCTTCCGGATAGAATGGACAAACGCAGACGCAGTCATCCACACCGTAACTTCCACAGATGATGTGGGCGAGACATTCGACTCAAGCCTGCTGGGTGCAGGCCTGGTGTACACGCTGGACACGGCGGATCTGGAGGTAGGAGAGTACGATTACTTTTGTCTGGTGCATCCGTGGATGAACTCGTTACTGATAATCGAGGAGCCAAAAGAGCCGGTCACGGTCGTGATTCCGCCAGGTTCAGGACTCATCAAGGACGACGGGATCTACTACGATCCGGAGAACATCGACGTGCCGGTGGGCACCACCATATCATGGGACAACCAGGACGATGTGGCGCATACTGTAAATGCAGGCACGCCTGATGGCGGCCCCACGGATCTGTTTGACTCTGGGTTGTTTGATGGAGGGGTCGCATACGAGTTTACATTTACCGAAGCAGGAACCTATGACTATTACTGCCTGGTCCACCCATGGATGGTCGGCACAGTCACCGTCGGATAGACTTGAACAGGATAATCCTGTCACGCCCAGATATCGATACGCTTACTAGACACGCAGAGGATCGGATGCCCAACGAGGCATGCGCAATGCTGCTTGGGAGGGATGACTGCGTCAGGAGGCTGTTTCTGACTGAAAATACGGACATGTCACCTGCAAGGTTTACAGTATCGCCAGAGCAGCTGCTCGAGGCATACAGGGCAGCAGATGCTGCAGGACTCGAGGTGATAGGAATATTCCACTCCCATCCCGTCTCGGAGGCATATCCGTCAGAGACCGACAGGAGGTTCATGCGAGGCAATCCGGTGGTATGGATCATCTATTCAGGGGCAAGCAAGGATCTCAGGGGGTACGTGCTGGAGCGCGATGGCAGTGCAAGGGAGGTCCGGATAGTCTGCCAGGATTCGGAGCCCTAGGGTCACGGATGTCCTTCACATGCAGGCTGCATCTATGGCATTCCGGTGCAGTACGACTGCAGGCACCAGATCCATTCTATCCCCATAGAGCATTCATTCTAAATTAAATATGGCTTTTTTTCATTAATGTCATGGAGATTCACGTATACGACACCTACGTCAAGGCTGCAGACGGTCACACCATGCACTTTGACGTAATCACCAGTGAGAAGGATCACGCCAAGGCCATCACGTATGGCAAGGAGTGGCTCGAATCCGTCGGCGAGGGAGACGCAGTAATGACTCAAAACGAGTGCCAATTCTGCCATTCCCAAGGTGCTCCGGCGCCTGTCGAGCAGTCAATCAGGGAGAAAGGCTACTTCATCCAAAAGATGGAAGGCTGCTCCTAAACATTTTTTTCCTTTTTTGCCAAACCAGGTAGCATCATCCTGCCGCGTGCAGTCCCCTGTCAGGCAACGCAGACACGCAGTTGACGGAGACTATCCGTAATGGCCTGCATCATAATCATCATCATCATCATCATCATCATGCAGAATCCAGGCATGTGTTCTTGAGTCTCAAAGACGGCAGTTGGACTCTTCTTCCTGACTAGATTGCAATTACTGCCACAAAGGCAGACACGAAGACTATGGCAATGGTGTTGAGCAGTTTGATTACAGTGTTCAGCGCGGGTCCGGCAGTGTCCTTGTATGGATCGCCGATGATGTCGCCGACCACTGTAACCTTGTGCACCTCTGTGCCCTTCTCTCCCCTCATCTCGACTAGCTTTTTTGCATTGTCCCATGCGCCGCCGGTGTTTGCCAGATGGTACGCCAGGAATATTCCGGTCACGACAGAGCCCATCAGCAGTCCTGCCACCGCAGTGGGTCCCAGCAGGATTCCCAGGATTATCGGGGCGAGGATTGCAACGAGTGCAGGCTTCCACAGCTCCCTGATGGATGCAACAGTGGCAATGTCAACACACTTGGCATAATCGGGCTTGGACTCCCCGGTAAGAATCTTCGGATCAGCCTTGAACTGCCTTCGGACCTCGTCTACCATCTTCATTGCAGCCCTTGAGACCCCGCTGATGAGCTGTCCTGTGATGATGAATGGAATCAGTCCGCCCACCAGCAGCCCTACAATCACTGCAGGGTTGGTCAGGCTGTAGTTGAGGTCCAGTATTCCCTCAAAGACATGGGCTGCCTCAAACTGGAATGCCTGGATCATTGCCAGCGCGGCAAGCGCGGCACTTGCAATTGCAAAGCCCTTGGTGACTGCCTTGGTTGTGTTTCCAACGGCGTCAATCTCGTCTGTAACCTTGCGGTTCTCCTCGCCCATTCCGGTCATCTCGACGATTCCCCCCGCATTGTCGGCGATTGGGCCAAACGCATCAATGCTCAGGACGATTCCTGCCAAGCTCAACATTGCCATGGCAGTCAGGGATGTTCCATAGATGCCGTACAGGATGGGATCGGTTCCCGGAGGTGCTGCATTGGATGCGAGGCTAAAGGATATGATGATTGCGACGACCAGGGCCATCATGAACGGGCCGGTGGACTGGAGTCCCTTGATTATTCCCATTAGTGTCAGGGAGGCATAGCCCCATTTTGCAGATTCTGCAATCTCCTTTACGGGACCGTACTTGTAGTTAGTGTAATGGTCAGTGATCTTCTGGATTATCGGTACCAGGAGTACACCAATTACGGTGGTTCCAAACAGGGCGTATGCGATTGCAGAATCTCCGACAAACTGCGTGGTGAATACAAAGTTCAGTGCTATGGCAATTGCAGCTGAGACGTAAAAGGAGCGGTTGAGGGGTTTCATCACATCTGTGATGTTCTTGGAGCCGACTATTACAACGCCAATAATGGATGCAATCATGCCGGATGCGCCAATCAGAATAGGATACAGAAACAGGTCAGGTGCGCCAATCAGCGCTGCAATGAGCAGGGATGCAAGTATTGTGACGATGTAGGATTCATAGACATCAGAACCCATTCCGGCCGCGTCCCCCACGTTGTCCCCCACGTTGTCTGCAATCGTGGCAGGATTTCGGGGATCGTCTTCGGGAATGTTTGCCTCGACTTTTCCGACCAGGTCAGCGCCCATGTCGGCGGCCTTGGTAAATATTCCACCCCCGATTCTGATGAACAGGGCTATGAGGCTGGCGCCGATTCCGACGCCGGCAATTGTGATTGGATCAGGGTAGATGATGTAAAGCCCGGTAATTGCCAGAAGGGCCATTGCCGGAACGGCAAGACCGACTGTGGCCCCGCCCCGAAATGCCATGGCAAACGTCTTTCCCAGGCCGCTGTTGCTAAGATGCGCGGCCCTCACTGCGGCCTTGACAGTTATCTTGAGAGATATCAGTCCTGCGACAGCAGACAGCGTTGCGCCCACTGCAAAGGCAATTCCGTTGGAGGGTTGCAGGAACGCCCCTATAATTACAGACAGTGCGATGGCAACCGGTATGATTACCTTCATCTCACGCTTGAGGAATGCCGTAGCGCCTATGCGCACCGCATCTGAGATCTCCATCATCTCCTTTGTTCCGGCGGGCTGTTTTGTTATCCATGCCACAAGCAACCCGGCAACGATAAATGATGCAATTCCCGCCCCAAACGGCAGAATCTCCTGGACAGCCATGCTATATTCTGCTTGCCTTATCCTTGGAAATATAAATCAAATAGAGCGCGGGTACAGGATCGGCACGGATCATGCCCGGGCAGGAGATGATCCGGCACACAGTAGAGTTGTGTCTGCTTGCGTCATGCTGTAGTAGGAGCAGCAGCAGCAGCAGGCAGCAGCAGCCGCAATAGATGCAGGAATGGTTACTTTCTCTTCCGGTACGGGCCAAATGTTCCGCCCCGGAGTCCCTGCCTTACCAGCCTGTTGAACCTCTTTCCGTGTGCAAGATACGGGAATCTCATGTGGATTAGTTCGTGGACTATCGTATTTTCAAGGGTTTTCTCGTTTGGAATCTTTCGGACGTTGATGAATATGGTGCCATACCGAAGATAGGAGACTCCGTAATACTTGTATGCAGACGTCCTCCGGCCATGGGTCATCTCTCTGGGAGCCTCAAACACCTCCCTGGTGGTCAGAAGCACCCTGGGCTCGGCAATGGAGAACCTGTCAGAATAGATTCCGACTTTTTCAAGTATTGCCAGCCTGAGATCACTGTCAAGCTTCACAACATGGTGTAAAGCAATTTGCGTTTATCATGCCGTGTCAATTGTTCTAAAAGATTTGGTCTATTCTGGTTCTGTAGGGGGTACAGGTGTCTGCATGCCTACTCCATCATGTCAAGCAGTGCCTGCATCCGGTTTTTGATCTCAGGCGAGACGCGTACCACCACAAGGCCCTCGTCTGGCTGGCCATACAGGACTACGGCGTTGGCAGGCGCGTGAATGCAGGCAGGAATCACCAGCAGATCCTCTTCGCCGTTGACGTGCAGCCTCACGGGAGGCGGCATTGCAAGGGCGGTTTGGATTGCCCGAATGCCTTGGGTTGTGATCTCTGCTGCAGGATTGTCGGTGGTGATCTCGGTTGCGCCGGACAGTGCAGGAGGCCTTCGCTTCTTTCGCTTCTCCAGACCGTCGACTATCTGGAGGGACGGAACGATGCCAAGACCGATCATCCTCTCGGTGGTCCGGTCGCCTACGGTTATGATGTAGGCATCCCTTGGCAGGTGGCTTTGAATCTCAGCCATGCCGGTACTGTCATCCGGAAGCAACACGCCCAGAGGGGTCTTCATGTGATCTCTTAGGGAATCGGGCAGTTTCACGGGGGTTCGCATCTAGTTTGAGGCGCTTGCCTCTGATCCCTCAGACTCCATCTCCTGCTGCAGTTTTGCGGCAAGAATGCTGCACTGGGCGGCAATGTTCTTGGCAGCCACCCTGAAGGCTACGGCACTCGGAGACTCGGTGTTTGTAATCATGATGGGCTTTCCCAAGTCGGATCCCGACATGATGCCGGAGTTTAGCGGAATCTCGCCCAGAAACGGCATCTTGAACTGCTCGCTTATCTTTCTGGCGCCGCCTTCGCCAAAGACGTAGTGTCTCTCGTCACAGCTCGGGCAGATAAAGTGGCTCATATTCTCGACGACGCCGATTATCGGAACGTTGAGCTTTTCAAACATGCCGATTGCCTTTACTGCGACATTACTGGCAACATCCTGCGGCGTGGTCACCACCAGAATTCCTGTGATGGGGATAGTCTGTGCAAGGGTCAGCGGTATGTCGCCGGTGCCTGGCGGAAGATCCACTATCAGATAGTCCAGATCAGACCAGTTGGTGTCAACAAGAAACTGCTTGAGTATTCCGGATATTATCGGGCCGCGATATATTGCAGCCTGGTGTGACTGTTCGGCAAAGAATCCAAAGGATACCACCTGGAGTCCGTTAGAGTCTGCAGGCTGAAGCTTGTTGTCCTCTACTTCCATGTAGGCGTCCTTCATTCCAAGCATGAGCGGGATGCTGGGCCCGTAGATGTCTGCATCAAGAAGCCCCACCTTGGCCCCCGTCTGGGACAGCGCAAGTGCCAGGTTCAGGGAGACGGTGGACTTGCCGACGCCGCCCTTTCCGCTTGCAACGCCGATGATATTCTTGACAGTTGCCATTCCGGTATCCGCATCAAGGGAGCGTCCCTCCATCACCTTTGCAGTCACGTTCAGATCAAAATTCTTCAACTCTGAGAGCTCGCCCACCGCGCGCCTGACGTCATCTTCAATCTCAACGTTGAAGGGACATGCAGGAGTGGTCAGTTCGAGTGTGAACTTTAGGTTGCCGTCTGCAAGCTCCAGATCCTTTATCATGCCCATGGAGACGATATCCTTCTTCAGGTCGGGATCAATTACTGTGCTGAGCTTCTCAAGGACCTGATCGATTCCAACCATTGCGTCCAAAAGTTCATCGACATTATTTAAACATAAGTCGGAATGCTGCAGGAGTGTTTTGGATATGCCACATCCCAAAAACATGTTGGAACAGGTTACGGTTCCAGTCTATTCAATCAGATGACATAATCCGGGACAAGCCTGTCTGTCTGTCTGTCTGCCATGGGGAGAAGTGAATTCAGGCCGTCGACTTCCTGCGCGTATTTCCAATTTCTATCCAGGGCTCATGCTTTGGACACTCGAGATTCCGTCTTGTTTTGATATACGGAATACGTGGTCGGCGCAAGTCTCAAGCTCCGGGTCATGAGAGACAAGTATGATCTGTTCGGATTTGAGATCATCGAGTATCTGACGGACCTTGTACAGTTGATCCTTGGAAAAGCCGTCTGTGGGCTCGTCTAGAATCAGCAGGTTGGACTTTATCGAACCTTCCTCCCGTACCAGGGAGTTCAGGGTAAGCCGGTATGCCAGTGCGATGCTGGTCTTCTCCCCTCCCGACAGGAATGCAACATCCTGGTCTATTCCATCCTGGTATACAATGGGTGTAAAATTCTCGTCAATACTAGATTCCTTTGTGGGATCATCAACCAGCCGGGAGTACCAGTCATGATATGTCTCGTTGAATCTCTGCAGGATGGACAGCATTACCTGCTTTTCAATCTGCGCAGTTGTCGGAATGAAAAAGTACTCAAGCCATTCCTGAAACCGGGAGAAGTGTCCATGTCTTGATTTCCATCTTTTGGATTCGGCAAGCCTGGCCTTGTCCTGTTCCATCCTCTCTTCTTCGCCATTTATCGTTGCCTCCCCCACGGCAATGCTGCTCATAACCTTGCCGCAGTCATCCTGAAGCCGGTTCAGGTCAGTGTTTTTTTGCAGTATCAGATCATCCACATTGCCAAAGGATTCAAGATCCGATCTCTTCTGATTTAGTTCTGACTCCCAGCCGGAGATTTGTGATGCAGCAGAACCCATCTCCTCGCGATTCTGTTGTATAATGTCCTCTGCCCTCTGTCTTGCATCCTCGATGCGCCGGACTTGGCTGGTCGTATTCTCATATTGGACAAGATCATCTTTGAGTTTGGTCAGAACATCAATTGGATCCCCGCCTTTGAATTCAGAGTACTTTACATTAAACATCCGTATGCCAGAATCGATTGAGGGTATTTTTGCCCTTTTCTCGTCACGCTCTCTGATTAGCCGGATCACATCTCGGATTCGGGAGATTTCATCGTCATGCGAACTCTGCTGTTGTCTGTTTTCACTCAGCTGGGAGTTCAGCTGGGACAGCAGGGCATCAGAAGATGCAAGATCTCTGTCCAACTCCAATACCTGCTCCCTTTTCTCATCGACCATTGCATGACTGTGCTGCTCGTCGATGATCTGCGCGCATGTGGGACATCGGTCCCCCAGCACGACAAATCTGCTTATCTCTGCTTCCAGCGTGCTCTTGTCTGCCTGTATTTTGGCTTTCTGGCTGGTTGCGTCTTCCAGCCTCTTGCGGATATCCTGCTCGCACTCATCACACAGTCTCTTCTCTTCCTGTAGGGATTCCATGGTGTCGCTGACTGATTCAATGTCAGAATCCATGCTGCCAAGTTGGCCCTGTATTCGAGATATCTCGCTGACAAGGGATCTCTTTTCAGACTCTATCCGTATGCGATCCTCCTCGATTCCTTGGAATTTTTTTATCTCAGATGTCAGCTCGGCTGTACTCATTTCAGTGTCTGGTTTTTTTATCTTGGAGAGACGCTCATGCTCCAGATTCAGCCTATTCATCTCACTTTCGGAACTTGCAACTGCCTGCTTCATCTGCAGGATCGAATTTGTCCTGTCACTTATTCTATCCACCATATTTTTAATTGCGTATTCAAGGCGAATCCTGGCCTGGTTTTTCTCCTGCAGTTGTTCCAGGGATGTCCGGGCATCGGCGAGATCTTGTTCAAGAATTTTTAGTCTTCTTTGTTCCTTTAGGATGGCATCACCGGTGGCAGCGATTGTGCTGTTGGCTTTTTCTATCTGCGACTCCAGTTCTGAGATATTGCTGAATTTTTCCTGCATTACTCTGATCTCGGTTTTGATGTAGGAGGACAGAACATCGGCATTGGATTCGGCAGTGCTGTACTCTTTTATTTGAAATGCTTTTCTTATGGTCTCAAGACGCTTGCCGGCATCAAAGAGCACATCTTTCATTGCCTCCTGGGGGGTGAAGATGGCATACCGGAATATTCTGCTCACCGCCTTGGAGTCAGGGGATTCGTTGAACCTGAGAATCTGCAGAATTCGCTGCTTTAGGTCCGATGGGGAGAGGGGCTCCTTTGTTCCTTCAGTCTTTATCCAGGTCTCCTTCGGGTTCTGGTTTATGCCATGGTCTGTTCTTTTCAGCGTCCTTTTAATCTCGTATCTGCGTCCGTCCACTGAAAACTCTAGGATGACATAGCCTGCACTCTCTTTTTTGGCCAGCAGTGCTTCATGAGTTTTGGAGCTCGATCCAAACAGTGCAAACTCGATTGCCATCAGTATGGTGGATTTTCCAGAACCGATATCGCCTTCAAACAGAGATACTCCGGATGGGAATTCCACCTCCTCGTGGACATAGCTTCGAATGTTCTCGATTACAATGGAGTTAAGAATCATCGTCGTCCCCGTCCAGTCCCAGAATCGCCAGTGCGTCGTTTTGAATCCTTGCAGCGTATGTGTTCTTTTTTTCATTGGCCAGTGGTTCTTCTCCCAGCTTTCGAAGCAGTCTTAGTGCAAGATCAACGCCCTGCTCTCCCAACAGATCCTTTTGATCAAGACGGAGCTGTCCTATGTTTTCAGAAAATATGTTGGTCTCGATCTCCGCGCGGTCGGCGCCATTTGCCTGCGTGATGGAATATTCCTTTGATTTTAGCTGGTTCTTGTTTACCAGTGACACAAGCGAGCCTCTTTGTGCAAGGCTGCTTCTTGCAGCAGAGATATCCACATCGGCGGTCTTTCCACTGGTCATCTCGCCTGCAATCTTGACTATCACGACCTTGTCGGCGGGATTAATTTCATCTATGCTCCGGCGCAGCCTCTGGTCGACAGATTCTGCGGATTTGTCCTCTGCGTCGATCTCTATCAATTCGTACCGGGTGTTTTCCAGAGCGACAAACTCGACTGACTTTACATCGTCTTCAAACTCGACTGTGTAAAATCCCCGCTCCATCCCCCGGGCGTTGTGCTCCAGATCCGAGTGGTATCCTGCAAACGGGGTTCCAGGGTAGACGACATGCGGGTATCTCTCAAATGTCTGATGGCTGCTCTTGTGCATGTGACCTCCGGCATAGTAGGAGAATCCGCCTGGAAGCAGTGACAGTGGCATCTGGTCTCCCTCATTGACCGAATCTCTCTTCATCTCCGCAATCCCTGCATGAAACAGAAATATCTTGAATCCGGGCTCGGATTCCAGGGGAATTCTGTCAAGTTTTTGATAGTGCTCCCTGTCGTTTCCGGCCTTGAGCCCGGACAGGCCGGTGATCTTGGCACCTGTCTTTTCATCGGATATGAAGCCAAGGGATATCGTCCCGTCATCGTTGCTTGTGGCATTTGTAACCTTGATTATGTAGCCTGCAGCAGCCAGCAGATCTATTACCGAGTTTGACACCGGGGAAAAGTCATGGCTCCCATACACGACATAGACGGGGATCCCGGCCTCGTATACCTCCCGGAACTTTGCAAAGGCGTACTTTTGAACGCGCATCTCCGGAATGTTTACATGAAATATGTCGCCGGGCATCAGGATAAAGTCGACATTCATGGACATGCATCTGTCAAGTGCATCCTCAAAGACGCGTCGTTCCACGTCCTGCAGGGCAGACTCTTTTTGAAATCCCAGATGAATGTCTGACATGTGTGCAAATCTCAAACTAGAACACCTTGATCTTTTCAGGTTTTGGGGGGCGCTGCTGGCTGTCCACCAGATCATCAAAGAGCGGAATCTTGATTGGCATGGCAAACGGCACAAAGATGCTGGTAATTATTGCCTCTCCCTTGTCCAGGCTTGCGATATTCTTGTCGTCGCCGGACAGATCCTGCGAGGCAGAGGCAATTATCGCGTCCCTCTCCTGCTTCATCTCGTTGCCCAGGATTATCTTTGTGTTCATGTTTGCAAGGATGGTCTTGGGTATTACGCTTGAGAGCTGCGTGATGGCGGTAAGCCCCACCTTGAACTTGCGTCCCTCCTTGGCGATCGTGGAATAGACATTGTCATTTGATACCAGCACGTCGCCGCCTATGACGCGTGGTGCCTCCTCGATTACTATGGTTGCGACCGGCTTGCGGTCCAGCTGGCCCCTTGCCTTTGCGTCCTTGTACCGGTGCAATAATTTGTCTGCAATGATGTTCCCGACGATCAGTTCTGCCTCGTCTCCCAGTCTCGAGGTGTCCAGAACCACCACCCTGCCCTGCTCTATCTCGTCTACTATGTCATCTACAGTTGTAATGCCCCTCGTGTCAGCGTCAAACACCTCGTGTCTGGAGGAGACTGTATCAGACTCGTCCACGTGCAGATTCAAAAGCATACGTAGTCTCCTCTGAACCACCATCAGGGTCGATGACTTGAATCCGTCCTGACCGGTGCCTGACCCGTCAATGCTGCCAGAGGACGGATCTGCCTGCATCAGTCTCTTGATCCATTCCTTTTTGTGCTTTCTGAATGCGGCCCGGATCGCCTGAAGCTGTGCATCTGAAAAATCAACAATCCCCTCAAAGTGTTCTGGCCCGACTGACTGCAAGTTGATCGTCAGCTGCCTGGCACCCGGCGGCGGATCAGAGGGAGTATAGTATGCAAGATTTTCTGCTGCCCTAAGATGATCCTTCAGGCCTTTCCTTCCCCGTCCATAATATTCATCGTGCGCATCAAGAACCAGCGCGCCGACATCGTTTGTGTCAAGTACGTTCCACAGGATGCACTTTATCAGGTTGGACTTCCCCCTGCCCGTGGCTGCCGGAATCAGCACATGGTGTGAAAATACATCCTGCGCAGGCAGCCAGACCTTGGCATCCAGGGATGTGCTTCCGCTCCGGATATTGCCTACAAAGATTGAATCGCGGTTCTTTTGCAGGAACTTCAGGTCGTCAGAGGATATCAGGCGCAGCCTGCTAAAGAACGTGGGGAGTGATTTTGGAATCCTGACCTTGTCATTCCTGTCCACCCGGGCAAGCGGTTTGAGTTTGGCCAAGACGTAGTTGACAAATTCTGGCTCATAAAATTTGGCATCAATTATCTGCTCCATGTTCACACCGGACATCATCTGGCGCATCCCCTCCTGTATCTGCGAGCCGTACTCCATGTCAAATACCTGCAGGATCAGAAACGAGTCCTTTTCCTGTGATACCAGCAGGCTGCCAATCTCAATGCCTGCCCCGTCCTTTTCCCGGAGTATTATGCGTCCAAAATCCCCGCCTACCACCTGTCCTACTATTCCACCATTCATACGGTTGCACCATTCAAAACGTCATGTGCCGTCAGGCTGGTATCATACATTTGCATCATCTTCCACTCGGGCCGCTTGAGCATCTCTATCCGGGCATGTCGGCGGTACATGCTTAATTCGTTTGTGCGTATCTGGGCAAACCTGTCTGCATCCAGTGCGCCGTACGGATAGCCAATCATGGAGACATCCTGGGAGTTTTCAGCCAGACTGCCAAGTACCGAGTCCAGATCATCAGGAGTCATGCTGTGGAATTGATCCCGGAGTATCTCAAACCTGAAGACGAATCTGGATTCATTGTGAAATTTAACTGCAAGCATGAACTCTTTGCCGTCAGGCGAGATCCTGTCGGCCACCTTCACATACCAGCTGCCATACGGAACGTCCCTTGCAATCTCTGCAACTCTTGCAAGGAGCGGATGGCCGGACTTGGTAACCAGCCGGCTTGTCTTTGCCAGTCCGCACACTATTACGCCCTTGTCCTGCGCGGCCCTGTACAGCCTGTCTGCGTATTGCGCCTCGTTTTCAAAACTGGTCTGCAGGGAGCCGTCCATGACCAGCATGTCTCCTGCCTCCAGCTCTGATTCCACTACGCGGATTGCCATCTGCCATTCGGCAAACCTCCGGCTCAGGGAGCTGAACCTTGAACTGTCAAGTACGGAGTTTCCTTCGATTTTTGAGGACAAGGCAGACTCGTCGGGAAGAAACCTCCTGTCATTATCTGTATACGGAAACAGCCTTGTGCTGTATGTGATGCCCGTATCAGGCGTATCCAACACCACATAGGAGAAGAACTGTATACGCGGGCCGCATGCTGCCGGCGTGACTCTCCTCTTTCCTTGAAACAGGGAAAAATACACACGGTTAACTGTAATCAGATGGTTTGCCGACTCTGCCAGCAGTCCGTTGCCGCCGTCGACAAATGCCATCTTGCGCGATGTCTTAACGGGTCTTATCTCTGAGAACTCTGAGGGTATGAGTGGATAGGTCCGTCCGGTGGCATCCTTGCTCAGTATGACATCCGAATGCTTCCGTCCTGACAAGCAGGCGCCAAGATCTGCAACCACATTTTCCAGAGGGTTTTCACTCATAACGAGTCAGCCGTGTTCAGATTGTATAACATTTGCCCAAGGATGTAACTGCCAGGGGGTGATCAGGGGTTAGACCAAGCATTCGTCCCCAGCAGGTGCCGCATCCCAGCTAGCATTAATTAGACAGCAGCCCCCAACCCCGGTGTTTGAAGAGGATCGGCCTGCTGGGCTGCGGTGCAATAGGAACCCGAATCGCGCTGGCAATAGATTCGGGAAGGATTCCTGCAACCCTTACACACGTGTATGATGACTCAAGGGATGCCTCTGCCAAACTGGCAGGACAACTCAAGAACAGGCCCGTAATAGTTGAAAATTCCCACCTCCTCTCATCGCATCCGGTAGACATCGTAGTGGAGGCTGCATCCCAGGATGCAGTCAGGGATGTGGCGCTGAGCGTCCTGCAGAACAGGAGGGACCTCATGGTAATGAGCGTGGGTGCGCTGCTTGACGAGTCGGTCCACGAGGTGCTCTCAGATGCATGCGGTGACTTTTCGCGGACCATCCTTCTGCCGTCAGGTGCGATTGCAGGACTGGACGCAATAAGGGCAGTCCGGGACGAACTTGACAGCGTCTGCATTACCACCACAAAGCACCCGTCGTCTTTGAAGGGGGCAAGGTTCTTCGAGGAGTCCGGGATTGATCCTAACGGTATCGATTCGGCAACCACAATATTTGAGGGAACCGCAGGACAGGGAGTACGCATGTTTCCTGCAAACATCAACGTTGCAGCGCTGCTGTCGCTGTCGGGGATAGGCAGCGACAGGACCACGGTGAGAATAGTTGCAGACCCCAATACTGACAGGAACACCCACCACATAGAGGCTGTCGGAAAATTTGGGAGCATGTCGTTTACGATACGGAACTTTCCGGATCCGCAGAACCCCAAGACGAGCAGACTGGCGACCCTGTCTGCAATCGAGACCCTGAGGGAGTACTGTTCAGACGGAATCCGGATAGGCACGTGACATGGCAATTATTGCCACATTGGAGGGGTTTTTTGAGAATAATTGACTATTTCCCACTCTTTAAATCACCTCGGATTCAAATGGATAAGGCATGCTCGTACAGCAGTCTTCACTATTAAAAGATGAGATTCAGAGACTCAAGAAGGAGAAGGATGTCGTAATCCTTGCACACAACTACCAGATTCCCGATGTCCAGGATGTGGCAGACTTTACAGGCGATTCGCTTGGCCTCTCAAGGCAGGCTGCAACGGTCTCACAGAAGACCATCCTGTTCTGCGGCGTGAACTTTATGGCAGAGACTGCGGCAATCATCAGCCCCGAAAAGAGGGTGCTGATTCCGGATCCGGAGGCAGGATGCTCCCTGTCAGACTCCATCACCGTCAAGGAGCTGAGGGACTGGAAGAGACAGCATCCCGGAGCCATATCCGTAGGGTACGTCAACACTACTGCAGAGATCAAGGCAGAGCTTGACTACTGCTGTACCTCATCAAACGCAGTAAACGTCGTCAGGGCGATTCCAGAGGACAAGGAGATCCTGTTCCTGCCAGACATGTTCTTGGGCTCCTACGTTGCAAGAATGACGGGCAGGAAGAACATGAAGATATGGGCAGGGGAGTGCCATGTCCACGCCGGAATCACCCCGCAGGACATCACCAAAAAACTGGACTCGATGAGGGACGCAGAGTTTGTCATACATCCAGAATGCAGCTGCACCACGCCCATGATGTATGATGCGGCAACAGGCGGCTTCGGGGACAGGAACGTATCCATCCTGTCCACAGAGGGCATGCTTAATCACGTCAGCAGATCAAAGGCAAGCAGGTTTGTAGTTGCCACCGAGACGGGCATACTGTACAGGATGAGACAGCAGAATCCGGGCAAGACCTTCGTTCCCGCATCAGAAAAGGCCGAATGCCAGTACATGAAGATGATCACGCTTGAAAAGGTGCACGATGCGCTGGTCAACGAAAGATATGCCGTTACCGTGCCTGCAGGCATTGCCAGAAAGGCACGCCGGGCAATCAACAGGATGCTTGAGATAAGCTAGGACCGTGTTATGTGGCCATGACAGGATTGTTTGGCAGGCCCGCAGATCCCCACAGGAAGGAGAATGTAAAGAGGATAAAGGAGTTCAAAAAGCTTGTCAGGGATGAAAAATACGACGAGGCAGTCAGGGCAGGCACGGAATATCTGAAAAGGGTGCCGGGAAATCAGGATGTCCTGTTTACCATCGGCGGAATATACTACATGAAGAGGAGGTACAAGACGTCCATAACATATCTTGACAGGGCCCTTGAGATTGGCTCGTATGACACAGAGGCGCTGCTGCTCAAGGCGCACTCCCACCACAGGCTGGGCCAGATGAAGCAGGCAATCCGGTGCTGCAAGAAGATTCAGGAGGTGGATCCAAAGAACAAGGCAGTGACAGAACTGCTACGGCAGGCAGAGTCAGATCTCTAGACTCATGTCGATGCACCTGACAGAGTTTGTAATGGAGCCAGCAGAGATGATGTCAACTCCGGTATCGGCATACCTTGAGATGTTGCCCGGCGTGATTCCGCCTGACGCCTCCAACCGTACGCCGTCCCGGAGTCCTGCGTCCTTGAGGATCCGGATGGTCTCTTTGATCTGCGCCGGGGTAAAGTTGTCCAGCATCACGATTGCAGCCCCCTCCCTTGCGGCGAGAAGGGCATCATCGGCATTCTCCACCTCGACTTCGAATGTATCATGCGTCTTTCTTGCCTCCCTGATCAGTGCCAAAAGGGAGCCGCCGGCAGCGATGTGGTTGTCTTTTATCATGACCATCTCGTCAAGCCGGAGCCGGTGCGGCCGGCCGCCGCCTGCCTGGACTGCCTCCTTGTCAAAGTATCGCAGCCCGGGGGCAGTCTTTCTTGTTGCATACAAAAGCGTCCCGGCCGGAATCCTCCGAACCATCTGGTCAGTCTGGGTTGCAATCCCGCTCATTCTTGCAAGCAGGTTCAGGGCGGTCCTCTCGCATGCCAAAATGTCTGCAGCATTGCCGGCAACAGTCATTATGGTCTGATTGGGCCGGATTGGCGAGCCGTCCTTTACAAGGATTCTTGCCCTGCACCCTGTCATCCCAAACAGGTCCCTTGCATGCGTCGTGCCTGCAAGCACTGCATCCTCCCGGGATATTATTCTGGCACAAATCTGTTTTTTGGGCAGAAGCGCACCCGTGATGTCGCCGGCTCCTACATCCTCTGCAAGAAACTGTGCCAGCTGCCTTTTGGTATCAGACGACAATGTCATTATGGGTTATTGGAGGATTTTAAATATTTGAGTTCCCGCTATGTCACCTTTATGGCGTACTTGCCCTTCTTGGTAATGCCAAGGGTCTTTGAGATCTCGGAGTTTGTAGGATCCACTACGAAGACTATTCCGTTCCAGTCAGGCGTCAGATCAGAGGACTTGCAGATGGGGCATACCCTTCCGATTGTGACAAACTTGCACTTCCTGCATGCCATCTCGCGCGCCATATCAGCTTGCTCCTGCCGACTTGCCATCCTCGGCGTCTGCCTTTTCAATCTCTTCGGCGATCCAGCTGTCCGCACCCAGGAACGGCTGCCTGCACGTGATGCCAATCTTGCCCATCGTTGCGGCCTTTCCTAGCGATACGGCAGTTATTCTTGCACGGATCGTTGAGCCCACCTTGAGTGTTCTTCCGCTCTGGTTGGCCAGAATCATTCCGGACTTTACGTCGCTCTTCAGATAGTCGTCCATTACCTGTGAGAGATGGAGCAGTGCATCCGTTGGACCGATTCGGACAAACGCGCCAAAGTCGGTAATGTCGACGATCTCGCCCTGGACGATCTCCTGCAGTTTTGGATAAAATGTAAGCGCCTCGAACTGGACCTTGTGGAATGTTCCGCCATCCCCTGCAATCATTTTGCCCATGTTGTCAACCTTGGCATCCAGAATCATGATGATGTATCCAAGCTCTGCATTAATCATGCTCTCGTACTTTTCCTTCAGTATGTTCATTGCAGCCTTCTTGAGCGTGGTCTCAAATAGGTTGGGCGGAATTCGTACAACATCAACTAGGGTGGATATTGAAAACACAGTGTGCTGTTCTCCTAAATTTCAGTTTATGAATCTTTGGATAACCGATGGGTACGCACTCAGGTCCCTTATAAACACAGACATAATTCATTGCAAATTCGTGCCTAGAATTGTATTGGACCTGAGTGCGTACACCGATGGTCCGGGTCGGTTTAGTTGTGGCAGTTCAGAATGCGACGTCACCACAGGAGGGCCCAAGGCCAATTCCGTTGAGGCCAGATCACTCCACGGTGACCAGTCCAACCATCCATGGATGAACTATGCAAAAGTAGTCATAGGTTCCTGCATCGGTAAATGTAAACTCGTACGAGTCACCTGGCGGAAGCAGTCCGGAGTCAAATATTGGCTCGGGAAACGTCTGCGGATCGCCGTACGTTACAGTGTGTGCAGCGTTGTCCTCGCTCTCCCATACAAGGGTCTCACCGGCAGAGATGGTAATGGCAGAAGGTACAAAGCACTCGTCGGCTACCTCACATCCTGGAAGGGATGTTCCTGCCGGAATGACTACGGTGGGAACGCATTGGCCCTTATGATCCAGATTGACGCGGGCCTCATCCATCACACATATGTTGTCATAGGTCCGGCCGTCAATGCCGCATACTGGATCCAGTTCTGCAGGGCAGAGCGTGGGTTCGCTGACTATGCGCGGTTGAATGACATCGTCTGGCGAGGCGGCAATGAATCCCAGGGAGATGGCAACAAGAATTCCGACTGCAGCGATTATACCATAGGAGAAATTCATCTTAGCCACCTGATAGTTTTGCAAACTTTTCGTTCTTACTTAACGTTTCCATGAACTGTATGTTGGATAAGGCAACTACTGCCGACTCTGCCACCGGCGCGTTAGAATCATCAAGGGCCTTTTCAAGAGTGTCCTTTGCCTCCCTTGAGCCCACCACGCCCAAGGCAATTGCGGCCTCGTGCCGTACAAACATGCTTGGATCGTTGAGGGTTGCATCACTTAATGGGGGTATGGAGCTGGAATAGCACATCTGGCCCAGCGAGAACGCGGCCTCGTGCCGTACAAGTTCGTTTTCATCATGCTTGAGAACCTGCGCGATGTACGGAACCTTGTCCTCCCCGCCAAAATCCACCAGAATGCATGTTGCCCGCATCCTGACCACATAGTCAGAATGGTTCAGGAGGCTCACAAAATACTGGGTGTCCTCTTGCTCGTACCGGGACTCCATCTCGGCAAATATCTTCATCCGCTCGTCAGTTACAACCTGCAATTTATTTTGGGATTTTCAGCGGCATATATTAGGCTAATTGAAGGCAAGTAGTACATACTCAGATCCCGGTATTGTCTAGGCGTAAACATGTACTGTTTTACGTATATTCACGCCTGAGTTTGAGGGGGACCTGAGTATGTACGGCAAGTACGGATACGCCGTTCCTGATACCACTCCGGATACGACTCGGGATACCACTCCGGACAGCATCCGACAAGACATGCAGGTCATGCCCCACAGTAGGGAGGAGGTATGTATTTAATGGAAAAACTATACAGCAGAACTATGAGCGCAGTTATAGGCAGCAAGGTGCCAAACTTCAAGGTCTCAGAATGGGTACAGGGAGCTCCTACAAATTTTGACCAGGAAAAGGATCACATAGTACTGTTGGAGGTGTTTCAGGTCAACTGCCCGGGCTGCTTCATGCATGCGATTCCCGAGGCAATCAGCATCTACAACAAATACAAGGATGAGGGGGTACGCGTACTGGGCATGGCCACTGCCTTTGAGGATTTCGACAACAATACGCTGGAGAATCTAAAGATGCTTGCAGAGACAGGCACTGTGATAGGAGAGACAAAAAAGGCGCTTTCCATATACGGACAGCTCAAGGATGGCGACAAGCTTGCATACAGCATTCCGTTTCCGCTCGGGATGGACAGCCTTACAAAGACCGGAGGGGAGGTCAGCATGGAGAAGATCATGGAGTTTATCTATCCGCAGATTCCGGAGTTTGACTCGCACTCAGAGGATTATAGAAACCAAGTCATTGAAAAGGTAAGGGACTACATGAGATCAAGGGAGTATTCTGCAGGGACCTTTGAGAAGTTTGCGTTGCGGGGAACTCCTTCGACGATCCTA
This sequence comes from Candidatus Nitrosopumilus sp., assembly GCA_965218695.1. Taxonomy (GTDB): domain Archaea; phylum Thermoproteota; class Nitrososphaeria; order Nitrososphaerales; family Nitrosopumilaceae; genus Nitrosopumilus. The sequence continues at coordinate 65,024 of OZ244651.1, forward strand.
GTTGACAGAAAGGGAATTCTCAGGGACGTCTCGTTTGGCCAGTCAGGGCACATCGACGGAATGATTCAAAGGCTTCTTGACGAGAACTGACTTATCGAATCAGGACAACTGCCACAGACAGCACAACCACTATGACAAACCCCCCGATCAGGGCAATCTTGGGATTATCCATGGTGCAGCACGTGTGCGGGGTAAAAAGAGTCTTTAATCACGAGCCGGACATCCACGGTGTTGGTATCGATATCAAACTCAAAACCATTCACGTCGGAGTTTGATGCCACCCGAACCTCATGGTCCTCTGAATCAATCTGAATATCAGATCGTGCTAGGAATCCGGGGTTTTCAGGCAGCAGCTGCTGCTGTGCATGTACGGAGGAGGCCAGAAGGAATGGTACAACTAGCAGTAGTATCAGAAATACAGGTCTCAACCTATGCGGTTTGCGGTGCCCGCCGGTTTAATTCTTTATCCCGGGAAATCCTGGGATGGTTGGGATCTGCCATGATGACTTCAAACCAATAGTGCTTTCCGTCCTTGTAGATAAAGTAGGAGCCCAGCAGGGTCATGTTTGGGTACCTCTCCATGACCCTTCTCTCTGCAACAGTCTTCATGTTGTCGTCTGCCTTGATTCGGGTGACTCCAAGATGTTTTGGTCTCCTGCCTCCGGTGGGCCTCTGCTTTCTCATGCCGCCGGTTCCCACCCTCATGCGGACAACGATTATGCCCTGCTTTGCCTTGTATCCCAGTCGTCTGGCCCTTTGAATCCTGCTTGGCTTTTCAATGCGGGTAATTGCGTTTTGCTTGCGCCACTTGACTATGCGCTCACGCAGTTCAGGGGCATTCTCCTTCCAGAGTCTTATCCACATCTGATCCTGATAACTGGGCATAGAGTGCATGATGAAACACCCTTTAATAATTGATCTACATGGCATGGCCAGATTCTGGATCCGCCCAGACACGAATCATGCCCGGCTTTGGGCATTCCAATCATCAGGATTCATTCTGCAGAACAGCAATTATTAAGGCAACGGGAGTGTAATGAAGAGATGAGTGCAATGAGGGCATTGCCAGTCATGCTCCTGCTAATCGGGACGGTCTTTACTCTGCCTGCACACGCAGAGCCATCAGTATCCATAGTAATGGAAAAGGACACGTACACGTACTGTGAAAAGTTGTTCTATACAATTACAGTCTCAGAGGTTACAGTAGATCTTGCAATAATCCACATCATAGACGGGGATGGAAAAAGTAGCAGTGCAATCCCCATTCCAGTAACAGGCCTTCAGACCCCGGTTCCTGCTCCGTTTGCCTTTGAAAGGGAGATATTTTCTCCCGGAACATACTCGATTGATGTGACGTACTCGGGTACCCAAACCACTGCAGAGTTTGTTCTGGTTGATACTGACATAGAGTGCATTCCACAGGTAGCCAGAGAGTTCATGGCCAACTGGCTGACAGGAAACATCTCTGATGGAACTCTGGTGGATGCGTTTCAAAAATTTGTTGACGGTAGCATAATCAACATCCCGTTTGATGTTAATGGGGACAACATACACGACATTGGCATTCCAGAATGGGTAAAGAATCTCGGGTACTGGTGGATTACCGATGCCGTGTCAGACGGGGAGTTTGCCCGGGCAATCAATTATCTGGCAAGTAACGGCATCATAGGACCACGGACCGGAATATGAACAGGTATTCAGTGATTACGGCAGTGGCAGTGGCAGTTATTGTAAGTCCGTTTGCATTCTCCGGACTGAGTATTCTGGGTGCACAACAGCTGGAGTATAGGTGGAATTCGCCTGGCGAGTTTTCATTTTTTGCACTCTCAAACCACGGGGAGGTGGAATTTTGCAACACGGTACCGTTTTGGATCAGTCTTCAAAAATTCGAGATTGCGCCATTCTATGCAGAAAACCACATGGGCACATATACTGTCGAACAGATGACCCTGAACCCGTCATCGTCAGAAGTGCAGCATGGGACGTTCAGATCCGAGAGCTACGTAACGTCCCAGCATGTCTTTATGACCTTTGATTTCCAGTTTAATGAAGGAGCGACGAGGCTGGATCCCAATCAGTTTGTCGTGGCAGTCCAGATAAGCACGCCCATCATGGGATTCATACCATACTCTACTACAACATTCATTCCGGGATTCGACTTTGACCAATACATGAGTCAGGATGATCTGTCCTGCGCCTAGTTCCTGCGTCTGCTTATCTTTACTATGATTATGGCAAGTACTGCAATGATTCCGGCAGCTATAAAGCCTCCAACGGATCCGGCAGCCAGATCTCCGCCTAGTCCGCGTTGGGCAGACGGTGCGGGAACACATAGGCCGTCCTCCAAAACGGTACCGTCTCCGCACCTCTCATCCAGAACACATAGGCCGTCCTCCATAATGGTACCGAAACCGCAGGTCACGGATGTGTCAGGTACGACGGGAGTCTCCAATTCCGGATCCGGATCTGCTGGCTGGTCGGGTACAGGAGTCTGAACCGGTGTCTGGTCGGGTACAGGATCGGGTGTATCACCCACCACGGGCGATAAACCAAACATGGAACCGACAATCTCTACCTCCTCGGTTCCTATTGGCAGACGGATGCTGAGAGTCCGGCTTGTAGAGTCAGTCTGGGATTCAACAAAATTTGCATTATCGCCGTCGGAAAGAACAAGGAACCCATAATCCTGGCCGTCAATAACAGAGTCAAAGAACATGCGATCAAGGGTGATATCCAGAGTAGCCTGGGGTTCTGGAACATCAACAGTCAGTATCAGCGAGATCAAATCCAGATCAGCGGCCACACCAGATACGGTCATACCTGTTGCATCGTAAACAACATCGTATGATTCACCATTAACCTGTACTGATATGGTCTCTGCATGTGCCGGAGCGGAGAATGTCATCGCAAACAGAACCATGCCAATGACAATACCTGACAGCATACCTGCGTCCGGCATCCTTTCAGATCCGAATACGCTATTTCTGCTTGACACGATTGTTAGCTCGCAGACAGATGTTAAAAAGAGTAAGTAGATAATTAATCACGAAGAAGTCAAGGTTTTTTACTCAGAGTCAGAACCCAAACCACATTCCATGCAGAGGATCTCCTGCAGGTGGATCAGATCACGCCGCGTAGTATCTGTATGATCTTCTCGCCAATCACATTGGCGGCAAGCGACTGGGCCTCCCTTGTCTGTGCGCCTATGTGCGGGGTCAGTATTACATTGTCAAGATCGGCCAGTCTGCTTCCAAGGGCGGGTTCTGTCTCAAATACATCCAGTGCCGCCCCACCCAGAGTGCCATTCCCGAGTGCGTCATACAGCGCATCCTCATCAACCACGCCGCCCCTTGAGGTGTTGATGACCTTGGCAGTATTCTTCATGATGGAGATCTTTTGTGCATTCAAAAGATGGTATGTCGAATCCAGTAACGGGACATGAATCGATACATAGTCAGAGCTCTGCAGCAGGGTATCCAGATCGGCCTTCATCAGGCCCACCTCCTTGGAAAATTCAGGATCAATCGGAATTACGTCGTGCCCGATGATGTTCATGTTAAGCGCGCGTGCAAGCCTTCCCAGTCTCTTTCCAATGTTGCCCAGTCCGATTATTCCAAGATACTTTCCCCTCAGTTCCGTCCCCTTTAGCTCTTTTTTGAGCCACTGGCCGTTTCGAACCCCCCTGTCGCCCCGGACAGTCTGCCTTGCAAGGGCCAGCATCAGTCCCAAGACCAGTTCTGCAACTGCATTCATTGCGCCCTCTACGGCATTGATTACACGTATGTTTCTCTCCTTGGCAGCGGCTTGATCCACATTGTCAAGACCGACACCAACCCTGGCAATAATACTGCAATTTTCGGCCTTTTGGATCATCTCCCTGGTGATGGAGGTTCTGCTTCTGACGATGACTATATGAAAACCAGCAATGATTTTTAGAATCTCCTCAGGAGTGATCTCAGGATTGTATGTAACCTTCAGGCCGTTATCCTCAAGAATCTTTTTAAGAATCGGATCCACCTCGTCGCATACAAGCACGGATTCATCAAATCCCATGGACTAGCCAAACAAGATACTGAATATAAGTATGTGTTTGAGGGGTTGCATCAGGCGGGACATATGGACATTCACGCCCATCCCTGACCGGAATCCGTGCGTCCGTGCGTTCCGGCAAAGTTATCAGAAGGCCCGGGTGTTTGATCTGGACCCCTGTTTTTGGTACCACTTTTTGCATCTTTTTCCGAATAATCCTGCCTCTCATTTATTCCCAACCTCCATCTTGCCTACAAACTCATCAGGTGTAAGATATCCCAGCGCCGAATGGATCCTGTCCTTGTTGTAGTCCTCAAAGGCCTTTGCAAGCACGACCTCGGCATCCTGAAAGCGTGCAAATTCATGCGGCCAGATGTACTCCCTCTTGAGCGTCCCGTGGAATGACTCCACGTGTCCGTTCTGCTCCGGCGTCTGCTTCCAGATGAACTCGTGTCTTATCCCCAGTGCCTGCATGGCCTTTTTGAATTCGCGGCTGCTGTACTGGGAACCGTTGTCGGTCCTGAGCCTCAGGTTTGAGATCTCTCCTGCAGACGACACCGCCTTTAGCACCGATTGCACTGCCGTGTGGGCAGGAGCCGTGGTGTCAAACATGTACGCCACCCACTTTCTGGTGAACACGTCAAGGACGTTGAAACAGTAGCACCATCCATCAATCCCGCAGTGGATGTACGTTATGTCAGTCTCCCATAGCTGGTTGGGTGCGGTGGGCTTGAACCTCCTGCGCCTTGAGGCACGAATGATGTCGTTTTTAGTCTTTTTGGGCTCGATCCAGCCTATTTTGTGATATATTCGCTGTATTCTCTTGCGATTTGTTGGAATGTTTGTCTCCCTGGTGACCTGCGCTGCCATGCGCCTGGTTCCGTACGTGGGACGCTTGGAGGCTATGGTTCTTACCACGTCAACCACGTCCGGGTCCATGGCCACGTCTCTTGGCTTCTTGGTGTAGTACCAGGCATGCTTGGACATGCCGCAGTACTGCAGGGCCTTGTTCAGGCTCATACGCTTGCTTACATCACTGATGGCCTGCATCTTCATCACTTTGTTCCCTCCAAAGTTTTTTTTAAAATATCGTTGGCTACGGTGATCTCACCGATTATGCGCTTGAGGTTTTCCACCTCTGCCAAATGGTTTTTGGCCGCATCTCCCCTGTTTATGAGAGCATGTTTGCCTCCCTGCAGGAACTTGCCCTTCCAGTCCTGAAAGGTTGCAGGAGATATGTTGTGCTTTCGGCACAGCTCGGCAGCCGGCACATTGGTGGTAAAAAATTCCATCACTATCATGACCTTGTCTTGTGGACTTCGCCTCTTGCTCATGCCCTTCCCTCGACCCCCTGCTCCAAAAAACATTCGGATTTGATCGGTCTCATTCTAGCGGGGTCCGGCCCATGTTGGGCATGGCCGGAAGTCATACAGACAGGGAAATCGGATTGCGTTCAATTCAAGGCAGGGGTGCCTGTCAGAATAAGCCGTACGCAAGGCGTGGCTGAAGGACAAAAAAAGTAAAAAAGTATGATCATTAAGAAGTTAGAATTTCTGCAACTACAGGAATTACTTCCCACAGTGCAATTTTACCACTTTCTTGCATTTCAGAAGCTACTTCATCGGTGTAGAGGCCGTGAATGTTTATTGCAGGGTGTGCAACACTGTTCATGCCCATTGGTGGAACCGCATCGCTTGGGTTACCAAGTGCATACGCATATGATGGTACAGGCTCCGGGATGACTCCCTTTTCAACCAGAACTGGGTTCAGACCGAATGGATCACCTGCGACAAAGACTGTTGCTGCTCCGGTGTAGAGTGCTGCATAGTCGTGGTTGACGGCTGCATATGCGCCTGGCTCGTCAAATACGAGATCAACAGTCATTCCCTGTGAGCCACCAAGTAGCCATGTCTCGGTTGCTGCAGATTGTACACGGTTGCCCTGTACGACCCGGTCCAGAATCTCTCCCACTATGTGGAAGAATACTGGCTCGTTGCCGTGATTCTCTATAAAGAGTCTCACGTGCTGATCGAGTTCCACAAACAAGAGCTGTGACTGGTACTGCTTGTGTTCTAGACCGTTCCATGGCTGTGCAACGAAGATGTTAGAGTTAACATCTCCATTGACAAGCAGGTTGTGTGCCATGTTTGGAACGTATCCAAACTGCATTCCGTTAACGACTGTTGCAGTGTTGTGATGTCCAAACATTGCTACTGCGTCGTATCCGCCTGCGTCAGTCAGGTACAGTTGATTGTACTGGAGTTGGAACTCTAGTGCATCAGCGTCATAGAACACTCTGTCTATCTCACCGCTGCCGCTTGTCTTCTCAACCATCAGCTTCTTGTATCCGTTTGCAGGATCAACTATTGCGAGTCCGTACATGCCGGAAAAGACGTGCTCATCCATAGCAACCAGTTTGATGCCGGAGCAGTGGTACTTGAAGGTACCAGCAGCCTCAGCAATGTAACAGTACTGGGATGTTTCGCCGGGGTTGACAGACTCAAACGCGCCAGATGAGATCTGTGATGCGTGCATGTCGTTGCCGTGTGCTATAGGCTCATCTGCCGGAATGGTCAGAGTCATCTTGACTACGTCGCCTTGGGTTACCCTCAGGGTTGGTCCTGGGACCTGGCCACTAAAGGTCATGGCGTTGAATGTCTTTCCTCCTATGATTGGAAGTTCGACGCTCTCAGCAGTCAGATTGAACTCGGCTACGTTACGCCCGGTTGATTCCAGTACGGAACAATCGGTTTCTGCAAATGCTTCAGGCATTACAAGCTGCAAGCCGCCCATCTGATGAATCTGATCAAGTGCATCGGCATTCATTTGATTAATGTCGATTGTTTGACCAGAAATCTGGGTCTGTGTGTATGTGCTTCCGAATAAGGTTGCGCCCATTATAGTTACTGCTGCAACTGTAAAGAGCATACTTACACGCTTATTCATGGGAATGATGACGTGTAGTCACTATATAATAATTCCTATCAATACAACTTTGTTTCCTAATTATCTTCAACCACGCCTAACTCTTCCAGAGTCATGTCAGTCAGTCAGCCCAGACGAATTTGAATACCGTGTCAAACACTTTCAATAGAAAACTGTATTGATCAGAGAGGCGTGCAGACAGTCAGGCCAACAACCATGACTGAAAACACGCCATCTCCAGACAAGACGGGCACGCATGACGCTAAAAAATCTTTCAAATCAGAAGGGCGCAGGTTCCGGTACGATGACCGCAGGTACATAGACCGCGGTCAGCTGTGGTCCCTCCAGATAAACCAGGAGATCCTGACGCGGGACGTGGAGAAGCTAAACAGCGGAAAGGTCGGCCACCCGTACGTGTTCTCAAACGCGTGCTTTGCAGCAGCGTTCCTGTTCAGGAATGCCACCGGCATCAGGTACAGGCAGCTCCAGGGCCTGGCAGAGACCGTGGTTGGCAAGGAAAACTCACCCACGTACTCGGCATTCCAGAAGAGGATTGCCAAGCTTGGCTGCACCTTTGACGAGAAGGGTGCCGGCAACACGACTTCGGTGTGGTTTTCAGACGGCGGCGCCAGAACAGAGATCAGCCTGTTTGCATTTGACTCCACGGGGCTCAAGCCCACAAACCGCGGCGACTGGATGACGGCAAAGTGGGGGACCCGGCGCGGGTTCATAAAGATGCACGTCGGCGTGGACGCCAAGACCAAAAAGATCTACGCCGTGGCAATCACTGACGACAGGTGCGGGGACTCTCCGCAGTTTGAGGAACTGGTGGAGCAGGCCTTTGCAAACGCAGAAAAATCACCAAGCGCAGACACGTCTGCAGGCACCAGGGTGGCAGCCGACGGCGCGTACGACGCCAGGAAGATCCACAGGTACTGTGACGATCGCGGCATCTCCCCGCTGATTCCAGTCCGCATAAACTTTGCCGGAAAGGCAAAAGGGTGCATGCCCCGCAAGAAGGCCGGATTCGAACAGCTTGGGGGGATGGACCACATTGACAAGACGGCCGAGCGCGAGTTTGCCGGCCTTTCGCGTGAACAGAAAAGGGAATTCCAGAAGGCGTGGCGCGAGGAGTCCGGGTACAACCAGCGGTGGTCAGCCGAGATTACATTCTCCACGTTCAAGCGGGTGTTGGGCGAGTGCATAAGCGCCCGAAAATGGGAGAACGTCAAGGCCGAGATATACGGAAAGGTGCAGCTGTACAACCAGATGATCGATACTGCCATTGACAACGGGTACGGCACGCCAAGGATCGTACAAGTCTACAGACCCGAATCAAGGACGGCAGGAAATGGAGGGGATGCAGGACGATGACATAGGCAGTATTGTACAGACGGGTGTCTCTGGTTCATAATTAGGAAACAAAGTTTATCAATACAGTTAACGCAGAAGTAAGACCTGACTAAGATACAATGATCTGGGAGTGTCTTGCGGCACGTTACAGCAAATATGAAAATAAACTCACCCAGACAAGGCTTAGGCAGTTGTCAACATACGGGGAGTCTGCTGCTTAAAAGAATTGATGGTGAAAATCTGTCAATGTACCAGCATGGACAGACTCACGCATCAGCATACCTTTGCGGAATTGGAATTTAAGCATTTGAACGCACATTGGCATTTCACGGTGCCTGCCGGGTGGTATCTGTAGTGACTGACATGGCAGGCCACCTGCAGCGCTCCCTGCAAAACAACCCCCGGGTTCGCCAAGATACGACGTCTGATGCGGCCCGCGTGTTTGATTCAAGCCTTCCAGTCTCCAAAAGGCCCAACGCAGCGTACGGGACGGATGATTTTCACAGAATCATGGTAATGGCAGCCGTGCTCGGGATATCGATCGGGGGGTACGCTGCGGCCGTGCGCAGGATGGTGACTGCCGTGCGGGGACTGGGCAGATCCCACAGGCGCTCCCCGTGCAGCGAGTGGATGCGCGACATTTGCTCCCGGATTGATTCGAAAAGCCTGATGCAGTCATTTAATGAAATGGTATCCTCACAGGTAAGCCAGCTTGAGGATCTGGGCATGCTTGGCCACAGGAGGATGAATGTTGCCATTGACATGCACCTGATACCGCGCTGGGACCACAAACACGGCGCAGAGCTCGTAAGATCAAAGGCCAAAAGGGGAACGCATCTCTTTGAGCGATACATTACGGTACAGTGCGTGACCCGGAGGATCCAGCTGACCCTGGGGGCGTTTCCCATGCCTGCCCTGACTGATACTGCCGATTTCGTGCGCAAGGCCGTCGACTCGTGCCTGGAAAAGAAGGTCAGAATAGGCATCGCCATGCTTGATCGCGAGTTCTTTTCAACAGACGTGATCCGGACCCTTGACGGAATGGGCATAAGGTATCTCATGCCCTGCATCAACACTCCCAATGTGACGCGCGCCATCGAAGAGTTTGCATGCGGGAGACGCCTTGCAGTATCGGGATTTCGCATAGCAAAATCCAAACATGATCATGCCGAGTACACCATGATCATAACAAAACGCAAAAGAAAGAAAAAGACGGGCAGTCCCGAAAAGCCGGAGGAGAAATACATTGCCTTTGCCACGAACATGCCGGGGATCAACGTCGATTATTATGCCCGGAGGTGGATGATAGAGACAGGCTACAGGATGGCAGAAAAGCAAAGGGCGAGAACCCGCAGCAAGAACGAGACGGTCCGGGCGCTTTGCTTCCTGTACACCCTGATCCTGTACAACACGTGGGTAATCGCAAATGCCAGGCTGACCTCGGATTTGCAGAAATCTGATCGTGTATACCAGGCAGTCACGCAAACCGACGTGCTGGTGGTCAGGCTGATAAACAACATTCCGTGGTACCTGGTCAGGCAAAAGCCGCCGCCTGATGTGCGCCGTAGCTGCGTGACGGGACACCACAATGATCATCCGGGGGCCGTGCAGGTTTTTTAGAAACCAACAGGATTAATCCTGCCGCGTCCTCGCGTACCGTAACGGTTCTGTCTTCCGGACAGATTCTGTCGGACCGTCTGATATCTGTCCCTGAGAAGGATGTCTTTCCCATCCTGCAGATGCTGCAGTGAACGTATGTAATTTGGACATTCAGATTGCGTACGATACCGTGCAGGAACACCAGCAGAGTCATTCAAGGTCATGATTACTGGCTGCCATGGATTCTGCAAGCCTTACTTCTGCGTTAACTGGATTCCACTGCAGAATCAGTCGATGACCATAATGACTGACTAGGACATGTCTTACCTGAGAATCGTATTCCGGGCGGATTTACCTGCAATACTCTTGATGGATATGGACGACGGACTGGAACTCTGGCACGTCCGTGTCCTGACACTCCATACACCCCGCCCCCATCAAGATATTCATAAATATTCATTTGACGAATGGATCGCATGGCGGATTCTCTTCTGCATGATGTGCAGAGACTAATGGATGTAGGATTCGGGGATGACAGAATACTGAGACAGATCTACAGGGCGTGTAAGAATAACGAGGCCATTAGCAACTATGAAAGAAACTATGTCCGAACCCTGGTTGATGAACATCTTACCAAAAGTACCCAGACCTCCGAGCCCGAGCCCGAGCCTGAAAAAGAGGTACCGGTGCACCCTGATGTCGTGATTCCAAATCCAACTCTGCCCCAACTGGTCGTGAAGACCAAACCACAACATGGTCTCAAAGGCATCATGTCCTGGTCGATGAAAAGAAAACTCGTGCTTGGCATTGCAGCGTTACTTCTGATAGGCATCATCACTGCTGCAGTATCATTTAACAGCACCGGTGGCTTTCCACTCCCAGGTGATCCTCCTGATGAAAAACCCCCGCCTCCAGAGATGCCGGCATTCTCTGTTGCAACCGATCTTACATCGTATGACAGGCTGGATCTTATCGTGATTAGCGGTGCATCCGTAGACTCTGATGCCATTACACTCTCAATCGAAAGTCCTGACGGACAGACTATCTGGGCTGAAACAGTATCAGTACGGGGCAACCAGTACTCGACTCTTACCATTGCAGGAGGTCAGGGGTGGACTGATTCCGGGATATATACACTAGAGGCATTCAACGGAGTCGACAGGGTATCTGAGGAGTTTACGTTTAATCCGTAGGGTCTCATGACAGGCATCCGAAAGTGCCGGCCGCCTTTCCGATAATAGCATGTCGGCAGTGTTCCAGTCGCGTGACAGAACCTCCCAGTCTGCGTGTCATGGCAAATCGCGCCATCGGGTTTAAAGTGATGCTCTCTGAGGGCCGGCACAATTGCATAATGCGGCATCATCTGTAGCAAAACTCCCCGTCTGTTCCCCTGTACAGTACAAGGTATTCGTCGGGATTCTTTCTGTCCTTCTTTGCCTTCAGTGCATCTTGATACATCTCAAAGTGCTCGATCAGGTACAGCTGGCCTCTGGAATCCGAAAGATAATCTATTCCGACCAAGGCAAACCCCGATTCCGGGGTAAGACCTTCCCTGTCTGCACCTAATTTGTCTGCAGCCAATCTACTCAAGTGAGACTAGTCGTAGATCATCAGATCCTTTTCCTCTAAAAGCGAGTGCAGATTGTGAACGGAGCGGAATACGTCTGATTCCTTCTTGGCTCCAGTGCATACCAGCTTGCCGGATGCAAACAGCAGTATTACCGTCTTTGGGTCAAGCATCCTGTGGATGAGTCCCGGGAACTGCTCGGGTTCGTACATGCTTCTTGGCAGAGTTCTTGCAGCCTTTTCAAGGTGGATTCTTCCACACAAATTGATTGCAGCCACTATGTTCTGGACGGTCACCACTGCGTCGTTTTTTATCCTGATTCTACCCTTTCTGAGCTTCTGTACCACTGTATTTACAGCCTTGACTGCCATCTCTTCTGACTTTGCCCCCGTGCACACCATCTTACCGGTTCGAAATATTAGTGTGGCAGTTCTTGGTTCGGCCAGCCTAAAAACCAGTCCTGGAAACTGCTCTGGATGATACTCTGTGTCGGGAAACTTTTCGGTAATCTTGATTAGATCTATCTTCTGATCCACTGATGCTGATGCAACAACATTCTCTACATTTACAATTGGCTTGGTCTGGGGCATGACATCTACTTTAAATATACCCTTTATATATACTAGCAAAATTTCCCATTCAAGCCTCCCCAGGGTCTGCAGATACGCATCATGAATTGTTTGCGACTGCAGATGGGGAGGAGGAGGATGTACATGTCATGCAGTTGCGCAACGCCGGGAGGAATGCGGTCACTCGAAAGAATCACATGGGCAACTTGCCTGCCTGCCTGCAGATGTTACACCTAGTACAGCTTGGTCTTCCTTGCAGTCATGTTGATCATGGCAAGCAGTGTGATGCTGGCTATGGTCTGAGATATGATCGAGGCGATGTACGGCTCTTGTCCAATGGTGAGAAGATAATACAGCCCGGTCCATCTGATGACTGCATATGCTGTCTCGCCTATCCCGAAAGAGAAGATGATCTTCTTCAGGTCGGTTCTGAGTCTTACCGTGTCAGTCCCGCCGGACTCAAGCCGATACTCCTTCCTGTTGTCGATATAGTATAATGTACTGAATACGGTGTAATAGACGATATATCCTGCAATCAGAGTATACGTGGAGTTCAGATAGTCCTCCTGCTCGCTTAACGCCTCTGCGATCACCGCCGAGAGCGAAATTGAGGCTATTAGGGATATGATGACGTTCTTGTTGAGCATGAGATAGCCTGTTACCATGTCCCGTCTGTGACGATTCCCGATTAAATTGTTATCTGTGCATTACCGGTACATACTCAGGTCCCCCTCAAACTCAGGCGTGAATATACGTAAAACAGTACATGTTTACGCCTAGACAATACCGGGACCTGAGTATGTACCATTACCGTATAATCCAGGGTGCGGTCAGGAGCCATTCACATAATCCGGGCATGCACCACACAGCACCTGCATGGATGGCATCGTACGCTGCACGGTACCGGTTCCCAGAAAGCAAAAATGACACTTCCCCAACAAGACTGCCGCCGATAACTCCTCCATGCATCGGACGTTTGCGGCTGTGCCCGTGCCCGTGTAGCGGTGTCCCATCCACTTACATCTGTGCTACTCGTCAATAATCTGTCAGACACCACTGTACTCATCAATGACTGCCTTTGGCAGTTTGGCCTCAAAGAAGCCCAGCCGTCCTGTGTACGGAACGGGAACCATGAACGTCTTGGGGTTTCTGAGCATGAATCCAAAAGCCCTGACAGGATGATCGTCTCCTGCATGGTGAAGACTGCCGTCTGTGCTGAGGGACTCTGCCGTGTCATACCTTTTCACATCGTACAGCTCGGCCATCCCCACAATGGCGCCTGTGACCGGTCTTTTGTCAACACCAAGTCTTGCACAGTCTGCCGTTCTTATCCTGAGGGGGGCATGTACAAGAAAATCACCCCGGAACCTGGTGTTCCACACCCGCAGTTCAATGCTCTTTCTACCTGACGTGATAAGATCTGCAAACGGCTGGCATACCGAGAGACACTTCAAGGCGCTACTCTGTAGCCATTCTTACCAACCTGCCAGGATTTACACCCATTCCATCCGGGAGGTTGGTTATTCCACCGGTAAGGCTCTCTGCGGCCATGCCCTTGTTTGTAAGTATGTTGACTGCCATGAGTGACGTGTTTCCTGCCATGCATACCAGCAGGGACTTGCCGCCTGTGCCCAGGGATCCGGCAAGGTCCTCTGGAATCTGCTGCGTCATGAGCAACCTCCCTATGGTGCTTGCCTTGGGCACTGTAATCCTTGACTTGTCCACGCCAAGCGACCTTGCAATAAGCTCCAGCCCCTCCTCCTTTGGAGTGTACTGGGTGTGGACCCATATTATGTTGTCATATTCGGATATGCCTGATGCGGCGTCCTGCAGGGAGACCTGGGTGCGGTGACTTTTCTTTGCGGCCTCCTCCATACTCTTTTTGTACTTTTGTATGCCATCTGCCATTATTACTACAAATCTTGTACCGTTTCCCGAGTGCGCCATCCCTATTGCGGCATAAAGTGCCAATGCGCTGCTCTCGCCTATGTCGTGGCCCTTGTCTACAAGGAACTTCAAAAGGGGCCTTGCCTGCTCAAAGTCGACTTCGTGTTCTCCTGCATATATCTCCGGCCTGTACAGGCCAAGCCCGCTTGCCTTGTCCCGAGTTCTGATGCCTGCAACATCCTGGCCTGCAGGCGGAAATACCAGATGCACGGATTTTTCCCCGTACGTGTCCTGAATGTATCTGTCAATTCCTCCCGACGTGCCTCCTGTGCCAAATGCACAAAATACCTTGTAGTCGCCCAGCGACTGGCCGTCCGTCTGCAGCTGCTGGTCTATCTCTGCTGCAGTAATTCTCCTGTGCACCTCTATGTTCATCTCATTGTCGTACTGCTCAGGACAGAACATCCCGTATATCCTTGCAAGCACCTTTGCCAGGTTTATGATGTCCTGTGATGCAAGAAGCGCCTCTATCTCCTTGTATGCCTCATCAAAGGTTGCAGGATCAAAGCCCATCTCTGTCAGCTGTGAGCGTATGTTGGCAGCTGCTGCGCGTGCTGCAAGCATGTTCTGACTACCCTCCATTCCAGGTGCAGGACATACGTCCATGTCAAGATCCATTATGCGAATACTTCCGTTTCGAAGCTCCTCAAAGACTCCCTCCTGCAGCCTCCTTGAGACCAGCGAGACTACAGTCAGTCCCATTTTGGCCATCTCCCCAAGGGCTATCCCGAAGTTGCCTGAGGTTGCCTCGATTACAGTCTGCCCGCCCTTCAGCTTTCCTGTGCTGATGGCGTCATGGATGATGTAGACTGCGGGCCTGATCTTGATGGAGCCTGTAGGCAGATTGGAGTCAAACTTGCCAAACACTCTCAGGTCGTCTGGCAGGTCTGTCTTGTAGATCTGCCTTGCACACTCCCTGAGATCCTCTGTAAGGTCAGTCAAGGGGGTCGCATTGACAATTCCTGCCTGTCCCTCTCCGGGATGTGGCATCCTGCTCCATATCCCCTGCTCAAACCGCTCAAGCAGATCCCTGTCGACACCTTCGCCCATGCCTCCAAGGCAGTCTGGGGCTCATATAAAATATCTGCTGGCAGTGCGGTGACAGGCGGCATACTCGCCGGTATCCTGTATGGCACCATGCCGTATCTTCTCCATTGTGCTGCATGTGTGATCACGTCTGCAGGATACTCATGACCTTGCCCGGTATGTCCCTTAGCCTGCTGACTGCCACGGTCTTCTCATAGCCCAGATGCCTGAGGTTGCCTGCAATCATGGTGGCCCTTACGGTGTTGGGACCCAGGCCCAGCGCCACCATGCTGATTCCCAGACCCTTCAACGTCTTTATCATGCCCCTTACCGCGTCCGGATCAGACGGCTCCCCGTCAGTCAGGGTCAGGAGGATATCCGGACTCTTTGTCTGCATGACTGGAAATATCCTGTCGTATATCTCTGCCAGTGGGGTGGAGCCGTTTGCAACTATCTGAGCCAGCCGCCTGGCAGCAGTCCTGTTCCACTTTGCGCCTTCCGGCTTTATCGACCAGCAGACGATTGACCTGCTCTGGGTGCTGAAGGCATACACGGCAAATCCCACCTTGAGAAAGGAGAGAACTTCGCAGAGGGCCAGTGTTGCCTTTTTGTACTCGAGGGCATCTGAGGATATGCTTGAGGAGTGGTCAAGCAGGATCACTATCCTTGTCCTGATGGACTTTCTTATGTCTGTAAGAAACGGGCTGCCCCCATCGATGTAGCCCTCCTCGTCAAACTCGTCGCCGGAGCGCACATGCTGTTCGGTCCATCCTGACTTCCACTCCCTCATCTTGGTCTTCAGGCCGCTTATGAGCCGCATGTCATACATTGCAGTCTCATCAACATCCTTCCCCGAAGGCGTCTGGATCCCCACAGGCTCGGGGGCAAGCCCCTTGTTCTGATTCCTCTGCGTCTCGTCTAACAGTACCCTGTACTCGTCATGTATGTCATCGCCCTTCATGACTGCATGCGGGTCTGCAGATCCAAAGTCGCCCTCCCTGTTGCCTGCGACGATCTTGATGATTCTTCTCAACTCCTCCTCGGTGAGGGCCATTCCTGCCTTCATGAACGGCAGAGACACTGGAATGGTCATGAGCGAGTCAATCTCAAGTATCCTTATGATCCTGCCTACGTGGCCCTCGAGCCATTTGGTGTCGCGCTCCTCCCTGACTGCCTGATCTGTGACCCTGCATGCATGGGATGCAGCCTCCCTGATCTTCTCAAGGCGGCTTGATTGGACCTCGCCTTTTATCGTGCCAAACATGAACTGCTGGTAGAACGCCTCTACTATTCTTGCACCTCCGTATACTGTGTGAAGCTGCGGCCTCTCTGCCAGCGTGCATGCATAGTTGAAGATGATCTCCCCGTCCATTCCCCTCCACAGCCTTCTCCCAAGACCCTCCACCCTCCGAGTCTCCATGGTATTGAGGATGAACCCAAAGGCATGGTCATTGCTTAGAATCTTCTGGCAGTGTTTTGCCCTCATGGCCTCGTACCAGAGCGAGGCCCTGAACTGCCTGTACCTCTGAAAATCATCACCGATTCTCTTGTCCGGTGCCGTGATGATCACCCTGCTGTCTGCAAGACTGGTTCTAGTCCCCACCCGATCCGATATCCGTACTGTCATGTCCTGCCTTCCAGACCACCTTCGCACCAGAAACATTGCAATGTCCATCAGGGAGTCCCTCTGGAGTCGAACCGGCTGCATTCAACCACCAAACATGGATGCTATGATGTCGCTTACCTTCTGGTGTTCTATGCCGCCCCACTGGGCGTATACGTTTCCAAATACAAATTCTGCAACCTTTCTTGCAGGCATGCCGTCTTCAAGCAGCCGCCCAAATGCTATGGTCTCCCTCAGGCTTGGCGAGTAGAAGAGCTCCTCTACTGCCGCTGCCTCTCTGAGCGTGTTTGCAAGTCTGATGGCTTGGAGCAGTTCCTCATCGTGGCTGCCTGCTATGTGGTTCCTTGCAATCTCAAACTCCGTCTTCTCCGGGGGATACTCCAGACTGATTCTGACTGGAAACCTGCTCAGAAGCTGAGGCGGAAGCTCCTTTGTTCCAGTATGTGTCAGCGGGTTGATGGTTGCTGCCACAAACCAGTTGCTGTCTGCCCTGACGGTCTCTCCTGTGGATTCTTTTAGAACTATCTGTCTCCTGTCATCAAGTGCCTCGTCTAACCTTAGCAGGACGTCTGCCTCTGCGGCATTAACCTCATCAAGATACAGCATGCCGCCCTCCCTCATCGATCTGGTCAGAAGCCCCTCCTCAAACGTGACGGTTCCATCATTGAGGGTCTTTGTTCCGATCAGATGACTCTCTCTGGTTCGGAGGCTGAAGTTTATCGACTCCAACTTCAGGTTCTTTCTATCTGCAAACTCCCTGACCAAAGACGTCTTTCCGGTCCCCTTTGGACCTATGATCAGCACAAAGAGCCCAGCCTCGTAGGCCTTTTCAAGAATGCCAATAGAGTTATTCCAGTCGAGATACTGTATCAAACTGAGTCTGAGTGGACTCATTCGGTATTTAATATTAATTGGACGGTATTGCACCCCTGCCCAAGATTACCGGGACTGTCTGCTTGGGTTCGATCCGATGCATGGTAACTCACCGGAATGTCAGATGACATCCTGGCGCCTGCAGATGAAACGGGAACCGCTCTAAAGTAGCCTTCCTAGTTGCCAAACGCTCCGACCCTTTCAAAGGCCGCATCCATCCTCTTATGGAGTGCCTTGTTCCATTCCTCAAAGCCTTCGGGCCTTGTGGGATAGTTGTTGTAGTGTTCGACCAGCCACCGGTTCTCCTTTGATGTGAACTTGAGGCCGTCTGCAACCGTCTTGTTCATTACGCCCCTGATGATCATCCCGACCTTTCCCAGTCCGGAAAAGTCAGGATGTTCGCCCTTGCTTATCGCCTCCACGTCAAGATTTCCGAGAAAGTGCTTCATGCCGTAGCTTATCTGCTCGTTGGTCATCTGCTGGACAAGTCTTCTGAACAGTTCAAGGCCTGCCGTCTTGTATCCGTACTCCTCTATGAAGTCCAGATTGTACTTCCATAGGCCGGCCTCTGAGACATCGCCTGCTTCGATGGCCTGCGTGATGTTGTTTCCAAGTATTGTTCCTGCAATCAGTGCAGGGCCTATACCGCCTGCGTCAATCGGTTTTGGCATCCACGCAGAATCCCCCACCATGACGTATCCGCCTGACACCATGCAGTCGTTCTGCCTTCTGACTGACACTTGGAAGATTCCGGAGTTGTTGTTGATGTCAACTACATCCTCTGACAGCCTTGGGTTTTTAATCACAGTATTCCTAGCAAGGTACTCCTTCATGAGGGACTCGACGTTGTCACTCTTTCCAAGTCTCTTGTTCCGTCTTTCCAGTAATGACTTTTCCACGCCCAGTCCGATGTTGACCTTGTCGTCTCCCTTTGGAAACACCCACCCGTAGCCGCCAGGTGCGATGTCTTGGTCAAGATGAATTATGCAATAGTCCGGATCAAACTCTGCCAGGTTCTTCTGGCCGGGTTCAAAGTACATTATATATCTGCCAGTCGACTCTAGATCCCTTCTGTCGATGCGTCTTTCAATCCGGGTGGTGTTCTTGATGCCGTTTCTGAGCATCGATGTGACTCCTGTCGCATCCACCACGACTTTTGCAGTCTTGACAAAGGGCTGCCTGGTCTTGTTGTCGATCCCGCGCACTCCGGTTACCTGCCCGTCATTATATGTCATTCCCATAAGGTTGATCTCATATTCAAACTCGATTCCGGCGCTTGTGCATCTTGCGTTCTGAATCTCAGGTAGCCTCTGGCGGTTTAGCATGAATCCGTCCCCGTCAAAGGGTATTGCAGTCTCCATGTCCGGCGAGTATGCCATGACCCCCTTGACGTCATGCTCGATCTCCGGCTTGGTCCATCTCACTCCGATCCTCTCTGACATAAAGTCCACTGCCTCCTTTGAGCACGCGTCACCACACACCCATCCTGCAAGCGACTTTCTTCCCGGCATGAACTGCGGGTTCCTGTCCACCACCAGTATCCTGATGTTCTGTCTGGAGTAGTGCGATATGGCCTGTGCCGTAATCGTTCCTGCAAGGCCGCCTCCTGCAATTATGACATCATAGTCTGTCATGATGATCAAGTCTTGTTCATCGGTATTTAAAACAATACCATCAGCAGTACGGGTCGGTTCGTCGCGGGGTCATCATGGCTGCGGCTCAGACTGGAGCGGCTGTTATCTCCTCATTCCCAAGGAATGCTGTACGGGTTCCTATTTAACCTGCTTGGATACCTCTGGCGCATGTCACATCCTTAGAATCTCTAAAAACGCCCCTACCGTGTCATCCTTGCAGTAGATGGGAGTCTGGATTCCTATCTTTATGGAGCCGTCGTCTGTCACTGATGCGATCCCCCTGACCAGATCCTGCTTGTCCAGCCTCATGTGGAATCGGGAGTTTGCCGTCCTCTCCGGTATCTGATTAATCAGGGAATCGACCTGCCCGTCAGAGAGCAGCCCTGTCATTCTTCTGACGAATTCTGTTGCCTGCCCCTTTGTAAGCCTGCAGCCCAGCATGGTTATTTGGTTGCCAAAGTATCCGGTGGTGTGGCTCACTGCAAAGCCGTCTGCCTCCAATCCCAGAACGTCTTCAAAGGCCTGCAGGATCTTTGAAACGTCCTCAGTAGAGTGCACTATTACGTCGACTGTAACCTCAATCTTCCGGCTCAAGCGGTTATGCCTTGAGCAGTATGGTCTCTTTTGCCGCGGTTCGGACAAGTTTTACCTTTTCAAGACCCACGTGTCTTATCCTTATTACCTTCTTGAATGCGGCCATAATGTCCGAGTTGATCTTGCTGTAGCATGTGGCCTGGACAAACTGCGCAATCGTCATGTCTGGAATCGTGTTGTTGATTACATCCTTTGCGATTAGCCTGAGGGCATGCTTTCTGGACGTGTTGAGCTGCCTGTGGGTGAGTGCGATTATCTTGATTCGAAATATGTAACCGTCCTTGGTCTTGATGTCGATTATAAAGTTGATCTTGGACGATCCGCGCCTGACCAGGCTTCGCAGAAACTCCTTGGAATACTCAAACCTCTTGAAGATCGTCGTGGCGCTGTCACCGTCGACCTTGTCAATCTGGAAGTATATCTTGTACTGGTGCTGTGAGGAGTCCCCCTTGAGGATGTCATAGAGGGTAACCTCGATGACCCTGCCCTCGGCGTTCTTGTCGTCCGTGATTGGAATGTACGCTATTGGCACGTTGTTAAACGAGTCAGGAGCATATGCTGTGATCCAACGCTTCTCTCTCCACTTGTCTTTTACCCTTCCCTTTCTGCGTGCCAATTAGTATTGACCTTCCAGCCCAAAATATAAGGGTATGTTGGATTATCGATCCCGGTACAAGTGATGCATTTGTGCAAACCGCAAAACCACACCATCAGATCCGCACCATCTCCTTCTGGTCTCCCATGTATCCTTGCAGGACATCTGGAATCCTGACATGCCCGTCCTTTGTCTGAAAGTCCTCGATGATGGCGACCATCACCCTGGTAGTTGCCACAAGAGTGCTGTTGAGAGTGTGCAGGTACTGCGTCTCCTCGTTTGTCTTGTCCCGGAACCTTATCTTCAGCCTCCTTGCCTGGTAGTCGAGGCAGTTGGAGCACGAGACTATCTCCCTGTAGGCGTTCTGTCCTGCCATCCACGCCTCTATGTCGTATGTCTTTGCCGAGACCTTTCCCAGATCCCCTGCGCAGAGCAGCATCACCCTGTACGGGATGCCCAGCATCCGGTAGAACTCTTCTGCCGCCTCCAGCATCTGTTCGTGCTCCCTGCGCGAGTCCTCCGGCCTTGCAAACACAAACTGCTCGATCTTCTCAAACTGGTGCACCCTGAATATCCCCTTCTGATCCCTGCCGTGGGCCCCTGCCTCCTTCCTGAAGCACGGGCTGACGCCGGCATACCTGATGGGAAGGTCCGCCCCGCCAACAATCTCGCCTGAGTGCATTGCGGCCATGGCGTGCTCGGAGGTGCCTATCATGTAAAGATCCTCGCCTTCTATCTTGTATATGACATCCTCAAAGTCCTCTGCAATCACTGCGCCCTCCATGGACTCCCGATTTATCATGTACGGAGGCTGTACCAGAGAGTACTGCCTCTTGGCAAGAAAGTCAAGTGCAAAGTGGATTAGGGACTGGTTGAGTCTTACCAGATCATTTCTCAGGTAGTAGAATCTGGCGCCTGCCACCTTTGCCGCCCTCTTGAGATCCACCAGGTCCAGGGTCTCGGAGATGTCGATGTGGTCGCGCGCCTCAAAGCCAAATGTCGGAATGCTGCCCCATTTCCGTACCTTCCTGTTGAAGCTCTCGTCGGTGCCAGGAGGGACCGTCTGATCCACCAGGTTGGGAACTGTAAATGCAAGTCTGGCATACGTCTCCTCTGCCCTTTGCTGTTCTGACTCCAGTGCTGCAATCTCTGCTGAGACGCCCTTCATCTCTGCCAGGGCAGCTGTTGCATCCTCCCCTGCCTTCTTCTGTCTTGCAATGGCCTGTCCAGCCTCGTTTCTCTTCTGGCGCAGCTGGTCTGTACGGATGATCAGCCTGCGCCTCTCCATGTCTGATCTTACCAGGGCATCCAGATCAAAGTCCATTGATCTTGCCCTGAGCATCTCCCGTATCGCCTGGGGGCTCTCCCTGATCAGTTTGGGGTCAAGCACTACTGGATCACCTTCAGCGCGACCCCAACGTGTCCAAGTATCTCGTCTACCGTACCTATCAGGTGTCCCATGTCTCCTGCACTCTCAAAGTTGAATATCAGCTTGTCGCCGGCATCCTCAATTTTGATGCTCAGCCCCTCTGGAATATTCACGTTGTCCGGCTCCAGGGCGCTTCTTACTGCCCTGGCCCTCTCTGCGGAGATCTCATTTATGACTATCTGCACCTGACACAGCAATGTTTTCCTCCAAATAGTTTAGAAACTCATCCAGCTTGTCCTTGGTTATCTTGGCCCCTGCTGCCATGCTGTGGCCTCCGCCAACGCCGCCAACACTCCGCGCCCCTGCGCCCATCAGGTGGCTCAGGTTTATCTCCGATCTGCATCCGATGGCCTTTCTTGAGGAGAACTTTACCGTGTTGCCGTCTCCGTCTGCCCTTAGAATGACCACCCTTCCAGTATTCCTTGGGGATCCTGCAATCAGTGATGAGATGGTACCTGTCATCATCTCCGGCACCACTCCCTGACCGTTGACCATGATGTAGTCATCCTTCTCCAAAACCCTCCACCTCTCGTTTGATATTATATTCATGTAATCCTTGATTCTGCTCCTGTATTCCTTGAGGATGGTTTCTGCCTCCCTCAGGGCCATGTTCCTGTCTCCCATGCACACCGAGATTCCGATGCTGGAGCGGCCTATCCTTCCGCATGAGTTGAGCATGGTAGAAAACTCCCTGCACTCCCTCAGAAAGCTTCTCCTGTCCTCCATTGGAAACGTGTATGTGTATCCTATCATCTCTGAGGCTATCTCGGTGGCGTTGCCTCCTGAGGCAAACCTGCAGATTGACTCTATTACCTGTCTCTTCTCCTCCTCTTCAAGTTCTGCAGGAACCCTCCACCTGCCGCCGTCCTTGAGCCGGACCCCTGAGGAGTTGAGAATGGAGAGGCATGCGGCCCTGTTCCATGTCAGCCCGTCGATGAATGGCTGCGAGGTAAATGCCAATGCGTCTGGCAGCGGCCTGGTCTCCCTGCCGACCAGCAGAAGATCCAGATCCACCTCAAGCATGCCTAGACGCTTTGCAGTCTCTGCAATCTCAAAATTTTTGCCTACGAGTGACTTTCTCTCACCCTGGTCCTGTCTGTCTCCCAGCGCCGAGACTACTGCAGTTGCGGCAAGATCCTCGTTTCTCTGATCTAGGGAGACTGCTGCAAGATATGCCATTCCGCCTGCACAGATGTCCGCCCCTCCGTCGATTCCGTATCTCCAGGAATTGATGACATTGGGATTGTCCATCTCCGCGTCGGGAATCTGGTGGTGATCCAGAATGAACCAGTTGTCGCCCAGAATACGGTTCAAATCATCTGCAAAACCGCCTCCAAGATCTGTTATGATGTGAAAATCCCTGGAGTCGTTACTGAATGACTCTGCAGTGTCCTTGTTGAACTCCTTGGCGGTTCTGACTGTGCACTTGGCACCCGCCCTGATAAGGGCCTTTGTGATGATTCCACCTGATGTCAGCCCGTCGCAGTCAATGTGGGTTGTGACAAGGATCGGCCTTCCGGACTTTATGCATTCTGATATTCTGTCTTCAAAGAGTGAAAGTGATTCTTCAAGCGATTCTGCCATTATTCCAATTGGGCTACCACAGATTTATATTTCCAGGTTTTGGGAATTCGCCCGATTCTTTTGTAGTATACTGAGAGCCTGTGGACCTTGGCCTCGATGAGTTCCAATGATCTGACGTTTCTCCTGTCTCCCTTGTTTGCCTTGAGGTGCTTTTGAAGGCCTACTGCTTTCTTGACTATGTTCTCAAGATCCTCAGGCATGTCCGGTCTTAGATCCTTCTCCTCCAGAATCTGCCCCATGCTCTTTTTGGTGACTGCCTTGATTAGGGGTATGGAGTGCTGATCCCTGAGCTTTATTCCAATCTGGCTTGGCGTCATGCCGTCCTTGGAGTATTTGACTACCAATGACTCAATATCTGACGTACTCTGCGTGACCCATGACGGGGTGCTCAGCACGATTGGTCTGATCGAGTGTGACTTTCCATGTCTGCGTGTATGCATTCTACCCATGGGCTGATTGGTTTGTGTAGTGGAATTAAACGTTACTTGTTGGCATGGATTTAATTGTCATGTGTGTCCCACTGTCGGATGCCAGGACGTCAGTCCATGCCAGGTTGCATCCACACGGCATGTGTAGAACCGGACTGCACCATGCGGCCCCTGCCGCATTTCAAAAAAATTCTATATTGGTACGACCGGTATTATCTCGTATGGCCGCACAGGAGGACTGGACAGCGCATCTCACCAGATCGATGATACAGGACTTGTGCCCCGCACATGTGTACCAGAGGGGGCAGTCCTATTATAGATCCGGAAGAGTACGTTTTGTGCGCCTCGTGGCAGATACGCTGCATGCTGTTGTGACCGGACAGAGTGATTACACCGTGGCAGTCCGTGGCGACCGGGCTCTGGGAGTCAATGCAGGCTGCACCTGCTCTTACAGCGAGTACTACTACGGTGCGTGCAAGCACATAGTCGCTGCCATGATACATCTGATTGAAAATCTTGAGGAGATTTTAAGCGATAATGAGACCCGGGTGTCTACCGTTAAGCACATGGTCACCCTTGTGCCGCCAGAGAAGACAGTGGAGTTTCTGACTGATGTGATGATTATGGATGAATCCGTACGGCAGAGATTTGTCGACACGTTCGGACTGGGACATGTGCGCCCAGTAACCAACTACAAATCCAGCATGGACCGGCTATATTCCGGTGCGAAAGGATCCGATGGCAAGATTAGTCATCCCCTGAACTTTGATCGATATTTTGACAATGCCCGGGCAAGCCAGTCCGGCGGCGAGTTTGCAGATGCAGCAAAGATGTACCAGACGATCTCAGAGAAGATATCCGAAAATATGGGTGCCGTAGACGATTCGGGCAGATACTACACTGACTGCTTCATGGAGGCCTTGGACGGCATGGCCGAATCCATAATCCGGAAGGAGATGCCGGCTGGCAAAAAACACGAACACATCTCGTACCTGTTTGAAAAACTTATGGAAGGCAGGCCTGTCCGGTTCGTCCCGTACTACCGCAGCGCCCTTGAGACAGTCTGCACCACAGACGAGGACACTGTATTCCTGCACGACACAATCGATTCGCATCTGCATGCAGACGGTCCCGTGCAGGATGGCACGATGGCAGAAATGGTGCACATGCAGGCAGATGCACTTGAGAGGCTGAACAGGATGACTGAACTTGTCTCGCTTTTAGAGAAATTCCATTATCTGGACAACAGACTGTGCGTCAGGTATCTTGGCATGCTACACGACGCCGATCCGGACCAAATCCTGCAGGCAATCCATAATGCCACAGATGCGTTTCCCGACAATCTGGAGGTGATGGAGGCAGCCCTTGAGCTCTATCCTGAAACCGCCCCGGAGTATGTCTCTGCACTCAGGGAGATGTTTGTGGCAACAGGTGATTGGAAGTACTTTTTCAGGATCAGGGATGCATCATGTGACTGGCATGCCGATGTGGAGGCCGTTGTCATGAGGTTTAGGGAAAAACCAGATCCGGGCATGGCCGTTAATGCTTATCTGAAGGGGAGCATGGCAGATGAGGCCATGAACCTGCTAGAGTCCCTTGATGACGTGGATCTGTTTGCAGCATACCGCACAAAACTGGCACCGGCGTATTCTGGCAGGTATTTTGCCGCGTATGGCACGCTGATCAGGCGGTTTGCCAAAAGTACGACCGGCAGGGATCACTACGAGCGTGTCTGCAGGCACCTTGCCAGTATAAAGGCGATTCCCGGCGAGGATCGCCTGTATGAGGAACTGATACTGAATATCAGGCATGAGAACTCTGGCAGGCGTGTCCTGCTGGAACTCATAAGGGGCATGTAGCATCTGTCCGTAACAATCCCTGTAAAGACTGACGATTTTGCATCCGTAGTTGCACTGCACGTGATTCCGGGCGCGGTTCTGTACCAAACCCCGCAGGATGCAACATGTGAAGATGCCTGCAGGAATGCAGTAGCCTGCTCTTTGCCTGGTGGGGGGCTGCAGTGGCTGGCAGGCATCATGCAGATTCGATGCAGCCAGGGGAATGCATCAAAAGACTATATGGCGCATCTGTGCTTGGATCCCTTTGAGACTGACGTGGGGAATTTGCCTGGACCCGTCATGTCTGCCAGTGCCATTGCCTGACCCTGATCGGCTTCGTATCCTGATGGTGTATCCATCACTGTCAGCACGTCTGCCGGATCTCTTAATACATATGGCTTCTTCCTGCCGCCACTGTGCAGATACAGATAACAGTTTTCCTGGAGTGTCTTTGTTCGGAGCCACTCGTTGGGAGTAAAGACTACAGGTCCGGTCGTGCTTACCGGCTTTGCCAGGATGTACCGGGTGGATCCGTTGGGGTCTATCGATCTGACATCAAAACCGTAGCCCTCCCCTGATACGAGCTCGGGCTTTCTGCCGTGGCTACGCTCAAACTTGATCAGGGAATCAAGCGCCTGACGTTTGAGGCGTGCAGCATCCTCAGATCCGGGCAACACACGGGCGATTCCCATCACCGATGTCCTGCCGATGCTCAGATTCCCATCCATCCTTGCCTGCATGGCCATGTCCCTTCTGGCAGTCCTGTATCTTCTGCGGCTCTCCCTCTTGTTTCTGATGGCCAGATCCACCTTGGCACCCCTTCGTTTCTTTGCAAGCAGTACCATGATGTCGTCCCTTATCATGTCCATGTGGGTGTCTAGCGACTTCATTCCGTACCTTTGCACTATCATTGCATGTCTGTCACGCTCTCCGGAGAGGGTGCCTGCGTAATCTGCCATCATCTCGGCGGATTTGACAACTGCCATCTTCCTGACCCTGTCATGATCTTCTCCGGGATCGTAGGCTGTAGGGTGCATGACAAGATCCAGCATTACTGACGGGGAGACGGCTCTAATGCTGCCTGCCCTGTCCACAAAACAGGCAAGCATCTGCCTGCCTGCCAGTCTTCCGGTTCCGTCAGTCACACTGCCTTCACAAAACACCAGATGGCCATCCATCATGCCTGTCGGATCCACAAACACGGATCCGCCCAGTGCGGCATCTGTGTATTCCTGCTCTGCCCAGTCCAGCACTGCATCAAATACGGGATGCCCAAAGGTAATCAGTTCGATGCCGGGTTCTGCCATTCGAACCTTCTTGTCAAATGTGACTGTCTCATACGAAGGCAATATCTGCCTGCCGTGTTTTGTCCTTGCCAGTCCGAGTATACCGCCTGGCAGTTGAATGGATGCCAGATCGCCATTTCCGTCAATCCGGCCCCCGGCAGTCTCCAATATCTTCCCAAACAGATACCTGGTGTATTCTGGCACCATCTGCCTCTCCAGTGCCTTCTCGCGTATCCCCCTTAGTTTGGTATGGTCGATGTATTTGGTGGCCAGACCATCTTTCATGTAGTCGATTACACGTTCATTGTCTACTGCAACCGAGTCACTCAACTCCGAGATTATCTCTGACTGTTTTCTTGCACGGACTGTCGCATCCAGCAGCATCTGCGAGAGACTCTTTCCCTGAACAACCTCGCTTATGACATCAAAGATCTTGTCGCTTCCCATGGCATTCTTTATCTCTTCGAGTTTTTCAAAGAGCACCTGCATTATCTCCCCCTCCCGGGTATCTGCTGCCACCAGATTGAATACTGACACTGGAAACCTCTGGCCGTACCTGTGTATCCTGCCCATTCTCTGCTCAAGCCTGTTGGGATTCCAGGGAAGATCATAATTTATCATCAGATGGCAGAACTGGAGATTGATTCCCTCGCCTGCAGCCTCTGTTGCAACCATTACACGGGTCCTGTCACGGAAGACGGTCTCGGCGTCCTTTCTTTCACCGGCCGGCATGGCGCCGTGTATGGTGTTTACCGAGTAGCCCCATGCCTGTATGTTCCTTACCAGATAGTTCAATGTGTCCTTGGACTCGGTAAATACCAGTATCTTCTTTTCGGGATGGTGTCTGTCCATCTCTTTCATGGTTGACTTTAGCTGGTTCAGTTTTGCCTCGTGCCCGTTGTCGATGATCTTTTTGGCCATTGTTATCAGACTGTCCAGAATCTGAATCTCCGTGCCAAGCTCCTTCTTGTTTTTGGCCATGCTGATCAACTCCCATCTTTTCTCCTCGTCCCACTGCTCCTTCTCTGTCATTCCTTCTGTATAGCCGTATGAGCCTGCCTGTGCCTGTCTTATGGCGTCTTTTCTTCCCGTTCCGCCTTCCATCTGCCTTAGTTTGTTCCTTCTTCTTCTGAGGGATTCCAGCAAGGCAAACGTGCTGGATGCAAACCTGCGCTGGAGGATTATTAGTGCAAATGTGATGTTGTGACGCTTGACGGATCTGGTGGCCAGGTTGTACTGTTCTGTGATGTATCTTGACATTTCATTGTACAGTTTTTTTTCAGGGGCCGAGAGTCTTACATCCGGCGTCATTACACTGCGCGGTGCAAACAGCGGCCTGCCATCAAAGTCCACCATGTCCTCCTTGGCACGTCTCAGAAACAACGGATTGTCCTGATTTTTTATCGACTCCTCCATCATGTCATCTGTGGCAAAAAACCCCGGTTCAAGCAGATCCAAAAGCAAGCGGAAGTTCTGGGCGTCTCCCTTGTGTGGCGTTGCAGTCAGAAACATGATGTGCCTGCTCATTACAGAGAGTACCTCCCCCAGTCTGTAGCGCCTAGTTTTGGCAGTGCTGCTGCCATGCAGGTACGCGCTCATCTTGTGTGCCTCGTCTACTATTATCAGGTCAAACCGGGCGCCATTCATTGAGGATATCACGTCATCTTGTTTTGCAAAATCGATCGAGGTTATCAGGCTCTCGCCGGCCCAGGTGTCCGCCCTACCGCCGTCTACAAAGCTGCTGCGATCCACTATTGTAAAATTCTCATCAAACTTGTCCTGAAGCTCCCATCTCCACTGTTCCTTGAGCTGGCCTGGAACCACTACCAGGACACGCCGTATGTCTCCTCTCATCTTCAGCTCCTTGATTATTAGTCCTGCCATGATCGTCTTTCCGGCGCCGGGATCATGGGCCAGCATGAACCGTATCCTGGATTTTCCAAGTACGTATTTGTACACTGCCTCTATCTGGTGCGGCAGAGGATCTACCTTCGAGACACTCACTGCAAGGATTGGATCATACTCGAAGGCATACCTGAACCTTTTGGCCTCCAGTGCCAGGAACGCATGCCATGAATTTGTTGACATGACTTTACGGTTGCCAACATGAGCGTCTTTGGAGCCCTTTTCTGTTCTGTTCATTTCCGCATGGCCATGGTATTTCTTACAGATGTTCGCCGAATTGTCCATTAAAATATAACGCCTGTTGTGATGTGGGCCGGAGACGCGGGACGCATGCATGTGTGACGACCGTTGCTGAACGGATTCGTACGTGACTGCTGTATACGAGACATAATCCGTAATTAGAAATTGTACATATTTTCCTATACTGTGTAGGTTTTTTGACTCCTATCAGGTTGCTTCCCGGACTAGGAGAACCCTGAGGTTGGCAAATCCGCAGACGATGTCATTGACGGTGTCGTATTTTTTCAGGCGGTTTCGGTAGACACCGCTCATTATGCGAAACCGTTTGACCCTGCGGATGGCGTGCTCCACATACACCCGTGCCTTTGAGTGCTTTTTGTTGAATTCCTTCTGCTCGGGGGACAATTCTGCGCCTTTTTGCTTCTTGTACGGCACTACTGCATCCCGGTCAGGAAATTCTTTGTTGATCCCCTGGTATCCGTTGTCCAGGATCTCTCTGACTTTGATCCTTTCCTTGTCCTTGCTCCCGTCCTTGCGTGGAAGGTTGTCAGGGAATGTCGGGTGTTTCTTTTTGAATACTGCAAAGTCGTGGATCCTGCCCGGGGAATGCCGGGTCTTGTGAATGATGAGGCCATCTGTGGCCGACGTGTACTGGATCTTGGACGTGTGCCTGTGTGCCTTGCCCGAGTAGTGGGACCGTTCCATGTCCTTGCGTCCGGGACGTTGTATCTGCTGCTCTGAGGCATCAATCAGGGCAGTCAGGCCCGGAATGATCTCCTCAAGATCGTCAAGCGTCTTGGTGGCCTTGATGTTGGCGTAGATCTTTGACGGAAGCGGAACGCACTGCCGGATCGACGGCTCCAGTGCCCCCATGCTGCGGGACACGCTAGCCTGGCCCATCTGAAACACCATGGCAAGAAGATCCTGCGTAGCGTATGTCCTGTAATAAAACAGGACCAGAAGAAACCTGTTTTTCAGATCCAGTTTCCACCTGCGTCCGGCACCAATGCCGCGCACCCTGCTTCTTTTGGCGAGTCGCTTTTGCTCTGCCTTGGGGTATTTTTTTGCCAGCCGCCCTGCCACCAAATTAAATTCGGAGACTGTCAGTCCAGTGCACCGGATGAACAGTTTGGGCTTTTTTGCTAATTTGTCGTATAATGACATGCTTTGACATTGGCAATCAGAATAAAACACGGCTGACGTATAGTTTTGATCATCGGGCAAGTTCGAATTGACATGCAATTCCATGCAGTCAGCCAGATTTGTCCTGCAATGCGTCCAATCTCGTGATTATGCCCAATTACGGATGATGTCTAAGGAACAGACGCTCAGGAAGGATGCTGGGGAATGCAGATGGAACCGTATCATGCTGTTTTCCCTGTAGTTGTTTTCTCTCTATGCCACTTTCCATTGGAATTCATCGGTTGTATGATGGATCGGTGATCCGGGACATCTCTGTCACCTGACGATCTTTGGAATTTTGTTGCTTTTTTGACGAGGGTAGACAGACCTCCTGTGGCATGTATCCACCAATCCGACATCCGTTAGGCACGAATCACAAATAATCATGCATGTTTTGGAGGTGACATGGACACACATTCGGTGGCTGTAAAAAGTTTTAAATAACTATTTGATTCAAAACAGGTAGGTAAACGCTATGAATACAAAAGTACTTTTAACAGCAACAGTCCTTTCTGTATTCTTCATCGGCACCATCGGCGCGAATACTGTGGCATTTGCACAATATCTCGGCAACGTTGGGGACGCAGGAGAGACAGGATCACTAACCTTGGAAGAAGCCCTTGAGCTTCAGGCAGCACGTGTTGCATCTGCAGCCGACAACCCTGGAGCCGGATCAGGAACACCATATCTTGATGCAAACGGCGTCGTTGGCGCATCAGTCATAGCCGGCGCAGTATTTGGCGGTATTGCAGGAGCCTTCTTCATCAGGGGAAGATCCGGCAAGTATGCTGCCATGGGCAGAGGATAATCACGTATCTTTTTTCCCTTTTTTTGTTACAGTCGCCTAGACTCTGCGCAATTTGACATTGGGCAAACATCGACTAGGCAGTCAGTTGCGCCGTATGGCCAGAGACTAGGCATTGCGATCCGCTTGTGTGTCCCATGTCTTGCAGTACATCATGCGATCTGGATCGGCTTCTTTGCATGGTCATGGTGAGACCTGCGATCGCGGCATGACCGTAAAGATCAGAAGTAAATCCAACCTGATGCCCGGCAGAATGCCAGTTCTGGGCCTCATGTGGGAGATGAACAACTTTTGGGACTACAATTAACCGTGTCAAGAGGGTGTGTCCTAGTAATAAAAAATGCCATTTCATGTGCCAAGATGCCAAAGACATGATTGGTGCCAGAACCCGTCGACGCCAACAGTGCCGCACCGTCAATCTTTCACAACCCATAAAATCCCCCAAATCCAAGACACTGTGCGGAGGCTCCGCTAGGAGGCGCGTGTCAAGACGCGCCGGTTACGCTGCAAGTGTCGCGATTTGATCCTGTGTGAGCCTGCCGTCTTTTGCCAGGAATCTGGCCACGAGCTCGACGTTGTAGCGCATGACACGGATCGCAGTCTCCCTTGTCCGGTTCTCGTGTTTTCGGCACCTGGTGCTGTCCCCGTACATCTTCTTGAGGGCTGCAAAGACTGCCTCGATGATGCTGCGCTGATGGTATTCCGAGTCAAACCTGTCCTTGTCATCCATGTACAGGCTTACCATTTCGCGCCACGACTGACTTCCCCTGGCGTTGCGTATGGTGTTGGATTTTGGCTTGATGCGGGGCACCATTCCCATCGCAGATATCATGTTGCACATGAGCCTTGCCAGGTATGCAGAATCCAGGCAAAAGTCACCGGTGCCTATACTGACGATCAAAAGTTTGTGCACAATGCTTCATATTTTCGGCTGGTAAATTTGAGAATGTCAAGCTTGAACCTAATGGTTCGATAATACAACGAGACTGCCCGGTGCATGTCCTGAAATGTCCGGTAATATTCTGAGACAAGCAGGACGCGCTTTCCCTGGTGCCAGCATTCCTCCATCGCGTTGAGGTACGGCGATCCCTTTGGCAAATAGATCATCTTGACGTCTCTGTTGCTGCGCAGAAATTCCTTTACCCGTTTTGAGCGGTGCTGCGGAGCCCTGTCTGTAGTCACCACCACTTTTCCAAAATGCCTGTGCAGATCCTTGAGATACCTGACAAACGTGGGCCCGTCAAATTTCTCGTACGTCCGGAAAAACTGCCTGCCGTCCCGGGCAATCGAACCGTAAGCTGCGATCCTCTTGTGGCTGCCGGTGTACGGCACGCTTATGGAATGGCCCACGGGAGACCAGTATTTGCGACCGACCATCACGTCGTGTATGAAAATTGCCTCATCCTCCATTACCGTGGTGAATCCCTCATTTTCCAGGCGTGAAACGCGCTTGTTGAAGCGGTATTTCCAGTTCTGCACGGCTTTTTTGCCTGCCCTGTTAACGTGGATCTTTCGCGGTGCCTTTGGGGACAGACCGTGCAGGTGCATGATCTTCCTGACGTACGTGATGTGAAGTTTTACGCCCGCGTCCTTGCGTATGTTCTGCTGCAGCTCCGAGGGCGTGATTCTATGGTAGGCCGTCTTTTCAATTATTCCGTCAATGACATCTCGCGGAATTTTTCTGGGTCGTCCGCATCGGGGAAGATCACGGAGGCCTTGCAGGCCTCCGTCGTCGAAGCGGCGCAACCAGTTACGGACCCAGTTTGGGCTACGTCCTTGGATGTCGGCAGTCTCCTCCACGGACATGTTGCGCACGCGAACCATGCGCACCGAGACCATCCGGATTCTGACCTTGTAATCTTTTTCTTTTCTGTACGCCTTTTCGAGTTCTTCCAGTTTGGTGTCGTCCATGTATCCCTGAAATGGGCCTGATCTAGAAACTTTGCGGTTGGCTAGGGCATTTGTTCAAAGACTTTTGCGCGTCAGTATAGGCCGAGCCTGCCGAGCATCGCGTACAATCCGTTTATGTCTGCCACCGCGCTGTCAGTCACCATGCAGTCGATTATCACCCTGGTGCGTATGTCCACGATTGCGTGCAGCTTGACCCATCCCTTTCTGGTACGAAAACTGTCGGTCCTGACGTTAAACCACCTGACAAACCGCAGGTACGAGTACCCGGTACTGTCTGCTGCCAAGGAGCCTGTCCCCACATCCATGATGGCAATCCGGTGTGCCTCTGCCAGGTACCATTCCGGGATCAGGCCGTAGGCGCGTGCTATCGTGCTCTTGGAGGGAATTCTGTCCAGGCCCATCCTGGCTGCCATGACGCCGTTACTTCGGAGAATGCCGACCATCTTGCGGTAGGTCGTGCGCTGTGCCTCAAGCATGATGCAGACAGCTGCCATGGCGCCAGGCGGGTATGCCGTCATGCCGCCCAAGCCGGGCCAGACGGCGTACGGATCCCCAAGCTCTTTGATTATCCCCAGCACGGTATTCAACATGAGGCCCGGCATGTACTGCTGAACCAGATCGTACTGTCGTTGGTCGCGTTTCTTTGTAGTCATTAGGCGATGCCGTGATCTGCCGATCCATATCTTTTGTCATCCTAGAGTATATCTCTTTAGGACACACCCGTGTCAAGTACGTTGTACAAAAAGTAGTTCCTCCCCTAGCCAATGGAGCCGGCGTGTTTGGAAGCAAGATCAGCCTGGTGTTGAGTGGAAGCAAGGGTGTGTGGGCAAGAACGATGTACTCCAATCGGTGGCGGCATATGGGAACCCGGAGAGTACGCATCATGAAAAAGCTGGACGAATCGAAGGTAAGGTGGATACTTTCGGAGAAGGACAAGGGATCCACCAATTCATGCATCTCCAAGGCCATGGGTGTGTCGCCGCGGTGGATAAGGAGGCTGTATTCCAGGTACAAGGGACAGGAACGCAGCAGCGTGGCATATCCGATGCACATGGGCAGGCCCGCATGCGGCCTTCCCGGCCGGAAGGAACACTCCGCGGTACTGTGCGCCAAGGGCAATGACCATGTTGGGGCCGTACGCCTGCACGGGCGCATAAGGGACGTCACCGGAATAAATATTCCATACAACCGCATACACATGGTATTGCGTGACGAGGATCTGGCTGCCAGACAGCCCAACAAGAGCAAGCGCCGCAAGTGGATCCGCTTTGAGCGCACCTACTCCAACTCGATGTGGCACACCGACTACAAGCTGCTTGACGACGGCAGGTGGTTCCTGTGTTACGAGGACGACGCCTCGCGGTTCGTGACTGCGTACGGCACGTTTGAGCGCGCAACGGCAGAAAACGCCCTGTCGGTATTGGACGAGGCGATAAGAAACCACGGCAAGCCTGCATCCATAATGACTGACCGCGGATCCCAGTTCTACGCCACCGCATCAGAGGCAAAGAAAAAGGGTGCATCCGAGTTCGAAAAGAGGCTGGCAGAGCTTGGCATCAAGCAGATTCTGGCAGGCGTGAGGCACCCGCAGACCAACGGCAAGCTGGAGAGGCTGCACGGGGAGATCCAGCGGAAGCTGCCCGAATTTGAGGCGATAATGATGCGCAAGAGCGACCCGGTGGACCTCTTCATGCAGTGGTACAATTACGACAGACCGCACATGTCACTTGGCCTAGACGGGGAGGAGACGCCAGCCCAGGCGTTTGTGCGCAAGATGCCACCCAAAGGAGAGATAGTAATAGACGAGCAGACAGGGGAGGAGTATCATGTGGAGTAAGGGAGGAACTACTTTTCGTATTCCACACACACCCGTGTCACAGTTAACGCAGAAGTAGCAACAATTTAGTGCATGATTGGATAGAATGCCTATTCCAATACCCATGTTGAAAGCCTCAAACATGCCAATGTCTTGTCCTGCCTGCATGATCTAGATGCATGGCGTGGGCATGGCGGTACCGGGTGTCGGTGGCAGTGCCCATGCAGTTAACACAGAAGTAAAAGATCCAGCCTGACAGGCAGGACACGCCCGCGCCGTCCCGTGCGTATCTGCAATGAGCCTGCAGGCGTTGCCAAAAATAGTTGCCAGCAGGTGCAAATCGCATGCCATTGCAGCTTAAAAGAATGGAGTGAGAGTACCCGTCAATGCACTACCAGAAACGGGCTCACACCCATATCGGCTTCACGGAATTGGAATTTAAGGTAATAGTTTCGCTTTTTGAAGTGGGCTGCTTGGCAGCGGAGCGGGTGCAGCCTTCCCCTTACCGTGGACTCTTTTTCCCCGTGACGCACTGCACGTGCCGTCGGACGGCGCCTCATCCGTCCCCGGAAGACGAGCGGACCAGGTGATCAAAGAAGCTGTCCTTGTTGATC
The DNA here is from genome assembly GCA_965218695.1 of Candidatus Nitrosopumilus sp. Classification (GTDB taxonomy): domain Archaea; phylum Thermoproteota; class Nitrososphaeria; order Nitrososphaerales; family Nitrosopumilaceae; genus Nitrosopumilus. The sequence continues at coordinate 100,397 of OZ244651.1, forward strand.
CTGTCAGTTGCCAGCAGCGTGAACAGGATCGAGTTGGCATCCATGCCCTTCCTGGAGCGGTTCCCGCCCCCGTCGCTCCTTACGGCCACGAACCTCCGGTTGGCCCTCTCGACTGCGTTGTTGTCAGGCTCGATGCCGTCCACGTGCAGGCAGGTGGTCATGAAATATCCCTCCCGCGGGTACCTCTTCTTGTGCCGGGCGATGGTGCCGTCCCCGTCGCCTGCAAACGGTTCGTTCATCAGCTCGCGCAGCTCCGCGTCTATGCAGCGGGCAGCGACGATCCTTGGGTGCCGGTCCTTGATCCTGGAGGCGCGGTAAATCTTCATGTGGATTGCCGACAGCCTGTCCAGAAACGCCGGAACGTCACCCCCGGGGTTGGTCAGGACGTCCTTTTGCACCAGGCGTTCCTGGTGCCACACGCACATCTGGCGGCACGATCCCACGTGGAGCCACCCGGGATACGAGTCCTGCGTTATGGTTCCCCGGTAGCCCGGGAGCGTCTGGCGGAGCGTCTTGATGTCCCGCGAGTCGGCCACCTCCACGAGGCAGTGATTTTTTGCCAGAGCCACTATCCCGTAGCCGCGCTTGCCGCCCAGCGGCCAGTGAAACTCGTCTACGTTCAGGTGTGGCGCCTCCAGCACGCGCTCCCTTACCGAATCGCGTTCCGGCGCCATGCGCCCGGCCTGCCTGATCTTGCCGCGGTAGGCAGACGAGCGCGAGGTTACGTGCCCCAACGCGTCGCCGCCAAATTCTGCGGTCCTGGCATGCGACATGCCATTCATGTTCAGGGACGTCATGACCGCGTCAAAGTTTGATGAACGGCGCGCGTGTTTTGCCGCGCCGGGAACCCTCCCGGAGACCTGTCTTTTGCACACGCGGCACCAGCGCCGCTTGATGACGTACCTGACGTTCTCCAACAGGACGCGCATGACAGTCACGATGCGATCGTACTCGGCAGTCACCCTCCCAGAGAGCCCGCCGCCGCAGTCGGGGCACTCCTTGCAGTCGATCTCCTCGACGCGGTCCACGCGCTTTGGCCTGCAGTTGACGGTGGGTTTCTGCCCCTTGGGCCTGCCGGCGGCCTTCTTTCCCTGACCGGCCTTCTTCTTGGGCGCGGGGACGCTGATCCCGTTTGCCTTGGCGTTGAGATCCCTGTTTGTCTTGGCGTACCTCTTGTTGTCCTCTGTGAGGGACGAGACGAGCGCCTGCAGGCGCCCGGCCTCCTTCCAGTCTGCGCCCGACTCGCCTGCAATTTCGCAGGCTGCCTCCAGGATCTTGCGGGTTGGGCCTAGCACGTCGCCGAACATTTTTGCCCAGTGCAGGCAGCACCTGCACCCTGGTTCCATGCACGCCCCGGCATCCAGCGGGATTTGCGGCAAGGAGTGTTCGTGCATTGCCTTAAATTCCTCCGCCTCCAAGCATGTTCGGCGTGCTGGTTCCTTCATTTCCAAAGATCGAAGGGACTGGCACCCACTCGTACTTGGATCGCGATGGTCTAACTTTGTCATCCCGAGTACGAAATTATTAGATTCATTCCCGGTACCATGGATGTCCGCTAGGCCATCCGGTTACTTCAAAAAGCGAAACAATTACAATTTAAGGCTTGCCGGGTTGCCTGAAACGGGACCCGGTCAGACAGGATGCGCCTGGAGGTGCAGACGCGCCCCGCCTGCCAGGCCGCATGCAGCGTTCCCTGAAAAACAATCCGGACATGGGCGGACACGTCATGGACGAGATATCCGGGGTGTTTGATCCGGGCCTTCCATCCCCCAAAAGGAACAACGCCACGTACGGACCTGCAGATTTTCACAGAATCCTGATTGCAGCTGCCGTGCTTGGCGTCTCGGTATTCGGATGCGCGTCGGCCCTGCGCAACGCCGCGGCCCTGCTGCACGGGCTTGGGAAATCACACCGCCGCGCAGCCAGCGGCGAGTGGATCCGCGACATGATCTCCAGGATCGAGAGGGACAGGCTGATGGGGGCGTTTAACAAAAAGGTAGGATCTCAACTGGACAGGCTGCAGGAGCTGGGCATGCTTGCAGGCAGGAAGATGGACGTTGCCATAGACATGCACCTGATACCGCGCTGGGACCGCAAGCACGGGGCCGAGGTGGTGCGCTCAAAGAGCAAGGGCAAGACCGGCCTTTTTGAGCTGTACATCACGGCGCAGTGCGTCAACGGGGGAATGCACATCGCGTTGGGGGTGCTTCACATGCCAGCCCTCGAGGACGCCTCTGATTTTGTGCGCCGGATAATCCGGACATGCATGGACAACAGGATCAAGATCGGGATCGCCATGCTTGACCGGGAATTCTTTTCCACCGACGTCATCAGGGCGCTCAATGAGATGGGCGTGGACTACCTGATGCCGTGCGTCAACACGCCCAACGTGGTCCGGGCCATCGCGCAGTTTGACCGCGGGGAGCGCATGACAGTGTCCAGGTTCCGCATAGCAAAGACCAAGAAGGATTACGAGGAATACACCATGATAATAACAAATCGCAAAAGAAAGGGCAGGAAATCGGACAGCAAAAAGCCCGAGGAGAGATACATCGCGTTTGCCACAAGCGTGCCCGGAATCAACATCGACCTGTACTCCAAGAGATGGGTAATAGAAACGGGATACAGGATGATAGAGAACCAAAGGGCAAGGACGCGCAGCAGCAACAGCACCGCCAGGCTGTTCTGCTTTCTCTACTCTGTGATCCTGTTCAACGTATGGATCCTTGCAAACGCCGGGCTGACGCGCAATCCGGGCGGCGTCTACGCCAAGGTGAGGCAGACTGACATGAAGCTGATTCTCCTGCTGATGGTCGTTCCATGGTATCTTGCCAAGCGCAAGCCGCCGGACAGGCACTGCCCCTGCTGCTGCTGCCGTACGGACGGATGCACGGCAGGCCGCATCCAAAACACCGGCCGGCCCCTGCAGTAGGCCATGCCTTGCCGCCTGCCGCGGGGATTGGCAGGGACGCTGCGCTGCCATGCCTGAAGATCTTGAATGGCACTGTTCTGCCACGGGACATCCGCCTTTTTGCATCATGCGGTGCCTGTCGTATGTATCAGGCACCGTCATGCCCGTGCCGGCAATCCGGGCCATGCGGGATTTGTCTTGTTTGGGCTTCCAACATGGATATTAGAATATGTATTCGATCCAATTATGTATTAATTTGCTATTACTTCTGCGCTAACTGTGTCAAGAGAAATGTATATATCTCACAAATAGAGCTAAAAATACATGACTCCTATCATAGGTACCTTCCTAAGCATGCTGTCTTCATTGACAGGACAGCTGGGACCAAACTATGATCCATTGTTCTACGATGTAATGATTTACATCTTCGGAACCATGATGTTCACAATATTCCTTCTTGGAATCATATCATTCTGGTTGCGTGTACACGGCTGGGCCTACAAGGACAACCGAGAAAGATGGGTCGACGAGCTGGACAGACACTTCGAACGAGAAGGCATTGGTCTTATTCCAGACAACGGTAAATACTGGTAGAATCATTTTTCCCTTTTCATTATTTTAGAATCACTTGTACTGTGTGGTCTCAATATGTGACGCGCTGATCTGGCCGATCTACACCATCTGTCAGTCTGAATCCGTGTCAGCCATGGCCGTGCAGTGAGATGTGCTCAAAATATGGTCCCTGCGTTAGTACGTGCGCAGAACCTGTAAAGCACCTACTGCCAGGCACCCATCCTGTTAGCTCTCAGGCGGAAGGAAGTCTGTGCCCTCTGATGACTCGTATGCCTTTGAGGTAAATTCTACACGGTAGTGTTTTCCGTCCTGCAATGGGTGGTTGATAAAACTAGGTGACAGTGTGCCGTCTACATATATTGTAGACTTTTCCTGATTCATGTCTCTCAGTGGAAACTCCCACATCCACAAAAAGTGGCCTATCTCATACGGATACTCCTCTTCCCATTCTGCATAGATCGTCCCATCCCCTGTCAGCGTGTACATGCTTCTTTGACAGCCATCATTGATTCCAACGTTGGCCGGAATGTCTACCTTCTTGCCGTCAAGGATCAGTTCCAGCGTAGCCCTGATCTTGTATGGCGTGTTCTTGTCATCAATGCATGCCTTGAGCGGGTCATTTGGATTGACCACATACTGGAAGGCAGAACTTGTAGCAGCCGCAGAGATACCTATGATTGCAGTGATTATCAGAAATTTGATTGTCCTCTTTCTCTTGTAGGGGTCACTGGTTCCTGGCCAAATCAACATCACTGTTCCCCTTGAATCCTTTAAAGTTCTTTTCCTCACCGTGTGTGGGGTCCTGTCAGACCCACGGTATTTCTGGCGCATCTTACGCAAACAGGTCTGGATTCGGGCATGCCTGCATGATTCTCATCCGTACATGATCTCAATCGTGTCCAGCCTGTCCTGATGGTCTGCAAGAAAGTATGTAATTACATCCGAGTCGATTTCAAGCCACTCCGATCTTCCCCTGTATGGAATATAGTCTTCCACATACAGATCCTTGGGTCCTGTCAGTCTGACTATCATGCTACCCCCGGTGGCTTCTATCTCAAATGGCAGTTTGAGCACCTTACCTCTTCTCTGATTCTGAATGTTTACCTTGAACCTGTTAGAACGGAATGTTACATCCCCAAAGAAGTAGCTCTGGAATATGTCAAGCCTGTCTATCCTGAAGCTTAGCATGCCATTTAATGAAAGATAAAACTCGGTTTAAGGCTATTGGAAAATGAAAAGGAAAAGGGTGATTTTAGATTACTTGCCAGGGTCGTGTCGCAAACGTAATGACATATCCAACACCGATTATGATTGATTGGTATGCGATGTTGGTATATGGAATTGGTTTGATGATTGGTTCTCCTTCAACAACTACTGTCTGACCTGGACCAAGTCCGGGACCGACGCTTGCTACGTTGAGCTGGGTGTGTACGTGATATACCCCTGCCTCTAGTGCCTTTGCAGAAAGGGAGTAGTTGATTTCACCGTTGCCTTCAATATCAAAGACGTTTCCGGGTGGATCTCTTGATAGCATCTCCCATCTGTTTCCTGCGTTAGTAGACTCTGAGAATATTGATATCCATCCTCTGAGATCTCTCTCCACTAGGCTGACCAGCTTTCCCTCAAGTACCAAGGTTTCACCAGTCTGCAGGGATTGTCTGTTGAAGGTCTCGTCTTCGATTCTAATGAAGCGACTCTGGAGTTGTGCCTGGACACCGTGTGCCTCTGCAGGTGGGAGTATGACTTCAACCCAGTTGAAGCCCAACGTTCCAAGTGCGAGTACCACAGCAAGTCCAAATGCGAACATTCTTTTTTCGACCATAGTTATCCCTAATAATCAGAAAATCACATACGTCGTTATATGTTTTACTTTCATCCGGAGCAATTGCCTTATTGGTTGTTTATCATCAATGATTAACAATGAAAGTCAGCAAAATGTAATAAAATTTTTTTAGAAAATGACATGTTATATCGAATTATTTACATTAAAATCTAAAATAATTATTAAAAAATTAATCAAAATTTCTGTCAAAGGAGAGTCTTACTTTATATGTAGATCTTACCGAATAGATCTATGGCACAAATGCCGGCATTAATCCCAAAGGAAGTTGAGATTCAGAGACTAAAGAAGATCTGGCTCATCGTCATTGCTATGGGATCAACTGCTGCGTCAGTCGAAGTAGACAACTTCGTAGATGGTTCCCTACATCAGACCTCTATCAGAGACAGTGCATTCACCCCAGCACACTGGTGGCTGTACTCACACTTTGTTGCATTACCACTTGGATGGGGTGCAGCAGCAATCTATGATAGAAAGGTTCCAATTCTCAGAGGCCCAAACAACTCGATGAACACCGGATTGAAGATGACCATTCTTGGTTATCTTGCAACCATGTTTACGATTGGAATCAACGAGATGTGGCACTTTTGGTTTGTAGAGGAGATCTTTGCTGTTCCAAACCATTGGATGTTTAACATGGGTGTCGTAGTGGCATTCATGGGCGCACTTGCATACGTGGTTAGGGTATATGCCCGACTAGTAGAGCTTGGTGCAGAGACTCCAGGTGAGAACCCATACGTTGCAGAAATGTACAAGATGGCCTTGGAAGGCAAGCTGTACAGCAGATCAATCCCATAATCCTATGTGCAAATTAGCACATTTTTTTATTGATTCCAAGGCAGACGATTTGCCGCATCTGTGCCAGACAAACGAATCCATCAATGCAGAATGAATCCATATGTGGCTAGGGCAAAAGAGTTCGGTAAAACTGGGCCCATCAAACTGAAAACCATGAAGGCGGGTAGGGATTTTCTGTTCCTTATTCCGGATGGCAACCATTGCATCATAAGATCTGCCCCTGTGATGCATTTTGACATGCATGTTGGCCGCATTCTGATTAATACCTGCCGTGTCGGCTCCAAAACGCAATCGGATGTGGGATGGACAGATTATTGCGATTGTGGACACAATCCTGTTCGACAGTAGATGTGATTATGATCCAAGCCCTGCATGATTTCACATGACTGAATCGGGTGACGCTGTACCGGAACTGATCCGGTCCGTGCAGGCGAACCTGCATGTCTGAATAATGAAATGATCTGACTGGGATGAGATCGCATGTACAGCAGTTCTGATCCGGAATCATACAGAGACGGATCCGTGGTATGCCTTATGCCTGATGTGGCGTTGTTTGTGGATTTGTGGACTGTTCTAGACCATACAATCAGTCTTCCCAGAAGTACCTGAAAACAGCCCAAAATCAAAACAGATCAATTAGGGCAATCTCAGAAGGTCATCGAACTACCAATGAACCAACTGAGACGCGACTTGCTTAACAACCCACGCATATATCAAGATGTTCTGGACACGGTAGGGGCAGGCATGTCCCCGTGCATCATGGTCTCACACAGGCACAATGCCATCTACGGCACCGAGGATTTTCACAGAAGCATGGCAGGCGCATGTGCGCACGGCAGGCAGGTGGCCGGATGCACCAGGTCCTCCAAGAGAATCGGCGGTGCAGACGGGGACTCACGCCCAAGTGATGAGTGGATGCGCGATGCGGCATCCCGGACGCGTGGCAGCGACGTCTACAAATGCTTTGCCAAGACAGTCGTCCTGCAGCTTGACCAGATGCGCAAGATGAGACTGCTCAAGAAAGACCAGAGACATAATCCGTAATTAGAAATTGTACATATTTTCCTATACTGTGTAGGTTTTTTGACTCCTATCAGGTTGCTTCCCGGACTAGGAGAACCCTGAGGTTGGCAAATCCGCAGACGATGTCATTGACGGTGTCGTATTTTTTCAGGCGGTTTCGGTAGACACCGCTCATTATGCGAAACCGTTTGACCCTGCGGATGGCGTGCTCCACATACACCCGTGCCTTTGAGTGCTTTTTGTTGAATTCCTTCTGCTCGGGGGACAATTCTGCGCCTTTTTGCTTCTTGTACGGCACTACTGCATCCCGGTCAGGAAATTCTTTGTTGATCCCCTGGTATCCGTTGTCCAGGATCTCTCTGACTTTGATCCTTTCCTTGTCCTTGCTCCCGTCCTTGCGTGGAAGGTTGTCAGGGAATGTCGGGTGTTTCTTCTTGAATACTGCAAAGTCGTGGATCCTGCCCGGGGAATGCCGGGTCTTGTGAAGGATGAGGCCGTCCGTGGCCGACGTGTACTGGACCTTGGACGTGTGCCTGTGTGCCTTGCCCGAGTAGTGGGACCGTTCCATGTCCTTGCGTCCGGGACGCTGTATCTGCTGCTCGGAGGCATCAATCAGGGCAGTCAGGCCAGGAATGATCTCCTCAAGATCGTCAAGCGTCTTGGTGGCCTTGATGTTGGCGTAGATCTTTGACGGAAGCGGAACGCACTGCCGGATCGACGGCTCCAGTGCCCCCATGCTGCGGGACACACTGGCCTGACCCACATGGAACGTCAGGGCAAGAAGATCCTGCGTAGCGTATGTCCTGTAATAAAACAGGACCAGAAGAAACCTGTTTTTCAGATCCAGTTTCCACCTGCGTCCGGCACCAATGCCGCGCACCCTGCTTCTTTTGGCGAGTCGCTTTTGCTCTGCCTTGGGGTATTTTTTTGCCAGCCGCCCTGCCACCAAATTAAATTCGGAGACTGTCAGTCCAGTGCACCGGATGAACAGTTTGGGCTTTTTTGCTAATTTGTCGTATAATGACATGCTTTGACATTGGCAATCAGAATAAAACACGGCTGACGTATAGTTTTGATCATCGGGCAAGTTCGAATTGACATGCAATTCCATGCAGTCAGCCAGATTTGTCCTGCAATGCGTCCAATCTCGTGATTATGCCCAATTACGGATGATGTCTCAGGAGATTGACTTGGCAATCGACATGCACCTGATACCCAGATACGACAAGAGCTACGGGGCAGAACTGGTGCGCTCAAAGGCCAAGGACGGGACACACGTCTTTGAGAGGTACATCACGATACAGTCCACGGTTCAGAACCTTCGCCTCGTGTTAGGCGTCCTGAACATGCCGTCACTTGAGGATACTGCCGATTTCGTGCGTAAAATCATCGGCTCTGCACGGGACGTGGGGGCCTGCATCGGAATGGCGATGCTGGACAGGGAGTTCTTTACGGCAGACGTAATGGGGACGCTTGGGGACATGGGCATCAAATATCTGATACCATGCAAGAATACGGATACTGTGGTGGATGCCATCGCAGAGTTTGCTACAGGCAGGCGCGGCCGCGTCTCCAAATCCGTCATCGTCGGGGGAGATGGCAGGGAGGTGTCGTATACGATGACCATCACAGAAAGGAAGAAGAGGAAGAAAAGAAAGGACGACGACGAGCTGCTGCCGCACGAGAAATACATCGGGTTTGCCACCAACGTCCCCGACGTGGATCCGGACTCGTACGGGAACAGGTGGGGCATAGAGACTGGATACCGGATGATAGAAAACACAAGGGCCAAGACGCACAGCAAGAACCCGATGGCGCGACTTTTGTGCTTTGTGTACTCTGTAGCCGTCTTTAACGCTTGGGTAATGGCAAACGCAACGCTGATGCACGTTACCGGGATTTATCCCACGGATCCCCCGATCACCCAACAGGATCTCAGGGACATGCTGCTGTTGCTGATCGTATTTGGCTACAAAGAGCCGCCGGAGCCCCCGCCGCCGGTGCTACCCTGAGCTACTTCTGGGAAGACTGACAATCAGTTAAGTCAAATGTGCGCCCCAACTACGGAGGCGGTTCAGGCTCCGGTTTGATCTCGAACATGGCCATCATCAAGGTCTCCAAAAATGTGATCTGTGCAATGACTGGCTCGCCGTCCCATCGGGATTGTGCCAACTCGACGTTTGCGCACACCCACATGTTGTACATGAGCAGCGCGTACGCAAAGTAAATCGTCCTGGGGGCCACGCCGGCGCTCGAGGTCTTTATCCGGGTATTTTCGATCATCCGGTATCCGGTCTCTATCCCCCAGCGCATGGCGTACTTTTCAACGTCAAGCCAGGGGGCGTTCGTGGCAAACATGATGAATTTTTCTTCAGGCTTTAGATCCTTCTTTTCTTTCTTCTTTTTGCTGATTCTCTTTCTTGGGACGATGATTCCATAGTATGACGCGCTGATCTTGTCGGGGTTGGAGATGCTCATCTTGGATACCTTTTTGGATCCGGTGGATGCATGGTGTGCCAGAGCCTTCTTGATGGGACCTGTGTTGATGCACGGAATCAGGTACCGCACTCCCGTGGAGTCAAGCGTCCTGATCACGTCCGTGGAGTAAAACTCGCGGTCAAGCAAGAACAGTCTGGGGTTTACGCCTGCATGCCTGACTTGTTCGATGATTTTACGCACGAAAACTGCATTCAAGGAGTGCTGCGTCATGTTCAGGACCGCAAGGTTCAGCCGCGAGCCCGCGTTGACGCATTGGGCCGTGATGTACGTCTCAAACACGTTCGTGCCACCCTTGCGCTTGCTGCGCACCAGCTTGTTCTCCCATTTTTTGTCGTACCGCGGTATGAGGTGCTTGTCTATTGCCACGACGGGTCTTTTTGGGAACCTTCCTGCTGCCCTGATCGAGGCGACCTGCCCGGATATGATCGTGCCGATGCATCCTTCCGCGAGACCAGTCTCTACGTTCTTTGTGCGTTGCCTGAACCACTCTGCAGTCGGCATGCGGGGGTTCCGTGCAGAAGTCGCCATCCTCGACTCCCGGATGGCTGTTACGACCGACGTCAGGTTGGAGCCGGTCATCACCGCCTTTATCATCATCTTGTGGAATATTTCGGGATCGTAGACGGTGTTGTACCTGTCCGAAAAACTGATGCACGACAGGCCCCCCAGCATGGCCACGTAGATACGTGAATATATGGAAACATTGTGTCCAATGTTGCGTTTCAGGTGGCGTTTGTTTGGTCGCAATATGTCATCTGGAACGCACTTTCATAGATCTGTTTCGGTTCCAGCCTAATCGGGTTCATTTGGTGCACATTTGACTTAACTGACAATTAAGAAAGATTTAAAAGGATTCTAAAACACCATAATCTCATAATGACTCTTCCAAAGGGATTCGGCTCTGGCAGTGCTGGTGGTTCATCAAGTGCTGATGTAGAACGAATGATTGGAAAACGCGTTGAAAATATGACCGGTTTGATTACACTCTCATACTGGGCAGCATTGTTGGCCACTTTTGGCGGTACTGCAGCTGGATACTTTTATTATCCTTGGGCATATCCCACACCAAGCGGTCACTATGCATTCATCGTACTTGCAATCATCGAGGCAATAGGTTACATCTTCTGTGTCAAGGTCATGGAAGAAGGTTCCAACAAGAATAGTAATGGTATAGTTGCCGGAAGTATTGCTGCTTCAGTAGCATTTGTACTGTTTGTAGCATTGTTTGTTGGCCATTAACTTCGAAGTCCTTAGCACACCTCTTTTTCATTTTAGGGTAAGAGCAACGCTTGTACAAGTACGCAAAAACGCATAGTCAGGATCAGTCGTGTTCCCATATTTTCTGAGATCCTTCTCGGTTTCTTCCTGAATGGCGAAGCGATTTGGCGTAAGTCCTGTTTGGTTCACTGCATACTTTGACGGCATTCCATGTTGTTCTGCAGGCATGTCTTGGGCAGTGTTGTTCACTGCATTCTCTCCTGATACATCCGCCATTCCGATTGGTACCTGCGTGGGTTTTTGTGCACGTGACTGCCGGCGCTTTTGATGAATTGCGCCTCCATACTTCAGGCAGGTTGTTCTACTCAGGATAGTAGCGCGTCTACTATGCCGCGTCTTGTGGAACAGTTTGGTCCGTGCATCCTGCGCCAACGTCTGGTCATGCCAGATGCCTTTCAGGTCCCTGACAACCACAACCGCGGATACGCAAGATCGCAAAATGAAGACAGTCTGCCATTTCCGGCAAAATCTCCATACATGGGTCCTGATATGGGGGGTTTTGGGCGTTTGGGCATGTAATTGCCATAAATGCACTCTAAAATTTTATATATTGACGATTTTCTAAACTGTTTATGGTCTGGTTAAGACGATGTACCCACTACTTATTCATAGTAGTAGTTGCAGTTAACTCTACACTGTTAACGATTAATGCAGGTGACTACATCTTCTACACTGATTGGGCCTGGACTTCGTACACGGTATTCTCAATATCGCAGACGTTGATGCTTGTTGTAGGTGCAACATACTACCTAACATTTACAGGCGTTCCAGGTACCGCGACGTACTACGCCCTGATTATGACAGTCTATACATGGATAGCCAAAGGTGCATGGTTTTCCCTTGGATATCCATACGACTTCATTGTAACGCCAGTCTGGTTGCCATCCGCAATGCTGTTGGATTTGGTATACTGGGCTACGAAGAAGAACAAACACTCGTTGATACTGTTCGGCGGCGTACTTGTAGGAATGTCATTACCATTGTTCAACATGGTAAACCTGATAACAGTCGCAGACCCACTAGAAACGGCATTCAAATACCCAAGACCGACACTGCCACCATACATGACACCGATAGAACCGCAGGTAGGCAAGTTCTATAACAGCCCAGTTGCTCTAGGTGCAGGTGCAGGTGCAGTCTTGGCATGTACGTTTGCAGCCCTAGGTTGTAAGCTCAATACATGGACTTACAGATGGATGGCCGCATGGTCCAAGTGGGATTAAACCCAACCTTCCTTTTCCTTTTCTAAGCGTCTCCTAGAGTGTGCCCTGCATGTCTGATGGGAACCAAGCATGCATTCGGTCAAACGCTGCAATTTACGCCTGAATAAAGGATCATGTCTGGCACACGTTCGAAAAAACTATGCACATTGTCGTCATATCTTGCTTCTGGATCTGTTAAAAATATTTTTTGAACGATTGCTGTGGTTCAAAGGCAGATTCTTGCAACTTCTAAACCGTTTCTAAAATGGGCAGGTGGGAAGCGCCAGCTGATTCATGTGTTGAATGAGAACGTCCCTGACACGTTTGGAAGATATTTTGAGCCGTTCCTGGGAGGCGGGGCACTGTTGTTTCATACGATGGCTACCAGACCCGGCCATGAGTACAGAGTATCTGATCTGAACCCGGATCTTGTCTGTTCGTATGTTACAATCCGGGACAAGGTAGATGATCTGATCTCCTCCCTTAGGGTTCATGCAAAGAGATATCATCGTGAACCCCAAGAGTACTATTATGAAGTACGTGCAAGCCGGCCTAATGGCAATGTGGAAAAGACATCCCGGACGATATTTCTGAACCGGACCTGTTTTAACGGGCTGTATCGGGTCAACAGTAAGGGACTCTTTAACGTGCCTTTTGGAAAATACCCCAACCCCAAAATCGTAAACGAGGACAATCTACGCTCTGTGAGTTGGGCCCTGAGGGACAACAGCGTATCGATCATGTGCCGCGATTTTGAGTCGATTCTTGATGAGGCTTGTGAGGGAGACTTTGTCTACCTCGATCCTCCGTATCAGCCGGTAAGTTCTACTGCCAGCTTTACCAGTTATACCAAGAAGGATTTTGTAGACGGCGGACTGGAAAGGCTTGCCAGACTCTGCACAAGGCTGGATTCGAAGGAGTGCAGGGTTCTCCTCTCAAACTCCGACTCTGAGGAGGTCATTGATCTGTTCTCTTCCAGACCGTGGAGTATTGACAGGATTCGCGCAAACCGTGCGATCAACTCCAACCCTAAAAGAAGGACAGGTCACTTTGAACTTTTAATAAAAAACTACTAGGGCGGCATGTTCTGATGCGGCATATCAAGTTGCATTCTGTGGACTCCTGTCATGATGGATTTTGGACGAACATGACTGCTTGTAGCATGATCTGTTACAGATGTTGATGATGAATGAAGCTTCGAGCGGGATCCGGACCCGCGACCTTTACCTTACCAAGGTAACGCTCTACCAGGCTGAGCTATCGAAGCAATACCTTTCCAAGATGCAAAATCCTTATAATTCTTCACGTATGGCGCAATCCTACTTCTCTAAACTGTTAAATCTTGTACACCTATTTACAATTCCGGAGGAGTAATCAAGCCTGGCCAAAGTAAGTACTTGTACTTTTGGACATGCAGGACTTAAGATCAAATAATGGGTGATCCTGTTCCTAAGGGGTTCGCGGGTTCAAATCCCGCCTCCTCCACTACTCTGGATGTCTGACTCCTCTGGCGTTCAGGATCTCGTAGACATCAGGCAGTGAGAACACAAATCCTACATGTACACAGTTCTTCTCCTCACATAGGAAGCAGAACAGTTCTCCATTCTGGATTGCAACCTCGACAATCCTGTTTTTGATGTTGTCCTTTAGTATTACGCGATCATCATCTATGCTGATCTTTTCAAGCTTTGGTGCGTACACTGCAAACGTCTTGTCCTTCCTCATTGCCTCCTCAAGCATGTATGTCACATAACCTGAAAAGCTGTTGACGCCCCTCGTCGCAAGGTCATTTTTACTCTGCTCATAGACCTCTTGGAACCTATCGTAGATGTTCTCCGAAACCGTTATTGATTTGAATCCTGCTTTTGGCAATTTACTTTCCTGTTACTGTACATTAAAGTACCTGTGTATATAACCTTTTATGGTGGTGCGGGGTATGAATTCACCTGCCCCTTATATCAGTCGACCAACTTCTTCGGCCACGCTCTTGCCATGTGCCCTCCACGTGAGGACGCACGTGACAAAATCTGCAAGGCGCTTCATGGCCTTGGAGCCGCCCTTGGTCTGCCCGCTTATCTTGCGGAACACCACCAGGTAGCGCAGCGCCCTCTCGCTGGCGTTGTTTGTAGGCTCGACGCCGGGATGCTCCAGGAACGCAAACATGCGGTGCAGGTGCCTCTCGAGCTTGTCCAGCACCTTTTGCATGTCGTCATCGTCACCACCACCACCGGCATCGCGGTACCGGTCAAGCACGTCCTGCATGGTGCGGTTCATCGTATGCCGCAGCTGTGGCGAGCGCGCCTCCTGCGCGGCCAGCAGTTTTGCCCTCTCAAACACCCACTTGTGGTCCTCGTGGAGCTGCTGCTGCCGCCGCCGGACACGTTTGGTCTCGGGAGGCACGGCGCAGTATTTTTCTGCCAGGTGCCTTGTCTGCCGGAGGTCGTGCGCCCAGCACGACTGGTGCATGCCGTCCTTGTCAAACCTGTCATATCCGGTGTACCCGTCAGTTATCGCCACCCCGTCAAATTTGTCCATGGCATCGAGCATGAGCGTGGCCCTGCTCTGGCTGATGTTTATTGCGATGTTTTTGCCCGACTGTGCCACGTTTGCGTGTACCTTCTGGCCGTCGTTTCGCCAGCTGGTTTCGTCAAACCCGGCACAGTCAGAAGCCTCCACTTCCCCGAGGATCCTGCCTGCCTCGTGGCCCGAGGCGTCCCCGACGCGTGCCATGATGTTGTTGACGGTGGATCCTGCAAGCATAATGCCCGTTATGGAGCGCACCGCGACCGAGATTCCCTTGAGCGGCACCCGTGCCGCGCGCAGTTCTGAGACGAGTCCGACCATGCCCTTGCCGAAGTTGCCCCGCCGCGGCAGGTCGTTTGGAGCATCTTCCCTGCGGCCGCATGAGCCGCATACTGCAGTCTCCACGCGGTGCCGCGTCTCGCACGCAGTCACCCTGATGTCCGTGATGTCCCGCACGCGCGGACTGCCAATCGCCATCCGGCCGCCGCCGCCGCCGCACCCGCATTCCGGGAGCACCGGCACCCGCCTCCTGCCCGACTTCCTGCGCCCGAACCTGTGGGATACGGTCCTTTCCGGGTCGTGGGGGCGCGACGCCCCCGCGTGTCCCTTTCTTCCCCCGCGCTTGGATTTGCCCTCCTTTTCCTGTTTTTTTGCCCGCTCCCTCTTCTGGGCCTTCCATTCCAGGGATTCAGATGAGGGCGGCGTGTTGGGGTTTGTATAGTATGTCATGAGGCGTTCGCTGTACCCCAAGGCCCTTTCAAGACGTTCTATCCTGCCAAGTGCCTTCTCAAGATCGGATTTGAGGGTGGCAATCTCCCGGTTCCGTGCTAGGAGTTCCTCTTTTAGCTGGTCCCTGCTCATGTGCCGTGAATTTACCATGTAAAGTGATGTGTATTGCCAGCATATGGATCAGTATGATCATTTTTTTGTGACAGGAAGGACAGGTGAATTCATACGGTGCGGGTGTGTCCTAGTAATAAAAAATGCCATTTCATGTGCCAAGATGCCAAAGACATGATTGGTGCCAGAACCCGTCGACGCCAACAGTGCCGCACCATCGATCCTCCACAACCCATAAAATCCCCCAAATCCAAGACACGGTGCGGAGGCTCCGCTAGGAAGCGCGTGGTGAAACGCGCCAGCTATGCTGCAAGTGTCGCGATTTGATCCTGTGTGAGCCTGCCGTCTTTTGCCTGCAATCTGGCCACGAGCTCGATGTTGTAGCACATGACACGGATCGCAGTCTCCCTTGTCCGGTTCTCGTGTTTTCGGCACCTGGTGCTGTCCCCGTACATCTTCTTGAGGGCGGCAAAGACTGCCTCGATGATGCTGCGCTGGTGGTATTCCGAGTCAAACCTGTCCCGTTCATCCATGTACAGGCTTACCATCTCGCGCCACGACTGGCTTCCCCTGGCGTTGCGTATGGTGTTGGATTTTGGCTTGATGCGGGGTACCATTCCCATCGCAGATATCATGTTGCACATTAGCCTTGCCAGATATGCAGAATCCAGGCAAAAGTCGCCGGTGCCCCGGCCTAACCTGCCGAGCATCGCGTACAGCCCGTTTATGTCTGCCACTGCGCTGTCAGTCACCATGCAGTCGATTATCACCCTGGTGCGGATATCCACGATTGCGTGCAGTTTGACCCATCCCTTTCTGGTACGAAAACTGTCGGTCCTGACGTCAAACCACCTGACAAACCGCAGGTACGAGTATCCGGTACCGTCTGCTGCCAGGGAGCCTGCCTCCACCTCCCTGATGGCAATCCGGTGTGCCTCTGCCAGGTACCATTCCGGGATCAGGCCGTAGGCGCGTGCTATCGTGCTCTTGGAGGGAATTTTCTCTAGGCCCATCTTGGCTGCCATGGCGCTATTGTTTCGGAGGATGCCGACCATCTTACGGTAGGTCGTGCGCTGTGCCTCAAGCATGATGCAGACAGCTGCCATGGCGCCAGGCGGGTATGCCGTCATGCCGCCCAGGCCGGGCCTGACGGCGTACGGATCCCCAAGATTCTTGATTATTCCCAGCACGGTATTCAGCATGAGGCCCGACAGGTACTGCTGAACCAAATCGTACTGTCGTTGGTCGCGTTTCTTTGTAGTCATTAGGCGATGCCGTGATCCGCCGATCCATATCTTTTGTCATCCGGGGGTATATGCCTCTAGGACACACCCTGGTGGTGCAGTGTGCCGGATCCGTCCGTCACAGCATGGACAGGATTATGTTTGACACACTGCATGTGTGGGAAATCCGGTTGTAGATGTCCTGATAATGTCCTTTTGTATGCAGATCCGGGCTTATTCAACAAGTATCATATAAGCCAGCAATGCCATGTAGTGTCATGGGTGTTATCCAGATTGTAAAAGGCAGGACTGATCTTGCGTGTGCGCCAGATTCAACCGGCCGGCCGGAGCTTCTTGCAGGGGCCCGCCTTCTGCCTGAAGGGATTGAATCCGAGACGGGACAGGTTGCAGACGGATCCATGCCAGGACTCATCACACATCCGGGATTGTTGTGGAAATGAACCTGCGAATCCCCGTCACCAAATTGGAACCGTTGCCGTTTAAGATAAAGACATTTGGCTACAACCGATACCGGATCGAACATCCAAAGATTAGCGGTATCCTGAACCTTGGACACATTGTTACACGCGTTAGCAAGGTTCCGGATTCCATGATTCCAAAGCAACCCCTGCCTGACGGAATTGCCGTGGCAGTGGAATACCATCCAATTATGTCATTTACCAACCAGGGTCACAGGAATACCCCGTCACAAAAGTTGCCTACGCCGCAGGAACTTGGCACTTCAAAAAAGCAGGAACTTACAGGTTTTATCATTGATGCAGAAAACTATGAGCCCTGGAACGAATATGTGCTGGAGAAGCCGGTTCCAAGACTGCTAAAGACGCGTACGGTGCTAGTCAAGATAGAATGGGTGGTTGACTGCTATGATCGCGTAGGGGATCCGGCACTCGTAGTCAAGCCAAACACAATCCACTCCATTTCAAACACGGACGCGCCAGAATCCGGCATGCGCTAGATCAGCCATTCCGGCAATCATCCATGTCATACACCATGCGCAGTTTGCAGCGCTGATGCATGCGTGGCTCCCGTGGCAGGTCCCAGCAGATACAACAGGCCGGCTGACTTGCACGCGGTACGAAAAATTGCAAGGCCCTGTGGCAGGGGATGGGATGTTAATCCATAGCACAACCGTGTAAAAATAGTCTTTATATCATCTGCAACGCAGATGTATCATGGCCCGCGGGTATGGCATGAATGAGATGCGGCAGAATCTTATCCGGATCATGGGCGATTCCAAGACCGAGATGTCCGGAGTGGAACTCTCCCGGAGGCTAGGGATCAGCAGAATCACCATGGCCAAATATCTTGCCCTCTTTGAGACCGGGGGGTTGCTCCGCAAGAGGGGCATCGGCAACGTTACCCTGTGGTCGCTGGAGCCGGAACAAGAATCATTTGACTTTCCTGATGATTACTTCAAGGTGGCCCAAATGTATCTCAGGTACCTGACTGAGAATTCGGAGGATCAGGCATTTTTACTACTCCAAAACTGTATGGATTCAGGCGGTGTCATCAGCAGGCTTATCCTTGAAGTGATCATGCCCGCAGTTGATTCGGTCCGGGTAATGTATGACGACGGCAGGATCGGAACCGCCGAACGCAGCCTACTTGAGACTGCAATATCCCGTTCCCTGCACATGCTAAGTCAGGCACAGTCTGCCGTTCAGCCGGAAAAAAATGTAGTCGTGATAGCAGCTGACTCTCAGAGCAGACTGGTATCTGAGATTGCCTCTGCTGCGTACCGCTCCGATGGCTGGAAGGTGTCTCATCTGGGGGACATGTCTATGGCAATCAACGTCC
The DNA here is from genome assembly GCA_965218695.1 of Candidatus Nitrosopumilus sp. Taxonomy (GTDB): domain Archaea; phylum Thermoproteota; class Nitrososphaeria; order Nitrososphaerales; family Nitrosopumilaceae; genus Nitrosopumilus. The sequence continues at coordinate 118,925 of OZ244651.1, forward strand.
TTTTTGATCTCGACTTTCAAAAACTGATCCGAAAGGTGTGGAGACAGAAACCAGGAATTCTGATCGTGGTGGTATTTTCGCACAGCGTAGAGGGGTTCAGTTTTTTTGCAGACTCTGTAAAACAGATCCGGTCAAAGTCAGGAAGACGCATAAAGCTGGTTCTTTGTGGCAAACTCTCGGACAGATTCGGACATGAATCCGATCTGCTGACTGAAAGGGTGGAGGACGTATTGCAGTGGTCCGCAACTGTATCTGGGAATCTCAAGTAGAGGATGGGCCCGATGAGATTCGAACTCATGACCTTTCGATTATCAGTCGAACGCTCCAGCCAAGCTGAGCTACGAGCCCACTAGAAATTTTCCTAGTTGGAGCCATTTAAGTTTAATTTATGGTTTGGGTATTGGATCCTGACAAGCCGTGCAAGTTCGGACCCACCTTGCCGGCCGACTATTCCTTCCACTTGATCGAGCATCCGATTGACGGATCAAAATCCTTTTCAATACTCTTGCCCTCAAGCAGTCTCTTGATGTTGTTTATCATCGTCTTTTCAGTGGCCGTGTCCCCCGGGCTCATGGCGTTGTCGATTCTTCCGTGAAAGACAAGCCTCTTTTGAGCATCAAACAGGAATGGATCCGGCGTGCACATTGCACCATACCTTCTGGCAGTCTCCTGCGATTCGTCGATCAGGTAGTCAAATCCAAATCCCTTCTCTTTTGCAGTCTGTTTCATTGCCTCAAAGCTGTCTTCTGGATAACTGGTTGAATCGTTGCTGTTGATCCCCACTATTGCAATGCTGTCTCCAAATTTTTCATACAGCTCGTTTAGTGCGTCTGCCTTGGCCTTTACATACGGACAGTGGTTGCACATGAAGATGACCAAGATTCCCCTGTAACTGTCATAGTCCCCAAGTGCATGTGTCCCGTCATCAACTCCGAGCAGTTCAAAGTCCGGTGCCACATCGCCTGCTTTGAGCTTGATCTGTGACTCCAAAAGTACCATGCATGAGTGCGTGCTGTCTGTAAATAAAATCCTTACCAGATCGCCAGTGTGTGTTTTGCCGGCTGCGTCAAGTCCTGTATCTCCTGCTGCACGGTATGAAGGATTCCGCACTGACACCTGCGGGAATCCGTTCTGCCATTAACAGTCGCCTGTCCGCACACTCGCAGTTCTCCCGGGGAGACATCGCACACAACAATTAAAATCAGCACCGGGACTACCCCTCGCGTGGGCCGGTAGTATAGCCTGGTAGTATACCCGCCTTGCACGCGGGGGGTCACGGATTCAAATTCCGTCCGGTCCACCATCCTCCATGTCCGACAGGATTCAATCCTTTGGATGGATTTAAATAGGATAAGTTTCAGTTCTTTTCATGGCAAGTGTAGCAGACGGATGGCCTGTATTCATTCCAATGATCGTAGGTTTGGCACCAGGACTGATTTACTGGCTGGCAATTACCGCAAGGAGAAAATAATCTCTTATTTTTAATCTCTTTTTAGTACACCCTTATCGACTAGATTGCTCCATTCCGGCATGTCCATGCATCGGATGCAGGAGATCACAGGTATTCCCTCATGGCATCTCCGTTGCAGCATACGTGTCCTGAGACATGATCCCCGTGTTTGGTTAAACGTTGTTACCTTTCTTGTTCATTATATCATACGCTGTACAACATTAATCACTATCTCCAACAACATTTGATGCATGGTGCTGTTCTTGGCATATCCATAATCCTAATGCTGGTTCCATTCTCAGATGGATTCTCACAGGGCTCCTCTACGCAGCTTGGCCTACCCCTGAAGGCCTCTCATGTCTATCAGGACACTGAAGGGTACACCGTCGTAGTCGGAGTTGTTGAAAACATCAACCAGCTGTCTGCTGTTGCCAACGTCTTCATTCACGTAACCTTTTATGGCAATGCCGGCCAGGAACCGCTGGAATATGCCTCTGGGGCCACCACGCTTGATGTGATTCCGTCCGGTGCAAGCTCTACGTTTGTCATAAGTTCTGAAACCCCAAACCCCGAGATAACAAATGCATCCGTACGTCTTTTGAGCTTTGATCTTGCAACAGAGAAACAACACAACCTGACCGTATCCCCTGGCAATGTCGTATTTGACAATACATTTCGGTTCTCCGGCGTTCTGCAAAACGGTGCTGCACCGACTTCAGAGAACCGGGTTCATCTTGCCTTTTACGATGCCTTTGTACCACCACGGATACTTTCCGTCTTGACTGTGAACCTGGGTGATGTGGAACCCAACGCCGAGGTGGCCTTTGATGTTGAGGACGCGATCGATTCCAGGGCCGTTGGTTTTTCGCTGTTTGCCGAATCTGACATATTTTATTCTGATGTAGTCGATGTACAGATTCCGCCACGCCATCTCTTGACAAAACTTGCCACAATACATGATGTTTCGGCAACAGACGAGTCAGGCGCAAGAGTCTCTGAGATTAATGCCGGTTCCACTGTAACAGTCAGCAGTTCGGTTGGGATTCAATATGTGGATGATCAGGACGCCCAGACGCCATACAAGTACTATGTCCAGATAAAGGAATCCGGAAGTTCTCCGGTCGTAGTATTTCTTGGGGTATATGATGGGGTGTTTGACGGCACGGCCCAGTCCCCAAATGTGGACTGGACTCCGGAAGAACCTGGCCTGTTCCTCATTGAGACGTTTGTGTGGGATGAAAACAACATACCAATCACCAACAATGGACCGATCGCCCTGTTTGTTGTAACCTAGCACACTCCATGATGCCCAAAACTTCCTACACATCCTGAATCATGTGCAGCCTTTCTGAACGCAGACATGCAGCTATCCCATCATGCCGAAATGAACAGGAGGCAGTCCTAAAGTGGTATGTTTATCTTCTGATGGCATAATGTTTCTGTAATGTCACGGTTCCCTCTTGTTGCCACAGGCGGCACGTTTGATATAATCCACAGGGGACATCTTGTCCTGCTTGGAACCGCGTTTGACATATCTGACAAGGTGATCATAGGGTTGACAAGTGACGAGTTTGCAGCTAGGCTGGGAAAGACGACTGCCAACAAGTATGCTCAAAGGTTTGATAATCTGCGTGCTGCCATCTCAAGGGAGTTTCCAGACAAATCCTATACCATCGCAAGGCTGGATAATGATTTTGGACCTGCGGTCCTGGAGGAGACTGTCAAGGCTCTGGTGGTCAGCGAGGAAACTTGCAGGCAAGGCAGCGCACTTAATCGTCTGAGATCCAAAAGAGGGATCCCACCTGTCCAGATCATAACGGTTCCCATGTATAATGCAAAAGATGGCGTACGGATATCCACTACTAGAATCAAAAACTTCGAGATTGATACTGAAGGGGACTTTGTTTGACAAGCAGCTTGCCGAACTTTGAGCATTCCTGATAAAAGACAATCACAGGATCCTACAGGGTGGCAATCATCAAGCACATGGTAAGGCAGATCAACTCTGACATATCCTGTCTCAAACAGGGACTGTATCCGGAGAGCCTGTCTTTCTGGTATGACCGGATAATTCAGGAGACCATTGAGATGGCTCCTCCATGGCTTCAGGACAAGATCAAGGTTCATCAGGATCCAATCCTCACGCTAAAGTTCAATCTGGACATATCAAAGCGTGCTGTCCGATATTTCATGATTGCAGTAGACAACAACCTAGACGACATGCCGTACTCGACTAGGCTGTATTTTCTCAAGGTACAGGAGATACTGGCAACTGAGATGGACAAATCACTTGTATGATGTCATGTGCAAGAACATGCCCAACCTCTAACTATCTATATCCGGCTGCAGTCCATATGGCATGGATCTCTACAGACCTGCGCGCTCAAAAAAGAGATCGGATGGCCGCAGGCGATCCGACGGCGCATCTCGTTCCTTTAGAAACTCCAGAGAACGTCCTGCACCTGTAAGGGCAGATGTAAGGTGTGCCGACTGCAGCACCCTGTTTGAGCCTCCGTTTGTTCCAAGGGATGGCAGACCAGTCTACTGTAGCAGGTGCTTCAGGAATCACAGACAGGATGATGATGGCCATTCCACCGGAGACAGACGATCCGGACGCTACGAAGGCGGTGACCGTCGCTCCACCGGAGACAGACGATCCGGACGCTACGAAGGCGGTGACCGTCGCTCCACCGGAGACAGACGATCCGACGGCGCATCTCGTTCCTTTAGAAACTCCAGAGAACGTCCTGCACCTGTAAGGGCAGATGTAAGGTGTGCCGACTGCAGCACCCTGTTTGAGCCTCCGTTTGTTCCAAGGGATGGCAGACCAGTCTACTGTAGCAGGTGCTTCAGGAATCACAGACAGGATGATGATGGCCATTCCACCGGAGACAGACGATCCGGACGCTACGAAGGCGGTGACCGTCGCTCCACCGGAGACAGACGATCCGGACGCTACGAAGGCGGTGACCGTTGCTCCACCGGAGACCGAAAACAGGAACGTTATGAGACTGATGATTCTAGGGGGTCAAGACCAGAACAGACCTCGCACACTGACGAGTCTGCCGGATTCTATGATTTGCTAAGGGAGAAATTATTTACAATTCTGGGCGGAAGAGTATGTTCCGGCTGCGGATACCGGGATGAGAGGGCTCTGGGGTTCAGTCATGTACATGGCGAAATATCGTTTGATAAAATCAGACGTGGTGGTGCTGTATCCTCATGGGAAAAATACGTCATGGATCCTGATGCTGCCCAGAAGGAATTGAAGGTCCTGTGTCTAAACTGCAATGAAATTAGGCAGCCTATAACACGATCAAAAAACGACAGATCAAACACTGGCCAAAAGATTAAGCGTTTTCCCAGATGACGTACCGGATCAGATTTGCCGGTACGGTATGATATTTCAATCTGGTATAATTTACAGGGTCCATCCTCTGTCACACATCAGTCTGGCTCACAATACGCAAACAATGTGGCCTTCATTAACACTTTAATTATAATGATCATCAAATCAAAACATGAACCAAGACTTTTCGGCCCTGGGTTTTTCTCTGATTGCCCTCGTGGTAGTCACAGGCATATATGCACTGTTCTTCCGATAGTCACTCCTTGATGATCTCTACGCAGTTCCCCCGGGTCTTGGCCGAGATCAGTCTGTGTTCCCCATCCATAACTGACTGCATAAAGTCTGCAAGCCTCTCCACATCTGTGGCAGAATCAAGCAGTATGCTGTGGGCCGACTTGTCCTTGAGGGATATGACCAGCTCGTTGTCTATGACGTTGAGAATTCCTGTAATGTATGTATCCCCGACATCCCTGATGAAGATCAGACTTGCCAGTTTCTGGGCCTCGTATTTGTCGCCACACGGGATGCTGATTCTCATTTGTTCCTCAGAAGGAATCCTTCTATCTGATCCCTTGCCCTCTCCCTCTTTTTTTGGTGTTCTGACAGAAACCTGTTGATCTTTTCGATGAGTATCCCCTTTAACTCTCCTGAGAGCAAGCTTCCTGACTTGTAATCATCATACACTGTCTTGAGTTTTTTGTCGTCAGGCTCAAAGAACATTCTCAGGTACTGATACGATACGTCAATATCCGGATTACCTCCCATCTCCCTATGTTCCTTGATGTCGGATCTGCCTCCGGAAAATGCATGCCCGTTGATCTTTTTTCCGACTGCTCCCGGGGTGTCAGTGGTGTAGATGGTGTTGTTCTGGTCCGAGGCTGACATCTTTCCACCGGGACCCTCCAGTGCCGGCATCATTATGTTGTGGATGAGTGCAGGCTTTGGCATGCCAATCTTGGGTGCAACGTCTCTTGTAAGTCTAAAGTGGGGATCTTGGTCCACTCCCAGCGGAATCAGGACCTGTCCGTCCTCTATAAAGCATGGCGCAGACTGTAACGAAGTGTAAAATATCATGCCGATGTTGGTCTCACCGGTAAATCCAAACGTCGCCTTTGTGTTTGAAAAGTTGATCCTCTTTGCCACCTTGGCCGCAATCGGGTACAGGGTCTGGATGTTTCGCGTATTGATGATAATCTTGGTGTTTTCCGGCTTGAAACCAAGTGCGATAAAGTCCAGCGCATTCTCGTAAGCAAAACCGCCGGTCTCCTCAAGCGTGATGTCCGACTTTGAGTAGAATTTCTCATCGTCTGTCAGCTGAAAATACATGTTGACATCAAACTTTTCCTGCAGCCATCTTGCAAAGACCCACGGAACCAGATGCCCTATGTGGGTGTGGCCGGACGGACCTCTTCCGGTATACAGAAAAAATTTCCGTCCTGCGTCATACTCGTCAAGCACTCTGGACATGTCCCTGTGCGAAAAGAAGACACCCCTTCTGAGCATAAAGTGATCATCGCCAGTCCTTTCCCTGATCCTTTCAAGAATCTGAGGGGAGATTCTCTCTGTTCCAAACCGTTTTATCAGTTTTTCATAGTCTATCTCGCCTTCTACATGCCATGGTGTAACAGTAAAGTCGTCAGCCGGCATTTCGTTTGATGTGGCTTCTTAAGATTTAAAAAGTCTTTTTCAGATTTTGAGCTGTTGACACAGGTACTGCACGACATTGAAAAAAGAATCATCAAGGCCATCAAGGATGATGAAAGTGTAGGCCGGCCACCATACCCGAAGAATTCCCTGAAGGACACTACCGATCTCTATGCCACACTTGGAAACATGACAGGACTCTCACTGGATCAGGTTAGAAGGGGAATTGAATGGCTTAAACTCAAACATCTCATACGTGTGGATTTGGAGTCTACAAATGCATTCTGTATGGCCCGAAACGGTCAGGAGTCCCTTGAGAATAAACTGCCTGAGAGGAGGCTGGTGAATCTTCTCAATTCCAAGAGTCCCCGGAGCCTCTCTGATCTACAAAAGGATCTTGGACCATTACTTGGACCTGCGATGGGCATTGCAAGAAAGAACGGCTGGATATCCATATCGGGCGGATCAGTATCACTCCGGGAATATCCTGAGGAACTGCTCGCTGAAAAGGCACTCGAACGGTTTCGAGATCCCGCCGCTCAAGCCACTGAAAATGATGCAAGGCAGGGTCGAATAGGCTTGTCTGAAGACAAGTTTAAACCTGGAGAATTGGCCTCGTTGGACCGTCCAGGGTTTCTTGACGTGACAAAGGTAGTGAAGAGATCCGTGTCTCTTTTGGATTCTGCGCAATCAATTGACCTGTCCGACTCTGACGGGATAGACGTGGAGGCGGACGTCCCAAACCTTGTTGTGGCAAGAAGACACCCACTCAAGGATGTGATTGATGAAATTCGTGAGATCTTCGTCACACTAGGATTCACTGAGATAAGCGGAAACATGACCCAGTCAAGCTTTTGGAACTTTGATGCACTATTTACGCCGCAGGATCACCCTGCCCGGGAGATGCAAGATACGTTCTATCTTGATTCTGCCGCTGTCGGATACACTGCATCTGACTTGCAAATAAGAAGGGTTTCTGAGTCGCACCGGAGAAACTGGCGATACCGGTGGGATGCAGAGCAGGCACGCAGGATGGTTCTGCGAACCCACACCACATGCGTCACCATCCAACATCTGGCAGAACACAGGCCCGAGGAGGCCAGGTTCTTCTCGCTTGGCCGTGTCTTTCGGAACGAAAAGGTAAGCTACAAGCACCTTGTGGAGTTCAACCAGGTTGAAGGTGTGGTGATTGGAAGGAATGCGACCCTGCGCGATCTGATGGGAATCCAGAAGGAGTTTTACAGGCGGATTGGAATTACCAAGGTCAAGTTCTGGCCTACGTTCTTCCCGTACACGGAGCCGTCACTTCAGACAATGGTGTACAACGAAAAGCTTGGAAAATGGGTGGAACTGTTCGGAATGGGCATCTTTAGAAGGGAGGTCACAAAGCCGCTTGGAATCGACAGACCAGTACTGGCCTGGGGAGGGGGAATAGAGAGGATTGCAATGCTCAGATATGATCTGGATGACGTCCGGGAGTTTTACAACAACAATCTGGATTGGTTGAGGAATGCTGTAAAATGCCAGTAGTGGAGCTTTCATATTCGCGTCTTCGAAGGCTGGTGGGCGGTTCCACCAAAAAACAGATCTCAGAGACCCTGCCGTTTCTGGGGCTTGACATAGAATCCGAGCACGGGGATGCAGTGCGCGTGGAGTACAGTCCAAACAGGCCTGACTATTCTACTGATTTTGGGGTTGCCCTCGGCCTGCAGGGACTGCTTGGGCTCAAAACGGGGGCAGTCAGACTCAGGGTAAGGAAATCTGACAGATACCAAATCTCAGTCAGTCCCGGCGTGTCCAAGATTCGGCCGTTTGTGACAGGAATAACTGCCTTGGGTGGGCGAATCAACGACCACTCCATCAAACAGCTGATGGTCATGCAGGAGGATCTCCATATGGGACTGGGCAGAAGGAGGAAAAAGTTATCCATCGGGATTCATGACCTGGACAGGATCAAGTTTCCCCTGAAATACACTGCAACGTCGCGTGGTTACAGGTTCGTTCCACTAAACTCAAAGGATGATCTCTCCATCTCTGAGATTCTCGATACCACCTACGTGGGTCGAAACTATGGCAGTACCCTTGCCGAACATTCCAAGGTCCCAATAATCTTTGATGCAGCCCAGAACGTCGTTTCGTTTCCACCCATCATAAACTCCGCGCTTACCACCGTGACTACCAAGACCAGAAACCTATTGGTGGAGATAACCGGAACCAGCAAGGCCGATGCAGAAGACATGCTTGCGATGGTAGCAACCGTCCTGCAGAGTGCCGGATTCTCCCTGGAGACGCTTGGCGTGTCAGGTCCGAAGAACTCCACCCCGTCTCTCGAGACACGGCACATGACGCTGAATCCATCACTTGCAAACCAGACCCTTGGGCTGAACCTTGGCCGGTCGGCCGTAGCGTCTGCCCTCAAAAGATCAAGGCTTGATGCGTCCATCCGAAAGGGAATGATCGAATGCACCATTCCCGCATACCGCTTTGACATACTCGGACCGATGGACTTGGTGGAAGAGGTTGCACTTGGATACGGGATACAGAATCTTGATCCCGTCCTGCCCCCGTCTCAGACGCTTGGACAGGCAAGTCCTGTCTCATCTACATTGGACCTGCTTGACAGAACCATGATAGGACTGGGATTCCTTGAGGCGCTAAACTCCAACCTTACCAGCATGGACGTACTCTACACCCTGACAAACAGGAAACCCCAAAACCCGTTTTCGGTGCTTGACTCAAAGAGTCGCGAGCACACCGTCCTGCGCGACTCCGTCCTGCCAGAACTCCTTGAGAACCTTTCAAGAAACATACACGTGGCATACCCACAGAAGATCTTTGAGACCGGCACCATATTCCTTGAGGGTGACCCGGTATCCGAGATGACAAGTCTTGCCGCAGTCAGCGCCCACCCGGACGCAAGCTTTACTGAGATAAAGTCCGTACTCCAGTCGTGTCTTGGAACCGGGTTTGGAATGAAGATACAGACTCATACATCCGTCCATCCAACATTCCAAAAGGGCAGGTGCGCTGACATCATGATAAATGATCAAAGCGTGGGGACAATCGGGGAGATCGCCTCTGAGGTAGTCCGTAACCACAAGATCCGCAACCCGGTTGCAGGCTTTGAGATATCCCTGTCCGAGACCATTCTATAGTGAAGAGCATAAGTTCCTGCAATTATAACACTCCCTTTTTAAGAAAACAAGTTCTATTGTGTACATGATTGTCAGCAAAAGCATCAAAATTATACAATTACGAAAACTGTCACGCAGGATAGCCGAATGTTCCAAGGAGTCAGACATTATTTGACATGACGATCATGATGAAGCTGGCGCATCCCAGAATGACGCAGTTTGATGTCAACAACCTGATGACCAGATGGTGCAGGGAATTCAACCTGATCAACGGCGTCCGCATGCATGAGGCCGCCTCGAAACAGGCTTTCTAGGCTGTAATCAAATTTAGGAAATCAAATGTGAAAAAACACACAAAACGGATCTGGCGCAGGAGACAGATAAATCTCGGCAAAACCAAAACGTACAAACACAACAGGTGGACAGATCCATCCAGCCTGATGAGACGGGGCAAAAAAACCACGAGGCTGCGTTCACTGAATTCACGCGGAAAGCCAAAACTGCAGGACGACGACACCGTGTTTCTGCCCTGACTCGGAGAAGTAAGGACGCGCACGAAGATCCCATCCGAAGGCAGGCCCGTGTCATTCCAAATGATCGACGTCACCGACAAAGTCACGCGCAGGACAATGGATGGTGATCGCGAGTTCAAATTACATTTGCAAGTTGAAATCCCAGATCCCGAGCCTGCGACCGGTTCGGTGGCAGGATTGGATCTAGGAGTCAGGCACCCGGCGGCAGTTGCAGACGAGCATGGGAGCGAAAGGCTGTACGACATCCCTAGCGGTTGCAGGCGTCACGACGGTGACAGGATTGACAAACTCAAGTCATGCAGGTCAAGATTCGTGCATGGTTCGCGCAAATGGAGTGAAATCAGCCGCAAGATAAAACGCGAATTGAAAAAGATATCCGACAGGCAGAAACGCAACGAGATCGACATAGCCAGACGGATAACAAAAGGACTGTCCGTGTTGTTTTTGGAAGACATGGATTTGACCAAAATGAGGCGATCCAACGGAAAGGCATCAAAGACCAGGCTGAACCGCGAGACGGCATACTCTAGGATGGGGGAGTTCCGGAGCCAAGTTGAATGGCAGATGAAAAAGAAGGGCGGGATTCCAAAACGCGTGGAACACAAAAACACCAGCAGAACGTGCATGAGGTGCAAGGCTGTGGACAAGAAATCAAGAAACGGCGAATCATTTGTCTGCGTCGCATGTGGATGGCGCCACCATGCCGACAAGAACGCGGCACAAATCATTTTGACTAACGAACGTCTCCACATTGGGGGGACTGGCGGCCAAGCCTACTGGAACAGTGGAGGCATCATTGCGGATGTCGAGGTCGTCACAAGGCGCGAGGATCACGGTTCGAGCCGTTCTGTAAAGGACAACTTGACCAGTCGGCTTGGACCCGACAACAACAACAACGACAATGATATTGGAAGATCTGACAGAGCGCCAGAAAGAGCATTAGGACGTGACACGGGGAAACCTGTCTTGCACGAACTTTTACTCGCCGCTATAAAGTCCTCTCAGCCATGACACTGCAGACAGTATTACCCCTGCTGAAAGAATTCCTGCCCCTATGACTGACTCTGCCACCAGCCTCTGATGGATTGCCCTCTCCTCTGAGCCAGGCAGCAGGCGGGATTCTGAACCAAGCCTGCCCTCCTCCTCCAGATACTGAATCTGGGGATAGTCAAAGATTACGACCATGGAGCCAAGAACCATCATTACAATCCCTGCCAGAAAGAACCCTGTCCTGTTCATCTGATTCCAGTCGTAAACTTCATCATTTAACCCTGGTCGAATATAATGCCCCTCCCAAGGCCAAATCCGCATGGATCCTGTCCGATACGGATGTGACCTTCTTCCATATGCTCTAAGTTTTTAGCCTGATGCCCCTGTTATGAGTTGCCCAAGAGCAGGCATGCAGACGGATCAGGATGATGTCGATCGTAACGATACCTGTGATTTCTGATTCACCCAGGCGTGCTACATTATGGGCAACCCCGGTTACAGAGCCAAGGGAGGTTTTTGGCTAAATGCCGATGAACCTGTGCGAGTCAGAGCCGGGGAACATCCAAAAACCATAAAACAGCCCCGCACCCACACCAGGCGTATGACCAACTACTGGCTTGCAAAACAGGAGCCTAGCGGTCCAAGGGGATACAGTTTTGGACAGCTTGAAAAGAACAAGGAGACTGTCTGGGACGGTGTCCATAACAACCTTGCACTAAAACACATGAGAAACATGATGCCAGGCGATCTGGTGCTGTTCTATCATACCGGCGGCGAGAGGCAAGCAGTAGGTATCATGGAGGTAATATCAAAGCCATATCCCAATCCTGCAGAAGCCTTTGAGCGCTTTATCGTGGTGGATGTAAGGTATAAAGAGGCGCTCAGCCGCCCCGTGACCCTTGAGGAGATAAAAGCAGATGAAAGATTCCAAAACTGGGAGCTTGTCCGGATATCCAGGCTCTCTGTAATGCCCGTCCCACCACCCATCTGGGATGCCATATTGGCAATATCTAAGACATAGGGAAGATCGATTTATTGATATAACCGTCCCATACAGGAAATTCATGGCAACAGCTTATGTTTTAATAAACTGTGAACTTGGCTCAGAAGAGGCAATCATCCAGCAGTTGAAAGGTCTGGATGGCGTCAAAGAGGTCCATGGAACCTTTGGTGCCTATGATATCCTTGCCAAGATAGAGTCTGACACCGTTGAAAAACTCAGAGAGACCATTACTTGGAAGATTCGAAAGATTGAGAAGATTCGTTCGACTCTTACCCTGATGGGAATCGAGGGGCAGACCTAGCCCTATCCTTTTTTCTTATTATGCTACTCCACTTCATCTTCCTTGTAAGGGAGCAGGATCTCCAGAAGCGTAAGCCAGAGTTTGAGTACATACAGAAGATGGCCCGGTTCTATAATGCGTGGATATGGGAAAAATTCGGACTCCGCTACGATGTCTGCTGCGACGAGATGGTCATAAGACCCAGAAGCATACTTCAGAGGATCGACACGCACACGCTTGTAAATGATCACAGGCAGAGGGGGGAGGATACATACCACTTCTATCTGGCACATTTCAGACCCATGTGGACTGACTGCACATGCGAGGGGTACCATGCAGAAAACTTTGGCATGATCTTCTGGAAGCCTCCGGGTGAGGAGGCCGACGGCGAGCTGTTCCTTGCAGAAAAAAACTGTACTGCCGTATCGCATGAGATCCTTCACGAGATGCTTCGGTTATCCGGACGCAAGAGATTCATCCGGGACGTTCATGACGTATGGACCAAGCACCTCTTTGACAATCTGGAGTTTGAGCAGTACGGGGATGACTTTGCAAGGACTGACGGGAGGCCGGTCTTTCTTACAATGAACACTGCACAGCTTGGCCTGGAAGACGGACTAGTATCTGGTAACTGAGTAGATGTTGTTTTCAAAGTTTGCAGTCTTGAAGTCCAGCGTGTCTTCCTGCTCGTTGGATCTTGACTTGTTCAGGTTGTCAAGCTCGACTAGCGCATCGCCCCTGAAACCTACAGAGGATCCATAGATTGCATCTGTAAGCATCGTTCCGTGATCGCCCTTTTTGATGTCGTCTACCATGTCGTAAAATCTGGTAGTCTCCCTTTTGTTGACCGGATTTCCGGTTGCCTTGTTGTATGCCACTGAAATGTACATCCCGTTGCTCTTTACTGCAACCGGAATCTTATGATTCTTTTCTGATGCTCCGGGAATCATCTCGTTTACCAGAACCTCGCACTTGTGGTACATGCTTGAGACGTACGCGTAGAACCTGTACTGCGCAAACTTTCCTGCCTGGTCATCTTGGCATTCGACAAATATCTTGTGCAGCATCTCCAGTGCAGCATCATTCATGCTCTGAAGCCTGTCATCAATCCTGCCTCTCTCAAGAAGGGTCGACTTGGTCTCTTTTGCGATCAGCACCAAGATAAAGTCCGGCAGGTTGTAGTTTTTGAGGGCCGCCACAAACGAGCCCGACTGTGACATGCCAAACTTTGGAAATCCCTTGTTGACCATGTCACTAGATCGCCCCCTGAGGACTGGCATATCCAAACATCATAATATAAAACCCTATTTGGCTTATAATTGTACGCACTCAGGTCCATGCCTAAAAACTGACCAGAATATGCATCCATTTAGACCACCAACATTTAGATCGTAGCATTCTAAAATCCCCGCATGGGTAAATCCGATCTTGTACTCTTGCGTGAGGAGTTCAGAAAAGTAGTGGCAAAGCTTGAGCGTGTTCAAATTGAGGTGAAAGATCTGCAGGCTGCGCTAATTGCAGAGAGAAAAAAGTTTGCACACGAAAGAGACCGTTGGGAGTTGGAGATAGCATGGCGTGACAGAAAAATGGAACGGTATGAAAACGCGCATTCCCCGTCATCTACCAATTCGCAGTACAACGAAGAGCGTGCCGCCTTCCGAAAGAGCCGGGACGAGGGAGACAAGGCAGAAGAAGAAGCCGAACCCGAGGAGGATGGGGATGATGCCGAACCCGAGGAGAACCATACGGCCCGCGGACCGCCCATGGGGCATGCGGGAGTCTCGCACGGAAACAAGGCAGGCAAGACTGTCACCCTGCCAGTGAGCCGGTGCGGCAACTGCGGAAGCAAGACCCTCCAGCACGCGCCTCCCAAGGTAAAGATGGTCTGTGACTTTCCAGACGGGGACATGATCGGGATAGAATGCGTCGCGTACGTGGCAGAAAAGGCGGCATGCTGCAAATGCGGCACAATAACTGCCGCCCCGGAACCCACGCTGTGCGGCACGTCGCTGGGCCCCAGGGCGCTTGGGTTCGTGCTGGAATACTACAACAAGAGAAGCACTGACCAGACCGTCGCGTACTATTTCAACACGTTTTACAAGTTTGGGATATCGCCCAACGCCATATGGAACGCGCGCAAGGCGCTGACGCGCCTCTTTGAGGGCACGTACAGGGAGATCATGGACAGGATGGCAGACGCGCCATACATCCAGATGGACGAATCCCACATCAAGATCAACGGCAAGAAGGGATACGCGTGGCTTGTCACGATACAAGACGCAACGTACGTCGTGGTTGCCCGGAGCAGGGGCTCGGCCGTGCTGGGCCTTCACCTTGGCAGGCTCCTTGGCATTCCGGTCGTGACAGACGGGTACTCCGGATACAACGTGTTTCCAGTCAGGCAGCGATGCTGGATTCACCTGCTGCGCGAGGCCGAAAAGAAGGCAATCCGGAACGGCGGCAACGATCTTGTCCAGTACGAGAGGCTGCTCAAAATGTACGCCAGAATCAGGGACAGGGACGCTGCCGACGTCGCAGAATGTCTGGACCTGGAAAGACGGGTGCTTGACATTGCAGCATCCTATGGGGAGTCCCATCCCTTCAGGAACACACTTGAGGCTGCCGCTCCCCGCCTGTTTACGTTCCTGCGACACCCCGGCATGCCTCCCCATAACAATGACGCAGAACTGGACATACGCGACACGGTCGTACTGCAGAGGAACGTGCGCCACAAGCTGTCCGTGGCCGAGGGAATGCGTGTCTTTTCGGTGCTTGCCTCGGTTGCGCGCACCTGCCACAAGCAGGGAATGCTGCCGCGCATCGCAGTGGAATCACTCGTCAGGGATCCGGACTGGAAGATATTCAAACCGCCCCCATGTGAAGAAGAGATACCCGCAATGGCAATCACGGCCTAAATCATCTGGAGGGACCTGAGGGTATACTTATAATTGTTAAGAAATTCTGATGGATTCCGGGACGTGCTTCTGACCATTCCTGGAATGCTGCCCCGGATCGGTCCTTTCCGGTTGGTTGGGACAGACAGCATGCAATTCTTAAATCTATGTGCTGCCTCATATCCATATTGAAAATACACTCGTTCATGATTCTTGGAATGCTTGTAGCATGCATGGTGGCATTTGATGCACATGCACAGGAGTCTGATGCGGGACTGTCCGGAGAGGTTCGGATCGGCTCCCTCATGCCGATCACAGGCGAGCTTGAAGCACTCGGACTGGAGTTTCAAGCAGCAGAAGTCCTTGCAGCACGCGACTTTAACCAGTATCTGACTGACAAGAATGCAGACTGGTCACTCAAACTGATCCATGAGGACACGCAGTCGCTTCCCACAGTTACCTTGGAGAAACTGGAGTTGCTGCACGCCCAGGGAATAACATCCGTTCTGGGGCCGCTGGACAGTGCTAGCCTGCAGTATTCACGCGGATACATCGACTCCAACCAGATACTGGCTGTCAGCTGCTGCTCCACGTCTTCTCTCCTTGCAATTCCCGACGACACCATCTTTAGGATGTCTGCAGACGACTCAGGCGGGAGCGTCGTGATGGCCAATCTTCTTGGCCATGCCGGAATCGATGTCATGATACCGGTATGGAGGGCTGACACGTGGGGAGTAGCATACGAGGACAGCATGCGGCAGCTGTTTGTAGCAGGAGGCGGCATTGTTGATGAAGGGGTAAGGTATGATCCCGGCGAGACTGATTTTTCAGACTCCACATCACTCTTGGCACAAAGGGTGCAGGTGTATGTGGACGAGTACGGATCACACAATGTGGCCATATTCTACATGGGATTCGGTGAACTTGTTCCGTTTATCCTGCATTCATCAGACCATGACATCCTTGATGATATCAGGTGGTTTGCAGCTGATCCCAACGTCCAAAACCCCGAACTTGTCTCGGACGCTGGAATACTCCGGTTTGTGACTGATACCGATTTTACAACACTTCAGGCCACATCAGGCAAAAACGAGGTCAGCCGGCATGTGCATGACACACTGCTTGCCGAACTTGGCATGGAACCAATCATATTTTCAAGTGCTGCATACGACTCGGTCTGGATTACAGGCCTTGCGATGGAGATGACACAGAGTACTGATGTTGCACTGCTGCGTGATGCAATTCCCGTGGTTGCACGGGAGCATGTGGGCGCACTGGGGTCCATACGCCTCAATGATGCAGGAGATCTGGCCCATGTAAACTACGACATCTGGACCATAGCAGACGGCCAGTGGGTCATGTCAGGTTCCTATTATCCGTTCAATAACGAGTTTGTGTTTTCTGATGCTACGGCCGGATTACCTGCAGATGACCGGATCACGATAGGGGGAATACTTCCAATTACAGGCGATGCGTCAATCAGCGGCGAACAGCTGGATGTGGCAGTGGAATACGCCGAGGTCCGATTCAACGAATACCTGCAGGAAAACGGCATTGACTGGACCCTGCATGTGGTGATATCTGACAGTACAACTGATCCTGGAACCGCGCTGGAGAGGCTTGCCACGTATCATGAAAACGGAATCAGCACCGTGGTGGGACCGTATTCCAGTGCGGAACTGGCAGCAATGAAGGACTATGCAGACTCCAACGGGATGATACTGGTGAGTCCCGGCTCTACTGCCCCGTCCCTTGCGATTCCAGACGACAGCATCTTCCGTCTCGTTCCAGACGACACGCAGAACGGAGACGTGTTTGCAAAACTCTTTGAGGCAAAAGGGATTACAAACGTGATTCCGATATGGAGGGGCGACACTTGGGGCGACGGGCTGGTACAGGTTGTCCGGGAGTCGTTTGCCGAACTCGGGGGGAGTGTGGACGACGGGGTAAGGTATGATCCGCGCACGGATGACTTTTCAGAAGACGTATCGATGCTTTCTGAAATTGTCCGGCGCCACACGGATGACGGGAACGAAGGCAAGACTGCAGTCCTTGCCTTGGGTTTCCAGGAGATAGTGCCGCTGATTCACGCAGCATTACTCCATGACAACCTTGATGACGTGGTCTGGTTTGTCCATTCTGGAACACTGCCTGCAGATGAACTGATTGGCCATTCTGCCACTGCAGACTTTATGCGGACAGTCATGATGACTGGTCCGCAATTTGAACCCGTGCCGAATCCCGTACTGGATCAAATAAACGCCGCCGTGTCAGACAGCACCGGACGCACCCCAATAGTGTATGTGGCAGGTGCATATGATGCCGTATGGCTGCTGGGACTTTCAATACTTGCATCCGGTTCTGCTGACACTGCAGCAATTCTTGAGGCCATGCCCGGCGTACTGGACGGGTATGACGGGGCGCTCGGGAACGTATCCCTCAACGGGGCAGGCGACCTGGAGAGAACCAACTACGGCATATACCACATTCAGGATTCTGCATGGGACAGGTTTGGCCAATATGATGGGGCCACCAATACAATCACCCTGACCGATGACAAAGCAGCCATGTCCGGTACGTATGATCCGTCAGCCACAGGCCTGGTCACCATAGGGGGGATACTTCCCCTTACAGGAGATGGCTTCCTGGACGGCCTGCAGCTAAAGGTCGCAACAGAATACGCCGAGGACAGGTTCAACCAATACCTGCAGGAGAACAGCGTAGGCTGGACCCTGGACGTGGTGCTGGCAGACAGCCAAACTAGTCCTGAAACCGCATTAGAGCAGCTTGTCAGGCATCATGAAAATGGCGTCAACTTCGTGGTGGGAGGGTATTACAGTTCGGAACTGGCAGTAATGAAGGACTATGCAGACTCAAACGGGATGATACTGGTGAGTCCCGGCTCTACTGCCCCGTCCCTTGCGATTCCAGACGACAGCATCTTCCGTCTCGTTCCAGACGACACGCAGAACGGAGACGTGTTTGCAAAACTCTTTGAGGCAAAAGGGATTACAAACGTGATTCCGATATGGAGGGGCGACACTTGGGGCGACGGGCTGGTACAGGTTGTCCGGGAGTCGTTTGCCGAACTCGGAGGGAGTGTGGACGACGGGGTAAGGTATGATCCGAACACGGAAGACTTTTCAGAAGCGACATCAGTACTTTCAGAGATTGTCCGGCGCCACGCAGACGACAGCGAAAGGACTGCAGTCCTTGCCCTGAGTTTCCAGGAGATAGTGCCGCTGATCCAGGCAGCATTACTCCATGACAACCTTGATGACGTTGTCTGGTTTAGCGGTACAACGCCTACAGACCACGAGACAGACGATCCTGCCGTAGATGACTTTGTTCACACAGTAATGCTATCCGGTCCGCGGTATGAACTTCTGCCAAACCCCACGCTTGATCAGGTAAATGCTGTCGTATCCGATGCCACCGGACAGATCCCGCTTGTATATACGGCAAGCGCATATGATGCCGTATGGATACTGGGACTTTCGGTACTGGCATCAAATTCTACTGATGCTGCTGCGGTTCTTGAGGCCATGCCCGGCGTACTGGACGGGTATGACGGGGCGCTCGGGAACGTATCCCTCAACGAGGCAGGCGACCTTGCAAGTATCAACTATGGAATATACCAGTTCAGGGACTCTGCATGGCATTCTCTGGGATCCTATGACGTAGCCACAGATACAATTGTTGTTACCTTCACTGATGATAATCCTCCAGAGACCGGCCAGGGCGGCGGGTGCCTGATTGCAACTGCCGCATACGGCAGCGAACTGGCACCCAACGTCCAGATGCTGCGTGAGATCCGCGACGGCACGCTGCTATCCACCGCATCGGGCACGTCATTTGTGACTGGATTCAACCATGCGTACTATTCATTTTCGCCTGCCATTGCAGATCTCGAAAGGGAGAACCCTGCATTCCGGGATGCGGTAAGGATAATGATCACGCCAGGCGTGCATGTGCTTGGCATAATGACGCTTGCAGATCCCGGCTCCGAGGCATCCGTACTGGCATTTGGGCTGCTCTCGATCGGTGCAGTGGCAGGAATCTATTTGGTGGGACCGGCCGTGGCAATACGTACCGTTCGCAGAAGAATAATGGCGTCCTCTCGAGGAGGGTAATCTAGGGCATTGCCACCCGAATGCAACTATTAAATTCAGGATGGGCCAAGCCAATCCTGTGAAGATTGACACTACGCCGGAGTTTGTCTCTGGAGTTTATCAGAAATTAAGAAAAAACGTTGCCCGGTATCGCGATGTGGTCAAAAGGCCGCTCACGCTTGCAGAGAAGATACTGACAGGGCACCTTGACGTGATGGGCAATGGTGTCCCTGTGGGCGGACGAGACTATGTCCTTCTCAGGCCGGATCGAGTCGCGCTGCAGGACGTGACAGGCCAAATGGTCATGCTTCAGTTCATGCAGGCAGGACTGGACACGGCTGCCCTGCCAACCACGATGCACTGTGATCATCTAATCCGAGCAGAGGTTCGAGGGGACGTGGACATGAAGGTATCCCTTGACGAGAACAGCGAGGTCTTTAGATTTTTACAGTCGGCTGCTGCAAGATACGGGTGCGGATTCTGGAGGCCGGGGGCAGGAATCATACACCAGGTGGTTTTGGAAAACTATGCATTTCCTGGAGGACTGATGATTGGAACCGACTCGCACACACCCAATGCCGGAGGCCTTGGCATGGTTGCAATCGGGGTCGGCGGTCTTGACGCAGCCGAGACCATGGCCGACATGCCATGGGAGCTGCTGTACCCAAAAATAATCGGAGTCAGACTGACTGGCAGGCTCAACGGTTGGACTGCTCCCAAGGACGTAATATTGAAGGTTGCCGAGGAGCTTACAGTGTCCGGAGGCACCAATGCGATAGTGGAATATTTTGGCCCCGGAACAGAATCCATCAGCTGCACAGGCAAGGCCACCATTACAAACATGGGAGCCGAGATAGGCGCGACCTGCTCCGTATTCCCGTACGATGACAGGATGAGGACGTATCTGAACCATACCGGCAGGGCCGGAATATCAAAACTTGCAGACTCTTACAGGGATCTGCTTGCAGCCGATCCCGAGGTGGAGCAGACACCTGAAAAATTCTTTGATCGCATTATTGAAATCGACCTGTCTGCCTTGGAGCCGCACATAGTCGGACCGCACACGCCTGATCTGGCACGCCCCATCTCGGATCTGGCACGTGATGTCCAGTCCGAGGATTACGTGGATTCGATATCGGTTGCCCTGATTGGAAGCTGCACCAACTCGTCCTACGAGGACATGTCAAGGGCCGCAAGCCTGGCAGAACAGGCAAGGGCCATGGGAGTCAAATCCAAGATCCCGCTGCTAGTCACACCAGGCTCCGAACAGATTCGGGGCACAATAGAGCGGGATGGACAGATGGAGTCCCTCAAGGAGATTGGCGCCACGGTTCTTGCAAACGCATGCGGTCCGTGCATAGGCCAGTGGAACCGGCCGGAGATTGTAGAGGATCAGAGAAACACCATAGTTACGACATTTAACCGGAACTTTCCTGGCAGAAACGACGGACGCAGGAGCACGCTGAACTTTATCGGGAGCCCTGAGATGATAATAGCACTGTCCCTGGGAGGGAGACTCTCATTTAACCCTATGACAGATTCCCTTGTGGCCTCTGACGGCACGCAGTTCCGACTGGAGCCGCCTGCACCGGCACCGGAGGTTCCTGATGGCGGATTCATGAGGCCCGAGGGCGTGTATGTTGCCCCGCCGGAGAACCATGAGGGAATCGATGTGATGATTGATCCTGGCAGTAGACGACTCCAGTGCTTGGAGCCGTTTCCTGCATGGGACGGAAAAGACTTTGAGGATCTCCCAATAATGGTAAAGGCCAGCGGCAAGTGCACCACGGATCACATATCCCCTGCAGGTGCGTGGCTTTCGCTCCGGGGACATCTTGACAACCTCAGCGACAACATGCTGCTTGGGGCAGTCAATGCCTTCAACGGCAAGGTGGGTGTGGGCAAAAATACACTGAACGGCCAGACAGAGCCGTTTGCAGATATTGCAAGACAGTACAAGGCAAGACAGATCAGGTGGGTCATAATTGGCGATGGCAACTACGGCGAGGGGAGCAGCAGGGAGCATGCTGCAATGACTCCCAGATACCTGGGATGTGCTGCGGTAATAACAAAGAGCATGGCCAGAATACACGAGACCAACCTCAAAAAACAGGGAGTACTGGCACTGACGTTTGCAAATCCGGATGACTATGAGAGGATTCTTCAGGATGACAGGATCACCCTGCCCGGACTTGACGGGCTGGCACCCGGCAGACAGGTCCGGTGCGTAGTTGTGCATGCAGACGATACCCGAGAGGAGATTCTGCTGAACCACTCATACAATGAGACCCAGCTGAGATGGTTCCGGGCGGGCTCTGCCCTGAATGTCCTTCGCAGTTAGGATTTGACGTGGGGCCGACCGGAATCGAACCGGCGACCTACGGGTCACTACAGCTCCAAACTTACATCATCCCTGAGTCAGTGCAGCTTAGCTTACCTCTGGAGCCCTTAGCGGTGATCTTATCGTAGACACTGTCGCCCTACCAGGCTAGGCTACGACCCCACGACATATGGTGAAATGGACTTGGATTTTAACCTATTTTTGGAAGGGATTTTGCATCATCCAAACGACGCATCGGTGCTTTCCGAGAATCTTCAGGACAAGTCCCGTCCGGCCCATGCCTTTTTCCTCCTTTTGTTAGAATTAAGCCACAGTTGCTGGGACGATGATCCCCATCATAATATTCAACGCGGACGCGATTCTAACCGTGATGCGGCCCATGCGCTTTCTTCTCCGTGGGCATTATGTGCATGATGCACAACATCCTTGAGGCGGCAGCCATCGTCGCTTCTCCCCTGCCTCTCTTTTTTGCGATGCGCTTGCAAGTCTGCAATGTAGGAATCTCTTGTATGCCGCACGTGGGAATGGATGCATTCTGCAAGGATCCGGCACAGCGACTTGCCCCCCACGTCGGATTATCCGTCCCTGCTGCGCTGTTCCTGCAGGGTTTCTTGCCGACGACGAAATTCCAGGGGAGACGCGGGAAACGTTACAGGATAACATGCCAGTTATTTACAAGTCACTGACAACCAACCCCATGGGAACCGCCCGCAATGGTGGCAGTCGGGGCAGGATGGCGCGATCAGCCAAGGTTGTCTTCTTTGCAGGCCTGCTGCTAAGCCTCAACGGCGCAGTTTTCAGCCAGGAGGCCGACGCAACCGTGTGTTCTGGCGCAACAGAGGCATTCGAGCGTCCCAAGGAGAAGGTTGCAATCGTGACTGTCACCGTCATTTCTTCCGAAGAGAAAACCTATGATCCCCCAATAGATAACTACGAATACACCATCTCAAATCAAGTGACCGCCACCTTTGCCATTGACGAGACGATTTATGGTAACGAAGGGTTTCCGCTGGAATCGGATTCCATAAGCACGATCAACTCGCATGTCAAAAAAGCCGGGGACAGGTACGTTGTCGGATACGTTCAGTACGGAGGGGGATGGGTGACTCTGGATGGCTGTTCGCCATTGGAACCCATATCGTTTGTCGAGTTTGCGGCATTCTATGAGGACCTGCTGACAAATCCCTGCGGTGCCGACATGCACTATTTGATTAAAAACTCGGATCTGGAAAAAATCTGTGTCTCGCATGACACAAGGAACAAACTGATCGAGAGGGGATTGGGATTTTTCGTTCCCAGCTTGTTCTTTCACGAATGGAAACGCATAAGCGGCGATCCCCCGCTGGACGTCAAATCGGATGCATACAGGCCATGGAGCAAGCCGCACTGCATCAGGGCAGTGGTATCGAGTACAGGCGACTACTGCGTCCCATACTGGGTCAGTCTGTCGTGGGAGGCCAAGAAGGGCAATACCGGCATATCGATCTCAAACCTTC
Organism: Candidatus Nitrosopumilus sp.; assembly: GCA_965218695.1. GTDB lineage: Archaea > Thermoproteota > Nitrososphaeria > Nitrososphaerales > Nitrosopumilaceae > Nitrosopumilus. The sequence continues at coordinate 142,151 of OZ244651.1, forward strand.
CGAATCTGGGAGAAACTGCGACAGTCACGGTCTCGAATACGGATCCTGCAAACATCCGCCCACCAAACCACACAGTCTACGATAATTTTCGCATAGCACTGAGCGACAACCTTGCGTTTGTCAATGCCCCCGAGTCGGGACAGACATATCGCGGTAACTCCCTCTCTCAAGATCTTCCGCCCGCCCCGGAATCATTTCGCTTGGAGACGGCGATACGCGCAGTGGACGAGGGACGCGCCACCGTTTGGGTGGACGGAAGATCCTACGGTGACGACGTAATCCATTTCAACGTCGCAAACAGGACGACTGATGGCCACCCGTTCAAAAATTTCAGGGGGGACACCGTTTTTGCAACGCTTGTCACCGACAAGCTGTATTATGCATACAGGGAACCAGTCACGGTATCTGGCCAGTTCAGCGACTATGTCGGTAGATGGATCACCTTCGGCTCGGAACTCGTCCCGATTGACTCGGAAAACAGGTTCAGCACGCAGGTGGCCGGGAACAGCCTCAGATGGCTGTCAACTGATGAGGTGTACCTCGTGCTGCGCGACCGTTACTTTGAGGGGGTAGAGCAGATAAAGATCACGGTACGCGACACCCCCCCGCCCAACCTGCATCCATCTGCCATTGCCTCTTCGCAGTCATGGGAAATAGCAGAGAATACCATGGGTACGCTGACTGGCATCGGCTCTGATCCTGACAATGATCCGCTGACGTACCTGTGGGAACAGACCCACGGCCCAGATGCGGCACTGACTAACCGTGACATGCCGATCGCCGGATTTACTGCACCGGAAGTCCCGGAAGACACCGACATCCAGTTCACCCTTACCGTGTCTGACGGACACCTGTATGGTACAGCTAAAATCCAACTCAGAGTCACGGATTCGCCGGACACTCTCGTACAGTAATTCAACCCCCCGCCAATCCCACAGTAACCGGGCAGATCATAGAAATCCTACAAAATAAGGAGAATGTATGCAGCATCACGCGTAATCATTCCTATCAAACGGCGATCAGGTTTCAGGGCATCCCTAGCCGGGACTGCAAAAACCTCGACATGGTGGTAAAAGATAATCGAACTGATCGTTCAAATCCCGCCAGCCACACCGTACCGTGTGTTCATATCCATGCAGAATATGGTATGAAATAAGTAAAATTCAGGCGTAAAACAATCTGTCTTGGCAGGCAGGATCGCAAATGTCAGGGAACGAACCGTCCATTGAAATTCCAAACAGTAAGGGAGATACACGAACCGTTATCTGATAATAATTTTTATCATATGTGATCTGTGAATGTCTATGTTATTTTTCAATTCCAAAATATTCTTGAATTATTTCAAAACTGATAATTCTGTGACGGTCGATTTTTTTATAAATTAAAAATGAACATTCATCACAATAAATCATGCAACAAACCGGTCCAACCATACCGAATAAAAAAATAAAATTCCCGATAATACGGAATGTAGGCATGAACCGTGGGATTTTACTGCGCTGTAGGCATACCAATACCTGAAAAAATACACAAAATGAAAATCCTCCCCAACCCGTATACTCGCCAATAAACTGGGCGTTTGTGCTTGTAGCCATCCTCTGGCCGGACGTCGACTGCAGGCATCTCTGCTTTGAAACCGTGTGTTTTTGGCTAAGACTTATTTGCAATAACTTCCAATTCGATACTGTACATACATGGTCAAGAACATCTATCTTGCACTTGGAGCCATTCCGGTAATTGTGGCACTGCTCCTCTCGGTCCCGCTTCTGATACGCAACGAGATTCCAATCTCTGCGGCAAACTCCTTTGATAGAATCGAGATAGAGTACACCAAGCACCAGTTAAAAAAGATCTCATACGGCGTCACCGAGAGGGTCGGGGCGCAAAAGACTGAGATTCTTCTGATCAAGGACGACGGCGCCACAAAGTACTCGGTAAACGAGGAGGGGTACCTCCGGCCGGACATCCGGTCCACGCTTGATGATGCCCAACTTGACAGGATTAAGGCCCTGATAAAGGAGACCGGATTCATGTCCATCCCATCCGAGTCCTTTGAGGTGCCAGAGAATGTAACCGAATACCAAAAATCCAACGTAAAGGTCACGCTTAACGGCAGGGTCAACCAGATCTTCTGGCCGGAACAGGAAGTCACGCCGGACTTTATACCGCCACTCATCACCATGGTCGAAGCCGAACTCGATCAGATAATATTCGATATTCGTGAATAGGTACAAATAGCCTTGAATGAAAATCATGGCATGATTTCACTGTCCGGTCAGCGCAATGACGCCCGGGGAATTGTCTCTGAAAAGAGGGGCACCTACGATGTTACACGCGGCTCGTCTGTACTCAAGCGCGGCTTTGCCCACATGCTAAAGAACGGGGTGGTGATGGATGTCACCTCGGTCCAGCAGGCGCAGATAGCAGAGGATGCAGGGGCAGTATCTGTCATGGTACTTGACAAGCTTCCATCCGATGTCAGAAAGGCAGGCGGCGTTGCAAGGACTGCAAGCGTAAAGGTAATTCAGGATATTATGAACTCTGTCACCATTCCGGTAATGGCCAAGTGCAGGATAGGACATGTCAGCGAGGCACAGGTGCTGCAGGCATGCGATGTTGATATGATAGACGAATCCGAGGTCCTGACTCCCGCAGACGAGATGCACCACATCTGGAAGTGGGACTTTACAACCCCCTTTGTAAACGGCGCAAGATCCCTCGGAGAGGCGCTGCGCCGTATCGAAGAGGGGGCAGCAATGATAAGGACAAAGGGCGAGCCCGGGACGGGAAACGTGGCAGAGGCCATCACGCACATCAAGAAGGTAAATGACGAGCTCCGCCTGATATCCTCGGTGTACGATTCCGGCGACGATCAGGAGCTGGTCCGGATGGCAAGGGAGTTTCACGTATCATACGACATTGTAGAGCATACTGCAATGCTTCAGAGGCTGCCGGTGGTAAACTTTGCAGCAGGAGGAATCGCAACCCCTGCTGATGCTGCATATCTGATGTCGCTTGGATGCGACGGAATCTTTGTAGGCTCAGGAATCTTCAACTCTTCGGATGCCCCGCAGAGGGCCAAGGCAATAGTGCTGGCCGCCACCTTCTGGGATGATCCGGATCGTGTAATGGAGGCCCAACAGATGATTGATGAAAGGGAGTCCATGCTGGGACTGGATGTAAACGCGTTGGACCTGCGGATGCAGGAACGAGGAGGCATGGCATGAGCATCAACATCGGCGTTCTCTCAATCCAGGGGGATGTGGAGGAGAACATGCTGGCTGCCATGACTGCAATAGACGAGCTGGATGTAGACGGAACCGTATCTGATGTCAACACGCCTGAGGATGTGCCTGATCTGGATGCCCTGATAATTCCCGGAGGGGAGAGCACCACCATGGGACGCCTCTCTGCTGACAACGGCCTGCTTGATGCCATACGGGACAGAATCTCGGAGGGGATGCCCGTTCTTGGGATATGTGCAGGCATGATAATGCTGTCTGCCAGCGCAGGAGACCGCGTAATGGGGGAGACGAAGCAGCCGCTCCTTGGAACGCTTGACATTACCGTGGAGAGAAACGCATTTGGAAGGCAGTCCCAGTCCTTTGAGGCAGAAGTCTCGATGGACTCCATTGGCATTCCCACGTTTTCCGGCGTATTCATCCGGGCGCCAGCAGTGACTGATGCAGGCTCTGCAGAAATCCTGACCAGACTTGACGGCAGGGCAGTCGCACTCAAAAAGGACAACATCATAGGGACGTCGTTCCATCCGGAACTGACCGGCGACGTATCCCTGCACAAGTATCTTGTCAATCTTGCAGTCATATCTGCCAAGGACAAGTGATTACCCGGGCCTGCCCCTGGCCTGCTACCGCCGCTACCGCATGCAGCAACTCTTTACTCTATGCTGTGCATTGCCTTGAGATCCGCCTGGAACGGTCCGAGGGATTCTGGAATCTCCATTGTTATGGAATCCTTAAAGGACAGCCCGTCTGACTTTTTTTTGTTCCATACTGCAGAGTTGAATCCGGTAATATCCTTGGTGATGTGGCTCACGTCCTCGGCCCCCTCCGGCTCTGCCTGCCTCTGTTTGTGGATGCTCTCGTCTGAGTACAGCACCCTCCAAAGGTGTTCTGTGATGAACGGCACTATGGGTGCTAGCAACCTGAGTATGGTGGAGAGCACCTTGTGAAGCGTGTACTGCGCACCGTCCCTCTCCTCCTCTGAGAAGCCGACTCCGTATGCCCGCGCCTTGACCATCTCTACATAGTGGGCTGCAAACAGATTCCACGTGAACTCCCTGAGCGCGATTGCAGGCACAAAAAAATTGTACGTGGCGTATCCCTTTTTGCACTCTGATACCAGCCGGTCAAGCTCCAAGAGAATCCACCTGTCTGATGCAGAAGGCGTTCCCTCGGCGACTACCGGAAAGCTTGAGAGGAACCTTGAGACGTTCCAGAGCTTGCTGAGGAATTTTTTAGTGGACTCTATCCTCTGCTCGTTGCACCTAAAGTCATACCCGTGATTCGCCTCGCTTGCGCTCCAAAACCTGAACGTGTCTGCGCCGAGCCTCTCTATGACAGGCAGCGGATCTATGGCGTTTCCCTTGCTCTTGCTCATCTTCATTCCCTTCTCGTCAAGGCCGTACCCCATTATCCACGCCTCAGACCACGGCTTCTCCCCGGTAATCTGATGGCACCGCAGAATGGTATAGTACAGCCATGTCCTGACGATGTCCTTTGACTGCGGCCTTATTGATGCCGGATACGTCCTTTTGAAGAACTCCTCGTCCCTGCCAAACCTGCTGATAAACAGGGGGGATCCGCTGGAATCCATCCAAGTGTCAAAGGTCCTCTCCTCCCCTACAAACTCCGAGCCGCCGCACTTGGTACAGCACTTTACGGGACACTTGTCATGCCACGGCCTGTAGTATTTTCCGGGTTCCGGAACGTGGGGTTCTGAGCACTCCTTGCAGTACCATATGGGAACCTCCGTACCGTAGTACCTTCTTCTTGATATGGGCCAGTCTATGGATATGGATTCCAGCCAGTTCATCAGAATCTGCCTGTGCATTACAGGATGGAACAGGGTCTCTTTACCAATCTGCCTGATCTTCTCCACCGAGTCCTTCTGCCTCATATAATACTCGTCCATGGGTATTATCTCGATGGGATTCCTGCTTCTCTCTGCCACCGGCGTCCTGTGTATTGTGTCCTCGATCCTTTCGACAAGCCCCCCTGCCTTTAGATCCTCGATTATCCTTGCCCTTGCTTGCTTGGGCCTCAGTCCTGCATACCTGCCTGCAGCCTCTGTCATCCTGCCGTCCATGCCTATGGCCACGACCTCCTCCAGACCCATCTCACGGAATAGCGCAACATCGTTCCTGTCGCCATAACTGCACACCATCACTGCCCCGGAGCCAAAATCCTGCTTGGCAGACACGTGCGTCTTCAACTCGACTTCCTGGCCGGTAATGGGAACGACAAGCCGGCACCCCACGTGCTGCCTGTACCTTTCATCATCAGGATTCACTATTACGGTCCTGCACGCACAGAGCAGCTCAGGTCTCGTACTTGCAATTACAATGTGGGAGTTCGTCCCCTTGATTCCAAACTTCATGTGGACCAGTTTTGCAGGCAGATCGTCGTAGGCTATCTCAGCGTATGCTATGGTGGTGCCTGAGACCCAGTCGTAGTCGTTGGGTCTGTTGGCCAGGTATATCCTGCCCTCCTTCCACAGCCTGATGAACGTGGACTGCGTAAGCGTCCGAAACTCGACTGAATCCGTCCTGTAGTAGTCTGCAAAGTTTCCGCTAATGCCAAGACTCTTCATGATTAGGATCATCTCTGCCTCCAAGTCGTCAAGGGACACCCTGCACAGGTCCAGAAACTTCTCCCTGTCAGTCTCCCTCATCCTGATGTTGTGCTTCTTTTCTGTGTACATCTCGACTGGAAGTCCGTTCCTGTCTATTCCTATGGGAAAGTAGACGTTCTTCCCTGCCATTCTTGCAGTCCGCGCAATCATGTCTATCTGGGCATAATGGGCTGCTGCCCCTATGTGCCACGGCCTGCCTGACGGGTATGGGGGAGGGGTGTCTATGGTATAGTTCTCATCCTGCAGCACAAAGTCGTAGGTCTTCTCCTCTGCCCACATGCTGAGGATGTCTCTTTCCAGCTCCGGATTCCATGCCTTCTCTTTTATCTTTGGTTCCATGGCTTACCCTGAGATGTTTGATATTATGTGGGATCCCTTGTTGTATCCCTCGTATATGTAGACCCCGACTGCCTCCACGTTGGCAGGCATCTTTGGTGCCAGGAGCCTGATTATCTCGCCTGCAAGGTTCTCTACTGTGGCCTCCCCCTCCAAGACGTACGTGGTGTTTTTTGGAACCTGCAGCCTGAACTTGCCCTTTGGACCGTCAAACTCCACCATGTGGTGCGACTCGTCCTGGGATGTAACGTATCTGCTGTTTATGAAGAATTTATGGTCAAATGTGTTGACTACCTCCTTGATGATTCCCTTTGCCTGCCCAAAATCCAAAAGAAGGTTGTCCTTCATCTGGCCTACCAGCTCCACCATTACAGAGGACGTGTGCCCGTGCAGGATGGAGCATTTTTCAACCAGTGGAAGGATATGCGCATAGTCAAAGGAGAATGACGCATCCTCAAGAAATATCGAGCCTGTCTGGGGCGCCTTGTCATAAAATACCATCTCCTGCAGCTCGTTTATCCGGGCTACATGCTTTGCGCTTCCAACTGCCATCACCTTCTCTGTTGCCAGGCCCCCCTTGATCTTCTTGTATTTTTCAATCTCTTCCTCTGAGTCGATGACCTCGATGAGACCCTTTTTTGTTCTAAAGTCGACTGTGGTCTCCTCGCCGTCGTCAAGCCGAATCCTGCAGTTGTACTCGTACTCTTCCCCCAAAAAGTCCAGCATCTGCGCCACTGTGAGCTCCGTCCTGGTTCTGAGAATGTTTCTCTTCTTGTCAATGTATCTGAACTCTGAATCCAGTATTGTGGGGGTTGGGGCCATGCAGAATCATCTGCCCCTGATTAATATAAATTCTGTAATGTCTGGGGGAACCCACAAAAGTCCACACGGTCGACGGTTTGGGCGCGATCCCCCATTGTGATGTTTGGCTACAGCCCCCCTCTCCCACTCCAGACTGTCATTCTTGCGATGCAGGGCATTCATGCACCCACGGTATCTGGCGTATACTGTCACACCAGCGAGTCCAGGATTCTGGCAAGATCAGTATCATTCTTGGTAATCCCCCCGGCGTCATGCGTCATCAGGTCTATCGTGATTCGGTTGTAAACGTTGAACCACTCGGGATGGTGGTTCATCTTTTCAATCTCCATGGCAGCCCTGGTCATGAATCCAAATGCTCGGTTGAAGCTCTCAAACTCAAAGACCTTGTGGAGCTTTCCATTCATGACGCTCCAGCCTTCAAGACTCTTCTGCTCCTCTATAATCTCATCTGAGGTCAGCATTCTCATACCAGTCAGTCCGCAGAACAGTAGTTAAAGGGTTTTATCTGTAGTGGTGTGATGACTCCTGGGGATACTGGTGCACTCTTTGAGGGGCTGAAAAGCGCCATAGCCAAAACCGTCAAAAACAACAGAATCGGCATTGCCTTCTCCGGCGGTGTCGACAGTGCGCTTATCTCAAAGACGTGTCTGGACATGGGGTATGACATCACACTGCTGACAGTCGGATTTTCAGACTCGCATGACATACTGTTTGCAAGGCAGGTCAACGAGGAGATGCGTCTTCCCCACCACGTGCTTGAAATTGATCCCGAAACATTCCCCCAAACCCTGACTAAAATTTGCAGCATCGTAAAGACCGACAACCTGTCGTGGATTGAAAACTGCATCGCATTTTACTACATCTCAGGCCTTGCAAGGAGCCACGGCCTTGACTCTGTGGTGACTGCAAACGGAATCGACGAGCTCTTCTGCGGCTATCACGCATACCTCAAAGCAATCGAGTACGGGGAACAGCGGGTAATGGACGTGATGGCCTCCAAGATAGACAACGAGCTTAAAATGATGAAGGCAGTGGATCTGGTTGCCTCCGAATACGGCGTGACATTCCTGCAACCTCTTCTGTCCCCCGAGTTCATAACGCTTGCCATGTCGGTTCCCGTATCAGAAAAGATTGATGGCCCTGATGACATGTACCGCAAGCACATCATACGTACAATAGCCCGTACGACAGGCGTTCCTGAGATCTCCTGCTCAAAGAAAAAGAAGGCACTCCAATATGGCTCCAGAATCCACAAAAAACTGCTAAAGGCTAAGAGACCCTCTTTGTTGTATTCCTGACAATCCTTCGTACATTTTTAATTATTCTGACTGACGCGCCAAGATGCTTGTCTGCCCGGAATATGGCATCAATCTCGTCATCGTCAAGCCTTGAGGAGAACGCCCTGTCGTTTCTGACTGCCTGTGCATACTGGATTTTGCTGTCCCTTGCCTCAAAGGCGACCCTCTGAACGTCCCTGTATGCCTCAAACCTTGGAACGCCCTTTTTGATGAGCGCCTCCAAAACAAACTCGGCAAAGATCTGCCCCCTTGTGGCCTCCAGATTACTTGCAATCCTCTCCTCGTCAACTAACAGGTTTGATATTACTCCTGCCATGGTCCTGAGCATCTCGTCCACCAGTATGGACACTGTCGGAATCACAAATCTCTCGTTGGCAGAGTTTGACAGGTCCCGTTCATGCCACAGCGGTATGTTCTCAAAGGAGATTGCGATGTTGCTCCTCACCATTCTGGACAGCGACGAGACCCGTTCGCTCTTGATCGGGTTCCTCTTGACCGGAACCGCACTGCTTCCCATCTGGCCCTTTTTGAACTGCTCGGCCACCTCGCCTATCTCGGTTCTCTGCAGGTTCCTTATCTCCACTGCAATCTTCTCAAGCGTTGCACCTATCAGCGCCAGCTCAAAGACATACTCTGCATATCTCTCCCTTGGGACTATCTGGGTGGCTACATCTGCAGGATAAAGTCCGAGGCGCTGCGCCACCATCTTCTGGATATCCAGTGCGTCTGCACCCATCAGCGAGCCTGTTCCCACAACGCCTAGGGTCTTGCAGATCAAAACCCTCCTTCTAATCTCTTCAATCCTCTTCACATGCATTGCCATCTCTGCGGCCCAGTTTGCAAACTTTAGGCCAAACGATATGATGCTTGCATGCTGACCGTGGGTTCTTCCAACGGCCGGAACCCTTGCATACCTTGTAGCCTTCTCCTCTAGGATGGCAGCCATCTCTGCCGTCTTTTTCTGGATTATTCTCAGCGCGTCCCTCATCTGCATGGAGTTGCTCGTATCCACCAGATCATTGCTTGTAAGGCCGTAGTGGATCCACGGCCTTGCATCCGTACTGCACTTCTCGCTTAACGCCTCCACCAGTGCCGCCGTGTCGTGGTCGCTTGCAGCCTCCAGCTCCTTGACCCTCTTTGCCGTAATTCCTCCGGAGGTTGCAGCCTTGAAGATATCCTCTCCGGCACTCTCCGGAATCATCCCCATCGTACCCTGGGATATGGCAACTGCCCCCTCTATCTCCAACTGGTATTCGATCTTTTGTTGCTCCTCAAAGATGTCTGTCATCTCCTTTGTGCCGTAGCGGCCGCTGTCGATGGGTAGTATTGCCAATACTTGGCATGCATGTATATCTGAAATAAATCTACTCATAGCAGTACCTTGCCCGGTCGTCTCCGAGGAGATCGGACAAGAACCAAGTTTGGGTGGGAGCCTGCCGGGACGTCAGAAAGAGACAAAGGAATCCAGCCGAGCCAAATTGCACCTTTGGTAAGTGTTCACGTCGTGCCTAATTCAGTTCACTCTTGGGTAAATTTTGTGCAAACCACAGATCCAAATAGGATGGTAATCCAAACCCGATGTGAAAAGCCAGGCTGAACTCAAAAAGATGTACACGGATCTCAAGACTGAGAACATCAAGCTCAAGCAGACGATTGAGATGCAAGGGCAGATAATTGAGGAATTGAATCTGGCAGTTGCTGATCTTAAGCGCAGGCTGGTGCGGCATGACAATTACAACACCCCGTCATCACAAAAAAGGGGGCCCGGATGGCCTGACACAAAGGGAAAAGGCGACGAAAAGAATGCCTACAATAAATCCACAAAAGCCTCCCGGGATCAAAAGGACCGCGTGGATGCGGCCGGCAGCGGGAAGTCGCGCGGGGGGCAAAAAGGCCACATGGGCCGCACCCGCAAGCCAAAACCCACCGAGTTTGAGGAACACACCCCGGAGGCCTGCCCCGAATGCGGCTCGGGTAGCCTTTCCATAGTGCAGTCAGAAAAACGCGACATTACCAGGGTGGAGCGCACGATAAAGGTCATCACCACGCGCCACACCATAAACACGTGTCGCTGCTCCTGCGGTCTGGTGGACATCAAGCCCGAGACCGGCCTTCCAGACAAGGGCAGCTACGATCCGAGCATAACGACTGATGTTGCAGACGATTACGTGTGTCGCATGCCGTTTAGGATGATCGCAGACCGCATGTCGCGGTACGGAATTACACTCTCCTCGGGCACGGCGCACAACATAATGCGCAGGCTGGGAACGTCGCTGGGCGCCCCTGCGGCAGCCATTGCCGCCATGATACGCAAGGCCAAGATACTGCACGCCGACGAGACATCGATTCACCTAAACGGCCGCAACGTCTGGGTGTGGATACTGCACGATCCGCTGACCGGGCACGCGCTGTACGTGATACGGGACAGCCGGGGGGCAAAGGTTCTGAAAGAAGCGCTTGGGGGTTGGGACGGCACGTTAGTGTGCGACGGCTGGACGGCGTACGGAAAATACCGCGTCCAGCGCTGCTGGTCGCACATAATACGCGAGGCCAGGGACATCTGCAACCGCAATCCGGACTGCCCAGGCGCGCGCAACGTCCTGAAGCACCTGCGCATAATCTATGATTATGCCAGAAGGGCAAGCAGGAAACGCTCGCGCTCTCTCCGGGACAACGCGTCTGCCATGCTGACGTCATGCATCGAAAAGATCGTTGCAAGGTACGCCGACGATCCAATATTGGAAAAATTCATGGTCAAGATCAGCAATGCTGGCAGCGACCTGTTCCGGTTCGTGCTGAACCCAAAGATCCCGCCTACAAACAATGCTGCAGAACGCGGGTTGCGCGAGATAGTCGTGCACAGAAAAATACGGGGCAGCATAAGGGCAGAGGAGACGATGACGTGGATGGCGAATTTCTTTTCATGTGTAATGACATGGAAAAACAAGAAATTGGATTACTTGGCGGAGATTGCAAAATACGCCTAAAAATGAGTTAAACCACGTGAACACTTACCACCTTTGTATGTGGTTCCCAATAATTACCTGAACAGACCCACATCTGAATAAATAACGGCATGCCCTCTTCTTCTGATGGTTTAAATTAGATTGGGCAGAAATCCTCCCAATACTTATGCCTGCCACTGTCCCCAGAAGGATTGCCAACAACCAGTACCAGATAGACGCAGACTCGAATCTTGGAATGAGGGTGCCTGTACGAATCTATGCCGACGAGACGCTCCTTGCAAAGATGCTCACTGACAGGACAATAAGGCAGGCCCGGAACGTCTCATCAATTCCGGGAATCGTGGGTTGCAGTATCGTCCTGCCTGACGGCCACGAGGGATATGGGTTTCCAGTAGGCGGGGTTGCTGCCATGGATGCCAAGGAGGGAATGATAAGTCCAGGCGGTGTCGGATACGACATCAACTGCGGCGTTCGGCTGCTACGATCCAGTCTGACGGAGAAACAAGTTCGTTCCCGGCTGAAAGATCTTGTAAATGATCTGTTTGGCTCCATTCCGTCCGGAGTAGGCTCCAAGGGTGCAGTAAAGCTGAGCTATTCTGAGCTTGACGAGGTCCTGGTGAGGGGGGTGGACTGGGCAGTTGATCACGGGTATGGCTCTTCTGATGACTCTGACGTGTGTGAGGAGAATGGCCGGATTCCCAAGGCGGATCCAAACAAGGTCTCTGAAAAGGCGCGAAAGAGGGGTGCCCCCCAACTTGGAAGCCTGGGTTCTGGAAACCATTTTCTTGAGGTTCAGAGGGTGACAGAGATTCACGACCGGCAGGCAGCAGAGCGGATGGGCATCAAGGAGGGGTCAGTCACGATCCTGATCCACTGCGGTTCAAGAGGGTTTGGGCACCAGGTATGTAGCGACTATCTTAGAATATCCGAACAGGCGATGTCAAGGTATGACATAAGACTTCCCGACAGGGAGCTTGCATGCGTGCCAAACACATCCGAGGAAGGCGAATCCTACAGGAGTGCAATGTTTGCAGCGTTGAACTTTGCATGGAGCAACCGGCAGATGATTACCCACTGGACTAGAAAGTCCTTCCAGCGTGTCTTTGGACAAACCGAATCTGATCTTGACATGGGACTGGTTTATGATGTATCTCACAATATTGCAAAGATTGAAAAGCACAAGGTTGACGGAGTCCACCGGGATCTCGTGGTTCACAGAAAGGGCGCGACAAGGGCATTCCCTGCAAACCGCAAGGAGATACCATCGCGGTACCGGGACCTGGGCCAGCCTGTCCTGATTCCGGGTTCCATGGGAACTGCAAGCTGGATTCTGCTGGGCCAGCCAGGCTCCATGAATCTGAGCTTTGGCTCTACTGCGCACGGTGCAGGAAGAATGATGTCAAGATCAAAGGCCCGGAGAAACTATACCGAGGACGGCGTAAAGAAATCCCTGCACGACAAAGGCATATTCATCAAATCCCTGACCCGGGACGGGGTCGTGGAGGAGACGCCGCAGGCATACAAGGATGTCGATGCCGTTGTTGATGTCTCCCACTCTCTGGGAATTGCTACCAAGGTTGCAAAGCTGGTGCCGATAGGTGTGATAAAGGGTTGAGCGACGATCTGGAACTTGAAAGACTCAAGGCAAGGCGCCTGGCTGAGATGCAGCAGAACATCCAGAGGAAGAGCGAGCAGCAGATTCAAAAACCATCAGAGAGCAGTCCTGCCATTACCCCGCGTGGCATCCTTGCAGACAGGCTGGGATTTAGAGGCCTGGAGGTGCTGGAGAACGCAGAATCCCAGTTCCCAAACGAGACTGCAATGGTCGTGGACAAGCTCGCAGAACTAATCAAAGCCGGCGAGATCCGGGAAGCGCTTGACGGGGGAAAACTTCTTGCATTGTTCAGGGCGGTGGGACTGTACGTCAGGATGGCAACCAAGATAAACGTGGAGCAGGACGGCAAGTTTGTATCCCTCACTGAAAAACTCCAAAGACAATCCTCAGGTGAGGAATCGTGAGCGTAATACTGGAGATTGCGACAAAAAGCTACGGCGATGATCTCCTGATGATCAAAAAGGCACTCTCGCACATGGAGAGCCTTTCAGGCCACTACAACGGATACGTTCTTGGCAGCCCCTCATCTAGGTTTGGATGGACATTCTTCAGGCTGGCATTTAAGGCAGACATGCAAGAAAGCATAGATAAGAAATTCTCTGACATGATATCCCGGTATGGGCGGGGAAACCGTCTGGAGAAGTTTGTGCAGTTTATGACTGATTATCTTAACTCTCGTGGCTGTAACATAAAGGTAAAACTGGTAAGCTAGACCCTTCTTCCCCTCTTTCCACCCTTCTTTCTGGTGGTGTCGTGTGGAATGGGCGTAACATCATCAATTCGTCCGATCTTGAATCCGCCTCTGGCCAGGGCTCTTATGGCAGCCTGCGCTCCCGGACCTGGAACCCTTGAACCGACGCCGCCTACTGCACGGACTCTGATGTGAAATCCTGCAAACCCCTTGGTTCTTGCAGACTCTACCACCGCATTTGCCGCCTTCATAGCGGCAAACGGTGATGATTCGTATCTGTCTGCATTGACATGTATTCCGCCTGAACTGATGGCAACTGTCTCACCGCCGGTAAGATCAGTCATGTGTATGATTGTATTGTTGTAGCTGCTGAAGATGTGTGCAATTCCCCATTTCTCAGGATTCTCCTTTTTTGGTTCCGGCCGGATCTTGTTCTCAGTCTTTTCTGATTTTGTCTCCTTTGCAGGTTGAACATCGCCGGCTTCTGCCTCAACCTTTGGTTCTGTACCGGCTTCTGCCTCAACCTTTGGTTCTGTACCGGCTTCTGCCTCAACCTTTGGTTCTGTACCGGCTTCTGCCTCAACCTCCACGTCTATTTTGACCTCCGTCTCAGCTTTGACTTCTACCTTGGCGATGGCTTGTTCTTCTAGATCTACCTCGGCTTCTGGTTTTTCAGCATCTGACAATAACTACACAGATCTCCAAGGGTTTAAAATACATTGATTTTTTGTTCCCCAAAACCCAAAATTTGTACCTACACAAATATCATGTATGCGTACCCTCTGATGGTGACCTCAATCATTCTAATTGCAGTCGGGCTTGCAGTAACTGTTGCCGTGTTCGGCTTTATAATGCTGCAGTCTCTCTCCCCTCTTGGTGATGCGATCCTGTCTCCAGTAGAGCAGAAATGCCGGCAGATCGCCAACGAGGGATACCGGATTCATGCGGCCTATCCGGATTCAAGCTTTGATGCGATTCCAGAAGAGGATGCGCAAAAAATGATCAGACTTGACGAGAGGTGGATCAACGAATGCGTATCTGTCCTGCCTACAGCCACCATTATTGAGATAGTGGATGGCGTGGAACGCAAGAACTTTGGCGAATGACTACCCAAAGTGATCCCATCCTGAATCATTCAGACGGCTCATATCCTTGCCACGACTCACAAACACGTCATACCCATCCGTAACATGCCCGATCTGGATGACGGGCGTCTTGTACCGTGCCGCGTTGCCCATGATCGCCTCCATGTGGTTCTGAGGTGCAGTAAACACAAACTCGTACTCCTCACCTCCCTCAAAGACCAGCGCATCCAGGTCAAGCCCCAGAGATTTCACATGCTTTTGCAGATCCCTTGTTGACGGGATATTGTCGATGACAAACCTTTTCCTGCTCTGCCTTGACATCTCGTTCAGTGTTGCAGCCAGCCCATCACTGGAGTCCATTGATGATGAAAAATACCTGCCACTTTCCACCCCAAAGTCAAGTCGGGGTTCCGGTCGCGCAAATGATCGCATGGCCCTTCTTACGAATGTACGTCCCTCTCCCTCCTTCTTTCCTCCTCCAAGGAACATCCTCAGTCCTGCAGGCGCGTACCCAAACGGACCTGTTACAAATATCAGATCACCTGCCCTGGCTCCGTCCCTGCCGATAACGCGGCTTGCGCTGCCAAAGAGGCATACTGTAAACACCACCTCCATTCCTTCATTGGTATCCCCACCAAGAATAGATATCCCGTATTCGTCACACGCCTTTCTCAACCCGGTCCCAATCCTGGCAACCTCCCGGGACGAGACAGTCTTTGGCATGTTGACTGAGATTATGCCGTATCTTGGCCTCACTCCCTTTGCGGCAAAATCACTCACACATGCCACCACGCTCTTTCTTGCCGCATCAGCAAGGCTCATCCCTGGGGGAATGTCCGTGCTTTGTACCATGGTGTCTGTGCTTGCAACAACTGTGACGCCCTCCAGACCAAACACCTCTACATCCTCCGGCACAAAACCATCATTGCCGAGTCTTTTCTGAATGATTCTGATTATCTCAGACTCATCTGGCATTGTCGCAGCCCCTTTTTACCCGATGTCTCATATCGTTGATAATCCTCCCGCACCGTTCATCGCTGTCCGACTCTGCTGATATCCTGATGATGTCCTCTGTGTTGGATTTTCTTACAAGCACCCAGCTCTTCTCGTCAATTATCCCCTTGATTCCGTCCTGCATGTCCGTCTCAGAATACTCTGCTGGGAGCATCGCCTCCAGGCCTCCAATGACACTGTCATGAATCTCCGATGGAACCGCTATCTTTTCCCTCATCTGGGTATATCCTTCCATGAAACCCAGGACCTCGTCAAATCCCGAATCCCCAAGCATGGACGATATCAGGCCGCTGGCAAGCATTCCGTCCCGGCAGTAGTTGAACTCCGGCAGGATGAAACCGCCGCTGCTTCCCTCTCCTCCTGCCTGCGCCTTGCATTCCAGCATGTGCTCCACCACGTTTGCCTCCCCCACCTTGGATCTGAGAACCATCCCGCCCCGCTCCCTGATGAACCTCTCAATTGATACGCTTGTATCCACACTCAGGACAAACCTCCTGTATCCCATCTCCAGGGCCCATGCCACCCCGAGTCCAAGTGTCACATCAGGGGCCTGTTTCCTTCCGTCTCTTACTACGACTAACCTGTCGCCGTCCAGATCAAATGCAAATCCTGTTCTACCCCCGGCAGTAGCCGACACCAGTCCTGACAGATCATCTGATGTGGGATCCGGCCCCCTCGACGTACCCTCCTCGTTTATGACATACACGGAGCATCCTATCCTCCTTAGAAGATCCGGCGCAACCCATCTGGCAGCACCACCGCCTACGTCCACTACCACCTCGGGACGGACTCCAGCCTCTCCTATGAGCCCCGCAGCATCACTGGCATAAGACGACGCGATGTCCTGCTCGACTCCGATCCTAGTTGACTGCACCTCTTGGTGTTTGATTATCTGTGGCAGCTCCTGCTCGTTTATTCCTCTCCCGTTTATGATGAACTTGATTCCGTTCCATTCCAGAGGATTGTGTGATGACGAGATCACCAGCCCGGCTGATCCCCTTGCCTCCCTGAACACCACCGGGGTCGGAGCCATCCCAAGATTGTGCACGTCAATCCCATTTGCCATCAGTGCCGCACCTGCCGTATCCATCATCATGCGGCCTGACTGCCTTGTGTCCCTGCCAATAACGCACTTTGTCCCAATCATCGATGAAAAGTTGTTGCAAAACTCCAATACGTGCCTGAGGGTCAGATCCGCCCCAAAGACTCCCCTGATTCCAGATATCGTCTTCTTCAATCAAACCAATTCGGAAAGACTTTTTATTAACTCTGATGAATTCATCCAATCGTGCCTTGGTAGCTCAGCCTGGTAGAGCGAACGCCTCGTAAGCGTTAGGTCGCGGGTTCAGATCCCGTCCGAGGCTTTCTTCTGTATTCTGATGTCCATCTTTGTGCATGCCACATCCGGCGGTGCAGATTGATGCGTTTCTGTCAGATCCGGACAGAATGCACGTTTGCTAAGAGTAATTGGACATTATCTGAACTAATCATGACTGCCTGCTGAATACAATTATGTACTCTGATACTATTTTTAAAATGCGTTTTTGCACATTTATCATACCCATACCAGCGGTATGCAAAACCTCTAAAACTCCCCAAAACCAGTGACATGTGAAATCTCTTTGACGCTGTTACAAAACGCCGAACTGTTTGCCCGGACGAAACATGCCGGAATGCTCAAAAAAGACGGCATTACCACACACTCAAGGCATCTTGAGGATGTGGTAAACAGGTTGAAAAGTCTGGGCGTAATAGACGAGGAAGTGCTATGTGCAGGATGGCTTCATGATACCCTGGAGGACACTAATACCAGCTTTGACGATCTGTTTGAACAGTTTGGAAGCAGGATTGCAGTGATTGTTTCATATCTGACAAAGGATATGTCCCTGCCCAGAAAATCGAGGGTGCAGGCATATGTCCGGCAGCTTGAAGGTGCGTCATATGACGCCAAACTAATCAAGCTGTGCGACATCTCGGCAAATCTGAGTGCCCTGAAGCGCTGGAACTGCTCAAAGTCACGAAAGATGCGTACAATAAGGCATGTCAGACGCTACGCAGGCGCAATCCGGGACGACTTGGCCTCCTCCTGTCAGGACTATCCAGGGGTACCTGCAATGCTTGAAGGCATCAACCAGACATTCAGGCAGTTCAATCAAAGGGCAGTTCTACAACACCCTGCCTCATGATTGACATGACTGCACTGGCCATCCAGTGATCTTCAAAGTCAGGACAAACCTCTGTGCATCATTGGTGCCGAACCCGAGCCGTCTGGTGAAACTCATACGGCGGGTTGGAATTTTGTGACCTGTATCTGAACGCGTATACCAATATGGATAACGTGTGGAATGCATCTCTGAATTTCTGCGGAATGTGTCTATCTGGAGTAACTGTGAGCATTTATTGAGACTCGATGTCTATCTCCAGCTCTTCTGCCAGACCCTTCCACCATTGCTCAGCCGCCTCATCCATTATTATTCAATAAATGCCGTGCTCCTTTATAGATCTGTCGATTCTCATGCGTGGCGCAGTCACGTCCGTCATCTGTTCGGATACAGATCCTGTGATCATTGGACGTTGCCTGGCGTGACATGCCTCTGCGTATGGTGGGCAGACAGTTCGGATGTGTCCTGTGCGGGCCTGAACGCTTCAAGAACTCTTCTTCATCTTTCTGTATATGATTATCATGAGAGTGCCCCCGGCACATGCCCAGAACAACGGGGACAGTCCAGGCCCTACAGACGGCTGGAACACGCCCACGAAACTCAGTGACATCACAACCACTAGAACCAGTCCCACAACCTCCAATATCCTTATCAATATCTTCCCACCCTCCATCTGGAAATCAAAAAGATATATGGTTTTGTACATACCTCTAACCTGTGGATAAGTACCTTATAGTGATCATGGCATTCATGGTGGTCAGCATACCAATCGCCTTCATATCGCCTACCACAGGTGAGCTCAGGGAGGAGCCCCTGTTCCTGTTGTTCTATGCTGCAATCGCCGGAATGTCAATCATCATAGTCTACAGTTCCTACAAGGATCGGAAGGTTCGCCAGAGGGAGAACAGAAGACGGCGATCAAAAAAACGTGATTAGGATAAGACCATGCCGGACTCGTTGTGTAACGTCTGGACAGGGTGATCCATGGGAAGCAAAAAAGATTAAAAAAATATGACTAGACATCCATGCCAAAAGACTCGGCTATGCTGGAGAATCTTGCATAAGACTCCAGATACTGCCTGCCTCTCGGTGTAATAACAAATGTGTTCTTGCCGTCAAACTCTATCTTGTTGATGAGTCCTGCGCCGGTAAGGTTTGCCATAAATTTGGATAGTCTTGAATGGGAGATGTTTGCCTTGGTTAGAAGGGACGTTGTCTTGATTCCCTCCTGCCCGAACTCCTCGGTGGCCTTTAACAGATCCGCCACGATATGCATACTTGTTCTATATGTAGTCATGTCAACGTAACTAGCTTGTACTATTATATATAGATGCAACCGCATCTGCCCCGCCCCTTCAGGCATGACTCTGCTTGGTTGGTTCGCCATGCAGTCCTGCACCACGTGCGTACATGCCCAAGATCTGTCTGGGCATAAGCAGTGTGGTTGTGTAGCCGTTTATGCCTGCCTCCTACTGGTTTTACCTTCCCACAAGATAAATAAGATTCAGTCTGTTCATCATCTAATGCGTCCAAATTCGCCCATTCGGTGGTTTGATGATTTTGTAGGAGTGGCCTACAGGTATTACGATCTCCGAATGAATGTCGTTCCGCTGTTCTCTGAACGCAAACCTGCCATTGATCTCTGGCATGAGACCATCCACTGGTGGGTAAATGCGTCCATTCGAATCCGGTTTGTCGATGTAGGCAAAATGTACTGGTTTGTCATGGGTTCAGAGTCCCAGAGACCTGCAACAAACGTGTCATTCTTCAAACTTCTCCCAAAATCCGACCACTATGAGCGGTTCAGACGCGGTCATGATGGGGAGGCATATATCCGGCTGGGGGTGTATGCAAAGCACTCCCTTGACGATGCCAAAAAGGACGAGGAATGCAAGTGCGGTCACGAGGCACAGGACCATGACGAGGGGGATGATGACGTGTGCCTGTTCAACGAGTGTGACTGTAAAAAGTTTTCCAGCTTTCAGGTTACCCTTCTCAAGAGAACAAAGACAGTCACTGACATTGCGTTTCTGGATGAGAAGGACGTAAAGGATGATCCGCTTGCATGGAACTGCCTTAACGTACACAAGTATTCCAAAGAGAACTAGTCAAGATCCTTGTTTACCCGGACATGATCTCCGGGATAGTAATCGCTGAGTCTTTTTGAGTAACAGTCCCCGCATATAGTCCCGCTTATTCCCCATTCCTTCATGGGGGTGTAGCGCAACATGACCTTCCCGCCACACGCAACACACGTCCCCTTTGAGCCCAAACTGCATCTGCTTTATGCCATTTGTATAAAAAACATTCCATATGGTCAGTTAAGTCAAATGTGCGCCCCAACTACGGAGGCGGTTCAGGCTCCGGTTTGATCTCGAACATGGCCATCATCAAGGTCTCCAAAAATGTGATCTGTGCAATGACTGGCTCGCCGTCCCATCGGGATTGTGCCAACTCGACGTTTGCGCACACCCACATGTTGTACATGAGCAGCGCGTACGCAAAGTAAATCGTCCTGGGGGCCACGCCGGCGCTCGAGGTCTTTATCCGGGTATTTTCGATCATCCGGTATCCGGTCTCTATCCCCCAGCGCATGGCGTACTTTTCAACGTCAAGCCAGGGGGCGTTCGTGGCAAACATGATGAATTTTTCTTCAGGCTTTAGATCCTTCTTTTCTTTCTTCTTTTTGCTGATTCTCTTTCTTGGGACGATGATTCCATAGTATGACGCGCTGATCTTGTCGGGGTTGGAGATGCTCATCTTGGATACCTTTTTGGATCCGGTGGATGCATGGTGTGCCAGAGCCTTCTTGATGGGACCTGTGTTGATGCACGGAATCAGGTACCGCACTCCCGTGGAGTCAAGCGTCCTGATCACGTCCGTGGAGTAAAACTCGCGGTCAAGCAAGAACAGTCTGGGGTTTACGCCTGCATGCCTGACTTGTTCGATGATTTTACGCACGAAAACTGCATTCAAGGAGTGCTGCGTCATGTTCAGGACCGCAAGGTTCAGCCGCGAGCCCGCGTTGACGCATTGGGCCGTGATGTACGTCTCAAACACGTTCGTGCCACCCTTGCGCTTGCTGCGCACCAGCTTGTTCTCCCATTTTTTGTCGTACCGCGGTATGAGGTGCTTGTCTATTGCCACGACGGGTCTTTTTGGGAACCTTCCTGCTGCCCTGATCGAGGCGACCTGCCCGGATATGATCGTGCCGATGCATCCTTCCGCGAGACCAGTCTCTACGTTCTTTGTGCGTTGCCTGAACCACTCTGCAGTCGGCATGCGGGGGTTCCGTGCAGAAGTCGCCATCCTCGACTCCCGGATGGCTGTTACGACCGACGTCAGGTTGGAGCCGGTCATCACCGCCTTTATCATCATCTTGTGGAATATTTCGGGATCGTAGACGGTGTTGTACCTGTCCGAAAAACTGATGCACGACAGGCCCCCCAGCATGGCCACGTAGATACGTGAATATATGGAAACATTGTGTCCAATGTTGCGTTTCAGGTGGCGTTTGTTTGGTCGCAATATGTCATCTGGAACGCACTTTCATAGATCTGTTTCGGTTCCAGCCTAATCGGGTTCATTTGGTGCACATTTGACTTAACTGATGGTTTGTAAAGCCATAATAGTTGAGAATGACAGTATCCACCATGAGGATAAAATGTCCCAAATGTCATGAACCTGCCGAACTTACAGGTGATTTCTCCTCTGTACGCTGTACATCCTGCGATCTGGATATGAGCTATGGCGAGTATGTCAAGTACATTGCACACAACGAACCCGCATACTCAGACATCCTTGGTGACTATGCAGGCAGCACGGAGGGACAGACTTCAGGATCCCTTGACGAGTGGGATTGAGGATCCGCTTCATCAGATTAAAATAATTTGGATGATCCTACACATCATTGGAGTTTTTACTGGTAAACATACTCAACCTCATCGGATTTCTGGTTGGTCTTGGCATAGGAATCGTGTTCCTGATGGGATTCAGAAGTACTGGAAGCCCCACACTGTTCAGGCTTACAATCGCATTTCTATCCATCGGCATAGGATTCCTTGTCATATGGGCCGGATATCTGGTGGACGATCTTGTAACGAAGAACGGCTACATTGAGAGATGGGTTCAGACATTGGGAACGGGAATTCAAACGGTGGGATACTTTTTCATAGCGTTCTCGCACAGCATAAAATCATTTTCCCCAAAGTCAAACTACTTTAGATCGGTGGGCATTCTTCCGCTGTTTCTGGTATCGTCTGTCCAGCTGGAGCACATATTCCGTTCCGTCTCGTTTATCCTGCTGGCATATGGGGCCATTGAGACCATACTGTCATATATTGACAACAGAAACAAGGGAACGATCTCCGTGGCTGCAGGCCTGGCACTTTTGGCACTGGGCGAATTTCTGGGGTGGTACTCGTTCGTATTCCCAGAGTCGATCCTGTATCCTGTATCCGTAATAATCAAGATATGTGGCCTGGTAGCGCTGTTCATTCCGGTAAGCAGGGCACTGCTGACTCGGATAAAGTTTAGTGGCCTGCCTGAATGACCATGCCGGCATAACCAATGAGTGGTTTCATGCGTGCCATCCATTCGGAGATGAATCCGTATGCCTCTTGCAATTACCTGACTTGGCCGGTTATTCCGTGCTTGTCAAGATCTTTTATCTTTTTGGTATATTGAAAAATATTCTACACTATCATATGGGTTTTGTAATACTGCGGTATGGCGGGGTATCGGACACACATCAAGATTGTGGGTGACATACTGACAACTGCCCGGGATGAGGACGGATCCACCGTTACCCATCTGATAAGAACTGCAAACATACCACATTCCAGAATCTCAGGAATCCTGCAGATTCTGGTATCGCATGGACTCTTAGAGGTAACGCAGACTGGGGGTTCCAACATGTTTATGATAAGCAGGTCCGGGAGGGAGTTTCTCCAGGCGTACTATGAGTTTGTAGACTTTGTAGATCACTTTGGGCTTAACATCTAGTCAAACTCGCCGTCTTCAAAGTCGTCTTCAAAGTCAGTATCCCAGGATTCAAGGGGTTCGGACATACTCGGAGGGAAATCCGATCCCGTTAAAAGTCTATAGCTAAAATCACAAGTCCGTGCGTTTTTACACCACTTTTTACAAAAACAAATCCTAATTACCGGCATGATCGTTGGCAAAGGCATCATTGCAGATGTCGAGGTCGTCACAAGGCGCGAGGATCACGGTTCGAGTCGTTCTGTAAAGTACAGCTTGACAAGTCGGCTTGAACCCGACAACAACAACGACACAAGAAGGTCTGACAGAGCACCGGAAAGAGCATCAGGACAAGATACAGAGAAATCTGTCTGCACGAATTTTTGCTCGTCGCTATACCCAAAATGGTAATAAGCCAAGTGCTGACAGGACTGCCATTGAGGGTAACTTGTAGCAGGCATGGGATACAGCAGGCGTCTGAGATTATAATGCGTGGCGGAATTGCCGTATTTCCCACGGATACGGTTTATGGAATAGGATGCAATCCGCGTAACAGGGAGTCTGTCCAAAGGATCTACAAGATAAAGTCCCGGGATCCCTCAAAACCTCTGCCCGTTCTGGCTCACTCCCGGGAAACGGCAGAAAAGATAGCCATATTTGATGATGCCAGTAGCAGGATGGCCGCAAGATTCTGGCCAGGCCCGCTGACTCTGCTGCTGAAGGTGGCAGATGAGAGTCTGAAGACTGCATTGAACCTGGATGATAAAATTGCACTCCGTGTGCCGAATCACAGATGTACACAGGAACTTCTCAGGATATGTGGCATGCTGGTGGGCACCAGTGCAAACGTCTCTGGACACGTACCGTTTACGAATCCTGAACACTGCCCCGAAGAGATACGAAACTGTGATGTCTTTGTGGATGGGGGGGTAGTTCAGGGCGGTGTCGAATCTACAATAGTCGAGTCAGAAAACGGAGAGATTAGAATAATCCGGGAGGGATTCTTGGACAGGGAGACGGTGTTGGGGTTATGAACCTGATCGTCACATGCCCACGACATTACGAGCCCGACGCAGCCGATGAGATCCGGGGCATTTTAGATGTGCTTGGAGACCCGGACGCCGAGACATCGATTACCAAGATTTCCGGAATACTTACTGCCAGTACAAGTCTTGAGCCGGTGGAGACTGTGAGAAAGATCAGGGACATGCTTCTTGACGAGCCGTGGAGCATCAGGTACTGCATGAGGGTCATACCGATTCAGCAGACCGTTGATACCGAAATCGAGGAGATCCAGAAGGCGGTGGCAGGACTGCCAGAACAAATCTCCGACGGAGAAACATACAGAATTTCAGTCGAGAAGAGAAACACGAACATCTCCAGCAGAGACGTCATCTCAAGACTTGCAGACATGGTAAACGGTACCGTCTCTCTGGAATTCCCAGACAAGATCATTCTGGTTGAGATTCTAGGTGGCAGAACCGGGGTCTCAATACTGAAGAGCTCAGACATACTGAGTGTAGAGAAGACAAAACGCAGCATGTCAGAGCAGGACAGCAGCTCTCTCGACTAGAATATCTTCCAGAGGAGTGTCTGAGCAGACAACATCAAGCTGTCTTTTCGTAATCTTGAAGTGTCTTTTGAGAAAACCGCTGCTGCCTTTTAGGAACAGACCGTCTGAGAGTGGTGCCAGTCTCCTGCATAGCGAGTTTAACGTATTCCTGTTTCCGATGGCAATTAGGATAAAGCCGTGTCCGGGTCTGATTCCAGCGTTTGTTATGGCCTCAGAGATCTGTCCTGTCAGAGCAAAACGCATTAGTATGTCCGTCTCCAGTTTTTTTGAAAGTAGGATGTCGTTTCTTTCTGCCTCCAATGAAATGTTGAGAATTTTTTCAAGATGCCCCCGGCCCGCCACAAAATTCTTAGAGACTGCCTGGAACCGGATTTCTGGATATGTGCGTCTTAAATCCTCTAGAAACCCTACCCCGATGGCCCCATTCCCCCTGAGGCCTATTATCTGAATCTGTTTTCTGCGTATCCTCAGGGACAGTATTCCTGATCCTCCGTGGATGAGTGGTATGATACTTACAACGTCGGCGTCGTGTATTATTGTGGACCTGCCCTGCATTGCCGAAGAATCAGTACCGTTGACTGCGATCAGTATGTTTACAGTGTCAAATTCGTAGGAATCTGCAGGCTTCATCTCTACTAACAAATCAAGCAGATCCTCAATGGAGAGATCAACTCGGCTGATCCGTATCTGGTCGGTTTGAAAGGATTTTTGTGCACCACCCATAAGGTTCACAGTGATCATCTATCCAATTTGGAGACTGGGGGATAATACTGTTATTCCGTCCTTGCAGGCTCTTCATCCGTGCCAGAAATGTTCTCTGGTGGTTTGGAATCTGTTTGTACCGATTTCGTGACTGCTTGCTCTGCCACCGGCTCTGAAACCGCCTGCTCTTGCTCTGCCACCGGCTCTGAAACCGCCTGCTCTTGCTCTGCCACCGGCTCTGAAACCGCCTGCTCTTGCTCTGAAACCGCCTGCTCTGCTGTTGATTCTAGTTTGGCTGCCTTGGCAGCCAGTTCTGCCAATTCATTGGCGTGTGCAGCGTCAATCTGCGCCTGCTTGGTTTTTCTTTGGCGAATTTCCTTTTTGATGAATTTTGTAATGTATCCGGCAATCTCGTTTCTGAGACCCTTGGAACGGATAATTGACACCTCTCCGAGAATCTTCTTATTGTCAGCAAAATTCTCTCCAAATTTTGACTTGTGCTTGTCCAGTACGTCATACGAGAGGCGTTTTATCCTATCCACGCTCGTCTAAACAGACGGGGTTTTTTATACCTATATTCCAAGGAACGATTCCGTGTTTTTCTCTAACATGGCCGCCGTCTCGTCAAACGTTCTTCCAATGACCTTTGATGCGCAAAATATGACACTTGGAATAAAACTAACCTGCCCTGATTTTCCCTCAAAGCATCTGGAAAACCTTACAGGACCGTCAGTCTCTACAAGAATTCTTGACTTGTCTGTTCTAGACAGCAAGACCTGCTTGTCATTTGCGTAAACCGCCACAGGCCCGTAGGATACAAAAAATCCCATGTCCATTGCCCTTTGAAGCTGTCTTTTGTTTCCGTCAAACCAATGAAGCAAGGCATGGGTTGAATCATAGGACGTCATTATTTCAAGGATATCGTCAAGGCTCTTTCTTGCGTGAATGGATACGGGTTTGTCAAACCTCTCTGCATATGCCATCAGCGTTTCAAAGACATGAACCTGTCTCCTTGCCTCCTTGTCATCCTTTGTGTATGTGGGATCCAGTCCTATCTCCCCTATTCCGGCGATATCAGAGTGGGATCGCTCTATCATCCCAGTCATCTCTTCAAGATTATCATCTGCATGCTCTGGATGAATCCCGACAAAGGGAAGAACCAAGTCGTCCCTCTCTGCAATTCTGATTGTCTGTAGGGAATTTTCCACGCTTACCGAGACGCAACATGCCTTGATCCTCAAATGTCTCATCTGCATCAAGATGAGATCCATGTCTTTGGCGTAGGCGGGATCAGACAGGTGAATGTGGGCGTCAAAGTACCAAGTCATTGTCTGTCACTCCAAGAGCAGTAGTATTTGATGTCCTGTTAATATTTTTTCACTCATCCTCTTTTTTTAAGGAAACCAGAGCAAATTTCATGCGATCATCGGAACTGGGAATGTCTGCCATGTATAGATTCCTGAAGAAGGCGGGAGCCGAGAGGGTCAGCGACGAATCTGCAGACGAACTAAGAAGGGTGGTAGAGGAGATTGCCAGTAGCATTGCAAGGAATGCCGTAGAGATGGCATCACATGCAAGGCGGAGAACGGTAAAGGGCGAGGACGTAAAGATGGCCTCAAGGCAGTTTACCCGGTTTTAATCTAAAGGATTTAATTATTCACATCATGTTTTGCAAAACGGTGCGGTGGCAGAACGGTTATGCGTGGGCCTGCAAAGCCTATACAAGGGGGTTCGACTCCCTCCCTCACCTTCTACTCTACAACCACTTGTCCCACCATCCATGGATGGAGGGTACAAAAGTAGTCAAACGTGCCTGCCTGCTCGAAGGTAACCGTGTATGAATCGTATGGATTCATGTATCCGCTATCAAACAGATCAGTCGGGGCATCATAAAAGCCAGATGTCACACTATGGAATGCAGAATCCTCGTTGACCCATGTCACGTCTACCCCCCTTTCAACTGTGATCCTAGTCGGAACGTAACACCCCTCAGTCTCCTCGCAGCCCGGGCGGGATACCTTTGTGGGCATTATCACGTCGCCTGTCACGTCTGTATCCTCCGTCTTCTCTAATTCCATATCTACCGACTCGGCATCATTATTGGAAGTGCCAAGCGCGACTGCGATGACAAGTACAAGAACCGCCATTCCACCAACCGCTATCATCTTCTTTGGCAAGTCATCTCACACCCCTGAGATCATTCATGATGATTACTGGTATATCGAGACACATTATCATTGTAACTGATCGCCCGTGGCACAAATCTGAATTATGCGTACAAGCCACCCACATAATCGGAACTGTCTGACACTTCCGATGAACAGGTCCATGCAGCCGGTTAGTTGCATCCTACAGGCCGTATGATGCTGCATCTGCTATCTGCCAGGATCTAAAATCCCTGATTTGACGCAACAGGCGAATCCGGCATTCGTAAAAAGATAAAAAGAGTCTGTTATCCATGTTCTTCATGAGCCGTACCTGTACAAAGTGCAAGGGTGTAATACCTGATGACGAGAATCTTGACATGGTCGCAGCAAAGTATCCTGCATGCAACAAGTGCTGGAACGAATGGAAGGAATACCGCATAATGGTGATGAACGAGATGAGGCTTGATATGTCGATGCCAGACCATAGAAAACTGGTCAAAAAACACGAGAAGATCTTCATTGGTGTCATGTCCCCTGAAGGAGATGTAATAGACTATTCCAACGAGGACAATCGGAAGCCCGATGATCCCCCGGCCTGCTAGACTCCAAGGTGCCTTTTGGCGTTATCCGGAATCATGAGCAGCATTCTTCTCTTGTCTGCCGCGTCAAGGCTATCTATGATTCCCCTGACAGTCTTTGAAAGTATGTCCTTCTCTCTTGCGTCGAGCATCAGAAATATCTCCAGAATGCCGTCCAGATTGAACTCAATCAGCTTTTGCGGGGATTGCAGTGATGCTGTAATGTATGCCCGGAACAGCCCCTCCCTCTGCTCCTCAGTCAGCGTTGCAAGTATCTCAAGCCATGTCTTGAAGAGCTTTGCAAAGTTAGGAAACGGGATAGTCGGCCCTGCATCCAGCGCATGGCCAATAACTTCATCCCTCTCCGATTCCGAGAGCGAAAAGAACTCCATCATCCTCTTCTTTAGAATAGGGGTTCTTAGAAAGTCGGGAAGGCTGGCAAGATTGACTATTATGTTTCCTGCAAAGTTCTCTCCTAACATGATTCTGCTCTGGAATGCGCCTTCTTATAAAAGCACTTTAGATTAAATACACGTAGCAAGAACCCCTCAACATGACGCTGACTGTGGTTGTCGGGGGTTTTTTTGGAGATGAGGGCAAGGGAAAGATCATCTCATATCTGGCAGTCCGGGACAATCCTGCGATTGTAGTCCGAGGAGGGGCCGGCCCCAACGCAGGCCACACCATAAAGGACGATAACCAGACCTACAAAGTCCGAATGCTTCCATGCGGATTTCTAAACCAGAACGCAAAGGTAATGATAGGCCCCGGCGTTGTAGTTGATCCTGCTGTGCTTGAACGGGAGATTGACAGCTATGCCCCAGGACGCTCGTTCATAGACCGGAACTGTGGAATTATTGAGGACGCCCACCGGACCAGGGATTCCAAGGGGGATCTTAAGGAGAAGATCGGTAGTACAGGATCCGGCACGGGCCCTGCCAATGCAGACAGGGCGATGAGGGTGCTGCGTCTTGCAAAGGACTTTGACTCCCTGTCGCATATCACTGCAGACGTCCCATTGGAGATCAACTCCGTGCTGTCTGCAGGCCGCAACGTCCTGATAGAGGGGACACAGGGCACGTTTCTGTCACTGTGGCACGGGACGTACCCATTTGTGACCTCAAAGGACGTGACTGCATCCGGAATATGTGCTGATGTCGGCATAGGGCCCACCAAGGTCGACGAGGTGGTTATAGTCTTCAAGTCGTATGTGACCCGTGTGGGTACAGGACCACTTGGCAGGGAGCTTTTGCCAGAAGAGATGGAAAGAAAGGGATGGACCGAGTTTGGAACAGTCACAGGTCGCCCAAGACGTGCAGCAGAATTTGATTTTGATCTGGCCCGGCGTGCCATCATGCTTAACAGCGCAACCCAGATATCCATAACAAAGCTTGATGTGCTGTTCCCTGACTGTGCAGGCAGTACGTCCTATGATGGACTCTCAGATGATGCCAAGTCATTCATACAAAAGATCGAGGATGAGCTGGGCATCCCTGTAACGCTCATAGGAACCGGACCGGCAGTACAGGATGTCATTGACAGAAGGACTGGATAGGTTTAATTTGAAAGAACCCGGAAGCCCATTCGTGAGCAAACACCCTGATTCTCCTGATGACGTGCTACCGCGATACATACAGGTGAACTCAATTCTGGAGTTTTCCAGACTCGTCTGCGCACTGGAGAGGGCACCACGCATATCATTTCTGCACGATCACAACGGGCAGAAGATCCTCTCAACACAGATGGACATGCTTATGGACAAGCCCGTAATCTATTACACTCCGATGGAACATGACGGCCACTACCTGTGCTACGGACTGAGGAGTGGAAGGGAGGAGTCTGGAATAGTCGACTCCATTGCAGATACCTGCAAAATATATTCGCCGATTGTCAGGATTAAGTCGCTTCCCAAGACACTGCTTCCAGGCAACGGAACCCATGACAGGTATCTCCCAATCGAGCTGGAGGATACGTCCAGTCTTGTAAAGCTTACGTGGAATCTTGAGGAGGTGCCGTTTCCGCTGTTTCTATTCCCGTGCAGGGGCAAATGGCTGCTGGGACTCTTCATGACCTTTACTGAGGGCGGCGTGTCATACTTTTGTCATGTGGTGCTTGACGAGGATCCCCAGATGCCGTTTCTCAAGTTTTCAACTGCCAACGGCCACATGCCAGAGTTTGTCCGGGATCCATCCGAGCATGGCTACTCGTACATCAAGGTAATAAAACTCAAAGATACGCATCCGCTGATTGACTATGGCCACCTTCAAAACTAGACTCCTGAATATTGCACAGTCAAACGGCAGGGTGATCCTTGCAAGCGACTACGACCTGCCTGCACAGGATCTGTACCAAAAGACACTCCGGAACATCAAGGAACTGCACCCCCATGTATGTGGCATCAAGATCAACTTCCACCTGCTTGTCCCGCTGGGCGGCAAGGAGATTGCATCCATCAACGAGGCTGCACACGAATACGGCCTGCAGACGATTGCCGACATCAAGCTCAACGACATTCGAAACACAAACCGGATTGCAGCAGGACGCCTGTGGGATCTGGGATTTGACGCAGTCATTGCAAATCCGATAATGGGCCCGGAGAGCCTCAAGGATCTGACCGGACTGGCACACAGGGACGGAAAGGGTGTCATCTCGCTGTGCCACATGAGTGCCCCCGAGGCCAGAATCTCATACGAACTCCAGACAGGAACCCGGGGGCAGCCACTGTACCGCCTGTTTCTGGAGTGGGCCCTTGCATCTGATGCAGATGGTATCATAGTGGGTGCCACATTCCCGGACATAATCCGATACTGCTCTGAGCATGCAGCAGGACGACTAGACATATTCTCCCCCGGCGTGGGCACCCAGGGCGGCGATGCAGGCAGCACCGTCTCGTCTGGTGCAGACTATCTTATAGTGGGCAGGACTATTCTTGGTGCCAGGGATCCTGTTGAGACTGCATCAAAACTCCGCCTACGCACCCTTGGCAAGTAGTAGCGCCTGCGCCCTTGTAAGCACCCTTCTTGCATTCTCAAACGTGGTCTTCTTCATGGCCTCGTCGTATTCAAGCCACGTATAGTTAAGATGCTCGTGGGATATCTGAATCCTGTCAGTACCAGTCTCGGCCAGGAAGAAGACAACCTTCTTGTATATTGGCTCCCCGTCGTGCTGGAAACTGTACCTGATCCACTCCTCAAAGTCCCCTACAAAGGACACGTCTGTAATCCCTGTCTCCTCCGTAGTCTCTCTTAATGCAGTCTGAAGCGCAGTCTCCCCTCCCTCCATCTTACCCTTTACAAAGTCCCAGTGGCCCGAGGGGTAGTGCAACAGCAGAAAAAGAGTCCTTGGACCGTTCCTTCTAAACAACACAATTCCTGCAGACGTCTCCCTTATCATCTTCCGAGCCTTCTCTTCCTTTCCTGAAATGTTCTGATTGCCCTCATCAAATCAATTTTTCTAAACTCGGGCCAGAATATATCCATAAAGACCAGCTCGCTGTATGCGCTTTGCCATATCAAAAACCCGCTCAACCTCTTCTCACCGGAGGTTCGTAGAATCATGTCAGGGGACGACTGCGGAAGGTGCGATGTGTACAGGTTAGACTCGATCTCATCCCTGTCAATCTTGTCCACATCCAGATCCCCGCCAACGACCTTTTGGCATATCTTTCTTACCGCATCGACCAGCTCGTACTGTCCGCCGTATGCCAGTGCAATATTCAAAAAGTGACCGTCGTACTCTTTGGTATCCTCGTCAAGCCTCCTTAGAACATCCCTTATTGGGTCCGGAAGCATCTCTGTTCTCCCGATTGCCTTGACTCTCATCTTGCATCTGTGAATTCTCGGATCCGCAAGTAGCTTCTCCAGTCTCATCTGAATCAGCTTGTAGATGTACACCAGTTCGTCATCCTTCCTCCTGAGATTCTCTGCAGACAGCGCATACAGTGTCACAATCCCGATGTCAAGCTCCTCGCACCAATCCAGAAGATTCTCCACTGCATCGGCTCCCTTCCCGTGTCCCTTTTGAGGCATCACCAGATGCCTTTGGGCCCACCGTCTGTTCCCGTCAAGAATCAACGCCACGTGGTTTGGTATGTCCCCGTTTCGAATCTCCCTTTCCAGTCTTCTCTCATAGATCCTGTAAAGACCCGAGAATCGAAATACGCCATCCTTTATCTTGTTAATACCTGCCCACCTTTGGTATCATACCACCATTGAAGATATCAGTGTTTTTAGGGGGAAATGCAGCAGTAGCCCAGCCAGCCCGAACTTTGGCGTATGTGCTTTGCGTGGCACGCTACTTTTGGCCAATTGGCAAGAACCTGCCTTCTTGTCTGCCGATGTTCATGTCTGCGCAAGATCCAAGTGGCTGTTCTGGCAGCATCTGTAGTTATCCTGGTCCTTTCGTTAGTCGCATCGCAGCCAACTCCTGTTAGATTGCTTGGGTCGCCGTTTAGAGTGGTTGGCTATGGGCATCATGCGGCTTTTGGATATGCGGCACCTCAGTCTGAGACCATCTGCTGATCCTTGCGTCTTCTGTACTTTTTGAACAGGATCGTAGCTGAGATCAGCGTGACTGCCAAGCCGCCGAGTATGGGCGGAATCAGAGTAAAGGAGTTCTCATCATGAATCATTATGTTGGTGAACTGATGTATCGTCGGATACAGCGATGCCAGTACCACGATTCTTAGGATGTCCGTAATCTGTCTTGGAACTCCTCCGATCCAGTTGCTTAGCAGCGTTCCGGCAAGAATGGATCCCATCCCAATCCACAGGATCGGCAGCGATCCGGATATGAACTGTCCAATGATTACCTTGTTTGTAATGATGTTGATGATCTCTGTTGATTCGTACAGACTGAAATCCACCGAATCGATTCCGGACGGAACAGATCCCAAAAGCAGCAGGATTCCTGCCAGCATTGTAAAGATCCTGACGAATCCCATCGGGGTGGGTTTGGACCAGCTTGTCCATCTCTTGTCTACGTCAAAGGCCCTGATCAAAAACGCCCCACCCAAGATGCTTACCAGCACTGCGAATATCTCTGCTGTATAGTTAAAGACGGTGGCGATTCCGCCAATCAACAAAAGAATTCCGGGAACCCCCAGAAAGAATTTGGAGTATCTAGAGTCATATGCGATCATCTTCAGATACCTTCCAAAGACTGCATACGAGTACTCTACACTCCTGCTTACCTTCATTACGACACGCTGGACTGACACTACCGGCAGAACGTTCTGGATGACGGGAATGACTGACTCGTCATCCTCACCATCAGACACTATGACTGCCCCGTCTGCCGAGAATCTTTCAATTACCTGTCTTGTCTCGGCAAGAATCTTCTGATCGGCTTGAACCCCTCTGTTCTTGACTCCTGCAATGGTGACCACCTCCACCTGATAGTTCTTGCTGACTAGATCTTCGTATGTCTTGATTGCCGCGAAGATGGAGTTTGAATCCGCATCCTCGGGATCCTCCAATGCCAGTCTCTGCGCAGCCTCGATGCATGCATCCCTGCCTACCACCGGGGTCGTGATCCCTGCCTTCTCGCCTACGTCGTTGTCCCTGTCAACACAGATTACAAGCAGCCTGCTGGATGCAGACGCACTTACATCCTTTTCGATTTTTTTGGAACGTTGGGACACGATCTTGTTATACAAAATTTCCTTTTTAACTTTAATAATTTTTGGCGCCTGCATGTACCATGTTGGGGTGTACCAACCTATGGTCTGGCATTATCTGATGCCTTTACCCGTTCTTGGGATTCTGCCCTTAGTGATTCTATCCTCTGCATGGTCTGTGTAATCTGCTCTTCTGATTCTTCGTCTTCAATCATGCCTGCAAGAACCCTGGTCTCTGCAATGTATGTGTTGAACGTCTTCATTGCCTCCATGTACTCTATGTAGCTTGCCTGCCATTCCTCCGGCGGCTTTGATGTGACAAACTCGCTTATCTGGGATGTTACCTGTGATGACGTGGTCTCTGTTATTGCAACATACTCCTCTGATGTGATGCTGCCGTTGAGAAGATTCTGGTACTCGATACTGATTGACTCCTGTAGCACCTCGTGAATGCCCTGTACCCCGTCGAGATGCTGTCTGTAGTCTGATATGACAAACGTTGAATCGTTGCCCTGCGGCACCAACCATATCAGAAAACTTACCGCCGTCACTGCAGCCAGAATGATCCCTGTTGCGATCACTCCCTTTTTTGAGGCCATTTTGTGTTTTATAATCCTGATGCTTATAACTCATATCTGCCACCACGACATCCTGCAGTCTTCGTGTCATGAAGAGCCTCGTAATCCTGATGCAGGCAGCACTCTCTCTTCCACACCAAGCATGCATCCAGTCGGATTGTCCCAAAAGCATGTTCCTGAAACCCGTATCATCCCTGGATTCAGGAATTCTGGTGGCAGAAGCAATTAGCATATCTCAACCCTATAGTCAAATAGCTTTCACAAACTCTTCCTAAATAACCCCACATAATCAGTTTGGGAATGGCTGAAGCATACTGTGTAAAATGCAGAGCAAAACGGGAGATAAAAAACCCTGAAACAACGACGCTCAAGAACGGACGCCCCGCCGTAAGGGGAACATGCCCCACGTGTGGAACAAAAGTCTTCCGGATAGGAAAAGTCTAGTGGGCACCACCACCTTTATTTTTCAAAACCAATATAGTGCTCCTCTGTTAATCCATGTCATGAATGAGGAGCAATACACGAGTCTGCTTGGACGCATCCAGGGCAGTTTGGGAGACACTGACAAGAATGCCTCTGCAAGGTTCGAACTTCCGGTAGTGGATGTGCTGTGGGAGGGACAAAAGACGTTTCTGCGAAATTTTTCGGACTTCCCCAAGGTTCTGCGCAGGGATCCAGACAAGGTTCTTCAGTACCTCTCAAAGGAGTTTGCAGTTCCCGCAGAGAAGCTCGGGGACAAGGCAATGTTTATTGGCCGACGTGCCCCTGACGACTTTACAAGACTGTTTCAGATTTATGTCAAGGACTATCTGGAATGCCATACCTGCAAGAGTCCGGATACAAAGATCCACAAAGAGAACCGAATATCGTTTCTGATCTGTGAGGCATGTGGGGCAAGATCCACATTGAAGGGCAAGTATGCATGATGCAATTTTCAGTAAGAATGACTGACTATCAGCACAATCTGATGCTCAACATATGCGATGCCGATATTCTGGAACGCCACCTGATAGATGGCGATCTTCATATGCATATTAGCAAGGGCTGTTATGGTGAGAATCTGGTGGGGTGGAAGGCGGCAGAGGATCTACTGGAAAAGTCCTCCATAATTAACATGGCTGGAGAAAAGATAGTCCGTCTGTCAATAGAGATCGGCGTGGGCTCTGAGGCCGGAATAAAGACCATATCTGACATTCCGTTCCTAATAGTCTTCAAGTAGTCCCGGTTGCATGGATTCGACAAAAGGAGGCCACGCGTGATATCCAATATTTAAAATTTCTGTAATCCTGCCAGTCGGCGTGTGCCTGATGCAGAATGGAGAATATTCAAACCACGGTTCCAGTGACCTTCAATGGAAATCCATTTACCCTGAGACATGTAAATTCTTTCATGTCTGATGAGGTTGGCCGAAAGCTCGGATCCAAGATAGACCGAAAGCTTAGCCAAAAGTCCCGACATGGGGGTCTCAAGGATGGCTTCAAGAAGGGAAAGGTCGTCAACGAGGTGTTGGACAAGCCCACTGTCATGACGCTATACAAGATGATTTCAGATCATATCATAGCATACGTCAACGGCGCAGTCAGTGCAGGCAAGGAGTCAGTACTGTTCTGGGGGGTTGATGAGAACGGCGTCAGCATCGCACTTAAAATCTATCTGGTCAGCACATCAAATTTCAAAAAGCGCGAGATCTACATTGCAGGGGATCCCAGATTCTCATACATGAAAAGAGGTACCAGAAATTTGGTTTATCTGTGGGCAAAAAAAGAATTTCGCAACCTATCCAAGTGTTACGATGCCGGCCTTGATGTTCCAAGACCGCTGTATGTGGCAAACAACATACTTGCCATGGAGTTTGTAGGTAGGGACGGCCGGCCCGCAGCATCCCTGCTTGAATCCGATGTGGACCGCGACGACTATGATCAGGCAGTATCGATCATTCGTGACATGTACTGCAAGGCGCGTCTGGTACACAGCGACTATTCAGAGTATAACATATTCAAGACACATGATGGCCTGATACCATTTGACATGGGCTCTGCAGTAGACCTGAGACACCCAAACTCCATGGAGTTTCTTAAAAGAGATATTAACAACATTACACGGTTCTTCAGTAAAAGGGGAGTCTCCGTTGAAGATCCAGCAAAAATACTTGGGGATGTGACAAGATGAGCTTTGAAAAACTTGTTCGTATTCCAGATGACAGAATCGCAGTCCTAATTGGAAAGTCGGGATCCGTAAAATCCCGAATAGAAGCATCCTGCCATGTCATGCTGGAGATTGATGGCAACACAGGCGAGATTCTTGTAAAATCTGACGGTGACGTGGCAAAGATCAAGCCGTTCAAGGCCGTGGAGATAGTCATGGCCATCGGAAGGGGGTTTTCACCCCAGACTGCCATGACCCTGTTGAAGGGCCAGAATACGCTGCATATTATCGATCTCAAGGAGTTTGCCGGCAGGTCCAAGACTGGCATTGAAAGGATTAAAGGTAGACTTATTGGAGAAGGCGGTAGGGCTAGACGAAACATGGAAAATCTAAGTGGTACCAGCATCTCAGTTTACGGCAAAACCGTCTCCATCATTGGCAGTATAGACAGGCTGCGGCTGGCAGTTGATGCAGTCTCGTCGATCTCAAAGGGTAGCATGCATGGAGCCGTGTATGGCAGACTGGAGGCTGCAAACAGGCGAACCCGGCAGGAAAGGATGATACTATGGGAAGATCAAAATGTCCTTGATTAAGGAACAGTTCAACCAGATATCCCCCAGCGAGTTCTTTTACAGCAACCGGGATCTGGCAGGATTCAGTAATCCCACGCGCTCGCTTTATACGGCTGTACGGGAGTTTGTCGAGAACTCGCTTGATGCGTGTGATCAGAAGGGAATCCTTCCCACCGTCCATCTTACAATTAAGCCAGTTGATCCTGACAAGCACGATCCGCGTCACTACATCCTTACTGTTCGTGACAACGGTCCGGGCATTGATCCAAAGCACATCCCACTTGCGTTTGGAACCGTCCTGTATGGCTCCAAGTTTGGCCTCAAGCAGGCGCGGGGCATGTTCGGACTTGGTGCGACCATGGCAATCCTGTACGGCCAGATTACCACCAACAAACCTGTAACAGTAAAGAGCTCCACCGATGGAAAGACCCAGCACATATTTGAGATACTGCTGGACATTCAGAAGAACAAGCCTGTGATAGTCAGGCATGAAACTGTAGAGACTTCGACTAGGGGACTTTCTGTGAGTATCTGTCTGGAGGGAGATTACTCCAAGGCCGGAATCAAGATTCGCAACTACGTCTACGAGACATCCCTCATTACGCCGTATGCCACCATCACATTTGATGATCCCAAGGGACAGACATTCCGCAACACCAGGTTTGTAAAAGACATTCCCCCTGCCCCTACCATAATCCAGCCTCATCCGCACGGAATTGATGTAGAACGGATAAGAAGAATGATAGCCGAATCCAGATTTGAGATTCCCACCATTACTGATGCGATGATTGACAAGATTCGAAAGGATCTGAATCTTTCCAAGGGCAACTTCAAGTATGCTGCAATCATGGAAAGGACAAAAAAGAAATGGAAGGGCCTGTCGCGCCAGGTACGGGTCTCGCTTGCCATGATGTCATTTCTAAAGATGGATTTTGAAAAATTAAGCAAGATCAAGATCGAAGAGATTGATGTTCCCAACAAAAAGATATCCTATTGGGACTTTGGAGTCTCCCAATCCAAGTCAGTCAGTATGAATACTGCAAGCCAGTATTACAGACAGCTAACAAACACTGTTCAGGGGGAGCCGCTTGACACGTTTCTAACCAAGAGGTTCCAACGCGTAGGTCCTACCACTGCAGCAAAGTTTGCCGAGTTTGCCGGTTTCAAACCTGAGAAAAGAATGGGAACCATGACCAATCAGGAACTGGTAATGCTAAGCGACTCTCTTCAAAAATTTGACGGTTTTCTAACACCGGATTCGAGCTGCCTTGCACCACTTGGAACAAAATCCCTTGAGAAGGGAATCAACAAGTTCTTCAACCCACAGTTTACTACCGTAATACAGCGTCCGGCCTCTGCCTACTCTGGGTTTCCGTTTATAGTTGAAATGGGCATCGCCTACGGGGGAGACATCAAGGCCGGCGGACCACATGTCTACCGATACGCAAATCGGATTCCATTGCTCTATGACGAGGGAAGTGACGTGGTTCTCAAGGTGATAAACGAGATCGACTGGGGAAGGTACAAGGTCAAAGGCGAGCCGCCGTTTGTCATCATATCCCACATATGCTCCACTAGAATTCCGTACAAGACGGCCGGAAAGGAGAACG
This sequence comes from Candidatus Nitrosopumilus sp., assembly GCA_965218695.1. GTDB lineage: Archaea > Thermoproteota > Nitrososphaeria > Nitrososphaerales > Nitrosopumilaceae > Nitrosopumilus. The sequence continues at coordinate 180,516 of OZ244651.1, forward strand.
TTGCAGACCGGCAGGAGATCGAACGGGAGATCAGACTGGCAATACAGTATCTGTCAAGAAAGCTTGCCTCATACATGTCAAAGAGGGGGCAGGCAGACGCGGCCAAGAAACGGGCCAACCTGTATGCAAAGTACATCCCACTCATCTCCCAGTTTTGTACGGAGCTTGCAGGCAAGAAGCAGGAACCAAAATACGGGAGAATGTTGGAAGTCCAGGGTCCGGTGGTACCTGACAGGATTGCAGAGGGGAAAGAATGATGGCAAGCAAGAAGGCACGTACTAATGGTAAAAAGGCTGCTTCCGCCAAGAAGACCGGCGCCACCAAAAAGACACCTGCAACCAAGCAGACCACTCTCATCAAGAGGAAATCCTCAGGCATCAAAGCAGCTGCTTCCGCCAAGAAGACCGGCGCCACCAAAAAGACACCTGCAACCAAGCAGACCACTCTTGCCAGAAAGAAGTCCGTCGACGCCAAGAAGGCTACTACTCAGATCAAGAAGATCGCTATCACCAAAAAGAAAACAACCGATACCAAAAAACCCACTTCCGCTACGAGGACTACTCCTGCCAAGAAAACAGCCGCCACCAAAAAGAAAACAGCCGCCACCAAAAAGAAAACAGCCGCCACCAAAAAGAAAACAGCCGCCACCAAAAAGAAAACAGCCGCCACCAAAAAGTCCGCTTCCATTAGGAAGGCCGCCACCAATGTCATGATAAAACAAAAGAACGTGCTTGATGCACTCCGGATTCATGGCACAAAGATATACGACGATTTGAACGCTGGAAAATTTCCGCAGTTTTCGATACCTAGCAGATCAGTCAATAACATCGTCTATGACAAAAAGCATAGGCAGTATATCCTGGGAAACAATTCGGCATTGAGAAGCGCAAAGAACTCGTCCCAACTAAGATCCTTTACACAGCTTATGTGGCTTGCATTCTTTGCCAACAGGCTGACCCATGAGAAAAAGTCCTCGACTCTGAGGGATGTCTACTATTCGTCGCAGGCCTTTGCGATTGATTTTGACAGCCAGTCAGAATCTGACAACATTATAGTGGATCTAGAGACGGTAACTGCAAAACCGCGGGAAGATTTTCACATATTCCCAGAAGAGAGGAGCTCCATATTTGGTGACTTGGACATTGAGTACACGGTTCCGGGTTATGAGGGAAATTCTATGAACCTGTCCAACCATCCAGACGGGTATGCCATAGGGCCCAGTCTGACTACTGCCGAACTGGTAGGTACGAGTGCCGAGATTGTTATCGCAATCGAGAAAGGCGGACTCTTTACAAGATTCGTTGAAGAACAGGTAGACAAAAAATTCAAGTCCATAATCATAAACACCGGAGGGCAGGCACCCCGTTCCACCAGAACCCTTCTCAAGAGGCTCCATGATGAGATGGGGTTGCCCATCATCATCCTTACTGACGGTGATGTGTACGGGGAGCATATTGCCATGGTTATAAAATCCGGATCTGCCAACGCGGCCCATCTCAGGGAACTGACCGTCCCTGATGCAAAGTGGGTTGGTGTGTGGGCAACTGACATTGAAAAATACAAACTGCCTACGATTCCGATGACAGAGTCTGACATCAAGAGATGCTACGATCTGAAGAAGGATCCCAGATATGCCGACGGAATATGGAAAAAGGAGCTGGAGGTATTCTTGAGGCTTAAGAAAAAGGCAGAGCTGGAGGCCTTTTCAAAATACGGTCTTACAAACATAACTGACAAGTACCTGCCGCACAAGCTGGAACTGGCAAAGAGCCTCTGATTATTTTATTCTCAGCGTCAGGACTCCGTTTCTATACTTGAAGTCCAGTATCTGCATGTTGCCTGCACCTTCTATTGGAACCTCCCTTGTGAATCCTGCAGTCCCGCGTAGATGCAGGATACCGCCAATGAGCCTAACTGTGATCTTATCCTCGGGTCCGGGAACCTCCGCCACAAAGACAAACTCGTTTTCACCCTTTATGAGATCGTATACCCAGTTTTTTGACTCCTGTTCCCTCACACTGCTGTAAAACGGCTTTTGCTCCTTTGTGATCTTTCTGAGGTGCCTGACCCAGTAGAACATGGTCAGCGCAGCCACACCAATCAGGATAAAACTCACAAATCCTGAATCCTGTCTCTGTGCCATGATGTAGATTATCCCAAGAAGCACGATAACTACAATCGGAATGACAAAGTTCAGTGACTGTTCATTTGAGTATGTGCCCTTGTAGCTTGCCAAACAACACGGATACTGCTCTGCCAAATATAAAAGACTCTATGCGGAATCCTGCGTCCGCATTGGAGATGGCATTACCAATCTGAATTACAGGAGCCTGTGAATGTGAGCCGAGATCACACGAACTATTGTGGCAGATTGACACCCGTCTGCCTAGGCACAAATCAACGCATCCATACTAACCCCTGCACACTTCTCTGTACGACTGGCGATCTCGTACTTTTTATTACCATTCAGCATAGTCCTGCCGTTGGCAGATGGGCCAAAGCTTCCCGTATTCACAAAGAGGGACATAATGCTGAGGGGAACGGTAATCGCCGTGCTAATCTCGGTTCCATCACTTGTAGCCTTTGTGCTGGTCTGGATAATTCTAGGCGACATGATACTTGGGGCCATACTTGGTGCCATCATTCACTTCATAGCCATGGGGTTCTCCCTGAAAATATCAAAGAGGCTGCTGGTCAGAGGATGATACATAAGACCTTATGCGCACCTATTACGTATAAGGTCTATATTTCCCACGTCCGTCTTGGGAATGGTGAGCATATCACAGATCGAGGCGAACCTAGTCTCTGAGATAGGACTGAGTCATGTACAGGCAAGAGTGTATCTGCTGGTTACGTGCCATGGAAAGATGTCGTCTGCAGAGATTTCCCGACGATTGGGAATTCAGCCTGATGATGCCCGGAAGGCAGCCGGGGATCTGATGGCGCTAGGTGCATTCATCGACATTTCAGATACTGAGTTTGAAGCGATGCATCCACGGTTCACGGCAGTCAATATGTTTCGAAAGATGTGCCAGCGGACGGGGACGACCTTTCAGAGGAACCGGACAGTCGACAACATAGGGGTTCTGCTGGAGAAGCCGTATGATGATGCAAGAACTAAATAACGCAGGTAATGGCTTGATGGCATTGGACACCGAGACCTGTAAGCATCAGCCTGTATACTATGGAGTGGTAAACATCAACATAAACGAAAGGACAATCGGTTCTGTCGATGTATGGCGATGTGGTGCCTGCAAAAAACGGTTCTGTGAAGAAAAGCAGCTTGGAATCGAGGAACTGGCGGATCTGGTGGGCATGCCCAAAATAAGCCCCGATCAAAAGTGGGCAGTGACAGTATGCAAGTTACAAAAGGACAAGTACCGATGGAAACTGGTGAGGTTAAACCAAAACGGCACCATCAACCACGAGTGCATTGATGAGCGGCAAGTCGTACTCAATGTTGCAGAATACAAGGTCGACGATGATGGTCACTGGAGCTTTCTAATCGACGACAACATCAACAAGGCAGTAGAGATTTAGGTTCTGATGGATCTCAAAGTTCACATAAATGATGTTCACGGCAGTCAGATGGCAGCCAAGATCAACGGCCGATTCGTTTTGGACGGCACCGAATTTCATTTTACTGCAATTGCATTTGGCAGGATAGGTGGTCAGAACATAGGCGCAAATATCTCCAAAGCCACTGAAAAAAAACTGCGGGATATGGGTTACGATACAGATGAGGTCATCATGCTACTCCAAAGGAGCCTGCTTCAGGGAGACCTGGATCTTCCGGAGGGTCTTAAAAGAGAGTCTTTTGCAGACGACTAGAACTCGGCCTCTTCTAGCGCCTTGGCACAGGAGCATCCCCTCGAATGTGGAATCCTGTCTATCAGGCCTGTCAGAAGATCCCTTGTCCTCTTGACGTTTTCAGATATGGTCGCCATGACCTCTTTTGTGGTAACTGGTTTTTCCGCCCATACGTCATAGTCTGTTACAGTCGCTATTGACACATAGCACATCTGAGCCTCCCTTGCCAGCTGGCACTCCGGAACCAGCGTCATTCCGATTATGTCTGCACCCGTAGACCTGTAGAATCGTGACTCGGCCTTTGTTGAAAACCGCGGTCCCTCGATGCATACGTATGTGGCATCGGTATGAATCTGCATGTCCTTCTCCTGCGCTGCTGCAAGTACTGACGATTGCATCTCCGGACAGAATGGATCTGCCACTGATATGTGAATCACCCTGCCTTCTTCTGAAAACGAGCCCTTCCTTGACTTTGTAAAATCCAGAAACTGTGACGGCATGACAAAGCGACCCGGTGCCAGCTCCTCCCTGAGGCTTCCCACTGCCGAGGGTGACACGATTCTGCTAATTCCAAGCTCCCTGAATGCCCATATGTTTGCCCTGAAGTTGATCATGTGGGGCGGAATGGTATGGCCTCTTCCATGCCTTGGAAGAAACGCGATTCTTCTTCCCTTGAAGGTTCCCACCGTGATGGCATCTGAGGGCATCCCGTACGGCGTCTTGATGGTAATCTCGCGTACATCATCAAGAAGACCAGAGTCATAAATCCCGGTGCCGCCGAATATTCCTATCTCTGCACTCTCTTCCACTAGTATTTCACCAATGACTTGCAGTTGTACCCTTTGATCTTTTTGGTTCCGTTGAGATCCGTCAGCTCGATGATGAATGCAAATCCTGCGACCGTCCCACCAATCTTCTCGACGAGTCTTGCAGATGTCATGGCAGTACCGCCGGTTGCAAGCATGTCATCACATATGACCACCCTCTGCCCGTTGCTGATGGCATCCTTTTGGATTTCCATCGTGTCCTTGCTGTATTCTGTGGTGTATGTTGATTTTGCAGTCTTTCCGGGAAGCTTTCCTGCCTTTCTAATCATTACCATACCCTTGTTGTATCTTGTGGCAAGCAAGCATGCCAGAATGAATCCCCTTGAGTCAATCCCTGCAAACAGATCGACATCCCTGGGATTGTAATGCCTTGAAAACTCATCTGCAATGGTGCTCAAGGCAGAAGGATCCCTGAGCATGGGGCCAAAGTCCCTGAATATGATTCCCTTTTTGGGAAAGTTTGGATAATCTGCTATTCTGTCTCTTAGGTTCATACCACTCTGGCAAAACAGGTAAAATAAAATTGTTTGATTCTGCCGTGTATGGCACCGTTCAGGGGGTGGGCCTGAATATGACGCACAACTCTCATGAAACCTGGAACATCCGCGCCTGCATTCCGGATGCCGTCAGAGTATCTTGCATGTGGCAGAATTTCTGATGAATCCATATGGACATGTAATGGCACTGGCACTACCCTATCGTATGTGTGGTATTTGCAGACCGGAACACTTGTTGGCCGGAATTATCACGTTGGCAGCTATCTAGATCCTATCTGGTATGTGGTCTCTGCAGATCCGAAATGGTCATTGGCCTTTATGGTGTATACGCCGGGTTCTAGGTCTGATGGAATGATCCATGGGGTGCTGGCTTCCCCTGAATCTGTGGATACGATCTCCAGCATATCTATGACGTCGCCGTCACTTGAGGTTATTGTTATGATTACCTGGTTCCCGCTGCTGCCTGCAACCTTGATATCGAGCGCTCCTGAAATTCCCTCCCATGGGATTACCTGTATCGACATTCCATCCTTGGCCGGCGCAAATACGTCGATGTCTATGGTGTCAAAGTTGGCACCGCTTCTTGCAGTGATGGTCCATGTGCCGAGTGCCGCATTGGGCGGAATTCTGAAGGTGGACTCTGTTATCTTTCCCTCCATGTCCGAGTACGTCTCCTTGACCCTGATCACGTCCCCTTCGGGGTTCCTCAGTATGAGATCTAGCAGGATGTTGGGAGACGCCTCACCCAGTATCAGCATCTGGTCGTCTGGTTCATAGTCGGGTTTTGTGGTCTTGATTTCAATCTTTTCGGTTCCCGTATCCAGTCCTACCGAGAACATCTCCTCGTTTGCTGAAGTCCCCCTATTGACGATTGCAGTATATATTCCTGGGACGTAGCCTGACAGATCAAGCAGGTACGTCTGTTTTCCGTCTACCTGCAGTGTTATTGATGTTGCATTGTTTTTGGGTTTGTTAAACGGATCAATTATGAGCAGACTGACGATATCGGACGCATCTCCGCTCAATGTAATTATTGCAGTATCATCTGGACTGTAGTTTAGCTCATCAAACTGCAAGTTGACTGGAATCTCGGGCAGCTGTCCAAGTCCTGCATAGATGAGCTCTATTTCAACGCCCTGTGTTGCAATAAGCGTGTATGTCCCCACCGGCGAGTTCCGCGTGGTTTCATAGATGAGGTCTATTCTGCCATCCTTGTCTGTACGCAGTTCATCTGAGAGTAGCTCGTTTCCAAACGGATCCTCCAGAATCATCCTGATTGCCGTGTCTGGCAACGCTGTTCCGTTAAAGACAATGGCATCGCCGCGGTCAAATTTTAACATGGGGGTGGATATCATGATGACCTGATTTGATTCCACCGTCATCTGTCTCTGTATATTCTCCCGTCCGTCGCTGACTGTTATGCTGAATTTGCCAAACGGTGCATCCAGCGGCACGATGATAGGCTCGTCCAGACTCCAGTCACCCCTTGAATCAATCTCGGCTGTTCGGGAGTTTGTTATTGCGCCATTCGGGGCTCTCATTTCAACTGTTACGGCGTTGCCAGGATTTCCAGTACCTGACAGGTCCAGGGGAGTTCCCCTGTGTGCCACTCTTGGGATTCCATCAATTCCCAAATCTATGTTATCTGATACGGGAATATTGACTGGTGTCTCCCCTATCCTTATACTGATCTCCTTTTCTTGACCATCTTCTGCTATGACTGCAAACACCATCCTGCCTGGTTCGATATTGCCTGGTATGTTCATCGTGGTGACGAATTTGCCTTTCTCATCTGTAGTAAAACTACCTGCCTCTGCTGTATCTATGTAAAAGTTAAATTCCCTGTCTGCCCCAAAACCGTCTCCGACTACCCTGATAGTTGATCCCACGTTGGGCCTATCTGGAATTATCCTAAAGACTGATCCTGGCAGTACGCTTGGCTCATCCTCTTTTGGAGGTATCACATCTGGAGGACAGTCTGGATGTATCACCCCTGGGGAATCACAGTCTGGTGGCGGCTGTTCATTGGAAATCTCTCCGGCAAACGTCTTGTCTATGTCTATCTGGTTGCCGTCTGCATCCAGTGCCCTCCAGTTGATTCCAGAGGAACTCGAATCCATCTTTACCCCGAATTTTACAGACTCCCCTGGCATGAGCGGCGTCGCTGATGTAAATATCAGCACTCCTTGGGCGGTTCTCTCACCTGTCCAGCCACTTTCTGCCTTGAATGACTGGAATGTGACGCCGGTACTGGGCCAGATTCTGACCAGTTCCATGTCCACTTCTGACTCGTTAGTAAACTCTATGATTGTGGTTCCCTCCAACGCTATGCTACTGACGTCGATTCCCTCTGCATGCGCCTCGGGCGTATATGCAACAGGTGTAGCTACAAGTACTGCTACAAGTACTGCTACAAGCACAGCAAACGAAAGGAAAACCCTTCCTGATGGGGTTCTGTGCATTGACTTCAAGTTCTTGATCTCTCACTTAAACCTTAAAGAACTTTTACCGTCACACCCAAGTCCATGCTCAGGCTCTGATCAGAGACAAGCATGAATTCTGACATGACCGCATATGTCCGTACCTGCATTTTTTCCCTGATATGTTGCTGTGAGGTGCCGTATCCACTTGTCTCAGCGACTGGATCTCGTGTCTTTATAATTGGGAGCCGGAGTGGTATTCTGATACTGCCTGATTCTCTCTGCAATAAGCCTGTACAACGATCTGAACTGATCCTTGGTTTTGTCCGAGAGGAAGCCGGTCTCACCCAACGTGATCTTTTCACAGACGTATCTTGTGATGTCCTCATTGTCAAACACTCCCCAGCCGTCGTCTGCATGCTCCTCCCAGACAGTTCTCAGCTTGTCCAGTATCCCCCTTCCATTCTTTGGCATGACGTCTTGGGCAGTGATGTTTGCAAACCCCTCGTTTCTCAGTTTTATCTCATATGTCTGGTTTACCGGATACATGTAATCCTCAGGTACGATATAGTCCTCTATCGACTCCAACTTGCTTCCGTTCATCTCAAAGATGATCGTCTGTACCGGTGAAAAGCCGTTGGAATTCAAATGTGTCGAGATCTGCTTGGATTCGTCCGTGTTGTCCAGCAGGATAAACGTCTTGTATCCGTGGTTTCTGTAAAATATTGCCAGAGGAAGGACGGCGTTCTTGTTGTATGCAGCTACAACGTTGAGCGGATTCATTGATATGTTTGGATCCTGAAGGAACTTGTCAAATGCGTTGAGATACATCGCATCAGACATCGTCTCCACTATGATTACCGGTCGTGAGTTTGTTCCAATCTCCCTGTCCACTATGGATTCAACTTGGCCCCTTGAGAGTCCATAGAGGATAGGCGTCAGCGTCTTGTCATCTGCATTCCAATAATCATAAAAGATCCTGCTGAGGTGCTTTCTCTTGTCCAGCTCCACTACAAGCAGGTTTCCCGGCGTGTAGTCAAATATCATGAACGGTGAGTGGGTTGCATACAGAACCTGGTTGGATCCGGCAAGGTTCTTGAGCAGGTTCGAGATACCCATCTGCTGTGTGGGGTGGAGGTTTCTTGCAGGCTCGTCTAGCAGCAATAACGCCTCCTTCAGCTCCGCTCTCTGAGTTTCGGCTGCAAAGTTGACAATAAATGAAAACGTCCACTTGAAGCCTTCGGCCCTCCTGTTGAGTAGTCCTGTGTTTGTAATTGTTCCATCCTTGTGTACATCTGAAATTACCACACTCATGATGTTTCCCGGATTGTATCTTAGATCCACATGGATTGGTTCTCCCTTCCATGCAGGATTCAACTTGCTAGTCAGTCTGTTGCCTGCCATGTTGAGAAGCTTTATGCATTTTGACGGGTTGTTCTTTACTGTCTCAAGCTCATCTATGTTGAGCTCTGCAAGATAAAAGAGGTTTCTTACAGTTTCAGCCCTGTCAAACTCCTCCATGATCTCGATGGAATTGGTCTTCTGATTGCTCTCTTCCCTGATAAACTCGTTAAGGTTGATGCTGCCGTAGATCTTTTTGTAGTCTGAAAAGTAGACAAATCTTGGATGCATCTCTGATTCGATAAAATTCTGCATGGCAGTCTTTTCGCTGTTGCCGCTAAGCAGACTGGCAAACTGGTTTTCAGGACTATTGCAGATCTCCTCCCACTTCTCAATGACCTTTGGTTCCTGAACTGCTATCACCTGAAAATGGTTGCTAAACTCTGCCAACTCCCCTTCAAACGCCTCCTGGTTCTTTGGAATAGGCCCGTCAAAGAATTTTGTATCTATCTGTATTCTCAGATGGTTTGGAATCGTATCCAGAAACTCGATAACCTGTTTTGTAAAGTTCTCCCACGAGTTAATAGTGTCGCTATCCCCGTCGTCCAACTCGATCTCATCAAACTTGTATTGAACCTTCGATCTTCTGTTTGTCCTGAACAGTCTGATCTTTTTTATCTCCGGAATTCCCGGAAACTTTTCCCTGATTAGGGCCGTTTCACGCCGATTCAGCTCAAACTTACCTTCGACTAGCTTGACCTCGTCTTTGAGCTCTTCACTCATCTCATCGCAAAGATCCAGTTCTGATACCTGTTCGTCTTTGTTTAGCAATGTCAATGCCTGAAGGATGGTCGTCTTGCCACTCTCGTTTCTGCCAACAAAGGCTGCCAAATCCCCAACTGTTATCTCTCCAGAGTCATGAATGCAACGATATGCCCTGACTCTAAATTTTCTGAGTCGCATCAAGCCATATTTAGTTGGCTACGATTTAACTTATTCGACGTTTGATTTGCTACGTTGTACAAAAAGTAGTTCCTCCCCTAGCCAATGGAGCCGGCGTGTTTGGAAGCAAGATCAGCCTGGTGTTGAGTGGAAGCAAGGGTGTGTGGGCAAGAACGATGTACTCCAATCGGTGGCGGCATATGGGAACCCGGAGAGTACGCATCATGAAAAAGCTGGACGAATCGAAGGTAAGGTGGATACTTTCGGAGAAGGACAAGGGATCCACCAATTCATGCATCTCCAAGGCCATGGGTGTGTCGCCGCGGTGGATAAGGAGGCTGTATTCCAGGTACAGGGGACAGGAACGCAGCAGCGTGGCATATCCGATGCACATGGGCAGGCCCGCATGCGGCCTTCCCGGCCGGAAGGAACACTCTGCGGTACTGTGCGCCAAGGGCAATGACCATGTTGGGGCCGTACGCCTGCACGGGCGCATAAGGGACGTCACCGGAATAAATATTCCATACAACCGCATACACATGGTATTGCGTGACGAGGATCTGGCTGCCAGACAGCCCAACAAGAGCAAGCGCCGCAAGTGGATCCGCTTTGAGCGCACCTACTCCAACTCGATGTGGCACACCGACTACAAGCTGCTTGACGACGGCAGGTGGTTCCTGTGCTACGAGGACGACGCCTCGCGGTTCGTGACTGCGTACGGCACGTTTGAGCGCGCAACGGCAGAAAACGCCCTGTCGGTATTGGACGAGGCGATAAGAAACCACGGCAAGCCTGCATCCATAATGACTGACCGCGGATCCCAGTTCTACGCCACCGCATCAGAGGCAAAGAAAAAGGGTGCATCCGAGTTCGAAAAGAGGCTGGCAGAGCTTGGTATCAAGCAGATTCTGGCAGGCGTGAGGCACCCGCAGACCAACGGCAAGCTGGAGAGGCTGCACGGGGAGATCCAGCAGAAGCTGCCCGAATTTGAGGCGATAATGATGCGCAAGAGCGACCCGGTGGACCTCTTCATGCAGTGGTACAATTACGACAGACCGCACATGTCACTTGGCCTAGACGGGGAGGAGACGCCAGCCCAGGCGTTTGTGCGCAAGATGCCACCCAAAGGAGAGATAGTAATAGACGAGCAGACAGGGGAGGAGTATCATGTGGAGTAAGGGAGGAACTACTTTTCGTATTCCACAACGTTTGATTTGTTCCTGAACCCGGCTTCCTACAACCGTGTATCCTAGTCGTCCCAAAAACCAGGCATGGTTTTGCCGAGTCGATCCCATTTCTGCCTGGATCCATTCTGAACTAGTGGTGACACCACGCTAACAAGAATGCTGCGGCGAACATCTTAGCTAGCGTACGTCTCCACTTGGCGGCTGACGGCCAAACCCGATTCGTCGGAGGCATCATTGCGGATGTCTCAGTCGTCACAAGACGTAAGGATCACGGTTCGGTTGCAGACATGCAACCGGCAGGTCGGCTAGAACCCGGCAGAGACGATGACAGTGCAGGCTGCAAGCGCTTGGAAGGGCTGGCAGGCAGGGTCAAGGAATCGCTGAGCCACTCCAAATACCTCAAGCTGGACGAGACCCCGTAGTAATCGGATTAAAGATCCGGAAAAACCGATCTCGGGGCTCTACTCTTTGTTCTATCTTTCCTGCCTAGCGTATGGAGGTATCCGGCGCAGAACCGGCCTGAATGTGCCGATTTCGCCAATCTAATCGCGATCTGCGAAATTAGTTTTTCCGGATCTTTAATCCGATTACTACCCGTACCCCATGGGGGACAAGGCCGGGTACGTCGGGGTGTGCCTGGGAGACGGCGGCACCGTGTCAGTCACGGTGGCCGGAACCCGGGGGGCGGCGGTGCTAGACGAGCACTACCCGCACTGGGACACGCCGCTTACCTGCGACGAGTTCTCCGTCTATAACGGGTTCAAGAAACGCCAACGGTGCTGGGCGCACATGCTGCGGGAATCCGAATACCGCACGCACTCAAATGATCCGCTCATGGTACTGCTGCACCACAGGCTGCAGACGATATTCCACGACGCAAAATTCATCCCGCCAGACAAGGGCATAGACACAGGCCCCATGGCATTGGAGGTCAAGTCAATCGCGCAGGCGTACCTGCAGCACGGCCAGCGGGTGTTTGGCACCAAACTCCACAACGCTGCAGACCATCTCTTTACCTTCGTGAATCATCCCGGCATGGATCCCACTAACAACGAGACTGAAAGGATGGTGCGCAGGATAGTGCTGCACAGGAAGATCCGCATGAGGATGGTAAATCCTGGCGGGATGAGGATGTTTGGCATTCTCATGACCTGTTTCCTTACGTGGAGGAGACGGGGGCTTGACATACACCAGAAAATCCTAGAGGTACTTGCCTGCACCTAAACAATTACCCCGCCCGACTCTGCGAGGTTGGTGAATACATGATAACCCTACCCACCCACCACATGTGGCGGGCTGACCCCTAATTACGCATGGTCGCAAAGACCTGGTTGTTGAATGGGGCTATCCAAGCTGCTGTGTTACTGGACTCCGAGTCCTGATAGATGTATGCAGCTACCGGCCTGTCACACAAAAAAAGGGAGGTGAAAGAAATAGAAAAGAGTATTGGAATTGACATAGGAAAGAGAAAATGTGTAACGTGTATAATGGATCACAAGGGGACAATCCTGGAAAAGTCATCGTACAACAACACGTCCCGGGAGGCATTGGAGTTTGCAGCATATCTAAAGGCCACATACGGCCAGTGCAAAGCAGTCTGCGAATCCACCGGAAACCACTGGATTAAGACTGCAGACGCCTTTGAATCCGCCGGAGTCCCGCTGACGCTTGCCAATCCGTTCAAGGTCAAGGCAATCGCATGGGCCAAAATAAAAAACGACACCATAGACGCAAGAACGCTTGCCAACCTGCTGCGGGCAGACCTGGTTCCAGGCTGCCACATAGGTTCGGCCGAATCCAGGGGAATTAAGCAGGTCCTCAGGTACCAGATGACCCTAGTGCAGGACCGGACAAAAGTGATCAACTTTGTGCACACGCTGACAGACAAATACGACATAAATCCAAAAAATGCAGGGACCAGCGTCTGGAGACCAAAGGTCCTAAAGTACCTTGAAGGAGCAGACATGAAGAATTTCAGGGACAGGTTTGTTCTGGACGGCTGCATATCGCAGATACGGTACTACAACGACGAGATAAAAAAGACCGAAGACGAGATCAAGTGCTACGTCCGAGACGCCCATGCCCCGAAGATACTGCTGAGCATGACGGGAATGAACGTGTTTTCTGCTGCACTGCTGGCAGCAGAGATCGACACCATCGAAAGGTTTGAGAACCCAAAAAAGCTCGTATCCTGGGCAGGCATGTGCCCGACGCTTCACCAGTCAGGCGACACGCTATACCACGGCAGGATGAAAAAGGACTCGAACCGGAAGGTCAACTGGATCATGATCCAGTGTGCGCTTGTGGCAGTGTTCCATGACGCAAGGATGAAGGAACACTACACGCGCCTCCTGAAGAGGCACAAGCACCACATCGCCATAACGCACGTCGCAAACAAGATGCTGACGATCATCTGGCACATGCTGACAGAAGGCAACCTGTACGAGGACAGAAACGAGAAACTGTACCGCGCCAAGATCAAGGAAGTTATGAAGGCGTAGACGCAGAACCGGCAATGTCCGTAGACGATGATGCCTGATCTAGCGGATGCTGTGCACAAATTATGGGAACTATGGGATGTTTCTACATGAATGCTGGGGGGCCAGCCCCCCAGACCCCCCGGAAGGGATTATGCGTGTCACACCGCGGGGCAAAAAGCCGTATTTTCTGCCGGTCGGGCAGGATTCTGCTTGCAGGGGTGTGTCCTAGAGGCATATACCCCCGGATGACAAAAGATATGGATCGGCGGATCACGGCATCGCCTAATGACTACAAAGAAACGCGACCAACGACAGTACGATTTGGTTCAGCAGTACCTGTCGGGCCTCATGCTGAATACCGTGCTGGGAATAATCAAGAATCTTGGGGATCCGTACGCCGTCAGGCCCGGCCTGGGCGGCATGACGGCATACCCGCCTGGCGCCATGGCAGCTGTCTGCATCATGCTTGAGGCACAGCGCACGACCTACCGTAAGATGGTCGGCATCCTCCGAAACAATAGCGCCATGGCAGCCAAGATGGGCCTAGAGAAAATTCCCTCCAAGAGCACGATAGCACGCGCCTACGGCCTGATCCCGGAATGGTACCTGGCAGAGGCACACCGGATTGCCATCAGGGAGGTGGAGGCAGGCTCCCTGGCAGCAGACGGTACCGGATACTCGTACCTGCGGTTTGTCAGGTGGTTTGACGTCAGGACCGACAGTTTTCGTACCAGAAAGGGATGGGTCAAACTGCACGCAATCGTGGATATCCGCACCAGGGTGATAATCGACTGCATGGTGACTGACAGCGCAGTGGCAGACATAAACGGGCTGTACGCGATGCTCGGCAGGTTAGGCCGGGGCACCGGCGACTTTTGCCTGGATTCTGCATACCTGGCAAGGCTCATGTGCAACATGATATCTGCGATGGGAATGGTGCCCCGCATCAAGCCAAAATCCAACACCATACGCAACGCCAGGGGAAGCCAGTCGTGGCGCGAGATGGTAAGCCTGTACATGGATGAACGGGACAGGTTTGACTCGGAATACCACCAGCGCAGCATCATCGAGGCAGTCTTTGCCGCCCTCAAGAAGATGTACGGGGACAGCACCAGGTGCCGAAAACACGAGAACCGGACAAGGGAGACTGCGATCCGTGTCATGTGCTACAACATCGAGCTCGTGGCCAGATTGCAGGCAAAAGACGGCAGGCTCACACAGGATCAAATCGCGACACTTGCAGCATAGCTGGCGCGTTTCACCACGCGCTTCCTAGCGGAGCCTCCGCACCGTGTCTTGGATTTGGGGGATTTTATGGGTTGTGGAGGATCGATGGTGCGGCACTGTTGGCGTCGACGGGTTCTGGCACCAATCATGTCTTTGGCATTCTGGTACATGAAATGGCATTTTTTATTACTAGGACACACCCTGCATGCAGGTAACGCTTAAGAAGTCAAAAAACATACCCAAGGTGACAAGTTGGACGCAAAACCTGGATAAGTCCGGGGATGGGTTAACATAGATGCGTAATTCTTCTGACCGCCTAGTCTAGTCCGATACGTTCAATGATCCCATGATCGCCCGCACGCGATAATGATCAAACACAACAGACGGGAAAGATACTGACAGTACTACGAACTTGCAAACGAAGTCGAGGCATCCCACCTGAGGAGGACGCTGATTGAAATGATTCTTGAGAACCCCTGCCCGCGCTCCGAAAACGACAACAGGGGCCGTCCTCGGATTCACTCCAAGGACAAGCTGGATTTTGCCTGCCTGCCTGCCTGCTGATGAGGGCATACAACAACACATTCCGCAGGATCGAGTCAGACCTGCACGACATGCGGACTCCCTGGGACGGCGAACCCGTGCCGGATCACACCACGATAGTCAGGCACCTCCAGATCATCCCGCCAGACTGGATGGATTTGGTGCTGGCCGAGACTGCTCGCCGATGCATCGCCGGGGCGTCCGGGGCAACCGGACCGCTGGCTGCAGACAGCAGCGGAGTGGAGACTACCCGGTACGAGGACATCGAAAAACCCTGCAAAAGGGAGCGCGATTTCGTCGAGATGCGCCAAAAGGCCTACTGGAAATACCACGTAACGGCCATCATGGGGCTACAGATCGTGCTGGCCGCGTTTGGCACGCCTGGCAACGTCAACGACGTCACGATGCTGCCAGTCATGCTGGCAGAGATCAGGCGCCGCGGGTATGACTTTTCGGGGCGCGTCTTTGATGCGGACCGCGGGTATGACGCCGACTACAACTTCAAGGAGCTGTTCTGGATGGGCATGACGCCCAACATCAAGCAGAGAAAGGACGCCGTCAGCAGGGGCAAGCCAAGCAGGAAGAAGGCAGCCGGGCTGTTTGACTCGCACGAGTACAGGACAAGAGCCCTGGTGGAAGGCATATTCGGGGCCGAGGAGAGCCGGCGGCACCAGCTTCACTGCAGGTTCGTGCGCGAAGACAATCGGCGCCGGTTTGCCAAGGGACGAGCAATCTCATGGAACATCCGGATCCTCAACCGGTTTAAGTGTGCCTGCCGGCTAAATATACCGATACCGTCCTACGGCGGTTCGGCTCGCACGGAGTGCGCCTGATGATCCAACCCGTCCGTATCTGACCCCGTCCGTGAGAATGCGGCGGGAAATATTCAGATTAGGACATATCGGAATTATGCACCAACCTCCGACTGTATGAGTTCACCTGCCCCTTATATCAGTCGACCAACTTCTTCGGCCACGCTCTTGCCATGTGCCCTCCACGTGAGGACGCATGTAACAAAATCTGCAAGACGCTTCATGGACTTGGGCCCACCCTTGGTCTGCCCGCTTATCTTGCGGAACACCACCAGATAGCGCAGTGCCCTCTCGCCGGCGTTGTTTGTAGGGTCGACACCTGGATGCTCCAGGAACGCAAACATGCGGTGCAGGTGCCTCTCAAGCTTGTCCAGCACCTTTTGCATGTCGTCATCGTTACCACCACCTGCATCGCGATACCGGTCAAGCATGTCCTGCATGGTGCGGTTCATCGCATGCCGCAGATGTGGCGAGTGCGCCTCCTGCGCGGCCAGCAGTTTTGCCCTCTCAAACACCCACTTGTGGTCCTCGTGGAGCTGCCGCCGCCGCCGGACGCGTTTGGTCTTGGGAGGCACGGCACAGTATTTTTCTGCCAGGTGTCTTGTCTGCCGGAGGTCGTGCGCCCAGCACGACTGGTGCATGCCGCCCTTGTCAAACCTGTCATACCCGTTGTACCCGTCAGTTATCGCCACCCCGTCAAATTTGTCCATGGCATCGAGCATGAGCGTGGCCCTGCTCTGGCTGATGTTTATTGCGATATTTTTGCCCGACTGTGCCACGTTTGCGTGCACCCTCTGGCCGTCGTTTCGCCAGCTGGTCTCGTCAAACCCGGCACAGTCAGAAGCCTCCACTTCCCCGAGGATCCTGCCTGCCTCGTGGCCCGAGGCGTCCCCGACGCGCGCCATGATGTTGTTGACAGTGGATCCTGCAAGCTCAATGTCCGTTATGGAGCGCACCGCGACCGAGATTCCCTTGAGCGGCACCCGTGCCGCGCGCAGTTCTGAGACGAGCCCGACCAGTCCCTTGCCGAAGTTGCCCCGCCGCGGCAGGTCGTTTGGGGCATCTTCCCTGCGGCCGCATGAGCCGCATATTGCAGTCTCCACGCGGTGCCGCGTCTCGCACGCAGTCACCATGATGTCCGTGATGTCCCGCACGCGCGGACTGCCAATCGCCATCCGGCCGCCGCCGCACCCGCATTCCGGGAGTACCGGCACCTGTCTCCTGCCCGACTTCCTGCGCCCGAACCTGTGGGATACGGTCCTTTCCGGGTCGTGGGAGCGCGACGCCCCCACGTGTCCATCTCTTCCCCCGCGCTTGGCTTTGTCTCCCTTTTCCTGTTTTTTTGCCCGCTCCCTCTTCTGGGCCTTCCATTCCAGGGATTCAGATGAGGGCGGCGTGTTGGGGTTTGTATAGTAGATTCTATGCGTAATCGCACTTAATTTTTAATTTTAGACAGCACGCATGAATTATTGTTGGATTTGCGGATTAATTCTGCATCAAGGCATGCGGTGCCGGAGACATTTTACAAGCATTTGCAGCAATACGTGCGCACCATCCCCGCACCGCGATGTGCACCGGTTCTGTTATCAGAACGGGGCGCTGCCTGCAGGCGGGACGGCCCCGTTCCAGTCAATGACTGTCTCCCACCTGCCAGGCGGCGGCGGGCCCTTGTCTATCTTGTCCCATAGCAGGTGCAGGTTTACCAGTCCGGTGGCCACGTTGAATTCGTAGTTGAACCTGCCTATGGTCCCGTCGTACGGGTCTGTCAGGCGCGCGTATCTCTTGAGCCTTCCGATGGAGTGCTCCACGCGCACCCGGACAGAGTTGACCAGGTGGTTGTGTTCTTTTTGCTTGGCAGTCAGGATCCGGCGGTTTTTTGATCTCTTGTGGGGGATCATGAGCGTTGAGCCCGGCAGATCCTTGCCGGTTCCCTGGTAGCCCCTGTCTGCCCAGACGCGGATCCTGTCTTTTTCCGGCGTGGAGGCCTCGCGCATGGAATCGGCCCACCTGCCAAACGGCATAGGATCCTCCCTGAGCAGCGTAATGTCGCCGGTGGAGCCGACGGAGCTTTTCGAGATCCCGATTATCACCCCGTCGGCGTTGGTGTAGACTGTGGTGTTGTAGGTAAAGCGCTTCTTCTTGCCCGAGTACATCATGCGCCTGAGGGTCTTTTCTGACGGGCGCCGCACCGGACAGTGCGTGCCGTCTGCGATGATGTTGCCCCCGTCGGATCCGGGCACGATTTTTTTGAATTCCTCCTTGGTCTTGCACGAGGCCACCTCTTTTGAGACGTTTTTGGCAGTGGGAAGCACCCCGGCCAGCATCTTGTCCATCACCTTGAGGTACCTGCACACGCTGGTCTGGTCGATTCCGAATATTGCCTGCAGCGTGCCCTGCGTGGGGTTGTCTTTTTTGTGCATGAGCGACATGAGCAGGGCGTGCCGGAGGCGCAGCCTGCACCTGTTTCCCGGATCAGAGGCCCGGGATTCGTCGTCGCGAAACAGCGGCATGTCGCCGGATGCGGTGGCGTACGCCAACACCCGCTCCAGAACGTGCCGGAACTCCTCCCTGCTGCACAGGGTCGCAGAGCGCAGGCTGGACTCGTCTGATATGACGCCGTCAAAGACCTCGATCCTGTGCAGGTCCGTGCTGTTCCCCGGGTCCCAGCCCTCCTCCCTGTTCTTCCACAGGCGGCGCTCGATGTCCAGCTCCTTGTCCTTTTGGTCTAATTCCTTGTCTTTCTGTGCCAGAGTCTCGTTTAGTTTTTTAATTTCCTGTTGCATCTTGCGTATGGCTTGATCAGACGAATCCTGCATTTGGAATGTAGCGAGATTATGTCTGATCTAAACTTATTGGATTGATGGGTGGGATTACGCATAAAATCTAGTATGTCATGATGCGCTCGCTGTACCCCAAGGCCCTTTCAAGACGTTCGATCTTGGCAAGCACCTCTTCAATCTTGGACTCGAGCATGGCATTTTTCTTCCTTTCCTCAGCCAGTTCCCTCTCCAGCTGTTCCCTGTTCATGTGCCGTGGGTTCCCCATGGACAGGGATGTGTATTACCAGCATATGGATCAGTATGATCATTTTTTTGTGACAGGAAGGACAGGTGAATTCATACCTCCGACTCTGCGGGTGTGTCCTAGAGAGATATACTCTAGGATGACAAAAGATATGGATCGGCAGATCACGGCATCGCCTAATGACTACAAAGAAACGCGACCAACGACAGTACGATCTGGTTCAGCAGTACATGCCGGGCCTCATGCTGAATACCGTGCTGGGGATAATCAAAGAGCTTGGGGATCCGTACGCCGTCTGGCCCGGCTTGGGCGGCATGACGGCATACCCGCCTGGCGCCATGGCAGCTGTCTGCATCATGCTTGAGGCACAGCGCACGACCTACCGCAAGATGGTCGGCATTCTCCGAAGTAACGGCGTCATGGCAGCCAGGATGGGCCTGGACAGAATTCCCTCCAAGAGCACGATAGCACGCGCCTACGGCCTGATCCCGGAATGGTATCTGGCAGAGACACACCGGATTGCCATCAGGGAGGTGGGGACAGGCTCCCTGGCAGCAGACAGTACCGGGTACTCGTACCTGCGGTTTGTCAGGTGGTTTAACGTCCGGACCGACAGTTTTCGTACCAGAAAGGGATGGGTCAAGCTGCACGCAATCGTGGACATACGCACCAGGGTGATAATCGACTGCATGGCAACTGACAGCGCGGTGGCAGACATAAACGGGCTGTACGCGATGCTCGGCAGGCTCGGCCTAGGCACCGGTGACTTTTGCCTGGATTCTGCATACCTGGCAAGGCTAATGTGCAACATGATATCTGCGATGGGAATGGTGCCCCGCATCAAGCCAAAATCCAACACCATACGCAACGCCAGGGGAAGCCAGTCGTGGCGCGAAATGGTAAGCCTGTACATGGATGACAAGGACAGGTTTGACTCGGAATACCACCAGCGCAGCATCATCGAGGCAGTCTTTGCAGCCCTCAAGAAGATGTACGGGGACAGCACCAGGTGCCGAAAACACGAGAACCGGACAAGGGAGACTGCGATCCGTGTCATGTGCTACAACGTCGAGCTCGTGGCCAGATTGCAGGCAAAAGACGGCAGGCTCACACAGGATCAAATCGCGACACTTGCAGCGTAACCGGTGCGTCTTGACACGCGCCTCCTAGCGGAGCCTCCGCACAGTGTCTTGGATTTGGGGGATTTTATGGGTTGTGAAAGATTGACGGTGCGGCACTGTTGGCGTCGACGGGTTCTGGCACCAATCGTGTCTTTGGCATCTTGGCACATGAAATGGCATTTTTTATTACTAGGACACACCCCGACTGTATGAATTCACCTGTCCTTCCTGTCACAAAAAAATGATCATACTGATCCATATGCTGGCAATACACATCACTTTACATGGTAAATTCACGGCACATGAGCAGGGACCAGCTAAAAGAGGAACTCCTAGCACGGAACCGGGAGATTGCCACCCTCAAATCCGATCTTGAGAAGGCACTTGGCAGGATAGAACGTCTTGAAAGGGCCTTGGGGTACAGCGAACGCCTCATGACATACTATACAAACCCCAACACGCCGCCCTCATCTGAATCCCTGGAATGGAAGGCCCAGAAGAGGGAGCGGGCAAAAAAACAGGAAAAGGAGGGCAAATCCAAGCGCGGGGGAAGAAAGGGACACGCGGGGGCGTCGCGCCCCCACGACCCGGAAAGGACCGTATCCCACAGGTTCGGGCGCAGGAAGTCGGGCAGGAGGCGGGTGCCGGTGCTCCCGGAATGCGGGTGCGGCGGCGGCCGGATGGCGATTGGCAGTCCGCGCGTGCGGGACATCACGGACATCAGGGTGACTGCGTGCGAGACGCGGCACCGCGTGGAGACTGCAGTATGCGGCTCATGCGGCCGCAGGGAAGATGCTCCAAACGACCTGCCGCGGCGGGGCAACTTCGGCAAGGGCATGGTCGGACTCGTCTCAGAACTGCGCGCGGCACGGGTGCCGCTCAAGGGAATCTCGGTCGCGGTGCGCTCCATAACGGGCATTATGCTTGCAGGATCCACCGTCAACAACATCATGGCACGCGTCGGGGACGCCTCGGGCCACGAGGCAGGCAGGATCCTCGGGGAAGTGGAGGCTTCTGACTGTGCCGGGTTTGACGAAACCAGCTGGCGAAACGACGGCCAGAAGGTACACGCAAACGTGGCACAGTCGGGCAAAAATATCGCAATAAACATCAGCCAGAGCAGGGCCACGCTCATGCTCGATGCCATGGACAAATTTGACGGGGTGGCGATAACTGACGGGTACAACGGATATGACAGGTTTGACAAGGGCGGCATGCACCAGTCGTGCTGGGCGCACGACCTCCGGCAGACAAGGCACCTGGCAGAAAAATACTGCGCCGTGCCTCCCGAGACCAAACGTGTCCGGCGGCGGCAGCAGCAGCTCCACGAGGACCACAAGTGGGTGTTTGAGAGGGCAAAACTGCTGGCCGCGCAGGAGGCGCGCTCGCCACAGCTGCGGCATACGATGAACCGCACCATGCAGGACGTGCTTGACCGGTACCGCGATGCCGGTGGTGGTGGTAACGATGACGACATGCAAAAGGTGCTGGACAAGCTCGAGAGGCACCTGCACCGCATGTTTGCGTTCCTGGAGCATCCCGGCGTCGAGCCTACAAACAACGCCAGCGAGAGGGCGCTGCGCTACCTGGTGGTGTTCCGCAAGATAAGCGGGCAGACCAAGGGCGGCTCCAAGGCCATGAAGCGCCTTGCAGATTTTGTCACGTGCGTCCTCACGTGGAGGGCACATGGCAAGAGCGTGGCCGAAGAAGTTGGTCGACTGATATAAGGGGCAGGTGAATTCATACCCCCGACTCTGCGGGTGTGTCCTAGTAATAAAAAATGCCATTTCATGTACCAGAATGCCAAAGACATGATTGGTGCCAGAACCCGTCGACGCCAACAGTGCCGCACCGTCAATCTTTCACAACCCATAAAATCCCCCAAATCCAAGACACTGTGCGGAGGCTCCGCTAGGAGGCGCGTGGTGAAACGCGCCAGCTATGCTGCAAGTGTCGCGATTTGATCCTGTGTGAGCCTGCCGTCTTTTGCCTGCAATCTGGCCACGAGCTCGACGTTGTAGCACATGACACGGATCGCAGTCTCCCTTGTCCGGTTCTCGTGTTTTCGGCACCTGGTGCTGTCCCCGTACATCTTCTTGAGGGCTGCAAAGACTGCCTCGATGATGCTGCGCTGGTGGTATTCCGAGTCAAACCTGTCCTTGTCATCCATGTACAGGCTTACCATCTCGCGCCACGACTGACTTCCCCTGGCGTTGCGTATGGTGTTGGATTTTGGCTTGATGCGGGGTACCATTCCCATCGCAGATATCATGTTGCACATTAGCCTTGCCAGGTATGCAGAATCCAGGCAAAAGTCGCCGGTGCCCCGGCCTAACCTGCCGAGCATCGCGTACAGCCCGTTTATGTCTGCCACTGCGCTGTCAGTCACCATGCAGTCGATTATCACCCTGGTGCGTATGTCCACGATTGCGTGCAGTTTGACCCATCCCTTTCTGGTACGAAAACTGTCGGTCCTGACGTCAAACCACCTGACAAACCGCAGGTACGAGTATCCGGTACCGTCTGCTGCCAGGGAGCCTGCCTCCACCTCCCTGATGGCAATCCGGTGTGCCTCTGCCAGGTACCATTCCGGGATCAGGCCGTAGGCGCGTGCTATCGTGCTCTTGGAGGGAATTTTCTCTAGGCCCATCTTGGCTGCCATGGCGCTATTGTTTCGGAGGATGCCGACCATCTTACGGTAGGTCGTGCGCTGTGCCTCAAGCATGATGCAGACAGCTGCCATGGCGCCAGGCGGGTATGCCGTCATGCCGCCCAGGCCGGGCCTGACGGCGTACGGATCCCCAAGATTCTTGATTATTCCCAGCACGGTATTCAGCATGAGGCCCGACAGGTACTGCTGAACCAAATCGTACTGTCGTTGGTCGCGTTTCTTTGTAGTCATTAGGCGATGCCGTGATCCGCCGATCCATATCTTTTGTCATCCGGGGGTATATGCCTCTAGGACACACCCCGACTCTGCTAAATAGATATAAGGGAATTGGAGATCCTAAAACAAAATGGCAACAAAGACAGTTCTTATATTTATACTGCCTGTATTGTTCTCGATAGTGTTTGGATCCGCAGTCATGGCCGATATTCTTCAAAAGCCTGATCGTACCCTGAATATGTGGCCTGTGTCATCTGAAACCACATCTCATTACACCCTTGAGATCATCGGACTATCCGAGCAATACTCTGTATCCGAGTCAATAACAGCACAATTCGTAGTATCTGATATCTCTTATGACTGCGCCGATCTGTATGTTACAATTTATTCAGAAAACGTGCCTGTCAGCCAAAACGGATTCTTTAAACAATGTTTTGGAAATGAAGGTATCATTCCGGTAGACGATACGTTCTCTGAGACTATTGACACACCGGGATCCTATGAATTGGTGGCACAGCTTGGCTCAGAAAACTTGGGATTCATTCTGACTAGCGCAATATTTACTGTTAAATAGGAATATCCTATGATAAATATGAGGCGATTCTGAAGGTGTGGTGTCATGGAAGTAACAGGTGATTCTCAAACCATAGAAGAGATCCGGGCAGAGATTGATGAACTAAAAAGGAAGGCGATGATTCTGGATTCGTCGTCCACAAGCACTGTTAAGGAATCCTATTCAAAGAAATCCGTACCAAGGCCCACAGCCAAGAAACCTGCCGCAAAGCCTGCAGCCAAGAAACCTGCCGCAAAGCCTGCAGCCAAGAAACCTGCCGCAAAGCCTGCAGCCAAGAAACCTGCCGCAAAGCCTGCAGCCAAGAAACCTGCCGCAAAGCCTGCAGCCAAGAAACCTGCCGCAAAGCCTGCAGCCAAGAAACCTGCCGCAAAGCCTGCAGCCAAGAAACCTGCCGCAAAGCCTGCAGCCAAGAAACCTGCCGCAAAGCCTGCAGCCAAGAAACCTGCCGCAAAGCCTGCAGCCAAGAAGCCTGCAGCCAAGTCCAAACCAAAAAAATCCACAGCCAAGAAACCCGAGCCCAAAGAATCTGAAAAAACACCAGAGGAGGAGATGGAGGCAAACCTCTCTGATGAGGAGATTGAAAATTTTCGGATTGAAAAGGTCGACATGGATAAACTCACAAACAAGGTATGCGTCATTCTGGCAGAACACGAATCAAACGGAATGCTTCAAAACGAACTGTGGAAGAAGCTCAAACTCTCAAATCGTGATGGTTCGCGTCTGTCATTGAAGCTTGAGAGAATGGGAACCATTACCCGAGAGAAGCTTCTTCAGAAGAACCGCTGGACTTACAAACTAATCCTAAAAAAGACCCCAGTCAGTACCAAATCGATCGAGAATGCCCCCTGTCTAGTGTGTCCTGTTGAACAAAGATGTACCATAGACGGTGAAATCAGCCCTAAAAATTGTCAGCTTATTGAGGACTGGGTAATCAATTCGATGAAGAAGCCGAAGTCCCGATGAAGCTCATAGACGCCCGCAAGGATCCTTACAGAAAACTGGCCCATGAGCAGGGCTATAGGAGTCGGGCTGCATACAAGCTCAAGGAACTGAACCAGTCTTACCGCATAATCGGTCCGGGGTTCAACGTACTCGATCTCGGATGTGCTCCCGGAGGCTGGACCCAGATGGCTGTAAAACTGGCAGGAAACCAGGGCAAGGTAATGGGAATAGATCTGTCCTATGTGGAGGAGATTTCAGGAGCTTACATCATCCGAGATGATATAGGAAACGAGGCTGTCATAGACGAGATCATGTCGTATTTTGAACGTAAGGTCAACGCCGTAATATGCGATCTCTCTCCGCAGGTCAGTGGAAACTGGTCAGTTGATCATGCTAAGCAGATCTCACTCAACTATGACTGTGCCCGAATCATGGATCAGGTTCTAGCACGCAAGGGGAATGCCGTCTTCAAGTTGTTTGACGGGGAGTATTCCATGGAGTTTCGGGACTACATACGCAAGAAGTTTGCCCGGACAAACCTTACCAAACCCAAGGCAAGTAGAAAACAGAGCAGCGAGTTGTACTGCGTATGCCTGGGCTTTATGTGATCGACGAAAAGATCTCCCCAACCTCGTCAATTCTGGCATCGGTTCTGAATCCTGTAGGGTCAAGCGATGTGGGGCTGGCAAGAAAACCCCTTCTCTGCAGGTAACGTATTGCGTCCTCCAGACTGGGTGGCGAGATCCCCCTACTTGAGGCTACCTCGTCAAGTGTAAAATACGTTCCAGGCATCTCTGATTCCATCACGCATCTGTCGATGATCCTACGACAGGCCTTGTTTACATTCAAACCTGCAACCTCTAATGACATTGCCTGCACAAACTCTCTCTCAAAGATCTGCCCTGTCCACAGGGACCCTGCCGTACTCACATCCTGTCTGCATATCTGGCATTTGGAATCCATTACAGACGAGACTCTTCTGTGTTTGCAGTTATTACAGTGCAGAATGTAACCTATGTTCTCCTGCGGATCCGGCCTTCTTTGGACCCTGACATACGTTCTGTAGTAGTGCATGTTGCTCTCTACAAACACCGGCGTTATCGTGACTCCCAGCCTTGCAGCAACCGTCCCCAGGCATCCCAGAATCAGCCTTATTGCAATCTCATTTCTATACACGGCCCTGACAGGAATTCCCCCGTATCTTCTCTTACACGCATCATTAAAGAGTCCGTTGAGCACTTGAAGATCCGTTGCCGTTGCAGAGAGAATTCCCTTGTGCATGGTTGCGCGAATCCCACAGTCAAAGAACTGGGCAGGCGAGCCAAACGGATCAATGTCGACAATTGCCCCCCTGCTTCCGCTTCTTGAACAACTACTCAGAAACCTGCATGCCTCATCCCCGGAAAACTCTACGTTTTCCATACCGTTGAGTTTTGCAGAATGGCGAGCCATCTCCAGTGCAGACGGGTTTAGATCATTGATGATGACGCTCTGTACATCAAGCTCGTTTCCAACCCTTAGTCCTCTGGCCCCCACCCCGGAAAGCGCCTCCAGAAACACCCTTGCACCGTCAAAGCCTCTTAGAAATGCAGCATATGCGGCCATCGACAAGTCCCGGGTAAGAGACGCCCTGGGATTGAAAAACGCCGGCCTTCTTGGCGGAATACTCTCTGTCATTGACTTGCTTGGAACCAGCAACCTTGTCCTGCCCTCGACAATCTCCACAAGTGATCCGTCCAAAACTTCCAATTGACTCTCCACTGTCGGAGACTACAACGGTTTAATACCTGTATCTTGGGACAAAATCGTGCAAATATCGGGGGTCGACGAGGCCGGGCGCGGTTCCATGCTGGGCCCGTTGGTAGTTGCAGGGATTAGGATAGAACGAAACCGGATACGCCAGTTGTCTGCACTGGGCATCAAGGACTCCAAGAAACTCTCTCCAAAATCCCGCCAGAACCTCTATCATAAGATAACCGGGATGGCAGACGACTACTGCATAGTAAGGGTACCCCCCAGATCCATTGATGCAAGCGTCAGAATGCACCACCTCAACATGTTGGAGGCCAGATACATGGCAAGGGTCGTCTCAAGACTAGCCCCTGACGTATCGTACGTTGATTCATGCGATGTCAACGCCGGCAGGTTTGGAAGGGAGGTCTCCCGTCTCTCCGGGCACAAGGTTCGTTCATACCATCATGCAGACAGCAAGTTTGTAGTGGTGTCTGCTGCCTCCATTCTTGCAAAGGTTGCCCGGGACGAGGCAGTTGCCAAACTGCGCCGGGTTCATGATCTGGGAAGCGGATACCCGTCGGATCGTACCACGGTAAAATTTGTAACCCGATACTATGAGGCACATCACGCCATGCCAAGCTTTGTGCGCAAGAGCTGGAAGCCGATCCGGCGAATCATGAATCAGTTATGATACCTTGCAATAACAATTGCATGATCCTTGTCATACGGGTGCAGGTCGATGGTCTGCATTATGTCAAATCTTCCTCTCAGCTTTTCTGACTCCTCCCTGACAATCCTCTGCGGTTCCTTTGTCACATCTATGCTTCTTGTCTTGATTACCAGTAGCAGGTATCCCCCGTCCTTGAGAAACGCCTCGCAGTTCAATATTGCAATCCTTGTCTGATCCGGCTGCGCAATGTCAGTATACACGACATCCACCCTGCCAAACACTGCAAAGTATTCCTTTGGGTTTCTTGCATCCTGAAGTACGGGAATTATGTTTGATCTGTGCGAGGCCACCCTGTCCAGAAAGTCCCTTGCAACCCTGCTTGCATGTTCCACACCAAAGACTATTCCGCCGGAGCCTACTATATCTGAGATATGGCTGACAGTGGTTCCAGTCGAGGCTCCAAGGTAGAGAACCTTGGTCCTGTTTTCAAATGGAAACTCTCCAAGACCGTTCATTATTGCAGCTGCCAGCTTGCTTCTGAACGGATCCCACAACCTGTACTCTGTTCCCTTTTTGACTAGTAGTTTCTCCTTGTACACCTGGCATCCGGGCACCATGTTCTCCGTTGCCAGTCTTTTCTCCCCATCTGATCTTATCCAATGGAATGGTGGGTTATCTCCGTCCAAACTTTTCTCTCTTCTTGCCACTCGCATCGGGTTTTTTCCCGCCTTTTTTGTACCTGTCCCCTCTTCTGGAACTCTCCCCTCTTCTGGAATTGTTCCTTCCTCTGGAGCCGTCTCTTGGCCCGTCATGCCTGAACGGCTGGGTTCTTGGATCCCTCTCGACCGGGTTCTCATACTTTTTACCTATCTCATCCACCCTGATGTTGAGTTTTTCAAGCAGGGTGTTGTTTATCCCCTCTCCGTATACGTCCACCCTTGCTGCAATTACCGCCTTTGCTGCAATTGCCCGCGCAATCTTTCCCCTCTGCCATCTCGGAGCGGAATGAACCATCGCATGCTGGAAGAGCAGTCCGTGCTTTGGGGGCTGGGATCCTGTCTTAAGTGATCTGAACAGGGCCCTTTCTGCTCCTATTACCTGTATGGTGCTGGCCGGCAGTGATGCCAACCTCTTGACGCTTCCGGCCCGTGCAAGAATTCTTGCACCAACTGCAGTCCCAAGTATGATCGAAAGGTTTGGTGCGACCTCCTCCATGCCGATTCTGATGTGTTCTTCAAGACTCCTTCGCATCTCGTACAGGCTTAGCAACTGTTTTGCCATGGACTGTACTATTGCCAGATTCCCATCAGAGATGT
The DNA here is from genome assembly GCA_965218695.1 of Candidatus Nitrosopumilus sp. GTDB lineage: Archaea > Thermoproteota > Nitrososphaeria > Nitrososphaerales > Nitrosopumilaceae > Nitrosopumilus. Next base: position 208,870 of record OZ244651.1, read on the forward strand.
CCCCGCCCCTGCTCCTTGATGCCACCAGCAGAAGCATCTCTACCTTGGATTCTGGAAATCCTGCATTCTCAAAGGACTGCCTCGTAAGGGAGCTGCGCCTTCCTGCAGAGACGATCTGCGCGTAGCCGTTGATGCTGTCAATGACGTTGTCCAGCTCTGGAAAATGCAGTCCGTACCACTCCCTCAGTCTGGAGCTTAACGCGTTTGCTATCTTGTCAATCTCATCAAGCGAGTTTATTGCCTGTATGATGTGCAGGTCCGGACTCTCAGAGGCCTCGGTAACTCTGGATGAGGAGAGTCCGAGTGCAAACTCCCTCAGTTTTCCCAGTGCGTCATGCGGATTGGATGCAAAACCCGAATCCACTATCACCTGGGGCTTGGATGCCTGGACTGCCTCAATCTCAGAATCCTCCATGATTCTGGCATCAATGGAGTTCCTCTTCAGAATGCTGAGAAGCGACTGGTCGCTCACTGTCACCCCCCTCTGAATGGATGTAAGGTAATCGCTCAGCTGGCTAAGCTCTGCCTTCTTGTTCTTTACTGCAAGATAGTCCCTGACCGATTCTCTGAACGCAAACGATTTCTGCAATGCCTCATCGTCAAACACCGCGATTCCAAGTTCTGTCAGGATTACAGAATACATGACTGATACACCCACGAGGCCTTTAAAAAAGATACCAGAACCGTCTCAGGACAGATAGGTGTAGATGGGATGGCCGTGTCCATGTATGATTGCACTGCCGCAGAGGATATGATGCCTGCAGACAGTTTTCTGGCGGCTAGCGCTTCCTTCTTCTCTGCCCGGGTTTGTTCTGTCCTGGAAACCTGCCAAGCACAAACCGCTTCTTGAAGTTGCTTTTGTTTCGAAGGCTGGAGTTGGTTCCGACGATCTTTCTTCCCTCCACCTTTGGAGTCTGTCCCCGTACCTTTCCTGCCTTGGTCAGCGAACCGTGGGTTGCCATATCTTAGATGAGACTGCAAGTGAATTTATGTATTTGGAATGACTGACCTGTCACTTGTTTCATATCCACTGACGCCTGCCATGAACTGCCGGGCAGAATGGTACTATTACTACCAGTATTTGGTCTTTACAGTCTCGATTACCTGCTCGTGTTCCTTGCTCTTCTTTCGGGCGTATCTTTCCATGGCTCCTAGTGGAACGCCGCCGAGGGATCTTGCAATGGCATTAAAGAAATATCTCTGGGGACCCTTGGCACCCGTCTTGGTCATGAACTTCTGGATGCCATACTTGAAGTTGTGCTGCCATGTCTTGTAAAGGACACCAAGCTGTGCAGGCGTCATCTCGTTTCCAATGTTGAAAAAGTCGGACTTTTCAAGCAGTCCTATGGGAACAAATGTCAGCGCTGTGGCCGTAAACATCGATTCAGGCTGCTCGCGTTCCAGATCATTAATCAAACGTATGGTCTCCCACGAGTCCTCCGGAGTCTCGTCGTTATCAAGTCCCATGATGAGGGTAAATGCCGGAATCCAGTAGTCCTGATTCAGGGTCTTGACGCCCTCCTTGACAACCCAGTGCCACTCGTCTGGGCTGTATGGTGCAAGCTTTCTATCGGCATACTTGCCTATCAGCCTCAGACTTCCTGTCTCAAATCCTGCCTGGACGCCGATCATGTTGTCAGGCCCTGCCTTCATGATCTTTGAGAGGTTTGGAATCAGTTTTTCATCGGCAATGGCTCCTGCAAGCGTGCCGTGGGTCGGATTTGTATGTTTGACGCCTGTGGACATGATTGCCGTGAACAGCTCCTCTAGCGCCTCCCTGTTTGGCTCCATGCCCTTGGCGGTTCTAGGATTCATTCCATAGACAAAGATGTCGTCGCTGTGTATCCATGCAGACGTGGCACCGCCCTTCTTCATGTTGATCTCAATCTCTTTTTTGACCTTCTCTGGCGGATAGTATCTGAGCGACCTCAATGTGACATCGCAAAACTTGCATCCCCTTCCGCAACCCCTCATCACCTCGACCATTCCGTGCATGCTGGGCTCCACTATGTTGGGAATCTCATCAAGATCCGGCCTGTCCCAAAAGTTCACGAACCTGGCATGTATCTTCTTGCCATCTCTTTCAAACTCCTTTATGTTGACCTTGAAATCGCTCCTCTTCCTGAACGGATCCATGTTTTCAAAGTCGCCGTTAATCAGATAGTTGAAGAATCTTCCTGCGTGGCCGTCGATCTCGGGGGCTATCCCTCCAAGTTCCCCTTCCAAAATGGCATATATTCCAAATTCCTCGATCTTTGCCGGATCATAGTTGTACTGCCATGTTCCGGATGCGCCGGAGATTACCTTGGCCTTGCTTCCTGTCTTGGCCTTGGCAACCTTGATTCTATGATGAAGCTCCGTATTGTAGTATTCGTCATATGAGATCTGTTTTCTGCCGTACGTAAACGTCATGGTTACCGGACCCATTCCGAGCGGATCCATCTCGTATGTTCCTACAGCCTCTGTACTGGGCCCGATGAACTTCTCTATGTGATCCGGATGCGCCACCACCACCTCGCTTCTGTCAAATCCGTCTCGCAGCAGTCCTGCCTCAAGCTTTCTTAGTCCGTATGGTGCATAGTTTGCAACGCCGTTGGTATGGGGAGCGTAGTTGCAGATAAAATCAAACAGAACCTTGGGGGTTACCTGTTTTCCAAGAATCTTGTACAGCAGGCTGCTCTTGTCCCTGTGCGGATCGAGTGCAGGCGCACATCCAAAGAACGTGGCAAGAGACAGTCCCCTGTATGGAGACATCAAAGTACGATCTGCTGTCAGGACTATTTTTGGTGTTTTCATCCCCAACAGAATAATCAAATGATTTATTTTAAATCTTGCTACCGCTGATATGCCTCTAAAATTCCGGCCTTATTCCTGTAAAAATGCCCAAATTCCCTGTTTTGTAGAAGATGTTCTCCGTCAAAGACTGTTCCGTCCCTGCAGACAAGATCTTCTCCCGTACAGCAACTGCCGCAGATTCCCACCCCGCACTTCATCATCCGCTCAAGACTGGCCTGTACAAAGATTCCGCGTGAGTGCGCAGCCTGCACGGTCTTGTGCATCATAATCTCAGGTCCGCAGACGTACACGCCGTCATATGGCATCTTGCCGACTAGGCTCTTGACAAATTCGGTAACGAGTCCTCTCTCCCCATAACTCCCGTCGTCAGTAGATACCATTATCCTGTGCCGTTTGCCTGTCAGGAGCCTGCCTGCAAGATCTTCAAAGAATACCTCCTCTCTTGACCTTGCCCCGATTAGGACCGTGACATCGTCTTCTGGACTGACAGTGGTAAGCAGTCTCATTATGGGAACCAGGCCGGTACCGCCTCCCACCATCAAGAGCCTGCCTGTCTTGAGGCAAAACGAGTTTCCATAGGGCCCGCGTACTCCGATCTTCCCCCCTACCCCTACCTGAAACAGTCCTGACGATGCAGGTCCGTGACGTCTTACGGTAAATGCAGCCTTTCCTGCCTCTTCTGATACCATCACACTCATGGGCAGCTCGTTTATGCCCGGAACCCAGACCATTGCAAACTGTCCGGGAAGGGCACTTGACATTATCTCATCTGAGAATACCAGGGTTCTGACAGTCGGGGTCTCATCAATCACCCTTTCGACTGTGACGATTGCAGGATGGTTACGATCCCTGTGCAAGTCCCACCATGTCCGTTATCCTGGCAATGTCCATCTCTGTCATGTACTGTAATATGCCGCCGTTGATCTCGTCAAATATGTTGATCCATCTGTCTCCCACTGCGCTTCCAATCTGGACTGCGCATGCTCCTGCCAGAAGAAACTCGACGGCATCCTCCCACGATGATATGCCACCGCATCCGATGACAGGGATGTCGTACTTGGAGACTATCTCATAGACGCAGCGCAGCGCGATCTGCTTGATAGGGGTTCCGGAGAGCCCCCCGAACCCATTGCTGAGAATGGGCCTCTGTGTTCTGACATCAATTGCAATGGATCGGACAGTGTTTATGGCAGTTATTGCATCAATTCCCGCGCTGATGGCAGTCCCTACGGTATCAAGGTAGTGTGTCGTGCCTAGGCCCACTTTTGCAATGACTGGCACGTCAGATGCGCCCTTGACTGCAGTCACGATATCCTCTACCAGCCTTGGGTCATCGCCTACCTCCAGTCCGACCTTCTCCACATGCGGACATGACAGGTTCAGCTCGTATGCCGTAACCCTGCAACCCTTAAACCGGGAGATCATCGTCTCAAACTCCTCCGGGACGGAACCCACAAGACTTACAATTATTGGAACATCCTGGTTGGGTCTGATAATTTCTGCAAATGCCGTCGCTCCAGGATTGGACAGCCCTACTGCATTGATCCATCCTCCCCCCTTTACGCTGATTATGGTGGGGTTGGAGTATCCCTCCCACGGCTCATTACTCAGGGACTTTGTTACAACTGCACCTGCCCCCGAACGGTACAGCCTGTCAAAGACATCCATGGAGATTCCAAGGATGCCTGATGCCAGTATCACCGGTCTGTCCAGTCGTATTGTGCCTATGCAGGTTGCTAAGCTGGGCTCCACCTTGTTCAATTGGCTTGGCTTTGAATATAACAGTTGTTTGCGCGTTATGTCAAAGGCAGTGGTCAAGTCCAAACCCATGGAGTTGTGGGCATGGCTGTGGAGATGTTTATGGATGGAATGGTGCCAGATCATATCATTCTCTTGCCCCCGAACATCCAGAAGATGGTCTGGGATACCGATCTCTAAGATACCGCCTACCTCATGCTGATAGACATGGGAACAGGAAGGTGCAGATCTGATTGGATGAATACTGCACAGGTCCCAATGGGCTGTGGCGACTTGCTGTTTTTTACGAGGTTGGTGAATACATGATAACCCTACCCACCCACCACATGTGGCGGGCTGACCCCTAATTACGCATGGTCGCAAAGACCTGGTTGTTGAATGGGGCTATCCAAGCTGCTGTGTTACTGGACTCCGAGTCATGATAGATGTATGCAGCTACCGGCCTGTCACACAAAAAAAGGGAGGTGAAAGAAATAGAAAAGAGTATTGGAATTGACATAGGAAAGAGAAAATGTGTAACGTGTATAATGGATCACAAGGGGACAATCCTGGAAAAGTCATCGTACAACAACACGTCCCGGGAGGCATTGGAGTTTGCAGCATATCTAAAGGCCACATACGGCCAGTGCAAAGCAGTCTGCGAATCCACCGGAAACCACTGGATTAAGACTGCAGACGCCTTTGAATCCGCCGGAGTCCCGCTGACGCTTGCCAATCCGTTCAAGGTCAAGGCAATCGCATGGGCCAAAATAAAAAACGACACCATAGACGCAAGAACGCTTGCCAACCTGCTGCGGGCAGACCTGGTTCCAGGCTGCCACATAGGTTCGGCCGAATCCAGGGGAATTAAGCAGGTCCTCAGGTACCAGATGACCCTAGTGCAGGACCGGACAAAAGTGATCAACTTTGTGCACACGCTGACAGACAAATACGACATAAATGTAACTGCATAGTTTTTTGATCAAATGTTGAACTCCATGCCTACGCGCGTCTATGCAGTTTTTTGACGTGGAGCCAGGCCCTCGCGCAGGATCGTGCCAAGATCATCTCCCCTTGCCTTGCATGTCTGCTTGATGCTCATCAGCGTGGCAATGGCATCTGCGCCATCCTTGGATCTGCTCCCGTTGCTGTTCTTGCGCAGGATGACGCACGGCCTGATGGCCCGCTCTGCCCGGTTGTTGTGGTATTCGACGCCGTCTGTCTCCAGAAACGCAAACAGGTGATCCCTTTCCCGCACCAGCCTCTTGCGCATCCTGTTGCAGTGCTTGCAGTCGCGGTCCTTTTCGAGCCTGCCGATAAGTGACGCGATACGACGATCCAGCCTCTTCTTTGCGGCAAGCGCGTCTGCCCCTCCCGGAACGGCGCCGTCGATGTGCGAGTCCCACAGTATCGCGCGCAGCGTCCTTGCGTGACGCTTGTAGTCGTAGCCGGGATTCTTGTATTTCAGGGTGTCCTTGATGTCCCGGGCGTAATGAAGGTGGCACTTTTGGTGTTCGGATCCGATGACGTTCCACGCGGCCCACGAGTCAGACGTGACGCATCCCGGGTAGTCCTTGCCGAGCATCTTTTTTGGAACCTTCGAGTTCCTGTGGCGGTGCACCTCGTAGATTACGGCGTACCTGGCTACAGCCACCCACAGCCAGTAGTTCGTGCCGTCGACGCGCCAGATTGTCTCGTCCCCGTTTATCGCACGCGAGTTTCTTACCTCCTCCTTGATCTTCTCGTACAGCGGCCCGAGCTCCCGGGCCATCCTGCACACCATGCGGTTTATCGCAGATTCCGTGATTCTTGCCGAGTACATCATCATGACAATATTGCATATTCTGAGGTCTGACATGCCGTGCAGCCGGAGGATGACCATCATTATCATAAAGTTGATCCCGTACCTGGAGTTTGGCAGTGCCAGCGGAGTCCTGCCGGACACGGTCCTCTTGCAGTTCCTGCAACGCCTTCTCTTTAGTCACCTTGATGTGCTTTAGTTCCGTCTTGGCAGCCTCCCTTACCACCTTTGTGTACGTGGACACGCATTCTGAGAGGTCGGAGCTGCCGCAGTTGTCGCACGTGTGGGGATCTGCCGTCTCCTCTGCGTCTATTCTTTCAGGACGCGCAAGGCCCGTGCGTTTGTGGTCACTTGGCTTGCCCTTGCCCTTGCCCTTGCCCTTGCCCTTGCCCTTTGCGCGGCGCCGGGTACTGCCGGTCTTTTTGTCCGGTTTTGCGCCGATGCTCCTTGCAACGGCAGCCGATATGATGCCCTTTGCCTCCTGCAACTCTGCCGTGAGATCCTGGATCTGTTTGAGGGCGGCAGCGTAAAGATCAGCGAGTTTGGCCATCTGCCGGTCTTTTTCGGCCATCTGCCGGTCTTTTTCGGCCATCTGCTCTGCCATCACACCCACTTTTTCCTCCAGTTCTGCAATCCTTGACTCGGAATTATCATCAGACATATGCAAACCGTGGGCAACAATGATCTAAAAATTAGGACGGAGAGAAAAACTCGATCAAGTGATCAAAAATAGTTTTAAAAAATTAGACAGACGCGGATTTTCTGATTGTAGATATGGAGTTCAACATTTGATCAAAAAACTACACAGATACACATAAATCCAAAAAATGCAGGGACCAGCGTCTGGAGACCAAAGGTCCTAAAGTACCTTGAAGGAGCAGACATGAAGAATTTCAGGGACAGGTTTGTTCTGGACGGCTGCATATCGCAGATACGGTACTACAACGACGAGATAAAAAAGACCGAAGACGAGATCAAGTGCTACGTCCGAGACGCCCATGCCCCGAAGATACTGCTGAGCATGACGGGAATGAACGTGTTTTCTGCTGCACTGCTGGCAGCAGAGATCGACACCATCGAAAGGTTTGAGAACCCAAAAAAGCTCGTATCCTGGGCAGGCATGTGCCCGACGCTTCACCAGTCAGGCGACACGCTATACCACGGCAGGATGAAAAAGGACTCGAACCGGAAGGTCAACTGGATCATGATCCAGTGTGCGCTTGTGGCAGTGTTCCATGACGCAAGGATGAAGGAACACTACACGCGCCTCCTGAAGAGGCACAAGCACCACATCGCCATAACGCACGTCGCAAACAAGATGCTGACGATCATCTGGCACATGCTGACAGAAGGCAACCTGTACGAGGACAGAAACGAGAAACTGTACCGCGCCAAGATCAAGGAAGTTATGAAGGCGTAGACGCAGAACCGGCAATGTCCGTAGACGATGATGCCTGATCTAGCGGATGCTGTGCACAAATTATGGGAATGGCGGGTGTTTTTACATGAATGCTGGGGGGCCAGCCCCCCAGACCCCCCGAAGGAGGATTATGCATGTCACGCCGCGGGACAAAAGCCGCATTTTTGCGGATCTGGTAGGATCCTGCATGCAGGTAACGCTTAAGAAGTCAAAAAACATACCCAAGGTGACAAGTTGGACGCAAAACCTGGATAAGTCCGGGGATGGGTTAACATAGATGCGTAATTCTTCTGACCGCCTAGTCTAGTCCGATACGTTCAATGATCCCATGATCGCCCGCACGCGATAATGATCAAACACAACAGACGGGAAAGATACTGACAGTACTACGAACTTGCAAACGAAGTCGAGGCATCCCACCTGAGGAGGACGCTGATTGAAATGATTCTTGAGAACCCCTGCCCGCGCTCCGAAAACGACAACAGGGGCCGTCCTCGGATTCACTCCAAGGACAAGCTGGATTTTGCCTGCCTGCCTGCCTGCTGATGAGGGCATACAACAACACATTCCGCAGGATCGAGTCAGACCTGCACGACATGCGGACTCCCTGGGACGGCGAACCCGTGCCGGATCACACCACGATAGTCAGGCACCTCCAGATCATCCCGCCAGACTGGATGGATTTGGTGCTGGCCGAGACTGCTCGCCGATGCATCGCCGGGGCGTCCGGGGCAACCGGACCGCTGGCTGCAGACAGCAGCGGAGTGGAGACTACCCGGTACGAGGACATCGAAAAACCCTGCAAAAGGGAGCGCGATTTCGTCGAGATGCGCCAAAAGGCCTACTGGAAATACCACGTAACGGCCATCATGGGGCTACAGATCGTGCTGGCCGCGTTTGGCACGCCTGGCAACGTCAACGACGTCACGATGCTGCCAGTCATGCTGGCAGAGATCAGGCGCCGCGGGTATGACTTTTCGGGGCGCGTCTTTGATGCGGACCGCGGGTATGACGCCGACTACAACTTCAAGGAGCTGTTCTGGATGGGCATGACGCCCAACATCAAGCAGAGAAAGGACGCCGTCAGCAGGGGCAAGCCAAGCAGGAAGAAGGCAGCCGGGCTGTTTGACTCGCACGAGTACAGGACAAGAGCCCTGGTGGAAGGCATATTCGGGGCCGAGGAGAGCCGGCGGCACCAGCTTCACTGCAGGTTCGTGCGCGAAGACAATCGGCGCCGGTTTGCCAAGGGACGAGCAATCTCATGGAACATCCGGATCCTCAACCGGTTTAAGTGTGCCTGCCGGCTAAATATACCGATACCGTCCTACGGCGGTTCGGCTCGCACGGAGTGCGCCTGATGATCCAACCCGTCCGTATCTGACCCCGTCCGTGAGAATGCGGCGGGAAATATTCAGATTAGGACATATCGGAATTATGCACCAACCTCGTTTTTCAGTAGATGGAAATGTGTTTTTTCAGGACAACCTGATCTTGCCGCGTTCCTTATGATCACTAGGCGTTCGCCATTATTAGACTCTGGGTGTTAAAAATGGAGCGCGCGAGTCTTACACGTTCAAATGAAAAACAAGCAATCGCTCCAAATACAGTCCGCCGAATCTGCATATAAGATCATCGGCCCCGTACTGTTTTCCCTGTTGCAGATCAAGTTCTCAGACAGGTACAACGCCCTATACGGACCGGTCCACTTTTTTGAACGCTTGTTTGGCATGTGCAGGCACACCGAATACGCAGAGACTGCATGGTCCAGCGACCCGGACGGCGGGACGGGCATTCCCACGGGCAGGTGGCTGCTTGACAGGATACGCCATATCCGGTACGACTACATGTTAAAGCGGTGCCAGGCAATAACGGATCGCACCGTGCGCAGGATGAGGCGGCACGGCATGTTCAGGGAGCCGGTGGACATTGCAATCGACAAACACCTGGTCTGCAGGTACGACAGGTTCCGGAGGATCGTCAACACCATAAAGTCAAAACCAAAAAAGGGAACGTACAACTTTAACTGCCTGGCGACTGCAAACTGCATCGTGGCAGGCTCCAGGGCGTTTCTGGCAGCCCGGCTGGTCAGAAGGGGAGATACAGACCTCGAGGTGGTCTCAGGACTGATAGCAGACTGCAGAAGGCAGGGGATAAGGATCAAGTCACTAAAGATAGACCGGGAGTTCTTTTCTGTGGACATCATTAACATGCTGGAGCGTGAAGGGATCCCGTTCATGGTGCCTGCAATCAAGACCAAGGGCGTCAAAAAAGCCGTAGAGGAGTTCAAAGACGGCGGGAAGGCGACGGTGTCGCGGCATTCCATAGATTCGGGACGCGATACTGCCGAGTTTACACTGATAATCCAAAAGAGGAAGAACGGCCACTTTACGCTTGCCACCAACGCCACGGTGCCGCAGGTGCTGGGGTTCGAGTCCAGCAACGGCCTGACAGGCGCACACGGATTCGCAGAACAGTACCGTCTCCGCTGGGGAGTGGAGACTGCGTACAGCAACTACGAGTCACTCAGGCCCCGCACCACGAGCAGGAACGAGTCGGTGCGCATGCTGCTGCTGTTCTTCCCGATATTCATTTACAACGCCTGGGCGCTGGTCCGCCACCTGCTCCGGATCTCATTCCACGGCAGGCACATGACGCTCATAAAGATGCTCAGGCTGTTTCTCAGGTTCATGAAAGAGTTGGGCCTGGCCGAACCACCCACGTGAATTGTGTTTCTTGACGCATTCGTATGCAAGTGCCGGCCGCAAGGCTGCGCGGACATGCAGCAACCGGTGCCGGGGTGCCAACGGAATGTGCGCAGGACAGTCAACTGGGATTATCTTTCGGATTTGTGGGCAGCTGGTTGTTAATCATGGGTTTGATAAAGGGGGTGTCAGGCATGTGCAATTAGACACATTTCCAGTACGCGTTCACCTCCCCCCTTGCCAATTCCACGCTAGTCGGGATGTCATACATGGGCATGTGATTGACTCCATCATGGAATCATCCACCAGAAGACACGTCGGTGTGAAAATGTATGGCAATGCCATCCTGCAGGCAGGCCTGAGGCTTTTTGCGGCATGATCTGCGATGCATCCTGCCTAAGCCAAATGGTGCGGCAACGATCCGGATCTGCGGGATGTCGTGGCACGGTTATTTGAGATTCGGAAATATCGGGGGCGGTATTCCGGACCCGAACATGTCCTGCGAGGCATCGGCAGTCACCGCGTCCCCCGAGAACATTCCAAGCTTTTCTGCCGTGGCGTGAATCGTCTGGAGTTTGGCAAAAGTGTCGGCTGCCTTCCAGTTGGGAAACGCGTGGTGTATGTCGCGCGGCCTTACGATGTGCGTTCGTACGGCCCTCTCGCACGCGTTGTTGTTGCCGTCCATTCCAGGATGCCTGATAAACTCTGTAAGGTATGGCGCGGCGCGTTCAAGCGAGCCTGCAAAATCGCGGCTCTTCTCGTCTGAGACGCATCCGTTGCGGCAGGCATCGACGAGCGTCAGGATGCGTTTTTGCAGGGAATCCTGGCTTGATTTGACGTATTCTTCCAGTCCCGGGGTGTTTTTGACGAGTCGGCCTGCGTCGCAGGCCGACTCTTCTGCCCTGCCGGCCATCTCGAGTGCATTCCTTGCGGCGGTCTTGGCGTCCCGATATATCTTGAGCAGCGTCACGTACCACGCATACTCGAAGGAATTGACTCCGTGGCGTATGGCCAGGCCCTCGCACTTGCGAACCACGTGGACAAAGCACGTCTGAAAGTCCCCCTCAAGGGCGTTGCCGGCACGGTACATGTCTGCCACGAACGGCCTGTTCAGCACCATCCAAAGCACGTCCCTCATGGTCTCCTTGGTCTTGTCAGGCCTGATGCATACCAGCACGCAGTATTTTGAGATCAGTAGTATGGCCTGCACGTTCTTTCCTGCGACCTTTTCGCCGGACTCGTCTTCGGACACGCTTGGCGCCATGCTCATCTTTTCTGTTATCTGCGTGATGAGCGGCCGCCTCATCAGGCCGTTCCATGCGGTATGGCCGCCGGCGTCGGGTTCGGGGCGCGCAGGCGTGGGGAACGGCGCCCCGAACAAGGGAGACGGCATGTCCTCCTTTGGCTCCGGCAGCCTCGGGGCGTCTCCGAGGCTGCCGCGCGTTGCTATTGCCTCTAGGGCGTGGGATATGCACCCCAGTGATGCCCTGATGCCGTGGTTTGATGCCAGCAGGTACTGCATGCTTCTGAGCGAAACCGATACCCTGTGCATGTTGGCAATCTTCTTTCTCAGGTTGGGGCCAAACCACGTTCCGGGAATCGAGTCCGCGTCAGGATACGTGACTGCCTGGCACGTGAGGCAGTACCCGGGCGCGATCATCTCGGCATAACAGACTGGCTTGCCGGATTCGGTGACATCTATCACCGTCTTCCAAAAGGCATCCTCGGGCAGCATGTAGGTGCCGCCGCAGTTTTTGCACATGGGCGCACTGCACATCCTGATGTCAGCCGGCCTGCGGCCGTGGGAGACTCCCGGCTGACCCGGCCGGTGTCCGGGCTTTTTGCCCGTATCTGGGGCATCGCCCGTGTCTGCCCTTACCTGCGGATCACTTTTGAAGGCTCTTCGCTTCCGGGTAAACAGCACGGCGCCCCTGGATGAATGGTTCCAACTCTCGTGGACTGAAAGTTCCCGGGCCAGCTGCTTCTTCTCTGCCTTCAGGGTCCGGATCTCCTCTGCCTGGTGCGCCGTCTCCTCGATAACGACAGCCAGCGTCTTTCCGGTGGTTCCCAGAGAGGCTGCGACCAGGCCCAGCAGGATCTCCACGATTCCCCACACGCGGCGCAGCTCTGCCTGCAGTATGATCCTTTCGGATTTCGGGACAACCATTCAGGACTGCACCTGCATCCGCCGCGACGCCGTGCAGTTTGCATTCTTAAATACGGATTCTGCGTGTGTATATTGGCGCACGTGCGTGTGGGTCATGGTAATTCACATCTCACGTGCAGCCGTTTTAATCACCTAATCTAAAAAATCTAATTTTGTTTGTAAATTCTGACCCATCCAATTGTCATATGTGCCAAAAGGCTCAACAGTGTCGCACCAAATGGAGGGGGGAGGTGAACGCGTACCATTTCCAACTACTGTTTTTTACGGTAACTTTATAAGTACGGTACCATACGGTATATCATGGTAGATGATATCAGACTCAATAGTTTGGAGGGCGTTGGCCCCGTAACTACAAGAAAGCTATCTGACGCAGGTATTCACAACGTTATGGATCTCATAGTAAGGGGTCCTGTGGAAATATCTGAGATAACCGGTATGGAGAGGGAGACTGCAGACAAGATTGTCAACAAGGCCAGACAGCATATGGTTGAAGGCGGAATGATTGCCAAGGATTTTGTTAGTGCAAGCGAGATCTACAAACACAGACAGAGCATCGGCAAGATTACAACCGGCACAAACTGCCTTGATACGTTGTTTGACGGCGGAGTTGAGACCCAGGCTCTGACAGAAGTCTATGGAGAGTTCGGATGCGGCAAGACACAATTTGCCCATACCATGTCTGTCATGGTTCAAAAAACCAAGGCGGAAGGCGGACTTGAGGGCGGTGTCTTGTATATTGACACTGAAAACACCTTCAGGCCCGAAAGAATCGTCTCGATTGCCCAGGCACATGAGATGGATCCAGAAAAGGTTCTAGACAACATCATCGTTGCACGTGCCTACAACAGCGCACACCAGACACTGATTCTAGAAGAGGCAGGTCAGGTAATTGAAGAGAACAACATCCGACTGATCGTCGCAGATTCTGCAGTGGGGCTTTTCCGTTCCGAATATCTTGGAAGGGGAACGTTGTCCAACAGGCAACAAAAACTAAATCATTTTGTGCACCTGTTGTCCCGAATTGCAGAGACATACAACTGTGCTGCAATTGCAACCAACCAGGTCATGGCATCCCCTGACGTCTTTTTTGGAGATCCAACACGTCCGATTGGCGGAAACGTCGTTGCGCACACAAGCACCTACCGGATATACTTCAAGAAATCCGGCAAGAAGCGAATCGCCAGAATGGTCGACAGTCCTCACCACCCAGAGGAGGAGACAATATTTGCCCTAGGTGAGGCAGGCGTCGTGGATCTCGAAGAGACTGTCAAGAAGACCAAAAAGAGTACCAAAAAAGAGACTTCCAAAAAGTCCAATACTACGACATCCGATGAAACCGAATCCGAAAATGCTACTGCTGCTGCTGTGAGTGCAGAACCTGCAGCAGATCTCAGTGACGATGATCCTGAACCCATAGAGTAAACCACCCTCTTTTTATTTTATAATCAATTAGACCGGTCCCGCATGGCAGATTTCTTCCGGAATTGTTGAGGCCCGCATGGGGCAGAGTCATGATCCGGGACTTTTATCAAAGGATGCATTCTGGAATTCGGTCCTTTCGGTCATGCAATCCCTGCAGCAGCAGCATCCCGGTATATCCTATACACGGTATGGTGGCCGGTTCCTGCACGCCATTCCGATGTGCCATTACCTGGATGCCATCCAGAGGAAAAATATCTGCCATGTCTGTCCTCGGCTGTGAACCGGGGTTGTCGCATAAATCATGTTGAGCGTATGATCGTACGTCATTGACTCATACCGGCTAAGGATCACAAAGTGTGTCCCCTTTAATGAATCACAAGAGAAAGGCTAACTACTGGAATAGTTATCACAGGGCACACACTACTGAGCGCAACTTTCGGATAAAAATTATCGTGTCTTTGGTCGGGAGGAACCCGCCGCCGGCAAAACAGGGCAGTGGTAAACGCGGGAGACCCAGAATACACTCTGCAGAGAAGATGGCCTGCGTATGTGCCATCATGATCTTCGAGGGCCTCACGTTCAGGAACGCGCAAAACTGCGTACCGGATGGTACCTTCCGTGGCACAAGCCGGTTCCGGACCATTCAACGATAGCGTGATTCCTTGAGACGATTCCAATCTGGTGACTGGAACGAATCCTGAGGGAAGCTGCGCGTCAATGCATGGAGGCGGCAGGTACGACAGATTATGACTTGACGGATTTACGCGACCACCCCCTGTGAACCAACTTTGTTTCCTAATTATCTTCAACCACGCCTAACTCTTCCAGAGTCATGTCAGTCAGTCAGCCCAGACGAATTTGAATACCGTGTCAAACACTTTCAATAGAAAACTGTATTGATCAGAGAGGCGTGCAGACAGTCAGGCCAACAACCATGACTGAAAACACGCCATCTCCAGACAAGACGGGCACGCATGACGCTAAAAAATCTTTCAAATCAGAAGGGCGCAGGTTCCGGTACGATGACCGCAGGTACATAGACCGCGGTCAGCTGTGGTCCCTCCAGATAAACCAGGAGATCCTGACGCGGGACGTGGAGAAGCTAAACAGCGGAAAGGTCGGCCACCCGTACGTGTTCTCAAACGCGTGCTTTGCAGCAGCGTTCCTGTTCAGGAATGCCACCGGCATCAGGTACAGGCAGCTCCAGGGCCTGGCAGAGACCGTGGTTGGCAAGGAAAACTCACCCACGTACTCGGCATTCCAGAAGAGGATTGCCAAGCTTGGCTGCACCTTTGACGAGAAGGGTGCCGGCAACACGACTTCGGTGTGGTTTTCAGACGGCGGCGCCAGAACAGAGATCAGCCTGTTTGCATTTGACTCCACGGGGCTCAAGCCCACAAACCGCGGCGACTGGATGACGGCAAAGTGGGGGACCCGGCGCGGGTTCATAAAGATGCACGTCGGCGTGGACGCCAAGACCAAAAAGATCTACGCCGTGGCAATCACTGACGACAGGTGCGGGGACTCTCCGCAGTTTGAGGAACTGGTGGAGCAGGCCTTTGCAAACGCAGAAAAATCACCAAGCGCAGACACGTCTGCAGGCACCAGGGTGGCAGCCGACGGCGCGTACGACGCCAGGAAGATCCACAGGTACTGTGACGATCGCGGCATCTCCCCGCTGATTCCAGTCCGCATAAACTTTGCCGGAAAGGCAAAAGGGTGCATGCCCCGCAAGAAGGCCGGATTCGAACAGCTTGGGGGGATGGACCACATTGACAAGACGGCCGAGCGCGAGTTTGCCGGCCTTTCGCGTGAACAGAAAAGGGAATTCCAGAAGGCGTGGCGCGAGGAGTCCGGGTACAACCAGCGGTGGTCAGCCGAGATTACATTCTCCACGTTCAAGCGGGTGTTGGGCGAGTGCATAAGCGCCCGAAAATGGGAGAACGTCAAGGCCGAGATATACGGAAAGGTGCAGCTGTACAACCAGATGATCGATACTGCCATTGACAACGGGTACGGCACGCCAAGGATCGTACAAGTCTACAGACCCGAATCAAGGACGGCAGGAAATGGAGGGGATGCAGGACGATGACATAGGCAGTATTGTACAGACGGGTGTCTCTGGTTCATAATTAGGAAACAAAGTTTGTGAACCAGCATGGTTTTAAATAGGGCTTTGGAAGGTTTTACACTACATGGCAACCAAGAAGCCCCACGGCCGCTCCCACGGGTTCAGACACAAGTCCAGATCCATTATGAAAAAGAAGGCACCGAGAGGCGTCTCGTTTCTGTTGCACGAATACCAGACAGGCCAGCAGGCACTTGTAATTATTGATCCTAGGCAGCACAAGGGGCTGCCGCACCGGAGATACCACGGCAAGGTTGGTGTGATAACCGATGTTGGCCGGCGAGCTGTAACACTTGATGTAAAACTTGGAAACAAATCGAAAACCTTAATCACTAGGCTGGATCATATAAAACCGTTCGGTGTATAGAGATATGGAAGAAATACAAAAAAGACAGGCAATCTCACTGCCAGAGGCCAAACAGATTCTGGGCAAGGTTGATCCCGAGGACATGGATCAGATTCAGCGCTGGACGTTTGACTATGTATCAAAATTTACATCAATTGATTCTGATAGCGCCGGGAGGATGAAGAAGATACTCATAGAGGAATGCGAACTGACCGAAGACGAGGCAGTTGAAATCGTAAACATCAGACCAACAAGTATGGCCGAACTTCGCTCCTTTACTTTTGGGTGGAAGAAGCTGATTCTTGCCGAGACTCTGGAAAGAATACTTAAGATAATCCGGGAGCATTCCTGAATATTCAAGCGTGTTTAATCTTGGACCGGGCACAACAACCACCCAGAAGATATGAAGAATACACATATGTATTGGACTTTAACCCGCGGGGAAGATCGTCGACCATCCGCGGCAAGGATGGGATAATCGTGACTGCAATAGGGGAAGACCGGCTAACCCTCCTGGAGGTTCTCGGGGTGCCAAACTCGACATTTGATGTCGGGGAGCGGATCTACATTGGCAGGGAGGGGCGTACAAAGGTCCTCTCCGTATTGGGAAAGATGGATTATTCCAGGATCTCAATGTCAGCGCAGAACGAACTGCCCGGAGTGGTTGAAAATATTGTGACTCGTAACGAGTCCAGGTTTGTTGAATATTTGAACAACGCCAGACCCCTGACCCCAAGAATTCATGCATTGGAACTGATTCCGGGAATAGGCAAGATGTACATGAAGACAATGCTTGAGGAGCGGGAGATCAAAAAGTTTGAGAGCTACGAGGACCTGCAGGAACGTGTGGGACTCAAGGATCCGGTAAGGCACATCTCTGAAAGAATCATAGATGAGCTGACAGGACAGAGTCGGATGAATCTTTTTGTAAAGAAATGACAAGGCAGCGACAACTGGGACAACACTTTCTAAACTCCGATTCCATTGCCAGACTGATAGTGTCTGAGGCCGGGATCACAAAGAATGATGTCGTCTTTGAACTGGGAACCGGTCTGGGAATACTCACGCCGCTGCTGTGCAGCATGGCAGGCCGTGTGATATCTATTGATGCTGACAGACAGCTTGCAGAGGATGCCAGATCCGCACTCTCTGATGTCAGAAACCTTGTCATACGGCACGGCGACGGCCTTGAGAGCACCTATAATTTTTCAATCTTTGTATCAAACCTGCCATACTCTCGAAGCAGGGATGCAATCGAGTGGCTGGCCCAGAGGCAGTTCTCCCACGGAGTAATAATGGTTCAGCGGGAGTTTGCAGAAAAGCTGTTTGCCGTATCCTCTGCAAGAAGGGCAGTAAGCATAGTGGCCATGCATGCATTTGACATCCGGGTGATCTCTTCGGTGGGCAGGAACAACTTCAAGCCGCCTCCCAAGGTCGGTTCTGTGATTCTGGGAATAACAAAAAGAGGCAGTCTGGACGAGGAACAGATACAAACCATCAACAGAATCTTCTCGTACAGGCGCAAGACTGTGAAAAACGTTTTACGGCAGTTCGGACTGGATTCAACAGAATGCCAACGAATAGACGACCTTTCAGGAGATGAGATAGTCGGCATTGCAAACCGGATTCTTGGCAGATGACGAGTATACCCCGTCTGAGGACACCTTCTTCATGGCAGATCACCTTGAAGACGAGACAGGTAGCATGGCACTGGATGTGGGAAGCGGCTCGGGATATCTGACCAAGCTGCTCTGCAGAAACTTTTCGCTGGTGGTGGGAACCGACATCAACTTCGGCGTATTAAGCAGACAGACATACCGGACAGAAAACTTGGTGTGCTGTAATGGATCCGATGCCCTGCGGGCAAGGTTTGATCTCATAGTCTGCAACCTGCCGTATCTTGCAACCGATGAAATACTGGATGCTACAACCGACGGCGGTCCCGAGGGCTTTGAGATCCCCAAAAGAATCCTTGACTCCGTATGCGGGAATATTCAAAATAACGGCAAGTTTGTCTTTGTGACGTCCTCGCTGTCAAACCATGAACGACTGATCTGCTACACCCAAAGCCTGGGGCTGAGGACCAGGATAGTTGCAAGAAAGAGACTCTTTTTTGAGGAACTGATTCTTGTAGAGGCGGCACGCTGAATTATCTTCTGAGCATACCGACTGCATATGCGATTATGGCATCTGTCATCTGTGTTGTTGAGGCGCTGCCTCCGATATCCCACGTTACGGCCCTGCCCTCGTTGACTACCCGCTCTGTTGCAGAAAATACCGCATCCCTGATTGCAGTCTCTCCCAGATAGTCTGCCATCCAGGCTCCTGAAAGGATGGCCGCAGTAGGATTTACCTTGTTCTGGCCTGCAAACTGCGGCGCACTGCCGTGTGCGGCCTCAAACATCGCAAAGTCGTCACCCATGTTTGCCGAATAAATGAGCCCTATGGATCCCACCAGTCCTGATACAAGCTCCGAGATTATGTCCATGAACAGGTTTGTACTTACCAGGACGGTCCCGTTGAACTGCTCCGGGGCCACAACCAGCTGTTGTGCCATATTGTCTATGTATATCTCCGATACCTCCACATCCGTCCCTTCTGCGGCCCTTACTGCGGCATTCCAGAATATGCCGTCAGTCTGTTTCAGGATGTTCCTCTTGGTTATTGCCACCATCTTCTTCATATCGTGATCCCTGGCCCACTCCATTGCAGAGTTGAGCAGCCTGTCGCACCCGCTTCTTGTTATCTTTCTGATGGCAATTGCATCGTCATCTGTAATCTTGGTCTCGATGCCTGCATACAGCCCCTCGGTGGCCTCCCTGAAGCATACGCAGTCGAGTTTCCTGCCCGGGGTCAGCCTCTCAAAGGTCTTTGCAGGCCTGATGTTGGCGTACAGGTTGAACTTTTGGCGC
Organism: Candidatus Nitrosopumilus sp.; assembly: GCA_965218695.1. Lineage (GTDB taxonomy): Archaea > Thermoproteota > Nitrososphaeria > Nitrososphaerales > Nitrosopumilaceae > Nitrosopumilus. Next base: position 228,301 of record OZ244651.1, read on the forward strand.
AGAGTGACTGCAACGCTTCTTGGCGCATCTGGAACGGGAATAGTCGTGGTCGGACCCTTGAAGCATGCATCCGAGTCTTCCAGAATCTTGGCAGTCCCTTCCGGAATGTATGATGAATCTCTCCTGCCGTTCCTGTCCCACTGCTCGGATCCTGCATCGCACAGGATGATCTCAGACTGGACGTTGCACTCCCTGAGAACCCTGAGCATCGAGTCTACGACCTCTGGCCCGATCCCGTCTCCCCTCATCACTGCAGTCTTTTTGCCCAAAACTGTCAGGCCTTACGGCGTTTATTATTTAATCCTACTCCAGCTAAGCGAAATGTGCTTTGATCTAGGCAAAATCTGACAAGAATGCAAGCAGATCAATAAGGGTACGGCCCTATGGTTTTTGTTGTCTATACTGACACGCAAAAGTCTTTGAGCAAATGCCCTAGCCAACCGCAAAGTTTCTAGATCAGACTTTCTTTCATGGAGACATGGACGACTCCAAACTGGAAGAACTAAAAAAAGCGTGCAAAAAAGAAAAAGACCACAAGGTTCGGGCTAGGATGGTCACGGTACGCATGGTTCGCGTGTTCAACATGACCGTGGAGGAGACTGCCGACATCCAAGGACGGAGCCCAAACTGGGTCCGCAACTGGTTGAGCCGCTTCGATGACGGAGGCCTGCAAGGCCTCCGTGATCTTCCCAGATGCGGACGGCCCAGAAAGATCCCGCAAGACGTCATCGACGGAATAATTGCAAAGACGGCATGCCATAAAATCACGCCCTCGGAACTGCAACAGAACATACACCATGACACGGGCGTAAAGCTTCACATCACGTACGTCAGGAAGATCATGCACCAGTACGGCCTGTCCCCGAAGGCACCACGGAAAGTCCATGTTAACAGGGCCAACAAAAAGGCCGTGCAGAACTGGAAATACCGCTTCAACAAGCGCGTTTCACGCCTAGAAAAGGAGGGATTTACCACGGTAATGGAGGACGAGGCAATCTTCATACACGACGTGATAGTCGGCCGTAAATATTGGTCCCTGGTGGGCCATCCCATAAGCGTGCCGTACACCGGCAGCCACAAGAGGATCGCAGCGTACGGCTCGATCGCAAAAGACGGCAGGCAGTTTTTCCGGACGTACGAGAAATTTGACGGACCCACGTTTGTCAGATACCTCAAGGATCTGCACCGGCATTTTGGCAAGGTGGTAGTGACGGCAGACCGGGCCCCGCAGCACCGCTCAAAACTGGTAAAGGAATTTCTGCGCAGCAACAGGGATGTCAAGATGATCTATCTGCCAAAGGGCTCGCCGTACCTCAACGCGATGGAGGAATGCTGGCACCAAGGAAAGCGCGTCCTGCTCGTCTCGGAATATTACCGGACATTTCAGGACATGCACCGGGCAGTTTCGTTGTATTATCGAACCGCCAGGTTCAAGCTTGACATCCTCAAATTTACCAGCCGAAAATATGAGGCATTGTGCACAAACTTTTGATCGTCAGTATAGACAAAAAACCAAGCAGGGCCGCGATCTACTGAACAATCCAAGAATATATCAAGATGTCGCAAGCGGCATGAAAAACATGCTTGCCTGCGCCAACACGTCAAACAGGTACAATGCGGTATTTGGAACAGACGTAATTGTTTCGCTTTTTGAAGTAACCGGATGGCCTAGCGGACATCCATGGTACCGGGAATGAATCTAATAATTTCGTACTCGGGATGACAAAGTTAGACCATCGCGATCCAAGTACGAGTGGGTGCCAGTCCCTTCGATCTTTGGAAATGAAGGAACCAGCACGCCGAACATGCTTGGAGGCGGAGGAATTTAAGGCAATGCACGAACACTCCTTGCCGCAAATCCCGCTGGATGCCGGGGCGTGCATGGAACCAGGGTGCAGGTGCTGCCTGCACTGGGCAAAAATGTTCGGCGACGTGCTAGGCCCAACCCGCAAGATCCTGGAGGCAGCCTGCGAAATTGCAGGCGAGTCGGGCGCAGACTGGAAGGAGGCCGGGCGCCTGCAGGCGCTCGTCTCGTCCCTCACAGAGGACAACAAGAGGTACGCCAAGACAAACAGGGATCTCAACGCCAAGGCAAACGGGATCAGCGTCCCCGCGCCCAAGAAGAAGGCCGGTCAGGGAAAGAAGGCCGCCGGCAGGCCCAAGGGGCAGAAACCCACCGTCAACTGCAGGCCAAAGCGCGTGGACCGCGTCGAGGAGATCGACTGCAAGGAGTGCCCCGACTGCGGCGGCGGGCTCTCTGGGAGGGTGACTGCCGAGTACGATCGCATCGTGACTGTCATGCGCGTCCTGTTGGAGAACGTCAGGTACGTCATCAAGCGGCGCTGGTGCCGCGTGTGCAAAAGACAGGTCTCCGGGAGGGTTCCCGGCGCGGCAAAACACGCGCGCCGTTCATCAAACTTTGACGCGGTCATGACGTCCCTGAACATGAATGGCATGTCGCATGCCAGGACCGCAGAATTTGGCGGCGACGCGTTGGGGCACGTAACCTCGCGCTCGTCTGCCTACCGCGGCAAGATCAGGCAGGCCGGGCGCATGGCGCCGGAACGCGATTCGGTAAGGGAGCGCGTGCTGGAGGCGCCACACCTGAACGTAGACGAGTTTCACTGGCCGCTGGGCGGCAAGCGCGGCTACGGGATAGTGGCTCTGGCAAAAAATCACTGCCTCGTGGAGGTGGCCGACTCGCGGGACATCAAGACGCTCCGCCAGACGCTCCCGGGCTACCGGGGAACCATAACGCAGGACTCGTATCCCGGGTGGCTCCACGTGGGATCGTGCCGCCAGATGTGCGTGTGGCACCAGGAACGCCTGGTGCAAAAGGACGTCCTGACCAACCCCGGGGGTGACGTTCCGGCGTTTCTGGACAGGCTGTCGGCAATCCACATGAAGATTTACCGCGCCTCCAGGATCAAGGACCGGCACCCAAGGATCGTCGCTGCCCGCTGCATAGACGCGGAGCTGCGCGAGCTGATGAACGAACCGTTTGCAGGCGACGGGGACGGCACCATCGCCCGGCACAAGAAGAGGTACCCGCGGGAGGGATATTTCATGACCACCTGCCTGCACGTGGACGGCATCGAGCCTGACAACAACGCAGTCGAGAGGGCCAACCGGAGGTTCGTGGCCGTAAGGAGCGACGGGGGCGGGAACCGCTCCAGGAAGGGCATGGATGCCAACTCGATCCTGTTCACGCTGCTGGCAACTGACAGGATCAACAAGGACAGCTTCTTTGATCACCTGGTCCGCTCGTCTTCCGGGGACGGATGAGGCGCCGTCCGACGGCACGTGCAGTGCGTCACGGGGAAAAAGAGTCCACGGTAAGGGGAAGGCTGCACCCGCTCCGCTGCCAAGCAGCCCACTTCAAAAAGCGAAACTATTACGAACAGACGATCTAAATCACGGCATGCTGAGGGGAGCCACCATGGATTCGTCCGTAGGCGGGTGCGCAAACGCGGTAAAGCGCACGCACTGCGACGCTCCCTCCGACAGGTGGCATGCATCGGCAATCAAGGGGATGGAGCAGGGCACGGTTCAGCGCGCATTCGAAGAAATGGTGGCAGTGCAACTTGACACATTCAAAAAACTGGGCAAATTCCCAAAAGAAGGACTGGACATCGCAATCGACATGCACCTCATACCGCGTTATGACCGGGCACCCGGAGGGGAGCTGACCCGTTCCAAATACAAAAACGGAACCACGTATTTTGAGCGTTACATGACAGTCCAGTGCGTAAACGACAAGATGCGCATGGTCCTTGCAGCATCATACCTCAAAAGGCTCGAATTCGTGCCTGATTACGTGGATGCAGTCCTCAAGACCATGGCAGGGATGGGCATCAGGATCCGCCTGGCGCTGCTTGACCGGGAATTCTTCTCAGTCGACACGATAAGCAGGCTGCGGGCAAACGGCGTAAGGTACCTGATGCCGTGCAGGAACACGCCCAACGTGGTGGAAGCCCTGCAGGATTTTGCACAAGGAAAGAGGGAAAGGATCTCAACAAACGTGATTGAGAACAACCAGGGCTCCGTCGAATATTCCATGATAATAACTGAAAGAAAAAACGCCAAAGACCCTGATGTCCCGGAAGAGAAATACATCGGGTTTGCAACAAACCACCCCACAATCAAGACGGAGGCTTATGCCAAAAGATGGGGAATAGAGACCGGGTACGGTAAAATCGAGGAGTGCAGGGCCAAGACGCGGATTTCGGACATGGAATCGCGGATGTTGTGTTTTTACTATTCCCTAACATTGTACAATGAATGGATAATCGTCAGGGCAATGCTTTCTGACGGTACCGAAAGGCAGAGTGTCATGACCATGCTCACGTTCAAGGTGCAGTTGGAATCACTCCTCATACGCCAGTCCAAACCGCCTACCTGATCTCAGATGAGGCACTTTTCGCTTAGCTGTACTCTGAATGTTCAGGTACAGGCCTTCCGGCCGTGATGTAATACATGATCCGTACTTTCTATAGATTCGATTTAATACGTGATGCAGCCATGACAAATCTAAATGCTGATTGTCCAGATATCTGATCTCCATGTAGGCTCCCAGTTCCTGCCAGAAAAGTTTGGTGTTTTGGAAGACGAGATCAACGGACTGAATCCGGATGTCATCGTCGTTACGGGGGATCTGACCAACGAGGGCCTGGTAGGCGAGTATGAGCGGTGCAGGACGCTGCTGGAGAGGCTTTCGACGGGGAGGAGGATGATTGCAGTCAGCGGAAACCATGACTACCGAAACACCGGCTACCTGCTGTTCAAAAAATTCTTTCCGTTTGAGCCGGTAAACGAGCTTGATGATGACACCGTTCTGGTCACTGTGGGAACTGCCAGACCGGACAGAAACGAGGGGGAGGTGGGATACAGGCAGAACCTCTGGCTGGAGCGAACCATGAAAAAGTATGCAGACCGGGTAAAGATTGTTGCAATGCATCACCACCTTATTGCCATTCCTGATACGGGATCGGATCAGCTTACTGTGGTTGATGCAGGCGACGTACTGCGGACCGTACTGGATGCCGGGGTGGACGTTGTCATGTGCGGACACAAGCACAGGCCGTGGGCGTGGAACCTTGGCACCCTGACTGTCCTCAATGCAGGCACCCCCACATCCGAACGGGTACGCGGCCTGTTTGAGAACACCTACAACATCATCAGCATCTCCAACAGGCAGATAAGCATAGATCTCAAGATTGTAGGCGGAAAAAGGATCCCAATGGAGGAATTTGTGAGAGACTACAGCCAATCTCGCGTCGAATGATTTTTTTAGATACTGATTCTAGGGCTCTTGTGCGGGGATCGCCTAGCCTGGTAGGGCGTGGGATTGCTAATCCCATGTCCGCAAGGACACGGGGGTTCAAATCCCCCTCCCCGCGCCATTAAAACTTTATAGTGAGTTCCAGAAGAGTTATTCCATGGGACGAAGAAAGACTCAAAAGATTATTCGCACTGGCCCAAAGAACGCAACCACGGGAATGTGTCCACTCTGCAAGACCATTGGCAGGGTGTTTCTCCTTGGCCCCCCCGGAGAAGAGAGGGGAAAGTGTGAAAAGTGCCGTCAGGAATTTGAATTATAGCCTTGCATGAAATCTGCCCTGATTTTTACAGTCCGCCGGCACCTGTCGCCGGATGCGCAGATCGCATGCGTCCTGACCGACCCATGCATTCTGAAGCCTCATTCCAGAAACCCCCATGCAAGCACTGCATGTCCGTAGCATGCCTGTCCGATTTGTGCCTGCGCCTTCAGGCATCATCATCATCCTAGGAGTATCGTGCGTGAGGGATCCCGTGCCAAACCATTAACTTTTTAAGAAAAATCATTTCCATAGATCTGTATGGATCCTCCTGAAGCAGAAACGGTATATGGTCGTGTTGCAAAACTTGAAGACGAGGTCGCCCTTCTTAGAAGCGAGATCGATATCATAAAAAAGGCAATGAGAAGCAAGATTATACGCCATGAGATAGCGATGATCAAGAACGGCGCAGATGTAAATTCTATAGTTGATTGATCCTTTGTTTTGTCTCGTTGATCAACTCTAGAACGAAATCCATATCATCTGCATCCGGACTGATCTCCAGATATCTTGCAAGATCCTCCAGTCCCTGTTCCGGATTTGACATCCTGCACTCCAGAATCCCCCTGTCCCTGATGTCCGGAGGGGACTCTGGCATGACGGCCAGGATCATGTTTGTGCACCTGAGCGCCCTGTCATAATCAAGCATCCTGGCATAGGAATCCCTTGCCTCGTGCATCATCTCCACAAGAATCCATCTCTGGTTCATCTGTCCGGAGGCCCCGTGCCGCATCCTGTCTTGTTGCTGCAGTAGCAGCCTGCCGCGGGCCGTATCAAGGATCATGCCGCCGCATTCCACCATGACAGATTCTGCATTCCTGAAAATCACAGCGTCCAGTCCGACAAATCTTGCAACCTCTGCATACAGGACGGCCATGCACATGACAGTCCCCCTCCTCCTGTCAATCAGGTTGTTTAGGAACGTGCCGGATGCATCACCATCTGCATCAAAGCCCAGATTCCCAAAGAGATGCTCGTTTAGCATCCGGACCCTGTCTGCCGGATCATTAATGGCTCCTGCCTGCTCCCTCAGGGACATCCCAATCCTGCCTACTCTTCGGACATATTCGTCCACATCAAGATCCGGATGCTCCAGAATCTGTGCCGTCTTTAGCGCCTTTTCAACCAGATTGAATCCGGGATTCTCCACAAACGAGAGCCATTCGGCTACAAGCGGATCAAACTTCAACTCTGCCGGCTCATCTTTTTGACATACATCTGCGGATCCTTGAGCTCCCTTGTACTTGGAGGCACCTCGATTATCTTTTTGAATGCGCTCCTGCCAAGGCTCTCGTAGACTGTCCTGGTGAAATCCTTGCCCATACTCTTTCTGACCTGGTATGACGAAAAATCCGTCCCCATGAACGTGGCCAGGTAGTTTTGAAAGTCCTGATCGTCTCGCAGAATGTTCTCGATTGCAAATCCTGCCATCCCCTCCATTGCGGTAAATGCTGCATGGTGCTGCTGTATGGGAACAAGCCACCTCCTGTAGATGTCCAAGAGCTGAGGAACGGCTTGGCCGATCTGGGGATCTATCTCTACGTGCGTAAACGTCATGACGTCCGGCCCAATCTGCTCAATCAGAAAGTGATCCGGATTCAAAAAGAAGAACAGGTTGGCCCTCTTTGCAATTGGAAAGTCGTCTGGCACCGCCTGCAGCTGGCAGTACTCTGAGAGCCTGCTGACAGTATCGTCATCAAGTGACAGTATTATGCCTGCAAGCTCCTCGTTGATTCTGTTGACCTCTGCTGCAGCACGCCTGTTTACCTGCTGCAGGTTCTCCTGCGCCGAGTGGATGATCTCCTCCAGGACTGTCATCTTTATGGCTCCCCTGTACCCTGAATTCACGTCTCCAAACTTTGACTCGTACGGTTCCCCCTGCTTGTGGAGGATTATCTGCGGATACCTTGAGAGGATGAATCTGTTCAGGTATATCACGGAGTCCAGATAGTCGCCATACGTGGTGGTAATCTTTGATATGTACTGTATCGCATACGTCGAATAAACAAAATACTTTGCCGTATCCTGCTGCATCAGTTCTGCTACCCTGCCGTGATCCTCCTTTGCAACCGCTGCAAAAAGATCCCTGACATACTCTGTTGCCCCCCTTTGTGCAAAGACCTTCCTGCCCTTGAGCATCTTCAGCTTGTCAAGCTCCGGAAACTCCAGCTGCAGTCCCTCCGGAATGCTGACTCCGAGGAATTCCTCTGCCTTGCGTCTGTATGATGCAAGGGCCTCTGCTGCAACCTCGCTGATGTCCTGAAACCGCACCCTTTCACCGATATCCTCTGCGGCCATGGCAGCCATGCGTGTAATCTCCTTCTCCTCGTCGATCTCCACTGTCAGCTGGCCAAACAGGGCCTCGGCAAACTCCTCAAACTCACCCAATTCGAATAGGATCAAGGCACACTACATTTAACGCTATCCTGTCCCCTGGCATGTCAGATCCGCTGTCCGTGCCATCTCAGAGCCATGGCATTTGAGAATAAACGGGCGTACAACCATGCAGTACATGGTGAATCTGGTCGTCGGCGCCAGATGGCCAATCCCGTACCTGCCGCCACGATGCAGGGGGGGGGGGGTTGTCGCATAAATCAGTCAAGCCATAACCTGCCTTGCTTTTAGGTTCCGTCTGGCATGTACTAGGAATTCATCGCGGCTTTTTTGGCGTCATGCGTAGGCTACCCTGACTCCCAGGTTCGTGGTATGCTCCAGCCTGTTGAGGACCTCGATGTTCCAGCCTATCGCCTTTAGCAGCCCGAACCTTCTCTGGTTAACGTCCTTGCGGAACCTGCAGTACAGCTGGTGGTGTTCTGTCTCCTCGGCTCCGAATATTCCCTCGATCATCCCGCGCTGCTTGTAGAGGATGGCATCGAACAGTTTGGCTGCCTTTTTCCGATGTTTTTTGCCCCTGCTCTTTGCGTTCTTTCTCTGCTTGATGTTGGGAACCATGCCAAGCGCAAAGACGGCCTCGCAGTTGCTGTCAGAGTCGTATCCCTTGTCGGCGTTGAACCTCCACCCGGCAAAGATTCCCTTCATTCCAGCAATGCGGTTCAGCATCGTCTTGAGCACGGCAGTGTCCGTCGTGCGGTTGGACGTGATCCTGCAGGACAGTATGATCTGCAGTCCGACTGCCGCCGTCACGTGCCACTTGACGTACCGTTTCACCCTTTTTGGGACGAATTCGTGCCTGATTTTGTCCGGCCAGTCGGCGGTTTCGTACCTGTCCGTCTCCACTCCGGTGCTGTCTGCGGCCAGTATCCCTTCTATCGTGTCGGCTGCATCCATGCATTGGCGCGCAGTCTCCCTCAGGATTCGCTCCAGCCACCGGATTGGAATCGTCTCCAAGAATCGCGCGATCGTTGAATGGTCCGGAACCGGCTCGTGCCACGGAAGGTACCACCCGGGCACGCAGTTTTGCGCGTCCCTGGACGTGAGACCCTCGAAGATCATGATGGCGCATATGCAGGCCATCTTCTCTGCCGAGTGTATTCTGGGTCTTCCGCGTTTACAGTTGCCTTGTTTTGCCGGCAGTGGGTTCCTCCGGACCAAAGACACGATAGTTTTTATCCGAAAGTCACGCTCTGTAGTATGTGCCCTGTGATAACTATTCCAGTAGTTAGTCCTTCTCTTGTGATTCATTGAAGGAGGGCACACTTTATGATCCTTACCGGTATGAGTCAATGGTACGCGATCATACGCTCAACGTGATTTATGCGACAACCCCCGATGCAGGACAACAATGAAATACCAATACTGTGTGATAATGGTATGGTAACACAGATCGTAATCCCGATAATCGTGGTGGCGATCATCGGACTGTCAGGATATTTCATATACAAGTTTGTGATATTTGATTTCTACTGCAAGAGATCCGTAGCCCAGATGCTTCGCGCATACAATATCCAAAAGACCCCCTCCCAGATAATCCAGGAGTACTATGCCCTGAAGGGCGAATCGATCCCTGCAAAGGACGTCATGGAACTCGAACGCAACTATCGGCAGACAGAGCCCGAGCAGTTCCTTGAAATGTATGATGCGGTGCGGGAAAGCCACAAGCGAAACGGAATAGAGTAACACCAGTCCTCATGGGAGCATATTGCTCGGGTGTGAGGCATGTAGGTACGTCCGTGCCTGTTGCAGGAAACCGCTTCTGATGTGGCATATTGGGGAATATGGAAATAATTGAAAATAAAAATGAAGGAATTGGCGGCCAGTTTCAAGGATTTGTTGGGATTGCGATGAATGGCGTTCCGCCTTCGCCCACGACGAGCGGCAGTTTGCCGTCCCATGCTTGCGTCTTCAACCATTCAAGGTAGTTCGGGTTCGCGGCCAGCGCGTCGTTGATGATGGATATGGCTTCTGCCTCTCCCTTGGCCTCTGCGATGTTCGCGTTTGCGAGTCCTATGGAGTTTGCCTCCCTCTGTTTTGCCTCGACTTCTATCCTGAGCAGGTCGTTTTCAGCCTTTAGTGCCTTTTGCTCCGCTTCCACCTTTGACTCGATTGCCTGCGAGAATAATGATGAAAACTCAAAGTCGGTGATCGATATTACCTCTGTTACTATTCCAAACTGGTTCAGCCTCTCTCGGATGGATACTTCTATATCGGATTTGACCAGTGGACGTTTCGTAATCAGCTCTTCTGCGTTGTAGGTTGCCGTTACCTGCTTGACCGTCTCTTCTATTGCGGGCTGGATAACCCTGTTTTCATAGTCCAGTCCCAGATTCTGGTACAGGGTGTGTATTGCCTCCTTGTCCGGGTGGTAGTTTACAGTTACAGTAGTCTCTACTGTCTGCAGGTCCTTTGATGAGCCTCTGGTGTTCTTTTCATACTTTAACGTACGAACCTCGATGTTGATTACCTCGTCCTGAAATGGCACCACAAAATGCAGCCCCTCACCCAGCGGAGGCTTTGTCAAATCCACTGCGTTCCAATGTAAAAGGACGCCCCTGTGCCCTGCCTCTACAATCTTTACTGATGCAAATATTGCAAGGCCAACTACTATGAGTGCTATGATGGCTATTGCAACTCCTTTTGCCGCATTCGCGTTTACGTTGGTTCCTGGTGATCTGTATCTTGACAATTGTACATGTATGATGCATCCTTCTATTATATTATCCTTGGTAATAGCCTGTTGAATACATGATAACCCTGCCCACCCACCATGTGTGACGGGCTGACCCCTGATTATGCATGGTCGTCAAGGCCTTCTTGTTGAATGGGGCTATCCGAGCTGCTGGGTTACTGGACTTCGAGTCCTGATAGATGCATGCAGCTTCCAGCCTGTCACACACGGAAAGGAGGTGAGAGAAATAGAAAAGAGTATTGGAATCGACATAGGAAAAAGGAAATGCGTGGCATGCGTGATGGAACACGACGGGGTGATCCTCGAAGAGTCATCGTATGACAACACGGCCAAGGACGCGCTAGAGTTTGCCACGTCCGCAAAGGCCAGGTACGGCACATGCAGGGCAGTCTGCGAGTCCACCGGGAACCACTGGATAAAGACTATCGATGCCTTTGAACACGTGGGAATCCCCATCGCCCTTGCAAACCCGTTCAAGATCAAGGCAATCGCGTCTGCCAGCATAAAAAACGACACCATCGACGCAAGAACGCTTGCCCACCTGTTAAGATCCAACCTGATTCCCGCCTGCCATATTGGTTCGGCCGAATCTAGGGGGATAAAACAGATCCTCAGGTACCAGATCCGCCTGGTGCAGGACAGGACGAGGGCGATAAATTTCGTGCACACGCTGACTGACAAGTATGACGTAAACCCGAAAGACGGCGGGAAAAACGTCTGGACCAAAAGGGTCCTGGCGTACCTTGAAGAAGCGGACGTGGAGAGTCCCCATGACAGGTTCGTCCTGGACCGCTGCATAGCCAAGATACGGCACTACAATGACGAGATAAAAAAGACCGGGAACGAGATCAGGCGCTACGTCCGTGACGCCCACGGCCCAAAGATACTGATGAGCATTACCGGAATGGATGCGTTTTCTGCGGCGCTCCTGGCAGCAGAGATTGACACCATCGACAGGTTCGGGAACCCAAAAAAGTTCGTGTCCTGGGCGGGCATGTGCCCGACGCTCCACCAGTCAGGCGACACGTCATACCACGGCAGGATGAAAAAGGACTCGAACCGGAAGGTCAACTGGGTCATGGTCCAGTGCGCGCTGGTGGCAGTGAGACACGACCCGAGGATGAAGGAATACTACGTGCGCCTCATGAAGAGGCACAGGCACAACATCGCCATAACGCACGTCGCAAACAAGATGCTGACGATCATCTGGCACATGTTGACAGAAGACAACCTGTACGAGGACAGAAACGAAAAGCTGTACCGCGCCAAGATCAGACAAGTCATGAGGGCGTAATCCGGGAACCGGTGATGATAGGCGGTACCGGATCTAGCGGATGCTGTGCACGAATTATGGGAATAATGAAACATGCTTGCATGAATGCTGGGGGACGCCCCCCAGACCCCCCGGAAGGGATTATGCATGTCACTCCGCGGGGCAACAAGCCACGTTTTCTGCGGATCTGGCAGGATTCTGCATGCAGGTAATGCTTAAGAAGACAAAAAACACACCCAAAATGACAAGCTGGACGCAAAACCTGGATAAGTCCGGGGATGGGTTACATAGATGCATAATTACGCCTAGCTGCAGTGAGTGATGTTGACTGTGTTCTAGACCGAAAAAGCTAAAGATCAGTGGATCCTAGAGTGTCGGATTGAAGACGGACAACGAAAAATACATCAGGCGCGGCCAGGCATTAATTATTCGCGATGACCCGGAGAGATGCATCGAGGTCAAAAAGGCCAACCGTCACAAGGTCGGGGCTCCTTTCCAGTATGCAGACTCGTTCTTTGCCTCCCTGGCGGCAGTAAAATCGATGATCCACATCCCCTACAGGAACCTGATGGGCATGGTCGTGGAGGTGCTCAGGGAGGAGCAAGTGCCCCACTATACCACCATCTTCAGAAGGATCCAGTCGCTGGATGTCCAGAGGAATGGCAGAATCATCACGGTCACCGGCAGCAAGGGCGCTGCAATCAGGCTTGCAGTGGATTCTACCGGCCTCAAGCAGCACAACAGGGGGGAGTGGATACGGCAAAAGTGGAAGGTAAGACGCGGATTTGTAAAGATGCACATTCTGGTTGACGTGGATACAAAAAAGATACTGGCAGTCCGTGTCACCGATGATCGGACAGGGGATTCTCCCATGTTCGTTCCGCTGCTTGATGACGCTCTGGAGAACTGCGTGGGTCCGACATCAGAGTCCCGTCATGCTGGCAGTCCCGCAAAATGTTCTGCGTATGGCGATGGCGCTTACGCCTCTCGGGACAACCTAAAGGCATGCAGGGAGCGCAACGTGACCCCGCTCATCAAACTCAAGGTAAGCTCCACCCCGAAAGGAAAGGGCGCAGGCGACGTGTGGGGCATGGCAGTCCGGGACCAGTTTGGCGGCTCTGATCCCAATCGGGTGAAATGGCTGCCCGATGATGAAAAGAAAAGTAATCAGGAGGCGTGGAAGACTCGAGTCGGATACGGCAAAAGGTGGATTGTGGAGATTGTGTTTTCTGCATTCAAGAGAATGTTCGGGGAACACCTGTACTCATTGAAATGGAAGAACATGATCCAGGAGGTCAATCTCAAGGTGGCCACCTACAACAAGCTGATAGACATGGGAGCAGGGGCAATGTAGAGTCGGATAGGCGAATCCGGTACAAGTCTTGGGTGACTGAGTTGAATTATGCATCTATGTAACCCATCCCCGGACTTATCCAGGTTTTGCGTCCAGCTTGTCATTTTGGGTGTGTTTTTTGTCTTCTTAAGCGTTACCTGCATGCAGAATCCTGCCAGATCCGCAGAAAACGTGGCTTGTTGCCCCGCGGAGTGACATGCATAATCCCTTCCGGGGGGTCTGGGGGGCTGGCCCCCCAGCATTCATGTAGAAACATCCCACAATTCCCATAATTCGTGCACAGCATCCGCTAGGGCCGGCACTGCATTTACTGACACCACCGGTTCCGCGTCTACGCCTCCTTCATGACTTGTCTGATCTTGGCGCGGTACAGCTTTTCGTTTCTGTCCTCGTACAGGTTGTCTTCTGTCAACATGTGCCAGATGATCGTCAGCATCTTGTTTGCGACGTGCGTTATGGCGATGTTGTGCCTGTGCCTCTTCATGAGGCGCACGTAGTATTCCTTCATCCTCGGGTCGTGTCTCACTGCCACCAGCGCGCACTGGACCATGACCCAGTTGACCTTCCGGTTCGAGTCCTTTTTCATCCTGCCGTGGTATGACGTGTCGCCTGACTGGTGGAGCGTCGGGCACATGCCCGCCCAGGACACGAACTTTTTTGGGTTCCCGAACCTGTCGATGGTGTCAATCTCTGCTGCCAGGAGCGCCGCAGAAAACGCATCCATTCCGGTAATGCTCATCAGTATCTTTGGGCCGTGGGCGTCACGGACGTAGCGCCTGATCTCGTTCCCGGTCTTTTTTATCTCGTCATTGTAGTGCCGTATCTTGGCTATGCAGCGGTCCAGGACGAACCTGTCATGGGGACTCTCCACGTCCGCTTCTTCAAGGTACGCCAGGACCCTTTTGGTCCAGACGTTTTTCCCGCCGTCTTTCGGGTTTACGTCATACTTGTCAGTCAGCGTGTGCACGAAATTTATCGCCCTCGTCCTGTCCTGCACCAGGCGGATCTGGTACCTGAGGATCTGTTTTATCCCCCTAGATTCGGCCGAACCAATATGGCAGGCGGGAATCAGGTTGGATCTTAACAGGTGGGCAAGCGTTCTTGCGTCGATGGTGTCGTTTTTTATGCTGGCAGACGCGATTGCCTTGATCTTGAACGGGTTTGCAAGGGCGATGGGGATTCCCACGTGTTCAAAGGCATCGATAGTCTTTATCCAGTGGTTCCCGGTGGACTCGCAGACTGCCCTGCATGTGCCGTACCTGGCCTTTGCGGACGTGGCAAACTCTAGCGCGTCCTTGGCCGTGTTGTCATACGATGACTCTTCGAGGATCACCCCGTCGTGTTCCATCACGCATGCCACGCATTTCCTTTTTCCTATGTCGATTCCAATACTCTTTTCTATTTCTCTCACCTCCTTTCCGTGTGTGACAGGCTGGAAGCTGCATGCATCTATCAGGACTCGAAGTCCAGTAACCCAGCAGCTCGGATAGCCCCATTCAACAAGAAGGCCTTGACGACCATGCATAATCAGGGGTCAGCCCGTCACACATGGTGGGTGGGCAGGGTTATCATGTATTCAACAGGCTACTTGGTAACGGACGTGCAGTACGGACTCGCCCAATACATTTCTAGGGACGAATTTGCATGAATCATGCCTGTGTTTATAAGGGATCCGAGTGCGTACGGCGTGCATGCTCGCCGCCTCCAAAATCAGGCGTGTCCATTTGCATGATTCATGTCCATGCAGATCCCGTAGGCCGGATTTTGCAAATGTGGAGAACGCCCGGGCATATCAACAGATTTATCTCATGACTGCATACGGTTGGTAATGGAGCACGACTTTATCTGGGCGTACATGCTCATATTTCTGGCAATCCCACTTGCAAGAATCATTCCCAGACTGCTGTCCCGAAGAGCCCGGGGTGACCGATACCCGGACATTGGGCAGGAATCAAGCCCCAAGGCGTCCAAAGGGGAGCCGGAGCCGTCAAAGCATGAAGACATCTCAGGACATGAAGACCCATCAGGAAAAGATGCCGACAGGCACCAAAAGATACCAGAGCCATCCAAGCCGCAGACAAAAGAGATGGTCGTTCTTGGCGAGCTTCACAGGGGGGCCAGAACCTTTGAGAACATTCAAAAGAATACGGGCATGGACGGCGGCGTCCTTGAGAGGATCCTTGAGAAACTGGAGAAAGACGGCCTGCTAAAGGTGGTCCAAAGACAGCGCATGCTTGGTTCCAGAGTCGAACTGCACCCCACCGACAAGGGGTTCAGGGAGTACTACTCTTAGTCGTGTGGCTCGTATCTGGTGACAAGGCCGCTGCATGCTCCTGTGTCCAACAAACATGATGCAATGCCTGAAGAGATTGACTGGGGCGTGGAAAACACCATGCGCATTCCTCTGCATTATTTTATATGCCGGGGGCGGGTTTCGAACCCGCGACCTCCAGATTATGAGTATTGCCTTAGTTGGAGAAACCCTGGAGTTTGCCAATCAAGCTGGCACTCTAACCAGGCTGAGCTACCCCGGCACGTTACTTGTGTGAATCCATAGGGAATTAAATGCTACGCCGAGCAAGCCGAAGGAGTCAAAACCTCACTCCATACAACGGATTCATCTGGACATCTCTGACCATTTTGGTTTCTCGTTTTGAACCCACAGGAACTTCTTTTGCAGTGCCGACGTGTACATCTTCTCCCATTCTACACCCACATGATCAGCCCATGCCTTGAACATGCGGGGATCGATATAGTTTCGAAGGGATGTGCCGAGGTTGTAGTCCTTGGTCTTCCCTGTCAGGGTGATCTGCAGTTTCATCTTCTCGATCTGCATACCATGTCTTTCCTTCTGCCCTCTGATCTGCTTGTTCAATCTCCTGATTCTTTTGTTTTTGTTCTTCCTCTGAATGTCGGTTTTTGGTTCACTGTCTTTTACCTGCGTCCGCCTCTTCTCTGTTTTTTCCCATGGCTTTTTTTCCATCCTGATCTTGAGATTGTCCCTCCTCTTTTGCAGTCCCTTTTCAAACGTCTTGGGGATGGTTCTCTTGTGGTTGCATTTTTTGGCGGCCTCAAGGTTTGCCAGTTTTGCGTGATGAATCTTTGCATCTACACTCTTTTCTTTTATCGTGTCGTGTTTTGCAAGATAATCCTTGACTGCCTTGGTGGCAAGATAAGTCCTGAACACCTTGGCAGTCATTCCCGGTACTATTTTTGAATAGTATGCATTGACCCGTCTTGAGGTGATCTTGTCAAAGATCTCATCCTTTGGCTTCTTCTTGCCAATTATCCTCTTGAGGTTTTCCTGAAACTGCTTGTCATCACCTTCTGCCTTTACCGTCTTCTGCCATTCTACGCTGTCTTTTCCAAGAAAATCAAATTTTACTGCATTCTCCGTGATGGTGATATGCTCCTTTCTCAGGGTAGTGGCACCTACCGTGTCTGCCTCGTCAGAATCCTTCTCGTCACCTACCCTCATCGCAGTACTGTAAATAAGATAGCATACAGTAGCGATTGTACGGGTTTTTTCATCCTTACTTTTCATGTCCCGCACCATCTCTTTCAGTATCTCGCCAATCTCCTTTCCCAGCGTTGCTACCTTGTCGTACTTTTCCTTGTCCTTGTCCTGCTTTACTCCGGCAGTATCTGCAAGCCACACATACTTTGTGTTCCCTGTAAGGTGATCCGTCCACTTGGCAAGCCATGTCGCATCACTCTGGGAGACGATCTTGCCCCAATCTCCCTTGGGCACCTTGGCCTGCTTTCCAAGGTTCAGCGTCACATCCTTGAAGTCAACCCGTGGTTTCCACCTGCCCCTGAGCGGATGATCGCCCCTTCCGATGAATATTCCGGGTGGCTCTGCCATGTAGTTTGCAATATCCACCTTTTTCCCGTTCATGATGGCAGTGCCGTATTTCCTTTTCAATTTATCCCGTTCTGCATTCTTTTCTTTTGCACGCGCCTCTCTTTCTTCTTTCTTCTTTTTTGCACGCGCCTCTCTTTCTTCTTTTATTTTCTTTGCAAATTCCTCTCTTTCTTCCTTTGTCATCTTTGCCATGGCTTCCTTTTCCTCCTTTCTCTTCTTTATTCGCGCCTCTTTCTCTTCCTTTCTCTTCTTTATTCGCGCCTCTTTCTCTTCCTCCTTCCTTTTCTCCCGCTCGGCTTTTTCCTCGTCGACTATCCTGTAGGCGTCTGAAAAATCGATATCCTTGTAGGAGATCTTTCTGAATTCTCGGTTCAGGGTTTTGGCAAAATCCACCGTAAAGTTTTTTTGAAACACACTGTCCTGTACGTATGGCGTGTCCTTCTTTTTTGCCCACTGATAAACCATCTCTTCCTGTTCAATGTTCAGGTCTACCTCCTCCCCACGAATCCTTATCTTGATCTGGCGGGACTCGTATGCCGGCGGGAACCGTATTCCGTTATGCTGTAGGGCTTTCCATTTCATTCTCTTCAATTTCGATCCTGTGTATGTATATCAACTTACCGTAAAACGTCAAAATAACGCATGGTTGTTCCACAAGTGGCAGAAACCTTGATGTGTCGTGGTAGCATGCCTGAAGATGCATGCTGGATCAAATTGCATCACATCATGATGCAGTGCATCCAATTCTGACACCATACGAGTTCATCCTGCTGTGGAAAAATATCCAAAATGGCGTGTTTTTCTGGTCGTTACACATATCATGTAAAATTCATGTATGTGTCTGTTGTTGGATTTTCCGTGTCTACAAATCAGATTGAGCTATTTTTCCCGTGGTGCTATCTGGGAAAGAGCTCCTTGCTCATGTATTCTTCAAACTCCAAATCCGTCTTTTCCTCCTTTGCCTGCATGAACATGGCCGCATCTGTCCCTATAAGGTATCTTGGCAGCATCTTTTGATCATGAATCGCCTTTAGGACGGTCGCTGCAACCTGTGCAGGCGGCGTCCCCATATCTATCATCATTTTTAGACCCATCTGTATGTGGTCAGTAAGTTTCTTGTACCTGGGATCCTTGCTCGAGTCCGGCGTTTTCATGGCCTCAAGAAAGTTTGTCTTGACCACTCCTGGCTCAATCAGCGTTGTCCTAATTCCAAACTGGCCAAGTTCATACCTGAGACATTCCCCCAACCCCTCAAGCGCAAACTTTGAACTGATGTATGCCGGAAAGCCGGGCAGGCCCATTCTTCCTGCAACCGAACTGATGTTTACTATGTCCCCTGAACCCTGTCTTCTCATGACCGGGGCTACCTCCTGGATGATCCGTACAATGCCAAAAAAATTCGTCTCAAACTGCTTTCTAAAATCATCCGTTGATATCTCTTCTGTGCATCCAAACTGTGCATATCCGGCATTATTTACCAGCACATCGATCCTCTGGCAGTCATCCAGGATCTTTCCAATTGCAGACACCACCGATTTCTCCTTGGTTACATCCATCTCGATGATGTTGATTGGAAGGCCCTCATTTACGGCAGATTCCAGTCCCGAGGATTTCTTGGTATCCCTCATGCTTGCAAATGTTTTGTATCCGTCTCTTGCAAGTGCCAACGCCGTCTCTAATCCTATGCCTGATGAACTTCCTGTTACAAGGGCTATCTTTTCCATGGATATG
Organism: Candidatus Nitrosopumilus sp.; assembly: GCA_965218695.1. Classification (GTDB taxonomy): domain Archaea; phylum Thermoproteota; class Nitrososphaeria; order Nitrososphaerales; family Nitrosopumilaceae; genus Nitrosopumilus. The sequence continues at coordinate 247,207 of OZ244651.1, forward strand.
CTGTTACCTTGCCATATTTATGCTGTTTTGGATTGTTGCAGCACGATACTGTCTGTCACGTATGCCCTTTGGATGTTGTGTGTCCCATGAATTAATCCCAGCCAAGTTCCGTCCAAGACATGTTTTCCAGACTATCAATGACTATAGTGTCAATCAAAAGTCTTCTACGTCAGTCTGAGCGTAACATTTTTTGATCACTCCGCACTACCGCCCACATGGATGAAAAAAGCAAAAAGCTGTTAATCCAGGCCTACAAGAAAGAGAAGAGGGGAACCATAAAGGACAGGATCCACGCCGTCTGCATGGTCAAGATCAGGGGGCTGGGCGTATCCGAGGTGGCATCACTGTGCTTTTGCGACCCGCACACTGTCACAAGCTGGGTCCGGCATTTTGATAGCGAGGGTCTTGCAGGCCTGGAAGACAGGCCCCGCCCGGGCAGGCCGCCCAAGGTCGGGCTTGAGAAGATTGCGGGGCTTGCAGCAAGGACTGGCAGCATCACAACTCCAAAGCAGCTCAAAGAAAACATACGCAAAGAATTCAAGGTGACATACCACATTTCAAACGTCACAAAGATAATGCACAGGCTTGGCCTGTCTGCCAAGACGGCCCGGCGCATCCACGTCAACAGGCCAGAGATCAAAAAGATCAGGCAGTGGCAGCGCAACGCCAAAAGGCGGATTTCACGCCTGCAAGAGAAGGGTTTTCTCCCAGTCGTCTTTGACGAGGCCATATTTGTAGACGATCCGGCATCGGGCGTAAAGTATTGGTCGCCAGAAGGCGAGCCGATTGTCACGACATACAAGGGACGGCACGGAAAGGTGGTGGCATACGGTTCCATTGTAACAGACGGCAGGCAGTTCTTCAGGACGCATGAAAAATTTGACAAGGAGACGGTCCTGCAGTATCTCAAGGATCTGGTCAGGCATTTTGGAAAGGTGGTCGTAATCATGGATAATGCGCCACAACACAAGTCAAGGATCGTGATGAAATTTCTAAAGGAAAATCCCGACATCAAGGTCATGTGGCTTCCAGCTGCAACGCCCGAGCTTAGCGGCGTGGAGGAGTACTGGCACCAGGCAAAACGTAACGTGCTGGTGTCCGAGTACTATGCCACGATAGTGCAGATGCGCAACGCGATGTCGGAGTATTTCAGGACCGCGCGTCCAAGGATTGACGTAATGGAGTTTATCTGTAGAAAGTCCCTAAATGTAAAAAACTTTTGATCGACACTATATATGAAGGCAGTCTGTCAAAGCCAGCAGGTCTGATGTTGGTATGATTTCAAGTTCAAGTGCGGTTTTACGAGTCTGGTATTTGATACAAGCCCGCACCGCTGCAAAAACCGCGACTTGTCCCTTTAGAGGATGAAAAATGAGGACGGCTTTTTATATAATTATCCCGGTAGCGATATTTTCAATAGTGTTTGTCAATGCGCTTTTTGGCCATTTGATTTTTGCATCAGACGCCTCTCAGGCAACCAGCAAGTATTCGGTGTATGTGCATTTGTTGACTGAATGGGGCAGCAACTCCAAAAATATTATTTTTGACGTAACAAATTCCTGGTACCGGTCAGGCAATAACGCTGATCGGGATCTTGTATTTGATGCAGAATCCAAAGAGTATAACGCAAACAATCTTCAAGAAATACATGAAAAATCATACGTCGAGCTAAAGCACGAATTTAGTGACTGCAAGGAGGAATGGCAGCCGGTGCTATACCGGAGGGCAGTGGACGCCGTGCAGCATGGAATTGAATATGTCCGGGGAAGTCAGCTAAGCACAGATCCCGGCATTTCAGTTTATCCAGACGTTGATAATGCCAATTATGACAACCTTGAGCAGCAATCAAAAATTAAAAACGGATACCTGCAGTTTCTCCCAATATGCACATCCAAAAGTAACACGTCCTATGACTATAGCATAAGGACAGACAACGGAGATGTTGGGTTCGATGTATATTTTGTCCCGTCCCCGGCACAGGTTGAAACATTTTCCAGTCCTGATTTTGAGCACTACTCCGAGCCTGGTTGCTATGGACAAAACAAGCAGAGCTATAGCGGCACATGCCATAACATTCAAAGAAATGGCGGCCTGCTGGTAATACTTCCGGACGAACTCAGGCCATCTACCACAAAAGTCACTGTAAACATGTATGAAAAAGACCAGTGATGCAGGCAGTCATTTTATTGTTCATGGCCCAACTCTAAATGATGTGGAAAATGGCAGTAAGTTTGACTACAGCGCAGGCGTCAACAGCATAACATGATAAAAAAATTCGACATTCTTTTTTATTTTTTTATATTAATATTTTTAAAAATGGAAGCATGTTTGGGAATATTCCTGCTCATACCAGAGGCCTCTCTCCTTCAACAGGCTCGACAATCTTTGTCTCCTCCCCGCCAATAATCCTCTCAAGAATCTCCCGTGACGCATTCTTGTGCAGGTACTCGTTGTTGTTTCCGCATCTGTATGAGAACGTGCAGCGGGGGCACCCTGACTCTGCCTTGCATGGGCACTCCCCCACGATGGCAAGTCCCCTCCTGAGCACCTTCTCAAACCTGTCATAGAGGGCCTTGCTGGCACCGCTGCCCCCCACCGCCCCGTCATATACAAAAATCAGACCCGACGTACCCAGCGATATGCCGCCAAGATCCTGGGAAACCCCCCCGGTAATCATGTTGCCTCCCTCAATCACCACATGCTCTGTCGCATGGTATCCGCTGGCCTCTACATACTCTGGATTCTCTGCAGTGCCGGCGGATTTGACGGGCCTTGGAGCATGAAAGACGATTCCCTTTGTGACAAAGTCATACTCGATGGGTTCATCGAGCAGAAACTTTTCCCCCTGACCGACCTCTTCGCCAAATCTGATCCTGACATACCCGTAGACTGTCTTTTTGATGTGCAGCCTGCAGAATGCAACCTCGATGCCGTACGCATTCCTCCTCTCCATGACCATCCTGATCGTGGGCCATTCCTCGGTAAGCGCCCTTGTGTAGTACGGGTAATCCCAGGTAATCCTCTCCAGCCTGGCGTGCCTCCCGGCAGCATCAAATTCACTTACCCTGTACTTGGTGCCTGCCAGAAGATAGATGGCATCCTTGTGCAGCTCCCCCAGCGCAATCGGAAGTGCCCTCTCTCCCACCTTTTTGCCATCCAAAAGTATGTCTACTGACTCCCCAATCCCCCTGATGCTGTACTGCGCCAGCTGCCGAATCCTGTTCGGAACCGGAAGTACCCTGTCGTTGGAAACTTTGAGATTCCCCCTCATGATGTGGCTTTCTATGACATCCCTGTGCTCTGCCATCCCGCGTACCGATATTGGCATGTCGCAGGCCATGGCCAGTATCTGAAACTCCTCTATGAACGGGTTGTCCGGATCAACGTAGATCCTCTCGATGTCCTCAAAGTAGTCATCAGAATGATTCCTATAGTACTGGGAGATGGGATCATTTCCAAGCACCAGGAACGCGTACCCGCGCTGCCCCTTTCTTGCCGATCTCCCTATTCTCTGGATCAGCCTGTTTACCGGTACTGCCGATGAGACCACACAGTCAACATCCCCAATGTCTATGCCAAGTTCCAGCGTGGGGGTGCACGATATTGCCTGCAGGCTGCCATCCCTGAACTGTTGCTCGACTGCCCTCCTGTAGCCCGACATCAGGCCCGCCCTGTGAACCCTTATGTCGATCTTTTTTCGCTGCGCCTGAATCGCCAGCAGTTCGGCGTTCAGGTGGGAGTTGCTGAAGATCATCGTCTTGTGGTGCTGCTTTGTCATCTTTTTTGCAATATCCGTCATCAGGTTTCTCTGTGACATGAGGGACGGAAACAGCATTGCAAAGTCTATGCCTCCCCTTCTTCCTGCGCCGCAGATAACACGCATCTCTTGGCCAAACAACTGACTGCAAAACTCTTCGGAGTTTTCAAGGGTTGCAGATGCTGCCACGATCTGCAGTTTGTTCCTGCATATTCTCCTGAACCTCTTTATGATGTAGTGCACGTTTGAGCCAAAGATTCCAGAGTAGACATGCGCCTCATCAACCACAAGAATCCTGGCTGATGCCAGAAGCGATGCAAACCTAGTATGCCTCCACATGTGGTAGTGTAGCACGTCAAAGTTTGTCACTATTATTTTGGGAGAATTCTTGATGATTCTGATTCTGTCTACTTGTGCAGTATCCCCGTCAAACACCTCTGCGCTAATCCCCATTGCCCCTGCAAGCTCCCGAATCTTTGTAATCTGATCGCGTGCAAGCGCCTTTGTGGGATATACAAACACCGCAAAGACTCCCGTGCCTGCCTCCCCTGCAACCCTCTGTATTGTGGGAACCATGAACGCCTCGGTCTTGCCTGACGCGGTGGGTGCCTCAATGACCACGCTCTGTCCTGCCATGATCCCTGTGATCGCCTCCTCCTGAAACCTGTAAAACCTCTCTATTCCCCTTTCTGCCAGATGCCTGCAGATGGGCTCACTCAGGCCCGACTCGTTCACACTGACACCCATGTCCGGTTCGGGACCTGTCATGTCCCTATACTGCGCCACATAGTACCTGCGCGAGAAGAGTATCCCCCTGACTGTCTCGTCTGGCTCGGAGTCTCTGATCATTGCAGCAACCTCTTCCCTGCTTCTGATCATCTCAAGCTCTTCAAACTTCTGCCCAGCCCCGTCTGTGACCAGTCCTTGGTCAAACCTTGCAAGAAACTCCAGAAATATCTCATCTGTACTCCCTAACGGTTCAACCATGTCTCCGATTCCGCAACTGCTGCATGAGACGTGCATCATCTTGTTGAATGTCTTTTGAATATCCATTCCTGATCTGCATTTGGGACAGGCAAACTTCACAATATGTGCAGGCAGGGACTGATTTATTGCTATATCTGGGGTGTGTCCTAGTAATAAAAAATGCCATTTCATGTGCCAGGATGCCAAAGACATGATTGGTGCCAGAACCCGTCGACACCAACAGTGCCGCACCATTAATCCCCCACAACCCATAAAATCCCCCAAATCCAAGACACTGTGCGGAGGCTCCGCTAGGAGGCGCGTGTCAAGACGCGCCGGTTACGCTGCAAGTGTTGCGATTTGATCCTGTGTGAGCCTGCCGTCTTTTGCCTGCAATCTGGCCACGAGCTCGACGTTGTAGCACATGACACGGATCGCAGTCTCCCTTCTCCGGTTCTCGTGTTTTCGGCACCTGGTGCTGTCCCCGTACATCTTCTTGAGGGCTGCAAAGACTGCCTCGATGATGCTGCGCTGGTGGTACTGCGAGTCAAACCTGTCCTTGTCATCCATGTACAGGCTTACCATTTCGCGCCACGACTGACTTCCCCTGGCGTTGCGTATGGTGTTGGATTTTGGCTTGATGCGGGGCACCATTCCCATCGCAGATATCATGTTGCACATGAGCCTTGCCAGGTATGCAGAATCCAGGCAAAAGTCACCGGTGCCTAGGCCGAGCCTGCCGAGCATCGCGTACAGCCCGTTTATGTCTGCCACCGCGCTGTCAGTTGCCATGCAGTCGATTATCACCCTGGTGCGTATGTCCACGATTGCGTGCAGCTTGACCCATCCCTTTCTGGTACGAAAACTGTCGGTCCTGACGTTAAACCACCTGACAAACCGCAGGTACGAGTACCCGGTACTGTCTGCTGCCAAGGAGCCTGTCCCCACCTCCCTGATGGCAATCCGGTGTGTCTCTGCCAGATACCATTCCGGGATCAGGCCGTAGGCGCGTGCTATCGTGCTCTTGGAGGGAATTCTGTCCAGGCCCATCCTGGCTGCCATGACGCTGTTACTTCGGAGAATGCCGACCATCTTGCGGTAGGTCGTGCGCTGTGCCTCAAGCATGATGCAGACAGCTGCCATGGCGCCAGGCGGGTATGCCGTCATGCCGCCCAAGCCGGGCCAGACGGCGTACGGATCCCCAAGCTCTTTGATTATCCCCAGCACGGTATTCAGCATGAGGCCCGGCATGTACTGCTGAACCAGATCGTACTGTCGTTGGTCGCGTTTCTTTGTAGTCATTAGGCGATGCCGTGATCTGCCGATCCATATCTTTTGTCATCCTAGAGTATATCTCTCTAGGACACACCCCTATATCTGCCATCATTTATTAGACAAGAGCAGATTCCTTGAATCTAAAAATGGTAGAGATTAAGACCAACTGCATCTACAACATGGACTGCGTTGATGGCATGGCAATGATTCCTGACGGCATGATTGATCTCGTCATTACGGATCCCCCGTTTGCCATAAGGTTTGGTGGAAGAAAGGCAAACTACAACCGGCTACCATCAAGGGTGCTCTCCGGATACAGCGAGATCAAGGCCGATGACTATTACCGTTTTACCCGCGAATGGATGACCCAGGCATTCCGGATCCTCAAGGATTCTGGAAGCATGTACGTCTTTTCAGGCTGGAACAACCTCAAGGACGTTCTTCAGGCACTTGACGATGTGGGGTTTGTAACTGTCAACCACATCATATGGAAGTACCAGTTTGGGGTAGTCACCAAAAGGAGGTTTGTGACCTCCCACTACCACTGCCTCTTTGTCTGCAAGGACGACTCCAAGAAGCAATTCTATCCGTTCTCCAGATTCGGCAAGGACCAAAGGGAGGACGGGCGGAGCCTTCACTATAGGGACAAGGAGGATGTCTGGGAGATCAAGAGGGAGTATTGGAGTGGTTCTGAAAAGACCCCGACCAAGCTGCCTGCAGATCTGATAAAAAAGATACTGGCATACTCTAGCCAGGAACAGGACACTGTACTGGATCCGTTTCTTGGTTCCGGACAGGTTGCAGTCGTAAGCAAGTCATGCGGCAGGAATTTTGTGGGCTTTGAGATAGTCCCGGAATATTACCGGTTTGCCAAAAGGAGGCTTGACGAGAACCTGTACAAGATAGACTCATGACAAGACACCACTACCACCGCCCATGATGGATTCATGATGATACATCACCCTGACTGTTTGGCCTGCTACCGCCCATCTTGTCTGAAATGATCTTTCGCAGCTCCTCGTCTGTCTTTCCATCCACGCTGGCCCCTGCCGACTTTGCCATTGCCTCAAGCTTCTCCCTCTCTGTTCCCACGGGCCCTGTAATCTCCTGCATCTTGCCTGATGCATCATCCATGTGCTCCTGTATGCCTTTTTTGGCCTTGTTGTATTCGTTGACTGCCTTTCCAATCTTCCTTGCAGTGCCTGGAAGCTTTCCTGTACCCAGAATGAGGATCAGTGCTGCAAATATGATGATTATCCACTCGCTACCGCCTATGTTCAGCCCATACTCCTGCATGGTGTGTAATGGTCAGGATTGAAATTAAATGTAATGTTGTTTGATTGACCGGACCTGGCATGAACTCCCTGGTTCACAAAAAAAAGGACAGACCTGTCAGTTCCAGACCTGCGTGTCTAAGTTGCAGGCTACCAGGGTCACCGGCAGGAACCACAATGTGCGTAAAATGTTTTTCAGGAATTAATCCCAAATTATGCAGACTGATAACACGCATCCTTCTGATTGGGCGCCTGCAGGCCGTCTGAGAATGTCCCTGACAGGTTTTGCCATTTTTTATCCTGTCTGGAAACCCGCATATTCTCCGATGTCCGTACCTTATCCCCTCACGGAAACTGCCTGTCTGTGGCGTCGGGATTTGGCCATGCATTATTCTGCATGGAAATGGCCTAGCTTCGAATCCATTGGGGCTCCAGACTCTTTCTTGAGAGTACTGCCATGACGGTAACTGCGATTCCTATCGCAAACAACACCACGTACGGCATTCCGCCTCCAAACGACTGCGTCAGCGAGCCTCCGATAATCGGACCAACCGCCCACCCTGCACCAAACACGGCCTCGTACGCGCCGATCATTCTGCCTGACATCTTGCTCTGGGTCTTGGTCAGGATTATCTCCAAGGTAAGCGGAAATATCACGCTGAACCCGAACCCCATCAGGATGACGGCAAGTACAAACCCGGCAAACGAGTCTGCAACAGCCGAGATGCCAAGCCCCGCTGCAAGCGTAAACGCTGCAACAATCAAGGTCAGACTCGTCCTTCTTGCAACCTTTCCTGTCAGTCCCAGCGAGACTACGCGCGAGATCCCGAGGATAAAGAACAGCATCAGGATGTCCGTGTCTGTCATACCCCTGTCGTTGAGGAATGCCGGATAGATTGTAAGGACTATTCCCAAAGACGACGTGCAGAAGATCAGCATGACGATTATCTGCGGGAATCTCCTCATCTCCCTGATTGACACAAACGAGAACTTTTGGATACTTTTTTTGGGATCCCCTCTGGACTCCCTTTTTAGGACCATGAGTGCTGCCACTATTGCCACCACCACAGACAGCCCTGTCATCTCAAAGAGCATCCTGTAGGTGACGTCTGCGTTCTCAAGCAGAAACGATCCGATCATGGGGCCTATCATAAACCCTATTGCAAAGAACATCGTAAACCATGAGATGTTTCTCACCCTGTCTCTTCTGGAGCTGTGGTTGGATATGATGGACTCGCACGGCGGCCAGAAGAACGCGTGGGACACGCCTATCATGATCCTGAGCAGTACCATCTCAGGAACCGTCTGCACGACCGAGAGAAGGTATATCGAGGTCATGCTGATTGCGGTCCCTGCCACCAGCAGGTACCCGCTGTTGAATCTGTCAAGCAGAATGCCTACAAAAAGAGGAATGAACATGTATGGGATGAAATTGGCCAGTCCGATGATGCCAAGATCAGAGTATGATGCGCCGACCACGTTCTTGGCAAAGACAGGCAGGATCGGCCCGTGCAGTCCGTAGGATATCCCTATTACCATGCTGATAATGCCCACTAGTATGAGGATTCTGTTCATTTATGCGCAGCGACTATTACTGCCCCGCCCATAAGATCCTTATCAAATTCCACCCTTGAGAACTTTTCAAGCAAAAGACCCTCGAGCTTTCTGTTCTGGGGCCATCTCTTGAACGTGTCATACAGCGCGCCAAACTTCAGTCCTAGCCTGCCTCCTGCAAGAAACGCCAGTACCGGAAGTATGAATCTCAGATAGAACGAGACTCCTGCCCTGACAAATGCCCGGTCCGGCTTTCCCAGGTCGACTATGACCAGCCTGCCGCCATCCTTGAGTACCCTGTGTATCTCTGATATTGCAGTCCTGAGCCTTATTGCATCCCTCAGCGAATATCCGCACAGTACCGCATCAAACTCCCCGTCCCTGAACGGCATGTGCTCAAAGACCCCGTTTGCCATATCCGGCGGCTCCTCAAAGAACGCGCCTGTATTTCTGAGCATGGGGACCAGCGGATCATAAAGCGTCACTGAGATCCGGCCGCCTGTAAGATCAACTGCAGTCTTTGACATGTTCCCAAAACCGGATCCGGCGTCAAGAATTCTGTCTCCCGGATGCACCCTGTCTGAGATCCCCATGTTCCTGTGTTTGGCATCCCTCCCAAGGGATATGATCGAGTTTACCTTGTCATAGACTGGGATGATCTCCTCTAGTACCTTGATGACTGTCCCCCATTGGCCCCCAAGTCCCAAACTATCTGCCATCAAACTCCCATCCGGACAGTTCAGATCCAAAACTCTTATGCGGCAAATCTTGATGCGTTTCCGGAGTGGTTCTGCAGATCCGAGTCTGGGATCCTTTCAAACAGTCCGCCATCTGATGTTATTTTTGCCATCTTGATGTGACTGACATCGTCTTTCTGCTCTGACTTGAGGTTTATTGCCGCAATGGCAAGGGACACTGCATCATCCATGTTCATCTCCGGGCTGTAGAACTTTTCGAGAAATTCGTTGACGTCGTCAGAACCTGCGCCTATTGCCACTGCTGCATACTGGACATACGTTCCGCTTGGGTCAGTCACGTATATCGAGATGCCCTTTTGATCGACTCCTGCAATGATTAGTGATACCCCGTTTGGGCGGACTCCTGAGTACTGTGTAAACTGGTGAGACTGATCTGCAAGATGCTTGGCCACCGTGGCAACCTCGACTGATTCGTCATATGTCATCCTGGTTCCCTGCGAGAAGAACCTTGCATTGTCCACCTGTACGCGTGCATCCGGAATGTAGCCGGCAGCTGCCACCCCTATGTGGTGATCCACCTGAAATATCTTTTGTGTGATACCCCTTGTCTGAAGGGTTCTTGGCTTCTCCTCGACTGCTATTATCACTCCCTGGCTGGTGACTACCCCGATGGCCAGGGTTCCCCTCTTTACAGTCTCGATGGCGTATTCCACCTGATATATCCTGCCGTCTGGCGAATACATTGTAGGTGTCATGTCGTAGCCGCGTGATGCCATCATGTCATAAAATCTCCGTTCTAAGTTAATTTAAGGGTAATTATACAGCATGTTCCTGCCTCCGTGTCAGGACGGTGCCTGTTCTGGCATGCCCTCCCTGATTCATGCCGTTCTTGCCGAATCGGTGCCTGGTAGAATTCTGTCTGATGTGGATGACACCATTTCATATTTTGCCCATCGGAGTATCAAATATGGATGCGATATCAGTCTTCCCAGAAGTAGCTCAGGGTAGCACCGGCGGCGGGGGCTCCGGCGGCTCTTTGTAGCCAAATACGATCAGCAACAGCAGCATGTCCCTGAGATCCTGTTGGGTGATCGGGGGATCCGTGGGATAAATCCCGGTAACGTGCATCAGCGTTGCGTTTGCCATTACCCAAGCGTTAAAGACGGCTACAGAGTACACAAAGCACAAAAGTCGCGCCATCGGGTTCTTGCTGTGCGTCTTGGCCCTTGTGTTTTCTATCATCCGGTATCCAGTCTCTATGCCCCACCTGTTCCCGTACGAGTCCGGATCCACGTCGGGGACGTTGGTGGCAAACCCGATGTATTTCTCGTGCGGCAGCAGCTCGTCGTCGTCCTTTCTTTTCTTCCTCTTCTTCCTTTCTGTGATGGTCATCGTATACGACACCTCCCTGCCATCTCCCCCGACGATGACGGATTTGGAGACGCGGCCGCGCCTGCCTGTAGCAAACTCTGCGATGGCATCCACCACAGTATCCGTATTCTTGCATGGTATCAGATATTTGATGCCCATGTCCCCAAGCGTCCCCATTACGTCTGCCGTAAAGAACTCCCTGTCCAGCATCGCCATTCCGATGCAGGCCCCCACGTCCCGTGCAGAGCCGATGATTTTACGCACGAAATCGGCAGTATCCTCAAGTGACGGCATGTTCAGGACGCCTAACACGAGGCGAAGGTTCTGAACCGTGGACTGTATCGTGATGTACCTCTCAAAGACGTGTGTCCCGTCCTTGGCCTTTGAGCGCACCAGTTCTGCCCCGTAGCTCTTGTCGTATCTGGGTATCAGGTGCATGTCGATTGCCAAGTCAATCTCCTGGTCTTTCTTGAGCAGTCTCATCTTGCGCATCTGGTCAAGCTGCAGGACGACTGTCTTGGCAAAGCATTTGTAGACGTCGCTGCCACGCGTCCGGGATGCCGCATCGCGCATCCACTCATCACTTGGGCGTGAGTCCCCGTCTGCACCGCCGATTCTCTTGGAGGACCTGGTGCATCCGGCCACCTGCCTGCCGTGCGCACATGCGCCTGCCATGCTTCTGTGAAAATCCTCGGTGCCGTAGATGGCATTGTGCCTGTGTGAGACCATGATGCACGGGGACATGCCTGCCCCTACCGTGTCCAGAACATCTTGATATATGCGTGGGTTGTTAAGCAAGTCGCGTCTCAGTTGGTTCATTGGTAGTTCGATGACCTTCTGAGATTGCCCTAATTGATCTGTTTTGATTTTGGGCTGTTTTCAGGTACTTCTGGGAAGACTGGATATGGAAATAGAGTTTTAAGGGAAATCGATGTTACTATATAATATACAATGGCCGATCAGCTCTTAGAATTTCGAAGGATAATCCAATCAAGAACACCCCCCGCATCTCGCAAGCCAGACAAGCAAACCAGAAAGCTGCTTCTGTATCTGTTTACCAGTACCAGGGGGGGATTCACAAGAATGCGAATCATCATACTTTTGATTGACCGTCCCTACAACACCCACCAGCTTGCAAAGGAGCTTGGCATTGACTACAAGGCAGTCCAGCATCACATGAAGGTGCTTGAAAAGAACAGCATGGTATCAAGGATCGGGGAAAAATACGGTGCAATATTCCACCTCTCAAACCTGCTTGAGACCAACTTGGCTGCCCTTGATGAGGCAATCTATAAACTTCACCAAAAAATGAATCACAAAAAAGTCTATATCTGATACGACTGTACAACAACTCAGACACAACCGTTCAGACATGTCCTTGCGTGCGTTGGATTTTCTGGCACGCATCAAATCTGTTCGTCTGGTCTGCGCATCAAATCATTGGCATGACCGCTCTACACTGGCTCCTATCTGGCAGACTATATCCTTTGAGAATATCTGTCAGTCATTTGTCTCTGACTGCATGACAGAACCGACGCCAGCGTACAGATGATACAAGCAGATGCCTGTTCCTTGACGATTCAAGCTCGATACCGTTTTGCCGATTTTACAAAAACCCCAAACCCACAGTGCGCACTCGTCCAATACAATTCTGGGCACGAATTTGCAATGAATTATGCCTGTGTCTAAGGAGACTGAGTGTGTACAAACCCACGACATATTTGGTTTATATAGGACGGATGTCTGTGAGAAATGATATATTTGGTCAAGGCAGATCCTTTTGCAAATGCCACGCAGCAGGTAAATGACGCATGTGACATACTTGAAATTTCAGATGATGGGCTGCGTCAGTATCTGGCAATGCCAAACAAGGTACTGAGGGTAAAGATTCCCGTGAAGATGGATGATGGAAGCATCAGGATATTTACCGGCTTTCGAAGCCAGCACAATAACGACAGGGGCCCATACAAGGGTGGTATTCGATACTTTGATCCAAAAGGCGGTGTCGAGTATATGGAACGCGAGGTCATGGCCCTGTCCTCATGGATGACATGGAAGTGTGCAATAGTCGATGTTCCCCTAGGTGGTGGCAAGGGTGCAATATACGTAAACCCCAAGACTGAAAAACTCAGTGACGGCGAGATGGAGAGGCTTACACGTGGATTTGCCTACAAGATCTCCGAGATAATAGGACCAGAAAAGGACATTCCCGCCCCCGATGTCTACACCACCGGTCGGGAGATGACTCAGATTATGGATACATTTTCCAAACTAAACGGCAACAAGTACTCCCCTGGAGTCATTACCGGAAAGCCAATCTCCATGGGTGGATCACTTGCACGAAATGTGGCTACAGGATTGGGTACTGCATACACGGTACGGGAGGCTGCAAAGACGCTGAAACTGAACCTGAAAGGCACCAAGGTCGTACTTCAGGGGTTTGGAAACGCGTCGACATTTGCAGGCATCTATCTTGAAAAGATGGGCGCAAAGGTGATTGCGGTCAGCGACTCTAGGGGCGCTATATCCATTCCAAGAGGAGCAAAGGTTGAGAAGATTCTTGAACACAAGCAAAAGACAGGCTCTGTAGTCGGCTACCGCGGCAGCAAGGGTATCACAACCGAACAACTGCTTACTACAAAATGTGACGTTTTGGTTCCAGGCGCACTGGAGAATCAAATTAATGCCAAAATTGCAAGGAATCTTCAATGCAAGATTATTGCCGAGGCGGCAAACGGGCCCACACTCCCGGAGGCTGATCCAATAATATACAAAAACAACATCCTGATAATACCTGACATTCTTGCCAACTCCGGCGGCGTCTGCATCTCCTATCTGGAATGGGTACAGAACAACATGGGTTATTACTGGTCGTTTGATGATGTGGCAAGCAAGATGGAAAAGAACATCACTGCCGGTTTCAAGGATGCATACGCCCTATCCAAAAAGCACAAAATTGACATGAGAAAGGCTACAATGGTTCTTGCAGTGTCCAGAGTTCTTGAGGCATTCAACCAGAAGGGCATCTGGCCATAATAATAGCCGAATATACCTGTCAGTTGCGAATCCTGAACCATACGTCGGTCTACCTCGGTACACCAGCACATATTAGGAATAACTGGCCATACCTTGTGTGATGTCCCGCGTACTGCTTGTACAGAACACGCGCGCCGAGGGCTCAGGACATTTGGGCCGGTTGCTTGCCGATGACGGATTTGATACCGTCTCAATAAATGCAAAACGTGATCCAATCCCGGACGCGGATTTTGCCCTTGTCGTCATACTGGGGGCACCGGAGAGTGCAAACGACGATCTGCCGTACCTTCATGCAGAGCAGAACCTGATAAGGGATTCTGTCGACCACGACATCCCTGTTCTGGGGATCTGTCTGGGCTCGCAGCTCATTGCCAGGGCCCTTGGCGGGAGCGTGTACCGGGGGCCAAGGACCGAGATCGGCTTTTACAGCGATCTGAAGACAAGTAGCGATTCGCCGCTGTTTTCAGGATTTGAAGACCCGTTTACCGTCTTTCACTGGCATAGGGATACCTTTGATCTGCCTGAAGGCGCGCTCAGGCTTGCATCATCTGAGTACTATCCAAACCAGGCATTCCAGTACAGGTGCGCGGTGGGAGTACAGTTCCATTTGGAGGTAGATGCCAGGATGGTCAATCTCTGGCTTGACAACTTCCAGAGGCATTCTGCAGGAACCCTGGATATACAGCGGATTCGGATGGATGTGGATGAACAGATTCAAACCGTCCACTCAAACATGAACCTGTTCTATGACAACTTCAAATCGACGTTTGGGCTGTAATCTGCATCATGACACCTGTTCTGCATATTGCTGTGTCTGCATGGGATTGTTATGTTGTGTCAGATGATCCCTGCATGACGTGCATCCTGGTAGCCGGTTCGTGATTCCTGACGGTTCTAGATGATTTCTGGAATCCTGCAGACTCGCCGGCAGCTCCCGAATATGTCTGTGGGATCCCGAAAGTAGTTCGCCCCCCTCCAAGACTTGGAGGTACTTCCATGTTTGATGTTGCCGGCTGTTGCATAATTGTCTTGTGTTGGATCCTGCGTCCGGAATCATGAATTTTTGTCATTTCCACTCCACGCATGGCGACTTTCAAAAAATTGTGCGCAACATCCCCCAGGATGGGGCGCGGTTGTGACGTCGTGCCGGACAGCTATTCTGCGCGGTATTCCTCACCGGTCTGGCCGTCCACTACCATCTCTCCTGCAGGGGGCATCTTTCTTTCGAATGCCTGCGCCGGGGTCTCGAGGTTGTCCCAGTCAAGGGACATGTGCGGCCGGTCGTGGTTGTACCACTCCATGAACCGCTCCACGGGATCCTTTGCTGGCGCGGTGCAAAACGGCCCTCCAACGTGGGAATCCCCTGAGGCGCCGCGCCTGGTCTTGGCAGAAGATGCCGCCTCGAACCGGCGCAGCTTGCGCTGCATCTCCCCGTGCAGGCGCTCCAGCTTGCCGTTGGTTTGGGGGTGCCGCACGCGCGCCAGTATGTGCCTGATTCCAAGCTCGACTAGCCTCTGCTCGAACCTGGAGGCTCCCTTCTTCTTGACCTCGGATTCCGTGGCATAGAACTGGGCGCCGCGGTCAGTCAGGATCGATGCGGGCTTGCCGTAATTTTTTATGGCCTCGTCGAGCACCTTCAGGGCGTTTTCGGTTGTCGCCTCCTCAAATACCCCAAATCCGGTCACGAAGCGCGAGGCGTCGTCTTCATAGCACAGGAACCACCTGCCGTCGTCAAGCTGTTTGTAGTCTGTGTGCCACATCGAGTTGGAGTGCTCGCGCTCGTAGCGGATCCACTTGCGGCGCTGGCTCTTCCTTGGCTGGGTGTCTGCAAAATCGGCATCCTTCAATATCCTGTGCAGGACGTTGTGTGGGATATGTATTCCTGTAAGCGACTTTATGATGCGCTCCAGGGACGCTGCCCCGTGGACTGCAGTGGACGCAGCCGATAAAACCGCCGAATGATCCCGCCTCCCGGGCGCGCACTTTTTGGGCCTGCCCATGGGAGCAGGATACGCGATCCGATCCTTGTCCCTGTACCTCTTCCACAGCTTTTGGACCCAGCGGACCGACACTCCCATGCTTGCTGCAATCTCTTTGTTGCGGGAATTCTTGCGCTTTTCTTGTATGATCCATTCGACTTTGGACTGGTCAAGCTTTTTCATCACTCGCACTCTCCGTCTTCCTATATGACGCCACACGGCCGAGCGTCTCCACCGACGGGAAACCCACACACCGTCGTTTCTGGTAAGGGACAGGCTGACTGCATTTCCCAGTAATCTTGCACGCGATGCCATGCCGCGGATAATGTCCTTCATTGGGCATGTCCACCCCGGGCCGGAGCCTCATGTGGGGGGTGAACAACTTTCGGGACTATACAGCTCCCGAATATGTCCACACAAGTTTAATATAATGAACTTTAGCCTCATCGGTATATCATGCCTGATGTCAAGACGATATTCGAGGAGACCATCCAGACAGACCACAAGATTATCACCGAGGAACTCTCAAAATCCATTCTCAAAGAATATGGTGTCAAGGTTCCCCCCTTTGCGCTTGTGACATCCGAGGCAGATGCTGTAAAAAAGGCCAAGAAGATCGGCTTTCCGCTGGTAATGAAGGTGGTATCACCTCAGATACTCCACAAGACTGATGTCGGCGGAGTCAAGGTGGGAATAGACAATATCGGAGATGTAAAAAAGACATTCAACGACATGTATGGTAGGCTCTCAAAGAAAAAGGGCGTAAACGTCAAGGGAATCCTTCTTGAAAAGATGGTTCCAAAGGGCGTGGAACTAATAGTGGGAATCCAAAACGATCCGCAGTTTGGCCCGGTAATAATGGTCGGACTCGGGGGAATCATGACCGAAGTAATGAAGGATGTCGCATTCAGAATGCTCCCAATCACAACATCTGATGCAAGGTCCATGCTAAACGAGTTAAAGGGCTCGCAACTTCTCAAGGGATTCAGGGGAAGTGATCCTGTTGATCTTGGAATGGTCGCCGGCATGCTGGCCAGCATTGGAAAACTGGGCGTGGAGAATGCAGACTATATCAACAGCATCGACTTTAATCCCGTGGTGGTATACCCAAAGTCCCACTATGTCGTTGACGCAAAGATCATCCTAAATGATGCTGTAAAAAAGAACTCTATCTCAAAGGCAAAGCCAAACAAGGATCACATGGAGAAGTTCTTTACGCCAAGATCAGTCGCGCTCGTGGGAGCCTCCACAAGCAAGGGCAAAATTGGAAACTCCATACTAGACAGCCTTGTAAACTACGACTACAAGGGGGAGGTGTACCCAATCAATCCCAAGGCAGACAAGATATTTGGGAAAAAGTGCTATCCGTCGGTTGCAGATATTCCCGGCGATGTTGATCTCGTAGTCGTCTCAGTAGACCTCTCAATCACGCCCCCCATCCTGAAGGACTGTGCCAAAAAGGGGGTTCACAGCGTGGTGATAGTCTCCGGCGGTGGTAAGGAGCTCGGCGGAAAACGGGCCGCGTATGAGGCAGAGATCAAGCGACTGTCTGCAAAGTACAACATCCGAATCATAGGACCAAACTGTATCGGAATGTTCAATGCTGCAAACAGACTTGACTGTGCGTTTCAGGGACAGGAGAGGATGATACGTGCAAAACTGGGCACTGTTGCACTGCTCTCCCAAAGCGGAACCATGGGAATCAGCTTTTTGGAGACTGCCGATGCATTCGGACTCTCAAAGATGGTAAGCTATGGAAACCGTTCTGATGTGGACGAGGCAGACATGATATGGTACCTTGCAAACGATCCCCAGACCAGCGTGATCCTACTCTACGTCGAGGGATTCGGAGACGGAAGAAAATTCATCAATACTGCAAAGCGCGTAATGAAGGAGACAAAGAAACCTGTTGTCATATGGAAGAGCGGCAGGACCGCACTTGGCGCAAAACAGGCCGCATCGCACACCGGCTCCCTTGGGGGTTCAAATGCAATAATAATGGGTGCCTTCAAGCAGGCTGGAATCATCTCTGTTGACAGTTATCAGGAGCTAGCAGCTGTTGCAAAGGCACTTACCTGGCAGCCGGGCGCAAGGGGCAACCGGGCTGCAATGACAAGCAACGGTGCGGGCCCGATGATTGGGGCAATTGACCACTTTGACAGAATGGGGCTGAGGCTTGCCAAGGTTACCTCAAAGTCACTCAAGCACATGAAGGAGCATTTTCCGCCAACCTACGTGATAGGCAAGGGCAATCCTGCTGATGTTACAGGCGGCGCCAGTGCCGAGGACTATCAGTTTGTAATCAAGACTTTCATGGACGATCCAAACGTGGACATTGTAATGCCATGGTTCGTATTCCAAGACGATCCGCTTGATGAGGTAATCATTGATTATCTGGCAGATTTCTCCAATGAGAAGAGCAAGCCTGTTCTTGTCGGGGGAAACGGCGGACCATACACGCAGAAGGTCTCGCGTCTCGTTGAGGCAAGAGGCGTTCCAGTCTATGACGATCTGCGGGACTGGGTGGCAGCTGCGTCCGCGCTTGCCCACTGGGGAAAAATCTCAAAATAGACATCATCATGCCAAAGAGGATCCTGAATACCGCATGAGTGCCGTTCACGCCACTATCCAATGCAGTATTTATGCGACATCCGCGTAACGGGGTTGTGAGAAAAACCGGCACGCGCAGACGTGTCATTTACGCGAGTATCTCTGCGGTGCTTGCAGCAACTGCAATACTGCTGGCTGTTATCAATGTCCCGCCTACCTGTACTGGTAAGTGTTCACGTGGTTTAACTCATTTTTAGGCGTATTTTGCAATCTCCGCCAAGTAATCCAATTTCTTGTTTTTCCATGTCATTACACATGAAAAGAAATTCGCCATCCACGTCATCGTCTCCTCTGCCCTTATGCTGCCCCGTATTTTTCTGTGCACGACTATCTCGCGCAACCCGCGTTCTGCAGCATTGTTTGTAGGCGGGATCTTTGGGTTCAGCACGAACCGGAACAGGTCGCTGCCAGCATTGCTGATCTTGACCATGAATTTTTCCAATATTGGATCGTCGGCGTACCTTGCAACGATCTTTTCGATGCATGACGTCAGCATGGCAGACGCGTTGTCCCGGAGAGAGCGCGAGCGTTTCCTGCTTGCCCTTCTGGCATAATCATAGATTATGCGCAGGTGCTTCAGGACGTTGCGCGCGCCTGGGCAGTCCGGATTGCGGTTGCAGATGTCCCTGGCCTCGCGTATTATGTGCGACCAGCAGCGCTGGACGCGGTATTTTCCGTACGCCGTCCAGCCGTCGCACACTAACGTGCCGTCCCAACCCCCAAGCGCTTCTTTCAGAACCTTTGCCCCCCGGCTGTCCCGTATCACGTACAGCGCGTGCCCGGTCAGCGGATCGTGCAGTATCCACACCCAGACGTTGCGGCCGTTTAGGTGAATCGATGTCTCGTCGGCGTGCAGTATCTTGGCCTTGCGTATCATGGCGGCAATGGCTGCCGCAGGGGCGCCCAGCGACGTTCCCAGCCTGCGCATTATGTTGTGCGCCGTGCCCGAGGAGAGTGTAATTCCGTACCGCGACATGCGGTCTGCGATCATCCTAAACGGCATGCGACACACGTAATCGTCTGCAACATCAGTCGTTATGCTCGGATCGTAGCTGCCCTTGTCTGGAAGGCCGGTCTCGGGCTTGATGTCCACCAGACCGCAGGAGCAGCGACACGTGTTTATGGTGTGGCGCGTGGTGATGACCTTTATCGTGCGCTCCACTCTGGTAATGTCGCGTTTTTCTGACTGCACTATGGAAAGGCTACCCGAGCCGCATTCGGGGCAGGCCTCCGGGGTGTGTTCCTCAAACTCGGTGGGTTTTGGCTTGCGGGTGCGGCCCATGTGGCCTTTTTGCCCCCCGCGCGACTTCCCGCTGCCGGCCGCATCCACGCGGTCCTTTTGATCCCGGGAGGCTTTTGTGGATTTATTGTAGGCATTCTTTTCGTCGCCTTTTCCCTTTGTGTCAGGCCATCCGGGCCCCCTTTTTTGTGATGACGGGGTGTTGTAATTGTCATGCCGCACCAGCCTGCGCTTAAGATCAGCAACTGCCAGATTCAATTCCTCAATTATCTGCCCTTGCATCTCAATCGTCTGCTTGAGCTTGATGTTCTCAGTCTTGAGATCCGTGTACATCTTTTTGAGTTCAGCCTGGCTTTTCACATCGGGTTTGGATTACCATCCTATTTGGATCTGTGGTTTGCACAAAATTTACCCAAGAGTGAACTGAATTAGGCACGACGTGAACACTTACCTGTACTGTAACCGGCATCATGCACGTGGGAGGAATACAGGTCAACAAGACGGCACCTGTTTGGAGCCAGGTTGGGGATATAGAATACTTTGAGTCGTCAGACGGCCACACCTATCTCTTGGTTGCCGGACGCTCCGATGGCATCCTGGTGGTGAATGCGACCAATCCGCATGTCCCGGTTCAAATAGGTAGCATATCATACAAGAGTTCGGAAGAGTCGTGGCGCATGGACGTGGAGGTGTTCAAGTCGCCGGAGGGTCGGAACTATGCGCTGCTTGCCGGCAGCGATGCCATGATCCTGGACGTGACGGATCCGCAGAGTCCGGTACCTGTTAATGATGCTCGGGGTGATCCTGGCGTTTTAGATGACGCTTACGACACCACAATATTCGAGCCATCAGACGGCCACACCTATGCCTGGGTAGAAGGCAGCAGCGAGGTTCGGATTGTCGACATGACAGATCCGCACGACCCCGTACTCGTAAACGATGGACGCGACAATTTCTTCGTGCACCATAACGGAGCGGTCTTTGAGTCGCCGGACGGCCACGCATATGCCATGTCTGCATCTCCCATTTTCGGCCTCTACATCGAGGATGTCACCGATCCACACAATCCCGTGCCCGTGGCAGTTGTGCGCCATGACGGCTATCCAGCAGAGCGATTCTTGCTATCAGTGGATGCAATTTCAGAACTGCCAGTGATCCTCATCCCAGGCGAGTATGCTGCAGGGCTTTTCCATGCAGAAACGATGGCCACGTTCGAGTCGTCTGACAGACACGTCTATGCCATGATAGCCAACAACGGCGTAACATCGACCTTTAACGGAGAGGATGCAAGAATCATCCCCACAGGCATACTTTTCATGGACGTCACAGACCCGCGCGCGCCGGTCCCGATATATGATATTCGAAACGGGGATGACGGATTTGACATAGGATCCCACATTCGATCCATCAAGGTCTTTGAGTCGCCAGACGGCCACGCATATGCAGCCATAGCCGGGGGCTGGGACGTGCTGGTCATGGACATCACCGATCCGCGCGCGCCTGTCCTGGCAGGCAAGATACAAGACGGCGAGGGTGGCTTTTATGAGATGGGAATAGTCTCCAGCATGGCACTCTTTGAGCAGTCTGACGGCATCGTCTATCTGGCCACTGTCAGCGACGAGGGCGTCCAGATTATGGATATTACCTCCCCACACCAGCCGGTGCCGGTGGGTACCCTGTGGGATGATCAGAGCGGCATTTCTGCCATAGGCACGGCCTCCTACCACGCCGTCTTTGGGCCAGGCGACGGCCATACATATGCCCTGGGAACCGGCACTGACGGCGTTCATGTCGTGGATGTCACAGTCCCGCACGCGCCGGTCCCGGTAAGCAGCATGTGGGATGGAAAGGACGGATTTGACACCCTGGACCGCGCAGGCCATATCGCGTCCCTCAGGTCTGCTGACGGCCGCTCCTACGCCCTGGTGGGCAGTGCTGAAGGCGTTCAGATTGCAGATGTCACCGATCCTCACAATCCGAGTCCTGCAGGCAGCATACGGGACGGCAAAGACGGGTTCGAGTCAGAATGGATAACCGGCATCGCCATCCTCCAACCGACCGACGATCGAGCCTACGCCATGATCGCGGATCACCGCATAGGCATCCACATTGTAGACATTACCGATCCGTCAGCACCTGTTCTTGCAGGGGGCATGCTGGCAGAAGACGGCTTTGATATTTTGGGCGGCGTACACGCAATCGCAGTGTACAGGCAGCCGCAGCAGCAGCCTGACGGACGCGACTATGCCTTGGTGACCGGGGATTGGGGCATCCACATTGTGGATATTGCCAATCCATCAGAGCCGGCACTGACAGGCACCCTGCGGGGCGGCGTGGGAAATTACACATTTACCGCAGCCGATTAGACCGTCATCTTCGAGTCCCCCGAAGGTCGCACATACGCCCTGCTTGCAGACTATGCAAGCGGATTGCACATTGTGGATGTCACTGACCCGTACGGCCCCGTACCGGTAGGCATCATGCCGACGGAGGATGACACACTCATCTTGCATCCCGGCACGCCGGTCACGGTGGCCGGATCCCACGATAACCGCACGTACGTTATGCTGGGCAGCGAAGACGGCATACGGATCTTGAATGTCACCGATCTGTATGCTCCGATGCTGTTAAACAACACGCTTGCAGGCGAGGCGAGTTTTTCCTTGGATCCGTACCCCTGGTACATCACGCTTTTTGGGGCAGACGACGGCCGCACATACGCCCTGACGGGCAGCGGCAGCGGCATGCAGATCTTGGATGTCACAAAACCGTATGTGTCTGAGACTGTCGAAAGTGCCAAAGGAGACCCTGCATGCTGACTCTGATGACACGGGCGTGCCGCGAGTCTACGTATAGGCAAGGCGTGGGAGGGGAGGAACTTTGATGCCCATCCTCTTTGGAGTCAGCAACGGCCACATGTTTTGGCGAACAGCAACGGCCCGCGCACATCATGTAAAGGGGAACTGTAAAGATACAGGTACATGAATAACGCTGTAAAGCCGGGCACATGGTGAATCTTTTCCAGAATGATGATAAAAAAAGAAAGGAATGATCATGATTTCCCGATCCCTGCGAGGATATACCGGATGAACCGCCTGGCTATTATGACAAGTGCAGTCCCGCTGACTGCTATGAGAATCAATCCGTATATCGGTATGGACTCGCTGAATATTATGTCCCCGATGTGACGGCCCTTCTCCAATCCTCGCATAATGGTGTCAGGTATGATGTATATGCTGAGAATAAACACGAGTCCGCTAAGCATGGTGCCGACTGCGCCAAGAACGTGCCAAAAAAAGGGGGGAAACGTGATACCCATTATGACACAGCTCAGTTTTAAAGCACAATTTATGGGTTTTTTGCCGCCGCTTGGATGAGGGCCATCCACTTGTTGCTTCCTTCTATCCTGATGCCTGCCCTGTCTGCCGGGGTGTCGCCGTCCAGTCCTTGGTGAGGCCTGACGTAGTTGTGGTAGAGTTGCAGGCCCGTAAGGAGCGCCGAATCGTTTTTTTTGAGACCCCTTATCACTTTCTCGTGTTGCGCGATGGTGAAGCGACGCATGGATAGAACTGGCGAGGATCGGAGCACGGCGACACCCCAAGTGAGGCGCTGGTGCTAGGCAAATACACAATACAGCCACCGGGCGCAGCCTGGAGAAGATCCACATTCATGTACCCAACTTTACAGTGTTATCCGTATACCTGTATCTTTACAGCCCCTGTAACATCTAACCCAAATCTAATTCACTACACGCAAGTCCAACACGTGATGCCATGCATTCTGATGTAAAACTGCCCGCAGGTTCCATGAAAACGGAATTAGTCGACCGACACGCGCATCCCAAACCCGGAGTGCTGGCATCCTGTCCATGTGATGTGCAGATATCGACGCGGCGTGAAAAAATGTGCGCAATATGCCCTGTCATGCGGCATGCAGGCAGGCAGGCAACAGATGAGATCAGGCGGGCACTGGCCGGACGCCGGGCAAGTCAGGCAAGCCCGGCGGGGGTTCGGGACCGGGCCGCTGCCCAAGGATCCACAACAGCAGCACGAACTTTAGCGCAGTCTGCGTGGTCTTGGGGCCGGCATGGTCTCCTGACCGGAACGCCAAAAGCGCGTTGGCTGCAACCCACAGGTTGAATAACAGCAGGGAGTACAGGAAGCAGAAGAGGCGCGCGACGCGGTTGCGGCTGCGCGTCTTGGCCCTCATGCTCTCTATCTTGGCGTATCCGGTCTCTATCCCCCATCGGGCGGCATACGCGTCGGGGTTTATGCCCGGCACGCTGGTGGCAAACCCGATGTACTTCTCTTCTGGTTTGGCGTTGGGATCTTGGCAGCCCTTTCGCCTCACTATGGACAGAAAGCACGATGCCGACTTGCCCCGGCCGTGCATGACGTACTCTGAGACTGCGTTTCTGGTGCCTTCTGCAAACTCCCGCAGCGCCTCTGCCACCCCGGGGGTGTTCCTGGCAGGCATGAGGTAGTCGATTCCCCTGCTGTTTAGCGCGTCGATCGTCTGCATTGCAAAAAATTCCCTGTCCATCAGGACAAGGCCGATCTTGGCTCCTGCGGCAAGGCAGCCGTCAAGCACGGCTCCTGCCATGTCCGGGCCTGACGTGAGCGCCGGCACGCCCAGCGCGGCAAGGTTCAGGCGCGCGCCGGGGTTGACTGCTTGGGCGGTGATGTATCTTTCAAAATATTTTGTCCCGTTTTTGTACCTAGAGCGCGCAAGCTCGGGACCGCGCGTTCGGTCATACCGGGATATCAGGTGCATGTCTATGGCGACTGTGAGCCCCTCGACAGGCAGCATGCCTGCCTGTCCCAGCCGGTCCAGCTGCCCAGAGACTGCCTGCCTGAACCGGCACGCCATGTTGTCCTCGTCGATGCCAAGCAGCCTCAGCCGGAACCACTCGTCACTTGGAACCGCATGGCCTGCCCTTGCGTCTCCGGCCTCCGATGTTGGCCGCATGCCGTTGGCCGCGCCGCCGACTGACGTGTCAAGGATGGCTCCCCTCACCATGCCGTCGCTCAGGTCCGATACGCCGTATTTCCTGTTGCGTCCGGCCGGAAGAGGGACGATCGACCCGACGACGTCGCAGAGTCCCGGCATCATTTGGCAGCGGATCCGGGAGTTGTTTCGGAAGTCGCGCATGATCTTGTTTGCCCCCTGATTGGAGGGCACGCCGTGTCTGCTCATCCCGGCTGCCTCCCCGGGGCGTGCTGCGTTTGTGCCTGCACGGCACGCCTTGCCGCCGCACGGGTGCGCTTAAATAAAAACCCGGCAAGGATATTATGGATTCTGGGTTGTCCTGTGTGGTGGTGCATGCCGTGCATCCCCGAATCCACTTATCTGCACAACAACCATCCCGAGCCCGGAATGCGGTCCGATGTGACGTGCGTTGACACTGATCATCTAGGTCGAATGCTTCTGCAGCCATGTTTTGGCGCATGTGCGTTACGTGGACAAAATTACTTTTGGGTTAGCTGTGTAAAAGATAACATTTAAGTCAAGCATGGCTGGGCAAACCATATTGTCTCTGGTCACCACATCCAAATCCGATGGCATATGCACTGTTACAATCAACAGGCCTGAAAAACTCAACGCCATGAATACCGCAGTAGCAAAGGAACTTATCTCGACTTTTGAGGCGCTGAATCTGGATGACGACGTTCGGGTCATAATCCTGACCGGCCAGGGAGACAGGGCGTTTTCTGCAGGGGCAGACATTGAGTACATGTCAAAGATCTCCGCAGACGAGTCAGTGGAATATGCAAAGACCGGGCAGCTTGTCACTTCCACAGTCGAACTTGTAAGGCAGCCGACCATTGCAGCCGTCAACGGCTTTGCGCTTGGAGGCGGGTGCGAACTTGCAATGTCCTGCGACATCCGAATAGCATCCGATACTGCCAAGCTTGGACAGCCGGAGGTCACCATTGGCATCCCCCCGGGCTGGGGCGGAACACAGAGACTCATGAGAATCGTGGGAATTGCAAAGGCAAAGGAGCTTGTATACACCGGCAAGATGGTCAAGGCAGAAGAGGCAAGGGAGATTGGACTTGTAAATCACGTCGTTCCGCTTGCATCGCTGCAGGAGGAGGCCCTCAAGATGGCACAAAAGATATCTGCAAACTCTACCATGGGCGTTCAGATGTCCAAGGTCGCAATCAACAAGGGACGAAACGCGGATCTTGACACCGGACTTGGAATCGAGCTTCTCGCGTGGAGAAACTGCTTTACCCACCCTGACAGGGAGCAGCGCATGACTGCGTTTGTCCAAAAGTCAAAGAAATAATCACACAACCATTTCATTCTGATGAATTTTACATTTCAAGTCGTGCCTGTGGGGTGCTGCCGACGTCATCATCCCCCGGCATCCACACGACGGTTCCTTCAGCATGGAATGCATGCCGCCCTCAGCACCACCATCCTGGGAATACAAGGTCACACCATCGTTGATCCGTGTGCCAAACTGTATTGTCTGCTCCTTGACAACGCTTATGCTTGGATTTTTGGCGAACCATCGTTGATCCGTGTGCCAAACTGTATTGTCTGGGCACTCGCTTGGTTTTGTAGAGGTGCACTCCTCAAGGCATCCTGGCAGCAGCATTGATCTCCATCAAACCCCGTTGGAAGGGCACGAAAAGCTTATTATAATTACGAGTGGTATTTTTACACATTATGGCATCTGAACAAGTACAGAAGATGATCGCAGTAACCCCAAAGGCTGCTGATAAGATCAAAGAGTTCATGAAGGAGGAGGCTGAATCTCCCGAGTACCTTAGGGTCTATGTCCAGGGCGGAGGATGCTCCGGCCTGTCTTACGGCATGGGTTTTGAAAAGGCACCCGAAGAAGACGACATTGTTCTGGAGGAGAACGGAGTCAAGCTCCTAGTCGACAGTTACAGCGTTGATCACCTACAGGGCGCAAATGTAGACTATATCGAAAGCCTGATGGGCTCTGGATTCAAGGTCAACAATCCAAACGTCACAAAATCGTGCTCTTGCGGTCACTCATTCAGCACCGAATAAGCAAGACATACTTATTTTTCGATTCCGGCCTAGCGTATGCTGGGCCAAACTACTCGTTGTGCCAACCGGCATCCCGTGTACAGGACACGGCCAGCTAACGGTGGGTGATTCTGTCGTGCATGTGTGTCCGGCATTGTATGTGTGCCTCACGGATGATGTGGTGGAACTGGCTGTTCCGGGCACACGATCGCAACCCGTACGGACTCGTTCAATACAATCCTGGGCACGAACTTGCAATGAATTATGCCTGTGGTTATAATGGACATGAGTGCGGTACGCGTTCACCTCCCCCCTTGCCAATTCCACGCTAGTCGGGATGTCATACATGGGCATGTGATTGACTCCATCATGGAATCATCCACCAGAAGACACGTCGGTGTGAAAATGTATGGCAATGCCATCCTGCAGGCAGGCCTGAGGCTTTTTGCGGCATGATCTGCGATGCATCCTGCCTAAGCCAAATGGTGCGGCAACGATCCGGATCTGCGGGATGTCGTGGCACGGTTATTTGAGATTCGGAAATATCGGGGGCGGTATTCCGGACCCGAACATGTCCTGCGAGGCATCGGCAGTCACCGCGTCCCCCGAGAACATTCCAAGCTTTTCTGCCGTGGCGTGAATCGTCTGGAGTTTGGCAAAAGTGTCGGCTGCCTTCCAGTTGGGAAACGCGTGGTGTATGTCGCGCGGCCTTACGATGTGCGTTCGTACGGCCCTCTCGCACGCGTTGTTGTTGCCGTCCATTCCAGGATGCCTGATAAACTCTGTAAGGTATGGCGCGGCGCGTTCAAGCGAGCCTGCAAAATCGCGGCTCTTCTCGTCTGAGACGCATCCGTTGCGGCAGGCATCGACGAGCGTCAGGATGCGTTTTTGCAGGGAATCCTGGCTTGATTTGACGTATTCTTCCAGTCCCGGGGTGTTTTTGACGAGTCGGCCTGCGTCGCAGGCCGACTCTTCTGCCCTGCCGGCCATCTCGAGTGCATTCCTTGCGGCGGTCTTGGCGTCCCGATATATCTTGAGCAGCGTCACGTACCACGCATACTCGAAGGAATTGACTCCGTGGCGTATGGCCAGGCCCTCGCACTTGCGAACCACGTGGACAAAGCACGTCTGAAAGTCCCCCTCAAGGGCGTTGCCGGCACGGTACATGTCTGCCACGAACGGCCTGTTCAGCACCATCCAAAGCACGTCCCTCATGGTCTCCTTGGTCTTGTCAGGCCTGATGCATACCAGCACGCAGTATTTTGAGATCAGTAGTATGGCCTGCACGTTCTTTCCTGCGACCTTTTCGCCGGACTCGTCTTCGGACACGCTTGGCGCCATGCTCATCTTTTCTGTTATCTGCGTGATGAGCGGCCGCCTCATCAGGCCGTTCCATGCGGTATGGCCGCCGGCGTCGGGTTCGGGGCGCGCAGGCGTGGGGAACGGCGCCCCGAACAAGGGAGACGGCATGTCCTCCTTTGGCTCCGGCAGCCTCGGGGCGTCTCCGAGGCTGCCGCGCGTTGCTATTGCCTCTAGGGCGTGGGATATGCACCCCAGTGATGCCCTGATGCCGTGGTTTGATGCCAGCAGGTACTGCATGCTTCTGAGCGAAACCGATACCCTGTGCATGTTGGCAATCTTCTTTCTCAGGTTGGGGCCAAACCACGTTCCGGGAATCGAGTCCGCGTCAGGATACGTGACTGCCTGGCACGTGAGGCAGTACCCGGGCGCGATCATCTCGGCATAACAGACTGGCTTGCCGGATTCGGTGACATCTATCACCGTCTTCCAAAAGGCATCCTCGGGCAGCATGTAGGTGCCGCCGCAGTTTTTGCACATGGGCGCACTGCACATCCTGATGTCAGCCGGCCTGCGGCCGTGGGAGACTCCCGGCTGACCCGGCCGGTGTCCGGGCTTTTTGCCCGTATCTGGGGCATCGCCCGTGTCTGCCCTTACCTGCGGATCACTTTTGAAGGCTCTTCGCTTCCGGGTAAACAGCACGGCGCCCCTGGATGAATGGTTCCAACTCTCGTGGACTGAAAGTTCCCGGGCCAGCTGCTTCTTCTCTGCCTTCAGGGTCCGGATCTCCTCTGCCTGGTGCGCCGTCTCCTCGATAACGACAGCCAGCGTCTTTCCGGTGGTTCCCAGAGAGGCTGCGACCAGGCCCAGCAGGATCTCCACGATTCCCCACACGCGGCGCAGCTCTGCCTGCAGTATGATCCTTTCGGATTTCGGGACAACCATTCAGGACTGCACCTGCATCCGCCGCGACGCCGTGCAGTTTGCATTCTTAAATACGGATTCTGCGTGTGTATATTGGCGCACGTGCGTGTGGGTCATGGTAATTCACATCTCACGTGCAGCCGTTTTAATCACCTAATCTAAAAAATCTAATTTTGTTTGTAAATTCTGACCCATCCAATTGTCATATGTGCCAAAAGGCTCAACAGTGTCGCACCAAATGGAGGGGGGAGGTGAACGCGTACTGAGTGCGTACCGCAACCCATCCGATACCCTCATATATCGTATATTGGAATTAATGTCATGATGATTAAGGAGATGAATAATTTATGCCCCAATCAGGAATTGTCAAGTATCACGTTAAACTTTCCTATAAAGTTGATGGGCTAGTCGAAAGGGCGGACATAATAGGTGCCATCTTTGGCCAGACAGAAGGACTGCTTGGCCCCGAGATGAATCTAAATGAACTTCAGCGTGTCTCCAAGGTGGGACGCATCGAGGTCAACGCAAAGTCCACGACTAACACAACTTCAGGAGATGTTCTGATTCCTATGAGCACAGATATTGATACCTGCGCACTGATTGCCGCAGGCATTGAGAGTATAGACAAGGTGGGACCGTTTGACTGCACGTTCAAACTTGATGCAATTGACGATGTGCGGGCCGCAAAAAAGGATGACATAGTCAGGCGCGCAAAGGAGATCAAGCAGAGATGGGCAACCAAGACTGTCAGCGAGGGCGAGAGCATGCTAAACGACGTTCATCAGAGCGACTCTAGAAAACTCTCCACATACGGATCATCAAAACTTACATGCAGTCCTGGTATACATGACTCCAAATGGATAATCCTGGTGGAAGGAAGGGCAGACGTAATCAACCTTCTTCGTGCAGGCTATGACAACGCAATTGCAATCGAGGGTGCCAAGATTGACGAGTCGATAAAAACACTGTGTGCCACCAAGGACACAATCGTTGCATTCCTTGACGGGGACAGGTCAGGCGGTTTCATCCTAAAGGAGCTAAAGTCCATCGTCCCGCTGGATTACGAACTCAGGGCCGACCACGGCGTTGAAGTCGAGGAGCTTACCCCGCAGAGGATAGACGAGATCCTAAGACCGGTCGCCGATGAGATAAAATCCGGAGGGCCTGCAGTCTCGCTCCGGGATGATGCTGACAAACCATTGGCAGACGTTGCCTCCAAGGTTTATCCTGATCTAAACGAGACCCTGGAGGCAGTGGCACTTGATAACCGCAACAAGCAGATCTTCAGGGTTCCAATCAGCGAGCTTGTCAACAAACTGGCTACGCAGTCCGGCGTCCAGTATCTTCTGCTGGACGGTATCATAACCCAGAGGCTTCTGGAAGGTGCCAGAAAAGCAGGCATTGCATGCATAATGGGTCACAGGATCGCAAGGCTCTCAAACTCTGATGGCATAAAGCTCAAAACGTTTGGCGATCTTGGCATAACATAGACTGATGACCGAACTGAAGATTCAGCACATTCTCACCCTCTCTTATCTTCTGTCTGCAGGCGCAAGACACAACTACATCCTGATTACCACCTCGTCCCTTGGACGAAGCATCAAAAGGTCACAGCAGGCAGCCTCGCAGCATCTTGTGGATCTTGAGCAGGGCCGGTTCATTGAGAGGATAATGAGCGGGGGGAGCATATCTGTCAAGGTGACTCCCAAGGGATTTGCAGAGGTATCCAGGCTCTCGTCCATTCTCCAAAAATGCATCGACTCCTCGCCGTCACATGTGGACCTTGAGGGGGTGCTGGTATCCGGAATGGGCGAGGGCGCATACTATATGGGGCTGGAGGGATACACCAGGCAGTTCAAGTCCAAGATAGGGTATGTTCCATTTCCCGGCACGCTCAACGTAAGGCTTGATGAGCGGGTCTACCTGGAGGCAAGAAGGCAGCTTGACGGCATGGACGGCGTAACGATAGATGGCTTTTCAGACGGACAGAGGACATACGGATGGGTCATGTGTTTTTCGGCAGTATTAAACGACACAACCAAATGCCAACTTATCGTGCTTGAAAGGACGCATCATGACGAATCCATAATGGAACTGATCTCAGAGGTGTGCATACGGGAGACTGCCGGACTTGTAGACGGATCCCGAGTATCCATTAGGATTCCAATCGGCGGCTCAGATCCCGTGGATTGACTCGCCGTACTCTTTTTGTATCTTTGAACTGGAGATCTCCGGAATCGGGGACTGGAGTCTTGCAACCCGCGCATTCAGGCTGATCTTCTTGCATCCCTCTGTAATGAACTTCTCCTGATGAATCTGATCGTATCCCAGGGCAATGATCTCGGGCCTGACGTTGTCTACCGTCTTGAAGATGTCATCCTCCTGTCCGATCAGACACAGATCCACCATCAAAAGCGCTCTGACCATCTCCTGCCTCTGTTCCTGCGAGTGCAGCGGCGCCTTCTTCTTCATCCTTACTGCCGTGTTGTCTGTTGCAACCACCACCACAAGCACGTCGCCCAGCGCCTTTGCAGCATTAAGAGTATGGATGTGTCCTGGATGGATTATGTCAAAGACGCCCCCTGCCAGTACCACCTGCAGCGAGTCGCGGCCAAAGTCAGTCAGCGTCTTCCTGTCCGTCTCCACAAGCTGGTTCTTTACCAGATCATCGATACTCTCCTTAATCTTCCTTGCCGAAAGCATGCCGCTTCTTCCTATCTCCTCCAAGGGAGAGGTTCCTGTAATCTGGGACGTATACATGATTGCAAGAATCTTCTTCTGACTCTGATCCAACAACCCTCTCATTTTCTCCCTATCTATAATTCATCATGCTACATCTTTGGTCCCAGGCCGTTTGTAATCATCAGCGCGTCTACCAGCCCGTCTGCATACCCGATACTCAGCACCGCCACCTCGTCGTGCCCGTCTGCCAGAAACTTTTCTGCATCCCTGACATACAGGTCTGCATTCTCCAAAACCTGCAGCGACTCCTGGTCCTTGCAGTATGGCCTGACCTCCTCGATGGCCTCCCTGACCATCGGCACGTACTTTTCAAGCATCTGAACCGGTATCCTCTTCAGCCTGCCGGAGTTGTCAAGCGGCTCGTCGATGCACCTGCATGATGACTTTAGGGCGTCTGATTCTGTGAAATGCATGCTTCCGGGAACGATTATTGCATGCGGCGGCATGCCAAAGTCAATCTTTTCAAGACTGGATATCATGCCTGCAACAATCGACTGGTCTGCTGAGCCTATCCTTGATGCCACTATGCAGTATGTGGACGGCGTCATGACATCCCTTGCCTGGCCCTCCTCTGTCTTGATGAGTGCGGACAGTGCGTCCCCGGGATCAAGAAAAAAATCCCCGTCCTGGCTGTACTCCAAAAGGAGTATTGTGTGATTTCCATGGATCATGTTCCTGTATGTCACATAGTATGGGGTTGTCAGGGACCTTGCCTCGTTCATTATGGTTGCCGGCCTTCCCATCTTGTAAAAATGCAGGCCGCACTCGCCAGTCATTGCAGTGACTGCAGATGATGCATGGATGCATCCTGTTCTTATGCCCTGCTCGGCTGCCCTTGTCCTCAGCTCCGTGTGCGTTGTGGCTACAAAGGGATCCCCGTACGATGCCAGAACCACCACGCCGTCTTTGGCATTCCTGAGAATCTCACCGCCGTCCTCCACCTGCCATCTCTTGACAAGTTTGAACCGTCCTCCTCCTTCTCCTCCTGAGGCATCCCTGATCCTGGAGATCTCTGATTCTGCAACGGGACTGGTAAAATGCTCCAGATACACCATGTCTGCACTTGAGAGTATCCCCAGTGCCTCGTTTGGGATTGAGCCAAACCCGGATATCCCAAGGCCTACAAACCACAGCATGCCCTGTCCTTCCGGCATGCGCCTGCTCTCATGCCTGTGATCCTTCCGTGCCGGTACCCATCGTGCCCAGCCTGCTGACCCTTTTGTCGTGAAGCCTCTTCAGGTTGTGCAGGGTGCTCTTGATGATCTCAATTCCCTTCAGATACTCGCTGACAGAGACCTTTTCGTTGATCGTGTGGGCCTCGTGGGGGTTGCCGGGCCCGTATGTGACAACCGGGATGCCCCACCTGCTTCCAAGTATGTTCATGTCCCCGGTCCCAGTCTTTCTGATAAGCATGGGTCTGTTATTCCCGTTTTTCATAACGCCGATGATTAGTGCCCTGACCAGCGGCGAGTCGTGGGGCGCCTCAAACGGCTCGGTCTCGTCAAGTATGGAGTACATGGCATTGACGCCCCGCTCCACCTCTGTCGTCCTTACCGTGGTCTCTATGTCCTGCTCCACCGACTTGCAGTTCATGTCCACTGGAATCCTGATGTCGAAGGTTATCTCGCACTCCTTGGGGGTTATATTGTGACTGCTTCCGCCCCTTACCTGGGTCATGGTCGCAGTCAGAAGCATTCCGTTGGTCTTGCCTTCCTGGCCCTTCTCCAGTTTCTCCTTGAGCTTTTCTGCAAAGATCATCGACTCTGAGATTGCATTCTTTGAAAGCCACGGCGCGCCTGCATGCGAGCTGTCCTTGACGCTTATCCTGAGGTTGATTGCAAGCCTTCCCTTGTAGGCAATGGTGATTCTGTTGATCCCGCTTGGTTCCCCAAACATGGCATAGTCTACATCCATTCTCTTCTTGACAAGGTTCTTGACCCCTGTTGCGTTTCCCTCCTCGTCTACTGCGCCGACAAAGATTATGGTCCCGCACCCGTCCTGCACTGATGCTGCTGCAAGCAGCATGGCCATAAGGGGGGCCTTTGCATCAGAGGCACCGCGCCCGTAGAGATAGTCCCCGTCCCTCCTCACCTTGATCTTTCCGGGAACGACATCCATGTGTCCGCAGAGGATGATCTTGGGGGAGCCGGAGCCCTTCTTTGCAATCACGTTGCCCACCTCGTCGATCACAGTATCCCTGAATCCAAGATTATCGCACATGTCTGCAAGAAATTCGGCCAGCGGCTTCTCGGCAAGGGACGGCGTATAGAACCTGAGCGTCCTTTCAAGCATCTTTGTTGCAAATTCCGGCGTTACTCTTTCCAATCTGCCCTAACCCTGTCTTGCATACTCTAGCATGATGGATGGAATGTCCACTCCGCACACCCTTACCGTATTTTTGTACTCTGTCGTATTGTTTACCTCGTGCACTACGAGCCCGTGCTCCTCG
This sequence comes from Candidatus Nitrosopumilus sp., assembly GCA_965218695.1. Classification (GTDB taxonomy): domain Archaea; phylum Thermoproteota; class Nitrososphaeria; order Nitrososphaerales; family Nitrosopumilaceae; genus Nitrosopumilus. The sequence continues at coordinate 281,389 of OZ244651.1, forward strand.
CTCTCCATCAAATCCACACCGACAATCTCCCCCTGCACTGCATCCTTTGCCTTGATGCACATCTCCTCAAGCTCCTGAGTGACCGGGCACGGCTCTGCAATTCCGCCAAGCGCCATGTTGGTCTTCCAGTTTCCGTCGCCGGAGGTCCTGTATATTGCAGCAACCACCCTGTCCCCGACTGTGATCGCCCTGATGTCCCTTGGGGGCCTCTTGACAAACTCTTCAATATAGTGAATCTGGTATATCGGATACATGCCCTCCCTGCCCTCGATGATCCCCTCTGCCGAGTCCCTGTCGTTGAGCTTTGAGATGAGCCTCCCCCAGCTGCCCACTGTGGGCTTGATGATCCGGGGAAAACCTTCCGTCTCCAGTGCCTGCAGGGCCGCATCCTTGGAGAATGCGACTGTCGCATCCGGGGTCGGAACGCCCTTCTTCTTTAGCAGCATGTGGGTGAACAGCTTGTTCCCAGCCAGAATCCCCGTGTTGAGGCAGTTGACCACCCTGACTCCGAGGCCCTCGAGGGCTGCAGTCGAGTGCAGATTCCTGTAGTAGCTCACGCACCTCTGAATAACGGTGCCGTACTCCTCAGGCTCGCTTTCCAGATTCAGTGCAAGCTTTTTGCAGTCTACCATCTCTATGTTGGCATCGTTTCTCCTGCCGGCCTCCAGCAGAGCCTTCTCCTCCCAACGAATGGTGTCATAAAGAATGGTTACCTTTGGACTCACTGCCCCCAATCCTCGCCAACCGTCTGGGCAGGCTTGAAATCAAAGCTGTCTGAACCTTTCACCAGTTCGAAACTTGCGCCACATTCCGGACATGCTACAATCTCCCCCTCCATTGCGTCATCTGGAATCGGAATATTTGCATCACATTCTTCGCATTTTGACATGTCTCTTCCTTGATATTCTCTCTATTTATCGTTAATCATCTTCTCGATTCTGTCCTCGAGCGGAATCTCGATGAGATCGCCCATTCTGAGCCTCTTGAGTCCGGCTGCAACCGCCTTTGCATCCTCCTCATTCTCCACAAGTCCGAGCAGGGACATCAGGTATGCGGCCCCCGTCTTTCCTGCCAGTTCCCCGAACACTATCCTGCGCCTGTTTCCAACGGCCCTTGGAGGTATGGGCTCGTAGGCTGCCGGGTTTCTGAGAATTGCTGCAAGGTGCGTCCCGGCCTTGTGCTTGTATGCAGATGAGCCGACTATCGGCTTTGAGTCATATGGGGTTATGGACGCGTACTCCTCTATCAGTCTGGACAGGTCAAGCAGCATGTCGAGTCGGAAATCGTTTGGGGACTTGTACAGGTACGTCAGCGCCACTGCCACCTCTGCGAGGGGCGGAATTCCGGTCCTCTCGCCTATGCCATCTATGGTTGTATGAATCTGATCCACCCCTGCATCGCATGCGGCAAATGCGTTTGCAACCGCAAGCCCTATGTCATTATGAACATGCGCGTCAAGAGGAACGCTGACTGTCTCCCTTACGCCCTTGACAAAGTTGTACATGCCTATGGGACGAAGAATTCCGACCGTGTCCGGAAGGCTGATCCTGTCAACCCCTGCATCCTCTATCCCCCTGCACACCTCCATGAGAAACTCGGGGTCCGCCCTGCTTCCGTCCTCCACGGTAAACCTGATCTTCAATCCGTGCGACTTTGCATACTCTACCGTATCCACTGCCCTCTCCAGGGCATCCTCCCTTGATATGCGAAGCTTGTCCTTGAGATGGACGTCCGAGATTCCCAGATACGCAGCGCACCACTCTGCATCGCATCCCAGCGAGGTGTCGATATCGCCCCTCAGCGCCCTTCCGTGAGACACGATGTCTGCCTTGAGTCCCTGTTTTATGATGGTCCTTGTAGCCTCCCTGTGATCCTCTGAGACGACAGGCGATATCTCAATCTGGTCAACCCCGAAATAATCCAGCATCCAGGCAATCTGGATCCTGTGCTTGTTTGTAAAGGATACCCCCGGATGCTGCTCTCCCTCCCTGAGGGTGCTGTCAAGTATCCTGATCTTCTTCTGGTTTCTGTCGTATGCGTTGTAGATGTCTGCATAGTGATTCGGTTCCATCATTACCGAAATCGTTGGAGTTTACTGTCGATATAAACATATTCGTACCAAAATCGTTGGAAACAGTCTGAATTGATCCTGAATCCGTCTTGAACCGTTGTCATGTTGCGAAAATCGTCTTCATGCAATCTTCCGCAGGATGATCACCGTGTTTGTATCCATGACGCCGTTTATCTTTCGCAACGCGTCAATGGTGGCATTTATTCCTGCAATGCTTGAGGAGCTGATTATTGTGGCAATGTCGTACTGCCCGGTAATCTCGTAGACTGTTCTGACCCCCTCTAGGCCTGCAAGGTTCATGGAGACCTTGGACGTGTCTGTTGCAGATTCCACTGAGACCAGAACTATCGCGCTTGTGGTCTCCTCGTGGCCCATCTCCAGCGTGAACCTCTTGATGATCCCGCCGTCGACCATCCTCTTTACGCGTCTTCTGACTGCAGACTCGGAAAGCCCTATGCTTCTGCCGATCTCCCCCAATGACGTTCTGGAATCGACTTTGAGGTGCTCTATGATCTTGTCGTCTGTGCTATCCCTGTACACTGCGCCTCTTCTCCTCCTCCTGGCCAAGTACGACATCAAGTGCGTTTAGGGTCTGCGCCACGTCCTGTTCTGATATTACCAACGGGGGAAGCATCCTCAGCACGTTTCTTCCTGAGTACAGCATCAGTACGCCCTCTCTTATCAGACCCGTCAGAACCTCCCTGACATCAAACCTCAACTCGACTCCTATCATGAGACCCTTTCCGCGAATCTCCCTAATAATGGGATGCTTCCTTTTGAGTTCCTCCAGTCCGTGCCTGAACATAGCGCCCATTCTCTCGGAGTTTTTTACAAGTCCGTCCTGTGTTATTGCCTCAAGGGCGGCAGTTCCTGCCGCACACGACAGGGGGTTACCGCCAAATGTGGAAGAGTGCTCGCCTTTGCTCATGGATGCAAGAATGTCCGGCCTTGTCAGGGTCGCCCCCATGGGAACCCCCCCCGCAATACCCTTTGCCAGGCACAGTATGTCCGGGGCAGTGTCCCAGTGCTGGCATGCCCACAGCCGTCCGGTCCTTCCAAGGCCGGCCTGTATCTCGTCAAATATGAGCAGGATTCCCTTCTCGTCACAGAGCCTCCTTGCATCCTGCAGGAATCCGTCCGGAGCCACATTGATTCCGCTCTCGCCCTGAATCGGCTCCATGATGATGCATGCCGTGTCCTCGTCAACCACTGAGCGCAGGGACTCGGCATCGCCAAACGGCGCAAACGAGACCTTTTCGACGAGCGGCGCAAACGCCTTTCTGTACTTTGGATGGAATGTAAGCGAGAGGGCGCCAAACGACTTGCCATGGTATGATCCCTTCATTGCAACCATTCCCTTCTTTTTGGTAAACTTTCTTGCAAACTTCATGGCCGCCTCGACTGATTCGGCCCCACTGTTGTTCAGGTGCACCTGCGTCAGGCCGTCGGGGGCAAGACCCGTAAGTGTTTCCAGAAATTTTTCCCTCGTCTTATTGTACAGGGAGCTGTGCACCGTGATTATCCTGCCCAGCTGCTCCCTTATTGCGCCGTTGACCCTTGGATTCTGGTGTCCGACCAGCGCCACTCCGTACCCGCCCATGCAGTCGACGTACTCCTTTCCGTCAGTATCCCACACCCGGGCTCCGATCCCCCTCTCTATTGTTACTGGAAACCTCTGGTACAGGTTTCCCATGAATGTGTCTTCACTCACGCTCGATCACCGTACAGTTGTCACGTAAAATGGCAGATGATATGGGATTCTCCTTCTGGCCGTTTGCAATCAGTGCAGTACCAACTCCCATGTCTAGTGCCTCAGTCGATGCCAAAATCTTCTTCTCCATGCCCGGTCCTACCTTGGGTCTTATCTTTTTTGCCTCTTCCAGCGTCAGCTTTGGCACCAACGTGCCATCCATTAGCAGTCCGTCCACGTTTGTAATGAACAGTACCATCCTGCTGCCTACACTGCCTGCAACAAATGCTGCAGCCCTGTCCCCGTCGACGTTGAGAAACTCCGACTCCTCGCTGATTGCAATGGGTGATATGACCGGCGTCATGCCCATGTCCAAAAGGCTTCTGATGAATTTGGAGTTTACCTTGCTTATCTTCCCCGTGTACCCGCCGTCGATTGCCTGCTTTCTGCCCTTCTCGTTGACTATTATCAGCCTCTTCTTTCTGTCTGCCTGTATGACCCTGGCATCGACACCTGACATGCCTACTGCATTGATGCCGTTCTCTTGAAGCATTCTGACTATGGCCTTGTTTATCCTGCCTGACATTACCATGGTAAATATCTCTGCAGTCTGGGCATCCGTATACCTGCTCCTGCTTCCGCCTGGCGATGTAACGAATCTTGGCTCCACTCCAAGCTGGCTGCATACCTTTGTTACCTCCTTTCCGCCTCCGTGAACCAGAATCACGCCCTCTGACTCTGCAACCCTCTTTATGTCCGAGATTGCCGACGGATGCAGATCGTCTACGACGCTTCCGCCGATCTTGATTGTAATCATGCCGCCGTCCCTAAACCGGGGTCAGCGGGGTGTACCTGAGCCCATCCATCTCGTCAAAGCCGCACATTACGTTCATGTTCTGGATGGCCGAGCCTGCAGCCCCTTTCATCAGATTGTCTGATGCAGAGAGTGCTATCAGCCTGTTGTTGTCCTCGTCTATGTCAAACCCAACATCGCAAAAGTTCGAACCCACCACAAACTTGGGATCCGGAAACTTGTACGTCCCCTTCTTGTCCCGTATCAGTCTGACAAACCTTTCCTCGCCATAGGCCTTGCGGTATATCTTCCACACCTCCTTTTCGCTTATGTCCTTGTTCAGGAATGTGTGGTTTGTACACAGGATTCCGCGTACCACGTCGACTGCGTGCGGACTCATCGATATGCTGATCTTTCTTCCTGCAATCTCGCCTAGTTCCTGTTCAATCTCGCCTGTATGCCTGTGCCTTGCCGGTTTGTACGGTCTGATTACGCCTGCCCTCATTGCGTGATCCGTTCCCGTGCCGGAGCCGGCACCTGACGATCCGATTTTAGAGTCCACGATGATGTGATCCGTATTTATTACATTTTCCCTGATCAGTGGGGCTAGCGCGAGTATGGACGTGACTGCCATGCATCCCGGACATGAGACCAGCTGTGCGTTTCGAATCTCCTCCCTGTGAAGCTCGGGCACGCCAAAGACTGACTTGGGGAGGTAGTCCGGATGCGGATGGGTCCAACCATACCATTTGTCATAACCGTCCTTGTCATGCAGCCTGTAGTCTGCGCTCAAATCAATTATCTTCAGCCCCCTGTCGTACAGGGCCGATACTATCTCACTTGCCGTTCCGTGGGGGACTGCAGTGAAGATGAGATCACACTTGTCGGCAAGCCTGTCGTAGTTTTGCTCTGAAAATACGAGATCCGTGAATCCCTTCAGGCTTGGCTGAACCCTGTGGAGGTACTCTCCCACGTACTTTCTTGATGTAATCTGGGTAACCTCTATCCTTGGATGGTTTATGAGAAGACGGATCGTCTCGCCCCCGACATAGCCTGACGCGCCTACGATCCCCACCCTCATGATTATCTAACAGATTATGGAGCATATTTAGAGTTTGTCAAAACCGACCCGTCATATGTCGTGATGGTGATTGTACATGCTTGTGGGTATCTGCTGTAAGCCTTCGGTTCCTCAAGTCTCAAAGCCCCGGCCGGTTCTGGCAGTTTGAGGCCCCGGTTGCTGCCCGAACCCATGGTAGAAACGGCCTGCAGTCCCCTCCTCTTATTTAAAATCAAAGTGTATTTTTGGACGCATCGCACATTTGCACTCCTGGGCAGGATGGACGGGGACGCGCATTTTATGTGGCATGTGATGCTGCCTGTGTCCGTCCCGGTTAATCATCGGCTGCCGGCATCGGTCTGCAAATTGATGAAGACATGACGTCAATATTGGCGCCTTTTATTGCAGTTCCGGGAGAACCTGGAGGCATCCAATAATTAACGGTGCCCCAGTTTTCTCTCGAATACTACGGTTCTTTCCAAAAATATTATGGATAAAACGACAGTAAATCCTGACGTGGTCGACGGCGGGAATAATCACTACAAATGTCTCTTGGAACGTATTTTGGAATATATTTTGAAACCTATGAACAGTAATATTGCAATACTCGTTGCAAATAAAATCAACGTAATTGGATTTTCCATGACATAAGAGGGCCCAAACGACGTTAAATCCAGACGGATCTGCTGTGCCAGCAGCATCGAGCCGGCTCCAAGTATTGCCAGCCCGCAAAAACCGAACAATAACCTGGGATAAACCAGCCTAGATGACATGGATTGTAATGTCAGACATATCCAATAAACATTTTCCTGTACGCCGTGTATGAATTCACCTGTCCTTCCTGTCACAAAAAAATGATCATACTGATCCATATGCTGGCAATACACATCACTTTACATGGTAAATTCACGGCACATGAGCAGGGACCAGCTAAAAGAGGAACTCCTAGCACGGAACCGGGAGATTGCCACCCTCAAATCCGATCTTGAGAAGGCACTTGGCAGGATAGAACGTCTTGAAAGGGCCTTGGGGTACAGCGAACGCCTCATGACATACTATACAAACCCCAACACGCCGCCCTCATCTGAATCCCTGGAATGGAAGGCCCAGAAGAGGGAGCGGGCAAAAAAACAGGAAAAGGAGGGCAAATCCAAGCGCGGGGGAAGAAAGGGACACGCGGGGGCGTCGCGCCCCCACGACCCGGAAAGGACCGTATCCCACAGGTTCGGGCGCAGGAAGTCGGGCAGGAGGCGGGTGCCGGTGCTCCCGGAATGCGGGTGCGGCGGCGGCGGCGGCCGGATGGCGATTGGCAGTCCGCGCGTGCGGGACATCACGGACATCAGGGTGACTGCGTGCGAGACGCGGCACCGCGTGGAGACTGCAGTATGCGGCTCATGCGGCCGCAGGGAAGATGCTCCAAACGACCTGCCGCGGCGGGGCAACTTCGGCAAGGGCATGGTCGGACTCGTCTCAGAACTGCGCGCGGCACGGGTGCCGCTCAAGGGAATCTCGGTCGCGGTGCGCTCCATAACGGGCATTATGCTTGCAGGATCCACCGTCAACAACATCATGGCACGCGTCGGGGACGCCTCGGGCCACGAGGCAGGCAGGATCCTCGGGGAAGTGGAGGCTTCTGACTGTGCCGGGTTTGACGAAACCAGCTGGCGAAACGACGGCCAGAAGGTACACGCAAACGTGGCACAGTCGGGCAAAAACATCGCAATAAACATCAGCCAGAGCAGGGCCACGCTCATGCTCGATGCCATGGACAAATTTGACGGGGTGGCGATAACTGACGGGTACACCGGATATGACAGGTTTGACAAGGACGGCATGCACCAGTCGTGCTGGGCGCACGACCTCCGGCAGACAAGGCACCTGGCAGAAAAATACTGCGCCGTGCCTCCCGAGACCAAACGTGTCCGGCGGCGGCAGCAGCAGCTCCACGAGGACCACAAGTGGGTGTTTGAGAGGGCAAAACTGCTGGCCGCGCAGGAGGCGCGCTCGCCACAGCTGCGGCATACGATGAACCGCACCATGCAGGACGTGCTTGACCGGTACCGCGATGCCGGTGGTGGTGGTGACGATGACGACATGCAAAAGGTGCTGGACAAGCTCGAGAGGCACCTGCACCGCATGTTTGCGTTCCTGGAGCATCCCGGCGTCGAGCCTACAAACAACGCCAGCGAGAGGGCGCTGCGCTACCTGGTGGTGTTCCGCAAGATAAGCGGGCAGACCAAGGGCGGCTCCAAGGCCATGAAGCGCCTTGCAGATTTTGTCACGTGCGTCCTCACGTGGAGGGCACATGGCAAGAGCGTGGCCGAAGAAGTTGGTCGACTGATATAAGGGGCAGGTGAATTCATACTACGCCGTTTAACTATACCAAGAGTAAAAAATTCATATGATTATTAAATAATTTCAACTCATATGGTAATGTGATCATCCCACGTGATCCAGTCAATGAAGACCAAGACGATGTTGAAAAGATACGCCACTGCAGTAATCCCAGATGTGCTCACGGAGCCACGGGATCTGGCGGTGGCTCGGGCTGAATCGTAATATTCCGATAGATTGCTATTAGCGTGACAATTTTCATATACAGCTGCGTCACCGGAAGGACTCCGTCACGCAGCTTCAGAAAGCTGGCCAGCTGCGCGTTTACCAGCACCCACGCATTGAATAGCATCAGCGAGTACAGAAAGCAGAAAAGCCGGGCAGGCCTACTGCTGCCGAACGATTTCGCCCTGGCATTCTCTACCAGTCTGTAGCATGTCTCGATGGTCCACCTTTTGGAATATTCCTCTACATCCATCCACGGGGCATTGGTGGCAAACGCAATGTATCGATCTTCCGGCGCACCTGCCTTCTTGTCCCCGTTCTTCGCCCCCTCACTTTCCTTCCTTACTCTCTTCTTCTCTGCTATGATCATGTGGTACTGAACCGTTGCCTTGTCAGAATTCGTCATGTCGGATTTTGAGATGGGGCCGAGCGTTTTGGCCACGAACTTGCGCAGCGAGTCTTTCACCCTACTGGTTCTGGTGCACGGCATCAGGTACTCAAGGCTAAGACGCTCAATCTCGGATATTGAGTTCACTGAAAAGAAGCCCCTGTCAACCAGGATCAGTCCCAGCCTGGATCCGACGGCGGAGACGTTTTCTAGGCACGAATTGAGGATTTCACGCAGGGATTCGTGCACGGATGAGGACTTGCCCACGTATAGGGCCGCAAGGATAAGCCGCGATTTGGAGTTGACGCACTGCGCCGTGATGTACGCCTCGAATCTGTTGGTGCCGCTCTTGCGCTCTCCGCCTCTCAGGTCAGAGCCAAGTTTCTTGCTGTGGCACGGTATCAGGTGCATGTCGATGGCCACATCAAGCACATCAGGCAGCCTGCCAAACAGGTAAAGCTCATCCAGCTGTGCCCTTACCGCCTGGTTAAAAGTCTCAAGCGCCTTACCCTCGTCCGTCTTGGACAGGATATCGCGAAACCACTCGTCGCTTGGAGAATGACGTGAATATCTTGGATTCTCGATGGACTGCGCCGTGATTTCTCTCATGGCGAAGCTGCATCCGCCGACCGAAGTGTCAAGCATCGCGGCATGCAGCATGCCAACGTTAAAGTCGCTTGCGCCATATGTCGCGTTGTACCTTTTGGAGACCTCGGCGGACGGCACGATGCTTTCTCTCAGCACCTTCTCAACAGATTCATATATTTTGCCATTGTTCATCATATCGCGTCTCAGGCGATCTTTTTGGTGGTACATAAGGATCGTCTGGGCGTGCCCCCATTGATCTGTTTGCATCAGGTGCTAGATGGCACATCTGGGATTACTGCACTGAGACCGATTGCAAGATCAAGGATCGCATGATGCTCATCATCAGGGTCCAGCGTGACAGAATAACCATAAGGGATTCTGCAAAATCCCTTGGCAAGTCGCCCTCGTGGGGCTACAAGTGGCATGAGCGCTACCTGGAAGTGGGATTTGACCGACTGGAGGACATGCCACGCTCCGGCAGGCCGACCAAGGCGGGCAAGGCAGACATGAAGAAGATCAGAAAGAATGCATGCAAGAAGACTGTATGGACGGGCAGGGAGATGCAGGAATACATCCTGCAGAGAACCGGCGTAAAGTACGATCTCGGATACGTGCGCAAGTTGCTGCGTGGATGGGGCTATTCCCAGAAGGTTCCCGTGGGAAGGCACGCAAGCAGGGCCTCTGACGAGGAGATCAGGGAATTCCAAAAGTCAATGCCGGAGATTATAAAAAAAGAACAGTGAAGGGGCAGTCGTGGCGATACAGGACGAGTCCATAGTGATCTCCGATGCGCGGCCGCGGAGGCGTGGCTACACCAGGAAGGGAATGCGGGCGCTTTACACGTACACGGGCTCGCACTCCAAGACTGTACTCCACGGCCTGATCACCACAGACGGCAGGGGGATGTTCCGACAGTACGACAGGTTCAACCGGCACACCTTTGCGGATTTTTTGAGGCAGGCAGTATACAAATTCAAGAAGATCTGCCTGATCATGGACAAGGCCTCCCAGCACAGGGCGACAAAGATACGCGAGCTGGTTGAGAAGACAGACGGCCTGGAGATAGTCTTCCTGCCCACGGCATCCCCGGACCTGAGCGCCATAGAGACGTACTGGAGGGATCTTAAGCGGGCAGTCCTTGACGTGCCGTACACCAGCCTGCGCATGCTCCGGGAGGCCATCACCAGGTACACGCGGTATACGAAGCCGAACCTGGCAGTTGAAAACTTCCTGTACAGGGCCATCTAAGACAGCATCAAATTACGCCGGAGGCACGTCTAGCGTGTGCCATGCACGGTGCTTCAATTGTCCAGGATACCGGACGTTTGGGGTGTCTTTTCCCATCATTTGAGTATCACATACGCCATGATTTTCAGATGCAGCTGCCGCATCAATCATTTATGGGCAATTTTGATATGAATTTTTAATTCTTGGTATAGCCTAATCTGCATCAAACCCATTGATGTTTATTTCGTGATTTTTTAGACAATAAATCATGAGGCGTGAATTTTATCTTCAAGATGCTGATCAGTTACGCTAAATGCGGATTCTGCAGACATGTGCTGGCGCGCTTGCCATGTTGCATGTGTGGGAATAATGGGCGCCATTTTCCGTATCTGAAATGATCTCTACTTCGGATATTCTTCGCGGATATGGCGTGACTCTCTGATCCGCGGCATGGCAGATGGTCCCTGAGACATAATCCGTAATTAGCAGTTAGGCAAAGTGGACGTGGGTGCTAGGCACAGATTCACGACAAATCGTTCATTACGGATTATGTCTCATGGATAGACAGCATTTTTTGTATTTTTCCCCCGAACCGCAGGGGCAGCGTTCGTTTCTGCCTACCTTCGGGATTGTGTGTGGCCCGGCACTGCCTCTGTCGCCGTCTGCATATTTGTATGGGTTCTCATCGGGATACGAGAAAATGTACAGGGGATCCATTGGAACCCCGCGTGATGGATTGAACGTGCCAGCATATGCGCCGTCAAGATAATCCAGATCGAAATAATCATCTCGGATAAAGCCTGTCTCCAACGAGTCCTTTAGGTATCCGTACAGGTCGGGATCTTTCAGGTCCAGCAGGACATTGACAAGTACGGTCCTTGTTACAATGTCAGTCTCGTTTTGTGCGGCATCCTTTATCGATGCAACTATGCCAGATTTTACCTCCGGATTGTCCATGGCGATCATAATCAACGCGTCTGCCGTGCCGCCTCGCACGAACATGTCTGCACCATCGTACCGCATGAGGGCAGTCAACGTCGGTATGGCACCGACCCCCATGTGTGCCAGCACGTACGGCATGTCCTCGGTCAGCCAGTCGCCGGTTTCTTCATAATGCTTTATGATGGCTGTGTTTATGACCAGCTGCGCCCTGTAATAGAAACTATGCGTAATCCCTCCATTTCGCTGAATTAAACCGGAAAATGTTAAAAATTCTGATTTAATTCCCGTCATGTCAAGCGTGTGCGAACCCGTCCTGCCCGAAATGCGAAATAACGTGCGCAGCCTTGCAGCACCGCGATGTGCACGGAATTAATTGTTTGAAACGGCGCTGCCGGGGACGTTTGCCTGTTCCCAGTTTATTACCGGCCCCAGATTGCCGCCTGAAGGGGGTCCCTTCTCCAGGTAGTTCCACACGAGGTCCAGGTTTACAAGCCCTGTTATTATGTTAAATTCCCTGTTAAAGTCGCCAATCTTTCCCTTGTATGGCGCGGTAAGCCGGCCGTACCGCTTCAGCCTGCCAATGGAGTGCTCTACCTTTACCCGGGCGGAATTGATTTTGTGGTTGTGTTCTTTTTCCTCCTTTGTAAAGCGCTTGTGGTTCTTGGTCTTCTTGTGCGGCTGCAGGGTGTTTGTACCGGGCATATCCTTTGCGATTCCCTTGTAACCGCGGTCAGTAAGGGTGTGGATCCTGTCCTCTTCGGGGGTGTTCTCGTCGCACATGCGGTCCCACCACTTTCCAAATGGCAGCGGGCTCTCCCTGAGAAGCGTGATGTCGTGGACGGATCCCACGGTGCTGTCGGATATGGCGACTATCACCCCGTTTTCGTTTATGCACACGGTGGTATTGAGGGTGAACTTTTTCTTCTTGCCAGAATACATCATGCTTCTCATCTGTTTTTCGTCCGGCCTCTGTATGGGGCAGTGCGTGCCGTCGATCATCATGATGCCCCCGTCAGGTCCGGAAATTATTTTTTTGAGATCCTCTTTTGTCTCCGTGTCTGCCATCTCCTTTGAGATGTTGGCAGCAGTGGGCAGCGCCACGTCAAGCACCTCGTCTAGTACATCGATATACCGGGACACGGTTGCCTGGTCTATTCCAAAGAATGCCGCAAGCACGCCCTGCGTGGGGTTGCCCTTTTTGTACATCAGTGACATGAGCAGCGCGTGCCTTGGGTACAGCTTGCAGCGGTTCCCGGGATCCGATGCCCTCGTCTCGTCATTCCTGAAGAGTGGGGATTTGCCGCTTTGCCTTATCCACGCCTCGGCCCTGTCAAGTATGTATTGGAACTGTTCCCTGCACTTCAGCGTCGCGTCATGAAGATTTTTCTCGACTCTGATGATGTCGTCAAGCACCTCCACGCGGTGCAACAGGGCGGGCTCTCCTGCGGCTCCGGATTCGGAACCGTCCCGTGTGCGCCACAGGCTTTGCTCGTGCCTGGCAGCTGCGTCCTGGCGCTTGATTATGTCTCTGAGAGCCTTATTCTCTTTTTGCAGGTCGCTTGTTTTCTGATTCGACAACAGTATGAACCGGCATATTTTGGTTTTAATTGAATGGATCATAAATTTTTGACAGCAGGGCTAACATGTCAACGCGGAGTTTGAAAAAATTCTGGATTACGCATATTTTCTAATGTTTCATCTTGGCCAGAATATGTATTGCACATATTGGAACCAAGCTGTCATCATCCAGATCGTTCCAGTACTCATCATCTGTCGCAAGTTGTGCCAAAAGATGGAACGACTCTTCCCCCATTTCCAATATGCCGCGTACGGTCTTCTCGTCAGTGTAGATTCCGTCCGATTCCAGTATGGAGATCATGCTTGCCATAACCAACAAGCCATGTGAAACGCCGCGATTCATTAATGTTGTTCAGTGGCGGCTCTGTAAAGTTACGGTGACCCGCGACTTGACTGATCCGCATCGACTAAAGTATTCGAATCCGGCTTCCCAGATCTAGCCCTCACCACCATCGCTTCACTTGCGGATCCGACTGAGCCAAACCACCACAGCCCACGCGCCAGGATGTTGCGCCCAGCATTCTTGTCACGATCCATGAGACATCATCATCCGTAATTGGGCATAACCACGCGATTGGGCACATTGTCGAACCAAATCCGGTCGGTTGCAGGGATTACAGGTCAATTCGGGCTCACCCAATGATCAAAACGATACGTCAGTCGTGTTTTATTCTGATTTCCAATGTCAAAGCATGTCATTGTACGACAAATTGACAAAAAAGCCCAATCTGTTCATCCGGTGTACTGGACTGACAGTCTCCGAATTTGATTTGGTGGCAGAGCGGCTGACAGAAAAATACCCCAAGGCAGAGCAAAAACGACTCTCCAGAAGAGACAGGGTGCGCGGCATGGGCGCCGGACGCAGGTGGAAACTGAGTCTGAAGGACAGGTTTCTTCTGGTCCTGTTCTATTACAGGACGTACACCACGCAGGATCTTCTTGCCCTGACGTTCCATGTGGGTCAGGCCAGTGTGTCCCGCAGCATGGGGGCACTAGAGCCGTCGATCCGGCAGTGCGTTCCGCTTCCGTCAAAGATATACTTTGACATCAAGGCCACCAGAACGCTTGACGATCTTGAGGAGATCATTCCGGGCATGACTGCCCTGATTGATGCATCCGAGCAGCAGATACAGCGGCCCGGGCGCAAGGACATGGAACGGTCCCACTACTCGGGCAAGGCACACAGGCACACATCCAAGGTCCAGTACACATCGGCCACGGACGGCCTCATCCTTCACAAGACCAGGCATTCTCCAGGCAGAATCCACGACTTTACAGTATTCAAAAAGAAACACCCGACGTTCCCTGAGAATCTTCCATGCAAGGACGGGGGCAAGGACAAGAAAAGGACCAAAGTAAGGGAGCTTCTAGACAGCGGATACCAGGGAATCAACAAGGAGTTTCCAGACAGGGATGCCGTGGTGCCATACAAGAGGGCACGGGGCACGGAACTGTCCCCAGAACAGAAGGAATTCAACAAAAAACACTCAAAGATGCGGGTGTATGTAGAGCATGCAATCCGCAGGGTCAAGCGGTTTCGCATCATGAGCGACGTCTACCGGAATCGCCTGAAAAAGTACGACACCATCAATGACATCGTCTGTGGATTTGCCAACCTCAGGGTTCTCCTGGCTCGGGAAGCGGCAGGATAGGCAGCAAGCAACCTACACAATATAGGAAGATATGCACAATTTCTAATTACGGATTATGTCTCTGAATGCAAAGAAGCGTTGCAGGGCCGAATGGTATCATGCATCGGCAACAACCCCAAACCACTATACGGCGTGTGGGTTGGCTGGCCTTTACAAGAGCATGCTGCATGCGACAGGGAGCACCTGCAGCGTCCTACCTCTTGGCGTATTCAAGGGCAAATTTTATCATCTCCCTTGGTATGTTCTTTTGCGCAACAGTTGCCAGCCCCTTGAACTCTACTGTGTTGTTGACCTCGTGTACCACCAGGCCCCTCTCCTCGTCTTCCATCATGTCGATTCCAAGTATTCCGCCGCCCACGGCCTCAGAGGCCGCCGCCGCCAGCTCCCCAATCTGGCCTGTCGTCTCACAGGGCTCGGGATGTGAGGCCTCAAGGGCAAGGTTTGTCTTGAACCCCACGGACTTTCTGTACATGGCTGCGACCGGGATGTGGTTTACGGTGATCACCCTGATGTCCCTTGGCGGCCTCTTGACGAGTTCCTGCAGGTAGTAAATCCTGTCATGCGGGCTGTCTGTAATTTCCCTTATCTCAAAGATGGCGTCCCTGGAATCCCTGTCCTTTACCTGCATCACTCCTCTTCCCCAGCTTCCAATGACTGGCTTGATTACAAGCGGGTATCCGACCTTCTCGATGTTCTCTGCTGCGCTCTGGCTTGAGAATGAAAAGTACGTCTTTGGCGTCGGAATGTTGCCTTTTTTGAGGCGCAGGGTCATGAACATCTTGTTGCCGCAGATGTTTGCCACTTCAAACCTGTTGATGACTGGAATTCCCAGAAACTCCAGGCCTGCCGTAAAATGAAGTCCCCTGAAATAACTGACGCATCTCTCCAGGACCACATCGCCCGGGTCTATGTCGTCTCTTCTGCTGTCCGTATTGAGCTGGGTCGTCTTTGCATCCAGCATGGCAACATCGCATCCAAGTCCCGATGCCTCCTTTTGGAGCATCTTCTCTTCAGTTCTCAGGCGGTCAAATACAATACATACTTTTGACATTACTCTCCCCAGTCTTCACCAATACTCTCTGCCTGCTTGAGTTCGACATTTGATCCATCATTCTTTGATATCTCAAAGTCGGCACCGCAATCAGGACATGAGACTATCTCTCCGACTGAGGCATCATCGGGGATGTTTAACGTAGCGTCGCATTCGTGGCAGTTCATGTTTTTGTTGACCTTTTCCTTTGTAATTTATTAGCTTCTGTTGACTGCATCCCCCACAGCTCTGCAAATCCTGTGGCGAGCCTTTGGTCGAATGTGGATTCGGCCCCATACGTGGCAACCTTCTGACTGTACAGCGAGTTTTTGGATTTTCTTCCTACCACCTTGAGGCTACCCTTGTACATCTTGAGCCTGACTGTTCCTGAGACCGGCGCCTGTGATGCCTCTATGAATCCGTCCAGATCCGTCCTGAGAGGATCCTGCCAGAGTCCTGAATACGCCAGATACGTCCACTGCTCATCAACAATTCCCTTGAACCTGTTCTGGTGCTTGGTGTGGACCATCTTCTCCAGATCCGTGTGTGCCTCAATAAGGCATATCGCTGCAGGCGTCTCGTAGACCTCCCGCGATTTGATTCCGACCACCCTGTCCTCGATATGATCTGTTATTCCTACGCCTGCCTCCCCGGCCGCCGTGTTGATGTGACTGATAAGCTGCTGGCCCCCCATTCTAGTCCCGTCCACTGCAATTGGAACTCCCTTCTCAAACCTGATCTCCATGTACCTTGGCTCGTCTGGCAGATCCTTTGTCCTGACCCAGATGAAGGCATCATCAGGCGGTTCTGCATACGGGTCTTCAAGCACGCCTCCCTCGATTGCACGCCCCCATAGGTTCTGGTCGATACTGAATTTTTTGGCAACCGAATCTATCCGGATTCCGTGCCGCTTGGCAAAGTCCAGTTCTGTCACCCTGTCCAGATTCTTGTCCCTGATGGGTGCAATTATTGGAAGATTCGAGCCTGAACGGAGCGTAATGTCAAACCGTACTTGGTCGTTTCCCTTGCCGGAGCATCCGTGGGCAAGCGCAGAGACCTTCTCATTTTGTGCCACCTCCAGCACCTTCTGTGCAATCAGCGGCCGTGCAAGGGCCGTTGCAAGGCAGTACTTTCCCTGGTATAGCGCATTTGCCTTGATGGACGGGAATATGTAGTCCCTGACAAACTCCCTCCTTGCATCAATGTTGTAGTGTTTTATCGCCCCGAGCCTCTTTGCCTTGGCTGCGATCTCTCTACCATCCTCGCCATGTCCTACGTTTACCGTGACTGTGATGACATCCATGTCGTGCTCCTCCTGCATGTATTTTACAACAACTGACGTGTCGAGTCCGCCGGAGAATGCAAGTATTCCTTTCTTGGCCATAAAACACCTTTTTGTATTCGGGATTGAAATATTATCTTTTTGATGGGAATCTGCCTGATCTGCAGTACCGGCGGTACCGGCTAGCTTGAGCTAAAATCCGATGATTATTTAACCGCCGAACATAACGCTGTTTTATGAAAACCCGCCTTCTTGCAGGAGCGGCTGGGGTGACAGCCCTGATTGCGTTGGGAATTGGACTCGGCTCCGGCAATACCGTACACGAAGAGAGAATTCGAATTGCATACTTTCCCAATATTGGGCATGCTGTTCCAATCGTAGGGGTAGAGAACGGACTCTTTGAGGACGCCATAGGAAATATGACTGATATCGAGACACGCGTCTTTGACAACGGCCCACAGGCAGTCGAGTCCCTGTTTGCCGGCTCAGTCGATGTGGCGTATGTAGGACCGGGCCCTGCCATCAACGGATTCCTCAACTCTGAGGACGGGAATGTAAAGATTCTTGCCGGTGCGGCAAGCGGTGGGGCAAGCTTTGTTGTACACCCCGACTCCGAGATTGGCCTGGCATCAGACTTTGCAGGAAAAAAGATTGCAGCACCACCCATCGGAAACACGCAGGATGTATCCCTGCGCCATTATCTGTCTGAGAACGGGCTGAAGCCTGCCGATAAGGGCGGTTCTGTGATCGTCTACAACGTTCCCAATCCTGACATCTATACGCTGTTTGTAAAGGGCGATGTGGACGGCGCCTGGGTGGCAGAACCATGGGCCACGATACTGGAGGCTGAGCTTGGCGGCAAGCGGCTCTTCCAAGAGGAGACGCTCTGGCCCGGAAACGAGTTTGCATCCGTCCTCCTTATAGGAAACACGGATTACATTGCACAGAATCCCGAGGCCGTGGCAGGACTATTGCAGGCGCATCATGAGGCGGTGGAATGGATTAACGCAAACCCCGTCCAGACCAGAACCACATTCAACGGATTTCTTGACTCGTACCTGGGAGCGCCGCTGCCTGACGACGTAGTCGATACTGCACTCTCCAACCTTCTGATTACCTCCGATCCGAAACGGGACTCCGTGTTGTCCTTTGCCCAGAAGGCAGACTCTCTGGGATATCTGGGAAGGAGCGGATACGACCTGTCTGGAATCTTTTACAGCGACGGACCGTCTGTGGAGGATGATGCATAGTTGGCCAAGCTTGAGGCACGGGAGATCGTCAAGTATTTCAGCCACGACTCCCACAAGCTCAAGGCTCTTGGCGGAATCAACCTGAGTGTTGATGCCGGCGACTTTGTATGTCTGGTGGGGCCGTCCGGATGCGGCAAGTCCACATTCCTGCGTATAGTAGCCGGACTTGAGGAGCCTGATGACGGACAGATAATCTTTGACGGCCGTCCCGTCACCGGCACCGGGCCTGAAAGAATCATAGTGTTCCAGGAGGGTGCGCTTTTTCCATGGCTCAAGGTTCAAGACAACGTAGAGTTTGGACTGAAGATGGCAGGGATTCCCCCCGAAGAGAGGGCAAAGATATCCCACAGATATCTGGACATGATGCAGCTGACCAGATTTGCAGACTCGTACACGTACCAGCTCTCGACTGGAATGAAGCAGCGCGTCGCAATTGCCAGGGCACTCGTAATGGATCCAGACGTGTTGCTGATGGACGAGCCGTTTGCCGCCCTTGATGCGCAGACGCGCGACCTTCTGCTAGTCGAGATGCAACTAATCTGGGAGAAGACAAAGAAGACGATTCTGTTTGTCACGCACAATGTGGCAGAGGCCACGGTCCTTGGTACAAAGGTGGCCATATTCAGCAACCGTCCGTCCGTAATCAAAAAGGAGTTCCGCAACGACTTTCCGCGACCGCGTGTCACAGAGGACGAGTCGCTACTCCAATTCCAGCAGGACATCCTGGCAGAACTCCGGCCGGAGGTCAAGAAGAGCAGCAGGTGAGCGTGGTGGCCAAAAACTTTGTACCTCACAGGGTGGCATTCTATGTCGGAATCATTCTAGTGTGGCAGGTCACTGCAATGGCAGGCGTCTGGCCAGAGAACATCTTTCCATCCCCGTATCAGGTGGCCGAAGATCTTGCGTATGGCGCAGCCGACGGCAGCTTGTTTTACGGAATTGCAACCAGCATGTGGCGACTGATGGTGGGACTTGGAATTGCAATCGCCGGCGGCATAATCCTAGGAATATTCATGGCGCGAATCGAGGTAGTCAATCAGACTATAGGGTCCTTGGTTCTGGGACTTCAGTCGATCCCGTCAGTTGCCTGGGTTCCTCTTGCAATACTGTGGTTTGGACTAAACGATGCGGGGATCATATTTGTCACTGCAATCGGGGCAGTCTTTGCAGTAACCATCAACACGTACACCGGCGTCAAGAACATAGATCCGCATTTCATCGAGGCTGCAAGAAACATGGGCGCAAAGGGAAGCCAGCTGATTACTGCGGTCCTGATTCCGGCTGCATTCCCCTACATGATATCCGGATTCAAGCAGGGATGGGCCTTTGCGTGGAGGGGTGTGATTGGCGCAGAGCTGCTGTTCTCGTATCTGGGCCTGGGATTCCTGCTCAATGCGGGCCGCTCCCTCAACGACGTATCCCAGGTGATTGCAATAATGCTGGTGATAATGGGAATCGGCCTTGCAGTGGACGGCGTTGTCTTCAAGAAGCTCGAACACAAGGTCATGTCAAGATGGGGCCTGCGCTGATTCGGACTCGATCACGCCATGCCGGTTCCAACGCAACAGATGCCAAACTCTGGGGGGCAGTGTGGCCAGTCGATGTCTGCTCGATGCAGAAAGGTGCCTGCCTGCCTGCCTGCCTGCCTGCCTGCCTGCCTGCCTGCCTGCCTGCCTGCCTGCCTGCCTGCCTGCCTGCCTGCCTGCCTGCCTGCCTGCCTGCCTGCCTGCCTGCCTGCCTGCCTGCCTGCCTGCCTGCCTGCCTGCCTGCCTGCCTGCCTGCCTGCCTGCCTGCCTGCCTGCCTGCCTGCCTGCCTGCCTGCCTGCCTGCCTGCCTGCCTGCCTGCCTGCCTGCCTGCCTGCCTGCCTGCCTGCCTGCGCATCAATTACGCATAATGCCTGTTGACCTGATGAGCATATCATGCATATTATCTTGAATCAAGAAGCTATTCCTGAAAAGAGTTAAACCGTACAGGGGAATCCTGAGATCAGATTGACACAGAAGGAACCATTCTTGGATGCACTGCGTGACAGGATACTGCTCTTTGACGGTGCGATGGGAACCGAGATCCAAGGGTATGATCCAAAACCCGAGGATTTTCCGGACTGCAAGGACGGCTTTAACGACGGCTTGATACTGACGCATCCTGAATGGATACGGCAGATTCATAAAAGATACCTGGATGCCGGCGCCGACTGTATCGAGACAAACTCCTTTGGCTCAAACAGGATAAAGCTTGACGAGTACGGGTTTGGCGATCAGACCGTGGAATTTAACAAAAGGATCGCACGGCTGGCATCTGATGTGTGCCTGGAGTACCGTGACCGGCCGCGATATGTGATAGGCTCCATGGGACCATCCGGATTTCTTCCAAGCTCAAATGATCCTGATCTGGGGTGCAGGCCGCTTGACGAGATAGAGGAGGCATTCTCCTCCCAGGCAGAGGGGCTGATCCTAGGAGGCGCAGACGCACTACTGATTGAGACCAGCCAGGACATTTTGGAGGTAAAGCTTGCAATTGACGGATGCCACGGGGCAATGAAACGTATTGGCAGCAGGGTTCCCATCATTGCCAATGTCACCCTGGACCAGTATGGAAAGATGTTGCTTGGCACAACCATACAGGCTGCATACACGACTGTCTCTGACATGGGAATTGACGTGTTTGGGATGAACTGCTCCACGGGACCCGTCGAGATGACCCCGAGCGTGCGGTGGCTTGACGAGCAGGACGGGCATGATCTCCTGGTGGTACCAAACGCCGGAATGCCCGAAAACGAGGGGGGAGTGGCAGTATACAAGATGACCCCTGAGGGAATGGGCCGTGCACTGGGCGACATTCTTGGCAGGAACAAAAGGGTCCGGATCATCGGCGGCTGCTGCGGGACGAACCCCGAGCACATCAGGGTTCTCAGGGGGATGATCGATCAAGGCACCTTCAAGGGTTAAGTATTTAGAAAAACCCAAGTGATCACATATCACATTGACCGTTCCAAGAGTAAGCTCCGCACTGAAGGCAGTGGACCTGAGACAGGTCCCTGCCCCCATGATAATCGGGGAGCGAATCAACACGCAGGGTTCGCGCAAGGCAAAGCGTCTCGTACTTGAGGACGACTATGACGGGCTGGTTGACCTGGGCAGGATCCAGACAGAGGACGGCGCGCACTGCCTTGACGTGTGCGTTGCAACGACTGAGCGGGCCGACGAACGCCAGTTCATGCTTAACCTTGTCAAGCGGCTGAGCCTGGAGATAGACGCCCCGCTTGTGATTGACTCCACTGACCCTGACGTAATCGAGGCATCCGTCCGGCAGGTTCCCGGAAGGCCGATAATCAATTCCATAAACCTAGAGGGGGACGGCAGCCGGTTTGCAAGGCTGGCGCCAATAATGGCAAGATACGGGCTGCCTGCAATCGCCCTGTGCATAGGGCCTGAGGGAATGGCAAAGACCCCGCAGCAGAAGGTGGACACTGCAGAGCTCCTCTACGAGACCGGAAAGGAATACGGGCTGAAGATAGAACAGTTCATCTTTGACGTGCTGACATTCACCCTGGCCACCGGGCAGGACGAGTTTCTTGACGCGGGGAAAAACACGCTGGAAGGCATACGTCTTGTAAAGGAGAGGTTCCCAGACTCCTTTACCACGCTTGGCCTTAGCAATATCAGCTTCGGCCTGTCCCCGAATGCCAGAAGGATTCTCAACTCCGTATTCCTGTACCATGCGGTACGGGCAGGACTTGACAGTGCCATTGTCAATGCACGGGAGATGCTGCCGTATGCCGAGATTGACACGAAGGAAAGGGAGATTGCCGAGAACCTGATCTACAATATCCACCCAAACGCCCTCTCTGATCTCATATCCTACTTTGAGAACCGGGGGGAGGATGCACAGAACCGGCAGAGCACGGGAGTGAAAGTCGATCCGTCATGGCCGCCGGGAAGGCGAGTCAACTTCCGGGTAGTCAACAGGCTCAAGGACGGAATCCAAAACGACGTGGTGTCTGCCATTGCCGCAAGAATAGGACATGATGTGACGGTACAGGATGACGGCCAGACGCTGTCCCTGGATGCACCGCCTGCAGTCACGCATGAGGGCGCACTCGAGACGCTCAACGAGGATCTCCTCCCTGCAATGAAGGAGGTTGGAGACAAATTCGGCGCAGGCGAACTGATCCTGCCATTTGTCCTCAAGTCCGCCGAATGCATGAAGGCAGCCGTAGGCGAGCTTGAAAAATACCTAGTAAGAAAGGAGGGGGCAAGCAAGGGAAAACTGGTTCTGGGAACAGTCTATGGGGACGTCCATGACATCGGAAAGAATCTCGTCAAGACGATATTTCAAAACAACGGCTATACCGTATATGACCTGGGAAAACAGGTTCCACTGCAAAGATTCCTCGAAGAGATTGACAGGGTCAATCCTGATGCAATAGGACTCTCTGCCCTGCTGGTATCTACATCAAGGCAGATGAGCCTGTTTGTAGAGCATGCAAGGAATACTGCCATGACCATTCCCGTCATGTGCGGGGGTGCTGCAATCAACAGTAATTACATCAACAGGATAGCAAAGCAGGACGGCATATACGAGCCTGGGGTATTCTACTGCAACACCATGTTTGAGGGACTCAAAACAATGGACATGCTGGTATCTGAGAAGAGACCAGAACTCATGGCAGACTGGAGGGCAAGGCTGGATGCGTGGAAGGAGAAGCCTGCCAAAGCAGTCGACCCTGCAAGCATTCCAAGAAGCACCGTCAGGCCCGTGCCTGCACCTGTCCCAAACAGCATCGGAGAACCGTCCCGGTTCAAGCCCGGCGATATTCCAATGGACGAGGTCTGGAGTCTGCTCAACAAAAGATCCCTCTTCAAGATGTCGTGGGGACTCAGGGGAAAGAAAGGTGCCCTCTCTGACGTGGACCCTGAGCAGCTGCTAGAGCAGTGGAAGGCCCGGATATCCGGAGAGAACCTGTTTGAGCCTGAGGCAGTCTATGGATACTTTAGGTGCCACGGCAAGGGAGAGACCCTGACAGTCGATGGCCCGTCAGGAGAAGTGGAGTTTGTATTTCCACGGTCCACGCAGCCCCAGCACCTGTGCCTGGCTGACTACTTTGGGGATGACGATGTAGTCGCATTCCAGTCTGTGACTGTCGGAAACAAGGTATCTGAGGTGATTGACTCGTGGAACAAGCAGGACATGTACACTGATGCATACTATCTGCACGGACTGGCAGTGGAGACTGCAGAGGCGCTTGCCGACTGGATCAACCAGGAGATAATATCCGAACTCGGCCTGCAACAGGGGGGAGGTCTCAGATACAGCTGGGGATATCCCAGCTGCCCTGACGTATCACAGCACCATCTGGTGTGGAATCTGCTGCATCCAGAAGAGTCTGGCATGACGCTTACCGAGTCCGGACAGATAGTCCCGGAACAGTCCACTGCTGCGATAGTGGTTCATCATCCCCAGGCACAGTACTTTGTGCTCTAGAGCCGGAATTCCTTTAGAAATCCATTGATACCTGCAAAATCATTTGGTGATGTAATCAGGACGTCCCCTGTGATGTCATGTACCCTACTTACAAACTCCTCAAACCTTCTGCCGTATGACTCCAGATCCAGATTCAAAAATTCTGCAGACTTTGCATTCTTGGATGACGGGTACAACATTATCGGTATGACCGAGAACCCGTCGAGTATTTTGACAAGATTTTGAACCTGTTCCAGATTGTGAACCACCTGCGTCATGAATCCTTTCGGACGTGCCTTGATCTTCTTGCCAATCTTTGAGGGATCAGGCCTGTTTGGGACTGAAAGATACAGGTCAATCTTATCATCAATACCCTGCTCCCAGAGTCTCCTTACAGTGTCACTTGGAATCTGTCCCGAGTCGCTTGCTCCCGTCTGCGAAGGATCTCCCATCAGAACCAGCACTCCTGTAAATCCCACCGAGACATACTCGTCTACAAGCTCTGAAATCCTGTTCTGACTCTTGTCCCTGACCCTCAGGCTGGCAGTTATGGGCACGTCCGGAATATCCCTCCTAATCCTACTCCCTGCATCTGTTGGAGATACCCTGCGATGGCCAAGAACGTCCTCGGTAAGATGTATTGCATCACATCTCTGCGAGATCTCCCTTATCCTGTCCAAAAATGCTGCAATCGTATCATCCATGCTGGTCCCAGGGATTATCTTGGGCGGGTTGGCCTCGTATCTGATAGTCATGTTGTCCCTCGTTTCAATCTTGATTAAAACCTTTGAGAGGAACCACGTGTATGAATTCACCTGTCCTTCCTGTCACAAAAAAATGATCATACTGATCCATATGCTGGTAATACACATCCCTGTCCATGGGGAACCCACGGCACATGAACAGGGAACAGCTGGAGAGGGAACTGGCTGAGGAAAGGAAGAAAAATGCCATGCTCGAGTCCAAGATTGAAGAGGTGCTTGCCAAGATCGAACGTCTTGAAAGGGCCTTGGGGTACAGCGAGCGCATCATGACATACTATACAAACCCCAACACGCCGCCCTCATCTGAATCCCTGGAATGGAAGGCCCAGAAGAGGGAGCGGGCAAAAAAACAGGAAAAGGGAGACAAAGCCAAGCGCGGGGGAAGAGATGGACACGTGGGGGCGTCGCGCCCCCGCGACCCGGAAAGGACCGTATCCCACAGGTTCGGGCGCAGGAAGTCGGGCAGGAGACGGGTGCCGGTACTCCCGGAATGCGGGTGCGGCGGCGGCCGGATGGCGATTGGCAGTCCGCGCGTGCGGGACATCACGGACATCATGGTGACTGCGTGCGAGACGCGGCACCGCGTGGAGACTGCAATATGCGGCTCATGCGGCCACAGGGAAGATGCCCCAAACGACCTGCCGCGGCGGGGCAACTTCGGCAAGGGACTGGTCGGGCTCGTCTCAGAACTGCGCGCGGCACGGGTGCCGCTCAAGGGAATCTCGGTCGCGGTGCGCTCCATAACGGACATTGAGCTTGCAGGATCCACTGTCAACAACATCATGGCGCGCGTCGGGGACGCCTCGGGCCACGAGGCAGGCAGGATCCTCGGGGAAGTGGAGGCTTCTGACTGTGCCGGGTTTGACGAGACCAGCTGGCGAAACGACGGCCAGAGGGTGCACGCAAACGTGGCACAGTCGGGCAAAAATATCGCAATAAACATCAGCCAGAGCAGGGCCACGCTCATGCTCGATGCCATGGACAAATTTGACGGGGTGGCGATAACTGACGGGTACAACGGGTATGACAGGTTTGACAAGGGCGGCATGCACCAGTCGTGCTGGGCGCACGACCTCCGGCAGACAAGACACCTGGCAGAAAAATACTGTGCCGTGCCTCCCAAGACCAAACGCGTCCGGCGGCGGCGGCAGCTCCACGAGGACCACAAGTGGGTGTTTGAGAGGGCAAAACTGCTGGCCGCGCAGGAGGCGCACTCGCTACAGCTGCGGCATACGATGAACCGCACCATGCAGGACGTGCTTGACCGGTACCGCGATGCCGGTGGTGGTAACGATGACGACATGCAAAAGGTGCTGGACAAGCTCGAGAGGCACCTGCACCGCATGTTTGCGTTCCTGGAGCATCCCGGCGTCGAGCCTACAAACAACGCCAGCGAGAGGGCGCTGCGCTACCTGGTGGTGTTCCGCAAGATAAGCGGGCAGACCAAGGGTGGGCCCAAGTCCATGAAGCGTCTTGCAGATTTTGTTACATGCGTCCTCACGTGGAGGGCACATGGCAAGAGCGTGGCCGAAGAAGTTGGTCGACTGATATAAGGGGCAGGTGAACTCATACAACCACGTCAAAGTACCGGACCGGGCGCAAGTGATGCAGTGATGCCGGAATCCGTTTTTGGGTTAACCGGCTAGCCGATATCTGCCCAATGCCGGACGAAGAAAACGCATTCACCCTAATTAAGCAGAGTCTTCTGAAGGCAATATATGATGCTGGATGACATACGATCCGCCCTTTCCAGTCCAATCATTCCGGAAATAAAGGACACTGCGGGATACCGGCTGGCGTCGGTGCTTGTTGTAGTGTATGGAAGAGACCCCTCCATAATAATGACCAAAAAGTCCAAACATATGAGGATTCATGCAGGCGAAGTCTCGTTTCCGGGCGGAAAGATGGATGGCGATTCTGACCTCCTGCAGACTGCGCTTCGTGAAACCGGCGAGGAGATCGGCCTGACTCTTTCAAAGGCTCAGGTGACTGGCCAGCTGGAACCTGTCGTTACCCTAAACTCCGGCTTTTTGATTCTGCCATTCGTATCCGTGGTTGATAATATTCCTGCACTCTTGGCAAACTGGGAGGTGGAAGAAATCTTTCACATACCATTGGAGCCATTCCTGCAGACTGTCGCAGTTGACCCGGATCCGTTCCACAACATCATTGAGACAATGTACACGTTCCGGTATCAAAACCATGTTGTATGGGGCGCTTCGGCCCGAATACTCAAGCAGATTCAAACCCAAATCTTAGCTTCATTTAAAAAGAGCTCATAGTGGTAATTTTTCATGGCTGCACGCAAGTCTTCTCCAAGAAAGATACGTCTTTTAAAAAAGACCAGGCAGACATCCCCTGTGCCAGCTTGGATAATCCTCAAGACAAAAAGAGGTGTCAGAACAAACCCAAAACGCAGGGCTTGGAGATCAACTGATGTCGAGGTGGGATAGATGTCTGAAGAGTCAGAAAGAGTATACACAATTAACCTAGGCAAGGTACTGCTCTCACAGTCACAACACAGGGCTGTCAGGGCAATCAACATGATCAGGGAGTTTGCACGTCACCACATGAAAGTGCAGGAGATTAAAATCGAGGAGGAACTGGCCCAATTGATCTGGGCAAGGGGCGTTCGAAGACCACCAAGAAAGGTAAGGGTCAGAATGAATACGACTGATGAAGGCTACATACTTGTCTCTGCATATGATGAGGAACTTGAAGCCAGGCTGTCTTCGGAAAAGCAGGATTCAGGGAAATCATCGAAGACTGCCAGCAAGCCATCTGCCACCACGGAGACTGCCAGCAAGCCATCTTCCATACCCGAACCTGTGGACGAGCCATCTGCCACCACGGAGACTGCCAGCGAGCCATCTGATGCAACAAATCCTACCGATGAGTCCAAGGCTCAGAAAACATCTGATAAAAAGTCATAACCCGCATCCCTACGCGTGACCAATCCTAGGGTGGTTTTGACACAACCGTCAGTGAAAAATTACTTGTGCTGTAAATATGGCAAAGACCTGTTGAGGTGAAAACCTACTCCAGTTGATACAGATCCAGCTTGCAGTCTATGCTGCAATCCGGCATGTCCCAGTCAAGCGTATTCCCTTGTGGAATAACCCCCAGCGGATCATACTTGTCAAATTTTGTCATGCCCTGCACCGAGGACAGCATGACTACTCTGGATTCATCAGTAGATGACATTACCTCTATTTGGGAGTCATCTTCGTTTACAATTCCGCCTGCTAGGCTCGTAATTGATTCCAACACGCCTACTGGGATGTTCTCTCCTCCTACAACATACAACATGGAGCGTTTGACTGCGCTTGGTGACGTGTTTTCATAAAGCATCTTCAGCGAATCCTTGAGGGATTCCTCAATGTCCTGTCCGTGTCTGCCGGTCGTAAGGACGCTTGTCTCTGATGGCATCTCAGTGGATCCGAGTGATCTTACCACGTGTCTGATTGCCGAGTTTGCAATTTCATAGCATGACTTGGGGCTCAGATCCGGATTGCTTTCAAGCAAGGAATCGTTGTCAAGGACAATCGTACACTGGGAATTCTCCCTGATCCTCTTCAGGGACACCCCTGAATCAAAAATCCTGTCCTTTTCATACTTGAACGGCATGACTGCAAAAGAGATCAGTTCCTTGTCTGACTCTTTGCATATCTGGGATACGACAGGTGCCATGGCAGCCCCCGCCTTTCCGGCCATGTTGCTCATCATAATGACTGTGGAATAGCCTGCAATTTTGGATCTTATCTGGTCTGTCATCTTGTATGTCGATCCCCTGATCAGTCTGACAGACGGATTGATTACTGAATCTGTCGAAACATGAATGGACTGGCCGTCCCGGGTAAAGTCCCTGACATCGTTGCTGATGATCAGATAGTCTGAACCCAGCGTGTCTCCTGCATCCGTGGCTAGTTTTGATCCCGCTCCGCCTATTCCAATGACCAGAGTCGGTTTTCTCATCTGCAGGCTCATCTGATTACTATTTGCAGGTTAGATAAAAAACCTTCTTACATTTTTTTGGTTAGATTTTGAATCTAAAAAATTTAGCTAAACGACTTTTCCTAGAAGGGATTTTGTGCCCGAGTCTGTGATCTCGACTGTGTGTGATTGGCCGATCTCCACTGCATCCCGGACAAATACGGGCTTGTATGCCATGTTTCTGCCCTTGACGCCATCGTCTGTCTTCTCATCAAACAGGACTCTCCCCTTCCAGCCTATCCACTCCCTGTTGTTCTCTGCTGATATCCTGCTGATCTGTTCGAATACTGCCTTGCTTCGTCGCTTCACCTCTGCAACATCCACCTGTTTCATCTCTGCTGCGTCCGTGCCGGGCCTTGCGCTGTATCTGGACAGGTTTACAACATCCGGCCTGGTCTCCTCAAGCAGGCTAACTGTCATCTCAAAGTCCTCTTCAGTCTCCGATGGGAATCCCACGATGATGTCTGTGGATATGGTCATTCTCCTAAATCTCTCCCTTGCCTCCTTTGCCACCCTCCTGAACGTCTCGGCAGTATGGCCCCTCTTCATGTCGTGGAGTACCCTGTCGCTCCCGCTCTGTACTGGGATGTGAAGAAACTTGAAGACCCTCTCGCTGTCAAATGACTCCATCAGCCTCCTCCTGATTCTTGGCATGTACGTGGGGTTCATCATGCCGACCCTTATCATGAATTCCTTGGGAATTGAAGACACTGCATTTACGAGTTCCGGAAGATCCGTCCCGATGTCCAATCCGTAGCATCCGTTGTCAGTAGATGTAAGCCATATCTCCCTGCATCCGTCATTAATCTCGGCCTTCACCTGTCTTACGATGTCGCCTGTCCTGTAGCTGGAGAGGCCGCCCTTTGCCAGCTTGGTCTGGCAGAACGTGCATTCGCTCATGCACCCGCTGGCAATCTCTACAATTCCTACCGTCTGGTTCAATCTGACCTTTGGAAGTCCTACCTTTGAGACATCCGTATCCTCAAGGGCGATCTGCTGTCTCCCTTCAAGTGTCGACTCCACCACCTGCAGCGTCCTGCCGAGGGAGTTTGGTCCAAGCATGCTTGCATTTTCTGCAAACCTGCTGACAGTGTCCACCTCCGCCTTTGGAAGGCATCCTGCCACAATCAGCGGTCTTGATTCCAGTGACTTTATCCTGTGAATCATCTTGTTTGCCGTGGCATCCTTGACAGAACATGTGACTATGACGTTCAGATCCGACTCTGAGGTATTGTCAACTAGTGTGTGGCCGCCGTTCTGGATCAGCCCTGAGATCATCTCCGAGTCTGCAAAGCTTGCAGAACATCCATACGCCTCTACAAAGATTCTTGCCATTTCCTATCCGAACAGGGCGTCTACTTCCTTGTTAGTCATCAGTTTCTTTGAGACTACCAGCTCCCTGATTGTTTTTCCTGTCTTTAGCGATTCCTTGAAGAGTTCTGCGGATCTCAGATAGCCGATCCTTGGCGTCAGCAATGTCACAATCACGGGACTCTTTTCAATGCCTGCACGGAGGCTGTCACTGTTTGCCTCAAGTCCGTCTATCAGATTGGCCGAGAATATCGGCAGAAAGTTCTTGATCATGTCTGTTGATTCAAGCATACACTTGAGCATTCCTGGCAGCATTACATTGAGTTCGAACTGGCCGCTTTGCGCAGCACACGCGACTGCCGTGTCGTTTCCAATCATGTTAAAACAGATCATGTTCATGCATTCTGCAAGGGAGGGATTTACCTTGCCTGGCATGATCGACGAGCCTGCATGCACTGCAGGTATTCCAATCTCGGCTAGTCCTGCAACAGGGCCTGAAGCCATTAGCCTGATGTCATTTGCAAGCTTGCCTATCTCCAGTGCCAGGTTTCTTAATGCCGCTGATGTGTTTGCCACTGCAAACCTGCTCTGCAGGCCGTGTTGCATGTCTCTTTCAGGCTTCAGGGGAATTCCGGAGATCCTTGCAAGTTCCCTGATTGCTATTCTTCTGTATCCCTTTGGCGTATTTGCGCCGGAGCCTACGGCGGTTCCTCCCAGGGGAATCTTCTGCAGCTCCTTTTGTGATGATACGATCTGATCTCTTGCCTTGGTAATTGACGTGGCCATTGCGGCAAACTCGCTGCCCAGCGTGACTGGCAGCGCATCCATGAGATGGGTCCTGCCAATCTTCTTGAATCCGGAAAAATATGCTGCCTTCTCTGAGAGTGATTTTATCAGTATGTCCACTGCAGGAACCGCCTCCTCTAGGTTCATCAGGATTGAGACGTGCATTGCAGCGGGGTATGTGTCGTTGCTTGACTGTGACATGTTTACGTGATCGTTTGGATGCAGAAACTCGTACTGCCCCTTCTTTTTGTGCAGTATCTCAAGCGCCACGTTTGCTATTACCTCGTTGGTATTCATGTTGAATGCCGTGCCTGCACCGGAGTTTATCATATCCACTACAAACTGATCAACATGTTTTCCTGCCAAGATTCTGTCACATGCTGAGATTATTGCTCCTCCGCGCTCTGCATCGATTGTCTTTGTCTCCATGTTTGCAACCGCAGCTGATCGTTTGATCATCACAAATGCCCTGATCAGGTTCCCATGGGCCGTGTTGCCTGTGACGTGGTACTGCTGGATCGCCCTGCCGGTGAATGCCCCATAGTACGCCTTGGCCGGAATCTTGATCTTTCCAAGAGAGTCCTGATCCAGCCTAAACTTCATGTTAATTCTCTATGATCGTGACCTATTATTCATTCCTATTTTTAAATTGCAATCCGGCACGCATCCTAACAAACCCAATCCGGCAGTCGTGTTGGCACTGGCATTCATGACCATGACTAGTCGATGTTTGTTCAATGCAGAAGGATGCATGTCCGTGCACCGATTCTGCATAAGGGTATCAGTCTTCCCAGAAGTACCTGAAAACAGCCCAAAATCAAAACAGATCAATTAGGGCAATCTCAGAAGGTCATCGAACTACCAATGAACCAACTGAGACGCGACTTGCTTAACAACCCACGCATATATCAAGATGTTCTGGACACGGTAGGGGCAGGCATGTCCCCGTGCATCATGGTCTCACACAGGCACAATGCCATCTACGGCACCGAGGATTTTCACAGAAGCATGGCAGGCGCATGTGCGCACGGCAGGCAGGTGGCCGGATGCACCAGGTCCTCCAAGAGAATCGGCGGTGCAGACGGGGACTCACGCCCAAGTGATGAGTGGATGCGCGATGCGGCATCCCGGACGCGTGGCAGCGACGTCTACAAATGCTTTGCCAAGACAGTCGTCCTGCAGCTTGACCAGATGCGCAAGATGAGACTGCTCAAGAAAGACCAGGAGATTGACTTGGCAATCGACATGCACCTGATACCCAGATACGACAAGAGCTACGGGGCAGAACTGGTGCGCTCAAAGGCCAAGGACGGGACACACGTCTTTGAGAGGTACATCACGATACAGTCCACGGTTCAGAACCTTCGCCTCGTGTTAGGCGTCCTGAACATGCCGTCACTTGAGGATACTGCCGATTTCGTGCGTAAAATCATCGGCTCTGCACGGGACGTGGGGGCCTGCATCGGAATGGCGATGCTGGACAGGGAGTTCTTTACGGCAGACGTAATGGGGACGCTTGGGGACATGGGCATCAAATATCTGATACCATGCAAGAATACGGATACTGTGGTGGATGCCATCGCAGAGTTTGCTACAGGCAGGCGCGGCCGCGTCTCCAAATCCGTCATCGTCGGGGGAGATGGCAGGGAGGTGTCGTATACGATGACCATCACAGAAAGGAAGAAGAGGAAGAAAAGAAAGGACGACGACGAGCTGCTGCCGCACGAGAAATACATCGGGTTTGCCACCAACGTCCCCGACGTGGATCCGGACTCGTACGGGAACAGGTGGGGCATAGAGACTGGATACCGGATGATAGAAAACACAAGGGCCAAGACGCACAGCAAGAACCCGATGGCGCGACTTTTGTGCTTTGTGTACTCTGTAGCCGTCTTTAACGCTTGGGTAATGGCAAACGCAACGCTGATGCACGTTACCGGGATTTATCCCACGGATCCCCCGATCACCCAACAGGATCTCAGGGACATGCTGCTGTTGCTGATCGTATTTGGCTACAAAGAGCCGCCGGAGCCCCCGCCGCCGGTGCTACCCTGAGCTACTTCTGGGAAGACTGGGTATATACTCAGGTCCCGCCTAGTCCTAGGCACGGATTTGTAAGCAGTTTCTCATTTCCACGCCTATGCCGGTGGTGGACCTGAGCATATACGCATAAGGTCTATTGCAGTTAACGCAGAAGTAAGGCTTGCAGAATCCATGGCAGCCAGTAATCATGACCTTGAATGACTCTGCTGGTGTTCCTGCACGGTATCGTACGCAATCTGAATGTCCAAATTACATACGTTCACTGCAGCATCTGCAGGATGGGAAAGACATCCTTCTCAGGGACAGATATCAGACGGTCCGACAGAATCTGTCCGGAAGACAGAACCGTTACGGTACGCGAGGACGCGGCAGGATTAATCCTGTTGGTTTCTAAAAAACCTGCACGGCCCCCGGATGATCATTGTGGTGTCCCGTCACGCAGCTACGGCGCACATCAGGCGGCGGCTTTTGCCTGACCAGGTACCACGGAATGTTGTTTATCAGCCTGACCACCAGCACGTCGGTTTGCGTGACTGCCTGGTATACACGATCAGATTTCTGCAAATCCGAGGTCAGCCTGGCATTTGCGATTACCCACGTGTTGTACAGGATCAGGGTGTACAGGAAGCAAAGCGCCCGGACCGTCTCGTTCTTGCTGCGGGTTCTCGCCCTTTGCTTTTCTGCCATCCTGTAGCCTGTCTCTATCATCCACCTCCGGGCATAATAATCGACGTTGATCCCCGGCATGTTCGTGGCAAAGGCAATGTATTTCTCCTCCGGCTTTTCGGGACTGCCCGTCTTTTTCTTTCTTTTGCGTTTTGTTATGATCATGGTGTACTCGGCATGATCATGTTTGGATTTTGCTATGCGAAATCCCGATACTGCAAGGCGTCTCCCGCATGCAAACTCTTCGATGGCGCGCGTCACATTGGGAGTGTTGATGCAGGGCATGAGATACCTTATGCCCATTCCGTCAAGGGTCCGGATCACGTCTGTTGAAAAGAACTCGCGATCAAGCATGGCGATGCCTATTCTGACCTTCTTTTCCAGGCACGAGTCGACGGCCTTGCGCACGAAATCGGCAGTATCAGTCAGGGCAGGCATGGGAAACGCCCCCAGGGTCAGCTGGATCCTCCGGGTCACGCACTGTACCGTAATGTATCGCTCAAAGAGATGCGTTCCCCTTTTGGCCTTTGATCTTACGAGCTCTGCGCCGTGTTTGTGGTCCCAGCGCGGTATCAGGTGCATGTCAATGGCAACATTCATCCTCCTGTGGCCAAGCATGCCCAGATCCTCAAGCTGGCTTACCTGTGAGGATACCATTTCATTAAATGACTGCATCAGGCTTTTCGAATCAATCCGGGAGCAAATGTCGCGCATCCACTCGCTGCACGGGGAGCGCCTGTGGGATCTGCCCAGTCCCCGCACGGCAGTCACCATCCTGCGCACGGCCGCAGCGTACCCCCCGATCGATATCCCGAGCACGGCTGCCATTACCATGATTCTGTGAAAATCATCCGTCCCGTACGCTGCGTTGGGCCTTTTGGAGACTGGAAGGCTTGAATCAAACACGCGGGCCGCATCAGACGTCGTATCTTGGCGAACCCGGGGGTTGTTTTGCAGGGAGCGCTGCAGGTGGCCTGCCATGTCAGTCACTACAGATACCACCCGGCAGGCACCGTGAAATGCCAATGTGCGTTCAAATGCTTAAATTCGTAACTGTGTAGTTTTTTGATCAAATGCTGAATTCCATGTCTCCAAGAAACTATGTATTTTTTTGACATAGGACCAGACCCTCGCGCAGGACCGTGCCAAGATCATCTCCCCTTGCCTTGCATGTCTGCTTGATGCTCATCAGCGTGGCAATGGCGTCTGCGCCCTTCTTTGACCTGAGATGTGATTCGTAATTAGCACGCAGGCACATTAGAGCACGATCTTTGGCATAATCATACGAAAGTTGCATACTTTGGAGCACACATCTGTAAGATTATGGGCATCGAAGGCCCGATTCTTAATTGCGGATCATGTCTCTGCTCCCGTTGCTGTTCTTGCGCAGGATGACGCACGGCCTGATGGCCCGCTCTGCCCGGTTGTTGTGGTATTCGACGCCGTCTGTCTCCAGAAACGCAAACAGGTGGCCTTTTTCCCGCACCAGCCTCTTGCGCATCCTGTTGCAGTGCTTGCAGTCGCGGTCCTTTTCGAGCCTGCCGATAAGTGACGCGATGCGACGATCCAGCCTCTTCTTTGCGGCAAGCGCGTCTGCCCCTCCCGGAACGGCGCCGTCGACGTGCGAGTCCCGCAGTATCGCGCGCAGCGTCCTTGCGTGCCGACGGTAGTCCTGGCCGGGATTTTTGTATCTCAGGGTGTCCTTGATGTCCCGGGCGTAATGAAGGTGGCACTTTTGGTGTTCGGATCCGATGACGTTCCACGCGGCCCACGAGTCAGACGTGACGCATCCCGGGTAGTCCTTGCCGAGCATCTTTTTTGGAACCTTCGAGTTCCTGTGGCGGTGCACCTCGTAGATTACGGCGTACCTTGTTACCACCGCCCACAGCCAGTAGTTCGTGCCGTCGACGCGCCAGACGGACTCGTCCCCGTTTATCGCAGGCGAGTTTCTTACCTCCTCCTTGATCTTCTCGTACAGCGGCCCGAGCTCCCGGGCCATCCTGCACACCATACGGTTTATCGCAGATTCCGTGATTCTTGCCGAGTACATCATCATGACAATATTGCATATTCTGAGGTCTGACATGCCGTGCAGCCTGAGGATGACCATCATTATCATAAAGTTGATCCCGTACCTGGAGTTTGGCAGTGCCAGCGGAGTCCTGCCGGACACGGTCTTCTTGCAGTTCCTGCAACGTCTTCTCTTTACTGTCACCTTGATGTGCTTTAGTTCCGTCTTGGCAGCCTCCCTTACCACCTTTGTGTACGTGGATACGCACTCGGAGAGGTCGGAGCTGCCGCAGTTGTCGCACGTGTGGGGATCTGCTGTCTCCTCTGCGTCTATTCTTTCAGGACGCGCAAGGCCCGTGCGCCTGTGGACGCTTGGCTTGCCCTTGGCCTTTGTGCGGCGTCTGGCACTGCCCGTCTTTTTGTCAGGTTTTGCGCCGATGCTCCTTGCAACGGCAGCCGATATGGTGCCCCTTGCTTCCTGCAACTCTGCCGTGAGGTCCTGGATCTGCCTGAGGGCGGCAGCGTAAAGATCAGTGAGTTTGGCTATCTGCTGGTCCTTTTTGGCCAGCTGCCCTGCCATCATCTCCACTTTTTCCTCCAGTTCTGCAATCCTTGACTCGGAATTATCATCAGACATAATGCAAACCGTGGGAACTGATGATCTAAAAATTGGAATGGAGAGAAAAACTCGATCAAGTGATTAAAAATAGTTTCAAAAAAACTACACAGACGTTTGTAGGCATGGAATTCAACATTTGATCAAAAAACTACACAGTTACTTAAATTCCAATTCCGCAAAGGTATGCTGATGCGTGAGTCTGTCCATGCTGGTACATTGACAGATTTTCACCATCAATTCTTTTAAGCAGCAGACTCCCCGTATGTTGACAACTGCCTAAGCCTTGTCTGGGTGAGTTTATTTTCATATTTGCTGTAACGTGCCGCAAGACACTCCCAGATCATTGTATCTTAGTCAGGTCTTACTTCTGCGTTAACTGGAATCACAGAAATGTTTTTTAAATGATCACTGATACCTGTGTCTATGAAGCTACTAGAAGCTACAGTAAATGCCGACAGGGCAGGTCACGTCTCAGATGCCATTAAGGGCATCGTGGGGGGATTTACCATTCTGGAAGGAAGCGGGAGAGGATCCTCGGAGAGA
The DNA here is from genome assembly GCA_965218695.1 of Candidatus Nitrosopumilus sp. Classification (GTDB taxonomy): domain Archaea; phylum Thermoproteota; class Nitrososphaeria; order Nitrososphaerales; family Nitrosopumilaceae; genus Nitrosopumilus. The sequence goes on from OZ244651.1 coordinate 317,698, forward strand.
CAGACGATGAGGGCAGGCAGAGGCACAGGCACATTCATAGCAGAATTCAACAAGGTTGCAACCATCAGAACCATTGTGGATGAGAAAGATGTGGAGAGGGTTTCCACGGCCATTTCGGATGCAGTATTTACCGGAAAGGCAGGTAACGGCATCATCACAGTCTCAGATGTACAGGATGTGTTCAACATTGCAAGCAAAAAGAGAAATTCTGATGCGCTCTAACCCAAAGTTCAACATATGAAGACAAAGGGGTGGAGAGACCTATTGCTGTCCCTCAATACCCATCAATGTCAGAGTCGATCTTATTTTTGGTATCTTTCGAATCTTCCATGTGATGGTCTCACGTAGCGCCTCAACCTGATCTAAGGCCACCTTGGCCAGTATGTCATATGCACCAAATGTGCCGTGTACCTCAGTGACGGCGTCAATGGACTTGAGTTCTGATATTACAGACTCCTCCGAACCCAGCTCACAGTTTATGAGGACATATGCAGTAGCCATTAGGACACAACTCCCATGCTCATACATAAAAGACCGGCTTCAAATATATAAGAATAATTAAGGCGGGAACCCGAAGATGGATCCTTCTGACAGACATGCCTGACCTGTGACAGGCCTCAAAGTCATGCCCGGACAGTATAATTTTGGCAACCGGCTGGAGGGAATTGATTTGGAGTAGTGCCATACAGGCATCAGGCCAAGAGGGATACGTCGCGCATGCCGCCGGTCAGTTGCAGGGCGTATATGCATCATGCATGACTTTTTCAAGCTGGTCTATATCCTCAGAGAGGGTAATCCTGGAGCGCAGTCGGGATCCCCCCTGCATCCCCCGCGTAAACCGCATTGCCTGGCCCTTGATGTTTGCAAATCGGATTCCATATCCAGCAGCCATGTGCAGATACTCAAAGAATGCATCCAGTCTGTCTTCAAGCAGGTACTCATGGTATGAGCCTGTCTTCAGATAGTCGTTGATCTGTTCAAATAGAAATGGGTTACCCATGGCGCCGCGGCCGATCATCACATAGTCGCAACCGGTATCATCAAGCATTGCCCGGGCATCCTCAGGGGTTGCAATGTCGCCATTACCGACTATTGGGACTCCGGCAGTCTCCTTGAGATCCCTTATCATATTCCAGTCTGCACTTCCAGAGTAACCCTGACTGACCGTTCTTGGATGAAGCGTAATCATCTGAATCCCCTCATCTTCGGCGATGCCTGCAATATCCCGGAACAGGTACCGGTCAGCATCGGTGGTTCCAGAACGGATCTTGATGGTGACAGGCTTTCTTACTGCACCGACAAGGGTGGCAAGAATATTCCGGGTCACATCCGCATGCTGCAACAGGGCACCGCCTGCCATCTGTCTTGTAATGTGCGGCGCAGGACATCCCATGTTGTAGTCTATCATGTCAAAGAATGGTTCTACTATCCGGGCAGCCTTCTCCAGCACCGCAAGATCGGACCCGAACAGCTGGACTGAGAGAGGTCTCTCCTCCTCTGAGAATCGGATAAACTCCTGAATCGTCTTCATCTGTGCCCTGAGCTGTTCTGCTTTGGCCACTATGCTGTGAATGTTGGTAAACTCAGTCACTACAAGGCCGGCTCCCATCGTCTTACATTGTAGCCTGAGTGCCGGATCAGACACGCCTGCCATCGGAGCCAGAAATGCCCTGCTTGAAAATTTTGGAAGCACGGTATGGTTTTATGACTCGGGTATATCTATCATGTCCGGCAGTGCAGATAACCCAAGTGTGACTCATTCTGGTAAACTTTCAAGACTATGGAATCTCTTGCTAAACATCACATCACCTGAACCGCCGCTCGATCCTGTCGCGCCGTGATCACATCTGGGTTATCGGGTAGTGCGGCGACGTCCTCATGAAGAATCCGGACAGCCGTCCCCATCCTCGAAGCCGTTATAGTTCTCCGGATCCAGAGGACACAGATCCTCTGCGTTTATGATACCATCAAGATCAGTATCATGGATAAACCTCTGCTGTTCTGGAGCCGTGTCAGGACATCCGTCGCTATCGTTGTACTTGTTCCAAGTTTCAGGGTTTGTCGGGCATGCGTCTACGCCGTCATGATATCCATCATTATCAGAGTCTAGTCTTGTAGGGGGGGTGGATTCTGCGCCGGGAACGTCAGGACATCCGTCGTGATCAAGATAGTCGTTATAGTTTTCAGGCATGTTCGGACATGCATCCCACCTGTCGTCTACTCCGTCAGCGTCAGCATCTGGGAATGTATAAACTGCATCAGGATCGATTACAGCCATGTCAGGACATCCGTCAGAGTCCTGGAACAGGTTGTATGTCTCAGGCTCCAGCGGACACTGGTCAAGCCCGTCTACGATGCCGTCATGATCCAAGTCGGCTGTCGGGTTGAATTCGTCAGGACAGCCGTCAGTGTCCAAGAGACCGTTGAAGGTCTCAGGCTGGTTTGGACAAGAGTCTACAATGTCGATGATGCTGTCCCCGTCTGAATCAGCCACCACCGAACCGTCTACAATGGCATCAGGGCATCCGTCCTCGTCTGCAATCCTATTGTAGGTCTCCCTGGAGTTTGGACACTGGTCAACATCGTTGTTTATCCCATCACGGTCAGTATCACCTGTGGGACTGTATGTCACTGCATCAGGGCATCCGTCTTCATCCATGAATCCGTTGAATCGTTCTCCTATTGTCGGGCATAGATCATCGACATCTGGAATGCCGTCGTAGTCAGAGTCGGAAGGTGGAGGGGTTGAGATTCCGGAGACATCAGGACATCCGTCGTGATCAAGATAGTCGTTATAGTTTTCAGGCATGTTCGGACATGCATCCCACCTGTCGTCTACTCCGTCAGCGTCAGCATCTGGGAATGTATAGCCGGTACCAAGATCGATTACAGCCATGTCAGGACATCCGTCAGAGTCCTGGAACAGGTTGTATGTCTCAGGCTCCAGCGGACACTGGTCAAGCCCGTCTACGATGCCGTCATGATCCAAGTCGGCTGTCGGACTGAATTCGTCAGGACAGCCGTCAGAGTCCAAGAAGCCGTTATAGACCTCCGGTTGGTTTGGGCAATAGTCCATGCGATCTATGATGCCGTCACCGTCAGAGTCTGTCACCAGTTGGTGCTCCACTGCACTGTCAGGACAGCCGTCCTCATCTGCAATCTTGTTGTAGATCTCTGGGTGGAGGGGGCACTGGTCAAGGATATCTGAGATGCCGTCACCGTCACGGTCACGCTCAACATACAGGAGAACCTCGTCGGGACAGCCGTCGTCATCCTGGAATCCGTTATAGACCTCCCGCTCCAGTGGGCATGCGTCATCCGTGTCTAAAATATAGTCATAATCAGAATCTGCAGGTAATGGGTTGGAGATTCCCGGAACATCGGGACAGCCGTCCCAGTCAAGATAGTTGTTGTAGTTTTCAGGCTCGTTCAGGCATGCATCCCGCCGGTCATCTATCCCGTCGGCATCAGCATCAGGGAATGCATAGCCTGCAAAGGGATCTACTGCTACTGCATCAGGACATCCGTCTGCGTCTTGGAATCGGTTGTATGTCTCAGGTTCTGTGGGACACGAGTCTGAATTATCAGAGAGTCCGTCAGAGTCAGTATCAGTCAGGTTTGTATCATCGTCAGGACAGCCGTCAGTATCATCAAGGCCGTTGAATGTCTCAGGCAACGAGGGGCACAGATCCCGATAATCAGGATAGCCGTCACCGTCAGAGTCCGGAATCGAGCTGCCGGTAATACCAATCAGATCAGGACAGCCGTCCTCGTCTGCAACCCGGTTGTAAGTCTCTTTTGTGGTGGGACAGTCATCAATGTGATCCTGTATCCCGTCAAAGTCAGCATCATACCATGGGACAAAGTCAGCAGGACATCCATCAATATTTTCACCATACTGTGGATCATAGTCCTCCTGGAGATTTGGGCACAGGTCTACGGAGTTTGGTACGCCGTCATCGTCAGAATCTGCATCTGCTGCATGCACATTAAGAGGCATCCCTATGGTTAACACAAGCAGGATCATGAATCCCATAATACAATATCTGTTCATCTTTGCAATCTCAGATAGATTTTGGTATCTATTAAGTTTCACTAATGGGAATTCATCTCGTGATCGTGCCAAAAATATCACAGTAAGCGATGCACCACATGTCTAATAGAGGGGTTTGTATCTGTCAGGACATCTGCCTTCCATGAAGTTAAGAGTCATACGCACAGGACGACGGCCATGCCTGCAAAAAAGATTGGTTCCCGGATTCATGAGCGATTCTGTAGAGGCGGTATGCTATATCAAAGACTGATGCAGGGAGATGAATCATTGGACAGTGCGATGGAATGATGATTATGCACTATGGGTCATAACAGCCGTCTTCATCCATATAGCCATCATAATCCTCCTGCTCCATTGGACATGTATCCACGTCATTTATGATGCCGTCAAGATCGTCGTCATGGACGAACCTCTGCTGTTCTGGAGCCGTGTCAGGACATCCGTCGTAATCTAGGTACTTGTTCCAAGTCTCAGGGCTTGTAGGGCAGCCGTCAATACTGTCAGGGTACCCGTCAGAGTCTGAATCAAGTACTATCGCTGCAACTGATTCTGCTCCCGGAGAGTCAGGGCAGCCGTCCCAGTCAAGATAGTCGTTGTAGTTTTCAGGCTCGGTTACGCAGGAGTCCCACCTGTCGTCTACCCCGTCGGCATCAGCATCAGGGAAGGTAAACACGGACAGTACAATGTCCACCGAATCAGGACATCCGTCTGCATCCTGGAACTTGTTCCAAGTCTCGGGCATGAGAGGGCAGGTATCTAGATCATCAGGAATTCCGTCACGATCAACATCAGAGGATGACCGCGTACTGTCAGGGCAGCCGTCCCAGTCTGCCAGGCCGTTGTATGTCTCAGGCTGGGTGGGGCACAGGTCCAGCGTGTCAACCAGTCCGTCGCCGTCAGAGTCAGCAGCAATTCGGTTGTTGGCTATGTAGTCGGGGCAGCCGTCGTCATCCATGAACCGGTTGTAGTTCTCTGGGATGTCTGGGCATTGATCCACATCATCATATATTCCGTCGCCGTCAGAGTCGATTACAGTCACATACACTATGCTGTCAGGGCAGCCGTCGTCGTCTTGGAATCCGTTGTATCGCTCGGCCAAATCAGGACACTCGTCCATAAGATCCGGCACCCCGTCAAAGTCAGCATCCATTGTGGTCAGGTATGCAGTTCCAGGAACGTCAGGGCAGCCGTCCCAGTCAAGATAGTCGTTGTAGTTTTCAGGCTCGGTTACGCAGGAGTCCCACCTGTCGTCTACCCCGTCGGCATCAGCATCAGGGAAGGTAAACACGGACAGTATAATGTCCACCGAATCAGGACATCCGTCTGCATCCTGGAACCTGTTGTATACCTCAGGTTCCATTGGACAGGTGTCTGTCCCGTCAGAAATTCCATCATTGTCAGTATCGACGTGATCCGATACGTTGTCGGGGCAGCCGTCTAGATCATCAATGCCGTTGAAGGTCTCAGGATCCAAGGGACACCTGTCGATCTGATCGATGAATCCGTCGCCGTCAGAGTCGCTGGCAGTCGTGTTGTCTACAACTGCATCAGGGCAGCCGTCGTCGTCTGCAATCCTGTTGTATGTCTCAGGTTGGAACGGACAGGAGTCGTCAGGATCCAGAATGTTGTCGCCATCAACATCACCGACAACCGTAAACGCCAGTTCATCGGGGCAGCCGTCGTCGTCTTGGAACTTGTTAAAGTTCTCCCGTTCCAGAGGACAGGCATCAAGGTAATCAGGAATACTGTCAAAGTCGGTATCAGGTACCATGAGGGATTCGGCACCAGGGGAGTCAGGGCAGCCGTCCCAGTCAAGATAGTCGTTGTAGTTTTCAGGCTCGTTTACGCAGGAATCCCACCTGTCGTCCATCCCGTCGCCGTCAGAGTCCGGAAGAGAGTAGGTAAATGCCTCAACAGGTATCTGGTCAGGACATCCGTCTGTATCCATGAACCTGTTGTATGTCTCAGGCTCGGTAGGACAGCCGTCTGTGAGGTCGGAGAGTCCGTCAGAGTCTGTGTCATTCAGGGACGTGTCATCGTCAGGGCATCCGTCCCTGTCATCAATACCGTTGAAGGTCTCAGGCAATGTTGGGCACAGGTCCAGATAGTCCGGATAGCCGTCGCCGTCAGAGTCCGGAATCGAGACGCCGGTAACGCCAACCAGATCAGGACAACCGTCGTCGTCTGCAACCCGGTTGTAAGTCTCCTTTGTGGTGGGACAGTCATCAATGTGATCCTGTATTCCGTCAAAGTCATTGTCATACCACGGAACAAAGTCTGCAGGACAACCGTCTATGTTCTCGCCATACTGTGGATCATAGTCCTCCTGGAGATTGGGACACAGGTCAACAGAGTTGGGAACACCATCATCATCAGAGTCGTTGTCAACTGCATGAGCGCCAGAAAGCATTCCAGCTGCGGATACAAACAAGAGTAGAAACCCTAGATGATGCATTCCTTTCATGCCAACAGGCTCCTATGCATCGGGGCAGCCGTCGCCATCAGAATTACCATCATAGTCTTCAGGTTCGAAAGGACACGCATCATTCTCGTTTATAATGTTGTCTAGATCGTGATCATGCTTGTAGCGGGACTGCTCGGGAATGATGTCAGGACATCCGTCATCGTCGTTGTACTTGTTCCAGTTCTCTGCAAGGCCTGGACACTGGTCAACATCATCAGGAAGACCGTCGTTGTCGCTGTCAGGAGTGCGCTCGAATACAGGCAACACGTCAGGGCATCCGTCATAGTCTACATACCTATTCCAGACCTCTGCCGTGTCAGGACACAGATCCATCACGTCTGCAACCCCGTCGCCGTCAGTATCAACCTGGGTGTCGTCCACGTCGGGGCATCCGTCGGCATCCTCATACCCGTTGAAGTTCTCTGCAACCAGTGGGCAGGCATCGTCTGCATCATAAAGTCCATCGTTATCAGAGTCGACAGTCATGGACTCGACTATAAAGTCTGGACAGCCGTCAGTATCCTGATGGCGGTTCCACGTCTCAGGCGAGGTTGGACATGCGTCGATTCCGTCATGGATTCCATCATTGTCCCGGTCAATTGATATGCTGTAATCGTCAGGGCAACCGTCCCTGTCAAGGACGCCGTTGAACGTCTCAGGCTGGTTCGGGCAGTGGTCCACATAGTCGTTGAGTCCGTCCCCGTCAGAGTCTGGTATTGGAGAAAAGTCCGGTACATAGTCTGGACATCCGTCCTCATCATTGAATCTGTTGTATATCTCTGGAATCAGTTTGCATTGATCCACATCATCTGTGATTCCGTCAAAGTCCAGATCAGCTATCAGGGTGGTCTCAAGCTGGTCGGGGCAGCCATCATCATCTTCAAATCCATTATAGGTCTCCCTGGCCAGCGGACACTGATCCAGCTCGTCCAGGATTCCATCATAATCAGAGTCAGATATTACGGGGTCGTCCGGACAGCCGTCATGATCCAGATATCGGTTCCATGTCTCGGCTGTGTCAGGACACTGATCCTGTGAGTCCCGGACTCCGTCCCCGTCAGAGTCGGGCACCTCTTCATCAGGGCATCCGTCGGCATCCTGATACCCGTTGAATATTTCTGACTGTAACGGACAGCTGTCCCTAAGGTCTACGATGCCGTCCCCGTCATAGTCAAGCGCCAAGAATCCGGATGTGCTGTCAGGGCAGCCGTCCGTATCCTGGAAGTTGTTCCATATCTCCTGGACAAATGGACATGCATCCAGATCGTCAGGAACGCCGTCCAGATCACGATCAGAGGTCGTAATAGAGTCAGGGCAGCCGTCTATATCAAACAGGCCGTTAAATATCTCAGGCTGGCTGGGACACAGATCCACGTAATCATTTATCCCGTCCCCGTCAGAGTCTGGAATTCCTTTGTTGTCTGACTTGGAGTCAGGACAGCCGTCATTATCCTGGAATTGGTTGTAGGTTTCTGCGTTCTCCGGACACTGGTCAAGGCTGTTGATGATTCCGTCAAAGTCAGAATCCTGTGCTGAGGTGTATGGTGGTATGTCAGGACAGCCGTCATCATCCATGAACTGGTTGTATCTTTCAGGTGCGTTCAGGCACTGATCTATATCATCAGGTATCTGATCGTGGTCTGCATCATCAGGGGCGCTTATGAAATGCGGAACAGAGTCGGGGCATCCGTCATAGTCAGCAAACCTGTTGACAGTCTCGGGGTTTGAAGGACAGTTGTCAAACTGGTCGGCAATGCCGTCACCGTCAGCATCATCAGCAGATACTTCGCGTACCACGTCGGCACATCCATCCACATCGCGATAGCCGTTGTATACCTCCGGTTCTTCAGGACACAGATCCAGGCGATCCTCGATTCCGTCGTTATCAGTATCAGTAAAGGTGGTGTCAGCAGTAGAGTCAGGACAGCCGTCCTCATCTTGGAACCGGTTGTAGTTTTCTGCACTCAGCCGGCACTGGTCCAGGATATCGTTAATACCGTCCCTGTCACGATCACCGCTGCTAAACGAGTCAGGACATCCGTCCCGGTCATCTACTCCGTTGAATGTCTCAGGCTGGTTCGGGCACAGATCATTCCTGTCTGCAAAGCCATCATTATCAGAATCGTCTATGTTGCTGCCTGTATTCACTGGAGGGATGTCAGGACAGCCGTCCTCATCCTCGTATCCGTTATAGTTCTCCCTGACGCTGGGACACATGTCGATATGATCCTCTACTGCGTCATAGTCCTCATCATACCATGGAACAAAGTTGGACGGACAGCCGTCCTCTGCACCCTCATAATCCTCCTGCAGGTTTGGGCACAGATCCACTACGTCAGATATTCCGTCATTATCCAGATCATCATCAGCAAAGATCGGACTGAACGGCATGCTAGTCAATACTGCAACAAGTAATAGTAGAAATGAAATATTGTGTGTTTTTACCAACACAAAAGGTTTCTAAGATCCAGTAATTAAACCTCACTGTAAGAGACTGAGCCCAGATTGGATTCGGGCACAAAATCAGACGTCATTATCCATGCCATGCATGAATGAACGGCAGCAGAAAAGGCCGGAACCACGTCCGGCGGGATCGGCGCCCGGCCCCCACTCAGGCGATCCACTGACTAAACGAAAAGTACCTGTCATGGTATTTCATCAAATACCCTGGAACGCTCTCCCTCAACCAGTCTCCGTGAAGTTCTGTCTGTATGGTCGACATGCTGATTCGCACGCGAATGTTGCCGTCAGAGTCGTTTATCCAGTAGGAGTTCAGCTCCCAGTCAAACAGCACAAAGCCGTCGTCCTCAGGCGGAAAGTCTTGTGCCAGCGCAACGTCCAGCATCCCCTTGATCCTGGGAACGTCTGCGAGATCCTCGTCAGATATCTCGGTTACCGACATGTACTGGTTGCCATCGATTATCTTGTCAGGATCGGTTTCCTCATAGTACGTGAGGCTGATTCCTTCCACGTACGGCGAGTAGCCGTTTGCAACAACGTACAGGTAGAACAGTCCCGCCGCCAGAACGAGGATGACGGGAACCAGGATCTTGGTTCTGGCCCTCACTTTTCCCTCCTCCTGACCGCGAGCATGACTGCCAGGCCTGCTGCTGCTGCTGCCGGACCAGCCAAAATCATGATTTCCAGATAGCGCTGCGGTGAACTTTCCAGGAATGTAGCGTCGTATGCAAACTGGCTTTGAATTTCACCGGTGGCGCGGTAGTAGGAGTAGACGTTGTGGTTCTCTTGCGCCCCTGCCCATTCCCCAAGAACCCCGTCCTCCAGCGCCTGATTCATTTCAATCCTTTTGCCTTCCATGAATTCTGCGCCCTTGTGGTCGTAGTATGGAGCCCATGCCGACCTGTACTCTTGCTCGCTTACCGGATCCATGTCAAAGCACGGCGCGTCAGGCCAGTCCTCGTTGATGACGCATATCGAAAACCCTTGCGGAGCGACTAGGGGAATGGCCAGCATCACGGCCATCGCCAAAAATTCCGCCTTCATCCCTTTTCTGCACATGTTGCGGAAATAAATTATTCCACTGGCAGTCCCGCGACATCTTCCTAAATCCGACATAATGTTGATGGTAATTGGGTTGTTAACCATTTGTTCACTGCCGGTTTTGGACGATCCGCGCAAATAGGGGTTGTCGCATAAATCAGGCAAATCATAATCTGTCTTGTCCTTGGGTTCCGTCTGACGTGGACTAGGCATTCGTTGTGGCTTTTTTCGTGTCATGCATAGACTACCTTGACTCCCAGATCTGCGGTATGCTCCAGCCTGTTGAGGACCCCAATGTTCCAGCCTATCGCCTTTAGCAGCCCGAACCTTCTCTGGTTCACGCCCTTGCGGAACCTGCAGTACAGCTGGTGGTGTTCTGTCTACTCGGCTCCGAATATTCCCTCGATCATCCAGCGCTGTCTAGAGGATGGCATCGAACAGTCTGCTGCCTCTTTCCGATGCCTTTTGCCCTTCCCCCCCCAAGATCCCGATCAATTTAAGTAAACCAACACAGAGAACGGGGACGATGAGCTGTTCTGGAGAGACTGTTACAGAAGACGGGCTGATTCAGATCAGGCCTGCGGTATCTGCGCAGCTAAAAAAGGCAAAGTACGGCGTGGCAGACCACTCCACAGTGGAGCTGTGCCACTGGACAAAAAAATCATTCAAGCACGAGGGCAACTGCTACAAGCACAAGTTCTATGGAATCTCTACGCACAGGTGTATGGAGTTTTCCCCTGCAGGGATGCACTGTGAGAACCGCTGTGTCTACTGCTGGAGGCCCATGGAGTTTTATGACTCCATGGAGATGAACCCCGAACAGGTGGCACCGCCTGAGGAGGTACTGACAAAACTGATGGCCGAGAGGAAGAGGCTTATCAACGGATACTATGGGGATTCCAGAAACGACAAACAGAGGCTTGACGAGTCGCTCCTGCCCAGCCACTATGCCATCTCGCTTTCAGGAGAGCCCACCATGTATCCCAGACTGCCGGAGCTTATCAGGTATCTCAACTCCATGGAGGCTACAAAGTCAGTCTTTCTTGTAACCAACGGCCAGGAGCCGGAGATGGTTCAGAGGCTACAGGACGAGGACGCACTGCCTACACAGCTTTACCTGTCTACAAACGCAGCAGACTATGACTCTTTCATCAGGATAAACAAGCCAAGGTATGACGACTCGTGGGAGAGATGGAACAGTACCCTTGACATGCTAAGGCACCTTGATACCAGGACCGTCCTTAGGGTTACGCTGATCCGCGGGTATAACGATCACCAGGACATGATCAAGCCGTTTGCAGAGATGTTCAGACGGTCAAGCCCCCATTTCATAGAGATAAAATCATACATGCACATAGGCCGTTCTACAAACAGGCTGGAGCATTCAGACATGCTGGACATGCAGGAGGTCAGGGATTTCAGCAACATGGCTGCAGAACAGAGCGGGATCTTTTCAGTTATGGACGAAAGCTATGTCTCAAGAATATCCGTCCTGCAGAACAACAGCCGTCCCATTGACCGGTTTATACGCGCCTATTCAGATACCACCTAGAAAAGACCTCCAGGGAGCGATGCCTGTGGGATATTTCGTCCTTGACATCCATCTCGGCAAACGTCTGTTCTGATCCATCAGGTATGAAGACAGGGTCGTACCCCCAGCCGGCTCCCCTAGCGGACTCGGATATGGTACCGCATATCCTGCCTTCAAACGACTTTAGGGCATCTCCGTCACAGTATACGACGACTGAGACAAACCTTGCCGTCCTGTCCTGCCCGGTCAGATTAATTATTCCCCTGCATCCGATGGTTCCAAGCACGTACGAGGAGTACGGTCCGGGGAATCCCTGCAGGGAGTCTATGAATAGCCCTGCATCCTCTACCAGTACGGGCCTTGCAAACTCCGAGAATGCCTCCCTGGCCTTGGCCGATGCGATGATCTCCAGGGAGTCAGACTGGATCTCTGGGAGATCATGCCTGAGAAATTCAATGCTTACTCCAAGGGATTCCAGTATCGTCTGCGCCTCCCGGTACTTGTTCTGGTTTGATGAGACAAAGGCAAGATCAGACAACCCGAGCGTACCTCCCGCGTCCCTCAATCTCAGAGACCAGTCTTGTAATCATGGCAGAACGGGGACTCCCCACTGCAGACTTGTACCCTGCAAGAAAATTCTTCCACGCCTGCTCCATGATCTGGGCATGCGCACTGTTGAGAATCTCCTTGATCAACCTCAGGTCCACTGCATGATCCTCAGGCTTTATGGTGCTCTGGGACAGCCCAAAGTCGATGATGAAGAGTGCATCCCCAAGGAGGATAAAGTTGGATGTGGTAAGATCCCCGTGCATTACGCCATTCCTGTGCAGTGTGCCGACCAGTCTCCCCATACCTCCGGATACGTCTACTATCCTGGATTCTGGCAGGTCGTGAACCGGCGTTCCGCGAATCATCTGCATTACTATGGACGTCTGCCTGTGGTTTACAAAATAGACAAGCGGGGACGGAACCCCAAGGGACTTTACATGGGATATCATCTGCGACTCCCTTACGGTCCTCTGCCTCCGTATCCTAAGGTCAAGCACCGGGTTGCGGTATTTGCGGGATGTGCGGATCTTGAGGATCGCCTCTGCACCGCGCCAGACTGTCTGGTATATGTCAGCCTCCGCGCCCCTCTTTAGCAGCTTCATTAACGTTATAACCAGAGAAATTCAATAAAAGTTGATGGAGGATGGGGAGAAGAGGCTCAAGCAGGAGGACTGCAACGAGGACAAGCTAGGCCTTGGAATCCTGACCTTGACAAACCAGAGGCTGGCCTTTGACAAGACTCGCGCAAGGATGATGGATTTTTCAAAACACATCGGCGATACCATACTGGACGTGCCGCTAGGGGACGTTACAAGAGTGTGGAAGGAGGGCCTGCTTATGAAGAAGATATGTTTTACTGCAGAAACACAGGACGGTTCCCAGACATACAAGTTTGGCGTATTTAACACAAAGGGCTGGCTCAAGTCCATCCAGGCTGCAATGGATGCAGCAGCGTAGCAGTCTGTCCCTGCATAGCCTGCACCGGATCGAGGGTCTAGTATTTCACAACCACTGAGTCCAGCCGCCATGACTGGGTGACAAAGGTATCCTCAAGAGGCGCACCCTCCTTGACCTTGGATTCAAGAAGGCCGGTCCAGCATATCTGGCTCCCACAGTCGCCGGCATACTTTAGCGGTACCACAAAAAGCCTGCATGCGTGCCTTGCACACACATCCCTTAGCATCTCAGAGAGCCTCTTGTTTGCCGCAACCCCTCCCACTATCATCAGCTCCCTCTTGCCTGTAAAGGACAGGGCGCGTTCCACTGTCTCGCAGATCATGGCAAAGGCTGTCTCTTGGAGCGAGTAACATGCATCATTTCTGCTGCCCTGCGCTGCAGACTTTGCAGCAGACAGCAGGCCCGAAAACGAGACGTCGTTTCCCTTTACAGAGTAGGGCAGCGGGACGTACCCGGATGAGTCTGATGCAAGCCTCTCTATGTCAGGCCCGCACGGGGAGGCAAACCCGAGGGATCGTCCGAACTGGTCCAGCAGCTGCCCCAGTGTAATGTCAAGGGTCTCGCCAAAGACGCGCCACTGCCTGTTGAGAAACGCAAGAAGCATGGTGTGTCCTCCGGACACCAAAAGCACAAGCGGATTCCTTGCACCAGTAAGTAATCGTCCCAGCTCGATGTGTCCTATTGCATGATTCACAGGATATATCGGAATGTCATAAAATGACGCAAGCGATCGCGCTACCACCGCGCCCACGCGCAGGCACGGCCCGAGTCCGGGTCCTGCAGCATACGAGACAATGTCAAGATCTCCTATTCGCACACCTGCATCAGCAAGGCACTGTGCCAACACCTCCGAACTTTCTGCGGCATGGTGCCTTGATGCCTCCCGCGGATGAATCCCCTCACCCTTCTCGGGCCGGTATATCTTCCTGACATCAGACAGTATGCGTCCCTTGTCTCCGTTTCTCTCCATTACGGCACATGAGAACGTGTGCGCAGTGCTCTCTATTCCCAATCCCAGCATACTATCCCCTGCCCAGAGTCGATACCACCTTGACTACGTCGCCGTCCTTGAGGACGTGGCTGCCCCCTATCCTCTGTCTGGTCTTGCAGTCGATTGCGTGCAAGAACCCCTTGGCAATATCTGCATGAACCAATCCTGCCAGATCCCTGGCAGTGGAGCCCGGTGGGAGCAGTTTTGCATCCGGAAGTATTCGGCCGTTCTTGTCGGTAAGTTTTGTCTCATCCTCCACAGGATACGCCACGATATACCCCAGACTCTCAAAGACTGCAGTGTCCAGTATCTTTTGAATTCCGGTAGACGGAATCTTGGAGAAGACGGATCGTGCAAGATCAAGGGCCTTTTGCTGCGGGGGCGAGGGATTCACTCCCTCCCGTACTGCAAAGTCCCCGTCGCCAGGTGAGTATTTTATCATGCCTGCGCCGGATGCCTTTCGCAAAAGCAGTTCGGTTTCTGCGCTGCATGGAATTGCAACCGATTCAACCCTGTCAAGTATTGAAATGTCCCTGCACAGATCTGCCTTGTTTGCCGCAATTATCATGGGCTTGGTACCGCTCCTCAGCTCCTTGACGCATGCCATGATGTCAGGGTCTGTCCACTCCTTTGGATTCTTGGAGACAAGGCCAATCCTCTGCAGTACGTCCCGCACCTGTGAATCTGTAATTCCAAGACCTGTAAACCGCTTTGCAATGCCGTCTACAATCTTTGCCCTCTTTTGGTCCACCTCGCGGACAATCTTGTACCATTCCCTTCGGAGTATGTCTGCAAACCACTGGTCAAACTCGTCCTGGACAAAGGCGACATCCTCAAGGGGATCATGCGTTCCTGCAGGAACAGGCTGTCCCTGGATGTCGGTGGTTCCGGCAACATCAACCACATGCACCAGCACGTGTGCCTGCCGTGCATCATCTAGAAACTGGTTCCCGAGGCCCTTTCCGTCATGTGCGCCGGGAACCAGCCCTGCCACATCCACAAGCTTCACCGGAACAAGCCGGGTGCCGTTGAGGCACAGATCGTTTTGGTGCGTAATGCCAAAGTGCCTGCATGCGCAGTCGGTCCGGATAAATGCCACACCGATGTTTGGCTCTATTGTGGTAAATGGAAAGTTGCCAGATGCCACATCAGTCTGTGTTGCAGCCGAGAAGAATGTCGACTTGCCCACGTTTGCCTTGCCTATCAGACCTATCTGCACACATTCAGAAACATAATTCTACTTATTAGTATTAAGCCGTGGGGGTTTTCATGCACAGATGACTGCCAGATCGTCCATGGATAACACCATCCGGGACATGCTTTGTTTTCGGACATGGTTGATGTATGGATGATGGCCAATACACATCACCCGTATTTGGAGAAGAGCCGGCTGCATCATACGTGCTGCTGCGGCCTCAGTCACCAACCTGAAAATAATTTAACAAGGCTGCATCAACTCCACACCATGTCAGTAGTAATCACAGGAAGTCCTGGGGTCGGTAAACACACCATATCCAAAAAAATTGCCAAAAGGTTAGGATATGCCATCATCGACACGAACAGAGTGGCAGCAGATGCAGGCCTTGCCGGTCCTGACGGCGTGGACACGGACATGCTTGGCAGCGTGATGGATCCCACAGACGAGGCAGTGATAGTGGGACACCTGGCACCGTACGCGCTGGATGCAGACCAGGCAGGCACAGTAATCATACTAAGGCGAAACCCGTACGAGCTGGTCCGGGTGTACCAGTCCAGGGGATACCCCAAGGAGAAGATAAGGGACAACGCAGGCAGCGAGATACTCGGAGTGATTGCAGCATACTCGCTTGAAAAGTTCGGAGAAAAGGCATTCGAGATCGACATCACAGGATCCGGCATAGATGAGTCGACGTCGGCAGTAATGTCTGCAATATCAGGGGATGCACCGCACACCAGGATAGACTGGCTTGAAGAGGTGACACAAAAAGGCGATCTGCAAAGGTTCTTTGGCTATTGATTAAATACCCGGCAGCAGGGTGTGATGTTGCTTGTTTGAGATATACAAGACGGATCTGGCAGGAAGGATAGGTGCCATCCAGACAAACCATGGAAAGGTCATGACGCCTGCATACGTCCCGGTAGTCCACCCCGTCAAGCAGACCATCCCGGCCAAAGAGATCAAAAAGATGGGCTTTGACCTGATAATCACCAACGCATACATCACCAGAAGCAGGTTCGGGGATGAGGCCGTAAAGAGGGGAATCCACGACATAACGGACTTTGACGGCGCAGTCATGACAGACTCCGGAGGATACCAGGTTCTGGAGTACGGCGATCTCAGCGTCAAGCCCTCGGAGATAGCAGAGTTTGAGAGGGAGATCATGACGGACATTGCAATTCCGCTTGACCGGCCCACCGGATTCGGACTCCCGCTCAAAAAGGCAGAGTCGTACGTAAGACACACCCTGAGGGTCTCAAAACAGACCCTCAAGGACAGTGCAGACAACGGCCAGATATGGGTCGGCCCCATCCAGGGCGGCGAGCATTTTGATCTTGTGGCAGGATCAACCAGAGGCCTTGTACGCGCCGGCTTCCAGATGCTGGCCCTTGGAAGCCCGGTAGAGTTCATGGAGTCATATCAGTACAGGCTTCTAGCCCAGATGATAGTGGCGGCAAAAAGAAATATGCCGCACTCCATACCTCTGCACCTCTTTGGAGCCGGACACCCCCTTACCATACCGCTTGCAGTGGCACTGGGATGCGACACGTTTGACTCGGCATCATACATCCTCTATGCCAGACAGAACAGATACATCACAGATGACGGCACCAGAGACCTTGATGAGATATCGGTATTTCCCTGCGGATGCAGGATCTGTACAGGGCATACCCCTGCCGAGCTGCGCGGGCTTGAGGTAGGCGCAAGGACAGACAGCCTTGCCGTCCACAACCTGTACGCCATAGGCCTTGAAGTCAACAGAACCAGACAGGCAATCCACGAGGGCAGACTCTGGGAGTATGTCATGAAGAAGGCAAGGGCCCACCCGAGGCTCTTTGAGGCAGCAGAGGTGCTTACCGGAAACTGCGATCTGCTAAGTACTGGCACGCCCCGGTTCAAGACAAAGGCCATATTCCTTTACGGACCTGAGGATCAGTTTCGCCCCGAGGTGGCGTCATACCATGGGATGGTCAGAAGGTTCAGGTCAAAAAAGAACATACTGCTAATCACAAGGGAATCAGAGGTAAAGCCAGGATACCTCTCGCCACAGTACGCCAGACTCGGGAGAGACGTGCCCGATTTGGGTTCGGTACAGGTGTGCCAGTACAACCCCGTCTTGGGGCTGATCCCGATCGAGATATCAGATATATTCCCTGCCGCACACCACGAGACTGCCAGGATACGCTTTGACCCGGGACAATGCCAGGCATTTGCAGACACGTGGAGAATCTTCCTTGAAAACAACAGATTCTCAGAGGTACGCTACGACAAAGATGACGAGTTTCTAAGGTATTACGCAGGGACACTCCCGGACGGGTGCGCAGAAAATCCACTGTAACAAAAAAAGAAAAAAGAGTGTTGCAAAAGAACGCTGCTATAGTGCTGCGTCCTCTGCCCAACCCTTGACGAAGACACCATTCTGGTGAAGAGGTACTGGTTGTCCAGCAGTGTAGTTCATTGGCCTCATCCAAAAGATGGACTTTGTTGGGCATACACCTATGCATGCACCATCAGAGATACATCTCTCAGGATAAAAGACAAATGCCTTACCCCTCTTCCAGCCTTCAACAGGTTTTACTCTAAGGACATCTGGACCAAGAGTTGTACAGATCTCTACGCACAGTGCGCATCCGATACATCTCTGCTCGTCAATGTCTGGAAGTATTGCTATTGGCATTATAAGACTACATCTGATGGATTGATATTTAAACTATGATCAAAATTCATAACCCTGTTATGAAATGGCCTCGACCGAACGGCTACAGTCGGGCCGCATCACGAATGCGGCACGCCAGATACACGCCTGAAAATGTCGGTTCCGTTGGGAATGCATGCAGAGCGCCCGCTAGGAACTCTTAAAAAACAAAAAACCGTGTGTACGTCTATTTTCTCATTGCATCGATCTGACCGGAGGTTACCCAGTCAAGGAGCTCTGCAGAAGAGGGGTTCAGGTCAGCTCTCTTATTCATAAGATTGGCAACCCAAATCCAGTTAATCTGGTTTAGCAATGGCTTGTTTGCCTCGTCGCCTGCACGGGTCTTGGCTACGAGCCCCTGATCTTGCTGATTTAACCATTCTTGGTAACTTCTTCCCATGAAAATCAATCTTAGCTTGCACTAATTAAAGCTTTTGAAGATTCCAACAGAAATATAATATCATCAGGATTTGTTCCAGAAGGTATTAACATGGATGATGATTCATCAAAATTCTTGAATATCAAAGTACTTGGGGCGGCAGGCGAGGTAGGCAGATCCGGGTTTCTAGTAGAATCCGACCAGGCCAGTCTTCTGCTTGACTATGGCGTCATGTTTGGAAGACGTGGCACGCCTCCCGGATACCCCATGCATGTAAAGCCCAAGGATGTCGATGCAGTGGTGATTACCCATGCGCATCTGGATCACTCGGGCAACGTGCCATCTCTCTTTATGGGCGGAGGCACGGACGTCTACGCCACACCGCCCACGCTTGACCTTACAAGACTGCTCATAGAGGACATGCTGAAGATTGAAAAACAGCACATCTTTGAACTGCCAGAGCTTGACAACATGATGAGACATGCCAAGGATGTTGCCTTCAGGCAGAAGGTGGCAATAAAGGATGCCACGTTTGAGCTAAGGGAGTCCGGACATGTCATAGGCGGGAGCACCGTCCTTGTAGAGTCGGCCGGGAAGAGGTTGTTTTATACCGGGGACATCAAGACCAGCGGTTCAAGGATGTTGCGCGAGGCTGATCTGGACGTGGGGGAGATCGACATGCTAATTACTGAAAGCACATACTCGCAGACTGCACAGAAGCCAAGGGTCGAATCAGAAAGGGAGCTTGTCGAGTTTGCAAACGAGGTGACCGAGAGGGGCGGCACCATATTCATCCCGTCGTTTTCAGTGGAGAGATCCCAAGAGATCGCATGTATCCTGAGAAATGCAAGGTTCAAGCACAGGATAATCATGGACGGGATGGCACTCAAGGTCAACGACATCATGTTCAGGCATCCAGAGTATCTGCGCGATCCTGAAATCTTTGAGGATGCCATAAACGGGGCCACGTCAGTAAGGAGCCAGAAGGAGCGCAGGCGCGCAATGGAGGAGCCGTGCGCAGTAATCTCGCCAGCAGGGATGCTGGTCGGCGGAAACGCCGTACTGTACCTGCAGAATCTTGCATTTGACGAGAAGAACGGGATAGCGCTGGTATCGTACCAGGGCGATGGCACCCCTGGAAGAAGGCTTTTGGAGACAGGCAAGGTCGTTACCAGGGGCAGGGAGTCCAGGGCTACAGCCGAGGTGAGACAGTTTGAGTTTTCAGGCCATGCAGACAGGAACGAGCTCTTTGAGATGATAGGCAGGATCAAGGGGAACCCCAAGGTTCTTACGGTTCATGGCGATTCCGAGTCGTGTGATACCTTTGCCCAAGAGATTCACGAGAGGTTCGGCCTTGAGGCACACGCGCCGGAAGCCGGCCAGACAGTGACTGTCTGAGATGGATTTTGACGTCTCCATAAACAGCGGCCAGGTATTCCTGTGGAGAAAGATTGGCGATGCGTGGTACGGCGTTGACGGCCAGAATGTCATAAGACTGAATCCTACAGGGGTACTGTCCGGCCCGGCGGCAGACTTTGCAAGGTGCGGCGGCGACATGGATGCGATAATCAGATCAGTTTCCGGGGATGCCCTGGTAAGGGAAGCCGTTGCCATGTATCCAGGACTCAGGATATTCTGTCAGGATCCATTCCAGTGCCTGATATCGTTTGTCGTATCCTCCAACTCCAGTATCCAGAAGATCAGGGCATGCCTGGAGAGGCTGTGCA
This sequence comes from Candidatus Nitrosopumilus sp., assembly GCA_965218695.1. Taxonomy (GTDB): domain Archaea; phylum Thermoproteota; class Nitrososphaeria; order Nitrososphaerales; family Nitrosopumilaceae; genus Nitrosopumilus. Next base: position 337,744 of record OZ244651.1, read on the forward strand.
GGATGTACGGGGAGGAAGTCACAGTCGACGGGGAGGAGTTTTTCGTGTTTCCAAGACCAGAGAGGCTTGCAGGTGCCACCCCAGAAGAGATTGGCAGGTGCGGCACCGGGTACCGCTCTGGATTTGTTAGGGATGCTGCACGGATGGTGGCATCAGGCAGGATTGACCTGCAGGAGCTGCGCGATATGGACTACGAACATGCACGTGATGCAGTGTGCACAGTGCCCGGTGTCGGATACAAGGTGGCAGACTGCGTGATGCTGTTCTCGCTTGAAAAGCCCGAGGCGTTTCCAATCGACAGGTGGACGACTAGGATTCTAAGGGAGCACTACCCGGGCAGATTCAGTCTTGACACAAAGACGATAACCCAGATGCAGTACCGCAGGATTCACGAGGAGGTTGTAGACTACTTTGGACCATATGCAGGATACGCCCAGCAGTTTCTCTTCAAGATGAAAAGGGAGAGACTCGGCAGAAGATGGCTGTAGACACGGCTCTGGACGGTTCCATGCATGCTGCGACGTTCCTGCAGATTCCGCATGCCGTTCTGACTGCATGACGGTATCCGTACGCATCAGACAGTTTCATACGCGCGTGGGATCGTGCCAGAGACTAGTCCCGGTACATCTTTGTAAACCACATACTGAGGTTGATCACTCCAAGGAAGATCACAAACGCAAAGGACTGTGCAATGACTGACGCAAGGTACGGATCGTAGGCGATATTTAGAAGATAATACTGTATGAGCCACCTGGAGATGCCATATACCACCTCTGAGATTCCAAAGGAGGTAAATATCTTCTTCAGATCGCTTTTGAGTCTTGTCCTATCCGTATGCCCCGATTCTAGGAGATACCTCCTCCGGTTGTCAAGGTAGAACAAGCCACCAAACACCAAAAAGTAGACAGAATAATCGATGATTGTTACATAGGTGGAATTAAGATAGTCCGGCAGGTCGACGAGCATCTCGGCGGCGACTGCAGACACCGTAAGGGCCACTACAAACGATATCAAGATGTTCTTGTTGAATTGTACGTACCCAGATACCATGAGACTTGCCTTGTAATCACATAATTAAATCCAATCCAGCGGCGGTGCATCAAAGAAGATGCAGTGTAGAACCGGGGAACATGCTGGACCATTTCAGGCCACGGGACTGCTCAGATGCGTGGCTGTTTAGCTGCAGAACCAGACTGATGTGGAAATCTCAAACGGAGCAGCAGGCGCCATAACATTGAGGTTCCCGGCAGATTAGCGCTCTAAACCCTTAAAATGGCATTTGTCTTCTCAATTCTTGGGCCCATAGCTCAGCATGGATAGAGTGTTGGACTTCTAATCCAATGGTCAAGGGATCGAAGCCCTTTGGGCCCGCCTGATAAAATTATTTATGCAGACCCCGTGTGGGGGTAGCATGAAGGACATCGGATTCTCCCTGAACACCACTGAGATCCATCCGGACTCTGAGATAATTGGAACCGTGTCAGTGGCATACCCTGGAAGGTACGACGGGGTCGTCATCAACACCCAGATCGCAGACTCTAACGAGCACATAACCTACAAATCCTACAACAAAAAGATCATCTCGCACAACGTCTCAAGGCTGTTCATACCTCGGGAGGCGATGCCTCAGGATACGGCAGAGTTTACAGCCACGATCAAGTTTGTTCCGGAACGCGAGTACGAGGTAAAGTTCAGGGCCTCGATAATAGAGCAGCACAAGGAGATCGAAAGCCAGATAATCTTTGCAAGATACTACGTCTAGAACCTGCTCTTCTCAATTATTATGGAGCCCTTCATCCACGGGTGCGGCGTGCAGTGGTAGTGTATCTCTGCAGGCTCTGTGAACACAAACTCGTATGTCTCGCCAGGCTTGATGACGCCGGGAGAATTAAACTCGCCGCTGTACGAATCTTCATACCTGTGGTCCGGCGTAACGGTGTGCGCAGTCTCGTCGCTGTTGGTCCACACCACATGGTTATCAACTGTCAGCAACACTTTGGAATCCTGCGGAATGTACGCATCATTGCCCTCGGTCAGTGCTCCGGGCACTATGTCGATTGTAAGTATTTTCTCAGGATCCAGTATGTGCTCGTCTACGGACGGTTTTAACAGGGACTCTGGAAGATAAAATGACGTGTAAAATACGAAAACCACTGACATTCCCACAATCAGTGAAATGACTCCTATGCCATAGGCGTGGCTGGATGCCTGGGCACTCATTATCCAATCGACGCCTCCAAGTCATTATAAAGCTTCTTTGGGCCCATCACTCATCACTTGGTACTGTCTGCACTCTTGCCTGCAGCAACAGCCGCCGCCCCAGTGCTTGCCGGTGGTGGAAGAACCTTGGTCTCTACTACGATGTCGCCTACTTTGGGCACATCCTCAGAGTCCAGCTTGGGCTGCGTTGCCAGTTCGGACAGTTTTGGCTTTTCGACCATTATTGATGCAGGTGCCGGTGGCGGGACGCTCTTCTCCTGGCTCATGCCATACCTGTACACGTGGAAGAACGCTGCAAAGACCAGCAGTATTATTCCCACAAAGAACAGCGAGACGTTCTGCATGCCTGTCAGGGCGGCGTTGTATGCTGCAATGTTCAGGAAGACCTGGAATGCCAGCAGTGCCACAAGCACCCAGTTTATCCACTTTTCAGAAAAGTTGATGGTGGAAACCTTCTGCGGTCCGGTCTTTTTGGCAAGCTTTGACTTGCGCTCGGCCTCGTTTGCAAGCTTTATCATCATATAGGTGAACCCGAATCCCAGCGGGACGAGCAGGATCATGGTACCGTAGAAGAATATGGGATCGATTACAAGGCGTTCCACCAGCGGAATCGAGATGTCCGGCGATATGTAGAAGCCCCAGTAGGTAGTCACCATTATCTGGGCCAGGCTGGTGATTCCAAAGGCCGTGATTATGGGTCGGTCCCTCCACGAGAACTTCTTGTACCGGTCTATGAACGGTATCAGTATGAACGATATTATGAACAGCAACGGCCACAACAACCCGGTAACAAACTTGTCATACTGCGTCCGCATGAAGGCATAGATTCCAGTAAGGTACCATTCGGGAACGGTGACTCCGGGTGCGACTGACGGTTCAAACTTGAAGCCCAGGTCGATTGGAAACACACCTCCTGTAATCAGAATGGCCCCTGAAATTGCCATGACCATCGGGACGTCAAACACCAGAAACCGCGGGAAGTGGACAGCCATGAGCCCCAGCATCACTATCGGGAGTAAGAAGACATGCTGGGCATAAAACCGCAATACAAAGTCGGAGAATCCGCTGCCAAGCGCAGCGTCCCGTATGAGCGGTCCCACCACGGGTATCGACGTGGTCAGCGACGCGGCAATGCTGATGGCAAGCTCGGCCCTTTCACTGAATATCACATCGTACCCGGTAAAGGCCTCAAGGATTGTGACCACGCCAAGTATGACGCCGGTCATCCAGAGCACCTCGTTGCGTATCTTGTACCTCCCGCTGAAGTACTGGTAGTACATGTGAAGCACAGCAAGGAGCACCATGGCGTTGGATCCGTGATAGTGGATGTTTCTTATGTGGAACCCGAATGGGACGTCGTCGTTGATGAACTGGACGCTGTCCCAGGCCCGGTCAAGTATGGGCTGATAGTAGAACATTAGAAGGGCGCCTGAGACACCCAGTATGATAAAGACGATAAACGTAAGCATCCCAAGGAACCCGAACGGGCTTACAAACCTTGCCGGAAACGAGAACTTGATGGCGGTAAATATGGTCCTGTCTATGCCGTCCCAAAGCCAGTAGAAGAAGGCTACTACCCCTGTCCTTCTCTCAAGCGAAACGGCCATATCCAATTACTCCGTTTTCGTGTGCGGTAAAGCTCGGCGGCAGTATGAAGATGAGTCCAGACGGTTCTACCTCAAGGGTGAGCTTTGGCAGCGTGTTTGATGGGGACGCCTGTACTGATGCAGGACCAAGAAATGCCGTTCCAGTGTCAGGGCTGTACATGGAACCATGACACGGACACTCGCCTCTCTTCCTGCCCTCATCGGGCCAGTACTTCCACAGGCACCACAGGTGGAGGCAGATCATGCTGAATACCCGGAGCGAGGAGATGTCGTTGTTTGCTCCCCCGAGCTCTTCGGGTAGCCTGATGAACTGCCACTTTCTAAACGCCTCTGCGTCAAGTGCCGGATCGCCGGTTGCAGGATAGGTGATGACATCTGCGGTGTTTATCGGGTATGTGTTGAGGTTGGCCTGCGTGCCATCCGGCAGTATTACCGGGACCTTTTCAAGGGATGCCTGGTTTGGGTTGGGCATAAAGTTGCCAAACGGCACAAAAGGCGCAAAGGCCAGTCCTGTACCTGCAGCGCCGATCAGTTTCAGAAAGTCTCTTCGGGACAATCCGGAGGACTTTTTTGTTCCTAATTCCGACATCCAAGTTCACATACCCGCCAATTTGGTTATAAACCTTGTTTAAGAGGGCTCTCAAGTTATCGGCACCTGTCGTTATTGTGTCGACTGTGTCTTATCAAGTGGCTTTATAACAAAACGGCACCATGAATTCCAAAGTCCACTACAACCTCACAGGAATTCCCCGCCCCTCCAGATACCTCTTGACGCCTTCCACCCCATATGACCTGTAATGGAATATGGATGCTGCAAGTGCTGCATCAACCCCGGTGCTCTCAAAGACGTCTGCCATGTCTGAAGGGCTGCCGCAGCCGCCGGAGGCAATGACGGGAATCGAGACTGCATCCACGATCGACTTTGTGAGTAGGGTGTCATAGCCGTTCTTGGTGCCGTCCCGGTCTATGCTGGTAAGGAGTATCTCGCCTGCACCAAGGCCCTGCACCTGTTTTGCCCAAGATACTGCATCAATCCCGGTCTCCCTGCTCCCCCCGTACACAAACACCTCAAACCAGAACTCCCTGCCATCCTCGCAGAATACGGTGGTTCCGTCCTTTGGGGAATAGTTGCGTTTGGCATCGACTGCCACCACCACGCACTGCCTCCCAAAGAGACCCATCAGTTCAGTCACCAGTCCCGGGTTCCTTACCGCCCCGGTGTTTATCCCGACCTTGTCTGCGCCGTTCAGCAGTATTCCTCTTGCATCCTCAAGGGACGAGACCCCGCCGCCGACTGTAAACGGGATATCAAGAACCGATGCCACCCCCCGCACAAGATCCCGTATGGTCTTGCGGCCCTCGCCGGATGCCGTAATGTCCAGAAACACCAGCTCGTCTGCCCCCTCTTGGCCGTATCGCCTTGCAAGGTCCACAGGATCGCCTGCGTCTCTGATGGATTCAAAGTGGAGCCCCTTGACGACTCTGCCGTCCCGCACATCAAGGCACGGTATTATCCGCTTGGTCAGCGCCATGCCCCTGCTTCCCCGATTGTAATCTTGCCGTCATACAATGCCCGTCCCAGTATAACCCCCGAGGCACCTGCCCTCATGACCTGTTCCACATCATGCACGCCGGATATCCCGCCGCTTGCAATGATGTGTGCCCCTTCCAGTTTGCACAGCTGTGCAAGGTAGTCAAGCTCGGGTCCCTTCAGCGTCCCGTCGCGACCCACATCAGTCACAAGAAACTCTGTAAACCCGATGTCTAAAAACCCCTTCAGGGCATCCACAAGTGCTATTCCGGCGGATTTCTGCCACCCGCGGGTCACCACGACTCCGTTCCGGTGATCAGCAGATATCACGATGCGATCAGGGCCCGGCGACGCATTCAGTTCTCTCAGAATGGCTGCATCCTCAAATGCCAGCGTACCTATTACGGCCCTGCCTGCCACGTCGGTTGCTGTGCGGACGGATTCTGCATTCCGCAGGCCGCCTGCAACCTGCACCGGAATCGAGACTGCATCCAATATGCTCCGGATTATGCCTGAGTTGGAGCCATGTCCCAGAGTGGCATCAAGATCCACCAGGTGCAGCATGTCAGCACCCTGCCTCTCCCACTCCCGGGCAACTGCGACAGGATCATTTCCGTAGACGGTCTTGCGTTCTGGATCCCCTTGGTACAGCCGTACCACCTGGCCTTCCATCAGATCGATTGCAGGAATTATCATCATCGCTTACACACATCAAGAAAGTTGCTTATCATCTGCCGCCCCACGGCCCCTGACTTTTCAGGATGAAACTGCGTCCCAAACAGGTTGTCCTGCTCCACCACTGCAGGAACACTGATGCCATAGTCTGATGCTGCAGTTATCACACCGGCAGGATCAGGCCGTGCCATGTACGAATGGACAAAGTACACCCAAGAGCCGTCCTCAATTCCGTCAAGCAGCCTTCCTGGCCGCACCGTCTCAAGGCTGTTCCACCCCATGTGGGGCACCTTCATCACGGGGGGAAGGACTGCCACGTCTCCGCCCATCACGCCAAGGCCTGACTCGCTGCCTTCCTGACTGCTCTCAAAGAAGATCTCCATTCCAAGGCATATCCCAAGGACCGGCATCCCGTCTACATATTTGGTGAATTTCGTGCTGGATCCGATGCTGCGCACCGCAGGATCAAAGTGGCCCACACCCGGAAGGAGCAATCCCGAGTACGTGTTGGGCTCTTCAAAGTTTGTAATGACGTCGACTGTGGCCCCTGCCTTCTCAAGTGAATGCCTGAGGCTGAATATGTTTCCTGCTCCGTAGTCAAATATTGCAACATGCGTCATCGCATAGAACCCTTCGTACTGGGAGGGTCCATGGATACAGCATCCCTGGCGCAGGCCTGCCGAAGCGCCACTGCAAGTGACTTTATTGCAGACTCTGCCTTGTGGTGGTCGTTGCTCCCGTATCGTACCTCCAAGTGTATGCAGGAGTTCATGTTCTGGAGCAGGGAGAGGAAAAAGTGCTCCAGATCCTCCCGTGCAATCCCCTCGACGGAGTCACGCTGGAGCGGTAGTGTCAGTTTGGAGAATGGGCGCCTCACCAGATCCACGGCAGCCACTGCAAGGGATTCGTCCATCGGGACAGAGGCAAGGCCAAACCGCGTTATGCCGTCCCGCTCTCCCAGAGCCTCGTCTAGTGCCTGGCCCAGTGCTATTGCGGCATCCTCTATAAGGTGGTGGACTATTCTGTCGTTTGATTCTGCCCTTACCTCCAAGTCCAGCATGGCATGTCTGCCAAATGACGTTATAATGTGATCAAGAAAGTCAATCCCGGTGACAATATCGGTGCTGCCGGTACCGTCGATGTTGACAGATACTGATAGTGCAGTCTCCTTGGTGCCGCGCTGGATGGATGCCTTTCGGGGTTCCATGGATTCATCATGGTGTCATTCCAAATTTAACATCTTCGGAATGACGATTGGTGCAGGGTTGGGAATCTTGCCACCCTACTGCAGGTTCAACGCATTTGGAAGGTCCAGTGCCGATTCAACTATCAAGGCCGCCCCGCCCTTTTCAAACAGATCATGCCGGCGCGTACCGGATCCTGCAATCCCGCAGAACACGGCAGAGTCCACGGCGTCTGCCATCATCATGTCTTCTGCAGAGTCCCCCACGTACAGCACCATGCCGCACCCCATGCATTCAATGGCCTCCACAAGGGAGTACGGGTTTGGCTTTGCATATTTGCGCGGCAGATCCTCAAGAAATTTCGAGCATGGCACATCAAAGTATCTCATCATGTCACCCAGGGTGTACCGGGCAGGTTCGTGCCCCCTTCCGGTCACCATCGCCACCTTGGAGCCAAACCGTTGGCGCAGCACATCCATGGTGTAATCGTCAGGAATTATCCGGTCCGAGTCGATCAGGCCTGGATCAGAATGTGTAGATTCTGTCCCGAACGCCTTTTTGTACAGGACAGGCCCGTAGAACAGCTCGTTGAACGTGCGATACACCACGCTCCCAAGGCGTCCCTCCGGATAATCCAGTCGTTCCATGACATCACGCATCCCGTCCACTCCGGCCAGCTGCTCCTCGACTGACCGTATGCCGGTGCAGTCGGCATTGCGTATCACCTCGAATACGTACGCATCAGGCTCTCTTCCCAGAGTACTGGCAGCAGTAATACCAAGGATTGCAGCATACGCAAGATCAATCTCGTCGTTGAATCCGCCCGTATCCTTGAATCCCCCAATCATGGCGTGATTGATGCCTCCCGATACCCCCATGCCATCCAACACGCGCCGCACGGTCTGTATTATTGCAGCACTGTACGACTCTGTGACGTCCACCAGCACGCCGTCGCAGTCAAATATGATGCCATCCAGATTCCGGATTACGCCCTTCAAGGTATCATCAGACACTGGCAGTCACCCCAACAGATCACGCACGGCAAGCAGAAACTTTGAGTTCATCTCCTTTGTGCCCACAGTTACCCGGAGGCATCCCTCGTACTGCCCTATCCGGCCCAGCCTGCGGATTGAGATTCCCTGCTCGGCAAGGGCAGAATGAATCCTCTTGTACGCCCCGCCTGCATCAAACAGGACGAAGTTTGCGCTGGAGTCAAAGGCCTCAAAGGAATCGTAGCCTCTCAGCGTGCGGAGTATTCTGGCCCGCTCTGTCTTTGTCTTCTCTATGGCATTCCTCACAACATCCAGTCTTGCCATAGCCTCGATTCCGGCCTCGAGGGTTATGGTGCCAAGCGGGTACGGATACTGCAGTATATCGGTAAAGAGGCTGACAATATTTCTGTTTGATATGAAGTATCCCAGTCTGAGCCCTGCAAGTCCGAATGCCTTTGAAAGCGTCCTGGTCACTATCAGATTCTTCTGCCTCCGGACCAGTCCGGCTACGGTATAGTCTGCAAACTCTCCGTACGCCTCATCAATTATTACAAGCCCTTCAAAGGACTTGATCAGCCTGTACAGTTCGGTCTTGGGAAACTGGAATCCTGTGGGGTTGTTCGGGGAGTCAAGGTACAGGATGTCTGTCTCAGAGAAGTTCCGGGTAAACACCTTTGCATCAAGTTTCATTCCGTCTGAGAACGGCACTTCGACCAGCGGAACAGAGTACAGCCTGCACCTCCTCTCAAAGAACTCGAACGTGGGATTTGAGACAAGCACCCTGGTGTCAGGGGATGCAAAGTTGGACAGTATTATATCCAGTATCTGATCAGAGCCGTTTCCAACGCCGATCATCGAGGGCGGAACCCCTGCATACCCGGAGATTGCCTTGATGAGGCGCTCTGGTCCTCCCAGAGGATATTCCCTTACATCAGAACTTTTTCGGGCCGACTGAATGATCTCGTTTTGGAACTGCTTTGGAATGGAATAGTTCTCGTTGGAATCAAGCTTGACGCTGCCCGGAAACAGATCCGGTTTCTTGTACCCCGGGATTTCCGAGAGGGTCTCCATTCGTTTCTCGAACCACCCCTTCATGACAGCCTGCTCCTGACTGCCTCGTAGTGGTTTGGCAGACCCTCTGCACGGGTCAGTGCCTCAAGGTGCCTTGATATCTTGGATAGTGATTTTTTTGATGCAGATACGTGTGTGGTCAGTTTTACAAAGTCCAACACGGACAGCGAGCCGCGGGTCTTGCCTTCTCCGTCGGTGGGAAGTATGTGGTTGGATCCAAGCAGGTAGTCGCTTGCAGCAGACGGGGTGTCATGCCCTAGCAGTATCAGGCCGGGGGTGGTAATCTCAGATGCGATGGATTCCGGGTCTGCAGTTATTATCTGGAGGTGTTCTGGGGCAAGCTCGTTGGCAAGTTCTATCATCATTTTCTTTGTCTTGCAGACTGCGATGAATCCGTGCGACAGGCTGTCATCCACGTGTTCCATCCGTTCTAGTCCCGGAAGAAGTCCGGGGATCATGCCGTTGACAGCATCTGCCAGACCATCAGAGGTCGTTATCAGAAAGCACGATGTGTCAGGACTGTGCTCAGCCTGTGATATCAGGTCCAAGGCTACTGTTCTGGGGTCAGCCGTCTCATCTGCAATTATGCCAAGCTCTGTAGGCCCTGCAAGCATGTCTATGCCAGTGTACACGGAGATCTGTGCCTTTGCCTCAGTTACAAACGCACTACCGGGTCCCACTATCTTGTCGACTTTTGGAATGGATTTTGTGCCATACCCCAGGGCCGCAATCGCCTGTGCCCCACCGGTTCTGTAGATCTCAGAGGCACCGCAGACATCGGCTGCTACAATTGTCATCGGATCCGGATTACCGTCAGCGCCAGACGGGGAGACCGCCACTATCCTCTTGACGCCTGCCACCCGTGCCGGAGTGATCGACATTACAGCAGAGCTTGGATATCTTGCCCTTCCTCCTGGGACATAGCATCCGACGCTCCGAATCGGGATGAATCTTTTGTGTATTGTAATGCCATCGTTCCTGATGATTTTATCCTTCAAAAGGGACATGACTGTCCTTTCTGTCTTTTCAAGTCTCTCCTTTGCCAGATGTATTGCATCTAGCTGGTCCGTGGATATCTTCTTGTATGCACTCTTAATCTCTCTTTTGGACAGTCGTAATGAGGATGTCTTTAGGTTGCCAAACGTGTTTTCGTATTGGATTACTGCAGAATCGCCTTTCTCCCGAACCGCAGTTAGAATTGATTTGATGAGTTCAGCGTACGGCGATATCGGTTCAGGGGAAAATGTTGCCAGGAATTTTTTAGTGCTTGTTACTTTGACTTTTTCCATCAGTTCTCCTCGTCGCGTTTGATCTCCTCGAGCTCCAGTATCTGCCTTGGCTCGTGGACCACGAGGCCCTGGGCAATCTTTCTTAAATGTGGGATTAGTTTGTGGAATTCGTCCTTTCGGATTACGGTGTTGACGCCAAACCATCCGGGTTCGGCAAGCGGGGATACTGTGGGTCTCTTGAGGGACGGCATCTCCTGCAAAAGCCTCTCAAGGTTCTTCTCCTCTACGTTCAGGTAGATGTGGAGGTACTTTTTGCCGTGCACGGCCCCCCTCAGCAGGGTTACAATGTCAAATATCTTCCCGCGTTTACCAGTATCCTTTAGGGAGTCCTGGTTTGCAATAAGGTGCGCACTGGATGTGAGGATCTCGTCTGCAATCCTCAGCTTGTTCTGCCTTAGAGTCGTGCCGGTCTCTGTCACATCAATAATGGCATCCACGTCCTCCGGCGGCTTGGCCTCGGTGGCCCCAAATGAGAGATGAATCTGTACTTTTTTGTTCTGGCCCTGGCGAATCCACGGGGTGACGATCATCGGATCCTGGGTGCCGTGGTACTTTTTGTATGACTTTAGCTGCATGACATACCGTGCAGCAGTGGTTAGATATTCAGAGGATATTCTAAGGGTCCTGTTTCTTCTGGCATAGTCTGCAATCATGGCATCAAGACTACGGTACCTGTGGCTGTCCGGAAATGCAACGACAAGCCTGATTGTGCCGTATTCCAGATCCAGCAGCGGATCCACATCGGAGTTGGTCTCCCCGACCCAGTCTTTGCCGGTAATTCCCACGTCATAGAGTCCTTCTGCCACCAGTATCGGAATCTCCTGCGGCCTGAGCATCTTGACTACAATCTCAGGATCATCAAGATAGACACGGTACGTGCGGCTCTTTCTGTCAACACGCGTCCACGACCGCTCAAGCAGCTTAAAGGTGGCAGCCTCCAAGCTTCCCTTGGGGATTGCAAGTCTTACCTTGGACACATACATCATGCTATGGTCTGGGTATATGAGGGTTAAGAGGAGAGCCGGTTGGAATTTCGTACAAAAAATGGCATACGGAATTCATGCAGGAAAGACGATTGGTTCCATGGCAGATATTTTCTGCCGTGTGTCATCCCACGTAAAGTCCCTTGGCAATGCCGTCAACCTGCCACTTACCGGAAATTGGAATATGGATCCGTTGGTGCTGGTTCCCCATATCGCTTCATAACACTCCTTCACACCAACGTACATCGTCATGCAGACATGGCATATCCAATGTCGTCGGGAATCTTACCAGTACGGGTTCATTCCTTTAGATCCCTTAGCAGTTCCCTTGCCCTGTCAACTGTAATGTTGCCCTCGTCTGCCATCATTCTGGCAATTCCTTCTATCTTGCCTGGTGCCGCCCCGGCAGCGGCTGCAATGTTTCTTGCATGCAGTCCCATGTGTCCCTTTTGTATTCCGTCGGTTGCAAGTGCCCGCATTGCGCTGTAGTTCTGCGCAAGGCCAACAGAGACCATGACGCATGCAAGATCCTGCACAGACGAGACGCCAAGAATCTTGGAGCATATCCGTGCCACAGGATGAACCTTGACAACGCCGCCGATTATCCCCACCGGAAGCGGGATCTCTATCTCTCCTACCAGGTTGCCCTCGCCGTCCTTGGCCCACCTTGTAAGGGAGCGGTACCTGCCTGATCTGGCCGCATACGCATGAGCGGCTGCCTCTATTGCCCTGGAGTCCTGCCCCACTGCGTTTGCAACCGATATGATGCCGTTCATCACACCCTTGTTGTGCGTCACGGCCCTGTACACATCACAATCGGCAAACTCAAAGGCCAGCACCATGTCATCGACTGTCCCCTCCCCACCCACTGCATCCTTGGCAAAGACCGCCCTTGCCCGTGCCAGCCTCCTGGTGGAATAGTTGGAGAGTATCCGGAGGAGTGCACGGCCGCCTGTAACCTCCTCTATCAGGGGGGAGACTGCCTCGCACATCGTATTTGTAATGTTGGCCCCCATAGCATCGCCTGCGTCTATTCCAATCTCCACTATAAGCATCCGTCCCGAGGGGGCGTCAATAATGCGGCAGTCAACATCCCGAGCACCCCTGCCCATGCCAGAAAGCGTCCTGCTCTGTGAGTTTGCAATGGATATTATCCGGTCTGCAGAATCCTGTATCGCCTGAACCGCCCGGGACATGTCGCAGTCCAGCACCTGTATCTGGCCTATACTGTAGGACGGGTCAGCCGACGCCTCAAAGCCTCCCATTACCCTTGCAGTCTTGGCGCCCTTGGATGCAGCAGCTATTACCGAAGGCTCCTCTATTGCCATCGGAACCAGATGGTCCCGGGAGTTGATACAAAAGTTTGTCGCAATCCCCAGCGGCAGACCGAACGTTCCGATTGCATTTTCCACCATCGTCTCGGCCCTCTCAAAGGGCACGCCGCCGTCACCACTCCACAGTACGTCCAGTTCATCCCGGGACAGACCTGCAAAGCCTGCAACCGCTGCCAGCCTCTCCTGGCGCGACTTTTTAAAGAATCCCGGCATGGACGAGTCTGCCATCTCCTACCGTACCACCCTGAGCAGCTTGTCATCAGTGCCGTCTGCAAATCCCTTTCCGTCCGTGTTGGATGTGATCACGTAGATGCTGCCGTCCTCTCCCTGAACGGCATCGCGTATGCGCCCAATCCCGCTAAGAATCGACTTTTGCGAGCTCAAACCCTCTTCCAGATCCAGTTGGTACAGGTTGGAGGCCCGCAACGAGGCCATTACAAATTGATGTTCCAAATCAATCAGGCTACCCGAATAAAACATGATTCCCCCCGGCTCTATGCTGGGATCGTAGCAGAGGGCGGCGCCCCGGAACTGCGAATCCCCTGCGCACTCGTGCTCGGGCCACCCGTAGTTGGCACCTGCCAGTATCAGGTTTATCTCATCGTTCTTTTCCGGCCCAAACTCTGCTGCAAACATCCTGCCCTCGTCATCCCATGCCATCCCCTGGGGGTTTCTGTGGCCAAGCGAGTACACCGGAGAATCCGCAAACGGATTGTCCTCAGGAATGCTGCCGTCATCATTAATTCGGAGGATCTTTCCTGCCAGAGAGTCAGGATCCTGTGGGAGGTGGGAGGCATCAAACGGGGTTCCGGTTCCCACATACAGCTTGCCGTCTGGTCCAAATTTTAAAAAGCCGCCGTTGGTAAAAGGCGAGCCGGGAATTCCCTCAAGGATGGTCGTTGCATTCTGCAGCCTGTTTTGTGACTCTGTTATCCTCATGATTCTGTTCCGGAGCTCCCCGTCCTCTGCATACGTCAAAAATACATAAATGAAATGGTTCTCGGCAAAATCGGGGTGCAGCGCAATGCCAAGCAGCCCGGCATCAAAGGCCTCTGCCGGACGCAGTACTGCCAACGGGGCATCCAGGAGCGTGCCGTTCTGTACCACCCTGACGCGGCCCTCCTTCTCGGTCACAAAGACCCTGTCTCCGTGGACTGCCATCGCGCGCGGCTGGTCAAGGTTTTGGGCAATAATGGAGACTGAGTCAGATTCAGGGCCCGAGCTTGGGGTAGGTATTGGGATGGGATCAGACGGGGACGTGAGTACCAGTACGGAGAATATGACTGCGCCTGCTACTGCTGCAATCTGAATCCTCTTGTCCACACGCTGTCAGGAGCCTGAAATGATATTAATTGTTTGCAGAAATGAGGCGGGCCGGTTAGTGGTTCTTTGACACACGAAACTCTGCTCTTGCATGCACAGAACCATTATGGTTGGTTGGTCATTCAGAACGGAACTTGCATTCTTGAATAGTTGTAATTCTACAAATTATTGTCCAGTGTCACCCCACCACTGCCCCATCTGGGATGCGGGGATGTGGTCGACTACCTTTTGCAGGATGGAGCCGAGTATTGGATTCTGGTTGCTGTATCCTACATCAAGGTCGTATTGGTGTCCTGTGGGGCCTGCATCATACACGTCGATTCCTGCCAGTCCGGCATAGTGCACAACGACCGGCCACGTGGCTGCAAACGCGTTTGCCTCGCCTGCCTTCATAAGTTCAAGTCCCTCGGCAAAGCCGCTTACGGAGATGTATTCCACGTCAGGATAATTCTCATCAAGCCATGATTCTATGGCATAGCCGGTTATGGTGATTAGTCGGAGATCCTCATCATCCATGGCGAACTGCCTGTCCTCAGATGCTGCTATTCTTGTCTCCACTGTATAGTGTGAGGTTGTAAAGCTCATGTATTCAAGCCTGTCAGCAGTGGTGGCTACCATGTACATGACGTCGGCCTCACCATTCTGCATCATCGCAAGGGCATCACTCCAACTGGCTGCTGCAGGAACCCCTACAAAGTCAGATCCTGTCAGTCTGGAAAACTCTGCTGCATACTGGAGCGTGACTCCTGCAAGGTTTCCTTCCTCATCAGCGTACTCTATTGGAGTCCAGCCGGGGTCAAAGGCTACGCGTATGGTGTCATTCTCTTCCAGCCATGCAGTCTCTTCTGCAGTAAGTCCCAGGTATGATTTGGCAGGTGTCGCATCATTCCACCACTGTTCTATCTGGGATGCGGGGATGTGGTCGACTACCTTTTGCAGGATGGAGCCGAGTATTGGATTCTGGTTGCTGTATCCTACATCAAGGTCGTATCGGTGTCCTGTGGGGCCTGCATCATACACGTCGATTCCTGCCAGTCCGGCATAGTGCACAACGACCGGCCACGTGGCTGCAAACGCGTTTGCCTCGCCTGCCTTCATAAGTTCAAGTCCCTCGGCAAAGCCGCTTACGGAGATGTATTCCACGTCAGGATAATTCTCATCAAGCCATGATTCTATGGCATAGCCGGTTATGGTGATTAGTCGGAGATCCTCATCATCCATGGCGAACTGCCTGTCCTCAGATGCTGCTATTCTTGTCTCCACTGCGTAGTGTGAGGTTGTAAAGCTCATGTATTCAAGCCTGTCAGCAGTGGTGGCTACCATGTACATGACGTCGGCCTCACCATTCTGCATCATCGCAAGGGCATCACTCCAACTGGCTGCTGCAGGAACCCCTACAAAGTCAGATCCTGTCAGTCTGGAAAACTCTGCTGCATACTGGAGCGTGACTCCTGCAAGGTTTCCTTCCTCATCAGCGTACTCTATTGGAGTCCAGCCGGGGTCAAAGGCTACGCGTATGGTGTCATTCTCTTCCAGCCATGCAGTCTCTTCTGCAGTCAGTTCCAGTGAAGACATTGCGTCAGTCATCGCGTCGTCAGATGCAGCATAGTATCCGGAGCCAAAGACGTACCCATCATGCAGCATAATCAGGGAGCGCTTGTTCTGTTCTGTCCCGGTTGCGGGGTTGTTGAATACATACTCTACCCACACCTCTCCCTCCTGAAGTTCTGATATAATCACGTCAGGTGGTTTGTTGGTGGATGCAATCAATACGCTGTCGACACCGACACGGTCAGGATTTGCTCCGTGTGCCACAATGATGCCATCAGAGTCTACTACAAACGGATACGATGGGTCAGTCGACATCATTGCGGTTATGGTTGCAAACGCGCCATCCGGGTCTGAGTCGTAGAGGGCGATCGTGTCCTCGACCACTCCCCTGACTACAGACTCTGACGTGGATGGCAGGGAAAGGCTTACGCCTCGGTCCAACAACATTTCGTACGTGTCTGAGTACAGGCAGACAGGCATGTCAGAACCAGTTACATATAGATCTCTTGGGTCATTGCACTGTATCTCATGCAATGCAGTCCCAGCATTATACTGCTCCAATGGGGACGGATACTGTGTGTCCTCCATGGCATCGGACAAGGCATATGCAGGCAACGCCGACACTAGTGTTACAATGGATAATACTCCTAAAAGGAAGAGATACTGTTTCATTTTATAATAGAAGCCATGCGTAATCCCTCCATTTCGTTGGGTTAAACCAGAAAAACCCAGAAAATATTAAAAATTCTGATTTAATTCTCGCCATGTTAGCCATGTGGGGATCCTGTCCTGCCAGAAATACAAAATAACGTGCGCAACCTTGCAGCACCACGATGTGCACGGAATTAATTGTTTGAAACGGCGCTGCCGGGGACGTTTGCCTCTTCCCAGTTTATTACCGGCCCCAGCGTGCTACCTGAAGGAGGTCCTTTCTTCATCTGGTTCCACAGGAGGTCCAGGTTTACGAGTCCGGTTATTATGTTAAATTCCCTGTTAAAGTCGCCAATCTTTCCCTTGTATGGCGCGGTAAGCCGGCCGTACCGCTTCAGCCTGCCGATGGAGTGCTCCACCTTTACCCTGGCCGAGTTGACGGCGTGGTTGTGCTCCTTTTCCTCCTTTGTAAAGCGCTTGTGGTTCTTGGTCTTCTTGTGCGGCTGCAGGGTGTTTGTGCCGGGCAGATCCTTTGCGATTCCCTTGTAGCCGCGGTCAGTAAGGGTGTGGATCCTGTCCTCTTCGGGGGTGTCCTCGTCGCACATGCGGTCCCACCATTTTCCAAACGGCAGCGGGCTCTCCCTGAGCAGCGTGATGTCGTGGACGGATCCCACGGTGCTGCCGGATATGGCGACTATCACCCCGTTTTCATTTATGCAGACTGTGGTGTTGAGCGTGAATTTCTTCTTCTTGCCCGAATACATCATGCTCCTCATCTGTTTTTCGTCCGGCCTCTGTATGGGGCAGTGCGTGCCGTCGATCATCATGATGCCCCCGTCAGGCCCGGAAATTATTTTTTTGAGATCCTCTTTTGTCTCCGTGCCTGCTATCTCCTTTGATATGTTGGCAGCAGTGGGCAGCGCCGCCTCGAGTACCGCGTCCATGACGTCGATGTACCTGGACACGGTCGCCTGGTCTATTCCAAAGAATGCCGCAAGCGCGCCCTGCGTGGGGTTGCCCTTTTTGTACATCAGTGACATGAGTAGCGCGTGCCTTGGGTACAGCTTGCAGCGGTTCCCGGGATCCGACGCCCTCGTCTCGTCGTTCCTGAAGAGCGGGGATTTGCCGCTTTGTCTTATCCATGCCTCGGCCCTGTCAAGTATGTACTGGAATTGCCCCCTGCCCTTCAGCGTCGCGTCATGAAGCTTCTTCCCGACGCCGATGACGTCGTCAAACACCTCCACGCGGTGCAGCAGGGCGGGCTCCCCTGCGGCTCCGGACTCGGAGCCGTCCCGCGTGCTCCACAGGCTTTGCTCGTGCTTGGCGGCTGCCTCCAAGCGCTTGATGTCAGCGTCCTGGCGCTTGATGTCAGCGTCCTGGCGCTTGATGTCAGCGTCCTGGCGCTTGATCATGTATCTGAGAGCCTTGTTCTCTTTTTGCAGGTCACTTGTTTCCTGATTCGACAACAGTATGAACCGGCATATTCTGGTTTTAATTGGATGGATCATAAATTTTTGACAGCAGGGCTAACATGTCAGCGCGGAGTTTGAAAAAGTTCCGGATTACGCATATTTTCTAATATGTTTTAGTCACCTATATTTATCATTATCTTGTAACTTGCATGATATGAAACTATGTTCTACAAACATTAAATCATTTCTGCAACAGCGCAGTCTGTAACTGGAACATTACAGGTAAATGAAACACCAGTGAATCTGACATGACAGGGAATGTGACATGGCAGTTATTTTGGAAAACGATCCGACAAGAATGCCACTTGATAAAGCGTATATACTGCTGATCTTCACTTATCTTCAGCGGGGTGGGGAAGTCAGACTCATCAGGGCTAGGTCATCCCGGCGGGCTCATAACCCGCAAATCAGTAGTTCAAATCTACTCCCCGCTATCATTACTATAAAACCACGAAACCGACTCGTCAAAGTGCGCAGTGTTACACCTTCCAATCCGCTCCGGGGGACGGGTAAGGTGCCGCCGGGCAGATGCTACAGGCGTGTACGTCTGGCACCGAATCAATCTGGGCATGACGGTATCCTCTTTCCTCTCCGATGTCGTGCCGCAACGGACGCACTTGAATCCCTGCCCGCGCCCCTTGGATTTCATCCTCTTGGAGCACTCCGGGCATCGTGGGTTTGAGGGGACAGCGTCGGTCTGAAGGTTCTGCACATCAAGGAACTCCAGGCTGATCGTCCTGGGATGGTTCGGGGATGCGCGCCTTATGCCGCCGCCCACGCACACCCTATCTCCTAGCATCAGGTGCGAGGCTACAGTGGAGAATCCCGTGGGACGGTATACTGCGCATCCGAACTCAACTCCGTCCGATTTTACACCAAACGTGACGTGTCCGCCGCGCATGATTCGCGGCCGGGCAGACACGGTTCCGGTGATTCTTCCAGAGGTGTAGGGTGTCATGGTACTTTCATCCAGGTCATGCCTGAGATGGTCGCCCGTGCCCTGGTTTGACTTGAATATCATGTGGCCGACTGGCCGCTCGTCACTTTCGAGCATTCCTGCTGCCAGTACCAACCGGTCGGCTCGCTCCCCACGGATCCCGTAGAATACCGGATCGGGTCCGTGCGGCGCTATCAGCACGCGCCCGCTTGCGTCGTCAACGCTGCCAAAGGTGTCGGGAAACGTCTTTGCCTGCATGGCCTTGACGCTGCTGGCAGATATTCTTCTCTTTTGCCCCAGCATGCCTCTTGCGCGGTATGCCAAAAGTTCTAGCGTGTGATCCCCAAACTCGTACCCTATCGCGCCTATCGCACCAACCAAGCCCTGGCCATTCCCTAGGGAAAGGTGGTCAAGTTTGCTCCTTTGAACCAGTCGTCTTGCGCTGCCCCGGCTGACAAGCTGCCACAGCGCCAGGCGGCCAAGGTCTGCAAATTCCGGCGGAATCTCGTCTCCCTCAACAAACACCAACCCGGGATTGGCCCCGTTGGCAGTGTCAGAGTACCGTGTCACGGCATCCCGCACCAGTTCCTTGGCACGGTCGGGATTGTCAGTGGAGATCTTCATCGAGACTGCCCCGTTTCCCCGGGTCTTCCACGGTATGTTGGGGTTGAAGCGAACTAGCCTTGGAAAGTCCAAAAACACGTCCCCTTGCTTGAGCAGCATGCCTGCCGTCTTGTATGCAAGAAACGTGGTGCACATTCCCTCGGGGGAGTCGGTATCGTCAAACCCGACGTGCAGAGTCGCCATGGAGTCAGTATGGCGTGGGTGTTTTTAGTTGTTGGCGGTTCCCGTAGGTGAATGGTCAACAGCAGGTCTGCGCTTGCCAGTCCAAGTCTGCGTACCAATCCAAACGAATTCTTATCTGTCCAGGCATCTGTTCTGACACGGCAAAGCCACTTGGTTTAAATTAAAAGCACAGCACCACAATCTGACATTGATAGTAATAGACGAGGAGAGGATATTCGAGGAGATTGAAAAGAGGCAGCCGGCATCTGTCTCGCTCAACGGCCCGGAGGGGATAATTGCCGGCGTTCAGAACACGGCAGTAAAGATAACAGAAAGGTTTGGAATCCCGGCATACGTCATTGCAGACACGACGTGGGGGACATGCGACCTCAACGCCAAGGGTGCCGAGGTTCTTGGTGCCGGAATACACTTCAACATAGGCCACACCATAAACACCGAGTCCCCGGACGGGATCACGATACTGGTTGACGCATTTGACGACGTGGGATTTGACAGCGTGGCAAAAAAGTGCGCAACCATGCTTGCAGGCAGGACAGTCGGGCTTGTCACCGACAGCCAGCACCTGCTCCAGATGGAGCCGGTCAGGGAAATACTTGAAACCGACGGAGTCAAGGTCGTGATAGGCAGCGGAAAGGGCCAGCTAAACGACGGACAGGTGTTTGGCTGCGAGTTTTACCCCGCAACGGAACTAAAGAAGACGGTGGATGCGTACGTCTTTCTCGGGCAGAGCAACTTTCATGCGGCAGGAGTCGCGCTCTCCACCGGACTGCCGACGTACGTGCTGGATCCGTATTTCAACGAGGTAAGGGAGGTGAGCGAGTTTGCGCAAAAGCTCAAGAGAAAGTCCACGCTGGCAGTGTACAAGGCAGCGCAGGCAAAAACGTTCGGGGTGATAGTGGGGCTCAAGGAAGGGCAGCTGTCAAAGGTGTTTGCCCTGAAGATCAAAAGGGAGCTTGAAAAAGAAGGCAAGAAGGTCCAGTTGTTTGCGATGACAGACATAACAAACGAGAGGCTCAGAAACATCACCGGTATTGACGCCTTTGTCCAAGTGGCATGCCCCAGAATCTCCACTGACAACCAGTTTGACATGCCTGTCCTGTCCACACCGCAGGCAAACGCCCTGCTCAAGGTTCTGCGAAACGAGGACGTCGAGGAGTATCTGGAGATTCCCCACTGGCTGTAGCCGGATGGTGTTTGCGCCCTACAGGTGTGGCTTTATCAGGATCTTTCCAAACAGCCCCTTGCCACGCAGCATTCTCGTGTGCGCCTGGACTGCATCCTCTAGCTGATACACAGAGTCTATGACGGACCTTATCTGGCCTTTGGACATCCAGTAGAGTCCCTGTTCCAGCTCGGCCCGGGTACCCTGGGTGGATCCGAGTATGTTGATTCCCTTGAAGAATATGTGGCGCAGGTCGGTCCGGGCGTCATACCCGGTCGTGGCACCGGTGGTGACTATGGTTCCGCCGTAGTTGAGCAGTGTTAGCTCCCGGTTCCAGTGGGATCCCCCTATATGCTCAAATATCACGTCCACGCCGGGCACGTCGCCGTATGGTACCGGAAGGCCGGCTGCAATCTGCCTCACCTGCCTGTGCCAGTCGTCCTGCCGGTGGTCGACTGCATAGTCTGCCCCCAGTTCCAGCAGCCTGTCAAGCTTGTCCGGGCTGGCAGTGGCAATCACCACACACCCGTGCATCTTGGCGATCTGGATGCCATAGTTGCCAACCCCCGAACCGCCACCCATTACCAACACCAGCTGACCCGGCTGTATCCTGGCCCGGCCCACAAGCATGTGCCATGACGTCATCAGGGTCATGGATGCAGCAGCTGCATCATCGTATGACACGCCGTCGGGAATCCTGACTGCGTTGTACTCGGGAAGGTGGGCATACTCGCAGTATCCGCCCCACAGGGGTCCTGTCTCAAAGCCCCAGATGGATCTTTTTGGGCAGTTGTACTCTTTTCCGCCGGTGCATGCGCTACAGACCCGGCAGGACAGGTTTCCGTGCGAGACTATCCTGTCGCCCATACTGATGCCGCGGACGTCGCTTCCCACCGCGACCACCTCGCCGGCAGCGTCTGTGCCGGAGATGTGGGGTAGCGGGACTGCCAGGGGCTTGCCCCTCATGCCCCAGATGTCGTCATAGTTGAGCGCGGCGGCCTCGACACGGAATACGACCTGATCGGGGCCGGGAGTCGGGCGGGGAACATCCCGGATCTGAAGTATCTTGGAATAGTCGTCGTCAACTGCATACCTGTCGTACACCAGCGCCCTCATTGCACATCTGGATACTTGGAGATATATCAGTGTAAGATACGGTTTGTCACGGCAGGGGTTGTTCAGGCCCCGAGCAGGTACGACACCGTGGTTACGAACTCGTTAACTGTGATATCACCTAGCGAGGCCATTCTGCCCAAGTTTGGCTTTACCCATGACGGGATTTCTCCGTCCTGCGGCAGGTTCAGTGCCGCAAGCAGTTCGACGTCGGTTGCAGTCGTGGAGTCAAATCCTGCCCACATGCGGATGGCCAACAGCATGTCAGCCTCGGAAGTTCCCGGGTCAGGTGCGGGAACTACGGGGTCTGCCGGAATCGGCGTTGCAGTGGCGTTGGCTGCAGGTATTACCGTGATTGCATCTATCATGTGTGCCAGCGTGGTGGAGGATCGACTGTCCCATGTTCTGGCCACCAGATTGGTGTTTCCCATTGTCTCATTAAACGTGACAAGGAAGTTGACATTGGTCTTGAACGAATATTTCTCATCTGTCTCCTGCGTCACAGTAACGTTTGAAAGCCAGCCGTTCGGATCCGTTACCAGGGTGTTGCCGTTGTCAAGCCTGATGAACGTGTCGCTGTTGAAGTAGTGTATGTCCATATCATGCAGGTTCATGTAGAGGGTAAAGTGGGCAATTGTGTTGTAGTCGTATAGGACAAAGTCGATGCTGGTCGGCTGGTCGGCCACAACTTCCTGCGAGTCAAGCGTGTTGGACAGACCTGCTAGCGGATACCCCAGACCGTTTATCGTCACTGGGTAGTCAAACGTGCCGTTGACGACAATCGGGGATATGGGCGTGCGCCAGTCAGGGTCGTGGACGATTTGCAGTAATGCAGATGGGATATCTATGTTAAATTGGGAATCGCGCAGTGCGTTAAGATCCAAGACCGGGGGATCATTGTTGCTGCCGCTCGAGCTGGATCTGTGATTGTTATTGGAGACGATTCCGGATGAGCCCGGGTTGCCGTTGCCGCCGTTGCCGCCGTTGCCGCCGTTGCCGCCGTTGGTGTTGGTGTTGGTGTTGGTGTTGATGTTCTGTGTATCATCATCATCGTCCCCTAAGCTCTGTTGTTGTTCTGCTATTAGTGGACCAAAAAATACTGGCTTTTCACGATCATCAAATGTGACGGATTCGACGGGATACAAAGGAAAGTATTCAGTATCTATGTCTTCAAAAATGTTTCCTGAAAGATCCTCTATGGTTCCGGATGTCCGGTTATATGTGATATACGGGTCGACGCTGGATATATCAACAGGCAGGCTAGCAGTTAGCGTCAACTTGATTTCATCGCCGAAGATTTCGATCTTGGATGCTGGAATTTTGGTACCGTCGTACTCCACTGCAAAGTCCCCAGGGGCGGCATTCACGTCGACGATATCCTCGAGTAAATACAGGTTAACCACGTTAGTGGGGGACCCGATTGCGATGATGAGTCTGGGCGGAATTATGTCCACTACGGTAAACTCGTCAAGGAAGGGCAGAATCTGATTTGGGGTGGTCGCATTATCAGACACGGCGCCGCGTTTGATGCCAAACAACGGGGTGTCCAGATAGTGGATTTCAGACTGGTGGGGCTGGTCAAACCAGACTGTAATGGATTGGTTGGTTATCGGGTCTTGCTTGGACATGTTATGGGACATGTTAAGGGACACGTAATTTACGTAGTCGCGCACATACAGGTCTGCAAGATCCGGCTCGGTTACTGGTTCGGTGAACATGAGCGTCATGTTACCGAATTCCGGGTGGTATACGGCAGATGTGATTATCGGCGCAACAACGTGTTTCATCTTGTATGCGGCATATTCAACCGACGGCCGGGTGGTATCATTTATGGTAATTGGGATGTCGATGCGGGTGGTAATTTCATTTTTAGAGTAGTCGCGCACGGCATCCTGGTCGACGTCCAGCTTGGGTGTGGACATTGCGTTGAATTCATCTACCAAGCCCGAGTCTAGTATGGCATACATCATGGTGCCTGTCTGGTGTATTCGCGGAATGTCGTCAAACGGAATGCCGCCGGTGTGGATACCAGAGTCGCGGATGTGCAGTCCGGAATCGTCCTGTATACGTACCGGCTCGTCAAACATGATGCTCAGCATTTCCAGACTGGTATCGTATTCCACCGATTCCACAATCGGCAGGTCCGTGTCGACTTTGGTGATTGGCCGGTCCGTCGCGACGGCAATAGGATTGCTCGATTCATCAGACACGGCACCGGCATCAATGTCCAGCTGGGGTGTTGTGCCAAGAGCTACAAATGCGTCATTTTGGGACTCGTCAAACGTGACACTGAGGGAATTCATACTCCGCTGTCTCTGCGAGACATCACCAAGCGTGATGCCGCCCATATCGCTGCCGGATCCGCGTATGTGCATCTTTGAATAGTCCGGATTAGGTATGGATTCGTCAAACGTGACAGTTGTCGTGTTCAGAGCTGCATCATACGTGGATGATACAAACGCAGGTGGAGTAGTATCGGATACGTTGATGGAAAGGCTGCCTGGCAGTACGGCATTGGCAGACATGTCGTATGCCGCAGCCGTTTCGTATGCCGCAGACCTGTCTATCCTAAGGTTGTGGTTTTCCATGGTCTCAAAGGCGGTCCTCTGGAGCTGGTCGAGTGTGGCAGTCATGGTATCGGTACCGGCGGTATGTTGTATTGAGGCGACATCGGCAAGGCTGATGCCCCAGCCGAGGAAATTCAAGTCGATGATGTGCATCTTTGCATAGTTCAGCAGAGATATCGGCTCGCTAAACACGACAGTCAGCATGCCGTCACCGGTGGTGTATGTTGCAGAATCAAGTTCCGGGGGAATGGTGTCGGGTATGCTGAGAGTCAGGTTGGCAGCTGGCCGAATCGTGTTTGAGGCATCGGCAGCATCCGATACCGCACCGGCATCGATGTCCAATTGCGGCGCTGCCATGGATTCTATCGCCTCCTCCTGGGTGTCGGAAAGCAGGACAGTCATGTTGTTGCGTTCAGTGTGTTGATGATGGGTGATGTTAAACTGAATGCTGCCCACATCGGCGCCAGAATCGTGTATGCGTAGCTTTGTGTAGTCCGGATTGTCCACGTGCATGCTGAATGTGAGATATACTGTGTCGTCATCTGGGGAGTATTCAGCGTGAACCAGCGCAGGCGGCACGGCATCGTCTATGATTATCTCCAAGTCCGCAGCAGGCGCTATCTCGTTGTCCGAACCGTCAGACACCGTACCCTGAGGGATGTGCAGCCGCGGGGCGTGCATGCCGTCTACAGTACCCACTTGGGACGGATTCAGCGTGGCGTTTACGACGTTGCCCGGTGTGGAGCTGAGATCGGCTGTGCCAAGGGATATGCCGCTGGTATGATTGTGGTTGACATCATGGATGTACAGTCTCTGAGAGCTGCCGACAGTCACGTTCTCGCTGAACGTGATGGACAGTATATCATCGCCGGTGCTGTAACGTGCAGACTCGAAGACCGGCCGGATGGTATCGCTTATCACTATTGGGATGTCGTTTTGGGCTGCTATGCCGTTTCCAGAAAAATCAGACACCGCACCAGAATCCATGTCCAGCTGGGGTTCAGACATTTCGTCGAATGTTGCCTTCTTGTTACCATCAAGCAAGACAGACACTGTATTGGCGGTATTATGATGTCTGGGGGATATGGAAGAGAGCGTGATGCCGCCCGTGCTGTTGCCGGTATCTCGTATGTGCATCTTTGTATAATGCAGTGCCGTTACCGGATCGTCAAACGTGATGAACAGCAGTCTCAGATTGGTATCGTATGTCACCGATTCCACCGACGGCGGCGTAGTCGTGCCGTATGTGTCGATTGTCTGGTCCGGTGCGGCGAGAATCAGATTGCCCGATTCATCAGACACGGCGCCGGCATCAATGTCCAGTTGTGGCATGTCAAACTCTCCAAATGCGTCATTGTGGGAGCGAAGATTAACAATTATGGTGTTGCCGTGATAATGTACATTCGAAGTAGAGATAAGCGTGATGCCGCCCGTGTTGTTGCCGGATTCGCGGAGATGCAGTTTTGAATAATCATCAGGTGTTGATCTGGACCCCTGTTTTTGGTACCACTTTTTGCATCTTTTTCCGAATAATCCTGCCTCTCATTTATTCCCAACCTCCATCTTGCCTACAAACTCATCAGGTGTAAGATATCCCAGCGCCGAATGGATCCTGTCCTTGTTGTAGTCCTCAAAGGCCTTTGCAAGCACGACCTCGGCATCCTGAAAGCGTGCAAATTCATGCGGCCAGATGTACTCCCTCTTGAGCGTCCCGTGGAATGACTCCACGTGTCCGTTCTGCTCCGGCGTCTGCTTCCAGATGAACTCGTGTCTTATCCCCAGTGCCTGCATGGCCTTTTTGAATTCGCGGCTGCTGTACTGGGAACCGTTGTCGGTCCTGAGCCTCAGGTTTGAGATCTCTCCTGCAGACGACACCGCCTTTAGCACCGATTGCACTGCCGTGTGGGCAGGAGCCGTGGTGTCAAACATGTACGCCACCCACTTTCTGGTGAACACGTCAAGGACGTTGAAACAGTAGCACCATCCATCAATCCCGCAGTGGATGTACGTTATGTCAGTCTCCCATAGCTGGTTGGGTGCGGTGGGCTTGAACCTCCTGCGCCTTGAGGCACGAATGATGTCGTTTTTAGTCTTTTTGGGCTCGATCCAGCCTATTTTGTGATATATTCGCTGTATTCTCTTGCGATTTGTTGGAATGTTTGTCTCCCTGGTGACCTGCGCTGCCATGCGCCTGGTTCCGTACGTGGGACGCTTGGAGGCTATGGTTCTTACCACGTCAACCACGTCCGGGTCCATGGCCACGTCTCTTGGCTTCTTGGTGTAGTACCAGGCATGCTTGGACATGCCGCAGTACTGCAGGGCCTTGTTCAGGCTCATACGCTTGCTTACATCACTGATGGCCTGCATCTTCATCACTTTGTTCCCTCCAAAGTTTTTTTTAAAATATCGTTGGCTACGGTGATCTCACCGATTATGCGCTTGAGGTTTTCCACCTCTGCCAAATGGTTTTTGGCCGCATCTCCCCTGTTTATGAGAGCATGTTTGCCTCCCTGCAGGAACTTGCCCTTCCAGTCCTGAAAGGTTGCAGGAGATATGTTGTGCTTTCGGCACAGCTCGGCAGCCGGCACATTGGTGGTAAAAAATTCCATCACTATCATGACCTTGTCTTGTGGACTTCGCCTCTTGCTCATGCCCTTCCCTCGACCCCCTGCTCCAAAAAACATTCGGATTTGATCGGTCTCATTCTAGCGGGGTCCGGCCCAGTGTGACGATCCTTTCGTCAAACGTGATGCGTACCTGGCGATCAGTTGCATTGTATATAGCAGATACAAACTCGGGAGGCGTGGTGTCATGTATGGTAATGATGTGTCTTCCTTCCAGAATCGGGGTGTCAATCCGGCCGTGTACGGCGGCATGATCCACTGCCAGCCTGGGAAGGAGCATGGTCTCAAAGGTCGTCTTCTGGTTGAAATCAAACGTTGCAGTTATGGTGTTGGTGTTGGTATCGTACTGTTTGACGGACACGTCTGCAAGTGTAATGCTGATGTCACCACCACGTATGTGTATCTTTGAATAGTCGATCATGGTTACCGGCTCGCTGAACTCTATGACGATCACACCGTCATTGGTGGTATACGTGGTAGAACTTGGCGCCGGCGGGAGCAGGCCGTATGCGGTGCCATATCCGGCAAGCAATACAGACACTGCCAAGACGGGCAGCAGGATCCAAGATCTGTTCAACAACTATGTTGTAGACATACAATATAGCACAAACAGCAACAATCCGTGTTTACCAACAAGCGTAAGAGGTCGCCTTTGCGAAGCGATTCCGTGCCTGATCTGTTCCGATTAATTACCAACTGAGCTACGTTTTTGACCATAAATACCCGATTAATTGCACGTTATCAACACGGTCCTCAGGCAGGGCGGTTTTCGGATCAAGGCTCTTCCGGTTGGATCTTTTGCGCCGCATTTTCCGGCAGGCGCTGCGTGCCCAAAAGCTTTATGGATCATGCCTTCCCGTGTTATGGCGTGGTGCCTGTAATCGACTTGGAAAAGATTGACTGGAACTCCGTAACCGACACCAAGTCCCTCTTCGAATCCGTCTTGGACATGCTCAAATCCAAGGACGAGGAGAGCATGGCACTGAGAAAAGACATCGAGCAGCTGAAGGAGGAGGCAGAGGCCTTCTCAGGGGAACACGCGATGCTGACGGAGATGGATGCCAGGATCAAACTGCTGGAAGAAGAGAATGTGCAAAAGGACTCCGAGATAGAGAAACTGAGGGCAGAGAATGCCGCCCTCCTGCAGGGATGCGACGTCTCGCAGGCAGTCATGGACAGGATAGCCCGCCTGGAACGGCAGGCATCAGAGCATGCCTCTCAGTTAAGGGAGGCGCGCGCGGCCAACTCGGCGCTGGCAGCCGAGAATCTGGGCATCAAAAGCCGCCGCTCCCAGAAGCGGCTCCGGGAATCACCCGGGCCTGCGCCGGACCCGTTCAGGAAGGTCGTCTGCCTGCGCACCGGCCGTGATCCTCCCCCGATATCCGAAAAAAAGCTAGTCGACATGCCCGCCTGCCCGCACGGCCATGCCCTCTCGAAGGAGCCCACCGAGGTGACCATCCGGGTAGTCGAGGAGATCATCGACGGGAAGCTGACCGGCATCCAGTATACCGTCGTCCGCAGGTACTGCGGGGAATGCGGCAGGCAGTTTGCCCCCGAGATCCCAGGGGTCGTCCCAGGGGGGCGGTTCGGCGCCAGCCTGACGTGCCTTGAGACGACGATGAGGATGTACAACATTCCCTACGAACCCATCCGCAAGCTGATCAACATAATCTACCACGCAGGCCTTGCCAAGTCGACAGTCATCAGCCACGTGGATGCCGTTACGGGATCCCTCCACCCGCTCTACGAGGAGATGCTCGAGGATATATTCTTCTCAGGGCATGTCTTTGGCGACGAGACCAGCTGGAGGGTAGCCGGGATACTGTACTGGCTGTGGATACTAGTCGGTGACAACTCGACTGTCTTTTACGTGGACAAGAGCCGGGGAGGAGACGTGCTGGAGACCCTGCTTGGAGGGTACGGCGGCCACGTCACCTCTGATTCACACGCTGCGTGGAACCGCATCGGCAGGACCCACCAAAAGTGCCACTACCACTACCTCCGCGAGATCCTCCGCACCCTGACCATGAAGAACCCCGGGCCCGAATTCAAAAAGTTCGCCAAGGCCCTGAAGGGGATAATCACCGATTCCTGGTTCCCGGAGAAGGGACTCGACCCGGACGACGACGAGGCCACGCGAAACCTCAAGGTGCGCAACCTATTGGCCAGGGTGAGGCGCCTGATCTCCGGCGAGTATACAGACGCCCACTGCAAGCGGTTTGTCAAGCGGCTGCGGCGCGAGATCACCCACCTGTTCCCATTCATCCGCCTCAACACAAAGTGCCATAACAACGATGCCGAGCGCCCCCTGCGGCCCAGCGTCGCATCCCGGAAGGTCTCAGGCGGCAGCAAGAGCCTTGCCGGCGCATACAACCACGCCGTCCTGGCCACCGTCCGCGAGACGTGCAGGAGGCGCGGAGTCAACCCGCATGACTTTTTGGTTGACTATATGCACGGTCTTGTCGAAAAAATTCCGACAGGAGCAGCAGCAACTGCATAAATCCTGCAAAATCCACTCCCTGACTGTTCCATGCAGACCCGTCGCGCCGGCAGCCTGGCATAACCTCGCCTGATCCCGGCACAATTCACCGCCCGGCCGCTTCAAAAAAGGCCACTTCGCAAACCCGATCACCGGATCGGCCAAAACGTAGCTCAGTCTGACCCTCCCGGAAAAAACCTGAAATAATGCCAATTAAATGGGCATTTACGGCCGAAAACGTAGCTCAGTTGGTAATTAATCGGGGCAGATCAGGCACGGAATCGCTTCGCAAAGGCGACCTCTTACCCTGTATGTCACCGATCTTCCCCATCAGCCTGCCTACCAATACGAGTAGCTCGTCAAGCTCCCTGTCCGGAAAGCACTCCCTAGAGTGCACCGTATCGTACACGCTAGTAAGCCTGTCCACCCTGCCGATTCTCTGCACCAACCTCATGGGGTTCCACGGCAGGTCGTAATTGACCACATAGTTGCAGTCCTGCAGGTTCTGCCCCTCAGACATCACCTCTGTCGAGACCAGTATGTCGATCTCTTCGTCCGGTCTTTCTTCCTCTTCTGACAAGTTAGCGGTAGGCGAAAACGCCTTTATGATCTTGGGACGGTCAGATTTCCTTACGCTGCCCGTGATCAGGCCGACCCTACTCCCCTCGAACTTGCCCTGTAGGTATTTTTGCACGTACTTGGCAGTGGCCGTATACTCCGTGAACACTAACACCTTCCTGCTACCTGACTCTAGAGCCCCGTCCTCCCGGATCGTCTCGGCCACGACTGCCGCCTTCTTGTCGTCTCCTCGTATGGCATTCAGGGCATCCAGATATTTTTTCAGATGAGCCAAGTCGGACTTTATGTCTCCCTTCATGCGTCCCACGTCGTACTTGCTTGCGTCTTGCTGGGGCAGTCGCGTTATCTCATCCATGAACTCCTCATCTCTTGGCTCGCCCTCATCACCATCGCCTTCCATGTCCTTGGCGTTCCACCTTAGCATGATGCGGTTCAGCTCTTTTGGCGCCACGATGCGGTTCTCATCCAAGAGTCTGCCAAAATACTTGAACAGTCTGATCTTGTTTTCTAGGCTGGCCGTTATGGCACCAATGCTGCTCTCGAACCTCTTTAGGAGCAGTATGGTCTGGAGATGCGCCAGCACCTTGTACCTTTGCTTCTCCTCGTCGGTGAGGGTGGTGTTGTACATCTCCACCCCGTATGGTGTCATGTGGAGGGAGTTTATCGTGTCAAGCAGGTCTTGGTATATGTTGCCGAAGCGTTCTGTCATGCTGTACCGGATCGGCCTGTAGTTCCTTTCAGGAAACGTGATGGGTTTTCCACCAAGTGCCACATCCGGGTACACTTCCCTGATGAACGTCCTTGTCCGCCTCACCATAATGGCCTCGAGAAGCAGTTGGACTTTCTCCAGTCCCTCGTCGATCTTGTGGTTTGCTGCCCTTCTCATGTAATCGTACAGGTCTGGTATCCCAATGTCGGCAAAATGATCGTCCTTCTCGCCGGTGATTATGGATACCTGATAGTAGAGATCCATGAGGGAGTTGTTGATCGGCGTGGCCGTCATCAACAGGACCTGCTTCCTAGGCCCCAGACTGAGCAATTTCATCAGGTTATGCCGCCTGCCGGTGATGCGTGAGCGGAAGTTTTGGCTTTCGTCTATCACTGCAAAGTCGTACTTTTTGTACTTGAATACGTCAAAGTCTCTCCTGCCGGGCTCCTCAACGCCTATGGTTTTTGCCCTGATCTGTGCCTCATCGAGCTTGTCCTCCCAGACCGTGTCCCTTACCTGTGCCGGGGCTATCAGAAGTATCTTCCTGTTCTCGGCCATCTTTTTGCGCATAACCTCCAAGCCTATGTGCGTCTTGCCCAACCCGGTAGAGTCGGCAAGCATCGCCCCGCCGTGCTCGTCCATTGTCTGGAGCAGCACGGATACGGCGTCCTGCTGGAACTTGGGCAGATCGGCAGATATGTGGCCTTCCTCATCACCCATCGCCGTCAGCGCCCTCCTGTACTTTTCAAAGAGCATCTTCAGGTACACCTCGTGCGGCGATGCGGGCATGCCGAACTTGGACTGCTCCAGCACCTGAAGCATATCCTCCTTGGCGTCCCTTGCACCATCCCACATCCTCTCGTACCAGTCGCGTATCTTCTTCCAAGTTGATGTAACAAAGATGCCCGCGTTCAGCTCGTCATTTTTAGATAGGCCCGCCTCCGTAAAGTTGCTGGAGCCTATGATGGCACCCTCCTGGCCCAGTATGTAACACTTTGCGTGGTTGAACCTGGATCTTCCCAAGCGCACCTGCACGTTATCACGCCTCAGCAGCTTGATCAGTCCAGTGACGTCGTCCATACGATCCGTGTCAAGCTCCTCCCCACCTAAGCCCGATTCCAAGGTCTCAGGAAGCGTGTTGGCGTATTTGGTATACTCTTCAAACGCGTCAAAGGACGGGGGCCTCAGGGCGTCCTTGCCAACTAGCAGCCTGAACCTGAACGAATCATTTGATGCTGCCCTCTCAAGTGCCTCTCGCACGGCCCCGTATCCGTTGACCTCAAAGTACCCGGTGGAGACGTCAAGGAAGTTTATCCTGTCCAGATTCATGTTGATGACGCTTGCCATGTCATGTTTCCTGTTGTCAATGATGTCCGGCTCGGCCTTTTCCTTGTCAAAATTAGGCATAGTCATGGCGATCCTCCAGCGATCTTGTCATAGCATGTGGGGGCCAGTTTGCGAACCTCGCCGTAGAACTGTCGCAGGACCTTGTTGTCATTAAAGTCGGCCGACTTAGCCGTTAGAAGGTCGGAGTTTTCAAGGAATTTGAAGGACTTTAGGATTGTTTCGTATTCTTTTTTTGTCAGTCCGTACGCGTGGGCGACCAGCGCGTCCAGTTTGGCAGTTGTACGGATACGTTCAGAGGGAGTCAGGAAGACATTCTCCATTCTCAGAGACTCGGCAAACCCCTCGAATTCATCAGGACCCAAGACAAGTTTGGCAGACAGTTGCAC
Source organism: Candidatus Nitrosopumilus sp. (assembly GCA_965218695.1). Lineage (GTDB taxonomy): Archaea > Thermoproteota > Nitrososphaeria > Nitrososphaerales > Nitrosopumilaceae > Nitrosopumilus. Next base: position 370,337 of record OZ244651.1, read on the forward strand.
CACATCATCGTAATGCTGCCTGTTTGGAATTGAGACTGTCTTGATGACCGTCGACACATGCATCTGAACCTTCGAGCGGGATACAAAATCAAACGGCATGGAGTTGAGGATACCGCACAGGTACGCTATTTGTTTGTTGTAGTCATCGCCAGCTAAGCGAAAAGTGCCTCATCTGAGATCAGGTAGGCGGTTTGGACTGGCGTATGAGGAGTGATTCCAACTGCACCTTGAACGTGAGCATGGTCATGACACTCTGCCTTTCGGTACCGTCAGAAAGCATTGCCCTGACGATTATCCATTCATTGTACAATGTTAGGGAATAGTAAAAACACAACATCCGCGATTCCATGTCCGAAATCCGCGTCTTGGCCCTGCACTCCTCGATTTTACCGTACCCGGTCTCTATTCCCCATCTTTTGGCATAAGCCTCCGTCTTGATTGTGGGGTGGTTTGTTGCAAACCCGATGTATTTCTCTTCCGGGACATCAGGGTCTTTGGCGTTTTTTCTTTCAGTTATTATCATGGAATATTCGACGGAGCCCTGGTTGTTCTCAATCACGTTTGTTGAGATCCTTTCCCTCTTTCCTTGTGCAAAATCCTGCAGGGCTTCCACCACGTTGGGCGTGTTCCTGCACGGCATCAGGTACCTTACGCCGTTTGCCCGCAGCCTGCTTATCGTGTCGACTGAGAAGAATTCCCGGTCAAGCAGCGCCAGGCGGATCCTGATGCCCATCCCTGCCATGGTCTTGAGGACTGCATCCACGTAATCAGGCACGAATTCGAGCCTTTTGAGGTATGATGCTGCAAGGACCATGCGCATCTTGTCGTTTACGCACTGGACTGTCATGTAACGCTCAAAATACGTGGTTCCGTTTTTGTATTTGGAACGGGTCAGCTCCCCTCCGGGTGCCCGGTCATAACGCGGTATGAGGTGCATGTCGATTGCGATGTCCAGTCCTTCTTTTGGGAATTTGCCCAGTTTTTTGAATGTGTCAAGTTGCACTGCCACCATTTCTTCGAATGCGCGCTGAACCGTGCCCTGCTCCATCCCCTTGATTGCCGATGCATGCCACCTGTCGGAGGGAGCGTCGCAGTGCGTGCGCTTTACCGCGTTTGCGCACCCGCCTACGGACGAATCCATGGTGGCTCCCCTCAGCATGCCGTGATTTAGATCGTCTGTTCCAAATACCGCATTGTACCTGTTTGACGTGTTGGCGCAGGCAAGCATGTTTTTCATGCCGCTTGCGACATCTTGATATATTCTTGGATTGTTCAGTAGATCGCGGCCCTGCTTGGTTTTTTGTCTAGACAACAAAAACCATAGGGCCGTACCCTTATTGATCTGCTTGCATTCTTGTCAGATTTTGCCTAGATCAAAGCACATTTCGCTTAGCTGCATCGCTGGTCTCTAGGCGTCCGTTACGGGTCAGCACGACGGAGCGCATTGAATATGTATGAAATCTTTGCGGCGGGATTATTGCTGCTATCGTTGTTCGCATGTTGGTTGAACTAGATATGTCGCGAAACGCCAGTCTGAATGAATGGCAGAATTTTCTGGAGTCATTCTTGTATGCGCGCTTGTGTTTTTCCCTTTGCAGGCCTGCGGACATGGGAGTGGTAAATATGGGCCTTGCAAAGGCATGGTTGAACTGGTGGATGTTGTTTCCCTCAAGCACCGGCCAGCCCTTCCCGCCGTCAGTCAGGAGGTCGGCATCGTTTGTCTTATGAAAACCACTTGAGAGTGCCACGCTCCAGCCGCCCCCCAATCCCATTCCCAACGTATCACACGCAGACATACTGGCCAGCACGGCAAGAATCTTCCCGTCAACCTCGGGGATGTGGAGATCGTCAGGAGACAGGTCGCGGATCATTCTCTTGGAGATCGTATGGAATTTTTCTTTCTCTGCGTCCTTGGTTTCAAGCGATGACAGGTTGTGCAGGTAGAATCCGGAAGGAATGTCGTCCCCTCCAGGCAGGTTTTTGATTGTCAGGAGCACGAACCGATACCTGCTGTCTATGGGGAATATCTTTTTGCGGTTCTCAAAAACGTACATCTGCCGCACGTCTGAATCCAGAATCTGTTCCCGCATTCCTGCCGAGCCCGTGTTTGAGAGTACCTGGGAGGGAATGAGTACGGATATGACGCCTCCCTCCGACACCAATGCCAGCATGCGCTCCATCATTATCTGCCACATGTCCCTGTCTCCCACGCCTTGCAGGGCATACGTTTTGTAGAATTCCGACTTTTCACGAAACGACTGGCGAAAATCGTCGTACTCTTTCCGGATGGCGGGATCTTTTAGGATCTCATCCTGTTTGGTTATTTTTTTCGGTTTGGTGTCGATGGCGCGAAATGCCGGGTAGTGCCGGGTAAAGAATTCGTCATCGGATGGTTTTACCTTGTCCCACGGCGGGTTTCCCACGATCAGGTCAAAGCCGTGCCGGGCATCCACAAACGCGTCCATCATCTCAAGCTCCCAGTGGAAGAACCCATACTTGCTTTTCAGCCGCCGTGCAGTCGCAAGCGTATTTTGCATGTCTGCGTCTTCTGCTATCCGGCCGGAGAACCGGCGTATGTAGCCTGCCGCGTTCTTGCGAGCCGTTTTAGGTATCGCATTCTTGTCGATCTGTGCAGTGCAGTACACGTCCAGCATCTCCTTGTGGGGGGACATCACTCGTTCATACTCGTCGTGAGCGTCCTTACTCCGGTGGACCTGCTTTATGGTGACGTCTGCACTCTTGCTGACGCGATCGATTATGACTCCTATGTTGTCTGTTTTCTCCATCCAATCATCCAGCGATGCGCCCTTTGGATCCCCTATGTCGCGGCGCCACGCTCCCATGGTAGAGTCGCCTGCCTTGATGTGATGATTCAGGTATGTCAAAGGAACGCCAATTGCAAAAGAGTCAAGCCACAGTGAGACGCGGGCAAGCTCGACTGCAAGCGGGTTGACGTCAACTCCAAATATGCACCGCTTCATCACGCGGCGCTTGAGCAGAACGTCATAAGTCAGCAATCTCTCGTTTATGGTTATGCCGTGTTTCTTCTGTTCGGATATTACTGTCTGCCTGTCTTTTTCTATATCGGCAAGCAACGGGTGTTGTGGGTATTTCCTGAGCATGCCGGTGGCCCATTTCGTAATCTGGTTCAACGCCTCAACCAGAAAGTGGCCGCTGCCCATGGAAGGATCCAATACCTGTATGTCAAGCAGTCTGTCCGTGCATGCGCGGATGTTTTTCTCATTTGGCATGTCTCCGTACCTGCTGAGATCAGGCGGCAGTAATTTTTCGCGTTCGTCAAATATCGGCTCAAGTCCGCGCTTGACCAAAAACGATACCATCTCCTGCGGGGTGTAGTAGCTTCCAGATGATTTTCTCGAGAGCGAACCTGTCCTTGACACTATGTAGAGGTCATTTTTCTTGTACGAGTACGTGGATTCGGCACGGGATGCAACCTCACGCACAGCCTTGCCGTCTTCTACCAGCATGATGTCCCGATCTGCCTAGCGTACCTCGAATTCCATCAGAGTCTCGTAGATGTTTCCCAAGTGCCGTACGCCCAAACTGGCATAGTCTACAGGTTCCCCGTCCTTTTCCATGAACCCCCTCAGCGTCCGGACCGCGTGGAAATTCCTGATGTTGATGCCGTCAATCTGCGGAGCACTCCTGAAGAGGTCGCTGTTGTATTGCGGCAGGTTATGCTCCGGACTCCCATTCCTGACCCCTCGGAACAGATTCAGGACATGCTTCCAGCAACCGTACGAGTCAGGATCCGACTCCATGTCGTCAAGAGAATAGCGTAGCGCCAACAGGGACAACGGAGCGTATTTTTTGTCCCTGACAGGTAGCAAGTCACGCGATTCTGCATACAACAGGAACCATATGCGGTACATGATCTTTAGCGCAACCTCCTTGGCAGAGGCCAGATCGCCCGACTCGTACCTCCGAGTACCGTCATACCCCAGCACGCCTTTTACCAAGTCCACAAAGATGCCATCCGGCCTCAAAATCCGCTCAGCCAAGTTCGCCTCGAGATCTTGTACGTAGTCCCTGCCGTCGTCGAATACCACGTCTATTTTGGCCTTGCCGTTTATCCTCACGTACGACGCGGCGCCGAATACGGCCGCCAAGTACCGCAGGACTGACTTTTTCCTAGATTTCAGGTTTATCTCAAAGTAGTTGGTGGTGGATGCAGATACCCTCGACGTGTAAAGCCTCCACGTGATCCCGTCCGTGAGGATGACCCACGGCGTCACGGCAAGTTCTGCCACCGCCCTGTAGCTTGGTGCCACCTCGGCCTGGTTCCTCTGGATTCCAAAGTCCGTCCCCTTCCCAACCACCACTATCGATGCTTCTGGAAAGGAATGAGAACGGTAAACGCCATCATCATGATATTCAAGATCCGACCAGCCAAGCAACTCAAGCGACTTTGCAGAATCTCCATCCCATGCATCCTCCAAGCCATCCAGTTTTGTCGCACCGCCTTCAAGCAGTCTGGTCTTTAGGTAGTGTGTAGAGAAGACGCCCTTGTTGATGAAATCTACGGCAGTGGTGGGTATGTTCTGTATAGTACTCTTGATGGCCCGCCGCATCTTCAGGCTGGTGCCGGCAGACGCAAAACCGGCAGAAGAAAGCGCCGTGACCACCTGTTCGCAGGCGTCAGTGCCGTCTAATGCAAAGACCAAGCTGCTTGATGCAGACTTGAAGTAGAGGCTGTAGTTTGATTTCAGACAGAGCAACACAGCACAGTGAAAGATGCCGGAGACCTGTCGTTTTGCGTCCGGGATAGCCTTGGCCTTGTGCTCAAATAGTAATACCGGGATTGGAGTGTCGTTACCGTCAGCCCGCGTGAACCTGTACCGTCCCCATCCGGCGGAGTTGTTGTCGGGGAGGGGCCTGCATTCTTCGGATAGACCCATGGAATCCAAGACTCCTTTGATCCTGTTTGGAAATTGAGGGGTTTTTTCAGAATCTTTTGTCACTACACTACCGCCATTGTTTATTGGATTGGCACAGGTTCAGTGATAAACGTATTGACATTAAGATTAGTGGGGGTTATCTTACGTGTAGCCTGTTGCGTAATTTCCTCCGCTCAGACTGAACGTGCACAAGCACCGTATGTATAATCCTGCACCACCCACGCCCCCATTATCAATCTGTTGTACCTGGGCAACAAAACACGGTGCTGCATACAATTCGTTGATCGACATATTGCCCGTCTGGCACGCTCATCAATCATCCATTTCGCGGTCCGCTACGGCACCGAGATGCCTTCGAACCATAGAAATAGGTACGCTTATAGATCCCATTTTGTGAATGTGCCTAATGCTGAAAACCAAGTCCATATATGCGCCGTCGGATCCTAACGACGGGGAGCGCGTTCTGGTCACTAGGTTCTATCCGCGCGGCGTAAAACGGGAGCGCTTCCACGAATGGCGGCGCGAGTTGGCGCCTAGCGTCAGGCTGCTCAAACAATACAAAGAGATGGAAATATCCGAAGATGAGTTTGAGCGATGCTTCAAGATTGAAATGAATGCCGTTGCAAGCAGACAGGCCATCAAAGACTTGAGAACACGTGCAATGGTATCCAACGTGACGCTCCTGTGCTACGAACCGGAAGGAGAGATGTGCCACCGCAACATCTTGCAGGAGATCATACGCAACATGTTACACGCTTCGCTTAAATCTAAATACGCTGATTACCATGAATGAATTTCTGTGTTGAGCCGCGTTACCCACCAGGAAATATTTGTCAAAATTCGGATCGGTGATGCCCAGGTTTGTCAGTCCCTGTTCCATGTTAGCAGGGTTCTTTCTCATCCATTCATAGATGCCCCATTCTAGAATCTGCTGATCGTGAGGTTTTGCTGACCGGCAGCCCGAACAGTGATACTGTACGCGAGGCTGTTTCTGGTAGTTGTGTATCGTGAGGAACAGCACGTCAGAATCCAGCGTGGATTGCACGGATGGGTTGTAGTTTTTTCTGTCTGCCATCCAGCTCTTGATTATCTTTGGTTTGATTATGCCCAAACTTCGTTTGGCGTCGTTAAGGTCCTGTACACAGCTGACACCGAATTCATTGTACAGTTTTTTTAGCAAATCAATCTGTTTTGGACGTGTCAGTTTGTCAACTACTTGGATCTTCTCTCTTAGTCTAGACCATTCGTCTTTCGATCCCTGAACTTTCCAGCTTTCGGCTCTGGTGTCTTGCGGGTTTTTTTCTAAAGGCATGCTTACGACATTCCATCGAGGCATCTTAGCTTCGGGCGGCACGGGGTATATCCTAACAAGTCCGTGTTTGGGAGAGTAACACGCCGTGCATACGGTTCTTCGGCTGTCGCTTATCTCATCAGGAACTGCGTTTCCCAACATAATAAGATCGTCCATTACAACTCTGTCCGGATCCACATTACCAAGTATGGTCAGTATCATAAATCATTATCTATAGCTAAGATCAAAAGTTCGTGAATACATGATAACCCTGCCCACCCACCACATGTAGCGGGCTGACCCCTAAATACACATGGTCACAAAGACCTAGTTCGTGAATGAGGCTATCCGAGCTGCTGTGTTACTGACCATCCGAGCCCTTGGATGTTAGTTACATGTCTTGATCCCGTACTTGTACTCAAACAGGTACAGGCCGTAGTCCACGCATTCCATGGCAAGCGCAATGTCCCTCATGGTTTTGTCCCAACCATGCGTGTGGTTTCGTCCTGCACGTATTAAAGACCCCCTGTAATCATGGCAACAGTTCTTCCAGAAGCATACCAAGTGCTGGCCGTCACATGGCGGCATCATTTTCTACGTGCCGTGCCTCACGTCCTCCATGGCATGCATGTTTTGCGGCAAGAGGCACGGCCAATACCAGATCATTGGATCCGCACGCCCTTCGTTTTATTTGCACGAATTTTGGCGTGTCATCATGAATGGTTTATTCGTCTAACAAATGACGATCGTCGCCTTTCATACGGTCACGCAACTTTTTCAAGTTTTGTGCTCGTGCAACCTGATCATTGTTTTCACATATCTCTCGTAGAACAGTCACTTGAGACGCACTCATGTATTTACTGCCCAGTAGATCAACAATTCTATCGATAATCTTGTTTGCTGTATCAAAATTATAGGCTCCCGATAATAGTTTTAGCAACATATCCGGATTATCGGGTTCTAATGCCATCATGATGTCACACGCCAAACCGACATAATTTGGATTTGAATGATTCAGACGTGGACAATGATGCCCGCCTGTAAATCCGATTGGAACTTTGCCGTCAAAAGTTACCGGGACTATTGTTTTCTTCAAAGCTAGAGCCATGCCTGCCTCCTGTTCCGTAAAATTTGCACCGTGATAATCTACAGAAATTAGTTGAATAAAGGTAAGTGTTCACGTCGTGCCTAATTCAGTTCACTCTTGGGTAAATTTTGTGCAAACCACAGATCCAAATAGGATGGTAATCCAAACCCGATGTGAAAAGCCAGGCTGAACTCAAAAAGATGTACACGGATCTCAAGACTGAGAACATCAAGCTCAAGCAGACGATTGAGATGCAAGGGCAGATAATTGAGGAATTGAATCTGGCAGTTGCTGATCTTAAGCGCAGGCTGGTGCGGCATGACAATTACAACACCCCGTCATCACAAAAAAGGGGGCCCGGATGGCCTGACACAAAGGGAAAAGGCGACGAAAAGAATGCCTACAATAAATCCACAAAAGCCTCCCGGGATCAAAAGGACCGCGTGGATGCGGCCGGCAGCGGGAAGTCGCGCGGGGGGCAAAAAGGCCACATGGGCCGCACCCGCAAGCCAAAACCCACCGAGTTTGAGGAACACACCCCGGAGGCCTGCCCCGAATGCGGCTCGGGTAGCCTTTCCATAGTGCAGTCAGAAAAACGCGACATTACCAGGGTGGAGCGCACGATAAAGGTCATCACCACGCGCCACACCATAAACACGTGTCGCTGCTCCTGCGGTCTGGTGGACATCAAGCCCGAGACCGGCCTTCCAGACAAGGGCAGCTACGATCCGAGCATAACGACTGATGTTGCAGACGATTACGTGTGTCGCATGCCGTTTAGGATGATCGCAGACCACATGTCGCGGTACGGAATTACACTCTCCTCGGGCACGGCGCACAACATAATGCGCAGGCTGGGAACGTCGCTGGGCGCCCCTGCGGCAGCCATTGCCGCCATGATACGCAAGGCCAAGATACTGCACGCCGACGAGACATCGATTCACCTAAACGGCCGCAACGTCTGGGTGTGGATACTGCACGATCCGCTGACCGGGCACGCGCTGTACGTGATACGGGACAGCCGGGGGGCAAAGGTTCTGAAAGAAGCGCTTGGGGGTTGGGACGGCACGTTAGTGTGCGACGGCTGGACGGCGTACGGAAAATACCGCGTCCAGCGCTGCTGGTCGCACATAATACGCGAGGCCAGGGACATCTGCAACCGCAATCCGGACTGCCCAGGCGCGCGCAACGTCCTGAAGCACCTGCGCATAATCTATGATTATGCCAGAAGGGCAAGCAGGAAACGCTCGCGCTCTCTCCGGGACAACGCGTCTGCCATGCTGACGTCATGCATCGAAAAGATCGTTGCAAGGTACGCCGACGATCCAATATTGGAAAAATTCATGGTCAAGATCAGCAATGCTGGCAGCGACCTGTTCCGGTTCGTGCTGAACCCAAAGATCCCGCCTACAAACAATGCTGCAGAACGCGGGTTGCGCGAGATAGTCGTGCACAGAAAAATACGGGGCAGCATAAGGGCAGAGGAGACGATGACGTGGATGGCGAATTTCTTTTCATGTGTAATGACATGGAAAAACAAGAAATTGGATTACTTGGCGGAGATTGCAAAATACGCCTAAAAATGAGTTAAACCACGTGAACACTTACGAATTTCTTATGAAATATCCGGAATTTAAAAACGAAACGTAACTGAAGTATTAATTAAAAAACAGTATCTGTGTAGTTTTTTGATCAAATGTTGAACTCCATATCTACAATCAGAAAATCCGCGTCTGTCTAATTTTTTAAAACTATTTTTGATCACTTGATCGAGTTTTTCTCTCCGTCCTAATTTTTAGATCATTGTTGCCCACGGTTTGCATATGTCTGATGATAATTCCGAGTCAAGGATTGCAGAACTGGAGGAAAAAGTGGGTATGATGGCAGAGCAGATGGCCGAAAAAGACCGGCAGATGGCCGAAAAAGACCGGCAGATGGCCAAACTCGCTGATCTTTACGCTGCCGCCCTCAAACAGATCCAGGATCTCACGGCAGAGTTGCAGGAGGCAAAGGGCATCATATCGGCTGCCGTTGCAAGGAGCATCGGCGCAAAACCGGACAAAAAGACCGGCAGTACCCGGCGCCGCGCAAAGGGCAAGGGCAAGGCCAAGGGCAAGCCAAGTGACCACAAACGCACGGGCCTTGCGCGTCCTGAAAGAATAGACGCAGAGGAGACGGCAGATCCCCACACGTGCGACAACTGCGGCAGCTCCGACCTCTCAGAATGCGTGTCCACGTACACAAAGGTGGTAAGGGAGGCTGCCAAGACGGAACTAAAGCACATCAAGGTGACAGTAAAGAGAAGGCGTTGCAGGAACTGCAAGAGGACCGTGTCCGGCAGGACTCCGCTGGCACTGCCAAACTCCAGGTACGGGATCAACTTTATGATAATGATGGTCATCCTCCGGCTGCACGGCATGTCAGACCTCAGAATATGCAATATTGTCATGATGATGTACTCGGCAAGAATCACGGAATCTGCGATAAACCGCATGGTGTGCAGGATGGCCCGGGAGCTCGGGCCGCTGTACGAGAAGATCAAGGAGGAGGTAAGAAACTCGCGTGCGATAAACGGGGACGAGACAATCTGGCGCGTCGACGGCACGAACTATTGGCTGTGGGTGGCTGTAGCCAGGTACGCCGTAATCTACGAGGTGCACCGCCACAGGAACTCGAAGGTTCCAAAAAAGATGCTCGGCAAGGACTACCCGGGATGCGTCACGTCTGACTCGTGGGCCGCGTGGAACGTCATCGGATCCGAACACCAAAAGTGCCACCTTCATTACGCCCGGGACATCAAGGACACCCTGAAATACAAGAATCCCGGCTACGACTACAAGCGTCACGCAAGGACGCTGCGCGCGATACTGTGGGACTCGCACATCGACGGCGCCGTTCCGGGAGGGGCAGACGCGCTTGCCGCAAAGAAGAGGCTGGATCGTCGTATCGCGTCACTTATCGGCAGGCTCGAAAAGGACCGCGACTGCAAGCACTGCAACAGGATGCGCAAGAGGCTGGTGCGGGAAAAAGGCCACCTGTTTGCGTTTCTGGAGACAGACGGCGTCGAATACCACAACAACCGGGCAGAGCGGGCCATCAGGCCGTGCGTCATCCTGCGCAAGAACAGCAACGGGAGCAGGTCAAAGAAGGGTGCAGATGCCATTGCCACGCTGATGAGCATCAAGCAGACATGCAAGGCAAGGGGAGATGATCTTGGCACGATCCTGCGCGAGGGCCTGGCTCCACGTCAAAAAACTGCATAGACGCGCGTAGGCATGGAGTTCAACATTTGATCAAAAAACTATGCAGTTACAAAAAACAAAAAATCCCACTGTGCCGTACGAAATAGGGCTTACCCCTGTCCGGAGGGCAGGGAATATGGGAAGCCAGGTGATCCCCCAGCCTAGTAAAAATGCCGACGTGTAGGTCAGGCCAAGACATGCCAGCCTGTGGCATCCTATTGGCAGTATGAGAATTCGCGTAATGCCAAAACTGGTTCAATCCAAGGCATGATGATCGGGGGCAAAAGTGAATCGCCAATGCACAAATAGCTGAAACCATGAATGTCTTCACGCGCCGGATCAGGGAACTCTGGGTCTGACACCTGGAACCGAGCCCTGACAGCATGAATCCCAGTAGAATTTCCTTTTTCCCTTGCAATGCAGGACATCTTGTACTGTAGGTGCTGAAAGAAAAATTTGCCCTCCTGATGACAGATAGCTTTGCCCATTATTACATAGCGCTACGGGAATCCGAAAATCTTTTGAATCCACGTTTTATTCACGGATGCGTTCAATCCCAGGATTCCTAAATAAATGGTCGGAACAGATAAATTTCTTCCCACGAACCTTATTCATGGAAAGAAACCTTGAGCTCGAAGACAATGCAAGGGGGCTCGTGGTTCGTTTTATAGAATCGCTTAGTCAAAATGATCTCAAAAGTGCCAGAAACTGCGTAAATGATGATTTTGAATATATAAGCCCACTTGGGAATTATGATAGAGCAGAGCCATTCTTCAAACGCATGGAAGCGTCGCCTCTAAAATTTAACATCAAAAAAACCTTTGTAGATGGAAACGAGGTATGCGTGTTTGTTGATGTTCCTTTGGGATCTTTAACCCTGCTTGCATGTGGCCGGTACACTGTGGAAGAACAAAAAATCCGTTCATTAAATCTAATATATGATCCACGGGTATTCCTAGAGGGAATATCCAACAAATAATATTTTTCTTAGATTACCTGAGTGCCGCTCGCGAGTAACTGCCCGTCCCGGATAACCGTAAATGCCCGCCGGCAGGCGTTAGTTGCAGGCGTTGTGACAGAATCAGTCGTCTGAGGCCTTGGCTCGTGATTTGGTGTCCTGTCCTGCGCCTGCCGCAGGCGCCACGGCTTAGATTTCAGGCACCGCGAGTATTCTTGCCTCGCTTGGCATTGCAACACCGCCACGAACCCGGCATCGCTTATCTGCCAGTTCCCTCAAAGGAGGGTCTGCCACGATTCGACTGCCCAACGTCTAAACTCGAACCGCTGCGGCACGCAATGACTAACCGTGCCGAACCCGACTGCCGGAATTGAAAAGACTTCCGTGAAAAAACAAGTGGAAAAGTAAGAGGTCGCCTTTGCGAAGCGATTCCGTGCCTGATCTGCCCCGATTAATTACCAACTGAGCTACGTTTTCGGCCGTAAATGCCCATTTAATTGGCATTATTTCAGGTTTTTTCCGGGAGGGTCAGACTGAGCTACGTTTTGGCCGATCCGGTGATCGGGTTTGCGAAGTGGCCTTTTTTGAAGCGGCCGGGCGGTGAATTGTGCCGGGATCAGGCGAGGTTATGCCAGGCTGCCGGCGCGACGGGTCTGCATGGAACAGTCAGGGAGTGGATTTTGCAGGATTTATGCAGTTGCTGCTGCTCCTGTCGGAATTTTTTCGACAAGACCGTGCATATAGTCAACCAAAAAGTCATGCGGGTTGACTCCGCGCCTCCTGCACGTCTCGCGGACGGTGGCCAGGACGGCGTGGTTGTATGCGCCGGCAAGGCTCTTGCTGCCGCCTGAGACCTTCCGGGATGCGACGCTGGGCCGCAGGGGGCGCTCGGCATCGTTGTTATGGCACTTTGTGTTGAGGCGGATGAATGGGAACAGGTGGGTGATCTCGCGCCGCAGCCGCTTGACAAACCGCTTGCAGTGGGCGTCTGTATACTCGCCGGAGATCAGGCGCCTCACCCTGGCCAATAGGTTGCGCACCTTGAGGTTTCGCGTGGCCTCGTCGTCGTCCGGGTCGAGTCCCTTCTCCGGGAACCAGGAATCGGTGATTATCCCCTTCAGGGCCTTGGCGAACTTTTTGAATTCGGGCCCGGGGTTCTTCATGGTCAGGGTGCGGAGGATCTCGCGGAGGTAGTGGTAGTGGCACTTTTGGTGGGTCCTGCCGATGCGGTTCCACGCAGCGTGTGAATCAGAGGTGACGTGGCCGCCGTACCCTCCAAGCAGGGTCTCCAGCACGTCTCCTCCCCGGCTCTTGTCCACGTAAAAGACAGTCGAGTTGTCACCGACTAGTATCCACAGCCAGTACAGTATCCCGGCTACCCTCCAGCTGGTCTCGTCGCCAAAGACATGCCCTGAGAAGAATATATCCTCGAGCATCTCCTCGTAGAGCGGGTGGAGGGATCCCGTAACGGCATCCACGTGGCTGATGACTGTCGACTTGGCAAGGCCTGCGTGGTAGATTATGTTGATCAGCTTGCGGATGGGTTCGTAGGGAATGTTGTACATCCTCATCGTCGTCTCAAGGCACGTCAGGCTGGCGCCGAACCGCCCCCCTGGGACGACCCCTGGGATCTCGGGGGCAAACTGCCTGCCGCATTCCCCGCAGTACCTGCGGACGACGGTATACTGGATGCCGGTCAGCTTCCCGTCGATGATCTCCTCGACTACCCGGATGGTCACCTCGGTGGGCTCCTTCGAGAGGGCATGGCCGTGCGGGCAGGCGGGCATGTCGACTAGCTTTTTTTCGGATATCGGGGGAGGATCACGGCCGGTGCGCAGGCAGACGACCTTCCTGAACGGGTCCGGCGCAGGCCCTGGTGATTCCCGGAGCCGCTTCTGGGAGCGGCGGCTTTTGATGCCCAGATTCTCGGCTGCCAGCGCCGAGTTGGCCGCGCGCGCCTCCCTTAACTGAGAGGCATGCTCTGATGCCTGCCGTTCCAGGCGGGCTATCCTGTCCATGACTGCCTGCGAGACGTCGCATCCCTGCAGGAGGGCGGCATTCTCTGCCCTCAGTTTCTCTATCTCGGAGTCCTTTTGCACATTCTCTTCTTCCAGCAGTTTGATCCTGGCATCCATCTCCGTCAGCATCGCGTGTTCCCCTGAGAAGGCCTCTGCCTCCTCCTTCAGCTGCTCGATGTCTTTTCTCAGTGCCATGCTCTCCTCGTCCTTGGATTTGAGCATGTCCAAGACGGATTCGAAGAGGGACTTGGTGTCGGTTACGGAGTTCCAGTCAATCTTTTCCAAGTCGATTACAGGCACCACGCCATAACACGGGAAGGCATGATCCATAAAGCTTTTGGGCACGCAGCGCCTGCCGGAAAATGCGGCGCAAAAGATCCAACCGGAAGAGCCTTGATCCGAAAACCGCCCTGCCTGAGGACCGTGTTGATAACGTGCAATTAATCGGGTATTTATGGTCAAAAACGTAGCTCAGTTGGTAATTAATCGGAACAGATCAGGCACGGAATCGCTTCGCAAAGGCGACCTCTTACGTGGAAAAGCATTTTTAAATTACATTTACTGTCGTGCTTTGTGAACAAGAAGATCATCATCATAGCAGCTGTCGCAGTGGCCATAGCCATAGCGGCAGCCTCGTTCCAGTCATCACCGTCTGCTAATCCCGATCTGGTGGATCGGACCCATGGGACAGTCTCCACTACCCTGGGATCTCCGATTCTGGGAGACCCGTCTGCCCCTATTACAATTATTGAATTTGGCGACTACCAGTGCCACTTCTGCCAGAAATGGTTCCATGAAACAAGGCCGGCAATAAGCAGCCAATATATCGATGCCGGAAAGGCAAACCTCGTCTTTGTTGATATGGCATTTCTGGGGCGTGACTCTCCAAAGGCAGCCCAGGCCTCATACTGTGCCGAGGATCAGGGGATGTACTGGGAGTACCATGATATCCTATACACCTATCAGGAGTCCGAAATTGACGGGGGCTGGGCAAACTCAGAAAGACTAAAGGCGTTTGCCTTTTCCCTGGGCATGGACCTGGATCAGTTTACAGAGTGTCTTGATTCTGGCAAGCATGCCCAGCGCGTCCAGTACAATACAAACCAGGCAAGGGCAAGCGGAATAACATCGACGCCGGGATTCGTTATTGTGGGCCCCGACCAGCAAATACGGATAAGCGGGGCCCATCCGTTCTCTACATTCCAGCAAACATTGGATTCCATGATCTAAATGGCGCAGGCAGTACGAATTGTATTCTCAAACATCCGGTTTGCGGCTCTGGCAGCTACCATTTTTACCCTCATGGCAACAGGGCTGCTGATACTGTCCGAATACATCTTTTTGGAGCCGTATGTGGTAGCCCACCTGCCGCCAGGAGGCGAACTTGGGTTTGCCCTGATCCTGATCCTTTCTGCACTATCTGCTCTGGTCATCCCCATGAACATCTTTAGAATAACTGCCCTGAACAACTCGAAACAGAAGATAAGCGGTGGCGCCTTTGGCTCTATAATCGGTGCTGCCGCCGGCGCATGCAGCTGCGGACCAGTGGGATTTGCCGTCATCTCTACGTTTGGATCCGTTGGTGCCACTGCCACTGCATTTCTTACAAACTACGAGATCCCGATCCGGATTGTGGCCATCCTGGTACTGGCCGTTACATACGTCACCACGGTAAAATCGCTCAGAACCGAATGCAGGCTTGACTATAGTGAAAAGTGAAAGTTCGTTCCAAGTTCAGCACCTCAGACCGAAAACTATGTAGATCAGCCGGTCGCCTAACGCGGCATGATCAAAGTAACACGGGAAGAACTCGAAGTAGCATACAAAAAAGAAAAGGACCTCAGGGTGGGAGCCAGAATGCTTGCAGTACACATGGTACATTTTCGTAAAATGAGCATAGATGATGCGGCCGTCAATCTTCTGCGATGTCCCAGGTGGGTACGCAACTGGCTGGAACGCTTCGAGAATGGAGGTCTACAAGGCCTCCGGGATCTTCCCAGATCCGGCAGGCCGCCCAAGATTTCACCTGAAGCAATGGACGGCATACTGGACAAGGTAGACCGGTTCAAGACCACTCCTGCCGAACTGCAACAGGTCATACACAGGGAGACGGGAACAAAGATGCACAGGACGAACATCAGGAAAATCATGCAAAAATACGGTCTGTCCCCCAAGGGGTCGCAAAGGATCCACATCAACAGGGCCACCAAGGCAGCCGTAAAAAGCTGGCAATATCGCCTCAAAAAGAGAATTTCACGCCTAGAAAAAGACGGTTTTGTCCTGGCCGTGCAAGACGAGGCGTTCTTCATACACGACGTAAAATCTGGCCGCAAGTATTGGTCCCCCGTGGGGGTGCCAATAACCGTGCCATACACTGGAAGCCACAAAAGAATTACCGCGTACGGTTCAATTACAATGGATGGCAGGCAGTTCTTCAGGACTGCCAGCGGGTTTAACGCGCCCACTTTTGTTGCTTATCTCAAGGCCATGCAGAGGCATTTTGGGAAGGTTGCCGTCCTGGTGGACAGGGCGTCCCCGCACCGCGCAAAAGCCGTCCGGACGCTGCTGCGCGAGAACAAGAACATCAGGATCATATACCTGCCAAAAGGCTCACCGTATCTCAACGCCGTGGAAGAATGCTGGCACCAGGGAAAACGGAACCTGCTTGTTTCAGAATACTACAAAACCTTCTTGGACATGCACAGTGCCGTCTCCCAGTACTATCGAACTGCGAGATTCAATCTGGATTTGATCAAATTCTTTAACAGAAAAGCCGAATTATTTTGCAAGAACTTTTGATCGCCACTATAGTCTGTGCTGCCAATGTCCGTTCCGTCTGCCCTGAGACTCCCCGGTGCCTGATTTCAGGACTACCCCTGCCTAACTCTGTCCGGCATCCCGGACACGCAAAACTTGATCTATTTATTTGACTCATTTAGGCTTAACGTAGTGCAAAACTGGAACCTGATTATAGGAATCGTGATCATCGCTAGCCCCATACTCTTTGCAATGATCGTCTTTCCGGATTCGATAGCATGGAGCTGGAACGAGGGCAGGGGCGGCTATTTCTTTGCACTCGTATTTGTTGTGGCCGAGATGATCGGGCTAAAGACTGTCATATCCAAAAGACGGCTGCATGTGGTAATTCCGATGGCGGTCCTAGTCATCGTATATCTGATCTCCCTGGAGCATGGCCTGCGAGACTACATCGTAGAGGCCGCAGATCATTTCGACGTGCAGCTGATCTACTCATGGACATGGATGTGGGACTTTGTGGTGATGGCCATATTTTTCGTTGCAGCACTGACTGTCTTCTTTGGACGGCGGTGGATCAGGATTGCCCCGGCAGGACCGATATTTCTTACCGGAACTGCAGTAATACTCTCCCTTGACGCATTCTTCCCCTACGACACGCTGGGCCCATTGCAGTATATTGTTCCCTACTTTGTTCAGGCAAACGTCTGGGTGATCACCGTGCTTGATCTTGGCACTGCAATAGCCAGAGACAACGTCATGTTTCTGCGCGGTGACCATGGCTCCATGGCACTCCAAGTGTTCTGGCCATCTGCAGGCGTTCACAGCATAATCATCTTCTCCCTGGTAATAGGGGCATTCATGCTCAAGATGAACATTGCCAGGCCCAGAAAGATCGTCTATTTCATACTGGGAATAGTCGGCACCGTTGTTGTCAACCTGATTAGGATATTTTCCCTCTCCTGGTACGCCCTGAAGGTCACCACGGATCCTGTTGCCTGGGAGGAGTATCACAAGATTGCAGGCGAGATCATGTTCCTGCCGTGGCTCTTTGCGTTCATACTGGTTGTAATCCTGATAGAGTCCAGGCGTCTCAAGAAGCTGGAAAAGGTCTGAAAATACGCTAAAAATAATCTGTAATGCCCATCTGGCCCTGCATCTCTGAGAGCTCTGCGACCCTGATGCCAAGCCTCCTGACATCCAATGTCTGCCCCTCGAGTGCATCTGCCAGCAGCCTTTCTGCATTCCTTTGAAGCTCAGCCAGACTTGACGTCGGATTCTTTAGCATTCTTGACTTTGTTCTGCCTGACAGATCCGAATGGATGAACTGAATTCCCACCGACTTGAACATCCTGTTGTTTCCTATGGCCACCTTGTGTACCCCACTGCATAGTTCAATCAGGTTTTCCAGGAGAAACCTGTAGTCTCTGGAATCCTTGCTCAGTGTTGCAATCTTGCTGTACTGTACGCTTGCCTCCCTCTCCCTGACCGGCGCATCGTCGATGCCTCTGGCTGCATTGAATATGTATGCCCCGTGCTTCCTGCCAAACTCCTTGTTCAGGGTAAAGATGTCCAGTTTTTTTAAATCCTGCACCCCCTCCAGTCCCATTTCACGGAGTCTCTCCTCCGTCTTTTTTCCAATTCCCGGGATCGTCCTGATCTTTAGAGGCTCCAAAAACCCGTGCAGTCCGTCCGGCTGAACCACCGTCATGCCGTCCGGCTTTTGAAAGTCTGATGCAATCTTTGAGACCATTTTGTTAGGCGAGATTCCGATAGAACAGCTGATTCCTGTCCTGTGCCTGACTGCATTTTTGATCTGCTGGGCAAGGTGGGCGGCCCTCTTAAAATCGGACTCAACCCTGTCTGTCACATCCAGGTATGCCTCGTCCCTTCCCACATACTCAAAGACATCCGCATAGCCCCTCATGACATCCATTGCATTTTCGGAGACCTCAGAGTAATACCCAAAATCCACCGGCAGGAACACTGCGTCCTCCCTATCCCTGAGCCGCCTTTTTGCAAATACTATTGGCATCCCTGATCTTGCCCCGTACTTCCTTGCCGTATAATTGGCAGTTGCAATGGCGCCACTGTCCCCGCCCCTGCCTGAAAACACACAGACGCAGACAGGTTTTGACTTGAGTTCCGGCGTCCTGATCTCTTCACACTGAGCATAGAAATAATCAAAATCTATGTGACAGATTATCCTTCCTTCTGACATACCCCAACTACCCTGGATTGTCACCATCTATCAATTTTGGGTTTCATCTAAATACCCGAGATTCCAATCTTCATCATGGAATATCCGATATCTGTCAACGAAAACGGCCTGAACCTCAAGCCTGAAAAAATGGAACGAGAGAAGCTTTATCACTGCATATTCAAGGACAAGGTAATGCTTGTCTTCAAAGATTCTCAAGATGTTCTAAACTGCTATGAAGTAGAGGAAGCCGGACTAGTTGACCGGATCCGGAAATGCAATACCACTGACGAGTTAGAAAAAATATTTGATGAATATCTTAAACATCAGCAAGAATAATTATATACAAGCAATGTGGGTATCTAATTATAGTGATGTATGGACTTGAGTGACTCCAATAATTCCAAAGACGCAGAAGAAATTTTATCGGAATTTGATTCCCGAGATTCAATCCCAGAATCAACTACTGAAAAAAAGACAGAACCAACACCGGCCCCAACAGCCGAACCCGCTCCAGAACCAACAGCCGAACCCGCTCCAGAACCAACAGCCGAACCCGCTCCAGAACCAACAGCCGAACCCGCTCCAGAACCAACAGCCGAACCCGCTCCAGAACCAACAGCCGAACCCGCTCCAGAACCAACAGCCGAACCCGCTCCAGAACCAACAGCCGAACCCGCTCCAGAACCAACAGCCGAACCCGCTCCAGAACCAACAGCCGAACCCGCTCCAGAACCAACAGCCGAACCCGCTCCAGAACCAACAGCCGAACCCGCTCCAGAACCAACAGCCGAACCCGCTCCAGAACCAACAGCCGAACCCGCTCCAGAACCAACACCGGCAGTAGCAGCTGAGTCAACTCCCGAACCAGCCGCCGAACCCGCTCCAGAACCAACACCGGCAGTAGCAGCTGAGTCAACTCCCGAACCAGCCGCCGAACCCGCTCCAGAACCAACACCGGCAGTAGCAGCTGAGTCAACTCCCGAACCAGCCGCCGAACCCGCTCCAGAACCAACACCGGCAGTAGCAGCTGAGTCAACTCCCGAACCAGCCGCCGAACCCGCTCCAGAACCAACACCGGCAGTAGCAGCTGAGTCAACTCCCGAACCAGCCGCCGAACCCGCTCCAGAACCAACACCGGCAGTAGCAGCTGAGTCAACTCCCGAACCAGCCGCCGAACCCGCTCCAGAACCAACACCGGCCCCAACAGCCGAACCCGCTCCAGAACCAACACCGGCAGTAGCAGCTGAGTCAACTCCCGAACCAGCCGCCGAACCCGCTCCAGAACCAACACCGGCAGTAGCAGCTGAGTCAACTCCCGAACCAGCCGCCGAACCCGCTCCAGAACCAACACCGGCCCCAACAGCCGAACCCGCTCCAGAACCAACACCGGCAGTAGCAGCTGAGTCAACTCCCGAACCAGCCGCCGAACCCGCTCCAGAACCAACACCGGCCCCAACAGCCGAACCCGCTCCAGAACCAACACCGGCAGTAGCAGCTGAGTCAACTCCCGAACCAGCCGCCGAACCCGCTCCAGAACCAACACCGGCAGTAGCAGCTGAGTCAACTCCCGAACCAGCCGCCGAACCCGCTCCAGAACCAACACCGGCCCCAACAGCCGAACCCGCTCCAGAACCAACACCGGCAGTAGCAGCTGAGTCAACTCCCGAACCAGCCGCCGAACCCGCTCCAGAACCAACACCGGCCCCAACAGCCGAGCCAGCAGTTCCGCCCACCGCAGAATCACAATCCGATTCAACTACGAGTGAAACTTCGGATTCATCTAAAACATCTGAAAGGCGTGATGTGATTTTTGTGGGCGCAAAACCAATAATGACTTATGTGTCTGCAACCTTGACACAACTTTCCACCAGATCTATGGTAACCATCAAGGCTCGAGGCAAAAAAATTACACATGCAGTTGATGTGTCCCAAATGATCGTCAAGAGAATGAATTCAGTTGGATACATCATCAAAGATGTGCGAATCGCATCCGACTCTCTTAAATCCCAAGATGGAAAACTGCGTAACGTATCCACCATGGAAATTGACATATCAAAAGGGTAAATTAAAAAAATTAATTCTAGCAGCAATTGGAATTTTAACGGTTATAATCATACTTGCACTATCTGAAAATTCGTGTGGATTGCAGCATATCCAAATTTTAAATGATATATCCACATATGAAGAAACACTGGATCCCGAGTTTTGTGAGGCCGTGGTAAGCAGGATCGACCTGTTTAACAATCAATGCATGCCAATGTTTGAAACCCTAGACTGTGGTTAATACAGGACATATGTCAAAAACGTTATTCCAAGGAGAGCGGCATATTCTCAAGTAGTTAATTGACAAATTTTCAGATAAAATATGGTAGGAAAGGCTCCGGTGGATTTCGGTGATCAAGCCATTAGATCATATGAGTAATCGACCACTTTCAACATAACAAAAATACGCCGCAATAGATCCTATGATTAACCCCCCATCACATCGATAAATTTAGATCAGGCACGATCGCGTTTCACATCAAATGCCAGACTCACCTGATCAGATCATACGCAAGTTAGAACAGGAAAACAAAAAGCTAAAAAAGATTCTAAATCAGAAAGACAAAAAGCTGGAGCAGAAAGACAAAAAGCTGGAGCAGAAAGACAAAAAGCTGGAGCAGAAAGACAAAAAGCTGGAGCAGAAAGACGAGGAGCTGAGCCTTGAGCGCAGCCTGTGGAAGCGCAGGGACGGCGCGTTGAGCAAGGATGCCGGCAAGAGTGAAATGCTGCACCGGATCGAGGTTTTTGACGAAATAATCGGCAGCAAGACCAAGATTTACCGGGCCACGCTAAAAGACAAGGAAAAGTTCCAGTTCATGCTGGCGTATGCCAAGGAATACATGAAGCATTCTGGCCGGATGCCGCTGTTTCGCGACGACGACTCCAGAAGGTCCGATCCCGGAAACCGGTGCAAGCTGCACCTGAGGCACGCCCTGCTCATGGCGCTGATGCACAAAAAGGACAACATCACCCAGGGCGTGCTTGGCGCAGTCTTCGGGATAGACCAGGCCGCCGTGTCGCGGTACCTCAAGGTGATCGACGCGATGCTGGAAGGGACGCTTCCCACGGCAGACAGCGTGTCAGGGGAGATATCTGCAGCCCCCACCAAGGAAGAGTTCAAGAAGATCGTGCCCGGGCCCGACGGGGGCGAGATATTCGCAGACGGCACGCACTGCCCCGTGCAGCGCCCGTCCGAAAGGACGGTCAGGCGCATGAAATACTCTGGCAAGAAAAAAAAGTTCACCATCTATGTTAACCCTCCCCCGGACTTATCCAGTTTTTGCAACCAGCTTGTCACTTTGGGTATGTTTTTTGCCTTCTTAAGCATTACCTGCAAGCAGAATCCTGCCCGACCGGCAGAAAATACGGCTTTTTGCCCCGCGGTGTGACACGCATAATCCCTTCCGGGGGGTCTGGGGGGCTGGCCCCCCAGCATTCATGTAGAAACATCCCATAGTTCCCATAATTTGTGCACAGCATCCGCTAGACTCGGCATTGCCTACTGGCACCACCACCGGTTCCACACCTACTCGTCCTTCATGACTTGTCTGATCTTGGAGCGATACAGCTTTTCGTTTCTGTCCTCGTACAGGGTGTCTTCTGTCAGCATGTGCCAGATGATAGTCAGCATCTTGTTTGCCACGTGCGTTATGGCGACGTGGTGCTTGTGCCTCTTCATGATGCGCGTGTAGTATTCCTTCACCCTTGCGTCATGGAGCACTGCAGCAAGCGCGCACTGGACCATGATCCAGTTGACCTTCCTGTTTGAGTCCTTTTTCATCCTGCCGTGGTATGACGTGTCGCCTGACTGGTGAAGCGTCGGGCACATGCCGGCCCAGGACACGAACTTTTTTGGGTTCCCAAACCGTTTGATGTCGTCGATCTCTGCTGCCAGCAACGCTGCAGAAAATACGTTCATCCCAGTCATGCTCAGCAGCAGCTTCGGGTAGTGGGTGTCGCGGACGTATCCCTTGATCTCGACTTCGGTCTTTTTTATCTCGTCGTTGCAGTGCCGTATCTGCGATATGCAGCCGTCCAGCACGAACCTGTCCCGAGAATTCTTCATGTCTGCCTCTTCAAGATACTTTAGGGCCTTTCCCCTCCAGATGTGGCGTCCTCCATCCTTTGGATTTATGTCGCATTTGTCTGTCAGCGTGTGCACAAAGTTGATCACTTTTGTCCGGTCCTGCACCAGGGTTATCTGGTACCTGAGGATCTGCTTCATTCCCCTGGATTCGGCCGAGCCTATGTGGCAGCTCGAAATCAAGTCGGCTCGCAGCAGGTGGGCAAGCATCCTTGCGTCTATGGTGTCGTTTTTTATGCTGGCCGACGAGATTGCCTTGATCTTGAACGGATTGGCAAGCATCAGCGGGATTCCGGCAGATTCAAATGCATCAGCAGTCTTTATCCAGTGGTTTCCTGTGGATTCGCAGACTGCCCTGCACTGACCGTATGTGGCCTTTGCGTATGCGGCAAACTCTGATGAATCCCGGGACGTGTTGCTGTACGATGACTCTTCCAGGATTGTCCCTTCATGGCTCATCACGCACGTCACGCATTTTCTCTTTCCTATGTCGATTCCAATACTCTTTTCTATTTCTTTCACCTCCTTTTTTTTGTGTGGCAGGCCGGAAGCTGCATCCATCTATCAGGGCTCGAAGCCCAGTAACACAGCAGCTCGGATCGCCCCATTCAACAACTAGGTCTTTGTGACCAGGTGAATTTAGGGGTCAGCCCGCCACAGGTATACCAAAAGTGAAAAGTTGATGCGATTGTCACATATTTTACCACATCTAAAGTTATACCAATTTCACGTCCCACAGTCAATGAAGATCAAGACGATGTTGAAAAGATACGCCGCTGAGACAGACTGCGATACCAAGGACCGCATGATGCTGATCATCAGAGTCAAACGTGATGGAATAACCATGAGGGATTCTGCAAAATCCCTGGGAAAGTCAGCCTCGTGGGGCTACAAGTGGCACGAGCGCTACCTGGAAGTCGGATTTGACAGGCTGGGAAACATGCCGCGCTCCGGCAGGCCGACCAAGGCGAGCAAGGCAGACATGAAGAAGATCAGAAAGGCCGCATGCAGGAAACCTGTCTGGACTGGCATGGAGATGCAGCAATACATCCAACAGAAGACCGGAGTGAAGTACGAACTCGGATATGTGCGCCAGATACTGCGCGGGTGGGGCTATTCCCAAAAGGTTCCCGTAGGAAAACATGCAAGAAGGGCGCCTGACGAGGAGATCAGGAAATTCCAAAAAGAGATGCCAGAGCTTATAAAAAAAAGAACAGTGAAGGAACAGTCGTAGCGATACAGGACGAGTCCATAGTAATCTCCGATGCGCGGCCGCGAAGACGCGGCTACACCAGGAAGGGAATACGGGCGTTTTTCACGTACACCGGCTCACACTCCAAGACGATAATCCATGGACTAATCACCACGGACGGCAGGGGCATGTTCCGGCAGTACGATGCGTTTACCAAGGACACCTTTGAGGACTTTCTAAGGCAGGCGATGTACAGGTTCAAGAAGATCTGCCTGATCATGGACAAGGCCTCCCAGCACAGGGCATCAAACATACGCAAACTGCTTGATGGCACAGACGGCCTGGAGATAATCTTCCTGCCAACTGCGACCCCGGACCTGAGCGCCATAGAGACGTACTGGAGGGATCTCAAACGGGCAGTGCTTGACGTGCCGTACACCAGCCTGAGCATGCTCCGCGAGGCGATCACCAGGTACGCGAGGTACAAAAAACCAAATCTGGTAGTCGAGAATTTTCTGTACAGGGCCATCTAGAACGACATCAAACCACACCGGATCCACGCCGCCTAGCGTGTGCCATGCACGGCGCATCAGAGCATGCAATGTCTAATGTTCGGGGCGTCTTTTCTCGTCATTTGGGAATTCAACGCACCTCGTAATTTCCAGAGATGGATGTCGCATCAAAAATTTATGAGCGATTTTGATATGAATTTTTCATTGCTGGTATAGTGGGTGGGTGGGGTTATCATGTATTCAACAACACCAACGTGTACGCCAACAAAAACGGGGTGATAATCGGCATATCCAAGAGCACCGTCGGGTCAGTCGGCGACATCACGCTTCTCAAGGAACGCCCCATGCCGTTTGGAAGATGGGAGGAGGCGATGCACGACCCGGATCTGCCCGAGGCACAACGGTGCCACGTCTTTGTCGACCGCGGCTACCAGGGGATCGAAAAACACCTGCCCGGCACGACCCCGGAGATCCCGTACAAGAAGAGCAAGAAGGCGCCCCTGACGCCGGAGCAAAGGGAGCACAACCACAGGATCCACTCCGAGCGCGTGCTAGTCGAGCACACCATAGGCAGGCTCAAGCGCTACGCGCGTCTTTCCGACCCGTACGACGGAACCGCGGCGCAGTTCAACCGGGAGTTCAACGTGATCACAGGGCTGGTGAACCTGGACCTTTTGTGGGACTACGTGCAAAAGGGCCCGCCGCCACCGGGCCGGTGGAGGATGCAGGTAGACTGGGACAAAGCCTGCTCCCGGGAACCTGTCAAGTAGAATTCAGGGCACATCGAGGTGCTACAGGACTGCGCACGCCATCTTGGATTTTGTAATAAATTAATTCGCCACGCACTCGGCATAGTTGGCATTTAGTCGTATTTTTCTGATTTTATGGCCCAAACCGGCAAGATGGGAGGGATTACTCATGAGTTCTATTAGAATTTACCAGAATCGAAGCCATCCGGGCGCGCGTCGGCCTCTCGCTCCATGGCACGATGCACGGGCGCTGGTTATTAATTGACATTTAATCAGATTTAAAATACCGATCAGCTACTTTTGTAGATTAAATCATTCGGAAAGATCATCGGACCGCATAATGACGGATTGTCTGTTCTATTCGAGAGTATTTTGTATCAGACTCAGTCTTCCCAGAAGTAGCTCAGGGTAGCACCGGCGGCGGGGGCTCCGGCGGCTCTTTGTAGCCAAATACGATCAGCAACAGCAGCATGTCCCTGAGATCCTGTTGGGTGATCGGGGGATCCGTGGGATAAATCCCGGTAACGTGCATCAGCGTTGCGTTTGCCATTACCCAAGCGTTAAAGACGGCTACAGAGTACACAAAGCACAAAAGTCGCGCCATCGGGTTCTTGCTGTGCGTCTTGGCCCTTGTGTTTTCTATCATCCGGTATCCAGTCTCTATGCCCCACCTGTTCCCGTACGAGTCCGGATCCACGTCGGGGACGTTGGTGGCAAACCCGATGTATTTCTCGTGCGGCAGCAGCTCGTCGTCGTCCTTTCTTTTCTTCCTCTTCTTCCTTTCTGTGATGGTCATCGTATACGACACCTCCCTGCCATCTCCCCCGACGATGACGGATTTGGAGACGCGGCCGCGCCTGCCTGTAGCAAACTCTGCGATGGCATCCACCACAGTATCCGTATTCTTGCATGGTATCAGATATTTGATGCCCATGTCCCCAAGCGTCCCCATTACGTCTGCCGTAAAGAACTCCCTGTCCAGCATCGCCATTCCGATGCAGGCCCCCACGTCCCGTGCAGAGCCGATGATTTTACGCACGAAATCGGCAGTATCCTCAAGTGACGGCATGTTCAGGACGCCTAACACGAGGCGAAGGTTCTGAACCGTGGACTGTATCGTGATGTACCTCTCAAAGACGTGTGTCCCGTCCTTGGCCTTTGAGCGCACCAGTTCTGCCCCGTAGCTCTTGTCGTATCTGGGTATCAGGTGCATGTCGATTGCCAAGTCAATCTCCTGGTCTTTCTTGAGCAGTCTCATCTTGCGCATCTGGTCAAGCTGCAGGACGACTGTCTTGGCAAAGCATTTGTAGACGTCGCTGCCACGCGTCCGGGATGCCGCATCGCGCATCCACTCATCACTTGGGCGTGAGTCCCCGTCTGCACCGCCGATTCTCTTGGAGGACCTGGTGCATCCGGCCACCTGCCTGCCGTGCGCACATGCGCCTGCCATGCTTCTGTGAAAATCCTCGGTGCCGTAGATGGCATTGTGCCTGTGTGAGACCATGATGCACGGGGACATGCCTGCCCCTACCGTGTCCAGAACATCTTGATATATGCGTGGGTTGTTAAGCAAGTCGCGTCTCAGTTGGTTCATTGGTAGTTCGATGACCTTCTGAGATTGCCCTAATTGATCTGTTTTGATTTTGGGCTGTTTTCAGGTACTTCTGGGAAGACTGAGACTTGGCAAGGCACTTAATCTCATCCCAGTTGATTTTTGGCCCACAACGCATTGCTATAGTGTCAATCAAAAGTCTTCTACGTCAGTCTGAGCGTAACATTTTTTGATCACTCCGCACTACCGCCCACATGGATGAAAAAAGCAAAAAGCTGTTAATCCAGGCCTACAAGAGAGAGAAGAGGGGAACCATAAAGGGTAGGATCCACGCCGTCTGCATGGTCAAGATCAGGGGGCTGGGCGTATCCGAGGTGGCATCACTGTGCTTTTGCGACCCGCACACTGTCACAAGCTGGGTCCGGCACTTTGAAAGCGAGGGTCTTGCAGGCCTGGAAGACAGGCCCCGCCCGGGCAGGCCGCCCAAGGTCGGGCTTGAGAAGATTGCGGGGCTTGCAGCAAGGACTGGCAGCATCACAACTCCAAAGCAGCTCAAAGAAAACATACGCAAAGAATTCAAGGTGACATACCACATTTCAAACGTCACAAAGATAATGCACAGGCTTGGCCTGTCTGCCAAGACGGTCCAGCGCATCCACGTCAACAGGCCAGGGATCAAAAAGATCAGGCAGTGGCAGCGCAACGCCAAAAGGCGGATTTCACGCCTGCAAGAGAAGGGTTTTCTCCCAGTCGTCTTTGACGAGGCCATATTTGTAGACGATCCGGCATCGGGCGTAAAGTATTGGTCGCCAGAAGGCGAGCCGATTGTCACGACATACAAGGGACGGCACGGAAAGGTGGTGGCATACGGTTCCATTGTAACAGACGGCAGGCAGTTCTTCAGGACGCATGAAAAATTTGACAAGGAGACGGTCCTGCAGTATCTCAAGGATCTGGTCAGGCATTTTGGAAAGGTGGTCGTAATCATGGATAATGCGCCACAACACAAGTCAAGGATCGTGATGAAATTTCTAAAGGAAAATCCCGACATCAAGGTCATGTGGCTTCCAGCTGCAACGCCCGAGCTTAGCGGCGTGGAGGAGTACTGGCACCAGGCAAAACGTAACGTGCTGGTGTCCGAGTACTATGCCACGATAGTGCAGATGCGCAACGCGATGTCGGAGTATTTCAGGACCGCGCGTCCAAGGATTGACGTAATGGAGTTCATCTGTAGAAAGTCCCTAAATGTAAAAAACTTTTGATCGACACTATAGTCTTTGCAGGTCTTCAATGCCTTGGTCACGTCCCGCCCTAAACTTTGCAACAACCAATCCTTCCAAAGAGATGGCATTAACGGTAGTCCCCTTTTTGTCTACCGGAATTACCGCTGCCGTCTTTATAATGTGCTTCAGCGGAATGCCATTCAAGTCTCGCCTATCATATACATCAATCTTTTATCCCCCTGTGTGATTTTTTATCTTTTCGCTGGTCGATTGTGTATCCCTTGTCCAAAAACTCGGCGTTTGTTATTTGTTCGGCAACGACAAAATTCCGATCCAGGGATTGCCGCTGCTCACCGGCATGCAGCATGACTGCAACTGTCCCGACAAACGTGGCAGTTCCAAAATCTTGGTAAATGTATATGGTTTCTTTAATAGAAGATATGCGTAATCCGGAACTTTTTCAAACTCCGCGCTGACATGTTAGCCCTGCTGTCAAAAATTTATGATCCATCCAATTAAAACCAGAATATGCCGGTTCATACTGTTGTCGAATCAGGAAACAAGTGACCTGCAAAAAGAGAACAAGACTCTCAGAGACATGATCAAGCGCCAGGACGCAGCTGCCAGGCACGAGCAAAGCCTGTGGGGTACGCGAGACGGCTCCGAGTCTGGAGCCGCAGGGGAGCCCGCCCTGCTGCATCGCGTGGAGGTCTTTGATGAGATCATCAGAGTCGAGAAAAATCTTCATGACGCGACGCTGAAGTGCAGGGAACAGTTCCAATACATGCTTGACAGGGCCGAGGCATGGATAAGGCAAAGCGGCAAATCCCCGCTCTTCAGGAACGACGAGACGAGGGCGTCGGATCCCGGGAACCGCTGCAAGCTGTACCCAAGGCACGCGCTGCTCATGGCGCTGATGTACAAAAAGGGCAACCCCACGCAGGGCGCGCTTGCGGCATTCTTTGGAATAGACCAGGCAACCGTGTCCCGGTATATCGATGTGCTAGACGGGGTGCTTGAGGCGGCGCTGCCCACTGCTGCCAACATATCAAAGGAGATAGCAGGCACGGAGACAAAAGAGGATCTCAAAAAAATAATTTCCGGGCCGGACGGGGGCATCATGATGATCGACGGCACGCACTGCCCCATACAGAGGCCGGACGAAAAACAGATGAGGAGCATGATGTATTCTGGCAAGAAGAAGAAATTCACGCTCAACACCACCGTGTGCATAAACGAAAACGGGGTGATAGTCGCCATATCCGGCAGCACCGTGGGATCCGTCCACGACATCACGCTGCTCAGGGAGAGCCCGCTGCCATTTGGAAAATGGTGGGACCGCATGTGCGACGAGAACACCCCCGAAGAGGACAGGATCCACACCCTTACTGACCGCGGCTACAAGGGAATCGCAAAGGATCTGCCCGGAACAAACACCCTGCAGCCGCACAAGAAGACCAAAAACCACAAGCGCTTTACAAAGGAGGAAAAGGAGCACAACCACGCCATCAACTCGGCCAGGGTAAAGGTAGAGCACTCCATCGGCAGGCTGAAGCGGTACGGCCGGCTTACCGCGCCATACAAGGGAAAGATTGGCGACTTTAACAGGGAATTTAACATAATAACCGGACTCGTAAACCTGGACCTCCTGTGGAACCAGATGAAGAAAGGACCTCCTTCAGGTAGCACGCTGGGGCCGGTAATAAACTGGGAAGAGGCAAACGTCCCCGGCAGCGCCGTTTCAAACAATTAATTCCGTGCACATCGTGGTGCTGCAAGGTTGCGCACGTTATTTTGTATTTCTGGCAGGACAGGATCCCCACATGGCTAACATGGCGATAATTAAATTAGAATTTTTAATATTTTCTGGTTTTTCTGGTTTAACCCAACGAAATGGAGGGATTACGCATGGCTTCTAATGAATGGATTCATTTGGCAGCATGGCAGCAGCGTCATTGTATCCAGTCTAGTCCTGTCTAAGAACCCCGATCCCATGACCCATCTAATGGACCAGGTAATTCCAAGCGTGCCGCCTGTTTTTGTCATTGGTTTAAGGAAAATAACATGTCCACTCCAAAATAAACCAGCGTCAGGCTCAGCCCGAACACAATCATCTTCAAGCTTCGGCTTGAAAGTATCTTTGCCCCTCTCGATGCAAGATGTGCGACAATACCCAGCCAGGCAAAATCCATCCAAATGTGTAGCGCAAACAAAACCAGCATGCCGCCAAATGCCCAGATTAATAATGCATCCGAAATTAGCTTAAACCCGATAGTAATCCACCAGATTATAAAAAATGGGTTTAGTCCGCTAAGGGCCATTCCTGTAATCAGGGGGCTCCTCCTTGACTCCGTGACGAAATTTCCGCCGTTCCCAAACAATGCCCTGATCTGCATGCCTGCAAACACAAAAAGGAAGACTGCCCCCAGAATCGAAATTACTACCCTGTACTCTGAAAATGACTCAAGCGAGACTGCCCCGATACCCAGTATTATGACTATGGGAAATTCAACAATCGCATGTCCGACTGCCATCTTGAGGCCTGCCCTCGTGCCTCCCTTTAGTCCGTATGAGATGTTTGCCACAAAGAGTGGTCCAGGTGCCATCACGCCTGATGCTGAAACCACCACTACCAGCACTACAAACTCTAGAACCTGGGTCATTATTCCCTGAAATAAGTAATCAAGAGAAATTCCGCCTTGGCCAAACCGTATCTACTTCAGCCTTGCAGCCAGTGCAGCATAGATGAACGGTAGTATCGTTGTTGCCTCTGCGTGGAGCGTAGTCTGTTTTGCTTCCTGCGTCACTTTTCCCCAGGATATTGCCTCCTTGACGAGTGCCCCGCTGAGGCTTCCGTCAAACTCCTGTGCCGTTGTTATGTAGAATGCATAATCAAGTCCGTCCCTGTACTGATTCCACCACATCGTATGGTGTTTTGATAGTCCCCCTCCAATCATGAACGCCCCCGATTTTTCCGCCTTAAAGACCAGTCCTGAAAGAAGATTCGCATCCCCTATCATGTCTATCTTGAAGTCGTTATGCTTCTGTGTGAACAGCCATATCTGGCTCCCGACTGCCCCGTCCATAATTCCGGGCACTACCACGCTGACATTGTTTTTGTATGCCCAATAAAGAAAAGAGTCCTCTGCCATATGACTTCCAATCATTTTGCATATCTGTGCCGTAGTCATCTCCCTTGTCCCGTTTTGATACTCCTCCTCCAGAAATGCCTGCATCCTCTCTTCTATGATCGGGCCGTAGCTGCTCATGGGCACCAGTATGTTTCCCAACCTGTGAATCTCCTGCTCTGCCAGTTCCCCGTCGTCCATTGTAAACGAGCCTTCCTTGTAGTGTGAAAAATGCCTTGCAATGTCATGATCCAGTGCCCCGCAGGTTGTCACCACCACGTCAAACCATCCGTTTTTTATCATGTCCCTGATGATTCCCCTCAGGCCAGTCGATACCACTGCCCCAATAAACGAGAGAAACTTGAGACAGTTCTCCTGCGGGATCATCTCTCCGAGAATCTCCAGCCCGTCTGACAGATTTACCGATTCAAATCCCCCGGACTGGGAGAGCTCCTCAAATATTTTTAATATCGGAGTATCTGAATTAATCTCAATATCCTTGACTGGTCGGCCTGGCTCTATCATGCCCATATTCGTTGGCGCCGTGTATAAAACTCTGCCTTGACTGCTAGAGACGGGACTCCAAGCCTGTGTTCGATTACACAACTCGGGGGGGGGGGGAAGGGATCGCAGGCACGACACATCTTATTCTTCGATGCGCCTGGACACAATGAACAGTCAGCCACCCGAGTCAAAAGCTTTAAACCCGTCTGTCAGCACATCCATTCGAATGGCAGACAGAATAAAGGTCGGACTGGTCGGTATCGGAAACTGCTTTTCAGGACTGATTCAAGGAATCGAGTACTACAGAAAGGACCCCTCCCAGGAGGTGATTGGAATTATTCATGATAAACTGGCAGGATATGGAATCTATGACATCGACTTTGTATGCGGGTTTGATGTGGGTGAAAACAAGATTGGAAAGACCATCAACAGCGCCATATACGAGTACCCGAACATGGTTGACTGGATTCCCAAAGACGAGATGCCTGCAACAGACGCACTGGTCTATGAGAGCCCGGTGCTGGACGGGGTTGGACTGTGGGTTGAAAACCGGATCAAGCCAATCGTCAGTAGCAAGACGACTGATCAGATAGCCGAAGAGGTCAAGCAGATAATTGCCAAGACCGGCGCTGAGATCATCGTATCCTATCTGCCTGTAGGCTCTGACAGGGTGACTGAGTTTTGGGCCCAAATCTGTCTTGATACCGGCACTGCATTTGTCAACTGCATCCCGTCATTTATTGCCTCAGACGCGGCGTGGGCCAAAAAATTCGAAGAAAAGAACATTCCCTGCATCGGCGATGACATCAAGGGACAGGTTGGGGCGACCATCGTCCACCGAACCCTTGCCAAACTCTGCAATGACAGGGGAACCAAGATCGAAAAGACATACCAGATTAATGTCGGGGGCAACACCGACTTTCTAAACATGAAGGAGCAGGAGAGGCTGATATCAAAAAAGATCTCCAAGACCGAAAGCGTACAGAGCCAGCTTGATAAACGGCTTGACGACGATCAGATCTATGTGGGGCCCTCTGACTTTATCCCATTCCTGAGGAATACCAAGCTCATGTTTATGAGAATCGAGGGACGCCAGTGGGCAAACATCCCCTACAACATGGAGGTCCGCCTGGAGGTAGACGACAAGGCAAACTCTGCAGGAATCGTAATTGACGCCATCAGGCTGGCAAAGATAGCGCTTGACAGGGGCATTGGCGGGCCAATCAAGTCGGCAAGCGCGTACCTTATGAAACACCCGATAGAGCAGACATCTGATGTTGCAGCAAAGGCAGAATGCGAAAGATTCGTTGCCAACGAACCCGCTCCGTGACGGCATGCCTGAGGCCACGCGCCTCTACTGGTAGACGCCTGTGTACTGCAGACCGGATCACATCCCCCTCCGGCCGCGACTCCCGCCGGGAAACGCCTAGGCATGGCTGTGTTTGAAACTTAAGTACCGTCTCTGCCAAGCGATCCAGTGAGAAAGGTTGCGATATTGGTGCTGGCAGCGGCGATATCTGTGCTGTCTGCAGTGGGGTTTGAGGCATACGCCGAACAGGTTCCAACGCCCCTCCAGCAGGCGCGTGATGGCGTGCCCTTCGAGGCGATGCAGTGCCGCGACGGCAAGGTGCTGATGGAGTCATCTGGCGGGACGCCTGCATGCGTCAGCGAGTCATCCTCTGCCAAACTTGCAGCAAGGGGCTGGAAGGCAGCCGCAGAGTTGCAGACCACTCCAGAAATAGCCTACAACGGACACGCCTGCAAGGGCCAACAGGAGATGGTCAATATTGCAAAGTTCGATTCCGGACTATTCGACAGGATCGGCGAGATGTTGGAGGCCAACGTCACGGGCAGTTACTCCGTGCTACTCATAGTCTCCGATGTCGACAAGCGGGCAGTGGAGCAGATACTGACTGACTGTCACGGCGCCAAGGATGTGGGGGCAGGCGAAACGCTGTCGTTTGTGACTGCCAGCGTGCCGCTTGGGGAAATTCCGACTCTGTCCGCGTACGATGAGGTGCAACGTATAGGCGCCGGTGAGCTGTTTGTGATTCCGGTAGTCCTAGATGACACGGAAGGAACAACGTGGGTCCAAATTGACCCCGTACAGTGTGGCGGCAATCCGTGGGGAGGTGCGTACAGCAGTCCGGACGTGATCAAGGAGTATTATGCAGGTCTGGGCGTGGGCGTAGTCGATCTCAAGACGGCACACACCCGTCAAGTGGTATGTGCTGCTTGTTCGTGTCCCGCCGGAATAACGCTGTACCTGCAGGTATCTCATGACGATGTCAGGACGATGCTAAGCTTGGGATTCGCGCCTCCTGACAAACAACCAGACACTCCCAGAAAACCAATGGTCAGCAGTACAGACACAGAAAACACCGGCGACAGGCCGTTTGTCACCACATGGAGGACCATCTCATCAGACGAGTCCATAACCATTTCTGTGGGCAACGCGACTGGCACCTACACGGTAGACTGGGGCGACGGTAGCACCTCGGCCAACGCCACTGGAGACCAGAGTCACGCATATTCGGATGCCGGAGAATACACTGTCCGCATATCCGGAGACTTTACGAGGATATTGCTTGGCGAAGATTATGACAATGCCTACAAACTCGTATCAATTGAACAGTGGGGCGACATCCAATGGGAGTCTATGGCCTCTGCGTTCAGGGGAGTGGTGTTCACGTCTCATGCTGCCGACACTCCGGATCTCTCCAAGGTAGCAGACATGAGCGGCATGCTACAAGATTCTGATTTCAATGGCGACCTCTCAGGCTGGGACGTCTCGAGTACAGAAAGCATGCACGGGATGTTCAACCGCGCCTCGTCCTTCAACGGCGACCTCTCAGGCTGGGACGTCTCGAGTACAGAAAGCATGCACGGGATGTTCAACCGCGCCTCGTCCTTCAACGGCGACCTCTCAGGCTGGGACGTCTCGAACGTGGAACACATGGCCGGTATGTTCAACCGCGCCTCGTCCTTTGTTCAGAACTTGGGCAATTGGTACATCGTGTTTGACCGCACCACAATCGGTGATCCCACCGGAATTATCGGGAGGATGTCTGCACAAAACAGTCATCTGGATAGTCAAGGTCCAATATATGACATCGGTTCAGGCGGCGATTCTGACTACTTTGAGATCGTCGACGGCGACATGCTCAGGATGAAGGATGCTGCAGACGTCTCAAAAGAGCCATCGTACACGGTCAACATCACATCTGCTGGAGGGTATGGCACTGGGAACTTTCGTGTGTTTGAAATAACCGTACGCTGACGTGCACGAGTTGCAATCTTTCCAGGCGCCTGACGTCAAGCGTGTTTGACTTTTGGGTTATGGGAACCCATCCATCATCGTTTAAGAACAGCATGGTATAATTACATCCAATGCGGCCACAAAACCATATGGATAATGACACGTTCCAATATTCGCCGAAACATATTCTGTCATCTAGTCAATTAAACTTGTCAGTCACTAATTATTCCATATTATGTGGGTGTATCCTTATTGGTTCATATTAAAAAAGTAGAGATCTTCGGATTCAAGTCGTTTGGATTTCGAAACACCACCGTCCAGTTTGAACCCGGACTCGTCTCCATCTCGGGCCCAAACGGCTCCGGCAAGAGCAACATTCTGGATGCCATAATCTTTGCCATGGGCGAGAACAAGCCCAGAATTATGAGGGTTGACCGGCTGCGATCGCTGATCCATGATATCGACGGAAACCGGCGCGGCCCCAAGATGGCACGATCCAGCGTTCACTTTGACAACTCTGACCGAAAGATCCCTGTGGACTCTGATGCAGTCGAGATAACAAGGGAGATGGACATAAACGGCGAGAACACGTACTATCTCAACAGAAAAAAGACAAACAGAAGCCATATCCTTGACCTTTTGGACATGGCAGATGCGGGACTGGGACAGCTTAACGCCATCCAGCAGGGGACGGTGACTCGAATCTCGGAGTTTACCTCTGATGAGAAGAGAAAGGCGATCGAGGATCTGATAGGCCTGTCGTACTTTGATGAGAAGAAGAAGGAGGCAGTAGATCAGCTTGACACGGCTGACCGGAGGCTTCAGATTGCCCTGGCCAAGATGGATGAGGTCAAAAAGAGGATAGACGAGCTGGACGAGGAGCGAAACCAGATGCTTCGTCACGACCTGCTGGCAAGGGAGATCGACCGGTACAGGGCCGTGTCTGCTGCCAACAGAATCAGGACAATCTCAGACCAAAAGTCTGCCAAGGCCGAATCCCTCGGCCAAACCGCAGAGAGGATATCGTTCCTACGTGACAGGCAGAATACCCTGCGCGCCGAGATGGACTCACTTGAGGCCCAGAAGGCAGAGATGATGACTGCAGCAGACGACTACAGCAGGGCAAAGTCATCCCTTGACACGAAGATAAGCACTGCCCGGGAACGGTACGAGGCTGACAGCGGCGCTGTGGGTACTGCCAAAAGGAGGATTGCGCAGATAAACTCCCGGACCCCTGAAATCAAGACCGAGCTTGAAGAGATCAGCCGCGCCAAGGCCGGCCTTGAGGCCAAGATCCAAGATGCCCGCGGATCCATCGACGAGATCACCGCCCAGACCCGCAAAGCCGACGAGGCCCTCAAGGCGATAGACCCGCAGAGGAACATGATTCTTGGCCGCCAGTCCGCAGCTGCTGCCAAAAAATCCAAGACCGATGAGAAGATCAAGGGCCTGACGGCGCAACTAAACCAGGAGAGACTGCGCCTCTCCAAGATCACCTACGAGTGCGACGAATCCGACAAAAGAGTCACCGCAAATCTTGCCAAACTGGACAGCATGGGGAAGGCAATCTCTGAGCTGACTGCCAGCAAGCTCCAACTGGAATCCATGATGAGGAGCCATAACGGGACGATCCAGGGGCACAAATCCCGCATTGAAGAGTTGGGCAGTACAAGGTCAAGGGTGAGCCGGGACATGGAGGATCTGGGAATGATACTGGAGAAATCCAACAAGGCTGCAATCCAGTACGAGTCAAAGATCAAGATGATCCGGAGGCTGATGCATGAGGACTATACCGTTGCGCAACTCAAGGCCGACGCATCCAGGCTGGGCATCGAGGGCCTGGTCTATGAGATGATCACCTGGGACAAAAAGTACGAACGCCCGGTCCTTGCAGTCGGCTCTGACTGGATCAAGGCCATCGTGGTAAACGATTTTGCAACCCTGCTTGGAATTGCCGAGGTCGCAAAGAGCAGAAAGCTTCCAAAACTCAAGATCATCCCGCTGGATGCTATCCCAAAACTTGATTTTGAGCCTCCCAAAAGACCCGGGGTCCTGGGAGTCCTTGCCGACCATGTCAGGTGCGATGATGCGCATTCCGCACTCAAGACCCTCCTCTTTGGGAACGTGGTTCTGACCGACGGCAGGGATTCTGCCTTTGCCCTCTCGCAGGAGGGATACAAGGCAGTGACCCTGGACGGGGAATACTTTGAGGCAGACAACGGGGCAGTAGTAATCGAGATAAACTCCAAGATCTCAAAACTGACCAAGCTGATATCCATGAGCAGCGACATAGACGGCCTCTTCGAGTCCATCGGGCTGATCAAGAGGTACCTGGACAGAAAGAGGCGCCATCTGAAGAGGCTTGAAGGATCCACCCAGTCAAGCACGGAGAACCTCTCGACGTCTGAGGCCTCCCTTGCCGCCATCCGCGAGAACCACTCCCACCTCCGGTCCGGCATCCCCTCCAAGATCGAGGCAAAAAAGACGCTCGAGGAGCAGACCTCCAAGATGCGATCCCGGATATCTGCTGCCGCATCCGAGATGTCTGCCTGCAAGTCACGCATCGACTCCCTGCAAAAGGGAGTCTCCCTGGCAGAAGAGGATTATGCAGGAGGCCAGCAGGCACTGATTGCCACCGAGCTTGCCGAGATCAACAAAAAGAAGATGGCCGCAGAGCAGATCCGCACCCAGATATCCGGACTACACCGCGAAGAGTCCTCCCGGCTGGCAGCGCTTCAGGACCAGGCAGGCCGAGAAACATCAAAGTCCGGCGTTCTGGAATCTGAGGCAGAATCCCTGGCATCGGAACTGCAGGATCTGCATGAGAAGGTCCAAAAACTGGAGGCCGGCATGGCCTCAGAGAACGAGGTCCTCGTAGGACTCAGGGAACAGGAGCAGAACCTCATCGCCACGTCCGGCTCGTCAATAGGCAGGCTAAAAGAGTATGACGACCAGATCAAGGCGCTCCTGGCAGACGAGCAGGGCGTGTCCCGGGAGGCTGCCACGCTGGAGCGCCGCTCAGACTCCCTGGAGCGTGATCTGCAGGAGCTGACCGAGGCAGAGGCCGACCTGCAAAAGATCCTTGATGCGTTCGGGCTAGACCGAAACGCAGAAGTCTTTGATGTCGGCCCGGTCCTTGAGGGGCTTGAGGCAGAGATCGGCTCCCTTACGGCACTGAACGCAAAGGCCCCCGAGACGTACCTTGCAGTCACAGACGGATACCGCTCCATGTCGGCAAGAAAGAACTCCCTCGAGGAGGAGCGAAACTCGATAGTCGCCTTCATCGAGAACGTCGAGAGGGACAAGCGCCAGACGTTCCTTGACGCCTTTGACCTGGTGGACAGGGAGATCCGCCTGATCTTCAACAAGATGACCGGCGGAAACGCGTGGATGGAGCTGCAAAACGAGGACGACATATTCAGCTCCGGCATCTCGTACCTAATCCAGTTCCCGAACAAGCCAAAGAGGGAGTCCACCTCGATCAGCGGCGGCGAGAAGACGCTTGCCGCCATCGTCTTTGTGCTGGCGCTTCAAAAACTCAAGCCGTCGCCGTTCTACCTGCTGGACGAAGTCGATGCGCACCTTGATGCGCCAAACTCCGAGAGGCTCTCAAAGATACTCGAGGAGAGATCCCGCAAGAGCCAGTTCATCATGGTCTCCCTCAAGGACTCCGTTGTCCAGAAGGCGGGGCTGATCTACGGCGTCTTCCCAAAGAACGGCGTCTCCCACGTGGTCGTCTACAAGGACAAGCGCGCGCCGTCTGTCCGGGCCTAATCCAGATCCACGTAGCATGCAGCAAGGTGGCCGCCTTCTGTCCTCTCCAGGTCAGGCTCCTTGACGCACTTTTCCATCGCATATGGACACCTTGACCTGAACCTGCATCCTCCAGACACGCCTGCCTCCGGGGGCTCCGTGATCCTGATCCTCTTCTCCCGGTGCCGGTTCTCGGGATCGGGATCCGATATTGCGTCGATCAGGGCCTGCGTGTACGGGTGCCTGGGACTTAGCAGCACCCTGTCTATGGGCCCCATCTCCACGATCCTGCCCCTGTACAGGATGCCGATGTCCTGCCCGAAATACCTGGCAGTCGCAAGGTCGTGCGTAATGTATATGAACGATATCTTGTGCTCCTCCTGTAGCTGGCGCATCAGCTCGAGCATCTCTATCCTGATGGAGACATCCAGCATCGAGACCGGCTCGTCTGCAATGATCACCTTGGGCTTTAGCGCCAGCGCCCTTGCCAGCACGACCCTCTGCCTCTGCCCGCCTGAGAGCATGTGGGGGTACTTTGCCATGACATCCTCCACCGGCGCCAATCTCACCTCCCGGAGCACCTGGACCACCCTCCGGTGCCGCTCCTTGCTGTCCCCAATCTTGTGGATCTCAAGCGGCTCTGCCACTATGCTGCCCACCTTCATCCTGGGATTGATGGAGTCGTACGGGTCCTGGTGGACCATCTGGCAGCCCATCCTGATCTCCTCCAGGCCCTTATGGGTGTGCCGGACTGCATTGCCGTCAAAGAAGACATCCCCCGAGTCAGGCTGCAGCGATCCCAGTATCAGGCGCGCTATGGTGGACTTTCCCGAACCGGACTCGCCTGCCAGCACCAGCACCTTTCCGTCCTCGAGCGTAAACGATACGTCATCGACTGCCCTGATCTCAGGAGTGGCAGAGCCAAATATTCCCCGCTTGACAAAATACTTCTTTAGATGCTCAACCTTTAGAATCTCGCCCAACACCACTAATCCTGACATTCCCGTATATCAAGAGAATGGTCAGATGACGACAGCAGCAGCAACAACAACAACAACAGCAGCAGCAGTAGCAACAACAACAACAACAGCAGCAGCAGCAGCAGCTCCCGGCCATTCCCGTAACAAGGAATTTATGTAAAGCAGAAAGCGCCCTAGTACTTGAATGTGACAACCCAGAAGAAAAGGTACAAAAAATACGTCGTGGACTCGCGACTCCGTTACTTCAAGCCGCACTCGACTAAGATAACACGGACGTTTGCCCAGGAGGCCTCGTCGGGACTAAAGGACGCACCAAGGTCAATCCCGCCGATGTTCTTTTACGACCTAAAGGGCTCGGATATCTTCGAGGAGATATGCGCCCTGCCAGAATACTACGTCACCCGGACCGAGATCGGCATACTGGCCGGACTCCAAAAGGACCTGCAGTCGTACATCGACGGCCAGGTCAGGGTCGTGGAGCTTGGCAGCGGCATGTCCGTCAAGACCCGGACGATCCTTGATGCCGTCGCCGGCATGCAAGACGTCGTGGAGTACATTCCAATCGACGTCTCTGACATCCTTGCAGAAAGTTCCGAGCAGCTGCTGCGTGACTATGACTGCCTGAGCATCACCGGAATCATCGACACCTACGAGGGGGGGCTGGAGTTTCTCAGGGACTATGGTGGCAAGAGGAACCTCATACTGTTTCTCGGCTCCAGCTTTGGAAACTTTTCACCCGAGGACGGGGAAAGATTCCTGCGCTACGTAGGCCGCATGATGCGGCCCGGGGATCTCTTCATGATCGGGCTGGACCTTGTAAAGGACAAAAGTGTGCTAGAGTCTGCGTACGACGACTCCCAGGGGGTGACTGCCCGGTTCAACCTCAACATGCTCTCCCGAATAAACGACGAGCTTGACGCCGACTTTGACCTGCAAAACTTTGCCCACCACTCAGTCTACAACGAAAAAGAGCAGAGAATCGAGATGTACCTCAAGTCGCTCCTCAACCAGTCCGTGGTCATCTCAGAGTGCGGCCTGAAGACTAATCTCAAAAAGGGCGAACTAATCCACACCGAATACTCCCACAAGTTCACGCTACCGCAGATCAGGCGGCTCCTCGAGGGTGCCGGATTTCAGGTTAGGCGCGTATGGCTTGACGACAACCGGTACTTTTCAGTCACCCTGGCATCCAAGCTGCCACTACCCGGCGCACCTGAACCCTGACATCAGCCACCGCTCGTCCAGCCTGAAAAAGTTCCTGTAGCTTGCCCTGATGGAGTCGCTGGGGGTGCCAAACGAGCCCCCCCTCAGAACCTTCTGGTTTGTAAACCACTTGTCGTTGTACTCGTCAAACCCCGACTTGAATCCAGGATACCCAGTAAACTCAGACGAGGTCCACTCCCACACGTCCCCAATCATCTGCTGGCATCCGTAGTGGCTGGCGCCGCTCCTCCCGTACGCGCCTGCCTCTGCGCATCCCCATATGTACGACTCCAGCAGGT
Organism: Candidatus Nitrosopumilus sp.; assembly: GCA_965218695.1. Taxonomy (GTDB): domain Archaea; phylum Thermoproteota; class Nitrososphaeria; order Nitrososphaerales; family Nitrosopumilaceae; genus Nitrosopumilus. The sequence continues at coordinate 411,289 of OZ244651.1, forward strand.
TGCACCGCTCTGGGGTGGGCGCCTGGTTCCCCCACGGGTATGCAGTCTTTGCCTGCGCCTTCTCGCTCCAGCATGCAGCCTTCTCCCACTCGGCCTCGGTGGGCAGCCTTCTCCCTGCCCACTTGCAGTACGCGCCTGCCTCGTAAAAACTGACATGGCACACCGGCTCGTCCGGGTTGATACTCCTGATTCCGCGAAAATCCCTCACGCTCCACTGGCCGCCGATCTTCTCCCAGTACATCGGGGCGCCCCATCCATTCCCCTTGACCTTCTCCCATCCGTCTGAGAGCCAGTACTTGTACGTCTCGTATCCGCCGTCCTCTACAAACTCCAGAAACTGCCTGTTTGTCACCGGAAGGACATCAATGGCGTACTCCTCCAGGTATACCTTGTGCTCGGGCAGCTCTATGTCATAGCAGTAGCCGTCCCCCCCGTACCCCATGGTGTAGATGCCTCCGCCGATCCGCACCGAGCCTGCCTGCACGCTGCCTGCCTTGGGGGCGCTGCCTCTTCTTGCCGGCCTGTACTGCTCTGCCAGGAGGTGCTGCAGGTCGTAGACTAGCAGCTCCTGGTGCTGGCATTCGTGGTGGAATCCCATGGTGATCAGCCTGGCCCCGTCCTCGTCCATGTCGTGCGTCCGGATGAAATCCTCGACCCTCTTGGTAACCATCCCAAAGTATTCAAAGATCTGCTCTGTCGTGGGCCTTGAGATGACGCCGCGCAGCCCCTTGTCGTGCGGAACCCCGAACTGCTGATAGTACGAATTAAGGTACTCTGAAAACTCCTCTGAATAAAACTCATAGCCTGAATCCAGCTTGCTCATGATGGCCTCGTAGATCCAGCTGACGTGGCCCACGTGCCACTTTGGGGGGCTCATAAATACGGCAGTCTGCACCACAAAGTCGTCCTTTTCCAGCGTCTTTACAAGTTCCAGCGTCCTCTGCCTTGTCCTCATGAACATGTCCAGGAGGGATCTCCTGTCCTGTAGCATGGTGCTGCCTGCCAACGTTCTTCCCCCAAGCAGATCCCTTATTATATCTGATCTCGGGCCCCGTCGGCTGCCGAATACTCAGTATCCCCTTGCAAGGATCGGCCGTGATGCTGCTGCCTGCCTGTGGCAGCACATGCATGTCATGTCAGAGTCTGTGCCGTCTGACGACGGCGGAATGACCCTGATCTCGGCGCCCGTGTCATCCTTGATCCGCTTTTCACACTCTGCCCCGCCGCACCACGGAACGGCAAAGAACCCGCCGCTTTTCATCCTCTCCTTGAACTCTGCATAGTCTGTAACCCCAAAGGTGTTTGCCTCTGCCTGCTCCTGCGCCCTTTTGAACATGTCCTTCTGGATCTCCTCGAGGATTCCTGGAATCCTTTCGGTCTCTGCAATGCCGATGCTGCACTTTTCATGGTTGTGCCTTCTTACCACCTGCATGTTCTGTTCCTGGATGTCCCGCGGGCCTATCTCGATGCGTATGGGGACCCCCCTCATCTCCCAGTCGTTAAACTTGTATCCTGGCGAGAATCCGTCCCTGTCATCCAGATGCACCCTGACGCCCCTTGATGCCAGGTCCACCATGATCTCTCCGGCCTTCTCCATCACCGCCTTTTTTGTGGCGTCGTTCCTGTAGATTGGCACTATTACTGCCTGTATCGGGGCGACCATGGGGGGCAGCACCAGTCCCTGGTCGTCCCCGTGCACCATGATCATCGCGCCAATCAGCCTCCACGAGACGCCCCATGACGTCTGCCATGCAAAATGCTCCACGTTGTCCTTGTCTGCAAACTTTACCTCAAATGGTATGGAAAAGTTCTGTCCCAGAAAGTGGGACGTTCCCATCTGCAGCGCCTTTCCGTCGGGCATTATCGACTCTATGGTGTCCGTATACATGGAGCCTACGAACTTTTCGTTCTCGCTCTTCCTTCCTGCAATGACCGGGATTGCCAGCTGCTCCTGGACGGTGTCCCTGTAGATCTCCAGTATCCTTGAGACCTCCTCTTCTGCCTCCTCCCGTGTTGCATGCACCGTGTGCCCCTCCTGCCACAGAAACTCTGAGGTCCTGAGGAACGGCTTTGTTGCCTTGATCTCCGCCCTCAGGGCGGTGTTCCAAAAGTTGATCTTCAGAGGCAGGTCCCTCCAGCTCTGGATCCACTTTGAGTACATGGTGTACGCCAGCGTCTCTGAAGTCGGCCTTAGCGCAAGCCTGTCCCCTATGACATCACTCCCTGAGTGGGTTACCCAGAACACCTCCGGATTGAACCCTGCAAAATGCTTCTTCTCCCTTCCAAGGAGCGATTCGGGAATCAGTATGGGCAGGAATCCGTTCCTGACACCCTCCGCTGCAAACCTCTCATCAAGCCTGACCCTTAGCGACTCCCAGATGGAGTACCCGTCGGGCCTCAAAACGATAAGCCCCTTGACGGGCGCATAGTCTGCAAGCTTGGCCTTTTGAACCACCTGGGTGTACCACTCGCTAAAGTCTTCTTTCTTTGAGACCGTGATGCCTATGTCCTCCTTGTTCAATACAACCACCCACAGAGCAATTTAACTAATGAGCCTTTCGTAGATTTACAGTGGGTCGCCCTTGCACAGAACCATGCCCTTGACCCTGCTCTGGAAGTTTGGACACACAAAGCACTTGATAAAATGCGTCTCCTCCTTGAGGACCGGACAGTCCACAAACTCCATCTTCATCTTTTTGAGCATCTTTGGACTGACACCCTTTAGCTTCAGCTTGCCCTTCTCGTCCATTATTCCTGACGCCTTGAGTTCGGCCTTCAGGTTGTTATCCATCTTCTGCCTCTTCTCGGTATTCTCAACCTTTACTTCAAACTTGTGTTCTAACTCGCCCATATCGGTTGTTCTGGTGCCTGTGATTTATTGTTAACTATCTATGGCAATATATCAGGACACGCAGTTCCGTTTGGGATGCGGCCTGCCCGAACTGCAGGCGCAGATTCAAGCTCATGTATTTAATTATCACAAAATCTAGGGCAAGACTGATGGATTCCAGCGAACATGTCTCCAAGGGAATCTCGCTTGCCAAACTGGGCAGACACGAGGACGCCATCCTGTGTTTCGATGAGGCAATACGAATGGAACCAAACAATGCTGCTGGTGCCTACAACAACAAGGCGCTCTCGCTTATTAAACTGGGCAGACACGAGGACGCCCTCCTGTGTTTCAATGAGGCAAAACGAATGGATTCAAATGATGGTCGTATTAATTATGTCAAGGCATTCACGCTTGCCAGGCAGAACAGACACGAGGAGGCCATCCTGGGTTACGATGACGTACTGCGGATAGATCCAAACCTTGTTGTTGCGCATATCAGCAAGGGAATCTCGCTTGCCAAACTGGGCAGACACGAGGACGCCCTCCTGTGCTACGACGAGGCAACAAGGATGGAACCAAATCGCGCCAGCGCCCATTACAACAGAGCACTCTCGCTTGCCAAACTGGACAGACACGAGGACGCCCTCCTGTGCTACGACGAGGCAACACGGCTGGGACCAAATTATGTTCGTGCTTACCTTGGCAAGGCACTCTCGCTTGCCAAACTGGGCAGACACGGGGACGCCCTCCTGTGCTACGACGAGGCAATACGAATCGATCCAAACGATGCTGATGATGCCTACAACGGCAGGGCACTCTTGCTTGCAGAATTGGACAGCCAGTAGTCCAGAATATGCCCTCTCACCACTCCTCCAATCCTCCATTATCCGTCCCAAAGCACTCTGCCCCGGCAAGATCCCGGCGCCCCATTCCCCCCTGTCGGGATCATCTCCGTTCCCGCTCAGGATGATGCGGGAAACCACGATGGGAGCCGGCGCGGGCATCCACTAAACAGAGACAAGTATTTCTGGCAGGCCTTCCTGTATACTGTGTTGTCTCCGGGTAACTTGATAGCAATAGTAGCAGTATTTTGCGGTGGATTTATGCTTGTGCGTGGCATGCTTCCGACTCTTTCGGGCGAAGTGTTCAATTTGGAATTTGTCGGGGTGGGGGCCATCGTAACGGTGCTGGGTATTGTTGTGTTGAAAAAGAGGAGTCTTGCAAAGCAAAAAAGTCTTGGAAAGAAAAAATAGTCCTGACCACGTCTTTGCTGCGAGGCCAGCATCGTCTCTGTTGCACTGCAATCTGTCTTGACGCCGGGTGCGGCATCTGCCACACGGCATCCGTTCTCCCGCCGCTCCTTAAACCGACCCCCCACACGCACCATGGCGATAGCGCCGTCATGCTGTTCCTGCACGAACGCCATTCCATGACTCCATGCCGTGATGATTTTTTACAACAAACCAAAGAATCCCTGAAAACTTTGTTTCCTAATTACTCTCGACACAGATACCAGTCTGTGCAATTCTGTCTATGTCATCGTCTTGCCCCCTCATCCCTTGCAGTTTTTGGATCGGGCTTGTAGACTTGCACGATCCTTGGCGTGCCGTACCCGCCGTCGATCGCAGTATCGATCATCTGGTTGTACAGCTGCGCTTTTCCGTATATCTCGGCCTTGACGTTCTCCCACTTGCGCGCGCTTATGCACTCGCCCAACACCCGCTTGAACGTGGAAAATGCAATCTCGACTGACCACCGGTCGTTGTACCCGGACTCCCTGCGCCACGCCTTCTGGAATTCCCTCTTTTGTTCGCGCGTGAGGCCTGCAAACTTGAGTCCTGCCGTCTTGTCCATGCAGTCCATGCCACCCAGCTGCCTGAATCCTGCCTCCTTGCGGGGCATGCACCCGTTCGCCTTTCCGGCAAAGTCGATGCGGACGGGAATCAGCGGCTCGATTCCCTGTTCGTCGCAGTACCTGCGGATCTTCTTGGTGTCGTACGCGCCGTCGGCTGCCGTCTTGGTGCTTGCAGAAGTCTCTACGTTTGGGGATTTTTTTGCATTTGCAAGGGCCTGCCCCACCAGTTCCTCAAACTGCGGAGAGTCCCCGCACTTGTCGTCGGTTATGGCCACGGCGTAGATCTTTTTGGTTTTGGCATCCACCCCGACGTGCAGCTTTATGAAGCCCCGCCTGGTCCCCCACTTTTTTGTCATCCAGTCGCCGCGGTTTGTGGGCTTGAGTCCAGTGGAGTCGAAGGCAAACAGCTTGATCTCTGCTCTGGTGTTGCCGTCTGAGAACCACGCAGAAGCCGTGCCGCTGCCATCATCATTATCTGCAACAGTGCAGCCCAACCTGGTCATCCTCTTCTGGAACACCGAATACGTGGGCGCGTCTTCCCTGCCGACTATCGTCTCTGCCACGCCCTGGAGCTGCCTGTACCTTATGCCGGTGGCGTTTCTGAACAGGGATGCTGCTGCAAAGCACGCGTTTGAAAATACGTACGGGCGGCCGACCTTCCCGCAGTTTAGCTTCTCGACTCCCTGAGTCAGGATCTCCGGGCTTATCTGGAGCGTCCACAGCTGGCCGCGGTCTATGTACCTGCGGTCATCGTATTGGAACCGGCGTTTTCCGGATTTGAAAGATTTTTTAGCCTCATGCGTGCCCGTTTTGTCTGGAGAGGATGTGTTTTCAGTCATGGCTGTAACCTGACTGTCTGCACACCTCTCTGATCAATGCAGTTTTCTATTGAAAATGTTTGATATTATGTTCAAATTCAGCTGATCTGGCCTAATTCTGGACATGTTGGGCGTGGTTGGGAATAATTAGGAAACAAAGTTTCCCTGAAGATAAACTTTAATATTCTTAGAAATTTTTTGCAGACCAGAGATCAGTTGCTTATAATTTTTGACGTTGAGGGTGTTTTGTACGACGAGGAGTATCTTCCCATCCTTGCCGAGAAGATGAACAAGGAGGATGAGATCTGGAAGATCACAAAGGAGGGAATCCAGGGAAAGATTAACTGGGAGGATGGCCTGCGGACGCGCGTTGCAGCACTGAGGGGGCTGGATGAGAAGATATGCCGGGAGGCGTCTGACTCGCTGCCAATAATGACAGGTGCCAAGAAGGCATGCCAGGTTCTCAAGGCTGCCGGGTGGAAGATCATGGCAATCTCGGGCGGCTTTACGATAATGATGGAGCGGCTTCAAAGGGAGCTGGGAATCGACTACATATTTTCAAACGAGCTCGTATTCAAGGACGGGAAGCTTGACGGCGTCCAAATCAGCGTAGACTCTGACAAGTCAAAATCTGCGCTAGTAAAGATAGCCGAATGGCAGGAGAAGAAAGAAGACATCGTGTGCGTGGTGGACGGCGCCAACGACGTAAAGCTCTTCGAGATCTGCGGCCTGGGCATCGCGTACAGAGCGCAGGACCTCGTCAAGGATCTGGCAACTTTCACGCTTGAGGAGAAAGACCTGTCCGGAATTCTGGGAATAATCAACCGGCACTACGGACTGAACCTGGGTTCCGGGACTGCCGCATAAACAATTTTTACCCGGCCACCTCAGATGGTATGATGCAGGTAATTCCGGTTCATATTCCAAGGGAGATTGAACCGTCCGATGACCTGCCTGGAATAATATCTGAACATGCTGCCATGCGTGACGGGGATGTGATAGTCGTTGCACAGAAGATCGTCTCAAAGCAGGAGGGAAGAATGGTTCGCCTCTCGTCTGTAACCACGACGCTGCTCTCTGAGGGATAGCCTCCCAGTACCAAAAGGATCCCCGCATAATAGAACTGATCCTCTCCGAGTCCAGGCGCATTGTACGGATGAGCGACGGCATCATAATAGTCCAGACAAACTCCGGATTTGTCTGCGCAAACGCAGGAATTGACCAGAGCAATGTAAAGTGCGGCTATGTGACGCTTCTTCCGGCCGACCCTGATGAATCTGCAAGAAGAATCCGCAGGGGCATAAAAGAGAGAACAGGCATGAATGTCGCAGTGATCATCTCCGATACGTTTGGACGTCCGCATCGAATGGGGCAGACCAACTGCGCCATCGGGATATCCGGGATGAACCCCATCCTGGACTATGCAGGAACCCTGGACTCTTTTGGAAACGTCCTGCGCGTCACTGCCATTGCAGCGTCTGACGAGATCGCCTCCGCTGCAGAGCTGGTCATGGCAAAGGCCTCAGGATGCCCGGTTGCAGTCATTCGCGGGTACGGGTTTGAGACGGGGAGCCGTCCGGCCGGCGACCTGATACGACCCAAGGCAGACGACCTGTTTGGATGATGATTCCCCCTTGGGACAGCCTGCAATACACTGCATGCCGTGCAGGGATGATCCGTCTGACATGGAATCCCATGAACAAGCCGGCAGCATGAACAGGCAGCAGCTGGAGACTGCCTCTTTTCTTGCCGGCATCTGCGCCTCTTGGCGCCTATACCCGCGCCTTCTCCAGAAACTCGTACAGATCCCTTGAGGGATCTGGAAACTGCGGATTCATGTCCCTTAGTGTGCTGGCCAAGATCTTCCCTACGGCCCAGTTGCGGTACCACTTGTTGTCTGACGGTATCACGTACCACGGGGCCCACGGGGTACTGCACCTTTCCAGCACCTTCTCGTACGCCTCCATGTGCCTGTCCCAGTGCTTTCGCTCCTCAAAGTCTGCCTTGCTGAACTTCCAGTGCTTCAGGGGATTGTTGACCCTCTTGTCCAGCTTTCTCTTCTGCTCGTCCTTGCTTATGTGCAGGTAAAACTTGATGGTTCTGATCCCGTCGTCCCTGAGCATCTTCTCAAAGTTGTTGATGTGCTCGTACCTCTTTTTCCATCTGTCCTCGGGCAGGAGGCCGTGCACGCCGACTGCCAGGATGTCACCGTAGTGCGACCTGTTGAATATCGTGATCTCTCCATGCGCCGGCACCACCCTGTGAATGCGCCACAAAAAGTCGTGCCTTATCTCCACGGAGTTTGGGACACGGAACGGGACCACCCTGCACCCTTGGGGGTTGAACCCCTGCATGGCATCCCGTATGGTGCCGTCCTTGCCCCCTGCGTCCATTGCCTGTAAAACGATCAGCAGCGCCTGCTTGTTCTCTGCAAAGAGTCGGGTCTGGAGGTCAAACAACTCCAGGCGTATGCCATCGAGTTGCTTTTTTGTCTGCTTCTTTGTCAGATCCCCGCCGTATCCTGCGTTTATCTTGCTCAGGTTAACCTTGGTGCCCGGCTCCACGCGAAAATCTGACTCGTTAAAGATCAACCTGATCTGCCTGTTGTGTGGCATATGTTATAAGCATGTCTTCAGCAGTTCATACCCGCCGTTGCAACTGACAGGATACTGCAACCCATACGGGCGGAAAGTCAGCGGCAAGCAGCAACCCCCCCCCCCAATAAGATTATTATCTTATGCCGGGGGAATTTACTTGGAATGCCTGTCCGCACCGAACTGCATTGTCACAACTCATACTCAAACTTTCACCTCGGTATCGATGATCCGCCGTATGACTGCGACATATCCGTAAGGGATCAGCTGGAACGCTCCTGCAGCCTGGGCCTTGATGCAATCTTTGTCACAAACCACAACACGCTTGACGGATACTCGCAGATCCTGGAGTACAGAAACGACCATGAAAAGTTCAAAGGCATCCGCGTCTTTCCGGCAGAAGAGGTTACGACCGATTCCGGGGCACATGTCATTGCATACGGGATACGCGAGGCCATCCCTGCAGGACTCGGCATTGAGGAGATAATCGATCGTGTGCGGCAGCAGGGCGGAGTCTCGTCTGCGCCCCATCCGTTCAGCCTGCTCGATGCCCTGCGCGAGGATGCAGGAAGATGCGACATGGTTGAGGTCTTTAACAGCAACAACGTGGACGTGATCTCAAATGCGCGTGCCACGCAGTTTGCACTGGACAGGGGCATGACACAGGTGGCCGGCAGCGACTCGCACATACTCTCGACTTTGGGGCGGTGCGTAAACGTCATAGATTCCGAGGACTCCCTTGATGACGTCCTGCACGCCATGCGGCACGGCAGGATAAGGATCGAGCAGACCGGATACGCCATGCAGAAGGAGGTCCTTGATCACCTCCGGTACAAGGTCAACAGCTCGCGCGAGTATATGACAAAGTACATCTCTGAGCACTACCCAAACTCAAAATGGCTGCTGAACCTGATGCTGAGAATCTACGATGCTGATCCGGACAGCCACCTGTGGGGCATGTTCTACAGGATCGCACTTTACATCATGCGGAGGATATCAAAGAAGGTCAACTACCAGGACATGGATCCGGGATTCATGAAGGAGAGAGACCTGGCCACCATGTTTCGGATGGCGCTTTAGGACAGGCCCATCTTCCGTAGATTTTAATATGACAAAACACCTTCGGTGGGTGATATCATGTCTGAGACTACCAAAAAACTGGATGCGACAGGACTTTTCTGCCCGGAACCGGTCTTTAGAACCAAGATAGAGATTGAACGGATGCAGGTGGGCCATACCCTTACCGTCTCTGCCGATGACCCCGCTGCAGAGGACGACATCAGCCGCTGGGTCACAAGAAACGGCCACGAGCTCCTTGACATGTCAAAGGACGGCGACGTCATAACGTTCCAGATTAAAAAGGTGAAATAGCCGCACCATGACCCTCGTCGATACCTCTGTCCTGAACCGTGTGGGAAACACGCCGCTTGTTCCACTTGACTCCCTGTCTGAGGGCTCCACAACATACCATGCAAAGCTGGAGGGACACAACCCATTTGGCTCCGTAAAGGACAGGGCCGCCCTCTGGATGATACGGGACGGCGAGGAGAGGGGGATCCTGACCCCCGGCAAGAGCGTCATAGTCGAGCCCACATCCGGCAACACGGGAATCGCGCTGACCGGAATAGCAAGCCTTCTGGGATACAGGACAGAAGTCGTGGTGCCGGAGAAGGTAAGCAACGAGACCAAGGAGATCATAAGGGCCCTTGGCGCCAAGGTCTTTGAGACAAGCGACGATCTGTGTCCCAAGGTCGGGCCGGGCACAGACCAGAGCATCGCCCTTGCCACGTCCATTGCATCCTCGAGGCCTGACACGTACTACTCCCCCAACCAGTATGCAAACGAGGCCAACTTCAGAGGCCACTACATGGGAACGGGCCCCGAGATATGGAGGCAGACTGACGGCAGGGTAACCCATTTCTTTACGGGCGTGGGGACCGGCGGCACGATCACCGGGATCGGCGCATTTCTCAAGGAACAGAACCCCGACGTAAAGATAATCGGCTGCCAGCCGCAAAAGGACCACCTGATTCAGGGATGGCGGAACTTTGAAGAGTCGGCAAAGCCTGATCTGTTCTTGAAGCGCGAGGGCGTAGTTGATGACTGGGTAAGCGTGGATAACGAGGAGGCCTTTTCGGTGGTGCGCGAAGTCTTTGAGAGGGACCGCCTCTTAATCAGCCCCTCGTCTGCAGCAGTATACGCATGCATGAAAAAGTATCCCGTGCAGGGCGATGCCTGCGTGGTCGGAATCTTTGCAGACGACGGAAGAAAGTTCAAAAGCGTCTATTCGTCCCTTGGCGTCATGACTCCTGACGAGTTTGACGGTGCGCTAAAGGGCGCACGACACATGTCGGAACTGGCATACTAGCCTGCAGCCATCATCTTGCTCAGGTTCTTCTCGTAAAACTCCCTAAACATCCCGTTCATGTCCCTTTCATGGCGGAGGCATTCCTGGCTCTGCTGGAACAGCCTGTCCCTTACCTCCCTGCTCCACTTGCTCTGCTGCCTGTCCTTGGAATCCACCATGGACGGGTTTGCCATGACCTCCCCCATCGTCTTGGCAAGCGATGAGGCCAGCTGGCGCATCCGGCTCGTCCTCAGCAGAAACCTCTGCGACTGTTCCCTGTTTACAAGTCCCATGATACAGTATGCCTGGGAGTAGTACGCCATGCTGGCCTTGATGTATCCCTCAAAGCCTGCTATTCTCTTCTCCCAGTATCTTCTGGATGGCTTCTCCTCCACCTTGTAGCTGAACCCGATCTCCTGCAGTTCCCTTGAGAGTTCTGCAAGTATCTGGCTGTGCTTTGTGACGGCACTCCTTAGCTCCGAATCATCCACGGGTCTAATACGGATTTTTCCTAATAAAGCGTTTAGCGCATTTTGAATCGTTATCTTGGCACGCAGAACCGGACTGATCTGGTGCAGGATATCATGGTTATATTAGACATCGCAACATGTACCGCGGATTGAATTATTTGGCTGTGTTTTTGATTATAGTAGCAGCATCACTTGCAGCGTCGCAGTCATACGCTGCATTTGATTCCCCCCTAAAACAGATGCAGGCAGGCGGTACCATCAGATGAGATACGGTGCAACGACGTCCGGGTTCTGGTAATACTCCAAAGCGGCAATCCCGCATGCATATTCGAGTCGACTGCACAGAGACTGGGATTGGATCCAATAGAACCCAACACCGATAACTTCCTTGCCAATGTCACTGTCATACATGCAACTGATGCAGACCCGATAATCCCGCCTGGGATTGCAACTGCGAACAACAATTTTGCAGTGGATTTTTACAATCAACTCTCGGATGGTGACGGGAACATATTCTTCTCACCTGTCAGCATGTATGTGGCATTTTCAATGCTGTACGAGGGTGCCCAAGATAACACCGCAGAGGAGATGCAGCAGACCTTTGGCTTTGAGCCTGACCATACCCCACGTCACAACTCCACTGCCCAACTCATCTCCTCAATAAACCGCGACGACCCCGATGCCGCACTCGAGATGGCAAACTCGTTGTGGCTTGCCGACTGGTTTGTTCCCTACTGGGTATACACTGATGTTATACGCAACACGTATCTTGCAGAAATGGAGACTGTTGACTTTTTAGATGCTAGTGATGCAGGCGGGGTGCCGCGAATAAACGCATGGGCCAATGAAAAGACACACGGCAAGATATCCAAGGTTCTGGATTTTAAGGATGTAAACGAGCTCACCTCGACTGCACTTCTAAACACCATATACTTCAAGGGTACCTGGAGGACCCAGTTCTTTGAAGGAAGCACACATGAATCGGACTTTTGGACGACTCCCACACAGAGCGTCAAGGCGGATTTCATGCACATACAAGAAAACTTTGAGACAACACAATTAGACGATCTCCAAATCCTGAAACTTCCATATCTGGGCGACAGGCTGTCTATGTTGATAATGCTGCCATCTGACAGGGATGGCATACAAAAGATGGAAGAGGCACTCTCATATGAACAGGTAGGGCAATGGAAACAGAATCTGAGGTTTGAGAAGGGCGAAATATTAATACCAAAATTTGAAATTGGCACACACTATGACCTCATACCGCATCTGAGGAACCTCGGTATGGTGGACGCCTTTGATGTGGATGATGCGGATTTCTCAGGAATACAGAACTCATCTTCTTGGAACCTGTTTGTGGCAATAGCACTTCAGGATGCATATGTGAATGTAAATGAGAGCGGGACAGAGGCAGCTGCTGTAACTACCTTGTCTACTGTTGAGACGAGTGGGCCGACATTTGACTTTGTTGCAGATCACCCATTCCTGTTTGTAATACAGGATGACAAGAGCGGGATGATTCTATTCATTGGAAGGGTCTCTGATCCATCATAAGGCCACGTAGAAGCCATGCACGGTTCAAGCCGATTCTGGCATGTCGCGTGTGTTTGTCATTAAGATGCATAGTACGCCAGAGGTGACTGCCATACGGGAGATGCCATTCCGCCAGAATCTTTCTGGTACCTGGTACCAATGATCTTTAATCGTATCTGTGTAGTTTTTTGATCAAATGTTGAACTCCATATCTACAATCAGAAAATCCGCGTCTGTCTAATTTTTTAAAACTATTTTTGATCACTTGATCGAGTTTTTCTCTCCGTCCTAATTTTTAGATCATTGTTGCCCACGGTTTGCATATGTCTGATGATAATTCCGAGTCAAAGATTGCAGAACTGGAGGAAAAAGTGGGTGTGATGGCAGAGCAGATGGCCGAAAAAGACCGGCAGATGGCCGAAAAAGACCGGCAGATGGCCAAACTCGCTGATCTTTACGCTGCCGCCCTCAAACAGATCCAGGATCTCACGGCAGAGTTGCAGGAGGCAAAGGGCATCATATCGGCTGCCGTTGCAAGGAGCATCGGCGCAAAACCGGACAAAAAGACCGGCAGTACCCGGCGCCGCGCAAAGGGCAAGGGCAAGGCCAAGGGCAAGCCAAGTGACCACAAACGCACGGGCCTTGCGCGTCCTGAAAGAATAGACGCAGAGGAGACGGCAGATCCCCACACGTGCGACAACTGCGGCAGCTCCGACCTCTCCGAGTGCGTATCCACGTACACAAAGGTGGTAAGGGAGGCTGCCAAGACGGAACTAAAGCACATCAAGGTGACAGTAAAGAGAAGGCGTTGCAGGAACTGCAAGAGGACCGTGTCCGGCAGGACCCCGCTGGCACTGCCAAACTCCAGGTACGGGATCAACTTTATGATAATGATGGTCATCCTCAGGCTGCACGGCATGTCAGACCTCAGAATATGCAATATTGTCATGATGATGTACTCGGCAAGAATCACGGAATCTGCGATAAACCGCATGGTGTGCAGGATGGCCCGGGAGCTCGGGCCGCTGTACGAGAAGATCAAGGAGGAGGTAAGAAACTCGCCTGCGATAAACGGGGACGAGACAATCTGGCGCGTCGACGGCACGAACTACTGGCTGTGGGTGGCTGTAGCCAGGTACGCCGTAATCTACGAGGTGCACCGCCACAGGAACTCGAAGGTTCCAAAAAAGATGCTCGGCAAGGACTACCCGGGATGCGTCACGTCTGACTCGTGGGCCGCGTGGAACGTCATCGGATCCGAACACCAAAAGTGCCACCTTCATTACGCCCGGGACATCAAGGACACCCTGAAATACAAGAATCCCGGCTACGACTACAAGCGTCACGCAAGGACGCTGCGCGCGATACTGTGGGACTCGCACATCGACGGCGCCGTTCCGGGAGGGGCAGACGCGCTTGCCGCAAAGAAGAGGCTGGATCGTCGTATTGCGTCACTTATCGGCAGGCTCGAAAAGGACCGCGACTGCAAGCACTGCAACAGGATGCGCAAGAGGCTGGTGCGGGAAAAAGGCCACCTGTTTGCGTTTCTGGAGACAGACGGCGTCGAATACCACAACAACCGGGCAGAGCGGGCCATCAGGCCGTGCGTCATCCTGCGCAAGAACAGCAACGGGAGCAGGTCAAAGAAGGGTGCAGATGCCATTGCCACGCTGATGAGCATCAAGCAGACATGCAAGGCAAGGGGAGATGATCTTGGCACGATCCTGCGCGAGGGCCTGGCTCCACGTCAAAAAACTGCATAGACGCGCGTAGGCATGGAGTTCAACATTTGATCAAAAAACTATGCAGTTACCTTTAATCTTATTGACACTTTTGTGCCGAAGGTGCGGACAACACCTGTGTTTTGGGAAACTATTAATTAATCGCAGCCAAATGCTTTTCATGCAAAAGGCCACCATAGCCGAACAATCAACCAAAATATTTGCCGACGTCCGCGAAGTCGAGATTACCCGCGCGATTGCAAACGAGTTTCACAGCGTTCTTGTCGACAGGGCCGATTCTGACGTAATCATTATTGGTGCGGGGCCGGCAGGCCTGACTGCAAGCAGGGATCTCTCAAACATCGGATTCAAGGTGCTGGTAATCGAGCAGAACAACTATCTCGGGGGCGGCTACTGGCTTGGGGGCTACATGATGAACCCTGTGACCGTCAGGGAACCCGCACAGAAGATCTGGGACGAGCTGGGGGTGCCATACAAGAAGGTCTCAGAGGGACTCTACATAACCCCCGGACCGCACGCAGTCTCAAAACTGATAGCAGGAGCCTGTGATGCAGGCGTCAAGTTTCTCAATCTTACAAAGTTTGACGACCTCGTAATGAAGAACAGCCGCGTTGCCGGAGTCGTCGTAAACTGGATGCCCGTCTCCGCGCTGCCGCGAAACATCACCTGCGTTGATCCGATAGCCCTTGAGGCAAAGATGGTCATCGACGCCTCCGGACACGACTCCGTGGCCGTAAAGAGGCTCGTAGACAGGGGGCTGGCAAACTGGAAGGGGATGAATCCAATGTACGTCAACGAGGGCGAAGAGCACGTAGTCCACAAGACCGGCGAGGTATACCCCGGACTGGTGGCAGCCGGCATGTCAGTTACAGAGACCCACGGACTCTCAAGGATGGGCCCGACGTTCGGTTCCATGCTGTTCTCGGGAAAGCGGGCAGCCGAGATTACGGCAGAAAAGATCCGGGAACTGGAAAGATAGCACCCGTTGAAGATCTCCAAGATCATCCTCTGTAAAGAACACGCATCCCTGGCAATCGATACCGACCCGCTGAAGCAATTTCTTTCAGAGACCTTCGGGGTTGCCGTGGAGGCAGGCGAGGATCTGTCCGGGGATATATCCGGGGACGTGGCGCGGACTAGGGTTCTTGATCTGAAGAGGCCGTTTCAGAAGCACCCTGCCGGGGCAGGCATGACTCCATCTGATGCGGAGTTTAGGGCGTACGACGGATTTGAGCTTCAAAGGGTTCTGCGGGAGGAGTGCATCAGGGACCACACGGCAGACACGCTTTACATAGTAATTACGGACAGGCTGACCTGCACGTTTGATGAAGGCGACTTTAGGTATCATGCAAGGGCAATAGTCTGCGCCAATCCCGCAATAGTCTCCACCACCGGCATGGTGGAGGCACCGGCAAAGCCAAGGCAGTACTATCTGGATGTGCTATCCAGCCCCTCAAAGGATGACGCAGACGGCATCCGTCAAAGGTATAGGGGCCGGTTTCTGGAGCACTGCGACCCCCGCATACCGGAGGTCATGAAGGGGTACCTCCTCCAGGCTGTAATGTACTATGAGACCGGGGATGCGTTTTGCAGTGATGCCCAATGCAGGCTATACAACTCGCACTGGCAGGAGGATCTGCTGCGCCTGCAGCTGAAGACCAGAACGCTCTGCCCAAGGCACCAACGGATTATCCGGCAACTGCGCTGCTGACAGCATCTGCGGCAGGATCCTGGATGGGGGCGAGGTCATACTCGAATACGTGGACTGGGGGCCTACTGCAGCCGACTATGTGGGCCAGAGGAGCGAGGCGGCAAGCACCACCGTGCAGGTAAATGCCAATCAACCGCCACCACCACCACCGGACGCGCAGAATGTGGGCCTCGTGACTCTGACCAGTACGACTATTGGAACCATACATGCCTCTTGGGAAGCACCCGCAGAGGAGCCTGCCACCTATGAGGTGTCATGGCAAAGGACAGAGGGGACATACCCTGCAATGAGCACATTCTCCACCCTGCTGTCTTACAGCCTCTCCGGGCTGGAGATCGACACCGAATACGGGGTAATGGTGCGCGCCCAATACGACGACACGGTAGGAGAATGGAGCGACGAGTCTTTCGTGACGGTTTCAAGTTCCTTCACAACCGTGCCAGAAGTGAATCTGGACAGGCGCACATATTCTTGGACCGACAGGGTCTACATAACTGTCATATCGCCTGACAACAACTTTGATGACACGCAGATAGACGAGATAGGCGACACCGATGACTATCAGATAAGTGTCGCCACTAGGAACTACGAGATAGAGCAGTACAATCTGGTCGAGACCGATACGTCCACCGGCATATTCACAGGCGAGATCACCCTGACCGGTTTTGACCACGACCTCGACGGCGACGGAATTTTTGACACCACCAGCCGTGGAAAGTCCGGCAGCGGACCCACTGATGGCCTCTTGGAGTCGTTTGATGATGACGGGATCGCAGTCACTTTTTGGTATCCTGATGACGGGGTCGTGATTAGCTCGTCGACGATCCGCTGGAATATAGGCGAGATCCAATGGCTCGAGGCAAGTCATCCTGGCACCGGCACCGGCGTTATCCGTGTCATCGACCAAGACATGAACCTCGATCCGGATGCCGCAGACGATTTTGAGGTCAGCGTGTGGTCAGACACCCACACCGGCGGAATCGACCTGACAGTCACAGAGACCGACCTGACAACCGGAATCTTCGAGGGCACCGTCTCATTCTCACTTGACGATGAAACAGGCAGGAGTAACCTCGCCGTATCTGGGGGTGATACTGTCACCGCAGAATACACCGACTACACGCTGCCCAGCCCATACTACAGGACTGAATCCCTGAATCTGTCTGCCACCGCGCTCATAGACATGTCCGTTCCGCCTCCAGATGTACCGGTGCCAGAACCGGTGCCAGAGCCAGAACCAGAACCGGTGCCAGAGCCAGAACCAGAACCGGTGCCAGAGCCGAACCGGTGCCAGAGCCGGAACCTAGACTAGACCCAGAGCCGGAACCTAGACTAGACCCAGAACCTGGACTAGACCCTGAGCCGATATCAAAACCCACATGTGGAGCCGGAACTGAACGAGTCAATGGAATTTGTCAGGTCATACAGTCGGATGGACGATCAGAAGATCAGCAGGAAGATTTTAACTTCATAACGTGGCTGTTTTCTCTGTTTGGTTGGTCATGACAGCCTCGGAACACATTCATTGATCACGGTCATTCTTGTACGGTAATTCCTGATCTGGTGCCTGTCTCATTATGTCCATCCTGTCCGACAGTCCTAATTGATCTGTTTCGGTTGATCCATTTTCTGCTTTTTGAACACATCTGCAAAGACCGTCTGCCTAAACTTTGTTTCCTAATTACTCTCGACACAGATACCAGTCTGTGCAATTCTGTCTATGTCATCGTCTTGCCCCCTCATCCCTTGCAGTTTTTGGACCGGGCTTGTAGACTTGCACGATCCTTGGCGTGCCGTACCCGCCGTCGATTGCAGTATCGATCATCTGGTTGTACAGCTGCGCTTTTCCGTATATCTCGGCCTTGACGTTCTCCCACTTGCGCGCGCTTATGCACTCGCCCAACACCCGCTTGAACGTGGAAAATACAATCTCGACTGACCACCGGTCGTTGTACCCGGACTCCCTGCGCCACGCCTTCTGGAATTCCCTCTTTTGTTCGCGCGTGAGGTCTGCAAACTTGCGTTCTGCCGTCTTGTCCATGCAGTCCATGCCACCCAGCTGCCTGAATCCTGCCTCCTTGCGGGGCATGCACCCGTTCGCCTTTCCGGCAAAGTCGATGCGGACGGGAATCAGCGGCTCGATTCCCTGTTCGTCGCAGTACCTGCGGATCTTCTTGGTGTCGTACGCGCCGTCGGCTGCCGTCTTGGTGCTTGCAGAAGTCTCTACGTTTGGGGATTTTTTTGCATTTGCAAGGGCCTGCCCCACCAGTTCCTCAAACTGCGGAGAGTCCCCGCACTTGTCGTCGGTTATGGCCACGGCGTAGATCTTTTTGGTTTTGGCATCCACCCCGACGTGCAGCTTTATGAAGCCCCGCCTGGTCCCCCACTTTTTTGTCATCCAGTCGCCGCGGTTTGTGGGCTTGAGTCCAGTGGAGTCGAAGGCAAACAGCTTGATCTCTGCTCTGGTGTTGCCGTCTGAGAACCACGCAGAAGCCGTGCCGCTGCCATCATCATTATCTGCAACAGTGCAGCCCAACCTGGTCATCCTCTTCTGGAACACCGAATACGTGGGCGCGTCTTCCCTGCCGACTATCGTCTCTGCCACGCCCTGGAGCTGCCTGTACCTTATGCCGGTGGCGTTTCTGAACAGGGATGCTGCTGCAAAGCACGCGTTTGAAAATACGTACGGGCGGCCGACCTTCCCGCAGTTTAGCTTCTCGACTCCCTGAGTCAGGATCTCCGGGCTTATCTGGAGCGTCCACAGCTGGCCGCGGTCTATGTACCTGCGGTCATCGTATTGGAACCGGCGTTCTTTGGATTTGAAAGATTTTTTAGCCTCATGCGTGCCCGTTTTGTCTGGAGAGGATGTGTTTTCAGTCATGGCTGTAACCTGACTGTCTGCACACCTCTCTGATCAATGCAGTTTTCTATTGAAAATGTTTGATATTATGTTCAAATTCAGCTGATCTGGCCTAATTCTGGACATGTTGGGCGTGGTTGGGGATAATTAGGAAACAAAGTTTCTGCCTATAATGACTTAAATTATTGGGACAATGAGCCACTCTCATGATGGCCGCAGATACAAGCGCTACCCTTCTGGAGGGCAGGGACGACGGTCCCAAAATGCCGGACAAGAAGAAGACAAAGTTTGACGTGATTGTAATAGGCGCAGGCCCGGCAGGATACACTGCGGGAATCTACTGCTCGAGGGCAGGGCATGACACGCTTATTCTGTCCGGAATTCTTCCAGGCGGGCAGCTGGTCAACACCACCGACGTGGAGAACTATCCGGGATTTGAAAAGGGCATAATGGGCCCTGATCTCATGATCGAGATGAGAAAGCAGTGCCAGCGAATGGGAACCACCATCGTAGACGACCAGGTGACAGATGTTGATTTCAGGCACAAGCCACTCAAGGCTCTGACTGCCTCCGAAGAGTACGAGGGGCGGGCAGTCATAATCGCAACGGGTGCAAACCCACGAAAGCTCGGACTGGACGGCGAGACGACATTTGCCGGAAAGGGGGTATCATACTGTGCCACATGCGACGGACCGTTCTTTAAAAACCAGGACATCATCGTGGCAGGCGGCGGGGATTCTGCAATAGAGGAGGCCACGTTTCTGACCAAGTTTGCCACCACCGTCCACCTGGTACACCGAAGGGACGTGCTGCGCGCAAGCAAGGTAATGCAGCAGAGGGCCTTTGACAACAAAAAGATAAGATTCCATTGGAACTCGTCAGTAGCCGACGTCATCGGCGATCAGAGGGTACGGCAGGTGGTCCTGAGGGACACAAAGACCGGCCAGGAGAGCACGCTTGATGCAGGAGCCCTCTTTGTTGCCATAGGACACGAACCCAACACCAGCATGTTCAAGAGCCAGATTGATCTGGACGAGAACGGGTACATCTTACTTGGAAAGGGAACCCACACGAACATGGACGGCGTGTTTGCAGCAGGCGACGTGCACGACAGGCGATACAGGCAGGCAATAACTGCGGCAGGTTTTGGGTGCATGGCTGCCATCGACGTCGACAAATATTTTGAAGAGTCAGACGCCTCCAAGCAGTAGTAATTGCCGCACAATATCAAAAATTTATAACCGTAGTGAATGGATGGTACTCTGTTGATTGAATCCCACACCCAACAGGTCATGCCTGATTCTGCCGGAATTGACTGGTCCAGAACCGAGGAGGCAGACAACTTTGCAAAGACCGTAAAGATGTTCCGCCAGGGGCGGTATGACGCAAACAGCTTTAGGCGGTTTCGGCTCCAGCACGGCGCATACGGCACCAGGATGACCAGCGACTATGCCATGGTGAGAATCAAGATTCCGGCAGGCGAGGTCTATCCCAGACAGCTTGAAAAGATATCCCAGCTAAGCGAGCAGTACTCGATCGGCAGCGCGCACCTGTCCACCCGGGAGAACGTACAGCTTCACTGGGTGGTTCTCGAGGACGTCTCTGAGATATTCCGGGAGCTTGCACAGGTGGGCCTGACATCGAGGGAGGCATGCGGAAACACCATAAGAAACGTCATGTGCAGCCCGCTCTCCGGCGTGTGTCCTGCCGAGGCCTTTGATGCAACACCATACTCCCTTGCGACTGCAAGATTCTTTCTAAGGAACCCCATGGCACAGAACCTTCCCCGCAAGTTCAAATTCAACTTTACCTGCTGTGAGGAGCACGGCATGGCCCGCATGGTCGATGTGGGGCTGATTCCCCAGGTACGGCAGAATGACGGCCAGACCCAGAAGGGGTTCAAGGTATTTTTGGGCGGGGGGCTTGGAAACAAGTCGTACGTGGGCCACCAGCTGGAGGATTTCACTCCGGAGGAGGATCTCCTGCACACCTCGATTGCGGTGGTCAGACTCTTTGACAGGATTGGAGACAGAAAGAACCTTGCAAGGAACAGGATGCGCTATCTTGTACATGAGATGGGATGGGACAAGTTCCAGAACCTGGTCCTCAAGGAGAGAGCCATCGTCAGGGCGACCCAGTCGGTGGTTACGCAGCTTCAAGTCGACGACACGCCTGCTGCAATCAGGCGCCCAATCAGGGTGTCTGACGAAGGCGGTGCGCCCATACCTGACGGCTATGCAAGGTGGCTCAAGACAAACACCCTGTCCCAGCGGCAGCCAGGATACAGTTCCGTGTTTGTCACGCTTGAGGCAGGCGACATAACTGCCAGCCAGCTTGATGCCATGGCCCAGATAATACGCGACTATTCTGCAGAAGGCAAGGCAAGGTGCGGGTTCATCCAAAACCTGGCACTGCGATACGTGCACAAGGATGATCTGCCGATGCTCTACTCTCGGCTTTTGGATGCCGGGCTTGCAAAATCCGGCGCCCTCACAATGGCCGCCCCGATAGGATGCTCAGGCACCACCTCGTGCAACCTTGCCCTGACAAACTCACACCGGCTTGCCAAGGAGATCCAAAGAAAGTTCCTTGAACTGAACCTGGATACAGACGATGATCTCTGCGACTCGTCAATCAAGATAAGCGGCTGCCCCAACTCCTGTGGGCAGCACGGCATAGGAACCATTGGATTCTTTGGGGGAGGCGCACGTGTCGGCAGGGACATGTATCCAAACTACCAGATGTCCCTTGGGGGCCGCTCAGACGGGGACACGATGCTTGGAATGACGTGCATCAGGGTTCCTGCAAAGAGGGTGATTCCGGTAATTCTCAAGATCATTGATCTGTTCAGGGAGCACAAGAAACCTGACGACACCCTCAAGTCGTGGATTCACCGGGTCGTCAACGGCGGCGGGGATTCTGGGATCAACTCAATCAAGGACATCCAAGGCGTGCTTGCGCCGCTGGTCGCGCCTCCTGCAAAGGACGATGATCCTGACTTTTATCTGGACTATGGCAACGACACCAGCTATCACACAAAGACCGGAAAGGGTGAGTGTGCTGCTTGAGATCCGAGGACCCAACTCTGGATGCGGACTCGCTACGCTCTGAGATAGCAGACCGAAGCATCAGGGTAATCGATGTCAGGCGAAAGAACGACTATGCACAGGATCACATCCCGGGTTCTGTAAATCTGCCTCTGGCGGATCTGCTCTCCGATGACAGTCCCGAGCGCGTCATGAAGCTTGCAGGCTCCCTGGGGATAGACGACGAGACCCGGGTGGCAGTATACGATGACACCTTTGGCGCCCTGGCCTCAAGGGTGGCGTGGACGCTGGAGTACCTGGGACACTCCGACGTCGTGCTGCTGGACACGACATATGCCAAATGGAAGTCGCTTGGCCTGGAGACTGACTCTGAGACCCCGCAGGTGCAATCCAAGACACACTCTATGAACCTGCAGCCTGACATACTGGCAACCTCTGATTATCTGGAAGGCGCGCAGGGCCGGGACGACGTGATCCTGATTGACAACCGGGAGAGGCTGAACTTTCTTGAGCAGCACATCCCCGGGGCCATGAACCTGCCATACCGCATGCTTGCCACGCGGGATCACATACTGCGGCCGCAAGATGACATGAGGCGGCTGCTTGGGAATCGAGGGATTACAGGCAATTCTGAGGTTATCACCTACTGCGGAAGCGTGGGAACCCTGTCAGGCCTGGCGTATTATGCCCTGAAATCCGCAGGACTCCCCAATGCGCGGCTGTACGTCCGCTCCTTCAAGGAGTGGAAGCATCTTCAAAAGCCTACAGAAAAGCAAGAGGATGCAAACTATTGGGATCTGTCTGCCGAGTAGTCCCTGAAATTTTCCGTAACTGCCTTTGGCATCCGTTGCATGGTGGTGTTGCCGGTGTTGCTGTTGCTGCCGCCGCCGTCGCCGGCACGGTCAGGAGATCTCGTTTCTGAGCTTCTTTGTAATTGTAACTTCCACGTTGTCAAAGAGTACCATCATCTTGTCCTTGTTCTCTGTGATGTAGTCCTCTCCCCTGTCCTTTAGCCTGATCTTCCACAGCCTGATCTCCCTGTGCTCGTCAAAGAAGTTCTCAATCATGTGCACGCCTGACTTTTCAGGGTCGACAAACTCGTCAAATACGTCGATGGTCTTTTGTACGTTCCCTTCCTCTATTGACTCCCTTGCTGCCTGGATGGCCTGGCTCAGCTTCTTCAGGTTCTTGACAGGCCTTGGCAGGGTCTTTCGTGTGAGGCCAAACAGCCCCTTCTTCTCCTTGCCCATCTTGTCTGCAACGTTGGGGGCCAGATCATAAATTGGAATCCTGCTCAGCCCCTCCCGTTTTTCATTCTGCACTATCAGGCCCTTCTCAAGCAGCTTCCTTAGGGCCTTTTCGGCATCTATCTTGTCAAGAAACGTAGTCCACACAATGGCGCCGATCGTGTGGTATCCCTGCCTGACGGACTCTAGAACCACCACCTCCTGGATCCTCTTGAACCCCTCCTCAATCCTTACGTTGATAAAATCCGTGTCCCTGATGGATTTTCTCGCATTCTTGACATCGATCTCAATGGAGCGCTTGAGGGCCTCAAGGGACTCTGGGATCTGGTTCAACAGGGACAGAAAGCAGGCCTTGTTGTACCATGCCATTCCAAAGGTAGGATCCGTCTCGATGGCCTTTTCAACCGAGTTAAGCGCCTTGGAGTAGTTCTTTTGCTCGTAATGGACCAGCCCCTTCAGGTTCCACGCATCCGGATTTGTAACATCTATGTCCAAAACCCTGTCATAGACTCTTAGCGACTCGTCATGCTCGTCCAGGTGAAACCTTGCATATCCAAGCTTTAGCAGCGTCTCTATGCTGTTCGGGTCGATGCGAAGCGCCATCTCAAAGACGGCCACCGCATCCTCCAGTTTCTCGTCGGCCATCAGATTGATGCCTTTTTTAAACAATTTTTTGCGATTATAATCCGGATCAACCAGGCTGGTCTCCTCTTTTGCCGTGACCTCCTCCGGCTTTTCCCCCGGCTTTTCCCCCGGCTTGGAACCATCTGATTTACTGTCCTTTGATCTCCTTCCGAATGGCTTCTTCACTAGCTCAAAATAAAGACTTGTCCAGATAAATACTCTACTTAATCTATTCCACGCGTGTCCAAAATATCGGGTACGTGGGGAGGTCCCAAAACCTGCAACCCTGTTCTGGTGTAATTGAATTGTGCACCGGGACAGATGTCTGTACGCCCTGCCGTATGGGACTCATCAGGATATGTCCTGTGGATATGTCCGGGTTTTGTGCCTGGATTTTATAAAATACTATATTGGAATTCATATCATGGAATAAACCGGCACATCGAAACAATCTAAATATAAAAATACATGGAACAACCACAGTCGATCATGTCATCCAAGCCGCAGATACAGATTCATGGCCGTGCACCGTTCCAACAATCCGGCGTATACGAGACCATAATCTCAATTACCGACTCCATACCGTCAGAGCCGGACATTGTATCTGGCAAGTTTTCATCGCTGTGGAATGACACGTTTCATCTGCGGGTCAAGGACGGAATGTTCTCTGAGGCCCTTGGCACCCCGGAGAACCCGCTGCCTGCATCCATTGACACCCTTGATAAGATTTGCATTGTTGTAACTGATCAGCTCTCCTCCCTGTACTCCGTGTTTGATGTTACCCTTGAGCGGACACAGGACAAGGCTGCTGACACTGAACCCCCCAAACACAAATCACCGCCTAGATCCGCCTCTACTACTACTGCTGCTGCTGCTGCTGCTGCTGCTGCCCGCGGCGGCGGCCGAACACCGTCTGCAGGCCGCACAAGGCGTTCTACTGCAAGTCCTAAGAGTGATGTGGGTTCTGTCGGCGCTTCCGGTAGCAGGGATCTGTCTGAATACAGGGTACCCGCAGGCGACCGGGGACCCGTAGGCGACCGGGGACCACGGGGCGAGAGAGGGGCATACGGCCCGCCCGGCGACAAGGGACCACAGGGCGACAAGGGACTTACGGGAGACAAGGGCGAGAGAGGAGCCTACGGCCCGCCCGGCGACAAGGGCACCACGGGCCCCAAGGGACAGCAGGGAGACAAGGGCGAGAGAGGAGCCTACGGCCCGCCCGGCGACAAGGGACCTGCCGGCGACAAGGGACCTGCCGGCGACAAGGGCGACAAGGGAGATCGTGGGGGCAGAGGCCCGCCAGGTCCTGCAGGCGACAAGGGGGCAAAGGGTCCCACAGGCGCTATCGGCGACAAGGGCGACAAGGGACTCATAGGCCCCACAGGCGCTATCGGCTACAAGGGCGACAAGGGCCTCACAGGCTCCACAGGCGACAAGGGCCCCACAGGCAACAAGGGATTGCAAGGGGACAAGGGCATCACAGGCGACAAGGGCCCCACAGGCCCCCTGGGCATCCAGGGCGACAAGGGAATCCAAGGCTCTGCTGGTTTAATTGGTGACAAAGGCATTACAGGCGACAAGGGCCCCCTGGGCATCCAGGGCGAAAAGGGAATCCAAGGCCCCACAGGCGACAAGGGCCCCACAGGCCCCCTGGGCATCCAGGGCGACAAGGGAATCCAAGGCTCTGCTGGTTTAATTGGTGACAAAGGCATTACAGGCGACAAGGGCCCCCTGGGCATCCAGGGCGAAAAGGGAATCCAAGGCCCCACAGGCGACAAGGGCCCCACAGGCCCCCTGGGCATCCAGGGCGAAAAGGGAATCCAAGGCCCCACAGGCTCGGTGGGCGACAAGGGCCGACAGGGCTCGATGGGCGACAAGGGCCGACAGGGCCTGACCGGAGAGAAGGGCATACAGGGCTCACAAGGCCCCGTTGGACCCAAGGGCCTCACAGGCGTTCCTGGTCCCCAGGGAGAGAAGGGCAAACAAGGCCCACATGGACCTATAGGACCCAAGGGCCTCACAGGCGTTCCTGGTCCCCAGGGAGAGAAGGGCAAACAAGGCCCACATGGACCTATAGGACCCAAGGGCCTCACAGGCATTACCGGTCCCCAGGGAGAGAAGGGCGAAAAAGGCCCACATGGCCCCACAGGCGACAAGGGCCTCACAGGCATTACCGGCCTGCCTGGAGACAAGGGCCCGCAGGGTCCGCAGGGTTCGCAGGGTGAACGGGGAGTGCCCGGCCCTCCAGGCGAGAAGGGACCCCAAGGACCACTGGGAATTCAGGGACCCCAAGGCGGGCGCGGTCCGCCAGGTCCTGCAGGCTTTCCCGGAGAACAGGGACCGGTCGGAGAACAGGGACCGGTCGGAGAACAGGGACCGGTCGGACCGGCGGGCTCGAAAGGACCCCCAGGCCCTCCAGGAGAGAAGGGACCGTCAGGCGGAATGTCTCTGGAGCAAAAGACACTCTTTAAGGATCTCTTGGAGATACTGACCAACAAGGACGTAATTACAACCGAAGAACAGATCAAACTGATGAGCTACTTTTACTAGAACCCTGCCCAATTCTCGTGTGTGCGCCTTTCTGGTTGGCCAATGCGTGTCAGCCCTGCATGTGGCAGGCCAACCGCAGATAGCCTGCGGAACCATGCCTGCAGATGGGACCGGAATAAAAACACCTGTAATCGTTGACGGCCTGTACTGGCCGATTCCTGCACCATCCAGCCATCCAGCCATCCCATGAATACGTTATGCCCCGCGCACCTTGATTATTGTCAGGACGTCCTCATCCTGCAGTATGTGGCCCAGCCCCACCTTCTGCGCGTCAAACTTTGCACTCTTTCCCCACACCAGCCCATACCTGAACTCCCTTCGCATCCTGCGATGAATCTTGTTGCAGATGTCCTCGACTGTGTCGCCCTCCCTTGCGATTAGCGGTTCCTTGAAATCAGTCTCCCTACCCTTTGGCCTCATGTATATTCTGATGAACTTTAACTTCTCGTATATCCTCTCCTTTAGAACGTCTATGTTGATGCCCGAGTTTGCAGATACCTCGATGACATCCGATTCTATCTTTCCCTTCAGATCGTCAAGAAACTCCCTGTCCACCAGATCAATCTTGTTTAGCACCGTCAGCGCCTTGGAATAGCTGATGTTTCCGGCAATGTGGTCTGCCAGCTGCTCTGATGTTACGTCCTCGCGCGTAACCACGCGCGCACTGATAACCCCATACAGGTGAAGAATATCCTTGAGGTGCTTTTCTGTAATCTTTGTCAGCCTTACCTGCTGCGCCACGGCAATGCCCCCGATCGAGGCCTTTTCGACCGTGATGTTTGGCGGCAGCTGGTTGAGCCTTATCCCGATGTTCTTCAGCTCGTTTACCAGCACGTTTTCATGGTACGGCTGGAACACGTCCAGTATCAGCAGCACGAGATCCGCCGATCTTGCCACCGCCAGGATTCTCTTTCCAAGGCCCTTGCCGGTGGAGGCGCCCTTGATGATTCCGGGAAGATCCAATATCTGAATCTTCGCACCCTTATACTCCATCATTCCGGGAACCACTGTCAGCGTGGTGAACTGGAACGCCCCCACAGCAGATTTTGCCCCCGTCATCATGTTTAGCAGCGTGGACTTTCCGACGCTTGGCAGCCCTATGAGCACCACCGTCGCATCGCCTGTCCTTCTGACATCAAACCCGTCTGACTTCATGCCGGATTTTTTGATGGCGTTCTCTTCCTGCTCCCTCTTTAGTTTCGCAATCTTGGCCTTCAGCAGCCCTATGTGGTGCTCGGTCGCCTTGTTGATCTGCGTCCGTGCCATCTCGTCTTGTATGGATTTGATCTTTTCAGGAATTCCCAAAACTACTCGTCTGTTGGTGCATTTCAATCAAATAAAATCGTACATCTGCGCCCCGGACCTCGATGCCTGTCTGCCTGCCTGCCTGTCTGCCTGCCTGTCTGCCTGCCTGCCTGTCTGCCTGCCTGTCTGCCTGTCTGCCTGTCTGCCTGCCTGTCTGCCTGTCTGCCTGCCTGCCTGTCTGCCTGCCTGTCTGCCTGCCTGCCTGCCGCACCCGGCGGTGCAGCGCATGCCTGGGGCACGCACCCGGCTACATGCTGCATGCGTAGCAAATATTATTCGGTCTGTCATACCGATACCGTGAAGAAGACCTTTGCAGTTGATATTGACGGCACCATTACTGAAAACGGCGGCGGCCGAATCCATCTGGACGCGCTCGGGGCGCTGCGGCGTCTGAGGGTGACCGGCCATGACGTAATATTTGTCAGCGGGCGCTCGTCCGTCGAGGGGTTCCTGCTTTCGGTGTTTGGCGGCACCACCAACGTCGCAGTAGGCGAGAACGGCGGGTGCATCACGCTTGGCCCCGACAAGCACATTCTCCTGGGAGACATTGCACAGTGCCAAAAGGCACTAGACATGATCAAATCATGCATCGACGGCGTGCAAGAAAAGCCCGTGTTTCCCAGGCTGACCGAGGTCGTTCTGGAGAGGACCTTTGATTTGGATGATGCGCGGGGAATCCTCTCAGAGAACGGCCTTGACGTACAACTCTCTGACAGCCAGTATGCGTACCATCTCAACTCCCCGGGAATCGACAAGGGATCCGGCTTTAAGAGAGTAATGGCCATGAAGTCCATTGCGCGCGACGACGTGGTTGCAATAGGGGACAGCGCCACTGACATTCCGCTTTTTGAGGTTGCAGGTACAAGCATCGCCCTTGGAAACGCATCTGACCCCGTACGGTCTAGGGCCAGCATGACAGTCTCGGGCAGATCAGGCGACGGCGTAATAGAGGCACTGGACATACTGGCGCCAGGCCTATCCGGTGTGTAGCGATGGCATTCAAGTCCATACTTGACGAGGTTCGAGACAATCTTGACGGGGTGCTGGCCGACCTCTCGCTTGATGTCAAGTTTGCAGTCGAGCCTGCCAAGCCCGGATTTGGCGACGTCAGCTCGAACGTATCGTTCCTGCTTGCGCGCACCCTCAAGCAGAGCCCGCAGGATATTGCAGGGATGCTCTCTGAGCGGTACAACGCGCGCACCCACCACCACCTGGTGGCTGCATGCGTGGCACACCAGTCCGGATACCTCAACTTCCATGCCGACTGGGCCCGGCTCTCCGGCCTCGTACTGTCAGAGTCGCACCGTGGGGGATTCGGCAGCCTCGAGATCGGGGGAGGATCCTCTGTAACAGTCGAGCACACCAGCGTCAACCCCAACAAGGCGCTTCACATAGGGCACATCCGGAACATAGTGCTGGGCGACACCATATCCAGAATACTCAAAAAGGCCGGCCATCGCGTTCACGTGCTAAACTACGTGGACGACTCTGGACTGCAGGTGGCAGACGTGATAGTCGGGTTTCGGCATCTCGGGTTCAGCCTGGAGCCGCCTGCGGGCAAAAAGTTTGATCACTACTGCGGCGACGACATCTATGTCAAGACCACGCAAAGATACTCCGAGGATCCTGCCCTTGAGGAGGTAAGGCAGAGCACCCTGAGGGATCTCGAGGACGGCGCCTCTGATACTGCAAGGTTTGCCGACAAGATCACCGGGCGTGTCCTGAGGAGCCAGCTGGACACGTGCTGGAACCTTGGGGTCTACTATGACTGCCTGAATTTTGAATCCCACATTATCCGTTCGGGCCTCTGGGGACGGGTGTTTGAAAGACTCAAAGAGATGTCCCTCATAGAGTTTGAGGAATCTGGAAAGAATGCAGGATGCTGGGTCATTCGCGGCGACGGCAGCGAGAACGACAAGGTGATAGTCAGAAGCAACGGAACCGCCACCTACGTGGCAAAAGACATCCCGTACGCTGCATGGAAGCTTGGACTGCTTGAGGATCCGTTCTCCTATGAGGAGTATGAGGGTGGGCAGCCTACTACTACTACTACTGCTGCTGCTGCTGCTGCTGCTACTGCTGCTGCTACTACTGCCGTACCTGAGACCCTTCCTGCAAGTGCGGTGGCAACAACAGCAGCGGCAACAACAACAGCAATAGAGGCAGGCAGCCATCCACGTACCCTGTGGAGAACTAGGCTGGACGGCGAAGGCGACGGAAAGTCCCGCTTTGCAGCCGAGAGGGTCATCACGGTGATTGATTCGAGGCAGGTAGGCCTGCAGAGGATAATCTCAACCCTGATGGGAAGGTTCAAGTCCGCCCCTGACGCGTACGTGCATCTTGGATATGAGTCAGTAACGCTGAGCCCCGAGACTGCAAGGCTTTTGGGCCTTGACACTGACGGGCGGCAGGCACAGATGTCAGGAAGGAAGGGGCTGTACATCAGTGCCGATGCAGTGTATGAGAAGATCCGGGAGAGGGTCGTGCACGAGACCGAAAGGAGGCATCCTGACATGGACGGGGCCGAAGTTGGCAGCATTGCGCATGCCATCTCCGTGGGGACCATACGCTATGAGATGCTAAAGCAGGACTTGGACAGGATCATCGCATTTGACCTTACAAAATCCCTCAGCCTAGAGGGCGACACTGCCTCATACATCCAGTATGCCGGGGCAAGGGCGGCTCGAATTCTGGAGAAGGCCGGTAGGGACGCAATCTTGGAGGTGGACTTTGGACTGCTCCAGGAGAGATCAGAGCTTGACCTGATCCAAATTATTGGCATGTTTGACCTGTATGTCGGCGACGCTGCAAGGAACCTTGCGCCCAAGGTTATTGCACGATACTGCCATGACCTGGCAGTCAGGTTCAACTCGTTTTACGAAAAACTAAAGGTTCTTGATCTGGGGAACAGGCCCCTTGAGGATGCGCGTCTCTGCATGGTGTACTCTTTCAGGCTCACGCTGGAAAAGGCCCTTGATCTGCTTGGAATTGACGCGCCCCGCCGGCTGTAATGGGATTCTGCCTGCGGCGACCCCGTATGGGATGTATGTATGTATGAATGAATGAATGAATGACTGACTGTTGTGCCGTTCCAACCTAGCCAAACGCGTATGGCCGGCAGGAGCCGTAGATTCATACCCCAATCCACATTTTTGAGCCCCTTATTAGGAAATTAAGGTTCGTGGGGAGATGACAAAGAACGTGGAAAAGCCCCCGCCCGAACCAAGGTCAAGAGAGCAGGAAAGCCTTCGACCCGAACCAAGGCCAAGAACACGAAAAAGCCGCCTGCCAAGCCCAAGACCGGCAAGGCGAAAAGGACTCCGGCCCCCGTGTGGCATGCACGACCCCAAACAGTGTGAATGCGAACAGAAACAGGCCAAGTGCCACCGTCTTTTGCATTACATTCAGTGCCGGTGACTGCACTCAAGAATTCTATCATGGAGTCGTGCAGGCAGTTCGCGTCCCAACGCTTCCTTGGGGGGACCATGCCCGACAACTTTCCAGCATCCACTAGTCTGAATCGGGCGGTCTCCGGCAAGGCGACCACAGTGGTTCGCATTTTCCACGCCTGCCTCCGCCGACACGGACCTGCGGCAATCCTGAACAGATTTTGCAGGGATTGCACAAAACAATGATTAGCGGCAAACCCGACTGCATGCCAATGGAAATAATCCTCATGGTAGGCATTCCTGGAAGCGGCAAGTCCACGTTAGCCAGAAAGATCTTTCCGCGCCACGTCTACGTGTCCTTGGATGCAATCAAGCAGTGGAGCCGTGCCCGCCGTCAAAAAATGCTTGACAGGTATTCCGGATCCCCCGGTGACACTCTCAGCAAAGGAAGGAAGATCGAGCACGCCCTGATGACCGAAGCGTTGGACGGGGACAAGAACATAGTCGTGGACGACACCAACCTGACTTGCGAAATACGTCGCCGTCATGTGGAACTGGGCCGAGAGTACGGCGCCACGATGAATGTCGTGTTCTTTCAGAACATCCCCCGTGCGTACGAGCGAAACAGACGCAGACCGGAGCCACTAGAGGACTATGTTCTTGACGGCAAGCGCAAGGAATTTGAACCGCCACACAAAGACGAAGGATTCGGTTACATCCAGATCATGAAGTGAACCTGAGGGAAAAGGAATGTTTCGGACGCCCCCGCGTGTCCATGCGTGCTAACAATCCAAATCATCGCGTCTTGTCCTGCGCATCCATGATATCTCTTGTCGTCTCGTAGGAATAACGGAACGCCATAAGCAACACCATCGTGTCAATCACGGCGTATTTTTTGGTCGGATCCAAATCGTCCCATGCCATCCCTCCTGCGATCCCATGTCGCTTTCTACTGCATCGCGAGCAGTTTAAGGGCATTCTGAATCACATGGTATGGCTTGCGGCTTTCAGTTTTTTCAGGTATCCTGCCGTGTCGATGTCACTTCTGCACTCCAGATCTCCACGGAAATAATTGCGTATCGCCCTGTCCATCAGTTCCGACGCCCCCTCTATGGACTCGTGCGTGGCGCAGAACACCACGGCTCCATTTGGTGATGATGCTGTTTGGACTGCAAAGTGGAAGAACATAAAACAGGAAATCCGGATCAAGATTTGCCTGTACAACCGCATGATGCGCGCATCACAGGAGCCAATCGCAATGACGTGAGGCAAAGATGCATCTTGCCATACTGTCTTGATCATGAAGGTGGAACTGTAGGGAGGTTGTGCAACTCCCATGTGTTACGGGTATCCAAACCCGTTGATGTCATGTGTTGGCAATACGTCTGATCCAGTCCGATTTGGGTTGGTCGGGCTGTTTTTTAAAGATTTGTGGGCAGGTTCGACGTAAATCGGATATTTTGATCATTATTGCCCCCGATCCTGCAGAATCCGATGCAAATGTCATGGCTCGTGTGCAGGTACAGGCAGGCGTTGCGCGCGGATTTGGATGAATGGCACACAGCTACCGCTAGGAATCTCTCCGTATCCGGAGGAAAAGCAGGCCAAACTCCTACAGTCAATATCGTTTTCGGCAAGCCGGAGGGGGACAAGAGGGGGCGTTGAGCCGCCCCTCATCTGTGCAGGGGCGGCAAAACGCACCCGGGGTTGTTTAATCTCCCCATGGCGCCCAGACTCAGGATTCGGCGATGCGCTTTATTCTCTGGAATTTTCGTCTGACAAAATCCCTGTCCTGGGTCCTGTACTCGGCGTCGTGTTCAAGCATCTCCCAGACCCATTCGAGCATCTGCCTGGCCACGGCAACCCTTGCCTTCATGGGCCCTATGCGGGCTGCCAGTCTCTGGTAGCGTGCCCCTATCCGGGCATCGTGCCGGACTGCGACGAAGGCGGCCTCGACCATGGCGCGGCGCAGCCAGACAGAACCGCGCTTTGTGATGCCACCGGTCCTGACTGTCTCCCCGCTGTTGCGGTGTTTTGGCGCCAGGCCTGCATACGAGACCAGCTTTTCGGCGTTGGCGAACCTCTTGTGGTCGACTATTTCGGCAAGTATGGTTACTGCCGTGACGTATCCTATTCCGGGTATGGTCATGATCAGTCGTGCCCGCCTGTCGCTCATCGCAATCCCGGCTATCTTTTTTTCAAATTTTGACACCTGCTTTAGTATGGTGTCGATGATGGCTAGGTGCGACTGCACCGCCATGCAGTCAACCTCCCTCAGGGGCACGTCCTGCAGCCACTCGATGCCCTGCTCCGTAAACAGCCCCCCTTTGGGCTGCTCGTGCGGGTATTTGGCCAGGATCGCGTGGATGCGGTTCTTGGGGCCTGAGGCGGACATCTTCATGTCCAGGCGGGTGCGGGTCAGTTCGCGCAG
Source organism: Candidatus Nitrosopumilus sp. (assembly GCA_965218695.1). Classification (GTDB taxonomy): domain Archaea; phylum Thermoproteota; class Nitrososphaeria; order Nitrososphaerales; family Nitrosopumilaceae; genus Nitrosopumilus. Next base: position 444,648 of record OZ244651.1, read on the forward strand.
ATCCCGCGCGGGCTTGTCGGCCACGAACGATTCGGGGATCATGTCCAGCCTGCACAGGTCTGCCAGCTTTTCCGAGTCGGCCTTGTCGTTTTTGTACACGGTTTCGGTTATTATCTTCGTGTTGTGCGGGTGGGCCAGCAGGGTGTCGATGCCCGCATCCTCGAGCATGTCGTGCACGACTATCCAGTAGTTGGCCGTGGATTCGCAGACGGCCGTGGCCGGCACGTACCCTTCCTTGTGGATCATCTTGATGAATCCGGTTATTCCCCGAACGTTGTTGTCAAATTCAGTCTGCTTTAGTATGTCCTTGGTACTTCCCTTGATCGTTGTAACGCATTTCTTTTTGTGAACGTCTATTCCAACGTAATACGTGTTATCACCTCCTTTGCAGTGTATCGGACCCGACCAGCGGAAAACTCCCATTCACCGTCAAAGCGGTATTTGACCATCCGCATACCTTGAGTCACTCTAACTAACGCCCTCATACGTGGCAAGTTGCACTCGACTCTCAGGTCCAACAGGGTAAATGCCATGATCGCCGCTATAACGGCAACACATGGCGTCTAACTACGTTCGCCACTACACGCTATGAAACAAATGATGCCCGAACCGGCCATGAGTTTCCTACAAGACAGTCCAAAAATGAGGGCTAAGATTCATAGCTAAAACCACATTTTTGGACAAGTTTTTAGGAAAGTCGCGTTTTGTTTTGGCGTCGTCGGATTCATTGCATGTAGTGCAACATGGCAGGACTTAAACCCCTATGGGCAACAACGTGCCGCCTACCTGTCAAACATGGCTAACGTATACCAAAAGTGAAAAGTTGATGCGATTGTCACATATTTTACCACATCTAAAGTTATACCAATTTCACGTCCCACAGTCAATGAAGATCAAGACGATGTTGAAAAGATACGCCGCTGAGACAGACTGCGATATACCAAAAGTGAAAAGTTGATGCGATTGTCACATATTTTACCACATCTAAAGTTATACCAATTTCACGTCCCACAGTCAATGAAGATCAAGACGATGTTGAAAAGATACGCCGCTGAGACAGACTGCGATACCAAGGACCGCATGATGCTGATCATCAGAGTCAAACGTGATGGAATAACCATGAGGGATTCTGCAAAATCCCTGGGAAAGTCAGCCTCGTGGGGCTACAAGTGGCACGAGCGCTACCTGGAAGTCGGATTTGACAGGCTGGGAAACATGCCGCGCTCCGGCAGGCCGACCAAGGCGAGCAAGGCAGACATGAAGAAGATCAGAAAGGCCGCATGCAGGAAACCTGTCTGGACTGGCATGGAGATGCAGCAATACATCCAACAGAAGACCGGAGTGAAGTACGAACTCGGATATGTGCGCCAGATACTGCGCGGGTGGGGCTATTCCCAAAAGGTTCCCGTAGGAAAACATGCAAGAAGGGCGCCTGACGAGGAGATCAGGAAATTCCAAAAAGAGATGCCAGAGCTTATAAAAAAAAGAACAGTGAAGGAACAGTCGTAGCGATACAGGACGAGTCCATAGTAATCTCCGATGCGCGGCCGCGAAGACGCGGCTACACCAGGAAGGGAATACGGGCGTTTTTCACGTACACCGGCTCACACTCCAAGACGATAATCCATGGACTAATCACCACGGACGGCAGGGGCATGTTCCGGCAGTACGATGCGTTTACCAAGGACACCTTTGAGGACTTTCTAAGGCAGGCGATGTACAGGTTCAAGAAGATCTGCCTGATCATGGACAAGGCCTCCCAGCACAGGGCATCAAACATACGCAAACTGCTTGATGGCACAGACGGCCTGGAGATAATCTTCCTGCCAACTGCGACCCCGGACCTGAGCGCCATAGAGACGTACTGGAGGGATCTCAAACGGGCAGTGCTTGACGTGCCGTACACCAGCCTGAGCATGCTCCGCGAGGCGATCACCAGGTACGCGAGGTACAAAAAACCAAATCTGGTAGTCGAGAATTTTCTGTACAGGGCCATCTAGAACGACATCAAACCACACCGGATCCACGCCGCCTAGCGTGTGCCATGCACGGCGCATCAGAGCATGCAATGTCTAATGTTCGGGGCGTCTTTTCTCGTCATTTGGGAATTCAACGCACCTCGTAATTTCCAGAGATGGATGTCGCATCAAAAATTTATGAGCGATTTTGATATGAATTTTTCATTGCTGGTATACCAAGGACCGCACCTATGTTAACCACCCCGGAGCATTTACCACGATAATCCCGCTATATTTCCGGTCTGTGCCTGAGTTGCACGGTACATCATTTATAGCTGACGCTGGGCAGCATGATCAGGATGCAGGATCCGCCAGGTTCACTTCTGGCGCGCCCTTTTCATCTTGGCCAGCTTGCGTCTGTACAGTCTTTCGTTGTGTGACGAGTATATCGTCCTGGTATTGAGCATGTGCCATGCTATGGTGAGCATCTTGTTTGCCACCACCACTACGGCAGGCCCGTGCTTGTCTGCATGTCTCCTGCGTGCAGACTCGTATACTGCCGCCATCCTGTCATCATGCCGCACCGCGGTGTTTGCAGCCTCCATCATGGCCCAGTTGACAATTTTGTTGCGGTCAATCTTTTTTATCCTTCCAGTATACAGCTGGTTGCCGGACTGGTAGACTACGGGACACATGCCTGCCCACGAGACCAGGTTTTTCGGGCTCTCAAACCTGGAGATATCCCCTATCTCTGCTGCAAGCAGCAGTGCGGTGTATGTTCCCAGACCGGTCAGGCTTGCAAGAATCTCTGCGTCCTCGTTTTGTGCCGCCTCCCTGTCAAGGCATTCGTCCATGACTGCTATCTCCTCGGTCAGGTTTCTCATCTGCCGGACGCATTGCTGGAGCACCATCTCGTCATGTGCAGAGCCGAGGCCTGCGGATTCCAGCTGTTCTGTTGCCTTTGCAGAATACATATCAGTGGCCTCCACTGCCACGTCATACCTGTCAAGCAGGGCGTGGACGCGGTTTATCACGCGCGTCCTGTCTTGGACGATCCTTATCCTCTGCCTGACCATCTGCCTTATCCCCCTGATGTTGGCAGGCGGCACGTAGCACTCGGGTATCATGTCCATCCTCAACACCTGTGCAATCTTCTCTGCATCCACCCTGTCTGTCTTTTTTCCTGTCTTTGTAATTATGGCCATCTTGAACGTGTTGGCAAGCTTGATCTCTATTCCTGCACCCTCAAATGCGGCATATGTGATGTTCCACATGTTGCCCGTAGTCTCGCATGCCGCGCGGCATCCCCTGCGGGCGTACCTGCGTGCGGCCTTTTCTGCAAACTCCTTTGCGCTTGCTGCCGTGTTTGGGTACTGCCCTCGTTGGAGGACCTTCCCCCTTTTGTCGACCACGCACACGTCACACTTTTTCTTTCCGATGTCTATTCCTATGCTTATGTTTGTGTTCATCCTTTTCTATCACCTCCTTTCGGATATCTTGGTAGACCGGAAGCTGCACTCACCTATCAGGGCGCGAGGCCCAATTATACAGCAGCTCGGATTGCCCCATTCATGATCAAGGGCGCGTAGCCCATACGGTACGAGGGGTCGATCCACCGCAGCACCTGCGCCGGGGTGGTTTACATGTATTCATGATGCTGATCATCAGAGTCAAACGTGATGGAATAACCATGAGGGATTCTGCAAAATCCCTGGGAAAGTCAGCCTCGTGGGGCTACAAGTGGCACGAGCGCTACCTGGAAGTCGGATTTGACAGGCTGGGAAACATGCCGCGCTCCGGCAGGCCGACCAAGGCGAGCAAGGCAGACATGAAGAAGATCAGAAAGGCCGCATGCAGGAAACCTGTCTGGACTGGCATGGAGATGCAGCAATACATCCAACAGAAGACCGGAGTAAAGTACGAACTCGGATATGTGCGCCAGATACTGCGCGGGTGGGGCTATTCCCAAAAGGTTCCCGTAGGAAAACATGCAAGAAGGGCGCCTGACGAGGAGATCAGGAAATTCCAAAAAGAGATGCCAGAGATTATAAAAAAAGAACAGTGAAGGAACAGTCGTCGCGATACAGGACGGCGTTGTCCACCTTTTGATAATCCTGCTCTATTTCACACTATTTTTGGTTCATTTTGGCATCCCAAACCTGGACTCTGAAGGGGTTTCTGGTGTCGGCAGGCTTGCGGTTGGTCGTTTTTGAGCCGTTTTCATCTAGTGGTGCATGGCATCCGCTGGAACCGGAAACCGGCATTCTGCCCCTACCGGGACCCCTATGCTATCAGGTTGTAGCAGATGCTTCGCAGGATTATCTGGAGTCTCTGCATGGGAAACGTCTTTGCGGCCACGACGGAACCGAACCTCTCCTTCATGGATGAGAACACGGACTCGACAAGACTGCGCTGGTGGTACACCTTCTCGAACCCTTCCCGATCCCGCCTGAACCAGCGGAGCATCTCTGCCCTGGGATTGAAGCCCTTTGCGGTGTGGTTCTTGCGGGGCCAGATCACCGGTTTTCTGCCGCTGTCGTAGATCATCTTGCAGTTTGCGTGCGCGTCATACGCCGAATCCAGCATGACGTGCCCGTCGCCGTCTGGCGTGCGGGCAAACATCTTCCGGAATATCGGCGAGTCGTGGGCAAGTCCGGGCGTCACCATGCATGCGGCGATCCTTCCGTGCGGGGCTACCAGTATGTGCAGCTTGACGAACTGACGCCTGGGTATGATGCCCTTCTTGGCATCCTCCCAGTCGGCGTAGATGTTGATGGAAAATCCGCTTGCGTCCCCAAGGAGCGGACCGTGAGCGTCACTCCCTGCCTGTCCCAGGATCACTTCCATCAGAATCTTCTGCTTTTCTGCCAGCCTCTTGGCTGCCGCATGCAGGCACGATTTGGACGGAACGGCTTTTAAGCCGCAGACGTGCAGTGAACCTGGGTTTGCCTCGAGGTACGAGACGTGTTCCCGGTACGAGTTGCCGCGAAACTCCTTGTCCATGAGGCAGATCAAGTAGGAGATCATGCGCCGGTCCTTGTCGGACTTGGGCTTGCAGATCTCGTACAGGATGGTGGTAAGGGCGAGGATTCCGATTGACACTCGTTTCCCCTCCCCACTCCTTCGCATCTCGTATTTTTTGCTGTAGCCTTTCGGGCGCACCCATTTCTTCTTGTCTTCCTTGTCTCTGTTCTTTGCTTTCCTCTTTTTTCTATTGGAATTCATTAATTGTGGGCAGGATCGGTGATCCAAAACTTTTCGGATGTCTGACGCTAATGATCTTTAAGCGTAACGCTGCTTTTTTGAGGAAGATGTGGACAACGCCGATACAGGACGAGTCCATAGTAATCTCCGATGCGCGGCCGCGAAGACGCGGCTACACCAGGAAGGGAATACGGGCGTTTTTCACGTACACCGGCTCACACTCCAAGACGATAATCCATGGACTAATCACCACGGACGGCAGGGGCATGTTCCGGCAGTACGATGCGTTTACCAAGGACACCTTTGAGGACTTTCTAAGGCAGGCGATGTACAGGTTCAAGAAGATCTGCCTGATCATGGACAAGGCCTCCTAGCACAGGGCATCAAACATACGCAAACTGCTTGATGGCACAGACGGCCTGGAGATAATCTTCCTGCCAACTGCAACCCCGGACCTGAGCGCCATAGAGACGTACTGGAGGGATCTCAAACGGGCAGTGCTTGACGTGCCGTACACCAGCCTGAGCATGCTCCGCGAGGCGATCACCAGGTACGCGAGGTACAAAAAACCGAATCTGGTAGTCGAGAATTTTCTGTACAGGGCCATCTAGAACGACATCAAACCGCACCGGATCCACGCCGCCTAGCGTGTGCCATGCACGGCGCACCAGAGCATGCAATGTCTAATGTTTGGAGCGTCTTTTCTCGTCATTTGGGAATTCAACGCACCTCGTAATTTCCAGAGACGGCTGTTGCATCAAAAATTTATGAGCGATTTTGATATGAATTTTTCATTGCTGGTATATCCTCTGTGTTAACTGTATGCTCCGCATGGTTGGTACTTTGGATCTAAACGTGTAAGTCAAAGCTAAGACAGGCGCCGCAGTCTGGACGTGGCGAATGCCCCGTAAATTATTTTTTGACCTGATGACTTCTGGGAAGCCCCATTTTTTGACAAAATGTCATATCTCCAGAATCCTATTTTTAATCAAGTCTGTGACCCTGCTATAGAATTCCGGCTTTACTTTCCCAACCCGTTTAACGACATCTGTTTTGAGTACTGTAAACATGTTGTCACAAACTACTTGGCTAGGTTTGGGAAGCGGGTTTTCTTCCAGATCGCTATTTTTTATTTTGATCATGTATGGATCTGTCGTATCTATGGATGTAACTGCCAAACAAATCAGGATTTTACTGGAAGGCTGAAGTGATGTCGAGGAAAATTTTGATACTATCATAATTGGCCTAGTTTTGACTTCTTTTCCAGGAAAAGCAATTTGAGCTAATAATATTTCCCTTGGTTCGAATTTAATGCTATAGTGGCGATCAAAAGTTCCTGCAAAATAATTCGGCTTTTCTGTTAAGGAATTTGAACAAATCCAGATTGAATCTTGCAGTTCGATAATACTGGGAGACGGCACTGTGCATGTCCAAGAAGGTTTTGTAGTATTCTGAGACAAGCAGGTTCCGTTTTCCTTGGTGCCAGCATTCTTCCACGGCGTTGAGATACGGCGAGCCTTTTGGCAGGTATATGATCTTGATGTTCTTGTTCTCGCGCAGCAGCGTCCGGACGGCTTTTGCGCGGTGCGGGGACGCCCTGTCCACCATGACGGCCACCTTCCCAAAATGCCTCTGCAGGGCCTTGAGGTACGCAACAAATGTGGGCGCGTTAAACCCGCTGGCAGTCCTGAAGAACTGCCTGCCATCGGTCGTGACTGAACCGTACACGGCGATTCTTTTGTGGCTTCCCGTATATGGCACGGTTATTGGCACCCCCACAGGCGACCAATACTTGCGACCCGATTTTACGTCGTGTATGAAGAACGCCTCGTCTTCCACGACTGGGACAAAATCGTCCTTTTCTAGGCGTGAAATTCTCTTTTTGAGGCGATATTGCCAGCTTTTTACGGCCGTTTTGGTGGCCCTGTTGATGTGGATCCTTTGCGACCCCTTGGGAGACAGGCCGTATTTTTGCATGATTTTCCTGATATTCGTTCTGTGCATCTTTGTTCCCGTTTCCCTGTGTATGACCTGCTGCAGTTCGGCAGGAGTGGTCTTGAACCGGTCCACTACCTTGTCCAGTATGCCGTCCATCGCTTCCGGCGAAATCTTGGGCGGCCTGCCGGATCTGGGAAGATCCCGGAGGCCTTCGAGGCCTCCTTCCTCGTATCTGCGCATCCAGCGGTATACCCACCGGTCAGCCTGCAAGAGAATGTCTGCGGCATCGCTTATGCTCATCTTGCGCACGTGTACCATGTGCACTGCAAGCATTCTGACACGCACCCTGCCGTCTTTTTCCTTTTTGTACGCCTTTTCGAGTTCTTCCTGTTTTGTTTCGTCCATGCTGCGTTCAAGGACCACGGATCTACATAGTTTTCGGGCAGAATTTGTCAAAACTTTTGCGCGTCACTATAGTAGTCTGTCCAGAACTCATCTTCTTTGTTATCCCAAACCCTGCCCATAACTTTTTGAGACAGTCTTTGCAAGTCTGGATCTATGACCCTGATCTTGGATTCTGTTTGGGTTTTTGAATTATCATTCTCAAAAAATTTCGATCCCGCTGACGTAAACATGGCTTTTCTCCATCTGGTTGCATCCAAAAGTGCTTTGGTATCTATACCATCGGGCTTAAAATCTCGACGCCTTTGGGACACCGGTTCAAAGTTGCAAATCTTCATCTAGGTTCTGTTAACTTATAGGCACCTGAGCGCAAGTGTTAACCGTCGGCACCTGCCACGCTACGTCAACGAATTCGCCGGGAGGCACAACGTCAGAAGCATGGATGCCATCCGCATGATGGCGGCACTGGCGCGCGGCATGGCAGGCAGGCGGCATGGCAGGCAGGCAGGCAGGCGGCATGGCAGGCAGGCAGGCAGGCGGCCTTTTCGCGTTATTTGCCATCTTCTTACGGTCCATAGTTTCCTAATAAGGAGCCCAAAAATGAGGGCTAAGATTCATATCTAAAATTTTCTGCTACACCATGTGGACAAGATAAGACATGGCACCCCGGTGCTATTCTACTTTAACCGCTCCAAGAAGTGGCTTGTAAGGATATCCAAAAACGAGTCCCTTCACACCCACATCGGGGTGATAAGACACGCAGACGCCATCGGAAAGGAGTTCGGATCCCGCGTCATCACAAACAAGGACAAGTACGTCTACCTGATAAGGCCCACCACGTACGACTACGTCATGAAGATCCAGCACGGGACCCAGATAGTATACCCCAAGGATCTCGGCTACATCGTGGCAAGGGCGGGCATCCAGAGCGGCCAGAAGATACTGGAGGTCGGCACGGGCAGCGGCGCCCTTACCTCCTTTATTGCAAGCATCGTAAAGTCGTACGGGCACGTGTACACCTTTGACGTAAACGAGGACTTTATCAAGATAGCAGCAAAGAACATCCAAAAGGCCGGGGTCTCAAAGTACGTCACCCAGTACAACATGGATCTCAAGACCGCAGAGGAGGTGCCCCCCCTGCCAGAGATGGATGTTGCGCTGATTGATCTGGGGGATCCCTGGGAGGTGATCCCGCAGGTGCGGCAGATGCTCAAGGGGAGCGGCGCAGTCTTTGCCATATGCCCCACGATGAACCAGCTGGAGCGGCTCACCGCGTGCCTGGTCCAAAACGAGTTTACCGACATAGAGTCCACCGAGCACATAATCAGGACGATCGAGGCAAGGGAGGGAAAGACGAGGCACGCCTTCCAGGGAATAGGCCACACCACGTACCTGTGCTTTGCGCGAAAGGCCTTCTTTGGGAGAAGTTAAGACAAGATTTATTCGATCATCGCACCCCTATAACACCATATTGAAAAGACTGACTGCCTCTGCCGTGAGACGGTTCGTTCCTGCGCGCAGCAGCACCTCGCGCAAGGGCCAGAACGGGACGGTCCTGATAGTGGGCGGGAGCCACGTGTACCATGGGGCGCCGATCCTGGCATCGCTTGCCTCGCTCCGAAGCGGCACCGACCTGGTATACACTGCCGTCCCCAAGATCAACGTGGCGCCCACCCGGGCAGCCTCGCCTGACCTGATAGTAATTCCGCTAGCGGATCAAAAGATCACGCGTGGCGCCGTAAACAAGCTTGTCGGGGCCCTGCCCCTGGGCCTGGACTCGGCTGCAATCGGCATGGGCCTTGCAGTGCATGACAGAGGCGCCCTCGTCCACCTCGTAAAGTCGCTTCTGGACCGGGACGTCCGGCTGTCCCTGGATGCAGGGGCGCTGCTCCCCGAGGTCCTGCCGATCTTGGCAGGACGCAACGTGGTGGTCACCCCCCATGCAGGCGAGTTTGGGAGGCTCTTTGGGCAGGCCGCGCCGGAGTCAGGAGGCGGCAGGGTCATGCTGGCAGAGGAGATGGCCAAAAGGCACGGCATCACAGTCCTGCTAAAGGGGCCCACCGACATCATATCTGACGGGGCCGCCACGTATCTCCACTCCAAGAGGACCCCTGCCATGACCGTCGGAGGGACAGGGGACGTCCTGTCGGGACTGGTTGCAGGGATGCTGGCACGAAACCGCAGCCCGCTTGAATCCGCGTCGGCTGCCGTATTCATCAACGGGCTGGCAGGAGCAGACGTGCAGAAGAGCCTCGGACTCCACATGGCCGCCACCGATCTGCTGGATGCCATTCCGCGCGTGATGAGGCCGTTTGACAGGATAGGGTGACTGGATGGACGTATTCAAGCAAGTGGATTTGGGCATGGAGCACCTCATCTCGGATCTGCAGACGCTGATAAGGCAGCCAAGCGTCTCTGCCACGGGCCAGGGAATCCAAGAGTGCGCCGGACTGGTGCACAAGATGATGACATCTGCAGGCATTCCATCCAAGATCCTGCACCTGGAAGACGAGGGGGTGGCAGCGCCGATAGTGTTTGGCCACGTAAAGTCCAGGCAGAACCCCCGCCGGACCCTGATGTTTTACAACCACTACGACGTGCAGCCTGCCGAGCCGCTTGGCCTCTGGGACGATCCGCCGTTTGGCGGAACCCGGAGGGGCAACCGGATATTTGGCAGGGGGGCCACAGACGACAAGGGGGAGCTGATCACCCGAATCAAGGCAGTCGAGGCGTTCTTGCAGGAGACCGGGGACGTCCCGTGCAACATCAAGTTTGTCGTCGAAGGCGAGGAGGAGACCGGAAGCGACCACATCGCCTTGTACCTGAAGAGATACCGGGACATCCTTGCGTGCGACGGCGTAATCTGGGAGTTTGGGTACGTTGACGCGCAGGACAGGGCCGTCATCGGCCTCGGAATGAAGGGCCTCCTGTTTGTGGAGCTGCACGCAAAAGAGTCCGTGCAGGACGCGCATTCAAGCCTGGCAGCGCTGATAAAGAACCCTGCGTGGCACCTGATCGGGGCCCTGGCAACGCTGCGCGACCCCGACGGGCGGATTCTCATACGGGACTGGTACCGGGACGCGATACCGTTCTCTGCAGGGGAGCTGGACCTGATACGCGACGAGCCCTTTGACGAGGACGCGCTCAAAGACGAGTTCGGGGTGGACTCTTTTGTGGGCGGCGTGAGCGGGTTCGAGGCAAGAAAGGCCCTGGCCGGGGGCGCCACATGCAACATAGCAGGACTGGCCTCGGGATACGCCGGGGACGGAGCAAAGACCGTCCTGCCGGGGCACGCCACTGCAAAGATCGACTTTCGGCTGGTCCCGGGGATGGACCCGCAGAGACAGGCCGAACGGCTGAGGAGCCACCTAAAATCCAAGGGGTTTGGCGACATAGGGGTGAGGGTGTTTCACGGGGTGGCTGCTGCAAGGACCAGCCCGTCTGATCCGTTCGTGAGGGACGTAAAGGATGCAGCAGACTCTTTCTTTGCCGGCTCCATCCTGAACGTCTCAAATGCCGGAACCGGCCCCATGGACTCGTTTGCAGGCATCCTGGGCGCCCCGTGCATCTCGATAGGAAGCACGTACGTCTTCTCTCGGATGCACTCCCCCAACGAGTTTGCCAGGATCGACCTGCTAAACAAGACCACAAAATGCATCTGCAGCATCATGCAAAACTTCGGCAGGACTCGGGGGCAGTAGTAGTCCACAACCCCCCTGGGGATGCCAAAAAAAAGATCTAGTGGAGGATTCTTGGAATCTTCTTGACTGCGTGCACCAGCGATATCCTTCCTGGCCCTGCAATCACGATCACGAGCGCTGCTGCCAGCAGAATCAAGTCAAGCTCGATTCCGCGCTCGCCTGTTATGCTCCCGGCGCCCTTTACGTGGAATATTGCCCCCAGCATCACTATCGACAGCATCGCTGCCGAAAACCTGTTGAGCACGCCTATGATCAGCAGTATTCCTGGAACCGTCTCTGCCAGCGCTATCGGTATCTGCATCTCTGCCGGAATTCCAAGGCTCCCCAGAAAGCCTGCAAACCCGGGGTTGAACTTTCCAACGCCGTGCAGGATGAAGATTACGCCTATGGAGGATCTCAAGCCCATGAATACGGCATCGTTTAGGATCCATCCTCTTATCTCTGCTGTTGCCATGCCGCAAATTGCCCACTCTGGTATATTATCATGTCGTTTCCGGCGGCAGCCTGTTCCATGGTACAAGAATCATGGTTTTGGACAACAACAACGGGAGACACCTGCCTTGTTTAGAAAACCCTTTATTATGCAGACGGATTTTCTCAATCATGTCCATGTACATGCCGGGCGCCACCGCCGTTGGAGTCACCTTCGAGGGCGGCGTGGTGTTTGCAAGCGAAAAGCGCATCGCCTTTGGAAACTTTCTGGTAAGCAAGTCCACAAAAAAGACCTTCCCCCTCACGCCCAAGGTGGGCGCGACCTGCGCCGGCCTCGTAGCCGACATGCAGATCCTGTCACTGCAGATATCAGCACTTGCAAAGATCAGAAAGATGGATCTGAGGCGTGATGTTCCGCCCAACACCGTGGCCAAGATGATGTCAAACATGATGTACGAGCGGAGATACTTTCCGCTGCTCACGCAGGTGATAGTGGGCGGGGTAGTCGGCAAGCCGGCCATGTACACGCTGGATCCCCTGGGCTCTGTCCTTCCGGATCAGTACGCCGCGGTGGGAACCGGGGCCGAGATGGCGCTGGGAGTGCTGGACCCGCAGTTCCGTCCGGGCATGACCCGCGACGAGGCAGTGGATCTGGTAAAGCGCGCGGTGCGCTCTGCGTCCCTGAGGGACTCTGCAAGCGGCGACGGCATAGACGTCATGGTAATCACCGGCGACGGACTCGAGGAGTTCACCGAATCCATAAACAACTAGTCGTGGATGGTCTTGCCGGTCTCCCAGAACCTGTCTGAGATGTAGTGAAGGTTCTCCAGCACCTCTCCCCTCTCCATGGATTCTGCCTCTCTGCTTGAAACCAATGCCCTTCCGACCGCCAAAAACTTGTGCCTGGACTCCTCTGCTATGCACACTATGGAGTCCTTTTCAAACTCGGTAAACGACGTGATTCCGGGCCTCATCAGGTTTGCCCCGTTGCACATGAACCTGACTGCCCCCATGTCCACCGTGACGCTTGGAAACTTCTTTAGTACCTCAGTCTCTGAGAGAAACGGCAGGTAGCCCTTGTCAGTCTTTAGTATCTTTACGCCGCCTCCGGTGATCATCTGCGCGCCGTCTGATATGCTGTGGACAGTCATGTTTCTGACCCTTGGAAACTCGACGCCCCACTGCTCGGACACGGTCTTGAGGATTGCAGACGTCTGGCTCTTTGAGATCATGTTGGATTTTATGCCCCTGTCATCTCCTGCATGATGATGCTGCTAAACAGATCCCTCAACCCTATGACTGGCCTGGATGGAGCGTGTAACCGTCCTTGGCATCTCCTGCCTGATGTCCAGAAGATCCCTCAGTATGGAGCTGGCAGTCTCGATGCCGCCGGCACCCCTCCCTATGATGGTCTGGGTTCCGGAGTGCTCGGATGTGAACGATATCGCATTGAGGGTACCGTTGACGCACAGCGGATCCTTGCTTGGAATCTCCCTTGGCTCCACCGTCAGGCTCTTGTTGCACGAGGCGATCAGTTTTACGGCGCGGCCCTGCGATGCGGCCTTTTTGATGTCTGCTGACGTGACGTTTCGGATTCCGGTCCTGGCGATGTCCGGCATCGTCACCTTCATGCCGGCTATCCAGTTGGCCAGAATCACGAGCTTTGCTGCTGCGTCCAGTCCGTCAAGATCCAAAGACTCGTCTGCCTCCACGTATCCCCTCTCCTTTGCGTCCCGGAGCGCATCCTCAAAGGAGAGCCCCGATGTCATGTTTGAGAGGATGTAGTTTGTGGTGCCGTTGAGTATTCCTGCAAATGACGTGATCCTCTCGCCCCTCAGGCTGTTCTTTGCGTAGTCCAGAATCGGCGTCCCTCCCCCGACTGTCCCGCTGAACTTGAACATGACCTGGTTGTACACTGCAAGCTCCACGAGGGACGGAAACGCCAGCGCAAGCGGGCCCTTGTTGACAGATATCACGTGCATCCCCTTCTTCATGGCCGACGTTATGTGGGTCATTCCGGGCTCTGCGTCGGCGTAGTTGCTGGCAGTGGTCTCGATGAGCACGTCTGCCTCGACGTTGTCTATCATCTTGATTCCGGACATGGAGTTTTTGGTGCGCGAATAGTTTCTTACCGTCCCGGACTGCTTCTTTACCTCTGCGAGCCTGTCAAACCTGAGCCCTGACGGGTCCACTGCGCTGCCGCGGCTGTCAACCACTCCGACGACCCTTGGCTTCAGCCCGTACTTTGCGTAGAGATCCTCTGCTCTAGAGTCAAAAAGCCTTATCAGGCTCTGCCCGACTACGCCAAATCCGCACAGTATTATCCTCAAGTATATCGCCTCTGTCTGTCAGGCTGTACTCTCTTAATTTTCTTGCCATTGCAATTGGCGCGGATTTCTCTTCCTGCTGCTGCTCCTGTGGCTACTACTACTGCTGCTCCTTTGCCTCGTCGTGCTCAAGGGAGACGGAGTTTATGCAGTACCTCTGGTTTGTGGGCTTTGGCCCGTCATCAAAGACGTGCCCCAGGTGGGCCCCGCACCTGCCGCAGTTGACCTCCGTTCTAGTCATCCCGTAAGACGTGTCTGAGACGTACTCTATGCTGTCCTCGTCTACGGGCTTCCAGAAGCTGGGCCAGCCCGAACCCGAGTCAAACTTTGCCTCCGACGAGAAGAGCCTCTCCCGGCAGCACACGCACCTGTAGGTTCCGTCGGGGCTGCTGTATGCATACTTTCCCGAAAACGGCGGCTCCGTACCGTGATTGACACACACCTCGTACTGCTCGGGCGTCAGCCGGTCTCTGAGATCCTCCGGATTCTTTGTGATCTTTGCCACGGCATGGAGATGGCGTCTGGATGTTATTAATTTGTTGATTGATTGACTGATTGATTGACTGATTGATTGATTGTTCCAACCAGAATCCCAAGCATGGTGAGCCTCAAATCCGGCAGCACAATCCATGATGGATTCTGGTTGTGTGACGCTGCTGCTGCCGCTGCTGCTGCTGTTGTTGTTGCTGCTGCTGCTGCTGCTGCTACTTGTCTGCTGCCTCGGTCCCTGGAGGGAGTTTTGCCGCGGTCCGTTTCTCGGACTCGAACCTCTCCAGGTCGTACTCCTTGAGGTCGGCAAACCTGATTATCCTGCTCAGGATTGGATGGACCCGCTCTATGTTGCGGAATAATTCCTGTGCCATCTGCCTGTAGTCTGCATGCCCCTGCGGCACCGTCCTGAGTTCTACGAGGTGGCATGCCTCCCTCAGGTTGAGCCTCATCATGTATGGGTAGTTGTAGGCAAAGTTCACGACGTACTGGCCCTGCTCCGGATACACCTTCCGTATCCTCTCAAAGGCGTCCTTGGTGACACCCATGCACTCTGCAAAGTCCTTTTCGATGCCCAGCATGGCAATCTCCGGAGGCGTCGTGTAGCCATGGTCGGTGGTCAGCAGCTGCCTCTGCATGGTGAGTGCCCGGTGCCTGTGAATGTCGCGGAACATCCCAAAGTTGTTGCACAAGTCAAACGTATAGTAGACCGCCTCAAAGGCCCTTGAGGGCTTCTGGCGCCTGTTTGAGCGAATCTGCGCCTGCCTGGCAATGATGCCTGCCTTTTTTTGCATTGGGATTGCCCGTACCTGCTCCAGCATGGCACCGTATGACGTCCCCCGCGCATGCTCGTACAGCATGCTTGCGACAACCTTGTTTATGGCAGTCTCCTCTGGCTCATACTCTGCCAGGTTGGTTGCATAGCCTGTAGCAGTGCCTGCCGGCATGCCCTCGTCTGTAAGAACTGCCCTTGACTCGTTCCTTACCCTCTTCAGGTATTCCCGAAGGGCCAGGCCGTACCTGTCATCTGCCCTCTTCACAAACGAGCGTATCGTGGTGTCAAGCTCCGTCTTGATTCGGGACGCCAGCCCCTGCTCCTCTTCCAGGCCAGACGCGCCCAGGATGCTCAGCATGTACTCGAATGCACGGCCGTTCCCGCAGATTCCGACATTTGTCAAAGTCGACGCGGGAAGCAGTCCCCTGAGTACGTCAAGCGCCTTGGCGCGCGTGGAGCCGCGGTATATCCTCTCTGAGGATCTTATGTCATCGCTGCTGCTCAGTTGGGAGAACGGCTTGTCCATTCCGTCAGTCGAGTCCCTGAAGGTGTACTGCTCTATGCCGTATCTCTCCCTGACATAGTTTGTCATGGGCTCTATGTTTCTGGAGTAGACCTCAAAGGAGTGGTTGCATGCCTCCTCGTACACGTCTGCAAACCTTGACTCCATGATGGTCTGGTCCCTGTGGAACCTGTACCTGCCGTTCTCCTTTCTGTTCCACGGGACGTATCTTGATGACTTTTCCAGGTATGACAGCCCGATCCTCCTGTCCTCTATCTTCTTTACTGCGATGTTTGAGAGCCCCTCGATTGCAATCTGGGCCTCTCCCAGCTCTGCGACAGAGTCGTCCCCGTATTCCACGAGAATCCTGTTGTAAAACTCCTCTCCCCTGTTCGGGTTTCCAAGAAACTCGTCAAGGAATACCCTCCTCATGCTCTTGTCTGTCCTGCTGTACCTTGACATGAGCGCGCCGCGGTCAACCTGCCGCGGGGTGATGATCGCAAAGACGTTCCCGTCCGTGTTTGAAAAGTGATCTGAGAGGATCTCGGCCTCTTCTGGCGTAAACTCTGACAACACCATATTCAGGATTGTGGCCTATTTTTGTCAATCTCGATTCAGGTGATATCCCAAGAATCAAGTCACATCCACCATACGGCACAAAACCGCTACATGTGCAATGGCGCGCGACTACTTCTTTCTTCCAATCTGTATGAGGTCCGGACCCTTGTCCTTGTCCTTGTCCTTATCGCGCCCCTTGGACTGCCACCTCAGCAGAACCTCCTTGAACGATGCAGCGTCTGCCTCGTTTTCAGTATACATCAGGGTCGTAACCCAGAATCCGCCCTTTGCAGTCTTTCCGCCAATGGAGTTCATCCAAAAGTCGCTTGGCAGGCCTTCCAGGGGCTTGCTGTTCGGATCCCTGGTCTCTGCGACCCACCTGTTTGCTACAAAGTTCAGGATCTGCTCAACCTCTTCTCTCTGAATCATACGTGTCCTGATACGGCTCTAAATTTTAAAATTCCGCTTGCCGGGGGGGAGGGAGGGGGAGAAAGTACATGGCATGTGGGCAATGGGCTCGAGCAGGGTTGAGCATCTTCATCATATTCTGTGTCGTATCGGCTACAAGGGCTGCAGGGATATTGATTTTGAGATGAGCGCCCGATGCCCCTGCTGCAATCCGAAGACGTGGCTCGGTAAACGTGCATCGTCTCCGGAATCCCGGTTCGTGCATGAATGCGTACCGCGTCTGCGGCATGTTGTAAAATTAATCTCACAAAAACTCAAAACATTTCTTACACGTTATTGGTTATACAATTACATCAAGCATTACACATGACACATGACAACGTCGAGATTATTGGCAAAAACGTCAAGGACATGTACGGGTCATTCATGGGCAATGTAGTAGGGACCATAACTGACATAGACGGCAGCATTCAGTCAGCCGGCGTCGATTACGGCTCCTACGGACTGCAGCAGATCCCATACGAGCAGATGGTGGTTCAGGACGAGGTGGTCATCTTCATTCCGAGATGGAGGCTTGACTCACAGAGACTCATCCGTGAAAAACAGCTTACGCTGCGCCGCCTCAAGGCCCTGATGGACATTGTTGCTGAAAACGATGACATGAAGGATGACGCTGAGATCATCCATGAGAAGTACAAGTCAAAACTTGCATCTCTGGATGAGGCAGAGGCTGAAATCAAGGTCAAACTTGAGACAAGACTCTCCGAGATCACCGAACAGCAAACGTCTGCCAAGACACTGCTCTTTGATGCCAAGGTGCAGTACAAGAGCGATGAGATCTCCGAGGCCACCTTTGAGATTGTAAAATCATCAACCAGTGGCGTACTCGAGCACATCGCACACGAATCCGCAGAGATCTCAAACATCAAGAACCGCATCGTCGATCTTGAACACGAATCCGAGCGGATCGAAGCACCGGCACACCCGATACAGGAGTCGGCCGTAACGTACCTGGAGGCTGCCATCACGTCACAACAGATGACGCAGACGATGCTTCCGGAGGCACCGACAGAACCCGTACCGGAGCAGCAGCAGATGCCAGAGCAGACGCCCGAGCCCGTAGAAGCACCGACAGAACCAAAGAATCTCAACCAATCTGCAGTTCCATTCGCATTCCCAAAGCCGTCTGTACAGACAGCTTCGGAGCCTGCAGACGATGACCAAGACTGGCTTGCCCGAATGGAGGCACAGTAATTTTTTTAACTCCTGAATTACGTCTGGACAGTGACTAATCAATATGACGACCAATTCAGGACGCGTCGGCCTGAGGGAGAGGGCCGGATCCGACTATGTATCCTTCTGGGACGACCAGGCAAGGCACCTGTCGTGGTTTGCCCCGTGGGGCAAGACGCTTGACTGGCAGCCTCCTTTTGCCAGGTGGTTTGTGGGGGGGAAGATCAACGCATCACACAACGCGCTGGATGTCCACCAGAAGGACAGGCCTGACAAGCCTGCGATCCTCTGGGAGGGAGAGGACGGCCAGTCGCGGACCGTCTCGTACCGCGACCTGTTCATTCTGGTAAAAAAATTCTCAAACGCCCTAAAGTCACTCGGGGTCCGAGAAGGGGACCGCGTAACGCTTTACCTTCCGATGGTTCCCGAGACCGTGGTTGCGATGCTGGCGTGCGCAAGAATCGGCGCCGTCCACAACGTGATCTTCTCCGGATTCAGCGCAGCCTCCGTCAAAAGCAGGATCGAGGACTGCGGCTCCAAGGTGGTGATCACTGCAGACGGGGGGTTCAGGAGGGGGGACGTGATCAGGCTCAAGGACATAATCGACGAGGCAGTAGCCGGCCTCGACTTTGTAGAGCACGTGGTGGTGCTTGAGCGGGCAAAAAACACGATATCGCCTGCGCCCCGGGACGTGCTCTGGCGCGACCTGATGGACGGGGCATCTGAGGAGTGTGATGCGGCGCGGCTTGACAGTGCCCACCCGCTCTACATCCTGTACACCTCCGGAACCACCGGAAAACCCAAGGGGGTGCTTCACGGAACCGGGGGATACCTCACACACATCCACTCGACATTCGGGTGGGCCTTTGGCATCCGAGACTCTGACGTCTTTTTTTGCACCGCCGACGTAGGCTGGGTCACGGGCCACAGCTACGTGGTGTATGCTCCCCTGCTTCACGGGGCCACGGTGGTGCTGTACGAGGGCGCCCCGGACTATCCCGACGTCTCCCGCATGTGGGGCATCATCCAACGGTACGGCGTCACGATATTTTATACTGCCCCCACGGCACTTCGGATGTTCATGCGGTTTGGCGACGGCATCCCGGACTCGTTTGATCTCTCGTCGCTGAGGCTGCTTGGGACCGTGGGCGAGCCCATCAACCCCGAGGTGTGGACGTGGTACCATTCCGTGATTGGAAAGGGCAGGTGCCCCGTCATCGACACCTGGTGGCAGACCGAGACCGGGGGCATGATGATCTCGGCGCTGCCGGGGCTGGAGACGATTCCGCTCAAGCCCGGCTCCGGGACGTTTCCCATCCCGGGGGTGGACATCGACGTGGTGGACGGGAACGGCGCATCCCTTCCCCCCGACACCAAGGGCCACCTCGTCATCAGGAATCCGTGGCCGGGGATGCTCCTCACCCTGTGGAACAACGACGAAAAGTACCGCGAGGCGTACTGGTCAAAGTATCCCGGGTGCTATTATTCAGGCGACTATGCCCTGAGGGATGCTGACGGATACCTCTGGCTGCTTGGAAGGGCAGACGACGTGCTCAACGTAGCAGGGCACCGGATTGGAACCGCAGAGCTTGAGAGCTGCCTGGTATCCCACGACGATGTCGCAGAGTCTGCCGTGTGCGGCGTGCCAGACGAGATACGGGGCGAGGCGATCATCGCGTTTGTGGTGCTCACCGCCGGCTCCACTGCGGGCCATGACTCTCTGCGAGAGGCCCTTGCCGGCAGGGTGCGCGACGAGATCAGCGCCATTGCAGTTCCCGGCAGGATTCATTTCGTCTCAAAGCTTCCCAAGACGCGCAGCGGCAAGATCATGAGGCGGCTGATCAAGGACATTGCAGGCGGCGGCAGCCCGAAAGGCGATCTCAGCACGCTTGAGGATTACACTGCCGTATCAGAGATGCAGGACGCCCTCAGGCCAAGTCCCTGACGACTCCCAACAGGTGTGTGTATTGCTGCACCATCATAACCGCCACCACCACCGGCACGGCCGCCGAGCCATCCCCTGGTCACTCCAGCCTGCCCAGGTCCAAAGACAAAAGCATGTCGAACATCTCCCTGAGCCCGTCGTACTCTGACCTTGAGTGATCGTCAAACCTGTCATACTGCTCCTGCCTTATCTCGTCAAGCCTGCAGCTTGCGTCGGTGAAGAACTTTTCATACCCTGCGATGTTCTCCCGGGTCATCTGGGCCATGTCAAAGATCACCGTGTTGCTGCCAAGCAGTTCTGAATTCTCGTCATACAGGCTGGTTGCCTGCAGCAGTCCCAGAAACGTGCTCTTGTCGTGCCTCTGGAACGTGATCCTGATGTTTGTGACTGCCCCCGTCTCAAACCACGTCTTCAGGGAGTCGTTCATGGCATGCCATGAATCCTTTGGCACGTGCTCAAAGATCGACTTGCCAAGAATCTCCGACTTTGCGTATCCAAGATTTGCAGCATACGTGGAGTTGCAGTCAAGGATTATCCCTATCGAGTTGATCCTTCTCCACATTATCGGGGCATCCTTGAGAGTCCTTCTGGCCTCGGTCTGGTGCATTTTCACATGATAGTTTGGTTTGGTTCCTAATAATGCTTGAAGATATGCCGTGGTAGTCATAGTCGTCACGCCTGCCAGGATGCTGCCCTTGGACGGATACCCCCCTGTCAGGACAACCCCGCATTGTGCCGATCCAGACGGGTCCCTGTGTGGGTGCCTGCCTGCCGGCCTGCCTGCCGGCCTGCCTGCCGGCCTGCCTGCCGGCCTGCCTGCCGGCCTGCCTGGCACGTCACCGTTCCCGTGCTGCACCGCCCATGCGGCAGTCCTTCGGGCCGTTGACAAAATCATTCGCCAACAGATGTCGTCAAAACCACTGATCCAGGTTCTGGCTTCTCTTCTCGACTGACCTGCGCAGCCTGTTCAGCGTCGAGCGGACCCTCTCCTCTGAAAAGCTCCTCTCTGAGAGATAGTCCGTTATGCCCTCGTAATCCACCTGGCCAAACGTTATGTCGCCAACATCAGCCACGTCCGGATTCAAGAAGATCTTGCGTATCCGCTCAAAGTCGATCTCCTGCAGCTGCTCCTGAATCTGCGGAATGTCCTCCAGCCTCGAATGCTGCCTTATCATCTTTAATGCCGTCTTTGGGCCTATCCTCTCAAACCCCTTTGGATTAAAGTCGGTTCCAATCAGGATGCCCACGTCCACCAGCTGCTCCCTTTTTAGTCCTAATGAGTCCAGGGTCTTTTGCGTCCTGATGATCTCCGGCACCACGTCCACGTATGCGTTCCTGTTTGGAATCTTCCTCCTTCCGCTGTTTGTAAAGTTTCTTACCAGTATCTTTGCGCCGCACAGGATGGAATCAAAGTCCTGGCTTGCGCAGGCGTATGCCTGCCCCGTGTTTGTCAGGTGTGCCGCAGTCGCCTCGCCCTCTGATGCGGCCTCCACGTACGGAATCCCAAACAGTCCCAGGATGTGCTTTGAGTCCCTGACCATCCCGTCCTTCATGGCAGTAGTCTGCTGTGCGTATTTTCTTGCATCCTCCATCTTTCCTTCCCTGACTGCCTTTTCGTACTTTATGGTGGCATCCTTTTTGATCTGCTTCCTCCTTTCGATCTCTGCGGCCTTGAGGGACGGAGGCTTTCCGTCAAAGATGTAGACTGGCCTTATCCCAAGGGACAGGAAGTTGACGTTCCTGTAGAGCAGCCCGCTCAGGTGGCTGGTCACCCTTCCCTCGGAATCGGACAGCTGCTGCCCGTCCGGCCCCCTGATGCTTGCCAGAAACTGGTAGATGGCATTGTATGCGTCAATGGCGACCACCTTGGCAGAAAACGCATCAAGGCTGGTCTTCTCCCTCTCCACCAGTTCCTTCAGGTTCAGCCCCATGGAATATCATGGAACGGTGCGCTATTTTGTGTTTGTCCTTTTCCATACGTCACACGTACCGCTCCAAACGCCAGTTCCTGCATGCCCCTCTCTACTGCCTGGCCGCAGCCGGTGTAGGAGATCTGTCCGGGAACCTGCCTGTCTGCCTGCTTGCCTGTCAGGAACCGGTTTTAATATGGACGCACTCCCGTATTTGGCATGAAGGCGCCGTCCCCGCTCAGACCATGCCTGGAGGATCGTATATTTGAGATCAGGCACGCTACTGACGGCACGGCATCTCGAATCACGTCCTACTTTCCGCTTGGCGAATCCGAGATACGGGAGATCTTCCTGGCCACCGGCGCCAAACCCGAGATACGCTCCATATTCACCGACGAGATCAGCGACGAGGATTGGGAGCGCACCCGGACGCAGATCAAAAAAAGGTTCAACGACGAACTGATCGGCATTGGGCAGGGCTAACCTGCATTCAGGATTGTTTTTTACAAGCCTGTGAGCGATGTCTTGCCTTGACTACATGTAAAACCAGTTTGTCATTGACGGTATTCACAATTCCCCGATAGCCTCCCATTCTAAATTTGTAAAACGGCGAGTTTACCATCTTTTCAAGCAATCTGTAAGGATCCAAAGCAATCTCATCCATCAACAAAATGATTTTTTTGGCAAGATCTTCTCCAAGACCATCAAGATCTCTTTGAGCCCGGGCGAAATAAACCACCCTCCAGCCACGTGCCAAATTTATAGCCCATACTTTTTTTTCATTTGAGACTGAGTTTGGTAGTCGCCTTTTTCAATCTCCAAAATCGATGCCTTAATCTCTAGAATGTCTTTTTCTGTAAGCAGGTCTGCATCTTCCTCAGCTTTGGATTTTAAGATCCTATTAATCATGGTTTCCATGGATTCGCTTGGGTGGTTTTTAAACTGTTCCCATTCTTCTTTGGATTTTTGAGACCGCAATACTTGACTGTTCCATAGATGCCGGGTGTGTCCTAGAGAGATATACTCTAGGATGACAAAAGATATGGATCGGCGGATCACGGCATCGCCTAATGACTACAAAGAAACGCGACCAACGACAGTACGATCTGGTTCAGCAGTACATGCCGGGCCTCATGCTGAATACCGTGCTGGGGATAATCAAAGAGCTTGGGGATCCGTACGCCGTCTGGCCCGGTCTGGGTGGCATGACGGCATACCCGCCTGGCGCCATGGCAGCTGTCTGCATCATGCTTGAGGCACAGCGCACGACCTACCGCAAGATGGTCGGCATTCTCCGAAGTAACGGCGTCATGGCAGCCAGGATGGGCCTGGACAGAATTCCCTCCAAGAGCACGATAGCACGCGCCTACGGCCTGATCCCGGAATGGTATCTGGCAGAGGCACACCGGATTGCCATCAGGGAGGTGGGGACAGGCTCCTTGGCAGCAGACAGCACCGGGTACTCGTACCTGCGGTTTGTCAGGTGGTTTAACGTCAGGACCGACAGTTTTCGTACCAGAAAGGGATGGGTCAAGCTGCACGCAATCGTGGACATACGCACCAGGGTGATAATCGACTGCATGACAACTGACAGCGCGGTGGCAGACATAAACGGGCTGTACGCGATGCTCGGCAGGCTCGGCCTAGGCACCGGTGACTTTTGCCTGGATTCTGCATACCTGGCAAGGCTCATGTGCAACATGATATCTGCGATGGGAATGGTGCCCCGCATCAAGCCAAAATCCAACACCATACGCAACGCCAGGGGAAGTCAGTCGTGGCGCGAGATGGTAAGCCTGTACATGGATGACAAGGACAGGTTTGATTCGCAATACCACCAGCGCAGCATCATCGAGGCAGTCTTTGCAGCCCTCAAGAAGATGTACGGGGACAGCACCAGGTGCCGAAAACACGAGAACCGGACAAGGGAGACTGCGATCCGTGTCATGTGCTACAACGTCGAGCTCGTGGCCAGATTGCAGGCAAAAGACGGCAGGCTCACACAGGATCAAATCGCGACACTTGCAGCGTAACCGGCGCGTCTTGACACGCGCCTCCTAGCGGAGCCTCCGCACAGTGTCTTGGATTTGGGGGATTTTATGGGTTGTGGGGGATTAATGGTGCGGCACTGTTGGTGTCGACGGGTTCTGGCACCAATCATGTCTTTGGCATCCTGGCACATGAAATGGCATTTTTTATTACTAGGACACACCCATAGATGCCTATAGGTGTCTATAATATTCAACGATTCACCTACACCCCAGTGGCAGGAAGGGTAGGTGAATTCATACCACCCCAGATAAACCAAACGTGATCACGGCGCGGCAGGATCGAGTGGTGGCTCAGGTGATGTGATGATTAGCAAGAGACTCCAGGGGCGAGAAGCAACGTAGGTGGGAATCCATCAAGGAGAAGTACTTCAACCTTGACGGCGGCTATGTACGCGTTCACCTCCCCCCTCCATTTGGTGCGACACTGTTGAGCCTTTTGGCACATATGACAATTGGATGGGTCAGAATTTACAAACAAAATTAGATTTTTTAGATTAGGTGATTAAAACGGCTGCACGTGAGATGTGAATTACCATGACCCACACGCACGTGCGCCAATATACACACGCAGAATCCGTATTTAAGAATGCAAACTGCACGGCGTCGCGGCGGATGCAGGTGCAGTCCTGAATGGTTGTCCCGAAATCCGAAAGGATCATACTGCAGGCAGAGCTGCGCCGCGTGTGGGGAATCGTGGAGATCCTGCTGGGCCTGGTCGCAGCCTCTCTGGGAACCACCGGAAAGACGCTGGCTGTCGTTATCGAGGAGACGGCGCACCAGGCAGAGGAGATCCGGACCCTGAAGGCAGAGAAGAAGCAGCTGGCCCGGGAACTTTCAGTCCACGAGAGTTGGAACCATTCATCCAGGGGCGCCGTGCTGTTTACCCGGAAGCGAAGAGCCTTCAAAAGTGATCCGCAGGTAAGGGCAGACACGGGCGATGCCCCAGATACGGGCAAAAAGCCCGGACACCGGCCGGGTCAGCCGGGAGTCTCCCACGGCCGCAGGCCGGCTGACATCAGGATGTGCAGTGCGCCCATGTGCAAAAACTGCGGCGGCACCTACATGCTGCCCGAGGATGCCTTTTGGAAGACGGTGATAGATGTCACCGAATCCGGCAAGCCAGTCTGTTATGCCGAGATGATCGCGCCCGGGTACTGCCTCACGTGCCAGGCAGTCACGTATCCTGACGCGGACTCGATTCCCGGAACGTGGTTTGGCCCCAACCTGAGAAAGAAGATTGCCAACATGCACAGGGTATCGGTTTCGCTCAGAAGCATGCAGTACCTGCTGGCATCAAACCACGGCATCAGGGCATCACTGGGGTGCATATCCCACGCCCTAGAGGCAATAGCAACGCGCGGCAGCCTCGGAGACGCCCCGAGGCTGCCGGAGCCAAAGGAGGACATGCCGTCTCCCTTGTTCGGGGCGCCGTTCCCCACGCCTGCGCGCCCCGAACCCGACGCCGGCGGCCATACCGCATGGAACGGCCTGATGAGGCGGCCGCTCATCACGCAGATAACAGAAAAGATGAGCATGGCGCCAAGCGTGTCCGAAGACGAGTCCGGCGAAAAGGTCGCAGGAAAGAACGTGCAGGCCATACTACTGATCTCAAAATACTGCGTGCTGGTATGCATCAGGCCTGACAAGACCAAGGAGACCATGAGGGACGTGCTTTGGATGGTGCTGAACAGGCCGTTCGTGGCAGACATGTACCGTGCCGGCAACGCCCTTGAGGGGGACTTTCAGACGTGCTTTGTCCACGTGGTTCGCAAGTGCGAGGGCCTGGCCATACGCCACGGAGTCAATTCCTTCGAGTATGCGTGGTACGTGACGCTGCTCAAGATATATCGGGACGCCAAGACCGCCGCAAGGAATGCACTCGAGATGGCCGGCAGGGCAGAAGAGTCGGCCTGCGACGCAGGCCGACTCGTCAAAAACACCCCGGGACTGGAAGAATACGTCAAATCAAGCCAGGATTCCCTGCAAAAACGCATCCTGACGCTCGTCGATGCCTGCCGCAACGGATGCGTCTCAGACGAGAAGAGCCGCGATTTTGCAGGCTCGCTTGAACGCGCCGCGCCATACCTTACAGAGTTTATCAGGCATCCTGGAATGGACGGCAACAACAACGCGTGCGAGAGGGCCGTACGAACGCACATCGTAAGGCCGCGCGACATACACCACGCGTTTCCCAACTGGAAGGCAGCCGACACTTTTGCCAAACTCCAGACGATTCACGCCACGGCAGAAAAGCTTGGAATGTTCTCGGGGGACGCGGTGACTGCCGATGCCTCGCAGGACATGTTCGGGTCCGGAATACCGCCCCCGATATTTCCGAATCTCAAATAACCGTGCCACGACATCCCGCAGATCCGGATCGTTGCCGCACCATTTGGCTTAGGCAGGATGCATCGCAGATCATGCCGCAAAAAGCCTCAGGCCTGCCTGCAGGATGGCATTGCCATACATTTTCACACCGACGTGTCTTCTGGTGGATGATTCCATGATGGAGTCAATCACATGCCCATGTATGACATCCCGACTAGCGTGGAATTGGCAAGGGGGGAGGTGAACGCGTACGCGGCTATTACCGGACGGGATGCGTGTTCAGATAAAAGGCGGTCCCTGTGCCTCTAAGGACACGTAGCCAGCGACCACTGACGGGAACCGTACTTGTGTTACGCCAAGATCATATTTAGGCGTTTTGAACGCCATTTTTGGCACTGTTCAAAAATGTGGATCATGCCCAAACCTCATTCGAATAGAACCGTCAGATCGCCCAATTTGAACAGTGCCTCCACACCCCCAAGCTATTCCGCCTTACCCCGCCCGGGTTCAGGTGCCCAAGATTACACAGAACCTACCAAAGAAAGCCTAAGAATCGACGGGGCATAAGGCATGCAGATCGAAAGCCAGTTGGAATAGGCAGTCTGGCGGGAACGGATGTTGGCATAGGTGGGTTATTTGAGGATCTAACCTGATTTATTTTGGGGTACATCCCAGCCTAGTTGCCGGGATAGCCAAGCGGTAAGGCGGCCGTCTCGAAAACGGCTATGTGAAAGCATGCAGGGGTTCGAATCCCTTTCCCGGCGCCACCACAATCACCCTCATGGAATGTAAAAGCAGTGGTTTCCGTATATCCTGTAGCAGTTGGTGAATAGCAGGTAGAACGTTATGATCGACAGCGGCCCGAATATCAGAAACAGCGTACGGTGACTCATCCGGTTCAGCCAGTCAAATATCCCCATGACTCGTGTATCCGCAGCGCGCAATAATAGTTTGACACCCCGGGACCGACCGACCGACCGCCCGCCCGCCTGGCACCAGATACCCCCAAAACGCCCTCAAAATCTTTAAAGTCGCATGACTGCAAGACCTGCCATGGCCGGAGAGATCGAATCCCGCATACTGGCATCGGGAATTCCCCTGGACAGGCTGATCCTCCACTTTCGGGAGAGGTGCAGGGTGTGCGGGCACCACCGGATAATGCACGACGAGGCCGGCCGTTGCGAGGGCGTGATGAACAAGCCGTGCAACTCCGGATGCGACGGCTTTGAGGCAGAATGATCACAACGCCTCGGCGTTGTCCACATTTTGATAATTAGGTCTCATTTCACGATATTTTGGATTCGTGCAGGTGTCCTAAATCGTAACCCTGGAGGGGTTTTTGACACTGCCATGCCTACGATTTGTCATTTTTGAACTGTTTTCATCATGTGGTGCATGGCATCCGCTGGAACCGGAAACCGGCATTCTGCCCCTGCCGGAGCCCTATGCTATCAGATTGTAGCAGATGCTTCTCAGGATGACTTGGAGCCTTTGCATGGGAAACGTCTTTGCTGCCACGACGGAACCGAACCTCTCCTTCATGGACGAGAACACGGACTCGACGAGGTTGCGTTGGTGGTACACCTTCTCGAATCCTTCCCGATCCCGCCTGAACCAGCGGAGCATCTCTGCCCTGGGATTGAAGCCCTTTGCGGTGTGGTTTTTGCGGGGCCAGATCACCGGTTTTCTGCCGCTGTCGTAGATCATCTTGCAGTTGGCGTGCGCGTCATACGCCGAATCCAGCATGACATGCCCGTCGCCGTCTGGCGTGCGGGCAAACATCTTTCTGAATATAGGCGAGTCGTGGGCAAGTCCGGGCGTCACCATGCATGCGGCGATCCTTCCGTGCGGGGCTACCAGTATGTGCAGCTTGACGAACTGACGCCTGGGTATGATGCCCTTCTTGGCATCCTCCCAGTCGGCGTAGATGTTGATGGAAAACCCGCTTGCGTCCCCAAGGAGCGGACCGCATGCGTCGCCTCCTGCCTGTCTTGGCATCACCCCCATCAGCATCTCCTGTTGCTCTGCCAGATGTTTGGCTGCTGCATGCAGGCATGATTTGGACGGAACGGCTTTTAAGCCGCAGACGTGCAGTGAACCCGGGTTTGCCTCAAGGTACGAGACGTGTTCCCGGTACGAGTTGCCGCGAAACTCCTTGTCCACGAGGCAGATCAAGTAGGAGATTCTGCGCCGGTCCTTGTCGGACTCGGGTTTGCAGATCTCGTACAGGGTGGTGGTAAGGGAACGGATGCTGTGAATCACACGCTTCCCCTCTCCACTTCTTCGTATCTCGTATTCCTTGCTGTAGCCTTTCGGCCGTACCCATTTCTTCTTGTTTTCCTTGTCGCTGTTTTCCTTGTCTCTGTTCTTTGCCTTCCTCTTTTTCCTGTTGGAATTCATTAATTGTGGACGGGATCGGTGATCCAAAACCTTTCTGATGCCTGACGCTGATGATCTTTAAGCTTATCGATGGTTTTTTGACGAAGGTGTGGACAACGCCACAACGTATGAATTCACCTGCCCCTTATATCAGTCGACCAACTTCTTCGGCCACGCTCTTGCCATGTGCCCTCCACGTGAGGACGCACGTGACAAAATCTGCAAGGCGCTTCATGGCCTTGGAGCCGCCCTTGGTCTGCCCGCTTATCTTGCGGAACACCACCAGGTAGCGCAGCGCCCTCTCGCTGGCGTTGTTTGTAGGCTCGACGCCGGGATGCTCCAGGAACGCAAACATGCGGTGCAGGTGCCTCTCGAGCTTGTCCAGCACCTTTTGCATGTCGTCATCGTTACCACCACCACCGGCATCGCGGTACCGGTCAAGCACGTCCTGCATGGTGCGGTTCATCGTATGCCGCAGCTGTGGCGAGCGCGCCTCCTGCGCGGCCAGCAGTTTTGCCCTCTCAAACACCCACTTGTGGTCCTCGTGGAGCTGCTGCCGCCGCCGCCGGACACGTTTGGTCTCGGGAGGCACGGCGCAGTATTTTTCTGCCAGGTGCCTTGTCTGCCGGAGGTCGTGCGCCCAGCACGACTGGTGCATGCCGTCCTTGTCAAACCTGTCATATCCGGTGTACCCGTCAGTTATCGCCACCCCGTCAAATTTGTCCATGGCATCGAGCATGAGCGTGGCCCTGCTCTGGCTGATGTTTATTGCGATGTTTTTGCCCGACTGTGCCACGTTTGCGTGTACCTTCTGGCCGTCGTTTCGCCAGCTGGTTTCGTCAAACCCGGCACAGTCAGAAGCCTCCACTTCCCCGAGGATCCTGCCTGCCTCGTGGCCCGAGGCGTCCCCGACGCGTGCCATGATGTTGTTGACGGTGGATCCTGCAAGCATAATGCCCGTTATGGAGCGCACCGCGACCGAGATTCCCTTGAGCGGCACCCGTGCCGCGCGCAGTTCTGAGACGAGTCCGACCATGCCCTTGCCGAAGTTGCCCCGCCGCGGCAGGTCGTTTGGAGCATCTTCCCTGCGGCCGCATGAGCCGCATACTGCAGTCTCCACGCGGTGCCGCGTCTCGCACGCAGTCACCCTGATGTCCGTGATGTCCCGCACGCGCGGACTGCCAATCGCCATCCGGCCGCCGCCGCCGCCGCACCCGCATTCCGGGAGCACCGGCACCCGCCTCCTGCCCGACTTCCTGCGCCCGAACCTGTGGGATACGGTCCTTTCCGGGTCGTGGGGGCGCGACGCCCCCGCGTGTCCCTTTCTTCCCCCGCGCTTGGATTTGCCCTCCTTTTCCTGTTTTTTTGCCCGCTCCCTCTTCTGGGCCTTCCATTCCAGGGATTCAGATGAGGGCGGCGTGTTGGGGTTTGTATAGTATGTCATGAGGCGTTCGCTGTACCCCAAGGCCCTTTCAAGACGTTCTATCCTGCCAAGTGCCTTCTCAAGATCGGATTTGAGGGTGGCAATCTCCCGGTTCCGTGCTAGGAGTTCCTCTTTTAGCTGGTCCCTGCTCATGTGCCGTGAATTTACCATGTAAAGTGATGTGTATTGCCAGCATATGGATCAGTATGATCATTTTTTTGTGACAGGAAGGACAGGTGAATTCATACGCCACAACGCCTCCAATCCTTTAATAGGTCACGCCATACCTGTGTATGTTGAGCCCGGATGATGTCCAGGAGAGAATATATCCGCTCGGTTACGAGCCCAAGGACGTTCCAGACCCGCATGATCAGGACACCCGGAACAAGCTTCTCAACTTCATTCTCGCATCCCAAGTCTCCGAGGTCGTAGACACCGATCTCTTCGCGGTGATGGCAAAGAGGCGCTCCACAAGGCGGTTTCTTGACAGGCCAGTCGATGCAACCAAGGTGGACAAGATCATCGCGGCTGCAGACACGGCCCCCACTGCGGGAAACTATCAGGGGTTTGAGATATTCTACGTCCGTAGCCCCGAAAAGAAGGTGCGCCTGGTGGAGGCATGCAACAACCAGCCGTACGTCCACGCGCCGGTGGTCCTTGCCTTCTGCAAGAATCCCTCCCGGGTAAAGTTTGACTTTTCTGAGTACATCCTCAAAAAGTTTGCAATCCAGGACGCCACCCTGGCCGCAGGCTACTCGCAGCTTGCAGCGCAGGCGCTGGGGCTGAGCTCCATCTGGATAGGCATGTTTGACGAGAAGAAGGTGATGGCCGTGCTGGGGACCGATCTTGTCCCGTCATCGATCCTGTGCATCGGATACCCCAAGCAGACAAAGTTCCCAAAGTCCCGACGGAACCTAAAGGATCTGGTCCATGTCGTCTGGTGATCCTGCCGGCCCAGCCAATCGCCCATCTTTAAATAATCATGGCTTCCTGTGTAGTTTATGGTTACCGCGTATGTCATGCTGAACTGTGATCTGGGGGCAGAATCCGAGGTCATCAAGGCGCTGCATGAGATAGAGCAGACAGTGGACGTCTTTGAGACCATCGGGACGCATGACGTGATGGTGAAGATCCAGGCAGAGAACTTTGAGAAGATCAGGGAGGTCGTATCCTGGAACATCCAGAAGATGAAGAAGATCCGCTCCACTGTCACCCTGATAAAGAAAGAGACCGCCGCCGCCTGAATTCGTGCAGATCCCCAAACCCCTAATAACGCGCGTGCCAGACGTGGTGGCATGACCACGATATACCTTGCAAGCCCGTACGGCTTTACCTCTGCAGGCGTGGAGTACCTGGCAAAGATCGTCCCGTTCCTGCAGGAGAAGAACCTGACGGTGCTGGACCCGTGGAGAAGCCTGCCAGAGGTTGCGCAGAAGATCAAAGACATCCAAAGGCTTCCCCTGGAGTCCCAGAACCGGCACCTCGGGCGCCTCAACGACTCCGTGGCAGACCAGAACACCCGGGACATAGACCAATCCGACGTGGTCGTAGCCGTGCTTGACGGCACGGATGTCGACAGCGGGGTCGCAGCCGAGATCGGGTACGCGTTTGCACAAAGAAAGAGGATCTACGGGTACAGGAGCGACTTTAGGCTTGCAGGGGACAATTCTGCTGCCCTGGTAAACCTGCAGGTGGAGTACTTTATAACCAGGTCGGGGGGCGCGATATTCGACACTCTGGAGAACCTCGGGGACGCACTGTCCGGAGAATCCGGCCGGCCGTTGCCGCCGCCGCCGGCTGCCCCATAACCTTTGATCACTTGGAATCGCCCGGACTCTCCCTTCT
This sequence comes from Candidatus Nitrosopumilus sp., assembly GCA_965218695.1. GTDB lineage: Archaea > Thermoproteota > Nitrososphaeria > Nitrososphaerales > Nitrosopumilaceae > Nitrosopumilus. The sequence goes on from OZ244651.1 coordinate 476,456, forward strand.
GCCCGGCCCCACTATGTCCTCGGGCCTCACCCTGCTGTCCCAGTCTCCCCTCATCCCCTTGACGAGTGCGACTGCCCCTGCGCCGATGATCCCGATCACCAGGGACAGGAACAGCACCTCGGCTCGAATCTTGTCTGCGCAGTCGACCTCCCGGGGCGGAATCTCCTCTCGGACCCCCTCCCCCCATGGCGGCAGCAGCGCATCCTCGCGGGGGCCCTCCACGTACGTGCTCTCATCTGCGTACTCGTAGCATGTCCCAAACTCGCCTGATTCCACAAACGCGCCACTGTACCTGTCTCCGAGAACCCCCAGTACCACAAACCCTGCAAAGATCAGTGCGACACCGGCCAGGATGAATCGCATGTCGCTCATGCCGGTTTTAGGCAGCCAGTCTATTTACGCCTTGGTTTCGTCATCATATCGTCATCCCTCAAGCAGCCTCTTCAGATTGCCAAGGGACTTTTCATAGAACGAGCCCATGGACTCCACAAACGCAAGAAACTCCGCCTCTGCCATTCTCTGGCTGTTCATGTACGACCTCCACGCTATCCTTGTCTTCCCTGCCGGTGCCGGGCTGAGCGATATCGTGGCAATATAGGCCCGCAGCGGCAGGCCGTCTGTTGCAGCATACGTAAAGTGCTCCCCGTTCTTCCAGTCGACTATGTGTTCCTCGACTTTGTCCCCGTTTGCAAACGTGAGCAGCCTGACTGCGCCGACGCCCCTCCTCTTCTTTGACAGGTATGCCGCATCCTGCACCCCTTCGGCCCATGCAGGCAGCCCCACGATGTTGCCAAGCACCCTCCACGCCCTTTCTGCAGGCGCCCCGACCGTGGCGGTCCTCTTCAGAGTTCCCGTGTGGAATGACCCTGGCCCCATGCTGGCTTGCGCGCGATGCGGGATTTAAAACTTGCACGACAGGCAGCAGGAACCGCTCACGCCATCGGCCCTTGGAGTTACCCGCAGGCCCTTTCCCGCTCCGGCAAGGCACCCAAAAGTCCAACGATTTTTAATCCCCAAATACCAATATACTGGGATGGTGTTTGGCTGGGGCAGAAAGAAGCGGGAGGACGAGCCTGTCCGGGAGGTTCCGCAGCGCAGCGAGATCGGCCTGCATGACGTGCCCAGTGTACTTGCCGAACTGAACCAGACAAAGGCCGCACGTGCAGTCCATGACATAATCTACCTGCGCGACGCGATCGCGCCGCTTGTCGATGACATGATGAGGATTGGGAACCTGCTGGAGAGGGACAGCCTCAACGTTGACGACATAGACAAGCATCTTGCAGTGATAGTAGTCCGTGGAAAGAAGCAGGTCATTGAGGTCATCAAGAGGGAGGTGGCCCACCTGCAGCCGGTATCGTCCATTCGGGACGTGCCTGCCTTCGAGTCCACCCTGAACCAGCTCCTCAAGAAGGTCGGATCCGTCCTTGGACGGCAGTCCAAGGTGATACACATATTTGCAAAAAAGTACGCCGGACGCCTAAAGAGCAACCTTGAGATGATGACTACCCACCACAAGAGGATCCGCGAGCTGATCTCCGAGTACGACTCTGTGGTGGCCAAGTCCGACGAGATAACCGGCATGATCGACCAGATCGGTGCCCTGGGAACCTCCAGGCAGGAGGGATCCCAGAGGATCGGGGAGCTGCGCAAAGACATCGAGGAGAGGGATGCTGCAATAGCGTTCATCCGGAGCCTGATTGCCAAGATAAAGTCCTCTGACAGATACTGCAGGTATGTGGAATTGAAGGACAACCTTGACGCGTTTGCAGGGCAAAAGGCCGAGATCCGGGCCAGGATAAACTCGCAGTTTGCCAAGATCTCAAGGCCCCTGGGCAGGTACGAGTACGGCTCGGCACTGGACAAGGACCAAAAGAGGGTCCTTTCGGGGCTCATCGCAGACCCGTTCGGCGTGCTTGTGGCGCCAAACCTGGCGCCCATCGGCGAGATACTGGCAAACGTCAAGCGGGGAATATCGTCCGGCTCCATCTCGGTCAAGGACGTTCCAAAGACGCTTTCATACCTGGCAGAGACTGCAGGGTCAGTCGGTGCGTTTGCAAGGCAGATCTCCGAGCATCATGCAGAGTACCATAGACTTGAAGAGGAGATGAACGCCGTAAGATCAGACGACCTGCAGACCACAGAGGAGGATCTTGCCAAGAGCATCGCATTCAAGGAGAGCGCCGAGGAGAGGATCCAGGTGATCCAAGACGACATGGACGCTGCCGCATCAAGGATCGTCCTGCTGAAGTCCCAGATTGGCGACGCGCTGGGGCAGTCCACAAAGTTCCAATACGTATTGAAATCCTAAAATTGGCCAGGGCATGACATCATTGGTGTGATGATATTCAAGACCAAAAAGATCGAGCGCAGCGTCGTGCTTCAAAGGGACGCGCTTGACAGCATACTGTCCTACTGCAAGATGAAGCATCCCAACGAGGCAGTCCTGATACTCAAGGGCAAGTCCAGGAAGGGGCAGATAAGGATTGACGGCCTTGTCATTCCGCCGTTCAGCGAGACGGGCCCCACGTTTGCCGGATTCCCGCACTCGTTTCTCCCCTTTGACATGAGCTATGTGGGGCTCGTCCACTCCCATCCAAGCGGCTCGGCCGAACCGTCAGTCACCGACCTGCACAACTTCTTTGGCCTGGTATCGCTGATAGTCAAGTTTCCATACGATGACGAGTCGGTATTTGCCTGGGACAGCGGCGGAAACCCCGTGCCACTGACTACGGCGGAGTGATTCCGGGGCAAGAAATGAATCAATCGTTCATTTCATTTAAATACTGTTTTCCTGATTGAAATTCAATAACATGTTTAACATAAAAACACGTATTGCAAATAGCAATACACCAAAAAAACAATTTACAGAAAGAAACACAAACACAATAAAGAACGCAAACTTACGAAAAAACGTAACTGTGTAGTTTTTTGATCAAATGCTGAATTCCATGTCTCCAAGAAACTATGTATTTTTTTGACATAGGACCAGACCCTCGCGCAGGACCGTGCCAAGATCATCTCCCCTTGCCTTGCATGTCTGCTTGATGCTCATCAGCGTGGCAATGGCGTCTGCGCCCTTCTTTGACCTGCTCCCGTTGCTGTTCTTGCGCAGGATGACGCACGGCCTGATGGCCCGCTCTGCCCGGTTGTTGTGGTATTCGACATCGTCTGTCTCCAGAAACGCAAACAGGTGATCCCTTTCCCGCACCAGCCTCTTGCGCATCCTGTTGCAGTGCTTGCAGTCGCGGTTCTTCTCGAGCCTGCCTATCATGGACGCGATGCGACGATCCAGCCTCTTCTTTGCGGCAAGCGCGTCTGCCCCTCCCGGAACGGCGCCGTCGACGTGCGAGTCCCGCAGTATCGCGCGCAGCGTCCTTGCGTGCCGACGGTAGTCCTGGCCGGGATTCTTGTATCTCAGGGTGGCCTTGACGTCCCGGACGTAATGCAGGTGGCACTTTTGGTGCATGGCTCCTATGACGTTCCACGCTCCCCACGAGTCAGACGTCACGCATCCCGGGTAGTCCTTGCCGAGCATCTTTTTTGGAACCTTCGAGTTCCTGCGGCGGTGCACCTCGTAGATTACGGCGTACCTTGTTACCACCGCCCACAGCCAGTAGTTCGTGCCGTCGACGCGCCAGACGGACTCGTCCCCGTTTATCGCAGGCGAGTTTCTTACCTCCTCCTTGATCTTCTCGTACAGCGGCCCGAGCTCCCGGGCCATCCTGCACACCATACGGTTTATCGCAGATTCCGTGATTCTTGCCGAGTACATCATCATGACAATATTGCATATTCTGAGGTCTGACATGCCGTGCAGCCTGAGGATGACCATCATTATCATAAAGTTGATCCCGTACCTGGAGTTTGGCAGTGCCAGCGGAGTCCTGCCGGACACGGTCTTCTTGCAGTTCCTGCAACGTCTTCTCTTTACTGTCACCTTGATGTGCTTTAGTTCCGTCTTGGCAGCCTCCCTTACCACCTTTGTGTACGTGGATACGCACTCGGAGAGGTCGGAGCTGCCGCAGTTGTCGCACGTGTGGGGATCTGCCGTCTCCTCTGCGTCTATTCTTTCAGGACGCGCAAGGCCCGTGCGCCTGTGGACGCTTGGCTTGCCCTTGGCCTTTGTGCGGCGTCTGGCACTGCCCGTCTTTTTGTCAGGTTTTGCGCCGATGCTCCTTGCAACGGCAGCCGATATGGTGCCCCTTGCTTCCTGCAACTCTGCCGTGAGGTCCTGGATCTGCCTGAGGGCGGCAGCGTAAAGATCAGTGAGTTTGGCTATCTGCTGGTCCTTTTTGGCCAGCTGCCCTGCCATCATCTCCACTTTTTCCTCCAGTTCTGCAATCCTTGACTCGGAATTATCATCAGACATAATGCAAACCGTGGGAACTGATGATCTAAAAATTGGAATGGAGAGAAAAACTCGATCAAGTGATTAAAAATAGTTTCAAAAAAACTACACAGACGTTTGTAGGCATGGAATTCAACATTTGATCAAAAAACTACACAGTTACGAAAAAACTAGTTTAACACTGATGACGATAATGGTGGCAGGCGGACTCACGTTTGCCATACCCGGCATGGAGCCGGCACAGGCAGCCCAGATAAACAGCAACCCGAACCTTCTGGTTTCAGCAGAGGGACAAAACGCAGGCAACGAGATTGCAGAAACCAACATAGTGGAGGTCATCGTAAATGACGAGGATATCAACGAGCTTGGTAATGCCGAACCACGTGTAACTGTGGGCGGTGATAAACTTACAATGTATCAGGCTGGTTCTGGTGCATGGTATGGATACTTTGCAGACGAGGACTTTGAAACCATTTTCGATCTTGCGTGTACTGCTGCTGCTCCACCTCTTGGTGCCCTCTGTGCTCCGGACGTTACCGGAAACTATCTCAGAGACACACCAGCTAGAGGATCAACTGATACTCTAGGCGGTACGGAGGCAAATGTCTATCTCTTTGAACTCAGTGGCGAATTTGACATCGTCTACGAGAAGGCAGGAGGCGACCAGACCGTGACTCTGGATATTGATAATCCTGCATCTGGACTCAGTCTGGACAGGAACAACTACCCGCAGAATACCGGCGTGGTGGCTACCATCGAAGACCAGGCACTGAATGTGGATCCTACTGGTAAGGATACATGGACATTTGGCACTGACGGGAACTCGCAGTTCTACGGGACTGCTACTGGCCTTGCAGGGCTTGTAACCGCTGCTCAAACCAGAAATACTGACATCGATAACGCTAATACTGCATATGAAACGGCTATTGCTAATGTTCAATTCGATCGCGCAGAAGCAAAGCGAATACTGGACAACGCAATTGATCTTGCAGACGAGGTTATTACTAACCCAATTGCAGCCACAACCGACAAAATAAGGCTTATTGCAGAATATGGGCAAGGCGATAGAGACACCGCCTCTGGCGTTGATGCCATTGACGATGCCGCTCTAGCCAGTGTTACCGTTACCAGAAACGATGTTACCACTGCCACTCTCCCAGACTTTATTGCACCCGCGAACCTTGCTGACTTTGATGAAGACTCCAAGGGTCTCAGACAATTGCTCTTCGAAAGCCTATATGGTACAGGAGACAGAGATTCCAATGATGCAGAAAGCGATGACTACAAGGGCAGTCTACTGGTAGACTACGAAGCAGTCGCTGGTACAGGAGACAGAGATTCCAATGATGCAGAAAGCGATGACTACAAGGGTACCGCACTGATAGCCTTAGAAAGGGTAGTTGGAAACGGAGACAGAGATGTTACTCCCGCCACTGAGCAGGAGATAACAAACATAACTGAGGGTACTGACCCAGTACCTGATGACTACAGGGGCTCAGCACAGATAGCCTATGATACTGCTCTTGACACCGCTGATATCGCCGGAACCGCCGTTACTACGGCTCTTGAGGCGTTTGACATTAGCGACCCAAGGAGCCTGCTCACGTGTGAGGGTGACACCTGTACTCAAGTCGGCAGTACCTTTTGGGTAACATTCACAGAAGACGGAGACAACGACTCCATATTCACTAACGCGCCAGACGACGAACCAAACATAAAGACTACATCCGATGCGAGACGGGGACTGTCATTTTCAATCGAATATGACAACTCCGTGACATCCGGCATAGAGTACGCCACGACCAACATCGTAATAGATGCAGGAGACGAGTGGAACTCTGGCGAGGAGATCGCAATCACGCTGACAGACAGTGACGCCAACACCAACTCACTATCAGAAGAAACCCTCGCAGTTGCAGATACAGACAGGGTCATTCCAACCATCAGGATTGGCGACCCGTTCACCTTGGCAGGGACAGTTTCAGTAGAACTGGAAACGGCTGACGGTGCTGATACGGACGAGCTACGTGATGTCAGGACTTACAGAGAACCCACAGTCACAGATGTCAGCGACATACTTGTGCTCAGTCTTCCCAGAAGTAGCTCAGGGTAGCACCGGCGGCGGGGGCTCCGGCGGCTCTTTGTAGCCAAATACGATCAGCAACAGCAGCATGTCCCTGAGATCCTGTTGGGTGATCGGGGGATCCGTGGGATAAATCCCGGTAACGTGCATCAGCGTTGCGTTTGCCATTACCCAAGCGTTAAAGACGGCTACAGAGTACACAAAGCACAAAAGTCGCGCCATCGGGTTCTTGCTGTGCGTCTTGGCCCTTGTGTTTTCTATCATCCGGTATCCAGTCTCTATGCCCCACCTGTTCCCGTACGAGTCCGGATCCACGTCGGGGACGTTGGTGGCAAACCCGATGTATTTCTCGTGCGGCAGCAGCTCGTCGTCGTCCTTTCTTTTCTTCCTCTTCTTCCTTTCTGTGATGGTCATCGTATACGACACCTCCCTGCCATCTCCCCCGACGATGACGGATTTGGAGACGCGGCCGCGCCTGCCTGTAGCAAACTCTGCGATGGCATCCACCACAGTATCCGTATTCTTGCATGGTATCAGATATTTGATGCCCATGTCCCCAAGCGTCCCCATTACGTCTGCCGTAAAGAACCCCCTGTCCAGCATCGCCATTCCGATGCAGGCCCCCACGTCCCGTGCAGAGCCGATGATTTTACGCACGAAATCGGCAGTATCCTCAAGTGACGGCATGTTCAGGACGCCTAACACGAGGCGAAGGTTCTGAACCGTGGACTGTATCGTGATGTACCTCTCAAAGACGTGTGTCCCGTCCTTGGCCTTTGAGCGCACCAGTTCTGCCCCGTAGCTCTTGTCGTATCTGGGTATCAGGTGCATGTCGATTGCCAAGTCAATCTCCTGGTCTTTCTTGAGCAGTCTCATCTTGCGCATCTGGTCAAGCTGCAGGACGACTGTCTTGGCAAAGCATTTGTAGACGTCGCTGCCACGCGTCCGGGATGCCGCATCGCGCATCCACTCATCACTTGGGCGTGAGTCCCCGTCTGCACCGCCGATTCTCTTGGAGGACCTGGTGCATCCGGCCACCTGCCTGCCGTGCGCACATGCGCCTGCCATGCTTCTGTGAAAATCCTCGGTGCCGTAGATGGCATTGTGCCTGTGTGAGACCATGATGCACGGGGACATGCCTGCCCCTACCGTGTCCAGAACATCTTGATATATGCGTGGGTTGTTAAGCAAGTCGCGTCTCAGTTGGTTCATTGGTAGTTCGATGACCTTCTGAGATTGCCCTAATTGATCTGTTTTGATTTTGGGCTGTTTTCAGGTACTTCTGGGAAGACTGGTGCTGGACGCTGGTACATATACGGGTAACTCCACACTAACCATTAACTTGGGTGAGTGGGCGGACGTCAACAACCATCTTCCACAAAACGAGAAATCCTTCAAAGGCACGCACATGCTAAACTATGATATCAGCGATCTTCCAGACGCAGGCACCGTCACCCTTAACATCGGGGATGATGACTACGATCTTGTGAACGTTGGCGACGACGGTGATGCTGGAACCAAGGTTCTTACTACACCCGCCTTCTCTCCTGGAGATCCTAATACGGATCCACAAAACTTTGGAGCCCTGTATGACGACGAGACTGGTGACATAATCGACTCTAGTGAACAAACATCACTGGTAATCGAATTGTGGCCTCCTAATGCTGATGGTACAGTTACTGCTAACGCCGAGGCGACAGGTTCCCTATCTGACGCTGCAATCATAATCGACGTCTTCTCATTCGGCCTAGATGGCGGAAGTGAGACTGAAACAGATGATGGTGAAATTGAGACTGAATTCGGAAACGACAATGTCAACAACGCTATCTACAGGCTTGAACTCGAAGAGGACGGCGACAGCAGCAGTGACTTTGTAGGCACTCTGGAGTACGTCGGACTCAACCAGATCAACATACTGAAGCTAGGGACATACACCGGCATCGAGACAATCAGCGACGCAATCATACTGATATCTGACGACAGCTCCATCTCAGTCGAGTATCTCGACTTGGACTCCACCGGCGGCGAGACTCTGTTCACGGCCGAGGCAGACACCCCGACACACTCGGGCTCAGTGGCCCTCGACTCTGACGGATACAAGGTTACAGACACTGTCACAGTAACAGTGGAAGATGCAGACCTGAACGTTGACAGCGGAAAGGCCGACATCTACACGACTTACGGCGACATGATCAGCGACGCGGATGCCGTTATGGAACTGCTCACCGTGTCAATTGACGGCCAAGATTGGAATGCAGGATGTGGCCTTGGTGGACTTGACGCCAGCCAGTTCACGCTCCGGGAGACCGGAAGTGACAGCGGCGTGTTTACCGGCACATTCGCGATTCCGGAAAACCACTGTCCCAGCGGAGAATCTAACGGAGAAGCAGCCACAGTCACCGGCACAGACGTCTCAGTCGAATATGTCGACTTTAGGGACGACTCTGGTGCGATCATATCTGTGAGCGCTTCTGCGGGCATACGATCCAGCACCGGATCCGTGAGCCTTGACAGGACCGTCTACCCGGTACCGTTCAGCGCAACCTCCTTTGAGACTGCAGCAGGCGGTGACCTAGACCAGGGCGACCTGACCATCTATGTCAGCATCAACGATTCTGACTATGACACGTCATCCAACGGAATAGACAACATTGACGACACATCCCTGGCGATAAGCGTGCTCCGAAGCGGTGTTGAGGACAAGGTATTTGACACTGTCGGAAACGCAGCCAACCCAATCTCTGAGACTGCGCCTGATTCTGGCGTATTCGAGCACGAGATGACCATTTCATACGCCGATGGCCCAGATGGCAGCATCCAGCAGGGAGACATTCTCCATGTGCAATACACTGACCCATCTGACGCATCAGGCAGCGCAAACACGGTAACCGACTCTGCAACGTTTGACTTGCGAAACGGCGTACTCCAGTCCGACCAGACTGCGTACATCATCGGAAGCGACGCGATACTGACACTCATCGAACCCGACTTGAACCTTGACAGCGGCTCCACAGAGACATACGACCTTGACCTGATCGAATGGGACTCTGATGCGGGCACAGAAACGCTCAATTATGGAGGCTTTGACGCAACACCGTCCAACCTCTTGGAGACTGGCCCCAACACTGGAATCTTCCAGGTTGTGATCAGCATTCCAAACGAGATAGACGATGACCGCCTCGAAAGAGGTGAGGAGATCACACTGGAGTATACAGACTGGGGACCATCCGGCGCTGACTATGTCGGCGACAAGGACGAGTCCATAACCGCGACCATCTACACGTCTAACTTTGGCGCAACCATCGAGCTGGACCAGCGCGTCTACACGTGGACTGACAAGGTCTACGTAACAGTAGTCGCACCTGACCACAACATCGATAGCGACCAGGTAGACGAGATAGGAGGCGACAGCAACGACGACTACCCGGTCAGGATATCCACCCGTGGAAACGAGCTTGACAACTACAAGCTTGTCGAGACTGGTGCCGACACCGGCATCTTCACAGGCGAGGTAATCCTGACAGGATTCTCCTCCCATGACGCAGACGGCGACGGAAACGACGGCGATGCGACAGGAAGGACGGGCGGCGCAGGACCGACAGACGGCGAGATAGAAACCGACAGTGAAAGCGGAATATCCGTATCATTCAAGTTCTCTGACGGCGAGACAGTAAGCAACTCTGCCCTAATCAGGTGGAACGTAGGAGAGGTCCAGTGGCTCGAGGCAAGTTATCCTGCCAGCGGATCAGGAATAGTGAGGATCATCGATCCTGACATGAACCTGAACCCAGAGGCAGTCGACAACTTTGACGTGACCGTCTGGTCCGACTCTGACGGAGGCGGAATCGACCTCACCGTGACTGAGACCAATGCTGCAACCGGCATCTTTGAAGGCACCGTCTTCTTTGGTGTTGGAGTTGACACCAGCGGCCACAGGCTCAGGGTAGTAGAGGGCGACACAGTCACCGCGCAGTACTACGACAACACGCTGCCGGCACCGTTCAAGGAGACAGAAAGGCTCCGAGTAGGCGCCACCACTCTGATCGGTACCATCGTACCACCACTGGAGAGGGCACCAATCTCTGACCTGCGCGCAGTCGATTCATTTGGCAACACCTTGGACACCGTATCCGTTGACACCCAGATTCAGCTAGAGTCTGACGTAACCAACGGACAGGACAAGGCACAGGAGTTTGCCTACCTCATACAGGTACAGGATGAAAACGGCGTCACGGTCTCACTTGACTGGATCAAGGGTTCGCTGACAGCAGAACAGTCACTCAGTCCGGCAGTCTCTTGGACTCCAGACGAGGCAGGCACGTACGACGTGACTGCGTTCGTGTGGGAATCCATCGACAACCCGACTGCACTCTCACCAACCGCAACGATAGCAATAACTGTAAACTAGAACACACACCCCTTTTCTTTTTTTTATTTTGAATATGGCCTAACGTGGGTTATGTGCTGACTGCTACCGTCCTCTCCTTATACCTAAGATTGCGGGACAGCCAAGACGGTTTACGGATTCTGGTTATGCCATAAAACTCACAATATGGCCGTGCGCGAGCAGCAGCATGAAAGCCGCAGCAGCCGTAAACAGCAAGAGCGGACACGCGCATTCCACGTATCTTGTAGTGCCTGTTCTGGCAAACTCTTGATCAGGCGGCTTCATTCCAAATTTCAGCCTGCGCCTGCCTACAACCGTCTCCTCTGCAAGAAACGTATTCCTTTCAAACCCCCTCTGCCTGTGCACAAGGAAGAAGGCCGCACACTTGCGCATCCTGCCATCTGATACTTCCAGAAACACGCCGCCATTCCTCATTACATCCGAGACGTTCAGTGACACGTTCCACGCTACTGCAGACACCAGCGACAGCACCCACCCTCCCATGAACGCCGGCAGCACGGTGGGCACGATGCCGTCATAAACCGGACATATGACCAAACCTGCAAACACGGCAAACAGGTCTCCGGTGCCAAACAACCTCATCCCCCACAACAGGGATGCTGCCGATGCGGATCCTGCCATCAAACACAGCACCAACAAGGTCACGTCCTGCCAGTCAAAGACATACAGTATTGCGCCAAGACCGCCAAACATCACAAACACCACGTCGCTTGCCTCGCGAGTCCGAAGGTCAAGCCAGGCAAGGGTGGCAAACATTGCAAGGAACAGCGCGATGCGGACCTCCTCGATCATCAAACGGTGTGTACCACGTGTTTTTAAGCCGTCACAGCAGCTGCGCGCGCACATAATTCCGCATTGCGTACACGTCGTAGTGGTACTCTCTGAGGCGGCCTGCCCCGCCCTCTGTGAGGGCGTACAGCCTTGGTGCCATCCTTTTGATGATCCCGCGTCTCTTGAGTCTCCATATCTTGTTCTGCACGGTCTTGACATCCAGCAGCCCCGTCAGCCTCTCTGCCATCGGCTGAAACGCGTACGGAAATGACGAGTCCCGCTGCCGCTGCCGCCTTCGCAGGTCGTACTCCACGTACATGTCAGATGCGATAAACATCTCCACCGGGCAGAGTTTCATCTTGCGCGCTATTGCCTGCCACCTGCCGACATCCGTAAGCACCAGGGATCCATCCGACTGCTTTATTATCCCGCGAGCCTGCAGCCTGAACTTCATTTGGGGCGTTATGCCGCCGGCATCCCCGTCATCTAGCATCCTGATCAGTGCCCTGCCCGTGGTGGCGCGGATAGCCACGAGTCCAAGACGTCTTTTGGCCCTCTCTTGTGCGTGATTGCGCATAGACTGGCTGCACCCCGGAGGTTATTGGACGGTTCAGAGAAGCGAGAATTTGGTTCCGTCCCCGTCAATCGTCCTGACAAACCTGACAAGCGTTTTGGCATCGTTAAAGTCACGGGCATGCAGCGGCCGGTCCCCCAGTTCCAGATGCGCCTCGGATCCCAACGGGACAAGGTATGCCGGCTTGGCAGTGTTTTCATGCAGCTTGAACGCCCTTCCGGCATCGGCCATGCTTACCTCCCTTACGGTATTGTCCTTTTTGTTGACGATAAATTTGGGTTCGCCGTCATCATCGGTGACTATCATGCAGTCCTTGGCGGTGCGCGAAAGATCTTCCAAAGCGTCGTGCTTCACCTGCCCCAGAATGCCTGGCTTTGCAGGCCTTGACCCCCCGGACCTTGTAATGCCCACAATCACGGGTTCGGCCTGCACTTCCGGTTTCGGAGTGTTCCGTATCAAGTAAACGATGGCGTCCGGAGCCGGCCACGCAAAATTCATCTCCGATTCTGGAATGGTGATCTCGGTTATCCTCTCGGCCATGTCCGTCTGCGCCACGGGATCCAGGCGGGCTATCCTGAGCAGAATGTGCGTCGGCACCACCAAGAGTTCCGCCCTGAGCTTGCCGGAGAGTTTGGTTTCAATGAACTCTGCAAACACGCCAAGCGCCTCATCGGTGATATCGCACTTTACGACCTTCTCCAGGGACGTGCCCTGCAGGTTGATCCCCTGTATGGCCTCATCGGCTGACATCCCAAGCGCCCCAAGCTCGTCGATTATCCCCCTGATGCGGAGCGGATCTATGTGCTCCCCTGCAGAAACCCCCTTAATCTGGTCAATCATGAGGTCCAGTTTGGACTCATACCTTCTGGCATCCATCCTGATCTCATGCACCGAGGCGAGATTGCACGCCTCCAGTATGTCCAGTCCGCCCATCGGATAACACCTGCCGTCAACCACTCCGACGCGCACCGGGGGCAGGTTTGCCGGATCCGAGCGCGCCGCCTTTTCCAGCCTTAAGACGTCGTGCCTGCTGCCGGCGGTGCATCGCACCAGCGGCTCTTCCAGTTCGTCGATTCCCATCGTCTGCATGTCTGCGTTTTGGCTCATCTCAGCTGCGCCCTCATCGCAGCCATCTTTACTGCCTCCTTGGCCCTCGTCTCGGCATTGCCCCTGGTCTTGCAGTTGAATATCTGCGTGGCCCTCTTGCACAGATAATCAAAGGATGCCTCCGGGTTTTCAGCGCAGACCTTCTGGATGTGCCTGCGCAGATAGAACAGTGGCGGGTTGGCCTCGGTGGTTGTAGGCATGCTCATTCCGGCGCGCTTGGCGTACCACGCGTCTCCTGTAATGTCACAAATCTTGTTTACCTTGAAAAACACGCTTAGCATGGTCGGGGCGTTCCTGACGCCAAATGCCAGGCAGACTGCATCCATCGCATCCTTTTCATGGAATGGGACGCTTTCACTGCGGCAGGTGTAATATATCGCAAAGCACGCAGCCGCTGCCTTTGAGAGTTTCATGCTTAGCACGTTTCTGTAAATTCGCAGCACGTCGTGCTGCAGCGCGCCGTTGATTGCAAGCTTGCCGCAGATGTCAGATATTGCCCCCTTGTCGCTGCTGTGCAGGTGAAGTTTTTTTGTGCGGCCAGGAAGCCTGACGGTACGGCCGCCGTTTTCGGTCCGGATGTACAGATTCGTCCTGCTGGCCCCTGCCTTTTCCCTGTATTGTTCGTATCCAAGCACCACGCCGCACCCGCGGCAGACTGCCTCGCTTTCGACAGTCACCGGCTTGGTGTTCCCGCAGATGCATCGTGCTGCTTTCATACAAGCACGAGCGAAAGTTCGTATTTATGCAGCAGTAATTGACTTTATAATAAATTCAAACCACCCGGAGGTGTGAAGCTCTCGCTAGAAGACGTCAAGCCAGTAATGGAATCCGATCCGCTGGTGCTGTTCCACCAGGGGAACAGGTCGCCTGAGACCGACAGGATGTACACGCACATGCTCAAGCGCGTGCTGTGCGGCATCTGCGAGGACATGCTGGACGGGACGTTCGAGGAGAGGGCAAGCGAGTTCGTCTGGCGCAGCAGGGAGAATCCCACGTGGTGCCGCGACATGATGCTCGGCATATCGCGCCTCATGCGCGAGCGCACCGAGCTTCCCGCAGGCGACCCGGACCGCATGAGCCCTTCTACGATCCCCACGTATTTTGCGCCGGTCAAAAAACTGCTTGAAATGAACGACGTCAGCATACCGTGGAAGCGCGTACACATGACGTTTCCGGAAAGGAAAGCGCAATCGGACGCGCGCGGCTGGACGCGCGAGGAGATATCGCGCCTGTTGGTCATCGCCGAAAACGCAAAGTACCGCGCCGTCATACTGCTGCTGGCAAGCTCCGGCATGCGCAAGGGCGGGTTGAGACTTCTCTGGAAGGATTTCACGCCGATATGCCGCGACGGCGACGCGCTGTCCGAGTCGGGGAGCGGCAGCCCGGTCTGCGTGGCCGTGCGCGTGTACCGAGGGAGCGCCGAGGAATACACCACGTTTGTCACGCCGGAGGCGTGGGAAGCGATGCAGGAGTGGCGCACGGTGTGGGCATCAGAGGTCGGGCGCCCGCCAAACCCCGACGATCCGGTATTCAAGCGCGAAGGCATGTTTCCCATGATGGTGGGACATGGCGCGATAAATTCAGGTATCGAAAGGATAATAGGCAAATCCGGGCTGCGCGATGGCCACGACACGGACGGCAAGCGCTACTGCGTGCCGGCCATACACGGGTTCCGGAGGTTTTGGAACAAGACAGTCAAGGACGCGATGTCCGACGACTCGCCCGTGTCATCGCTGACCAAGAAGGAATACATGATGGGCCACACCGGCATGGCCCCGATGGACCGCAACTACTACCACACCAACACCCTGGAGCTTGCAAAAGAGTACCTCAACGCCGTTCCCGGCCTGACGATCAACGGAGAACGGCGGCAACAGCATGAGAGCATGCCCATGGGTGAAAGAAAAGACTATGAAGCCAAGATAGACAGAATGGAGCAAATGATACTCAAATTGTCGGCGCGCATGAACGCCTTAAATGCATAATGATCCCCCTATTGTATGGACGACACGTGCGACATGTGCGAAAGAAAATTCAACGATCACAGCAACAAGGAGTTGGCCGCGTGCGGGTTCGCGCTGGTAAACGAGATAAGGACCACGAGGGGCGCATAATCGCCGATCTGCCGCGCCAGAATAAGCGGATCACGGCAATCCAGGATGGAGAAACGAACCGCGCGTTGCTGCCCATATCAAGACAGGATCGGCCTGACTGCGTATATGCGCTGCCCGGAGGACTCGTTCAGTAATCCCAGATGTGCCATCTAGCACCTGATGCAAACAGATCAATGGGGGCACGCCCAGACGATCCTTATGTACCACCAAAAAGATCGCCTGAGACGCGATATGATGAACAATGGCAAAATATATGAATCTGTTGAGAAGGTGCTGAGAGAAAGCATCGTGCCGTCCGCCGAGGTCTCCAAAAGGTACAACGCGACATATGGCGCAAGCGACTTTAACGTTGGCATGCTGCATGCCGCGATGCTTGACACTTCGGTCGGCGGATGCAGCTTCGCCATGAGAGAAATCACGGCGCAGTCCATCGAGAATCCAAGATATTCACGTCATTCTCCAAGCGACGAGTGGTTTCGCGATATCCTGTCCAAGACGGACGAGGGTAAGGCGCTTGAGACTTTTAACCAGGCGGTAAGGGCACAGCTGGATGAGCTTTACCTGTTTGGCAGGCTGCCTGATGTGCTTGATGTGGCCATCGACATGCACCTGATACCGTGCCACAGCAAGAAACTTGGCTCTGACCTGAGAGGCGGAGAGCGCAAGAGCGGCACCAACAGATTCGAGGCGTACATCACGGCGCAGTGCGTCAACTCCAAATCGCGGCTTATCCTTGCGGCCCTATACGTGGACAAGTCCTCATCCGTGCACGAATCCCTGCGTGAAATCCTCAATTCGTGCCTAGAAAACGTCTCCGCCGTCGGATCCAGGCTGGGACTGATCCTGGTTGACAGGGGCTTCTTTTCAGTGAACTCAATATCCGAGATTGAGCGTCTTAGCCTTGAGTACCTGATGCCGTGCACCAGAACCAGTAGGGTGAAAGACTCGCTGCGCAAGTTCGTGGCCAAAACGCTCGGCCCCATCTCAAAATCCGACATGACGAATTCTGACAAGGCAACGGTTCAGTACCACATGATCATAGCAGAGAAGAAGAGAGTAAGGAAGGAAAGTGAGGGGGCGAAGAACGGGGACAAGAAGGCAGGTGCGCCGGAAGATCGATACATTGCGTTTGCCACCAATGCCCCGTGGATGGATGTAGAGGAATATTCCAAAAGGTGGACCATCGAGACATGCTACAGACTGGTAGAGAATGCCAGGGCGAAATCGTTCGGCAGCAGTAGGCCTGCCCGGCTTTTCTGCTTTCTGTACTCGCTGATGCTATTCAATGCGTGGGTGCTGGTAAACGCGCAGCTGGCCAGCTTTCTGAAGCTGCGTGACGGAGTCCTTCCGGTGACGCAGCTGTATATGAAAATTGTCACGCTAATAGCAATCTATCGGAATATTACGATTCAGCCCGAGCCACCGCCAGATCCCGTGGCTCCGTGAGCACATCTGGGATTACTGTCGTTTACGCCGTACGTCGATATACTGACAGACTTTGCGCCGCGTTCCTCCAGCATGGGAACGTACGCTTTCGCGTCGCAGGTCATCAGGTCG
The DNA here is from genome assembly GCA_965218695.1 of Candidatus Nitrosopumilus sp. Classification (GTDB taxonomy): domain Archaea; phylum Thermoproteota; class Nitrososphaeria; order Nitrososphaerales; family Nitrosopumilaceae; genus Nitrosopumilus. Next base: position 493,421 of record OZ244651.1, read on the forward strand.
CATCCACGCTTAATGCAGAACGCGGCCAGCACCGAGTCAGAACTGCTTGCATTGACGTCCGGCGACTCGCCGACGCGGTGGATCGTGAGATAGTCCTTGAGTATTCGTGAATTGTTGACCCGGGCCCACCCAATCAATTGGTAGTCGATTAGCACGCTGTTGCCCATGACGGGTCGTCTGCAGGCAGGCTATTAATACGCATCTTGCAGAAACTCTGTTTCCTAACTCAGAATATTTCGTACTTTTGCGACGAATCTAGTCACAAACAACGTCAGACCATACGAAAGCCGCTCTTGTGGTATACCAGCAATGAAAAATTCATATCAAAATTTCCCATAAATGTTTGACACGGCAACCATCTCTGGAAATCATGACGCATGTTGGATACCCAAACGACTGGGGATGCTCCGGGCATCTGATATCGTGGACATTTGAAGCATCGTGCATGGCATACGCTGGCTGTGTGTCCCATGCGATTTGATGCCGTTAGATGGTTCTGTACAGAAAGTGCTCAACGACCAGATTCGGTTTTTTGTACCTCGTGTACCTGGTGATCGCCTCGCGAAGCATGCTCAGGCTGGTGTACGGCACGTCAAGCACTGCCCGTTTGAGATCCCTCCAGTACGTCTCTATGGCGCTCAGGTCCGGGGTCGCAGTCGGCAGGAAGATTATCTCCAGGCCGTCCGTGCCTTCGAGCAGTTTGCGTATGTTTGATGCCCTGTGCTGGGAAGCCTTGTCCATGATCAGGCAGATCTTCTTGAATTTGTATGCTGCCTGCTTTAGAAAGTCTTCAAAGGTGTCCTTGGTAAACGCGTCGTACTGCCGGAACATGCCCCTTCCGTCCGTGGTGATCAGTCCGTGGATTATGGTTTTGGAGTGCGAGCCGGCGTGCGTGAAAAACGCCCGTACCCCCTTCCTGGCGTGGCCGCGCCTTCGCGGCCGCGCATCGGAGATCACTATGGACTCGTCCTGTATCGCTACGACTGTCCCTTCGCCGTTCTTTTTTTTATGAGCTCCGGCATTCCTTCCTGGAATTCCCTGATCTCCTCGTCGGGTGCCCTTTTTGCGTGCCTTCCCACCGGAACCTTCTGGGAGTAGCCCCACCCCCGCAGCATCTGGCGCACGTATCCGAGGTCGTACTTTATCCCCGTCTTCTGTTGGATGCGTTCCTGCATCTCCTTGCCCGTCCAGACAGGTTTCCTGCATGCGTCCTTTCTGATTTTTTTCAGGTCTGTCCTGCTCGCCTTGGACGGCCTGCCGGAGCGTGGCATGTCAGCCAGCCTGTCAAATCCGTCTGCCAGGTAGCGCTTATACCACTTGTAGCCCCACGAGGCCGACTTTCCCAATGATTTTGCAGAATCCCTCATGGTTATTCCGTCACGTTGGACTCTGATGATCATCATCATGCGGTCCTTGACATCACAGTCTGTCTCAGCGGCGTATCTTTTCAGCATCGTCTTGGTCCTCATTGATTGTGTAGCGTGAAACGGGCATAACCCCACACGTGACAAAAAATATTTACAATCGCACTAATTTTTCACTTTTGGTATAAACTGGATGGCATTCCGTGAGGCCCGGCAGGTACCGCCGAACAAAACCGTATTGTCGTTGTTCACGTCTCTTTGCAGTCATTAGACGGTGCCGTGATCTGCAGGCCCATATCTTTTCATCCAGAAGCATATGTCTCTAGGACATACCATCTACATGATCACATTTTTAACAAAACCCCCTCCATACTGCGTATTGAGACGATGCATCCAATGCGGAGACGAGTTTGAACCGTCTGGCAGCCTCAACGCATTGTGCAGCAAGAAGTGCGCCCTGGCCAGACGGGCGCAGCAGACCCGGGGACGCAGGTTTAGCACAGAAAAGACGTGCGTCCAGTGCGGGAAGAGATTCGTGACGACGAACCCGAACAAACTGAACTGCAGCAAGGAATGCGCCCGCAAGAGCGACATCCTGAGAATACGGAAATGGCACGAACGGCAAAAAGACGAGGCGTTAAGGCGACGCTGCGCCGAGATACTCGAGGCCGCCCCGCCGGGAACCATGACCGAGGAAGATGCCATGAAATACGCCAGGGACGAATCAGAATCCAAACGGCGACGAGGGCTGACACGCGAAGAACGGCGACGGACCAAAAAGACGTGCGTGCAGTGCGGCAAGACGTTCGTGACGTCCATCACGAGAAAGATAACGTGCAGCAAGGAGTGCGCCCGAGACCGCAATGCCGCACGAAGAAAGACGCTGTACGACTTGCATTACAGGAAGAAATTAGAAAAAGCGTGCATTCAGTGCGGCAAGACGTTCGAGGCGCCAGGCGCAAAGCGGATCTGCAGCAAGGAATGCACCCGGCTCAGGCTGAACAAGCAAGCCAACCAATCCTACAAACGGCACCGCGGGAAGGAAACAGAAAAGGAATGCGTCCAATGCGGGAAGACATTCAAGACTCCCAGAGATTGGAACGTGGTCTGCGGCAAGGCATGCGCCAGGCTCAGGAATAACGAGCGACGGCGCAAACCACCCCGTAAAAAAACACCTGAACACGTGGAAAAACATCCTAGTCGTGGCCGTGACCATGGATAGACTCCTTGCTAAGCGTGGATTCGCGCACTTGCATTTGAATGGGGCAGCATTATCGGCGCCGTCCTTGTCGTCGTTTCTGCGATCGGAACCGCGGCCGCCCAGGCCACGCCACCGCCAAGAAAAAAAAGAACCAATGGTTCTTTAGTTTTAAATACAAAACCGGCTTTCAATAGCTTAATCACATGAATAATGAAAATACAACGGGCTCATATAGAGCCCACAACATAACTAGAAATACAGACACAATAACGAACACACACGTACGAAAACTTACAAGCATAGCACTGATGGCGATAATGGTGGCAGGCGGACTCACGTTTGCCATACCCGGCATGGAGCCGGCACAAGCCGCACAGATAAACAGCAACCCGAACCTGCAGGTTTCAGCAGAGGGACAAAACGCCGACAACGAGATAGCAGCAACCAACATCGTGGAAGTAATTGTCTCTGATGGCGACATAAACGAACGAACTGACGAACCGCCGATAGTGACGGTGGACGACACTAACTCCCTTACAATGACCTTTTACTCTGGGGCATGGTATGCATACTTTGCATCCACTACCATTGTAGACACTGGTTTAATTGATAAGGTTGAGCCCATACCTGCTAACGTTGGAGATGACCCTACCGACGAAGAGATCGCAGTGGCTGACGCCGCCAATCAGGTGTCCGTCAATAGACTTGTCAAGGGTTCACCGTTCGATCTTGCTAGCACTAGTGGTACTCCTGCCGATGAGACTGACGTAGACAACGATGATGCAATTAATGTCCACCTCTTTTCACTCGACGGAACATTTGACGTCGTTTACGAAAGACCCGGACCCGACCAGACAGTATCTATGGAACTTGATGATCCTGACGTAAGCGTAAGCTTGGACAGGTCAACCTACCCGCAGAACACCGGCGTGGCAATTACGATTGACGACCAGGCAATGAACGTGGATCCTACAAGTGGGGATACGTGGTTCTTTAGCGATGGAGACATTGCCGCATACTACGGAAACATTCCTGCTGTTGGAACGCAAGGAAATGCTGAGCAGGTAAAACAGGATGCTAATGACGCAGCTGAGGAAGTAAGACGCCTGGCAGTTGAAGCCGCTGAGGAAGTAAGACGCCTGGCAGTTGAAGCCGCTGAACCAGAGACGGTGATTGCCGCTCTGCTTCCAGCAACGGTGATTACAGCTGCTCAGGCAGAATACAACGAAATAACTGCCGCAGCCGACATTGCTTTGGAAGACCCGCTCGTATTTGGTAGTGAGAGGGCAAGAATCATAGCATACGCCGGACAAGGAGAGAGAAACGTTGTAACCGATAGCCCAACTCCAGATGACCCTACTACCTACGATGAAAATCACAAGGGTCAAGCATTGGTAAACTACGAAGAAATAGCCGGAAGTGGAGACAGAACATCTGACAACGAAAATGATGACCACTACAAGGGCACAGCAAAGATAGCCTACGAAGAAGCAGTCGGAGACAAAACTATTGAAGACATGACCACCACTGCATACAAGGGTTCCGCACAGGTAGACTATGAAGGAATAGCTGGAAACCCAGAAGCCAGCGCAGGCACTGCTGAACGCAAGGGTACTGCACAGGTACTCAAAGAAGAAACAACTGGAAACCCAGATGCTACTGAAGGCACTGCTGAGCGCAAGGGTACTGCACAGGTACTCAAAGAAGAAACAACTGGAGACCCAGATGCTAATGATGGGCCTGAAGGTCCACTCTTCAAGGGTACCTCACAGGTAGCCTACGAAGAGACGCTTGGCGATGCAGCAGTCCCCACAAATGGCAACATTGCCAGTCTTGACGCATTCGTACTTGATATGAACAATCTACTCGAATGTGCCACAGAAGGATGTGATGTCATTGATACCGTAACCTGGGTGAAATTCGAAGAAGACAGCTCAAACGACTCCAAGTTCACCAACACGTCAGACGACGAACCAAACCTGAAGACCACCGCAAATGCACAGAGAGGACTATCATTTTCAGTCACATATGACAACACCGTGACATCCGGCATCGGCTACAGCACGACCAACATCGTAATTGATGCTGGAGACGACTGGGGCTCTGGCGAGGAAATCAGCATAACGCTGACTGACACTGATGCCAACACCAACTCACTGACCGAAGATGACCTTGACGTTACAAATTCAGACCAGATCATTCCAACCATACGGATTGGAGAACCATTCACTCTGGCCCAAGCTGGTTCAGTAACACTGACTACTGTTGGTGCTATAGAATCTGAATCTGTTGATTCCGAACCTACAGCGGTCAGCGACATACTCGTGGTTACTTTACCAAGACTAGATGCCAATTCTGACCACATACTGAGCATTGACCTGGGCGACTGGGATGCATTCGCAGCAGACAATCTTCCGGCAGATCACGTGGCGTTCAAAGGCACGCACATGCTAAACTATGACATCAGCGACATTGGAGGAACGAGCATAAGCCTCGTTCTTGGCGATGGAGATCCAATTCCACTTGTAACCGGAACCGATGGCACTGAAATGCTTACAGGCCCTGACTTCATACCAGGAGATGCTGACACCACAGGAGGCGAGAAATTCGGCAGCCTTTACACCGAAGCCGGCCCCATAAGGTCGCTAGGCGTAGATGCGGCAGTTGAAATCGTCTTTACCGTCGGCGAGGATGACATGCCAGCAGGAGAATACTCGATCATAATCGACCTCTTCGCATTCGGTCTTGCAGACAAGGACGACCTGACTTCCAACGTCAACGACGCCATCTACAGGCTTGAACTCGAAGAGGACGGAAGCAACAGCAGTGACTTTACAGGCACGCTGGAGTACATCGGACTCAACCAGATCAACATAGCCGAGGAAGGCACGTATACAGGCATTCAGGCAATCAATGACAACATCATACTGATATCTGACGACAGCTCCATCAGCGTAGAATACAACGACCTTACTTCCACAGGCGGAACAAAGCTGTTCACGGCCGAGGCAGACACCCCGACACACTCTGGCGCGGTATCCCTCGACTCTGACGGCTATCAGGTTGCAGACATTGTCCTGGTAACGGTAACAGATGCAGACCTGAACGTTGATAGCGGAAAGGCCGACATCTACACCACCGTTGACGCCAACTCTGATTCAGAGTTCGCCGATGCCATCGGCAGTGAAAATGCTGTTGCAGTACTGCTCACCGTATCAATCGATGGCGAGGAATGGGCTGCAGGATGTGGCCTTGGCGGACTTGACGCTTCTGACTTCACGCTCCGGGAGACCGAAAATGACAGCGGCGTGTTTACCGGCACCTTTGCGATTCCGGAAAACCACTGTCCACGTGACAGTGCTAATGCCGTATCTGTTACAGGCACTGACATCTCAGTCGAATATACTGACTTCAGGGACGACTCCGGTTCAATCATAACCGTGAGTGCTTCTGCGGGCATACGATCCAACACCGGATCCGTAAGCCTTGACAGGACCGTCTACCCGGTACCGTTCAGTGCGGGCTCTTTCGAGACGCATGAAGGCGATCTTGGCGATGGCAGCCTGACAGTCTATGTCAGCATCAACGATCCTGACTACGACACGTCAGCCAACGGAATAGACACCATTGACGACGCATCTCTGATGATAAGCGTACTCCGCAGCGGCTCTCCAGACCTTGTATTTGATACTGTTGGAAACTCAGCAGCCAATGCAATCTCTGAGACTGCACCTGATTCCGGCGTGTTCGAGCACGAGATGACCATCACGGCTGCTGACGGCCCAGACGGCCGTATCCTGCAGGGAGACATTCTCCACGTAGTATACGAGGATCCATCTGACGCATCAGGCAGTGCAAACACCGTGACCGACTCTGCAACGTTTGACTTGCGAAACGGCGTACTCCAGTCCGACCAGACTGCGTACATCATCGGAAGCGACGCGATACTGACGCTCATCGAGCCAGACCTGAACCTTGACAGCGACTCCACAGAGACATACGACCTTGACCTGATAGAATGGGACTCTGATGCAGGCACATGTACGCTTGCCGGCAACGGCGGTGACTGTGACGACATCAGCAATCCGTTCGCTCCAACGCCGTCCAACTTGCTGGAAACCGGAACCAACACTGGAATCTTCCAGGTAGTGGTCTCAATTCCAGCCGATATAGATCGTGAGAGCCTACAAAGAGGCGAGGAGATCACCCTGACGTACAACGACTGGGGACCATCCGGCTCTGATTATGTCGGAGACAAGGACGAGTCAGTAACTGCCACCATCTACACGTCGAACTTTGGCGCAACCATCGAGCTGGACCAGCGCGTCTACACATGGACCGACAAGGTCTACGTGACAGTAGTCGCACCGGACCACAACATCGATAGTGACCAGATTGACGAGATAGGCAACAGTGACGACTACCCGGTAAGGGTATCAACACGCGGAGAAGCCATTGAGGAGTACAAGCTCGTCGAGACTGGTGCCGACACCGGCATCTTTACCGGCGAGGTAATACTCACAGGATTCCCACATGACGCAGACGGCGACCAGAACAACGATGCAATAGGCGATACATCTGACGATGGCAGCGGACCTACTGACGGCCGAATAGGAGCAGAAAGCGAGAGCGGAATATCCGTCTCATTCAAGTTCTCTGACGGCGAGACTGTCAGCAGCTCCGCCCTAATCAGGTGGAACGTAGGAGAGGTCCAGTGGCTCGAGGCAAGTTATCCTGCCAGCGGATCAGGAATAGTCAGGGTAATAGACCCAGACATGAACCTGAACCCGGAGGCAGTCGACAACTTTGACGTGACCGTCTGGTCCGACTCTGACGGAGGCGGAATCGACCTCACCGTGACTGAGACCAATGCTGCAACCGGCATCTTTGAAGGCACCGTCTTCTTTGGTGTTGGAGTTGACACATCTGGTCACAGGCTCAGGGTAGTTGAAGGCGACACAGTCACCGCACAGTACTACGACAACACGCTGCCGGCACCGTTCAAGGAGACAGAAAGGCTCCGAGTTGGCGCCACCACTCTGATCGGTACGATAGTACCGCCACTGGAGAGGGCACCAATCTCTGACCTGCGAGCAGTCGATTCGTTCGGCAACACGCTTGACACCATATCCGTTGACACCCAGATTCAGCTAGAGTCTGACGTGACCAACGGACAGGACAAGACGCAAGAGTTTGCCTACCTCATACAGGTACAGGATGAAAACGGCGTCACGGTCTCACTGAACTGGATCACCGGTTCGCTGACAGAAGGACAGTCACTCAGTCCGGCGGTCTCATGGACACCATCCGAGGCAGGCACGTACGACGTGACTGCATTCGTCTGGGAATCCATCGAAAACCCGACAGCACTCTCACCAACCGCAACGATAGCAATAACTGTAAACTAGAAAACACACACCCCCTTTTCTTTTTTTTATTTTAGACACGGCCTAGCGAGAGCTGTACGCCGGCATGCATGGACCAGCCACGTTCGTACGCCTGTCAATTTTTATCAGTCATGACATGAAACGATCCATCACGTCTACTGGCCGTCTTGACTGGCATCGAAAACACGTCGCTTATGCTGCCATCCGTCGTGCCCGCGCCGCTTCCAGTTTTTTCACCGGCGCCCACCAGGTCCGCACGAAATCCGGCCATTCCGTGCCGGCGTTGTTCCACGCGCGCAGCCAGCGTTTCGTGGCAACATCGCCGCAGTTGCCCGAACCCGGGTGCATGCCGCCGACCATATACGCCGGATTCGTTTTTATCCAGTCCATCATGTTGACGTGCCCGCGCTTGGCCAATATGGAGGCCGCCCGTACCTCGACGTACTTGTCGTCGGCCTTCGTCCTGATTACAACCTCGCATTCCAGGCTGTCGGCATACCTGCGCATGGCAAACCCGACGCCGTAATCGTCCAACACCACGCGGTCGCCAGGCCCTGGGTTGAACGCTTTGATTATCCCGATGTACGCCGCGTCCATGGCGCCGGTGGTCCTTCCCTGCGGCACGTCTTTCGGGCGCACGTGGACCAACTGGTATTGCCGGCAATGCCTGCCAAGGAACGCGCCTGCCTTGTTCCAAACTTCAGCCGGCCTTTTGCGTTTAGTATTGTAAGACCAGACCATTTTGGAGACGTCGTCTGGAATGTCCGAATCCAACTCCACGCCGCACAGCACCATGTCGCCGAATATCTCGCCCTTTCCGGTCTCGTCAAGGCCTATTTGCCGCATGGCTTGAAGGATTGGCCAGTTTAAAACGGCTGCTTGCCGGCCTGCGCATCGCGTTTATAACAAAAATAATTAACCGTATTCAGCGACGTGGAGAAGCCAGGCCATCTCACCGGGCCCATAACCCGGAAATCGGCGGTTCAAATCCGCCCGTCGCTATCCTACCTGCTTCAATCCGCAGAAACTGATTTCAGATGAGGACACCCACCACACAAAGTTAACACCTGGCTGGATTCGGGGAAACCATCCAGAGAATTACCCTGTGTCGTTTCAACATACCTCGGACCGTCATGTTCGATTAACGGTTTGTATAATTACGGACCGGCACATTATACCAAAACCGCGTTTTCTTTAATCGAGACGACTACCGGCATATCGTGCAAAGACCGTCAGTTGTATCATCTGGAGAAACCGCATGTATTGTAACGAAATTATGTCCACCTATTCTTCGACGCACCCTGCATGACTTCATTAGACTGCACCGATCAGGACGACCAATGCCGACCAAACTTGATGATGCCAAAATCAAGTACGTCATCCGCGAGAAGAAGAAAGGGACATCCAACACAAAGATAGCAGACGGTGTGGGGATAAGCATCCGCCATGTGCGCCGCCTCTGGTCCCTGTACGAGGCGACAGGATCATTACCTGTCATCAAGAGCGCAGGCAGACCAGCTGCCAAGATATCCGACGAGGATGTCAGGCGGGTGCTGGATGCGTATGGGAACGAGGGTGCTGGTGTGGGACGTGTTGCCAAGGCACTGAGGCATCAAAACATAAGCGGGCGGACCGTATACAAGGTGATGAAGGAACACGGGTTGGTGGAACCGTGCCCCACCAAATCAAAGAAACGCAAGTGGGTAAGGTACGAACGCCTTCACTCAAACTCCATGTGGCACACGGACTGGCACGTGATGAAAAACTACCGCATGAAGGATCTGAACCTGATCACGTACTTGGACGACGCCTCAAGATGCGTGACAGGGTTTGGCCTGTTTGATGAGGCTACCGGCCAGAACGCCGTGCAGGTGCTCAGGCAGGCCGTCCAAGCATTTGGCGTCCCGTCATCCATCCTGTCCGATAACGGTTCGTGTTTTGTGGGAGTTCGAAGGGGCACGCCAAAGGGATCCTGGAGACCCACCATCTTTGAAAACGAGCTGTTGGATCTTGACATACACCTAATCAACTCCAGGCCATACCACCCCCAGACCAACGGCAAGCTAGAGCGGTTCCACCGAACCATTGAGGACGAGGTAGGACGGCACGACAGCTTGGAAGATTTCATCACATTCTACAACGAGAGACGATTGCACTGGTCACTTGACATAGATAATTGCCAGACGCCTCTCAAGGCGTTCCATGACAAGGCAGCAGACGAATCCACAAGAGCTACCAACCCAAACTGGATGGAGGCGGATGTCCATGGATAAACAGCCACCAAAAGGGGGCGGACATAATTTCGTTACAATACACATCTGGAGAAACCGCATCCAGATGAAGATATCCAACACACAAAGTTAACACCCGAACCATTTTTGTCCTTTTATCACTATCTGGGGCTAAATGCAATGGGAGACACGCATCACGTACCTCTTGGAAGTGAAGGACCATGTCTATACGATTCATGCGGGGAATGGCACGATGTCGTGGTATATTGTAGTGTGCCTGATTGCCGTGCTGACGACCGCGCGCATCCGCCGTGCCACCCACACATGAAATTCGGCAAGACTGGTGAGCCAGCAGGAGTCAGTAATTGACCAACGCTGCCGCCATCGAGGCGCCCACCGTGGGGATAATGCACGATGCGCGCGACGATTTACGGCACGCATCAGACGAACCATTTGATTTTGACGCAGAGTTTGAGGAATCCATGGCTGCAGGAGACGTCATGAATGCCATAGAAGATCTGGGATTTCCCACGGTTCTGATAGGCAACACCGAGAGCTTGTTGAACGGGTTTTCAGAATACCGTAAGCAGGTCGACGTCGTGTTCAACGTCGTTAACGGAAAGATCAATCCAGTCAATCTGAGACAGGCACATGCCATATTGGAAGTTGGCGGGATTCCATACGTCGGCTCGACTCCAGAATCTCTCGCGATTGCCATGAACAAGATACAGGCCAAATACACAGCCACTGCATACCGTATCCGGACTCCGGAGTTTGCGGTGGTGTCGAACGTGGACGACATGACGCAGGACGATATCCCGGAATACCCAGTGGTACTCAAACTTGAACGCGGACGGAGTCATATTGGAATCAACGAGAAATTCAAGATAGATAACTTTGGACAGTTAAAGCAGCATGTAGGATACATGATCAATACATACGGACAGGCCGTCTTGGTGGAGCGCTTCATCGAAGGCCGCGAGTTTGACGTGTCTATTATTGGAGATGATGTGTTCGGCGTTACGGAAGTGACGATGAATGGCAAGCCAATGGGAAAAAACCACCTCATGTCAAGGATGGTGTACAAGGACGACTACGGACTGGACGTGAAGAATGTAGACGGCGACTTTGCTGAATGCAAAAACATCGCGCTTGCAGCGCACAAATCATTGGGGTGCCGTGACTTTGGCAGGGCCGATGTGAGGGTGGAGGGATCCACTGGCAAGCCATACTTTTTGGAGATAAACCCACATCCCTATATCGGCAAGCACGGTAGTTTCAACCACATAACGCGCAGCCGCGGGATGGAATACAAGGACATGCTTGGAACCATAATGAAAAGCGCACTGTCAAGACTCAACGCGCCGGTGGCAGCCTGATCATGATGAACCTGTCAGAATCATCGTAATAATGACCTACAGACAGTGCGTCTAGCACGAACCCGTGCTTCTTGTAGAACTCCACCAAGTACGGCCTATCTGTCTTGACGTCCAGTATCATGGTGTCCTGCGTGGCCAACTCCTTCATCTTTTCCATAAGTTTGTCAGCTATGCCGAGTCGCCTGTATGCCGGATCCACGAACAATGAGTTCAGGTACCACTTTCCCTCGAACGTCGGCATCGAGACCAGCCCGCCGACTATCTTTTTGTCATGCACCGCCTTGAGGCAGCACTGGTACTGCAGTATCGGCACCCAGTAGTATGTCGTGTCCTCGTTGTCTTCGTCCATATCGAAGCACTTGGCCTCGAGTCGGTAGAATTCCTGCGCGTCTGACCTGCCGGCTCTCGATATTTCCATTACTTGCGCTCCAGGTACGCCAGGATCTTGTCCCGGTCTGTGTCCGGCTTTTTGTCCGGGTACCCGTCGTACGTGCGCCCGTTGATGGTGCGGCCGCCGGACTTTGGGCGCTGCCCGCCCCATTGCTTGAAGAACACCGCCACGCCCTGCGCGTTGCACTGGTCGATTAGCTCCTGTATCCATTCCTCCTTGACCGGCCTGTGCCCTGGACCACTCTCCCCGCCGATAATGGCCCAGTCAATCCCGGCTAAGTCAACCTGGCCGACCGGCCCTATGAGGGGTTCGAAACTGACGAACCTCATGCCGCACCTGACTTTTCTCAAGTCGTCTATGCGTGACGCCACCATGGAGTCCTCGACGCTGGTTCCCATCCAGACGTGGTTTGGTATCTGAGACATCATCCGTAATTGGGCATAATCACGAGATTGGACGCATTGCAGGACAAATCTGGCTGACTGCATGGAATTGCATGTCAATTCGAACTTGCCCGATGATCAAAACTATACGTCAGCCGTGTTTTATTCTGATTGCCAATGTCAAAGCATGTCATTATACGACAGATTAGCAAAAAAGCCCAAACTGTTCATCCGGTGCACTGGACTGACAGTCTCCGAATTTAATTTGGTGGCAGGGCGGCTGGCAAAAAAATACCCCAAGGCAGAGCAAAAGCGACTCGCCAAAAGAAGCAGGGTGCGCGGCATTGGTGCCGGACGCAGGTGGAAACTGGATCTGAAAAACAGGTTTCTTCTGGTCCTGTTTTATTACAGGACATACGCTACGCAGGATCTTCTTGCCCTGACGTTCCATGTGGGTCAGGCCAGTGTGTCCCGCAGCATGGGGGCACTGGAGCCGTCGATCCGGCAGTGCGTTCCGCTTCCGTCAAAGATCTACGCCAACATCAAGGCCACCAAGACGCTTGACGATCTTGAGGAGATCATTCCGGGCCTGACTGCCCTGATTGATGCCTCAGAGCAGCAGATACAACGTCCCGGACGCAAGGACATGGAACGGTCCCACTACTCGGGCAAGGCACACAGGCACACGTCCAAGATCCAGTACACGTCGGCCACAGATGGCCTCATCATTCACAAGACCCGGCATTCCCCGGGCAGGATCCACGACTTTGCAGTATTCAAGAAGAAACACCCGACATTCCCTGACAACCTTCCACGCAAGGACGGGAGCAAGGACAAGGAAAGGATCAAAGTCAGAGAGATCCTGGACAACGGATACCAGGGGATCAACAAAGAATTTCCTGACCGGGATGCAGTAGTGCCGTACAAGAAGCAAAAAGGCGCAGAATTGTCCCCCGAGCAGAAGGAATTCAACAAAAAGCACTCAAAGGCACGGGTGTATGTGGAGCACGCCATCCGCAGGGTCAAACGGTTTCGCATAATGAGCGGTGTCTACCGAAACCGCCTGAAAAAATACGACACCGTCAATGACATCGTCTGCGGATTTGCCAACCTCAGGGTTCTCCTAGTCCGGGAAGCAACCTGATAGGAGTCAAAAAACCTACACAGTATAGGAAAATATGTACAATTTCTAATTACGGATTATGTCTCTGGAACCCCGTGAACTTGGCAAACATCCCGGAGAACTCGGCCATTCTCTTGGGGCGCTTCGTCAGTATCTGGTATACGTGGTGGTCTGCCCTCAGCATGACGTCGAAACACCGTGCCACAAACTCCATCTGCGCTTCCTCGTGGAACAGATCAGACATGCTGTTGACGAATATCTTCTGCGGCTTTTTCCATTTCAGCGGAATGCCGACGTCGTCAGGGTGCTGCGTGAACTTGAAGATGTTGCGGTATTTTTTCTTCCCCCATGCAAACAGGCGCTTTGACACGGTTTCAGCATAGCAGTTCTTGCAGCCTGCAGACACTTTGGTGCAGCCCGTCGTGGGGCTCCACGTCTTGTCCGTCCATTCGATTGCTGAATCTGTCATGTCGTTCTTGGACGGTTTTGATTTAAGGTTGCCATAGTGTGGTTAGTCCGCACGCGTTGTAGGTACGGCAAAAATGGTATTCCTTATCATGTCAGCGGCCTGCCAAAGCGAGGTTATCCTGTATTCCGCGTCGATGCTCTTGTTGTATGGCGCGTCAAACAGTATGCACGGCTTCCCGGCTTCTTCAAAAGCCTGAAAATTTACAGGAGAGTCATCTATGAATATGTCGTAGTCGAGTTTTGCCTTGTCGCCGCCTGCCCGTACCTGGACCAGCCCGTCATATTCTATGCCGTGCAGTTTGAGCCATTTGGATTTCTGGTCGGGGAACCCCACCGTCACTATGTCGACGCGTCCCATTTTTCTGAGGTTTCGCACAATTGCTGCCTGTCCTGCCTCTACCGGCCTGATCTGGCCCCAGTGCCGCTCCCACGTGTTCCTGAGACATCATCCGTAATTGGGCATAACCACGCGATTAGACGCATTACCGGATTAAATCAGGCTGATTGCATGGAATTGCATGTCAATTCGAACTTGCCCGATGATCAAAACTATACGTCAGTCATGTTTTATTCTGATTTCCCGTCTCAAAGCATGTCATTATACGACAGATTGGCAAAAAAGCCCAATCTGTTCACCCGGTGCACTGGACTGACAGTCTCCGAATTTGATTTGGTGGCAGGGCGGCTGGCAAAAAAATACCCCAAGGCAGAGCAAAGGCGACTCTCCAAAAGAAGCAGGGTGCGCGGCATGGGTGACGGACGCAGGTGGAAGCTGGATCTGAAAAACAGGTTTCTTCTGGTCCTGTTTTATTACAGGACATACGCCACGCAGGATCTTCTTGCCATGGTGTTTCAGATGGGCCAGGCTAGCGTGTCCCGCAGCATGGGGACACTGGAGCCGTCGATCCGGCAGTGCCTTCCGCTTCCATCAAAGATATACTTTGACATCAAGGCCACCAGGACGCTTGACGATCTTGAGGAGATCATTCCTGGCCTGACTGCCCTGATTGATGCCTCCGAGCAGCAGATACAACGTCCCGGACGCAAGGACATGGAACGGTCCCACTACTCGGGCAAGGCACACAGGCACACGTCCAAGGTCCAGTACACGTCAGCCACGGACGGCCTCATCCTTCACAAGACCCGGCATTCCCCGGGCAGGATCCACGACTTTGCAGTATTCAAAAAGAGGCACCCGACGTTCCCTGAGAACCTTCCACGCAAGGACGGGGGCAGGGACAAGGAAAGAACCAAGGTCAGAGAGATCCTGGATGGCGGATACCAGGGGATCAACAAAGAATTTCCTGACCGGGATGCCGTAGTGCCGTACAAGAAGCAAAAAGGCGCAGAATTGTCCCCCGAGCAGAAGGAATTCAACAAAAAACACTCAAAGATGCGGGTGTATGTAGAGCATGCAATCCGCAGGGTCAAGCGGTTTCGCATCATGAGCGGCGTCTACAGAAATCGCCTGAAAAAGTACGACACCATCAATGACATCGTCTGTGGATTTGCCAACCTCAGGGTTCTCCTGGCTCGGGAAGCGGCAGGATAGGCAGCAAACAACCTACACAATATAGGATGATATGCACAATTTCTAATTACGGATTATGTCTCAGGCCCTTTTACGTCCGGCCGTCACGGAGTTCATGGCAAACTGTACCAAATGCGGCAAGCTCATTGCATGGCGCGACGGCAAGGTGTGCGACGACTGCGCGCGCAAGCATGGCATCTGCACCAACTGCGGGAAGAAGTGGGACGGCGCCCACACCATGTCGCTTACGTGCGACGGTTGCCCCGAACCATGATGGATTAGTTCGTTCGGTGCGGCCGTGTCCGGTCTGACCAAAACCCGTTTCCCTTTTTACGTTGCCCAGACTTGCACTGCATGGCATGCAAATACTGTGGCGGATCAGTCGAACGCTCCGGCAACCTGATGTGCAGGAAGTGCAGCGACAAGAAAAACACCTGCATGCGCTGCGGGAAGGAACCGTATTACCGCGGACACGGCAGTTCGTACTACGGAGAACGGTGTATGCGTGGGTTGTTTGGCAAGTGCGGCAAGTGCGGCGCAACGTGGTGCAGGCACCGCGAGTTCGGCTCATGACCCGCCAAACCGGCAACTGCAAGTACTTTTACGGCAAACAGTGCCGCGTTTTTGGAATGGAGATGTCAAAATGAGGTTTGCCGTGTTGCTCAAGTGCGACAAATGCTCAAAAACCCACAGGCTGTTCGCGGCGTCAAGCAGCCCGCCAAAGGTCGGCGACATGCATAAAATGCACTTGTGTCCTGCATGCGGCGAATGTCGGATTTTTACGGTAAAGGGCGTGGACAAGTTGGGATAGGCTGTGCAAAAAAAAGAAAGCGAAGCGGTCCAAGACATTCGTTGACAAGGGCGCTATTAGGGGCGCTATTAGGGGCGCTATTAGGGGCGCTATTAGGGGCGCTATTAGGGGCGCTATTAGGGGCGCTATTAGGGGCGCTATTAGGGGCGCTATTAGGGGCGCTATTAGGGGCGCTATTAGGGGCGTGCAACACCCAGCCAGACTGCAGTCAGGCCGTACTGCCTGCCGGTTTGGAATAGCCAATGAACTTCGCCATCGTGCTCTTCGCCCACTTTAGTTTGTGTTTGGCCGGCATCTCTGCGGCATTGACCACCCGGGTTGGCAGTATGACGTGTATTCCGACCATGTTCATGCAGTCGTCTTCAATGTGCCCGGCCATGTCATATTTCCCGTACCTGTGGAGGTCAAACAACAGGTCGTCGGCCAAGTTGGTGATCATGCCGTCGATGTCGTGGGCGATCCACGTCTTTACCATATACCTGATGTATTGCTGCCTGCCGTTTCCAGGCATGTCGGACGGATGGACCGTCAAGCCGTGCTCGAACCCGTACGGATAGTCTGGATCGCCGAGTTTCGGCAAAACGACGTCTGCAAAGACTTTGCAGTTCCCAAGCCACACGTGCGCGATGTCGCACCGGTACAGCCTCTCGGTTACCGCGTCGCACAATTCATCCAGATCAATCCTGTCGCTGGAATACCTGGCCGGCGCCGGAAAGTGCGACTTTGGCTGCTTCGCGAACGTGGGCACGATTACCGCACCGCTGTCATAGTCCACTAGCATGGGTTACAGGTTAGTTTTCTTAATAAACGGCTTTTAACTGCACGGTGCGCTCAACGCATGGAGCCGGACCAAATCGCCTGCGGGGACAACATAAACGTGCTGTCAAAGATTGGTGACGGCACGGTCGCTCTCACCACCACGTCACCGCCGTACAGGAACGCCATAGACTACGCGCAGCACGTGGCCGACCCGGAGCAGAATTACCGCGGGACGCTTGACGTGTCGGTGGACGAGTACGTCAAGACGATGGGCAGGACGTTTGCCAAAATATACCGCGTGACCAAGCCGGGAGGGTATTGCTGCATCGTGATAGGCAACGAGACCAACCGCGGGACGCTGGAGCCGCTGCCGGCGTTGTTGGTGGCCAGGCTGAGAAACGACAATTGGTGCTTACATGAAGAAATAATCTGGCACAAGGTGACCGGCGGAACCAACCGCGCGGGCAATTTTGTCAAGCGGCAGTACCCGTCGTATTATCGCGCCAACATCATGCATGAATCCATACTGGTGATGCGCAAGGGGGAAACCAGACTGCGGCAGAAGAAGCGCGCCTTTGACGGGATCAACAAGGACATACTTTGGAAAGAGATAGCAAACTCCGTGTGGCATATCGCGCCAGTTCCCCCGGGGTTCCTGCAGCACCCGTGCCCGTTTCCCGAAGAGATCCCGTACAGGCTGATCAGTTTGTATTCTGATCCAGGTGATATCATCTTGGATCCGTTCAACGGATCCGGCCAGGTAACAAAGGTAGCCAAGTACGCTGGAAGAAGATTTCTCGGGGTAGACATCCAGCAACAGTACGTGGATTACGCCATGTCGCGCCTGGACGAAAAGCCCCACATCCGCGACGAGTCCATAATGTTGGGATTCGAGGGTACCGGCATTCCAAAATGGGGAAAGGTGCCAACCACGGACTAGCGTTTTTTGCCGAACCTGCATGTAACGCAGAAGATCTTCCCCGTCATACTATCTTGTACTATCGTGGTCGTGAGATCCAACCCGGTCTTGCATTTTGCGCAATGCAGCGTGCAGCGGTGCTCTCCGGCATCCAGGGAATCCTTGATGACGGACAGCATCGTTTTCCTGAGATCGCGCACGTTTCCTGCGGCCCCTTCGGCCAGCGCCTTGAATGAGTCGCTGTCGTTGCAGACGTGGGAATACGCGCTGCACATGCCGTAGACCTGCGGCACCGACTGGTCGTCCATTTCCAAGACATGTTTGGAAAGCCAGTCGGCCCTGTCCTTGTCAGTCGTCTTGGCGCGTTCAGGATCAAGCACGTGGTACAGCAGCCGTATAATCAGGCCCATGCGGCACGCGCCCCGTTGTGTTGCTTCATGCCTGTCAGGAACGTTTTGCATAAAAGATGTTACAAAACCTAACTTACAGCGAGTTTATAACAAACAAGGTCCAAGATTACGTGTTGCGTGGTACTTTGTCTTTTTCAACGTGTGGCTGTTATCGACCTAAGAGGTTTTTTGGAACGGTTCGGGGAAACCGCCATGCCTTAATGAATATATATCGTATTTTCAGGAAATGTTCGTCTTGAACAAAATAGACAAAAACACGTTGGCCGTTTTGTACGCGTGTTCCATCAACGGGAACGACCCATTCGAAGCAATGTCGAAGACGCTTTTTCTTTCTGAAATCCGGACACGGCTGGATCGGTTGAAGCAAAATGGATTGTCTGATGGTAATGCAGCCCTTACGAAAAAAGGACGCGATTCAATCAGGGTCGTCTTGACTGGAGGCGTGTTCGACATCATACACCCAGGGCACGCGCACACGCTCAACGCGGCGAAGGCATTGGGTGACGTGTTGGTGGTGGTCGTCGCCACTGATGATACCGCAAGGCGAATGAAGCGCAAAATTCCGCAACATTCCAAAGAGGAACGCCAACAACTTACAGATCTGCTCGAAATGGTGGACGTGTGTCGTGTTGGACAGAAGGACATATTCCGCACTGTTGAGATAATACGCCCAGACGTAATCGCGCTAGGGTACGACCAGGCGCACCATGAAAAGTCTATCAAGACGGGGTGCGAACGGCTTGGAATCGAGGCAAAGATAGTACGGCTCCAGTCACCAATGCCTGGCATTTCAAGTTCAAAATTGACTCAGGATGCCGGCGTCACATACAATCTATAATTGTCCCGCGCTTCTTGCAAGTTCGATATATTGAAAAGATTAAATGACTAGGTGACGGATGAAGAAAATGGGTGAACGGGAAGACGCAACGCGCATTTTGAAAGAAGCCACTCCAAAAATGAACAAAGCCGTCTCAGAGCGCAATAAAAAAATGGACGAGGCTAGGCGCATCGGCATCAACGATTCAAGATACGAAGACTCGTGTGCACAAATATTGGTGTTCGACAACTTTATCAGAGATTTAGAAGTTAAAATAAACGCGGCACAGAAAATATTGGACAAATAACGAACGGGGGCGTCTTAGTTTTTTTTATTTTTACGACAAGGCACCGTTCTGCGACAATTAATCATTGGAAGATGGGAATTTTTCATTGCGCTAAAACCCACATCCATGCATGTGTTGATGACTTCACAGAGCCAAACACGTCAAGAATAAGGGTAAATACCCATGGTCAGGCTTCAAGCAGCCTTACGTGGAACCCGTTGCCCTCAAGCGAAAGCAGACGCTTCTTGTATTTGGTAAATTCCTCGTAAGTCATGATGATGTCGTGCCTCTTGTTCTTCTGCTTGCTGTGCATCAGCCTGCCTGACAGTTGCATCTCCTCCTGGCGCGAGCCAAAATGGAAGTCAATCTCGATGATGCGGTCCAGATCCTCGATGTGCAGTCCTTCGGTGAACACGGATGATGCAACGAACGAGTGGTTCTCGCGCATCACGTCCAGCCTGTAGTCGGTTTCCGCGTTGACGAACTCAAGTCCAAGCATACGGGCGGCATGCCGGCCGACGTCGATGTGGTAGCTGTACACCATCGTTCGTTTCTCCGGGTCGTACAGGTCGCGCATCTTGTACATCTTGGCCCTGGCCGTCTTTACGATGTGCACGTTGATCGGGTGGTACCCGGGGCCGTACTTGCGCATGTAGTTGGGCCAGTTGATGCTCTGCGGCCGTCCGGTCAGCGCAACTATCAGGTGGTTCCTGCCGTCCTCCCTGTACGGCGTGGCGTCCAGCCCCATGCGGTACTCGGTCTGGATGGTCGACAGCCTGGCAAACGTGGTCGCGGGAAGCCTCCTGCATTCGTCAAATATCGTCACGCCAAACTGCCCGTCGTAGTCGCGGAACCCCTGGTACGTCGTGATGATCGTGTTGTCCAGAACTTCCGGAATGTGCGTCTCGATGTACTCGCGCCACTGGTCAAGCAGCGTCCTTTTGGGGCTTATGATCAGATTTTTCCGGCCGTCCACGCGGATCTTCTCCAGCGCCTTCATGCCGATAAACGACTTGCCGCTGCCGGTAGGGTGGAACACGCCGACTGCGCCGGACATCAAAAAGTTCCTCCAGGGAGCGGTCTGGTACGTGCGGAGCTTTATCTTGCTTTCTGTTTCGTTCAGGTGAGATTTTTTCACCGGTTTTGGCACGAACGGGACGTGCCCGCTCTGCAGTATCTGGTCTATGATGTGGTACTCGTGTCCCTTTGTTATCCTGGCGGCGTCGTCCTCCCAGTCCGTGACGAACCGATCCAGTTCTTTCTTGACGGCCTTTTTGTCATCCGGCTCAAACGTCACGGTGTTGCCGGTGACGGTGGCCTTGATTGGCTCCGGCATGTCGAACTTCGACAGGATCTCGTCGGGCACGTGCCCGAACAATATGGAATACTGGTTCACTTCGTACCTTAGCCACACGCCGTCGACCTCGTCCTTGAGCCACCCGACTTGGAACTGTGGGTAGAATTTTGGCACCATGATGTGTAACGTCTTGCGGCCTGCGGGATACATGAAATACGGATGCTTGTCGAATTTTTCGTACTCCTCGTAATTGTTTCGCTTTTTGAAGTAACCGGATGGCCTAGCGGACATCCATGGTACCGGGAATGAATCTAATAATTTCGTACTCGGGATGACAAAGTTAGGCCGTCACGATCCAAGTACGAGTGGGTGCCAGTCCCTTCGATCTTTGGAAATGAAGGAACCAGCACGCCGAACATGCTTGGAGGCGGAGGAATTTAAGGCAACGCACGAGCCCTCCTTGCCCTTACCACAAATCCCACCGGATGCAGGGGCGTGCATGAAATCAGGATGCAGGTGCTGCCGGTTCTGGTCAGGGGTGCTTGGTGACATGATCGGTTTGGCAGGCAAGATCCCGGAGGCTGCTGCTGCTGCTGCTGCCGAAGTTGCAGGCAGACCATGTACCGGCTGCAAGGAGATCGAGGGCCTGCAGGCACTCGTCTCATCCCTCACAGGGGACAACAAGAGGTACGCCAAGGCCAACGGGGATCTTAACGCCAAGGCCAACGGGATCAACATCCCCACCGTGACCAAGAAAAAGGCAGGCCCAAGGAAGGCAGCCGGCAGGCCCAAGGGGCAAAAACCCACCATCAACTGCAGGCCAAAACGCGTCGACCGCGTCGAGGAGATTGACTGCAGGGAATGTCCCGACTGTGGCGACAGCGGCAATCTTTCGGACGTGACTGACAGGTACGACCGCGTCGTGACTGTCATGCGCGTCATGCTGGAAAACGTCAGGTACGTCATCAAGCGGCGCTGGTGCCGCGGGTGCAAAAAACAGGTCTCAGGGAGGGTTCCCGGCGCGGCAAAACACGCGCGCCGTTCATCAAACTTTGACGCGGCCATGACGTCCCTGAACATGAACGGTTTGTCGCATGCCAGGGCCGCAGAATTTGGCGGCGACGCGTTGGGGCACGAAATCTCGCGCTCGTCTGCCTACCGCGGCAAGATCAGGCAGGCCGGGCGCATGGCACCGGAGCGTGATTCTGTAAGGAAGCGCGTGTCCGAGGCGCCGCACCTGAACGCAGACGAGTTCCACTGGCCGTTGGGCGGCAGGCGCGGCTACGGGACAGTGGCCCTGGCAAAAGACGCCTGCCTCGTGGAGGTAACCGGCTCGCGGGACATCAAGACGCTCTGCCAGACGCTCCCTGACGGCGTTGTCCACCTTTTGATAATCCTGCTCTATTTCACACTATTTTTGGTTCATTTTGGCATCCCAAACCTGGACTCTGAAGGGGTTTCTGGTGTCGGCAGGCTTGCGGTTGGTCGTTTTTGAGCCGTTTTCATCTAGTGGTGCATGGCATCCGCTGGAACCGGAAACCGGCATTCTGCCCCTACCGGGACCCCTATGCTATCAGGTTGTAGCAGATGCTTCGCAGGATTACCTGGAGCCTCTGCATGGGAAACGTCTTTGCGGCCACGACGGAACCGAACCTCTCCTTCATGGATGAGAACACGGACTCGACAAGACTGCGCTGGTGGTACACCTTCTCGAACCCTTCCCGATCCCGCCTGAACCAGCGGAGCATCTCTGCCCTGGGATTGAAGCCCTTTGCGGTGTGGTTCTTGCGGGGCCAGATCACCGGTTTTCTGCCGCTGTCGTAGATCATCTTGCAGTTTGCGTGCGCGTCATACGCCGAATCCAGCATGACGTGCCCGTCGCCGTCTGGCACGCCGGCAATCATCTTTCGGAATATCGGCGAGTCGTGGGCAAGTCCGGGCGTCACCATGCATGCGGCGATCCTTCCGTGCGGGGCTACCAGTATGTGCAGCTTGACGAACTGACGCCTGGGTATGATGCCCTTCTTGGCATCCTCCCAGTCGGCATAGACGTTGATTTAGAATCCGGTCGCGTCCCCGAGGAGCGGACCGTGAGCGTCACTCCCTGCCTGTCCCAGGATCACTTCCATCAGAATCTTCTGCTTTTCTGCCAGCCTCTTGGCTGCCGCATGCAGGCACGATTTGGACGGAACGGCTTTTAAGCCGCAGACGTGCAGTGAACCTGGGTTTGCCTCGAGGTACGAGACGTGTTCCCGGTACGAGTTGCCGCGAAACTCCTTGTCCGCCAGGCAGACCAAGTAAGAGATCTCGCGCCGGTCCTTGTCGGACTTGGGCTTGCAGATCTCGTACAGGGTGGTGGTAAGGGCGAGGATTCCGATTGACACTCGTTTCCCCTCCCCACTCCTTCGCATCTCGTATTTTTTGCTGTAGCCTTTCGGGCGCACCCATTTCTTCTTGTCTTCCTTGTCTCTGTTCTTTGCTTTCCTCTTTTTTCTATTGGAATTCATTAATTGTGGGCAGGATCGGTGATCCAAAACTTTTCGGATGTCTGACGCTAATGATCTTTAAGCGTAACGCTGCTTTTTTGAGGAAGATGTGGACAACGCCGCTCCCTGACTACAAGGGAACCATAACGCAGGACTCGTATCCCGGGTGGCTCCACGTGGGATCGTGCCGCCAGATGTGCGTGTGGCACCAGGAACGCCTGGTGCAAAAGGACGTCCTGGCCAACCCCAAAGGCGACGTTCCAAAGTTTCTGGACAGGCTGTCGGCAATCCACGATAAGATTTATCGCGCATCCCGAATCGAGGACGGGCACACGAGGATCGTCGCGGCCCACTGCATAGACGCGGAGCTGCGCGGGCTGATGAACGAACCGCTTGCAGGCGACGGGGACGGCACCATCGCCCGGCACAAGAAGAGGTACCCGCGGGAGGGATATTTCATGACCACCTGCCTGCACGTGGACGGCATCGAGCCTGACAACAACGCAGTGGAGAGGGTCAACCGGAGGTTCGTGGCCGTAAGGAGCGACGGGGGCGGAAACCGCTCCCAGACGGGCATGGATGCCAACTCGATCCTGTTCACGCTGCTGGCAACTGACAGGATCAACGGGAACAGTTTCTTTGATCATCTGGTCCGCTCGTCATCCGGAGACGGTTGAGGCATCATCTGACGGCACGCGTGGTGCATTACGGGAAAAAAGATTCCACGGCAGGGGAAAGGCTGCACCTGCTCCACTGCTGGGCAGGCCACTTCAAAAAGCGAAACTGTTACAGTAGTCGGAAATTTACCCCTTAGGCAGGTCCCCCGACATCATACGGTTGACCCACAATCCTACATAATTCCAATGCAGCCATGGCCGCAGCATATGCGACAAGCGCCAGAGTCACCCGATCATAACTCGAATCCGCACGGTACTGCTCCACTGCCCACGTGTTGTACATGAACAGCGAGACGTAAAACATGATTGCCCTAAACGACGCATTGCGGCTTGTCGTCCTCGGACGCACCTGCTCTACCTGCTTGTATCCTGTCTCTATCCCCCACCTTCTCCTGTACTCCTCTGGAAGCGTCTCAATCTCGTCTAGCGCCCTGGCAGGGGAAAGGTTGGTGGCAAAGACATGGTATCTTTCCGTGGCATCGGCATCAGGATCGTCTATCTTTTTTGAGGGCGTGATTATCAACGTGAATGTAACAGACTGGCCTGCTGCGTTTCTGAGGGTGTACCGTGAGACTGCCCTGCGTGATTTATCGTGGTGCTCCCGTATCGCCCTCTTCATCCCCACGTTCTTGACTGCCGGCATCAGGAACTTGCGCCTTTGTTCGGATACAAGCCTGATTATCTCAGTCGAGTAAAACTCGCGGTCCATCAGCAGCAGCCGGGCCCGTATCCTGTAATCCCTGAGTTTTTGCATGAATTTACGCACAAAATCGGCGTTGTCCACGCTGCGCGTGACCTGCATGCACTCCAAAATGGCCGGAACCTGCTCTGCTACCACGTGCATTGTCGCATAGCACTCGAACCTGCCTGTACCGCCCTTTGGTTTGGACCATATCAGGTGTGACATGTTGTCCTTGTCGTGCCTTGGTATCAGGTGCTTGTCTATTGCCACCAGTACGCCTCCCTTGTACCGGCACGTATTCTTGGCAAGCCTTGCGGTGCGTGTGAGCATGTCCCTGCAGAGTTCGTCTGCACCGTCTGATTCTAGCGAGTTTACCATGTTGCGAAACCACTTGGGTGACGGCATCTTCTTTTTGGCATGCTTGAGCAGCCTGATTGCCTCCTCGGAGGCTATGTTGGATTCAGACATCTTCATCAGTATGGCTGCAAACTCGCCCACCCCGTATTGGGCATTGTTCCCAGTAGGGAATCCTATGGGTGCAGACCACAGTATTCCTGACAAGGTATTAAGCATCCTTTCTCCGATCTTGTTACGGTGTACCTGCCCACCTTTTTGCGCAAACACTAGGGTGGGCAAGGACGCCGTAGATAATAGATCCGTATGCTCGAAAAATGTTAACACGTCTGCGAACATCTGTTGGATGGCTTAGAGGGTAAATTTCCGACTACTGTGTTACCACAGATACATAAATACCAGAAACAATTCTGACATATCAGAAGATGAAGGTGTCGTTCTGTTTTGGATTCTTGTGTATTTTGACACTAGCGGCAGTCGTGTCAGGTCTGGAATCAACCATACCTGAGATAGTACATGAGAATCAACATCAGTCACACATTCCTACGGCATATGCGCAATCGGACGCCACGGAATCTGTCCAGTATCCGTCCCCGTTACAGCAGTACACTGACGGGATTCCATTGCACGAGATACAGTGCAATACGCCGAGAGAACTCTACGTGACAGGCTCCCAGATGCCCATCTGCCTGTACCCAGACACATACCAGATGTTGCTGGACCGTGGCGTAAGCCTTTCCATGCCGCCCACGCAAGAGTCCGTGATTCGAGCAGTGACAGAAGACACGATAGCCATGTATGACTCAGACCCAGATGGCGCGTTTGCAACCATCAACGCAATGATGTCCACTGATCCATCGTATCCATTTATTGTGGACTCTGATGGCGTCGTTGTGGCGCACGGATCAAACCCGGATCATGTCGGAGTCGACAGCAGGGCGATTTCGGCCACCAACAAGCCTGTTGAGGTGATTATCGCAGAACTTCAGAAAGGCAACGTATGGGTAGAGTATGCGTTCCACAATCCTGCAACCGAGGCAGAACAATACAAGCGCTCCCTGATTGTATTGCATGACGGGTACGTCTTTGGCTCCGGATACTATGTCACACCAGAGTCGATAGTCCGGGGGGTGGTAGAGGATACAATCGCCATGTATGGCTCAGACCCAGACGGCGCGTTTGCAACCATTACTGCAATGATGGCGAATTATCCGTCGTATCCGTTTGTGATAGACTCGAATGGCATCGTTGTGGCGCACGGATCAAACCCGGATCATGTCGGAGTCGACAGCAGGGCGATTTCGGCCACCAACAAGCCTGCTGATGTGGTTATCTCCGAGCTTGAGGAAGGCGAGATGTGGGTAGAGTATACGTTCACCAACCCTGCCACCGGAGCAGAACAGCACAAGCGCTCCCTGATTGTGCTGCATGACGGGTACATCTTTGGCTCTGGATACTATCCTATACTGGACAAGATGACTGGTGGTGCCATGACTTTGCTGGAATTGACTGCAGAAGAGACTGCGTGGCTGGAAGAGAATGACTCCATCCGTATATCATATGATCCTGGCTGGTTCCCGATAGAGTATGCTGACGAGTCAGGCAACCTTGCAGGTACGACGCTCCGATATGCTGCAGAATTTTCCAAGCTGACTGGAGCCAGCTTTGTAGGGATTCCCGCACCATCCAGCTGGAATGACGCTCTTGAAATGATGCGCAGTGACAATGCAGATGTCATGTTTATGATAGTCAGCACTCCTGAAAGGCTCGATTACATGAGCTTTACGTCCTCCCACTACATCATAGAGGTGGGCATAATAACACCTGACGACAGGCAGGCCACCTTGGCAGACGAGGATCTCCGGCTACTTACGATAAGCGGCTATGCCACAGAGGGATGGCTGGATGAGAACCATCCGGATGTTGAATACATCTCGGTGGGCAGCTTTGAGGAGGGATTCGAACTCATGAGGACAGGAGAGGCAAACGCATTTGCAGCCGTATGGCCTGTCATAGCACAACATGCAGAGTCTGCCGGAATTGATTTGTACAATGCCGGTTCCACAGGATACCAATATGACCTGTTGATAGCATACGACAGTGACAAACCGCTTCTTGGCTCCATCCTGCAAAAGACGCTGGATCAGATCCCCGCATCTCAGATAGAGCAGTGGTGGAATGATGCGCTGCCTGCCCAATAGTCCCTGAAACTGGCTCTAGAGTAGACTGCATGGCTGGAAGAGAATGACTCCGGCTCTGGTAAATTTTGGTGATCTCTAGCGTTCCCTGTTCAAAAGTGTGTTTTTTGGATCTTCTCCAGATTCGATCCCGCTCGCATTTCGTCACGGTGTTCAAAAGCGCGGTGCCTTCCGCAATGCTGTTCAAAAGTGGGCCAAGCCATACTTGGCATCTTGGTAGTAAATTTTCGTGATCCCAGTCAGTTCTCTTCTGGATCGTGCCCATGAGGATGGATTTCTTTGTCATTTTTTGTGGCTTGCCCCCATGCGTTTTTTGAGGCTTTTGGGCAACCTTGCCCTATTTCCTGATGCGCCCGAAAAACCCGTTATCCTCTTCTTTCATCTGCGCTTTCAATAGTGGCGATCAAAAGTTCCTGCAAAATAATTCGGCTTTTCTGTTAAGGAATTTGAACAAATCCAGATTGAATCTTGCAGTTCGATAATACTGGGAGACGGCACTGTGCATGTCCAAGAAGGTTTTGTAGTATTCTGAGACAAGCAGGTTCCGTTTTCCTTGGTGCCAGCATTCTTCCACGGCGTTGAGATACGGCGAGCCTTTTGGCAGGTATATGATCTTGATGTTCTTGTTCTCGCGCAGCAGCGTCCGGACGGCTTTTGCGCGGTGCGGGGACGCCCTGTCCACCATGACGGCCACCTTCCCAAAATGCCTCTGCAGGGCCTTGAGGTACGCAACAAATGTGGGCGCGTTAAACCCGCTGGCAGTCCTGAAGAACTGCCTGCCATCGGTCGTGACTGAACCGTACACGGCGATTCTTTTGTGGCTTCCAGTGTATGGCACGGTTATTGGCACCCCCACGGGGGACCAATACTTGCGACCCGATTTTACGTCGTGTATGAAGAACGCCTCGTCTTCCACGACTGGGACAAAATCGTCCTTTTCTAGGCGTGAAATTCTCTTTTTGAGGCGATATTGCCAGCTTTTACGGCCGTTTTGGTGGCCCTGTTGATGTGGATCCTTTGCGACCCCTTGGGAGACAGGCCGTATTTTTGCATGATTTTCCTGATGTTCGTTCTGTGCATCTTTGTTCCCGTTTCCCTGTGTATGACCTGCTGCAGTTCGGCAGGAGTGGTCTTGAACCGGTCCACTACCTTGTCCAGTATGCCGTCCATCGCTTCCGGCGAAATCTTGGGCGGCCTGCCGGATCTGGGAAGATCCCGGAGGCCTTCGAGGCCTCCTTCCTCGTATCTGCGCATCCAGCGGTATACCCACCGGTCAGCCTGCAAGAGAATGTCTGCGGCATCGCTTATGCTCATCTTGCGCACGTGTACCATGTGCACTGCAAGCATTCTGACACGCACCCTGCCGTCTTTTTCCTTTTTGTACGCCTTTTCGAGTTCTTCCTGTTTTGTTTCGTCCATGCTGCGTTCAAGGACCACGGATCTACATAGTTTTCGGGCAGAATTTGTCAAAACTTTTGCGCGTCACTAAAGTCTTCGTAGACTTTCTCAATGTCTTCGATTTTTTGCACCGATCTGGGATATTTGTTCAAGAGCTCCCTTTCACTGCCCGAGATTCCATAGATTAAAGCCACAATAACTAGTTATGAGCCTCATATAGTTAAAAATATTTGTAAAAATAAAAAAAATGGTAACTGTGTAGTTTTTTGATCAAATGCTGAATTCCATGTCTCCAAGAAACTATGTATTTTTTTGACATAGGACCAGACCCTCGCGCAGGACCGTGCAAAAATCATCTCCCCTTGCCTTGCATGTCTGCTTGATGCTCATCAGTATGGCAATAGCGTCTGCGCCCTTCTTTGACCTGCTCCCGTTGCTGTTCTTGCGAAGGATGACGTACGGCCTGATGGCCCGCTCTGCCCGGTTGTTGTGGTATTCGACGCCGCCTGTCTCCAGAAACGCAAACAGGTGATCCCCCTCCCGCACCAGCCTCTTGCGCATCCTGTTGCAGTGCTTGCAGTCGCGGTCCTTTTCGAGCCTGCCTATCATGGACGCGATGCGACGGTCCAGCCTCTTCTTTGCGGCAAGCGCGTCTGCCCCTCCCGGAATGGCACCGTCGACGACGTGCGAGTCCCACAGTATCGCGCGCAGCGTCCTTGCGTGCCGACGGTAGTCCTGGCCGGGATTCTTGTATTTCAGGGTGTCCTTGACGTCCCGGGCGTAATGCAGGTGGCACTTTTGGTGTTCGGATCCGATGACGTTCCACGCGGCCCACGAGTCAGACGTGACGCATCCCGGGTAGTCCTTGCCGAGCATCTTTTTTGGAACCTTCGAGTTCCTGCGGCGGTGCACCTCGTAGATTACGGCGTACCTTGTTACCACCGCCCACAGCCGATAGTTTGTGCCGTCGACGCGCCAGACGGGCTCGTCCCCGTTTATCGCAGGCGAGTTTCTTACATCCTCCTTGATCTTCTCGTACAGCGGCCCGAGCTCCCGGGCCATCCTGCACACCATGCGGTTTATCGCAGATTCCGTGATTCTTGCCGAGTACATCATCATGACGATATTGCATATCCTGAGGTCTGACATGCCGTGCAGCCGGAGGATGGCCATCATTATCATAAAGTTGATCCCGTACCTGGAGTTTGGCAGTGCCGGCGGAGTCCTGCCGGACACGGTCCTCTTGCAGTTCCTGCAACGCCTTCTCTTTACTGTCACCCTGATGTGCCTTAGTTCCGTCTTGGCAGCCTCCCTTACGACCTTCGTGTACGTGGACACGCATTCTGAGAGGTCGGAGCTGCCGCAGTTGCCGCACGTGTGCGGATCTGCCGTCTCCTCTGCGTCTATTCTTTCAGGACGCGCAAGGCCCGTGCGTTTGTGGTCACTTGGCTTGCCCTTGCCCTTGCCCTTGCCCTTTGCGCGGCGCTGGGTACTGCCGGTCTTTTTGTTCGGTTTTGCGCCGATGCTCCTTGCAACGGCAGCCGATATGATGCCCTTTGCCTCCTGCAACTCTGCCGTGAGATCCTGGATCTGTTTGAGGGCGGCAACGTAAGGATCAGCGAGTTTGGCCATCTGCCGGTCTTTTTCGGCCATCTGCCGGTCTTTTTCGGCCATCTGCCGGTCTTTTTCGGCCATCTGCTCTGCCATCACACCCACTTTTTCCTCCAGTTCTGCAATCCTTGACTCGGAATTATCATCAGACATATGCAAACCATGGGCAACAATGATCTAAAAATTAGGACGGAGAGAAAAACTCGATCAAGTGATCAAAAATAGTTTTAAAAAATTAGACAGACGCGGATTTTCTGATTGTAGATATGGAGTTCAACATTTGATCAAAAAACTACACAGATACAAAATTACCAGTAAGGAGGCCACAATTCCGGCAAAGAGTATGCGGCTCCCGTGCTGGCATGAGTGACTCATATACGTATATTGTTTTTATATGATATATATTTATTATAAATACATAAATCAATTTTAATCGGCAATGCCACGCCTAAGGACCGCACGTGGCAGTCACGTTGGACAGCAGGATCTTGAACAGCTTGCCGCTCTCTGTCACCAACCGTACCGCGTCTGCCACGGATTTGGTTCCGGTCGTAAAGTTTGCAATCTGTTCTGGCATGAACGGATCACCTTCCTTGCCGACAGACACACCGTAACTTTCAAGCGCAAAGTCGGAGCCAGGACACTCGCTGCCCTGGACGCCGTTAGTGCACAGCACCTCATCGTCTGCCAGGGCGGCAAATACCGTAATGCCCTGCAGCCCGATATTGACCACGGTTCCGCCTGCCGCGCCAGTCGCATTGTCGCTGCACAAGTACGTCACGGCTATCGACTGTCCGGACCTTATCCTTGACTGCTCGGCAAAGTCGTGGTAGCTCAGCGCCGCATCCCCGAGCCTCTCGGTGCCAAAAAACACCAGGGGAAACCCTATGGCCATCGAGACGGAAACGAGCATGATGAATGCCAGAATCTGGTTCATGCAATGGAGCCTCGGTCTACGTTTAAGGGGGTGAATCCGGTTATAGCGATTCTACTATAACCTCCGGCAAAATTTTGCCCCATAATATCCATAACACGTTAGTTATTCATGGTTTTATAATGTTTATATATGATATATATGTAATATAAACATGAGCGATTCAACGGCCGAACAGAAGTCATTCATTTCAAGGTTCGATTCGACATGTAGCGGGTGTAACAAGTCCTGGAAAGCCGGCGACGAGTTGTACAAAATCGGCGACCGCTGGTGCAAGGATCCAAATTGTGGTTCTGCACAGGCCGGAGCTGCCCCACAGACAGATGAGGCAACACCAGCAACACCAGCAACACCAGCAACACCAGCAACACCAGCAACACCAGCAACACCAGCAACACCAGCAACACCAGCAACACCAGCAACACCAGCAACACCAGCAACACCAGCAACACCAGCAACACCAGCAACACCAGCAACACCAGCACCAGCAACAACACAGCCTGCACCTATAGTGTCGATCAAAAGTTTTTTACATTTAGGGACTTTCTACAGATAAACTCCATTACGTCAATCCTTGGACGCGCGGTCCTGAAATACTCCGACATCGCGTTGCGCATCTGCACTATCGTGGCATAGTACTCGGACACCAGCACGTTACGTTTTGCCTGGTGCCAGTACTCCTCCACGCCGCTAAGCTCGGGCGTTGCAGCTGGAAGCCACATGACCTTGATGTCGGGATTTTCCTTTAGAAATTTCATCACGATCCTTGACTTGTGTTGTGGCGCATTATCCATGATTACGACCACCTTTCCAAAATGCCTGACCAGATCCTTGAGATACTGCAGGACCGTCTCCTTGTCAAATTTTTCATGCGTCCTGAAGAACTGCCTGCCGTCTGTTACAATGGAACCGTATGCCACCACCTTTCCGTGCCGTCCCTTGTATGTCGTGACAATCGGCTCGCCTTCTGGCGACCAATACTTTACGCCCGATGCCGGATCGTCTACAAATATGGCCTCGTCAAAGACGACTGGGAGAAAACCCTTCTCTTGCAGGCGTGAAATCCGCCTTTTGGCGTTGCGCTGCCACTGCCTGATCTTTTTGATCTCTGGCCTGTTGACGTGGATGCGCTGGACCGTCTTGGCAGACAGGCCAAGCCTGTGCATTATCTTTGTGACGTTTGAAATGTGGTATGTCACCTTGAATTCTTTGCGTATGTTTTCTTTGAGCTGCTTTGGAGTTGTGATGCTGCCAGTCCTTGCTGCAAGCCCCGCAATCTTCTCAAGCCCGACCTTGGGCGGCCTGCCCGGGCGGGGCCTGTCTTCCAGGCCTGCAAGACCCTCGCTATCAAAATGCCGGACCCAGCTTGTGACAGTGTGCGGGTCGCAAAAGCACAGTGATGCCACCTCGGATACGCCCAGCCCCCTGATCTTGACCATGCAGACGGCGTGGATCCTGTCCTTTATGGTTCCCCTCTTCTCTTTCTTGTAGGCCTGGATTAACAGCTTTTTGCTTTTTTCATCCATGTGGGCGGTAGTGCGGAGTGATCAAAAAATGTTACGCTCAGACTGACGTAGAAGACTTTTGATTGACACTATACCCTGGACCGGTTCACCAAAGCATTTGAGGCCTGGCTCGCGCTGCACAACCGCGTATGGAACGCCGCAGTCGACCTGGCAAACTCCGCTGACCCGGATGCAGACCACCGAGGCAGGATAATCATGGCCCAGGTATTCTACAAAAAAGGCATCGATACCATAAACGCACAACTCTAACCCCCCTTCTTTTTCTTTATTCTAAATACACATAATATTTATATTATATATTACCGTATAATATGTATGAAGATCCATTTCCAGCAGGCCAAACTTCTTGATATTGACGGTGCCCATGTGTACGAGACGCCTGCAGGAAGACGCTATCCCAGCATTAGGTATTGTTAACTTATCGGGACCTGCCGGCATACCGGCAGCTCCGAGCAATTTGAGCTATCATCAGACGGCCGCGAGCCTGCGGTTCCTTCCTTGGAAGCCCGAACAAACGGGCGCCGTCCTCGTGCTTGACGACGGCCATACCTGCCGCCGCGCCGCCGCGAACCGATATGTTCACGGAGGCGTTTTCGTCCGCGTTGATTGCGAACCTGCAACACGTGCAGTGAAAGTCTGCCTGGTTTTCCCTGGATCTGGAATCTATGGTTCCGCACCGGCAGCATCTTTGGGACGTGTACTGCGGCGGGCACGGTTTATAGTAATTAATTACTATAACTATTTAAATCAGCCACGCATAATCAATACATGGGAAAAGCAACCGTAACCACCGTGTCGGTAAAGGCGTACTGCGACAACTGCAAGAGCATATTTACCCCGCGCATAAACAGGAAGGTCCACACGTGCCCTGACTGCAGGACTGCAGTCATGGGGGCAGAAGATGTTCCGCTGCGCGGCCAAAAAGTGAATACCGTGATTGACACGAAGATAGAGGCAGCATAGCCGGATTTTTGTAATCGGCTGTGCTGTCCGTTTGAACGCGAGGCGTCCATGGCAGCAATTTGTATGGACGGCCTGCTGGTTCCTGCGGCGCGGTTTTCGTTCAGCTTGATTGGCAACCTGTAAATAAAAAAAGAAAGCCTTGCGGCATTACGGTTTTGCGCCGCATTTGGGGCAGCCGTTGGCGACCCAATCATCTGCGTCGATCTGCATCTGGTCATCACCTTTCTCGGTTCGCGGGTACGTCTTGGTGTATCCGCATTTCGGGCACGGCCTGGGTGTTCCTCCAAGTGTCATGGCCACATGGTTTGGAAATGGTATAAGGGGGTGGCCGGCGGTCACACGTTATATCATGTTGAATGTTTCGCCAAACCCGCATTCATGGTGGTCATTTGTATAGAGATGGTAATTGTTTTTATCTGCCAGGCTGGAGTACGGAGGTGTTGGATGACATTACAGGAATCGTTATGACGATAAGGGAAAAAATCGAATCCAATGAGAACATGTTTCGTAAAAACGAGATGATGACAAGGTACACGCTGGTGGATCCGCTCCTGAGGGGGATTGGCTGGGATCTGTCAGATCCAGGGACGGTCGTGCCGGAGGAGGGCTCCGTAAAGGGTGCCGGAAAGACGGATTATACAATGTTGGGAAGCACGCAGACACGCAACCGACCCGGAACCAATGATGCGGTTTTTCCGGACGCGCTGCCCGTCCTGGTGGTGGAAGTGAAAAGCCTCGGATCCCGTCTTGACAGTTCGGCAGTCAAGATTGTCCACTACATGGAGACGCGCGGAACCAGGCACGGCGTGCTCACGGACGGCAGAAAATGGAGAATATACGAGGATCCGTCTGCAAAGGCCGGATGGCAGAAGCCAAAAGAAACAGTAACTGGCGGAAGTCTGATGGCGGAATTAAATAGCGCAGTCAGGACGTCTGATTATTTGAGGATGGACGGGACGGATGGCAAAAACCTGAAAGTGGAGTTTGACATGGTGGAGGATTCAGTCGAGACGATCGTCACGACGGCAGCACTCTTTGGCAGTCACGCAGTGAATTCCCCACATGGTTTTCCGGATCAACCCGGCCGTTAACTTAAGGCGGCGCATTCAGACGGCTCTGGTAAATTCGAGTGATCTGATTACCGAAATTTACCAGAACTGAAATACTGCCCAAACGCACTTCGCGACGCTGACGATTTCTGAAATCCCCCCTTATATTCAAACCATTTCATGAAGTCAATGTTTAACAAAGAGGATAATGCGGACACAGAAGTCGGCAAAATCGGGAAGAAGATGATCGTCGGGGCTGTTTTCATCGCGTTTTTTCTAGCAGTCCTTCCTCCCCTCACCGGGGTTGACCTAGTCAACCTATGTGTGAAGGCAGAGGAAGGTCAGGCAACCGACGCCAATGGATGCAAGACGCTGGAACAGAACAGGTTGAGCGAAGGATACGATAACATCAAACCGTACATAATACTAGGAATGGACATGCTCGTCGTCGTATTGGTGTTGGCGATGCTGTTCGGGCCGGGCGTGCAGTTGGCCAAATACCAGTTCGTGCCAAAAAATGATTCGCGTTGACAGGCCATTTGCCCTGGCAGCCGGTGCCCTGTTTTTTTATTTTGTCCTGAATCAAGAATGTCCTGTGGCGTTGATCCCGGCGCTGGCAGGAATCTGGGTATTGGGAGCTTATGCCGACTTGAAATCCACATTCGATCGTCCCAATATGATGAAGTACGAATCAAACAAACTGCTCACGGGTTGCATACGGCGGTACGGGACCAGGCGCGCCGTATCAGTAACCATTTCCTATGAAATTGGGCTCATGGCACTGTTGTCCGTATTGATGAACCGGCCGATGGGATTCGATGCGGCTGATTTTGCGTTCGTTGCCGGCGTTTTTGGTATGTATCATCTGTATTGCGTGCGCTCAAATAATAATTTCAAAGCCTGATTATTTGGCAGTGGTCTTGGCCGTGCAAAGCGTGTTACCATCAGCTGAAAATACTTCGACCAAGTAGCCTGATTTTTTGCTTACCGGACTGCCAAAATCCTCCGTGTCGCTCCAGGCATGCGACCCAAACTCGGCAATATTCTCCGGTCCGATGTCCGGCTCCCACGGCTTGTCTTCCACCTTTATATGCATGGAAAATTCCTTGCTCCAGGTGCCGCTGTTCTGCGCCTCCACGACGTAGTATATGTTGCTGGAATCAACATCGAATACGTCAAACCTCAATATCTCACACGACTCCTGCGTCATGAGCGTGTCTGCAAGTCCGCTGCCGAACGTGTACGCGATTGCCACGCCTGCTATCGATGCGCCTACGAGCATCATCATGCCTGCGATCTCGGTAACCATGCGGACGCGGTGGCGGACACGGCCGCGCCTGGGCGGGTCTATGAAGCACGGGCTGCGCCTGATTAATTTATCATTGATGTACAGGTCCAAGACGTAAAGCCTGCCGTCCGGCGTGTTTTTCAGGACGACGAGTTTCATGGCATGGCCGTTTATATCGATGGATTCGCCGGGTTTCAGCACGCGCACGCGTTCTGCAAGATCAGCCGGCTTTTGTACCAAGTGCCTGCACATCCAGAGGAAGTGCCCGTAGCGTTTGTTTTTTTCGATCATTGTTTCACCGCGGCTGCGTGTCGAAATACTTTGTCGTTTCCTCTTCGGTGGCCTCGAACTTTATCTTGACGCGGTGTTTTTCAGTTATCATCAGGCCCTGACCCTTGGAGAAGCGGGTCAGCCTTTCCTTCTCCTCGTCTGTAAGTTTCATTACCTCCTGGGCATTTTTTGCCGCGTCCTCTTCAAGGCCCATCAGGATTTTCGTCCCCACGTTGTCTATCATCTTGCCCTCGGCGCCACGGTCGTGGGATATGTCGTCGACTCGCTGCGAGATGAAGACGAAATACACGCCGTGTTTTCTGCCCGTCCTGACCATCTGTTCAACATACGACATGGCACCGCGCATCTTGCCAAGCAGCCAGCCCTCATCTATCACGATTATCTTCCGGCGGTTCTTGGGCAACCCCAGCACGCGGTTCCATATCTTGTTCAGTACGAGCAAGAGTATGAGGATCTCGTGCGGCTTGCCTGTGGCGTTGTCCAACGAGATGATGGTACGGTCGGTAATTTTTGATTCGCCTTTCATGATGTTTGCCAGTGGCCCGTCGACCAGGTGTTCGAGGTATTTTTTGGCATCAACGCTCACTTTGTCATACATGTCATGCACCGATTTCACCTTGTCGGCATGTTTGTAAAACTCGTTTGCCACCGCCTTGTCCTTTTCATCGGCTTCCGTGACGCTTGCCAGGATGCCGGCAGCGTCGGCCGGATCTAGAATCTTGAACGGGTCGATCCCGAGCTCCTTGTCGCTCGTAATTATCATGCCGTCAAGGCCATAGTATTCGCGGTGGTGGTAATACTCATTGTTCGGGTCGATTATGAACACGGCCGGGCCTTCCTGCGTCCCGTCCTCGTCAAACAGCCGCTGTATCAGCCTCTTGATGAATATTTTCGCCGTAAACGACTTGCCGGAACCGGTGGTGCCTATGATTACGATGTTTCCGTTGGTACGCCTCATGATATCATAAATGATCGGACCGCCGGAATCCATATTGTATCCCAATATCACTCCGTTGGGCGTCTCTATCATCTCGGCCGAAACGAATGGATACACGATGCTGAAAAACGACTGGTCGCACGTGATGTAATGGGTCCACTTGCCATAATACAACATCCCCTGCCGGCTGACCGTGGCATCAAACATGCCGCCAATTACCCGCAGGTTTTTCTTAAAGTCCTTGGTGTTGGCTTTCAGATCCTTGAGTGTCTTACCATAGAAAATATGCGTAATCCGGAACTTTTTCAAACTCCGCGCTGACATGTTAGCCCTGCTGTCAAAAATTTATGATCCATCCAATTAAAACCAGAATATGCCGGTTCATACTGTTGTCGAATCAGGAAACAAGTGACCTGCAAAAAGAGAACAAGGCTCTCAGATACATGATCAAGCGCCAGGACGCTGACATCAAGCGCCAGGACGCTGACATCAAGCGCCAGGACGCTGACATCAAGCGCTTGGAGGCAGCCGCCAAGCACGAGCAAAGCCTGTGGAGCACGCGGGACGGCTCCGAGTCCGGAGCCGCAGGGGAGCCCGCCCTGCTGCACCGCGTGGAGGTGTTTGACGACGTCATCGGCGTCGGGAAGAAGCTTCATGACGCGACGCTGAAGGGCAGGGGGCAATTCCAGTACATACTTGACAGGGCCGAGGCATGGATAAGACAAAGCGGCAAATCCCCGCTCTTCAGGAACGACGAGACGAGGGCGTCGGATCCCGGGAACCGCTGCAAGCTGTACCCAAGGCACGCGCTACTCATGTCACTGATGTACAAAAAGGGCAACCCCACGCAGGGCGCGCTTGCGGCATTCTTTGGAATAGACCAGGCGACCGTGTCCCGGTATATCGATGTACTATACTGACGATCAAAAGTTTGTGCACAATGCCTCATATTTTCGGCTGGTAAATTTGAGGATGTCAAGCTTGAACCTGGCGGTTCGATAATACAACGAAACTGCCCGGTGCATGTCCTGAAATGTCCGGTAATATTCCGAGACGAGCAGGACGCGCTTTCCTTGGTGCCAGCATTCCTCCATCGCGTTGAGGTACGGCGAGCCCTTTGGCAGATAGATCATCTTGACATCCCTGTTGCTGCGCAGAAATTCCTTTACCAGTTTTGAGCGGTGCTGCGGGGCCCGGTCTGCCGTCACTACCACCTTGCCAAAATGCCGGTGCAGATCCTTGAGGTATCTGACAAACGTGGGTCCGTCAAATTTCTCGTACGTCCGGAAAAACTGCCTGCCGTCTTTTGCGATCGAGCCGTACGCTGCGATCCTCTTGTGGCTGCCGGTGTACGGCACGCTTATGGGATGGCCCACCAGGGACCAATATTTACGGCCGACTATCACGTCGTGTATGAAGATTGCCTCGTCCTCCATTACCGTGGTAAATCCCTCCTTTTCTAGGCGTGAAACGCGCTTGTTGAAGCGGTATTTCCAGTTCTGCACGGCCTTTTTGTTGGCCCTGTTAACATGGACTTTCCGTGGTGCCTTCGGGGACAGGCCGTACTGGTGCATGATCTTCCTGACGTACGTGATGTGAAGCTTTACGCCCGTGTCATGGTGTATGTTCTGTTGCAGTTCCGAGGGCGTGATTTTATGGCATGCCGTCTTTGCAATTATTCCGTCGATGACGTCTTGCGGGATCTTTCTGGGCCGTCCGCATCTGGGAAGATCACGGAGGCCTTGCAGGCCTCCGTCATCGAAGCGGCTCAACCAGTTGCGGACCCAGTTTGGGCTCCGTCCTTGGATGTCGGCAGTCTCCTCCACGGTCATGTTGAACACGCGAACCATGCGTACCGTGACCATCCTAGCCCGAACCTTGTGGTCTTTTTCTTTTTTGCACGCTTTTTTTAGTTCTTCCAGTTTGGAGTCGTCCATGTCTCCATGAAAGAAAGTCTGATCTAGAAACTTTGCGGTTGGCTAGGGCATTTGCTCAAAGACTTTTGCGTGTCAGTATAGACGGGGTGCTTGAGGCGGCGCTGCCCACTGCTGCCAACATATCAAAGGAGATAGCAGGCACGGAGACAAAAGAGGATCTCAAAAAAATAATTTCCGGGCCTGACGGGGGCATCATGATGATCGACGGCACGCACTGCCCCATACAGAGGCCGGACGAAAAACAGATGAGGAGCATGATGTATTCGGGCAAGAAGAAGAAATTCACGCTCAACACCACAGTCTGCATAAATGAAAACGGGGTGATAGTCGCCATATCCGGCAGCACCGTGGGATCCGTCCACGACATCACGCTGCTCAGGGAGAGCCCGCTGCCGTTTGGAAAATGGTGGGACCGCATGTGCGACGAGGACACCCCCGAAGAGGACAGGATCCACACCCTTACTGACCGCGGCTACAAGGGAATCGCAAAGGATCTGCCCGGCACAAACACCCTGCAGCCGCACAAGAAGACCAAGAACCACAAGCGCTTTACAAAGGAGGAAAAGGAGCACAACCACGCCGTCAACTCGGCCAGGGTAAAGGTGGAGCACTCCATCGGCAGGCTGAAGCGGTACGGCCGGCTTACCGCGCCATACAAAGGAAAGATTGGCGACTTTAACAGGGAATTTAACATAATAACCGGACTCGTAAACCTGGACCTCCTGTGGAACCAGATGAAGAAAGGACCTCCTTCAGGTAGCACGCTGGGGCCGGTAATAAACTGGGAAGAGGCAAACGTCCCCGGCAGCGCCGTTTCAAACAATTAATTCCGTGCACATCGCGGTGCTGCAAGGCTGCGCACGTTATTTTGTATTTCTGGCAGGACAGGATCCCCACATGGCTAACATGGCGAGAATTAAATCAGAATTTTTAATATTTTCTGGGTTTTTCTGGTTTAACCCAACGAAATGGAGGGATTACGCATGGCTTCTCATATACCATGGCAGTCATGCCGAACCTGTAAATCTTGTCCATGCCCTTGTGCAGCCCCTCCTCGACGCTCTCGGCCTGCCTGAATTCCTCGGCGGCCCTCTTGTCGGTTTCTGCGCGCTTAATCAGCATGGAACGCTTCCGCCTCATGGTGTTGAGCGCGTCCTCTTTTTCCATCGGGTTTATCCAGACGTCAATCTGGCCGCACGTTGCAAATACTTCGTGCACCCACGCCCAACGAAGCTGCGCCGGCACGTCGTACAGTGCCAGGCAGCGAACATGCCCTTCCGGGTATTCGATGTACCCGAGCTTTTCCTTGGTAAACCGGATCCTCTGGTGCTCACCGTCTACCGTGTATTCGTAGAGCAGCGAATCCAGTATGGATGTAAGTGGCTCGTTTGAGGCCACCAGCACCTGCAGCACGTGGCGTTCCTCTGTCTTGCCTGCAACCAGCAGCGGGACGGCCTTGCGGGTAAACGTTATGCGGATGGGTTTTTCAATGGAGCGCAGCAGGTCGAAAAAGTTGCCGAGTTTTTGCCTCTGTTTTTCCACCGACAGGGAGTGGAAGTTCGACGCGTCTATGGTGTAAAAGTACTCGAATTCGCCTTTCCTTTTTTGCTGCTTCTGTTTTGCCGGCACGATTTGAAAATTTGCGTGGCTTAAAAGGGGGGATTATCGGCCGGTGGCTGGTCCGGATTTAGCTCTTTTACCATTTCCTGCCAATCAACCCATGCCAAAATGCATTCGTAACGGTTGTAAAGCTGACGCGTCCAAGTTGGGGCGCTGCAGTTGCGGCCACTACATGTGTACAGAACATGCCTGGCACACCGACGGCAAGAACGTATCGTGTCCTGGCTGTACGCGCCCTCCCCCAAGATCCAAATAATGCTTGATCTTTTTTTGAATGGACGCTGTCCTGGTTGTTCAGACAGTTATAGCGCAATTACTATAACCGTTACTTGGTAATCGTGTTCTTCGGAACAAGTTTGAGGTGCTTGGTAAAGTCAAATGCCGCGTCGCAGCGCGTGCATGTCGCGGTCCGACGCCGGTGATCCGTGACGAGCCGGTTCTTGCCGCCGCAGGAGGGGCATACCACGTGCATCGGCATGTCGCAGCATTCCAGGCACATGTGATCCGATCCCACCAAAATCACGAATTTCGCGCCACATATCTTGCATTTTGGCGCGAAAAAATGAGCCTTGCCACAGCCACAATTTGCCATGCCACGGAGCACCCGGAATGATAAAAGGCCCTTTTATGTCCAGTGACGGCATGGGGTGAATGTTTGGGCGGATATTTGGCGGTAAAAAGAAAAAACGGAAATCCCATGATGCCGACGCGAGCGGGACGGAAAAGACGTTCAGTTCCGATTTTGCCATAACCAAACTGGAGCCCATACGCACCGGTGCTCGGGTGCTTGACGAGTATTCCGTGGATCTGGCAAAGGTGAGCATAATGTCTGACGGCCTGTGCAATATCACGCTGCCGGCAATATCCGAAGGCGCCGAAAAGCTGCTGCTCCGACACATGGACGGCATATACGAGAAATTTTCCGGCGCGCCCGACGAGAACCACGCGGCAGTAATAGACAGGTACATAGACGACGCCGACATGGACGAGGACGACTTCAAGGTATGGCGAAAGGAACGGGAAGTGATCCGTTATTACCTGCACGCCGAACTTGACGGCTTTCGCACCGTCGACGTGCCGATGAATGATCCCCATATCGAGGACGTCATTTGTGTCGGGTACGGCAAGGCCGTGGGAGTCATACACAAAAAGTTCGCCGACATGCGGATGCTCAAGACCAACATAAGGTTTGGCACGGCCGACGACGTGAATGAGTGGATCCAGATCATCGCCACCAAATACGGCAAGCCGCCGGATTTTGCCAATCCAGTAACGTACGGCTGGACGCCGGAAAACCACAGGCTGACGTTTGTCGGCAAAAGGGTATCTCCTGACGGACCGTCATTCGCGATAAGGAAGTTTCCAGACAAACCATTAGTAATTACCCACCTGATAAACGACGGCGTGATCAGCCTGGAGTTTGCAGCATACCTGTGGATGCTGATTGACGCCACGCCGTTTTTGCTCATAGTCGGCGAGACCGGCAGCGGCAAGACCACGCTGATAAACGCCCTCATGTGCATGTCGGATCCGCGCATGCACGTGATAGTAATAGAGAATACCAGGGAGCTGAAGATGCCGCACTATTGGACCAAATACGCCATAGCCAGTGAGGGCAGCATCTCCACGGAAGGCAGTGCTGGCCTGAAAAATACGAGTATCATGAAAATGGTGGAAATGACGCTGCGGAAAAAGCCGCACTTCGTGATAATCGGGGAGGTTCGCGGCGAGGAGACCAGGGAGATGTTCCAGGGGGCCGTGGCCGGACATGGCGCCATGACGAGTTTCCACGCCGCCGGCGTGCCGGAAACGTTTGCCAGGCTAAAGTCGGATCCGATCAACATCACCGAAAACCAGCTGATGAACCTCTGGGGCGTGCTGCATGTCAACAAGCTCAAGACCCAGAAGGGCACGACCGCCAGGCGGATGCTGACTTTTGCAGAACTTTTCATCAAGCCGGACGGCACCACGGATCACCAGAAGGTGTTTTGGTACGATCATGCCACCGACACCATAATGCCCAACGACACCGACGAGATAATCAAGAACAGCAAGAAGATTCTGCATGCGGCAGGCCGGGCCGGAATATCCGACGTGGCAGCTGAACTGGAGAGGCGCAAGGTGCTGCTGCAGGAGTGCATCGACGCGGGCGCCGACACGGTCCACAAGGTGTTTGCAATCACGTCCAAGTGCTATTCACACGCTGACCCAGCCGACATGACATAGGCGATTTTATTGTTTGTACGGTTAATGTCTCATGGTTCACGTTCACTTGAACCGGAGTCTCGTGTGGGGATGAACAATTTTTGGGACTATGAAAAATTTAGTGTCATAGAATAAGTTTTAATAGCCTGATAAATTATTATATGACACTGAAAATGAACAGGACGGCAATACGGCTGCTGCAGCAGATTGATAGCGGGGTAACGGATACGGCCAAACTGAGGAGCAACCTGGGAATAAGCGGTTCTCATTTCAACCGACTGGCAAGGGATCTGATTGGGCAGCAGTATCTGGATCGGGACGGGGAAATGCTGACTGCAGCCAGGAACCCAAAATACGCACTCTTTAGCAGGGTTGCAAGACAGTACAGCATACACGCCATACTCCGCAGCTCGAACGAGGCAGTGCTGTGTAGCATGACTGAGCCGATGACTCTCGAAGAGATACAAGAAGATACCGGGCTCTCCCTGAGAACCGTTCAGCGGGCAGTGGCGGATTTTGACGCGGCGGGAATCGTCGAACGAAGCGGCGGCAGGATAACCGTCAGGCAGAAGACAGAGGACGTATACCTTTTTGCAAAATATCTAAAGGAATCGCCTTCAGTTGAGCCAGGATCCGAGGTAGTCTACCAAGATCCCATGAGGCTCCTGAAGAAAGTTGCAAGGGGCCGCAGAACCGACGGAGAACTCACGGGGTTCTCACTGTTCCCGGATTACGGCATCGAGTACCACCACACCCATGACTTTTACGTGCAGCAGGATGCCCCGCTGGGAATTATGGACGTGCTGATGCATGCCATAGTGTCGTCTGCAAAGGATCAAAGCAAGAGCGGCACCACAATGTGCATGCTGTTCTACCTCAAGAACCGAGATCGGATGGACACGATCCAGATCAGGCATACTGCAAGGGCGTACTCGGTCGCAACTGTATGGCTTGACATCGAGGGCTACGTCCGAGGAAACCCCGTAATCAACACGAACCTGTTTCTCCCAAGAAACGAGTTTGAAGAGAAGGCGCGGTTGTATGGCATCCCTCCGGAGATGTACACCCTTCCAACCGCATATCCCCAGCTGTTCGAGGAGATCGGCTCCAGACTGACGGCGCCCATAGACGTGTACCTCTTTGGAGGAGAGAATATGAGAAAAAAGGGAATCAAGCCGCGAACAAAGGACTGTGACGTCGTGGTAGCAGACGAGGCGCATCGAGGAGAGTTCATCCGAACTTTGGAGATGCTCGGATACGATTTCGCGGGCAAACGGGATTTCACGCAGGACGACAACCGGGTGGATCCTTTTGACATCCTAGTACACCCTGCAAGAAGCCGCATAGATCTGTTTAAGGCCAGAATCGTAGGAAAACTGTCGCTCTCCGAAGGAATGAAACGGAGATCCGTGCGCGAAGTGTTTGGCAAGCTTAGCCTGCACATCCTCTGCAATGAGGACCTGTTCTTGCTAAAGGCGGTGACATCAAGGGAGGGGGACATCCAGGACATGGCGCTGATAGTGCAGGCGGATGACTTTGACTGGGGGACGGTATGGAAAGAATTGGTTTGGCAGGACCACGACGCAAGAACAAATTTTTCATCGTCTGTTCTAGAAAGTATAGATTACATGCACGAGCAGATGGGCGTCATGCCCCCATTCTACAGGAAACTGATCAGACGCGTGCTGGACGGC
The DNA here is from genome assembly GCA_965218695.1 of Candidatus Nitrosopumilus sp. GTDB lineage: Archaea > Thermoproteota > Nitrososphaeria > Nitrososphaerales > Nitrosopumilaceae > Nitrosopumilus. Next base: position 538,028 of record OZ244651.1, read on the forward strand.
GAGATCAAAGGAATGATCAGGGACAAGCCAATCCCACTTGTGGACCTTGTTGAACTGCTCAAGGGGGGAGACATTACAGAAAAGATGATACGAAACAGGGTTGACTACCTACACAGAACCGGCTACCTAAAGAAGAGTGGTCATAACGACAGGATCCTTCTCAGTGCAAGCATAAAGACCAGCCTTAACGTCTACGCAAGGATTCCTGTCGATAGGAATGCCCGAATGAAGGGGCACATCAAGGCATACTCTGAGCAACTACGTCTTGCACCAAAGACGACAGAATTGGCCCTGAAGTATGTAGACATGATCACTGGCAGGGGGTTTGGCGTTGGAAGAAAGCCGAGCGGGTTGGCAGCGGCCATACTCTATGCTGCATGCAGAGAACGGGAAAAATACGTCACAAAAAACTCACTTAGGGCAGTATCCGGACTGAGTCAACCAAGCTTTGACAACCTGTGCAAGAGTGCCACATATTTCATTGAGTGGGCCGGTTCCAGCTAAAATGGGAACGAACCAGATAACCCATTTTTCAAGACTTGCCGCATCACAATGCCATAGAAAATATGCGTAATCCAGAATTTTTTCAAACTCCGCGTTGACATGTTAGCCCTGCTGTCAAAAATTTATGATCCATTCAATTTTATAGCTAAGCTGTACGCCGATGTTACCAGTTTTTGTGCCTGTGGATACAAAATTGGGTTCGTCAGTCATCAATACTCATCTGAATCATCCCCCACGATGAATTAAATGTGTTGTCAAGCGGGGCGTTGTCCAAATCTTAGTTCTACAGACCCATCTGCTGTCCATTTACACGTACTTTATTGGTTCTGATTCGGACCATTTGATGGAATTTCCCTGCGGCAGGAGCATGACGGGCGCATTTTGTGTCAAAACCGTACCGTGGCGCATGGCACGCGCTAGGCACACGGCGCGTATTTTTTGCACCATTCCGTCACGACAGCAGGTTGTAGCAGACGCACCTGGGCAGCAGCTGCAGCCTTTGGGCCGGCAGCGTCTTGGCGCGGACCACGGCAGTGAACCTGCACTTGAACGACGAGAACACCGATTCCACTATGCTGCGCCGGTGGTACGTCCTTTCAAACTCTTCGGGATTTTTCTCTTGCCACCTGATCATCTCGGCCCTCGGGCCGAATCCGCGCGCGACGCGGTTCTTGCGGGTGCAGATCACGGGCTTCCTGCCCGAGTCGCGGATCATCTTGTAGTTCTTGGTCGCGTCATACCCTGCATCAAGCATCACGCACCCGGTGCCGTCAGGAACTTTCTTGAACATCTCCCGGAACACCGGCGAGTCGTGCGCGCGCCCCCTGGTGACCGCGCACGAGACGATCTTCCTTTCCCTGGCGTCGACTACCACGTGCAGCTTGACGAATTCGCGCCTGGAGATGAGCCCCCTCTTGGCGTCCTCCCAGTCTGCGTACCGGTTTACGGCGATCCCCGTGGAGTCGCCCGGAAGGGAGCCGCGCGCGTGGGATCCTGCCTGCCTTTCAATTATTTCGTGCAGCCCGCCGTAACCTGATATTATGGTGGCCGCATGGTGCAGGCAGGATTTTGATGGAACGGTTTTTAATCCGTACATGCGCAGTGTTCCCTGACGTGTCTGCAGGTACGAGACATGTCTGCGGTATGAATGGCAGCGGAACTCCCGGTCTGCAAGGCATACCATGTATGGGATCATGCGCGCCATGCCGGGGACGGCAGGCGAATAGATCTCAGACAGCAGGGCGGCGAGGGCCTTGATTCGTAATCTGGTTACGCGGCCCTCGCCTCTCCTCCTCCTCCTCGTCTCGTATTCCTTGTAGTATCCGGCAGGACGTTCCCATTTCTTGTCGTTGGTGCCCTTGCTTTTGCAGCGTTTCTTGCCTTTGCCGTATTTCGTGTTTGTATCACGTTTTTTGTTCATTAAGCGGCGCGCTATCCGCGATCTTTAAGCTTTTCGTCGATTTTCGACCCAGGATTTGGACAACGCCGAGCTTGATCAAAAAGCAGACAGATAATCCGCCGAATCTCAATTCAGAGAAGATCCGTATTCATCCCTCGAAGATGTTACAGAACCATACTAAATACCCCAGTCGTGTGTGGACAGGCGTGATTGGATGGACAGGGGGATGGCATCCGTGCTGGCTCTCGGCGTGGGCATGCTTGCAATCGGACTGACGCTACACTACTACTTGATTTGAATGTCGGAAACGTGCCGGCCTTCCTAAAGTTGCATGCGGGCCCGGCCCGTGCCTCGCCGACCTGAAAAAATCCCCTTTTATCATATGCCATAGTTCAACCCGTGACCAGGACTGTACTTGTGGGATTGATAGCACTGATTGCGCTTTCCACGGTTCCCGCGCATGCGGACATAGAGTCCGAGCGCATGGCAAATTTCGAGCACCAGAAATGGTGGGTTGGCAAATCTTTGGACGTGGGCGACATGTTCATTTACGAGTTATGCGATCCAGACACGTTCTCCGGCCTGTACGGCGGGCAGCCCTGGAATGATCGCTGCTATCACATCTCGCTTCATTTTGTCACCCTGCTTTTGGACGACTCGGGACCACAATGGATAGTCCAGGTCGTGTTGGTAAACGGGGCCGGGGACAGGCAGTACGACGTGTACAACATAGGCACCGACACGATGCGGATAAACGGGCTGACCGACGACCGCGAGACGGCCAACGCGGTACAGCGCACCATATTCGGGCTTACTGATTTTACCACCAAGGACGCAAAACCGCTGATCGTCGGTGAAAGTTGGGGCGTCGTGAGCTCCGCGATATCCCCGCCGATCAATTTCATCGTAAGGGACATGGCAATCGACGACAACGACAGGGAGGTCTTTCGCGCAGGCTACACCACGACGTCCCCGTCGCTGCACAGGATAACACTACACGAGCCGTTCCCGCTGGGCGCGGACGTGCACGACCCGCACAGGCTGCAGCCCGGTTCTGACAGGATTTACAGTTACGATCTCGTGTGGAGGGGCAATTCGTTTTCCGACGACTTTAACGACGATGACTGGTTTGGTGTCCTAGGCGGCCTGGATGCCGGGGCATTCAAGGGACTTCCAAAACTGGCCGCGGATCCCGGGGCCGCCGTCTTTGATTTTTGCACGCTTGACGTCCTCGAACCTGCCGCACCCGCCGCCGATTTGTTTGACGAGTTGGATTTGGCTGACGAGCTGGATTTGGCTGACGAGTTGGACGCAGAGTTTCTGGACGATTCCGCCGAGTACGTAGTCGAGGTTGAAGTAGAGGGCGAGGCCGACGTTCCAGAATTGCCAGAAGACGTACAGGCAATCGTGGACGTGATAGAACCGGCCACCGACGTTTATGAAGACGTCACTGTAGACGAAACCGTCCCGTCAATAAGCGGCACGCCGGCGTTTGAGTACTGCGTCGATCTGCTCGACTCGGAAGGGCTGACCGTGATGCCGCACGAGTTTGAACCCTTGCCAGAAGTCGACATTGGCGTGAATTTTGAGGGGGGAATCATTGAGGATGAATTCCTTGAGAATGGTTTTCCAGAAGGGGAGATCTTTCCAGATCCGGACTTTGTGAACTTGGAAGACGAGCTATTTGATCTCCCCCAGGACGACGCGCCACAGGAGTTTGATCCGCCGGAATTTGAAGACATTCAACCCGGGCTGGATTTGCCAGAACTTGAGACAACAGAAGAACAGGTTGATACAGGACAGTTCGATCCGGAACTACCAGGTAACTTCACTGGACCTGAAGAAATGCCGCCCGTGGCCGAAGTCGTGATAATGGAGGATGTTCCAGACGAAACCGTTCCAGACGAAACCGTTCCGGAGGCCACGGATAAAAATACGGACATCCTGTCTGGGATCATCGACGCCGTAATGGGGTTCCTTGACAGCATCGTGGGGTTCCTTGACAGCATCGTGGGGTTCCTTGACAGCATCGTGGGGTTCCTTGGTGGGTTGGGCGACGTGCTTGTGGGCGTGTTTGTCATGACGGCGAACGTGTTGGAAGTCGCACCTGAGGCATACGCGCAGTCTGACGATGACAATGTGGTTCAGCGGCTCCTCGATATCATAACCGGAAACAACACGGCCGATGACATCCGTGACGGCCTCCGCACAGAAATTCCCAACATACAGGACCTGTTGGAATCAGAGAATGATGACGAGCCGGCGTTTGACGTGGATGATTTGATATGGATCCCGGGCAAGATGATCGAGGGTTTGCAGTACGAGGGAATGGTGCTGCTGGACGATGCAGCAAACGACCCTAGGACGGTAATCCTGGCATCGTCTGATTCTGACGTCCTGGAAGTCGAGCGCGAGATAGTCGTGCAGGCGGGCAGGAATTCGGCCATATTTGAGATAGTCGCAAAGTCCGGCGGCACGGCCAAGGTGTATGCTGCTATGGGCGGGGAGGCGTTGTCGACTGACGACGGTACGGTATACGAGATCAACACGGATCCGTACCAGATAGTGCTGATTGCCCCGAATACCGGCGGTTCAGCAATTCAGGATGACATATTTTCATTCCCTGACGGCATCCAAGTTCCAGGCGGCCTTGATTTTCCAGACGGCACGGATTCGTTCAACGATCCCGTGGATTCTGCAGGCACGACGATGGTTGGCACCGATACCGTGCCGGTATTCGTTTACGTGCTGGACCAGAACGGGTCCCCGGCAACCGTGGATGCAGACATTGTGTTGAATCTGGGCGCGTCTGTGGGCATCAGTGTTCCAGAGGCAATCACGATTCCTGCGGGTTCCAACCATGCCAAACTCGTGGCAGGCATAGACCGGAGCGGCAGCATGCACGCGGCGGCCCCCGGCCTGCGGCCGTACACCATCAACATCAACCGCACGGTTGACGACATCGACGTGATGCTTGCAGTCGCGCCGACGGTGATATCCGAAGGTTCTGCTGCGTACTATTACGTCTGGCTGGAAAAGGACGGCAAACCGTACAAACCCGACAGCATTATCGACGTCCAGCTTACTTCGTCAGACAGGGGCGTGGCTGGATTCAGCCGCGCATACACGGACGTGGAATTTGCCGGGTACACGAATACGAATACGGTCCGGGACAAGGTGCTGACCGTGCAGATGACTGGCGGTCTTGCGCGCGGGCTCGTGTATACGGGGGATCGCGGCATCGCTACCCTGACTGCCTCGGTTTCGCAGTACGGGACAGCGTCTTACGGCGTGCACGTGGGCGCGACCAGCATAAGCGACGCCGGGCTGTGCGCCGAAGCCGATGACGGATCCATGTTCATCGGGAGGCCGAACCCGACCAACCTCATAGTGTGGCTCATGCCGGCCGTCACGGATTCTGTCGCGTACGCCGTGGTGGCGCAGTATTCAATCATGAATGTCGAGACAGAGGTGGAACCTGCCGGGGGATCCGGGCAGGCACCGGAAGACGGGTTTGCCGGCAGGCCGGCAGATCTTCCTGCCGTCGAGGAGCAGCAGGCATTGGAACTGTTTACGGCGCTGGTATCGCTTTCGCAGGGCGCGTTCGGTACCGGCATCTTCGAGGAAGGCTGCGTAGCCACCCCGATGCCGTTTGCAGAGCAGTTCATCACCATGTCGTCCGGTACAGGGGCGGTGCATGACGGGACATATGACACGCTGAACCCATACGGAATCAGGGACGCGGCAGTAGAGTTTCCGATAGAGTTCCGGACTACCGGCGAGCACACGATACGCGTGGTAGGCAACGAGATAGGCGTGTTTGGTGAGACCGAGGATCTGACTGGTTCCTGGACCGAAGCCGACGAATGGGAGGCCACGATCCGCGTGGAAAACACGCACGCTGCCGGCTATTCGCTGGGAATCACGGCGCTGCCGTTTGGCTCGGACGGCTCAAGCGAGGTCGCGATGGTCTACCTGCAGGACGGCCAAGGCAGTCTGGTGGACACGAATTCCCTGCCGCTGCGCACGCGGGATCTGGTGGTATCGCAGGCGGCGGATTTCAAAGTCAACAGGTATAACAACGCGTTCATACTCAGTGCCGACCTGAACAAGACCGACGGCGTGGCGGTCTCGACTGCCAGCCTGGCTCCCGTGTCGCGGCAGCTTGCCCCGTCAGACGAGACCGTGGGAACACACATCGACATGCCAGGGGCCGTCCATGTCGGGGAGGAATTCCCGTACACGATACACGAGATAAACCGCAACGGCGTGCCATTGAGGCTGGCAGACGCGCCGGACGTCTCGTTCGGGGACGGCGTCATGGAAGGCAGCAACGGCAGGCTTGTGGCAGAAGACGCGGACGGAACGGGAACAATCACCGTGCTTGGCATCGGGGAGCCGGTAACTGAGACAATCGAGGTCGGCAAAAACGAGTTGGGTTTTGAAGCCAAACTTGGAGACGGTGACCACAGGGTGGGCGAGACGATCCTGTTGAGGCTGATATCTGACGTGGCCGGCGTGGATTACACCATAGCGTGGCCCTCATGGCTGGAGCACGAGGAGGTAGGCGACAACGAGTACGAAATCACGCCCACGCGCGAGAACAACGGCACCATAAACATCGTCGGCGAAAAGAAGGGGTACGGGGCAGAGAGCCATACCGTAAACATATCTGCCATCCACGAGGTGAATCTCAGCGCCCGTGCCGAAGCAGGCGGCAGGTCACTTGCGCTGGAGCCGGAGATAACCAACATAGAGAACAATGAAGCAGTCGATCCGCCATACACGGGCCCGCCGATATACGTGAGGGTCGCGTACCCGATAGAGCATGTAGCGGCCAGCGGGGACGGGTACCTGTTCACGGGCGTGGAGGTTGACGGCGAGTTTGAAGCCGTGCCTGAATTTGAGCAATATGTGGACAAGGACGCGCGCATAATAGGACAGTACGAGCGCCAGATATTCATCAACATAGCCGATGCCGAAGGCAGCGGCGTGTTCAGGACAGGCGACGAGGTCCACATACGCGCGCCCGACAAGCCGAAACTGCTCTTCTTCATTACCGACGTGTTCAGCCATTGGGAAGGGGATCTTTCAGGGCGCGGGCCAGGGCCGTTTGTCCTGATTGCTGAAAAAGACCTGTACTCCAGGGCAGTATACATTGAGGACCACAGTGTCTGGATGGGCCTGGTGTTTGTCGCAGTCGCGGCCATCGTGGTACTTTCGGTGTTCCGCAAGTCGGACCGCCTGAAATGGATGTTCGGCGGCATGTCCGGGCTGGGCAAGATGAAGCCAAAGAAGAAAGAAAAGAAACCCGCGAAGGAATCAGGCGTGACGGACGGGGCAAATGATGGGTCATGAGGATCATACTTGGCATGATGATCTGCCTGCTTGCATGCGCGCTTGCAGCAGTCCCGCCTGACTCGTACGCCCAGTCTGCAAACCCGTCTATTTCCTGCAGCGTCAGCGTGCGCGCATATGCTGCCCCCGCGCCGCTGTATGACGGCGGGGACCGTCGCAACCCGGACAAGTCGTTGTACCCTGGTGATGCCACGCACTACATGTTCGTGTACAGGGGCTCGGATACCTGCCTCAGGTTCAAGGTCAACGAACTGAACTCGTACGGCGCGATAGGCGTGATTGACCACGACGTGGCCAAGGCGGTAAACGTGACAGGTTTGGAACCAGACGAGTTGCGGCCCGAACTGAGCCCGAGGACACACAGCCACAGCACGTTTGATGTCGCAGTTGAATGGGTTGAGCCCGACGATGACGATGAGAGACCGCACGCCGAATGGAGCACGCCGTCGGCCTCGCACAACAGCCACCAAGATCCAGTGTACGAGGACGACGAATCCGTGGAGGCATTCAAGGAGTTCGTGAAAGACAGATGCACGTCAGACAGGCTGTATGCGGGCTGCGCGTGGGGGCATATCGAAGTAGATACGGACGCCACGGGAAAGGTCTGCCTGCACGAGCACATGAAAAGCGAGGGAATACGCATCCCGGACGGCGTGCCTGACGAGTGCAAGAACCGCAACTACATCACGATGTCAGTCGAGGGAGACGGGAAGAGGTGCAAAAAAAACGATAAGGGGGGATGGGACTGCGACAGGTTTACCCGCACGAATACGGCGAATATAAGGCTCAACGTGCTGGAACCGAACCTGGAATTCGAGCTCTCCAAGCCGCCATTATACGACGCGTACGGCTTTGAGACGCAGAACCTGGACGGCACGTACTACCTGCAGGATCCGGTGCATGTCGTGCACCATCCTGTCTTCAAATGGAAAGATGATCGTGGAGGCACCATAAAATTCAAGGTATACAGGCACTGGTGCCCTGATGACGGGAAATGCTCGGATTATGAAAAAAGGACGCAGTTGCCGATAGCCAAGACTTTTGACTGCACGTCTGACAGGTGCAACGAGGCATTTTCAATTACAGGGTTGACTGACACGATATGGAGCCTGGGAAACGGCGACGGCCAGACTGCGTACAGCGCCACCGATTCCTCGTGGCTCGGCCTGCACGGCCTGCAGTACAGGATAGAGGTGTACAACATCGAATACACCGAAGAACGCATACTGAACGCGACCGAAGGCCACACCACCGCAAAAGCAGTCGTGTTTGATCCGGTGTTTGAATCCACCACGTACCCGGTGCTGGCAGACGACGAGAAGTACGGCCACGAGAACCGTTTCGCGCTAGCCTCGTGGTACGGCGGCTCCTGGGGCGGCGGAAAGGATGATGCCAACATGACAGAGCCGTACGAGTACCGCCGAGCCAGGATGGATGCGGCGTACGGCGCGCTGGCCGGGTACAATCCTGCCAACAGGACTACGCTGTCGTGGAACCTGACATGGAGTGAGGCGCCCAGGACGCCGGCGCACGTGCTGCAGGAGTACGGCGCGCCAGACTATCCGGACGTGTCGTTTCATTCCACGTCACACCCGCTGCGTCCGGGCCTGGTACCGCTGTCAGAAGACGGGGCCGCGATGTGGCCAAAAACCGGCTATGGCAGGATATTCTTTGACTTTCCGGACATTTCACAGTACAGGCTTGGCGAGCCGGGATCCCGTTACGCGAATGCCACAGCCTACGTCTATACGATGGCGCGCGACTTTGCCTCCGAGCCATACAGGACAACTGCATCCGGCGTGTATACGTATCCGGATACGCTGTTCCACCAACGCGTGACCATACGATCGGTGGATTCGGAAGGAAACATCAAGCCGCTTGGAATATCGTTGGCATCCGAGCCGCGCCTGGACTTGGGCGCCATACCGCTTGCAGATTACATACACGAGAAGGTGTTGCATGACACCGGCGACGCTGGATTTGCCGACTTGGCAGTACACGACACGTACCCGATGGGACTTGACATACAGGCAGAAACTGGGTACATTGATGCCAAGGTAAGGCGTACCGCGTCACTGTTTACCACGTTCAGCCACGACGCGCACCAGGGAGACGAGGCGCCAGGCGGGCCCGGGCCGCTTTTGCCGCCAGTGCTGTCTTTGCCTGGAATAAACGAGACGTCCACGCTGTTCGGGCCCGTCATATCGCCCGGCGTGACCGGGCCGAACCCGACAGAAACGGGCCTGAGCGGGCTGTTCGGGTTCTTGTCGCAGGTGGTGGGGATCACGGAGACCATGTCAGACGTGCTGCCAGACGAGATAGACCGGATAGTCCCGGAAGGATTCAAGCCTGACGGGAACGCGACGGCTTTGCCTCGGCCCGACATCAAGGCGCTCATGGCGTTCCAGAACATGAGCAGGGAACTCGGGTACGCTGGCCTGGCCGAGGTGACCGAAGGGACGTACATGGCGTACCCGGACACGTCCAGGATGAACTTTCCGCTGTCGTACGGCTTGACCATGCCGTCGCCACTCAACGTCACACTCGGCACGGATTTCTATTCCCAGAACATCGACCACCGTTTAGGTGTGACAGAAGGCGGCCTGAACATAACCATAAACACGGACAAGGACAACGTCCTGCTGGCAGAACGCACAGGCGACGTCCTGTCCATATCATACGACGAGAATTTTGGCGCGATGCTCGGCGTGGTAATCGACGGGAGCAACCATGGCAAGCCTGCCGGGTCAATCGGCGCGTGCGCCTGGGGATGCGACATATACGTCGGGTGGGGTAGCCTGGACGTCACTGCATACAACAAGTGGGGCGGGGAAGCAAAATATTTCGCAGAAGAATTGGAGGAGCCGCCGCCTGCTGCAATACCAGACACGACATACGATGAGTGGCTTTGGGTGCTGGCACTGGTGGCTTTTGGCATACTGGCGTACAGGCTTGTCCACAACAGACTTGCAAACGGCATATGGTCTATCCGGGCCTGATTGTAGATTGGTAAATTTATGATCTGGACGCCGAATTACCAGGGCACGCTCACGAAGAATGTCCCCGCAAACGCAACCACGCCCACGCAATACACATCTCCAGATCCCCGAACATGAGGGCAGCATCAGTATCAAGCCAGCCCTCTACGACATCGACCAACATGTCGGATATCCGTACGTCAAGCATGGCAGGCTCGCCTTCTGCGGGCGGCGGCCGCACCATGATATGGACAGAATCGCAGGAAGGATGACGTATCGTGCCGTGCATCACGGCATCATTACCGCGCGTCTCCCTGACAGTAAGGCTGAACTTTGTTGGATTAAACACGACTCTTGCCATCAAGCGCGTCTTGCACCTTGGGGAGCATTATGCTCATTATGTGATCCTGTATGTCGCTCCGGGCCGTAATTACTACATTTCCTGTCTCGGTGGTGACGTGGCGCAACATGTCAGTCTTTGGCATGATAGGATGATGACTGACTTTGAAATAACCCCATTGATAGTTCGCCGAAGGCACGCGCCAACTTGGTAATCACGTCAAAGTTCCGACTATTTCCTCAAGGAATGGCAGCGCGACGCATATTATCGTGCCAAACACGGCAAGCATGCATACGTGCATGCTGTGCTTCATGGTAAAGTACGCTATCTTGGAGACCAGGAAACCGATCAGTACGGAGCACTCCACTATGAGAAAGCTCGACTGCTTCTTGATCTCTTCGGTCTGCTCTAGCGTAGGGAAATTGATCGGCATCGCCTCCAGCCCCTCAAGCTCTCCTGTTATACTGCTTGTCATCTCGGAAGTTATGAGCAGCATCCCCACCATGAGCAGCGGTATGACATAGCCCATTATTATAGATCCCCGAAGCGACGCTATCATTTCGCGCCTGGACTCGACGTACTCCTTGATAAAGTTGGCAAACGCCTGCAGCGAATGGGTGTCGCCGCCCCCGCTCTCCTGCACCTGCGATAGCACGAAGAACAGTATACGGGACAGCCAGGACGTGGTGCGGGCCGACTCTGCCGCGGCCGCCAATGACTTGCCAAACATCATCTGTTTTGATATGTCGCGCAATACCGGGCTCAACGCGTCATTCTTGTCCTTGTTTTTTGCCCTAACATTAACTGCCTCGCGTATCTCCATGCCTTCCAGGCGGCTGTCGGTGACGAATTGCGCGAATGCCGGCAACGCATTGTCCATCCTGAACGTGTCAGAAAAATGCCTTCTTGCCATGAATGCGTTGGCCCCGCCCCAGACAGCTACTGCGACCCCCAGGACTCCCCAGAGCGGCACGCCTGCAATCAGCGTGACCGGGACCGTCAGGGCCGCCATTACCAACGGCGGACGATACAGCGGGACAGAGTTGTGCGTGCGCGGCTGCTTTCCGTCCAGCGACATCAGCAGCACGACGATGATTATAGGTAGTATTAACATCACCATTATCGTCATGGAGACGGCGTCTTTTCCTGTGGCGACAAACGTGGTTGCAAGCGCCAGGATTGGCATGACTGCCATGATCATCAGCACCAGCTGGGCGATCCCGTTTGCCTCAGACGTGTAGTTTTTCACGCTGTTGCGCATGACGCGGAACGCGGATTCGGTGGCCGCGGCCATGGTGCTTGCCGTGTTGGTTCCGCTGGTGGTGTAGGCGGCTGCGTAGTTTGCCACAATCTCCTTGAAGGATTCGTTCGGGTGGGTCTCTGCCACCTTGCGGAGTGCGGTTGTGTGCGACATGGCCATGTACTCGACGTTGCGCTGGAAGATCAACGCGTCCTGGCGCAGCACGGGAAACAGCGTCGTCTTGGATCTCGTTATGTGGGTGATGAACTCGTAGAATGACACGCCGACCTTTTCCATTATGCTGGCGCACGCGATGAATACTGGTAATTCATGGCCGATTGCCGATTTTCTCTGCGACTTTGCGTTCTTTAGTTGGATCAAACCGCTGAACAGCACGCCGGCCGGAACCGCACACAGGCCCAGAAACCCGGGGTGGAAGAGTACGGCAAGCGCGACTGCCACCGCGACTGACGGCGGCACCGATAGTATGGCGTGCATTATGCCGTGCCGGACAATCCTCATGGAGTCGTTGGCGTGGCCGGACTCGAATATCGCGCTGCGCACCTTTTCTGCCATGTATTTTTCCAGTCTGCGTATCGGGGTGATTGACATGAAGGGCTTCAGCATGGTCATGGCGCGGTCCGCAGTCACGGGCTTGGCCTCAAGCAGGGCGCCGAACCTGCCCTGCAGCACGGCCACGCCGGATCCCGTGACCTGCTGCTTCTTTTCCTTTTTTGCCGTCCTGCTGCGGAGCAGCGGCCTGATTCTCTCGTGAAACACATCCGCGACGTCTATCTGCGTGAGTACCACGAGTATGATGAATGCCGGTATGGATAATGCAAACAGGCCGGACTGGCCGAGCGCCATAAGCACGCCCATTATACCGAGCATTCCCAACAAAGAGGTCACGGGCAGGCGCATGCGTATGAGGCTCGGTATGCTTAAAACGGCAATTGTGCGCGAAAAAACACCCTTTTAAAGAAACCGTTTTTTCAATTCAATGAAGTCCACAATAACGAAGTCCATGACTACAAGATCCCTAACGAGGAAGAGGAGGGCCGTATCGGCAATCGTCGGAATCATGCTCGGCCTCGGCCTTACTGCCGTGGCAGCAGGCGGACTATACGTGATGACGTCTGACCTTTCTGACAGCGCGGTATCCATAACGTCTGTAGAGATACAGAATGCCAGGGCGTACAATACCGGAAATGTAGCATATGTGTCATTGAGTATCAAGAATACTGGTACAGATGCAGCATCGGATTTGAGTGCAGTAGTATTGCTTGCATGTAATGGCGAGGCCGCCGCAAAGGCCACACTCACGGATGCTACACTCAAGGCTGCAACCACAGACTGCGTCGCAGCCCAATACGCCAGTCCTCCAACACAATCTACAGCCCCAGGTACGCTAGAATCGATACCCATAGGTGCAGAAATAGATGATTTGGCACCAGGCGGAACTGCCAGCATATCAGGTGGTGTCGCACTCACAGATTCTGCCAGTACGACTGCGCGAGACTCAGGGGATAAAATTGCGTTTGCCGTAGGACAAGAATACCTCATAGAGATATCAGGTACGACAGCAGCAAACGAACCCATTATTCAGACTGCGACAGTCAGAGTACGATAATCTCATTTCTTTTTTTGATTCCATGGGGGCAACCCCGATTCTTGCCGCATGTAGTTATGTTAAATGCCCACCGGGCATATGAAACGCATGCCACGCAACAATACCGCAGGCCTGAAGCGCACCATTGCCGATGCGTGGAACGCAGAATATGATTCCGGCAAATATGCCGGCGAACCCCCGGTGGCGTTTGCAGGCGAGATAGCCGACTTTCTGGCCGAAAGGTCCAGACACCGAGACGGACGGGGCCTGTACGTGGGGTGCGGGAACGGCCGAAACTACGTCATGCTGTCCAAAGCCGGACTGGATATCACCGGACTTGACGTGTCTGCAGTCGGGCTAAGACAGATAGCAGAGAAGGAACCGTGGCTGGCGCCCAGGCTGGCATGCTGCGACTTTCTGGATTATGCCGGCGGGCCGTTCCAATACTTGATCTCCATACAGGCGTTCCAGCACGGCACAAGAACAACGGCAGAGGCGTACTTTCAAAAGACCGCGCGGGTGCTGGTTCCTGGCGGGATACTCTTTTTGCGCGTGAACGCCTCTGACACCGACGTGCTGCATCCGCACCGCGTCACGGAGGAGTCAAACGGTGGTTTCACGGTTCTGTACGAGGACGGCCCGAAGCGCGGGCTGCACGTGCATTTTTTTTCGTTGGGAGAACTGGAGACACTCATCAGTAACAACGGCATGCGCATAGTGGGCGCGCCCAAAAAAGTCACGGCTGGTCGCCAAAGTAAATGCGGCACGTGGGTGCAATGGGAAATTGTAGCAGTGAGGGATAAGTGACGGGCGGTGTTGTTTGATATGGAAACATGCCATAGACACCATAATCGACACCAGCCACGTTGGGTGTGGGTGTATTACAAGAATATGCTTGGACGCGCTTGAAATGAAAACAATCATTCTGATTTAATCAACCACACTATTCCAGCACCGCTTATGATTGCTCCCGCAATCCATAGATAGTTACCACTAATTAGACCGCCTATGAGAATCGGCATGCCAACAGCACATGCAACTATGCCTGGAATATAATTCAAAATCTTAAAACCCGACCCCGATTAACCCGAAGAAAGCAAAGTTTAGCGCCACCTCAACCACGGTCAGCACGATGCCAAGGTACAGGTTGTTTTTGGCCTTGCCGGGATCGTCTGAACGTATGACAAAGTACGATATCAGGCCGCCCACCACGCCCAAAAATATGGGCAACAAAAACCACCAGTTGCTGCGCGTTCGTGCCTCCAGGGATATGTGTCACGAATTTTGGTTAAAGGCATTTCGTCGGATCCCGTTCACGAAGGCTAGTAAATCATCAGGTCCTTCTCTTCCAAAAGCGCGTGCAGGTTATGCACGGAGCGGAACACGTCATCCTCTGTCTTGCCGCCGGTGCATACAAGCTTGCCGGAGGCAAACAGCAGTATGACTGTTTTTGGATCCACTATCCTGTGTATGAGCCCTGGGAACTGCTCGGGCTCGTACATGCTCCTTGGCAGCGTGCGCGCGGCATTTTCAAGGTGGATTTTTCCGCCCAGGTCGATTGCGGCCACGATGTTCTGGACAGTGACTGTTGCCTCGTTTCGTATGCTGATGCCGCCTTTCCTGAGTTTTTTCACCACGGTGTTTACCGCGGTAATTGCCAGTTCTTCAGACTTGGCACCCGTGCAGACCATCTTGCCGGTCCGGAATACCAGCGTGGCAGTCTTTGGCACCGCGAGCCTGAATACCAGTCCTGGGAACTGTTCCGGGTGGTACTCGGTGCCAGGAAACCTTTCCTGGATGTCGGGCAGATTCATCTCCTGGTCAACCGAAGCCGACGCCACCACGTTCTCTATCCTAATCACGGGCTTGGTCTGCGGCATGGTTTGGGTTTTTCTGCCTGCCATATATCAGTGATGGGGCAAGCCAGCCATCTACTGACACGTACGTGAACGAGGAGGCAATATTTCTTAGCGGACGGATGTCTTTTTGTAATAATTCGGCGAGGGGTGCGACAGGACGCGTCAAAATCCGAACGGTATGAGAACCAGCCAGCCAATCACGACTGCCAGCAACACGACCCAAGACATGTGCCAAAAATACGTTGCCGTCTCTGGCATGTCCTGGTTGTTGTAAAACTTCCACAATATTATGCCGGCTATGGGGCCGAACAGCACCACAAGAAACACGTGCTTCATACTTGGAAATTCCAGCCGTACCATGTGTTTGCTATACGGGGTCGGGTTAAAACGATTTCCGACAACTCAGGCATTATGTGCAAGCTGGATATACCTGTCCGGTTAGTACTATTGTGGATGGCGTCATGCAACGCCTGTATAATGGATAATTGGGGTAGTTGAAGGCTCATGAAAACCCGTTTTTAACAGAATCGTCCACGGTGTTTCATGAGCGCGTGTTCCTGCCCGTCCCGACCCCGGTACTGGACGAAACAGCAGGCGAGACCGTATGTTCCAAGTGCGCGTACGTGTTGGATTCCTCCATGGAGCAGCCAGGCAAGAACGAAAATTACTCCATGTTTGGCAGCCGCGCCTCGTCCACCCAAATCGTCGGAAGCAAAAGAATGCGGCGTGCAAGCCAGATGTCCAACAAGGTAGACCAGAAAAGGCTGAACGCGACCTACATGACAAAATCATGCTGCACCAAGCTCGGCATGCCGCAGGCAGTGGGAGACCGCGCCATGATTATGTTTGACAGGTTCCGGCATACGCTCCGCGGCAGGCGCCTGGCAGACCTGGTGGCCGCCACGCTCTACATGGCATGCAGGGAGCACGGCGTGACGCGCAGCATGAAAGAGGTGGCAATGGCAGTCAATGCGAACCGCAGGGGCGCAAAGCGCGCATACACCATACTGCATAAATCAATGGATGCAACCCTGCCGGTCCAGGACTCTGCCGGTTTTGCCACGCGGCTGGCATCTGATCTCGGTTTGCCAGAAAAGACTGCACGGAGGGCATTGAAAATACTGGAACAACTTGATGCTTCCGGCCGGGCCGAGGGGCGCAGCCCAATCACTCTTTCGGCGTACGCCATATACGCGGCCTTGGACGGCACGGAGGGCGTCACGCAGAGAAGGATAGCCCAATCCGCGGGAATAACTGACGTCTCGCTGAGGCTTCTGAACAAGGCGTTCGGGTCGCCGACTGGCACCGCATCATAGTGTTCCTATTCAGCGTAGAAACACAACTTAAAACATGCGCACGCGTCCACCACATAATGGTCGACATCAACAAACTGCAAAAGGCCGCGCAAAAGTTCGCCGACGAC
This sequence comes from Candidatus Nitrosopumilus sp., assembly GCA_965218695.1. Lineage (GTDB taxonomy): Archaea > Thermoproteota > Nitrososphaeria > Nitrososphaerales > Nitrosopumilaceae > Nitrosopumilus. The sequence goes on from OZ244651.1 coordinate 554,738, forward strand.
TGGAAAGACGCTTCGTATGAGCGTGGGGAGACGCAGACGTTCTATAACGACCTGTTTGCCATATTTGGCAAAGACAGGAGGGATTATGCCAGATACGAAAAAAGGGCAAGGCGGATTAACAAAAACGACGGGTTCATAGACCTGTTGTGGCCTGGCGTGCTGCTCGTGGAGCAAAAGAGCCGGGGGAAAGATCTCGGCGAGGCATACGTGCAGGCAGACGAGTATTTTGAAGGATTGGAAGAGAATGAGCGACCGCGCTACATACTGACGTGCGACTTCCAAAAATGGGAACTGCATGATCTTGACGAGAATGAAGATTACGCATTCGACCTGAAAGATTTGCCAAAACACATCCACCTGTTCAATTTCATGCAGAAAGGCGAGTACGTGCCACCGCCCGCGGATCCGGTCAGCATCAAGGCGTCTGAAAAAATGGCAAAACTGTATGACGCGCTGAAAGATGGTAGGTACGACAAGAAGAACATGGAATACCTGTTGACCAGGCTGACGTTTTGCATGTTTGCAGACTATGTCGGCATCTTCAACCCTGGCGACTTTAGGAAATATTTGAATGCTGACATGCAGCCCGGAGCCGCGGAAGTTGGCGGAAAACTTGTCGAACTATTCGACGTGTTGGATACGCCCGAAGACGAGCGCCAGGTCGCGTTGAGGGAGGGTTTGGAGGCATTCAGGTACATCAACGGTGGTCTGTTCAACGAAACGATCAAGATTCCGTCATTCAACAACTATTCCAGAAATTTGCTCAGGGAGGCCGCCGACGAGGACTGGTCAAAGGTGTCGCCTGCCATATTCGGCGCGCTGTTCCAGAACATCATGGACGCGGACGAGCGCCGCAGTTCCGGCTCGCATTATACGCCGGAGGAAAACATAATGAAAGTCATACGGCCACTATTCCTGGACGAGTTGGAGGCCGAGTTCGAGTCAATACAAGCCAAGCCAAACAACAAGCGCGCGCTTGAGAATTTCCAATCCAAGCTGTCTGGCCTGACGTTTTTTGATCCGGCCTGTGGTGCCGGAAACTTCCTCATAATCGCGTACAGGGAGATACGCAGACTGGAAACGCGCACATTGTCGGAGCTGTACGGGAAACAGAAAACGTTTAGCACGCACGAGCTGTCAAAGATAGACGTAGACCAGTTTTACGGAATAGAAATCAACAAGTTTTCTGCCAGCATTGCGCAAACGTCGCTGTGGATGATGGACCACATGATGAACCTCGAACTGGGCGACGCGCTTGAAGACACGTTCACGCGCATTCCGATAGAAAAATCCCCAAACATTATCTGCGCCGACGCGCTTGAAATGGATTGGGAAACCCTGTTGGAGCCTAATGATTGTTCATACATATTGGGCAACCCACCGTTTGCAGGCGGTAACAATATGGGCAGGGATAGGCTGGCAACTACCATGCAAATCACAGGCAGCGGCGTGTTAGATTATGTGTGCAATTGGTTCGTCAAGGCCGCCGAATATGCTAGCGATTTTACAGGCATAGGATTCGTTGCAACGAACAGTATAGTGCAGGGAGAACAAACCCAGATGTTATGGAATGCGTTGAAGCGTCACAATGTACACATTAAATTTGCATACACGCCATTCAAATGGGATTCCGATACGACTGGCAAGGCACACGTCCATGTGGTCATAATTGGATTGTTTAAGGGAAACAAAAACGAGAAAAAATATTTGTTTCATGGTGATATGGAAGAAAATCCCAATTACATATCACCTTATCTCGATGGCACAACGCATGAAACGGTAACGGTTGCATCGGCAAGCCGTCCCATAAACGGCCTCCCAAAAATCAAGACAGGAACAGAACCTAGAGACGGCAAAAATTACATTTTTGACGAGACCCGTATGAAGGCCTTTCTGAAAGATGAACCGTTGGCAGTAAAACACATGTACCCATACATTGGTGGAAAAGACCACATCAGTGGTGACAAGCGTTGGATACTGTCGCTCCATGACGCAGATCCATCAGAAGTAAGGGCTATGCCACATGTCATGAACATCGTTAAAAAAGTTCAAGATTTCAGGGCACGAAGTAAAAATGAACCAACTAGGATTCTGCCGCCGAGACAATTTTACATAACACTTATTCCAAAGGCTCCTTTTCTGGTAATACCTGAGACTACTTCCGATACGCGCGATTACATTCCTATTGGATATGCCGAGCCGCCGGCGATTCCAAGTAAGGCCACTAAAATAATTGAAAACGCGGATCTAGGATTATTTGGCTTGCTGACATCGAACATGCACATGGTCTGGCTTCGAAATGTAGGAGGCAGACTGAAAAGCGATCTTAGGTACTCAATCAATATAGTATACAACACATTTCCTGTTCCAAATGAGCCGCTTGACGTATTGGAACCGTATGCCCAAGCAGTATTGGACGCCCGTGCTAAATATCCCGATTCCACATTGGCGGATTTGTATGATTCAAATGCTATGCCACCAGACTTGCGCAAGGCCCACAGGGTGCTTGACCGCAAAGTGGACAGGATGTACCGCAAGGGTGGATTCGGCAACGACGATGAACGGTTCGAGTTTCTGCTTGAAGAGTATGGCAAAATGACCAAGTGATTTGTTTCAACCGTTTGATGTGTGGGAGTACACATGAAAAAACGCCTCTCCACACCCAATGCGTTCAAGCACGCATTGGAGCGCGACGGCGTCATAGTAGTGCACAGGCGGTACATGCCTGCCGAGAAGAAAACGAGGATCCATCGTCCTGCTTGCTGGTGCGTGCATGGCATCTCGGCCCGGTTAAGCGGAGGCAAACCGCCGCGCAAAAAGCAGCAGTACTGGCATTACGACGCCTATGAGAAAGCGAGGTTGAATTATCCTGATTCCAGATCGTGTAGGTTGTGCAGACCGGACAAGGCTTGATTAGGTTGACCACCCAATACGGTCAGAAAAACACGCCAATTTTGAAGAGTCATTCAAGCCTTACAGGCATGTGCATTTATGCATTTTTGGCAGAACGCGATGCCACACTTGCCACATCTATCCGTGCAGTCTTTGCAGTTTTCATTTCCGCAGTCCCGGCATTTATTCAGCGCGTTATCAGACGCGGTAAAATATGTGGTGCAATCATCGCAAGTGGGCATGGATCTAGACCTCTTCGCCCCATGACGGATCCGGATGGAGCACGCAGTTAGAGCAGACTATATTCACCATGATTTGTATTACTGAGAATGGTATAAGCGGTTCTGTTCAAATAGAGTGGTCTGGCACATACGGGTTGGATGGATGTTGGTTAGGATCCATAATTTTGAGTATCTGTGTAGTTTTTTGATCAAATGTTGAACTCCATATCTACAATCAGAAAATCCGCGTCTGTCTAGTTTTTTGAAACTATTTTTGATCACTTGATCGAGTTTTTCTCTCCGTCCTAATTTTTAGATCATTGCTGCCCACGGTTTGCATATGTCTGATGATAATTCCGAGTCAAGGATTGCAGAACTGGAGGAAAAAGTGGAGATGATGGCAGGGCAGCTGGCCGAAAAAGACCGGCAGATAGCCAAACTCACTGATCTTTACGCTGCCGCCCTCAAACAGATCCAGGATCTCACGGCAGAGTTGCAGGAGGCAAAGGGCATCATATCGGCTGCCGTTGCAAGGAGCATCGGCGCAAAACCTGACAAAAAGACGGGCAGTACCCGGCGCCGCGCAAAGGGCAAGGGCAAGGCCAAGGGCAAGCCAAGTGACCACAAACGCACGGGCCTTGCGCGTCCTGAAAGAATAGACGCAGAGGAGACGGCAGATCCCCACACGTGCGACAACTGCGGCAGCTCCGACCTCTCCGAGTGCGTATCCACGTACACAAAGGTGGTAAGGGAGGCTGCCAAGACGGAACTAAAGCACATCAAGGTGACAGTAAAGAGAAGGCGTTGCAGGAACTGCAAGAGGACCGTGTCCGGCAGGACTCCGCTGGCACTGCCAAACTCCAGGTACGGGATCAACTTTATGATAATGATGGTCATCCTCAGGCTGCACGGCATGTCAGACCTCAGAATATGCAATATTGTCATGATGATGTACTCGGCAAGAATCACGGAATCTGCGATAAACCGCATGGTGTGCAGGATGGCCCGGGAGCTCGGGCCGCTGTACGAGAAGATCAAGGAGGAGGTAAGAAACTCGCCTGCGATAAACGGGGACGAGACAATCTGGCGCGTCGACGGCACGAACTACTGGCTGTGGGCGGTGGTAACAAGGTACGCCGTAATCTACGAGGTGCACCGCCGCAGGAACTCGAAGGTTCCAAAAAAGATGCTCGGCAAGGACTACCCGGGATGCGTCACGTCTGACTCGTGGGCCGCGTGGAACGTCATCGGATCCGAACACCAAAAGTGCCACCTTCATTACGCCCGGGACATCAAGGACACCCTGAAATACAAGAATCCCGGCTACGACTACAAGCGTCACGCAAGGACGCTGCGCGCGATACTGTGGGACTCGCACATCGACGGCGCCGTTCCGGGAGGGGCAGACGCGCTTGCCGCAAAGAAGAGGCTGGATCGTCGTATCGCGTCACTTATCGGCAGGCTCGAAAAGGACCGCGACTGCAAGCACTGCAACAGGATGCGCAAGAGGCTGGTGCGGGAAAAAGGCCACCTGTTTGCGTTTCTGGAGACAGACGGCGTCGAATACCACAACAACCGGGCAGAGCGGGCCATCAGGCCGTGCGTCATCCTGCGCAAGAACAGCAACGGGAGCAGGTCAAAGAAGGGCGCAGATGCCATTGCCACGCTGATGAGCATCAAGCAGACATGCAAGGCAAGGGGAGATGATCTTGGCACGATCCTGCGCGAGGGCCTGGTCCTATGTCAAAAAAATACATAGTTTCTTGGAGACATGGAATTCAGCATTTGATCAAAAAACTACACAGTTACAAATGGTCAAATTCCTACTGCGGTGGTAGCACACACGGCTTTGGCCTGTAGTGGTGGAACCACCGGGGACATTGACAACAGAAGTGAATACATCCTACAAGTAAGTGGAACTTCTGACGGCGACATAATTTCAAAAACAATATCAATCCGAGCCCGCTAGAACCCAAATCCTTTTTTCTATTTTTTCACACCCCGGAGCCACGCGGCTGCGCCGCACCATGATAACGGCACCTACGGGCAACATGTTCGGGGCCTCACGCACTACGGTCCAGACTTTGCTTAGGGACTGTCCAAACCGGAACAGATGCCGCTCCATCTCGTGCCCGTGCAGCACGCGGCAGCGCCGTCCCTTGCCAGCGGCCGGCAAAACACGACGGCGCGACTGCCAGGCAGGCCCGGCGACCGTCACGGTCCTTCCAAACCCACGTGCCATCTACCGCATGCCACTATTACGGTTTAAATGAGACACCAATGCCATCCGGCACGATGTCCCACGATACATACGAGACCATAACCAAGGCCGTGGACGCCGGCAAACTCAAGGAGCCGTTTCGCGGCGCTTGACGGCGACACCACAAACATGCTGAGGGACAGCATGGCAAAGATATGGAAGAATACCGGCAAGACTGTCATAATGGTCACACACGATCCGCTAGACGCGGCCGTGCTGGGCACCAGGATAATACGGCTGGCAGGCAAACCCGCCAAGATAGTCCAAGACTACCCCAACGATCTCCCGTTCCCGCGGGATCCTTCCGACGCGAAGGCTTTCGCCGAAAAGATGATCGACGACGCGAAGCGTTTTGCCTGACACGCACGCCCTACCCCTTATACCATTCTCGAAACAATCAACACATGGCAAAATGCGGGTGCGGACAGAAACTACTGGAGTGTGATTATTGCCATTCCGGCGAGCTGATATGCGGGAGTATCCAGTCGCACCATGGCGGGAACACGACTAGTTGCACCGGCGGTGCCACGTGCACCAAATGCCACGTCGTCCTGCACATCGGCTGCATGGACTTGCATCCGCACAAACTGTGGCACGGGCAGGAGACCGATCACTGACGGCTTGGACACGTGAGGCCGTTCCCGCACCACCCAAACTCCTTTTACGTACCGCGTCACATGCGTACATGGGCGACTGGGCAGACGAAAAGACAAAAGAGATTGCAGATGCCAGCGTCGGCTGCAGCACGTTGGGCTACTGCCGAACTTACAGTGATCTGACGCCGCGTGCCACCGACGACTCGTGCAAGCGGTGCGGCGAAGGGGGAACCACATAATGGCAAAGATATGCCGCGTGTGCAGCGAGATAGTGCAATGTAACGAGGTTCCCGACAGGCCTGGATTTTTCAGGTGCCCGTACGGGCACGGCCCGTGGGCCGAAGACGATCCCGGGTGGCCTTAGACTCCTTTTGAACAATGCCGCCGTGCGCCAATGGCTTTAGGCTTGGCTGCAGGGACCCATTTTTAACAAACTTTACCGATATCACTCCATGCAGACGGCATCATACCAGGGCATCCCGGGAGCGTACGGGGAAGAGGCCGCAGAACGTTTGGGATTCAGGCCGATATCGTGCCGCTCCTTCGCTGAATGCGTCCACTTGGTTGAAAACGGCGAAGTTGACGCCGCGCTACTGCCTGTAGAGAATTCAACCGAAGGAAGCGTGGGGGAATCAACCGACCTGCTCCTGCACACGAACTTGGACATGGTGCGCAAAATCCGCTTGCCGGTGTCGCATTGCTTGATCGGCTTCGGCAAAGAAAAGAACGTCAAGACGGTATATTCGCACTGGCAGGCACTGGGCCAGTGCAGAAAGACACTCGCGGGACATGCCACCGTATCGACTAGCGACACGGCAGGGGCTGTAAAGCAGGTAAGCGGCATGAAGGACGGTAGTTCCGCGGCGATAGGGAGCAAGAAGGCCGCGCGCATTTACGGCGTGCCGGTGATAAGGGAGCACGTCAGCGACGTGCGGGAAAACTAGATCTCATGCAGAATGTGCCTGACCTAAAAAACTGAATTAAACTGGGTTATTCCTACATGCAGCACCACATGCAGTCGAATATTCACAGAACCGTAAAACATGCCAATCCAGGAACGGCAACCGAAACATTAAGATCGGTGGTCTTTACGCCACACCGTTATGGCAATGCTGGCAGATCCGATCGTGCAGAGAATACGGCAGGAAAACGAGTCGCTCAGGGAATCAGGAGAACTCCACAGGCAGAGGATCAGGATGCTCAGAAAGGCGCGCAGGACAGACAGGCAGAAGAGCGAGGCCCTCAAGGAACGCCTGACTGATCACTGGACCATCACGTCTAGGTTCCTTGACGACATCATAAAATATCCTGAATTCCTGCACGCCATGACCCTGCGCACCCCGGAAAAGTTTGACCACACGCTGAACCGCCTCAAGGAGCTTTTGGAGCGGAACGGGGAGACTGCGCTCTTTTGGGAAGTTGGGAGCAGATCAAAAAACTCCGGAAGCAGGCGCATCCTGCCCCTGAGGCACGCGTACCTGCTGTGGCTGTTTCGGTCAAGGCTGAGCATACCGCAGGAAGCCCTGGCTACGATGTTTGGCGTTGACCAGGCCACCGTCTCCAGGTATCTTCCCCTGATGACCCGGCTGCTAGGAGGGATAGACACGGCGCCGCGCAAAATCAGCGAGGCTGCGCAAAAGGCCGGGACGCTTGAGGAGAGCAAGAAGATAATACCGGGCAGGAGGGGAGGAGAACTGATGGTGGACGGCACGCACAACCGGGTCAGAAGATCCGCGGACAAGGATAGGCGCAAAAAGACGTACTCTGGCAAGAAGAAGGCACACACGTACAACACCAACATCGTGATCAACAAGCGCCGCGTGATAGTCGCGATAAGCAAGACCGTTCCGGGCAGCGTCCACGACAAGACCCTGCTCAACGAGGATCCGCCAAACCTTGGAATCATCACTGCAAGGATGGCCAGAAGGACGTGCCCGAAAAGGAAAAGCCCGACGTCCTGACCGACAAGGGCTACCAGGGGACAAGGGAGGAATATCCCGGATGGCACATCAGGCACCCGTACAAGAAAAAGCCTGGTGCCGACAAAAAGACAGGTGGCCTGACAAAGAAGCAGCGCGCCTACAACAAGAGGGTAAACAGTTCCCGGGTGGCCATAGAGCACGTCATAGGGAACCTGAAGCAGTACAAGAGGCTGACTGACCCGTACGACGGCACCGAAGAGGAGTACAACGACGAGCTCAACGCGATTGCAGGAATGGTAAACCAGGATCTGATGTGGGACGAAATAAAACTCAGGGACGCGGACCTTCTCAAGAGGCTGGCAGAAGAAAGGGCGCGCCTCTGAGGCAGGAGGGCGGCACGAGCCGCCTGGACGGAGTGAAAGATGCAGCAGTGCAAAAATGCCGCGCATGGCATTCAGATTCGCATGAATCTCCCCCTCCAATTCACCATGAAACAATCTGCCGCTCTGATGGACAGATGCCGCACATCCGCCGGGCGTGTCTTGCTTTTCATTCTTGGAAACTAGATTTTTCACATGGACGAACAAGACGAATTTGTAAAATATGTGGCAGGTGGGATTTTCAGATACGGCCATGCCCAGCGCAGTTCGGACGTGATTTTATGGTTTGCCGCGTCAGGCGCATTCTGCATAGGATCTTATTTATAACATGGCGAAGATTAGGCCCTGATAAATTCTAGTGATCTGATCACCGAAATCTACCACCAAGGCGCGGATGTGGTCCAGCTCACTTTCGAACAGCATTATTGGAAGCATGACACTTTTGGACATCATAACGAAAGGTGGCGGGATTGAATCTGGAAAAGATCCAAAAACACATTTTTGAACAACAGATGACAGAGATTATCAGAATTTACCAGAGCTATTATTTTTTACCAAAAATACGTTCCATTTCTGACATGAAGCTTGATCTTTTGTAAATTAGTGTTCCTCTTGCAGCAGGTTTGTCTAATCCCAGATCTGTGCGAGTGGTTACCTTCATGAATTTCGGCCACGATGCAAAAGAATAGTCATACATGTTTGAACCCTTTTCGCAATTGTAATAATGAAAATCTTGTGATACGTCGACAAATTTTCTAAACGACATTGGAGAAAATATTTCTGCTATATTTCCTAATATTTCAAATTCGTCTCCGGCATGGGGTTTGTTCTGAATTGTCATAAGTTTTCTAAATAACTTGAATTTTTCGCCGCGTCCTATTTTCTTGGTTAATCGTGATAATGTTTCGACTTGCTCTTTGAATCCGTCAGGAATTTTTGTATTTACGTCTTGATGCACACCCACATCCACATTAAAATCAACATCACGTAAATCAATACGCCCATAATCACTTTTCAATGATTCAAGATGTTTCAATTGAGCCACTAGCCAGTACTCCGTAGAATCTTCATTTGGAGTTTCCTTCACCACTTCACGATTCACCAAACTTTCAAGAAAACGTGGATCATCTAAAGAATATTCTATATCCAAATTATATCTCTCATCCGGTTTTAATTTTTTTAAATTTACCTCAAAGCCGTTTTCAGTTAAATTAATGGCATCAATTGATTCCAACCCTATTAGTGATCTAATGTTGGCTCTTCTAACTTTTCCAAATTGAAATCTTACCTTGTTATGAAAAAAACTATTCTTCTTTGATATTAAAGACATTGAGTATTTCTGGATAGATTCCGGACACAGTACGGTCATCTCTCTCCCATCAATACGGAATGTATCGTTAACGTTTTGATCAATTTTTGAAATTCTATTTGTGATTTTATCTACCACGCTTTTGATAATCGGTTTAGCGGCAGATCCCGCAATCATTGCAGCATCTTTCACTATATCTTCTTCCAATCAAGCCACCTCTGGTGAATCTAATATTTGATAAAATGGAACACTGTACTTTTTATCAGAAGTGATTGCAATTGGGTATAATTTTTTTGATGGGTAAGCATTTTGTGCTAAATCTGTGATCAGTATTTCTACATTTAACATCTGAGTTGTAGGAAAAACTTTGAGACTTTTCATGGAATCTAGAATTAATAATTTATTTTTCCCCAACGATTTTAGAAAAGCAAGAAAAGCGTCTGCATCTGTCATTATCGAAACATTTCTCAAATACGCATTCCCAACCCCAACTGTGAATTCTCTAAGGAATTCTTCATCGTTATCAAATAACTTCTCTAGCTTCTCTATAGTGGTTTTAACGCTATTCAACTCTTTTTGATCTGAGGGTAATGGGTTCTTTGTCGCCATACGAGATGCCTCTATGACATCATTATATTGTGGAAATTTATCTTTCATTTTCATAAAAACTACATTCAAATCATTCAAAAATTTAATTTTGAACTCTTCAAATCCTTCAGGGGGTCCTTCCTTAATCTCACTCTTTTCTAGTACATTAATCCTAATTATTGCAGTTCCTTTACCGTGATTAAAAATTTTAATTCCTCCATCGGTAATTGGTCTGTCGTTTCTATCGCTCACGACGTTAATTTTTTTAATTGTATCAATAATCTCCACATCGGGTCTAAAGAGTTCAATTCGTTTCTCAATAATTTGCGGTTCATTTGAATCAAAATTAATTTCAAATCTTAGTGTTTTGATTACTGATGCCTCATCAAAAATCTTAGAACCAAATACACCTCCCAAATATCCGGGGGTTTCAAATTTTTTTACTGCATATTTATTTTTATTAATATCTAATTCCTTGTGATCAACATTGTATACCTCGTCAAGCGTTATTCCTTCAGATGTAACAATAGAAATTTTTATCTGTTTAGAATGATCCCAGAGGACAAAAAATGGAATTCTTTCTCCTTGGTTGCAATATTCGGGAACATATAGATCAATTGTTTTTTCAGCTACTTGCGACATCTAGTTTTCATAAAATTTGATGTGTGTAATATAGTTGTGGTTTCGCCTAACTCATAGTATACTGACGCGCCAAAGTCTTTGAACAGGCACCTTAGCCAACCGGGTGTGTCCTAGTAATAAAAAATGCCATCCCATGTGCCAAGATGTCAAAGACACGATTGGTGCCAGAACCCGTCGGCATCAACAGTGCAGCACCGTCAATCTTTCACAACCCATAAAATCCCCCAAATCCAAGACGCTGTGCGGAGGCTCCGCTAGGAGGCGCGTGTCAAGACGTGCCGGTTACGCTGCAAGTATCGCGATTTGATCCTGTGTGAGCCTACCGTCTTTTGCCTGCAATCTGGCCACGAGCTCTACGTTGTAGCACATGATGCGGATCGCAACCTCATTTGCCCGGTTCTCGTGTTTTCGGCATCTGGTGCCATCCCCGTACATCTTCTTGAGGGCGGCAAAGACTGCCTCGATGATGCTGCGTTGGTGATACTGTGAATCAAATTTGTCCCGATCATCCATGTACAGGCTCACCATCTCGCGCCACGACTGGCTTCCCTTGGCGTTGCGTACGGTGTTGGACTTTGGCTTGATGCGGGGCACATCCCATGGCAGATATCATGTTGCACATGGCTCTTGCCAGGTACGCAGAATCCAGGCAAAAGTCGCCGGTGCCCCGGCCGAGCCTGCCTAGCATCGCATACAGCCCGTTTATGTCTGCCACCGCGCTGTCTGTCACCATGCAGTCGATTATCACCCTGGTGCGGATATCCACGATTGCGTGCAGTTTGACCCATCCCTTCCTGGTGCGAAAACTGTCGGTCCTGACGTCAAGCCACCTGACAAACCGCAGGTACGAGTATCCGGTGCTGTCTGCTGCCAGGGAGCCTGCCTCCACCTCCCTGATGGCAATCCGGTGTGCCTCTGCCAGATACCATTCCGGGATCAGGCCGTAGGCGCGCGCTATCGTGCTCTTGGAGGGAATCCGGTCCAGGCCCATCTTGGCTGCCATGGTGCCGTTATTCCGGAGAATGCCGACCATCTTACGGTAGGTCGTGCGCTGTGCCTCAAGCATGATGCAGACAGCTGCCATGGCGCCAGGCGGATATGCAGTCATGCCGCCCAGGCCGGGCCTGACGGCGTACGGATTCCCAAGCTCCTTGATTATTCCCAGCACGGTATTCAGCATGAGACCAGACAGGTACTGCTGAACCAAATCGTATTGTCGTTGATCGCGTTTCTTTGTAGTCATTAGGCGATGCCGTGATCTGCCGATCCATATCTTTTGTCATCTCGGGGCATATGCCTCTAGGACACACCCGATCTAGACCAATATGGTTACAAAAAATCGTGAAGGCATTGCGGACCATATCCGAATGCATACGTCCAAGGACAAGTATTGCACCCACGAGCCGCAATTCGTTGCAAAAGCTACCATGTGGTCTTGCGGCCGCACGTGTTTGCGGGATTTATGGCATGCTGGTTCTTAGCGGAATCATGCATGAAATCCGCCCTACAGGTCTGTTGCAGAATGCTTCAAGCACACAAATCCTACAGGCATCCTGCTCAGATGACTCCCTTGTAGGGCCACCATGGCGTGAAACCGCCAAGAACAGCACCACATCCTGTGCCGGAATGGGCGCATGCAGAATATCACATCAAAAGTCCTTGGGAATGTGATTGTTGGCCTTCAGCCACTCCACCTGCGGGAGCGTGAACCTCCAAACGATGTCCCCCTTTTCAGTCTCATTAAAGTCCCAAGGGGCTATGATCACAATGTCGTTGTCCCTTATCCACACCCGCCTCTTGAGCTTGCCCCTTATCCTGCCCCGACGGGTGAGATTGTCAGTACACTTGATAAGAACATTCTCGCCTCCAAGCATCTTCAAAACCCTTCCAAACATCTCTCCCTCCTCGGGAAGGCGAATCTCCTTTAACGCGCTCTCGCTTTTCACCTGACGTTTGCCCATGACAATCAGCATGGGCAATGAGCATATAACTTGTGGGGTGCTGAGAAGTAGTGCGCACGTGCCACAAGTAGGGAATGTTTCCGTATGTAGCACTGGCGAATCTGCTCAGGGATTCGGACTGGAGCATATTCAAGCCACCGGATCAGGAAATTAACATGCTGTTAACGGTCCCGCCATGTTGATCGGTTGTGCAATCAGGCCGCATGCCTAGTTCGTGCAGTTTTGGAACCTGAGTCCGTACCTGAGAAGTTAGTGGCAGGTAATTTTATCTGGGAAGCGCGACAAGTGGGACTCTGCTGCATTCTGGATGATTGTCTTCCATTTGATGGCGATGGTATTCCGGCTGTCCTGATCTGACAGGATAGAAGAGGCAGCTTATGCAGTTTGTGGTACACGTCGGTTTAATTCTTCATCCCCTACAATCCTCGGATGGTTGGGATCTGCCATGATGACTTCAAACCAGTAATGCTTTCCGTCTTTGTAGATAAAGTATGACCCCAGTTTGGTCATATTTGGGTACCTCTCCATGACCCTTCTCTCTGCAACAGTCTTCATGTTGTCGTCTGCCTTGATTCGGTTAACTCCAAGATGTTTCGGTCTCCTGCCTCCGGTGGGTCTCTGCTTTCTCATACCGCCGGTTCCCACCCTCATGCGGACAACGATTATGCCCTGCTTTGCCTTGTATCCCAGTCGTCTGGCCCTTTGAATCCTGCTTGGTTTTTCAATGCGGACAATTGCGTTTTGCTTACGCCATTTGACTATGCGCTCACGCAACTCCGGGGCGTTCTCCTTCCAGAGCCTTATCCACGTCCGATCCTGATAACTGGGCATAAAATGCATGATGGGGCACCCTTTAATAACTGATCTCCAAATGCAGTCTTCCCAGAAGTGACTCAGGGTAGCACCGGCGGTGGGGGCTCGGGCGGCTCTTTGTAGCCAAATACGATCAGCAACAGCATCATGTCCCGAAGATCCTGCCGGGTGATCAGGGGATCCGTGGGATAAATCCCGATACGGTGCATCAGCGTTGCGTTTGCCATTACCCATGCGTTAAAGACGGTTAGAGTACACAAGGCACAAAAGTTGCGCCGCCGGATTCTTGCTGTGCGTCTTGGCCCTTGTGTTTTCTATCATCCGGTATCCGGTCTCTATGCCCCACCTGTTCCCGCACGAGTCCGGATCCACGTCGGGTGCGTTGGTGGCAAACCCGACGTATCTCTCGTGCGGTAGCAGCTCGCCGTCGTCCTTTCTTTTCTTCCTCTTCTTCCTTTCTGTGATGGTCATCGTGTACGGCACCTCCTTGCCGTCGCCCCCGGTGATGACGGATTCAGAGACGCGGCCGCGCCTGCCTACAGCAAACTCTGCGATGGCATCCACCACCGTGTCTGTATTCTTGCACGGTATCAGATATTTGATGCTCATGTCCCCAAACGTCCCCATTACGCCTGCCGTAAAGAACTCCCTGTCAAGCATCGCCATCCCGATGCAGGCTCCCGCATCCTGCGCAATACCGATGATTTTACGCACGAAATCGGCAGTATCCTCAAGCGACGGCATGTCCAGGACGCCTAGCACGAGGCGACGGTTCTGGTCAATGCACTGTATCGTGATGTACCTCTCAAAGACGTGTGTCCCGTCCTTGGCTTTTGAACGCACCAGCTCTGTCCCGTATCTCTTGTCGTATCTGGGTATCAGGTGCATGTCGATTGCCACGTCAATCTCCTGGCCTTTCTTGAGTAGTCTCATCTCGCGCAGCTGGCCAATCTGCAGGGACACCGTCCTGGCAAAGCATTTGTAGACGTCGCTGCCACGCGTCTTGGATGCCACGTCGCGCATCCACTCGTCACTTGGGCGTGAGTCCCCGTCTGCACTGCCGATTCTTTTGGAGGATCTGGCACATCCGGCTACCTGCCTGCCGTGCGCACACGCGCCTGCCATGCTCCTGTGAAAATCCTCGGTGCCGTAGATGGTGTTGTACCTGCGTGAGACCACGATGCATGGAGACATGCCGATCCCTACCGTGTCCAGGACACCTTGATATATGCGCGGGTTGTTAAGCATGTCACGTCTCAGTTGGTTCATTGGTTGTTCGATGACCTTCTGGGACTGCCCTAATTGATCTGTTGTGGTTTTGGGTTGTTTTCAGGCACTTCTGGGAAGACTGAAATGATGTCTTGATATCCGTACTGGACGCAAAGGCTCACCGATTTTGATCTTTACGCTGAACTGAAACGTGTATAGCCAGAACCGGTAAGTTATCGTAACTTAAAGCGTGGTGAAAATCTTGTGATCTTACATCATTTGTAAGTGTTCACGTGGTTTAACTGTATGAATTCACCTGTCCTTCCTGTCACAAAAAAATGATCATACTGATCCATATGCTGGCAATACACATCACTTTACATGGTAAATTCACGGCACATGAGCAGGGACCAGCTAAAAGAGGAACTCCTAGCACGGAACCGGGAGATTGCCACCCTCAAATCCGATCTTGAGAAGGCACTTGGCAGGATAGAACGTCTTGAAAGGGCCTTGGGGTACAGCGAACGCCTCATGACATACTATACAAACCCCAACACGCCGCCCTCATCTGAATCCCTGGAATGGAAGGCCCAGAAGAGGGAGCGGGCAAAAAAACAGGAAAAGGAGGGCAAATCCAAGCGCGGGGGAAGAAAGGGACACGCGGGGGCGTCGCGCCCCCACGACCCGGAAAGGACCGTATCCCACAGGTTCGGGCGCAGGAAGTCGGGCAGGAGGCGGGTGCCGGTGCTCCCGGAATGCGGGTGCGGCGGCGGCGGCGGCCGGATGGCGATTGGCAGTCCGCGCGTGCGGGACATCACGGACATCAGGGTGACTGCGTGCGAGACGCGGCACCGCGTGGAGACTGCAGTATGCGGCTCATGCGGCCGCAGGGAAGATGCTCCAAACGACCTGCCGCGGCGGGGCAACTTCGGCAAGGGCATGGTCGGACTCGTCTCAGAACTGCGCGCGGCACGGGTGCCGCTCAAGGGAATCTCGGTCGCGGTGCGCTCCATAACGGGCATTATGCTTGCAGGATCCACCGTCAACAACATCATGGCACGCGTCGGGGACGCCTCGGGCCACGAGGCAGGCAGGATCCTCGGGGAAGTGGAGGCTTCTGACTGTGCCGGGTTTGACGAAACCAGCTGGCGAAACGACGGCCAGAAGGTACACGCAAACGTGGCACAGTCGGGCAAAAACATCGCAATAAACATCAGCCAGAGCAGGGCCACGCTCATGCTCGATGCCATGGACAAATTTGACGGGGTGGCGATAACTGACGGGTACACCGGATATGACAGGTTTGACAAGGACGGCATGCACCAGTCGTGCTGGGCGCACGACCTCCGGCAGACAAGGCACCTGGCAGAAAAATACTGCGCCGTGCCTCCCGAGACCAAACGTGTCCGGCGGCGGCAGCAGCAGCTCCACGAGGACCACAAGTGGGTGTTTGAGAGGGCAAAACTGCTGGCCGCGCAGGAGGCGCGCTCGCCACAGCTGCGGCATACGATGAACCGCACCATGCAGGACGTGCTTGACCGGTACCGCGATGCCGGTGGTGGTGGTAACGATGACGACATGCAAAAGGTGCTGGACAAGCTCGAGAGGCACCTGCACCGCATGTTTGCGTTCCTGGAGCATCCCGGCGTCGAGCCTACAAACAACGCCAGCGAGAGGGCGCTGCGCTACCTGGTGGTGTTCCGCAAGATAAGCGGGCAGACCAAGGGCGGCTCCAAGGCCATGAAGCGCCTTGCAGATTTTGTCACGTGCGTCCTCACGTGGAGGGCACATGGCAAGAGCGTGGCCGAAGAAGTTGGTCGACTGATATAAGGGGCAGGTGAATTCATACGTTTAACTCATTTTTAGGCGTATTTTGCAATCTCCGCCAAGTAATCCAATTTCTTGTTTTTCCATGTCATTACACATGAAAAGAAATTCGCCATCCACGTCATCGTCTCCTCTGCCCTTATGCTGCCCCGTATTTTTCTGTGCACGACTATCTCGCGCAACCCGCGTTCTGCAGCATTGTTTGTAGGCGGGATCTTTGGGTTCAGCACGAACCGGAACAGGTCGCTGCCAGCATTGCTGATCTTGACCATGAATTTTTCCAATATTGGATCGTCGGCGTACCTTGCAACGATCTTTTCGATGCATGACGTCAGCATGGCAGACGCGTTGTCCCGGAGAGAGCGCGAGCGTTTCCTGCTTGCCCTTCTGGCATAATCATAGATTATGCGCAGGTGCTTCAGGACGTTGCGCGCGCCTGGGCAGTCCGGATTGCGGTTGCAGATGTCCCTGGCCTCGCGTATTATGTGCGACCAGCAGCGCTGGACGCGGTATTTTCCGTACGCCGTCCAGCCGTCGCACACTAACGTGCCGTCCCAACCCCCAAGCGCTTCTTTCAGAACCTTTGCCCCCCGGCTGTCCCGTATCACGTACAGCGCGTGCCCGGTCAGCGGATCGTGCAGTATCCACACCCAGACGTTGCGGCCGTTTAGGTGAATCGATGTCTCGTCGGCGTGCAGTATCTTGGCCTTGCGTATCATGGCGGCAATGGCTGCCGCAGGGGCGCCCAGCGACGTTCCCAGCCTGCGCATTATGTTGTGCGCCGTGCCCGAGGAGAGTGTAATTCCGTACCGCGACATGCGGTCTGCGATCATCCTAAACGGCATGCGACACACGTAATCGTCTGCAACATCAGTCGTTATGCTCGGATCGTAGCTGCCCTTGTCTGGAAGGCCGGTCTCGGGCTTGATGTCCACCAGACCGCAGGAGCAGCGACACGTGTTTATGGTGTGGCGCGTGGTGATGACCTTTATCGTGCGCTCCACCCTGGTAATGTCGCGTTTTTCTGACTGCACTATGGAAAGGCTACCCGAGCCGCATTCGGGGCAGGCCTCCGGGGTGTGTTCCTCAAACTCGGTGGGTTTTGGCTTGCGGGTGCGGCCCATGTGGCCTTTTTGCCCCCCGCGCGACTTCCCGCTGCCGGCCGCATCCACGCGGTCCTTTTGATCCCGGGAGGCTTTTGTGGATTTATTGTAGGCATTCTTTTCGTCGCCTTTTCCCTTTGTGTCAGGCCATCCGGGCCCCCTTTTTTGTGATGACGGGGTGTTGTAATTGTCATGCCGCACCAGCCTGCGCTTAAGATCAGCAACTGCCAGATTCAATTCCTCAATTATCTGCCCTTGCATCTCAATCGTCTGCTTGAGCTTGATGTTCTCAGTCTTGAGATCCGTGTACATCTTTTTGAGTTCAGCCTGGCTTTTCACATTGGGTTTGGATTACCATCCTATTTGGATCTGTGGTTTGCACAAAATTTACCCAAGAGTGAACTGAATTAGGCACGACGTGAACACTTACCATCATTTGTATTCACGTATGATCTTTTGACAGACTGGAGAGGCAAAATGTGCGTCCAATGTCTCTTGAGTTGGTCTGTTCGCATATTCAACTCTTCTTGGTGTCTATCTTTGCGTTGAATAACATGCCATACATATGGCCGTCTTAATACACAATGTTCCCTCCATGCAGATGGGGAGCAAAAACTTTTTCCGGCTTCTCTACTTCATTCCCCACACCTTTGGTAATGATTGCGACATTTTTATCTTGGGATTTTGCGAGATATGAGATTATTTTTTACAGCGGACAAATTAAATGATTGCTATGGCCCAAGAGTCTTTTTTAATACTGCAATCAATTCATTTTTAGTTTTAATTGCTTCATCTAAGATAAATTCGCTTTTACATAAATAAATTGTTAATTCTTCTTGTTTTTTTCTATCGAATATTTTAGCATCACCAAGTACAGGGATCTCAATTTTTATATCTTGCATAATTTGAACTGTGACCCTTTTGTTTTGCTTTTCTTGTCCTAAAGCAGATTTACGTAGTTTTTTGTTAAGAATGTGGTAAACATAAGGAAGATACAAATTTTTTGGATCATATGCTTTATGCCTGCCCTCAAATTTTTCTTTTAGTTGTAGAATTCCAGAATGGTATGTTAGGTTAAATTTACCACTTCGTAAAAATACGGTTCCTGCGTATACTCCATCGGCTGTCCACGTCAGACATTCTTTTACATCATAATCAACTCTGTCTATCATTCCTATTCTTCCATCTTCAACAGTTTTACCTGAATAAACAGGGTACTCTCCCTTATGCGCTAAACAATATTTTTTTGTAATTTTTGCGTCACCACGTCTCATATCAAAAAGATCCGATAATTTGAACGATTTAACATTTTTAGCACTAGCCAACACAGTGTTTTGAGATTTAATAAGATCGCTAATTTTAGATTTTGTTTCATCTATTATTTCCAGAACTGTTTCCAATTTTATTTCATCTTCTACCAAGTTTAGTCTTTTGAGTTCTTTTTCTGTCCACCATTTGTCAACACGCCAGTGTTTAGATTTTTCTAATTGATCTAAATTCAATATTTTACATCTTCGACTTTTTATCAATGAATATGATTCAGGCAGTGATTTTATTGCTGAAAACATTGAAAATAGCGTTTCCATTTCGGGTAAATTATTTTGAGAAATTTCGTATCTGCCTTTTTTAGTGAGATCTTCACCAATTTCTGAAACTAGATATGTAAATACACCATGTCTTTGTTGGTCACTGATTTTGTCTTTTTTTGTAATTGCTAAAATGTATGTTTTTCTAAAATTAGCATAAAATGATCGTATAGGTAAAGAAATTATTGCATCAAGATAACATTCTTGTATTATATAATCTCTTAATTTTTTATCAGCAACCCTCTCCATTACACCATCAGGAAGAATGATAAATGCTTTACCCTTTTTCTTTAGATTTCTGATAATCCACTCAATTGCCAAACCTTCTAGTCCAGATGCATTAATCGGGTAAAATTCTTGTAATCCTTTACTTTTAATTTCTTCTTTAATAACACGTGCACCTCGTGTAACGTATGGGGGGTTTGTTAGAATATAATCATATTTTTGTTCTTCTTTTTTTATAATATGTCCAAATGTGGCTAAATTATCTCTGAATAAAGTAAATGTGCTGTTAAAAATTTTTGCAAAATCTACTGTTTGTTTCGGATATTTAAAAATAATATCTGTTAAATAAATCAACATATTCGCTTTGGCCAGAATAATTGTTCTTTCATCATCACGTTCAAACCCTTTGTCAAATCCATTCAAAACAAATGGTGTTTTGATGTTACCATGACTGTCTGGCGTGTAACATTGTTTTATTTTATCATTTAAATTCAGAATTTCAAGTAAGAATCCACCAACTCCACAGAAGGGATCACATATTCTTTTATTGTTAAATTCAAACGATTCTTCATCCAATTTTGATAGTCTGATGATAGATTGTATGATTTTTCGTGTTGTAAAATATTGTCCAAGAGCCTCAACCTCTTGTTTGAGAAACGTCTCATATAATTTAGTTTTAAAATTTTTATCAATTTTTATAAAATTTCCAAAATTACTTTGATATTCAAAAAGATGTTTTAAAGAATAATGAAATAGCACGGATTGTAATAAATTTGGATCGCCCTCTTCATTTACAAATATGGTTCCGTTAATCAATGTGGTATGATCAGTTCCTTCTGGAAATAATTCCTTGATTTTAACTCTTGAATTTCTTGCGTAGAATGTTAAAGCTTCGTCTGGCGAGGTCTTTGCTAATTGATAAACAGCATCAAATCCATATTGTTTATCCAATACATTCAAATCACTAAGAAATTTAAAAATTAATAATTCAACTACGTTATATAGACACTTGATTGGAGCTTTACCGGTAGCGCCCCAAATTGTTTGCCACATTTGACTAGCCAGATCAGAGGGATCAATGACTTTTTCCTCGCATAATGTTGAATTAGTCTTTGTGACAGATAAATCAATTTCTTCGATTAGTTTTTCAATTTCATTTACATTTTTTGTAAGTTTTGCATCAAAAATAGTTTTAATTTCCTTTCCGTGTTCTCTTTTCACTCTATTTCCACTTAAAGCATTAATCCATATTGTTTTTGAAGTATTGTCTGTTATTATCAGCAATTTGCACAATTTTTTTGCAACTTTTTTTTCTTGTTCGATTGCCTTTTTTTCTTTTATTATAGTATTAAGTTCCTGCGGGGATTTGGATTCAACTACTCCCTTTACCTCGTTGTGATAAAGTATTATTCCATCTGGTTTTTTCTTTAGCAATCCCCCATAATCTTTTTTTGGAATCAATCCTGCATTCTTTAATTGGTTGATTGTGGTTTCTCCAAGACGATAGTACAAATATTTACCAATTTTTTGAGGTACTACTTGGAGTAATTGTTCACTAGAATTCATTTTTTGTTTAGCTCCTTGTAATCGCGGTCTTCATTATATGCACGGTTCAGATTCATAGAGTTCGCCTTAGATAACGCGTTCATCATCATCATTAAATTCATTCTACTATTTTTCCTTATCTGTCACCCTCAAAAGAATAGTATGGTATCACAAGTATGAGCGGGAGCTTGACTTGCTCCTGTCCAGACACCATAGGTAGATGATCTTCGTGACAGGAACCGGCAGTTTGAATACACCGCCATTGTCCTTCAAGAAAGAATATAGCATCTTCAAGTACATCGAAGATCTACCCTGGTTAGACGCCCCTGGGCCCGCCTTCCAGAATGTCTTGTCTGAATGGAAGGAAACGGTCAAGAGAACCATCGGCATGTCCGTGCCCACGAACGGATGAGTTCTGATGTCCGAGGTAGAAATACGTTTCAAGGAAATCAGTCCTAGTTTCGATTTACGCGACTACTGCCACAGGAATCTGCTGTCCAGCATCGTGCCATGCCAGGAATTTCAGGTGCGGAAATCCGACCCGATGAGCTTGCATACCGCAGAATCTTAGCACAACAGTCTAAACAGCAGCATGCTAGGCTGTTCCCCAGAAGACACTGGGCCGGACCCCGCTAGAATGAGACCGATCAAATCCGAATGCCTTTTGGAGCAGGGGGTCGAGGGAAGGACATGAGCAAGAGACGTAGTCCCCAGGACAAGGCCAGGATAGTGATGGAGTTTTTTACCACCAATGTGCCAGCTGCCGAATTGTGCCGAAAGCACAACGTGTCGCCTGCAACCTTCCAAGACTGGAAGGACAAGTTCCTGCAGGGAGGCAGGCAGGCTCTCATAAACAGGGGGGATGCAGCCAAAAACCATTTGGCAGAGGTGGAAAACCTCAAGCGCATAATAGGCGAGATCACCGTAGCCAACGACATTTTAAAAAAAACTTTGGAGGGAACAAAGTGATGAGGATGCAGGCCGTAAGTGACGTAAGCAAGTGCATGAGCCTGAACAGGGCCCTGCAATACTGCGGCATGTCCAAACACTCCTGGTACTACGCCAAGAAGCCAAGAGACGTGGCCATGGACCCGGACGTGGTTGACGTGGTTAGGAAGATAGCCTCCAAGCGCCCCGCGTACGGAACCAGACGCATGGCCGCGCAGGTCGCCAGGGAGACAAACGTTCCAACAAATCGCAAGAAAATACAGCGGATATATCACAAAATAGGCTGGATCGAGCCCAAAAAGACTAAAAACGACATCATTCGTGCCTCAAGGCGCAGGAGGTTCAAGCCCACCGCACCCAACCAGCTGTGGGAGACTGACATAACGTACATCCACTGCGGGGTCGACGGATGGTGCTACTGTTTCAATGTCCTTGACGTGTTTACCAGAAAGTGGATGGCGTACATGTTTGACACCACGGCTCCTGCCCACACGGCAGTGCAATCGGTGCTAAAGGCGGTGTCGTCTGCAGGAGAGATCTCAAACCTGAGGCTCAGGACCGGCAACGGTTCCCAGTACAGCAGCCGCGAATTCAAAAAGGCCATGCAGGCGCTGGGGATAAAGCACGAGTTCATCTGGAAGCAGACGCCGGAACAGAACGGACACGTGGAGTCATTCCACGGGACGCTCAAAAGGGAGTACATCTGGCCGCATGAGTTTGCGCGCTTTCAAGATGCAGAAGTCGTACTTGCAAAGGCCTTTGAGGACTACAACAAGGACAGGATCCACTCGGCTCTGGGGTATCTCACACCCGACGAGTTTATCGGCAAGATGGAGGTTGGGAATAAATGAGAGGCAGGATCATTCGGAAAAAGATGCAAAAAGTGGTACCAAAAACAAGAGTCCAGATCAGGCACCTATAATGGCTGCTGCTATGGCACCCCATTCTGTGAACTCCAACAACATTAACCCGAATACTGGACTTATGTCCGTTACCAATGGAATGTATTATGCTTCTGCACATGTTGGAAATATTTACTCAACGTCTTGTATTACCAATCTAGATCACTGAATTTCTAGGGAAAATCAGGTCCTGCAGGCGGGTTGTCGCCAGACATAATTCTTAATTTTATTTTTTAAATATCTGGAGTATCAAATAGCCAATCCCCAAGGCAATAATTCCCAGCAGTATCATCTCCCACCATTTCAAAGGGCGATCTGGCTTAATGATTTTTGGCAGACTGCACGTATCTGGAATTGGTGTAATTACAGAGTATTCGATTCCAATTTGTTCCAACAGAACCGGCAATCCATCGTGAGAGGGATAACTGTGTATCTGATTGGTGTGAGCCCCTGGATACTCAGGGGGAGGTTCTAATTCAGATTCTATTATGCCATTTGGCATAACTTTCAAGTGTATTTGTAACAATTCAAAAAATCGATATCGTAATCCAAACACTTGGCCATGGTTTTCTTCTCCAACCGGCTGTTTTTCAAATCCTATTTCTTCCAACCGCGTTCTACAAGTGTCAATGTCTTCTGGTCTAATCATAAAGCAACGACAATGATGTTCATCAGAACCATTTGTATATTTAGACAATAGTTAATCGTTTTCATATTGTGTTAATAAATTCACTGGTTGACCTTGAACACATGCTCAGGCCTCCTTCCAACTCAGGTGTGAATATCCACATAATCATGTATTCTTGTGCCTAAACTGAATTTTAACTTGAGGATGTATAACCACGCAGGTTTAGAATGCACATGCTAAATCCCGAAGACGTGAAAAGGTGGGCTAGAAGACTAATCAGTTGATCCGCAGTTGAGACATGAGCGACGGGGGCTCTTCAAATCGGGTAATCTGGCACGTATTGGTTGGATGGATGTTGGTTGGGATTCACAATTTTGAGTAGAGTCGATTTTCGTCGGTGTATATCTTGGCATCTTTCGCCTTGTGCTCATCGATATAAGCCCCGTTTTTTGACGAAGATGTGGGCAATGCTTCTTTTTGTACAATATAGCTATATTATACCGTAATGTACTGTATGCATGAACTTAGAAATCACGCATGTGCGCAAGGATACCACAAATAGGATATCGCATGTTAAGATTGTTCAGAGAATATTCCCAGTTGGGACGGTAGCATCATGGATACGAACAAAACAGCATTATGTTTATACGAAGAAACTTGGAACAGTTGCAACGGTTTATGCTAGAGTACACCCAACAACAAAGAGAACATTCCTGACTACTGAGCCGGATGGGATTTATGAAAACAACTTAGAGTTCTTGCCTGCATGCTAAATTTATGGGGCGGGCATAAAAGACAATCTAATCGGATAGGCAAATTGTGTCCTTTAGTGGTCCGTACCAAGCTTTAGGCGCATTTCCCTTGTAAAATAGGCAACACACACTCGCGGGACGGACCGGCAGTACCAAGTCCAAGTTGCTAGCGCGTCATGCCCTGTCTATCAGTTTCAGCGCACACCACTTGATCTCAGTAATCCCAGATGTGCCATCTAGCACCTGATGCAAACAGATCAATGGGGGCACGCCCAGACGATCCTTATGTACCACCAAAAAGATCGCCTGAGACGCGATATGATGAACAATGGCAAAATATATGAATCTGTTGAGAAGGTGCTGAGAGAAAGCATCGTGCCGTCCGCCGAGGTCTCCAAAAGGTACAACGCGACATATGGCGCAAGCGACTTTAACGTCGGCATGCTGCATGCCGCGATGCTTGACACTTCGGTCGGCGGATGCAGCTTCGCCATGAGAGAAATCACGGCGCAGTCCATCGAGAATCCAAGATATTCACGTCATTCTCCAAGCGACGAGTGGTTTCGCGATATCCTGTCCAAGACGGACAAGGGTAAGGCGCTTGAGACTTTTAACCAGGCGGTAAGGGCACAGCTGGATGAGCTTTACCTGTTTGGCAGGCTGCCTGATGTGCTTGATGTGGCCATCGACATGCACCTGATACCGTGCCACAGCAAGAAACTTGGCTCTGACCTGAGAGGCGGAGAGCGCAAGAGCGGCACCAACAGATTCGAGGCGTACATCACGGCGCAGTGCGTCAACTCCAAATCGCGGCTTATCCTTGCGGCCCTATACGTGGACAAGTCCTCATCCGTGCACGAATCCCTGCGTGAAATCCTCAATTCGTGCCTAGAAAACGTCTCCGCCGTCGGATCCAGGCTGGGACTGATCCTGGTTGACAGGGGCTTCTTTTCAGTGAACTCAATATCCGAGATTGAGCGTCTTAGCCTTGAGTACCTGATGCCGTGCACCAGAACCAGTAGGGTGAAAGACTCGCTGCGCAAGTTCGTGGCCAAAACGCTCGGCCCCATCTCAAAATCCGACATGACGAATTCTGACAAGGCAACGGTTCAGTACCACATGATCATAGCAGAGAAGAAGAGAGTAAGGAAGGAAAGTGAGGGGGCGAAGAACGGGGACAAGAAGGCAGGTGCGCCGGAAGATCGATACATTGCGTTTGCCACCAATGCCCCGTGGATGGATGTAGAGGAATATTCCAAAAGGTGGACCATCGAGACATGCTACAGACTGGTAGAGAATGCCAGGGCAAAATCGTTCGGCAGCAGTAGGCCTGCCCGGCTTTTCTGCTTTCTGTACTCGCTGATGCTATTCAATGCGTGGGTGCTGGTAAACGCGCAGCTGGCCAGCTTTCTGAAGCTGCGTGACGGAGTCCTTCCGGTGACGCAGCTGTATATGAAAATTGTCACGCTAATAGCAATCTATCGGAATATTACGATTCAGCCCGAGCCACCGCCAGATCCCGTGGCTCCGTGAGCACATCTGGGATTACTGGATCTCCACGTTGCTGTGGTCGTCATAGCAGCTAAGCGAAAAGTGCCTCATCTGAGATCAGGTAGGCGGTTTGGACTGGCGTATGAGGAGTGATTCCAACTGCACCTTGAACGTGAGCATGGTCATGACACTCTGCCTTTCGGTACCGTCAGAAAGCATTGCCCTGACGATTATCCATTCATTGTACAATGTTAGGGAATAGTAAAAACACAACATCCGCGATTCCATGTCCGAAATCCGCGTCTTGGCCCTGCACTCCTCGATTTTACCGTACCCGGTCTCTATTCCCCATCTTTTGGCATAAGCCTCCGTCTTGATTGTGGGGTGGTTTGTTGCAAACCCGATGTACCTCTCTTCTGGAACGTCAGGGTCTTTGGCGTTTTTTCTTTCAGTTATTATCATGGAATATTCGACGGAGCCCTGGTTGTTCTCAATCACGTTTGTTGAGATCCTTTCCCTCTTTCCTTGTGCAAAATCCTGCAGGGCTTCCACCACGTTGGGCGTGTTCCTGCACGGCATCAGGTACCTTACGCCGTTTGCCCGCAGCCTGCTTATCGTGTCGACTGAGAAGAATTCCCGGTCAAGCAGCGCCAGGCGGATCCTGATGCCCATCCCTGCCATGGTCTTGAGGACTGCATCCACGTAATCAGGCACGAATTCGAGCCTTTTGAGGTATGATGCTGCAAGGACCATGCGCATCTTGTCGTTTACGCACTGGACTGTCATGTAACGCTCAAAATACGTGGTTCCGTTTTTGTATTTGGAACGGGTCAGCTCCCCTCCGGGTGCCCGGTCATAACGCGGTATGAGGTGCATGTCGATTGCGATGTCCAGTCCTTCTTTTGGGAATTTGCCCAGTTTTTTGAATGTGTCAAGTTGCACTGCCACCATTTCTTCGAATGCGCGCTGAACCGTGCCCTGCTCCATCCCCTTGATTGCCGATGCATGCCACCTGTCGGAGGGAGCGTCGCAGTGCGTGCGCTTTACCGCGTTTGCGCACCCGCCTACGGACGAATCCATGGTGGCTCCCCTCAGCATGCCGTGATTTAGATCGTCTGTTCCAAATACCGCATTGTACCTGTTTGACGTGTTGGCGCAGGCAAGCATGTTTTTCATGCCGCTTGCGACATCTTGATATATTCTTGGATTGTTCAGTAGATCGCGGCCCTGCTTGGTTTTTTGTCTAGACAACAAAAACCATAGGGCCGTACCCTTATTGATCTGCTTGCATTCTTGTCAGATTTTGCCTAGATCAAAGCACATTTCGCTTAGCTGAATAGGTGCAAACCTATTTCTGTTTATCATGGGTTGATCTTCTGTTCCAGAATTAACTTCGATGATCAATCACGTGTGCGCCACGGTGGTTGCACTGTTTATAGGTACAAAACGAGAGATCCTGAAAAAACCATTCCGTCGCATGGACCTAGTCACGATTCTATCTGCGACTTTCCGCCGGTCTTTGACACCCTGTAGATTCGGTCCGCGTACGACTCTAGTTCCGCGTCGTGGGACACCAGTATCACCTGCGTGGCGCCTGCCTCGTCCAGTACCGTCCGGACCTTCTCCAGCTGCGACTTTGAAAAGCCGTCAGTCGGTTCGTCAAGCATCAGCGCGCCCGACTCCATGCCGGAGTCCTCCCGCACCATCTTGGCCAGTGTCAAGCGGTACGCCAGCGCTATGCTGGTCTTCTCGCCTCCCGACAGGTTATACACCGACTGGTCGTGGCCTGATTCCGTGATTATCGGGGTAAAGTCGGCGTCTATGCCGGACTCCTTGGCGGGGTCGTCAAGCAGTATGGAGTAGAACTCCCCGTACAGGCGGTTGAACCTCGCGCGGATGCTCTCCAGTGAACGCTCCTCCATGATGTTGACGGACGGCACGAATATCTTCTCCATCCATTCCCGGTATCGTCCCAGGCTGGCATGCTTGGCCTTCCAGGACTTGCGATCTTCTATGGAATCCTTGCACTCTGCTATGGCCTCCTGCGCGTTCTTCAGGTTGGTTCTGGCAGTGGCCAGATCCACATTGACGCTTGACTCCTTTTGGCGCCACGACGCCAGCGTCTCTTCGATTGACTTCATGGTCTCGTCCAGTTTGTCAAACGGGGCAAGCTCGGCCCGCTTTGCGGACAATGCTTCCTCCAGGGAATGGAGCCTTTGTTCGTCTGATTTGATTGATTCGGATGCCTTCACCGCCTGCGACTCCAGAGACATCATCCGTAATTGGGCATAATCACGAGATTGGACGCATTGCAGGACAAATCTGGCTGACTGCATGGAATTGCATGTCAATTCGAACTTGCCCGATGATCAAAACTATACGTCAGCCGTGTTTTATTCTGATTGCCAATGTCAAAGCATGTCATTATACGACAAATTAGCAAAAAAGCCCAAACTGTTCATCCGGTGCACTGGACTGACAGTCTCCGAATTTAATTTGGTGGCAGGGCGGCTGGCAAAAAAATACCCCAAGGCAGAGCAAAAGCGACTCGCCAAAAGAAGCAGGGTGCGCGGCATTGGTGCCGGACGCAGGTGGAAACTGGATCTGAAAAACAGGTTTCTTCTGGTCCTGTTTTATTACAGGACATACGCTACGCAGGATCTTCTTGCCATGGTGTTTCAGATGGGCCAGGCTAGCGTGTCCCGCAGCATGGGGGCACTGGAGCCGTCGATCCGGCAGTGCGTTCCGCTTCCGTCAAAGATCTACGCCAACATCAAGGCCACCAAGACGCTTGACGATCTTGAGGAGATCATTCCGGGCCTGACTGCCCTGATTGATGCCTCAGAGCAGCAGATACAACGTCCCGGACGCAAGGACATGGAACGGTCCCACTACTCGGGCAAGGCACACAGGCACACGTCCAAGATCCAGTACACGTCGGCCACAGATGGCCTCATCATTCACAAGACCCGGCATTCCCCGGGCAGGATCCACGACTTTGCAGTATTCAAAAAGAAACACCCGACATTCCCTGACAACCTTTCACGCAAGGACGGGAGCAAGGACAAGGAAAGGATCAAAGTCAGAGAGATCCTGGACAACGGATACCAGGGGATCAACAAAGAATTTCCTGACCGGGATGCAGTAGTGCCGTACAAGAAGCAAAAAGGCGCAGAATTGTCCCCCGAGCAGAAGGAATTCAACAAAAAGCACTCAAAGGCACGGGTGTATGTGGAGCACGCCATCCGCAGGGTCAAACGGTTTCGCATAATGAGCGGTGTCTACCGAAACCGCCTGAAAAAATACGACACCGTCAATGACATCGTCTGCGGATTTGCCAACCTCAGGGTTCTCCTAGTCCGGGAAGCAACCTGATAGGAGTCAAAAAACCTACACAGTATAGGAAAATATGTACAATTTCTAATTACGGATTATGTCTCAGGGACTCCAAGGCGGCCTTTGCATCCTTCAGGTCATGGATGGCATCCTCGTACTCTGCGACGGAGCGGCGCAATCCATCCAGGTCGCCCAGGCGTGACTTGGCCTTCTGCAGCGGCCTTGCCTTGGATGCCAGCGATTCAAAATCTGCTGTTTTGGTGCTGATTATATCCCCGGTCTCCTCGGCGTCCCTTGCCGCCTGCAGTTGTTCCCGCGCATCCGAAATGGTTGACTCCGTCTTGGATATCAACGCGTTTGCCTCCTTGGCCTGCACGGATATCTCATCCAAGTTTGACTTCAAAGACATGATCCTCTTTCCGACCGTCTTGGCAGCCTCCTTCCCGTCCGTTCCATGCAGTCCCTGCATGCAAAGGGGGCAGGAGTCGTCATGCTCCAAACTTTCAGCATTCTCTTCTAGCATGCGCACCTTGCCACGAAGCACGCTGCCGCGCGCCACGAGGTCGTCCCTTGAAGATTTTGCGTCTTCAAGTTCCGCCTGCATCAGGTCCACGCGGACCTGCAACTCGCCTACGTCCGCGGCATGGTCGGCAATGCCTGCCTGCAGCGACTTGATCTCCGCGTCCAGTGAATCCATCTTGGCAGTCACACGTATCAATTCGTCTGCGTCTGGCCGCAGCCGTTCCATGGAAACGTCCAGCTGGCGCAGCGTCATGGTGGAGTGAGGCTTTGGAATCGCGCCGGCGTCCAGTTTCTCCTTCAGCGGTACCATCGCTGCACGATACCCATCTGCCTCCCTGGTCGCCTTGCCGATGTTCTCCCGAATGCCCTCAATCTGGGATTCCAGCACGTCTGCCTCGCTTGACGCCTTGTTTTTCGCGTCCCGTTCCTTTTCGGCCTTTGAGTATGCTGCCTCGCACGACCTTACCTCCACTCCTGCCGCCTTGGCGTCTGCATCCAGCAGCGCTATGTTACCCTTCAAATCCTTGGCCATGTCCTGGTGCGATGCAAGTTTTTCCTCCAACTGGGGCACGTCCTCGAACCGTATGGAATACTCCTTCATGGTGCGCTTTATCTCCGACACCACCTTCTTGGCATTCTCCCTTGCCACTGCAAACCCGTCTATCTTGAACGCCCTGCGTATGGTCTCGGTGCGTTTTTTGGGATCTGCCAGCACGGCCTGCATGTCCTCCTGCGGCGTGTACACGGCGTACCGGAATATGCTGGTCTCGGCGCTGGTTCCGGCAGGCTCGTCGGTCCCCAAAATCTGTATAACCTTCTGCTTCATCTCGCCCACGCCCAGCGTGTCGTCCTTGACCCCGTCCTCGCTTATCCACGCGCTCTTCGCATTCTGCCCTATCTTGCCGCCGGACTCCTTGATGGCACGGTATATCTCGTAGGAGCGGCCGTTGGACTCGAATGCCAGCTTGATGGAGCCCGACTGTTTCCCCTTAGACAGGAGGGCGTCGGACTTTTGCCCGCCGAAGCCGAACAACGCGAACTCTATGGCCATCAATATGGTAGACTTGCCGCATCCGATATCGCCAATCAACAGCGTGGTGCCGGAGTCAAACTCGATGCGGCATGAATCGTAGCTCCGCACGTTGTCGATTTCCAGGGATGGAAAAAGCGGCGGACTTGGCAGAACTGCAGGCCAGAGCCACGAAGAACGAAATAATCAAAAAACGCCACAAGCTTGGTCGCAGCTAGTCCTCGCACATCTTTATTCCGTGCGCGTATTCCATGGCGTAGAACCCGTAAAACATGCACTCGAATCCCAGACCAACATTCCTGGCTATTGCTGCATTCTCCAACCTGCCGGCGGCCTTTTCCTTCTTTGCCGCATCATACATGGCCGCAGCCGTGCGCAGCAATTCCTCGCAGTCCATGATGACATGATGCGCCTGAATGGTAAATGAGTTTTGTGGCAGTAGGATGCGGGTCAAGACGCGCGGTTCCGGCCGCCCTACCACTGGTACGCGAACGCGACTGCAACCACGAAGAACGCTGACACGGCTGCAAACGTTATGAACGGGGGCGCGTATTCGACGTAGTTGCGCGTGGACGGTCCTGCAAACTCTTGGTTGGCCGACTTGCGCCCCAGTTTCAGTCTCCGTCTGCCGTCCACGGTATTTTCTGCCAGAAAGACGTGCTTGTCAAACCCGCGTTGCCTGTGCACCAAAAAGAACGCAAGGCACTTGCGCACGCGTCCGTCAGACACGTCGCCAAACAGCCTGCCGCGCGCCGCATCAGACACGTTGAGCAGCACGTTCCCGCCAACCGTGAAGGCCACGCCAAACACTATACCGACGATAAACACCATCAGCATGGTAGGCATAAACCCCGCATAGACAGGGTATATGACGGCGCCGGTAATTATGGCAAACATGTCGGCCGTGCCGAACACCTTGAACCTCCACAGCATGACTGCAGCCGATGCAGAACACAGTACCAACAGCACCGCGTAGGAGTCCGTGTTTTGCCAGTCAAGCACGTACAGTGCGGCACCGGCGGCGCCGAATACGAGAAACAGCCTGTCGTCCATTTCGCGGGTCCGAAAATCGAACCACCCAAGCACGGCAAACATTCCAAGAAACAACGCCATGCGGATCTCTTCCATGGGGTGAATTCACGCGTGGCATAAAAGGCCGGCAGCCGGTTTTAGTCCTTAAATGCCAAAGCATCCTTCAAACCATGGCAAAACGGCGCGGCGTGTTTACCATATTGGGAATGGTTGCCATCATGTTAGTTGTGGTTGCCGGCATAATTGCCGTAAGCCAGTCGTTTGTCACGCTTGCCGGGCTGCAGCTGCCCACCATACTTACCGATATGCCGACGTTCTACGAGTATACAGACGATGGGGCGCGGGTGCTCACTACACCAGAATGCAATGAAAGTGGTGCGCATTTTTCCGGGAAATGCACAGGGGCGTCTGAAATATGCACGGAAGGCGGCGGATCCGGATGCGAGGCCAAGGAGACCGGGTACCTGAAGTTCTACTGGTTCCTGGCACAGTATTCGCTGGCGATAATGATGTTTGTGATTGGGATATCTGTCATGGAATACATCATGTCCGGGACGGGTTTTACCAACGAGTCCAACGCCATAGACAGGGTCAAGAAAGTCATACCGTTCCTGGTCATTATCATGATACTGCCAATCATCTGGGATCCGGTCGCGATTATAATAGAGGAGATTGCACTGTACCTGATGGCGCCGTTCCCCGAAGACAGGACGGACATCGGGCTGACCGGGCTGACGATAGACCAGACCACGCTGGAGGGCCGCGCGTCGGCGCGTTCTGCGTGGCTGTGGATGGAGGCAGGGCACATCATACCGCCAAGCACGTGGGATCCAGAGGCATGGTCGGTGTTCCTGGTGGATCCGGCAAGATTCATGGAAGAGACGATATCGATTGCGTTCCTGGGCGTCTTCAAGGCGTACGTAGTCATATTGTTAGGAATAGAGATGTGGGTAACGGGAATACTGCGCGTCGTGCTTACCATGATAATTTTGATTTCCATCCCGATATTCCTTCCGATGACGCTGATTCCAAAGTTCGACAAACACGCCAGCGACTACGTCAACGCCATATTTGGTTTGATGATGGCGCCAATATTGTCTGCCATAATATTCACCGCGGGAGTGGCATACCTGCAGTCGTCGTTTGACCAGCCGGCGTTGATACGCTGGCTGTCCGCGGTATGCGTATGTTTTCTGTGCTCTTCTGCAGTCACGTCTGTCGGCGGCTCGTTGTTGATGACTACCAAGGGTGAGGTGATGGGAGCGATGAAGGCCGCATTGATCGCTGCTGCCACGACTGTAAGCGCGGCTGCAACCGGCGGCATGGGTGCAGTAGGTGGCGCGGGTGCAATAGGTGGCGTTGCCGGTCCAGCAATTGGCGTTGCTAAGGGCGTGGTCGGCGGTACCGTCTCTTCGGCCATCCAGACTGGCATGTTGGGCGGCGGAGGCGGCGGCGGCGGAGGCATGCAGCCAAATGTTAACGAGGTCCAAATAATGCCGGGTGGCGCTCCAGGCGGAGTACCCGGTGTGGGTGCCAGCACGGGCAGCGTACCAGGTGGTATTCCTGGAGGCGGACTAGGAGTCATTCCAGGCGTGGCGTCAGGCGACGGCGGCAGCAGTGGCGGTGCGAGGAAAGCCCAGCCCGGTTTTGACGGTGGGTACTATCCTGGCGGCAGCGGCAGCACTGATGCCGAGGATGGCAGTACCGGCGATGACAGTGGAGAGGAAGAGACGCCAAAAAAGAAACCGTCATTCTGGCAGAAACACGGCCTTACGGAGCCGGATCCGGAACTGCCAGAAGGGGCAACGAAACCGTCATTCTGGAACAAGGCGACCGCGTTTGGTCTTGGTGCAATGGCCGGCGCGGCCGGCCCGATAATACAGGGCTCGCTTCCGAAAGAATTCGGGATAGGTGAGGTGACTGAACCGCTTGCAGAACGGGCCACGCAATTCAGTGAAAAAATGCAGGAGAGTTATGCAGAAACAGTTGAACCAAAGGAGACAGAATCTACTGGACTCAAAAACGACGTAAAAGTGCAGAAACCCGAAGACGACAGAATGCTTGGCCAGATGTACCAATAATGATTCAGTACGATTACGGCAGCATAATGTCACGCGGCCTTCTTTTCTCTATTTCAAAAGGAACGCTGTTTGCCTTAAGCACGGTGTTGACTGCATCGTCATGTAGTGTTTTTTGGGCCACGGCCGCAAATTCCGACTGCAGATTATCCCAATCAGTCATTGTTAGCCACCTCTTGGCAAAAAGTTCAGCCCTCTCCTGTAGTGGCAGTTCGGGGTCGTCCTGTATTGCCTTCCATTCCTCGTCGGACATTAGTTCCATGTTTGTTAGTGGGTTGGATTCTATTTAAATCCGGGTGAACTTTGGAAAGAACACTGTTTGTTCAGTCGCAGTGATATTCGATTCTGTTTGGTTGACAGTGCGAGTGGATGCCTGACGTATACTTCATTTGTATTTGTCTCGTTGCTGCACCAGACTGGCTATCTTTGTCGTGTAGTCCAGCCACTCATCATAACACGCATCTTCTTTTCGTTTTGCGCGCTCTAACTTGCTTGCATTGCCTGCGACATTCTCGCATTTTTCGCGGTCACTAGTTGCCTTCTTGAGCCTCTTGTCTGCGGCTGTTTGTTTTTCTTCGAGGGCTTTGATCATGGAATCATACGACGTCATTATTCCCCGATCCCGTCGCGAACTTTCCGCGCCAACTCCAGCACTTTCTTGTCTTCCGGGTGGCGCGGATGCGGCAGGTCATTTTTGGTGTCGGATGAAATCTCCCCTGGTCGCTTGGTAAATCGTATTATCCTCGTGCCGAGTACTGCTGCCTCCACCGGATCATGCGTCACAAATATTATGGTCTTGTTTGTGCGCTGCCAGATCAACTGTAGTTCCATCATAAGGTCGGTTTTCGTGGAATGATCCAACGCGGAGAACGGCTCGTCCATGAGCAGCATGTCAGGATCCATGGCCAGCGCCCTGGCGATCGACACGCGCTGCTTCATGCCCGTGGACAACTGCTTGACGTACGTGTCAGCAAACGTGCTCAGATTCATCATATCGAGAAACCTGGCGGAAATCTTGGCACGCTTTTCCTTGGGAATCTTTGCCATCCTCAACCCGAACTCCACGTTGTCCCGAACGTCCAGCCACGGGAACAGCGTGTCCTCCTGAAATACCATTATCCTTTCGGGCGACGGTTCGCCTATTTGTTTGTCGTATGACAGTATGCGGCCTCCGTCGGGTTTTATGAAGCCGCTGATCATCCGCAACAGCGTGGACTTGCCACATCCACTGGGCCCTGTAAGGCAAACGAACTCCCCCTCGCGAATTTGCAAGCTCACGTCCTTGAGTGCCAGCAAATCCCTGGCCGTATGGTACGTCTTGCGGACGTTTATGCTTTCGATGGCATGCATGATGCATGTTGTGCGTGCTTTGCTAAAAACGCTTAGTTTCTCTGTGTTTCAAAATAATGGAATAGTCGTGGTGTGTGTGGGAGTAGATCATAATAATGATTAACAGAGTGCCACACCATGAGATGTTCGTCAAGCAATCATTATGGCATTTTCTAAACCAAAACCATGTCCAAAACCTGATTGGTTATAGCGCAAACGCTATAATTTTTATGCAATTCAACCGTTATACCATCATGATAGAGGAAAAAGGCCCTTTTATGCCGAGGAATGGTGTGGGGTAGATGTTCGGAAGGAAGAAGAAGCAGAGACAGCAGGAGGTACCAGACGCCAATGTCCGCACCCACGAGTCCGGCTACATCATGCGGACCGGCGAGAACCTAGTACTGGCGCAGGAAGCCACGTCTCCAGAGGGCAACGGCTGGCTGCTGGCGACCAACAAATCGCTTTTCTTCATCCATGGCAGCCGTGGTGTTTACCTGTACATTGATCACGGCATGATTAAGTCATTGGGAAATGAGAAGGGTAGGATTACCGTCAAATGGTTGGAGAAGGGCCGGCAGTTCGAGTTCCAGATGAGGCTAAAGGACGGGTTTTATACGCCTGACGAGGCAGTCAACATGCTCAACATGCGGTTCCAGTACACCGGACCTGCACTTGATCACGTCGAGCCGACTGAGAAGGAGATTGTAGAAGCCAGGAAAGACAGGCTTGAACGCATCGGGCGGATATTGGGAAACATACGGAAGGAAGTCAACAGGCTCCAAAAGAAGAAAGAACTGGATCAAAAAGAACAGAAGGACCTAAAACGGTTCATTTACCATCAAACCGTGGCCACCGGGAACGAAAAATGCATGATGTCCATGCCGTTTGTCCGTTCCGCCAAGGTTCCAGCGCGTATTCCACTCACTGCAGTTTGGAACGATTGCTACTTTGACGACAAGAGGAAGCTGTACGTTACGTTCCGCAAATTCCGCAACGGTTTAGGGCCAAAGACGCTGGCCGACCAAAAGGAGTTCAATCCTGACGGTGAAGGCACGGTATTTCCCATAGACATGGTAGATTTTCGTTACGGCTATCCTGCTATCGAAGTAAAGACCGAAGACGGGCACTATACTGCCAGTCTGTTATGCACCATGGCCGAGGAGATGATTACCGAAGAACTTGTCACTGCACTGTTGGGTACACACGTTTCCTGGGACAACAACGAAGAGGTGTATATGGGGCGGGTCTGGTACGAAACCGAAGCCACGCGCTGGATAGGCGGCAGTTTCTTCAAGCTGACTGATGCCGAACGCGAAAAAGCGATAAAACACATTCCGTGGCTGCGAAACACGAATGATCAGGACATTCCTTGGATCAAGCCGTACAAGATCATTCAGTTCGACAAAGAACAGGCAGTCAAGCCGTAACCGGTGTCATTCATTCAAAAATATCTCTGTGCTTAGTGCATACTGCGCAAGCGCGTTTACCGCACGCATCTTGTCCTTACCGTTGCCTCCGGCTTGCTGAAACGCAATCTCGGCGTTCCTGACGCACTCGGCGTATCCTGGAATCGCCATATATTGTTCGACCATGGGCGGTTCGACCCTTGTGATTACCGGAATGTTGAACCCGTACTTCTGGCCGATGGACGAGTAAAACATCAGGAAGATCTCCGGATCGTCATGGTACGCGCGCAGCGCGTTCATGGTTTGCTTGACCGGCACCGTGCGGAGCATCTGGGTGTGCGAGATGAAATAACCGAGTCCGCCGTTCTGGGCAGGAACCATCATGTATTCGTAATCGTCTTTGCCTCCACTCCATTTGCAGTCCAGGCGCAAAAAGTTTCTCATGTTTGCTATCGTGCCGGCTATGACGTCCAGCACGTACAGGAGGCATCTCATGTCTGGATGCGAATGGTCCCTGGAAGAAAGCTTGCCGTTTGCTGCGTTTGTCGCGTTGAACATCCCCGCCACACCGTCAATCATTCCGGTAGTTATTGTAAGTCCAGCATCAGGCTTCTCGTCACCGAGTCCCTTTTTGTATCTTTGATAGTTGTTGGTTGGAATGTTGTGCCTGATGTGTATGTCGAACCTGGCGTGAAGCTCGTTCTTGGTGATCTTCCCGCCGCAGGCGCGGCATTTTTTACCAAACACGCCTTGCCGTTTGGTGTCATTTGGGAAAAGGCTTTGTGTCAGGGATTTGATCATTGGTAGGTTTTGGACAGGCGTTCTGCACTAAGTGAAGGACTGACTGTCTGACATGATTATTAGATACGACAAGGATAAGTACCATTTTCTTACTCTCTCTTGCATGAGTTGTTGCATTTGTGGGGCTAGTGCTCCGTTCCTCGGTCATTGGGCAAAGTGCAGACTTTGCGGGGAAAGGGTGTGTCAGAAAGACGCCTGCCAGTTTAGCTGGCACGGCAAGCCCGCATGCAAAAACTGCGTGAAATTAAAGACCGGCCAATAAGATTGGTCCGACGGCCATGTGGGGGTTTTATGCAAACCATGCACGGTGTCCATGAAAATAGATCCGGACGACGTGGAACGCTACAAGGTGTTGTGGGGGGACGCGTGCCAGGTGTTGGCAACGTTAGTGCCAGGCAAGATAAACAGCATCTATGCCGAGATGTATTCTACACCGGATCTGGGCCAAAGTTATGATGAGTTCCAGGCGTACACGCGCCGCTTTTGTGCCGTGTTGTACGACGTGCTTGATGGTTCAGGTTCCCTGTTTGTCGCGGTTGCGGAGCCGTACGTGGAATGGTATTGGAGCATGATGAAAGAGGCAGGCTGGATCAGGCAACATGATACCATGCCGGTCCTGCATTGCACGAAGTCTGATAATTTTTACCGGAAGTTTGACGACATGCCACTGGTGGCGAAAGAAGACCAACATGCAAGGCAAACGCTGGCAGTGCGCGCCAAGGACGGATTCTTTGACGCCCGACAGGTCGGCCCGCTTGAAGACATGGTATGCAGTGCATTCACGCCGCCCGGCGGCATCACGTTGGACCCCACCATGGGTTCGGGCACGCACCTGGCAGCAGCGCTGCAGCGCGGCCGCCGGGCCATCGGCATAGACTGTGACATGAAGAGCGTCGGGATGACGTCGCGCAGGCTGGCATTGTTGGGAGGATGGATCCATCCCCAATCTGCAACACGTTCCTAACGTGGCCCTTATACCGTTTTCGCACACGTATTGTAGATGGCCAAGCATGATTGGATCTATGACTTGTCGGCGGACTGGAAATGCAGAAAGTGCGGCCACAACAACGGCAACACGATCCATGAAGAAGACTGGGACGGATGTCCCGGATAACGCCCCAATACAAGTTCTGTTCAAAATTAGGGATCTTGGGTAAAACCCACCAACCAATATGTTGGAGTGCCACAATTGAGTAGGGTTTTATCGGAACATTCGACTCCGTGTAATTACTAATTCCAACACCTTGTCATGGTGGGCGTTCTTCATGCGCACCGACACGGCACAGAACCCGAATTCCCGCACCAGTCCGGCAACCTCTGGGGAATAACCGTTCGTCATCAGGAAATCCACGTCTGATTCTGCCAGCATCCCGAAGAACCTTCGGTGGTCGATGTCGCTGTGCCTGTATAGATTGGTGTTGCCTCGCCTGCCGCCAGCTGCATACGGCGGATCAATGAATACCGCAATCTTGCGGCCGCGTTCCAACGATTCCAGTGCGGCCATCCCGTCAGCCTCGTGGAACGTGATCCTGTCTGCGTATTTTGCTATTGTTTGCAGGCGGCGGATCAACGTGTCTGGGTACCAGCGCGAACCTATCCCCTTCCGGTTCTCCCCGTTCTTGATCAACGACGCCCGCTGCGTGAGTATGCCAAAGTTTCGCGTCCGGTTTAACACCAGCGTCCGAAATCCGCTGGTCTCTTGTTGTTCAAGCGCAAGCACGTTCTCGCGTGTCAGATTGAATTGTCGTATTTGGTCTATCATGGAATCTGTATCATGGAGCGCGTCTTTCCAGAACGCGGCCACGTCGTGGTCCAACTCGATCATGATGCAGCATTTGGCCATGTCC
Source organism: Candidatus Nitrosopumilus sp. (assembly GCA_965218695.1). Classification (GTDB taxonomy): domain Archaea; phylum Thermoproteota; class Nitrososphaeria; order Nitrososphaerales; family Nitrosopumilaceae; genus Nitrosopumilus. The sequence continues at coordinate 593,922 of OZ244651.1, forward strand.
TCCATGACCGACGTCAACGGCACTATTCCCCCGCCTGCAAACGGGTCCAGCAACACGTCTGGCTTTGCCTTGGAAAGCCACTCGCGGATATGCGGAATGAACCACGTCTTTCCACCCGGATAGCGCAGCGGACTGCACTGCGGGATTGTCGAGACATTGACTGCTGGAAACGGTGACGGTGGAAAGTCCACTTCAAGATTCATGCATGCATGATTCGTGGCATTTTTAAGCCATGTTCACGACAGCCGGCATGCCGGCAGCATGAAGTCCTTTTACGTAAGGCTGCACGTGCATGTGATGGGAGCACCGGATTGCGACAAATGCGGGATGGACACGTTTCAGACAGCATGTTGCGGCACCGAAATTTGCGGGTGCACCACGCACTGCCCCAAATGCAAGAAGAAAATTATCATGTAACCGGCAGCCGTGCGGATGTCGTGAGTTCTGCCAGCCTTAAAAGCCGTACCAGCACCTACAATTCATGGAGGCATTTGATTGAGGTTTGCGCACATCTCCGATATCCACCTGGGATTCCAAAAGAACCCGGCGCTGCAGGACATCGAGCAGCATGTGTTCGAGGACGTGTTAGACAGGTGTATCTCCATGAATGTGGACTTTATCCTCATGCCAGGCGACATATTCCATGTGAATATCCCGCCAATGCGGGTCCAAAAGTACGCGTTTGCAAAGTTCCGCCAGGTGTATGAGGCCGGGATTCCGGTATACGTGGTGTATGGTAGCCATGACTTTTCCCCCGTGTCTGGCTCGGTAATCGACTTACTGGCCTCGATTGGTTACATAACCAAGGTTACCAGGGCTGAAAGCAGCGCTGATGGCACCATATTACTGGACTTCATACGTGACAAGACCGGCGCAAAAATAACCGGCCTGTCAGGACTCAAGGCGGGAAACGACCGCACGTACTATGAAAAACTAGACCGGGCGGTGTTGGAGTCCGAACCCGGATTCAAGATATTTCTGTTCCACGGCGGGATTGCAGAGATGAAGGACAACATGATAAACGAGGGAGAAATGATGCCGCTGTCGTTGCTGCCGAGGGGATTTTCGTATTATGCCGGCGGGCACATGCACGAGCAGAACGCCCAGAAGTTTGACGGGTACGCGCACGTCGTATACCCGGGCACGCCGTTTGCGGGGTTTCATTCCGACCTGGAAGACAACGCCGGCGGGACCAAGAGGGGATTCTATGTAGTCGAATTTGAAGACAACGTCAAGTCAGTCGAGTTCATCCAGGTGGAAAACGCGTCGTACGGCATGATTGACGTAAACGCCGAAGGCAAGCCCGCGGAGTCCGTGAATGCCGAACTGCAGCAGAGGACTGCCGACGCTGATCCAGCAGGCAAAATCATGATAATCAGAATTTCAGGCGAGATGGCAAATGGCAAGACGGCCGACGTGGACGTTTTGGCCGCGCAGGCCGGCCTAACACAAAGGGGCGCGGTGGCCACGCTGATCAAGAAGAACAAGCTAAAGTCAAAAGAGTACGAGATAACGCCAGTCAAGGGGGCTGACCGCAAGGAGATTGAGGCCGGCATATTTTTTGAGAACATCGGGCAGCTCCGCCTCGGCAGGGAGGATCTGGCCGGAGAGCGCGGCGTCGGCCTTGCAGTAACACTGCTCCACACCCTAGGGGCCGGACAGCTTGTCAACGAAAAGAAGGCCGAATACACAGACAGGATAAAGGAAGACGCGCTTGCAGCATTGGGGATGAATAATGATTCTTGATTCCATCGTGGTTGAAAACATCCGCAGCTACGCGCACGAGGAGGTAGAATTTTCAACCGGAACGTCGTTGCTCGAAGGCGACATCGGCTCTGGCAAGTCGACCATACTGATGGCAATAGAGTTCGCGCTGTTCGGCCTGGGGGCGCAAAAATCAGAATCACTGCTGTCCAAAAAGGAGAGCGCGGGTTACGTGGTGTTGAAGTTCACAGTGGACGGCCACTCGTACGAAGTCAAGCGTGCGCTGAAAAAGACCACCCATGGAACAAACCAGAACCCAAAGGACTCGTGGTTCAAGCAGGACGGCGTGCACGAGCCCCTGTCGCCGTCGGAGATCAAGCAGCGCGTACTGGAGATTCTCGGGTTCAACGAGTCCGCAGACCCCAAGACGGAAAGCAGGATCTACCGATATGCCGTCTTTACGCCGCAGGAGGAGATGAAAAAGGTGCTGTCTGACTCCAAAAACCGCCTGGAGACAATAAGGAAGGCGTTCCAGATAGAGGAGTACAGCACTGCATGGGAAAACGCCAAGCTGCTGTCGTCGGATATCCGGACCAGGATGGCCGTGATGGCAGTAAGGTTTGGCAGTATTCCGGAACTGGAATCGATGATATCCGAAGTTGAAGATGAGATTGACGCTGCCGACGCCAAGATCCAAGAAGGACGGGAGAGGCAAAAGAACATCGATGGCAGGATTGACGCTGCCGACGCCGAATTAAACGAGTTGCGAAAAAAAGACTCCACGAGGATCCGCCTGCAGTCTGAAATCGACGGCCTGAAAGGCAAGATTTCCGAAAGAACCAACATGGTGAAATGGATCAAAAACGGCATTGAGGAATCCAAAAAAGAGTTAGAAGAACTGGATGCCGACTACGACGAGAAGGCCAAGACAAAGGCGCCGGACACTAAAATGACGAGCTACGAGTTAACAGACGAAATAAAGAAGTTCCAAAAAATCAGCGAGGCCCGCGTGCAGACAGAGACGAAACTAAAGTCGGTCAAAACAGACCTGGCCGACATACGGGTAGAGCTTGGTGACATGGATACCAGCCTTGAATCTGCCAACGGTATGCTCGAATCCATGCAGGAGAAGAAAAAGACGTATGACGCGCAAGAGGAAAAAATACGGGCCGGGCTCGACTCTGCGCGCAGCCAAAAGACCCGCATGCAGACGAAAAAGGAAGGACTGGAAGACGAGATAGGCAGGTTTGCCACACTGGGCAGCAGATGTCCCATGTGTGATCAAGATATAGATGAAAAGCACAACCACGCGATGGTCGATGACAAGAAGGCGGCCGTGCTGGAACTGGACAGGGAACTTGCCCAGACAGATTCCACCATATCCCGGCTTACCACCGGGTTGGCTGAAAACGTGGAACTGCTGCGCGTGTGTGAGGACAAAATACCGCACATCCGGGAATCTATCAACGACGTCAAGTGGCGGGACGAACTGCAGTCTGACATTCCCAAGCTTGAAAAAGAGATAAGCGGGTTTGACTGCCAGTATTCTGAATTTCCCGGGGGGAATCCAATCGAGGTTCTGGGCAAACTCAAAGATGATGTGGCATCGTACGAACAGGTAGGATATGACATGGAGCGCATTGAGATTTCGAGGCGCAAGGTGAGGAACTATATACAACGCAACCTTGAGGACATGGAGTCTGCAAAGTCGCAAATCTCAGAATGGCAGGCAGAACTGGCTCAGCATGAATCCAAGTTTGTCGTCATGGAGGACGTGACCGGTACGATAAAAGAGATTGAAGAAAAGACAGAAGGCCTGCGGGCCGAACTTGCTACCGTGGCTCACGACGTCACGGTGGCCGAAACCACCGTATCCAACAAGGAGGAAAACGCGGAATACTACAGGGCACAGCTTGCAGAATCCAAAAGACTAAAGGCGCTGCACGGCGAATCCTCCAAAACGCATGAATGGCTTGACAAGTTTTTCATGCCGGCCGTCAAAGAAATTGAAAAACAGGTGTTGCTGGACATACTGCAGAGATTCAACGCCAAATACCGCGAATGGTATTCGATGCTGGTCGACGATCCCACCAAGGAGTCAAGGATAGACGAGAACTTTACACCCGTGGTAGAGCAGGACGGGTACGAGCAAAAGGTGGATTTTCTCTCCGGGGGCGAAAAGACCAGCATAGCGCTTGCGTACAGACTTACACTGAACACGCTGGTCAGGGAGGCCGACTCGATAAAATCCAACCTGCTCATTTTGGACGAGCCCACGGACGGCTTTTCCCAGGACCAGCTCGCAAAGGTGCAGGAGATACTGGACACCATCGACTCCGAGCAAATCATACTGGTCTCGCATGACCGCGAACTGGAGAACTGCGCCGATCACGTGTTCCAAATCTCAAAACACGACGGGATGTCAAGGATCCAGAAGGTCAGTGTTGGGTAACTCCGGTCATACTGAATATTCATAGTCAGTGTAGATAGTCGGTACCGATACTTAGTATGGAATACCAAACAGAGTTCAAAAACCAACAACTGCTTGTGACAGTTAAGTGAAAAACGTAGATGCCAATTAGATCAGTAGCACAGTCTGGACAGTGCAGGCGCCTTCTGAGTGCCAGGTCGCCGGTTCGAATCCGGCCGGGCCCGTCTCCTTTTATGTGAACCCAGCCATGTGGGTATTGGTATTTTCGGCAAAAACCCACGGATCAGAGGACACCAAGGCCATAATAACATCAATCTCAACATTAGTCGAGGAGGCTACGTTCGTGGCAACCCCCGAAGGCATCACGTTTCGTGGAATGGATCCGTCGCATGTGGCGCTGGTTGACGTGAACTGGCCAAATTCGGCGTTTGAGCAGTATGACTGCAAAGACGAGGTAAAGTTCGGCGTCAGGATAGACGAACTGGCAAAGATCATCAAGCGGGTCGACAAGAAAGACGACATCGAGATCAGCATAGATAACAACGTGTTGCTTTTGACTGTAGGCAGGAGCAAGAAATACAAGATTCGCCTGATAGAGAGCTCTACAAACGACACGCCGTTGCCAAAAATCCCATACGATTCCAAGATAGTTCTGAGGCACGGCAAGTTCGAGAAGATTCTTGGCGACGTGAACGTGGTGTCGGAATACATTGCAACGTATGCCGAAGGGTCAAAATGTTCGTTTTCAGGCAAGGGTGACAGTGGCGAGGTCGTGATCGAGGTGGATGCAGACGAGACAGAAGAAATAAGCGCCAAGAATCCAGGCGAGGGAACGTACAGCCTGGAATACCTTACGCCGATGGTAAAGGCGGTTGGCGGTGCGGGTGATAATGTGGTGTGCGAGTTTTCGGAGGCAAAGCCGCTGCGCGTGGAATTTCCAATAGCAGGAACCGGAAGAATACACTTCTACCTGGCTCCCAAAGTCAAGACCTGACCGGCTTTTATGTGCATGGCAGCCATAATGCATGGCGTGGGAAATTCCTGCAGCAGTAGTAGGATTGATGATGATTGTGCACGTACTGTATTTTGAAAAACGGTACGCGGCGTCGTGGAGGTTTTTCGGTTCTGTTGACGCAAAGACCAGCGTGAACAATTCCGCGCTGGCAGGCGCGCTGCTGAAAAAAGGGCTGGTCCGGGACGGCCTGTACGCAAACAGGGTGGCCGTAGTCGTCGATGGTATCTGCATGGTTGGGATTCTGTCGTTTATGGACTCCGTGTCGGTATTGTTTGCATGCAGCATCATCCCGACGTACCTGTTTTTCAGGTGTTTTGTGGACACGGTGTGAGCCTGGTATTGCATTGAAAGGTAAAAATTTTTACTTTTCAATGCAATATTTTTGCCCGGTCGTGGTGCTGGCTGGCGGTTCGCGGCCATGCATGATTGGCACGACGTCTGCAGTCACCGGCGGCGGCGGCGGCGGCGGCGGCAACGATGCCAAGTCACCAGATTTCATCGCCTGATCAGACAGTGCTTGCACTGCGTGCCGTAGTTGACCCGCCTGTGCTTGCCGCAGTCGGCGCAAGCCTGGCGTCGCATTGAAAGGGAAAAATTTTTACTTTTCAATGCGACATTTTTGTCGGCCTGCATGAATTTAGTACGGTCTAGCAACGTACGGCACAAAATTTCCTTTTATGCAGATTGGTTCTTCACCGCATGAGCGTGCCATGTGACCAGATCATTGCAGGCTACAAGGTCGTGCTTTGCGACATCTGCGAGCGCGAGCTGGAAGACGAGACAAGCGCGCACGAGTCATGCGAGGCAAGGTATGACATACTCGTCGAACAAAACCGCTGCATCAAGTGCGGGGGGGAAGTAAAAGGGAAGATGACTACGCATTATGAATGCCTCGGCATGCCGTACCTGGGATATGGGAACCCCAATGAGGAAACGGCCGTCGTGCTGTACAAGGGCGTGGCGCCTGAAACCCAACATGCTTCCGGTCGACAAACGCATGCCGCGCTGTTGCAGGATTTGCCGATTACCGGTTAAACGAATCGGCGTTTTCCTTTAATCGGCGGCTTTCGGATTATACTACAGTATAACAACGACACTCATAATTATCCGAATCCAGAGTATCGTATAATGTCTGAACCACCAGTTGTACTTTGATATAATGGAATTCGGCCTGATGGGTGCGTGCGCAACATGCGGCCGCAGCACGGGCAGCATGGTTTGGGTGTATTGACCGAGCGCTCGCGGTTTGCGCATTTTTTGATGTCGGATTTGGCATGCGCCTGCAAAAGCGCCTCAGGTCCCGCATTGCAACGGTTCTCTTGCGTCCGCCCATACGGCGCCGCCGTTCAGGTATACCGCACCGTTGGCAAGCAACCTTTCCAGGTATTTGCTTGCGAGCCTGTGCGACATGCCGTGCGTTTTGGCGCCATCGGTTATGGCTTCTGCATACAATACAGTCCCGCAGTCCATTATCCGGCCAAGCAGCCAGTCCTTGTATGCAGGATAGCGCGGCGGGCGCTCCTCTATTATCCTTGTCGCATCGCACTTGCTGCATACCTCGGCGTACTGCATGTCGCCGCACACGGCATCAGCGTCATGCGTCCATGCGTGGCAGCAGCAGCAGCCAACGTCGTCTTGCATTGGTCTTGACATGTGTGGCAGGCGTGCGTGGCATAAAAAGACCGAATCCGATCAGAGTTCGGTGCCGAACAGCAACGATGCCCCGAATCCTGCCACAAACACGGCCACAGGCAAGACCATGCCAAGCCATATCGAATGAATCAGGTGCCTGCGCGCGGCCTCTTGGTTTTTGTCCTTCCACAGGACATAGCAGACCAGGCCGGTGATTACCCAAAAGAACACGTGGCCGACGTACCATATCTTGGACGGCGTGGGTGATTGTTCCATGTCCCACGGATCCGGCCAGCATAAAAGCCCTTTTTAACAAATGCCGTCTCTGCCGGTATGCTGCAGGAACTGGTATTCTTCAAGAACACGTCCACATTGGACGAAACGCTGTACACCAGCCCGGCAGGAAAACTGTCAATACGGCAGACAATGATCCTCGGGATCGGGTGCGGCCTGGTCCTGATGGCCGCCATGTCTGCATACGAGGCAGACAACGATTTCATGGACGCGGTGTATTACCTGCCGTTTCTGGTGATCCCGCTGGCAATCGGCCTGTACAAGCCCAAGGTCCTGACGACAGACGAGTTGCTTTATTCAATCATCATGTTTTTCATAAACGGATCCTCGGTCAAGCAGATTTCCAAGCCGAAAAAAACCAAAGGCAGGGGCGGATCCAGGGCGGCCAAAAACCCCAGCAGGCGCATGGGCTACCATTCATTGGAGCGGGAATACGTGCAAAAGGAGAAGACCAGGGTCGTCCCGGTGGCCGACTTGGGCAAGCCGACCAGGCTCAAGCTCATGATACAAAAGCCCGGCGGCGGGGCCTTCAAGAACCATTTCGTCTCGATATACCTGGACGGAGTGCGCGTGACTGCAATGACAACAGACAGCGCAGGAGAAGTCGTGGCACTCGTGACGCCTGGAACTGAAGGCAATCATTCACTAAAAGTCATGGCGAAAGGATACGACGAACCCGTCATAGACGGCGACATCAGATTCAGGCGAGGATAGCATGCGTAATGACTGTAACTAATTATAATGTTTATATATATTATAACCGTATTATAATTATGGAAGATATGGCTGTTGTAGAATGGAGATGGATCTGATGAGCCTGTCCAACCTGTATGCGGACATGTACGATCCTTATCATAGAAAGGATCTCGGACTCGTGTTCGTGCCCCCCGGCCGCGTCGACATGCAGGAGATTGTGACATGATGTCTGAATATGAACGATACAAAGAACGAAAAGCGGAGATAGAGGCCGTGCTGGGATTTTTTAAAGCCCATAAATCCAAATTCTGTTTTTGCCACAAAAACCCCGTGCATGGCACGCCGATGGGGGAGGCGTTGGCCGACTTTGAGATCCGTGGTCTCGTGTACGATATGTACGACATAGACTTTGAGATGGTGCAGGACGACATGGATGCCATAGTGCGGAATGCAGGAAGGGTTGCCTGATGTCGGAGCCGGTTGAGAAATGCACTGGAAAGCAGGGAATAGATTCGCTGCATGATTGGGTTGTGCAAGACAAACTGAATGAAAAAACGACACTCAAGTCAGGCACAATCAAGCACACGCGCCATCTCCTGTGTTCCACATGCAAAGGCCGGATGATTGAGACCATATGGACCGTAAAAGACAAAATAGTAAACTCAAAACTGCAATGGAAGGGCATCGTCAGGAAGGTAGCGGACTGATGGGGGCCAGAAAGGATCCGTCCACCAAGACACGTTCGTTTGATTCGAACAAAATAGGCGGCCTTCTTGAAGTTATAGCCTGGGAGGTCGACAAGATCGGCGTGGACGTAAAGTCCATCGTCATACACAGGGAGGCAGCAAATGCCTGGTTCGGCACAATCACGTACGATCCGCGCAGGAGGAAACGCTGATGAATGAATCAAAATTTGCCGCATTGACAGACATAATGAAGGGATTGTTGGACGATGCCACGGCCATCTAGGGCAAGGCCGGACGACTGTTGTTTCATTCTGGATTCACCGATCCGGAATTTGTCCGGGGCGCACAGATGTTCCTGGCAAAACATGAAAGTGGATTCATCCGGGAAGACATGGAACAACGGACCGCCAAACTGTGGGAATCCATCAAGGCGACGCGGCCCAAAAAACTGGCTATAGTGTCAATCAAAAGTCTTCTACGTCAGTCTGAGCGTAACATTTTTTGATCACTCCGCACTACCGCCCACATGGATGAAAAAAGCAAAAAGCTGTTAATCCAGGCCTACAAGAAAGAGAAGAGGGGAACCATAAAGGACAGGATCCACGCCGTCTGCATGGTCAAGATCAGGGGGCTGGGCGTATCCGAGGTGGCATCACTGTGCTTTTGCGACCCGCACACTGTCACAAGCTGGGTCCGGCATTTTGATAGCGAGGGTCTTGCAGGCCTGGAAGACAGGCCCCGCCCGGGCAGGCCGCCCAAGGTCGGGCTTGAGAAGATTGCGGGGCTTGCAGCAAGGACTGGCAGCATCACAACTCCAAAGCAGCTCAAAGAAAACATACGCAAAGAATTCAAGGTGACATACCACATTTCAAACGTCACAAAGATAATGCACAGGCTTGGCCTGTCTGCCAAGACGGTCCAGCGCATCCACGTCAACAGGCCAGAGATCAAAAAGATCAGGCAGTGGCAGCGCAACGCCAAAAGGCGGATTTCACGCCTGCAAGAGAAGGGTTTTCTCCCAGTCGTCTTTGACGAGGCCATATTTGTAGACGATCCGGCATCGGGCGTAAAGTATTGGTCGCCAGAAGGCGAGCCGATTGTCACGACATACAAGGGACGGCACGGAAAGGTGGTGGCATACGGTTCCATTGTAACAGACGGCAGGCAGTTCTTCAGGACGCATGAAAAATTTGACAAGGAGACGGTCCTGCAGTATCTCAAGGATCTGGTCAGGCATTTTGGAAAGGTGGTCGTAATCATGGATAATGCGCCACAACACAAGTCAAGGATCGTGATGAAATTTCTAAAGGAAAATCCCGACATCAAGGTCATGTGGCTTCCAGCTGCAACGCCCGAGCTTAGCGGCGTGGAGGAGTACTGGCACCAGGCAAAACGTAACGTGCTGGTGTCCGAGTACTATGCCACGATAGTGCAGATGCGCAACGCGATGTCGGAGTATTTCAGGACCGCGCGTCCAAGGATTGACGTAATGGAGTTCATCTGTAGAAAGTCCCTAAATGTAAAAAACTTTTGATCGACACTATACGATTCGAGCATAACTACTGAGGTTGCAGACGACTATGCATGTCGCATGCCGTTTAGGATGATCGCAGACCGCATGTCGCGGTACGGAATTACACTCTCCTCGGGCACGACGCACAACATAATGCGCAGGCTGGGAGCGTCGCCGGGTACCCCGGCAGCAGCCATTGCCGCCATGATACGCAAGGCTAGGATACTGCACGCCGACGAGACATCGATTCACCTAAACGGCCGCAACGTCTGGGTGTGGATACTGCACGATCCGCTGACCGGGCACGCGCTGTACGTGATACGGGACAGCCGGGGGGCAAAGGTTCTGAAAGAAGCGCTTGGGGGTTGGGACGGCACGTTAGTGTGCGACGGCTGGACGGCGTACGGAAAATACCGCGTCCAGCGTGTTGCTGGTCGCACATAATACGCGAGGCCAGGGACATCTGCAACCGCAATCCGGACTGCCCAGGCGCGCGCAACGTCCTGAAGCACCTGCGCATAATCTATGACTATGCCAGAAGGGCAAGCAGGAAACGCTCGCGCTCTCTCCGGGACAACGCGTCTGCCATGCTGACGTCATGCATCGAAAAGATCGTTGCAAGGTACGCCGACGATCCAATATTGGAAAAATTCATGGTCAAGATCAGCAATGCTGGCAGCGACCTGTTCCGGTTCGTGCTGAACCCAAAGATCCCGCCTACAAACAATGCTGCAGAACGCGGGTTGCGCGAGATAGTCGTGCACAGAAAGATACGGGGCAGCATAAGGGCAGAGGAGACGATGACGTGGATGGCGAATTTCTTTTCATGCGTAATGACATGGAAAAACAAGAAATTGGATTACTTGGCGGAGATTGCAAAATACGCCTAAAAATGAGTTAAACCACGTGAACACTTACAATTATTCTAATGCGCGTGCTGCACACTAGGCAAGTAGCTGTGCCTGAGATCACGATCAGAAAAGTATGGAATTGTACAGGATTGATACGCGTGCACTGTCTTGCAGTGTATACGCGTTTGCTAAATACTCAAAAAACACGGATAAGCATGGAACAAGGTGATGTGATAGACTAACACCTGATTACGAATGACTGCAAAGGCCTCTGGTGAATGGAGCTATCCAAGCTGCCAAGTTACCGTAGGCCGAGTCAAAGGATTCTAGTCCCATGGACGCAGATTCCTTACGTATTTCACGAAAAACGACGGCAAAAGGCCTCTGGGAGGGACCCCTACAATACCCCTCCCTCTTTTTTCATGAGTGAATGTCTGGCTAATTCCAACGTAGCCAGTCATTCATTTTGTTCCCCCCCCGTGACCTTTTCCGGTTCCGGCGGCCGGATCCCTCGTGGTTGCAACCATCACATGCCACAACGGCTTTGAATCTTGAACGTTGGGCAACCGAATTGTGACAAGGTGCTTGATGCGGCGTGACCGTCACGACAATATCTGCCCAAAACATTCCTTGACGGCCAAAATCATACTCCCCTGCAGGAACCGGTGTCAGCAGATCATCGAGAACACAACACCGGAGCAGCTTGGCTGCGTGCTAGAGGCGCTAAAAGCGCCGGCAAGACAGGTTAGGCAGCCACAGGTCGTGGCAGACGACGCGCGCGCAGAGACCCTGACAGGATCGGAATGCCGGTTCGTGGGCAACCTGCCAAGCGGCAAGGTCGTGCCGGAGAGAAACGCGGACTGACAAGAGTGGACCGATCCTCCGGCATCCCTACATCGGGGAGCCAAAAAGGATCGGAAACTACAGTGGAAGCGGGTCTAAAGGGATTCGGCCTGTATTGTTACCTTTTTTAGGTTCCATTGTGCATGTAAAACCATCTGTGGTTAGTCACCGACTCGTTCCGCCCATTCACTTCGACAGAGCATTCTTCGCCAAGGCAATTAGGCTGCTCAGGATGCTTGGAAGCAACCGCAGCAGGAAGGCGGAGCCACTACAGTAAATTTCCTAATAGATGCTGCAAGAAAGCACCTTGCGAGCTCCGGCCAATTCCGGCAGGAACCACACCAAGTACATGATCCTGTTGAAAGGCAGCACCATGGACGTGTACTCATATGCATGCCATAGCAGGCGCCCAGACCATAGAACTGATTCGTAATTAGCCCATTCGTCGTAGGCGGCAACCTGGGGAAGACAGTAAGATCAAAATATCGTCCGATCCAGCAGATTGCATGTTATCGTATGCCAAACTGTCAGGAAACGCCAGGCGTTTCAAGACCATCATGGGAATGTCACTCCAGGAATTCGATTTGTTGCTCGCAAAAGTGGAGAAGACACACCCCGAGACGGAGAGGGATAGGCTCTCCAAGAGGCCCCGAAAGCGCGCAATCGGGGCCGGGCGCAGGTTCGCGCTTGACCTGCACGGCCGCGTGATGCTCCTCCTGTTCTACTACCGGACGTATGTCACACAGGACGTGGCAGCCGAGGTCTTCGGAGTCGGCCAGGCCACGGTGTCGCGCTCCATAGACCAGATCGCCCCCGTGGTCAGGCAGTGCATCCCGCTACCAGCCAGGATCCACGACAGGGCAAAGAGGGCCTCGACTATTGAGGAGCTTGAGGAGATCCTTCCCGGCCTCCGGTGCCTCATTGACGCCTCCGAGCAGCAGGTACAGAGGCCCAAGCGGAAGGACATGGAAAAGTCCCACTATTCTGGCAAGGCCGGGAGGCACACGGCCAAGGTACAGTACGCCGTGAACGCAAACGGCCTGATCGTCCACAACACGAGGCACTCCCCGGGACGAGTCCACGACGTCAGGGTGTACCGGATGAAGCACCCGACGTTTCCATCCGGCCTGCCGTCCCGGGACGGGCCTGACGGCAAGGGGGAGAAGGCAAGGGTGCGGGCCTATGTGGACAGGGGTTACCCCGGGGCGCAGAAGATGTACGAAGGGGTGGAAGTGCTGGCGCCGATCAGGAAAAAGCCCGGAAAAAAGCTCACTGACGCAGAAAAGGCATCCAACAAGGCGCACTCCCGGATCCGCGTCTACGTGGAGCACGCCATCCGAAAAGTCAAGACGTGGCGGATAATGGGTGACAGGTACCGGAACCCGCTGAAAAAGTACGACCGGATCAACGATGTCGTCTGCGGGCTGGTAAACCAAAGGCTGCTGTGGCTGGCAGAACGGGCAGCCTGACGGAAATGGGCCTGAAAAGTAGGGCGAACAGGCTTGGAAAATAATAACGGATCAGGTCTCATGCGTTGCCAGATTTGCCCACATTACCGCAATTGATAAAACCAATTGCCACCGTTCCATGCTCTACAACAGTTTGCACCTATTGATGGCCGAGAACCTGAAACGCGTGGCCGGCGGGGTGAGAAAAAGACGCTGATGCCGACTGCCTGCTAGCGTTGGCCCACAGCCACGCGTGTCACGCGTGCAACATAATGGCCAACAGCACCGATTACGATGATGGCACAAGGGGAGGAGAATGTCCTTAGCAGCTCAATATGTCAGCAACGGCACGTGTGATTGGGGGAGCGCGTCGGGCACCGGTCCCGGCATGCTCAAGATCCAAACCATCCGGGCACAAAGATGGCTTCTGACTATGGATCGCTACATTTGAGCAGAGTGTCCCTTTGCATCCAAACGTACGCGACATGGTGAAACATTCTTGCCGTAGCAACATGGCTGCCCGGACATCTTCTTAGACTTCGAAATTACTTGATAACCTTCACGTATCCGAACCTCTCGCTTTTGCTAGGCCGTTCCAGACATTTGCACTGATTGTCGAGTATGCTGTCATCTAGTGGCTTCGGCCGGTTTTTGTTCTGCTCATACGCACGCTCTACATTGTCGAAAAACACCGCGTTTACTTTGGCATCATATAACCATCCACGACTTACATGCGCATGGCGTATCTTACGGGTCAGGTTGGTGTCATCCACCACCACGTCCTTGCCACCTTCCAGCGCTTCTGTTATCAAAATTTTCTCGATCTTCCTCTCCATTTTGGGCGAGTCTATACTTGGGCTAGAATATCTGTCAAGTATCTCCTGACGATACACGCTGTCCCACGTCCTGATATCGTCCAAAGACACGTGGACATGGTTCGGGAATTCTTGTTTTGCCAACGTGGACTTGCCGCTTCCGGATATGCCCACCATGAGTACTATTTCCACATACATAACGAGTCTTTCAGATCGTAAATTTCTTACGCTGTTTCAACCTTCCTTGAACCTATATCGGCACACAAAAGTTCGTGTGCAAATAATCGAAAAGTTTGCAGATCAGATTTCACTTCATGGGTGCATGGACTACTATCTGCGGCAACACTTGACTCCAAACTGGTTCGTGTCAACCTCATGGATGGTATGTCTATATGTCATGATTACGAATCCTTGTTGTGCTTGATTTTTGTAATGGTTTTCTTGGAAAATGAGCGGATCTTTATGGCTTCAACTATGCGTCACTTGGGGCAACAACGCTTGCTGCTGTACAGACTTGACTTTTTATCCAGCATGAGTAGGAAACATGTCTAATACTGTCCCTTCGAGTCGCTATCGATCAGAGACCCTTGGCCGAGACCTTCCCGATCATGTCGGTAAGCTCGTTCTCAAAGTCGATTGTCATGTCTTTGGCCCCACTAAGCGCATGGACCGCCTCATGCAGTAGCGTTCCTGCATACGATTCAACCGAGTTCAGCACGGTGCGCTTGATGATGATTCTTCCCGTACCGGGTTCCCATATGCCGCCCGCATCCGTCCCATAGCCCTCCCGCATGGTCTCAGATACCAAGACATCTCGCACGTTTTCTGGCCTGCCTCCGGCCAACCTGAATATGCTCTCAGTCTTGTCATAGACGAAACGTTCACTTGCGCTCAGCCTGCTTGGTTCTACAAACTCAAACTCGAAGCTCTCGTTGAATTCCATTACGTACTGATCCATGTTTCGTAATGGGCTGCCTGAACTGTCCATCACTCCGCGTATCTTTTGCTCTACTGCACTTGGCACCACCACAACTGATAGTCCATCCCGCCTTGCATGGTCTACCAAGTTTACGTCATGTTGCAAATTATCTGATGTCACGTAGATGACGTCTTTGGACGCGCTCAGTACTGAGCACGCATGTTCCGATACGTCTTGCCACTTTATCTCATCGTGCTGTGTTCCAGCGCCGTAGTTCTGAAGATCATCAGTTATGGATCGGAGTACTTCCCCACTCTTGCTTGAGATGAGTATGCTCTTCACTCTTCCCGTGTACGCGCCCCGTCCGACGTGCGTCCTCTCCCGGTTCAAGGATTTTTTCATTGCATCCGTCAGTGAGGTGATGTTGTATGAGAACAGGAAGTTGTCTTCTTCGGCGACCAAGACCCCGTTTATGTAAATTCGCGAGGACCTGCTCGGCTTTCTCTCCAAGACCTCACCGTACTTTGTGGCATCCAGCCTCCTCTCATCGGAAAACCTCAGGAAGAGGCTCATTGCCTTTTCCAGATCGGGGCCGGTGCATCCGGTCAGGACCACCACTGTGCCAGGCATTCCGGGATTGGATGCCGGGCTTACTACCGCGTGAAGCGTAATGACATCGTCAAACTCATGTTTGGATGATCTGCTGATCGTTATGTCGCCGTGCCTAGATCTTATCATGATGCCGATCCCATGCCTGTCAAACGTGGCCAGTGCGTCCTTCAGCCCGACACCGAACTTTCCCACGATCTGCTTCTCGCTAGAGATCTTTTCCGTATTCTCGTTTTGGGTCAAGTGCTCGTACCTGATGCCGCGCCCAAAGTCCCTTACCGTGATTTTCCCTCCGTCCATCTGGATTTCAACATCTCTTGTGCCGGTCAGGACTTGCTCATCGATGGCATTTGCAATGATCTCTCGTATGGCGTGGTGCACCTCCCAGTCTTCAAGAACCCTTTCAATGTTAAGATCAAACCTACGGTCGCCCCACGTTCCATCCGTAGTGGGCATCGTTCTATGCTCATCGATCCCCTCATGTGCGACGGGTGCAGGCAGCTCGTTGTGGTTATGTGGCTGTACCACTCCTGCTTGCATCCCTGGCGATGCGTCGGACATGGACGCTGGTGTGTTGGATGAAGTGTTTGTATGTTTTTTAGAAACCGGAGGTGTTTCGGTGCCCGGTTTTTTGCTAGGCGGTTCCATGTCATATTTTTTGATATTGGTGTCCACCTCCTCATAGTGACGTCGTACATGCCGCGGATTGTAGAACGTGACGCTTGTGATGCCATGTCTGGACTCCAGTACATTCGGTAGTGGAATTGGAGATCTGTCGTGTGAATCGGGCGGTACGGTGCCGGACTCGTAGCAGTCAGATAGACTCGGGAACGTTCCGCGGGTTCCGTCCTTTATCTTAACGCGTCTTGTCATGATATTCTAGTGGATACTGCATGTGCTAGTAAATGTTCCCAAGACGCTAGCGTGTTGCATAATTCAACCCAGTCACCCAAGACTTGCACTGGATTCGCCTATCCGACTCTACATTACCCTTGCTCCCATGTCTATCAGCTTGTTGTAGGCGGCCACCTTGAGATTGACCTCCTGAATCATGTTCTTCCATTTCAATGAGTACAGGTGCTCTCCAAACATTCTCTTGAAGGCAGAAAATACAATCTCCACTATCCATCTCTTGCCATATCCGACTCGAGCCTTCCACTCCTTTTGGTTGCTTTTCTTCTCCTCATCAGGCAGCCATTTCACCCGATTGGGATCAGAGCCGCCAAACTGATCCCGGACTGCCATGCCCCACACGTCGCCTGCACCTTTTCCCTTTGGGGTGGAGCTTACCTTGAGTTTGATGAGTGGGGTCACGTTGCGGTCCCTGCATGCCTTTAGGTTGTCCCTGAAGGCGCGAAAATCCATCTCATCTAAGAGTTATACCGCGTGCGTGCTCATGTGCCGCAAGATTCTCATGAATGTCGCAGTAGAAAAGGGGGCTTCTCAAGGAGAAGCGTTTACGGAATACATTGATTACATGATCAAGACAGGACATATCACGGTCACAATGAAGGAGTGGGTCGACAAAATAAGAGATAACGGAAACGATGCGACACACGAAATCCCATCACCAGATTCCGAAAAAGCCAACACCACCTTGGCGTTTACGGCACTTCTCCTGAAGAACGTGTACGAAGCCGAGTGCCACATGAATTTAGCCAACCAACGTGGTTCCCCGACTTCTATCACGGATTTGATCATAAAAACATACAACCCCTCCAAATCGGGACGGGAATAGAATGTGATACTTTTATGAACATGATGGCGGTTCTATTGCATCTTCTGGACTTGTCCATAAGACCGGCCTGGCAAGTACTGCCATATCGAACCGTGTCGTTGTTGGTTATGCTCCTTGACACGAATGCACGGTGCCACGATCAACAGACGTGTTCTGTCATCCAGAAATAACACCCATCTTGACTGCCATCTGTGGAGAGCGGTATATTAGCCACGCATGACGCATCAAATGGCGATTGAGCATTTTCACAGTGTCAAGGCAGGATGTGTATGACTACCTAAAGTGCCCCAAGATCGTAGCATTCAAAACATACATGAACCTACGCGAAAGGCCGTCCGCATCCAGACGCGCTGGTGGCCTGAGGCATGAAACCGGCGTGATAGGCGAGATAACCGCGAGGCGCATGCTGGCTGAGGATGTTCCCGAATACACTCCATCTGGGCTAGAGGGCGACAAGCCCGGCGGCCATGACATACAGGAAGATTATGCGCAAAGGATAGCCCTGATGAAGAAGGACTTGGGGGAGCACAGAATAGCACTGGACGAAACCATAGGGGGCATATTCAAGGAAACCCTCAAGGGCTTGGAAGTGATCAAGAGGCAGATCAACGACCGGTACGGGAAGATCAACGTCATAGGGCGCGGCGAGTCCCGCAACGGATTGTTGTCAAGCACTTCTAGGCCGGACTTTGTAGCAGTGCTAGGCGATCGAAGAAAGCTTGTCATGGTTGAGATCAAGAACGCCAAGACGGCAGGCACCAAACCGGACAAGTTTCAGGCCACGTTTTACAACACTGTGGGGGCAAAGTTCGGCATAACGGTAATGGAGGAATACAGGGAGCTCTCGTCACTTAAGATCGCGCCAATGACGACGCGCCAGCGGATCTCAGAGACCATACTGGTCTACCCGATGCGCGGAGAGTTTGAAGTGATCAAGGACAGGGTGGACATAGGCAGAAAAATGGTGCATGGCATATGGATGGCAAAGCAGCTCGGGATGAAGGGCAAGGCACCAGAGACGGACTGCGACAGCAGCTGCCCGCACCACCGACGTAAGAGGTTTCCCGAGGGAAATGCTGATGTCGCCATCCCGCTCCCACTGGTATATTCAAAGGGCAGAGCGGAACAGGATGTCGACCTTGATGCAGTGTACTGGGAGCACTTCCTCAAAAAGAAAAAAATTACGGGTATTATGCAGAGATTCAGACAAGATTGGATCTCGGAAAAGATAAGAATTGACAGGATCAAGAATCCCGTAGCGCGCAAGGAAGAATTGGATCGTCTGAACAATGAAAGGCTGGACTTTGCCAAGACTGTTTCACGCAAGACAGGATTAGAGTTGAAATGGCTCTCAAACAGAGCACGCGTACATTATGATGCCAAAATGGACAAAAACCTAGAAAGAGATATGGCAGACGAGATCGAAGCATGGAAAAAAATATTGGGAGCAAGACGATTCAAGCAAAGCAAGGATAGTGCAAAGGGGCAAGGAACGCGGATATACGCGCTTCCAAAAAACAGCGTGCGTTTTGTAGAAAAGTCTTGGAACGAGTGGGATTGACTTGAGGGGGATTCGGCCTGTAATGTTACCTTTTTTAGGTTCCACACATAGGATGTTTTTGTATTCATATGTATATGAAAGCATAATTGTATCAATTATCATCATCCATGCTGGGGTTTACAGGCGTCTCTATGCATTGTAAAAAATTGATTTTTTGGGTACCGGCATGATCCCTGACATCATTCTACGAGTACAATAAAGTGTTGATCAGCATGTACGAAGATTTTGTGTTTATGTCATAGATTCCACACTGAGGTAAGTTTCCGATGACATCAAAGTCTTCATTGGCGCAGTGTCGCCACTGCCGATTCAGTTTAAGCGCCAAACCAAGATCGGCGGTTTCATTCACGGATGCGTTTCGTACACGAACCATGCACGCCATGATTCGAACCTTGTAGCTCTTCTTTTTGCACGCTTTTCCAATTTTTTTTTGTTGGGCATTACCCACACCTTAAGAATAGAAGTATTAATCTATGTTTTTTGGAATTTAGATTATTTGTCCACAAACTTTAGCGCGTCATAGTTCCCAAACTTCTCTTGCCTTATCAATAAAATATTCGTCTCGATCGTCAATAGTTTTTTGGGTCCACTCATCTCCCTTCAAATCACTATTTATATTCAGGAGCAAATCGTTATAGCCAGGCTTTCCTCCCTCTCCATTTTTCTTTTTTTCAAACGATTTATTTTGAAGTTCTGAATTAAGTTTTTGCGGCAGCAGTCCCATGTTGCCCAAATGGTTCCGATATTGTTTCATTTTTGTCTCACAACTTTTGGCAATTTCAGGACCCTTGAGGTTAAAAAAGTCCTTGATGGACCACTCATCCTCAGTGTAATTGTCTGGAAGCACATGTTCAAGTGTAATACAAGGTGCGGGATTAACATCCGGGTGCACGCCAAAATGCTTCTCGAATTCTAGTAAAATATAAGTAGCAATGTTAGATTCGGGTTTTTTCACATATTTTTCAAACTTTTCTTCGAACTCAGATCTATCAATATCCATTTCTTTTAACAAATTAATAGCACCTTGAACATTACCGTCTTTAATTTTTTGAACAATCTCAAATGTTACATCAGCAATGACACTATAGTGGCGATCAAAAGTTCCTGCAAAATAATTCGGCTTTTCTGTTAAAGAATTTGATTAAATCCAGATTGAATCTCGCAGTTCGATAGTACTGGGAGACGGCACTGTGCATGTCCAAGAAGGTTTTGTAGTATTCTGAGACAAGCAGGTTCCGTTTTCCTTGGTGCCAGCATTCTTCCACGGCGTTGAGATACGGCGAGCCTTTTGGCAGGTATATGATCCTGATGTCCTTGTTCTCGCGCAGCAGCGTCCGGACGGCTTTTGCGCGGTGCGGGGACGCCCGATCCACCATGACGGCCACCTTCCCAAAATGCCTCTGCATGGCCTTGAGATACGCAACAAAAGTGGGCGCGTTAAATCCGCTGGCAGTCCTGAAGAACTGCCTGCCATCCATTGTAATTGAACCGTACGCGGCGATTCTTTTGTGGCTTCCCGTGTATGGCACGGTTATTGGCACCCCCACGGGGGACCAATACTTGCGACCTGATTTTACGTCGTGTATGAAGAACGCCTCGTCCTCCATGGCTATGACAAAACCGTCTTTTTCTAGGCGTGAAATTCTCTTTTTGAGGCGATATTGCCAACTTTTTACGGCCGTTTTGGTGGCCCTGTTGATGTGGATTTTTTGCGACTCCTTGGGAGACAGGCCGTATTTTTGCATGATTTTCCTGACATTCGTCCTGTGCATCCTTGTTCCCGTTTCCTTGTGTATGACCTGTTGCAGTTCGGCAGGAGTGGTCTTGAACCGGTCTACCTTGCCCAGTATGCCGTCCATCGCTTCCGGCGAAATCTTGGGCGGTCTGCCGGATCTGGGAAGATCCCGGAGGCCTTCAAGGCCTCCCTTCTCGAAGCGTTCCAGCCAGTTGCGCACCCATCGCGGGCATCGCAGAAGGCTGACGGCTGCATCATCCATGCTCACTTTGCGAAAATGTACCATGTGTACTGCAAGCATTCTGACTACCACTCTGGATCCTTCTCTTTTTTGTATGCTGCCTCGAGTTCTTCCCGTGTTACTTTGCTCATGCCGCGTTAGGCGACCGGCTGATCTACATAGCTTTCGGTGAGGTGCTGAACTTGGAACGAACTTTCGCTTTTCACTATAGGCATTGACGTTGCCGTGTATGATCTGAGATGGGGAATAGAGACCGGCTACAAGATGCCCGGGGCGATGAGGTCCAGGACGTACAGCCAAAACATCGCTACGAGGGATTTTTGTTTTCTGCACGTGGTGGTAATATTCAATGCATGGGCGCTGGCAAACGCAATGCTTGCCACTTGCCAAACTGGGAGGAACAGACGGACGCAGCAATCACCCAGACCCATTTCAAATTCATGATAGAAAGTATGCTTCTTTTACAAAGCATCATACCGCCCGAGCCACCGCCCGATCCTGTCGCGCCGTGACCACATCTGGGTTATCTGATACGCCTCACAAGGTTTACATGAATTCGGAAACAAGACCAGTTAGCGCAAATGTGCTCCAAGTGAACCTACATGACAGTCCCGCATACGGTCCGGCACCAGATGAATGCCGTTTTCGTACGTAAAATCATTGGGCAGGCACAGGATGCAGAGTAAAACACGTCCGAACCCAAACCGGCTCCATGGTTGGACGGGCACATTTGCGTTAACTGAAGACAACCCATGGCCTATAGCAAAGAGAAGGTATGCGTATACCAACAATGAAAAATTCATGTCAAAATCGCTCATAAATTTTTGATGCGACAGCCATCCCTGGAAATTACGAGGTGCGTTGAATGCCCAAACAACAAGAAAAAACGTCCCGGGCATTAGGCATTGCATGCTCTGATGCGCCGTGCATGGCGCACGCTAGGTTGCATGGATCCGGTGCGGCTTGATGTTGTTCTAGATGGCCCTGTACATGAAATCCTTGACTACCAGATTTGGTCATCATAAATTACGTTGGTTTGACTACAGACATTCCAGACTGCGTGCATTCTGCACGATTTGGATCGAATGCCGGGGGATGGCATCAGTCTGATCATTTAGTGTGGCGGCCATTCTGTCCCGGTATGAACCAGGCAGGCCTGCTTTTGTCTCAGCTGTATTCGGCGGGTGCTGCTGTCTGACTGTCTTTTCTGTATGTGAATCCGCATTCGCCTAAGCGGTTGCGGATGTCCAGCGGAATCACTGCAATCTTTTCCTTCTTAAAGACAGGCGGATCGTCGATGGGGTACCACGCACGCACGTTCTTGCGCATCCCGACGAACAAAAGGCCCCTGCACCGTAGGGAGCCGATTGTGGACAATGGCCCACCCTTGAGCAGTCGTTTTATGGTATCGTCTGTGCCAAATTTCTTTTGCAGGCCGGCATGCCCTGCAACCCATCCGTTCCTGACTACGAACAGCAGGCAGTCCCTCTCAGATTCAGAAAGGCCGCCCACCACTTTTTGCAGCCTCTCAGACCGGAGTACCGATGAGATCACCCTTGCCTTCTCCCTTTTGGTGCTGCACTGCTCCTCAATTTCCAGGTTCTTCCATACGAGATTTATCATTGCCGCCGGAAGCCTGTTGAGTTCGGCAAGGATCTTGGCGTCAGGCGAGATTGGCGGTGTCGTGACGCGCCTTTTGGGTTTCATCTTGGGTCCGCCGGACATTTTGCCGTACCCTGCGTACTCCCGGAGAAGATCGTCCATCCCAAGTATTCGGTGGGTGGAATCGGTCACTGCAGTTCCATGAAGAGAGTAGGGACCGCCATCAAAACGGTACAGCATTCCTACAAAGGATCTTGCAACCCTGAGCCTTTCGGCCGTGGTTTGGTCGGGGTGGATGCGATAAATGGTGCCGTCGCTGCGCGATCTTGCCATGATCTCCTCGCCGTTCCACTCCGTCAGATCAAACTCGTCAAGGATTCCCCTCTTCATCATGAGGATCATGGATGTCAGTAAGTCGCCGTGCACGTAGCGTTCAACAAAGTCGTCAATAGGAGATTTTCCACTGACAGGATCTGCAGTAATGCTGAACCACAAGACGATCATCTCGTTGTTGAACCTGTCTAGATCCACGTCTGTCCTGTACGGGTACCGACTGCGGGCCGCCTCTAGGTCATCGATCCGCTCATTTAGCACATACTCCCGAAAGACATCCGGGAAATTCTCTGTCGTGACATCGCGACCCATACAGCTGGATGGGTGTATGCACATAATATGTTTTGAGGTAATTGAGGGGTTGTCGCGAAAATAGGTTTCAGGCATCTGCCTCGTCTCCCAGTTTCGTCTGGCGTATTGCATTCATCAGGGTTTTTTTGAAGTGTCAGGCATAGGCTACCTTGACTTCCAGATCCGTGGCATGCTCCAGCCTGTTGAGAACCTCGAGATTCCAACCTATCGCCTTTAGCAACCAAACTTTCTCTGGTTTACGCCTTTGCGGAACCTGCAGTACAGCTGGTGGTGTTCTGTCTCCTCGGCTCCGAATATTCCCTCGATCATCCCGCGCTACTTGTAGGCGGTAACATGTCTGGTCGTCATTACCGGTCGCTCCTGCCGGCGGCCTCAAGCTCTTCACGTATCATGTCTGAAATCGTGTATGAGCCTGAAAACTGGTCCGGTTCCAGGCCGGACTCCATGCAGACAGTCACGTCTGCCTCCGCCTTGTCAATGACAGGTTTCCAGGCAGGCTCCCACGGCCCGGCCACATCAACGCGCTTGAAGAACAGGTCATGTTTTCCTATCGCGTTCAGGATCGCGTTTACGCCGACCATGTCCGGAACACCAGGTCCGGCGTGCGGCCATTGGTTGCCGCGCACCCGTATGCGGCTCTTTTCCACGGTGGCCGTGAACACGCCAATCGGCGCGTCGGTCTTTTTTAGCTCTGAGGCAAACGACTCCCCCTCCCTGGTGACTTTCCCGGGCAGGCGCTTGTCCCACTCTTTTGCCTCGTACACGTTTAGCCGCACGACGCGCTTGTCGGTTCCGTCCGGCAGCACGCAGGCCCGCAACGAGTCAAATGCGGCATAGTACGGATCCCTGGAGGCCACCGTTTCAACCCACACCGTGTTGTCTTTCTTTGTCCCAACCACGTGGAAACTATTCATGGCCGTCAATCCTCGCGTCGTGTTCGTTGATCATCCTGTCAATTGTGCCGTCGGCGTCTTCGTATTCGGTTTTGCTCAAAGGCAGCAACATGGAATTGCAGTCGACCTCGTGTCCGTCTTCTACCCTGCCGGCCAGCTCCCACACGCCGCATCCTTGGCGTCTCATCACCAGGTCGTGGCTCCCGCACGCATCCTTGATTACGTCCGGCGTCAGCGCGCCTTCAAACTGGCCGTGATGGGTCTTGATAACATTCAGGGAGTTCCTACACGTGACGTCAAACGCCGCATAGAACCTGTGCTTCCCGCCGTACATTTTTTCGGCAAACTCTTTTTCTTCTGCAGGATGATGTCCGTCATGATACATGTCGCCGTCCTGAAATTCAAATACAAGCACGTTCATGTCTATGGCGTCGTCCTGGTTCAGGCCGAGCGTCTGGATAAGGTTCAGTACAGCATGGAACGGTTTGCCTGCTTCTGTCGTGCGAACGCCCCTGACGTGTTTGCGCCGAATCGTGCCGGAATAGGCCGCGTGATAGTACGGCATCAGGCCACCCACCCCTCTTGAATCAATTCCAATCCCACTTCACAATACAACTGCCATTACAATAAAAGCCACAAATTTCCCTCGAATATGCACCATCAGCGTGCACCATCAATGTCGGCGCTCATGCGCAACATAGTTGTGCAGCATAGATGTTCAACATGGCGTTAACCTTGGTGTTCAACATGGTTGTTCAACACGGTTGTTCAACACGGTTGTGCTACAACTCCCGCCATGGCGCCAATAAAAAATAGAAAAAATGGGGTGTTAGTCTGCCTGGTTCTTGCGCTCGTAATCGCTGATGCAGTCGTCCAATTCGTCCCAGAGCTGCGATATCAACGAGTCCTTGTCTGACTTGGTGTATTTCTTGAATACGGCCTCGACTTCTTCCCTGGTCGGCTCCTCTTTGCCCCGGTTAAAGTACGCCTGGGCCACGTCTTCCCATGAAAGCCACATGATTGCTTCCATGGCCGGCATCCCAATCCATTCGGGCATGTCGTCTGCCATCCTCATTTTGAGATACTCGCCGTCGCGCACGATCTGCCCGAAACCTTCTGCCATACCGTCTATGATTTTCTTGGCGTCGTCGTAGCTGGTGCCGGTGGCCTCTGCCGCATGCACCGCTGCCACATACCACTTGATGAATTTTTTTTCCTTGATCTCAGTGATAACATGGTTTTGGAATTCGGCTATCTGTTTCATAGTTATTATACGGTGTTAGTACATATAAATATTATGAATACATATACTATGTATGGTTCAAACCAAACAAGAACTTCTGACTGTCAATCAGGTGCGTAGTACTGTCCACTGCTATCCGCTCACTTTGACGTAAAAATACGGCAAAAATCCAATCCCTACGTGGCATTATTGTTGATGTTTTGCAGTCTTTCCAAACGCGACGCGGGGGTAGGTGGGTGGGGTTATCGTGTGTTCAATCACTACAACCGTGACTATGACAGCAGACGCCACAGGTAAGCCGTAAACCATGGCCAAAAGAACTCCATCGGCCAGTGTAATCCAACCCGGTTCCTGTTTTTGATGGGATTTTGCAAGTGTGTCATGTCAGTCAAGGCACGGGCATGGGACTTGAAATGCTCAGATCACCAAACTCCAATACGAGTCCATCCACCTCGCATCTCTCGTACCCGAGCTGGTTCTGGAGGTCGCATATGTGGAAGCGGTAAGAGAGCGTGGCCGACTCCTCTTGGGCCGGCAAAAAGTCTGCGACGTACAGGTACACGTACGTCATGTACGAGAAGAACACTATCCCAGATACCAGCACAGCGATGACTGCCAACCAGAACAGCGTCCTCATGGAGAGATCCTCCCTGACTCGTCCAGATTCTTGACCTGGACAAATTCGCCATCAATGAAGCACGCAGGGTAACCCAGATCCCGCTCCAGATCGCAAATCTGCCATTCGTACTCGAGTCTTTTTTCCTCGGAGAGATGTGGTTTGTCCCCGATTAAACTGAAGGAGAGTGCGGCGAGCACAAACGTGACCAACATCGTTGCTGCTAAAGCAATCGTGATCTTCTTGTAGGGGAATGCGGTCATATTTAAAAAAGAAAGGAAGGTATCGAGGTAAAGTTCTTTGCGAAACTATGTAGTTTTTTGACATAAAACCAGGCCCTCGCGCCGGATAGGCGGCAAGTTCTTCAAGATGACTGAGAAAGAGCGCGAGGTTGGATTGAAGTACATGCCATGGCTTGCATACACCAACAACCCGGACATTACCTGGATCAAGCCGTATAAGATTATTCCATTGGATGAAGAACAGGCAGCCAAGCCCCAAGCCGATCACTTGTAACGAGTTCTGCCGCGCTTAAATCAAATGCGGCCCATAATTACACATGTACAAGACGGTCCGCGTGCCAATATACTATGATTCAAGATTCGAGGAGTCCTTCGAGGAGCAGCTGAAAAATTACGATACCGCGTACAAGCACGCGATAGCCTGGTATTACGACGAGGCCGAAGCCGTGCGGGAGTTTTTGGAGGAACAGGGCGCGGAGCCGGATTCCATACCCGGACTGGTATGGACGAGCCTGCCCGGAACGTACCATGCGTACTACAGGCTTACCGAATTCAGGCGCGGCAAAAACCTGGGACCCGCGCGCCTGCAAAGGGCCGCGTGCTGCCGCGCGCGTGAGGCGGTTTCCAAGTTCCTGCATTCCAACATGAAGAAGCGATGGTCCAGAGACAGACTGGCCAAAGACGGCCGCAAGCCCAGATGCAAAAAACCAGAAACGCTTCTAAAAAACCAACACACCGTGCTATCGCAGGCCGCACCCATAGCCAAAAAAGGTGGCATGTTGTACCTGCCTGGCGTTGGCCAAATCCAACTGGCCCGCAAGATACCCAACATGGATATGCGGTCGTACTCATTAACAAGGAAGAGCGGATACATTGAACTGCATGTCTACATACGTGAACCAGATCCCCCTCTGAAGAGGAATGCGGGCGAGCCGATAATCTGCATAGACGCAGGAGTAAAGCACGCGCTGGCAGTATCGCTCCAGCAGGACGGAACCAACCACGTCTGGTTCATGGATCCGCCAGAAAATGCAAGAAGGCACAAGGACGATGATATCTCCTGGCTGTACTCCAAGCGTTCCAAGAAGAAGCGCGGCTCCCGCGACTACAAGGCAATAACCAGACGGATCCAGGCCAAAGCCAAAAAGATTGCAAACCGCGCCCAAAACTGGGAGCGCCAGGCTGCGAGCTTTTTGTCCGGACTTGCCGGCAAGATAGTCGTGGAGGATCTGAACCTTCAGGCAATGGCCAAGCGAAAATACGACACGCCAGGCAACCGCGGTTTGAACCGCAGCATGGCATATTCTCGGATCGGCTCCCTTCTGGATACGATAGAATGGGGTTGCAAAAAGGGCGGCACCATACATGAAACCGTGCCCGCAGCATACACGTCCCAAACGTGCTGCATGTGCGGGACCACAGATTCCAGATCCAGGGAAAACCAGGCAGACTTTCACTGCACGTGTTGCAGGTCCGCAATGAACGCGGACGAAAACGCCTCCGTGAGCATATCGGTTCGGGGAGGCGCGGCGGCAGGTATGGCCGTCGTCAAGCAGGAGGACGGTGCCCGTTTGTTCGGGCTTCCAAGGAAGGAACCGCCGACGCGCGGCCATTCCATGATAGCTCAAATTGCTCGGAGCCGCCGGACTGTCGGCAGACCCCGATAAGTTAACAATACCTCGTACGCCCTGACCAGCCTGCGCTTGTCCGGATACGTCTCTGTCAGGTACTGCATTGCCGACTTTAGCGCAGATCTCTGATTGCTTGCCGATATGTCAGACCACTTGTGCTCGGACATGGGTTGGCCAGGACTGCCGGCGGTTGGAAACTGCATGACGTTTTGCCCCTTTTAACGAAAGCAGCCACGATCCAGCATGGCAAAGGATTTCCAGGTCAAATACGACGGGCATGATGCCGTGCTGGCCGTGGGCGACTCCGTAACGTGCAAGACAGACGACAACAAGCAGCACGCGTTCTTTGACGTGCAGCTGGACCGCGTGTGTTTGGCGGCGCTGTCGGACAAAAAGTCAGTCAGGCTCAACTGGTTCGTGCAGGACGGCGTGGAGACGGCGTCGTTCAAGTCCAAGTACGCGGCTAGAATAGTGGAAGAGATACGCGCCGGGGGTGCTGCGCTGCATGGATGATGATAATGACGGCATAGACAACATGTATGACGTGGACAGGCCTGCAGAAGGTGCCGGCCAGGCAGAGGCCCAAGAACCGGCCGGAAGCCGGAAGTCCGCAGAAGGCCCGGAACCGGCCGGAAGCCGGCCTGCAGGCGGGCCCGCAGAAACAAAGGAGTCTGACAAGGATGCTGCGAATTCGGACGGCAAGAAATACTCGTCCACCGTCGAGCAGGGCACGGAGTTTGAAAAGCAGGTGGCCGATCTCATGAAATCATACGGCTACAATGTGACGCACGACGTCACGTTGGTTGGGACTTCAGGAAACACGCACCAGATAGACGTGTATGCCGAGTACAAGTGCCCGATGCACACCAGCAAGATGATAGTCGAGACCAAGTCGTACAAACACAATCTGAGCAAGGACATAGTGATGAAGCTGATGCGCCAGATGGAGGATCTCGGCATAGACAGGACGGTGCTGGCAACAACCAGCGACTTTTCCATCGGCGCCAAAAAAGAGGCAGCCGCGTACGGCACCATAGAACTGTGGAACGGCGACAAGATCAAGGAATTCATGGCAAACAAGGGAATTGACACAAGCGACGCGGGACTGCTCGGTGCTGCCAAGCGATTCATACGGGCCAAGGTCAACGGCAAGCGGATCCGCAAGAACGCGTCCAAATCCGCAAAAAGCAGGTCCGGCGGCGCCATATTCGGCAGGGGCAAACCGAAGGAAAGCGTCACCCAGGTCGAGATGGTATCGTACCCGTATCTGGACGTCAGCGTCCAGACCAACATAACCAGGATGGAAAAGACCGGCTGGAGGAAGCGCGAATCCGTGACCCGCACGGTGGTGGAACACGTCACGCTGGACGGCCGCACGGGCGTGCTGGCGGATTTTGCGAAAAACGGCCCGTCGTACAAGTATGCGTATCTTGATTCCATGCTTGACGACGAGATGGCGATCCTGCACGAAGTCGCCGGAAAG
The DNA here is from genome assembly GCA_965218695.1 of Candidatus Nitrosopumilus sp. GTDB lineage: Archaea > Thermoproteota > Nitrososphaeria > Nitrososphaerales > Nitrosopumilaceae > Nitrosopumilus. The sequence continues at coordinate 623,008 of OZ244651.1, forward strand.
CAGTCGTTCGGGCGTGAAGAGATCAGCAAGACCGGCCTGTCGTCGGGTGCCGCAAACACAGCCTTGCTGAAGATGGCCGGCATCGGCATCGTCAAACAAATGGGCACAAAACCAGTCAAGTACGTCTCGAAAGCGCCGTTTCCGGCGGCTCCGGCCGCGTTGAGGGGCATAGGGAAACTGTTCGGCAAGGGCATGATTGACCGGGATCCCGGGAACCGAATAATAGACATCCGCGCCAGGATCGGCGACATGGAAAAGAGCCTTGGCAGATATTGGAATGGATGCAAGGTCATTTCAGTCGAGCAGGTATATTACCCGTACTATGACGTGCGCTACGAATCCACCGACGACAGCAAGCGCAACGAGATGATAGACGGCATCACCGGCAGGCCGCAAAAGTACCTGGCAAAAGTCATGGCAGCCGACGATGATTGATTCTTATACAGTTTTGGACCATTCTGTTCCATGGAATTGATATTCCATTGTCCTGGTTGCGGCCATTGCATGTCATACGCGAGCCATGAATACGACAGGTTGGAGCGCGACTGCGAGGATTGGGACGTTGGCGGATGTCCGTCATGCGGCAAAAAATAATTTGGCGCGTAGTGCTTTTACCATTTTCCCCGCATCATTACGTGAAAAAAACCTGTGATATCTGCTGGTATCAATATGACCGCAGGACGCGTAATTCTTGTCCCAACTGCGGGTCAAGCGATTAACCCGGCCCACCTTTTCACGTCTATCGGGTCCAGCATGGTGCATTCTATGCCAGCCGCCTTCAGCAGTTTGTCGTCATTTTCAGCATACGTCCCAATGCAGACAATCCTCCTGATTCCTGCCGTGATTAACATTTTGGTGCACTCCAAACATGGAACCAGCGTCGTGTACATTGTGGAGCCGCCGACTGCCACGCCCAGCGTGGCGCAGTGCACTATGGCGTTGGATTCTGCGTGGCTGCAAAGGCAGCGTTCAAGTGATTCGCCCGATCTTATCTTGCCTGCCTTTCGTTTTGCGCACCTGTCGCACCCGCCCTCGTAACAGTTGGCTAGCCCGGACGGCGTGCCGTTGTATCCCGCAGAAAGCTGTATGTGGTCACGTACAATCACGGCCCCGATCTTGCGCGTGAGGCAGTTGGAGCGCAATTTGACCAGCTCGGCCTGCAGCATGAAGTACGTGTCCCAGTCCGGCCTTGCGTCCATGCATTGAATGGACGGTTTTGTTTTAAGGAGAACTTCAAGTTGGTTCCTTTTATCCAAACACGCCCTTTATTCCATGCCGCCTGTAGTAATACGGATAACCGAGTTGAGCTGCGAGCATTGCGGCCATTCATTTTTACGGGCACGGCGAGTTTTACCGGATGGTTCAGGATGCCAACGCCTGGGGGAAGAACGGCTGTCCGCAATGCGGCAGACGCTAGGCCGTAATTTTCCGTTCTGCATGATGCGCCCTAGTGTGTAAAGACAGGCGTTAATGAGATGAACTCCTTTTATCTGATTCAAATCTGCCCTGCATGCCAGAGATTAGTCGGTTCAAAAAGCGAAGCGGCACGGTCGTGGATTTTGACTCTGACAAGATAAAGAACGTCATACAGCGGGCGCTGTCGGCAGACGGCGGCGACGAGTCTTTGGCAGAATCGCTTACCGCCCAGGTGGTAGAACGGCTCGGCAAGGAGGGACAGGAGATGCAGTCCTCCGAGCACGTCCAGGACTTGGTCGAACTGGTGCTTATCGACAACGGCCACAGCAGCGTCGCAAAGTCGCTCATCATTCACCGCCACGAGAACCGCAAACTCAAGGACGAGAAGAAGGCGCTGCTGAACGTAAAGGTGCTGGATCCGGTGGCCAAGAAATTCGGGATCAACAGCCTGCGCGTGCTGGCCTCGCGCTGCCTGGCAAAGAACCCGGACGGCGAGATTATCGAGACGCCCACGCAGTGCCTTGAAAGGGTGGCAGTCGGAGTCGGCCTGGCCGGCATACTGTACGGACGCGAAGTGTTTGACCGCGACGGCGGGCACGCGCAGGACAGGTCCGAGGCGATAGCATACCTGGAAAAACTCGACGCGTTTGACAACAAGTTCTACATTGGCAAATATTACCTGAACAAGTGGCATTTTCGCTCCCTGATAAACCAGTACGTGCGGCTTTGCGACGCCGGCTGCATGAAGGCGTCGTTCAAGACCGTGCTTACCATGCTGGCCAAGAACCGGTTCGCGTGCCTGGAGACGACAATCCAGCACTATTATGCCATGATGGAGGCACAGGATTTCCTGCCCAATTCCCCGACGCTGATGAACGCCGGGGGCCGGCTGGGCCAACTGTCAGCGTGCTTCGTGCTGGACATGGAAGACAATCTGGATGACATCATGAAGACTACCAGCCAGACGGCCGTAATATTCCAGAGCGGGGGCGGGGTCGGAATCAACTATTCAAAAATAAGGCCGGAAGGCGAGATGGTCGCCTCGACATTCGGCGTCGCGTCCGGCCCGGTATCGTTCATGAATATCATCAACGAGGTGACTGAAGTAGTCAAGCAGGGTGGAAAGAGGCGCGGCGCCAACATGGGGATCATGGAGGTCTGGCACCCGGACATCGAGAAGTTCATCACCAAAAAGATGGAGCCCGGCGAGCTGGAGAACTTCAACGTCAGCGTCGGCGTGTGGGAGGACTTTTGGGATGCCCTGGAAAAGGGTGAGGAATACTACGTGTTGCACGACCCGCGGAACCAGAAGGTCGTCGGCAGGATAAACCTGCACCATTTGGTTGATGTCATAGCGCACTCCGCGTGGGAAAGCGGCGAGCCTGGCATGCTGTTCTTTGACCGCATCAACCAGTACAACGTGTTTGCCAAGGCGAGGAACGGGCCGCTGAGGGCTACAAACCCGTGCGTGACTGCAGACACGCTGGTATTCACGAAGTTCGGCCTGCAGAAGATTGGCGACATGTGGGACACGCAGGAGGACGTCATACCGGCCATAGATGGCAGGATGGGTGCCGAGCCATTCAGGTGCGGCTCAGCTGTCAAGGCAAGCGGCGTGAAACCAGTGTACAGGTTGGTAACCCGCGAAGGCTACGAGGTCAGGCTTACCGCGGATCACAAGGTCATGACGGAACGGGGCTGGGTAAGGGCAATTGATCTTAAGGGGTCTGACCAGATATATCTGACGAACCGTCCTGGCGGGTTTGGCGATCAGGGGGATGCCAAACTCGGGAAGGTATTGGGCTGGCTTGTCGGGGACGGGACGCTTTACGGCAAGAGGGCAGTACTGCCGTTCTTTGGCGAAAAGCAGGAATTGGCAACAGAGTTTGCCGGCATGATGGAGGCGTGCGTGCCCGCGCCGGTCGGTACCAGAAAACACTATTCCATCGGGGCCTCAAAGATCAAGGACCGGGACGAGACGCGCGTGGGATCGATGAGGTTTTACAGGGTGGCTTCCGCTCATGGGTTGACGCCCGGGCACAAGCTCGTGGTGCCTGAGAGCGTGTTCCTCGGGACCAAGGCCATGCAGGCAGGATTCTTGAGTGCGCTGTTTACCGCCGACGGGCACGTGGAAGGCGGCAGACACCGTGGCACAGCTATTATACTCTCGTCAATCTCGCACGAATTGCTGTCCGGCGTGCAAAAACTGTTACTCAATTTTGGCATAGCCAGCAGGATATACAGGGACAGGTGGAACGAACGAGTCAAGATGATGCCGGATGGCAGGGGCGACAAAAAGGAATACAGGTGCAAGCCGTGCCACCAGATACAGATAAGCAAGGACAACGTACTCAGATTCAAATCCGAAATAGGTTTCATGCTAAAATCAAAAAATAACAGAATTGAATTAAATTTGTCATGCAACAAGAACGGCCCCAAATCTGAACTCTTCCTGGCTAGGTTCAAGGAGATAGTTCCAGAAGGAAATGAGCAGGTGTTTGACATTACCGAGCCCAACACACATTCGTTTGCCGCAAACGGCATAATCGTATCAAATTGCGCCGAACAAAGCATGTATCCCTATGAATCCTGCAACCTCGGCTCCATAAACCTGTCCAACATGACAAGGGACGGCAAGTTCGACTGGGAAAGATACGAGGCAGCGATACGCGTCTGCACCAGGTTCCTGGATTCCATCATAGACGTCACGAACTATCCGATACCGGAGATTGAAAAGGCCAGCATAGAAAGCAGGCGCACCGGGCTGGGGGTAATGGGCGTGGCCGACCTGCTGTACAAGCTCGGCATACCGTACAACTCCAAGAAGGGATACGAACTGCAGGACAGGCTGGCCGAGGCGCTGTCATACTATTCCATGGACGAGAGCGTCGCGCTTGCAAAAGAACGCGGCGAGTTCGCGCTGTGCCCAAAATCCGAATACCCTGACGGCAAGATCCCGATTGCCGGATACTATGAAAAGGCCGCAAGGCACGACTGGGACGGCCTCATCGAACGGATCAAGGAGCACGGCATACGAAACGTCCTCACCACCACGATAGCCCCCACAGGCTCGCTGGCCATGATAGCAGAATGCTCAAACGGCATGGAGCCGGTATTTGCCATATCGTATGAAAAGCGCGTCGCGGTGGGCAAGTTTGTATACACGAACAGCGTGGTGCGCCGGATCTTGGAGGAAGAGGGCATATACAGCGACGAGCTGGCGCAAAAGATATCCGACAGCGGCGGCTCGCTGCGCGGGATTGCCGAGATTCCGGCCAAGTACCGCAACCTGTTTGTCACGGCCATGGACATACACTGGGCGGACCACGTCATGGCGCAGGCGACGTGGCAGAACTGGATAGGAAACGCCATCAGCAAGACGATAAACATGCCGCACGACGCCTCCCCTGAGTCGGTAAAGTCGGCGTACCTGCTGGCCCACGAGCTTGGCGTGAAGGGGATTACCATTTACCGCGACGGCTCCAGGCACGCGCAGGTGCTGCACAAGTCGGGCGGGGGGAAGGACTCGTGCACCGCACCGGTCATGCCGCCCAGCAAACACGTCATGGAATACGTGCAAAACGGCATCACCAACGCCTACGTGCGGAAGAACATGAGCGGCCTGGACGGCACGGTGCAGATAAGCGTGGAGCGGCCCCACAGGGAACCTACAGTCCAGGACAAGCAGGAACGCGACATCTGCCCTAACTGCAAGAGCCGCTTGACGTTTGCCGAAGGCTGCTCGATGTGCGTCGAGTGCGGGTACAGTGGCTGCTCGTCTGGATGAGTCCAGTCCGCATCAGACTGCCTTTTTAGCAAACCACGCAATGCTTGCATGGTAACGACCGTGCGCCTGATGTACGCGCTGCTGGGAGGCGGTTCCATGAAGACCGACGGGGCAAAGGCCGGATGGCTGGCCGGGTTCGTCAGGAACATGCCCGACGGGAACGCGGCAATCGTGTACGGCATGTGCGCCGCGTGCGCGTACATCGGACGCGAAAACAAGGCATACAAGGAGTTGGAAATCGGCCATGCTGCAAATTACAGGGATTCAATATTGCGTGCAATCGACGTGTCGATGCGGTCCAGAACAGACGGCGGCCTGCGGTGCGCAAAATGCAAGGACGGCATCGACATCACCGACGAGATAATCCAGAACTACAGGAACGGCAAGATATTCTGTGCCGCGTGCGCGAAGCGCTGACATGAAGCGGGTGCCAGAACGCGGCTAACAACAATTTTATAAAATCCATACCATTGCACGGTATGGCATACACGTGTCCGGCCTGCCAGAGGGCCGAACCCGGACGGACAAAGGAACAATATTGGAAGTGGGTTGACAGGGGCACGAAGAGGTATCTGTGCGACGACTGTACCAAGGAGATGAACCGTGATCTTAAATCCGGGGAACACAAAAAATACGTCAGAAAGACCCAGCTTGGCACGCCGCACCCGCCTTCTTGGCAGCGGGCATGGACAGACGGCGACATCAAACGGCTCGGCGAGCCTGACTTTTTTGGCGCAAACATGTCACCCGGGGGCGGGAAGCATCCAAGTCGGATATACATGGTGGCAAGGATAAGGAAGGCCGAAGAGTGCTTTCTCTCATAGCACGTCATCTGATGATGCCGTCAATTGACGCGTATACGTGCATCCAATCCAAACCACGGATTGCATCACATGCAGCGTCTGCAGTAACGAGTAGCGGGCAAAGAATAGCGGCCGGTGCAATTATGCCTACTCCGTACTTCACCTGATTTCAGGTTTGATGATGCAATAGAAGAGGCATGGCCTGATGGCGTTGACCCCAATGCGGTTTTTTATTTTGGGAAGAGTCCAGCACACTAATGATGCCCCACGGCCAGATCCGGCTACCAATCATGAATCAAGTTTCTGTATGATGTCTGTCGTATGGGTGTCTGTCAGAAACGTGTCAGGGCCGGACGCAAACTCCAGTGCAAAATCGAGTCCGTCTGAGGGATTCACGTGCTTCCCTATGATGGTGCCACAATACTCCGCCCGGTCGCAACGAATCTCAAGTATAAAGTCGGCCGAACCGCCGGCCTTGATGAAAGATTCAGTCGTCATGCCACCACCGGCCGAATCGCTCGTGCCTGCCGAAAAACCCACGGATTTGGTCAGCATCTTGTTGCATGAATACGCGCTGTGGCAATACTCGGCACGCGCTCCGTCCCTTTCCAGCACCACGAGCCCGTATTCATCCTGGGTTATCGTGATGTTGCCTGCCGTGATCCGGTGTATGAATAGAAAATATGCGTAATCCATCCATTTTGCCAGTCCGGCCATAAAAAACCGGAAAAATACGGCCCAAAACTACTCGTGTCGGGCATGTGGCAAGTCCGCTCGCCTCAAAATCCAAAACAACATGCGCAGCCTTGCAGCACTTCATCGTGCCCTGAATTCTACTAAACCGGAGCTTTGGAGCAGGCCCTGTCCCAGTCGACTGACGTCTTCCACTGCACCGGCGGCGGCGGACCCTTTTCCATAAAGTCCCACAATGTTCAGGTTTACCAGTCCGGTGATCACGTTAAACTCCCGGTTGAACTGTGCCGCGGTCCCGTCATACGGGTCGGCAAGACGCGCGTAGCGCTTGAGCCTGCCTATGGTGTGCTCGACTAGCACGCGTTCGGAGTGGATCCTGCGGTTGTGCTCCCTTTGCTCTGGAGTCAGGGGCGTCTTTTTGGTCTTCTTGTGCGGGATCTCCGGGGTTGTGCCGGGCAGGTGGTCTGCGACTCCCTGGTAGCCGCGGTCGACGACGGGGTGGCACCTGTCTGATTCTGGCAGGTCCGGATCGTGCATCGCCTCCTCCCACCTTCCAAACGGCATGGGGCGTTCCTTGAGAAGCGTGATGTCGCCGACTGACCCGACGGTGCTTTTTGATATGCCAATCACCGCCCCGTTCTGGTTGGTGTACACGTTGGTGTTATTGAATACATGATAACCCCACCCACCCACTACCTGTGGCGGGCTGACCCCTAAATTCACCTGGTCACAAAGACCTATACCAGCAAACAAAATTTCATGTGATTATCAAATATCTTTTTCACGTGCAGGGTTATACTCATCCCAAATGGAATAGTCAATGAAGACCAAGACGATGCTGAAAAGATACGCCGCTGAGAAGGACTGCAATGTCAAGGACCGCATGATGCTGATCATCAGAATCCAACGTGACGGGATAACCATGAGGGATTCTGCAAAGTCCCTGGGAAAGTCAGGCTCGTGGGGCTACAAGTGGTATAAGCGCTACCTGGCAGACGGATTTGACAGGCTGACTGACATGCCGCGCTCCGGCAGGCCGACCAAGGCGGGCAAGGCAGACATGAAGAAGATCAGAAAGGACGCATGCAGGAAACCTGTCTGGATGGGCAAGGAGATGCAGGAACGCATCCAACAGAAGACGGGGATAAAGTACAACATCATGCACGTACGCTACCTGCTGCGCGGGTGGGGCTATTCCCAAAAGGTTCCCGTAGGAAAACATGCAAGAAGGGCGCCTGACGAGGAGATCAGGAAATTCCAAAAAGAGATGCCAGAGCTTATAAAAAAAAGAACAGTGAAGGAACAGTCGTAGCGATACAGGACGAGTCCATAGTAATCTCCGATGCGCGGCCGCGAAGACGCGGCTACACCAGGAAGGGAATACGGGCGTTTTTCACGTACACCGGCTCACACTCCAAGACGATAATCCATGGACTAATCACCACGGACGGCAGGGGCATGTTCCGGCAGTACGATGCGTTTACCAAGGACACCTTTGAAGACTTTCTAAAGCAGGCAGTATACAGGTTCAAGAAGATCTGCCTGATCATGGACAAGGCCTCCCAGCACAGGGCATCAAACATACGCAAACTACTCGAAGGCACGGACGGCCTGGAGATAGTCTTCCTGCCGACTGCGACCCCGGACCTGAGTGCCATAGAGACGTACCGGGGGATCTCAAGAGGGCAGTCCTTGACGTGCCGTACACCAGCCTGCGCATGCTTCGCGAGGCGATCACCAGGTACACGAGGTACAAAAAACCAAACCTCGTCGTTGAAAACTTTCTGTACAGGGCCATCTGAGAGCAGCAGCATCAAACCGCATGGGACACGCAGTCAGCGTATGCCATGCACGATGCTTCAAGTGCCCACGATTCCAGGCGTCCAAGGGACGTTCACCACTTATTTGGACATTAACATGCGTCATAATTCCCAGATGCAGTTGCCGTATCAGGCATTTATGGAAAATTTTGATATGAATTTTTCATTGTCGGTATACATGCATAATTCGCGGTACCAATCCACCAACTAATGACGATCCTGTGCGGTGTGACGAATGTGGATTTCAGTGTACTGGTACTGGCCATGAGAACTGTCATCCAGGCTGATCACAATTCCATTTTTAATTCCCTTTATACCATTTTGGACCAATGCGTACATGGTAAATTGTGCTATATGCAATAATGCTGTTCAAGGACGGGACTGGCTGATGTGCAACGATTGCGCTCTCTCGAACAATGTCTGCGTCCTGTGCAAGAACACTATACAGTGGCGCGACGGGCTAGTATGCGACAACTGCGCGCGTTCGAAGAACGTCTGTAGTAATTGCGGGAATCATTGGGACGGGGCAAATATTACTGGTAGCCTGGTGTGCGACGACTGCGACTGAGCATTACCTGTGCAGTGCTATAATGTGAACGTCGCACCTACTGCAATCCGAGGACAACCTGTCTTCCGGCCTGCCGCAACTGTGGACTGCGTCGAACCATTGATTTCTGGGACAACAAGACCAAACGGTACGCCCCAGCAGGAATCTTCTCATACGAAGTATCAGCCAATGATCCAGGACAGTGCGGCGAGATGCTGCGGGATCTGAACCGGCGCCTGAAGAACAAGACACAGAAGTAGTCTCACTCAGTTCAAACACACGGAACAAAAACGGCGAGACTCCTCTTAAAAGGAAAATAATCGGTAAAGATAACATGGTAGGTAAACGCATCCTCATAATACCAGACATACACAACGTCTGGCACGTAGCTGAAAAAATAATCAGAAAAGAAAAACCAGACAGGACTGTATTCCTTGGAGACTATTTTGACGACTTTGGCGATGACTGGCGCGTGGCAAAGAACACCGCAAAATGGCTCGCAGAATCCTTAAGGGATGAAACCAGGACGCATCTGATTGGAAACCACGATCTCGGCTACATGGCAAAAAATCCCTATCTGAGATGTTCAGGATACGACGGGGAGAAACACATCGAGATACAAAAAGTCGGCATTGACTGGAACCTGTTGCAGATGTATTGTTGGGTGGACGGCTGGTTGTGCACGCACGCGGGGCTATCTGACAGTTTTCTGTCGCTGATCAGGAAGAATCCTGATGATTCCGTGAAAAAGGTATTGGGGTATTCGTGGAACGGTCTTGGCAAAACGTTGACGGACGTCGGATACGACCATCCGTTCTTTCATGTAGGATACACGCGCAGAGGCGACTTTCCGGTCGGAGGGCCATTGTGGTGCGACTATGATGAATTTGTTGACGTACCTGGAGTGAGACAGATATTCGGACACACTAGGAGGCCTTTTGTCAGGCATCATGAAATGGGCAGTGCGGAGCATTATTGCATTGACACGGGACTTGCGCACTATGCCATTGTGGACGGCGGCACCATCAGCATACTGACTAGGCCTTGAATGCCGCCGACATTACCAGAAACGGATTTGAATACGAATGAAAATATTTTATGCTGTGCCTGCTACACGATAGCATGAGATGTATATGTAGTGCCAAACAAGGCGGCGGCTTGGAACCCACCCCGGTAATCGTTTCCGGTGAGATGAGTTGTAAAGCATGTGGCGTCGTGTTGACACCAACCTAAACCAAATCATGGTCTTGTCAGGCAGGGCACATTTTTCAAATGCGGTCACGAATTCTGTCCTTATACGGCTCTGTATCATGCAAAACAATGTCCGAGACGACTGAACAATATATCACGCCGGCCGGCTTGAAGGGCAAGCGCGGCTGGACGGACCAGATGATACGCAAACTGTTAGGTGGGCCAGACAAGGTCGCGCCCAACCCGCACTACAGGACGGCCGCTCCGATGAGACTGTATCTAGTCGGACGCGTGGAGCAGGCAGAGAAATCAGGGTTGTTTGTAAGGCACGAGCCAGATCCAAGGAGGCAGAAGGCGGCCGCAAAGGCAGTACAGACCAAGATGCGCAACCTCATGAGGTGGGCCAAATACGTCAGGATCAAGTACGATTTTCCCGAGTCCGGCAAACTCCGCGGCGACGACAGGCAGAAGGTCAACTACCTGAGGCACGAGTGCACCGCGTACGACGACACGCTGGCCTCCATGTACGGCGTGACCGGCCGGCGCGTGGCGTATCCTGTAATCAAGGGCCGCATGCTGGAAAAGATTGCCGGGGAGTTTCCCGAACTGGCAGGCGAGGCGCGCTTGCAGTCTGCAGGACATCTGGCCGGCTTATATGAAATGCCGGCCTGACATTCCATGACACCCCGGAACGCACGCCCATGACCGGGCCGCTCATGCTGGTCTCGGCGTCGTACGACAGCGCCGACAAGCGCGTCGTGCTCAAGTTCTATGATCCCGCATCGCACAAGATTGTTCTCTGGAAGGACAACACCGGGCACAGACCGTATTGCTATTCCAAGCTGTCCGCAGACGAACTGCGCGAAATCAGGAGCATGGACCGCGTGACCGGCATAAGCCGCGTGGTGCTGCATGACCTGGCAAAGGACAAACCCGTGGGCATGTCAAAGATAACGGCCGCGGATCCGTTTGCCATCATCGGGACGTACGACCAGCCCGGCGTGAAAAACAAGATAGAGGCGTGGGAGGCCGACATCCGTTACCACGAGTCGTACCTGTACGACAGGAACCTCATCGTCGGCCGGTATTACAGGATAGAGGACGGGTGCGTCGTGCCGCACTCCATGGAGATATCCGGCGACGTGCAATCTGCGCTGAAGACGCTGCTGTGGGACAAAATGGACGACGGCAGCGTGGTGGATGCAGACGAGTTCAGGGAGTTCGTCACGTCGTGGGCCGACCTGCTGAACCAGCCCATCCCGGACATCAGGAGGCTGGCAGTCGACATAGAGGTGGAGTCAGAAGGCGGCAGGATTCCGGATCCCATTATAGCAGACAAGAAGATCACCGCCGTCGGGCTCAAGGGAACCGGGCTTGACCGCGTGTTCGTTCTCAGGACGGAAGGCGTGCCGGAGGGCGAAGACGGCCTTGCAGGTAACGTCGGGGTGGCGTTTTACGACAGCGAAAAAGACATGATACGCGACGCGCTCAGGGTAATGGAATCGTTCCCGTTCGTGCTGACGTACAACGGCGACGAGTTTGACATGCCGTTTTTGTACAACCGGGCCAAGAGGCTCGGCATCGACGACAAGCAAAACCCGCTGTACATGATGAGGAACTCGGCCACGCTGAAAAAAGGGGTGCACCTGGACCTGTACCGGGTCATGTCCAACCGCTCGTTTCAGGTGTACGCGTTCAGCCAGGCGTACTCGGACTTTTCGCTTAACAGCGTGTCCAAGGCGCTTTTGGGCAAGGAGAAAATAGATTACGGGCTGAATTTCGACCAGATGTCACTCTGCCAGACCGCGAACTATTGCTACAACGACTCGCTGCTCACGTACGAGCTTACCAGTTTCAACGGCGACATACTGATGAACCTGCTGGTAATCATATCCAGGATCGGCCGCATGCCGATTGACGGCATAGCCCGGATGGGGGTGTCGCAGTGGATCAAGAGCCTGCTGTATTACGAGCACCGGGTGCGCGGCTGCCTCATACCGAACCGGAAGGACCTGGACGCGCGCTCGCAGGGCGTGATATCCGATGCCGTGATCAAGGACAAGAAGTACAAGGGCGGCCTGGTCGTGCAGCCCAAGGAAGGGGTGCATTTCGACGTCGTGGTGATGGACTTTGCCAGCCTGTATCCGAGCATAATCAAGGTAAGGAACCTGTCGTACGAGACCGTCAGGTGCCCGCACCCGGAGTGCCGCGCCAACGCCATACCGCTGACCAACCACTGGGCATGCAAGAAGAGGAACGGCCTGACTGCCATGATAATCGGCTCGCTGCGCGACCTGAGGGTGAACTACTACAAGAGCCTGTCAAGGAACGAGTCGTTCACCGAAAAGCAGCGGGACCAGTATACCGTGGTGACGCAGGCACTCAAGGTCATACTGAATGCCAGTTACGGCGTGATGGGCGCCGACATATTCCCGCTGTATTTCCTGCCTGCGGCCGAGGCCACTACTGCCATAGGAAGGCATACCATCCAGGGCAGCATCGAGATTTGCAAGGCACAGGGAGTCGACGTGCTGTATGGGGATAGTACGCCCGGGGACACGCCGGTAACATGCGAAAGAAACGGCATTAGGCAAATCATACCGATACGATCTCTGGCACCCAGCACGGTAACACACGGCAGGCAGTCACACGCAGCGCTAAAGGTGCTGTCTGATACGGGGTTTGTTGATGTGGCGTATTCATACGTGCACACCGTGAAAAAAACAGGATACAGAATAGGGACGAGAAAATCATACGTCGAGGTTACCGATGATCACAGCTTGATAATTGACGGGAAAGAGACGAAACCCAGCCAACTACGAATTGGGGACACAATTGACATTTTACCGAACAACATTCGGGTGTTTGACAATGACCGCGTGCTATCAGACGACATGGCATGGCTGTTCGGGTTCTACATATCTGATGGCACGCTTGTTTGCGAGCGGGGGACCAATATATGGAGAATAGTGAAAAACGATAAGACCAAACTGGAGAAGGCGCAAAAAATAATAGCCAAACACCTAGGGTTCAAAACCAAGGTATCACTCTGTCCATCGAGGGACAAACTGCATATGATAACATCTATGGACAAGTCCGTATCTACCATCGCCAAATATTTTGCATACCATTGTTATTCCGGCAAGACCAAAATAATACCCGGGTGCATTCTGAATGGCACGAACCGAGTCAAGAACGCGTTTTTGCAGGGGGTGATAGACGGCGACGGACACGTGGACAAGAAAGACAAGTCAATCACGTTTGGACAAATACACAAGTCCGTGCTGGCAGGATACATCTCAATCATCACTGATTTGGGGCATGATTACTCCTTGAAGTTCAGGCGCGACAAGCCGAATTTCATATCCGTCCGGATAATCAGGAACAAGCATGACGTCAGGATCAGGCGCGCCAACGCCATAACACTTCTGGAAAAATTCATCATAGACGAACCGGTGTATGATTTCTCTACTGCCAATGAGCATTTCCGAGGCGGCCTTGGCAACATTCTACTACACAACACCGACAGCGTCTTTTTACTGTCTCCGGATGACACACAGGTAAAATCCATAATATCGCAGGCCAAGGCAAAGTTCAAGGTTGATTTGGAGGCCGACAAGGAATACCGCTACTGCGTGTTCAGCAACCGCAAGAAGAACTATTTCGGCGTGACGAGGTCAGGAAAGCTGGACGTCAAGGGCCTGACTGGCAAAAAGTCTCACACCCCGCCTTTCATCAAACAGGCGTTCAAGGAAATACTCGGCATACTGTCCGGGATCCACACGCCCGACGACTTTGAGGAGGCAAAGAAGAAGATATCGACAAGGATCGCCGACTACGGCGGCCGCGTGGTGGCGCGGGAGATACCGCTGCAGGACCTGGCGTTTACTGTCCGGCTGAGCAAGCCGCCTGCCGAATACACCAAGACAATCCCCCAGCACATCAAGGCCGCGAAACAACTTGACAATGCCGACATGGTGAGGAGCGGCGACCGCATATCGTTTGTCAAGGTCATAGGCAAGATCGGCGTGCGGCCTGTCGAGAAGGCCAGGCGCGACGAGATCGACACCAGGAAATACATGGCGTTCATGGAGTCCACGCTGGAGCAGATCACGTCGTCGATGGGGCTGGATTTTGACACCATGCTGCAGAAGCCGAAACAATCAGGCATGGACGAATTTTTCTGGTAACGTGTGCACAAGGCTCAGCATCTGTTATCAGTCCAAATCTGTTGTTCTTGTACAGGCATGAAAACCCCCTGGACTGCTGTCAGTCCAAACAGCCGATGCGAAAAATACATGGTGCTTTTATCATCATGGATCCTTCACCCCATGAGCCTCTGCCAGTACTGCCGTAACGATACAGACAAGACGCATTTCGGCTGCCGCAGGGAGGCCAACCGGCGCGCCTACAATCCGAACGTCTGCTCGTGCTGCGGCGGCAACCATAACGACGGCAAGGATCATACAAAATGCATGAAGTGGGCGAATTTTCCGGGCTACTGATCCTGGTCGCAAGTATGCCCTTTTTATCAATCAGATCCAATCATTCCAGCGGGGTGGGGAAGTCAGGTCATCCCGGGGGGCCCATAACCCCCAGGTCGGCGGTTCGAATCCGTCTCCCGCTACTCCCACATTATGTCAGGCTCTGGCCATTCTTCAACCACGCTGGGCATCCTTTTCATCTCTTTATCCAGGTAATCAAACCAAGACACCTTCAGCTCCTTGAGATCCGTGATATCTATCACGATGAATGGTATCTTGGCAAGTTTGTAATCGGCGTTCCGCTTGGCCGTCCTTTTCGCGCCAGGCTTGGTGTGGTGGATCGAGCCGTCCAGCTCTATGACGTACTTGAGGCTGCCGTGCATGTCACGCACCATTATGTCCGGATGGTGCTGCACCGTGCCTTTCAGGTCTGGTTTTGACAGATCCTTGTACACGCCGGTTACGGAATAGTCCCACCTTGAGATCAGGATGAAATGCTCCTTGAGTATCTGCTCGCCTGGTATGTTGTGGACGCCTTTGATGTAGGATATCAGTGAATGCAGCTGCGCGTCGTCTGTCTCCATGACGTGGCTGATTGGTTTGCTATTAAGGAAATGCTGTTACCGGCCTAACTTCGCAAGTTCCCGGCCGCCCAGTATCCTGCACCTGATTCCGCAGTATTTCGCGCCGAACTTGCGGCCGACGATCTCGTCCCCGCACTGCGCACAACGCGTCGGCGCCTCCCCGTGCTTGTGTTTTCCGCCCTTGTGGCGTGCATAGCACACCGGACCGCAAAACCTGGCGTTGGTCCTCTTGCCATCCAACATGTTCCTGCAGTACTCGCACCTGGGCTTCAGGCCCTGGCGCAGATCCTCCAAGAATGCTTCGGCGTCGTCTGTGACCATGCCGTTCTTGGCAAACACCTGGCTCATGCAGGCACCTTCCACACATATCTTTTATGCATACTTATAATAAATATTTATAATATTTAAAGATATTGAATATCTGCGACATGAACAGCGGAATATTGCACTCGGAATGTCATCTATCCACCAGCGTGGCCATGTCGGCCGACGTTTTCCTCCTGGCATGGCCGCCTAGTTCATGCCCTTATACGCTCCCGGGTTTTTCACTCCATGTCCAAGTGTTATCTGTGCAGCAGGACCGATGCCAGCAAAAAATGTGACTCGTGTGGCGCAATCGCATGTCCAGACCATTCCAAAACATGCGGCGGCAAGCCTCGCTGCAGTCACTGTATCACGATCCATGGCAGCGGCAAGCTGGCCGGCTAGTCCCACCAACCCTTTTTTCTCTTTTTATGCTGAGCGTTGTTTCGTCACATGGAAAAGTGCCACATATGCCAAAAAGACGCCGCAGACGACGTGGGATGCACCAAGTGCGGGAAATACACGTGCAGGCGCCACAGGGTAGGATGCGACTCGTGCTGGGACATGTTCTGTACGAACCATGGCCGGAAATGCGGCGGTGCCTGGTACTGCACGTACCACGCAGACAAGCACGGCAAGTAGGATGCCGCCATATCCCATGCATTTTTTGACGCGCAATGCAGATAAGGTATCCAGACCAATACAACCCATGGCAGAATGCGGACATTGTGGCAAAGAGGCTGCAACCGGACGCGCCTGCGATCAGTGTTTCCGGGACGGCTGGTACCACGGCTGCGGCAAGTCCAAGCGTGCTGCCGGCAAGATGTTCTGTGATCCATGTCTGGGAAAATAACCGCTTATATCATATCCAAATCCAGACTCGCATGGAGAAATGTGTCCGCTGCAAGAAAAAACGCCAGGGCGGCGTGCTGAAGGTATGTGATGGTTGCAGGGCCGCCGGATGGTGTGCTGACTGCGGGCAAACCAAGGCACCGAGCCAAGGCACGTTCTGCGACACATGTGCTCCATAGGCTATTCGTAGGCTATTTGTAGATCTGGTGTTTTTACGATTTTTGAGTTTTGGGTGCATGAGTTTATGTTGGCACTGCCACAAATACCAATACAGCGGCAACAAGCTCTGCAGGAACTGCCGCAAAGAGGGCTGGTGTGAGTGCTGCGGGCACGAACGCGCCATACGCGGCACGAAGTGGTGCGTAAAGTGCGCGTGAACCAACTTTCCTCCAAAGATCAGGATTTCAAGCCGTGAAGCAAGTCTGGATGGACGGATTTGCCTTATACGGTTAGCGTACAATGCCATGTGATGGGGGAAATCGGATGTGTTAGATGCGGCGGGCCAATCGGCACCAATACCGGCGTCTGGCACGTCTGCAAGGAGTGCTATACGGCCGGATGGTGCTATCGTTGTGGACGGCACAAGATGACTTTGAAGGGTGAATGGTGCAAGAACTGCAAGAAGCAGGTTTACGGCCGGGTCTAAAGTCCTTTTATCATTATCATGTCATTTGGACATGGCCAAGTGCATAAGGTGCAGCAATACTATCACGAACGGCGGCATGTGGCATATCTGCCACGAATGCTATGCGGCCGGATGGTGCTATGACTGCGGGAAAAACCAGCGGTCCGGCGGCAACGCCTACTGTGCCAAATGCGGCAAGAGGTATTCGGGCCAAGACTGACCTAATCAAGCCGGCGGTTTTTATCATTTCCATGACTGCCAGACATGGGCATCAGGCGGGTTCCACGACAACGACATGGAAGCCGGGATCATCGAGGACAGGTGTCCCGCATGCGGCGCGTCCATGAAGAGGGTGCGGTGCAACGGGTGCGACGGCGCGGCGATTTGTTGCCAGAAATGCGGCTACGTCGACAAGTCACACGTCGCGAACAGGCCGGATGCGTTGTACCGTTTTCAGGCATGAATGCAACCGGGTGCGCCTGAGTACTGGCTCGTGTACAGTCAGCCCAGTTGCTGGCAGACATGGCAATTACCACTGAATGTGATGAATTTGTCACATTCAGCGGCAATCAGGCAGCCATATCGGATTCGGTCCGGATGCGTTGTCAACTGGCACGACTGTCCAAACACCGACCTCACGCGGCCGCTTTTTTGACGACGAACTCAAAATATCCCTCGCGGCAATAATACCCGGCACAGCACGTCTCCTCTGGGCAGTTTATGATGCCTATGATCCATATCGGCTTGCCGGCCACGTTAACCACCGTGTGCTTGTCGTTTAGCTCCACAGGCGGGCCGCACCTCGGGCACGCCAGCACGAACGTGGCGTAATCCATTTTTCCTTCAGGACCGATCCAGGGCGCGTGCTTCTGTCGCTGCCAGAACGTGCATTCGCCTGGCTTCGGTTTGGACCATTTTTTGTCGACCAACACAAGGCCCGGTTTCTGTTTTCTCATGGAACAACGGGCTGAATTCTATAAAAAGGGAGTTATAGCGTGCCCGCTATACTGCTTTTATGCTGAACGGTTCTTGGCAGCGTGGGGATGCACGTCAAGAAGATAAAGAAGAAACAGTACCTGTATTTCACTGAGATGCAGAACGGCAAAAAAGTGGAGACGTACTGCGGCTCGGTCGAGAATCCGGCCTCCAGGCTTAAGGCGCTGTCGCTGGAAAAGAAGAGACTGGAAAGGAAACAACAGGAGGATCTGGCCAACCTGGAGGCCATCCAACTGCAGTTGGGGCCGATGACCGTTTCCTAGCCTCTTTTAAGTAGGGCTGCCATGGAATGCGTGTCCGAGTATTACACGGAGGGCGAAGAGTCCGGCGGCAAAAAAAAGTACGTCATATTGGGCGCGGTTGGAGCTGCAGGCGTGGTTGCGGCATTGCTGGTGTTTTCCGGAATTTTGGATATCATGGTGAATGATGAGCCAGTCGGGGTGCCGGAGATTGACGAAGACAGGCTGTCCGTGTTTACCGACCTACCTGAGATAATGGACGGGTTGGAGGTGCCGGAGATTGAGGTTGTCCCAGTACAGGAGGAGGAAGAGGGTGACGGCGACACCGGACTGGTTCCTGCAGAAACAGAGGTGATTGAGGACGCGCAGGAAGGCGACGTCCAAAGCCTTGCGGAACTGGCGATGGACCTGCTTGTTGACACGCAGGAGGAATACGGATTTGTCAACGAGCCTGCCGACGACAGCGGCCTGACCATGGAGGACATACTGGGCGCGGATCCGCCGGACCCGGAGGACGTGGCAGAACCCGGCGCCGACATACTTGAAAAGGTCGAGGAGTTCAAGAAGATACACGCAGAGCCGGTCCCTGATGGCGCGACGTCAGGCACCGTGACGTGGGTGCTTACAGGAAACACCATCAACATAAACGAAGTAATTATACACCTGGCCGGGGTGCGCGCAGGCGGTGTGGGCGACAGGGACGATCTGATGCGGGAATGCCCGCGCGACACGCTGGTGCTGTACACGCTTGACGGGAGGACGGATTCAGACGGCAATCTGTATGGAAAGGCCTGGTGCTACGGGTATACCCCGACCCAACCAGAGACCAGCGTAAATAATATCCTCAAATGATTGCCCGCGCGACACGCCGCGCGCACAGTCTTGGCATGTTTGGACTTGCGGCCAAGACTTTGCTCCTTTTACGTGCCACAAGGTAGCAGTACGATGTCAAAAGACGACAGGGAGAGGCTGGTCGAACTGCAAAACTTCCTAGCCGGCCTTCAAGAAAAGATTAACAAGTACAGCGGGGACCCGACGAAAAAGAAGGACCTTTACCTTGCCAAGAGTATGGCGCGAAAATGCAGAAACGAGATCAACGAATTGCACAAAAAACTTGGATACTAATCTTCACACACATTGATCCCGTGCTCGTACTCGATGGCGTACAAGCCGTATGACAGGCAGTCCAGCATGACGGCTATCCTTTTCCTGTGTTCGGCAGTGTCCGGATCTGGATCCTTTTCCCCGGACTGCCGCATGTATTCGGCGCCGCGCAGCAGCTCTTTACAGTAATTCATGACATGGTAATGGCAAAGTGGGATAAATGGATTCTGCGTGATCAACCCAGAATGTTCATTATTCTGGCATGGACGTCTTCTGTCGTGCCCGTCGCGTCCACGACGCGCCATCTTCTCTTTTCTGCCATGGAACGGTACACCTCACTTACCCTGCTGAGGAAGGCAAGATCGGACTCAAACACGTCGCGGTCCTTTTTTCTCCGCCTGAACGACTCTTCTGGCGGGATGTCCAGCAGTATGACGATATCGGCCTTGGGCATGCCGTCGTCCAGGTTTTCCAGCCACGCCTTGGGCATGCCGTTTACCATACCGTACACGAGGTTGGACTGGACGTAACGGTTCATTACGAGCACATCGTGTTTTGCATGCCTGATGCCGTGCACGGCCTCCCAGTGGTTCGCGGTCATCAGGCAGTGCAGTACCTGCGGCGCAACGTAGCCGCCTGCCAGGATTTCACCGATGACGCCACCGATCCGCGTAGTATAATCTGGAAAGTCAAACCGCCTGACTGTCTTCCCCGCGTCTTTCAGGGCGCGCTCCAGCATGATCGACTGCGTCTTCTTGCCTGCCTGGTCCACTCCCTCGATTACGATGATCAACGGGATTGATGGAATGGTTGGCATAAAAGGAAACCCAACTCCTTGTACCAAAATGCCGCTATGAAAAACAAATGCAACTGCAGGCCGTGCTCTGACACGTCTGGCAAAAACAAAACGCGCGCGTGCGGCATGTGCGGCGGGACGATGAAGAACGTCCAGGTCGTGTGTTACAACGAAAACTCCAACGTCATAGGGCAGCAATGGGTTACCAAGAGAGGCGATCCACGGACGTCGAACCACGGTTGGTCACAAATGCGGCGGCGAATGCATGGTCTAGCATGCAAGAATTCTCCCTTTTTACGTGGATGATCCCTCGGCATCATGCCAAAATACAACGTGACTGTCCAACTGTCAGGCA
This sequence comes from Candidatus Nitrosopumilus sp., assembly GCA_965218695.1. Lineage (GTDB taxonomy): Archaea > Thermoproteota > Nitrososphaeria > Nitrososphaerales > Nitrosopumilaceae > Nitrosopumilus. Next base: position 643,603 of record OZ244651.1, read on the forward strand.
TAAACGGCAACGCCATCGCAACGCTCAACGCCGTCAGTCGGGGGCTGAAAAGGGCAGGCGTGCAGCAGTCAGAGATAGACAAGTTTCAGAGTGAAGCCACGTCCGGCGACTATGACCGCGTGATCCAGACGGCCATGAAATGGGTCAACGTGGCATAGCCACTTTTTTACGGAAGGAACCGACAAAGCCATATGTGGATTTTCCACAAACCATCCATGGCCATAAAGGCAGACGTATTGGAGGACAAAATTGAGAACGAGGAACCTGAAACCACCACCGATGTCGAGCACCTGGTGTGGAAATTCCTGACGCGCACCCCCGAAAATGAAAGGGAGGTACGGTTGCTGGTAGAGCGTATCAAGGCCAAGCTGCTGCTGGAGAACAAAATCGTCGAGTCCAAATACACGATGTTTGAGCTGTGGCAGCAGTCGAGACGATGAGGCCGTTTTAAGCAAAAAACATCCCATAGTCCATGAGTGAATGCGCCTGCCACACCCCGACGCCGGTGTTGGACGAGGTAGCAGGAGAAACCGTCTGTTCCAAATGCGCGCGCGTGCTGGATGATTCAATGGAACAACCATGCAAGAACCAGGGCCAGAACCACATGGTGCTTGGAAACCGCGTGTCATCCACGAAAATACAGGGAAACGCCAAGATGCGGCGCGCCAGCAGATGTCCAACAGGGTCGACCAAAAAGGAATGGACACGAGACATAATCCGTAATTAGAAATTGTACATATTTTCCTATACTGTGTAGGTTTTTTGACTCCTATCAGGTTGCTTCCCGGACTAGGAGAACCCTGAGGTTGGCAAATCCGCAGACGATGTCATTGACGGTGTCGTATTTTTTCAGGCGGTTTCGGTAGACACCGCTCATTATGCGAAACCGTTTGACCCTGCGGATGGCGTGCTCCACATACACCCGTGCCTTTGAGTGCTTTTTGTTGAATTCCTTCTGCTCGGGGGACAATTCTGCGCCTTTTTGCTTCTTGTACGGCACTACTGCATCCCGGTCAGGAAATTCTTTGTTGATCCCCTGGTATCCGTTGTCCAGGATCTCTCTGACTTTGATCCTTTCCTTGTCCTTGCTCCCGTCCTTGCGTGGAAGGTTGTCAGGGAATGTCGGGTGTTTCTTTTTGAATACTGCAAAGTCGTGGATCCTGCCCGGGGAATGCCGGGTCTTGTGAATGATGAGGCCATCTGTGGCCGACGTGTACTGGATCTTGGACGTGTGCCTGTGTGCCTTGCCCGAGTAGTGGGACCGTTCCATGTCCTTGCGTCCGGGACGTTGTATCTGCTGCTCTGAGGCATCAATCAGGGCAGTCAGGCCCGGAATGATCTCCTCAAGATCGTCAAGCGTCTTGGTGGCCTTGATGTTGGCGTAGATCTTTGACGGAAGCGGAACGCACTGCCGGATCGACGGCTCCAGTGCCCCCATGCTGCGGGACACGCTAGCCTGGCCCATCTGAAACACCATGGCAAGAAGATCCTGCGTAGCGTATGTCCTGTAATAAAACAGGACCAGAAGAAACCTGTTTTTCAGATCCAGTTTCCACCTGCGTCCGGCACCAATGCCGCGCACCCTGCTTCTTTTGGCGAGTCGCTTTTGCTCTGCCTTGGGGTATTTTTTTGCCAGCCGCCCTGCCACCAAATTAAATTCGGAGACTGTCAGTCCAGTGCACCGGATGAACAGTTTGGGCTTTTTTGCTAATTTGTCGTATAATGACATGCTTTGACATTGGCAATCAGAATAAAACACGGCTGACGTATAGTTTTGATCATCGGGCAAGTTCGAATTGACATGCAATTCCATGCAGTCAGCCAGATTTGTCCTGCAATGCGTCCAATCTCGTGATTATGCCCAATTACGGATGATGTCTCCGGACTACATGATAAAATCATGCTGCAACAAACTCTGGATTCCACAGACGGTAGCGGACCGCGCCATGATCATATTTGACAAGTTCAGGAAGAGTCTTGGCGGCGGAAACCCGGCCAACCATACAGCGGCTGTCGTATACATGGCGTGTAGGGAGCGCGGCGTGGCGCGCAGCATGAAGGAGATATTTTCGGCACTTGACGCAGATTCCAAGAAGGCCCGCCGCGCGTATTACAAGCTGCACAAATCAATGGATGCTGTCTTGCCGGTCCCAGATGCGGCCGGTTTTGCCACGCGTTTGGCATCAGACCTCAACTTACCAGAAAAGACGGCGCGCAGGGCGTTAAAGATACTGGAACGGTTGAACGATGCGGGCTTGACGACCGGACACGGTCCAACCATACTGGCCGCGTACGCCACGTATGCCGCATTGAACCGGACAGAGGGCGTCACGCAAGGAATGATAGTCAAGGCGGCCGGGATATCCGAAGCTGTGCTGCGTGAGCTGGGCGTGGCAGTCAGGGCCGATGAGTTTGCAGTCAGGATGAACGCGACAGGTTCAGTCAGGTGAAATTTGTCTGAAATGTCGGAAAGAAAAAGAAGGATTTGCCCTTTATACCGTTTTCATTTCTTATGCGTACAATGAATGACGTCTGCGTGCCTGCAAACCCACTATGCACATCTTTGGATCCTGTGCGCATGACCAAAAAGATCCCCCCACCCGGGGCGGGAATAATCAACGCTGAACGGCCGGAGGCCGCGCCGCGATGTTAGTGTCCGGCATAGTCATAATCGTCCTGGTCGTGGCAGGCGCGGCAGTGATGTTCTTCTTGACAGAATCAAACAACCAGACCATAGCAGCGGGTACCATAATCGCCATACATGACAACGAGCGCGTCAAGGAAGACGTGGACATCGTGTGGGGCGGCCAGGACTTGAAGATGCACAACGCCGGGCCTGAGACGGAGATACTTGAATACCGCGTGCTTGATGATGACGGCACCCTACTTCGCGTCTGTACGGTCGAACATGAGGTGGGAGCGTCCGTGAAAGAGACGGTCAATACGGCGGCATTCGACGAATGCTGGCAGGAGTTTTTGACATGAGGACAAAACTGGCTGCAGTCGCATTGGTATTGGCAATAGCCGCCGCAGCATACGCGGGATTCGCAGAGGACGCGTTTGCCAAACAGCTCCAGGTGGTTACGTCGCGCGGCAACGTCTTTACCGTAAAGGTTGACATACCGACCAACAGCACGCATACTGTCCTGGTAATCAACAGCACGCAAATAATCAACAGCACGCAGGTGATCAACAACACCAACCCCGGGATAACCTTCCCGATGGAAATCGTCACGAAGAACGCAGAGGGCCACATCGTCTACGGGAACGGCACGAGTGGTGCAGAAAAGCCGCTGGACCCGTACACGTTCCCAGGCGAGTTTGAGTTTGCAGCAGTCGTGCTGGACGCGGACGCCAAGAATACGATGCCCATACCCAAACTCCTGGCAAAATACGAGATGGTTAATGACGATTCGCTGAACTGGATAGAGGACACCGACACCGGCGACAACATCCTGGTTCCGCTGGACGTGGATCCGGCAACATACGGGAACGGGTGGAAAGTGGAAGGCGATTGGACAGTACTTGACAACACTCCAGGGGAAAGCCGCAAGACACAGGCCAGCATAGACCTCCCGCTAAACGAGCAGCTCACGATGAAGGGCGACATTTCAAGCGGCATGACGGTCCAAATCATATCGGTCGTACGGCCTTTCAACCCCAACACCGTCAGTTATTACAGTCAATACGTATCGTCTTCTTCTTCGTCTTTGGAAAAAAAGTATTTCGAGTATGACGGCCCGACATTCAGTTATTTTGGCAGTAAATACATACCCAAACAATGTACATGGTGGCCAAACAGTTTGACATACCAGGGATTCAAGACCAACTATCCGAGTCCCGGACAGGGACTCGGGCCAAACCACATCGTCTATAATGGATACGGACCTACCAACGTGGCCACTAGCGCGGGCTGCGCAATACAACCACATATAACCACATACATAAATGGACCCGGGTCGAATATCGGATTCGACGGCGACCGATGGACAGGTTATACAATATACGGAGAGATGTTGAGAAGCACCAGCGGGCTTACCCTGTATCCAAACGTTTACGCTCTTGGCTGCCAGTCGTCAACGCACATAAGCGTAACGACAAGTTATAGGGAAGGCGGAAGTAGCGGCATACACACCGTGAATGTGCCGTACACTAAAACGCCTACTGTGACTTGTGTCAGTGAACACGGATACCAAAAAATCACGAGAATTGACATCCCAGGCGAGTCCATACGAAAGAAAATAGAACGTGTTGGTTATGGTTCTGCTCCCACCTTGACGTTTTACGTGCCTGTGACTGCATCTGTCCGGATCGACATACCGCAAATACCGCCCACAATACAGGTGCTGCACTCGTTCAGCGGGCAAGACATTAGCCATCCTTTCACTATGCAGTCGTACAGCGGAAACCTGTATCTCAGGACGGTCGGCGGTGACGCCACGTCGACGGCACAGATCAAGGTGTTTGAGGGAGAGGAGATCCCGCCGGCATTCATAGTTACGAACATGCCAGAGAATGCGCCGTACAGGATAACGGCCGACGGCATCACCATAATATCCGGCCTGACGTCGAGCGCAGGCGGCATAGAAGTCACTCCTGCAGACATGGATTTTGATTTCTTTGAGGGCAAGAATCTTGAACTCACGATATGGCCCGACTCCCTGTCCAGACGCGGAGGCAGCAGCGATGCCGTGATGTTTGACGCATACAACAAAGAAACCAAGGACTTTCGGTGGCACGTTCCAATCATATACGTGGCCGAATCCATGCTGCAGGTAAGCATAGATCAAGACGGCATGGACATTGCCGGAGTCATATTGGAAGGCGGGTCTGACATCAGTTTTGATGGGCGCCAGGGGTTGTACAATGACGGGGACGAGTTGCTTGTCCCGCTGTACCCGGATGCCAATGCGATTGCAATCAGGGTCAACGGGGAATGGGCAGACGGCATCCTGGCAGATATCCAGCAGTTTCCGCATTCTGTAAGAATGACAGAGGCCGAAAACTCCGCGACCAAATACGCTTTCAGCAATGACCTGGGATTCACGGTGGCGCGCGCGTCTGACAGGATCGCCGCGTTTGCCAACAGCACCGGCGACATGCAGATCCAATTCGTCAATGCCAAGGCGTCCGGAAGCGCGGAATTCCCGTTTGACTCCTATTACTATGGAAACTTTACCCCGCCCGGAGCGCCTGACACGGAGGAGTGTTTCGTGTATGACAGGTGCGGTGTATGGGTGGACAGTGCCACGCATGCAGACCCGACCAGCGTCAGTTGGGGCCCGATAACGCAGTGGGTAATAGACAACAATCCGGCGGGGGTGCAGCAGGTGATGGCAGCACAGGGGCCGCTCACGGTATACGTCAATGCGTACGTAAACGGCGAATGGGTCCAAGGCCAGACGATATTTGAAAGCACGGACGTCACTGTCGTGCCCGGCGATTACTTGGACAGGCACCTCGTATACCAGTACAACGGCGGCCTGGAATACGGCATGGAAGACGACGATGCAACCATGCGCGTGCCGGTCCAATCAGGCGACTTTGTGGAGTTTGTGGTGAGCTCCAGAACAATGGCGGCCTCGACTCCGGTGTATGCAGGCAGCGGCACTTCAGCAGACGTATGGTGGGGAAACAGCACGTCGCGAATCCACAGCGGCCTCATGCAAGTCAGCATGCCGTGATTGGCCAAAACGCGGCATAATTGAAAGATGGTACACCATACTGTACCAACAACCGTACATGCCATGTTTACTTATCATGAATACACATCCCTTTATTACTGACGGAACATCAATAATGTCATGAACCTGACCAACCCACGGATATTCATCCCGCTGGCGTGGCTTGGCTGCACGGTCGCGTATTTCGTGGCGGCGTTCTGGCTGCCGAGGCCGGACTTTGCGGTCCAGGAGACGGCAGTGCCGGTAAGCGGCATACTTGAGATTTGGTGGCACGAGATAATGAGGAGCGCGCCAGTGCTGATACCGGGGTTTGGTGCAGTATGGGGAATCCTTTCCAGCATGGGCTTTGCCCACTCCGTGTTCTTCATGTCAGAGAACGGTATGTTTGCCATGGGACCGCAGTTCATGTTCGTGACGTTTCCGTTCCTTTCACTGTACTTGTTGGCGCAGTGCATCATGATCAGGCGCGGAATCCTGATACTCATGGCCTTGCGGCAGCCTGCAGAAACCGAAGAGGTGGCAGCAGCGTATAGTGCCCATCATAAAGATCCGGAACGGTAAACCCAGTTTTGGTTCCGGTACTGCCTGAATAATCAAAACCTTAAGATCAGCGATACCTCCGCGCTTAATCATGGCTGGTACAAAACGCCGAAACGAAAACATACCCAAGGGAGACGCGTTCATGGCAGGCACATCCATGAGGGAGATCCAAGAGGCCCTCAAAAAAGAGAAGAACGGCAAAGCAGTCAACATACTGCTTGCCTGCATGTGGAGGCGTGAGGGAGAAGACGGGGTATGGATCGCAGGCAAGCTGCACGTGCCGGTCAGTACCATTTACGACCGGCTGCACCGCATGCACTTGGGCGGTCTTGATGCATGTCCTGACAAGACCAAGCCCGGAAGGCCAAGAAAGATCCAGCCAGAAATCCATTCAAAGATATCCGAGTCCATCGACAGGCAGCCGGGCGGATGTGGGATAAAATCCAACGTCTGGACCGGAAGGCTGATTCTGATCATGATCTCCAGTCTGTTCTCCATTGACAACGTCTCTCCCAGTACGGCATACAGGACGATGCACAGGCTGAACAAGACATACAGAAAACCCGGAAGGCCGCGCCACGGCCGCTCGCCTTCTGACGAGGTAAAGGCAGAATTTAAGCGCGGCCTGGCAAAGGAGATTTTTAGCAATACCGTGGATGGACACCGCCTCTTCTGGATGGACGAGTCCCATTTTACCACAAAAACGATCCGCGGCATGACCTGGCTTGCGCGTGGCCTGTCAATACCGCAGGTGATCAAGCCGTTTGGCAGGAGCTACACGTGCTTTGGGGCACTGGGATTGGACGGTCTGCTACACCACAGGTACTATGACTGCGGCAACACCGATTCGATGATTGATTTTGTCAATGGCCTGCACGATGCCTACGGGAAGGTACTCTTGGTGATGGACAATGCATCCATCCACAAATCCAAAAAGCTGATGGCAGAGTTGAAAAAGTACGATGGGGACGTCAGGATTGCCTACCAGCCGACATATTCGCCGGATCTCAACCCAGTCGAGATGGTCTGGAAAGAACTCAAGAGGTACGTCGCCAACGGCCTGTACCGGCGTGTGGAGGACATGACGGGAGCCATGGACGAGATGATTCAGTCAGGCACGGTAAGTCTGCCCCAACTGCCAGAATACGCGACAGATGCAATCAGGCGCGCCAAGGCGACTGCTGCTGCCTGACGACTTGGGGGCGAGGTGCGCGTACCTGTGGGAGTCAGGCCCGATCCTTCGAGTATGGATCACGACACTCGTGCCGCGCATCTAGCCCGCCGTGGTGCATCCGGCACAGCCAGTCCTCGACTGTATCGGGTGACATGTAAAACATGTCTGCAATCTCCGAGCACCCGTCACCTTCCTTGCGCCGTAGGCAAATGAGTAGCGGAAAACTGCTCCAGGCATACCTGTCCATCCCGTGTACTGCCCGGATGTCATTGGCAGATATGCCCTCCATGAATTTGTCCCCCTTGGGCACCTTGTCGTCCGGGTGTTTTTCTCCGGTCACGGCATGGTCTGGGAGTGGAATGATCTAAACGTTTCTGCTGTCCCGGTAGTGCGATGCCGGACGCGTGACGTGCCAAAATCCCCGTCACCATTCCGGATATTTATGACGGGTACTATACCACGAGTCCGAACAGACCGCTGGATGGAGCGAAAGCGGTAGCGGTGGATATGACGCCTCCTTTATTGACAAACTTGCTCCGATGGCAAGGCCGTTCCTGCGAGATGCCGGCATATTCTTCGCGCTGCTGTTCGTCTCGGCTGTCCTGACGTTCGTGGCATGGGGCGAGGCGCCGTCAAGCACGACGCTCCAGGCATATTGGACATACAACGGAATGCTTGACTATTGGGCAACACTGCCAGAAAGGATCGGTGAATTTGTGCCTGTCGTTGACTGGGACACCATGGTTGGCACCGCGTGGGAATCGCTTGTTTGATCCCGGCCGGCGTGCCATGACGAGGCGTGAATCTGCCATCGCGTGAATGACCCTCAATTGGAACCATCCCGCGGTACGTACGCATGCATGCACAGTTTCTGCAACGCGATGCTGTCTGTCTTGCCGCGCAAATGCCAGGTCATCTGCCAAACCATATTGTAAACGGCTCCGAGGTGGCACCGCCAAGATGTGTATATCTTAAGCTCATTCCGGCCAGATTGCCTTCGTACCGGTGCTCAAATTCGGCATGGCCTTTCCATGACATGCTGCCATGAAGCATTATGTGTCGCGTAGGGTCGGTGCGCGTCCCTCTGTCGTATGAATTCACCTGCCCCTTATATCAGTCGACCAACTTCTTCGGCCACGCTCTTGCCATGTGCCCTCCACGTGAGGACGCACGTGACAAAATCTGCAAGGCGCTTCATGGCCTTGGAGCCGCCCTTGGTCTGCCCGCTTATCTTGCGGAACACCACCAGGTAGCGCAGCGCCCTCTCGCTGGCGTTGTTTGTAGGCTCGACGCCGGGATGCTCCAGGAACGCAAACATGCGGTGCAGGTGCCTCTCGAGCTTGTCCAGCACCTTTTGCATGTCGTCATCGTCACCACCACCACCGGCATCGCGGTACCGGTCAAGCACGTCCTGCATGGTGCGGTTCATCGTATGCCGCAGCTGTGGCGAGCGCGCCTCCTGCGCGGCCAGCAGTTTTGCCCTCTCAAACACCCACTTGTGGTCCTCGTGGAGCTGCCGCCGCCGCCGCCGGACACGTTTGGTCTCGGGAGGCACGGCGCAGTATTTTTCTGCCAGGTGCCTTGTCTGCCGGAGGTCGTGCGCCCAGCACGACTGGTGCATGCCGTCCTTGTCAAACCTGTCATATCCGGTGTACCCGTCAGTTATCGCCACCCCGTCAAATTTGTCCATGGCATCGAGCATGAGCGTGGCCCTGCTCTGGCTGATGTTTATTGCGATGTTTTTGCCCGACTGTGCCACGTTTGCGTGTACCTTCTGGCCGTCGTTTCGCCAGCTGGTTTCGTCAAACCCGGCACAGTCAGAAGCCTCCACTTCCCCGAGGATCCTGCCTGCCTCGTGGCCCGAGGCGTCCCCGACGCGTGCCATGATGTTGTTGACGGTGGATCCTGCAAGCATAATGCCCGTTATGGAGCGCACCGCGACCGAGATTCCCTTGAGCGGCACCCGTGCCGCGCGCAGTTCTGAGACGAGTCCGACCATGCCCTTGCCGAAGTTGCCCCGCCGCGGCAGGTCGTTTGGAGCATCTTCCCTGCGGCCGCATGAGCCGCATACTGCAGTCTCCACGCGGTGCCGCGTCTCGCACGCAGTCACCCTGATGTCCGTGATGTCCCGCACGCGCGGACTGCCAATCGCCATCCGGCCGCCGCCGCCGCCGCACCCGCATTCCGGGAGCACCGGCACCCGCCTCCTGCCCGACTTCCTGCGCCCGAACCTGTGGGATACGGTCCTTTCCGGGTCGTGGGGGCGCGACGCCCCCGCGTGTCCCTTTCTTCCCCCGCGCTTGGATTTGCCCTCCTTTTCCTGTTTTTTTGCCCGCTCCCTCTTCTGGGCCTTCCATTCCAGGGATTCAGATGAGGGCGGCGTGTTGGGGTTTGTATAGTATGTCATGAGGCGTTCGCTGTACCCCAAGGCCCTTTCAAGACGTTCTATCCTGCCAAGTGCCTTCTCAAGATCGGATTTGAGGGTGGCAATCTCCCGGTTCCGTGCTAGGAGTTCCTCTTTTAGCTGGTCCCTGCTCATGTGCCGTGAATTTACCATGTAAAGTGATGTGTATTGCCAGCATATGGATCAGTATGATCATTTTTTTGTGACAGGAAGGACAGGTGAATTCATACCCTCTGTCCGCTCAAACCTTTAAAAGAAAAGCATCCCAATACAAAACGTGGTTATTATAAACTGCAATATTGTAGCGAAAGTTCGTATTTAAACTGCTTTTGGAAAAACTGGTATTCCCGTTTTGGCCGGTTCCGTGTAGGGCACAAGATACGGATTGCCGCCGTTGCACAACTCGATGTTTGACGCATGTCTGCAGTGTACCCTGCATGCTGGGAATCGGAGACGGCACAATGAAGAAGTTTTGCGGCCGTTTTATTAGATTCAATGCCTGCTTCCCATGGAACGCAGGCGGGCATGTCGCTGGGGGCCGATATCGGACATGTCAGTGGTTGTGAGCATGTCGGCGTTCTGGGCCGTCTGCGGGTGGCTGTTTGCGCAGATCATGTTTCCCGAACTGCCGCACATGGTGCCAATCACGATATCCCTGATACACATAACGCATGTGGCATATTTTGCCATTGCAGACTGGCGTGCGTCAAGAACTATCCCTTGAATGCCGAATAGTAACGTGCTTCGTGGCAGTGTCACTTGCCGCATGATCATTTGAGAAAGCAGTATTTGCACTGCGATGCGTATCCGGCCTGCCTGTTCTTGCCGCAGTCGTCGCACCACCCGTTGCCTATGCATGACTCACATACGGTCACGTTACTCTCACACCGATCCATTCTGCAATGATTGCACATCATGGACGGATATGCTCCAAAATGGTATAAGGGAAAAGTCACATGCAGGCAGACAGGCAGCACCGTATGGCGTTATGGTTCATCCAATGTGAATGCAAATGGACCGCAAAGGCGCATCATGCACGGAATCTGGACGTGAGCGATACTGTCGTTGAGGTGGCACGCCCGTAAACCACTGCAATCCAAGACGGGGTTTGTATAAATATCGAAAATGATCTACGTATCCCATAGCAAAACGAGTTACAATCATGATCAGTGACGATCTGGACCGCAAGGTGCGGGAGTACCAGGCCAGGACAATACAGGAAACCAACAGGGCATACAGTTACTCCAAGGCCATCAACGACTTACTGAGAAAGGACATCTGACGGCGCACAGTCCGGCTCGTGTTGCTGGTGTCATGGGCCACCGGCTGGATTTCCCGGGGGGCATAGTGGCGGTACCTGCCAGATTCATGTCAGGGTGCGCAGGTCACGACTCCATGACAACATTCAGATCCGGATGATGGTGTATCCTGCAGATCAGCAGTACTTTTTGAGCTGCTCCACCATGGCATCGAGTATGACATCGCGGCTTATTAGTATGCATGGGATGTTATTCTCCCTGCACGCCTTACCATTTTCAACATCCTCTGTAATCAGCACCATGCCGTTGTCCCTGACATAGCTGATCACAGAATAGTCGGTCTTGAGCGGATGGCCCTGGGCCAGGAGCTTCTTGACGCTGTACGCCTTGCACTTGAGGCCAAGGCTGTTAATCTTGTAATCAAAGCCGTCATACATCTCGTCAAGCAGTACGTCCATACGCGCAACTTGCAGGCTGCTTGGTATTAACATGTTTGGACATGTCCTGTCCGGGCTAGCCGGCCACATCAGTCTGGCCACCTGCAGGCTGCTGCCAAGATCAAAAAAGGTGCTACCCCGCATGAAAGCACTGGGGTGTTCTGGAACGGCGCAATGCCTGCCAGTGCAGTGCCGTTCAGGCGCAGTACAGTTCCGGATGCTGTCGCGTGTGACGTCATATGCGTACGTGCAGAGTCATGCAGCCTGCCCGGATCGGCAGCCATGTCATATCATGCCTTGTAGAGCAGTCCCTGCAGGCGTCAGGTACTTAACCGCCAATGGCATACTGTCGATTGTGGAGGACAACAAGGAGGATGACCCAGGGGCATCAAAAAGGGACCACATGGCATACTACAGATCACTGTGCAGGACCATCTCGGAGATCAAACAGGAGATGGGATCCGAGGAAGACCCCACCATAAGGAGCCATCTTGACGGAAGGGTCAGGGCCATGGAGCAGGATCTTGACAGGATAAAAAAGATGTTTCCAGATGTCACGCCAGAAGAGTGGGATGCAGAAGCCGCCCCCGGCGACTGACAGGCACATTCTACAGGCACGTCGGATCCAGGCAAAGCCGCAGACTGGAACCGTCATTCGGGTTGGCCCTGCCCGGTTCCGCCCTGCACCATGTCATGCAGTCGGCAGCACAACGCATCCAGGTGTTCGGGGGATACGCCGTCAAACCACACCAGTTCGGGGTCTATGGAGAATCCCTCGGATGTGCCGGGACGCGATCTTACAAAATCCGCCTCCGCCTCAAACATCTCTTGTATTGCGTCCTGTTCGCGCAATGACAGTCGGCGGCCGCACGGCACCATGTCCATCTGCACGTGGTACCTTCCGTGCACGGGACTTACCTTTGCCCTGATAAACGGCCTGCCCGAATGCTGGCACTCCCTGTAGTACCTGTCATACTCAAACATCTTTGAATCCCCGATGTACTTGTGCGGAACCAACAGCATCACACATGGCGCCTGCATTATCTAATGGTTTGCTAAATCATGGAGGTGATCTTCTTTACCTTGGTTATCAGGCGGGACATCGTGACAGGCGGCATCTCTGCCTCTGTCGTGAAATAGATGATGCTTCGCCTTGTGTACACGACCAGTTGCGATACATGCTCCCTTTCAACATGGACATACCTGACCTTGCCAAGCGACGTGTCAAACTCCTTGCGCATGGTACGCCTTTGTGCCACCTGCATGCAAAAGTGCTCCTGCTCCTTTTGGGACTTGAGGTTGGTCTTTCCCTTCTTCATGATGGCCTCGCGCACGTTGCCCTTTGAGTCAATGATTGCAGCAAACCTCATCTTTGGACTGATGTCTATGATGTCCTCGACGATCTTCAGAAGGTTTGACTTTGCTACTGACATGTATTTTTGTGAGGATAACAGGCTAAATATAAGCTATCAAAACATGCAGGTACTGCAAATCCCGGTCGTGGGATTGCCAGGCCATCGCAGCGTCAATGGATGGCCACAATCAGAATCGCACGCCAATCTTTGATGACCCCGCAGGCCTCCGAATCTGTTCATGCTGTGGCGTGCCGAGTCAGTCCTCTATGCGCACGCCGTTCCAGAACGCAATCCTGCCCTTGATCTTTTTGGCCGCATCGTTTGGCTCTGCATAGTACCACGCGCAGTTCCTGTTGGTCCTTCCGTTTACGGTAACAGAGTAGTAGCTTGCCATTCCCTTCCAGCCGCAGACGCTTGTAGTCTGGCTCTTTGCAAAGTATTCTGTCTTGATGGCCTCGGGCAGAAAGTACTTGGTTCCGTCAAGGTCGACTATGTCGCTTCCTTCTGCAATCACGACATCGTTCCATATGGCCCGCATGAAACTCGTTCAATGGAGCCATATTTAAAAAATTGCCATGTGCCGTTCCCCCAAATGTGGGGCGCAGGCACGCCAAGACGCATCTCCTAATGTCTGGGAGTCATTGAGCCATGCCCTCCAGTCGGACAGGATTCGTCATTTCAGGATATCCGGGTTACCTGCAACATCACGGAACGGCCTTGGATACTTTGTGTGTACCGTGCCTACCCGGAGGTTTGTCAAGATGCAGTCAGCACATGCACTGTTATTAGTCGGGGCAGGATATCCATGGTGTGAAGGGAGAGACTGCAGTCCTCATCGCAGGGATGGTCATGTTTGTAGCGGGACTGGCCATGTTTTATCTCATAGAACGGGGACCCACGGAACCGGTTCTGGGATTTGTCAAGAATGCAGGCACGTTTATCGGCCTGAGCGGCATCGGGGTGTTCGTTGCAGGCATCATGCTGCGCCTGATAAGGCGGAACACGCCTCCGCTGCAGGAAGACGTCTGAAGGAAACAACCATTGGCATGGATTGGTACGAACACATCCGCATGACGGCTCTGCAATGCGGCAGACTTTCGTACAGGCCAGTACCAGATGACCCAAAAGGCTGCTTAGTGTGATACTGCCTGAACCACCACCGGATCCTGTGGTGCCGTGATTACTTCTGGATTGTCTGGAGTGTCAGTCTTTGTAAATGTGCCCCCATGACGCCCTGAATTCTCAGGATCGCGCGGCAGCCTGTCAAAACAGATGTGGTGGCGTACCACGCGTTTGAACACACCGCGGATTGCCTGACAGTGAAGGAATTCGTGCTGGCTAGACTGGGATGCCATGGCTGGCACCGCGTGGGAATCGCTCGCCTGATCCCCGGCCAACGTGTCGCAAGGAATGAATCCGCTATCACGTGAACAATATGCAATGAGATCATGGCGGCATGCAAGTCGGCATAACCCACGTTAGGCCATATTCAAAATAAAAAAAAGAAAAGGGGTGTGTGTTCTAGTTTACAGTTATTGCTATCGTTGCGGTTGGTGAGAGTGCAGTCGGGTTGTCGATGGATTCCCACACGAACGCAGTCACGTCGTACGTGCCTGCCTCGTCTGGAGTCCAAGAGACTGCCGGACTGAGTGACTGTGATGCCGTCAGCGAACCCTTGATCCAGTCAAGTGAGACCGTGACGCCGTTTTCATCCTGTACCTGTATGAGGTAGGCAAACGCCTGTTCCTTGTCCTGTCCGTTGGTCACGTCAGACTCTAGCTGAATCTGGGTGTCAACGGATACGGTGTCCAAGGTGTTGCCGAATGAATCGACTGCTCGCAGGTCAGAGATTGGTGCCCTCTCCAGTGGCGGCACGATGGTACCGATCAGAGTGGTGGCGCCAACTCGGAGCCTTTCTGTCTCCTTGAACGGTGCCGGCAGCGTGTTGTCGTAGTACTGCGCGGTTACGGTGTCGCCCTCTACTACCCTGAGCCTGTGACCAGATGTGTCAACTCCAACACCAAAGAAGACGGTGCCTTCAAAGATGCCGGTTGCAGCATTGGTCTCAGTCACGGTGAGGTCGATTCCGCCTCCGTCAGAGTCGGACCAGACGGTCACGTCAAAGTTGTCGACTGCCTCCGGGTTCAGGTTCATGTCTGGATCTATGATCCTGACTATTCCTGATCCGCTGGCAGGATAACTTGCCTCGAGCCACTGGACCTCTCCTACGTTCCACCTGATTAGGGCAGAGTTGCTTACTGTCTCGCCGTCAGAGAACTTGAATGATACGGATATTCCGCTTTCGCTGTCGGTTCCTATCTCGCCGTTGGTCGGTCCGCTTCCATCCGGAGATGTCCTTCCGGTCGCGTCGCCGTCGCTGCCGTCGCCGTCTGCGTCATGATTGGAGAATCCTGTCAGGATTACCTCGCCTGTGAAGATGCCGGTGTCGGCACCAGTCTCGACAAGCTTGTACTCCTCAATGGCCTCTCCGCGTGTGGATACCCTTACCGGGTAGTCGTCGTTGTTGCCTATCTCGTCAACCTGGTCTGCATCGATGTTGTGGTCCGGTGCGACTACTGTCACGTAGACCTTGTCGGTCCACGTGTAGACGCGCTGGTCCAGCTCGATGGTTGCGCCAAAGTTGGACGTGTAGATGGTGGCAGTTACGGATTCGTCCTTGTCTCCGACATAGTCAGAGCCGGATGGTCCCCAGTCTGTATACTCCAGTGTGATCTCCTCACCCCTCTCGAGGCGGTCATCGTCTATCTCGTTTGGAATGCTGATCACGACCTGGAATATTCCAGTGTTGGTGCCGGTTTCAAGGAGATTGGAGGGCGTCGCGCCGAACACGCCATCATCAAGTGTGGCTGTGCCCGCGTCAGAGTCCCATTCTATCAGGTCAAGGGTGTACGTCTCTGTGGAGTCGCTGTCAAGGTTCAGGTCGGGTTCGATGAGTGTCAGTATCGCGTCGCTTCCGATGATGTACGCAGTCTGGTCGGACTGGAGTACGCCGTTTCGCAAGTCGAACGTTGCAGAGTCGGTAACGGTGTTTGGACTGCCTGATGCGTCGGATGGATCCTCGTATTCAGCATGGAGAATGTCTCCCTGCATGATACAGTTTTCCAGCTCGTCTGGACATTTGTTGCTGGATGGACCAGTCGCGTATGTGATGGTCATCTCGTGCTCAAATATGCCAGAATTGGGTGCAGTCTCAGAGATTGCATTGGCTGCTGAGTCTCCAACAGGAGCAAATTCGTAGGGAGCAGAACCGCCGCGGAGTACGCTCACCTTAAGGGATGCGTCTTCGATGGTGTCTATTCCGTTGGCTGACGTGTCATAGTCAGGATCGTTGATGCTGACATAGACGGTCAGGTCGCCTGCTGAAAGGGTATCGCCTGCTGCCGTCTTAAAGGAGGTTGCACTGAATGGCACCGGGTAGACGGTCCTGTCAAGGCTTACGGATCCTGTTGCGGATCGTATTCCCGCAGAAGCGCTTACGCTGATGGTTGAACCAGAGTCGTCCCTGAAGTCAAGATACTTGACTGAGATGTCAGCGCCTGTGACGCCGGCTGGACTTCCGTTAGGATGACAGTAGTTTGCCGGAACCGCGAAGGTACCGGTGAACACGCCTGTGGCGGCTCCTGTCTCCTGAAGCGTAAAGTCTGTAGCGTCAAGTCCGGTCATGCCGTCACATCCTGCCTCCCATGGGTTGCTGTCGATGGATACGATGAGCAGTTCGCCGTTTGTGAATTCGGTCGAGGCGACGCCGACAATGTCACTGTCGATCGTCGTATAGACGTCGGCCTTCCCGCTATCAACGTTCAGGTCTGCGTCCTCTACGGTCACTGTGGCTGTGTCTGCCACCTTGTAGGCGTCAGAGTCGAAGTATACCGCACCCGAGTGTGTCGGGGTGGCTGCCTCGGCCGTGAACAGCGTCTCGTCGCCATTGGTGTCGATGTCAAGATAGTCTACGGAAACTGAGCTGTCGTCGGATATCAGTATGATGTTGTCATCGATTGCCTGAATGCCGGTGTATGTGTCATCATTCAGTATGTTGACCTGGTTGAGTCCGATGTACTCCAGAGTGCCTGTAAAGTCACTGCTGTTGTCTCCGTCCTCTTGGAGTTCAAGCCTGTAGATGGCGTTGTTGACCAAGTCGGTTCCGTCTATAAGACCGAACGAGAATACGTCGATCACGATCATGTCATCTGATGCGTCTCCACTGTATCTGATGTTGACTGCATAGTCGTCATCGATGTACTCAGTGACGTCTACCAGACCACGTCCATCAGTATCCACGCGATTACTATTGATAGTAACCGATGCATCGTCGCCAAGTGCGCTTACATCATAGTTCAGCATGTGCACGCCTTCGAAGTTACCGTCCGGAATGTCCAAGGTTCCCGTGGCACTACCTGAAGTGGATGCGGCAATTCTGCCGTTATCATCGCCTCCAAGTGTGAACGGTTCTCCAATCGTTATGGTTGGAATGATGTGGGATGATTTCGTAACCGATAGGTCGTCGTCGTTAAGTGAGTTGGTGTTGGCGTCACTGTCTGTCAGCGTGATGCCGATCTCCTCGCCAGAGTTCCATTCGTCACCTGCGTCTATTACGATGTTGGTCTCACCGAAGCCTATGGAGGATGTCACGGTGTTGTCATATGTTACTGAAAATGACAGTCCCCTGTCGGCATTTGCGGTGGTGCGTACGTTTGGCGTGTCGCCGGGTGCGTTGGTGAATACTGAGGTGTTCGAGTCGTCCTCGCCGAATTCTATCAGGAATTCGTCTGTGCTGCTTGTGCTACAAGATTCAACACATTCTACCAGGGCGGTGTTGCCGTTGTTGTATTTGGAGAGGCTAAAGCCCTCGTCGGTTGAAACTGCGATTCCGTTACTGTCAGTGGGATCTGGGTTGTCAGTTACAGCATCACCAGATTCTGTAGTATAGGTAGTATTTGCGGATTCAACATCATCATCGTATGTTGCATGTGCGCTACCTTCTACGGTGCCACCTGGGCCGTCACCTGCGATTACTTCGTATTCTGCCTGTGCGGTACCCTTGTATGCAGCATCGGCTGTATCTGTGATAGTTTTGTCTCCATTGACTGCGGTGTAGGTTGCATCAGCTGAGCCGTCCGCAACAAGTGCGGTCTGTGCAGCAGCGTCGCCGTCAGTCGCATAGGCAGGTGGAGTGCCGCCCTCATAGAAGGTACTAAGCTTGGTGTTGACAGCAGTTATGTAGGCACCTGCATCGGGAACCGTATTGATGTCATCGAATGGTTCGAATCCGGCGATTATCTCGTACTCTAGCTGCGCGATGCCCTTGTAATTGGCTATCTCCACAGCTTCAATAGGATCGCTAAATTCGATGTCTTTGTCTCCTAGTACCTCTTGTGCGCGGTTCTGTTGTTCTACTGTCAGGGTGATGTCGTCAACGGCCTGAGTGGATCTAGTGATGGCAGCGTCTCTCTTTTCTGCGGCTTCAGCAATGGCTGTAGCCGGGACTGCTGCGGCGATCTTGGCGTCTCTATCTCTTTCGGCCTCGGTGATCTTGGCGTCTCTATCCACTATGGCTTTAGCCAAAGCAGCGTCTCTTTTGTCTATGGCGGCAGATTCGGCTTCAGCTCTGTCTGCATTGCCTTGAACAGAGTTTGGAACGTCCCTGTAGTATGAGGTCCCATCACTGCCAAGGTACCAAGTATCCGCAGATGTTGGGTCCACGTTGAGTGCCTGGTCGTCGAGCGTGATTACCACGCCTGTACCCTGCGGGTATACCGACCTGTCGAGGCTTGCGCTCTCGGACGGATCGTCATAATCCATGGATACGGTCTGGTCTGCTCCCGGCCTCTCATAAACAACGTCAAATCCGCTGCTTAGATCCTCAATGAGTTGGACTCGATGGTCAGCAAATGGTGGGTCGCCAACAAGAGAATTAACTTCTGTACAGCCTCGCATCGCAATATTATAGAGACCAGCGTCTGTTTGAACGGGTGCTAGTGCAGCCGTACAAGCATTGCCGTCGGCGTCGTTAGCTAAACCAGACCCCCGGATTTCATCAGCTGCAAAGTATCCATACCATGCACCAGAGAAAAATTTCATTCCAAGGCGGTTTCCGTCCACGGTTACTATTGGTCGGCTAGTATTTTCGTCAGTCAGATCGTCAATAATCACGACCTCCACTATGTTGGTCGCTGCTATCTCGTTGTCGGCGTTCTGTCCCTCCGCTGATACCTTCAGGTTCGGGTTGCTTGATATCTGTGCGGCCTGTGCCGGCTCCATGCCGGGTATGGCAAACGTGAGTCCGCCGGCCACCATTATCGCCATCAGTGCTATGCTTGTAAGGTTTCTTAGATCTGTATCACTAAATTGCTTTTTAGATTTGTTTTTCATGTTATTGGAATTCAATCAGGAAGACGATCCTTAGGTGTAATGAGCAACTGATCTACATTTTTCCCCGCAGGACGGCATCCGGGTTTTCGCGGCGTTTCCCCCCAACACGAATTACATTTCTCAATGCATTCGCACACAAGTGCCAGCCGCAAGGATGCGCGAACATGCAGCAACCGGTGTACCATCTGCAGCACGCAACCAAATTTATAATGATGAAACAGACCGGCAGTGAAATGTCAGAGAAGGCATGGATTGGCGCAATCTACCTCAAGGACGAGGGCGGGTACCGGATAGTGCTCAAATCACTGCACCACTACAAAAAGAGATTGAGAACCATAGGACGCAGTCCGGAGCTCAAGGATGCAGCAGCCATGTTTGGGCCGGTCCTGGTCCAGCAGGCGGCAAAGACCATCCCGAAGATCAACGAGACGGTTCTGGCCATCCAGGAGTGCCTGGACGGCACCAGGCAGATCGACGAGCTAAGGGGAGAGCTGCCGTTTCTGAAAAAGTCGCTTTCATGCTATGAGGCAGACATCCTCAAGGCGCGGGACTCCGGATACGACTATTTTGTGGATCTTGTGGGGGACATGAGGGAGGCAGAAGGCGACCTGGCATCCATCGGCACCGCGCTGGAGAGGCTGGGACAGTTTTCATAGTCCCTGGAGGTACCAGTCAAGGTAGGGGGTCAGCGCCCTGCAGAGGCGCTTTCGTTCGGCCCCGTCTGAGACTGCCTGAATCTTTTGAATCTTGCCCCGGAGGTACTCGGACGTGAGGCTGCTCTGAAGGCTTGGCAGAATCTGGTTGATGATTCCAAGGAACTCGTCTGCAGAGACGCCATCAAAGTTGTGCAGCGCGTTTCTTGCCTGCCGTTCCAGGGGAGAGGGGCGCCGTCGTGGTGGTGGTGCGCCTGCCGGCGGATCATGCGGCGGCGGCGGCGGCGGTTCTGCAGTCATTTCAGGACATCCCCGTCATCCCACGTAAGCCTGAACTTGCCGGTAACCCGGAACATCTTGAGCCGTCCGCCCTTTTTGAAGTTGAGCCGGTATGACTTGTGGGACGTGTCCTCGATCTCAATGGATACGCCGTCCTTGACTGTCTGGAATATGATGGGGTCATTGGAGATTTGATCCCATTCCTCGCTCTCAAAATCCATGTAGAACTTTGTGTACAGCAGTCCCATGGAGTAGTAGCGGGGCGTACCTGAATAAATAACCTGGGGGTGCATGGGATGGCTCTGCTGCTGCTACTACCTGCTCTGCATGCACCGTGGGAGGCGTGCGCGAGTCCTATTCCCTGTCGATGAACTCGCTTGCGACAGGCGGGTTGGGTGCAAGCCCCTTGCGTTTTCTGATGTCAGAGACTGCCGTCTGCAGCAGGGACTTTGGGATCTCGATCCACGCCTTGAATGACGTGTTCCATGTTGCGCGTCCTGCAGTATGGCCCCTCATCTCTTCTGAGAGCGTAAAGGTCTCGGATGCCGGAATCTCGCCGGTAATGATGCTTGATGCGCCCTTTTGGACCATGTCAAGCACCTTGCCGCGCTTGCCTGACAGGACAGTCGCCACGTTTCCCACCAGGTCGGTCGGAACGCGCACCTCCACTGCCAGCACCGGCTCGAGCACGGCGGTCCCCGCAGTGAGCAGCGCCCCCATGCACGCCCTGCGGGATGCAGGGCCAAGCTGGGAGAGTCCCCTGTGGGCAGTATCCTCGTGCGGAACAAAATGGGTAAAGATGAACTTGCAGTCCCTCATCTGCTCCCTGCACAGCGGGCCCTCCTTCATGACATCGTCGAATCCGGAGTTTATAGAGTCGGTGGACTCCTGGACGAACTGGACCCCCTTGGTTCCGTTTATCAGGACGTTGCCGCGCGAGTCAAACCTCATGATCCTCTTGATGGTGTCAGTGTCCCATCCGGCGCCCTTTAGCAGGTCAGAGACGATCTGCTTGTCCTTGAGATCGCTTATCTCGCCGGTCCTGAGCATGTGTGCAATCTCGGGCTCAAGGGACTCGACTTTCATGAAGATCTTGTTGTGCCTGTTGGGCGACTTTGCCATTACCGGCTCGCATGAGGCCTTGACAGTCTCCCTGTAGTTGATCAAAGGCTCCGAGGTGACTATGGGCACCTTGGCGTCCTGGATTCGGTGCGTTGCCACGTCCAGGTGCAGCACCCCCATGCCTGCGACTATGGTCTCGCCGCTCTCCTCGTCTATCTTTACCACCAGGTTGGGATCCTCTATGGTCAGCTGCCGCAGCACCTCTACCAGTTTGGGCAGGTCCTTGGGGTGTTTTGGCTCTACTGCCACCTGGACTACGGGTTCTGAGACGTACTTTACCCCCTCGAACATCTGAATGCCCTTGACAGAAGATATCGTGTTGCCGGCCCGGGCCTCGGTCAGCCCAAGCAGCGCGGGGATGTTTCCGGCGCCGAGATGGCCGACCTGCTCCCTCTGGTTTCCCATGAAAAAGTTCACAGACTGGATTCGCCCCTCGCGCTTCTCGTCAATTATGTTGATCGTCTGGCCGTCCCTGATGGTACCAGAGAACAGCCTGCCGATTGCGACGGGGCCGGCGGCAGGATCCAGCACCATGTTGACTATCATCATTATGGTCGGCCCGTCGTCGCTGCATGCAAGAAGCGCCTTTCCGATGTCCGAGTCGAGATCCCCCTTCCATATCTGGGGAATCCTGTACTTTACTGCCTCGTGCGGGGCAGGATGGTGCTTTACGACCATCCCGAGCACGGCATCGGCCAGGGGCGCCTTCTCCACCAGGTCAGGGACGGTCCCCTTCTCGTAGGCGTCTATCACGTCCTTGAAGGTGATCCCCCGCTTCTTCATAAGATCAATGTTGATGGCCCACCTGTCCTTTGCAGAGCCAAACGTCACGCTTGCGTCCTGGATGGAGACCTTCCACTTCTCCCTGTACTCGGGTTCCGCGTATGTATCGAGAAGCTGGTTAAAGTTTGAGACGACGTCCACCAGCTGCTGCTGCATCTTCTCCGGGGTGAGCCTGAGCTCCTTTATGAGGCGGTCCACCTTGTTTATGAAGAGCACCGGCTTGACCCGCTCCTCGAGGGCCATCCTGGTTACAGTCTCAGTCTGGGTCATTATCCCCTCGACTGCGTCACACACCACGACTGCCCCGTCGATTGCCCTGAGGCTCCGAATGACCCTTCCGCTAAAGTCCACGTGTCCGGGGGTGTCTATCATGTTAATCACGTACTCTTTGTCGTCTTGGGAGAAGTGCAGCGTGACGTTTGCCTGGTATATGGTGATTCCCCTCTGCTGCTCCTCCTTGTCAAAGTCCATTGCAAGCGCCTTTCCGGCAGCAGAAGGCGCTATTATCCCAGAGTACGCCAAGAGGCTGTCACTCATGGTGGTCTTGCCGTGATCCACGTGGGCTATAACGCCAAAGTTCCTGATCTGGTCCTTGTTTTTGATGATCTTAAGAACTTCCCCAGTCGACTTGAATTTGACCATATCGCACAGCCTAAAACTCTGGTATTAAATCATTCCCTTATCTTAGCAACATGGGGTACTGCCTCTGCCAGCCCGCTTGGTTCTCTTCCAGCGCCGCCCGTTCTGCTAGTAGCCGTATCTGAGTACTCGAACCAAGCGATCCTGCTTGCAGCATCGAATGTGATCCCCGTACAAATTCCTGATGACTTTAAACACTACCTCCATGATGCTCCCCGGATGGCACTCGGACTTGAGCCAGACTGGATTCTTAAAACGTGGACGGTGCTGTCCTGCATCGGAAAGAGAATACCTGCGCTCTCCGCTAATCCTCAGACGGGGTCTGCCAATTCTCCAGGCTGCGCCTGTCTTTCATTCTTCTGGCAACTGCATGAACCGCAAGCAAGGGCGCTACCACGTAGATTCCTGCCACGGCTGCAATTGAGAGCAGGCCAAATGCGATGACGGAGAGTTCTGATCCCGGATCTGCAAGCATCATTATGCTCAACGCGTATACTCCTGGGGTTATCGTTGTTCTGACCACGTCCCTGAACACTGCATTCTCCCTCTCAATGTCTGCCACTACAGGAGAGAACGAGTAATAGAACTGGTTGAATCCGGTCATGAACGACGCGCCCGATGTCGTAGAGAGGAGCGAGTTGTCCCTGATCTCGCGCAGGAACTGTACCTGCGGTGCAAGCTCGCTGCCGTACGCGGCAGTCGCAATCAGGCATCCGCCTCCATCGTCAGGAGTCACAGCAGCATCATCATCCGGCGTGGCATCGTCAGGAGTCACAGCAGCAGCATCATCATCATCCGGCGTGGCATCGTCAGGAGTCACAGCAGCAGCATCATCATCATCCGGCGTGGCATCGTCCAGTCCAACTCCCTCTACAAATACCAGTACGTCAGACGCCGAGTCGTATGACCCGAGCAGTGTCCATACAGATTCATTTATGCTGTATACGTCGTAGGTAGCCTCGGCTACATCGCCAGCATCGTTGAGTACTATCGTTCCAGTGGCTCCAGAGTAGGTCTCCAACACAACAGGCATTGCGGATATGATATCGTCCGTCTCAGTCGAGTCCCCCTCAAGTATCGAGAGTCCGATCCCCCAGACGGCATCGTACGCAGAGAGCGCGTATGTGTTCGGAGCCCTGCCGACGGTCTCGATTGCCTGTTCATTGATCCTATCTGATACCGGGTTTGAGGACAGGGCGTACGCGGTTACAACCAGTCCGGCCTCGTTCAGGAATTTTTGGGCTATGGCGTCGTTTGCAAGCTCCTGGTCATTTACGACCGTGTCAGTGCTAAGCCATAATACCTGCGACAGCGATTCGTACTGCGATGCGGATTGCATGATGGGTGTAATCTCGCTGAAGGTTATGACTATGACTGCAACCTTGTCAAATCCCACCTCGGATGCGTGCTTTTCGACTGCGTCGGCAAGAAATGAGACCTCGGTGGAGAATTCGTTTGCGTCTGGATTGTACGTCACCCCGGCATCCATCACGCCCCCGATATTCGTAAACTCTGACCTTATGGCATCTATCAGCCCGTTGCCCCAAGCATCGTTCCTCCATATGGGAACCAAGTTTGTAACTCCAATTTCTGCAAAGTACCTGGCAATTGCTGGCGCCTGCTTTGTATCATCAGGTACAAACCGGAATACTTTATCCCCGGGCAGTGCAAGGGAAGGAGCCACAGAGCCGTAACTGATTAGCAACATGTTGTTTTTCTCTGCATATCCCATGACATTGCTCAGTTCGGCACTAGAGTACGTCCCTACCACGCCATTGATGCCCTTTGCCTTGATGGCTGACAACTTGTCAAGCGCGATAACGGGACTGCTTGCCGTATCCTCGGCTACTACATTGAGCCTCCAGTCTATTCCGTTTTGTTCAAGATATCTGTTAAAGTCATCTTCTGCCAGACTTACTGTAAACCTGATGTCCTCGCCATGATCCGAGGCACCGCCCGTGACCGGAATCAGCGCGCCTATCTCTACTGTTCCCTCAAGGGTGGACTCTGCCGAATCCTCGGGTTCAACTTCATCTACAAATGCCAGTACGTCAGACGCCGAGTCGTATGACCCGAGAAGCGTCCATACAGGCTCCCTCACGTCGTATATGTCGTAGGTGGCCTCGGCCAGATCGCCTGCATCGTTCAGCACTATCGTTCCAAGAGCCCCAGAGTATCCCTCCAACACTGTTGGAAGTACGGATGTGATGGTGTCAGCATCCGTCGAGTCTGCCTCAAGTATCGAGAGTCCGAGTCCCCAGACGACATCGTACGCAGAGAGCGCGTATGTGTTCGGAACCTTGCCGCTGATCTCGACTGCCTGCGCACTGATCCTCTCCGCTACCGGGTTTGAGGACAGGGCGTACGCGGTTACGACCAACCCAGACTCGTTGAAGAACCTTTGGGCTATGGCGTCATTTGCAAGCTCTGCGTCGTTTACGACCGTATCCGTGCTAAACCATAATACCTGCGACAGCGAGTCGTACTGTGACGCGGATTGCGCGATGGGTGTAATCTCGCTAAAGGTTACGACTACGACTGCAACCTTGTCTTGACCCACTTCAGCTATGTGCCCCTCGGCTATCTCGGCAAGCAGCGAGACCTCGGAGGAGAACTCGATTGCATCGGGATTGTACCTCACCCCGTCATCCACTACGCCCCCGATAGCAGTAAACTCCGACCTTACGGCATCTATCAGTCCGTTGCCCCACTCGTCATTCCTCCATATGGGAATCAGGTTTGTAATGCCGACTTCTGAAAAGTACTTGGCAATCGCCGGTGCCTGTTTTGTCTCATCCGGCACAAACCGGAATACGCTGTCCCCAGATATGGAAAGGGAAGGAGCCGTTGAGGAGTAGCTGACTAGCATCATATCATTTTTCTCGGCGTATCCCTTGATGTTGCGCAGCTCGGAACTCGAGTACGGTCCGGCCACGGCGCTGATGCCCTTTGCACTAAAGCTTGTTATCTTTTCAAGTGCTACAACAGGCATGGATGCCGTATCCTCTATGACTACGTTGAGTCTCCAGTCTATTCCGTTTTCCTCAAGATATCTGTTAAAATCAACTTCTGCAATCTCTACGGTAATCCTGATGTCCTCGCCATGACCCGAGGCGTCACCCGTAACTGGAACCAGTGCGCCTATCTCTACTGTTCCCTCAAGGGTGGACTCTGCCGGATCCCCGGAATAATCCTGCGCATACGCTCCAGTACCCACTAGACTGACTGCAAGTACTGCAATTATCATGTATGCATGATACATTACACTAATGTTACTATCATGCAGTAAATAAGTACATCGTATCTGAAAAGCCTGAAAGCCGCATTGGCAGAAGATCAAACAGACTGCCAAGGGCTGCATGCCCACAAACCCATTACCGCTCAGTAGATCATGTGGTTGCTGATGCTGCGAAGATTCTTGGCGGTGACAAAATGACACTCGTTTTTGCCTTCGGCTTCTGCCTGGCGCAGAGAGAGCAGCTGTGAAAAAAACGTGCGGTATATCGTGGCCCGGATGTCGCCTGACGGAACATCAGGATGAACCACGTTGATTCCCGCGTCCTGGAGGCCGTCTGCAAGGTTCCTGTTGTGCCTGTTTCGTCCCTCGAGTAGTATTACGGTGTCCCCCCTCCCAGCAGAGAAGAGCTCCATGTGCGAGAACTGCTCTGTCCTGGAGTAGTGCGCATCATGCCCGACAGTCTCATAGAGCTTTGCCGCACAGTACATTGCAAGCGGGTATGCGGACTGGCCTCCCAGGATGTAGGGGCGCCCCGAGATATGCGCGTCTGCCGCATCGGACTCTGCCCTCAGGAACAGCGCCTCGGGGTCAGGCATCCGAAAACGCCTCACCAGGGAGACGCAGGCAAGCGCGCTTGCCAGAAACGAGATGCTTCCCGCGGTGAATACGCCGCTGCCGGGAAACCCTAGCAGTATCGTGTCCCTGGAGGCGCAAGCAAGCCTGCTTCTGGGATTGGCAGTGATGGCAGTGGCGTTTCCTGCGAGTTTGGCTGCCCGGATTCCGGCCACGGTCTCCCCGGATATGGAGATGATGTACGGGTGCTTTGAGCGCGCAATGGTCCTGTTCCGGGACAGATCCAGGGGATCCATTGCCCGAATGCGCCCTTCGGAGAAAGATTCTGCAAGCATCGCAGATGCCAAAGAGTCCCCGCTTCCTGAAAAGACGCACCCGTCCTGCTCATCTGCAGGTATTGGCTTTTGCATCCCAAACGACTTGAGAAATTCAGGCTGCAGCCTGATCTCCTGCCGGTATGCCTCGATGGTGTTCACACGGTGGTACCGTCCCTGAGATATATTAGAGGAGTGGCCGCGGCGGTGCAGGCGCATCACAGACGCCGGCCGGGACTGAGGCAGCAGGTTCGCGCCCAAGCCACGTGCCGCACCGCCCGACTTGTGGGGGATTGGTTTTTATTAATTCAGTCTCAAACCCGGTTGTGAGGATAACTGTAGGGCACACGCCTGACGCAGATGACGCATTCATGTTTTATGGCATGCTGACAGGCGCCGTCCCCTCCCCGGGGTTTGAAGTAGAGCATGTAATCGGGGACATTGAGAGCCTGAACCGCGGTGCCAAGAACCCTTCCCTTGACGTCACGGCAGTCTCTGTCCACGCCTGCGCGTACATCAGGGGGTACACGATACTGAGAAGCGGCGGAAGCTTTGGGCTGAATTACGGTCCCATCCTCATAGGACGGGACATGATGAGCCTAGACGAGGCAAGGGGGCGCAAGATCGCGGTGCCCGGAAGGATGACTTCTGCGTTTCTGCTGCTCCAGCTTATGATTGGAAGATTCGAGTATGTGGAGATGGACTTTGACAAGATCCCAGAGGCCGTAAAGAACGGGGACGTGGATGTCGGTCTTGCAATACACGAGACCCAGCTGTCGCACATGCAGGAAGGCGTCCAGAAGATCCTGGATGTCGGGGAGTGGTGGAACGATACGACCGGCGGGCTTGCCGTGCCGCTTGGCATAAACGTGATGAGGACCGAACTGGGCGAAGACACCATAGCAAGGTTTGACAGGTACCTTCAGGAATCAATAAAGTACGGCCTTGAGCACATGGAGGATGCGCTGGACTATGCCATGCAGTACTCTAGGGGCAAGCCGCGCGAGTTGATTGGGCGGTTTGTAAGGATGTACGTGAACCATGTCACAGTCAACATGAAAGAGTCCGGGGAGCAGTCCATCAGGAAGATGTTCGAGATGGCACGCAAGAAGGATTTGGTTCCCGACTTTGAGCTGAGCATGGCCAGGCAGTCATGATATGGGGGAATGGTGAGGCTTGGGAGACGGAATCGGCGGTCCTGTGATCAGAATACTCACAGGCGACACCTTTGAGATGCTTGTAAGCCACGTCAGAAAGGACAACAAGGACGAGTACGGAAAGACCGAGAGGGTAATGGTTGCAAAGATTGACGATCCGGACAACCCGCAGTACCAGAACACCACGCAGGAGCAGCTGGAACGGACGCTCCGCGGAAGGTTTGTCTCGTGCAACGTGCAGTACAGGGACTCCAAGACCGACGTGCTTGTCTGCAACGTATTTGTCCAAAAGCCGCCCGAGGGCTTTTAGCGGGGACAGCCCCATATCTGAAATTCTGGTATCGGGTCTGGACATGGACAATGTCTAATATATGGAGGAGCGATAGACTAGACATCATGGTTCTTGTAGACAAGAGAATCCTTGGGGGGGGCATTGCAATGATAACTGTGGGGGTGATCCTGACCACCCTTCTCTCTGCCTCGGTTCCCGCAGGACAGGCCGGGATGACAGAAGAGGAGATAATCGATCTCCTGACGGCGCAGCAGGAGATAGATGACTACAACACCCTGTCAGGAATACTGATCGGGGTGGGGTTCCTGTTGGTGCTGATAAGCTTTGGCGCCAGAAGACGAAACAGCGCCAAAAAGATTGAGAAAAAGACTGCTGCAGAGTGACTGCGCAGTAGGCGGCATGACGTTTCACTCGTTTGGGGGGGGGGGTGAACAGGCACCGCTTTGCAGCCGAAAAGTCTTGATCCTGGGGTGCGTTGAAAATCAGTGTGACGTCTTTAAACGCGCTGTACAGGCAAGCAGGTTAACCCAGATGAGACAGGTTCCAGTGGTAAGCCGGGTGGTTGACCAGAGACAGTCAGGCAGGGCATGTGGACACAGGCTACAAGAGAAGAGGTAGAACGAGCCGGCGTACTGCATGCAACATGTTGAAAAACCTCCATGACGCAACAATTCACATGATACACGCCGAGATCAGCATATACCCCATGGCCACAAAGGATGCCAGCGTGAGCTTTTACATCGCAAAGGCGATAGAGTCCATACGGGACATGGACGGCCTCAGGTACGAGATCAACCCCATGGGGACGGTCCTGGAGTCAGAGGATATAGGCGCCATACACGAGGCCACAGACAGGATGATGGAGGTTGTCCACAACCTGGGGGTGGGCAGGGTGGAGGTAGTGCTCAAGATAGACTCCCGGAGGGACAGGAACACAAGCATGGAGGAAAAGGTAGAGTCGGTAAAGAGGCACATGTGCTAAAAGCGTCTTAGGATGCCAAAGTGCGTGTTCCTCTGGGCCGGACTGCGTCCAATCTCCTTTGCCATTACTGCCAGCTCGTCGACTGAGGACGAGGTGGGTTTTCCTGCAGCACGGTAGATCTCCTCTGAGAACGCGGTGCCCACCAGGTCGCTGCCGCCGTTGGAGAGTGCGACCTGTGCGAGTTTTTTGCCGTAGGCCACCCAGTACACGGATATGTTGTCAAGGACGCCTGCAAGCATGAGCCTCGAGAGGGCAATTACCCTCAGGTCGTACACCGACGAGCACTCGTGATCCACGAGGTGCTCCTGCTCAAGTTCGGTGTTGTCCATGCTGAACTTTAGCGGAATCAGGGTGAGGAACCCGCCGGTCTTTTTCTGCAGATCACGGATCTTTATCAGATGGTCCACTATGTGCTCCGGCTTCTCTATGTGCCCGTACAGCATGGTGACGTTGCTCCGGATTCCAATGTCGTGCGCCTCCCCGATGACGTCAAGCCACTCCTGTCCGGAGCACTTGCCGCGGACTATCCTGTTTCGTATGTCCGGGTGAAACAGCTCCGCGCCGCCGCCTGGCATCGAGTCAAGGCCCGCATCCTTGAACCTGTGCAGGATCTCCTTTGTGGAGTTTTTGGTAAGCTTTGAAAGATAGAATATCTCGGCTGCAGTAAGAGCCTTGATGTTAAGGTCCGGGTGCCGTTCCTTGATGGTCCTCATCATGTCCTCGTAGTACTCCAAGGGCAGCTTGGGATGAAACCCTCCCACTATGTGTACCTCTGTGGCGCCCATCTGCTTGGCAATTCCGACCCTCTGCACTATCTCTTCGGGGGTCAGCGTGTATGCATCGTCTGCGCCGTCCTTTCTGTAAAACGCGCACATCTGGCAGCTGGCCGCACAGACGTTTGTATAGTTCATATAGTATGATGCTGCAAAGGTCACAGTGTCGCCCACCAGCCTCCTGCGGATAGCATCCCCCACGGCTCCAAGAAGATGAATGTTGTCATAGTCCATCAGTTCGACGCCGTCCTTGTACGAGAGCTCCTCTCCGGCAATGGCACGATCCAGCGCACGCGAGTCGCCTGCAAGCCCATTCAACATTGCTCATCACACCTTCGGTTCTTATATAATCCTTGAAATCCGGCCTCGCGTATCTGGCTGCATCGAGCACTGCAGGGGCATGGCCACGCCCGTCACGAGATGGGTTTCAGCACCTGAAAGGCAGGACCGTGCCCTGAAATCTCAAAGGATAAGTACCCGAATGACGTCATCCCCCGTATGGTACTTCCAATCGTAGAGGAGTCCCGCCCAAAGTGCTACCTGTGCCATGAGGGGTTTGAGGATCTGGAAAAGCTAAGAGAGCACCAGCGCATGGCACACGAGGATTCCGAGGTGCAAGTAAGGCCAGAACGCGAGCCTGCACCCGGGGACGTGACTGTATTTTAGGAAATAATCGGCATCCGGGCAGCGCAGGATGCCATGGCGTATAGCACAATCATGGCATCAAGACGAGTGCCTGTCCCGCGGGTCTATCTGGAGTGAACGCTCAAAACACCGCGCCGACTCCTCGTACCTGCCCATCCCCCTGAGCGCGACTCCCTTGAGGTTCCAAAGATCAGGATCGCCTGGTTTGAGGGCAAGCGCCTGCTCAAATAGATCAAGTGCCTCATCAAACCGTCCCGCCTCGATACACCGCTCCCCCTCTAGGATAACCTTGGATGTGTCAGTCACAGGTACCATTACTGCTTGCGTGTATTTAATACAGTCTGGTTTTGACTGCGCCCCCAGATCCATGTTGATGCCTCGGCGCGCTCTGGAATGATTCATGGGAGGGGGGTCCGCGTATGGCTTGATTCAAGGGTATTCACGATTTGTCGTCATTGAAGTGGATTGTCGCCGGGAAGGGCCGCATCCGGATGCGGCATTTCCCTGTCACAAGACGGCCGCACGGTGGGGGATTAAAGATTGAGTTAGTTTGATCGAATGTTTAAATAAATTTGTTAGATACATACAATATGAAACTTGATGAAAAGGACGCAGTCATTCTTAAGAATCTGACAGTGGATGCGCGGCTCTCGGCAAGAAAGATAGCACACATGGTCGGAGTCTCCACGGTGACGGTACTCTCCAAGATAAGAAAGATGGAGAAGGCAGGAATTATCAGCGGGTACACGGCAGTCGTAGACCATGAGAAGATCGGATATTCCCTGACTGCGGTAATCGAGATCGTCTCCCAGAAGAGCAAGATTATTGAAGTCGAGGCCGGCATGGCAAAACTTGAAAACGTCTGCGCAGTCTACGACGTTACCGGATCCACAGACATGATGATCATAGCAAAATTCAAAGCAAGGGAGGATCTGAGCAGGTTCGTAAAGAAGTTGGCAGCAACCCCCAATGTGGATAATACCATAACTCATGTGGTCCTAGACACGGCAAAGGAAGATTTCAGACTGGTGTAGGCACATGATGGCCTTTGTCATTCTCCTTGTGCCCATAGCCATCTCAGGGATGGTCCAGGTCTCCTTTGCGCAGACTGGGCAGGCGCCGGACATGGTTCTTGAGGTATCGGATCTTGAAAAGACCGTTCTGTTTGGAGGTTTTGCAGTTGCCGTAATCGGGGTGTTTTTGTTTCTTGCGCGGGATGTCATACTGCGCAAAAGGACGTCGTATGACTCGGAGGATCTCGAGTCAAAGAGGGAGAAGACGTATGAAAAGTATCACTCGGACTGGGGGGACGACTATGAGGAGATTGGCAGCAGGAAGAACACTAGGATGGACAAGGAGTTTCGCAGTGCTGCGGCAAGCGGGGATCTTCCGGACTATTACGGGATTTTGGGAGTTGCCACAGACGCCACGCCAGAGGACATAAAGAAGAGGTTCAGGGAGCTTGCAAAGAAGACGCATCCGGACAAGGCAGGCGGCGACTCTGAGGAGATGATGGCCGAGATCAACGAGGCATACGAGGTACTCTCCGACAAGGAGAGCAGGGACAGGTATGACAGGCACTCTTCCAGGCTAGGCTGATTCCAGACCCACGATGGTCATGCCAAGCTCCATCGAATCCGGAGTCTGGACGCTGTTGGTAAGGTGGGTCGTGATTGCAAGGCGGACGGGCCTGCCACTGCAGGCAATCTCTGCATCAATCCGGAGCACCTCAAACTCGGTGCTTGGCCCGAGCATCTTTCCGGTAAGGGACGGCGCCAGATTGGTGCCGAGCACGGTTCCGGTGATGCGGTGGGCGGACCTGCCTGAAAAGTATACGCCGCCGCGCGTCGTGGGCCTATTAACAGGGGTGGGGGAATCTGCAACGGTGACATTCTCCATCGGGTACGAGGCATCGTCCAGACGCAGCATAAACCTTGGGGTGGGTTTCTGGTCAGGCCGCATCAGGATGTCAAGCAGGGCAGAATCTACTGTCACGCAGTGACAAAGAGTGCCAATTCTATTGAACCTTTGCACCCGGCTTTGTTGCCTTTTTGTATTTGAGTTATATGCGTGTTATGTGAAAATTAGTTCCGCTAGTCATTAACATCTTCCTTCCTGGTATCCGCACTTGACACGTGATTCTGATCTTTGTAGATCCTTGCGCTGGGCCGAAACGTGTACAATTGCGAGTCAAGCCTATTATATATACAGCAGCCATCAAATGGTGTCATGTTTACAAAGGATTGCCCACATTGTGGACATGAATGGGAATCGTGGGATCCTACAGCCGACCCGCATTGTGAAGAATTGGGGAAGCGGTTCTACAATCTCTTCGGTGAGTCCTGATGGACACTCTCTTACCCGTACTTGTAGCAGATTCCATCTCTCTTACCGTATATCCCCAATCGTACAGCCTGATGGACGTTCTCTTACCCATACTTGTAACGGCCGGAGGGATCGCCGTACTGGTGTTTGGCGGCAATCTCTTGATTCGAGGGGCGGTGGGAATATCCCGTCTGGTCGGCCTGTCCGGGTTTGTAGTCGGCATGACGGTGGTTGCGTACGGCACGTCTGCGCCTGAACTGGCCGCAAGCATTGCCGCGCTGGATCCGCACCCGGGGATGGTATTGGGAAATGTCGCAGGCTCCAACGTGGCAAACGTGGGAATGGTTGCCGCCGTCGCACTGATACTGGGCGCAGGGTTTGGGAGATGGCGCAAATACAAAGAAGAGTTTCTCGTGGTAGTGGGCTGTTCTGCCGGGATCGTGCTTTTGGTGGCAGACGGTGACGTGTCTTTCTTTGACGGGGCAATCCTGCTTGCTGCAGCCGTCGCATCCACTACCATTCTTCTGCATCGCCACACCAAAAAGAGGGAGAAGGTCGTCGACATGCTTGCAGACAGGACCACAACAGATACTGCCACAGGGGACGCCGTGGCAGACGGCGTAATATCTGACAACGAACCCCCGCGACGGAAAGGCGGTCTGGCGAAATCCATCCTGATGACAGCCGGCGGCGCGGGCCTGCTGTGGGTAGGCGCCGTATTTGCCGTGAACGGGGCAGCATCGCTGGGAAGCCTTGCCGGCCTGTCGGATCACACCATTGGGATAACGGTCATAGCAGTCGGCACATCCCTTCCGGAACTTGTCACGACAATAATGGCTGTCAAGAAAAAAGAGTACGGCATCGGCCTTGGCAACGTCATAGGATCCAACATCGCAAACATCCTGCTGATTGGCGGGGCAGCAGCACTTCTTTCAGGCGGACTTGCCGCAGGACCTGGCGTCTCGTGGGATCTTGCCATTGCCGCGGCATTTACCATCGTGTTTGTTGCCGCAACAATACTGGGGAAGATGTCACGCGTCTGGGGGCTTGTGTTTGTGGCAGCCTATGTTGCATGGCTGACCATATCCCTGGTTGCCTGATAGACAGAATCTGGGACTCTGCCGAAACCATACGCAAAATTCCACGGTACCGCACCATGGCAGCCATTGCCCCGTTTTCATTCGTGCACACGGTGGTGGTGGTGGTGGTGTTGTTGTTGTTGTTGTTGAGCATGAATCTTTGACTGCAGGGCCAACATGCCGGTAGAGAGATTTGAAAGAAAGAGTCCAAGATTGCGCTCTAATGATTTTTAATGCGGGGTCTTGTTACGACGCGTGATGAAACGCGTGATGGTCGCAGGTGCGCTTGCGGCCGTGGCTGTAACTACGGTGATCTTTGGCATAATGTATGCCGAGCAGGCAGATTCCAGATCCGTTGCCAGGATCGCGCTGGACTACAGGACGCCCCTTGGGGATTACGAGGTATTGCATGCCGACAAGTACGAGCTTGAATTGCCCGCCGACTGGCAGAGCCAGTCCTCGAACGTGTTGTCTGACTTGGAGACTGACGGGATAATCAGGGAAGCCACCGGAGGCAGGGTGCATGACAACAAGTTTTATGGGCATGCCGAGCCTGAATCGCTTGCGGATGGCGTCTTTCCGACTAACATCATGATACACACGGCAGAGTCGGATTTGGCACAAGACGAATACGAGGGCGCGCTGCTTGACATAATGGCAGCATCCGAGACTCATTACGGCATAGACGTCAGGATCCTCGACAGCAGATGGGGCGAATTGGGCGGGAGGCCTGCCATAACCATGGAATATACAATAGGCGACACGCAAGACTCCGACCTGCCGACCATCAAGGCCGTGGAGACGATCACTGTCACTGGCTCCACCATGTATTCGATATCGTACGGGAGCGAGATTGATGGCTACTATGAAAACCTGCACCATTTTGATCATGCCGTCAAGACGTTCAAATTCAGATAATTCCAGTTGAGTACGAAACCATGCAGACCGCCGCATAATACAGAGAGCTTAAAAGAGTCAATCGTGATAGATGTGTATTGCAGCAGATTGCTAGCATCCAGTCCCTAAGAGATGAGATTCTCGACCTGATGGCACGAAAGGGACTCGACGACAAGTGCTATGCGGAGATGCTGGACTATACCATCAACCTGTTTGAGACCCGGGGGCTGGGAAAGATGTACTACGGGTACCACAACATCAACCACGAGCTGGAGGTGACGTACGTCTCGCTGCTCTCCACTGAGCAAAACGAGGTTCAGATAAGCAAGGAGGACGTAAAGTACATGTATGTCGCCGCCCTGCTGCACGACTTTGACCCGCAAAAGAAC
Organism: Candidatus Nitrosopumilus sp.; assembly: GCA_965218695.1. GTDB lineage: Archaea > Thermoproteota > Nitrososphaeria > Nitrososphaerales > Nitrosopumilaceae > Nitrosopumilus. The sequence continues at coordinate 678,986 of OZ244651.1, forward strand.
GTAGACAAGCCGCACGAGGCCAGCGTCATAAGGTTCGTCGGCGTAGACGAGAAGCTGCAGGAGATGATGCAGGCAGCCGGGATTGACTTTGAGATAATCAAGGTGATGATTCTGAGGACCGGATACCCGTGGAGGGGCGAGTTGAAGAGCGATGCAGAAAAGCAGATAATGCAGTGCTTTGAGAGATCGAACATCCCCGAGGACAGGCAAAGGTACATCATGGACATGGGTATGTGCCTGTCGGTGGCAGACAGGATCAGCGGGTATGCGATGGGAGACTTTACAAGATCGATGGAGCGGGCCAAGATGAACGCGCATGCAAACGCGATGAGGCCCTCGCTCATAGTGAGGAATACGGTGGCATACTTTGAGGAGCTCCTGGATACGGAGAAGAGGATGACAAAGGCCGTCCTCAGATGCCTTCCAAAGGCCATGAGGAAGAATTTTTTCAACGCGGTCCTGTCATTTATGAAGATAAGGGAGCAGGAGATCCTCATACAGGCAGACCACGCCTACGAGAACCTCAAGCTTGTGCCCACCATAGAGATGATGGGCACGAGAAGGGATCCGAACTTTATCAAGACGCTTTATGACATATTCAAGGAGATCCCCACGCCGCTGCAGTTTGAAAAGGACAGGTTCGGCGAATCGGTCATGGATCCCAGGACCATTCTGAACACCCTGAGGCTCAATGACAAAAACGGCGTGATTGTGGGGTTTGCAAAGGGCGGCCCGCTGGAGAGGTACCAGATTCGGGAGGACGTAACAGACAAAAACCGCGGTCGCGGAAACACCGTGTTCCTGGAACCGCTGGTGCTCAAGATGGGATACTGGGGCCTCAGGGGCGGAAGCGAGATGAGGCACCTGTTCATCATGCAGGCCCAGTCCAAAAAATACCAGTACCTGACAAGTTTTGCGCTGCGCGACGTAATCCGGGCCCGGATGGAAAAGGAGAATGCAGAGTTTGTCCGGTATTGTGATCCGGAGAGATGGGATTACTATCGAGTCAGGGTCTAGGAGAGGGGGGAGACGCATGAAGGGGACGGCCAAGGCGCTTGAGAGGGCGGTCCGCGGAGACGTGCTGGTGCAAGATGAGATGATGAATCTGTACTCTGTTGATGCAAGCATGTACCAGGTGGTTCCAGACGCGGTGGTCATTCCAAGGGACGAGGACGACGTCATCGGGGCGGTGAATGTGGCAGCAGAATCAAACCTGCCGGTAACCGTGCGCGGGGCAGGGACCGGACTCGTCGGAGGCGCGCTGAACAGGGGGATCATACTCGACATGAAAAATTTGGACAGGATCGGCCCTGGCGGGGTCGACGTGGGTGCGGGGGCCACCATCGGGCGCCTCGGTATGGTTCTGGAGGGCCAGGGAAGGTTCTTTGCCCCAAACCCGTCAGTCGGGGCATTCTGCTCCGTGGGGGGAATGATCGGGTGCAATGCAGGCGGGAGCAGGAGCCTCAAGTACGGCAGCATGATCGACAACGTTGCCCGGATCACGTTCATCGACGGGAGAGGCGACAGGGTGACGCTTCCGGACGATGAGGATGTGGGACGGAGCGTTCTTGGGATGGCATCCAAGATTCAGAGGGACAGGTTCCCCCGGGTGACAAAGAACGCCTCTGGGTACAGGCTGGATGCAGTAAGGGCGATTGGGGACTCCCACAGGATTCTCATCGGCTCGGAGGGGACGCTTGGGATAGTCACGTCAGCAGAACTCAAGATACGCGACATCCCGGAGTACCGGCTCCTTGTCGTGATGGGGTATGATTCCATCCGTGCCGCACTGCAGGACTGCAGCATCATTCGCAGGACGAACCCGGCGGCAATCGAGTTTGTGGACAGGGCGATACTTGCGCATATTGATGCCGGAATCGATCATGCCACAGAGTGTCTGCTGTTTGTAGAGTACGATGAGGAGGGGCATCCAGAGCCAGAGACTGCAGGCAGGGTTGTTGCACGGACAGAAGACGATGCAGAGATTCTCAGATGGCAGAGGTACAGGGGCTCGGCGCTCCACTACAGCCTAAAGGATACAGGAAAAGCGTACAGGGTCCCCCACATCATCGAGGATGCAGCAGTTCCCCCCGAGAGGCTGCCGGACCTGTTTGCAGCACTCGAGGGAATCAACAAGAGGCATCATACCCGCACCATCACGTACGGGCATGCGGGGGACGCAAACATACACGTCCGTCTGATATCTGAGGGCAGCATCGGGTCAGTCCAAGACATTGCAGGGGAGTACTTTGGGGAGATAGTCCGGCTTGGCGGAACCATGTCTGCAGAGCACGGGGACGGACTGGCGCGCTCCGGATTCGTCAGGATGCAGTACGGCGAAAGGAACTGCCAGGCGTTTGCAGACACAAAGCGGCTGTTTGATCCCAAGGGCATACTCAACCCGGGCAAGATAGTCACGGCGTAGGCAGGAGGATGTCTCAGGCGGCTCAGGAGCGGGCCGCGCCGGTCCCTTTTACGCCGGGATTGTGCATGTGGCGCGTGCGGGGGTTGATCCTGCTGATTGCGCATGGGCGATGCCAGATGCCCCGAAAGGGCCCGGGCCGCGCCGGCAACCTGCATCCAAAGCTTGTCTGTTGGTAAAAAAAAATCAACATGAGCCGCTAATAGCGCTGCAGGCGTCCTTTAACCATGACAATTGGATATTGTGTCAAATGTAGGGACAAGCGCAGCATGAGTAGTGCCAGGCCATATACCATGAAGAATGGAAGGCCCGCAGTCAGAGGTACCTGTCCTGCATGCAGCACTACAATCTTTAGAATCGGCAGCGGATAATACCCGGGCATTTGCCTGCCTGTAAATCCATTCCGCAGCCGGAATGGCTCCAATCCTATTTCCCGTAAAATTTGTTTCTTCAGGGTATTTTTAGACACATGACAAGTTTGGACACCCAATATTCTGCAGGCACTTCGGTTCTGTGGGGAGCGGTGCTAGTGCTGCCACTCGTCTGTAAATCCGTTCCACAGCCGGCGCATCGGGGAGGGATCCAGTCCTATCTCCTGCGTGATCCTGTTCTTTAAGACGAAGGCAAAGTTCTCAAGCGCGTCAACGCCTCCGTCGTCGTACAGTTCCCTGCCAATCTCGGTGATGCGCAGGTGTTTTTGTGCGACTTCTGGCGAGTCTGGGTTCTGTAGGCAGAACGTCATCAGGTCGATAAGCTCCTCTTCAAGCATGAAATCCATTACAGATACGGTGTTTGGCTTGGATTTAGGTATTTGGGGTTTTGCGTGTTTTGGCACGGGACAGGTGCAATGGATGCGGCTGCCACGTCCGGATTGAGCCTCTGCCGGGGAATGCTGCCGGATGAACAGGCAAATCCGGCATGGTGGCGTGGTGTCCGGATTCCTTCACGGGTACGGCTGAGCGGCACGGCATGCCCGGAGATAGAATAAAAAAAAGTAGGTTAGGTTTCTCCTACTGGAACGGATCAATGAATGGGCAGTTGACGATATGGTCGCTGTCCATCGGACGGGCTACGTTGATGTTGATCAGCCCCTCCTCCTGGTGCGCCTGTATGTCGCCTATGCTCTCTAGAAGCAGTGCCTGTTCTGGGTTCTCCCACCCTACCATGAAGATTCTCCACATGGGGGAGTAGTTGATGTCGCCTGGGGCGCCGGATGCTATTCCCGGCTGGAATCCGAGCGGGCCGGAGCCCGTGATTCCGTTTCTGAACTGGAACAGGTCAACTGCGGCTGCATTTGCAATCATGTTTGCAGAGGTTGGTGTGTAAACTACGCCCATGCCGCCTGCAGGTCCGCTTGGAGTGGCGTCCGTGACGATGTAGTATATTGTCCTGCCGTCAGGTCCCCATCCGCGGTGGGCGATGAACGTGACTGTCATCTCCTCGGTGTCGATGTCGAGCACCTGCCCTCCGCCGTACGGCGTGTCGTGTTCCAGATTTTCAGCCTCATTTATCATCATCTGGCCTTCTGGCCATACGATGTGCGGCATGTTCATGATGACCGGAAGCTCGGACAGCGTAACTTCGCCGCCTTCGACTGCATCCAGTACCGCAGCCTCCGAGTCAAGTACCCTCGGAACCGTGTCTGCATGCCACGTCACGTGTATGTGCGCAGTCAGCGCGCTGTATGTGTCTGTCTGTGCGGGGGTGCTCGTGAAGATCTCTCCTTGGAACCTATGCACGCCGTCGCCTTCGATGCCGTTGGTGAACAGGTATGTCGTTGAGAGCGCCTCCTCGGGGGCGTGCTTCAGCAGGGGAGCAAGTTCCACCTGCCATCCCTGGCTTGCGGTGACTATATCCGCATGCGTGGGATCACTGGAATCGGTGATGATGAAGTAAACCTCCTCACCGTCATAGTAGCCCTGGTGCATCGGGATCGTCGCCGGAACGTTTGCCCTTGAGAGCTTGAGCACGGAACCCGGGTCAGCCTCAACGGCATCCCCGGTCGTCTCCTCGACCACCTCTTCTGGCATCGGTTCGGTCATCATCTCGTCAGTTGCCTCATCGGGCACAGGAACCGGGTTCGAATAGGTGGACACGCCAAGTTGTGCAATCCATGCATCCCTTCCTCCGGGGAAGTCAGAGCACAGCTGCAGTCCGCATATTTCTGCAGAGCCGGACGAGGCCGCCTCTGCGCCGGTATAGTCTGTTCCCAGCCCCGTTAGAAACAGGGGCAGCACCGCAAGAACTGCGATGTATTTAAGACTTGTAGTCATGAGGTTGTATGAATTCACCTGCCCCTTATATCAGTCGACCAACTTCTTCGGCCACGCTCTTGCCATGTGCCCTCCACGTGAGGACGCACGTGACAAAATCTGCAAGGCGCTTCATGGCCTTGGAGCCGCCCTTGGTCTGCCCGCTTATCTTGCGGAACACCACCAGGTAGCGCAGCGCCCTCTCGCTGGCGTTGTTTGTAGGCTCGACGCCGGGATGCTCCAGGAACGCAAACATGCGGTGCAGGTGCCTCTCGAGCTTGTCCAGCACCTTTTGCATGTCGTCATCGTCACCACCACCACCGGCATCGCGGTACCGGTCAAGCACGTCCTGCATGGTGCGGTTCATCGTATGCCGCAGCTGTGGCGAGCGCGCCTCCTGCGCGGCCAGCAGTTTTGCCCTCTCAAACACCCACTTGTGGTCCTCGTGGAGCTGCTGCTGCCGCCGCCGGACACGTTTGGTCTCGGGAGGCACGGCGCAGTATTTTTCTGCCAGGTGCCTTGTCTGCCGGAGGTCGTGCGCCCAGCACGACTGGTGCATGCCGTCCTTGTCAAACCTGTCATATCCGGTGTACCCGTCAGTTATCGCCACCCCGTCAAATTTGTCCATGGCATCGAGCATGAGCGTGGCCCTGCTCTGGCTGATGTTTATTGCGATGTTTTTGCCCGACTGTGCCACGTTTGCGTGTACCTTCTGGCCGTCGTTTCGCCAGCTGGTTTCGTCAAACCCGGCACAGTCAGAAGCCTCCACTTCCCCGAGGATCCTGCCTGCCTCGTGGCCCGAGGCGTCCCCGACGCGTGCCATGATGTTGTTGACGGTGGATCCTGCAAGCATAATGCCCGTTATGGAGCGCACCGCGACCGAGATTCCCTTGAGCGGCACCCGTGCCGCGCGCAGTTCTGAGACGAGTCCGACCATGCCCTTGCCGAAGTTGCCCCGCCGCGGCAGGTCGTTTGGAGCATCTTCCCTGCGGCCGCATGAGCCGCATACTGCAGTCTCCACGCGGTGCCGCGTCTCGCACGCAGTCACCCTGATGTCCGTGATGTCCCGCACGCGCGGACTGCCAATCGCCATCCGGCCGCCGCCGCACCCGCATTCCGGGAGCACCGGCACCCGCCTCCTGCCCGACTTCCTGCGCCCGAACCTGTGGGATACGGTCCTTTCCGGGTCGTGGGGGCGCGACGCCCCCGCGTGTCCCTTTCTTCCCCCGCGCTTGGATTTGCCCTCCTTTTCCTGTTTTTTTGCCCGCTCCCTCTTCTGGGCCTTCCATTCCAGGGATTCAGATGAGGGCGGCGTGTTGGGGTTTGTATAGTATGTCATGAGGCGTTCGCTGTACCCCAAGGCCCTTTCAAGACGTTCTATCCTGCCAAGTGCCTTCTCAAGATCGGATTTGAGGGTGGCAATCTCCCGGTTCCGTGCTAGGAGTTCCTCTTTTAGCTGGTCCCTGCTCATGTGCCGTGAATTTACCATGTAAAGTGATGTGTATTGCCAGCATATGGATCAGTATGATCATTTTTTTGTGACAGGAAGGACAGGTGAATTCATACATGAGGTTCTCCTGCATCATCGGTTGGTGGCACAAATTCAGGATCTTCTCCAGATTTACTTGCCTGTTTTACGCACCGTTATGCCATTCCCCATTAAATCATAATTCCTCTAGGGAGAATCTGCCAGTTGTGATGGATAATCCCAGTCATTGCCATGACATGCATTGATGGGACATCCATCACGCCAAGGCCAGTCTGGGCTACGTGTGTCGCTGCCGTTGCTACAGCTGCCGTTGCTACTGCTGCTGCTGCGACTACGCTGCTGCTGCAGCAGCTGCTGCATTACTGATGAGGGTGATCTGCTTGTCCGTTCCAGATATGACGATCCCTGCGGCCTCTGCGGGTGTAATTTTGCCAATGCCGCCATGGGGGCGGAAAAAGTTGTGGTGGACGATCATCAGCCGCACAAGCGCGGGACTTTCTGTCCCGAACTCGCGGGCGGTCTTGATGCGATCCTTGAATTCGCCGTTAAGCCTCTCGTGCTTGTTGTTATGACTGAAGCGGTTCTTCAGGTGAATCTCCCGGACGTGGATCAGCCTGAAGCCGTTGCGTCTCCAAAACGCCCTGCGGGCGGCAGGACAAAACGCCTGCAGGCCGTCTGTTACCAGCACCCACGGGGTGGTTCCGGCCAGATTCCTTGCGGCTGCAAACAGGGGGGCGGGTCTGTAGTTGAGTTTTGTCTCAGACACGTCATGGGACAGTATGAACCTGCTGGCGCCGTCCATGACGGCAAAAAGCCACCGCGCCTGCGCGCGAACCTTGAAATGTATCTCGTCGCAGTGCCACTTGTAGCTCGTGCGCGGCTGCAGCCGCCTTGAATATTCATCCATCAGCGTCGAATAATGTGCAGTCCACCTGTATATCGTGCTTGAATGCACGGTTGTTCCGTCCTGTGCCATCACTGCCTGCACCGCAGCGCAGGACAGCCCGTACGCTGCCTCCCTGAGTGCCCGGGATATCGCCTCTGGGCCGGCATGGCGCTTCTTGAAGCCCGGCCGTCCGGAGAATGTCCGGCCGCACGGCTTACACCGGTACCGCCGGATCGGCCCGTACGCGTTGTGTCGGTGCCCGTTGCGTGCAAACACAGTCGACTTGCAATGGTGGCATGCAGTCTGAGGCATGCTAATGACAATTGTATTTTGGTTCCTGCACCGGTCCCACATCCGGCCAAGCAACACGTCCACTGCCCGCACGTGCTTGCACAGGCCGTCACAATTGACGTAATGCTGGCACGCGCATACAAACCCGGCAGAGCCAAGAATCACCAGATACCACAGTCCTGGAATAGACTGCGATGCCACATTCCATCGTCTGAGACTTGTCATCCTCACCTGCTTTGGGTCGTTGCTGATCACCTGTCCCTGCCTTGCCGCCGTTTTGGCGCGTTTTGCCCTGTTCATAAATAAACCAATTGGTATTATTACATAGATCTTTCTACCAGTCTTAAATAACAGGCAGCTAAAAAAAATTCATGACCCAGTGGGCCAAAGACGCCAAGGAATTTACCGTTTCTGTGATCAAAAACGAGAAGCGTCTGACAAACTACAGCTACATACCAAAACCGATACTTGAAATGCTTGGCAATCCCGACAAACTAAAGTTTGTCATTTCCGGTGATGACATAATGGTGCGCAGGCCAGACGAGTGAATCTGGAGAAGATCCTGATTTTGTGTCACCAACCGATGATGCAGGAGAACCTAGTCATGATGAAAAACTGTATAGTCCCGAAAGTTGTTCACCCCCCACATGAGGCTCCGGCCCGGGGTGGACATGCCCAATGAAGGACATTATCCGCGGCATGGCATCGCGTGCAAGATTACTGGGAAATGCAGTCAGCCTGTCCCTTACCAGAAACGACGGTGTGTGGGTTTCCCGTCGGTGGAGACGCTCGGCCGTGTGGCGTCATATAGGAAGACGGAGAGTGCGAGTGATGAAAAAGCTTGACCAGTCCAAAGTCGAATGGATCATACAAGAAAAGCGCAAGAATTCCCGCAACAAAGAGATTGCAGCAAGCATGGGAGTGTCGGTCCGCTGGGTCCAAAAGCTGTGGAAGAGGTACAGGGACAAGGATCGGATCGCGTATCCTGCTCCCATGGGCAGGCCCAAAAAGTGCGCGCCCGGGAGGCGGGATCATTCGGCGGTTTTATCGGCTGCGTCCACTGCAGTCCACGGGGCAGCGTCCCTGGAGCGCATCATAAAGTCGCTTACAGGAATACATATCCCACACAACGTCCTGCACAGGATATTGAAGGATGCCGATTTTGCAGACACCCAGCCAAGGAAGAGCCAGCGCCGCAAGTGGATCCGCTACGAGCGCGAGCACTCCAACTCGATGTGGCACACAGACTACAAACAGCTTGACGACGGCAGGTGGTTCCTGTGCTATGAAGACGACGCCTCGCGCTTCGTGACCGGATTTGGGGTATTTGAGGAGGCGACAACCGAAAACGCCCTGAAGGTGCTCGACGAGGCCATAAAAAATTACGGCAAGCCCGCATCGATCCTGACTGACCGCGGCGCCCAGTTCTATGCCACGGAATCCGAGGTCAAGAAGAAGGGAGCCTCCAGGTTCGAGCAGAGGCTAGTCGAGCTTGGAATCAGGCACATACTGGCGCGCGTGCGGCACCCCCAAACCAACGGCAAGCTGGAGCGCCTGCACGGGGAGATGCAGCGCAAGCTGCGCCGGTTCGAGGCGGCATCTTCTGCCAAGACCAGGCGCGGCGCCTCAGGGGATTCCCACGTTGGAGGGCCGTTTTGCACCGCGCCAGCAAAGGATCCCGTGGAGCGGTTCATGGAGTGGTACAACCACGACCGGCCGCACATGTCCCTTGACTGGGACAACCTCGAGACCCCGGCGCAGGCATTCGAAAGAAAGATGCCCCCTGCAGGAGAGATGGTAGTGGACGGCCAGACCGGTGAGGAATACCGCGCAGAATAGCTGTCCGGCACGACGTCACAACCGCGCCCCATCCTGGGGGATGTTGCGCACAATTTTTTGAAAGTCGCCATGCGTGGAGTGGAAATGACAAAAATTCATGATTCCGGACGCAGGATCCAACACAAGACAATTATGCAACAGCCGGCAACATCAAACATGGAAGTACCTCCAAGTCTTGGAGGGGGGCGAACTACTTTCGGGATCCCACAGTCATGATGAAAAACTTCTGCGATGTCTTAAAACAGTTTATCCCAATTTGTGGCAGGGCTGCCAGTACCCGGATTCATGCTTGGGATTGCCGGCCTGCCACACATTCGTAGACCCCATCATCCAAGCCCCGAGAACCTATTTTCCACATAGTCCCAGTTGACAGCATCCCACCACGCATCCACGTAGTCAGGTGTCCTGTCCTGGTATCTGGAACAGTACGCGTGTTCCCACACGTCAAGGCACAGGAGGGGCGTCCTCTGGAACATCCAGGGGCTGTCGTTGTTTTGGGTCGTCATGATCTCAATCCTGCTGTACGTGGGATTGAATGCAAGCCAGCACCATCCGCTGCCCGCAATGCCTGATGCCTCTTGTGAAAATGTACTCCTAAAGTCTTCAAAGCCGTCAAAGTAGACGTCGATGGCGTCCCCCAGCAGGCCGCCCGGGGAGCCGCCGCCGTCAGGCCCCAGCACGTCCCAGAACATCCTGTGGTTCTCAAAGCCCCCTCCAAAGAAGCGCACCGCGTCCCGTGCGGATTCGGGCACGGATCCCAGGTCCGACAGGATTGCCGAGATGTGCTTCGGGTGCGACCTGCCGCCAATCTCGTCCAAGGCGCGGTTCAGCCCGTCGACGCATTCCTGGTGGAACGCTTCATGGTGAATCCTCAGCGTCTCCGAATCCACAAACGGCTCCAGGCAGTCATGCCCGTAGGCCAGCCTGGGAAGCTCGTAGAGGACCATGCACCGGGTTAACCCGCGCCACATATAATCCCAAATACGCATCGTCCCCGTCTGGACCAGGCATGCCATTCGGGTGCAGGCAGTCCCCTGCACGTCCCCCGGAATCATTCCAACCTGTGGAAAGGATGATAAATCCTGCACGCCGCCACACACACCATGAGAAGACTTGGCACCACGGATCTGGAGATTCTGCATCTTGCGGTGAGCCGCGGCGGCACGTTTAATGAAAACGATCTTGAACGCTCCAGCCTGAAGAGGCTCGGGGTGGGAAGGATCCTGGATGCGCTGGCATCGCTCAAGGACAGGGACATGATATCACTCAACCGAGACAGGACGTTTTCGATCACCAGGCAGGCAAGGGCGATACTGTGGACTCTGGACGTTCCGGTATGGGCAAGGGTGCTGCGCCTGCTTCAGATAAGATCGTGCAGCATGGCACAGGCATCAGACATACTCAGAGTCGGCCAGGACAGGCTTGAGCCAGTCATGGAGGAACTGAGAAGGAGGCAGTACGTGCTGATGTCCCCGCAGAGGCGGGAGGGGAGCCTGCTCAGGATGTACGAGATACTTCCCGACGGGGTGCAGAGGATAGACAGGACAGAGTCGGAGGGCTTTGGAGAGGATGGGCTTGGAGGTGCAGGATCCGAGGGATCAGAGGCCACGGTCCTAATCGACGAGATTCAGGCGGCAGTCTCAAAGTCTGCAATGAGCCAGGCAGAAAAGGACAAAATCACAGAAAGGATCGCCGCACTGAAGAAGAGTATCGGGATCTGAGACCTACTTTGAGTAGATCCGGTCCTGGATCTGCGCCAGTATCAGTTCGGCCTTCTCCTTGTTCTCAAAGCTCTCAGAGGATTCGTCCATTATCTCGTCAATCTCGTACGTCTTGTCGACAAGCACGTCGGCCACGTGGTCGTCTAGGGTGCCGCTTCCGATGAGATAGTATGCAAATACAGTGTTCTTCTGGCCGATCCTGTGAAGCCTGTCTTCTGCCTGCCTGTGGATTGCAGGGCTCCAGTCAAGCTCGGCAAAGATCACGTACTTTGCCTGGGTCAGGTTGATTCCCACGTTTCCGGCCCGGATCCCTGCAATCATCAGTTTTGATGCGCCGCTTTGGAACGTGTCTATGCTGACCTGCCTGTCTGCGTCTGACTGCCCCCCGATGATCGAGACCGGCGAGAACTCGTGCAGGTTCTCGTGGAGGAGCCGGTGTATCAGCCTGTGGTGGCAGAACACCACCACGCTCTCCTCGATCTCCATGATGTTCTTGACAAAGTTTATCACGTGGGGCAGCTTTGCGACCCCGGCTATCTGCCGCTCGCTCTGAATCGCCCGGTAGTATGAGGCGGACTTTGAAAACTCGGTGTCTGCCTTCTTTTGCTCCTCCTCGAGGGTCTTCCATATCTTGTCCAACTCCTCGAGGTAGTACTCGGTGTCGGATGCTATGATCTCCTTGTAGCGTACCTTGTCCTTGAGCTCCTTGAGCACGTCGGATTTCTTTCTCCGGAGCATGACGTGCTTTTGCAGCTCGTTTCGAAGCGAGGCGCGCTTGTTCTCAAGGACTATCGCCCTGCCCTTGTCATTCACATAGCAGAAATATTCGCAAAACTCCTTGAAGCTTCCAAGCAGGCCGGGCCGTATTATGTCGATGATCGGCCATATCTCCGAGCCGCGGTTGTAGATCGGGGTTCCTGACAGGCCTATCCTGTACAGTACGGAGGGCAGGGCTGCAAGCTTTTTGACTGCCTTGTACTTCTGGGTCGTCTTTGATCTCAGGTTGTGCACCTCGTCGCACACTATGGTCCGGATTCCAAGCCGGGCTATGTCGCCGCACCGCTTGAAGAGCAGGTCGTAGTTTATCAGGTAAATGTCAGTCTTTGGCAGCTTCTCGGACTTTCCCGTGCGGATGGTCGTGACGCTGGGGGAACGCGACTCTTGTATCCTGCCGTTTCTGCTCTTCTTTTTGAGAAACTTTTCAATCTCCCTCTCCCAGTTGTTCAGGGTTACCAGCGGGGCCACCACGAGTATGGGAAGCGTCTGTTTCTCCGTGGCCGCGTACGCCAGGGTCTGGACCGTCTTGCCAAGGCCCATCTCGTCTGCCAGCAGCGCGTTGCCTGAGGACTTTATCAGAAAGTCCAGGCCCTCCTTTTGAAAGTTCAGCAGCCTGCCCCGAAACTGCGGGCCCGGTTTTGCGCGGCTGAGGTTGTACCGGGGGGATGGCGCAACGGGCTTGGGTTTTATGGTCTTTATTATCTTCCTCTGCCAGACCGACTTTGAGAGGATCGCAAGCGGGTACCTGTCCAAGATGAACTTGAGGTGCCTGACGTTCTCTGTGCTGTCAGGCACTATCACCTCGCCTGCGCTCTCGCCGTACCATGCCTCAGGAACCAGCCTTGCAATCATGTTCACCGCCCGATCGCCTGTAATCTTCCAGCTCCACACCTTGGAGTACCTGTCAAGAACGTACTCTAGCGTACCGATTGTCTTCATGGATGTTTCCATAGTTTGAGGTTAGGGTGTTGTTTTGATTTATGAATCTTGGGTATTGGCAAGCGTGGGGGGGGGGCTCGTCCGGCAGTCGTCGTCTGGTCCTCCAACCGCATGCTCTTGGCGCCACGACAGGCACCAGTCAGGCACAAGCTGCGCTGTGTCCTGACTGGCCTCAACGGCTTGGAGGGCGTGTGAGGCCGGGAATCAGTGGGAACGTCCGACCGGATGGGATTTTGTGTTCTCGTCATGGCAGTCACAGGAACACAGGTAGGTCTTGTGGCTGTTCAGGCAGTCAATACATTCAAAGTGTCTTCTCGTCTCGCATGCAGCACAGATCATCCAATAGTATTGGAGACGGATGAATTTAGTTTTTTCCAGGCAGGTGGCCGCGTACGTGCCCAGACTTCAGTCAGGCACACGAGTGAATGCCGGGAACGCTCGTGCCCAGGCTTGGCGTGGAGCCGGGCACGCGAAAGGCCGCATGCTCAATACCGGACTTCGCTCCTCTGGAGAAGATCGCCGGTCATGTCCAGGTATCCCTGCGGATCCACCTCCCTTGCAAACCCCCTGTCTATATTGATAAGATATACCGAATGCAGGCGGGCATGAAGGATGTCGTCGTATCCGATGCGCGGGTTCCTGTAATAGCGGTCGCACAGGTCTCTGACTGCCTGCACGTCGCTGCCGCTTCTTGCATTGGGTGGCAGCAGAAAGATGGCCGGAATTGGCAGGATGCCCATGACCGGGGTTGCCAGGGAGAACTTTGAGCAGTGTCTGCTGTACCTGGCAATCTTGCTCATGATTCTGGCCGCATAGTAGTCGACGGTGTCCAGTGCATGATCCGGGGGAGTGAAGCCGGTCTCTATCTCCACAATGGTGCTGCCGTCGCCCTTTTGGGCGTAAATGTCGCACACCAGAATCTCAGAGACGCGCTTTTCGACGTCGACTGTATAGCCCCTCGATATGAGGCCGGCAGCGCAGATGATCTCTAGCACGGAGTGGTTTATCTTGACGAGGTTCTTTTGATACATGTCAACCAGCTGGTGTCTGACATGGCCAAGTTTGGGGATGTCTGAACCGTCGAGGTTTCCGGAGAGCCTGTCAGTTATCTCGTCGACGTCGTTGCGAAATTTTTCTAGATCCACTGATCATGCTTGAGCATACTTGCTGATTTAGTTTTTTACGGGACGTGGCTGCCGGGCATGACCCGGCAAACCGGTCGGCGGTCTTTCAGGGTTGCAGTGGTTCCCGTTTACCGGCCCCCGTCGTCCAAACAATTTTTAGCCCAGGCCTGCACACGGCATGTGGTTGAAGGTATATCACAAGTCCTCGTGCATCACGTGCAAAAGGGCCATAGCAGGCATCGAGCAGTCAGGCGCATCCATTGAAAAGAGGGACTTTTTCAAGCAGCCGTTTTCAGAGGCGGAGATAACAGAGATAGTGCAGATGAGCGGCAAGAGGCCGTCGGAGCTTTTGAGAAAGAGGGACAGGATGTACAAGGAGCTCAAACTGGACGGCGCCGAAAACACGGACTCGCAGATAATCAGGCTGATGGCAAAACATCCGGGGCTGATCATGCGTCCGATAATCGTTACAAAGGGCAAGGCAAGCGTAGGAAAGACTGGCTTGTGAAAGGCCGTTACCGGCATGCGCAGAATGTCCGGATTCTGCCTGCTCAAATGATACGAGGCATCACCGTCTGGGGCCGACTTTCTTCATGGTGTCTGTCCACTGCGCGTCCTGTGCCATTGCATTCTCGTACAGTAGATCAAAGGTCCACGCCAGGATCTCGCCCCAGATCATCTTGAGGGACTCCTCATCGGTCCACAGTACGCTGGTCCGGACTGCATTCATTGCAAGTATGCCGTTTGCGTGCTTTGAGGGGTTCTCGTTCCACTTCTTCAGCACACGATCACAAAACCCGACGATCTCGGGCTTTGTCAGTACAAGGCCGTCGGGGTCAAACTGTGGCTTCTCGGTCACGACATGCCCAGAACCTGCCAGAATTATAACATTTCTGATGGGGTAGCGGCTTTGCAGGGTTTGTGCAGGCATCACACGGGAGCCAGGCAGGCAGGCGGCTTCAGGCACGCGAACTTCGGACTGCCCAAACAATTACGAAGAGTTTCAAACTACGGTACATGTATGCAGTGCTTTGTTTTTGGATCGTGTGCAGATTGTGATAGTGAAGACGGTCTGGTTTAAATATTACAATAACGTATGCATAATATGACGAAACGAGTCACATTCATGATTAATGATGAGTTGGATCGTAAGATACGCCAGTTTCAGGCCAAGACCATGCTTGGCAGCAACAAGGCATACAGTTACTCGGATGCCGTCAACGATTTACTAACAAGAAGCATCTGACGGATGCGACTGCACACAGGACACGGCTGCGTAGGGGCAGCCAAGGCCACTCCCGTTAGTCTTTTTTATCTTATTAATGGAAAATCATACCGCTGTTGTCCCACGACAACGCATCACAAACCGGACGCCTGCTGCAGCCGGCAGTACAGCGGCAATGCCGGAGCCCCGTAAATAATCAGATGGTACGCGAAGGTGCTGCCGTACAAGAGTGCGTGCGCGGCTTGCCATCCCAGGCCATGGCCGGACGGCCGCAGGACGCATCGATCCGGCCGATGCAGTCGGCACGGATGGACCTGCCACCGAACCAACTTTGTTTCCTAATTACTCTCGACACAGATACCAGTCTGTGCAATTCTGTCTATGTCATCGTCTTGTCCCCTCATCCCTTGCAGTTTTTGGACCGGGCTTGTAGACTTGCACGATCCTTGGCGTGCCGTACCCGCCGTCGATCGCAGTATCGATCATCTGGTTGTACAGCTGCACTTTTCCGTATATCTCGGCCTTGACGTTCTCCCACTTGCGCGCGCTTATGCACTCGCCCAACACCCGCTTGAACGTGGAAAATACAATCTCGACTGACCACCGGTCGTTGTACCCGGACTCCCTGCGCCACGCCTTCTGGAATTCCCTCTTTTGTTCGCGCGTGAGGCCTGCAAACTTGAGTCCTGCCGTCTTGTCCATGCAGTCCATGCCACCCAGCTGCCTGAATCCTGCCTCCTTGCGGGGCATGCACCCGTCTGCCTTTCCGGCAAAGTCGATGCGGACGGGAATCAGCGGCTCGATTCCCTGTTCGTCGCAGTACCTGCGGATCTTCTTGGTGTCGTACGCGCCGTCGGCTGCCGTCTTGGTGCTTGCAGAAGTCTCTACGTTTGGGGATTTTTTTGCATTTGCAAGGGCCTGCCCCACCAGTTCCTCAAACTGCGGAGAGTCCCCGCACTTGTCGTCGGTTATGGCCACGGCGTAGATCTTTTTGGTTTTGGCATCCACCCCGACGTGCAGCTTTATGAAGCCCCGCCTGGTCCCCCACTTTTTTGTCATCCAGTCGCCGCGGTTTGTGGGCTTGAGTCCAGTGGAGTCGAAGGCAAACAGCTTGATCTCTGCTCTGGTGTTGCCGTCTGAGAACCACGCAGAAGCCGTGCCGCTGCCATCATCATTATCTGCAACAGTGCAGCCCAACCTGGTCATCCTCTTCTGGAACACCGAATACGTGGGCGCGTCTTCCCTGCCGACTATCGTCTCTGCCACGCCCTGGAGCTGCCTGTACCTTATGCCGGTGGCGTTTCTGAACAGGGATGCTGCTGCAAAGCACGCGTTTGAAAATACGTACGGGCGGCCGACCTTCCCGCAGTTTAGCTTCTCGACTCCCTGAGTCAGGATCTCCGGGCTTATCTGGAGCGTCCACAGCTGGCCGCGGTCTATGTACCTGCGGTCATCGTATTGGAACCGGCGTTCTTTGGATTTGAAAGATTTTTTAGCCTCATGCGTGCCCGTTTTGTCTGGAGAGGATGTGTTTTCAGTCATGGCTGTAACCTGACTGTCTGCACACCTCTCTGATCAATGCAGTTTTCTATTGAAAATGTTTGATATTATGTTCAAATTCAGCTGATCTGGCCTAATTCTGGACATGTTGGGCGTGGTTGGGAATAATTAGGAAACAAAGTTACCGAACCGGCCAACATAATGATTATAACGTGATCCGTCCAATCACAGACACGTCCCTCAAGAGATATGTGGCAACCAGGGTGGCTACGATGTTTGGAGTGTTGATGATTACCCTGCTAATCACAATCGCCCTCGTAGGCTCCAACATGGATGTCATCTTGAAGCACGGCATAGCGTTTCAGGTCAGGTCGGAGATGACGGAGAACCCGAGGATGATCGAGGGCTTTGCGTCCATCGAGGAGTTTGAAAAGGTGGTCCAGGATACCATAGACCAGAGGATCAAGAACCTCGGGCTCGACGAGCCGTGGTACTCGCCGCAGAGGATAGGGCTTACTATGTACAAGATACTGATTCTGGACTTTGGGTACGCCACGTTTCTTACCAGCGATGCGGGCTCGTCGGATGTAAGGGACATCATATTTGAAAAGATGCCAAGGACCATCCTCCTCTTCACCACTGCGACCATAGTGATATCGCTGCTGGGAATATTCCTGGGCGCGCTGGCAGGAAGCAGGGTGGGATCCCCAGTAGACAGGATCACGTCAAGCTTTGCAGTGATAAGCTCCAGCTTTCCGGTATGGTGGATAGGGATGCTGATGATATTCCTGTTCTCGTTCATATACCACATATTTCCGGCAAGAGCCACGCCGGACATCCCGTCCTCGGACCCGGCATACCTGGGATCCCTCCTGTACCACATGACGCTTCCGCTGATCACCATAGTGCTGATTGGCTTTGGGTCGTGGGCGTACATAGTGAGAAACTTCATGGTGGGAATCATGCAGGAGGACTTTGTCATGGCAAAGAAGGCCATAGGGATCAAGAGGAGGAAGATAGTCTACTCGCACGCGCTAAAGAACGCGGCTCCCCCCATCATCACCATACTGGCACTCAGCCTTTCAGGCTCCCTCGGGGGGGCGATAATTACAGAGGCGGTGTTTGACTGGCCCGGAATGGGCAGGCTGTACTTTGAGGCCATCACCGTGATGGACCTGCCGGTGATAGTGGGGGCCACGTACATCCTTACTGCCTTCTTTTTGGTCAGCGTCTTTTTTGCGGACCTGCTCATAGGCTACTTTGATCCGAGGGTGAGGATAGGCTAGTGAGCGCCACCACATTCCAGGAGATACGGCGGGAGTTCTTTAGGAGCAAGATGGGCATTGCCGGCGTGTGCATCCTTGCAATCCTTGCCTCCACGTCCGTGATTGCGCTGGTTGCAATCCCGCTTGACACCCTCCAGCAGTGGAACAACCCGGAGAAATGGATAGAGTATCCAAGGGCCGCGGTTCCGTCATGGGTAAACCTGTTTACAGCAGAGAAGATTCCGGAACACCAGATCCTGGAGTCGCCTGCCGTCCAGCAGAGCGCCGACGGGGGAATCTCGATAACATCGCACAGGTTCCAGGTGCAGTTTGACTATGACGATTTTCCTGACGACTTTATCTACGAGTTCACGTCCGAGTATGTCGGGTCCCCCCTGATGCAGGTCTCGGTGCTCAGGCCCGACGGGATCGAGCTGGAACTGATCTCAAGGTCGCTTCCGCAGTCGGATGACATGACGTCGCACAGCGGAAGGATATTCTCGACTGACAGCCTGATAAGGCAGAACCTCAACCTGCACACGGAGCCGTTCGGGTTTGACATCAGAAATGCCCCGGTCAGCGACACGATCTTTTCACAGGCGCAGGCAAACATCCCCCTGAAGGGAGACTATGTCTTTTCAATGAACTTTTACGGGGTGGGCGCAGGCGCAGTGGAGGTATCAGAGTCCAAACTGATCATAGGGGGAAAGGCCTTCGGCGTCATGGGAACAGACGAGCTCAGGCGCGACCTGGCAGTGGGGCTGCTCTGGGGAACGCCGCTTGCCCTGTTTATAGGGCTTGTCGTGTCCATCGCGTCGGTGGTGATGGGGCTGCTCTACGGGGTCTATGCGGGGTTTCGGGGCAAAAAGACCGACGAGTCCATGATGAGGGTGAACGACGTGGTGTACGCCCTGCCTGCCCTGCCGTTCCTGGTGATACTCTCGGTGACAGTCAGCAACAGCATATTTGTGATGGTCGGATTCCTGATGATATTCGGGTGGGTGGGCATTGCAAAGGTCTCAAGGAGCATGTCGCTGCAGATCAAGACCAGGGGGTACGTGGATGCAGCAGAGATCATGGGACAGAAGAGATCCAGCATAATGTTCAAGCACATCCTGCCCCAGCTGCTCCCCTATGCCTTTGCAAGCATCGCCATCTCGGTTCCTGCGGCCATCACTACCGAGGCAGGGCTCAGCTTTCTCGGACTGGGGGATCCGTCGTTTCCAACATGGGGCCAGATACTGCACGATGCAAACACGTTTGGGGCATCTCCCAGGGGGCTGTGGTGGTGGATAATGCCGCCGGGAATCATGATTGCGATTACGGGCCTGGCGTTTGTGTTCATAGGAAACGCCCTGGACACGATAGCAAACCCGAGGCTCAGAAGGTGACGATGATGATCAGGAGTACCCGCGGATGAGATCCAGCGCGGAGTTGCTCAGCCTGATGGTGTAGTTTAGGGAGCAGGGATCGTCTTTTGCCTGCGCAAGCAGATCTGCAAACTGCGTCTTTGCCTCGTCTGTGGCGCCTGCCTCGTGCGCGCACAGGTTGAACGCCTTGAGGTGGAGGTTGTTTTTGAGCAGATACGCGATGAACTTTCTGTAGTCGTCCGGGTTGGTCCAGTCGGCGTCCCTTTCACGGCACGCGGCGATCCAGACGTCCACGGAGTTGTGGAATGCCACCCTCTTGCGTAGATCATCTAGGGACATCTCGTCTCAGAAATCTGCGCGCTGCATCTTTGAGCCGCAGCGCGGACAGGAGCCGCCCTTGTGCTTGTTGTTGCACACAAGACAGACGTACTTTACGCTGCCGGAGCCTTCCTGGGAGCCCATTCCGAAGAACCCGCCACCCCGCGTGCCCGAGTCTCCGCCGTAACCGCGCATGCGGCTCATGTATCTCCTTCTGAGGAAGAGCGGGAACAGTATGAAGATTCCAAGGGCCGCAGCCAACCCGTACGGGAAGGGAAGAACCATCTGGAGACCTATGCTGATTGCCAAGGAGGCAAGCAGAAAGATCAGATAAACCTTGTAGTTAAACAATCTGTTGAATGTACGCCTAAAATGGATATAAAGTTTGTTCCCATGCATTTTTTTTGCTTTTATAGATTTTATGGCGCATGCGCGCGTGTGGGGTCTGCAGAAAGGCTGTGCCCGAGGACTTGGAAGGGGTGCAGGCACGGTTTGCGGGGATGATTGCCGATCCGGTGGCAATGGTGGGGGGGGGGGTGTGGGGTGTCGGCAGACTTGAACTGGAAACCGTGCAGGCAGCACGGACAGGCCGCAGCGATTCTGCACCATTCGGCTTGCGGCGATTGCGCCTGACTGTACGACCCACGTTCCCGGCAACATCATGTTGGCCATGATCCCTCCGGCTCGGTGTTGGAAGGAGGACACGCCAGATCCTGGAAACACTTATGGTAGTCCGTTTGGCACACTGGCCGTAGGATACCATGGAAAGACTGTCAAAATTTGCAATTTATCTGGGAATCGGGATTGGCGTGACCGTCTTTGTGTTGTTTTTGATCGCGGCGGTGCCAAGCATACTTGAAAACTCTGTCAGGGATTGGGAACGCCTTGACAGGGGCACCCACTCTGAAGAAGAACTGCGTGCAAAGTTTGCAGAACATCCGTCATACGAGGCAATGTATGAGAGGTTTCCGGACGCAAAGGAAGATTTCACGCATTACGGAAGAGGCGACGGGAGCATGAGGGTGGGCGTGATAAATTTTGAGAACAACAACCAACTGATACTAGAGTTGGACTATCACGACCATGGGGACAAGGTCCGTGCACGCGCATACTGCGAAACGGAGTCAGACCGCGACGGACTGTATGCAGACAGCTTGTTTGCAGAGGACTTTATACGAAATACCGACTGCCTGGAATTGACAGATGGCGACAGCAAGCCAGTCGAGTCCCAGGGCGCGGCGTTGTCCACCTTTTGATAATCCTGCTCTATTTCACACTATTTTTGGTTCATTTTGGCATCCCAAACCTGGACTCTGAAGGGGTTTCTGGTGTCGGCAGGCTTGCGGTTGGTCGTTTTTGAGCCGTTTTCATCTAGTGGTGCATGGCATCCGCTGGAACCGGAAACCGGCATTCTGCCCCTACCGGGACCCCTATGCTATCAGGTTGTAGCAGATGCTTCGCAGGATTATCTGGAGTCTCTGCATGGGAAACGTCTTTGCGGCCACGACGGAACCGAACCTCTCCTTCATGGATGAGAACACGGACTCGACAAGACTGCGCTGGTGGTACACCTTCTCGAACCCTTCCCGATCCCGCCTGAACCAGCGGAGCATCTCTGCCCTGGGATTGAAGCCCTTTGCGGTGTGGTTCTTGCGGGGCCAGATCACCGGTTTTCTGCCGCTGTCGTAGATCATCTTGCAGTTTGCGTGCGCGTCATACGCCGAATCCAGCATGACGTGCCCGTCGCCGTCTGGCGTGCGGGCAAACATCTTCCGGAATATCGGCGAGTCGTGGGCAAGTCCGGGCGTCACCATGCATGCGGCGATCCTTCCGTGCGGGGCTACCAGTATGTGCAGCTTGACGAACTGACGCCTGGGTATGATGCCCTTCTTGGCATCCTCCCAGTCGGCGTAGATGTTGATGGAAAATCCGCTTGCGTCCCCAAGGAGCGGACCGTGAGCGTCACTCCCTGCCTGTCCCAGGATCACTTCCATCAGAATCTTCTGCTTTTCTGCCAGCCTCTTGGCTGCCGCATGCAGGCACGATTTGGACGGAACGGCTTTTAAGCCGCAGACGTGCAGTGAACCTGGGTTTGCCTCGAGGTACGAGACGTGTTCCCGGTACGAGTTGCCGCGAAACTCCTTGTCCATGAGGCAGATCAAGTAGGAGATCATGCGCCGGTCCTTGTCGGACTTGGGCTTGCAGATCTCGTACAGGATGGTGGTAAGGGCGAGGATTCCGATTGACACTCGTTTCTCCTCCCCACTCCTTCGCATCTCGTATTTTTTGCTGTAGCCTTTCGGGCGCACCCATTTCTTCTTGTCTTCCTTGTCTCTGTTCTTTGCTTTCCTCTTTTTTCTATTGGAATTCATTAATTGTGGGCAGGATCGGTGATCCAAAACTTTTCGGATGTCTGACGCTAATGATCTTTAAGCGTAACGCTGCTTTTTTGAGGAAGATGTGGACAACGCCCCCAGGGCGCCGTTGCGATGCCGCCACGTGCGGGGCATGCGGCGAACTGACTAAGATTTTGGCAATCGCCTGTAACTGTTAAGGAGTTCATGCCGATGCCGGATCCCGGCAGCCGCATCCTGCCAGGTCGTGGCAGGACTACACAACCAGACGGCGTACCGAAGGGTCATCGCCAAGTTGGGAGCCGGTCCAATCGTGAACGTTTGGGCGTGAACGCGCGCAAGGGAAGCGGTAATTTGCCCCTTATACCATTATTCGGCCCTTGCTGGCACGATGAATGGCGCATGTGCACGTGTAACTATGATGGCATATCGCGCTGCATTGGCCCAGCCCCGCACCAGAGACGCCAGGCATCCGGAGGCTGCGCCATAATGCTGAGACATAATCCGTAATTAGAAATTGTACATATTTTCCTATACTGTGTAGGTTTTTTGACTCCTATCAGGTTGCTTCCCGGACTAGGAGAACCCTGAGGTTGGCAAATCCGCAGACGATGTCATTGACGGTGTCGTATTTTTTCAGGCGGTTTCGGTAGACACCGCTCATTATGCGAAACCGTTTGACCCTGCGGATGGCATGCTTCACATACACCCGTGCCTTTGAGTGCTTTTTGTTGAATTCCTTCTGCTCGGGGGACAATTCTGCGCCTTTTTGCTTCTTGTACGGCACTACTGCATCCCGGTCAGGAAATTCTTTGTTGATCCCCTGGTATCCGTTGTCCAGGATCTCTCTGACTTTGATCCTTTCCTTGTCCTTGCTCCCGTCCTTGCGTGGAAGGTTGTCAGGGAATGTCGGGTGTTTCTTCTTGAATACTGCAAAGTCGTGGATCCTGCCCGGGGAATGCCGGGTCTTGTGAAGGATGAGGCCGTCCGTGGCCGACGTGTACTGGACCTTGGACGTGTGCCTGTGTGCCTTGCCCGAGTAGTGGGACCGTTCCATGTCCTTGCGTCCGGGACGCTGTATCTGCTGCTCGGAGGCATCAATCAGGGCAGTCAGGCCAGGAATGATCTCCTCAAGATCGTCAAGCGTCTTGGTGGCCTTGATGTTGGCGTAGATCTTTGACGGAAGCGGAACGCACTGCCGGATCGACGGCTCCAGTGCCCCCATGCTGCGGGACACACTGGCCTGACCCACATGGAACGTCAGGGCAAGAAGATCCTGCGTAGCGTATGTCCTGTAATAAAACAGGACCAGAAGAAACCTGTTTTTCAGATCCAGTTTCCACCTGCGTCCGGCACCAATGCCGCGCACCCTGCTTCTTTTGGCGAGTCGCTTTTGCTCTGCCTTGGGGTATTTTTTTGCCAGCCGCCCTGCCACCAAATTAAATTCGGAGACTGTCAGTCCAGTGCACCGGATGAACAGTTTGGGCTTTTTTGCTAATTTGTCGTATAATGACATGCTTTGACATTGGCAATCAGAATAAAACACGGCTGACGTATAGTTTTGATCATCGGGCAAGTTCGAATTGACATGCAATTCCATGCAGTCAGCCAGATTTGTCCTGCAATGCGTCCAATCTCGTGATTATGCCCAATTACGGATGATGTCTCTGGTCTCTGGAATAGCCATCATCATCCTGGTGGTGGCAGGCGTGGCAGTCATGTTTGTAATCATGCAGGAGAATGCAGACGTTGCAGACAATGTAGTTGATGTTGCAAATCACAACAACGAGCGCATCAAGGAAGACGTAGACATCGTGTGGAACGGCCAAGACTTGAAGATGCACAACGCCGGCCCGGAGATAGACATACTGGAATACAGGGTGTTGGACGATGACGGCGCCATACTCCGCATCTGTCCAGTCGAGCAGGAAGTCGGCTCGTCAAAGAAGGAAGTCGTGGACACCACGCCATTCGATGAATGCTGGAGGGAATTCTTGACATGAGGGCAAAACTGGCTGCAGCCGTCGTCGTGTTTGCCGTAATTGGCGCGGCGTACGCCGGACTTGCAGAGGACGCGTTTGCCAAACAGCTCCAGATAACGACGGCCCGCGGCAACGTCTTTACCGTAAAGGTTGACATGCCGGTCAACAGCACGCACACGATCCAAATAATCAACAACATGCAGGTAATCAACAACACCGACCCCGGGATAACCTTCCCGATGGACATAGTCACGAAGAACGCAGAGGGCCACGTCGTCTACGGGAACGGCACGATTGGTGCAGAAAAGCCGCTGGACCCGTACACGTTTCCCGGAGAGTTTGAGTTTGTCGCGGCCGTGCTGGACACAGACGCCAAGAATACCATGCCCATACCCAAACTCTTGGCAAAATACGAGATGATTAATGACGACTCGCTGAACTGGATAGAGGACACCGACGCCGGGGACAACATCCTGGTTCCGCTTGACGTGGATCCTGCAACATACGGGAACGGATGGAAGGTGGAAGGAGATTGGACAGTACTGGACAACTCCCCCGGGGAAAACCGCAAGACACGGGCCAGCATAGACCTCCCGCTAAACGAGATGCTTACGATGAAGGGCGAGATTTCAAGCGGCATGACGGTTCAAATCATATCAGTCGTGCAACCTTTCAATCCCAACACAGTCTATAGTTACAATAAACACGTAACGTCGTCTTCTTTGTCTTTGGAAAAAAATTACATAGAGTATGACGGCCCGACGTACAATGGCCGCATACCCAACCAATGTTCATGGTGGCCAAGCGAATTGACGAAGCAGGGATTCAAGACCAATTATCCAAGCCCCGGAGACGGACTCGGACCCAATCCAACCGTCTATTATGGGCACAATGAGGTAGCCACGAGCGCGGGCTGCGCCATAGAGTCGCACCTGAATCCTAATAATTTCAATGGTGCCTGGGATACGGGTCATACGATATACGCAGAGACACTACGCGGCGCCTACGGGCTCACCATTTATCCAAACGTCTACGCCCTTGGTTGCCAATCATCAACCCACGTGAGCGTGTCGGCAAGCTACCGCATGGGCACGACCAGCGGCACGACCAGCGTGTCTGTACCGTATACGGGCACGCCGACGGTAAACTGTGTCAGTGAACACGGATACCAAAAAATCACGAGCATCAGCATCCCAAGCCAGTCAATAGAAAAAGAGATAGATCGTGTTGATTTGTTTGATTACACAAAAACGCTCTACATACCCTTGAGCGCGTCTGTCAGGATCGACATACCGCAAATACCGCCCACAATACAGGTGCTGCACTCGTTCAGCGGACAAGATTTCAGCCATCCTTTCACGATGCAGTCATACAGCGGAAACCTGTATCTCAGGATTGTCGGCGGCGATGCCACGTCGACGGCGCAGATCAAGGCATTCGAGGGCGAGGATATCCCGCCGGCCTTCATAGTCACCAACATGCCGCCAAACGCGCCGTACAGGATAACGGCCGACGGCATTACCATAATATCCGGCCTGACGTCGAGCACAGGCGGCATAGAAATCATTCAGGCAGACATGGATTTTGACTTTTTTGGGGACAAGGATCTCGAGCTTGTGATATGGCCCGACTCCATGTCCAAGCGCGGGGGTAGCGACGCCGTGATGTTTGACGCATACAACAAAGAAATCAAGGACATCAGGTGGCACGTTCCAATCATATACGTCGCTGAATCCATGCTGCAGGTAAGCATAGATCAAGACGGCATGGACATTGCCGGAGTCATATTGGAAGGCGGGTCTGACATCAGTTTCGATGAGCGCCAGGGGTTGTACAATGACGGGGACGAGTTGTTTGTCCCGCTGTATTCCGATGCCAATGCGATTGCAATCAGGGTCAACGGGGAATGGGCAGACGGCATCCTGGCAGATATCCAGCAGTTTCCGCATTCTGCACGAATGTCAGACGCTGAAAACACCGCGACCAAATACGCTTTCAGTGATGACATGGGATTCACGGTGGCGCGCGCGTCTGACAGGATCTCCGCGTTTGCCAACAGCACCGGCGACATGCAGGTCAGGTTCGTCAACGCCAAGGCGTCTGGATACACAGAATTCCCGTTTGACTCCTATTACTATGGAAACTTTACCCCGCCCGGGGCACCAAACACGGAGGAGTGTTTCGTACACGACAGGTGCGGTGTATGGGTGGACAGTGCCACGCATGCAGACCCGACCAGCGTCAGTTGGGGTTCGATAACGCAGTGGGTAATAGACAACAATCCGGCGGGGGTGCAGCAGGTGATGGCAGCACAGGGGCCGCTCACGGTACATGTCAACGCGTACGTAAACGGCGAATGGGTCCAAGGCCAGACGATATTTGAAAGCACGGACGTCACTGTCGTGCCCGGCGACTTTCTGGACAGGCGCCTCGTATACCAGTACAACGGCGGCCTGGAGTACGGCATGGAAGACGACGATGCAACCATGCGCGTGCCGGTCCAGGCAGGCGACTTTGTGGAGTTTGTGGTGAGCTCCAGAACAATGGCGGCCTCGACCCCGGTGTATGCGGGCAGTGGCACTTCAGCAGACGTGTGGTGGGGAAACAGCACGTCGCGAATCCACAGCGGCCTCATGCTAGTCAGCATGCCGTGATTGGCCAAAACGCGGCATAATTGAAAGATGATACACCATACTGTACCAATAGCCGTACATGCCATGTTTACTTATCGTGAGTACACATCCCTTTATCACTGACGGAACACCAATAATGTCATGAACCTGACCAACCCACGGATCTTCATCCCGCTGGCGTGGCTTGGCTTGACTTGGCTGCACGGCCGCGTATTTCGTGGCGGCGTTCTGGCTGCCGAGGCCTGACTTTGCAGTCCAGGAGACGGCAGTGTCGGTAAGCAGCATACTTGAGATTTGGTGGCACGAGATAATGGGGAGCGCGCCAGTGCTGATACCGGGGTTCGGCGCACTTTGGGGCATTCTTTCCAGCATGGGCTTTGCCCACTCCGTGTTCTTCATGTCAGAGAACGGTATGTTTGCCATGGGACCGCAGTTCATGTTCGTGACGTTCCCGTTCCTTTCACTGTACTTGTTGGCGCAGTGCATCATGATCAGGCGCGGAATCCTGATACTCATGGCCTTGCGGCAGCCTGCAGAGACAGAAGAGGTGACAGCAGCGTACCACGAGCCCGAACAAACCGCTGGATGGAGCGAAAGTGGCAACGGGTATGGCATATCCATGCTTGTGGACAAGCTTGCTCCGATGGCCAAACCGTTCCTGCGAGATGCCGGCATATTCTTCGCTCTGCTGTTTGTCTCGGCAATACTGACGTTCGTGGCGTGAGGCGATGTTCCGTCAAGCACGACACTCCAGGCATACTGGACGTACGACGGCATGCTCGACTATTTGGTGATGCTGCCAGACAAGATTGGGGAATTCGTGCCCGCCGTTGATTGGGATGCCGTGACCGGCATTATGTGGGATTCGCTTGCCTGATCCCCGGCCGGCGTGTCATAAGGAATTGATCTGCTGCCGCGTGAACAATCCGTAATGGGATCATGGCGGCATGCATAACTCACGTTAGACCATATTCAAAATAAAAAAAAGAAAAGGGGTGTGTGTTTTCTAGTTTACAGTTATTGCTATCGTTGCGGTCGGTGAGAGTGCAGTTGGGTTGTTGATGGATTCCCAGACGAACGCAGTCACGTCATACGTGCCTGCCTCATCTGGAGTCCAAGAGACTGCCACACTGAGTGACTGTCCTTCTGTCAGCGAACCCTTGATCCAGTCAAGTGAGACCGTTACGCCGTTTTCATCCTGTACCTGTATGAGGTAGGCAAACTCTTGTGCCTTGTCCTGTCCGTTGGTCACGTCAGACTCTAGCTGAATCTGGGTGTCAACGGATACGGTGTCAAGCGTGTTGCCGAACGAATCGACTGCTCGCAGGTCAGATATTGGTGCCCTCTCCAATGGTGGTACGATAGTACCAATCAGAGTGGTGGCGCCTACCCTGAGCCTTTCTGTCTCCTTGAACGGTGCCGGTAGCGTGTTGTCGTAGTACTGCGCGGTAACGGTGTCGCCCTCTACTACCCTGAGCCTGTGGCCGCTGGTGTCAACTCCAACACCAAAGAAGACGGTGCCTTCAAAGATGCCGGTTGCAGCATTGGTCTCAGTCACGGTGAGGTCGATTCCGCCTCCGTCAGAGTCGGACCAGACGGTCACGTCGAAGTTGTCGACTGCCTCCGGGTTCAGGTTCATGTCAGGATCGATGATCCTCACTATTCCTGATCCGCTGGCAGGATAACTTGCCTCGAGCCACTGGACCTCGCCCACGTTCCACCTGATTAGGGCGGAGCTGCTGACAGTCTCGCCGTCAGAGAACTTGAAGGATACGGATATCCCGCTTTCACTGTCGGTTTCTATCTGACCGTCTGTAGGTCCGGTTCCATCGGTTATTCCCGATGCGTCGCCGTCGTTGCCGTCGCCGTCTGCGTCATGGGTGCCAAATCCTGTCAGGATCACCTCGCCGGTAAATATGCCGGTGTCGGCGCCAGTCTCGACGAGCTTGTACTGTTCAAGCTCGTTTCCACGGGTTGATATCCTTACCGGATAGTCGTCGGTGTTGCCCACCTCGTCTACCTGGTCTGAGTCGGTGTTGTGGTCAGGTGCGACTACTGTCACGTAGACCTTGTCAGTCCACGTGTAGACGCGCTGGTCCAGCTCGATGGTTGCTCCAAAGTTAGACGTGTAGATGGTGGTGGAGACTTCCTCGTCCTTGTCTCCGACAAAGTCAGAGCCGGACGGTCCCCAGTCGTTGTACGTCAGGGTGATCTCCTCGCCTCGTTGTAGCGTGCTGCCGTCTATCTCGTCTGGAATCGTGACCACTACCTGGAAGATTCCAGTGTTGGATCCGGTTTCAAGGAGATTGGAGGGCGTCGCGCCGAACGCGCCATCGTTAAGCGTTTTTGTGCCTGCATCAGAGTCCCATTCGATCAGGTCAAGGACGTATGTCTCTGTGGTGTCGCTGTCAAGGTTCAAGTCTGGTTCGATGAGCGTCAGTATCGCGTCGCTTCCGAGGATGTACGCAGTCTGGTCGGACTGGAGTACGCCGTTTCGCAAGTCGAAGGTTGCAGAGTCAGTCACGGTGTTTGAACTGCCGGATGCGTCAGACGGGTCGTTGTATATCACGTGGAGAATGTCTCCCTGCAGTATACAGCCCGGAGATTCCAGTGAAACCTCGTCTAGGAGGTCAGGTCTCGGTTCCTCGACGTCGTTGCTAGTATTATCGTCGACGTTGTTCGCCTCTCGAATCGCTGTGACGTCGGTGACATATGTGGCATATCTTATTGCGTTCTCTGCTTCAATCCTGTCATTTATGTCGTCAATTGTGTTTGCGTTTATTTCGTATTCCACTCCGTTGATGTCTATTGTGTCAGCCAATACGGCCACGGGACAGTTGCTGTCAGACGGGCCTTTGTCGAATGAGACTTTCACCTCGTGCTCGAATATGCCCGAGTCAGGGGCAGTCTCTATAGTGAAAAGTGAAAGTTCGTTCCAAGTTCAGCACCTCAGACCGAAAACTATGTAGATCAGCCGGTCGCCTAACGCGGCATGATCAAAGTAACACGGGAAGAACTCGAAGTAGCATACAAAAAAGAAAAGGACCTCAGGGTGGGAGCCAGAATGCTTGCAGTACACATGGTACATTTTCGTAAAATGAGCATAGATGATGCGGCCGTCAATCTTCTGCGATGTCCCAGGTGGGTACGCAACTGGCTGGAACGCTTCGAGAATGGAGGTCTACAAGGCCTCCGGGATCTTCCCAGATCCGGCAGGCCGCCCAAGATTTCACCTGAAGCAATGGACGGCATACTGGACAAGGTAGACCGGTTCAAGACCACTCCTGCCGAACTGCAACAGGTCATACACAGGGAGACGGGAACAAAGATGCACAGGACGAACATCAGGAAAATCATGCAAAAATACGGTCTGTCCCCCAAGGGGTCGCAAAGGATCCACATCAACAGGGCCACCAAGGCAGCCGTAAAAAGCTGGCAATATCGCCTCAAAAAGAGAATTTCACGCCTAGAAAAAGACGGTTTTGTCCTGGCCGTGCAAGACGAGGCGTTCTTCATACACGACGTAAAATCTGGCCGCAAGTATTGGTCCCCCGTGGGGGTGCCAATAACCGTGCCATACACTGGAAGCCACAAAAGAATTACCGCGTACGGTTCAATTACAATGGATGGCAGGCAGTTCTTCAGGACTGCCAGCGGGTTTAACGCGCCCACTTTTGTTGCTTATCTCAAGGCCATGCAGAGGCATTTTGGGAAGGTTGCCGTCCTGGTGGACAGGGCGTCCCCGCACCGCGCAAAAGCCGTCCGGACGCTGCTGCGCGAGAACAAGAACATCAGGATCATATACCTGCCAAAAGGCTCACCGTATCTCAACGCCGTGGAAGAATGCTGGCACCAGGGAAAACGGAACCTGCTTGTTTCAGAATACTACAAAACCTTCTTGGACATGCACAGTGCCGTCTCCCAGTACTATCGAACTGCGAGATTCAATCTGGATTTGATCAAATTCTTTAACAGAAAAGCCGAATTATTTTGCAAGAACTTTTGATCGCCACTATAGTATTGGTGTGCCGTCCTGTCCTGCCGTCTCCAATGGGTACGTCTGGGAACCGCGGATTACTGAGACGCTCAAGAGTGAGGTGTCGTCGTCCGTCTCGATGCGGTCTATGCCGTTGGCTGACTGGTCAAAGTCGGCATCGTTGATGCTGACGTATACGGTCAGGCTGCCATCGTCAATAACCACGCCGTCGGTATGTGTTTCGAATACGGAGTTGTTCTCGGCGGTGCTGCCCATGGTTCCAAACGGTACCGGATAGACGGTCCTGTCAAGGCTTACGGATCCGGTGTTGGATCGTATTCCCGCAGAAGCGCTTACCGATATGGTTGAGCCGGAGTCGTCCCTGAAGTCAATGTACTCGACTGAGATGTCCTTGCCCGTGATGGACTCAACGTCGTCTGCATCCGTACAGTGCTCTGCCGGAGCCGCGAAGGTGCCGACAAACACGCCGGTGGCCGCTCCGGTCTCCTGAAGCGTGAACTGGGTGTCTGCAAGTCCATAGTTGCTGGTGGCATCAGAGAAGTCTGATTCTGCACAACCGTGGTTGGTCCATAGCTCGCCGTCAAAGGATACACTGAGCAGTGCACCGAACTCGTCGTCGTCGTTGAGCGTGTGTACGAGCAGCAGGTCGCTGCCGACCCTGTCGTTGAGATTTTGCGTTTCCATCACTGCGGCTTTTGCCTCAACAGGTGGGTCAGCATCAGTATCTGCTGCTACAGCAGGTTCTGTTTCGATCATGCCAGAGACCACCGTATAGACGTCGGCCTTTCCGCTGTCAACGTTCAGGTCTGCGTCCTCTACCGTGACTACTACCGTGTCGGCTACCCTGTAGCCGTCAGAGCCAAGTGACACCACGCCAGAGTGTGTCGGGGTGTCGGCCTCGGCCGTAAACAGCGTGGTTCCGCCGGTGGAGTCAAGGTCTAGGTATTCCACGGAAACAGAACCGTCGTCAGAGATCAGTATGATGGAGTCGCCGGATACATCGATGTTGCCGTACGTCGCTTCATCAAGTATGTTGATCTGGCTGAGTCCGATGTACTCCAGAGTGCCTGTAAAGTCACTGCTGTCGTCTCCGTCCTCGTCGAGTTCAAGCCTGTAGATGGCGTCGTTGACGTTAGTCTCTAGATCGGCTTCGAGGCCGAAGGTAAAGACGTCAAATGTTACTGCGCTGGTTTCAAGTGCGTCGTCTTCAGCGAATGTAAGCGTTATTCGGTTAGGCATCATTTTGTCCTCAGTGACAATATATCTGTCAGCATGGCTGGTCGAAATAGAGGTATTTATCTCATCAGCTTCCTCATTTACGTCGTCAGTATCTGGATCATCTATAACTGCAGCTCTGAAGTAATTAACCGCAATAGTGGCGTCTTCAAATGCGCTAAAGTCATAGTTTACCACTTGGAATGTGGTATCGGGGTAGTCAGCAGCAGTCATGCCAGTCAAATCGATTGTTAGCGTACCTACCCTGGTTGCGTCGTCATCAACGGTTATCAGAGCTCTTTGACTGACAGCCACGTCCCTAACTTCGTCCGAGGAGGTGTTGCTAACACCAACAAGGTCGTCAGAGGTCAGGGTCGCTTTTATGTTGGTGGTAAGGGTCTGCGGTGTTCCAATCGTTATGGTTGGAATCATGTGGTCCGGATTTGAAATGTCAAGATCGTCGGCATTCCCCGTGTTGGTGTTGGCGTCGGCGTCAGTCAGCGTAATGCCGATCTCCTCGCCTGAGCTCCATTCGTCGCCTGCGTCTATCACGACGCGGGCAGTGCTGAACCCAATGGAACTTGTAGAGGTGCTGTCGTATGTGACTGAAAATGACAATCCTCTTGCAGCGGCTGCAGTAGTGCTAAGTTCGTCGTTGATGAATTGGGTCTCGTTGTTGCCATCCTCCGTAAAGGTTATCGTGGCAATGGCGTCAGTTCTCTCGAAGATGTTGGTGCCCTGATTATCAGGATCGTCAACACCTGTATCTCTCATAACAAATGTGATGCTGTCGTCGGTAGTCTTGTTACTGCCATCGTCAACCAACAGGGAATCACCTCTCTGGTTGTGCGTGGTGATGCTGAGATCCTCGATATCGTCATCAGCAGCAGCATCGGCATCGGCAGTGAAATCGGCAGCACCGTTACCTAGGTAGGTTGCAGCACCGTTTTCGTCAAATCTCCATACGTCGTCGTCTGTTGGGTCGACGTTGAGTGCCATGTCGTCAAGCGTGATCTCCACGGCGGTGTTCTGCGGGTACGAGTTCCTGTCAAGGCTTACGCCGGATGCTGGATTGTCAAGATCCAGAGTCACTGTCTGATCGCCTCCAGGCCTCTGGTAAACGACGTCGAATTCGCCGGCGTCTGCATCAATTCTCATGACGGCGTCAACCGTAAGTGCAGGCTCAGTTGTTGGTGCGTTCCTGATATGGTTCTCCAAACTAACCGTACCGAATGGGAAGTCGTCTGATACAAAGTATCCGTACCAAGCACTACCCCTGAATCCCATTGTGAGATCTTCATCGTTAACTGTTACCAATGGCTGCGTACCGGCTACATCCGTCAGTTCATCAAGGATCACGACCTGCACGATGTTGGTGTGGGCAATCTCGTTGCCCGCGTTTTGTCCCTCCGCTGAAACCTTCAGGTTCGGGTTGCTTGATATCTGTGCGGCCTGTGCCGGCTCCATGCCGGGTATGGCAAACGTGAGTCCGCCTGCCACCATTATCGTCATTAGCGTTAAACTATACTGACACGCAAAAGTCTTTGAGCAAATGCCCTAGCCAACCGCAAAGTTTCTAGATCAGACTTTCTTTCATGGAGACATGGACGACTCCAAACTGGAAGAACTAAAAAAAGCGTGCAAAAAAGAAAAAGACCACAAGGTTCGGGCTAGGATGGTCACGGTACGCATGGTTCGCGTGTTCAACATGACCGTGGAGGAGACTGCCGACATCCAAGGACGGAGCCCAAACTGGGTCCGCAACTGGTTGAGCCGCTTCGATGACGGAGGCCTGCAAGGCCTCCGTGATCTTCCCAGATGCGGACGGCCCAGAAAGATCCCGCAAGACGTCATCGACGGAATAATTGCAAAGACGGCATGCCATAAAATCACGCCCTCGGAACTGCAACAGAACATACACCATGACACGGGCGTAAAGCTTCACATCACGTACGTCAGGAAGATCATGCACCAGTACGGCCTGTCCCCGAAGGCACCACGGAAAGTCCATGTTAACAGGGCCAACAAAAAGGCCGTGCAGAACTGGAAATACCGCTTCAACAAGCGCGTTTCACGCCTAGAAAAGGAGGGATTTACCACGGTAATGGAGGACGAGGCAATCTTCATACACGACGTGATAGTCGGCCGTAAATATTGGTCCCTGGTGGGCCATCCCATAAGCGTGCCGTACACCGGCAGCCACAAGAGGATCGCAGCGTACGGCTCGATCGCAAAAGACGGCAGGCAGTTTTTCCGGACGTACGAGAAATTTGACGGACCCACGTTTGTCAGATACCTCAAGGATCTGCACCGGCATTTTGGCAAGGTGGTAGTGACGGCAGACCGGGCCCCGCAGCACCGCTCAAAACTGGTAAAGGAATTTCTGCGCAGCAACAGGGATGTCAAGATGATCTATCTGCCAAAGGGCTCGCCGTACCTCAACGCGATGGAGGAATGCTGGCACCAAGGAAAGCGCGTCCTGCTCGTCTCGGAATATTACCGGACATTTCAGGACATGCACCGGGCAGTTTCGTTGTATTATCGAACCGCCAGGTTCAAGCTTGACATCCTCAAATTTACCAGCCGAAAATATGAGGCATTGTGCACAAACTTTTGATCGTCAGTATAGTTAATTTGAATAATCACACCACTGCTTCAGACCTTACGCGTGACCGGTGCGCAGACGCGCACCTTCCTGTATCGGACAAACATCGACTAGCCGTACTGTCCTGCCCGAGAATTCCTTCACCCTTAAACGTAAAGGAATGACTCGGTTTCGTGAACCAGATACTGGCCTTCATGTTGCTGATTGCAGTCTCCATGGCGATAGGATTTCCGCTGGTCTTCTTTGGTACCGAGAGGTTTGGGGACGCGGCACTGAGCTACCGCGACTTTGCCGAACAGTCAAGGATCAGATCAGGGCAGTCCATAGCCGTGACATATCTGTGCAATGCCGATGGCCCTGTCAGCGGAACCGTGATCAATGTGGGACTTCAGGACATTACTATATTTGCCGCCTTGGCAGACGACGAGGTGCTGTGCACCAACGGCGGCCCCAACAAGTGTCCAGGCGGCGATTTTGACCTCACAAGTTACGGCGATACCGTTGGCAAGGACGGTGAGCCATTTATGCCAGAACAGATTGCAAACTTTACGACCGGGACGAAGAACGTGACTGATGCGGTGCGGTTTGTCACAGAGAGCGGCAAGCTCTTTGAGATTCCGATATCTGACGTGACTGCCACGTGCTGATCTTGGACATTCCCACCTTTTGTCAGACAGACACAATCCATTCCGGATACTGTTGTCTGGCCTGTTCCAAAGAATCCTGCCAAGTGCCCTGGACGGAACTGCTCTTCTTGCGGGTCAGCGCCATGAGCAGTGCGGACCTAGCGTGCAGTTTGCAGCGGTTCTAGGAGTGTGGTGCCTAATCTGCGGTGATCTGGTGCACGCCGAGTGCGACTGACCCGTTTGTAACTGATCATGGCATGCAGATGGTCAAAAGCCAGACACGCATCGATTCTGCCTGCAAGGACACAGCAGGAGACACGCATCAGCAAAATGAAATGAAATAGAACAAAATCATGTGCCGCCTGCGGTCACGGCAATCTTTATACCGTACGGTAATGTACGGTAAAATTATGGGCTTATATGCTAATCCCGATTTGATGGTAGCCGACCATCCCAAACTTGGTGAGTATGGATCAAGAAGCAATTCCTGAAATGTGGCCGGCTACCAGCTGTGCTTTGCTCCCCAGAGAATTTATGCTTTCAGTAGTATGCCGATAGCGTTCTGATGGCGAATTAATGGATAAATACCCCAAACTCCAAACCCTAATTGGTGAGTATGGGTACAAGGAGGCTAACTATAGATTTTGTCAAGTAAGGCAACTTTAACTGCCGCGATCAATACCAAAGGATGCAAAATCATCGACGAGATGATGGCAGAGTCGGCTGCCTCAAGGGGGATCGGCCTGTTGAGGAAACTTTCCGGAGGCCCGTGCCTCTGCAGTGCGGCGACTGCGATAAATGACGAGGTTGCAGGCGAGACACTGTGCGGGGTCTGCGGGGTCGTATTGCATGAGAGGGAGGCGCGTATGGTGTGGGATGGAATGGGAGGTTGGCACGATGTACGGCGCGCTACCGGGCGAAGCGGAAGGAGCATTACTGAATTTGTAACTACCCAGAGGATGGTCAGCGGCGCAACCGATGTCCGGCGGGATGCCCTGATGCGAACGATAATACCCATGCTGGAGCACGTGTCTGCCTCTGCAGTAATAAAAAACGAGGCAGAGTCGCTGGTAAGACGCATGACATCAGACGGGTTTGCCAAAGGCAGGCACCGACTGACATTGTGCGCAGGGACGGTTCTGGCGGCATGCCGCGTGCACGGCCGCATGATAAGGCGCGAGGATCTGGCAATGCTCACGGGCACCAGTTTCAAGGGGGTGAGTCGGATTTCAAGGGGCATAATGGAGCGATACGGCCTGAAACCGCTCTCCATAGAGGACAGGACAAGGCGCGTACTGTCCCGGATGTGTATCGATGTCGGCGCTCCCGGTCTGCTGCGCCCGGCGCTTGACACGTATGATGCCATGCTGCTTGCAGGGCATGCCTCGGGCAAGAGCCCGTATGTAGTGGCAGCGTACGTGCTCCGCCTCCACACGAGGCGCATAATGTCAGAAGAAAAGTTTGCAGAGAGGGTGGGAGTGCCGCACCAAAGCATGCAGAGATATGTTGGGGGATTGATGCCCAATGCCTGCTAGGTTTTGCGGCGATTTTGCCGGCGGATGTAAAGGATGCAGGCAAGCAGGAGAATAGACGCCCGTGCAGTTTCGTGTTTTGTGCCATGAGGAAAAGACACCACATATGCGCGCGCGATATGCGGGAGGAAACCAGAACAGTCTGATGGAATGTTTAGTAATCGGATTGGAGTGGCATGCCATGTCTGATGCACGATATAAATATTTAAGATAGCCAATCATGGAATTGACATGGGAAAAGTAACCATAATAACTGAATCCTTGTTGGCGTGGTGCGACAACTGCGAGGCAGAATTCACTCCCAGGATAGTGCGCAAGATCCACACCTGCCCAAGATGCAGAACGGCTGTGCTTGGCGCCGAAGACGTGCCGCTTCGAGGCCCGGGCGTACACAAGGTGATTAAAAAGACGATCAAAAAGGCCGACGGGGCCAGCTCCGTGATCAGCAAAAAGCCTGCACCCAAGCGGGCCAAAAAACCCGCCTCCAAATAGGCCAAGAGGCATTCCGGGTTTTTATTGGAATCGTGCATGAACCGCATGTGCACGATGGCTCGGTTCTACGCCCTGGCAGAAGATGATCAGAAGAGACCCATAGAGGATGCCAAAGCAAGATGGCATCCGGCATGATTTTTTTGTACCGTCAGTGCCGGGCTCATAACTACTCTCCTGCTGCAAAACAGATGCAAACCACAACATGGATGACTGTGCGCCGTGTTTATATTGGATACTTGTTGTAACTATTTAAATTAGTTACGTATTAACAATACATGGGAAAGGTAACCATAACCACAGAATCGGTTCTGGCGCACTGCGATGCATGCGGAAAGGACTTTACGCCCAGGATAGCCCGCAGGATCCACACCTGTCCAAACTGCCGGACCGCCGTTACCGGGGCAGAAGACGTCCCGCTTCGCGGCAGCGGGGTTGACAGGGTGATTGGCAGAAAGGTAGAGACTGCGTAGTGACCGGAGTTTTTTTTTTGTGATGCCGGCTGCGTGCTCTTCTGGCGGAGTCTGGCCGTGCAATCGTCCGGACACGCCCGACTCCCCCTCCCCTCTCCGCTGACAGGCATCCTCTGTCTGGGATGATGGCCGTTCTCCCCCTCCCCATCTGCAGACGCCACCACCGAGCCAAGCCACGGCACCCCACCGGAGGTTTGAGGCGAGCCAGAGCAAAAGATTCCTTGGGATTCCAGCACCCTGACGACACTCCGGTTCCCCCTTTATATCAAAACCATCTCATGCGCGTAATGTTACACAAGACAGAAAATGATGACACGGACATAGGCGGCATCCTGAAGAAGGTCATCATAGGCGCGGCCTTTTTACTGGTACTGCCAATAGCCGTTCCGGCACTCACCGGAGTCGACATCTACGAACTCTGCATATCTGACGGCGACGGCGGCTGCAAGGAACCCGCTGCAGCAGAGGGCGACGCAAACAAGCTGAGGGACGGGTTTGAGCAGCTCAAGCCGATACTGGTGGTGATGCTGGATATCTTCTTTGTCGTCATAGGGCTGGCAATACTGTTCGGGCCGGGCATGTCGCTCATCAGGTACCAGTTCGTGGCACGCAATGCGACATCGCATTGACAAGCCAGCCGCCCTGGCAGCAGCTGTCCTGATTTTTTATTTCGTCTTGGATCAGGGGTATCACGCCGCGTGGATCCCGGTGCTGGCAGGAATCTGGATATGCGGGATGCGCGCCGATCTCGTCTCCACTTTCAGGCACGCTGACATGATAAAGTACGAATCAAACAGACTGCTGGCAGGATGCGTGCGGCGGTACGGCGCAAGGCGAGCCGTGCCAGTGTGCCTGGCATGCGAGGCAGGATTCATCCTGATGGTATCGGTACTGCTGAACAGGCCGGTCGGGTTTGATGTGGCGGATTTCATGTTCATTGCCGGGGTTGTTGGCGCATGCCACATGCATTGCGCCAAGTCAAACGAGAACTTCAAGCCGGCATGATTCACTTGGATGTGGCCTTTGCAGCGCATACCGTATCGTCTGATCTTGCCTCTGCCAGATAGTCTGATCTTTTGCTTGTCTGGTTGCCGAATTCCTGCGTGGCGCTCCAGACGTGCGATTCAAACTCGGCAAGGCTTTGGGGTAGGGGGTCCTCCTTCCATTCCCCGTCTTCTGCCCGAATGCGCATGGAGAACTCGGCTTCTTGGGTTCCGCTGTTTTGTGCCTCCACCACGTAGTATGCGTGACCAGAACCGATCTCAAACACGTCAAAGCGCAGTATCTGGCATGACGACTCCCTCGTAAGCGAGTCTGCCAGCCCGCCGCCAAAAGTGTATGCGATTGCAGCGCCGGTTATGGAGATGCCGACTAGCAGCATGACGCCGGTGATCTCCGAGACCATCCTGACACGCCTGCCGCGGCGGGGCGGGTTCAGAAAGCACGGGCTGCGCCTGATCAGCCTGCCATAATAGTACAGGTCAAGGGTGTAAAGCCTGCCGTCTGGCGTGTTCTTCACCGAGACAAGCCTCAGCACTTGATTATTGACCCAGATAGAGTCGTCAGGTCCAAGTTCCCGCACGAGTTCTGCGAGCCTTTCGGGCCTGAAGCCGAGGTGGCCGCAGAGTCGGAGAAAGTGTTCGTGCCGCTTGTTTTTTTGGTTCATCATTCCACCGCGGTGTTGAAATACGTCTCAGTCTCTTCTTTTGTCGCCTCGAACTTTACCTTGACCCGGTGTTTTTCAGTTATTATCAGTCCCTGACCCTTGGCAAACCTCATCAGGCGTTCGGTCTCCTCGTCTGTGAGATTCATTATGTTTTGGGCCGACCTTGCCGCGTCCTCTTCGAGCCTCATCAGAATCTTGGTTCCCATGTTGTCTATCATCTTGCCCTCTGCGCCCTTTTCCTGCGCGATGTCATCGACCCTTTGCGAGATGAAGACGAACTTTACGTTCAGTTTCCTGCCCATGCGGACGATCTGTTCTATGTACGCCATGGCGCCGGGCATCTTTGTGAGTAGCCAGCCCTCGTCGACTACGATTATCTTCTGGCGGGACTCGGGCATCTCTATGACCCTCTTCCATATCTTGTTCAGGACCAGCAGCAGTATCAGGACTTCATGCGGCTTGCCGGTGGCGCCGCTCAGCGATATTATTGTGCGGTCTGTAATCTGGGACTGCCCCTGCATGATCTTTGCCAGCGGACCCTCCACGAGGTGCTGCAGGTATTTTTTGGAATGCTCGCTTACCTGGTCGTACAAGTCATGCACGGACTTTACCTTGTCGGCAAACCTGAAGAACTCGTTGGATACTGCCTTGTCCTTGTCTTCTGCCTGCGTGACACCGGCAAGTATGGATGCAGCGTCTGCGGGATCCAGGATCTTGAACGGGTCGATGCCCAGCTTCTCATCGCCTGTAATCATCATGCCGTCAAGGCCGTAGTACCGGCGGTGCCGGTAGTACTCGTTCATCGGATCCAGCACGAATACTGCGGGGCCCTCTTCTGTCTCGTCCTCGTCTAGCAGCCTCTGGATGAGCCGTTTGACAAATATCTTTGCCGTAAACGACTTGCCCGAGCCAGACGTGCCTATTATGGCGACGTTTCCGTTGGTGCGGCGGACGATGTCGTATATTGCAGGACCGTGCGAGTCCATGTTGTACCCCAGCAGCACGCCGTTTGGCATCTCTATCATCTCTGCGGAGACAAACGGGTACACTATGCTCATGAATGACTGGTCTACTGTTATGTAGTGGACCCACCTGCCATGGTACAGGCTTCCCTGGCGGCTCATCGTGGCATCGAACTTGCCTCCCGTGATGCGCGTGTGCCTGAAGAATTCCTTTGTGTTTGCGTTTAGTTCCTTGAGGGTCTTGCCGTAGAGCATCACAGTCATGCCAAACCGGTACATCTTGCCGACGCCGTTGTTTAGCATGTCCTCGACGGACTCTGCCTTGGCGTACTCGTCGGCTGCCCTCCTGTCTGTCTGGGAGCGCTTAAACAGCATCGAGCGCTTTTGCCTCAACAGGTTCAGCGACTGCTCCCTCTCCAGCGGATCCACCCACACGTCAATCTGGTTGCATGCAGAAAACACGCCGTGCACCCACGCCCACTGGAGTTGCGAGGGAACGTCGTAGAGTACCATGCACCTGACAAACCCCCCAGAATACTCCATGTGCAGTAATCCCAGATGTGCTCACGGAGCCACGGGATCTGGCGGTGGCTCGGGCTGAATCGTAATATTCCGATAGATTGCTATTAGCGTGACAATTTTCATATACAGCTGCGTCACCGGAAGGACTCCGTCACGCAGCTTCAGAAAGCTGGCCAGCTGCGCGTTTACCAGCACCCACGCATTGAATAGCATCAGCGAGTACAGAAAGCAGAAAAGCCGGGCAGGCCTACTGCTGCCGAACGATTTCGCCCTGGCATTCTCTACCAGTCTGTAGCATGTCTCGATGGTCCACCTTTTGGAATATTCCTCTACATCCATCCACGGGGCATTGGTGGCAAACGCAATGTATCGATCTTCCGGCGCACCTGCCTTCTTGTCCCCGTTCTTCGCCCCCTCACTTTCCTTCCTTACTCTCTTCTTCTCTGCTATGATCATGTGGTACTGAACCGTTGCCTTGTCAGAATTCGTCATGTCGGATTTTGAGATGGGGCCGAGCGTTTTGGCCACGAACTTGCGCAGCGAGTCTTTCACCCTACTGGTTCTGGTGCACGGCATCAGGTACTCAAGGCTAAGACGCTCAATCTCGGATATTGAGTTCACTGAAAAGAAGCCCCTGTCAACCAGGATCAGTCCCAGCCTGGATCCGACGGCGGAGACGTTTTCTAGGCACGAATTGAGGATTTCACGCAGGGATTCGTGCACGGATGAGGACTTGTCCACGTATAGGGCCGCAAGGATAAGCCGCGATTTGGAGTTGACGCACTGCGCCGTGATGTACGCCTCGAATCTGTTGGTGCCGCTCTTGCGCTCTCCGCCTCTCAGGTCAGAGCCAAGTTTCTTGCTGTGGCACGGTATCAGGTGCATGTCGATGGCCACATCAAGCACATCAGGCAGCCTGCCAAACAGGTAAAGCTCATCCAGCTGTGCCCTTACCGCCTGGTTAAAAGTCTCAAGCGCCTTACCCTCGTCCGTCTTGGACAGGATATCGCGAAACCACTCGTCGCTTGGAGAATGACGTGAATATCTTGGATTCTCGATGGACTGCGCCGTGATTTCTCTCATGGCGAAGCTGCATCCGCCGACCGAAGTGTCAAGCATCGCGGCATGCAGCATGCCGACGTTAAAGTCGCTTGCGCCATATGTCGCGTTGTACCTTTTGGAGACCTCGGCGGACGGCACGATGCTTTCTCTCAGCACCTTCTCAACAGATTCATATATTTTGCCATTGTTCATCATATCGCGTCTCAGGCGATCTTTTTGGTGGTACATAAGGATCGTCTGGGCGTGCCCCCATTGATCTGTTTGCATCAGGTGCTAGATGGCACATCTGGGATTACTGCATGTGCCCCAGCCTCTCCCGCTCAAAGGTTATCCTTGCATGCTCGTCGTCGACGGTATACTCGTACATCAGTGTATCCAGCATGCCTGTGAGCGGCTCGTTGGAGGCGACTAGCACCTGCAGCACCAGGCGCATCTCGGTCCTGCCGCCTACCATGAGGGGGACCGACTTGCGCGAGAACGTTATGCGGATCGGCTTTTCAATGGAGCGCAGCAGATCCAGAAATTCGCCAATCCTCTGCTTTTGCCTATCCTCCGGAAGGGAGTGAAAGTTGGACGGATCTATGGTGTAAAAGTATTCGAATCTGTTCTTCTTTTTTGCCGGCACCCTTTGAAGATTCGTGTGGGTTAAAAAGGGGGGCTTGGGCCGGGACTTGTTCCCTCTTGACACCGACTGTTATTCCCGGCACTACGCGTAGTACTGGACAAAAAATCTGATCATTATCCAGCAAAATCAGGCATATATTTAAAGAAAAAAGAGCGAAACATTCTGTCTGCTACTGCGCGTAGCAGAAGAATGCATGTGTAATTACAGGAGATTCAGATTCCAATAGAGCTAAATCACATATGTCATGACGGATCCCAATGCAGTACATTAGAAGCCATGCGTAATCCCTCCATTTCGTTGGGTTAAACCAGAAAAACCCAGAAAATATTAAAAATTCTGATTTAATTCTCGCCATGTTAGCCATGTGGGGATCCTGTCCTGCCAGAAATACAAAATAACGTGCGCAACCTTGCAGCACCACGATGTGCACGGAATTAATTGTTTGAAACGGCGCTGCCGGGGACGTTTGCCTCTTCCCAGTTTATTACCGGCCCCAGCGTGCTACCTGAAGGAGGTCCTTTCTTCATCTGGTTCCACAGGAGGTCCAGGTTTACGAGTCCGGTTATTATGTTAAATTCCCTGTTAAAGTCGCCAATCTTTCCCTTGTATGGCGCGGTAAGCCGGCCGTACCGCTTCAGCCTGCCGATGGAGTGCTCCACCTTTACCCTGGCCGAGTTGACGGCGTGGTTGTGCTCCTTTTCCT
The DNA here is from genome assembly GCA_965218695.1 of Candidatus Nitrosopumilus sp. Lineage (GTDB taxonomy): Archaea > Thermoproteota > Nitrososphaeria > Nitrososphaerales > Nitrosopumilaceae > Nitrosopumilus. The sequence goes on from OZ244651.1 coordinate 721,850, forward strand.
CCTTTGTAAAGCGCTTGTGGTTCTTGGTCTTCTTGTGCGGCTGCAGGGTGTTTGTGCCGGGCAGATCCTTTGCGATTCCCTTGTAGCCGCGGTCAGTAAGGGTGTGGATCCTGTCCTCTTCGGGGGTGTCCTCGTCGCACATGCGGTCCCACCATTTTCCAAACGGCAGCGGGCTCTCCCTGAGCAGCGTAATGTCGTGGACGGATCCCACGGTGCTGCCGGATATGGCAACTATCACCCCGTTTTCATTTATGCAGACTGTGGTGTTGAGCGTGAATTTCTTCTTCTTGCCCGAATACATCATGCTCCTCATCTGTTTTTCGTCCGGCCTCTGTATGGGGCAGTGCGTGCCGTCGATCATCATGATGCCCCCGTCAGGCCCGGAAATTATTTTTTTGAGATCCTCTTTTGTCTCCGTGCCTGCTATCTCCTTTGATATGTTGGCAGCAGTGGGCAGCGCCGCCTCGAGTACCGCGTCCATGACGTCGATGTACCTGGACACGGTCGCCTGGTCTATTCCAAAGAATGCCGCAAGCGCGCCCTGCGTGGGGTTGCCCTTTTTGTACATCAGTGACATGAGTAGCGCGTGCCTTGGGTACAGCTTGCAGCGGTTCCCGGGATCCGACGCCCTCGTCTCGTCGTTCCTGAAGAGCGGGGATTTGCCGCTTTGTCTTATCCATGCCTCGGCCCTGTCAAGTATGTACTGGAATTGCCCCCTGCCCTTCAGCGTCGCGTCATGAAGCTTCTTCCCGACGCCGATGACGTCGTCAAACACCTCCACGCGGTGCAGCAGGGCGGGCTCCCCTGCGGCTCCGGACTCGGAGCCGTCCCGCGTGCTCCACAGGCTTTGCTCGTGCTTGGCGGCTGCCTCCAAGCGCTTGATGTCAGCGTCCTGGCGCTTGATGTCAGCGTCCTGGCGCTTGATGTCAGCGTCCTGGCGCTTGATCATGTATCTGAGAGCCTTGTTCTCTTTTTGCAGGTCACTTGTTTCCTGATTCGACAACAGTATGAACCGGCATATTCTGGTTTTAATTGGATGGATCATAAATTTTTGACAGCAGGGCTAACATGTCAGCGCGGAGTTTGAAAAAGTTCCGGATTACGCATATTTTCTATTAAGCAATAGGCTCGTCAGGGAAATAGCTGCATAGCCAGGACGCTTGAAAACTCTAGTCCTCGTTGACTCGTAGCTTTTCAAATATTTTAGGATCCATCCAATATTCTGGTCTTTGATGAAATTCTTTACCTGCAAAGTCCTCCGGCTTTAATTCATGTATTCCTGTACCCGCTCTCGCTCTGCCTTCGTTCTTTGGTAAGTGTTCACGTGGTTTAACTCATTTTTAGGCGTATTTTGCAATCTCCGCCAAGTAATCCAATTTCTTGTTTTTCCATGTCATTACACATGAAAAGAAATTCGCCATCCACGTCATCGTCTCCTCTGCCCTTATGCTGCCCCGTATTTTTCTGTGCACGACTATCTCGCGCAACCCGCGTTCTGCAGCATTGTTTGTAGGCGGGATCTTTGGGTTCAGCACGAACCGGAACAGGTCGCTGCCAGCATTGCTGATCTTGACCATGAATTTTTCCAATATTGGATCGTCGGCGTACCTTGCAACGATCTTTTCGATGCATGACGTCAGCATGGCAGACGCGTTGTCCCGGAGAGAGCGCGAGCGTTTCCTGCTTGCCCTTCTGGCATAATCATAGATTATGCGCAGGTGCTTCAGGACGTTGCGCGCGCCTGGGCAGTCCGGATTGCGGTTGCAGATGTCCCTGGCCTCGCGTATTATGTGCGACCAGCAGCGCTGGACGCGGTATTTTCCGTACGCCGTCCAGCCGTCGCACACTAACGTGCCGTCCCAACCCCCAAGCGCTTCTTTCAGAACCTTTGCCCCCCGGCTGTCCCGTATCACGTACAGCGCGTGCCCGGTCAGCGGATCGTGCAGTATCCACACCCAGACGTTGCGGCCGTTTAGGTGAATCGATGTCTCGTCGGCGTGCAGTATCTTGGCCTTGCGTATCATGGCGGCAATGGCTGCCGCAGGGGCGCCCAGCGACGTTCCCAGCCTGCGCATTATGTTGTGCGCCGTGCCCGAGGAGAGTGTAATTCCGTACCGCGACATGCGGTCTGCGATCATCCTAAACGGCATGCGACACACGTAATCGTCTGCAACATCAGTCGTTATGCTCGGATCGTAGCTGCCCTTGTCTGGAAGGCCGGTCTCGGGCTTGATGTCCACCAGACCGCAGGAGCAGCGACACGTGTTTATGGTGTGGCGCGTGGTGATGACCTTTATCGTGCGCTCCACCTTGGTAATGTCGCGTTTTTCTGACTGCACTATGGAAAGGCTACCCGAGCCGCATTCGGGGCAGGCCTCCGGGGTGTGTTCCTCAAACTCGGTGGGTTTTGGCTTGCGGGTGCGGCCCATGTGGCCTTTTTGCCCCCCGCGCGACTTCCCGCTGCCGGCCGCATCCACGCGGTCCTTTTGATCCCGGGAGGCTTTTGTGGATTTATTGTAGGCATTCTTTTCGTCGCCTTTTCCCTTTGTGTCAGGCCATCCGGGCCCCCTTTTTTGTGATGACGGGGTGTTGTAATTGTCATGCCGCACCAGCCTGCGCTTAAGATCAGCAACTGCCAGATTCAATTCCTCAATTATCTGCCCTTGCATCTCAATCGTCTGCTTGAGCTTGATGTTCTCAGTCTTGAGATCCGTGTACATCTTTTTGAGTTCAGCCTGGCTTTTCACATCGGGTTTGGATTACCATCCTATTTGGATCTGTGGTTTGCACAAAATTTACCCAAGAGTGAACTGAATTAGGCACGACGTGAACACTTACGTTCTTTGTATCTGGATTTGCCTTCAGATATGTGCCTGCCATGAAAAATTCCTTCGTGCTTGAATAGAAAATATGCGTAATCCGGAACTTTTTCAAACTCCGCGCTGACATGTTAGCCCTGCTGTCAAAAATTTATGATCCATCCAATTAAAACCAGAATATGCCGGTTCATACTGTTGTCGAATCAGGAAACAAGTGACCTGCAAAAAGAGAACAAGGCTCTCAGATACATGATCAAGCGCCAGGACGCTGACATCAAGCGCCAGGACGCTGACATCAAGCGCCAGGACGCTGACATCAAGCGCTTGGAGGCAGCCGCCAAGCACGAGCAAAGCCTGTGGAGCACGCGGGACGGCTCCGAGTCCGGAGCCGCAGGGGAGCCCGCCCTGCTGCACCGCGTGGAGGTGTTTGACGACGTCATCGGCGTCGGGAAGAAGCTTCATGACGCGACGCTGAAGGGCAGGGGGCAATTCCAGTACATACTTGACAGGGCCGAGGCATGGATAAGACAAAGCGGCAAATCCCCGCTCTTCAGGAACGACGAGACGAGGGCGTCGGATCCCGGGAACCGCTGCAAGCTGTACCCAAGGCACGCGCTACTCATGTCACTGATGTACAAAAAGGGCAACCCCACGCAGGGCGCGCTTGCGGCATTCTTTGGAATAGACCAGGCGACCGTGTCCAGGTACATCGACGTCATGGACGCGGTACTCGAGGCGGTGCTGCCCACCGCTGCCAACATCTCAAAGGAGATAGAGGACACGGAGACAAAAGAGGATCTCAAAAAAATAATTTCCGGGCCTGACGGGGGCATCATGATGATCGACGGCACGCACTGCCCCATACAGAGGCCGGACGAAAAACAGATGAGGAGCATGATGTATTCGGGCAAGAAGAAGAAATTCACGCTCAACACCACAGTCTGCATAAATGAAAACGGGGTGATAGTTGCCATATCCGGCAGCACCGTGGGATCCGTCCACGACATTACGCTGCTCAGGGAGAGCCCGCTGCCGTTTGGAAAATGGTGGGACCGCATGTGCGACGAGGACACCCCCGAAGAGGACAGGATCCACACCCTTACTGACCGCGGCTACAAGGGAATCGCAAAGGATCTGCCCGGCACAAACACCCTGCAGCCGCACAAGAAGACCAAGAACCACAAGCGCTTTACAAAGGAGGAAAAGGAGCACAACCACGCCGTCAACTCGGCCAGGGTAAAGGTGGAGCACTCCATCGGCAGGCTGAAGCGGTACGGCCGGCTTACCGCGCCATACAAGGGAAAGATTGGCGACTTTAACAGGGAATTTAACATAATAACCGGACTCGTAAACCTGGACCTCCTGTGGAACCAGAGTAAGTGTTCACGTGGTTTAACTCATTTTTAGGCGTATTTTGCAATCTCCGCCAAGTAATCCAATTTCTTGTTTTTCCATGTCATTACACATGAAAAGAAATTCGCCATCCACGTCATCGTCTCCTCTGCCCTTATGCTGCCCCGTATTTTTCTGTGCACGACTATCTCGCGCAACCCGCGTTCTGCAGCATTGTTTGTAGGCGGGATCTTTGGGTTCAGCACGAACCGGAACAGGTCGCTGCCAGCATTGCTGATCTTGACCATGAATTTTTCCAATATTGGATCGTCGGCGTACCTTGCAACGATCTTTTCGATGCATGACGTCAGCATGGCAGACGCGTTGTCCCGGAGAGAGCGCGAGCGTTTCCTGCTTGCCCTTCTGGCATAATCATAGATTATGCGCAGGTGCTTCAGGACGTTGCGCGCGCCTGGGCAGTCCGGATTGCGGTTGCAGATGTCCCTGGCCTCGCGTATTATGTGCGACCAGCAGCGCTGGACGCGGTATTTTCCGTACGCCGTCCAGCCGTCGCACACTAACGTGCCGTCCCAACCCCCAAGCGCTTCTTTCAGAACCTTTGCCCCCCGGCTGTCCCGTATCACGTACAGCGCGTGCCCGGTCAGCGGATCGTGCAGTATCCACACCCAGACGTTGCGGCCGTTTAGGTGAATCGATGTCTCGTCGGCGTGCAGTATCTTGGCCTTGCGTATCATGGCGGCAATGGCTGCCGCAGGGGCGCCCAGCGACGTTCCCAGCCTGCGCATTATGTTGTGCGCCGTGCCCGAGGAGAGTGTAATTCCGTACCGCGACATGCGGTCTGCGATCATCCTAAACGGCATGCGACACACGTAATCGTCTGCAACATCAGTCGTTATGCTCGGATCGTAGCTGCCCTTGTCTGGAAGGCCGGTCTCGGGCTTGATGTCCACCAGACCGCAGGAGCAGCGACACGTGTTTATGGTGTGGCGCGTGGTGATGACCTTTATCGTGCGCTCCACCCTGGTAATGTCGCGTTTTTCTGACTGCACTATGGAAAGGCTACCCGAGCCGCATTCGGGGCAGGCCTCCGGGGTGTGTTCCTCAAACTCGGTGGGTTTTGGCTTGCGGGTGCGGCCCATGTGGCCTTTTTGCCCCCCGCGCGACTTCCCGCTGCCGGCCGCATCCACGCGGTCCTTTTGATCCCGGGAGGCTTTTGTGGATTTATTGTAGGCATTCTTTTCGTCGCCTTTTCCCTTTGTGTCAGGCCATCCGGGCCCCCTTTTTTGTGATGACGGGGTGTTGTAATTGTCATGCCGCACCAGCCTGCGCTTAAGATCAGCAACTGCCAGATTCAATTCCTCAATTATCTGCCCTTGCATCTCAATCGTCTGCTTGAGCTTGATGTTCTCAGTCTTGAGATCCGTGTACATCTTTTTGAGTTCAGCCTGGCTTTTCACATCGGGTTTGGATTACCATCCTATTTGGATCTGTGGTTTGCACAAAATTTACCCAAGAGTGAACTGAATTAGGCACGACGTGAACACTTACGAACCAGATGAAGAAAGGACCTCCTTCAGGTAGCACGCTGGGGCCGGTAATAAACTGGGAAGAGGCAAACGTCCCCGGCAGCGCCGTTTCAAACAATTAATTCCGTGCACATCGTGGTGCTGCAAGGTTGCGCACGTTATTTTGTATTTCTGGCAGGACAGGATCCCCACATGGCTAACATGGCGAGAATTAAATCAGAATTTTTAATATTTTCTGGGTTTTTCTGGTTTAACCCAACGAAATGGAGGGATTACGCATGGCTTCTAATACATAAATCTTGTAGATCCCCGAGTCTGCAAGTGGTTTGAATGAATGACATCTGCCTCTTTCATCGGGATCATTTCCGAAAATGATTCTTTTCTGTACGTGACTGGATCAAAAAATTCAATCTTTACCGTGGGAGAAAGCGGAATGCACATCTCTATCCCAATTGAAAGGAGTCCCAGATTGCCCCCTGAAAACTGTCCAAACTCGTTGTGCAGACTCGCAGGATTATCTGAAGTCCATAGCGGGATTTTTGTAGCGTTTGAAAGAACCATGACCCCCATCTGACCTAGCACTTTTGCAATTAAGCCAAATGATTCCATTATGCCAAGATGCATTCCAGTTTTGCCTTCTTTAGTAAGTCTCATTTTCCAGTCGGTAACCCCTTCAGATTTTGCAATTTCATCCAAAAGTTTTTGAAATGTCTGTTCTGCCCTCGTTTTTCTTTCTAACGTTCTAAGATACTGCAATGCAACAAAAGAACGAAAATCGTTTTTTTCTTTTTCAGAAATCTTGGAATAGTTTAGCGTCTCGATGATTTTTTAAATCACGACACTTGCGTTTCCCTCCAGTCTGCTCATCGCGGTTTCCATTGGATGTGATTTGTTTTTACCAGCATGTCCGTAGAAATCTTTTTTTAATGCAAGATTTGCAGGATTGGCTCCTTTTACTTTTCCGGATGTTTTGTCATAATAGTAGATTTTATCACCAAAATTTCTCAGATAAAACCGGGGTACAAAATGGGATCGTATTGTCAACGCGCGATCTCCACCGGCATGGTCTTGTAGTGTGTTTTTTAGGTATAAGTAATTAAGCAGTGTTCTTTTGTGATTTTACTAGTCCATCTGAATTCAAATACAAGATCTGTTGCTTAGGCTTATCAGGTAAGAAATTCTTGGGCAGGCACTACAGAACAGTGCCCAAAAACGAGACTAATGATTGGGTTTGATCTCCAGTCTCACGTACTGCTGCCAGTCTTTCTGTAAATCTACCCACTCTTTGTTCTGATGTTTTGTAGTCCCTCCCCTTCTTCTGGAAACGACTCAAGATAGCTATTCGCGGCACCGACCACAATCCCTGCAAGCTCCAACTCTGTCTCAGCTTGAAGTGTGATTCCCGGAAATTCCATGCATTGTACGCTAAACTTACCCCCATCTTAACTGCACGCCGTAAAAGGGGGCTCGTTTTTCTGTTTCATGGACATGTTGGCTGGATGCAATACGAGATCAATTTTATCCTGCGGTTCTTCTGCAAGCACGGGCACTGATTCAAGACGTCGCACTGAATGCGGTCTGGCCATTCAAGACCGCGTCGCCCCTTGGAGGGGCGGTGGCGATAAGAGGGATTGTGGCCGCATTGGAGGCCGGACGCGCCAGGCCCCCTTTTAAAACACGCGGCACCGTTAATCCGTGAAGGAGAAGATCTTCAGCTCAAACTTTGCAATCACCAAACTCAAGCCGGCAGACACTGATGCCAGGATACTCGAAGAGTATGCAGTCGGGCCGGCAAGGGTAAGCATAACGTCTGACGGTGTCTACAACGTCGTGCTGCCAAAGATCTCCGAGGGGGCAGAAAGACTCCTCCTCCGCCACATGGACGGCATATACGAAAAATTCTCCGGCGCGACCGACGAGGACCACACGGCCGTCATAGACAGGTACATAGACGACGCCGAGATGGACGGGGACGACTTCAGGGTGTGGCAGAGGGAGCGCGAGACTATACGGTACTACCTGCATGCAGAACTTGACGGCTTCCGCAAGATAGACGTGCTGATGAACGATCAGGAGATAGAGGACATAATATGCACCGGGTACGGCAAGGCAGTCGCCATAATCCACAAGGGGTTCTCGAACATGCGGATGCTCAAGACCAACATACGCTTTGGCACGGTGGAGGACGTAAACGAGTTCATCCAGATAATAGCGACCAGGTTCGGCAAGCCGCCGACGTTTGCCGCACCCATAACGTACTGCTCCACGCCGGAGAACCACAGGATCACGTTTGTCGGAAAGGACAGGATATCCCCCGACGGCCCCTCCTTTGCGATAAGAAAGTTCCCCGAGTCCCCGCTGGTGGTTACCCACCTGATTGAAGACGGCGTAATCAGCCTCGAGTTTGCAGCATACGTCTGGATGCTAATAGACGCCACGCCGTTCCTGCTGATAGTGGGCGAGACCGGCAGCGGCAAGACCACGCTGATAAACGCCCTCATGTGCCTCTCCGACCCGCGCATGCACGTCATGGTGATTGAGGATACCCGGGAGCTGAGGATGCCGCACTACTGGGCAGAGTACAACATAGCAGCAGAGGGCGGCGGCGGTCGCTCCAGGGAGGGCGATTCTGTCCACAAAGGCACGAGCGTGATGGACCTTGTCCGCATGACTCTCCGGAAAAAACCGCATTTCGTGCTGATAGGGGAGGTTCGGGGAGAGGAGACGCGGGAGATGTTCCAGGGAGCAGTATCCGGACACGGGGCCATGACCAGCTTTCACGCAGCCGGGGTGCCAGAGACGTTTGCCCGGCTGAGATCCGAGCCGATCAACATCACCGACAACCAGCTGATGAACCTCTGGGGAGTGCTCCATGTCACCAAGCTAAAGACGCAGACCGGAACGACTGCCAGACGCATGCTGACTTATGCAGAACTGTACGTGGATAAAGACGGCGGGATACGCCACCAGACCGTCTTCGGGTACGACCACAAGACAGACACGATCATGCCGCGCAGCAACGCCGAGATCATCGGCAACAGCAGGAGGATCCAGTACGCTGCCAACAGGTTCGGGGTGCCAGACATCGCAGCCGAGCTCGACCGGCGCAAAAGACTGCTGCAGGAGTGCATCGATGCCGGCGCCTACACGGTGCAGAAGGTCTTTGGCATCACGTCTCGATGCTACGACCATGCCAGCCCCTCAGACCGCCTCTGAGCCAAGATTATCCCGTCATGCCTGCCCCGTGTTTTTGTGTATGTATATAATATAAAGTAATATAATGTTTATATGGATTGGTGCCGTATAACAACCATGAAACGAACCAAGAAATCATACAGGGACGTCATGAGCGATCTCCTGGAGTCGTTCAAGGGCGGCGACCTGCCTGAGGCCGTCGCAAGGACGTACATGGACTTTCCGGACGTGCCATGCGCAAGGTATTCTGTAGTGAACAGGCTTTTGATCATGTATGCCAGGACAAGCGACGCGCGGGGGTATAGGCAGTGGGAGAAGGCGGGGCGCCGTGTCAAGAAGGGCACCAAGGCGTTTTACATATTCGTGCCTAAAATTGTTCCCAGAAGGAACAAGGATGGAGAGGAGAATGAGAAGGAGACTACATGTACGGGGTTTGCAATGGTGCCGATGTTCAGGTTCGAGGACACCGAAGGCCAGCCGCTTCCAGAACATGCGCCGGTCACGATCCCGCCTCTCGTGGATGTGGCAAAGAAGGCGGGAATAGACGTGACGTGGGGGAGGAGCGCCGGCGGGGAATACGGATACTTTAGCCCGAGCTCGAACCAGATTAACCTGTCAAGCGAGGATCCGAAGGTGTTCTTTCACGAGCTGGTCCACGCATACGACAACAAGACTACAAAGCTCAAGGGGGGACAGGATCCGGTGCAGGAGTGCGTGGCAGAGTTCGGCGCATGCGTGCTGGCAATGGTCTTTGGGATCTCCGTGGACAAGTCGTCTTACGACTACATCAGGTCTTACACCGGCGAGGTTCCAAACATGTGTCAGAAGGTATTGGCGCGCGTTGACGGGATAGTGAAGAGAATCCTGAAAGACCACGAGGCCGCCTAAACCCCATCTTATTTTGAGGTGTGATTTCTTTGACAAACGCCGCGGGGAGATCCTAGCGGCAGCTGTGTGTCATTCCTCTGGATCCGCAGGCTGGCGGCTTTCCAATGATAGCTCAAATTGCTCGGAGCCGTCGGATTGCCGGCGGCTCTTGATGAGTTGACAATACCTGCCAGAAGGTGCTGCTGACCATGGTCGACAAGATGGCCGGGGCGATCCTCAAAGACAACGAATCGGCTCAAGCCGCTTCTTTTTCCTTTTTTATACCGAGTAATTTTCAAGTACGTGGACACGCATGTCTGGAAAGACAAGGGGATGGCGTCGGTGCCGGTGCTCGGCGCGGGCATGCTTGCCGTCGGGCTGGCGTTGCACTACTACGTGGTTTGAGTTCTTATGTCGGGATTGTCTTGCCCGTTTATGGAACCCAAAACGTTTGCCAGAATGTTGTTGCTCGTGGTGGCGGTGTTGGTCATATTGTCGGTAGCGTGGCAGGTCATTGCGCCTGCCGCGTGTAACGACCCGCCTGAGAGCCTGAAGCATGACTGGTTCGTGTTCCTGTGCGACCAGTACCGTCCTTCAACCGGGTAAAATCCCCTTTTATTGTATGCCATAATTCAACCCGTGGCCACGATTGTACCCGCGGGGCTGATTGCGTTAATTGTGTTTGCCGCGGTTCCCGCGCATGCAGACATAGAGTCCGAGCGCCTGGCCAATTTTGAGCACCAGAAGTGGTGGGTCGGCAAAGACCTGGACGTGGGCGACATGTTCATTTACGAGTTGTGCGACCCCGACACGTTCTCCGGCCTGTACGGCGGGCAGCCCTGGAATGAACGCTGCTATCACATCTCACTCCACTTCGTCACGCTGCTTTTGGGCGGTTCCGGGCCCGAATGGGTGGTCCAGGCCGTGGCCGTAAACGGGGCAGGCGACAGGCAGTACGACGTGTACAACATAGACGCCGACACGATGCAGATAAACAGGCTGACTGACGACCGCGGGATTGCCAAGGCCGTCCAGCGCACCATATTCGGGCTCACTGATTTTACCACCAAGGGCGCAAAACCGCTGATCGTCGGTGAAAGCTGGGGCGCGGTAAACTCTGCCATATCCCCGCCAATCAAATTCGTCGTAAGGGACGTGGCAATAGACGACAACGACCGTGAGGTGTTTCGCGCAGGATACACCACGACGTCCCCGTCGCTGCACAGGATAACGCTAAACGAGCCGTTCCCACTGGGCGCGGACGTGTACAACCCGCACAGGCTGCAGCCCGGTTCTGACAGGCTTTACAGTTATGATCTCGTGTGGAGGGGCAATTCGTTTTCCGACGACTTTAACGATGATGACTGGTTTGGCGTACTAGGCGGCCTGGAGGCCGGGGCATTCAAGGGCCTTCCAAAACTGGCCGCGGATCCCGGAGCCGCCGTCTTTGATTTTTGCACGCTTGACGTCCTCGAACCTGCCGCACCCGCCGCCGATTTGTTCGACGAGTTGGATTTGGTTGACGAGTTGGACGCAGAGTTTCTGGACGATTCCGCCGAGTACGTAGTTGAGGTTGAAGTAGATGGCGAGGCCGACGTTCCAGAATTGCCGGAAGACACGCCGGCCATCGTGGACGTGATAGAACCGGTCACCGACGTTTATGAGGACGTCACTGTAGACGAGACCGGTCCGTCAATAGGCGGCACGCCGGCGTTTGAGTACTGCGTCGATCTGCTCAACTCGGAAGGACTGACCGTGGTGCAATACGAGTTTGAACCCTTGCCAGAAGTCGACATTGACGTGAATTTTGACGGTAAAATCATTGAGGATGAATTATTTGCAGGCGGCTTTCCCAATGAGGAAATTCTTCCAGAGCAGGATTTTGTAGATTTGGAGGACGATTTGTTTGATTTCCCAGAGGACGACGCGCCACAGGAGTTTGATCCGCCGGAATTTGAAGACGTCCGGCCCGGTCCGAATTTGCCGGAAATCGAGGCCGTAGAAGAGCAGGTCGAGGCAGATCAGTTCGGCCCCGAACTGCCAAGCAATTTCACCGGATCTGAAGAAACGCCATCCGTGGCCGAAGTCGTGATAATGGAGGAGGTTTCAGACGAAACCGTTCCTGAAGAGAGCGTTCCAGACACCACTTCGGATGAAATTGTTCCCGAGGCCACGGACAAAAACGTGGACATTCTGTCTGGGATCATCGATGGAATGACGGGGTTCTTTGACGACATCGTGGGGTTCTTTGACGACATCGTGGGGTTCTTTGACGACATCGTGGGGTTCTTTGGTGGGTTGGGCGACGTGCTTGCTGGCGTGTTTGTCATGACGGCAAACGTGCTGGAAGTTGCACCTGAAGCATACGCGCAGTCTGACGATGACAACGTGATTCAGCGGCTCCTAGATATCATAACCGGAAACAGCACGGCCGACGATATCCGCGACCATATTGAAAAAGAGATCTTGGATTTACAGAATCGGTTGGAATCCGAGAATGATGACGGTCCGGCGTTTGACGCGGATGATTTGATATGGATCCCGGGCAAGATGATCGAAGGCTTGCAATACGAGGGAATGGTGTTGTTTGGTGACGCTGCAAACGACCCTAGGACGGTAATCCTGGCATCGTCTGATTCTGACGTCCTGGAAGTCGAGCGCGAGATAGTCGTGCAGGCGGGCAGGAATTCGGCCATATTTGGGATAGTCGCAAAGTCAGGCGGCACGGCCAAGGTGTATGCTGCAATGGGCGGGGAGGCCTTGGCGACTGACGACGGCACGGTATACGAGATCAACACGGATCCGTACCAGATAATGCTGATTGCCCCGAATACTGACGGTTCGGCAATTCAAGACGACATATTTTCGTTCCCTGACGACATTCAAGTTCCAGACGGGTTTGATTTTCCGGACGGTACGGATTCATTCAACGATCCAGTGGATTCTGCCGACACGATGGTTGGCACGGATACCGTGCCGGTATTAGTTTACGTGTTGGATCAGAACGGATCCCCGGCAGTCGTGGATACAGACATCGTGTTGAATATGGGTGCGTCTGTGGGCATCAGTGTTCCGGAGACAATCACGATTCCCGCGGGTTCCAGCCATAACAAACTCGTGGCAGGCATAGACCGGAGCGGCAGCATGCACGCGGCGGCCTCCGGCCTCCGGCCACACACCATCAATGTAGACCACACGGTTGACAACATCGACGTGATGTTTGCAGTCGCGCCCACCGTAATAGCAGAAGGATCCGCCGCGTACTATTACGTCTGGCTGGAAAATGACGGCAAGCCGTACAAACCCGGCAGCATTATTGACGTTCAGCTTACTTCGTCAGACAGGGGCGTGGCTGGATTCGGCCGCGCATACACGGACGTGGAATTTGCCGGGTACGCGAATACGAATACGGTCAGGGACAAGGTACTGACCGTGCAGATGACCGATGGCCTCGCGCGCGGTTTCGTGTATACCGGGGAACGCGGCATCGCTACCCTGACGGCCTCGGTTTCCCAATATGGGACAGCGTCTTACGGCGTGCACGTGGGGGCAACCAGCATAAGCGATGCCGGACTGTGCACAGAATCCGATGACGGATCCGCGTCTATTGGAAGGCAGAACCCGACCAATCTCATAGTGTGGCTCATGCCGGCCGTCACGGACTCTGTCGCGTACGCCGTGGTGGCGCAATATTCGATCATGAACGTCGAGACCGAATCGGAACAAGACGGATTCGTGCAGGCGCCTCCTGACGAGGACTTGCTACCAGGTGATCTGTCCGACGAGGAGCAGCAAGGACTTGACTTGATCACGGCGCTGTTCTCGCTTTCACAGGGCGCGCTCGGTGCCGGCATTTTCGAGGAAGGCTGCATAGCCACACCGATGCCGTTTACTGAACAGTTCATCACCATGTCGTCCGGCGAAGGGGCGGTGCATGACGGGATATATGACACGCTGAACCCGTATGGAATCCGCAACGCGGCAGTCGAGTTTCCGATAGAATTCCGGACTACCGGCGAGCACACGATACGCGTGGTCGGCAACGAAATAGGGGTGTTTGGCGAGACCGAGGATCTGATGGGTTCCTGGACGGAAGCAGACGAATGGGAGGCCACGATTCGCGTGGAAAACACGCACGCCGACGACTATTCGCTGGGAATCACGACGCTGCCGTTTGGCTCGGACGGATTAAGCGAGGTCGCGATGGTCTACCTGCAGGACGGCCAAGGCAGTCTGGTGGACACGAATTCCCTGCCGCTGCGCACGCGGGATCTGATAATATCGCAGGCCGCGTCGGATTTCAAAGTCAACAGGTATAACAACGCGTTCATACTCAGCGCCGACCTGAACAAGACAGACGGCGTGGCGGTCTCGACCACCGGCCTGGCTCCCGTGTCGCAGCAGCTTGCCCCGTCAGACGAGACCGTGGGAACACACATCGACATGCCAGGGGCCGTCCATATTGGAGAGGAATTCCCATACGTAATACACGAGATAAACCGCAATGGCGTGCCATTGAGGCTGGCAGACGCGCCGGACGTCTCGTTCGGGGACGGCGTCATAGAAGGCAGTAAAGGCAGGTTTGTCGCGGAAGGCACGGACGAGACGAAGACAATTACGGTGATTGGAGTCGGGGAACCGATAACCGAGACAATCGAGGTCGGCAAAAACAAGTTGGACTTTGAACCCAAACTCGAAGACGAAGATCACAGGGTGGGTGAGACGATTCTGCTGAGGCTGATATCTGACGTGGCAGGCGTGGATTACACCATAGCGTGGCCCTCGTGGCTAGAGTACGAGGAGGTCGGCGACAACGAGTACGAAATCACGCCCACGCGCGAGATCAACGGCACCATAAGCATTTCAGGCGAAAAAAAGGGATATGAAACAGAGCGTTATTCCGTAAACATATCTGCCATCCATGAAGTGAATCTTAGCGCCAGGGCGGAGGCAGGTGGCAGGTCGCTTGCGCTGGAGCCGGAGATAACCAACATAGGAAGCAACGACGAGGCAGTAGACCCGCCGTACACGGGCCCGCCGATATACGTGAGAGTGGCGTACCCGATGGAACACGTGACGACTGCCGGGGACGGGTACCTGTTTGCGGGCGTGGATGTTGACGGCGATCTCGAGCCAGTGCCGGAATTCGAGAAATACGTGGAAAGGGACATGCGCATAGTCGGACAGTACGAGCGCCAGATATTCATCGATGTAGCCGATGCCCAAGGCAGCGGCGTGTTCAGGATGGGAGACGAGGTTCATATCCACGCGCCAGACAAGCCAAAACTACTCTTTTTCATAACCGAGGTGTTCAGCCATTGGGAGGGGGATCTTTCAGGACGCGGGCCCGGACCCTTCGTGCTGGTCGCGGAAAAAGACCTGAATGCCAGGGCGGTGTATGTAGAGGACCACAGCGTCTGGATGGGAACCGTGTTCGTTGTGATGGCAGCAGTAGCCGTGCTTGCGGTGTTCCGCAGGTCGGACCGCCTGAAATGGATGTTTGGCGGCCTGTCCGGAATGGGCAAGACAAGGCCCGAGAGGAGAAAGAGGAGGCCCCTGGGGGGATCAGGTGCGACGGACGGGGCAAACGATGGGTCATGAGGACCACACTTGGCATGATCTGCGTGCTTGCATGCGCGCTGGCAGCGCTTCCGCCTGACTCGTACGCCCAGCTCGAGAACCCGTCGATTTCCTGCAGCGTCAGCGTGCGGGCATATGCCGCGCCAGGCGTGCTGTTTGACGGCGGGGACCGACGCAACCCGGACAAGTCACTGTACCCGGGCGATGCTGCGCACTACCTGTTCGTGTACGGGGGCTCGGACGCCTGCCTCAGGTTCAAAGTCAACGAACTGAACTCGTACGGCGCCATAAAAGTGGTTGACCACGACGTGGCCCGGGCGGTAAGCGTGACGGGTTTGGAGCCAGGCGACCCGCCACCCGAACTGAGTCAGGGGACCCACAGCCACAGCGCGTTTGACGTCAGGGTTGAATGGATTGAATCCGGCGATGATGGCGATGGTGAGGAACCGCACGCCGAGTGGAGCACGCCGTCGGCTGCGCACGGCGGCCACCATTATCCGGTGTACGAGGACGACGAGTCCGCAGAGGCGTTCTTGGAGTTCGTAAAAGACAGGTGCACGTCAGAGCAGCGCTATGCGGGCTGCGCGTGGGGGCACATCGAGGTGGACACCGACGCCACAGACCGGGTCTGCCTGCACGAGCACATGAAGAGCGAGGGGATTGGCATTCCAGAGGATCTTCCAGACCAGTGCAGGAACCGCAACTACATCACGATGTCAGTCGAGGGAGACGGGAAGAGGTGCAAAAGGAACCCCGAGGGCGGCTGGGAATGCGTCAGGTTCACCCGCACGAACACGGCGACTGTGAGGCTCGACGTGCTGGAGCCGAGCCTGGAACTTGAACTCTCCAAGCCGCCGTTGTATGACGCGTACGGCTTTGAGGCGCAGAACCTGGACGGCACGTACTACCTGCACGACCCGGTGCACGTCGTGCACCATCCCGTATTCCAGTGGAAGGACGACCGCGGCGGCACCATAAAATTCAAGGCGTACAGGCACTGGTGCCCTGATGACGGGGGGTGCTCAGAGCATGAAAGGGGGACGCAGGTGCCGATAGTCAAGACCCTTGACTGCGCGTCTGACAGGTGCAACGAGGCATTTTCGATGCCAGGACTTACCGACACGATATGGAGACTGGGAAACGGCGACGGCCAGACGGCGTACAACGCCACAGACTCCTCGTGGCTCGGCCTGCACCACCTGCAGTACAGGATAGAGGTGTACAACATCGAGTACGATGAAGAGCGCATGCTGAACGTGACTGAAGGCAGCACCACCGCAAAAACAGTCGTGTTTGATCCGGTGTTCGAATCTGCAACATACCCCGTGCTTGCAGACGACGGCAAGTTCGGCTACGAGAACAGGTTCGCCCTGGCTTTGCGCTACCTTGGTTCCTGGGGAGGCGGGCCCGATGATGCCAACATGACCGAGCCGTACGAGTATCGCCGCGCCAGGATGGATGCAGCGTACGGGGCTGTCGGCGGGTATGACCCGGTGAATGTTACTGCCATGGCGTGGAATCTGACGTGGACCGAGGCCCCGCAGACGCCGCCGGGAGTGCTGGGGTACGGGGCGCAGGACCATCCGGGAGTGGCGTTTCATTCCACTTCTGAGCCGCTGCGCACCGGCATAGTGCCGCGGTATGGCGACGACGACGACGGCGGCGGCGGCGGCGATAACGACGAGGCTGCAATGTGGCCCAAAGCCGGATACGGCAGGATATTCTTTGACTTTCCGGATCTTGCGCGGTACCGTCTTGGCAACGTCACGGCAAATTACCTCAACGCCACGGCGTACGTCTATACGGTGGCGCGCGACTTTGCAGGCGAAAGGGCGCGCGTGATGGATTCGGGGCTGTACACGTATCCTGATGCCCCGTTCCACCACAGGCTCGTGATAGAATCCGTTGGTGCAGACGGGAAGATCCGGCCGATCCCGCTGACGCTGAAGGCCGTGCAGCGCACTGACTTTGGCGCGACTACCCTTGCAGACTATGTGCATGAAAAGATGATGCATAGTCGGGGACATAATGTTTCGCTCTTTTTCCCGTCCAGACTGTAGCTACCGCCCATCTTAGAATTATACCAAGTTGGCAGGGTACAGGGATGTAATCTGACTAAGTTTGTTGCAAGAATTTCCGGGAATGCCTTTACGGCGTAAGATATTTCATCATCTTGACCGGCTTCATCTCGCCTGAGTTGATTATTCTCTTGACGACATCCACGACTTCATCTGTTGTTTTGAACTGCCGCCCGGCAAGTGTTTTCTTGAGCACCCTCCACTGGACCTCGATGGGGTTGAGCTGTGGGGTGTACGGCGGGAGGAATATCAGCCGTATGTCCCCGTTGGTACCATTTACAAAATCCGTGACCGTGTCGGTCTTGTGGTATGACGCGTTGTCCAAGATCATGACAAATTTCCCGTACGTCTGGCGCATGTCCGTCAGGAAATCCTTGAACGTCTCGGAATTTGTGTACTCTACGTCCTTTACGTGGATCCTCTCAGATGACAGCGCGCCAAACATCCGGGATGACTTTGTGCTGAACGCCGTGTCTACCGTATTGCCGCCTCCGATTGGCCTCCACCCGTACCCGGCGCTTGCCCCCAGCTGGACTGCGACCTCGTCTCCTGCAAGTACCGTGCGTCCACTCGAAATCATGCCTAGGATAGACTCGGTCGTCTCCTCCTTGAACCGCTTTTGTTCTTCTGCCGTGGCAGACCTGCGGGGCACGGGTCTTGGTTTCGTGTATGAGAATCCGAGCCGGCGCAATACCCGTCGCAGCGTACGGGCGCTGGCGCCCATGCCGATCCAGTCCATGATTACACCAAGCAGCATCCTTGTGCTCCATGACGCGGACTCGAACCCGAATTTTGACGGCGCCTCCAGGAGCCAGGCCTTTATCATCCAAACCGAGCGTTCTCCCAGCATCCTCCTTCTTCCGGTAGACTTTTTGTCAAACCTGCCTGCCAGCCCGCGCCTGGTGACCCTTACCAGCCAGCCGCGTATGGTGGAATACGGCTTCATCATCGCACTCGATATGGCGTGCAGGCTCATCCCGGCTTTTCTCTTGTGGCATGCAACCAATATGTCCCGCGCCTTGCCGGACGGCGTCTGGTTAATCATCCGGAGGATCTCATCTTGGTTTGTATCCTGCAGGAATTCGTTGCCCTTGGGCAGCCTGTCTTTCCTGCACAGCGCCTTTGAAAATATCATGCCAATTTTCAATATGTCCTAGGATCAAAGTTTTTCGGTTGTTTGCTCACAAATCCGCACCGTCAAATTAGCGAAACATTATGTCCCCGACTATGCATGATACGGATGATGCCGGGTTTGCCGACCTGGCCGTGCATGACACGTACCCGATGGAACTTGACATCCGAACCGACACGGGATACATTGACGCCAAGATAAGGCGCACGGCCTCGTGGTTTCCAAAGTTTACGCATGATGCGCACCAGGGGGACGAGGCGCCGGGCGGCCCGGGCAGGCTGCGCCCGTTCGAGTTTGCCGTGCCGGGACTAGGCGGGGCATCCGGCCTGCTGTTGCCCGGATTCGGGACATCGCCTGCGGGGGGATCGTTTCTTGGAATTGACGGCCTGCTGGGGATGGTGGCCGGAGAATCCCCGCCGTTTGGTGGCGGGGCATCAGGTGACGCCGTGGGGGGCGGGAATGCGGCATCGTACCGTCCGGACTTGGAGGCGCTGATGCGCCTGGAGGAGGCAACCATACAGCTTGGATACTCCGGGCCTGCAGAGAGATCGTTTGCGACGTACCTTGCGTTTCCGGACACGTCACGGCTGAACATTCCGCTGGCAACGGGCCTGGGCGTGGCATCCCCGCTAAACGTCACGTACGGGAATGACTTTTACACGCACCACCGGGAGCACACATATCCTGACTTTCACGGGGACGCGACCGTACGGATTAACGCAGACCCCGGCAACGTCATGAACGCGACGCGGCACGGCAGCATACTGGTGATCGAGCCGGATGGAAACTTTGGCCCGATGCTCCACATAGGGATAAACGGGGACAGGTTTCCGTCTGCGATGGGCGTCATGGGCGACTGCACGTCTGGCTGCAAGTTCAATGTGGGATGGGGAGGCATCCACGTGACAGGGTACAACCAGTGGGGCGGGCAGGCGCACTTTTATTCAGGGGAACAGGAGGAGCCGCCTCCGCCCCAGAGGCGACTGCAGTCGGACGAGGGATCGCACTGGGATTGGCTGGTTGTTGCCGCGCTGGTGGCATTCGGGGTACTGGCGTACAGGTTGCTTGGAAACAGGATGCAGTACGGCGTCTGGTCGCTCGGGGGCTAAACCAGTCCGCCGATCATCTCCTTGATGTGTGGCAGTGCCACGCACAGCGCGGTTCCAAAGGTTGCCATCATGCAGACGTGCACGGTGTGCTTCATTGTAAAGTACGTTATCTTGGAGACAAGGAGCCCGATGAGTATGGTGCATTCGACTATGAGGAGGCTTGACTGTTTGGCCGTCTCTTCTGTCTGCTCCGGGGTGGGAAAGTTTATCGGCATTGCCTGGACGGCCTCCAGGTCGCCTGTGACGTTGCCGGTCATCTCCGAGGTTACAACCAGCATCGCCACCATGATTATCGGTATGACGTATCCCATGACGACTGACCCGCGCAGCGACGCCATCATCTCACGCCTGGACTCGACATAGTCCTTGACAAAGTTTGTAAACGTCTGCAGGGAATGGGTGTCGCCGCCGCCGCTCTCCTGCACCTGCGAGAGTACAAAGAAGAGTACTCTTGAGAGCCATGACGTGGTGCGGGCCGACTCTGCAGCGGCTGCCAATGACTTGCCAAACATCATCTGCCTGGATATGTCGCGCAGTACGGGGCCGAGCGCGTCCCTTTGGCCGTTGCCTCTGGCCCGAGCCGTGACGGCCTCGTGTATCTCCATGCCCTCCAGCCTGCCGTCGGTGACAAACTGCGCAAACGCCGGCAGCGCGTCATCCATCCTTGATGTGCGAGAGAAGCGACTCCTTGCCATGAATGCGTTCGTGCCTGCCCATACTGCCGTCGCTGCCCCCAGGACTCCCCAGAGCGGCACGCCTGCAATCATGGCAACCGGAATCGACAGGAATGCCAGCACAAGCGGTGGGCGGTACAGCGGGACGGCATTGTGCGTCCGCGGCTGCTTGCCGTCGACTGCCACCAGCAGCACTATGATGATTATCGGGAGAAGTATCATCACCATTATCGTCATGGACATGGCGTCTTTGCCGGTGGCCACAAACGTGGTAGCTATGGCCAGTATCGGCATGACTGCCATTACCAGCAGCACCATCTGGGCGATTCCGTTTGCCTCGGCAGTATAGGACTTTACGCTGTTTCGCATAACGCGGAACGCAGATTCGGTGGCTGCAATCATCGTGTTTGCAGTGTTTGTGCCGCTCGTGTTGTATGCAGCCGAATAGTTCGTGACTATCTCCCTAAAGTCGTTGTTTGGGTGGGTCTCTGCCACCTTGCGCAGCGCCGTGGTGTGCGACATCGCCATGTACCTGACGTTGCGCTGGAATATCAGGGCGTCTTGCCGCAGTATGGGAAAGAGCGCGGTACCGGACCTTGATATCCTTTCTATGAACTCGTAAAATGACACGCCGACCTTCTCCATTATGCTGGCGCACGCGATGAATACGGGCAGCTCGTGGCCTATTGCGGACTTGCGCTGCGACTTGGCGTTCTTCAGCTGGAGCAACCCGCTGAACAGTATGGCAACTGGAACGGCGCACAGCCCCAGAAAGCCGGGGTGGAAGAGCATGGCAAGTGCGGCCGCTGCTGCGACTGACGGCGGCGCGGACAGCATGGCGTACATTATGCCGTGCCTGGCAATCCTCATGGAGTCGTTGGCGTGTCCGGACTCGAATATCGCCGTGCGCGTCTTTCCGACCAGGTACTCTTCCAGTCTGCGCACGGGGGCAATTGACATGAAGGGCTTTAGCATCGTCATGGCGCGGTCCGCCGTCACGGGTTGTGCCTCAAGGAGCGCGCCGAAGCGTCCGTGCCTGACTGCGATGCCAGAACCCGCCGCCTGTGGCTCTTCTTCCCCCTTGTGCGTCCTTGAGAACAACGGCCTGATCCTCTCACGAAAGATGGCTGCAATGTCGGTCTGCGTGAGGACCATGAGCGTGATGAATACTGGTGTGGAGATGGCAAACAAGCCGGACTGGCCGAGTGCCATGAATGCGCCCATGATGCCGAGCATTCCAAGCAGCGAGGTTACGGGGAGGCGCATAAATGCGAGGCTTGACGTGCTTAAAAACGGGGGTTCCGCGTGAAAGGCCGCCCTTATAAGCAAACCATTTTTGCAGTTTAATGAAGTCCACAATAACAAAGTCCACAACAACGAAGAGGGGGAGGAGGAGGGCCGTATCGGCAATCATCGGAATCATGCTCGGCCTCGGCCTGACGGCAGTGGCTGCAGGCGGACTGTACGTGATGACCAGCGACCTTTCTGACAGCGCGGTGTCCATAAATTCCGTGGAGGTGCAAAATGTCAGGGCATACAATACAGGAAACGAGGCATACGTGTCACTGAGCGTCAAGAATACGGGCACGGATGCTGCAACAGACTTGAGTGCAGTTGTGCTGCTTGCATGCAATGGCGAGGCCAGCGCAGAGGCCACGCTCACCGATGCTGCCCTCAAGGCAGCAACCACGGACTGTGTTGCAGCCCAGTATGCCAATCCTCCGACGGCAGCCGTGAATCCGGGAACGCTAGTATCGATGCCCGTGGGTGCGACCATATCCAACTTGGCACCGGGTGAAACCTCCAGCGTGTCAGGAGGGGTGGCAATCACAGATGCTGCCAGTACGACCGAGCGGGACCCGGGAGAAAATATCG
Organism: Candidatus Nitrosopumilus sp.; assembly: GCA_965218695.1. Lineage (GTDB taxonomy): Archaea > Thermoproteota > Nitrososphaeria > Nitrososphaerales > Nitrosopumilaceae > Nitrosopumilus. The sequence goes on from OZ244651.1 coordinate 744,058, forward strand.
CGTTTGCGGTAGGAAAAGAGTACCTCATAGAGATATCAGGCACGACATCGTCAGGCGAGCCTATCGTCCAGACTGCCACAGTCCGCGTACGATAACCTCGATCTTTTTTTTGATTCGCAGGGGGCGGCCCCGGTTTTTGCCGCCGTACTTGCTGCACGTATCGTTAGCAGGGACGTCCCATTTGGTGTTGGCATGCGCAGGCCGAGTGAGGCGTCTTTGAATGTTTTTCCCCGCTTAAATAACACGATGAAAACCTGGATTTGATGAAATCCGTGCCGTCTGCGCTTGCCATGTCTGCAAGATCGAGGCTCAACGTCATTCGGCGATACTAATCGCCACTTTTTTGATATTGCAGACGCTCGCGGCATCAACCGGTGTTTGAAAGAGCGCCGAGGATCCCTAAAGGCGCCTGATGCGGGGAATCTTCATCCCGGCCGTGTCTATGGAACTCTGGCACGTCCCGTGCATTTCAATGATGTTTGGTAGGGCAGGACATGCACGGCATGGATGCCGAATGCTTGGGAACGACTAGCTGGTCTGCAGGCCTGAATTCGTCCCCTTAAATGCCAAGTCAGTCTCCAAGACATGGCAGAGCGGCGCGGAGCCATATCGGCAATGTTGATGTTTCTCGTACTGTTGGCTGTGATTGCCGCAGTTATCGTAATCAGCCAGGGGATAGTAGTCAAGGTGGGGCTTGAGCTGCCCACCATCCTGACAGACATGCCGACGTTTTACGAGTACGACGGCTCCGGCAGCCGCGCAATCGAGGCAAAGATATGCGACTACGACGGCAACGCGATTCTCCAATGCAGATGGGAGACTGACAGGTGCAACAACCCGTCAGATCTGTTGCACGACCCTAAAGACTGCCACATGAAGCCGAGCCATTACGTTGACTTCTATTGGCTGCTGGCAGGCATAGGCGTATCCATAATGTTGATCGTGCTGTCGGTGGCCGTCTTGCAGTACATCGCCGAAGGCACGGGCTTTGCTGACAAAAGCAGGGCAATCGAGAACGTCAAAAGGATCATTCCGTATATCGTCATCATACTGATCATTCCGACAATATGGGATCCGTTTGCCATAATGATTGAAAACGCCGCGCTCTTCCTCATGGCCCCGTTCCCGCCAGAAGCCGATTCCTTCATAGACGCAGGGCTAGTCGGGGTCTTTGTGGACGGGGAGACGATCCGCGGACAGGCGCAGCTGCGCAGCGCATGGCTTATGATGGAGGCAGGAAGCATAATCCCGCCCAGTGTCTGGCAGCCAGAAACGCTGGCAGGGTTTATCTTTGATCCTGCAAAGGCGGTCAACAACGTGCTGACCGGCGCGTTTTTGGGAGTCTTCAAGGCGTACGTGGTCATCATGCTCGGCCTGGAGATGTGGGTGTCCGGAGTGGTGCGCGTCATGGCGACCATGATGACGGTGATGGCGATGCCGATAATGCTCCCGCTGTCGCTGATTCCAAAGTTTGGCGAGACGACAAAAAAGATCACCGACGCCATATTTGGACTGTCCATAGCCCCGATATTTTCGGCGCTGGTCTTTACCATCGGCCTGGCGTATCTGTCGGCATCAAGGTCAGATGACGAGCTGCTGCGCTGGCTGCAGGCAGTATGCGTGTGCTTTTTGTGCTCGGCTGCCGTCACCACGCTGGCAGGCGGGTTCTTCATGAATGCCGAGTCCAAGGTGAGGGACGCGCTAAAGACTGCGCTGACGTCGGCCTCGATGACTGTTGCTGCTGTTGCCTCCGGCGGGGCGGGCGCGGCTGCCGGTCTTGGCGCTGCCGGTGCAGGAATCGGGGGGAATGTCGCAGGCATTGCCGCCAAGGGCGCAGCCGGAGTCGTGTCTGCCACGGTACAGACTGCGACCCAGACTGCGGCACTGTCTAGCGGCAAGTCCAGTCATTCCGGTCCGTCGTCAGGTGCGCCCAAAATAATGCCTGATGCAACGCAGGCAGGAACCACAACTGACGGCGGTTATGTACCGGGATCATTTGTAGCAGCAGGGGCCGGACGCGATACGGCACAGGCAGATATGCTTGGTGCCGCGCCAGATGCCGCGCCAGATGCCGCGCCAGGGACAAGGCAGAGGGGAGGCGATACTGTCGTTGCAGACGGCGGCATGGATGCTCTGCCCAAGGAGGCCAAGAACAGGCAGGGCAAGGCAGTAAAGAGGCCAGAGAGACTGCGCACGTCCGGACCGTCAAAGTGGGACTATGCCAAGGCGTTTCTCATGGGCGCGATATCTGGAGGGGTCGCACCAATGATGCAGGGTTCGATGCCGGGTGCGGCCGGCATGGACAAGATGGTCGCCCCGCTGTCAAAAAAGGCCACTGCCGTAAGCGCAGATCAGGTCAAAATGCAGAACAAGGAGTTTCGGGATTCGTCTGATTACTTTGAGGCACTAAAAGACCAGAATGAATCCGACAGGCTGGCCAATGCAGGCGAGAAGATGAACAAGGAAGGCATTAAGAGAGAAAACAAAGACGATGACTCCGACGGGAGAACGCCGGGATACATCGGATAAACATGCCTGCCATTGCTTAATGCATGGATGCCTGCGATTTAACGCCGCCGCCTTCAAGACAGACCTGTTTTCAGATTTTGTCTACGGGTAACTCGGTTAGTGTCGAACCGGTATCTGTCGGGCTAAATAGCCCGAGCCCAAGTTGGCAATTTGTTTGATCCGGGAAAATCACCCTCAAGGACAACAGATGGCATCAAGCCTATGGAAACGCTACATCTATCGGCCTGCTCATGAAATATCCGTCAGGCATTCTGTTCTTTTTTACTATGATGTCGTGCGACGTGTCGCGTATCATCCTCCTGATATCCTCGGCTGTCTCCGGCAGCAGGTTCTTCCAGTCTATGGTGGATTCCCACCTCTTGGCGTAACGCCTGGCGTTTTCTTTTCTGGACAGGTTCCTGCCGTGCTGAGTCGAGTTCCATTCCTCATCAGACATAAGATCCATGATAATAAAACTGCAGAATATCATTTAAGCATTATTTAATTGGGTTCTGTTAACTTATCGGCACCTGCCCACGCACGGATTTTGTTGGTTGTCGGCACGCATGTCGGGGTGTTAACCGTCGGCACCTGCCCCGCTACATCGACGAATTCGCCGGAAAGCACAACATCAGGAACATGGATATGGCGGACATGATAGCAGCGCTGGCGCGTGGCATGGTCGGTAAGCGGCTCACGTACGGGGACTTGCTCGGCCAAGGAACGACAGTAGCGGTTCGGCACGCCTTAACTTGTCGTCTGGTTCAGCCGATAAATCCGTGCACACTGCCGTGCCTTCACACGCCATCCACCAGCTGGCACCCGTGCCCGGGGACACAATGCAGTGGGAGATTGACAAGGCAGAACGCGGATGGATTGTCATGATGCAGAAGAAAAAGCATTGGGACAAAGAAGGGATTCCAAGAGGCATGAGGTCGGACCAAACGTGGTGAGTGGTCGGGTTTTGGTACATGTCGATGGAAAACACCAATTCGTCGTCGAAGCGATATTTGACCATCCGCATGCATTGAGTCACTTTTTTGAACACCATCACAAGTGATAAGTTCTTGTCAACTCCCAGGTCCAACAGGGTAACTGCCATGATTACCGCTATAGCGGTAACACACGCGTCTTTTGATCTTCAACATAGACACTTCCAGAGAATTTCCACCCGGCTGCCCAGGAGAAGAATATCAACGAAGTCTTTGACAGCCTGCCGGAAGGCAAGAAGAACCACATAAACGAGCGCGACGGCAAAACATGAGCCGTCCTGATGCGTACTGTTTGAGGCGTGGATACGTTGAGTATCACCACGCAAAGTACAATCTAGTGTATCGTCTATCATGAGATTGCATCATGTTGCTTAGGACGGTGGCGCGCAGTTGGCCAACTCCGTAAATTAGCTACCTACAGCTCGGCTAGATATGCAGTGTAATCGCCATGGTTTAGGCGTTGTTTGGCCCGAACCAATTTTGTTTTCTCTAACTCAAAAATGCCACGTTTCTTAAGCTCGCCCATCTTCAAAATTAAAACACGGTATGAAGTGTAAGGTATGGAATCAAGCATCTCATTTTCATCAAATTCACGCCCAAACGAAATCATCAGGCGAAAACTGCCACTCAAATCCATGTCTTTGGCGCATGCTGCGGGAAAGTTTGTAATGTCGAATTTGTCGTGCTTGTCCACGAAGTCAGCCAATTTTCTGCAAGCCTGCCAGCGTGCGGTAGTTGACGGGTTACCACTACCTCCCAGCACTGGCTTTACTTCTGCAATCAACGCATCGTATCCGTATTTCAAGGCATTGACATCGTTCCCGATGCTTATGCCACTTGCCTCAAAATCACCCAAATCCATGGACACCTCGGTGATTCCATCAATCCTGATTAGTTTCACGGATATCCTGTGTTGCGTCATGCATTCACCACATCAGACCACTTTAAGATCTTTGGCTTCTGTCATCAAGTCCCTGTGTATGTCTAGTGCTTCTGCGGGAGTCATTAATTTCTTTTTTGTTCCATGCTTGATCAGCGAACTAAAAATGACGGATTTGACGCGCTGGTTTCTCGCGTCTTCATTCCTCTCATATTGGCGGTATAGCGGATGTTGCCGGTTACAAACAAAGTTGTTGGTTTCTGGATCAAGCCAGCCGTCACGAGGATCGCCGTACCGGTCTACCAACGTGATGTTGAGGTCGCTTCCGCCGCGACTGTCGTTCTTGTTATTTTTTCGTTCTTTGTCGGTTGATTGTCTAGGCGGTTCTTCAGGGGGGAGTTTTGCATTTCCCGCTCCGGCGCCCTTGCCAGGCCCAATTTCGTTCGTTACGCTTGGATTTAGCCATTCATATTCCGGCTTTTTAAATAATTTTTGAAAAAACCTTGACAGTTTGGCGTTGCGCTGGATTTCCCCAACCGGTTTTTCCACGTATCCATGCTTGCGAAGCGTCTCATGCGCCCAGCGTTCAACTCCCTTGTACATGTCCCCTACGGGACCCTGTCCGCTCTTGAAACTGCTCTTGTTTAGCTTGAGATATTTGGAACACTTTTCCGCGTCAATCATCACGTGTACGCGGTTCTTGTAAGGCTCCGTGATCTCTGCCGCCCATTCAAGCTTCTTGGTTGTTATGTTCTTTCCCCATACCTGGTATTGTAGATAGCGCCATTTTGCAGGAATGTCTTCGCACATTACAGTCAGAGTGACCGGAAACACGAGATGTCTGACCTTTACAGTATCGCTTGTCTGAAATTCATGCGGCGGCTTCCACGCTTCTAATTTGTCGTCGTTGATTGTGACTGTCAGGCCATTGAGCAGGGCGGGATTAAACTCGTTAAGCAAGATCTCGTGTAGCTTTGTTTGCAATGACTTGTAATCATTCTCGCGAAGTTTCACTCCATACGACGTGCCACGGATCCTCAGCGCCGTCGCAATATTACACTCGTTCCATTTTGGCGTTCCGTGCTTGACATACATGTCCGACACGAATGGGCCTTCATCACCGTATGTTTCCGTGCGTATTACCGTGTTTTTCCATATGGCAAGGTAAACCTTTGCCCCAACACCCGCAAAGCCAATTCCGCGTCCTTTCGTCTTGGTGGATCCGGATATCTTGTGGTATGCCCTGAACTGCTTCCGGTTCATTCCCGGGCCGTTGTCCTTGAACGTTATCGATTGGTCTTTGAGTGTTATGTCGACCATGTTTGCCTTGGCATCAAGCGCGTTTGCCATTGCCTCCAGCACGACCACCGATGTCTCGTCGTCATACGCGTCACGAAAGTTTTCAAGCGTATGCATTACGTTGATTTCTATGTCGTGTTGTCTTGTCACATCGCAGTAATATCATAAACAGTATAAATGAATATGTATCATTTGACAGGAGCATAGCACCAAATTACATGGTTATGGGAATTGTAACGCGTAGTCTGCTCGTATTCATAAAGACTCATTATAACTTATTATCGGACATTTTCAGACATGTGCTGGGCCATCTCTACCTATTATCGAACGGCGCGGTTCCATTTGGAATTGAACAATTATGTGAACAAAAAAAACCGTGCTGATCCACACGAACTTATGATCTTGGCTATAAGTGCCCAGCCGGGATCTTGTCTGGCGTGTTGTACCGGTTCGACAGAGTGTTCTTCAAATGTGCCGCTAAACTGGTCCTTGCACATATTGCACAATACGTACCTTAGTGGCATCCCGTACATTTTCTTTGTGTCCTTGTATCTTATACCTCGGTAAAATAGTCCGATCTGGTCGGCGTCGTCTTTCGCGTTTATGTCGTTGGGCGTAATCTCCATAAAGTCTGCGTAACCGTTTTACTTCAGTACTTTTTGACGGCATGAACAATCTATTATGCACGATACGGCTGCCATAATCTTGTGGCCTTGGGAAATCACGGGATGGTCATGTATGCCTAAAATGTGCACATGTCCCGTTCCTGTATGGGTACGGCCTGACAGCGTCTATTAGTCGCGTACGGGGGCGGGTGGGAAAATCGTCCAAAAATTAAAACAACGCTAAAATCGTCTCTAATGCGTTTATCGCGATTTTGGGGTGTGTCCTAGAGGCATATACCCCCGGATGACAAAAGATATGGATCGGCGGATCACGGCATCGCCTAATGACTACAAAGAAACGCGACCAACGACAGTACGATTTGGTTCAGCAGTACCTGTCGGGCCTCATGCTGAATACCGTGCTGGGAATAATCAAGAATCTTGGGGATCCGTACGCCGTCAGGCCCGGCCTGGGCGGCATGACGGCATACCCGCCTGGCGCCATGGCAGCTGTCTGCATCATGCTTGAGGCACAGCGCACGACCTACCGTAAGATGGTCGGCATCCTCCGAAACAATAGCGCCATGGCAGCCAAGATGGGCCTAGAGAAAATTCCCTCCAAGAGCACGATAGCACGCGCCTACGGCCTGATCCCGGAATGGTACCTGGCAGAGGCACACCGGATTGCCATCAGGGAGGTGGAGGCAGGCTCCCTGGCAGCAGACGGTACCGGATACTCGTACCTGCGGTTTGTCAGGTGGTTTGACGTCAGGACCGACAGTTTTCGTACCAGAAAGGGATGGGTCAAACTGCACGCAATCGTGGATATCCGCACCAGGGTGATAATCGACTGCATGGTGACTGACAGCGCAGTGGCAGACATAAACGGGCTGTACGCGATGCTCGGCAGGTTAGGCCGGGGCACCGGCGACTTTTGCCTGGATTCTGCATACCTGGCAAGGCTCATGTGCAACATGATATCTGCGATGGGAATGGTGCCCCGCATCAAGCCAAAATCCAACACCATACGCAACGCCAGGGGAAGCCAGTCGTGGCGCGAGATGGTAAGCCTGTACATGGATGAACGGGACAGGTTTGACTCGGAATACCACCAGCGCAGCATCATCGAGGCAGTCTTTGCCGCCCTCAAGAAGATGTACGGGGACAGCACCAGGTGCCGAAAACACGAGAACCGGACAAGGGAGACTGCGATCCGTGTCATGTGCTACAACATCGAGCTCGTGGCCAGATTGCAGGCAAAAGACGGCAGGCTCACACAGGATCAAATCGCGACACTTGCAGCATAGCTGGCGCGTTTCACCACGCGCTTCCTAGCGGAGCCTCCGCACCGTGTCTTGGATTTGGGGGATTTTATGGGTTGTGGAGGATCGATGGTGCGGCACTGTTGGCGTCGACGGGTTCTGGCACCAATCATGTCTTTGGCATCTTGGCACATGAAATGGCATTTTTTATTACTAGGACACACCCGCGATTTTGCTATATCTTTTAAATGATCAGAGCACAAAATAAACATGACTGGAAAGACGGCCCTTTTAAGCCGGGTGGGCGTGTAGGGCATGTTCGGCAGGAAGAAGAAAAAGCAGCAGCAGGAAGAAGAGCCCGGCGCGCGCTCGCACGAGTCCGGCTACATCATGCGCAAGGGCGAGCACATGGTACTTGCACAAGAGGTCGCTTCCCCGGAGGGCAGCGGCTGGCTCATGGTCACAAACATGGAGTTCTTCTTCATCCACCGCAGCCGTGGAATATACCTGCACCTGGACCACGACATGATTGAATCGATAAAAAATGACAAGGACAAGATCACGGTAAAGTGGACAGAAGGCGGCGCGGGGTTTGATTTTCAGATGCGCCTCAGGGAGGGATTCTACACGGCCAAGGAGATAATCAGGATGTTGGATGCGCGGTTCCGGTACGCCGGGCAGGTCTTTGAGCACGTCGGGTTGGACGACAACGACATCGAGCGCGCCAGGCATGTCAGGGTGCGCCATTTTGAATCAGAGCTGGAAAAGACGCAGGGGGCCATAAGGGGGATAGAGGCCGGCGAAATTGAGGATGACGGCATTGGCGGCTGGAGGTTATTGGAGGAGACAGAAAAGATGAATCTGGAATGCGCCAAGGCGATGCCGTTTGTGCGCTCGGCCAGGGTTCCGGCCCACATACAGCTCGCACACGTCTGGAACGACTGCTACTACGACGAGAAGAGGAAGATGTTTGTCACTTTCCGCAGGTTCCCTAACGGCGTGGGCCGTGAGACGCGCGCCAAGCAGGACGGGCTTGGCTATGTCGGAGAAGGGATGGCGTTTGGCTGGAAGGATGTAAGGTTCAGATACGGTTATCCGACGGTGACGGCAAAGGACAAAAACGGCCTTTATTGCAGCAGCCTGCTGTGCACAATGTCTGAGGAGATGATAACCGAGGATCTTGTGATATCGTTGTTTAGGATTCACGATGATTTGGGCAGATCTGATTTGGATACGGTCTACTATGAGACCGAGGCAAAGCGATGGATCGGCGGCAGGTTCTTCAAGATCACAGACGCAGAACGCAGGATCGGCCTAAAGCATTTGGCGTGGCTCCGGGCCACGAACAATCCGGACATCCCGTGGATCAGGCCAATGGAGTTCATCCGGCTTGAAGAAAAAGAAGATACGGTCGTGGCATAAAGCAGAATGCACACGCCGGTTTGGCACGTCATCTCAAAAGTCTGTCCGGCTCATGCACGCCCCCGGCTGCCGCCCTGAATTCGTTTGCGAGTTCAAGCAGTCCTTTTTTGTCGGGACGGCCCGCTTCGCCTACAAACCCGAACATGCAAAATATCTTATCTCGTTATGAGGGCAGTTTGAATAAAATTTTGTAATAAATTCGATTTTCGGTCACGGGTTTACGTTTCGTGGTATGCGTGGATGCCCAAATGGTTGGAAGATGTCCTTTGAATATAGGATATTGTGTACGTTTGAAGTGTTGCGCATAACACACACGCGCTAGATGTTATCCCGCATAGTTTACAGATGGTTCCGTACAGGGAATTTTCAACGACCGGGTTCGGTTTTACATGTAACGGCGGTCTCTTTATTTTAATTTGTTTTAAATGTATTTTTCTCCCTTTTTCTTGGTGGTGATGTCGACTACACCATCCATTGCAGAGATGAAAATCTTGCCATCGCCCGGTGATCCTGTATGCACGGCATCTGTAATTATCGACACTGCCTCGTCTTCCTTGGCATCCTCAATTGCAACAAAAAATGTCACAACATCATTGTATCGTTCTATGTAACGCCCTAGTCCCGGTTTGATCTTTCTGGGTCCCTTTCCGCGACCCTTTGCAGAGGTTACGGTAAGGCCGCCAATCCCTGCCTTTTGCAGGGCGTCCACGACGTCTTTTTCCTTAGATGCGGGGACTACCGCGTCAATTCTTTTCATGCATTCTTACAAGGACGGGTTAAAAAGTTTATTTTGTACAGGGTTTGCAGGCTGGTTTTAAAGAAAACTCCATTCCAAGCCAACCACGGCTATCTGGCAATTCCATTGCATCGTCCATACCTCGCTGCAAGGAGTTGGATCTTGAAACTTTTCGGTTGGCTAAGATGATGCTTGTTCGGGGACTTTGGCGTGTCAGTATAGATCCTGTATCGACCGGGCGATTTCCTGCGGGGCGTACTCGCCGTGCGCCGCCCCGCATCAACCGGCCTTGACAAGAATCCGCAACGGATTAGACGCGGCGCCGTAAATATCTGCCTTGGGAACGTGCGACATGGACAGGCTGAATGCGCTTTTGGATGATGCGGCGATGCATGCGTCCACCGCGATAAAGTTCGATAGCCTCGGCACACGGAGCCTCTCGATTGATGAATACCGGATGGGCATCAAGATCCTGGGTCGCGTCATGAAAGAGTATTCTACCCAAGCGCCGGTCGTCGTGCTGCGGGCAAGGTGCGGCAGGTACGCGTACAGGATCAAGGTCTTGGAGCGCGCAGAAGGGAGTCAATAAATGCCGGAGGCAGAATGGTGTCAATCGGGAGACCGAATTTGGTGCGGTCTCTTGGATGCGAGTGTTTAATCCATGTGGAGCAGAAACGTCTGCGGTCCGCTGATGCAGATGTCGCCCAGAATGGTGACCTGGCCCGCCGGATGGGCAGCTGAGCCGACGGCCCCTATCACTACCAGATGCCACCACCTTATCATCCCCATTCGGCGCATCTTGAACGTGACGATCCGCAGGCTCCGATGGACGCTGCCATCGGGCCCCAGCGACAAGCACCCTGTTCCAAAGGTCAACAGCGAAAGCAAGACCTCATTAATCTGGTTGCTTGCGACGATGCCGGCGACTGCCAGCAGGGCGTACCATGCTGGCCGGGACATGACTTGGCGGGCTGGCTGGCCGGCGGCAACAAAAGCATACGCGCCGGTTGTGTGTATGAGGTCACCATGTCAGGCCCAGCCTCATGCCTTGCGGCACCCGTCACTCGTCACAAGGCCGCCGCTTCCGGATTGTGGCCATTCCCCTCCTTTGCAGTGTATCGGATTTGGCCAGCGGAAATCCCGCATTCACCGTCAAAACGGTATTTGGCTTTCCGCATGCCCCGAGTCCCTCTTTGGCATGCCATCATAAGTGGCAAATTCGTGTCGACTCTCAGATCCAACAGGAGTGCGCAGAGCGGTCCCGCACGCAAATATCCGTTCTGGCCTTGACATGTCCAGTCAGACAGGCAGAATGGCCCCAACCGGGGAGAGGAGGGCCAAAGCAACCAGGACAGACGCAGGCACGGCAGCAACGGTAAGAAACGGCACGGCATACTCTACATACTGCGTGTCTGAGGGCTCGGCAAACGCCTGGCCCACAGGCTTGTGCCCCAGCTTGAACCTGCGCCTGCCGTCCACGACGTTTTCTGCAAGGAAGGCATGCCTGTCAAACACCCTCTGCCGATGCACCATGAAGAACGCCAGACATTTGCGCCACCATTCCTCAGAGACGTCGCCAAACACCCCGCCACGCCTCATGGCATCAGAGGCGTTCAGCAGCGCGTTTCCCGCCACCACCGACACTGCTGACAGCGCCGTCGCAAATACAAACAATGCCAGCATCGTGGGTATTATGCCCAGATGCACCGGGTGTATCACGGCGCCCGTAATGATGGCAAGCGCGTCTGCGGTTCCTGCAAGCCTGAGCCTCCACAGCATGACTGCGCCGCCGGCCGAGCACAGCATGACCAGCACCTCGTAGCCGTTTGTGGCCTGCCAGTCAAGCAGGTATAGCGCGGCTCCTGCGGCGCCGAATGCAAGAAATATCCTGTCGCTTATCATGCGGGTACGGAAATCACACCAGGCAAGCACAAAAAACATGGCCAAAAACAGCACCATGCGGATCTCGTCCATGGAATGGAGCCACGGGGGGCATAAAAGGCATGTCTTTTTGATTGCGGCAGTACCTGGCAGTGCAGGCGGCATCAGCAAGGGCGTGCTTTGTCTTCAAGGTATGGTCTGATACGTTCCGGCCGTGTTGCCGCACGATGTCGGCAGCCTGCCTCCGCGGTACCGGGTGCGGCTTGCGACGTGTCTGGTAAAACTAATGTTCACGGTATGGTGTTACCGCCTTTTTGTATGCTTGATCTGGATGTGTCGCAGGCAAGAGTGTTTCCAGGAGGTCTTTTGTTCCTTAGATTGCTAGCCCGAACAGCAGCGATGCCATGAATCTGCGTGCGGCCTCCTGGTTTTGATCCTGCCATAGGATGTAGCATATCAGGCCGGTTATTACCCAAAAGAACACGTGACCGGCATACCATAGTTTTGACGGCGTTGCCGGCTTTGGCGGTGGTGGTGGCGCCTCCATGTCATGGCGGAACGCTCAGCGTAAAAACCCCTTTTATCTGCCATGATTTCACGTATACCAAAAGTGAAAAGTTGATGCGATTGTCACATATTTTACCGCATCTAGAGTTATACCAATTTCACGTCCCACAGTCAATGAAGATCAAGACGATGTTGAAAAGATACACCGCTGAGACAGACTGCGATACCAAGGACCGCATGATGCTGATCATCAGAGTCAAACGTGATGGAATAACCATGAGGGATTCTGCAAAATCCCTGGGAAAGTCAGCCTCGTGGGGCTACAAGTGGCATGAGCGCTACCTGGAAGTCGGATTTGACAGGCTGGGAAACATGCCGCGCTCCGGCAGGCCGACCAAGGCGAGCAAGGCAGACATGAAGAAGATCAGAAAGGCCGCATGCAGTAAACCGGTCTGGACGGGCAGGGAGATGCAGCAATACATCCAACAGAAGACCGGAGTAAAGTACGAACTCGGATATGTGCGCCAGATACTGCGCGGGTGGGGCTATTCCCAAAAGGTTCCCGTAGGAAAACATGCAAGAAGGGCACCTGACGAGGAGATCAGGAAATTCCAAAAAGAGATGCCAGAGATTATAAAAAAAGAACAGTGAAGGAACAGTCGTAGCGATACAGGACGAGTCCATAGTAATCTCCGATGCGCGGCCGCGAAGACGCGGCTACACCAGGAAGGGAATACGGGCGTTTTTCACGTACACCGGCTCACACTCCAAGACGATAATCCATGGACTAATCACCACGGACGGCAGGGGCATGTTCCGGCAGTACGATGCGTTTACCAAGGACACCTTTGAGGACTTTCTAAGGCAGGCGATGTACAGGTTCAAGAAGATCTGCCTGATCATGGACAAGGCCTCCCAGCACAGGGCATCAAACATACGCAAACTGCTTGATGGCACAGACGGCCTGGAGATAATCTTCCTGCCAACTGCAACCCCGGACCTGAGCGCCATAGAGACGTACTGGAGGGATCTCAAACGGGCAGTGCTTGACGTGCCGTACACCAGCCTGAGCATGCTCCGCGAGGCGATCACCCGGTACACGAGGTACAAAAAACCGAATCTGGTAGTCGAGAATTTTCTGTACAGGGCCATCTAGAACGACATCAAACCGCACCGGATCCACGCCGCCTAGCGTGTGCCATGCACGGCGCACCAGAGCATGCAATGTCTAATGTTTGGAGCGTCTTTTCTCGTCATTTGGGAATTCAACGCACCTCGTAATTTCCAGAGACGGCTGTTGCATCAAAAATTTATGAGCGATTTTGATATGAATTTTTCATTGCTGGTATAGTGTGATTCAAAAGCTGGTCTTCTTTAGGAACACGTCGACGATTAATGAGACGCTGTACAGCAATCCGGTCGGGCAGCTTTCGGTCCGCCAGACGCTGATCCTCGGGGTCGGGTGCGGTATCATCCTGCTGGGTGCCATGATGACATACAACGCGGAATCAAGGATCATGGACGCTGTATACTATCTTCCTTTACTGATAATTCCGCTCGTGCTGGGCCTGTACAAGCCCAAGGTGCTGACGATGGACGAACTGCTCTGCTCCATCATCACCTTTGCGATAAGCGGCTCGTCGGTCAGGCGGATCTCCAGATCAAGGCCCAAGAGAACCGGCAAGGCAAGAGGCGTCGGCAATTCCAGCAGCCGCATGGGGTACAACACTCTGGAGTGCCAATACGTTCCAAAGGAGAACATGCGCGCCGTCACGGTGGCAGACCTGACAAAGCCGACGCGCCTAAAGCTGGTGATACAGAGGCCCGACGGCGGAGCGTTCGTAAACCATTTTGTATCCGTATACCTGGACGGCATCCGCGTCACTGCAATGACTACTGACAGTGCAGGCGAGGTCGAGGCCCTCGTGACGCCGGGAACAGAAGGGGTGCATTCGTTGAGGGTCGTGGCAAAGGGGTATGACGAACCTGTCATGGATGGCAAGGTAAAGTTTCAGCGTGGGTGAGTGGCACTGGCAATTTATCGGCAGGCGGCACCTGCCGACAAGTTACCAGTATCCTGTGTTTCCAGGGCTCGAGACGATACCATTCCCAGACGGCCCATCGGACATCATGCCGCAATAATCTGCCCCTTTTAATCAGACCGGCCACACCATACATGACAAAAGATTTTGGGGCAAGATACAACGGGCACGACGTGGTGCTCAGCGTCGGGGAATCAGTCGCGTGCAGGAGCGACGGCGGTCATGTGTTTTTCAACATTCCAATCATGGACATACGGCTGGCAGTGCTTGCCGGCAGGACATCGTTCAGGCTCAACTGGCAGGATGGAAGGAAGGTGATAAACGCGCTTGTCAAGTCAGGGCATTCTGCCCGGATAGTCCAAGAGATACGCCTGACAGGGACAGAGGCAAATGAGTAAAGACGGGCAGGCTGCATGCAATGACGCGCCGCGCTCAGGCGCACAGGGGCCGTGCCCAAAATCAGGCAAGAAAGAGTACGCATCGACGGTCGAAAAGGGCACCGAGTTTGAGATTCAGGTGGCAGAACTGTTCAGATCATACGGCTACAAGGTCACGCACGACATCACACTTGTCGGAAAGTCTGGCGCGCCGCACCAGATCGACGTGCTTGCAGAATATGCGGCACCGCTGCATGCCACCAGGATAGCAGTCGAGGCAAAGGCGTACTCGCACAACGTCGTCAAGGACGTCATAATGAAACTTGCAAACATACGCGATGATCTTGGCGTTGAGAGGGCCGTACTGGCTACCACCAAGGAGTTCACGTCAGGCGCGCTGACGACGGCGGCCCAGTACGGTTTTCTGGACATGTGGAACGGTGACAAAGTAAACGAACTGATGGCAGACAGGGGAATCGACACCAGCGGCATGGGTCTGATGGGAGCTGCCAAGCGATTCATACCGGACAAGGCCCGTGCCAAGCGCGTCAGGCGCAACGCCGCAAAGTCGGCCAGGAGGAGATCCGGCGGCATGCTGTTTCGAAGGGGGATGCCCAAAGAGCGCATGGCAGGCGTTAGCCTAGTATCCTATCCGTACCTTGACGTGGCCGTCCAGACACGCATGGCCAGGGTTGAAAAGACCGGGTGGTGGTGGAGGAGGAAGGAATCGGTGATGCGCACGGTCGTGGATCACGTCACGCTGGACGGTCGCACGGGGGCGCTGGTGGATTTTGCCAAAAACGAGATGTCGTACCAGTACTCTTATCTCGGATCTGTCGGCAGGGACGAGATGGCCATGCTCAAGCAGGCAGCAGGCAGACCGACATTCGGAAGAAACGAGATAATTCTCTCCGAGTTGTCGCCGGGCGCTGCAAACGCCGTGCTGTTGAGACTTGCCAGCCGCGGAATCATAAAACAGGTAAACGAGAAACCTGCAAGGTACGCGCTGAGGGTGCCTGTCCCGACGAGGCCAAGCAGCGTAACCGGCATAGACAGGCCGTACGGCAGCAGAATGGGGTATGAGAATCCGGGTAATCGCATGATAGGCCTCCGCGTTCCAGTCGGCAGCATAGAGGAGGGGCTTGGAAAGATCTGGACCGGGTGCAAGGTGGTGTCTGCAGAGCAGGTGTATTATCCATACTACGACGTGCGGTACGAGTCGTCTGACGGCGGCAGGAGAAACGAGATGGTAGACGGAGTAACCGGCAGGCCGCAGAAATACCTGGCCGAAGCCATGGCAGAAGACGACCAGTCCTTACCTGCAGTGTGATTCAACTTGGGGGTCGGCCCGCCGATTGCATTTGCAGGGAAAAAAATTCCCCGCAAGCGTTATCTCGATTGAATTCAGGGAAAACCGGCATCGCCAGACGCTCCATGCCGGGTACGGCGGACCAAGCAGTCAGGATCCGTGATGCGCCGGACATGCCCGTGCTTGCCGGATCCTTGCATGCCCAATGCATGATTAATCCCGTCTTGACTGCAACATGACGGGTTCCCTGGTTACCTGGATGCTGTACGCGCCATTCAGGCGTGCTGTCGGGTACCGCAGATGCGCCTCGTCTGTCTACATGTAGTGGTGGCCTGCCAGGCTAGCAAGCAGAATTGGACTGGTTGTATCTGAGTATCCTGCACTCTACCCCGCAATACTTTGCCCCGTGCCTGCGGCCGGTTATCCTGTCGCCACACCGGAAGCAACGCGTCGGTGCCTCTCCGTGTCCGTACTTGCCCACAGTGTGGCGGGCGTAGCAAAGCCCATTGCAGTATTTGGCATCGGCCCTCCTTCCCACGAGTTCCTCCCCGCAGTACGCGCATCTTGTCTTCATGCCGCGCCTGAGTTCCTCTATGAACGCCTCGGTGTCATTGGTTATCATGCCGCTTGTGCTGTACATCTGGCTCATTGTCGGTTCTCCATACGTATCCTTTATACACATATATGATATATAAATATAATACTTAAAAATACTGTATATGTGTGATGTGGTACAGGCACCATGACGTCTTGCGCTTTCAGGCATGGACTCTGACGTGCCGACAGGACTCTTGCGTTGGTTGCCGCATCACAGTACCTTATACGCAAAATCCACCTTCTCCCCATGAAGTGTTACATATGCAGCAGCAGCAACGACGACGGCGGCGGCGACTGCACGGAATGCGAATCCTGCGGGGCAGTCGCGTGCAAAGACCACAGCATGACCGGCAACGGCGGCAAAACATACTGCGGTACGTGCATCGCCATACACGGGTAAGGCGTGCCTGCTTTGCCAACCCCTTTTTTCCAACTTTTACGGGGAGGGGCAGTGGTAACCTGTAGGCAGGCATAGTATTTTGATTAATGATCCGGACAAATGAGTCCACAAACCCGATCCGCTTCTTGAGGAAACTGAAAGATTCAGATCACCCGATCCCCTCCGGCCTTCATGCCGCATGCAGAAAGGGTAAGACGTGGGGACGGGTTCCTTCCAGGCTTCAGCCTGCAGGATCTGCAGGAGATGCGGGACGGGGAACGGGACCCCAAGGCAAGGACGATCCTGCAGGCCGCCATCCATCGTAAGACGGGGCTCTCCCTAGACCGCATAGTCGATGCGATCGGATTCGTTCGCAGTACGGTGTACGGCTGGCTGGCGCGTCTCGCGGCGGGCGGGGTCGGACGCAGGCACGACCGCAAAAGCCCCGGCAGGCCGTGCCGGCTGGACGAGAGGCAGAGGGTGCAGCTGGACGGAATCATCCGCGAGAGCCCGGAGAGGTCAGGCTTCCACTCCGACATGTGGATCTCCCGCATGGTCGCAGGCTGCATATGGAAGGTCTTCGGCGTGCGGTACAGCCCCTCCGGAGCCCTCAGGCTGACGGGCAGGATGGGCTTTTCCGTCAGGAAACGCAGGCCCGTGCCGCAGAACACCGCCGGCCGGGATGAGATCGAAAGGTACGTGAAGGAGGCTGCCAGGAAGATCGTGTCCTTCCACCGGAGGGGGCACACGCTCTTCTGCCTGGACGCGTGCACAATCGTCAACTCCCCCGCGCCCAGATACGGGATACTGCCAAGGGGGGAGAGGGACACGACATGCATAAGCCGTTCGAGGAAGGGGGTTCACGTCCTCGGGGCGCTGGGCAGCGAGTCGGTCGAGCTTGACTATCCGGAGAGCCTGAAGTCGGAGGGGGTCATCGCGTTTCTGAGGCGCCTGCACGGAAAACACGGCAGGATCCTCGTGATACTGGACAACGCGGGGGCTCACAAGAGCCGGGCCATGGGGAAGTACCTGGAAAGCACGGACGGCGAAGTGGCGCTGCTCTTCCTGCCGCCGCGCACCCCACAGCACAATCCCATCGAGATGCTGTGGAGGGAGATCAAGAAGGCGATATCGAACACGTATTTTGACGGGGAGGACGAAATGAAAGAGAGGATCGCGCGGCTGGTGGGGGAAGGCGGAATTCCCAGAATCCGGCTCCTCTGGTACATGCGTGAGGCCGTCTGCCCGGCCGAAGGGGCAAGGCCTGCCTCCCTTCCGGCTCCCGTTCCTTCCCACAACCGGGCTCCCGTGGAACCTCCCTGCAGGAAGGGGCGCCCGAGATGCCGCCTGGCCCTACAGAACCGGGCCCCGGTAGCGTTCTAGCCCCCCGTCTTCCACACGGTCCGGCTGAAAGAGGTCGCCGTCCCCACGCCAGGAAGAGAAAAGATGTTCCGAACCGTCTCCGCCTAGGCGGAATGCTGCGAAAATCCTTTCATATGCATCATGATAAATCAATTTGCCAATAGAAAGCACGATTGCCGCAGAATTATGACCCGTTGTCCGAATCATTAGTCAAAATACTAGGCACACCGGACGTGCGACGGCATGTTTGGTTATTTGTAGGCACTGCCAGACGGCATGGACGTGTAAAGGGAACCTGGACTGACGCTGTGTGCGGGAACCCCTACCTGATCTCCGGCCGCCTGCCAATCCTAGACAGAATCCAGTCTATCTGCCTCTGCATGGCCTCTATTTTTTTGTCATACGTGCCAAGCAGCGCGTCATCCCTGTAGGAGATGGCCTGCCTGCGTGCAAGTTCCTCCATCAGGCTCTTTATCTCGGCGTCCATCTCGCCGAGCCTGGCCTCTGAGCCAACGGGACTCTCGCCGCCCAGCATGCTCTCCGTCTTGCTTATGACGTTGATCTTGCCGGATGCCTTTGCGTACTCCCGGCGCAGCGTATCGGGATACATGGCAGGCTTTTCATAGGAGTCCCTTGGCTTGTGCCCGAGAATAAAGTCGGCCACATACTGCGCACACCCGCAGTCCATGAGCGTGGTCTTTAACAGATCACGAAGCTCGTGCGCGCGTATCTTGTACATTCTGTTTCCAATCTTCTTCTGCAGCCCGGCATTGACTGCCAGTTTGCCCATCTCCATCGATATCCAGATGCTTTTGAGGGGCCGGCCGGACCTGACAAACAGCGGACCGTCGGGATCAAAACCCCCACACTCCCCGATGCGCCAGTCCAGATAATTCTGTATGGCAGTAATGGCATCAGCATCCAGAAAGGTTATGAACCGCACCCCGGTCTTCATCCTGACGAGCCGGATTGGGACAGGGCACCGGGCCGTCTCCCATGCGGCGTGGTTGTTTGTCCCGAAGTATTTGGCAATCTGGGAATACGCCTCAAAGTTGAATCGGTCTGCAAGCGTGGACGAGTCCAGTCCGGCCTGAAACTTTACCAGCAGGACTGCCGTCAGCAGTGCAGACGGCTTTCCCTCAGTCAGCATCCGATGCCACTCGTCCAGCGTCAGTCCGCCCTCGTCTCTCATCTCCTGCGTGTCATGATCCCGCGGGTCGTACTTCATTCCAACAGGGGACTCGTTTTTTGCAAAATATGACATGATTGCAGAAAACGTGGTACTCATGCTGCTGGGACCGACATCTCTGTGCATCGGGTCTATGAGGTATGTCCTGATGATCCTTGTGACGTCCTTTTTGGATATGGCAGAATCATCAAACATGGTCAGGAGCTGCTCAACGTTTTCGAACCGGGTCTCAAGGATTCGCTCCTCCAGGGTGTGGTTCCCAACCCGGACGTTCTGCTTGATCGTAAAGGACCTGGCAGTCAGCCACCTGTCAAAACTGGCAAGACGGCGCACGTACATGGAGCGGGTGGTGTTGCTGCTGTTGTATGATGCAGACGCGTTCCTGTATCGGCTTCCACGCAGCTGCCTTTCCCAGTATTGCACGCTTTGGAGGCAGTTTATGTGGGTTCTCTTTGGGGACATGGTCTTTTTGATTATGCCCCGTTTCTGCGCAATGCTGAGCGCCTGGTAGTGGTAGTTGATGAACGTCGCCTTTGAGCATGATTTGGGCCTGTCAGGCATGTCCCTTTGGATTATCTCGTCGGCAGAGAACCGCGTCCCGGTGTCTCCAAACCTGTAGACTATCTGTGTGAACCTTTTGGGCATCCTGTCCAGTCTGTCCGGCGTGGGATGCTGGCATACCTCGTATTGTGTGCCCCATTGTGGAGTCCCGATGGGCTGCTGCTGTTGCCCGTCTCCCGGGATTGGGGATTGCGGCGTGCGGGGTGTTGTCGGTTGCTCCATGATTGCCTTGCGCAGTTTCTGCGTTCCTTCGTGATGGGCCGTTTTGGCCTTTTTCATTGTTCTTCCTCTCCATTTCCCTATATGAGGTCGTACTATGGAGCGCCATCGGCATGCGGCGGCAGGCGGATGGCATTTCCAAGGGATCTGGCACGCCGCGATGCAGAAAGCGCCTGTCATGGCGTCGTCTGTCCGCTCCCGATACCAGCATCATGCAAGGGACGGGCAACTTTTGGAATAATTCGCTTTGGGACCAAGCAGCAGACAGATTTCGTAACTGGTTAGGTTCACGACTGGATTTTGAGGTCAACAGACAGCGAACCTAACCTTTTACACAGATTTCTCCCTCAGACTTTATCTATTACCGGAACACCACACCATCATGGAGAGTTGCGACCGGCGCGTCCGGGCATACAAGAACGGAAGGACCCTTGAGCAGTGCCGCGACATTGCCGAATCAATGAATCCCGGATTCAAGGCACAGATAGAGCAGAACGGCCGCGTCCTGTGGAGCGAGATACTTGCGCAGGCGGATCATGACGAGCTTGTCTACAAGTTTACGCTAAAGTTTCTCAGGCGCGACGGCTACGACATTGGCAACTACAAGACTCCCGAGGTAAAGCGGTTTGCCTAGTCGCATCTGCTGCTGCTGTTGCTCCTGCTCTGCTGCAGCCTTCTTGCCATGACGTATGGCGTGGCAAGCAGTATGGGGATTGACACTGCTATGAAGAGCGTCTGCATCTGGGCCAGCGCAATGGAGAGCGCGATTCCGCTTGCAGTTCCCACAAAGACAGACAGGAACGTTCCGGCGCACGTGGGGCATGCGATGAAGAGTCCGGTCGCCGCGCCTACTGCGCCCATCCCCCTGCCCTTTTTGGATATCTGGTAGGCGTTTGCAGCGACTGCGGCGTTGAGCCCCACCAGATACGAGACTGTCACCTGCAGCACCAGGTTGACTGGAATGACCTGCAGCCCAACGTGCTCTGTGAGGTACAGTATTATCTTTGGCATGTATCCCGGGGCATCGCAGCACGGGGATACAAATCCGGATGGAATCTCAGCGCCGTAGTGGATTGCAAAGTTTACCTCCGGCTGGTACACGAGCGTTCCTGACGCAAGCGAGAAGAATATCCCATAGCATACAAACGTGGCGACAAAGATTTTGCGTGATCTGTGATTCCATGTAATCCGGGCAATGACTGAAGAGAGGTCCTGTCCCGTTCCGCCTGCCTTCCATGCGTGGTACCTGTACATGCCTACTGCAACTGCCCCAAGGGATGCGGCCAGTGCGACATAGAACCCGTATGCTATCCTCTGTATCGGCTCTATTGCCTCAGGCGTAAGGAGTTCCGAATCCTGGTACCTTCCATACAGCACAAACAGCACCATGATCGCCCCGAATCCCAAAAGTATCATGGGCTTTCCTGTGCCCGGCGAGAGGTTCATGGTTTGTACACTGCTCCGGTCTGATTAAATCCTATCTTGCATGGGAACTGTAAAGTTACAGTGACCCACTCATGCCGGCACACGAACACGGATATGCGGATATCGTGTGTTCGGCCGCCCTTAAAAGCCGCGCCGGCCAACATAATACGTTAAACACACCGAATGCGTCTGGCAGTTCCACGACCGCCACGACGAGCTCAAAGAAACGTTTGAGAATTTCAGGCACGGCACCAACGAGGCCATCAGGCTCGGAATACTCCACAACATCACGTCAACCAAAAAGTTCCAAGAACTCGCGTATCCTGGGATGAGGCGGAAAGGACACTATGCCACCCACACGCAGGAGGCAATCAAGACCGGAAAATCTCTGTTAAAAGCATGGCGTACCGCGCTCCGCAAGGCCGCAAGGAAGGCCAAGGACAAAAAGAAAGGCAACGCCAAGACAAGAAAATCCAACCCTGCCAAGAAGCCCAAAAAAACCACGCGGCCGTACGTCAGAAAAGACGTGCTCAAGATAAACAACCAGAACTACAAGATCATTGACGGTTCCATTGTTATTCCCGCGATGCTCGGAGACCATGTCCGAATCAGGCTCGCATCCTACGTGTCAGAGAAGATCCAAGGTGGAAAACTTGGCGGCATCACGCTTACCAAGGACAGGCTGATCGTGTCATATTCGGAGACAGTCGAACAAGCAGTCCCAGACGGATGGCTCGGAATGGACCTGAATTTGGACAACATCACCACGTATGACAGCCAATGCAACGTAAAAGTCATGGACATTGCCAAAGTCAGGCATATCAGGGAGAAATGCAGGGGTAAAGTCAGTCGTTTCAAGCGGAATGACCACCGTGTAAGGAAGAAGATTGCCTCAAAGTACGGCAAGAAAGAAAAAGACAGGACCACGCCCATCATGCACGCGGCGGCAGGCGAGATCGTCTCGCGGAACCGGGGAATCGTCATGGAAGACCTGACGGACATGAAAGGCAAGTGGAAGAAGGGTTGCGGGACGTCAAAAAAGACCAGAACCAAACTGAACAGTTGGGGATATCATATTTTGCAATTCATGGTTGAATACAAGGCTAGAAGGCTCGGCCTTCCGACCAAGAAAATATCGGCGGCAGGCACGTCATCAAGGTGCGCGGAATGTGGAGGTAAGATGAACCCCGAAGCGCACCGCATGGTAACGTGCACACGCTGCCACGTGTCCATAGACAGGGACAAGAATGCAGGTAAAAACATACTTGCACGTGGGCTGTGGTTCGGCCCAGTCGGGTCCGCAGATGAAGCGATGGTGAGGGCTAGATCCGGGAAGCCGGATTCGAATACTTCAGTCGATGCGGATCAGTCAAGTCGCGGGTCACCGTAACTTTACAGAACCCTTGCATGACTCCTCAGCTCAGCCGCGGGACAAAGATGTAGATGATTGCAATGATCTCCAGCCTCCCAAAGATCATCAGGAATCCCAGGTATATCTTGGTTGCCGGATCCGTCTCCGAGTCGATGACTCCTGCCGAGAGTCCGCCCGTGGTGATGACCCCCACTGCCTCAAGGAACGCGTCCTGGTACGGCACGTCCCCTATGGCTGCAAGGTGTGCCCCCGTGACTGCCGAGATTATCAGAAAGAGCCCCAGTATGATGCTGCTGGATATGATCTCCTTTCTTGTCTGGTCATCAAGGCTGCTCCATCCGGATTTCGTAAGCACCCTGACTGCATCCCTAAAATGAAAGAGCCTGAATATCTTCAGTCCCCCGGCAGTGGAGAACCCGCAGCCTCCTATAATCATGAGGGTGACAAGTATCGACTGCGCCGACCCCCCCAGTCCTGCAAGGCTCTCCAACTGCAGGCCTGCAGTGGTGCTTGCAGATACTGTTAGAAACGCGCCGTTCAGCGGGTCGGTGCCGGAGATGGCTATGAACAGGAGCAGTGCGCCGCACAGTATTGCAAAGTACGTCAGGACCTCCTTGCCAAGTTTTGGGGCAAGGAACTTTTTTCTTACAAATGCATAGTGGAATGTAAACGGCAGTGCGCCCAGGATCATCGCACCCATCAGCACCACGTACTCCTGCCACAGCAGGCCGTCAAGGATCGTCGATGACGGGACAAACCCCCCGGTGGCAAGCGTGCTCATTGCCAGCGAAAAGTAGTCAAGAAGGTCTCCCCTGCCAAGTACAAACAGCAAAAGTGCCACTATCACTATGTAAAGGGCAAAGATGACCGTGATGGTAAGGAAGAGCTCCTTCATGTGAAGCGTCTTTCCGGATATGAACCCGCGCATGGACTGCAGCTTGGACTCGGGATAAAACGCAGTGATTACCAGGTATATGAAACTCATGCCCCCGACTAGCTGCGTGTAACTTCGATAGAAGGTAAAGCTCTGTTGGAGTTCCTCCGGATTCTCAAAGAGCGATATTCCTCCGGTGGTAAACCCTGCAGCGCTTGAAAAGAACGCGTTTCCAAACGTCTCCACGGTGGTGGCGTCGTCGGGAAAGACGTACAGGTACGGCACGGTTCCAAAAAGCGACAGAAGAAAGAGGCTTGCAAAGACCAGGATGGATGCCTGCTGCAGGTTCAGGCTTGACTTTTCGCCATACGAGTTCAGAAAGAATCCCGTGACAAGCAAGAGTACAGTGGTCAGGTATATTCCGGCGGCAATGGTGGTATCCTCAAGCAGGGTTGCGACGATTGCAGGAACGAGCAGCAGGACGCCTGCAAACTGCAGCACAAAGCCAAGGTTGCCAAGCACCGCCTTGACCGGGGGGCTCAGGAGCCTTGGCGGGATTCCAATTGCATCCCTTATAGCATTTGCAATGGTTGCCTCAAAGATCATCCCGACGATCTCGTTCTTCTTTGAGAGGACCGGCAGTTTTTTGATATTGTTCTCCTTCATCTTGTCCAGTGCATCCTTGAGTGTGGATTTTTCATCGATTGTGATTAGCGGGGTGCTCATGAGCTCCTGCAGGACGGTGGTCTCGGCATAGACTGTCGCGTCGCTCACCTTGTTGAGGATGTCCTCGTCGGTGACGATTCCAATGGGTGTGCCCTGCTTGTCTGTGACTATGATGTCGTCCCTTTCATAACTGCCCAGCAGCCTGGTAGCCGTCCTTGTCAGCGTCCCCGAGGGCAACTTTAGTACGTCCTTGTCCATGTACTCCCTCACATGCTTGTTTCGGACATACGATATGGCCCGTTCCGGATTTGTAGACAACAGGGTATTCACAGTCGCGGATTTTAAATAATTTTGGGTTGGGGTGGCGTTGTCCAAATCTTAGTTCTACAGACCCGTTTGCTGTCCATTTACACGTGCTTTATTGGTTCTGATTCTGCCAATTTGATGGAATTTTCCTGCGGCCGGAGCATGACGGGCGCATTTTGTGTCAAAACCGTACCGTGGCGCATAGCACGCGCTAGGCACACGACGCGTATTTTTTGCACCATTCTGTCACGACAGCAGGTTGTAGCAGACGCACCTGAGCAGCAGCTGCAGCCTTTGGGCCGGCAGCATCTTGGCGCGGACCACGGCAGTGAACCTGCACTTGAACGACGAGAACACCGATTCCACTATGCTGCGCCTGTGGTACGTCCTTTCAAACTCTTCGGGGTTGTTTTCCTGCCACCTGATCATCTCCGCCCTCGGACCGAATCCGCGCGCGACGTGATTCTTGCGGGTGCAGATCACGGGCTTCCTGCCCGAGTCGCGGATCATCTCGTAGTTCTTGACCGCGTCATACCCTGCATCAAGCATCACGCACCCTGTGCCGTCCGGAACATTCCCGAACATCTCCCGGAACACCGGCGAGTCGTGTGTGCGCCCCCTGGTGACTGCGCACGAGACGATCTTCCTTCCCCCGGCGTCAACTACCACGTGCAGCTTGACGAATTCGCGCCTGGAGATGAGCCCCCTCTTGGCGTCCTCCCAGTCTGCGTACTGGTTTATGGCGATCCCCGTGGAGTCGCCCAGAAGGGAGCCGCGCGCGTGGGATCCTGCCTGCCTTTCAATTATTTCGTGCAGCCCGTCGTAACCTGATATTATGGTGGCCGCATGGTGCAGGCAGGATTTTGATGGAACGGTTTTTAATCCGTACATGCGCAGTGTTCCCTGATGTGTCTGCAGATACGAGACATGTCTACGGTATGAATGGCAGCGGAACTCCCGGTCTGCAAGGCATACCATGTATGGGATCATGCGCGCCATGCCGGGGACGGCAGGCGAACAGATCTCAGACAGCAGGGCGGCGAGGGCCTTGATTCGTAATCTCGTTACGCGGCCCTCACCCCTTCTCCTCGTCTCGTATTCCTTGTAGTATCCGGCAGGACGTTCCCATTTCTTATCCTCGACACTCTTGCTTTTGCAGCGTTTCTTGCCTTTGCCGTATTTCGTGTTTGTATCGCGTTTTTTGTTCATTAAGCGGCGCGCGATCCGCGATCTTTAAGCTTTTCGTCGATTTTCTACCCCGGATTTGGACAACGCCGGTTGGGGTAGTTTGTTGTGCAACTCGACAACGTAGACCCAACACGCCTGGTTCTTCGATGCGATCTAGGCACGAATGGATGCCGTCCTCCGGTGGATCTGTGGGTAATTCGTGCTGCTCAGGCGATGCCGGCCGCCCTACCTCAAAGGAATACTAGCGGCTGAATACGGTGCCGTATCTTGATCTTGCAGATGCCGCGACTATCAGTCCCGTCGCAGCGACCAAGACCACGATCGCTATCGCGCCAAACTCCGGAATCACAAAGGTCCCAATCACCTCGATCTCCCCTGTGCCGGACGGAAATTCAACGGTAAGCAATCTCGTTGTTGGGGATGCGGTCTCGTCAAAGCCTGTCTCTTCGCCGTCGACTAGAACGATGTAATCGCCGTCCCGGACTTCGGAGCCGATCCTGCCGAATTGGAGCATGCCCTCGGGAATTCTAAAGTCCCCTGCCTCGTCTACCGTCTTGGAATCTGCGTAAGTGTTCACGTCGTGCCTAATTCAGTTCACTCTTGGGTAAATTTTGTGCAAACCACAGATCCAAATAGGATGGTAATCCAAACCCGATGTGAAAAGCCAGGCTGAACTCAAAAAGATGTACACGGATCTCAAGACTGAGAACATCAAGCTCAAGCAGACGATTGAGATGCAAGGGCAGATAATTGAGGAATTGAATCTGGCAGTTGCTGATCTTAAGCGCAGGCTGGTGCGGCATGACAATTACAACACCCCGTCATCACAAAAAAGGGGGCCCGGATGGCCTGACACAAAGGGAAAAGGCGACGAAAAGAATGCCTACAATAAATCCACAAAAGCCTCCCGGGATCAAAAGGACCGCGTGGATGCGGCCGGCAGCGGGAAGTCGCGCGGGGGGCAAAAAGGCCACATGGGCCGCACCCGCAAGCCAAAACCCACCGAGTTTGAGGAACACACCCCGGAGGCCTGCCCCGAATGCGGCTCGGGTAGCCTTTCCATAGTGCAGTCAGAAAAACGCGACATTACCAAGGTGGAGCGCACGATAAAGGTCATCACCACGCGCCACACCATAAACACGTGTCGCTGCTCCTGCGGTCTGGTGGACATCAAGCCCGAGACCGGCCTTCCAGACAAGGGCAGCTACGATCCGAGCATAACGACTGATGTTGCAGACGATTACGTGTGTCGCATGCCGTTTAGGATGATCGCAGACCGCATGTCGCGGTACGGAATTACACTCTCCTCGGGCACGGCGCACAACATAATGCGCAGGCTGGGAACGTCGCTGGGCGCCCCTGCGGCAGCCATTGCCGCCATGATACGCAAGGCCAAGATACTGCACGCCGACGAGACATCGATTCACCTAAACGGCCGCAACGTCTGGGTGTGGATACTGCACGATCCGCTGACCGGGCACGCGCTGTACGTGATACGGGACAGCCGGGGGGCAAAGGTTCTGAAAGAAGCGCTTGGGGGTTGGGACGGCACGTTAGTGTGCGACGGCTGGACGGCGTACGGAAAATACCGCGTCCAGCGCTGCTGGTCGCACATAATACGCGAGGCCAGGGACATCTGCAACCGCAATCCGGACTGCCCAGGCGCGCGCAACGTCCTGAAGCACCTGCGCATAATCTATGATTATGCCAGAAGGGCAAGCAGGAAACGCTCGCGCTCTCTCCGGGACAACGCGTCTGCCATGCTGACGTCATGCATCGAAAAGATCGTTGCAAGGTACGCCGACGATCCAATATTGGAAAAATTCATGGTCAAGATCAGCAATGCTGGCAGCGACCTGTTCCGGTTCGTGCTGAACCCAAAGATCCCGCCTACAAACAATGCTGCAGAACGCGGGTTGCGCGAGATAGTCGTGCACAGAAAAATACGGGGCAGCATAAGGGCAGAGGAGACGATGACGTGGATGGCGAATTTCTTTTCATGTGTAATGACATGGAAAAACAAGAAATTGGATTACTTGGCGGAGATTGCAAAATACGCCTAAAAATGAGTTAAACCACGTGAACACTTACGAATCTGCCACCGTTCTAGGTATGGCAAGCGTCAGCGACCCGCCTTCCCCTGCGGCGATCCTTGCGATCAGCGAGTTGGAGTCCATGTCGGGCGTGACGCTTAGCAGCTCGCCGCCTGTAATCTCGTACCTGACGGCGGTTTTTGTGTCTCCCGCCTCGATGACGCCGTCTGGCATGTAAACCTCCGGCACCGACACAGCCGTGGTGCCGCTTGGATCGCCTGACAGCGGAACGATCCGGATGATTCTGTCGTCGGTGGGAATCGCAGGGCCCCTGCCGTCGCGGTTACTTGTAAGGAGGTACAGGAACCCATCAGGTCCAGTCTGCACATCCCGCAGCCTCCCAAACTCGTCTTGGAAGAGTTTGCCGTGGGATACGACCTCGTTGTTTGACAGATCAAAATCAATGACGTGCAGGTGGCTTCCCCTCAGAGTGCCGACAAAGTACTTTCCGGTCCATTCCGGGATCTTGTCCCCGTCGTAGAATTCTGCTCCCGACGGCGCCCACGTGTCGTTTCCACTGTGGATGACAGCCTTCTGCATGCCTTCTGCAGTCTCGTCTCCTATGATGATGGGCCAGCCGTAGTTTGCGCCTGGCATGATGAGGTTGACCTCGTCGTGCGCCACCCCCCTCCATCCGGACGGCCCGTGCTCGGTTGCAACCAGATTGCCCGACGCGTCCCAGTCCATTCCCTGCGGGTTCCTGTGCCCCAGCGACCAGACCGGGGAGCCGGCAAACGGGTTGTCTTCTGGTATCGATCCGTCGGAATTTATTCTGAGGATCTTTCCGGCAAGGGAGTCTAGATCCTGTGCCTGTTCCGACACTCCGCCGTCGCCGGTAGCTATGTAGAGTCTTCCGTCGGGTCCAAACTGCATCCTTCCGCCATCGTGGAACGCCCCGCCCGGAACCTCGTCAAGCAGCACCTTGTCCTCTGTGACCACGCCGTCAATAAACTGGTAGCGTACCGCCTTGTTTGCGTTGGAAGTGGAGCCGGACGAGTCGTAGGTGTAGTACAGGTAGATGTAGTTGTTCTCGTTGAAGTCGGGATCAACTGCAAGTCCCAGCAGTCCGCCCTCTATCGTATTGGCGCGGATCGAAAGCAGCGGCTCGGGCAGAAGCATCCCGTCCTGGACTGCCCTGAGGTCTCCTCCCCTCTCGGTAAACAGGAGTGTTCCGTCCGGGGTCCAGTCAACGCTCCATGGAACGACAAGGTTCTCTGCTACGATCTCCGCTCTGACGCCAAGATCTGGGTACAGCGAAGACAGGAGGGCTTCGGGGAGTGGCTCTCCGAAGGATGACGTCTCAGGGGTCGTCTGCAGGCGAACGGGTTCTGGCAGATCAAGAAGATCGTGAATTTGAGAGCGGTCAACTGCCGCGGCGCTTATGATTCTTGCCTGATCCGGATCGAGCGGTATCGCCCTGGCCCCGATGGGGGTGGATGCAATACGGTCCAAGGTCTGGAAGCTCCCTTCTGTTGCGAGCCTTCCAAACACGGTATACTGCCCGTTAAGGAAGTTTGACTCCCTATCCAGGATGAAGAATTGGGAACTGGCACTGCCAGGATCCGCGGATCTTGTCATGGAGACTATTCCGCGGTGGTGCCTAATGTCATTAAATTCTCCGGCAATCTTTTTGTCGGCACCGCCTGCTCCCCAAGTGCTCGGATCGCCGTCAACCGTGTTTGGGTCTCCGCCCTAAATCAGAAAGTTGGATATGACCCTGTGAAAGACTGTACCGTCATAGAACCCAGAGTTGGCCAGCTCGATAAAATTGTCGACATGGTTTGGCGCGTCTTCATAGAATAGCTCGATTACGATGTTGCCCTGGCTGGTTTCTAATACGACCACCTTTTCGTCAGTGTCGGCGGCTGCATGGCCCACGGCAGCTGGGAGAAACAGAATCGTGCGCAGCGCTATCCATTGTGTTCGGCGCACGCATTATAGGGAGTGAAGAACTATTAAAATAAGAGGGTCAAGTCAGTAGTCGGAAATTTACCCCTTAGGCAGGTCCCCCGACATCATACGGTTGACCCACAATCCTACATAATTCCAATGCAGCCATGGCCGCAGCATATGCGACAAGCGCCAGAGTCACCCGATCATAACTCGAATCCGCACGGTACTGCTCCACTGCCCACGTGTTGTACATGAACAGCGAGACGTAAAACATGATTGCCCTAAACGACGCATTGCGGCTTGTCGTCCTCGGACGCACCTGCTCTACCTGCTTGTATCCTGTCTCTATCCCCCACCTTCTCCTGTACTCCTCTGGAAGCGTCTCAATCTCGTCTAGCGCCCTGGCAGGGGAAAGGTTGGTGGCAAAGACATGGTATCTTTCCGTGGCATCGGCATCAGGATCGTCTATCTTTTTTGAGGGCGTGATTATCAACGTGAATGTAACAGACTGGCCTGCTGCGTTTCTGAGGGTGTACCGTGAGACTGCCCTGCGTGATTTATCGTGGTGCTCCCGTATCGCCCTCTTCATCCCCACGTTCTTGACTGCCGGCATCAGGAACTTGCGCCTTTGTTCGGATACAAGCCTGATTATCTCAGTCGAGTAAAACTCGCGGTCCATCAGCAGCAGCCGGGCCCGTATCCTGTAATCCCTGAGTTTTTGCATGAATTTACGCACAAAATCGGCGTTGTCCACGCTGCGCGTGACCTGCATGCACTCCAAAATGGCCGGAACCTGCTCTGCTACCACGTGCATTGTCGCA
The DNA here is from genome assembly GCA_965218695.1 of Candidatus Nitrosopumilus sp. Taxonomy (GTDB): domain Archaea; phylum Thermoproteota; class Nitrososphaeria; order Nitrososphaerales; family Nitrosopumilaceae; genus Nitrosopumilus. The sequence continues at coordinate 774,823 of OZ244651.1, forward strand.
TAGCACTCGAACCTGCCTGTACCGCCCTTTGGTTTGGACCATATCAGGTGTGACATGTTGTCCTTGTCGTGCCTTGGTATCAGGTGCTTGTCTATTGCCACCAGTACGCCTCCCTTGTACCGGCACGTATTCTTGGCAAGCCTTGCGGTGCGTGTGAGCATGTCCCTGCAGAGTTCGTCTGCACCGTCTGATTCTAGCGAGTTTACCATGTTGCGAAACCACTTGGGTGACGGCATCTTCTTTTTGGCATGCTTGAGCAGCCTGATTGCCTCCTCGGAGGCTATGTTGGATTCAGACATCTTCATCAGTATGGCTGCAAACTCGCCCACCCCGTATTGGGCATTGTTCCCAGTAGGGAATCCTATGGGTGCAGACCACAGTATTCCTGACAAGGTATTAAGCATCCTTTCTCCGATCTTGTTACGGTGTACCTGCCCACCTTTTTGCGCAAACACTAGGGTGGGCAAGGACGCCGTAGATAATAGATCCGTATGCTCGAAAAATGTTAACACGTCTGCGAACATCTGTTGGATGGCTTAGAGGGTAAATTTCCGACTACTGCAAGTAGCCTGCTGCACAATCCCGCCTGCCATGTTACAGTGAACAGTACCCCTCAACACACATCCAGACCGAAAAAGCTAAAGATCATGAGAACCAAGGCATCTTGGTGAAGACCGACAATGAAAAATACATCAGGCGCGGTCAGGCATTAATTATTCACGATGACCCGGAGAGGCGCACCTAGGTCAAAGAGGCCAACCGCCACAAGGTCGGGGCTCCTTTCCGGTATGCCGACTCGCTCTTTGCATCCCTGGCGGCAGTAAAATCGATGATCCACATCCCCTACAGGAACCTGATGGGCATGATCCTGGAGTTATTCCAAGATGGGGAGGAGGTGCCCCACTACACCGCCATCTTCAGAAGGATCCAGTCCCTGGACGTCCAGAGGAGCGGCGGGATCATCACAGTTGCCGGCAGCAACGGTGCCAGAATCCGGTTTGCAGTGGATTCCACGGGCCTCAAGCAGCACAACAGGGGGGAGTGGATACTGCAAAAGTGGAAGGTAAGACGCGGATTCGTAAAGATGCATGTTCTGGTGGACGTGGATACAAGAAGGATGCTGGCAGTCAGGATTACTGATGACCGGACAGGGGACTCGCCCATGTTCGTTCCGCTGCTTGATGACGCCCTGGAGAATTGCGTACAGGAAGACCCGCCGCCAGAGCCCACCCGTGCGGACGGTTCTGCGGAACGCTGCATCTATGGGGATGGCGCTTACGCCTCCAGGGACAACCTAAAGGCATGCAGGGAGCGCAACGTGACCCCGCTCATCAAACTCAAGGCAAGCTCCACCCCGAATGGAAAAGGCGCAGGTGACGTGTGGGGCACGTCGGTCCGGGAGCAGTTTGGCGGCCCTGATCCCAATCGGGTGAAATGGTTGCCCGATGATGAAAAGAAGAGTAATCAAAAAGAGTGGAAGGAGAGGGTCGGATATTGCAAGGGTGGATAGTGGAGATTGTGTTTTCTGCATTCAAGAGGATGTTCGGGGAGCACCTGTACTCGTTGAAATGGAAGAACATGATCCAGGAGGTCAACCTCAAGGTGGCCGCCTACAACAAACTGATAGACATGGGGGCGGGGGCAACGTAGAGTCTGGCGAATCCTGTACAAGTCTTGGCTGGCCAAGTTGAATTATGCATCTATGTAACCCATCCCCGGACTTATCCAGGTTTTGCGTCCAGCTTGTCATTTTGGGTGTGTTTTTTGTCTTCTTAAGCGTTACCTGCATGCAGAATCCTGCCAGATCCACAGAAAACGTGGCTTGTTGCCCCGCGGAGTGACATGCATAATCCCTTCCGGGGGGTCTGGGGGGCTGGCCCCCCAGCATTCATGTAGAAACATCCCACAATTCCCACAATTCGTACACAGCATCCGCTAGGGCCGGCACTGCATTTACTGACACCGCCGGTTCCGCGTCTACGCCTCCTTCATGACTTGTCTGATCTTGGCGCGGTACAGCTTTTCGTTTCTGTCCTCGTACAGGTTGTCTTCTGTCAGCATGTGCCAGATGATCGTCAGCATCTTGTTTGCGACGTGCGTTATGGCGATGTTGTGCCTGTGCCTCTTCATGAGGCGCTCGTAGTATGCCTTCATCCTCGGGTCGTGCCTCACTGCCACCAGCGCGCACTGGACCATGACCCAGTTGACCTTCCGGTTCGAATCCTTCTTCATCCTGCCGTGGTATGACGTGTCGCCTGACTGGTGGAGCGTCGGGCACATGCCCGCCCAGGACACGAACTTTTTCGGGTTCCCGAACCTTGCGATGGTGTCAATCTCTGCTGCCAGTAGTGCTGCAGAAAACGCGTCCATCCCGGTAATGCTCATCAGTATCTTCGGGCTGTGGGCGTCGCGGACGTAGCGCCTGATCTCGTTTTCGGTCTTTTTTATCTCGTCGTTGTAGTGCCGTATCTTGGCTATGCAGCGGTCCAGGACGAACCTGTCATGGGGACTCTCCACGTCGGCTTCTTCAAGGTACGCCAGGACCCTTTTGGTCCAGACGTTTTTCCCGCCGTCCTTCGGGTTCACGTCATACTTGTCAGTCAGCGTGTGCACGAAGTTTATCGCCCTGGTCCTGTCCTGCACCAGGCGGATCTGGTACCTGAGGATCTGTTTTATCCCCCTGGATTCGGCCGAACCAATATGGCAGGCGGGAATCAGGTTGGATCTTAGCAGGTGGGCAAGCGTTCTTGCGTCGATGGTGTCGTTTTTTATGCTGGCAGACGCGATTGCCTTGATCTTGAACGGGTTTGCAAGGTCGATGGGGATTCCCACGCGTTCAAAGGCATCGATGGTCTTTATCCAGTGGTTCCCTGTGGACTCGCAGACTGCCCTGCATCCACCGTGTCTGGCCCTTGCGGACGTGGCAAACTCTAGCGCGTCCTTGGCCGTGTTGTCATACGATGACTCTTCGAGGATCACCCCGTCGTGTTCCATCACGCATGCCACGCATTTCCTTTTTCCTATGTCGATTCCAATACTCTTTTCTATTTCTCTCACCTCCTTTCCGTGTGTGACAGGCTGGAAGCTGCATGCATCTATCAGGACTCGAAGTCCAGTAACCCAGCAGCTCGGATAGCCCCATTCAACAGGAAGGCCTTGACGACCATGCATAATTAGGGGTCAGCCCGTCACACACGGTGAGTGGGTCGGGTTATCATGTATTCAACGGGCTAGGTTGGGACAGTCCGTGGCGCCATGCAGTGCATGGGTTTGTGTCTGGACTGGATGTTTCTGGGCATGAATTATGCTTATAAGCATTGGAGATGGAATTCTGTCATGGATATCGACCAGATCCAGGAGCCTGACTACGAGTCTGTGCGGATTGAATACGTTGGGTTTGTCGATCCGTATGCAGTGGAGGGACTGATCATCCTCAAGACCGATGACGGGAGAGAGTTTCACATGAGGGCATTTTCAGGCGAGGTTGCAAGGCACATATCGGGTTTTGGCGGTACCGAAGGCGAGTCCGTCCCGTCGGTGTACCAGATGATAGAGGAGATCTGCGAGGAGAACGAGCTGGTGCTGGTAAAAGTAAAGATTTACGAGAGCGGTCAGGTGCTGCGGGCAAGCCTTTACTTTACAGGCAGAAAGGACATGGTGCTGCGCAACTATCGCGCCTCAGACGCAGTCGCGCTGGGGGCATTTTACAACATTCCGATACTGCTCAGAAAGAACCTCCTCAGGATCAGTACGGACGCATGACGCCCTCCCTACTGCCGGGTTCAGGAAAGTGTGCCGGACTTTTGGCAGATTGGCAACACGTCACCACGCCAAAATCCATTGCCGCCGTCAGGTTCTATTGCTTTTTATGACAATTGCCACCGCCACTGCGGCCTGAATTGCAGGCATCTGCAAAAGACCACAACACGGATGCAAAAGACCACATGATTTATCAAACTCGCGTATATTGCGTGGAAAATATTACCATCCATTGGTATCTGCCTCCATCTGCAGACACAGACACGGGCAGAGGCACTCCTGGCAGAATCGCATCACAGAATCGCATCACAGAATCGCATCACACAAACGCATCATTTTGTGTCCATCTCCGATGTATTCCTGGACTGCCATTGCATGCCCTGCAGATTAACAGGTTTGTCAAGATACTATTTTGCACCACACTTAACAATGGACATATCTGATTTTCCTGCAAGGGCGATCATCCTGTATCCATTTGAATATTATCAGCGCAAACAATTAACCTAGGAAAATAAATCAGGTATAAATACTGAATGTGCGTAATTCTAATGTGGCAAGAAGAGTTACGATCATGATTCAAGATGATCTGGATAGAAAAGTACGCCAATACCAAGCCAAGATGATACAAAGCAGCAACAAATCATACAGTTATTCCAGGGCTGTCAACGACATACTAAAGAAAAATATCTAAAATAATCCAGCATCAGATTGCGTTGTGGTGATTAAAAGACCGTGCCAGACAGATTGGTCTTCTGACGGTAAATTTGGGAATCTCGGTGCCGAGTCCGGGAAACCCACGATGCCCCGGGTGGAGACTGCGCATGTGCATGCCGCCTCAAAGGGTTGCAGAGCCTGCATGGAGTTGGGTCTGGCAAGCTCAGTTTTGCGCATGTTCCCGTGGAAGACAGAACGATGTGACCGATTTGGTTCGGTCTTGTGTGCTGCGGATACAAACTCTTTTTTTGAGCCCGCCGTCTCGTATCTGTGTGGGCAGGACAATATTCATCAAGGAGATAATCGCAGTACTCAAAAAACCCGAGTTCTGTCCCAGGTGTACAAAGAGTGACAGGCTAGAGGAGGGCACCGTCCGGGAGGAGAGAACCGGTGGCAGTACCCTTTTGTGCACCAGGTGCGAGGCACTGACTGTGGTTACAAACCAGAACATCAGGCGCGTGGAGCTCTCGTCAAGCCGGGGGGACGTGATAATGCTCAAGGAGCCGCATCTCATCAGAAGGGTGGGCTAAACTTTCAGGATGCAGTAATATAGGATAATGCCCGGATGGCAGGTGCTGATGATTATCTGACAACCTGCTGATGCGTGATGAGTTTGCCGAATTATGAAGCACGGGATTTCAATTGTGTCATTGCGCCTGTCATGGATTAGTGCCAAGTCGGTTTGGCTGTATTGTGCAACCGACGGATGGTTGTATTGTGTCCAGTCAATGCGTGTTGTGGTCTGGCACTATGTTGTTGGTTGGGGTTGCCGCAGCCGTAATCATCAATCTTGCCATCCCGTACACCCGGCGGGGATGCGTAGACGACGACGATGGTGGTGGTGGTGGTACCGTGGCATGTCCTGTATGCGGCAACCGACACCCCGGGGAGAGGGGGGCCGTGTTCCAGGTGCGGCGTGGGCGGCAGACGGGGGCCGGATGCGTCCCGCTGTGCGCGGTGGCTTGGGTTCTTCCCCACGCAGGGATGTGTTACGCACCCCGACTGCGGAGCGCACACATGGGATTTCATGCAGATGTGGTGTAAATCTGGAACAACATTTTAAAGCAAAAAACGCAGTTTGTTTGGTATGGCAGAGATTACCCTTGCAGTCGCCGCGCTTGCGGGTCTGGGATCCTTTGTGGCGCCGTGCATCCTGCCCATGATTCCTGCATTTATTGCATATATCTCTGGAACCACCCTTACGGATCTGAACCGGACCGGGGGCTCTGGAACAATCACGATAAACAGGGCAAACATCATACTAAACTCAGTCTTTTTCGTGCTTGGATTCTCAGTCGTGTTCTCGACGCTGGGCGTGCTGATCAACAGCGTCCTTTCAGGGTACACCGGGGAGGTCGTAGAGAGCCTCAACCAGGTAGGCGGCGTCATAATAGTGGGGTTTGGCTTGTTCCTGCTTTTGTCAACCAAGATCAACAAGCTCAACATGGAAAAGAAGTTCTTTCCAAAGAGATCCAAGGCAAGCTATCCGATGTCCTTTGTATTCGGGCTTGCATTTGCAGTGGGCTGGACCCCGTGCGTGGGACCCATACTGGGCACCATACTGACCCTTGCTGCAACCACTCCTTCTGTCGCATTCAACTTACTGCTGGTTTATTCGCTGGGACTTGGAATACCATTCATACTGATAGGCGTGTTCTATTCCAGGGCAAGCAGGCTGATCCGCTCAATGAGCAAGCACCTAAAGTACTACAACGTGATTCTGGGGGCATTCATAGTGCTGCTTGGAGTATTGGTGTTTACAAACCAGCTTGCATACATTGCAAACTTCCCACTTCTCAACGAGCTGTTGTTCCTAGGGTGATGATATGAGACCAGAACTTAGAACCCCGTTGATACTTGGAATAGTCATTGTGGCTGGGATAGGCGCCATGAGCCTCATCTTTTCTGCCTACGACGAGTCTGCTACTGATGCAAGCCTGACCGGAGGCAGTGCCGTTTCAGTGATTGACAAGTCTGGGCTCAAGACGGCACCGGAGATAATCGGGATTGCAGAATATATCAACACGACTCCCGAGGCCCTAGCACAGGAGATGGAAGACAAGGTGGTGCTGTATGACATATGGACGTACAGCTGCATCAACTGTATCAGGACCCTTCCGCACATTACGGCATGGGATGACAAGTATGCAGAGCAGGGACTGCTGATAGTGGGGATTCATAGTCCAGAATTTGAGTTTGAAAAGGATCTGAACAACGTGCAGATGGCAGTGTCCAAGCACGGGATAAACTATCCGGTGGTGCTGGATAACGACAAGGAGACGTGGAAGGCATTCGAGAACCGCTACTGGCCAAGAAAGTACATTGCAGACCACGAGGGGTTCATCAGGTATGATCACATAGGCGAGGGGGCCTACCAGGAGACTGAAAGGGTCATACAGCAGCTACTAAGGGAGAGGTCAGCGTCGCTCGGAGTCCAGACTGCCTCGGCCACGGATCTGGTCGATGTTGACGAGTTTGAGCATACGCTGTTTCGCACTCCCGAGCTGTACTTTGGGTACCACTTTGCGCAGGGCAGGAGCCAGATTGGAAGTCCGGAGGGATTCAGTCCCGGAAATACCGTAACGTACTCTGAGCCGGATGCAGTAGACCTGCACAAGTTTTATCCCGTGGGCGACTGGACAAACCTCTCAGACAGCATGGAACTGGAATCTGAGACAGGCTCCATCAAGCTTCGGTACAACGCCAAGGAGGTAAACATTGTCACTGAGAGCAGTGCAGAACTCGAGATATTTCTGGACGGCAAGCCAATCCCGCCAGAGCTTGCAGGGGCAGACATCACATCTGGGAATATCCTGAATGTGAACGAGCCGGACCTGTACAATATCGTGACCGGCGAGTCAAGTTCGGAGCACCTCTTGGACATCCGGATCCGCGGCCAAGGATTCCAGATATTTACGTTCACGTTTGGATGATGATGATGATGATGATGACGTGTACGGGATGGCATCCTTGCCGTCTTGCGCTATGGTTGCAGCAGGTATTGTGGCCGGGGTGCATCCAGACTGCAGCGCGGGGCGCGGGACTTTTGGCCGTATGCGCGCCTGCCTGCGGGGCGTAACTGCACCCTACCGTAACTGCAGTTACACGATGCACGGTAACACATCGGTTTAAAGCAAACATTTCAAGCTAACCTGAGGAAACCAAGATTGTTAAGCAATTCCTGGAACAGGACAGAAAGAGAGAGCATCTCCCAGAAAATGATGGGCAGGGTAAAACCTGAGGAACCATTAAAGAACAAGATAGATGTCGCGCAGAAAAAGCTGCAATTCCAGATCTCCAAGCTTGAGAAGATCGGTGAAAAGTTGCAAATGAAACATGATGTGATCTTCGAAAAGATCGTCCAAGCGCAGAAAAGCAACAGAAACCGGTATGCTCATGCTTATGCAGGAGAGCTGGCGCAGATACGCAAGATGAAGAACATGATCGGCGGCGCAAAATTGTCCATGGAGCAGATCAAGCTCAGACTGGATACTGTTTCGGAGTTGGGCGACGTAGTAGTAACTCTCAGCCCATGCATGTCGATCATCAAGGGCCTCAGTCCGTCGTTGAGCGGGATTATGCCAGACGCAAATGCATCCATGCAGGGTCTGTCCCAGATTCTCGGCGATGTGATGGCTGGCTCCTCGATGAATCTCGGAAGTGACATAAGTGTGGATACTGGGGGCAACGCAGATACGCTTGCAATCTTGGAAGAGGCACATGACGTGATTGCAGGTCAGACAAAGTCTGCAATTCCCGATGTCCCCGACAGCCTCAAAGAGCAGCGTGTTGACAGGACGCGCGGCTCGGTACAAGAGGCCTGAATGTCAGGGAGGCGGTGGATCCCCGCTTCTCTGGATCAGGGCTTTTTTTATTCTAAATATGGTGGGATAGCTGTATCCGCGTCTGCGATAGTTTGCAATCATGATCTTCCAGTTCTTCAGCCTCCATCGGGCCTGCTCGGCAGTGACTGAGTGGACCTCCTTTTGGATTATGCTCTTCCGTCCCACCTTTAGGGTCCCTGCATCTTTTGCAGACCACCTGTTTCTTGCAAACTTGAGTCCTGCCAGGATCTCGTCTATTGGCATCTCCCCAAAGTATCTTTGCAGATCCCTCACCTGGGAGTCCGTGGGCTTTTCGGCTACCGGAAGCCGTATGGTGTCCTTCACAGGATTATCTGAGTCATGCCTACTTAATAGAATCACGTTCCCCTGTGTGGTGTCCTGATGGGATGCCTCCTGGTGTGGCTGTACCCGAATGCCAGAGTGTGGGCCGTCCGGGCCCATGCCGGTGGTGTGTGAATGCAGATTCCTCCAGGAACAGGGCTTACAGAGACTCAGATTCGCATCCAGGCAGATGGGACATGCGACAATTTTATAGGGTTCTGTGAAATTCATTGCATGGGTCGGCTTACCAAACTTCTTGTGTTGGTTCCCCTGACTGCCTTTGGGGTTGTGATACTGGGGCTTGGGATGTATCTGACACTGTGCAAAAACTCCAACATCCCGTTTGACTGCTGATGTCAGCCCGCAGACAGACAGTTGGGTACTGCCATATGGCCGCATGGCCAAAAACGCGCGGTCTGGCCACATCAGCGTGTCCGGATGCAGGCATGTGGCGGATTCCCCCCACCCACCCATCCACCCACCCACTTAATCTGCAGCGTCCTGAACGGTGACGGTAAATGTCCCCCGGACGTTCGGGTTCTGCAGGTTTCGTATCATCTTCCTTGGAATGGCATCTGACGCCTCGTCACAGCGTATGGCAAGCGTCCTTGGACACGTGAAACTGCTGGTCCTGATCACAATGTCATGCTCGTCAGACAGTTCAAGGTCGGGATGTCCATGCCCGTTCACGACAAACTCCGAGTCCCCGACCCGGATGGAGACGGCAACGCGCGCGCCAGTACTTCTGAGCATGGCCTTCATCTCACCAGGCAGGCCGGCGCATCCCGATGCGGCCCCGACCCCGACGATGCAGTCGCCCTGCAGGGTCAGGTGCGGCTCCCGTGTAATCTCAATGGTCCTGCCGTGCAGTGATCTGATGTTTGGGTGCCCAAAGAACGGTATCTCAAAGTGCATGTAAGTCAAACCGGCCAGACTTAAATTAAACTAACAGTGGGGGATTTTGCCATTCGGTAACCATGTTTGATGTTTGGCGGCGCCTCTTCTAGGCATTTGCGCGGATTGTTACGTGAATGGGCCGCCTGCAGGCCGCAGACAATCCCGGGTTACCCTAGTGAATGGCGTGATCTTGCGTACTCGCGGATCTTGAATCCTGCCAAGGCAGGTGCTGCCACATACATTCCCAGGTTGAGCGCGATGACTGCCGCGCCGAGTCCCAAAACCCCCGCTTCGGAGCCCTCGTCTGCGAGTGTCATGACAGACAGCGTGACCAGCATCGGCGTGATGAATGCCCTGACGGCCTCGCGGAACATCTGGTTTTCCCGTTCTGCGTCTGCTATTACAGGTGAAAACGAGTAGTATATCTGGTTGAATCCTGACATGAATGATGCTCCTGCAGCGGTGCTCATTACCGTGCCGTCGCGGATCTCCCTTAGCATCTGGACTTGCGGCGCAAGCTCGCTGCCGTATGCTGCAGTTGCAATGAGGCATCCGCCGCCGTCGCCGTCATCACCGCCGCCACCGGCATCTGTGATGCATATGCCATCTTGCATGACGGTTCCGGGATCACACTCCTGTTCGGCTTCGGTGTCCGGAGCCACTGCCACAGGCACCAGGCCCAAATCCGAAACGTACGTTCCTATGCGCTCCCATCCCGTGGATTTTATTCCCCACACGGCATAGCTGGTCTCAGCAGAGTCGCCTGCGTCGTTTAGCATTATGTTGCCCAACGCGCCGTCATATCCTGAGACTGCCAACGGGATCTGCCTTTTAATCTCCTCAAAGCCCCCGTCCCCGGCAGCCTCTATTGCAAGGCCAAGTGTCCATATTGAGTCATAGGAGGCGTACGTGTAGACGTTTGGGGTGCTGCCTGCAACCCTCGGATCTGCAGACAGGCGCGCGTTTAGCTGCTGGTATCTCTGGCTTGTCAGGTCTTCTGCAAATATGCACGAGGTAAAGTTGACATCCTGCATGAACTGAAATATCGCCGGATCATCCACAAGGGAACTGCTCAGTATGTTGGCATCGGATCCTACCCAATTCACGGTGTGCAGCACCGGATGGGCAGCCGCCCTCTGCATAAAGTCAGCAGTCTCAGCAGCTCCAATGTACAGTACTGCCACCTCCTCGCTGCCGTGGCTGTCCACGTACATCTGCACCTTCTCGCGCAGTTGCTCTGTCAGGGCATCAAAGGCAGCGTCGTGACAGTTATCCTCATCACACAACGGATAGCTTCCCAGATCATCCACCGTGCCTCCAAGTTCCTCAAACTTTGCCGCCGTACTGTCATGAAGTCCGTTGCCGAACGGTCCGTCCCTCCAGACAGAGATCAGCACCGTCTTCCCGTTATCCCACAACAGGTTGGAGATTACCGGTCCGTGAAGGGCGTCGTCGGGAGCCATGCGGAACACGTTGTCGCCCTCAAATGCAAGCGAGGGGGCAGTAGAGCAGCAGCTGACAACCAGCATGTCGTTGGCATCGACATAGTCTTTTATCATGCTGACCTTGGAGCTTGCAGAGGGTCCGGATATGAACCGGATGCCCTCACCATGAAGCGACTTTGCCAAATCCAACGGGTCTGCCGAAGGCGCAGCAGTGTCTCTGATATCCACGTCCAGCCTCCATGATGCGCCGCTTGCCTCAAGATACCTGTTAAAGTCTTCGATGGCAAGCTCTGTGGCGACCTGCCTGTGGATGCCTGCCCCGTCGGGCCTGCTCACGGGTACAAGCGCCCCTATGGTGATGATCTCGGTCTGCTTTCCGTTTATCATCTCGGATGTGGCGTCGTGCTTGTCGTCGTCCAGATCATCTGCCACGCCAGGTTCTGTATCTCCTGCCGCATCAGCATAGGGTACGGGGTCATGGTGGATATCAAGAGTGCCTCTTTGCAGTTCATCCGGCGGGATTCCATCAGGTGGGTGCCGGTCAAAGGTCATGGCATCGACGTTCGTGTCCTGGCCTGCAAAATAGTAACCGACGCCAAAAAGGACGGCCACAGACATCATGACAAAAAGGACGTTTAATTTCATGCAGATTCTTAAGCATAGTGTAAGAATAAGGCGTTGTCCACACCTTCGTCAAAAAACCGTCGATAAGCTTAAAGATCATCAGCGTCAGGCATCAACTTTGTTTCCTAATTATTCCCAACCACGCCCAACATGTCCAGAATTAGGCCAGATCAGCTGAATTTGAACATAATATCAAACATTTTCAATAGAAAACTGCATTGATCAGAGAGGTGTGCAGACAGTCAGGTTACAGCCATGACTGAAAACACATCCTCTCCAGACAAAACGGGCACGCATGAGGCTAAAAAATCTTTCAAATCCGGAAAACGCCGGTTCCAATACGATGACCGCAGGTACATAGACCGCGGCCAGCTGTGGACGCTCCAGATAAGCCCGGAGATCCTGACTCAGGGAGTCGAGAAGCTAAACTGCGGGAAGGTCGGCCGCCCGTACGTATTTTCAAACGCGTGCTTTGCAGCAGCATCCCTGTTCAGAAACGCCACCGGCATAAGGTACAGGCAGCTCCAGGGCGTGGCAGAGACGATAGTCGGCAGGGAAGACGCGCCCACGTATTCGGTGTTCCAGAAGAGGATGACCAGGTTGGGCTGCACTGTTGCAGATAATGATGATGGCAGCGGCACGGCTTCTGCGTGGTTCTCAGACGGCAACACCAGAGCAGAGATCAAGCTGTTTGCCTTCGACTCCACTGGACTCAAGCCCACAAACCGCGGCGACTGGATGACAAAAAAGTGGGGGACCAGGCGGGGCTTCATAAAGCTGCACGTCGGGGTGGATGCCAAAACCAAAAAGATCTACGCCGTGGCCATAACCGACGACAAGTGCGGGGACTCTCCGCAGTTTGAGGAACTGGTGGGGCAGGCCCTTGCAAATGCAAAAAAATCCCCAAACGTAGAGACTTCTGCAAGCACCAAGACGGCAGCCGACGGCGCGTACGACACCAAGAAGATCCGCAGGTACTGCGACGAACAGGGAATCGAGCCGCTGATTCCCGTCCGCATTGACTTTGCCGGAAAGGCAGACGGGTGCATGCCCCGCAAGGAGGCAGGATTCAGGCAGCTGGGTGGCATGGACTGCATGGACAAGACGGCAGGACTCAAGTTTGCAGGCCTCACGCGCGAACAAAAGAGGGAATTCCAGAAGGCGTGGCGCAGGGAGTCCGGGTACAACGACCGGTGGTCAGTCGAGATTGTATTTTCCACGTTCAAGCGGGTGTTGGGCGAGTGCATAAGCGCGCGCAAGTGGGAGAACGTCAAGGCCGAGATATACGGAAAAGTGCAGCTGTACAACCAGATGATCGATACTGCGATCGACGGCGGGTACGGCACGCCAAGGATCGTGCAAGTCTACAAGCCCGGTCCAAAAACTGCAAGGGATGAGGGGGCAAGACGATGACATAGACAGAATTGCACAGACTGGTATCTGTGTCGAGAGTAATTAGGAAACAAAGTTTCAGGCATCAGAAAAGTTTTGGATCACCGATCCCGTCCACAATTAATGAATTCCAACAGGAAAAAGAGGAAGGCAAAGAACAGAGACAAGAAAAACAGAGACAAGAAAAACAAGAAGAAATGGGTACGGCCGAAAGGCTACAGCAAGGAATACGAGATACGAAGGAGTGGAGAGGGGGTACGCGTTCACCTCCCCCCTCCATTTGGTGCGACACTGTTGAGCCTTTTGGCACATATGACAATTGGATGGGTCAGAATTTACAAACAAAATTAGATTTTTTAGATTAGGTGATTAAAACGGCTGCACGTGAGATGTGAATTACCATGACCCACACGCACGTGCGCCAATATACACACGCAGAATCCGTATTTAAGAATGCAAACTGCACGGCGTCGCGGCGGATGCAGGTGCAGTCCTGAATGGTTGTCCCGAAATCCGAAAGGATCATACTGCAGGCAGAGCTGCGCCGCGTGTGGGGAATCGTGGAGATCCTGCTGGGCCTGGTCGCAGCCTCTCTGGGAACCACCGGAAAGACGCTGGCTGTCGTTATCGAGGAGACGGCGCACCAGGCAGAGGAGATCCGGACCCTGAAGGCAGAGAAGAAGCAGCTGGCCCGGGAACTTTCAGTCCACGAGAGTTGGAACCATTCATCCAGGGGCGCCGTGCTGTTTACCCGGAAGCGAAGAGCCTTCAAAAGTGATCCGCAGGTAAGGGGTGTGTCCTAGTAATAAAAAATGCCATCCCATGTACCAGAATGCCAAAGACACGATTGGTGCCAGAACCCGTCGACGCCAACAGTGCCGCACCATCGATCCTCCACAACCCATAAAATCCCCCAAATCCAAGACACTGTGCGGAGGCTCCGCTAGGAGGCGCGTGTCAAGACGCGCCGGTTACGCTGCAAGTGTCGCGATTTGATCCTGTGTGAGCCTGCCGTCTTTTGCCTGCAATCTGGCCACGAGCTCGATGTTGTAGCACATGACACGGATCGCAGTCTCCCTTGTCCGGTTCTCGTGTTTTCGGCACCTGGTGCTGTCCCCGTACATCTTCTTGAGGGCGGCAAAGACTGCCTCGATGATGCTGCGCTGGTGGTATTCCGAGTCAAACCTGTCCTTGTCATCCATGTACAGGCTTACCATCTCGCGCCACGACTGGCTTCCCCTGGCGTTGCGTATGGTGTTGGATTTTGGCTTGATGCGGGGTACCATTCCCATCGCAGATATCATGTTGCACATTAGCCTTGCCAGATATGCAGAATCCAGGCAAAAGTCGCCGGTGCCCCGGCCTAACCTGCCGAGCATCGCGTACAGCCCGTTTATGTCTGCCACTGCGCTGTCAGTTGCCATGCAGTCGATTATCACCCTGGTGCGTATGTCCACGATTGCGTGCAGCTTGACCCATCCCTTTCTGGTACGAAAACTGTCGGTCCTGACGTCAAACCACCTGACAAACCGCAGGTACGAGTACCCGGTACCGTCTGCTGCCAGGGAGCCTGCCTCCACCTCCCTGATGGCAATCCGGTGTGCCTCTGCCAGGTACCATTCCGGGATCAGGCCGTAGGCGCGTGCTATCGTGCTCTTGGAGGGAATTTTCTCTAGGCCCATCTTGGCTGCCATGGCGCTATTGTTTCGGAGGATGCCGACCATCTTACGGTAGGTCGTGCGCTGTGCCTCAAGCATGATGCAGACAGCTGCCATGGCGCCAGGCGGGTATGCCGTCATGCCGCCCAGGCCGGGCCTGACGGCGTACGGATCCCCAAGATTCTTGATTATTCCCAGCACGGTATTCAGCATGAGGCCCGACAGGTACTGCTGAACCAAATCGTACTGTCGTTGGTCGCGTTTCTTTGTAGTCATTAGGCGATGCCGTGATCCGCCGATCCATATCTTTTGTCATCCGGGGGTATATGCCTCTAGGACACACCCGCAGGTAAGGGCAGACACGGGCGATGCCCCAGATACGGGCAAAAAGCCCGGACACCGGCCGGGTCAGCCGGGAGTCTCCCACGGCCGCAGGCCGGCTGACATCAGGATGTGCAGTGCGCCCATGTGCAAAAACTGCGGCGGCACCTACATGCTGCCCGAGGATGCCTTTTGGAAGACGGTGATAGATGTCACCGAATCCGGCAAGCCAGTCTGTTATGCCGAGATGATCGCGCCCGGGTACTGCCTCACGTGCCAGGCAGTCACGTATCCTGACGCGGACTCGATTCCCGGAACGTGGTTTGGCCCCAACCTGAGAAAGAAGATTGCCAACATGCACAGGGTATCGGTTTCGCTCAGAAGCATGCAGTACCTGCTGGCATCAAACCACGGCATCAGGGCATCACTGGGGTGCATATCCCACGCCCTAGAGGCAATAGCAACGCGCGGCAGCCTCGGAGACGCCCCGAGGCTGCCGGAGCCAAAGGAGGACATGCCGTCTCCCTTGTTCGGGGCGCCGTTCCCCACGCCTGCGCGCCCCGAACCCGACGCCGGCGGCCATACCGCATGGAACGGCCTGATGAGGCGGCCGCTCATCACGCAGATAACAGAAAAGATGAGCATGGCGCCAAGCGTGTCCGAAGACGAGTCCGGCGAAAAGGTCGCAGGAAAGAACGTGCAGGCCATACTACTGATCTCAAAATACTGCGTGCTGGTATGCATCAGGCCTGACAAGACCAAGGAGACCATGAGGGACGTGCTTTGGATGGTGCTGAACAGGCCGTTCGTGGCAGACATGTACCGTGCCGGCAACGCCCTTGAGGGGGACTTTCAGACGTGCTTTGTCCACGTGGTTCGCAAGTGCGAGGGCCTGGCCATACGCCACGGAGTCAATTCCTTCGAGTATGCGTGGTACGTGACGCTGCTCAAGATATATCGGGACGCCAAGACCGCCGCAAGGAATGCACTCGAGATGGCCGGCAGGGCAGAAGAGTCGGCCTGCGACGCAGGCCGACTCGTCAAAAACACCCCGGGACTGGAAGAATACGTCAAATCAAGCCAGGATTCCCTGCAAAAACGCATCCTGACGCTCGTCGATGCCTGCCGCAACGGATGCGTCTCAGACGAGAAGAGCCGCGATTTTGCAGGCTCGCTTGAACGCGCCGCGCCATACCTTACAGAGTTTATCAGGCATCCTGGAATGGACGGCAACAACAACGCGTGCGAGAGGGCCGTACGAACGCACATCGTAAGGCCGCGCGACATACACCACGCGTTTCCCAACTGGAAGGCAGCCGACACTTTTGCCAAACTCCAGACGATTCACGCCACGGCAGAAAAGCTTGGAATGTTCTCGGGGGACGCGGTGACTGCCGATGCCTCGCAGGACATGTTCGGGTCCGGAATACCGCCCCCGATATTTCCGAATCTCAAATAACCGTGCCACGACATCCCGCAGATCCGGATCGTTGCCGCACCATTTGGCTTAGGCAGGATGCATCGCAGATCATGCCGCAAAAAGCCTCAGGCCTGCCTGCAGGATGGCATTGCCATACATTTTCACACCGACGTGTCTTCTGGTGGATGATTCCATGATGGAGTCAATCACATGCCCATGTATGACATCCCGACTAGCGTGGAATTGGCAAGGGGGGAGGTGAACGCGTACGAGAGGGGGCGTTGTCCACATTACCAAAACATAAATTAAACTTTCAAGGAGTCACACCCATATGCTTCCCGCACAGCAAGGTTATGACAGAGCCATTACGGTATTTTCCCCCGACGGAAGGCTCTACCAGGTAGAGTATGCAATAGAGACTGTGCGGAGGGGAGCCATCGCAATCGGCATAAAATGCAGCGAGGGGATAGTCATTGCAGTCGAGGAGAGGCCGCGAAAGCTCCAGATATCCAAGATAGCCCAGAAGATATTCCAGATTGATGATCATGTAGGCGTGGCAGCTGCCGGATACATTCCGGATGCGCGCAGCCAGGTGGACAATGCGCGGTTCTTCTCGCAGAGCAACAAGATGATCTATGACGAGCCAGTCGAGGTGGAGACCATAGTCAAGCACCTGGCAGACCAGTCACAGCAGTACACCCAGTATGCCGGAGTGCGTCCGTTTGGGGTGGCACTGATTCTTGGCGGGGTGGTGGCAGGCAAGCCGCAGCTATTCCTGACTGATCCCAGCGGGACATACATATCGTACAATGCAATTGCCATAGGATCAGGCTCTGACAGGGTGACTGACTTTTTGGAAGGTGCCTACGGCGAGGATCTGACCCTAGAGTCTGCATCCGTCCTGGCAGCTGCTGGAATATACCTCTCAAGCGAGGACCGCGAGGGGACAGACCACATCAGGATGGCGCACGTCAGCACCAAGACCGGCCTGTACGAGCTCGTCGCTGACGAAGAGATTGCCAAATACGCGCAGCAGGCCAAGGAAAAGTATCCGCATGATCAGAACTGACTGCGGAGATGTCCATAGACATTGAACCTGTCTGTCGCAATTCCCGAATCGGCGCTGTCTGACGAGTCCCTCAAGATAGACAAGACGCGGAAGGCATCACTGATTGCAAGGGCGTGCGCCATATTCCGTGTCCGCACCATATACGTGTACAGGGACGGGGCAGACGGCGACGGGGCCCTTCTTTCCACCATACTCCGGTACCTTGAGACGCCGCAGTTTCTCCGAAGGAGGATGTTTCCCATGGTAAACGACCTGAAATTTGCCGGAGTGCTCCAGCCGCTGAAGATACCAAGCCACGTCACCCCGGCAGACCCCAAAAAGATCCAGACGGGCGATATCAGGGAGGGAATAACGGTGTCTGCAAAGGGCAGGAGCTTTGTGGATGTGGGTATTAACCGCCTGATACCGCTGCCGGGAAAGATGCCCACGGGCAAAAGGATGACTGTCAAGTTCAAGGAGGGATATCCGGGCCTGGTCGCAAAGGGGATTGGCAGGGACGAGACGGGCCAGTACTGGGGGTATTCCGTGCACAGGAGGGCCGGCCTGTACCAGCTGCTTGCAGAGTGGAAGGGCAGCATCATAATAACATCAAGGAAGGGCAAGACGGCTGCTGCAGGCTCAGGCATTCTGGCAGGAGGAGGAGGGGAGGCGCCTGTCCTGGTAGTCTTTGGATCCCCCGCGAGGGGGGTGCACGAGATCCTTGGAGGCAGCATGAAGAGGGTGCAGAATGCGCGGGTGCTTGACTTTTTTCCCGGCCAGGCGACCCAGACGGTACGGCTTGAGGAGGCGATGCTCGGGGTGCTTGCGATACTGAACATGCAGGGGAACGGCAATGCCTGAGCAGAAGACATTTCTGCTCCTGGCACTGGGGATGGGGGCTGCAGGCATCATTATTGGCGCAATTACCATCATGGATATCATTGCAGGAATCAACACAACAGCCCCGTGAACAAAAACTAGATCATCCCAAGACGTGCCTGCGTAATCCGGGACTGCGGCAGCAACTCTTGTTCGGATCGGATTTGTGTAACGGCCTTGATTATCCCGCAGATGGAATGTGAACGGATACTGCTATTATCCTGCAGCATCAAGCAGCGACTCGAACACCGAGTACGGCTGCGGCCCTGCCACCCTCTCCTCCTGTCCGTCAGACGAGATTATCAGGAATGAAGGGGTGGCGCTCACGCCATATGCCTGTGCATCTGCAGTATTGGTGTTCACCCGCTCCTGGTACTTGCCAGAGTCCAGGCACTCGCCAAAGAGTTCAGTGTCAAGTCCCAAGTCGGATGCAAATCCATTGAGATTCTCCACCGAGGCCCAGCCACCATTATATCTAGCCTGGGACGTGTACAGCATGTCGTGGTACTGCCAGTACATCCCCTGGTCCTCAGCACAGTACGACGCCTGGGCGGCGCTGTTGGAGTCTTTCCCGATGAATGCAATGTCGACAAATACCAGGTTGGCCTTTCCTGTCTGGATATAGTTTTCAGATATTGAGGGCTTGGTGTTGGTGAACCAGCTCTTGCATTTGGGGCACTGGTAGTCACCAAACTCCACTATCGTTATTCCGGCATCGGGACTTCCCTGTACGGGTGATTCAGTCTCAGAAAATGCCTGAATGTGCACATTCTCCACGAGGGCGCTGCCGTCCTGCTGCGCTCCGCCATCCCTCAGATTGGCGTTCTCTGCCTTCAGGGCCGCGTTCTCCTGCTGCAGGTCCTCGACTGTCTGCTCCAGCTCTGCGATTCTGCTTGACTGGTCGGTCTGGATGATCCCCTCACCGACCAAAAACTCGATGGCAGTCAGTAGCTCTGCGTCGCCTACCTGTTCGTCTGTCCATAACTGGAATAATCCCTTTATCCAGTCTGGTATGCCGGCATCCTGGGAGTATGCCATGCCAGCTACGCCGCCAAGTGCCAGGATCCCCGCAAGTCCAAGGAGCAGTGCGCCCCTCTTAGTCCCGTACACATTCATCACAGAGTAATTAGCATGCGTGTTTTTATGTTTGACTGATTGGCCAGGCAGCCCAACTTGTCACTCGATGTGTTCTTGCAGTCCAGGGCATGCCAGTGGACAGAATTCTGCCAAATCCGTGGAAGAGCGTGGTCTTGCAGTATTTGATCGCACGGTATGACAGAGTATGTTAACCCTGAAAAATATTACAGTTAACGATGTTCCGCGATGGTTTAATAGTAGGGTGCCAAGTGCGTCATGTCATGGGTGCAAGAAAGAACCACCAGCCGCGCAGGGGAAGCCTTGCGTATTCGCCGCGCGGACGCGCAAAGAGCATGGAGGCCCGGATAAGGGCGTGGCCTGATGCAGGCTCGGACAAGCCGCAGATCCTTGCACACTGCGGATTCAAGGCCGGATGCGTGCAGGTGGTGAGTATTGATGATCGTGAAAAGACCCCCAACGCCGGAAAGCAGCTTGTCAGTCTTGGAACGGTCCTGGTCACCCCTCCGGTGGCCATACTGGGAATAAGGGGGTACTCCAAGGGGCACGAGGGACGGCACGCAGAGTTTGACGTGTTTGCCAAGGACATCCCCAAGGAGCTGGACAAGAGCATGGAGAGGCGCACTGCAGGAAGCGCCGCAGACGAGGCAGCAGCCAGGCTCGGGAGGATCCACGAGATATTTGCCATACTTGCAGTCTCCCCAAGGGCCGCAGGCATGGAGCAGAAGAAGCCGTACATATTTGAGGCGCTCGTCAGCGGCGGCACCATACAGGAGCAGTTTGACTACCTGCAGGAACTTTTAGGCAAGGAGATCAGGATTGACCAGGTATTTGAGACAGGCGCCAGCGTGGACGTTGCAGCCATTACCAAGGGCAAGGGATGGCAGGGCGTCATACAGCGGTGGGGGGCAAAGAAGAAGCAGCACAAGTCTCGCAAGACCGTAAGGGAGATCGGCTCGCTGGGGCCGATATCGCCGCAGAGCGTCATGTATACTGTGCCCAGGGCAGGCCAGATGGGATTCCACCAGAGGACCGAATATGACAAGAGGATAATGATTATGGGAAACTCGGAGGAGGACGCCATACGAATCAATCCCGACGGGGGCTACAAGCACTTTGGCCTGGTAAGGGGCGACTTTGTCGTGCTAAAGGGGTCTGTCCCGGGGACGTACCGCAGGCTGATAAAGCTCAGGCGCCAGATCAGGAACGCGCCTGCCCGGGCAAGCAAGCCGCGCATTCTGGAGGTAGTGGTATGAAGGGGATCGTATACAGGATTAACGGGGAGAAGGACAAGGAGATGGATCTTCCGCTTGTCTTTGAGACGCCGTTCAGGCGCGAACTCATACACAAGGCGTACGTGAACCTTGACTCGCACAGGTTCCAGCCCCAGGGGAGGCATCCCACTGCGGGAATGGACGTGGTGGCAGACACCAACAATCCGCCGACAGGGCGCGGCATCTCCCGCGTGGCAAGGGCCCGAGGGGGCGGAGGCGGAAGACAGGGCCAGGGCGCAGAGGTGGCATCCACCCGCGGAGGGCGGCAGGCACACCCGCCAATAGTGGAGAAGGTAATATACAAGAGGCTCAACAAAAAGGAGAACAGGCTGGCACTGTGCTCGGCAATCGCAGTTACTGCATCCAGGGACATGGTAGAGTCCCGCGGCCACAAGGTAGGCGGGGTAGTCTCGTTTCCGGTAATCGTGTCTGACAAGATAGAGGCAGTCTCCAAGGCCTCTGAGGCAGTCAAGGTACTCGAGGCGCTGAACCTGTATCCGGACGTACAGAGACTGGAGACGCGAAGGGCAAGATCCGGCAAGTCATCCCTGAGGGGAAGGGTCAAGAAGGTGGGAAGAAGCGTCCTGTTTGTGGCAGCAGACGCATCAAGCATCTCAAGGGCCGTAGGCGCCCTGCCGGGGGTGGAGGCAAGAAGCGTCGAGGGCCTGAGCGTGCTTGATCTGGCGCCGGGCTCTGATCCGGGACGGCTCGTAGTGTATTCTGAGTCTGCGATTAACCGCATTGGAAGGATACAGTCAACGCATCTTGAGGTAATGGTGAGGATGGCATGAACGTGGATCAGGCAGTCAGGACTATAATAAAACCGCACATCACAGAAAAGACCTTCGAGATGGTCCAGCGCGACGGCAAGATATGCTTTATCGTCGACAGGGCAGCAACCAAGCCGCAGATAGCAGAGGCCATAAACGTACTGTACAAGCAGAATGTGGTGGATGTAAACACTGCAAGGACCATATACGGAAAGAAGGCTTTTGTAAAGTTTGAAAATATTGAAAAGGCAACGCACCTTGCCACGGACATAGGAATGCTATAATATGGAACGCAAAGATCGTAGGGTTGGAGGCATTTGAGATGGTAAAGGAGTTCTTGTACAGGGGCATTCCCAGGGAGGAACTGGAAAAGGTCCCACTGGACAGGCTCTTCCAGCTGTTCAATGCCAGGCAGAGAAGATCCCTTACCAGGGGCATTACAGACGGCAAGCGAAAGCTGATAGGCGAGATAAAGGCTGCAAAGGCAGGCACCCTAAAGGGCCCAATCAAGACACACCTGCGGGATCTCATAGTATTGCCAAGCATGGTGGATGTTACAGTAAACGTATTTTCAGGAAAGGAGTTTGTCCCGGTACTGATAAAAACCGAGATGATAGGACACTATCTCGGGGAGTACGTGATAACCAACAAGAAGGTATCCCATGGGGCCCCAGGTGTGGGTGCCTCAAGATCAAGCCTCTACGTCCCGTTGAAGTGATTGTGATGGGAAGGTTCGAGTATGCGTTTCAGGGTTACGATCCTACGAGGCATGTCCGCGCCTCCATAAGGGAGAGGCCCATATCGCACAAGC
Source organism: Candidatus Nitrosopumilus sp. (assembly GCA_965218695.1). Classification (GTDB taxonomy): domain Archaea; phylum Thermoproteota; class Nitrososphaeria; order Nitrososphaerales; family Nitrosopumilaceae; genus Nitrosopumilus. The sequence continues at coordinate 797,096 of OZ244651.1, forward strand.
ACGCCCGGGAGATTGCAGTGGCCCTGAAGGGAATGACTGTAGATTCTGCACGGGACTATCTGCATGACGTGCAGAACCACAAGAGGGCAGTCGCGTTCAGAAGATTCAAGAACCAGGTGGGCCACAGGTCGGATCCAGGTATGATGTCCGGACGGTATCCTGAAAAGGCGGCAGGCGAGATCCTGTTGCTGCTTGACAATTTAGAGTCAAACGCCGAGTACAGGGGGATGGACCTTGACAGACTCAAGATAATAAACGCGACTGCCCACAAGGGCGTAACCGTAAAGAGATTCATACAAAGGGCCATGGGACGGGCGACGCCAAAAAACAACGTAATGACCCACGTGGAACTGGTGGCACAGGAGGTGTAGGGATGTCGGCGATCAAGAATGTGATACGGGACAACTACAACATGATGCTGCTCAGGGGGTATCTCAGGGATGCAATCAAGGATGCAGGATTCTCACATGCAGAGATATCAAAGACCCCCATGGGGACCCGCGTCTCGCTGCATGTTACAAGGCCGGGAATAGTCATAGGCAGAAAGGGATCCGGAATCAGGGAACTCACAGAGAAGCTTGGAAAGGACTTTGGGCTGAAGAATCCGCAGATATCGGTAGTGGAGATTGAAAAGCCGGAACTCTCCCCTAGCGTGATGTGCAACAGGATGGCCTCGCACCTTGAGCGCGGAACAGCATTCAGGAGGGCCACCATGTGGACACTCAAGCAGATAATGGAGAGCGGCGCGATGGGCGTGCAGATAACCATATCCGGAAAGCTCCGCGGGGACCGCTCCGCATTTGAAAAGCACACCGCAGGCGTCCTGCCAAGGGCGGGACACCATGCAGAGGTCATAGTCGACGAGGACGTGGCACACGTAGGCACGGCGATGGGGCTTATCGGCATCAGGATAAGGATAGCCAGAAAGGAGAAGATGATACCGGAGTTTGAGATGAGGCCGGACGGGAGCACAAAGCAGGTCATGGACAAGGACACCGGAAAGATGCGTGATGAGACGGTAGCAGAAAAGAAGGCAAGGACCGAATCAGAGCAGATTGCACGGGAGGCAGAAAAGATGAAGGAGATCGAGACGCACGAGGACAAGGAGGCAGAGCTGAAGTGACCAGAATCAGCATGAAGACCGTACGGCAGCTAAACGAAAAGGATCTCAGATCCAAGATTCAGGAGGCCCGGGGGGAGCTTGCAAAGCTCAGGACAGAGTCTGCAAAGGGCACATTGAGAAAGAAGAGCGGGAAGATAAAGCCCTTGAGGAGGGACATCGCAAGGATGCTGACGCACAGGAACGGGATGAAGCAGTGATCACGCCTGACAATATAATGTCACACGAACTTATCGGCCTTGATGTGACGGTAACGGGGTCTGCAAACAGGCAACTCATAGGATTAAATGGAAGGGTAGTCTACGAAACAAAGTCAATGCTTGAGATAATGACCGGCAACCGGATCAAATCAATACCAAAGGGACTGTGTACCCTCGGGTTTGTTCTGGGCAACCGGCGAGTCTGTGTTGACGGTGCGCGAATCTCCAAGAGACCGTACGATAGGATAGGGGCCAAATCATGACGCGCAGTATAGGGATTAACGTGGAGGCGCCAAAGAGGGAGTGCAGCGATGTTCACTGTCCGTTCCATGGCAGTCTGGCAGTACGCGGCAAGCTGTTTGATGGAAAGGTGACAGGCGACAAGGCAAGGCAGACCATCACGCTGCAAAAAGATGCCCCGATATACTTTAGCAAGTTCAAGAGGTATGCACGCGGCAAGAGCACCATTCATGCGCACGTCCCAGGATGCATCGATGTGGAGTCAGGCGACCGCGTCCTTACCGCAGAGTGCAGGCCGATATCAAAGTCAGTATCATACGTGGTAGTGGAGGTAAGAAAGTAATGGCAAAGCAGGCAGGCAAGGGCGTAGAGGAGTTCAGGCCGTACGTTACCCGATCCATACCAATAGGCGCACGAATAGTGTGTGCAGACAACTCGGGGGCCAAGATTCTGGAGATCATCAACGTTCCAAGGCACAAGACCAGGGTGTCCAGGCTTCCGGCTGCGGCAGTCGGCGACTTTTGCAACGTGGTGGTAAAGAAGGGCCCTGCCGAGCTCAGAAAGCAGGTGTACGGGGCAGTCATAATCAGGCAAAAGTATGCCGTAAGAAGGCTTAATGGCGTAAGGGTATGTTTTGAGGATAATGCGGCAGTACTGATTACCCCCGAGGGCGAGACCAAGGGGACTGACATCAAGGGACCGGTGGCTGCAGAGGCCTCCGAGAAATGGCCAAGGGTAGCCAACCTGGCATCAATGGTGGTATGAGATGAAGCCGACAAAGATGCGCAACAGGCTCATTTACAACGCATCACACGTGGTGCAGAGCAGCCAGCTTGGCTCCACACTGTCCGACGACCTTCGCAAGAGGTACGGCAAGAGGAGCGTCAGGGTGACAAAGGGGGACCACGTCTCCATACAGAGGGGCGAGTACAAGGGCGTCGACGGCAAGGTGAATGTGGTGCTTTCGGACAAGCGGTGCGTCGCCATAGAGGGCATAAAGAAGGAGAAGACAAAGGGGGACAAGTTTGATGTTCATATTCACACCTCGAATCTCATGGTGACATCGCTAAACACGGATGACAAGTGGAGGATGAAGGTACTGCAAAGGGGTCAGGGCAAGACATCTGTCAATATGGATGATGAGTATGTCGTACCCGAATCCGACAATGCAGCAGATGTCCCGGCAGAGGTTGCAAAGCCAAAAGAGGCCGTAAAGCTGGAGGAGGAGGCTGTAACGGCACCACCACCACCTGCAAAACCAAAGGCTGCAAAACCAAAGGCTGCAAAACTAGAAGAGGCCGCAACGGCACCACCACCTGCAGAGAAATCAGGCAAGGATGCAGAGGCACCCAAGAAAAAGGAGGATGTTAAGGAGTAATGGTAAGCATATCAGGCAGCAAGAAGCTCAAGCGCCAGATGGCGCCGCAGTTCTGGGGAATTGAAAGAAAGAACAAGAGGTTTGTAATTACTGTCAGGCCCGGCTCGCACGGCAAGAACCACTCTGTTCCCACCGCAGTGTTTCTCAGGGATGTCCTGAAGATCGTAACAAACCTGAGGGAGGCAAAGACTGCAATATACTCAGGCAAGGTCAAAGTCGACGGCGTGGTAAGAAAGTCACTCCATCACTCCATCGGTCTGATGGACGTGGTGGAACTGGAGAACGTCTCACAGATATACCGCATGGTTCCAACCGAAACAAAGCTGCTAAGGCCAGTGGAGATAAGCGATTCGGAAAAGACAAAGAAGCTCGTACATGTGACCAGCAAGACTACCATTAACGGCGGAAGAACGCAGATCGGATTCCATGACGGGCGTAGTGTGATAACTGATGTCAAGATAAATGTCGGGGATACGTGCCTGATGCAGATACCGGATCAGAAGATTCTCAAGGTCATACCCCTGAAGGCAGGCTGCCAGGTGCTGGTGACGCGCGGAATAAACTCCGGACAGACAGGCATGGTGGAGACCGTCGAGGCAGGAACATTCATCCTTCCAAAGAGGGTTACGCTTGCATTCCAGGACAGAAAGATAGAGATTCCTGCAGGGATTATAATGCCGGTCGGAACAAAGGAGCCTGTAATTCAGATAAAGTGATCACATGTCCCAGCAAACAGAGTCCGTAATGAAAAAGATATACCTTGAAAAGGTGGTGCTCAACATGGGCGTTGGACGCTCAGGGGATGCCATCACCATTGCCCAGAAGGCACTAGGCCAGATATCCGGCAAAAAGTCATGCGTGCGCAACGCAAAAGAGGCCCAGAGGGACTGGGGGGTAAGAAAGGGCGAGCCCATAGGGGCATCAGTCACCATCCGCGGGGATGATGCGCGTGCTCTCTTGGTCAGGCTCATGGAGGCAAAGGGGAATGTCGTTAACGGCCGTTCCTTTGATGGCTTTGGCAACTACTCGTTTGGAATACACGAACACATTGACATTCCAGGGGTAAAATACGAGCCGCAGATCGGCATACTGGGACTCGGGGTGTCCGTTGCGCTGGCAAGGCCAGGATACAGCATCAGGAAGAGGAGCAAGCACAAGGCAAGCGTTGGCAAGGCGCATGCAATATCTGCCCAGGAGGCAAAAGATTATCTAGCCAGAGAGTTTGGAGTGACAGTGGAATAATGGCAAAAGACAGATCATACGAGTTTACTGGAAGAAAAAAGCACGATTTTGGAAGGGGTTCGCGATGGTGCAAGAGGTGCGGCGACTATACTGCCGTTATTCAAAAGTATGATCTGATGCTGTGCAGGCGGTGCTTTAGGGAGGTTGCAGTGTCCCTGGGATTCAGGAAGAACAGGTGAGTATGGATGCCGGCAAAGAACATCTTGGCAAACCTGTTTGTCACGCTGTACAACAACGAGACCCGAAGAAAGAGGGAGTGCACCATACTGCCCACATCAAAACTCGGCGTCGAGGTGCTAAGAACGCTCCAAAAGGACGGATACATCGGGGAGTTTGAGTACGTCGAGGACATGAGGGGCGGAAAGTTCAAGATAAAGCTGCTGGCAAAGATTACAAAATGCGGATCCATATCGCCACGCTTCAAGGTCAAAAACGACGAGTTTAACAGATGGGAGCAGCAGTACCTGCCGGCATACAACAGGGGGATGCTTCTGGTTACGACCAATCAGGGAGTGATGTCGCACCACGAGGCCGTGCGGAATGGAATTGGAGGGTTTCTGATAGGATATGTCTACTAAGCAGGCCGAAAAGTTCCAAGACGAGGTGGCCATTCCCGAGGGGGTCCGCGTCACGCTAAACAGGCACATGCTGGGATTTGAAGGGCCCCTTGGAAAGACATTCAAGAGCTTTCGCAGAATTCCAGTCGCCATCGAGGTTACGCCCGAGAAGATCCTTCTCAAGGCCACCGGGTTTAGAAAGAGGGACTATTCCATACTGCACACGGCAAGATCAATCATCAGAAACATATGCGAGGGGTTGGTAACAGGGTATACTGTCAGGATGAAGGTTGTCTTTGCGCACTTTCCGGTAATCGTACGGGTGGACGGCAAGCAGATAATCATTGAGAACTTTCAGGGAGAGAGGGCGCCAAGAGTCACGCACATAGTCGGGGACACAAAGGTCGTTCCCAAGGGGGACGATGTTGTGCTTACCGGTTACGTCTGGACCGATGTGACGCAGACTGCTGCAAACATCGAACTGAAGACCAAGGTCAAGAACAAGGATCACAGGGTCTTTCTTGACGGCATATACGTGTACGAAAAGAAGAAGGGCCTAGACTGATTGACAGATGGCGCTTGATGCAGAATTTGCAAAGCAGACCACCGAACTAATCAACCAGACTTTGGAGCTGTACAAGAGTGCGGGCGCATCCCCGAGGGTTGGCGACATCTGGAAGTGTCAGAACGTGGGTGATTTTCTGTGCGGCTTTTTTGTAGGCGAGATGGTGGGTTCTGCGCTCAGTGCGTTTCAGATAGTCCACAAGAGGGAGCCCACCGCAGACGAGCACATGGAGATAGTGGGTCTGGTAGAGCAGCATGCAGGGGAGATTCAGGCGTTCTTTGCCAGGTTCAACTAGAGTCGTAAGGATTAAATCACTTCTCAGAATCTGAAAGGCTGTTGCCGCCCTAGCTCAGCGTGGTAGAGCATCCGACTGTTAATCGGACGGTCGTCAGTTCAAGTCTGATGGGCGGCGCCATTTTTGGTATCGGTGTGACCAAACGGGTCGGTGCATGAGCGGCGCGTATTTGGAGACACGACGTGCAAGATGACAGGCGCGTGCGGGATAGAGAACCGGGGTTGCCGGAGTCAGGTTTATTTGGTATGGTCTGATGGGATCTTTGTTGAAGCGCGCCGTCATGATTGCAATTGGGGTTGCCCTGCTCATTGCAGCCGGACTGACGGCCATCTCTACCCAAGACAATCAGACTGTCGATGTGCCCACGGAAGATGTCCAGAGCACGGATGGTGCCGTTGACTTTGAGGGTTCGGTATGGTTCAGCCTGATTGAATCCACTTATGACGAACGGACCCTGTACAACAACCATACCAAGATGTCATTCAATCTTGCCATAGAGGATTTTAACGCATACCTGTCTGAAAAGAATGCCGCGTGGGACATAATCCCCCAGGTGAGGTCGTTTGACGAGAATCCGACAGAGGCGCTGGATGTGATCTACGCCGAAGGCAGGGTGCTTTTAGATGAACTGGCCGATGAACTAGATGACGAGCCACAACGTGATCCGTTCCAGGCATTTGTGCTTGGCCCCACCACCAGCAACCAGGTTGCAGATATCATGGAATATGTCCAAGATCATGACATGCTGGTGATATCGCATTCAAGCACCGCCCCGTCACTGGCCATACAGGATAGAATATTCAGGTTTACACCCGATGACACCAAGCAGGCCGATGCCACGGCAGCTGCCATGAACGACATGGGGATACGGGTGGTGGTTCCAATATACATCGACAACATATGGGGCGCGGAGCTGTACGGTGCCGTGTCTGAGACGTTTGGCGCAGCCGGAGGCATGATGGACGAGGGCATTACGTATGATCCCGACACCAGGGATTTTTCAGAGCAGGCACTGGTGCTGTCCGAGAAGATAGATGCGTATCTGGATGCAGGTTATACAGATGACCAGCTGGCCGTCCTTGCCATAGCATATGACGAGATAGTCCCGTTGTTGGAGGATGCCGGTGCGTATGGGAACCTGGCATCTGTGGTGTGGTTCGGGTCAGACTCGTCTGCAAACACCAGCCCGATTACGGACAGTCCGGCGGCGCTGGAGCTTGTAGAGCAGGTAGGCCTCATCTCGCCTTCGTACAGGATTCCGGACAATGAAAAGAGCATGCACATTCACGATATCCTGGTGGAAGCGACCGGAGTCTCGCCCAACAGCCACGTATACTCGGTGTATGATGCCGTCTGGGTATACGGACTCACCATAGAACAGGGCGGTACCCTGCAGGTTGATATTCTCAAGGACCTGTTGCCTGAGGTGGCAGCCGGTTACAGCGGCGCATTGGGCTCGACTGAGCTGAACGATGCAGGAGACCTGGCAAGTGCCGATTACGAGCTGTTCTGGATTCATGACGGGGAGTGGCAGACATACGGGATTTATGATGCCTCGGCAGATGAGTTCACAAAAGATTCCAGTGATTGATGCCTGCCGGTTTCATTTTTGTGGAGGTTTGGCGTCAAGAACTGCCCGGTGTTGATGCCAAGGAATGATTCTGGGACCCAAACACCTGTCAGCGTCTGCATATTCAAGTTCCACTCATGTACGAGTATGGATGGTTTTGCAGACAGCCGTATCTGGTGCATCATGTTGCCATACGTGTACAAAATGGATTCCCTTTGATCATGGGTAACTGGCATGTCCGGCAGTCAGTCAGTTGCGGTGGCTCGCCCTTTTGCAGACTGCACGGATTGCCAGGTATGGCCCGGTCACATAAATGCCGGCAATGGCTCCTATTGAGAGCATGCCAAAGACCAGTACCGAGACCTCAGAGCCCGGATCCGCAAGTGTCATGATGTTCATGGTGTACAGGCCAGGTGTGATTAATGCCAGTACGGCATCCCTGAAGACGGGGTTCTCTCTTTCAAGGTCTGCAATTGCAGGCGAGAAGGAGTAGTAGACCTGGTTGAATCCGGTCATGAATGATGCTCCGGATGTAGTGGAGAGCAGTGTGTTATCCCTGATTTCACGGAGGAACTGGACCTGTGGTGCAAGCTCGCTACCGTATGTGGCAGTAGCAATCAGACAGCCGCCTGTCTCATCAGATATGGGCGTAACAGTATCATCATCCTTCATGGCATCATCATCATCATCATCCTTCATGGCATCATCATCATCATCCTTCATGGCATCCAAGGTTATTGAATCGGTGGCCGAAAAGTACACGCCCCTCAGAACCCACTGATCATCCACTATGTGCCAGATGTCATAGTCGGTCTGGGCAAGATCTCCTGCAGCGTTGAGTTTTGTGGAGCCGAGTGCTCCGATGTGCTCTTCTGCGATAAGTGGAATTTGGGCAGTAAGTGCATCAACATCCATGCCCTGTGTCTTCTCTATTGCAAGTCCGGCCAGCCACACTGCGTCATAGGTGGAACTGGCATAACTGCTTGGCTCACGGCCAAGTACGTCCTTTACACCCTCGTTTACACGGTCGCTGAATTCATTTTTGCCTGATGCTACCTGAACTGTGGAGAATTCCGTACTGGTAACAAACTGTAACGCTATTGGGTCCTCTAGTAGTTCAGGATCCCTGGAATGTGGATCCGCGCCAAACCACTGTACCTGTGGAAGTATCTCATATTCTGCTGCAGACTGCATAAAGATTGCTATCTCACCAAATCCCATGAACAGCACACCGACCTTGTCAGTGTCTGAGCGGTCTACTGCTGACTGAACCTGGTCTGCAACAAGGGACGAGGGTACTGAGAATTCGGTAGTCTCTGGGTCGTAGCCAAGACCGTCATCCATTTCACCGCCAATGTCGATAAATGCCGCTCTGGCCGACTTTGCAAGTTCAGAGCCCCATGCGTCTTCCCTCCATACCGGGACTGCAATCTCGATTCCTGCATCGGCCATGAGTCGTGCAAGTACAACTCCCTGGTTGGTGTCATCAGGGGACATCCTGAATATGCGGTCGCCCTCGATTGCAAGGAGTGGTGACGTGGAACAGCAGCTGATTGCAACCATGTCACTGTTGTCAACATACCCTTTGATGTTTTGGAGGATGCCGGCAACCATCACATTGATGCCCTTTGCATGCAGTGCCCGGACCTTTTCGAGTGTCATTGCCGGCTGTGTCTGGGAGTCCTCAATGATCATCACAAGGGACCAGTCTGCTCCCTTGTCTGCCAGATACTGGTTAAAGTCGATTATTGCGAGTTTGGCTGCCTCGCGGTTCTCCTCTCCGTGGTTTGAGACACCACCGCTGATTGGCTGAAGCAGGCCTATATTGACTTCACCGGACAGTTCAGCAGATGCAGATTGAGAGAATGTGCCGATCCCCAGCACGCTGATCGTGACAACTGCAATAATCGCGTATGAATTCATGATAAATTTTAAGTATGCAGACTAATATAAGAATTTCAAGGTATTCAACTTTGTTTCCTAATTATGAACCAGAGACACCCGTCTGTACAATACTGCCTATGTCATCGTCCTGCATCCCCTCCATTTCCTGCCGTCCTTGATTCGGGTCTGTAGACTTGTACGATCCTTGGCGTGCCGTACCCGTTGTCAATGGCAGTATCGATCATCTGGTTGTACAGCTGCACCTTTCCGTATATCTCGGCCTTGACGTTCTCCCATTTTCGGGCGCTTATGCACTCGCCCAACACCCGCTTGAACGTGGAGAATGTAATCTCGGCTGACCACCGCTGGTTGTACCCGGACTCCTCGCGCCACGCCTTCTGGAATTCCCTTTTCTGTTCACGCGAAAGGCCGGCAAACTCGCGCTCGGCCGTCTTGTCAATGTGGTCCATCCCCCCAAGCTGTTCGAATCCGGCCTTCTTGCGGGGCATGCACCCTTTTGCCTTTCCGGCAAAGTTTATGCGGACTGGAATCAGCGGGGAGATGCCGCGATCGTCACAGTACCTGTGGATCTTCCTGGCGTCGTACGCGCCGTCGGCTGCCACCCTGGTGCCTGCAGACGTGTCTGCGCTTGGTGATTTTTCTGCGTTTGCAAAGGCCTGCTCCGCCAGTTCCTCAAACTGCGGAGAGTCCCCGCACCTGTCGTCAGTGATTGCCACGGCGTAGATCTTTTTGGTCTTGGCGTCCACGCCGACGTGCATCTTTATGAACCCGCGCCGGGTCCCCCACTTTGCCGTCATCCAGTCGCCGCGGTTTGTGGGCTTGAGCCCCGTGGAGTCAAATGCAAACAGGCTGATCTCTGTTCTGGCGCCGCCGTCTGAAAACCACACCGAAGTCGTGTTGCCGGCACCCTTCTCGTCAAAGGTGCAGCCAAGCTTGGCAATCCTCTTCTGGAATGCCGAGTACGTGGGTGAGTTTTCCTTGCCAACCACGGTCTCTGCCAGGCCCTGGAGCTGCCTGTACCTGATGCCGGTGGCATTCCTGAACAGGAACGCTGCTGCAAAGCACGCGTTTGAGAACACGTACGGGTGGCCGACCTTTCCGCTGTTTAGCTTCTCCACGTCCCGCGTCAGGATCTCCTGGTTTATCTGGAGGGACCACAGCTGACCGCGGTCTATGTACCTGCGGTCATCGTACCGGAACCTGCGCCCTTCTGATTTGAAAGATTTTTTAGCGTCATGCGTGCCCGTCTTGTCTGGAGATGGCGTGTTTTCAGTCATGGTTGTTGGCCTGACTGTCTGCACGCCTCTCTGATCAATACAGTTTTCTATTGAAAGTGTTTGACACGGTATTCAAATTCGTCTGGGCTGACTGACTGACATGACTCTGGAAGAGTTAGGCGTGGTTGAAGATAATTAGGAAACAAAGTTAAGGTATTCGGGAGGTATATTCGGTGTATGATGTGGTCTGGATATATGGGCTTACCATAGAACAGGGCAGTACCCTGCAAGTGGATGTCCTCAAGGACATACTGCCCGAGGCGGCATCAGGGTACAGCGGTGCGTTGGGCCCGACTGAGCTGAACGATGCAGGGGATCTTGCAAGTGCCGATTACGAGCTGTTCTGGATTCAGGACGGGGGGTGGAAGACATACGGGGCAGGTGTTCTCCAAACATTCTCTTGAATGCGGAAAACACAATCTCTACTATTCATCTCTTGTCATATTCAACTTGAGTCTCTATTGTACCGAAATTAGGTCGTCCTAATTTTAGGCGTACTGCAAAGGAATACTTTGCCCTCTACCGATCAAGAAAATCGTTGACAAGACGTCTGACTGCAAAGACGATTAGATATGCAGTCACCCAATGCAGGAAAGGCCAAAAGACGTCCCAGATTGCCAAAGAGATAGGAGTCTCACAAAGACACGTCCAGCGACTGTACGTCAGGTTCTGCAGGACAGAATCCCACCACGCCCCGATGTCCGCGGGAAGAAAAATCATACCGGCCACAGAAGACGAAATACGGCGGGTTCTGGACATGCACGCACAAGAACCGGTAGGCGTGCTGCGTACGGTAGCGAACCTCAAGACAGACTGTGATATAAGTTACAGGCGGGCATACAGGATCATGAAGGAGCATGGCCTGGTAACGCCCTCTGCTGCAAAGTCAAAGAAGCGAAAATGGGTACGCTTTGAGAGGAGATACTCGAATGCGATGTGGCATATCGACTGGCACGTCATGAAGGATCCGCGCTTCAGGGGACTCAACCTGATTACGTACCTGGATGACTCCTCCAGATGCATAGCAGCAGCACAGCTGTTCACCGAGGCCACCTCGGAGAACGCGGTGGCCGTGCTGCGAAAGGCAATCGAGACGTTTGGAGTCCCTGCCACCATACTGTCTGACAACGGCTCGTGCTTTGTAGGCGCTGCAGGCAGGCACAAGAAAGGAAAAGACGGCCGGAGAAGAAAGGCACCTGCCGGTTCATGGCAACCCACAGTCTTTGAGGCCGAGCTGCTGGACCGCGGAATCGAGCTGATAAACGCCAGGCCGTACCATCCCCAGACCAACGGCAAGCTGGAGAGGTTCCATCGCAGCATAGAAGAAGAGATTTACCACTACGAGTCGCTGTCAGACTATGTCCAATATTATAATGAGCGAAGGCTACACTTTTCACTTGACATGGCAAACCGTGAGACGCCGCTCAGGGCGTTTTCTGCAAGAAAGGCCACAGATGCGATCAGGAAAGACAACCCCAAATGGATGGAGATGGACACAGATGAGTAGGCGACATTATTTCGGTATACTATAATATTCAACTTGAGTCTTCCACTCCTTTTGATTGCTTTTCTTCTCCTCATCGGGCAAGTTGAATACGGTTTTGAGGTTGCCAATTGAGTGTTCCACCTCTACCCGGAGTTCTCAAGAAAACACTTGCCAGAAGACAGTTTAAAACAACAGACGAAGTTGTGGGTGCCGTCAAGAGAATAATCAACGCAGGCGACACCTCCTGTCGAACATGCTGTGCAATACGATACCATCTAGAAAAGACTTGCATGGCAGGGGACGGTTCATGTCTCATGATGCTTGCCAACCCACGGTACGTCGGCGAGCGTTTGTGCTCCAACTATACCATCCTTTGGAGACCAACCAAATGATTACATGTACGGTGCTGTCACGCGTGTCGGGGCTACCGATATCTCGGATGCCGTATGTTTGTGCTTGGAGAACCAGCATTTGCCGCACACGGGCTTCTCGCAGATCGCGCAGATCTCGTGGCAGTTATGGCACATATACACGTTGCAGTTGTCGCACACACATTTTGCTTCCTCGTGACATTTCTTGCAGTCCATCATTTGAACGGACAGCCAATCACGTAAAAAAGAGTTTTTTTAAAAGTTGTTGACATCCAGTGTAATTAATGGAAACCCCGGTTGACGGCGAAGTTGACGTCCCAGAGGTATAGCATCGGGGACCAAAGACTAGGGGGTAAAAATCTTTCCCGACAGAGCATTACTTTGAACGAAGCAACATCGTACAAGAGGGGTCCTGACGGGAAAAGTTCTATTGACTGTCAGGGGCACATTATGACTGCAGAACCCAACACACACATGCGCATTTGATCGACACTGTCGGCATATGGTATTTCCAAATTCGAATTTAGGTATCTGTGTAGTTTTTTGATCAAATGTTGAACTCCATATCTACAATCAGAAAATCCGCGTCTGTCTAATTTTTTAAAACTATTTTTGTAAGTGTTCACGTGGTTTAACTCATTTTTAGGCGTATTTTGCAATCTCCGCCAAGTAATCCAATTTCTTGTTTTTCCATGTCATTACACATGAAAAGAAATTCGCCATCCACGTCATCGTCTCCTCTGCCCTTATGCTGCCCCGTATTTTTCTGTGCACGACTATCTCGCGCAACCCGCGTTCTGCAGCATTGTTTGTAGGCGGGATCTTTGGGTTCAGCACGAACCGGAACAGGTCGCTGCCAGCATTGCTGATCTTGACCATGAATTTTTCCAATATTGGATCGTCGGCGTACCTTGCAACGATCTTTTCGATGCATGACGTCAGCATGGCAGACGCGTTGTCCCGGAGAGAGCGCGAGCGTTTCCTGCTTGCCCTTCTGGCATAATCATAGATTATGCGCAGGTGCTTCAGGACGTTGCGCGCGCCTGGGCAGTCCGGATTGCGGTTGCAGATGTCCCTGGCCTCGCGTATTATGTGCGACCAGCAGCGCTGGACGCGGTATTTTCCGTACGCCGTCCAGCCGTCGCACACTAACGTGCCGTCCCAACCCCCAAGCGCTTCTTTCAGAACCTTTGCCCCCCGGCTGTCCCGTATCACGTACAGCGCGTGCCCGGTCAGCGGATCGTGCAGTATCCACACCCAGACGTTGCGGCCGTTTAGGTGAATCGATGTCTCGTCGGCGTGCAGTATCTTGGCCTTGCGTATCATGGCGGCAATGGCTGCCGCAGGGGCGCCCAGCGACGTTCCCAGCCTGCGCATTATGTTGTGCGCCGTGCCCGAGGAGAGTGTAATTCCGTACCGCGACATGCGGTCTGCGATCATCCTAAACGGCATGCGACACACGTAATCGTCTGCAACATCAGTCGTTATGCTCGGATCGTAGCTGCCCTTGTCTGGAAGGCCGGTCTCGGGCTTGATGTCCACCAGACCGCAGGAGCAGCGACACGTGTTTATGGTGTGGCGCGTGGTGATGACCTTTATCGTGCGCTCCACCCTGGTAATGTCGCGTTTTTCTGACTGCACTATGGAAAGGCTACCCGAGCCGCATTCGGGGCAGGCCTCCGGGGTGTGTTCCTCAAACTCGGTGGGTTTTGGCTTGCGGGTGCGGCCCATGTGGCCTTTTTGCCCCCCGCGCGACTTCCCGCTGCCGGCCGCATCCACGCGGTCCTTTTGATCCCGGGAGGCTTTTGTGGATTTATTGTAGGCATTCTTTTCGTCGCCTTTTCCCTTTGTGTCAGGCCATCCGGGCCCCCTTTTTTGTGATGACGGGGTGTTGTAATTGTCATGCCGCACCAGCCTGCGCTTAAGATCAGCAACTGCCAGATTCAATTCCTCAATTATCTGCCCTTGCATCTCAATCGTCTGCTTGAGCTTGATGTTCTCAGTCTTGAGATCCGTGTACATCTTTTTGAGTTCAGCCTGGCTTTTCACATCGGGTTTGGATTACCATCCTATTTGGATCTGTGGTTTGCACAAAATTTACCCAAGAGTGAACTGAATTAGGCACGACGTGAACACTTACCTATTTTTAATCACTTGATCGAGTTTTTCTCTCCGTCCTAATTTTTAGATCATTGTTGCCCACGGTTTGCATATGTCTGATGATAATTCCGAGTCAAGGATTGCAGAACTGGAGGAAAAAGTGGGTGTGATGGCAGAGCAGATGGCCGAAAAAGACCGGCAGATGGCCGAAAAAGACCGGCAGATGGCCAAACTCGCTGATCTTTACGCTGCCGCCCTCAAACAGATCCAGGATCTCACGGCAGAGTTGCAGGAGGCAAAGGGCATCATATCGGCTGCCGTTGCAAGGAGCATCGGCGCAAAACCGGACAAAAAGACCGGCAGTACCCGGCGCCGCGCAAAGGGCAAGGGCAAGCCAAGTGACCACAAACGCACGGGCCTTGCGCGTCCTGAAAGAATAGACGCAGAGGAGACAGCAGATCCGCACACGTGCGGCAACTGCGGCAGCTCCGACCTCTCAGAATGCGTGTCCACGTACACAAAGGTGGTAAGGGAGGCTGCCAAGACGGAACTAAAGCACATCAAGGTGACAGTAAAGAGAAGGCGTTGCAGGAACTGCAAGAGGACCGTGTCCGGCAGGACCCCGCTGGCACTGCCAAACTCCAGGTACGGGATCAACTTTATGATAATGATGGTCATCCTCCGGCTGCACGGCATGTCAGACCTCAGAATATGCAATATTGTCATGATGATGTACTCGGCAAGAATCACGGAATCTGCGATAAACCGCATGGTGTGCAGGATGGCCCGGGAGCTCGGGCCGCTGTACGAGAAGATCAAGGAGGAGGTAAGAAACTCGCCTGCGATAAACGGGGACGAGACGATCTGGCGCGTCGACGGCACAAACTATTGGCTGTGGGTGGCTGCAGCCAGGTACGCCGTAATCTACGAGGTGCACCGCCACAGGAACTCGAAGGTTCCAAAAAAGATGCTCGGCAAGGACTACCCGGGATGCGTCACGTCTGACTCGTGGGCCGCGTGGAACGTCATCGGATCCGAACACCAAAAGTGCCACCTTCATTACGCCCGGGACATCAAGGACACCCTGAAATACAAGAATCCCGGCTACGACTACAAGCGGCACGCAAGGACGCTGCGCGCGATACTGTGGGACTCGCACGTCGACGGCGCCGTTCCGGGAGGTGCCGAAGCACTGGCAGCAAAGAAGAGGCTGGATCGTCGCATCGCGTCACTTATCGGCAGGCTCGAAAAGGACCGCGACTGCAAGCACTGCAACAGGATGCGCAAGAGGCTGGTGCGGGAGGGGGATCACCTGTTTGCGTTTCTGGAGACAGACGGCGTCGAATACCACAACAACCGGGCAGGCGGGCCATCAGGCCGTGCGTCATCCTGCGCAAGAACAGCAACGGGAGCAGGTCAAAGAAGGGTGCAGATGCCATTGCCACGCTGATGAGCATCAAGCAGACATGCAAGGCAAGGGGAGATGATCTTGGCACGATCCTGCGCGAGGGCCTGGCTCCACGTCAAAAAACTGCATAGACGCGCGTAGGCATGGAGTTCAACATTTGATCAAAAAACTATGCAGTTACGAATTTAGAATGATCACATTACAGCACAAACAGCCACATCCATCCTACCCAGGCGTTCTAATACACAGATGTTTCTAAATTCGAATTTAGAAATATTTAAGATCCATGCCTCTAATCACACAGCCTAGAATCATATAGAACCGACAGCAACCCACCCCATGAGTGCATCCAGGATGAGAGACAACGTGGAGAGATGGCTGGTTCACCATGATCTCTCCTTCAAATCCATCAAGAATCCTGAAAACTCGTTTCACATACTGGTACAACATACAAACCATCCAATCGAGATATTTGAGCCAAAGGCCCAGTCCGGAACAATAGTAATCGGGGCCAAGGTGGTCATGCTCAACAAGCAGATTAAGAGGTACCAGGAGTTTACCCCGGACGAGAAGGAAATGTGGGAGGACAGGGTCAGGGAGTACTGCAGATCCATACACGCCATAAACCGCAACATGACAGAAGACGGCAAGCAGAAGATTGGAGTGTACATAGTGCTGGAAAAGGACATCAACCAGCAGGCGGTTATGGATGCAATAGACCAGATAGCAGGCATGCATGAAAAGACATCCAGATTCCTGATGAAGACGTTCTAGTTTGTGCCTGACCTGCGCCGTTTCTTGCCCACATTGGACCCAAAACCCCCTACCCTTTGGAGTAAAACATGCCCCGACACACAGGCACAAAGCAGTCACACAGGACCTCAATATGCCAATCCGTGCCTAGATGCTAAACCCCCCTGTACAACCACCCCATCTAGGCACAATCCCATATTTCCAAAAACGGCCGATTTGAGGGGGGGTTTAACATTTGTGCCTAGGGGAGACATGCAACCCCCAAACCATCGTGATAGCTCACCAGAACATGCCCAATCTTTTATTTCCGTGCCTGAGTGTTAAACCCCCCAGAATGCAGCGGAGGTATGTCGGATACGGGACAAAACGAGTGTCATGCAGGCATCAAAATATCAGGACTTGTGCCGAAAGTGTACTCCAGGTCCCACAGGATTCCGGATCACGCATCCTGCATTCTTTGAGAGACGAATTCAGGAGTCAACAAAGGGGTCTGCAATGTACAGGTTTTGTTCCTTGTCCACCAATTTTTTTGCCCTTGTAGTCCCCTGACCAAGAACCGACTCTCCCCCCCCCACCGTTGCGGTGCAAAAAAAGCAGATGCCTTAACGACTTGACGCTCACCACGCAGACTGTTTTATTCCCAGTCGACTTGAAGTCCAGTCTCACGCTTTTCAGCAGGTATGCTTTCAACTGGATAAGATCCACAAGTCTGCTACCCTTGCTGCACCAGTCTGGGTAATAATTACAATCATGGACGCCTCTGCGAGCGACCATTTGAGAGGAGAACAATAGTTCCGTTGCGTGGATCTATTATGTCACTGAATTCACTTCCGTTGCTTATGGTTCTCATAGCCGCAAACGCTTTGATGTTTGTGTTTGTATACATCTCTGCGATCCTAGAGGCGGCTCCTAGAAATGTCGCCCTCCGGGTCACCAAGTCATCTACCAGCAGGATGTTCGTAGGTTCTGTGATCATGCGTTCAACCACCATAGTCTCACGGTGTTTGGCCGGGGTCGCCCTCTCATGAGATTTGCTGAAGGCGGACTTGGGTACAGATACATTACGAGTGAGGCACGTGGAGACGCTGGATCCTAACCCTTGCTTTACCAAGGCATTTGCGAGCAGTTTTGGAACCCAGAGAGTGTCGGGACGGGTCAGTACGCTTCCAGGTACTGGAACTATAGTGGCGATCAAAAGTTCCTGCAAAATAATTCGGCTTTTCTGTTAAGGAATTTGAACAAATCCAGATTGAATCTTGCAGTTCGATAATACTGGGAGACGGCACTGTGCATGTCCAAGAAGGTTTTGTAGTATTCTGAGACAAGCAGGTTCCGTTTTCCTTGGTGCCAGCATTCTTCCACGGCGTTGAGATACGGCGAGCCTTTTGGCAGGTATATGATCTTGATGTTCTTGTTCTCGCGCAGCAGCGTCCGGACGGCTTTTGAGCGGTGCGGGGACGCCCTGTCCACCATGACGGCCACCTTCCCAAAATGCCTCTGCAGGGCCTTGAGGTACGCAACAAATGTGGGCGCGTTAAACCCGCTGGCAGTCCTGAAGAACTGCCTGCCATCGGTCGTGACTGAACCGTACACGGCGATTCTTTTGTGGCTTCCCGTATATGGCACGGTTATTGGCACCCCCACAGGCGACCAATACTTGCGACCCGATTTTACGTCGTGTATGAAGAACGCCTCGTCTTCCACGACTGGGACAAAATCGTCCTTTTCTAGGCGTGAAATTCTCTTTTTGAGGCGATATTGCCAGCTTTTTACGGCCGTTTTGGTGGCCCTGTTGATGTGGATCCTTTGCGACCCCTTGGGAGACAGGCCGTATTTTTGCATGATTTTCCTGATATTCGTTCTGTGCATCTTTGTTCCCGTTTCCCTGTGTATGACCTGCTGCAGTTCGGCAGGAGTGGTCTTGAACCGGTCCACTACCTTGTCCAGTATGCCGTCCATCGCTTCCGGCGAAATCTTGGGCGGCCTGCCGGATCTGGGAAGATCCCGGAGGCCTTCGAGGCCTCCTTCCTCGTATCTGCGCATCCAGCGGTATACCCACCGGTCAGCCTGCAAGAGAATGTCTGCGGCATCGCTTATGCTCATCTTGCGCACGTGTACCATGTGCACTGCAAGCATTCTGACACGCACCCTGCCGTCTTTTTCCTTTTTGTACGCCTTTTCGAGTTCGTAAGTGTTCACGTCGTGCCTAATTCAGTTCACTCTTGGGTAAATTTTGTGCAAACCACAGATCCAAATAGGATGGTAATCCAAACCCGATGTGAAAAGCCAGGCTGAACTCAAAAAGATGTACACGGATCTCAAGACTGAGAACATCAAGCTCAAGCAGACGATTGAGATGCAAGGGCAGATAATTGAGGAATTGAATCTGGCAGTTGCTGATCTTAAGCGCAGGCTGGTGCGGCATGACAATTACAACACCCCGTCATCACAAAAAAGGGGGCCCGGATGGCCTGACACAAAGGGAAAAGGCGACGAAAAGAATGCCTACAATAAATCCACAAAAGCCTCCCGGGATCAAAAGGACCGCGTGGATGCGGCCGGCAGCGGGAAGTCGCGCGGGGGGCAAAAAGGCCACATGGGCCGCACCCGCAAGCCAAAACCCACCGAGTTTGAGGAACACACCCCGGAGGCCTGCCCCGAATGCGGCTCGGGTAGCCTTTCCATAGTGCAGTCAGAAAAACGCGACATTACCAGGGTGGAGCGCACGATAAAGGTCATCACCACGCGCCACACCATAAACACGTGTCGCTGCTCCTGCGGTCTGGTGGACATCAAGCCCGAGACCGGCCTTCCAGACAAGGGCAGCTACGATCCGAGCATAACGACTGATGTTGCAGACGATTACGTGTGTCGCATGCCGTTTAGGATGATCGCAGACCGCATGTCGCGGTACGGAATTACACTCTCCTCGGGCACGGCGCACAACATAATGCGCAGGCTGGGAACGTCGCTGGGCGCCCCTGCGGCAGCCATTGCCGCCATGATACGCAAGGCCAAGATACTGCACGCCGACGAGACATCGATTCACCTAAACGGCCGCAACGTCTGGGTGTGGATACTGCACGATCCGCTGACCGGGCACGCGCTGTACGTGATACGGGACAGCCGGGGGGCAAAGGTTCTGAAAGAAGCGCTTGGGGGTTGGGACGGCACGTTAGTGTGCGACGGCTGGACGGCGTACGGAAAATACCGCGTCCAGCGCTGCTGGTCGCACATAATACGCGAGGCCAGGGACATCTGCAACCGCAATCCGGACTGCCCAGGCGCGCGCAACGTCCTGAAGCACCTGCGCATAATCTATGATTATGCCAGAAGGGCAAGCAGGAAACGCTCGCGCTCTCTCCGGGACAACGCGTCTGCCATGCTGACGTCATGCATCGAAAAGATCGTTGCAAGGTACGCCGACGATCCAATATTGGAAAAATTCATGGTCAAGATCAGCAATGCTGGCAGCGACCTGTTCCGGTTCGTGCTGAACCCAAAGATCCCGCCTACAAACAATGCTGCAGAACGCGGGTTGCGCGAGATAGTCGTGCACAGAAAAATACGGGGCAGCATAAGGGCAGAGGAGACGATGACGTGGATGGCGAATTTCTTTTCATGTGTAATGACATGGAAAAACAAGAAATTGGATTACTTGGCGGAGATTGCAAAATACGCCTAAAAATGAGTTAAACCACGTGAACACTTACTCGAGTTCTTCCTGTTTTGTTTCGTCCATGCTGCGTTCAAGGACCACGGATCTACATAGTTTTCGGGCAGAATTTGTCAAAACTTTTGCGCGTCACTATAGTATCGTGTCCTTGGAAAAGAAGTCAGGGAACAGGTTGTATTCGGCACACCATCTTGCCACACCATCATAGATTGAGATGAGACCGTTGGGTTGATTACAATCACGTTTTAGAGCTATAGTGTCGATCAAAAGTTTTTTACATTTAGGGACTTTCTACAGATGAACTCCATTACGTCAATCCTTGGACGCGCGGTCCTGAAATACTCCGACATCGCGTTGCGCATCTGCACTATCGTGGCATAGTACTCGGACACCAGCACGTTACGTTTTGCCTGGTGCCAGTACTCCTCCACGCCGCTAAGCTCGGGCGTTGCAGCTGGAAGCCACATGACCTTGATGTCGGGATTTTCCTTTAGAAATTTCATCACGATCCTTGACTTGTGTTGTGGCGCATTATCCATGATTACGACCACCTTTCCAAAATGCCTGACCAGATCCTTGAGATACTGCAGGACCGTCTCCTTGTCAAATTTTTCATGCGTCCTGAAGAACTGCCTGCCGTCTGTTACAATGGAACCGTATGCCACCACCTTTCCGTGCCGTCCCTTGTATGTCGTGACAATCGGCTCGCCTTCTGGCGACCAATACTTTACGCCCGATGCCGGATCGTCTACAAATATGGCCTCGTCAAAGACGACTGGGAGAAAACCCTTCTCTTGCAGGCGTGAAATCCGCCTTTTGGCGTTGCGCTGCCACTGCCTGATCTTTTTGATCCCTGGCCTGTTGACGTGGATGCGCCGGGCCGTCTTGGCAGACAGGCCAAGCCTGTGCATTATCTTTGTGACGTTTGAAATGTGGTATGTCACCTTGAATTCTTTGCGTATGTTTTCTTTGAGCTGCTTTGGAGTTGTGATGCTGCCAGTCCTTGCTGCAAGCCCCGCAATCTTCTCAAGCCCGACCTTGGGCGGCCTGCCCGGGCGGGGCCTGTCTTCCAGGCCTGCAAGACCCTCGCTATCAAAATGCCGGACCCAGCTTGTGACAGTGCGCGGGTCGCAAAAGCACAGTGATGCCACCTCGGATACGCCCAGCCCCCTGATCTTGACCATGCAGACGGCGTGGATCCTGTCCTTTATGGTTCCCCTCTTCTCTTTCTTGTAGGCCTGGATTAACAGCTTTTTGCTTTTTTCATCCATGTGGGCGGTAGTGCGGAGTGATCAAAAAATGTTACGCTCAGACTGACGTAGAAGACTTTTGATTGACACTATATCATGTATTCCCGGCCCATTTTGAGCACATTTAGTAGTTCTTCGGATAATTCACGATCACGCCACCATCCTTCAGGGACGTATGATAGCAGCGAGGCAAATTCAATGACTTTGGGTGGGTTGTATACCAAGAGTAAAAAATTCATGTGATTATTAAATAATTTCAACTCATATGGTAATGTGATCATCCCACGTGATCCAGTCAATGAAGACCAAGACGATGTTGAAAAGATACGCCACTGAGACCGATTGCAAGATCAAGGATCGCATGATGCTCATCATCAGGGTCCAGCGTGACAGAATAACCATAAGGGATTCTGCAAAATCCCTTGGCAAGTCGCCCTCGTGGGGCTACAAGTGGCATGAGCGCTACCTGGAAGTGGGATTTGACCGACTGGAGGACATGCCACGCTCCGGCAGGCCGACCAAGGCGGGCAAGGCAGACATGAAGAAGATCAGAAAGAATGCATGCAAGAAGACTGTATGGACGGGCAGGGAGATGCAGGAATACATCCTGCAGAGAACCGGCGTAAAGTACGATCTCGGATACGTGCGCAAGTTGCTGCGTGGATGGGGCTATTCCCAGAAGGTTCCCGTGGGAAGGCACGCAAGCAGGGCCTCTGACGAGGAGATCAGGGAATTCCAAAAGTCAATGCCGGAGATTATAAAAAAAGAACAGTGAAGGGGCAGTCGTGGCGATACAGGACGAGTCCATAGTGATCTCCGATGCGCGGCCGCGGAGGCGTGGCTACACCAGGAAGGGAATGCGGGCGCTTTACACGTACACGGGCTCGCACTCCAAGACTGTACTCCACGGCCTGATCACCACAGACGGCAGGGGGATGTTCCGACAGTACGACAGGTTCAACCGGCACACCTTTGCGGATTTTTTGAGGCAGGCAGTATACAAATTCAAGAAGATCTGCCTGATCATGGACAAGGCCTCCCAGCACAGGGCGACAAAGATACGCGAGCTGGTTGAGAAGACAGACGGCCTGGAGATAGTCTTCCTGCCCACGGCATCCCCGGACCTGAGCGCCATAGAGACGTACTGGAGGGATCTTAAGCGGGCAGTCCTTGACGTGCCGTACACCAGCCTGCGCATGCTCCGGGAGGCCATCACCAGGTACACGCGGTATACGAAGCCGAACCTGGCAGTTGAAAACTTCCTGTACAGGGCCATCTAAGACAGCATCAAATTACGCCGGAGGCACGTCTAGCGTGTGCCATGCACGGTGCTTCAATTGTCCAGGATACCGGACGTTTGGGGTGTCTTTTCCCATCATTTGAGTATCACATACGCCATGATTTTCAGATGCAGCTGCCGCATCAATCATTTATGGGCAATTTTGATATGAATTTTTAATTCTTGGTATACGAACACATTTACCATCGGGATGTCTCTGGGTATTTCATCTAGTATATCACTATAGTCGTTCAAGATGACTGCGCCATAATGTTCCATCTTGTCCAACCATCTTGGACGGGATCTTGCAACAGTACGGCATACGAACAACGGTCTTCCCAACCTAAGAGTCTCCCATCCTTGATGGATGGTACCGCTACTCTCACCTGCCTCTACTATTACAGTAGCGTTGGATATCAGTGCCATCGTTTTGTTCCGTGCGACGAAATTGCCTTTGAATACTAACTTGCCAATAGGAAACTGGGATACGACCAGATGGTTCATTGCGATATCATTTTGAAGATCACGGTTTTCTTTGGGATACTGCCTATCCAAGGGTGTCCCTAGGACAGCTATTGTCCTACCTTTCTGGATGGCAGTCCGGTGAGCTATGGTATCTATTCCCTTGGCCAAACCACTCACCACTGTAACGCCCTCATCTACAAGCATCTCCGTTACAGCTCGAGCCTCTTTTATCCCCTCTTCGGTGGGTTTTCTGGTGCCCACAATTGACACTCTGGGCGGACGGAGTGGGATGTTCATTGGTCCTTCTGCGTATAGTTGTTTGGGGGCATTCTTCTTCTCAACGTCGTTGAGTTGCCTTCCCAACAGATCATCAAGCAGTAGCGCTTTCATGCATCAAGTTGATGATAGTATTTTTAAAACTTATTGCATCGTAGGATAATCCAGAAGCAATTCATTCGGGCAAATTTTTGACGTAGGCAGATCGATAGCGCGTGACTAGTGGTTTTGCTAGGCACCATGCAATCTAAACCGTTACTCGAGCCTGTAGAGCCGTTGTGGCAGAATTAGGCTGGCATAAAAAATACATTTTCATTTACGGAATTCATACTTGTAGTTATATATGCCAGAATTGATACGCCAAGACATGGCACGAGTCGGCATAATAATCGTGGTGGGTGCAGTGATAGCATCCATGACTGCAGCCATGTACGCATACATAGAATATCAGACAAACTACATTGAGGTAAATGCCGGCGATGCTATCACCATAGGTCCGGTGGAATACGTGGTAATGTTTGACGGAACCCATGAGGGAAGCAAGGCTGTCAGGGCCAACAACACGTTTGTCCAGATCATGATCACTGCAAAAAACATCGGCGATGAGAGAACGCTATTTTCAGGGGGGCAGATGTATATCTTAGACGGGGACGGAGAGAGGCACAAGGCGGTCCACGGCGCATTCTCCGCCAAGGATCTGCTTGTGGAATGGCTGGAGCCGGACAAGCCAGTCGAGAGAACCACGCAGTTTGACATACCGTTCGATGAGGAGAGTAGGTATGATGTCCTCATAAGGCCACAAAAGGAGCAGTCATCATCGGATGTTGCAGTAATCTGCATAGCCAACTGCCAGTAGGCAAAACCATAAGCCTGTATTTTCCGCACTGCTGGAAAGTCTGCATTGCCTGTTTCTGAGAGGACGCCACATCGACGCAGTATCGTTTTGCAGCACACGTGATCATCGCTGCACGACGCCCATCCTGACAAACCAAGTTATGGGCATGGCCCTGTTGCCGGCCGGGTTCCTGCAGAGCCGGCGGACATTTTCACCGCATCCCGCACAGGAACTCGTGCCTTGCAGGACACTCTTTTCGGCGGCGGCGGCATCAAAAGGCATGCGGCAAAAAACAGGCATCCGGACCAGGCAGTACAAGGTCGCATACCTGACGCCTGCTCCTTAGCTTGAGGCAGTAAATATACAATGTTTCTAAATTCGAATTTAGAAATACTCAGGATTCAGCATTGTTGATCTTTAGCCGGGGCATGACAAATACGCTGGCAGGCCGGATTCTCAGGATGATCCTCTTTTCGCCGTCATGCCTGAACGGGTAACGATCACGACCCATGTACTTTTGTGCAAGCTTGTCTATATGCCCATAGTCATAGTCGGGAATAATCTCCACGACAGTGCCACGGACAGTCGCCATGTCAAGCGGATTGTTCCCGGATACGACAGATACTGCGACGCGGGGGTCACGCAGAATGTTTTTGTGCTTTGTTCTTCCCTCTGCCGTGTTGACTAGGATATGGCTGTCCTCATAGTCTGCCCATACCGGGGAGACCTGCGGGGAACCGTCCTTCATGACAGTTGCGATAAAGACAAGATTTGCCTCAGAGAACAATCTTGACGCCTGTTCATTCATGGAAACTGTCACAGCGGCCTGTAACAAAAATCTTCTGCAGGCTGCATGCCTGCAGGATGCAAAAGAACGCCATTCGGTTCGGATTCACGGCCGACCGGTATTGGGGGGGGATGTCCGGTTTTCATGCATGATTGCGTCTGCATCAGACCATCAACATAATTGTGTCATAGTGCCACAAAAAACAGCAGGACATGGCACCCCCAACCATGACGTGCATCACATGCAGTGGCTCCTGCCGGCGTCTTCCCCACGGCATCATCATGGTATTGGTATGATATTCATTGGACTGGTATGCATGATACCAATATGATATGGGTGATATCGATATGATATATGTGATATCGGCATGACATTCAAGACATAAAGATGATATCTATCCCATACATGGAATACAAATCAGATCGGCATGGTTGAAGCAGTATCAATGGTATGGTCATGGTATTGGAAGAATCCAGATGATGCCAGCAGAATGACAGCGATTCTATGACACATGTCCCCGTACCGTGGCAGCTGCCATGACAGTGGTGTGACACTTTTGAGATGGTGGCAAAAAGATCCCGCCCCGGCAGCCCACGTGCCGAAAGGCACCCAAAACGGGGGTCAGGATGCCATGTGCCGTAAAACAAAATTCGAGTCAACGTGCCTCTGCATGAGCAGGGCAGACATGATGCTGCCATCATGCATAGTCGGGGACATAATGTTTCGCTAATTTGACGGTGCGGATTTGTGAGCAAACAACCGAAAAACTTTGATCCTAGGACATATTGAAAATTGGCATGATATTTTCAAAGGCGCTGTGCAGGAAAGACAGGCTGCCCAAGGGCAACGAATTCCTGCAGGATACAAACCAAGATGAGATCCTCCGGATGATTAACCAGACGCCGTCCGGCAAGGCGCGGGACATATTGGTTGCATGCCACAAGAGAAAAGCCGGGATGAGCCTGCACGCCATATCGAGTGCGATGATGAAGCCGTATTCCACCATACGCGGCTGGCTGGTAAGGGTCACCAGGCGCGGGCTGGCAGGCAGGTTTGACAAAAAGTCTACCGGAAGAAGGAGGATGCTGGGAGAACGCTCGGTTTGGATGATAAAGGCCTGGCTCCTGGAGGCGCCGTCAAAATTCGGGTTCGAGTCCGCGTCATGGAGCACAAGGATGCTGCTTGGTGTAATCATGGACTGGATCGGCATGGGCGCCAGCGCCCGTACGCTGCGACGGGTATTGCGCCGGCTCGGATTCTCATACACGAAACCAAGACCCGTGCCCCGCAGGTCTGCCACGGCAGAAGAACAAAAGCGGTTCAAGGAGGAGACGACCGAGTCTATCCTAGGCATGATTTCGAGTGGACGCACGGTACTTGCAGGAGACGAGGTCGCAGTCCAGCTGGGGGCAAGCGCCGGGTACGGGTGGAGGCCAATCGGAGGCGGCAATACGGTAGACACGGCGTTCAGCACAAAGTCATCCCGGATGTTTGGCGCGCTGTCATCTGAGAGGATCCACGTAAAGGACGTAGAGTACACAAATTCCGAGACGTTCAAGGATTTCCTGACGGACATGCGCCAGACGTACGGGAAATTTGTCATGATCTTGGACAACGCGTCATACCACAAGACCGACACGGTCACGGATTTTGTAAATGGTACCAACGGGGACATACGGCTGATATTCCTCCCGCCGTACACCCCACAGCTCAACCCCATCGAGGTCCAGTGGAGGGTGCTCAAGAAAACACTTGCCGGGCGGCAGTTCAAAACAACAGATGAAGTCGTGGATGTCGTCAAGAGAATAATCAACTCAGGCGAGATGAAGCCGGTCAAGATGATGAAATATCTTACGCCGTAAAGGCATTCCCGGAAATTCTTGCAACAAACTTAGTCAGATTACATCCCTGTACCCTGCCAACTTGGTATAATTCTAAGATGGGCGGTAGCTACAGTCTGGACGGGAAAAAGAGCGAAACATTATGTCCCCGACTATGCATATCAGTCTGCAATCAGGAGCAGATCTGGATATCACAGGGACGGATCAGGGCAGGCGCAGGCCTGTCAGTCCTTCATATGCCAGGGTGTAGCGCCGTGTCATCTTTGCGACAATTTCAGGGGAAATCTCAGGTGCGACAGGCTCTGCTCCTGCGGCACGGGCATCCTCAAACTGCTTTTGATAACCGGCTTCAGTAAGCCAGTCGCGCAGCAGCTGCTTGTCATATGCCTCCTGTATATGGCCCACCTCAAATGAGTCCTTTAGCCACAACCGGTACTCGTCAGGGCCTATCGAGTCCCCAAGGGTGATACGGCCGTCAAGGATCCCAAACTCCAGTTTCAGATCAGCCAGTATGAATCCTGCATCATCTGCAATCCGGGCCATCTTCTGATAAATTCCGACTGATACCTGCTCAAGGGTGTCATACTGCTCAGGGCTTACCAGGTTCCTTTGGATTGCACCCTCCCTGTCAACAGGAACATCATGCTCTGATTTTGTGGTGGGGTCAAAGACGGGTACCGGCAGTCTTGATGCAAGTCTGGTGTCTGCGCCGTCAGGGAGTGTCGCGGTGCCGTTCTTCCATCTGCTGACCAGACTGCCATAAAAGTATCCGCGTACCACACATTCAATTGGAAGCATGTTCATTTTTTTTACGACGATCTCGGTATCTGACTGGCGTCTTACAAAATGGTTCGGGGTCTCAAGCCTGTCAAACCAAAACTCTGCAAACCTGCACAGCACCTCCCCCTTTCTGGGGATATCCTGTCGAAACTTTACATCATACGCAGAGACCCTGTCTGAAAACCTGAAGAGGAGCGTCTCAGCATCCACTTCATAAATGTCCTTTACCTTTCCGCTTGCAAGAAACCTCAAACACCCCTGTTCAGTCAGGGCAGAATTTAACTGATGGTATCAAAAGGCTCTGTAAAGTTACGGTGACCCGCGACTTGACTGATCCGCATCGACTAAAGTATTCGAATCCGGCTTCCCGGATCTAGCCCTCGCCATCGCTTCATCTGCGGACCCGACCGGGCCGAACCACAGCCCACGTGCAAGTATGTTGTTACCTGCATTCTTGTCCCTGTCTATGGACACGTGGCAGTGTTTGCACCTGACCATCCGGTACGCTTCGGAGTTTGTCTTCCCCCCCCCCACATTCCGCGCACCTTGATGACGTGCCTGCCGCCGATACTTTCTTGGTCGGAAGGCCGAGCCTTCTAGCCTTGTATTCAACCATGAATTGCAAAATATGATATCCCCAACTGTTCAACTTGGTTCTGGTTTTCCTTGATGCCTTGCCGCCCTTTTTCCATCCCTCTTTCATGTCCGTCAAATCCTCCATGACGATTCCCGGGTTCCGCGAGATGATCTCGTTTGCTGCCGCGTGCATGAGGGGCGCGGTCCTGTCTTTTTCTTTCTTGCCGTATTTGCCTGCGATCTCTTTTCTTATCCTGTGGTCGTTGCGCGTAAGATGGCCCACCTTCTCCCTGCATTTGGTGCGGACATGCCTGACTTTGGCCATGCCGGTCACTTTGACGTTACATTGGTTGTCGTACGTGGTGATGTTGTCCAAATTCAGATCCATTCCGAGCCATCCATCGGGAACCGTTTGTTCAACGGTCTCCGAGTATGGCACGATCAGCCTGTCCTTGGTCAGCGTGATGCCGCCGAGTTTTTTGCCTTGGATCTTTTCTAGCACGTACGGGGCAAGCCTGATTCGGACATGATTCCCCAACATCATGGGGATTTCAATGAAACCGTCAATGATCTTGTAGTTCTGATTGTTTATCTTGAGCAATTCCTTTCTGACGTACGGCCGCGTAATCTTTTTGGGCTTTTTGACGGATTGGTTCTTGCGGTTTTTGGGCTTGGCCTTCCTTGCGGCCTTGCGAAGCACGGTGCGCCAGGACTTCAGCAGTGACGTGCCGGCCTTGATTGCCTCCTGCGTGTGTGTGGCATAGTGTCCTTCCCGCCTCAATTCGGGATACGCGAGTTCCTGGAACTTTTTGGTTGACGTTATGTTGTGTAGCATTCCGAGCCTGATGGCCTCGTTGGTGTCGTGCCTGAAATTCTCAAACGTTTCCTTGATCTCGTCGTGCTTGTCGTGGAACTGCCAGATGCATTCAGTATGTGTCACAGATCATGTGGCCGTTCGCGGCTTTTAAGGGCGGCAGAGCTCACGACATCCGCATGTGTCCGTGATCGTGCGCTGGTATGGGATTGGGTCCCTGTAACTTTACAGTTCCTATCAAAAGTAAACGGGGTGTCGGACAAACCTTGGATTCAGGATGTTTAGTCTTGCCGGACTGCCCTAAGGAAAGTGCCGAGTAGTTCTGCCACATCGTGTACCGGATGTTGATTTACCAGCGATTTTTCAGGTTCCGGCGATAGGTGTATGTGGCATTGTTGCCCCTCACCACGAGGAGCCTGCATACTTTGCAGTTGGAGCACTCCTCGTAAATCTTGTAGTCGTCGCCGCTCAGGGCAAACCAGCCCGGATTGGACTTTTTGCCCACCCTGCACCGCGTCCACGCGTGATCCTTCTTGGGACAGTCAGGGCAGTCCGACGTCCATTTGTCTGGCGGCATGTCAGTCATTGGCATTTCCCTCCGCAGAACTTGGTTGGGACAAATTTAGGCTTTTCGCCAGTCGCTTCGTTCACATTCCCACCGATTTCAACACTAGGGGTGAATGATACCGGCGACGGGAAAGAAGGGAGGTCGGATGCTGATTATCTGCACATTCTCGTCGACCCAGCTTGTAGCCAGCGCGTAAGGAGAACCGTCGACAACGACGGTTGCGACAGAGATTGCCCTTTTGAGTTCGTCGGAAACTTTTCCATCATACACAATCGCAACCTGCCGGGGCGAGCGGGGATCGAATATGTCAATTATCTGGACGCCGTGATCGAGGATGGACGCGACTAGAACGTAGGCAGCGTCGCTAGTCGTAATGGCTGCAACAGACATAGCCCCGGCGAGTTTGCGAAAAGATATTCCGTCAGTCATGGATGCGGCCGGTTCCGGGGAGTGAGGATCAGATATGTCTATAATCTGGACGCCGTGATCGAGGATGGACGCGACTATCGCGTACGTGGAGTTGCCAATCACGGCAGAATCTATCGAGATTGCCCCGGCTAGCCTGTCAAAGAGGATTCCGTCTGACACGGATGCGGTAGGCTCGGGAGAATGTGGGTCGGATATGTCGATTATCTGGACGCCGTTGTCTGCAACCGACGCGACCAGCGCGTACGTGGAGTCGCCAATCACGGCAGTAGTTATGGACCGTGCCCCGCCAAGCCTGTCAAAACCGGCCTCATCTGTAACAGTGTCGTCCCGTATGGATGCGACAGGCACAGGAGAATGTGGGTCGGATATGTCGATTATCTGGATTCCGTCGTCATTCCAGCCTGCGGCCAGCGCGTACGTGGAGTCGCCAACCCGAACGGTTGCCACGGAGATGGTCCCGTCCAGTTCGTCAAAGACTTTATCATCTGTCCCGTCAAAGACTTCCCCGTCGCGCACGAATGCGACCGGCTCGGGTATTGCAGGATCAGACATATCGATTATCCACATGCCATTATCCGTAATAGACGCGACCAGCGCGTACGTGGAACCGGCAATCACGGCAGTGGACATGGAGGTCACCCCAGTCAGGCCGTCAAGCATATTCTTGCCGTACACGGGAACTACCGGCACGGGAGAGGCAGGGTCAGATATGTCAATGACTCTGATGCCCAGGTCTGCCACCGACGCGATCAGCGCGTACGTGGAATTGCCAACCCGGGCGGTTGTCACGGAATTTGTCTCGGCCATTCTGTCAAAGACTGTTTTGTCAGATATTGAACCCACCGGTCTCGGATAGTATGGATTGAATATGTTGATTATCTGGATTTCGTCGTCAATCCAGCTGCCGGCTAGCACGTAGGATCTGCCGTTGAACCATGTGGTGACAACGGAGGTTGTACCGGCAAGCCCGTCAAAGACGGCCCCGTCAAACATGGATGCGGCCAGTTCTGGGGAATGGGGGTCTGACAGGCGGATGATTTGTGCCCCGCTGTCTCCAACCGACGCTACCACCGCATAAGGCGCGGTATGAATTTGGATAGTGTCTATCGACACCACGCCGGCAAGCCTGTCAAAGACGTCTCCGTCAGACATGGATGCAACCGGCCGGGGATCTTTGGGTTTTGTGAGGTCGATTATCTGGACTCCGTTGTCTGCAAATGATGCGACCAGTGCGTAGGGCGTATTGTAAATCACGGCAGTGGTTATCGACACCGCGCCGGCCAGCTCGTCAAAGCCGCCTAGTCCGTCGGATGCAGACGATATGGATATGGGATTTCCAGGGTTGGTGATGTCGATTATCTGGACGCCGTCGTCTGCCCAGCTTGCGACCAGCGCGTAATGGGAGTCGTCGATGGTGATCGTGGTAATTGATGCTGCGCCGGCTAGCTTGTCAAACGGCTCTCCGTCAGATATTGATGCGACCGGAGCTGGATCTGTGGGATCTGTGATGTCGATTATCTGGACGCCGTCGTCTGCCCAGCTTGCGACCAGCGCGTAATGGGAGTCGTCGATGGTGATCGTGGTAATTGATGCTGCGCCGGCTAGCTTGTCAAACGGCTCTCCGTCAGATATTGATGCGACCGGAGCTGGATCTGTGGGATCTGTGATGTCGATTATCTGGACGCCGTCGTCTGCCCAGCTTGCGACCAGCGCGTAATGGGAGTCGTCGATGGTGATTGTGGCAATAGAGTTTGCCCCGGAGAGCTCGTCAAAGTCCGCCCCGTCTGATATGGATGCGACCGGCACCGGATTGTGGGGGTTTGATATGTCAGATATCCGTACTTCGTTGTTGGTAACTGATGCTGTCAGGGAGTAGGTGGACTCACCAATTGAAACCGTCGTCATGGAATTTGCCCCCACTAGTTTGTCAAAAGATATTTTGTCATGCAGTGATGCGGCCGGTGCGGGATCTGTGGGATCAGTAATGTCGATTATCTGGATGCCATCGTCAATCCAGCTTGCAGTCAGCGCGTATGGGTGGCCGGTAATTCGAACTGCTGCCACAGACATCACCCCGGAGAGCTCGTCAAAGTCCTCCCCGTCTGATATGGATGCGGCAGGTACCGGATTGTGGGGATCGGATATGTCGATTATCTGCACGCCGCTGTCGGCAACGGATGCTACCAGGGCGTAAGGCGTCTTGTCGATCCAGATAGTGGTAATGGAGTTTGCCCCGGAGAGCTCGTCAAAGTCCTCCCCGTCTGATATGGATGCGGCAGGTACCGGATTGTGGGGATCGGATATGTCGATTATCTGCACGCCGTTGTCGGCAACGGATGCTACCAGGGCGTAAGGCGTCTTGTCGATCCAGATAGTGGTAATGGAGTTTGCCCCGGAGAGCTCGTCAAAGTCCTCCCCGTCTGATATGGATGCGGCCGGCACGGGGAAGGCAGGGTCGGATATGTCGATTATCTGCACGCCGCTGTCGGCAACGGATGCTACCAGGGCGTAGAGGGAATCGCGGATTTGGACGGTTGTGATTGAACGCGCCCCTGCAAGTTCGTCAAAGGTAGCCACAATGGGCACGTGGTCAAACCTATCACCGCCGGTGATATTCCATTTGCCACGTTCGTCAAAAACCATTCCATCAGACACGGACGCGACCGACTTGGGGGAGGCAGGATCTGTTATGTTGATTATCTGGATGCCATTATCTGCAACGGACGCGACCAGCGCGTAAAGGGAGCCGTCAAGCCAGGCAGTTGTGATAGATATTGCCCCGTCAAGCCTGTCAAATTCCCTCCCGTCGGATATGGACGCTACCGGCTTGGGGGAGACAGGGCGGGACATGTCGATTAGATCTCATGCAGAATGCGCCTGACTTAAAAAACTGAATTAAATTGGGTTATTCCCACGTGCGGCACCACATGCGGCCGAATATCCACAGAATCGTAAAGCATGCCAATCCAAGAAGGATAACCGAAACGTTAAGATCGGTGATTTTTACGCCACACCGTGATGGCAATGCTAGTCGATCCAACGGTGCAGAGATTACAGTAGGAAAACGAGGCGCTCAGGGAGTCGGATGAATTCCGCCGGCAGAGGATCAGGGCCCTCAGGGAGGCGCGCAGGACAGACCGACAGAAGTGCGAGGCCCTCGAGGAATGCCTGACTGATCACTGGACTGTCACGTCTAGGTATCTTGACGACATCATAAAATATCCTGAATTCCTGCACGCCATGACGCTGCGCACCCCGGAAAGGTTTGACCACACGCTGCACCGCCTCGAGGATCTTTTGGAGCGGAACGGGGAGACTGCGCTCTTTTCTGAAATCAAGAGCAGATCGAAAAACTCCGGGAGCAGGCGCATCCTGCCCCTGAGGCACGCGTACCTGCTGTGGCTGTTTCGGGCAAGGCTGAGCATACCGCAGGAAGCCCTTGCCGCGATGTTTGGCGTCGACCAGGCCACAGTCTCCAGGTACCTTCCGCTGATGACCAGGCTGCTAGGCGAGACAGGCACGGCGCCGCGCAAAATCAGCGAGGCTGCACAAAAGGCCAGGACGCTTGAGGAGAGCAAGAAGATAATACCCGGCAGGAGGGGAGGAGAACTGATGGTGGACGGCACGCACAACCGGGTCAGAAGGTCCGCGGACAAGGAGAGGCGCAAAAAGACGTACTCTGGCAAGAAGAAGGCACACACGTACAACACCAACATCGTGATCAACAAGCGCCGCGTGATAGTGGCGATAAGCAAGACCGTTCCGGGCAGCGTCCACGACAAGACCCTGCTCAACGAGGATCCGCCAAACCTTGGAATCATTACGGCAAGGATGGGCCAGAAGGACGTGCCCGAAGAGGAAAAGCCTGACGTCCTGATGGACAAGGGCTACCAAGGGGCAAGAGAGGAATATCCCGGATGGCACATCAGGCACCCGCACAAGAAAAAGCGTGGAGCCGACAAAAAGACCGGCGGCCTGACAAAGAAGCAACGCGCCTACAACAAGAGGGTAAACAGCTCCCGTGTGGCCATAGAGCACGTTATCGGAAGCCTGAAACAGTACAAGAGGCTGACTGACCCGTACGACGGCACCGAGGAGGAGTACAACGACGAGCTCAACGCGATTGCGGGAATGGTAAACCAGGATCTGATGTGGGACGAAATAAAACTCAGGGACGCGGACCTTCTCAAAAGGCTGGCCGAGAAAAGGGCGCGCCTCTGAGGCAGGGCGGCACGAGCCGCCTGACGGAGTGAAAGACAGGTGGCATCAGGCAGTGCAGGAATGTCGCGCACGGCATCCAATATTTGTGCAAATTCCCCCACCATTCCCCATGAAACAACCTGCCGCCCCGGGGACGGATGCCGCACATCCACAGGACGTGCCTTATTTTCCAATACTGGAAACTGGATTTTTCACATGGACGTGCAAGACAAATTTGTAAAATATACGGCAGACGAGATTTTCAAATATGGCCACGTCTAGCGCAGTTCTGACATGATTTTATGATTTGCCACGTCAGGCACATTCTGCATAGGATCTATTATTTGTACTCCGTCATCGATACCTGATGTAACCAGCGCGTAGGTAGTTCCGTCAATAACGACAGTCGTGATGTAATTTGCCCCGTCAAGCATGTCAAAGGTCGTTCCATCAGATATTGATGTTATCAATGTCGGGGAGGTGGGATTCGTTATGTCCACTACCTGAACGCTGTCATCAGTCCAGCTTGCAACCAGGGCGTAGTGCCGCTGATCAATCACGGCAGTAGTGACATGAAACGTGCCGTCAAAATTGTCAAACGCTATGCCGCTGGAATCACGTCCCCTGTCGACAAAATGAAACTTTTCAAATACCAGAGGATCAGTGAATATCATTCGGATATCGCCGATGGCAGCAATAAAATCATCCTGATCATGTATCTCTGCGCTGCTCGGGACCGCGTCAAGCAATGACATGTCGACGACGTTTACCGTAAGGGTTGTCTCGGCTGCATTGCCCGCCCTGTCCGTACACCTGAAAGTCACAGTCTGTATTCCGGTGGTCTCCGTGCTGACTGTGTTAGGGGATGCCAGTACGAATGGATCCCTTTCGTGCTCGTCAATACACGTTACTTCCGGCTGAGTGTACGTGCCGTTCAGACCTATGCGGATAGTATTACTGCCTATGATTTCAATTACAGGGGGGGTTGTGTCGCGCACAATGACTGCCAGGGTGGCAGCGGCAGGGTTGTTGGCAGTATCGGAGCATCCGAAAGTAACAGTCTGGGTTACGGTGCGTGTTGTGTCGATGTCACCCACAGTGGTAACATCCGTAATTGCACCATCCACGTCGTCGATGCATGTGACGGCAGGTTCTTCATAGATATCATAAGGATCTAGAAAAAGCGGATTGTCGCCGACAATTGTAATTACCGGGGGAGTTACATCGCGAACAATGACTGTCAGGGTGGCAGCGGCAGGGTTGCCTGCAGCGTCGGTGCAGCCGAAAGTCACGGTGTATGTTCCAGAGACATCATCCGTAATTGGGCATAATCACGAGATTGGACGCATTGCAGGACAAATCTGGCTGA
The DNA here is from genome assembly GCA_965218695.1 of Candidatus Nitrosopumilus sp. Lineage (GTDB taxonomy): Archaea > Thermoproteota > Nitrososphaeria > Nitrososphaerales > Nitrosopumilaceae > Nitrosopumilus. The sequence continues at coordinate 832,708 of OZ244651.1, forward strand.
CTGCATGGAATTGCATGTCAATTCGAACTTGCCCGATGATCAAAACTATACGTCAGCCGTGTTTTATTCTGATTGCCAATGTCAAAGCATGTCATTATACGACAAATTAGCAAAAAAGCCCAAACTGTTCATCCGGTGCACTGGACTGACAGTCTCCGAATTTAATTTGGTGGCAGGGCGGCTGGCAAAAAAATACCCCAAGGCAGAGCAAAAGCGACTCGCCAAAAGAAGCAGGGTGCGCGGCATTGGTGCCGGACGCAGGTGGAAACTGGATCTGAAAAACAGGTTTCTTCTGGTCCTGTTTTATTACAGGACATACGCTACGCAGGATCTTCTTGCCCTGACGTTCCATGTGGGTCAGGCCAGTGTGTCCCGCAGCATGGGGGCACTGGAGCCGTCGATCCGGCAGTGCGTTCCGCTTCCGTCAAAGATCTACGCCAACATCAAGGCCACCAAGACGCTTGACGATCTTGAGGAGATCATTCCTGGCCTGACTGCCCTGATTGATGCCTCCGAGCAGCAGATACAGCGTCCCGGACGCAAGGACATGGAACGGTCCCACTACTCGGGCAAGGCACACAGGCACACGTCCAAGGTCCAGTACACGTCGGCCACGGACGGCCTCATCCTTCACAAGACCCGGCATTCCCCGGGCAGGATCCACGACTTTGCAGTATTCAAGAAGAAACACCCGACATTCCCTGACAACCTTCCACGCAAGGACGGGAGCAAGGACAAGGAAAGGATCAAAGTCAGAGAGATCCTGGACAACGGATACCAGGGGATCAACAAAGAATTTCCTGACCGGGATGCAGTAGTGCCGTACAAGAAGCAAAAAGGCGCAGAATTGTCCCCCGAGCAGAAGGAATTCAACAAAAAGCACTCAAAGGCACGGGTGTATGTGGAGCACGCCATCCGCAGGGTCAAACGGTTTCGCATAATGAGCGGTGTCTACCGAAACCGCCTGAAAAAATACGACACCGTCAATGACATCGTCTGCGGATTTGCCAACCTCAGGGTTCTCCTAGTCCGGGAAGCAACCTGATAGGAGTCAAAAAACCTACACAGTATAGGAAAATATGTACAATTTCTAATTACGGATTATGTCTCAGGTACGGCGGTGTCGACTGTGCCGGTGACGGTGATGTCGGATATGGCACCGTCGACTGCGTCCTCGCACGTTACTGCCGGATGACTGTACGTGCCGTTCTGGTCTATGGCAAGCGGGTTGTCGCCTGGGATCGTGATGGCCGGTTGAGTTGCATCACGTATGTGGACTGTCAGGGTGGCAGCGGCAGGGTTGCCTGCAGCGTCGGTGCAGCCGAAAGTCACGGTGTATGTTCCAGGTACGGCGGTGTCGACTGTGCCGGTGACGGTGATGTCGGATATGGCACCGTCGACTGCGTCCTCGCACGTTACTGCCGGATGACTGTACGTGCCGTTCTGGTCTATGGCAAGCGGGTTGTCGCCTGGGATCGTGATGGCCGGTTGAGTTGCATCACGTATGTGGACTGTCAGGGTGGCAGCGGCAGGGTTGCCTGCAGCGTCGGTGCAGCCGAAAGTCACGGTGTATGTTCCAGGTACGGCGGTGTCGACTGTGCCGGTGACGGTGATGTCGGATATGGCACCGTCGACTGCGTCCTCGCACGTTACTGCCGGATGACTGTACGTGCCGTTCTGGTCTATGGCAAGCGGGTTGTCGCCTGGGATTGCAATGACAGGGGGCGTGGTGTCACTTACAGTGTCAGTTGAATTGGTACCTTCAAGTGCATCTTCGTCACCCATAGGTTGCAGTCCATTATCGGAATCTGCTGCCACAGCACATGCACCAATCGGCCCCAGGACAAATATTGCAAACTCGTCGGATGGATGGATAACACCAGTTGCAACAATGCCAGTACATTCCGAATCATCGCCATTCGTGTTCCATGTCAGGAATGCCTGAAATTTGGCATCGGCAGGTTCTTGCATCTTGCTGTAGAGCAAGGCATCAACCTTGTCGAGAATGACATCAGGTTGTGGGTATGCAGTACTGCCATCTGCAATAGAACCTCCAGTTAGATGCTCTGAAGGCATGGCCTGAGATTCAGATGACGTCATGGATGCAAATACAACTAAAAACATGACAGAAAGTAGGGTAACTGGCAGTATGGCAGATGCGACATTCCGCTGGTCAGGCATATCATCATATGACATTGACGTGGATAAATCTGCCGTATCAGCGTGTCTCGGGCGGGAGAGCCTGCCGCATAGCAAGACGGGAGAGATATAGTACATTTTTGTACAAGTGCCACCCAGCCTGGCACCTGCGCGCGTCGCTCAAGATGTCCAAGAACTTGGCAGATGCAGCATCCAGGCGCATATGCATCCAGGATGTCGGGATCCTACCGTAGTGCCAGCGGCGTGACTGCCGTAGACACCGGAGACGACGGGTTCGATACGTCGAATATGTGGACTATGTTCTCGTCGTCCATCATGACAAGCGCAAGCGTCGCAGAGTCAGTGTGCACCACTCCCGCACTGCGCACCCCGTAGATGGTCGTGCCTTCCAGTCCGGCGCTAATCAGCCCTCCCAGCGTCGGGGATTCGGGATCTGTGACGTCGACAAACTGCACGCTGTCCCGCGCGCTTGCAGCCGCCACGTACGTCCTGTCTCCAATTACTGCCATCTCCACCATCTGGACTGCGTGCATGTATCCCCCGTCTTGGTGGCCATGCATGCTAGACAGCCTGGCAGGATTATACGGATCCGAGATGTCCACCACAACGACTGCATCAGACAGAAACGTTCCTGCCACCATCAGGGACGCATCGCCCACCGTTATGGCATCCACGTCAGTGATATGGTACAGCAGGTCGTACCCATCCATCCCGCCCCGGACAAACGATGCCTGTCTTGGCGTTGCAGGATCCGTAATGTCGATTACCCGGATGCTGCTATCCCGAAAGCTTGACACGACTGCAAAGGTGCCGTCGCCTATATCCACGACGGATATGTCCTCTGCCCCCACCAGCTCAAAGCCATCCTGGCCGTCGCGTGCGGTTGCGACCATTACCGGGTTGGCAGGATCGCTGATGTCAAACACATGCACCGCATCCTCATTGAATGCTGCTGCCACGGCGTATGAGGTGCCGTCGATTTCAGTCATGACCACGTTGCCTGCGCCGGTAAATCCTTCAAACCCGGAATTACCGCCCTGTATGACAGACACCGGAACGGGTTTTTCAGGGTCACTCATGTCTACAATCTGGATCACGCCGTCCCTGAACCCGGATATCATGGCATGCATGCCATCTCCCACAACACCTGACGCCACGCTTATCGGCCTGCCCATGTCAAACCCGTCCTGACCGTCTTGAATCACATACTTGGGAATCGGCTTGTACGGATCCGTAATGTCGGTCACGCGTACTGCGTCGTCGACGTATGCAGTCAAAAGCGCATACGCCCTGCCATCAACTGTAAACAATTCCATCTCGTCGCCCAACAGCGTCCACGCCCTATCAGGTCCGGACAGGATAGACGACAGCACCTCAGGCGAAGACGGGTCGGTCACATCCACCACGTATATCCCGTCTGCAAAGACATCTGTCACCACGGCATACGTGCCTGCCCCGGTTGAGATCACGGACACGTCGGCCACGCTGCCCAGCTCAAACGATTCCGGGCCAGCCATCACCGGGGATGCCGGATCTGTGATGTCAATTATGTTCAGGTACCCATCCACATAGTCTGGCACCAAAACGTACGTCCCGCCTGCGTTACTCATGACATCCAGATCCTTGGGCCCGGACAGGTGCTCAAAGCCATCCTGGCCGTTCTGGACGCGCGCAGTCACTGCAGGCGCATAGGGATCAGATATGTCTAGTATTGTCACGCTGTCGTCATGCGTCTTGACCACCCTACTTGACAGGACACGTGTGTCAAACCATACCATGTTCACAAAGAACTGGTTTGGGTATCGGGGCCGTGCGGTCTTGCAGTTTATTGCACACGGACAGGACTGTACGAATCTGGTTGCAGGACAAACCCTTGAAAGGTACATTTCCATCTACTGAGGAACCAAGATAAGCGGTCAGTTCGGTACAGGATAATCGGACAACTTGTGCCTAAACGTAGCATCTTACTGTCCAATTGTTGTCTGAATCCCGGCATCAAGTGTCAAAGAACGCCACAGGTGCATTGCAGGCTACGACGGCTGATCCTGCAATTCCGGACTGGCAGGAACCAAGATCATGCAGGTGACAGGATAGGCACGTTCCGAATGGCACCACAGAAAGGCCACCACATGCAGTATGCACACCGGTTCACTGTGAGGCTTAAATGGGACAACTCTCAGAATTTTACGGGATCGTGGTCTAGATTGGTAGGATTCTGCGTTCGGGTCGCAGAGATCGTGCGTTCAAATCGCACCGATCCCATCGAAATCATCGCTATGCAGAAACGCATTCGGGTACAAATATGAAAAACTATGCAGCAGTATGAAAAACCTTGACCCATCCTGTAAAATAAAACCTCGGGCAACACCACTTGATGCAAGTACGGACAAGAAGCGGCTGGTGGTACCTGTTGCCCATATTTCTTGGAGTGGTAGGAGGAATCATCGGATACTTTGTCATCCGCCATGACGATCCAAAAAAGGCAAAAAACTGCATGTACCTTGGAGTCGCCTTGACCGCAGTCCACATAGCGCTGAACATCGTATCTGCGGCAGTAGGTTTCGTCTTCTGATTCTCGACCAGGTATGCATGATGTCCCGGCCGTTGCATTTTGTGCAAGCCATTCTTGATGCAGAATCTGGCTTCTTTGCCCGCAGGACCGCCTGCACCGGGTCAGTTGCTGCTGCTGTTGTTGTTTGGCCACACGAGGCCGGCATGTTCCCCGCGGCAATTTGGGGGCAGGTGCCTATTTTTTGGAATTCTCAAGTGCGTTTGTCACGGCCCGGTTCATAATCTCCACCATCAGATACTGGGAGTACTCCTCAGGCTTCTTCCCCTTTGGCGCGTCCGTCGATATATCCAATCCCTGAAGGATCTTTTCAAGCTTTGCAGATGTCCTGGTTATGATTTTGGAGTACTTTGTATCAAAGTCGTCCGGCGGCTGAAAGCCCATCAGTCGGATTGACGTGCCATAATACTTTGTGACCGCGCCCCTCTGTTCCTCGATCCTTGTAATCTCAATCATTCCTGATCCCTTTAGAATCTCCAAATGGTGGCGGATCGTAGTCAGCGCCTTGTTAAAGCCGACTTTTTTGAGCTTTTGGGTAATCTGGTCTGCAGAAAGACTCTGCTTGTACAGCATCTCTACAACCTTTGCCCGAATGGGATCCTCGATTGCACGCGCATGGGTTATGCTTGTAGTGACTATGCGGTTTATCTTGATGGGCCTTTCCAGCAGCGTTGACATGCTTGGATTCCTGGTTTGATCTAAAAGATACCAGCATCATATTTTTTTGTCCAGTAGCATTGTTTTTTCCCCGCTACAGAATCCGTCTCATCAGGTACGCCGGCACATGGCCTGCACCGGGAGGCTTTTGCACAACCACACCTTATGGGAATCAGGAGCCCATCATGCCGACCATCTTGGGCAGTTCACGGTAGGCCTTGCTCACAAAGACATCGTTATCGGCACTGATCATGACAAACTCCATGGAGTTTTCTGGAGGAGGCGAGACTATGACCTTCTGTCCTGCCCTCAAGGTTCCCAGATCCAACGTGTCTCCGTCTCCAAAATTGATATGAATGTTGGTAAGGGGTTCAGAACCGGTATTCTGTATCGTCACGCGGCCCATTACAAACAGGCTCTGCTTGTCCAGTATCGGGTCGACAAATATGTCATGTTTCTGCGTGGCCACAGACAGTTTGAGCACGTCGGCACCAAACACTACTGCCATCAGCACAATCACCCCAATCCCCAATCCTATAAGCACGGTGTACTGCTTCACAGCAATGCTTGTTACATCTGATAATTAAGGATCACATACTGCAGCCATGCAAGGGACGAAGTTTGTCCTCATGCTCAGGACATCAGGTATGTTCTTTGGATATTTGTAAAGCACCTGGTCATATAAAAAAAAAGATGTCGTGCGCATCTACCAGTCTCAATTTGGATGCTATTTCCAGCTGCTCAAGAATCCAATCCGCCCAAGTGATCTTGTAAAATGGCAGCATGTGAGAGCCGTTGCCCGGGGCGTGATTCCTTTAGACAGGCGATATCGTTCTGCTGCCAACCCTGAAGTTTTTTCATAAACTGCAGCAGGGATTCCATTCTGGGCGAGCAGTGCGGCTGCCGACAGGACACTTATGCCGCCACCGAGCACGATTACTGCATTCACAGGCAATTTTGAAGGTTTCTGTATACAATCTAGTGTTAATTTTTATTACTAGTGTCTATTTTGCCACCAAGCTGTAAAAGGCAGGCATGGATTAGTACATAATTCGTTATTTTTGGACACTAGGAAATATAATTACCACGAGTTTAAATATCATAATAGGGTAATTAGACTGATGAAAACATGGATAACAGTCATGGCAATACTTGCAATGCTATCAGTCTCCCAATTGGCAGATGCACAGACGGTGCCATCATGGATTAAGAGTAATGCAGACTTTTGGGTACAGGAACAGATCAGTGACGAAGTGTTCGTACAGGGAATAGAGTACCTGATTTCAGAAGGGATCATGCACGTATCAGTCACGCAGGAGACACAAGAGTCATCAGAGGGTATCCCTGACTGGGTAAGGAATGTTGCCGAGTTTTGGGTGGATGGCAGCATCGAGGACAGCGAATTTCTTGGCGGAATTCAATACCTTGTGGAGGTGGGAATCATTGTAGTTGGAGCTCAGGAGCACGAGGATACAGGTTCGGAGGACGCAAGACTGGCAGAGCTTGAAGGAGAACTGCTGGCATGCGAGGATATCAAGAAGGCAGCCAAGAGATCAGACTGCAGAAAGGCAGCCCAGCATGCAGTAACCGTATACAAGTACAAGGCAGAGGCCCAGTTGATTCATGCCGGACCGATCAACTTCTACTGGAACGGAATCGGTTCTGAGGGAAGCGATCTTGAAATCAGCCCCACAGGCCAGGCAATCCTGACAATCAGAATGCTTGCAGAGAACACCGATTCGGAGAACGTTGCCCTGCAGTGCACGAGTCCGCAGATTTGCAGCTACGATGTCTGGAACGGGGATACTGCCTTCAAGTATGCAGGCACAGACTTTACCAACGGACAGATTGTGCTCAAGCCCGGTCAGGCCAAGGAGTTCAACATGCTCTTTGGGCCCGACATCGGATACGGCGGGACACAGTTCATCTACGATTCCTCAAAAGACTACTACTTTAGGATATCTGAGCACTGGGGAAGTGCCGAGGTTCCTCTTGGCTTGGATTAGTCCACCCTTTTTTTTAATAAGACGCATGCAGTCCCCTCAAGGATTGGCAGGCACCGCATTTGATTGGCAGCAGTTCCCATCTGCAGGCAGACGGGGTTCTGAGAGATTCCAGACACGTGTTGTCGGAGTGTCCCATACAGGAGCAGTCGGGCCATGCTGCAGATACGGATGCTACAAATATGCCACAGATACGCTGCAACAGCAACAGCATACGTTGGCAGAATGCCAAATTCCGGACAGGCAGCTGCCAGCAGGCATGCAGGGGATCAGCAGGCATGCAGGGGATCAGCAGAATGCCTGATGGATGGTTCGACGTGCAAGACCGGGGAATGGACTAATGGTATACATACGAACAAAGCAAGTCATGGGTAAGAAGTATCTTTATCTGGTCAGAAGCGTCTGGGATTCTAAAAAAAGCACGTCGCGGCAGGAGATAATCAAGTATCTGGGAAGGGCCTCGGAGGTAGGACCCGATGACATACCGCCAGAGTACAGGGACAACCCACGAATCAGTGCGTTTCTGGCAGGCAACACGACACACGGGACAGTCGAAAACGAAAAACTAATCCAAAAACTGAGGGAGGTTGCATTCAGGTCCCTAACCATAGGGGATACGGACAGGGTACTTGAGATCTGCAAGTCATACACCAAGACATCCACTCTGGGGGATTTTTATGAGGACATCTTGAGGCCTGTGATGTACGGGATAGGCGAATCATGGGCAAACAACGTGCTGAGCATAGCAGACGAGCATGTTGCCAGCAATGCCGCATCAAGGCTGGTCGGCATTCTCAGCAAAGGGAGATCGATGGCCAAGGGCAGTGCCAGAATCCTCATCTGCGTTCCCAGCGGAGAGGAACACAGTCTTGGGTGCAATGTAATGCAGTCGTTCTTACAAAACATGGGGCATACCGTATTCAACCTATCACCGTCGGCTCCAGCAGAGACGATCATTCATTTTATAAAAGAATCAGAGCCGGATGTCGTGCTAATCTCAATTACAATCAAGGACAACATCAGGACAGGGCAGAGACTGGTAAAAAAGATCCAGGACGAGTGCAGTATACCGATTCTGGTCGGGGGACAGGCATTAAAGAACAGCAGCGCAAGGTTTGGGTGCAGCGTGATGACTGACGAATCACTGAAAGGCGCCCATAGGGCCGTCATGGATGCAATTGGCGGCAAAAGGCATGCAAAATGACAACAACCGGATCCGACATCATGGAATGGTTTGCAAAGTTTGTCTGTCGCATGACCGCACCACACACGGGATTACGGGCGGAGGCGTACGTGCTGCTTTGTCATCTTTGCAGCCTTTGGGGTCGTGAGTCTCATGCCGGGTTGCCAAACGGCGTCCAGTCTTAAGCAGGAACAAATCCCATAATAGACGGGTACGCAGAACAGACCAGAACGCGGCGCCTGCATGCACATCCATGTCGTCTCCAAAACTGGGCAGGGTTGTTTTCAGAATCCGCATGCACTGACATATTGAATACGCATGTGCCATCAAAAGACAGTTATAGAAACCTGCATAGTCCCATTCATGCCACTTACAAACAGCGTCATTGCAAAACTCAACGAGATAACATCCCTGGTCGAGGACAAGTCACACCTGTCGGATACGGAGATAGACGAGATAAAGGCCATCTTCAGGGAATTGGTGAAAAACGGGGAGATGTACAATGTTGACGAGATTGAGTTTTGGTTTGAAAACGAGGGCAGCTGGACTTCAAGGGCATCCAGGGTGCGGATAACAAACATATCCAGTTATGTCCAGGACAAGTTTCAGCAGACGGCACACCTGAGAATGATTGACGACGGGTGCGGATGCTAGTCCTCAAGCCGTTCCAAGAGACGCCGGATTATTCCCGCATTCTCCCCGCGCTCATCAGATATTGAATCCATCCTGACCCGGTCACTGCCTCCGGCCAAAACAATCTCAAGGTATTCCCTGTCAAGGTCACTGTTTGCCTGCAGCCTTTGGACTATCTCGAAGAGGATCCCGATTACCTGCTTTTGCGCCTCGATTAACTCATCTTTGTCTCTTTCTGACATGACTCCTCAATGCCTGCAAGCAGTCGGCTTAGCATGGGGTTCGTGATTCCTGATCTTGCAGACTCGAAGAACGGCTCTAGATCCCTCTCGGAGTATCCGTCACCACGATACACCATTGCCTGGAGAGCCATCTCCAGTTTGTCAATCTGGTGCACGATTCGTGACTCTGCTGAAGCGTTTTTCAGATACTCCTGCCAGATCTCCCTGTACTCGGATCCCACCTCATCTGGCAGATCTTGGATAATTTTCTCAAACTCTGCATTCTCCAGCATGCTCTTTTCATCCCTGCTGGCACTGCCCGGCGTGATGTCTCCAATCCTGGACTCGGCCAGATCATGCAGCAGAATCATTTTAAGAACACGCTCAGAATCAAGGCCTTCCAGTTTGGATACTACCATGCCCATCACGGCCATCGAGTATGAATGATCTGCAACGGACTCTGCATACGGCATGAACAGTCTTTCAACCCAGCCCCGCCGCCGAATCTTTTTGAGATGGGCAGCTGTTCTGAAAAAATCCAAGATCATGCATCAGTGATCACACGCATTCCTAATGAGTTTTTTCTTGGCATGGCAGAATCTCCAGGCATCCTTGTTGTTGCCAGTCAGCAGGTTTTGCAGAAGAGCCAACTGGAAAACGATGTCCAATGCTGGGTATCATCTGAAGAAGAAGTTTGTAATCTTCTTCAGGGGGTTTCTGGTATAGGTCTCGTCAAACCTAGTCGGTATCGTATACGTCGGTTTCTCGACGATTATTCCCTGCGGCCGGTACAGCAGTATTACAATCAGGATTATGCCAAGCAGCAGGAAGTCAAGCCATATTACATCAAACGGAAGGAATCCCTCAAACGAGCCCTTGAAGAATATGATGGTCTTTCTCAGGGTCACGAATATCAGCGTGCCCAACAGGACGCCCTTGTTGTTGGCAAGTCCGCCAATCAGTATCATGAGGAACGGCCAGAATGTCCAGCTGGCCCTGTCGTATGCAAAGGCAATCGTTCCGCCCACGTAAAACGCGTACAGTGCACCGCCGATTGCAGCAAGTGCGGCAGATATCATGATGACCTTCATCCGCACGTGTGTGGTGTTCTTGCCAAGCGATTCGGCGGCATTTTCGTTGTCGCGCACGGCCCGAAGCAGCCGTCCAAGAGGGGAACGGACCATCTTTTCGCTGTAAATGTACACCACGATTGCAATCGCCACAAGCCCTAGCGTGGCAGCTGTAAACCGGAACTCATCCGGCAGGAACGACAACGGATCCGGAATCTGGACTCCAAGGGTTCCGCCCACCAGCGGAGTGTAGTTGTTTCCAACCAATCGTATGGCCTCACCAAATGCAAGCAGGGTGATGGCAAGATAGTCGCCCCGCAGCTTTACTGCAGGGTATGACGTAAGTATTCCCATGACCCCGCCTACGACGGCTGCAATCCCCAACGTCAAAAAGAATACTGCAAAGCCTATCCCCACGTTGTCCACCAGCCATACATTAATCTGCGGGACCATCATCAGGTTATTGGTAATAAAGTCACCCTCCACTCCTGCCAGGTCTGCAAGCAACCGCCCTGGAATCGATGCGGCAACAAATGCCCCTGCGGCCACTGCCAGCACCTTTCCAAAGTTTGGAATGCCCCCATACCCAAACTCCATGTTCAGACTGAGGTTGATGATCGCATAAACTGCAAACAATGCAAGCAGATCGATTATGAATACAAACTCAGACCCGAACGCCAATTCTCCTCAACAACCCTGGCCAGTTTACGCCTGCAAGCCCATTGGGCGCAACGAATAGCGTAACTACAATAAACACAAGAGGCACAAGCGGACGGTATGCAATGAGCCACGGCCCAAACTCGCCTGCAAGAATCCGGGTTCCAAGCACCTCGGTGATTCCTATGAGGAATCCCCCTGCAATCGCCCCATAAATGCTCATGAATCCGCCCACTATGCTTGCAGCAAATATGCTTGGCAGTATCAGGGGTCCGAAGTTCGGATCACCCTGAAACCACATCGCCATGAACACTCCTGCTATTCCTGCAAAACCGCCGCCCATCAGCCAGGATATTGTGTATATGGTCTTGACGTTGATTCCCACCGTGCCTGCAAGATTAGGATTCTCAGTTGCAGCCCGCATGGCAATGCCGAACTTTGTCATGCGCATCATGACGTGCAGTCCTATTCCAAGGGCCGCAATGCCTACCGGGGCAGCGACCACTATCAGGGGCAGTCCGCCAATATCTATATCATAACTGCGCAGCGTGAACTCTCTGGATGAGACATGATACGTCCGGACAATAAAGTCGGCTACTATGTTGATGGCGGCTATGAGTACCAGATCAAATGCGAGGGTTGCTATCATCAGGATGGTGGATGGCGCCCGTTTCCGAATTAGGGGCTTGAGAATGATAAGGTACAGTCCCATGGCTATAACTCCAGAGGCTACAAACGCAACAGGGATCACTACGTATGGGCTTACACCCCAGATGTGGTTTCCCACCAGTGCCACGTATATGCCGACGGTTGCAAACGACGCATGCGCAAAGTTTGGGACTCTGGTTGTAATATAGGTAAGCGTAAGACCGATGCTCAGGAATGCAAGCAGGGATGCAAGAATTATTGCATCCGAGTATATTGGATCCAATGCCATTATGGATTACCCGCCTGTCTGAAATCCGGCATTTGTGTATCTGCCAGCATCGTTAATTTCATTCCAGCGTCAGACAGACGGCTAATCAAAGATTTTGCTCGGATCGGCGTTTGTAGAATTCCGAGACCAGTATACGGCTTACTGAACATCATACCTACTACAGATCCACATACCAATAATACTTTCTCATGCAGAATGTATTCTACGAGTTACTTTCTGCACAGATGTCTCCTGATTATCTAGGTCAGGCGATCGGTGTGTACTATTACCGCTGTGCCGTTCAGTTAACCGGGATCAGTGGAGCAGATTCCGCTAGTTATTGCCATCCACATCGCGTATCCTGCACTGCAGCCTTTCGGTTGTACCCATCTCTTCTCGTCTTCTTCCTTTTTTCATTGAAATCATGTCTTAAACAGGATCGGTGCTCCGAACCATTTCGGGTGCCTGACGTCTCTGATCCTTTCCTGTTGACGGTTTTTTGACGGGGTTTGGAGCAAGTCAAATGGTTACCATGCGTTTTATGGTATCAGGAGTCATGGTAAGAATAGGATGCCGGGGGCGGGATTTGAACGCGCGACGGCCCGGTCTTCAGCCGAGTGCTCTCCCAGGCTGAGCTACCCCGGCACTAAAAAAAGGACACTCAGTTGATGAATTAAATCTTGCTTTTGTGGCCTGTCCACACGATATCCTTTACGCCTCTTCGTTTGTTGACTAGGCGGCCTGTCACAAAGAGCAGATCCGAGAGCCGGTTCAGGTATGCAGTACAGTTCGGGTTAATTCCCGTCTCCTGGCCCAGCTGGACTGTTAGAATCTCGGCTCTTCTTGTAACGGTTCTTGCATGATGCAGATAGGCTGCTGCAGGTTCTCCCCCAGGCAGAATAAAGTTTGCAAGTGGAGGCAGTTCTGACTCAAAACGGTCAATGTGGGATTCTAATCTGCAAACCATGTCATGCGATACCCTATTTTTTGTATCATCAGGATTTGGGTTGGAGAGATCCGCACCCACTACAAAGAGATCGTTTTGGATCTCGCGTATGACATTTCTTAGATCCCTGTCAATCGGGCTTGCTAGGATTACTCCAAGTATGGCATTTGTCTCATCCACTGCCCCATATGCAGCTATTCTCGGATTGGATTTGGATACCCTGAGGCCCCCCTGAAGGCCGGTATCCCCACCATCGCCAGTTCGGGTGTAGATCTTCATGGATATTCAAGATCGTTGTTAATTATTATGTCATTCGAGGATCGCCTGCGTTGTGTGTATCATAGTTTGCTCCTACCGGCGTTCGGAAGCGAAGCGATCTTACATCCCCAAGCCATGTCCAACGCCATCACTACCAGAAAAAACAGCCGACATGATCAGGTCTGGAGGCAAGTGTATGGAGGTAGTCCATGTGGGTAGAAAGTCTGCATCTGGCCTGGACATGATTTTTGCCGGTGACTTGTATGAACCAAGTTCATTCTATGAATCATATTGAATGCAGGGCATGCAACTAGGATTCCTAGTTGCGGCGGCTTATCCTTTTGCGGACCGTGTGGACTGCCAGGATTGGTCCTGCCACGTATACTCCTCCAATGGCTGCAATCGAGAGCATGCCAAAGACCAGCACGGATACCTCAGAGCCTGGGTCTGCAAGCGTCATGATGTTCATGGTGTACAGTCCCGGCGTGATTAATGCCAGTACGGCATCCCTGAATAGCGGGTTCTCCCTTTCAAGGTCTGCAATTGCAGGCGAGAAGGAGTAGTACACCTGGTTGAATCCTGTCATGAACGACGTTCCGGATGCAGTGGAGAGCAGTGTGTTGTCCCTGATTTCACGGAGGAACTGTACCTGTGGCGCAAGCTCACTGCCGTATGTGGCAGTCGCGATCAGGCATCCGCCATCAGGTTGAACATCATCATCGTCATCGTCTACCATCACCTTCTCCTCGTCGTCTACCATCACGGTATCCTCAAGCGTTATGGAGTCGGTTGCCGAAAAGTACACGCCCCTTAGAATCCACTGGTTATCCACGATGTGCCAGACGTCGTAATTGGTCTGGGCTAGATCACCTGCGGCGTTAAGCTTTGTAGAGCCAAGTGCGCCGATGTGCTCATCTGCGATTACTGGTATTGCAGCGGTAAGTGCATCAACGTCGGTGCCCTGCGTCTGTTCTATGGCAAGCCCTACCAGCCACACCGCGTCATAGGTGGAACTTGCATAGGTGCTTGGCTCCCTGCCGAGTACGTCATTGACTCCGGATGCCACGCGGTCGCTAAACTCGTTCTTGCCGGATGCGACCTGGACTGCAGAGAATTCGGTATCACGAGCAAACGTTGACGCTATTGGATCCTCCACCAGTGCGGGATCCCTAGAGTGCGGGTCTGCGCCGAACCACTGCACCTGCGGGAGTATCTCATAGCTGGAGGCTGACTGCATGAAGAGCTCAATCTCGCCAAAGCCCATGAACAGCACGCCAACATTGTCGGTACTGCCAGTCTGGTCCACTGCGGACCGAACTTGGTCTGCGATTAGGGATGCGGATACTGAGAATTCGGCTATTTCAGGGTTGTAGCCAAGGCCTTCAGTCACCTCTCCTCCTATGTTGGTAAATGCGGCTCTTGCGGATTTTGCAAGTTCGGAGCCCCATGTGTCCTCACGCCATACCGGAATCGCAACATCGATTCCTGCATCGGCCATGAGTCGTGCCAAGACCACTCCCTGGTTGGTGTCGTCAGGGGACATCCTGAATATGCGGTCACCCTCTATGGCAAGGAGCGGCGACGTGGAACAGCAGCTGACTACGACCATTGCGTTGTTGTCAACGTATCCCTTGATGTTCTGCAGGTTTCCACTGGAGTATGGGCCTACCATCACGTCGATGCTCCTTGCATGCAGTGCCTGCACCTTTTCAAGTGCCACTGCCGGCTGGGTCTGGGAGTCCTCGATGGACATCACAAGTGACCATTCTGCCCCCTTGTCTGCCAGGTATTGGTTAAAGTCAATTATTGCAATCTTTGCCGCCTCGCGGTTCTCCTCTCCGTGGTTGGAGGCATCGCCGCTGATTGGCTGGAGCAGTCCTATGCCGATCTCGCCGGAGAGTGTCTGCTCCATGGCCACAGGCTCGACTGAGTCGGTCAGGGCAAAGTACACGCCGAGCTGCTTCCACTGGCCGTCTGAAACCGTCCATACGTCATAGTTTACCTGGGCCAGGTCTCCGTGCTCGTTGAGTTCTGTAGAGCCAAGTGCGCCCATGTGCTCTGCTGCCACCTCTGGGAATACCGCAGTCAGCTGGGTGACGTCGGTGCTTTGTATGCGCTCCATGGAGAGACCCAAGAGCCAGATTGCATCATACGCAGAACTTGCATACGTCCTGGGGGTCCTGCCAATGGCCTCCTCGACTGCCTCCTCGACGAGCTTGCTCTGGGCGTTCTTGCCTGACGCTACCTGGAGCGTCGTGAATTCGGTAGTGGTGGCAAATTCTAACGTGATTGGGTCGTCTATGATGACGGTATCCTTGGTGACGGCATCGGCACCGAACCACTTGACATCATCAAGGATGTCATGGGATGCTGCGGACTGGAATAGAATCTGTGTCTCGCCGAATCCAAAGCTTGCGACGGCGACCTTGTCTGCGCCATGCTCGTCTACGTATCCCTGTACTATCTCTGCCAGAACGGACGCCTCGCTTGAAAAGTCGCTGGCCTCTGGGCTGTATGGTATTCCCTCATGGACTGTTCCTCCTACGGCGGGGAATGCATCACGTATGGCACGCTCCAGTCCCACGCCCCATGCCTCGTCCCTCCATATGGGAACGATCACGTCGATTCCCGCGTCCTGGAGGAGGCGGACCAGCGCGACTGCCTGGTTGGAGTCGTCAGGGGCCAGTCGGAATATGCTGTCACCCCCGGTTGCAAGTAGCGGCGATGTGGAGGAGGGGCTGATTATCATTATGTTGTTAGCGTCGACATACCCCTTGATGTTCTGGATGTTGCCGCTGGACTGCGGGCCTATCACGTGCTGGATGCCCTTGGCATAGAGTCCCTGCACCTTTTCAAGCGTCACTGTGGGCTGGGTCTGGGAGTCCTCGGAGACTACCGAGAGTGACCAGCCTGCGTCCTTGTCTGCAAGGTACTGGTTAAAGTGTTCCACTGCAAGCTCGTATCCGATCTTGTTCTCCTCTCCGGATCTGGCCAGCTTGCCCGTGAGCGGTATGATTGAGCCGATCTCGATCTCGCCGGACAACTCAGCATATGCATATGTAGAAAATCCACCAACACCTACTATGCTGGTTATAACAACACTCAGTGTTACATATAATTTAAAATTCACACTAAAATAAGACATACACGAGTTTATAAGAATTTCTAAAATGGGGGGGTGTCCTAGAGACATATACTCTAGGATGACAAAAGATATGGATCGACAGATCACGGCATCGTCTAATGACTACAAAGAAACGCGATCAACGACAGTACGATTTGGTTCAGCAGTACCTGTCAGGCATCATGCTGAATGCCGTGTTGGGAATAATCAAAGAGCTTGGGGATCCATACGCCGTCAAGCCCGGCCTGGGCGGCATGACGGCATACCCGCCTAGTGCCATGGCAGCTGTCTGCATCATGCTTGAGGCGCAACGCACGACCTACCGCAAGATGGTCGGCATTCTTCGGTGCAACGGCGCCATGGCAGCCAAGATGAGCTTGGACAGGATCCCCTCCAAGAGCACGATAGCACGCGCCTACGGCCTGATCCCGGAGTGGTACCTGGCAGAGGTACACCGGATCGTCATCCGGGAGGTAGAAGCAGGTTCCCTGGCAGGAGACAGCACCGGGTACTCGTACCTGCGATTTGTCAGGTGGTTTGATGTCAGGACCGGCGGTTTTCGTGCTCGGAAGGGATGGGTCAAACTGCACGCAATCGTGGACATCCGCACCAGAGTGATAATCGACTGCATGGTGACTGACGGCGCGGTTGCAGACATAAACGGGCTGTACGCGATGCTAGGCAGGCTCGGCCTGAGCACGGGCAGCTTTTGCCTAGATTCTGCGTACCTGGCCAGGGTCATGTGCGACATGATATCTGCAATGGGAATGGTGCCCCGCATCAAGCCAAGTCCAATACCATACGCAACGCCAGGGGAAGCCAGTCCAGGTGCGAGATGGTCGACTTGTACATGGATGACAGGGACAGGTTTGATTCGGAATACCACCAGCACAGCGTCATCAGGGCAGTCTTTGCCGCCCTCAAGAGGATGTACGGGGGCTGCACACTGTGCCGCATACCGGACAACAGGGTAAAAGAGATCTCGATCCGTGCCATGTGCTGCAACTTCGGCTCGCAGCCGGATCGCAGGCAAAAGACGGCAGACTCATACGGGATCAAATCGCAACTCTCGTGGCATGACGGGTGCGTCTTGCACCGTGCCGTTCCTAGCAGAGCCTGCGCACCATGTATTGGATTTGAGGGACTCTATTGCCTGCAGTCATTAGGTAGTACGGCATTATCTGGTGCGCGTGAATTGAGATCCATTGTCCTTGTGTCTTGGCATGTGGAATGGCGTTTTTTATTACTAGTACACACCCCAAAATTACACATCAAATATAAGGAATTTCAGAATGGGTAAATCATGCCAGTGGATCCCGTGTGCGGAATTGAGCTAGACGAGGATCTTGCATTGCTGCACGAGCATGACGGGACAAAGTTTTACTTTTGCTGCAACGGATGCAGGCGTATATTTATCAAAAAACCGCGCAAGTATAGAAACAACGTCTAGACTGGAAATGCGCCGCACATCCTGCAGAATCTGGAATCCCTGACTGCGCATCCGCAGTATGGGCACGCGCCGTCTGGAACACGTGCAGGCGGCCCAAAATGTCTCTTGAAGATCTCATAGTAGTACATTGACTCGCTACTCCTGATGATGATGCCGTCTTTCTCCTGTACTGCCTGCCTCTTTCTGGCAAACTCGCTCCGGTCAATGACTGACTCGAACAGGCCCGTCAGGCCTGCGGTTCCGGATCCGTCCTGCATTGGAGACTTGGGCCTCCATGCAATTCTGGGCGGGATAAACCCCTCAAACGTCTTGCGCAGTATCCATTTTCCATGTCTCTCCCTGCCACTGCCTCTGACCTTCAAGTCGGTTGGAATCTTGTGTGCAAGATCCTGCACCGCCATGTCCAGAAACGGCGATTCTATGCTTATTCCCAGTGCGTCTCCAATCTTCTGTGTGGGAAAATGCATCACAGAGCAGACCCTTTTGATCTCCTCTTCGAGATCCCCCGGGGGTTTGTTGATGAGAAACCTGTATCCTGCAAACAGCTCGTCGGCACCATCGCCTGTGATGATAGACTCCTCCCCGTTCTCTCTTGCCCATCTTACTGCCAGATACATGACTACGCTGTTTCGAATCTCTATGTCGTTGAAGTTTCCCAGAATCCTGATAGTCTCCCCGACGGCCTCGAGGATTTCAGCCGTACCTGCCGTGTATATTGACAGGGGCATCTTCATCTTTCCTGCCGCCATCTGGCAGTATGTCAGGTCAGTCGAGACAAAGTCCTCTGCAATGACTGCCACCCCCCTTGGCCTTCGTTGTCTTGACAGGTATGCGATGATGGTGCTGTCAAGCCCCCCTGACAGCGAGATCAGGTTCGACTTGCAGGATGCGCAGGACTCTTCAAGAACCCTGTATAGCCTGCCGGATATTTCGTCTGTCATCTGGCTGTGTGTATCTTGAGACTCTACAATATTCGTTTAGATCTGCACTGACGCAAAAAAGTTTATGCAGGGCTGAACCGGCCACGCCGAAGACTGCAGATCCTACGACCCTTTGCAGCAATGTCGGTTAAACAAGATGGGATGAACTCGAGGGCGTACAAAAAAGGAATCAGGATACGTGCAGGAATGCCTGCAGCAGCATGTCTGGGCTGCCCGTGTTAATTGACCGTTTTTCTAAATTGGTAAAAATACGCCATAATGCAGATTCAGGGCGCGTTCAATGCCTGAAGATTGATCAGAGCATGCATAGTTTGGATCATTAGCATTTAGAACGAAGTGCCACGGGACTACCCCGTGGGCACGCTGGCAGATACGAACAGAAACGTCCAAACCCGGGGCGCCTCGGGGCCGAGCCTGCATCTGCTGCAAAGGGAGATCGAGGATCTCAGGCGCAAAAACGCGCGGCCGGAAGGATCAATCGCGCGCGAGCGCAGCCTGCAGAAGAACAGGGACGGCGCGTTGGGCGGAGATGCCGGCGGGAATGAGGCGCTGCACTGGATCGAGGTTTTTGATGAAATAATTAGCGGCAAGGCCAAGATCTGCCATGCTTGTAGGTGTGGTTTCAAGATGACAACCGACGCTTGCGTGCAGCCCCTGTGGAAAAATAAGATAATCTCTTTGTCGTTCACGATGCGCAAGACGGTTTCAAGTGTACTGGGAGATAGAAAATGAAAAGAGTTGTTTTGGCCGCATTGCTGATAATTCTTGCAACTTTGCAGATTCAAGACTCCTTTGCTTGTTCCTGTTCGTCATACCCAGACTTTCTAATGACTTGGGCAGAATCTGATGGGGCATTTCAGGCAACGGTAAAAGATATTCTAACCGGCGAGGGTCCGCGAAAAGTTATCTTTGACATCCATCAAGTGCAAAAAGGCGATTATCCTTATGGGGATTATATCTTTGAGGACTCTAGCATAATCCGTTACGGCGAAGGCACAATCCAAGCCAGTAGCTGCAGTGTCGACTACAAGAGAGGGGAAACGTATCAGGTCTTTACGTACGATAGAAGTCATGGCATAGGCTGGACCGGCATATGCAGTACAAAGCAGATTTCAGGTTTTGATACGTATTCGCATGAGGACGAGTACGGCCAGATACAGCACTACAGGCAAGACTATAGTTTCTTTATCCAATACAGCCTTTTCTCATTAGCCATACCTGTTGCCATCCCGGCGGCAATTGCAGGGATTGTCATTTGGAGGAAAAGAAGAAAGGATGATCAACGATAACATGTGCAGACGGCTCCCCTGAAACCAGAGCCAAAACTAGGCAGGAACCAACGCACGTTGTACCTGTCAGCCGATTTTGCGGCGCCCTGCGTTGCAAGATTTAAATCCCTTATGGGTCTTTAAGATGTGATGCTCCTGCCTGCCGAGATTGAATCCAAGACCCTGATTCCCGCATTGAGGGCCATTCTTGCAAAAAAGCTTGCCGAAGAGCACAACATCAGGGAGGATGAGATCTCAAAGATGCTCGGCGTCACCCAGGCTGCAGTAAGCAACTACATCCGCGGCACGCGTGGGGATCCGTCCCTGATCATAAAGCTCCTGGCAGAAGAGCAGGTCTCAGTCATGATAGACGAGCTGAGCGACAACCTTTCGTCGGACATGGCCTACACGCCTTCTAGCCTCTCAAAATTCATCGGGCTCTGTAATTACATAAAGTCCAGTCTGCTGATATGCGAGATACACCACAACCTAGAGTCCAACATTGATGAGCAGGTGTGCAAGGAATGCGAGAACATGCTGCTCAAGGGGCCAGGAAGCATCTACTAGGCCCTGTCCAATATTATCTCGACTGTCGATGTCATTCTGCCTATTCCGGGGGCTGATTCTGTATCCAGGATAACCTTTTGGACCCTGACCCCCATGTTCATGTCCCTTATGATGTTAGCCACTGCCACCGCGTTTGGGATGGAGTTGCCTTTTGATCTTAAGGCCAGCCTGCCAGTGCCATTCAGTCGGGACAGCACGTATGCCACCGACTCCATTACTGGATCGTGTTCAATCGTTATGTAGTCCTGTATCGTTTCGTCTGCTCCCCCTAGTGACATTATTTAACGATCAGGAATTTTCTATTCTTTTAAGTTTTATCGACCAATTGTTCATTTTTCAAAATTGGTAATTGGTATATTCTGGTAGTCGCCGTTTGGCAGAACCCTTCTTATGGTGATCGGTATGACCCTCTGCTCCAGCTCCTCCATGGATATGTCCAGCGAGATTCTTGCAGTCTTTGGAATTGGTATGAATGGAGGTGCCCCCAGTGACAGCTGTAGTGCCCTTGCACCCATAATTCTTGCCTTCTCAAACCTAGTCAGCGTCGGAGGACCAATCAGTATGGTGCCGTCAAATGGTATCTCGACTGGATCGTGATCATCAATCTTCTCTACCACCTCTCTGTCCTCAATCTCCTTTATCCTCTTCTCCAGCACCTCCTGTTCCTCTTCTGTCAATGCATTCTTGCCTGCATTCTCTATCAGTTTTCGATAGGTATCAAGCGCCTTGTTCAAACCTACATTCTTCTCGGGTTCAACATCCAAAACCTTCGGCTCTGTCAGCTCAGCCTCTTTTATGTCCGACAAGTGACGAGTTTCATTTAAAACGTTATATAATCCAATCATTTCCACCAACGGGTTGACTGTATCATCCGTATCTAGAATGCAGCTGACCCTGGAGGTTCTGGGAAAGGCAAAGGTCACATGCAGCCTCAAGAGGCATCTGTCTCCAAGAACCGTCGGCATCATAACAAGATCCCTCCCGCTGGAAGGCTACATCCACATGCTGGGCAAGGACATTCTGTATGTGGAGACCAGCATCGATTCCGGAATCGAGAGGGCAAGATCCGAGTTCAAGAAGGGCGATATTGCATTTCTGCCATCCACCGGAAGCATGTGCTTCTTCATCAATGATGTTGTCTCTGCCAAGACCATGACGCCGCTTGGAAGGATTGATGATGTTGATGCGCTCTCAGGCCTCAGATCCGGCGATATCCTGCACATCTATGATGATGCTGCCTGATACAGGCGGTGTCCTGAATACCCGCCTACCGTCTTTACGGTTCCCTTTTCTGTCTGCTTCCTTAGGAAGGCGTTTGCAGTAGATATCTTGATCCCTGTCTGCCTGGCAAGTTCCTGAACCGTGACCACCTTGGCGTTTTGGATTATCCTCATCGCCTGCTGTTCGTTGATCCTGACTGTGATCTCGGCCTTTTTTGGTCCGCTGTCCTTGTCCTTCTTTCCCTTCTTTGCATCCTTGGACGATGATTTGTCCTTGGATGCTGGAGTGGGTTTTTTTGCTCCGCCCATATCGATTCAGGCGGATATTCCTCTTATAAACGATGAATTCGGATGAAAATAAGAATCTAGTAATTATTCAGGACTTCCTTCCCGTATGAATGTGCATCCATTTGGAGCCAGGCCGGCCTGTCCATCCGGTCTGGATCATGCAGTGTCTTGTGTTTGGACAGGATTGCCGGCCTGTTTGACATTACCCGCATGGCATTTGGCAGGCAATCCCCCCCCCCTCCAGCCAAAAAGATTGCCGGCATATTGCTTTTGGGCCTGCAACATGGAATGTCCAAGGGAAAGGGTTTGGCAGTACGGCCAGTCCCGGAAAGGAACGGTGCAAAAACGGCTCCTGGGAGTATCTGCAGACAGGATCACTCTGCGCAAACCCCGAGGATGCAGGCAGACGTCCCATTGTACATACTCAGGTCCCCCTCAAACTCAGGCGTGAATATACGTAAAACAGTACATGTTTACGCCTAGACAATACCGGGACCTGAGTATGTACGTCCCATTTTGCAAAACATACAAAAACCCGATACTTGTCTCATTAATGTGCAGACGAGGTTTATTTTTGTCACCGGGGGCGTAATGTCCGGTCTCGGAAAGGGCATAACCACATCATCCATTGCAAAACTGCTGCAGCTGGCAGACCAGAAGGTCTCATGCGTCAAGATAGACCCGTACCTGAACTATGACGCAGGCACCATGAACCCCGTGGCCCACGGCGAGGTCTTTGTTACCGAGGATGGAGGCGAGTGTGACATGGATGTTGGAAACTATGAACGGTTCCTGAACCAGAACATCCCAAAAAGCCACAACATCACAACGGCCCAGGTGTACTCTGCAGTAATCGAGGCCGAACGGAGAGGCGAGTACCTTGGGGCATGCGTCCAGATAATACCCCATGTGACTGACAAAATCAAGGACAGGATCAGGGACATTGCCAGGGATGAGAACCTGGACTTTCTGATTGTAGAGTGCGGCGGAACCGTGGGGGACATAGAGTCGCTGCCTTTTCTAGAGGCCCTCAGGCAGATGCGAGTCGAGGAGGGCTCCAACGGGGTAATCTTTGTACACGTCACACTGGCACCCGAGCTTGACGTGGTGGGGGAGCAGAAGACAAAACCCACGCAGCACAGTGCCCAGGAACTGAGAAGGATAGGCATCCAGCCTGACCTCCTGGCGGTAAGATGCACCTCGCCGTTGCAGGAGAGCACGAAGAAAAAGATTGCAATGTTTACAAATGTGACTGCAGCAGACGTGCTGTCCTGTCATGACGTGGACTCTGTCCTCAAGGTGCCCCAGATTCTGTACGATCAGGGAATCATGGACTCGCTGTTTACAAAGTTTGGAAGGGTGGGGATGGTAAATGCCTCTGCCAACTGGGACAGATGGAACAGGATAGTGCATGAAATGGCCGGCCATGGGGATCAAAAGGTAAGGATAGCAATGGTTGGAAAGTATGTCACGCTCTCGGACAGCTACGTAAGCGTAAACCACGCCCTCAGGCACGCAGCTGCACAGATAAAAAGATCCGCAGACATCCACTGGCTGGACTCTGAGTCCGTTACAGACGACGCGCTTTCCGGGTATGACGGCATTCTGGTTCCGGGGGGGTTTGGCCACCGGGGTTCGAAGGGAATCATCAACGCTGCAGACTATGCGCGCAGGAACAACATACCCTACCTTGGAATCTGCTTTGGATTTCAGATGGCCGCAGTAGCGTTTGGAAGATCCGTCATGAACATGCCCGGTGCAGCATCCACCGAGATGGATGCCGATGCCAGTGATCCCGTAGTGGACCTGCTTCCGGAGCAGAAGGACGTCAGTGACATGGGAGGATCACTCAGACTGGGCGCAAGCACCATATCGATAAGGGATGGCACCATCGCAAGGGAGATCTACAATGCCGAGGCCATCTGCAGGAGGCACCGGCACAGGTATGAGATAAACCCAGGATACATCCCGGAATTTGCAAAGAACGGCCTGCTGTTCTCTGCTGAAAGCGACGGCGGGAGGAGGATGGAGATACTTGAGATACCAGACCACAAATTCTATCTGGGAGTTCAGTTCCATCCAGAGTTCAGCAGCAGGCCGGGATTCCCCGAGGAGTCCTTTGCAGCATTTGTCAGGGCAGCATCCGGGGGCTACTGAGGCGTTGCTCTGCATGCCTGTGGATGGATGCTCCTCCTATTATCCTATCTTGGATATGACGTAGATCCTCTGTCTTGCATCCCTGGTGGATACCTTCTTTTTGACGTATCCCTTCTTGAGGAGATGGCTCAGGGCAAGCCTGATGGTCCTCTCCGGGAGCAGCGTCTTGCTTGCCAGGTTCTTCTGCGTTAGGGCGCCTTCGTACTCTAGCGTCTTTAGAAGCAGCTTGGCGCTTGGCGGCATGCTGAGCAGATCCTCGGCAAGATGTACCTTCTTTGCAAGG
This sequence comes from Candidatus Nitrosopumilus sp., assembly GCA_965218695.1. Taxonomy (GTDB): domain Archaea; phylum Thermoproteota; class Nitrososphaeria; order Nitrososphaerales; family Nitrosopumilaceae; genus Nitrosopumilus. The sequence goes on from OZ244651.1 coordinate 857,279, forward strand.
GCAGAGATTGCAGTGGAGTCGTTTTTGAGCCGGATTATGCTGGCAGGTGGAAAGAACTGGGTGCACTCCACGGTCTTGCCCACCTTGTAGCGGTCCCTGCCGTCAAGGACGACCTCGCAGTGGTACCTTGCAGAGACATCGTCTATCTCGATCGAGCTGCTGTTTGATACTATTATCGGCCTCCTGGTCACGTCGATGGAGTTGACAGAGATTATCCCAAAGACTGCAGAGTCCTGAAACAGCACGGGGCCGCCTGCAGACATGGAGTATGCAGAAGAGCCTATTGGGGTGGAGACTATCACCCCGTCACTGTTGTCGTGCCATACCTCCTCCCCGTTGACGCGCAGCGTATGCTCCATGAGTGTGGCACTCTTTTTAGAGAATACCGCGACGTCATTGAGCACAGGATATACGCTCCTGCCGTCTATCTTTACTCCGAGACGGGGAACCTTGTCGACTACGTACTTTTGCGTCTTTAGGATGCCTGCATAGGATGCAAACTCCCGCAGATCAACCTGTGCAAGGATCCCGTCTGCCTCGCCTTCATTGATTCCCAGTACGGGCAGGGTCGCATCAAATGTCTGATGAAAGTAGCTTCTGACTCCCCTGTCTCCGCCTAGAACTATGACGCAGTCTGCATTCTGTATCTTGGATTTTGTAAATACAAACGACTTGATTTCAAGATCATCTAGGATCTGCTTGATGGTCCTTGCCGCCTGTTCGGTGTTGCCATATCCGTAGATTCCTATCTGCATCATGAATGGGGGCTGTCAGGGTAATAAATCCATTACAGATCCCGAAACTTTACCATGTTGTAAAAGTACGACGCGTTTGTCTGGATGGCCCCCCTGCGTGGAATCTTCTGCAGGCCGACGTTCTTTGAGTCGAGTGCCGCCTGGGTGGCACCCCCGGCAAAGCAGAGGGCCCACAAAAAGTCCTTCTCCCTGAGCATGGTACAGCAAAATGCCGCACAAAAGATGTCGCCAATGCCGGTCGTGTCGTGAATGCGCTTGCTTGGGATGGTAATGGAGTATACCTTGTCATCTGCCAAAAGCGAGATCTCTGTCCCGTCTGCCAGCAGGACATATCTGACTCCCCTCCTCTGGAGCGCCCTCATCATGTCTGTGCCGGCTCCGTCAACCATGCATCTGGCCTCGTCAGGGTTGACCTTGATGGCATCGACTCCGGACAGATCAAGATCAGTATCCTTTAGCATTATGCGGTTTTGTGGGTCCGTCCCCCTTAGAAACCCCTGTGGATCGACAAGAAGAAAGCTAGAGTCGCCCTTGATTCCCTCAAAGACGTCGTCGGATATCTCGTGAAATATCGGACTCACTATGTGCCCGTCTGCGTCCGTCTTTGAGTACGGTATCGGCTCGCACCGGTTTTCAAGCACGAGCGTCCTGTCGGCGCCGTCAACGGCGATGGCGAACCTGGTGGTTCCCCTGTCGGATTCGCACCCTGTGTGGCTTATCTTGTTCTCTGCGAGGTACTGGCTTGGAAAGTCTGCGCCGAACCTTGTGTGCAGGTCTACGTCAAACTTGAACTGCCTGGCTGTAAGCCCGCAGTAGCATGCAGGGCCGCCAATCTGATCATACCTCTCCCCGCCGATTGTGATTGTATCTACTGCACAGTGGGCAAAGATGGACAGTTTCACCCTCTATACAATCACGATATGGGATTTAGTTTTTTGCATTGTTTTTTTCGAAGCAGTCCCTGCAGGTGATTCTTCCTTTTAGTATCACCAAATCCATTCCCGAGCGTAGGCATTCATGACACAGACCGCGCATTACATATCATCTATAATTACACCTTCCCTGCTTAAAAGATGCTACTGCGGCAAGACGCAAAAGTCAGTTCCTAACAAGAGAAAGCGGTGCGTGGGGTTATGGCAGTTCGGAACCCGCCCTGGTGCAGGGCAAAGATTTTTCTGTCCTGCTTGTGGATTGCGCGTGTTGAGAACCGCCCTTCTGGCACTTGTTGCAATGTTTATTGTACTGGTCCCGTTGTCCGTGTGGCTGACAGAGGCATCTGGCAGCGTAGCCCGAATCCCGACAAGCGCCCCTGTTGTCTTGGCAGTCACAATCGCGTTATCCCTGGTGTCGTGGTTGGCCTTTTCGTGGAAATTCAAGGGATTCAGCCCTTCCGGAGTCCTGCTCTGCGTGATTACAGGCGCGTCCCTTGCGTTTCCGTTCCTCGGTGTTCTCGGACCCCTTGCCGGGATCATTGTGGGAATAGTCGCGGGATTTTCGGCCTCACTGCTACAAAGAAGGATGGGGGATCCCTCGCAGAGTCGACAGCTGAAGCTGGCCGTCATGATACTTGTTGCAGCATATCTTGGTTTGACGGCAGTTGCCTTGGGCGCGTATAACCCACCGATATGGGACGGTGGTGGTTCTGGCCCGTGGTTCGGATACTGGAATGTGTTGGACGAGCCCGAATCGAGTGTTCTCCTGCCCGACATTGTTGGGATTGTCCCGCTTCTTGTATCTGCCACGTCCCTGGCGGCAGCCGTACTGCTGATCCGGGCACGGAAGTGAGGATTGGAAGTCTTCTGTCCCGGGACGGAACCATTTTGCGCAATCCTGCATTCTCAAGTATAAATAGCGCCTGTCTCATGTCATGTCATGGGAGTAGTATCCAAAGGCGCAAAGTGCAATGTGGACGGGTGTGACCTGGATGGCGCACGATCCCTTAACACGCTGCGGGTGCAGAGTGCGGGGCTTCGCGTAGGCTCTGCCGGGAAAAAGGCCGTACTGTGCAAGGAGCACTACAAGGAATGGAAGAAGGAGTCAAAGGGTGATCGTGACCTTGAGCGCGCCAGGTATGACCGGTTTTAGCATATACCCGTGTTCGTGATATGATGAGAATTCTAATTCTGCCCTATTGGCCAATGGTGCCATCTCCAATCGGTGCCTGATGGCTACTACATGCGCCGGCTAATTTCAGGCAGCACCCCCCCCAGATCAGTCCTGTCTGCTATGCATTTCCATGGGAGTCTTCTGCGTCCTTTTTACGGACGGGGTTATCAAAGTAGTCCCTGCGGAGCCTGTCATACATGCTGCCTAGCCTTTTGTACAGCCTTTTTGGCTTTCTTGGCTTCTGACTGCTCAGCACATACAGTGCCAGAATCGGAAACGCGATAGTTGCATCTGCATACACTGTCACCATTCCATGATGTGCGTCCTGAATCTTGCCCCAGCTCTTTCCCTCCTGCAGCGTGGCACCTGACAGTCCTCCCGTGTCAGGCCGTGCGTCTGTAATCTGAATGATGTAGTCCTGTCCACCGTCGCCTCTTCTGAGTATCTGGTCAAGCAGCGGTCCTGTCTGCTGGGCCGTGTTCTTTGGAACCCCTCCTCCCAGCTCCAGAATGCCTGACTTTTCAGAGTCGTACAGGATTGCCGCCTGTTCGATTATCTCCCTTACAAAATCCAGGTTGTACATCCTGTCTCTTAGACGGTGAACGGCCAGGTTGAGGGCCAGGGAAGAGTCCTTTATGGTGGATATGTACACAGGCACATCGTACTCGTATGCTGCCGTAACAAAGCTCTTCTCGGGATGTTTTGCATTCTCTGCACTGGTCCTTCCCATCATGTTGCAAAACTCTGCAGTCGTAAACGGCTGGTCTGTCATGCCTGCCCCAATCTTTTGGATTATCTGATCCTCTGCCTCCAGCGTCTCATAAAACTTGACAAACACGTCCCTGATCCTGACGATCTCATTTTCATACAGCCGCATATCGTCCACTTGGGAGCTTCCCTGTTTCACCGGCAGTCCCCACGCAAAATGATCTTCGTGGTATACGTTGGCACCCGTGGCAATTATCCAGTCTACAAACCCCCTCTCAATGAGCGTCTTTATTATTCCCCCAAATCCCACAGGCGTCAGGGCTCCTGACACTGTGAGGCAGATGGTCGCATCCTCCTGGATCATCCGGGCGTACAGCTTTGCAGCCTCCCCAAGCTTCCTTCCGTTGAACCCTGAGCCCTCAAAGACATCGACCAGATCCCCTATGCCCATACCGGGCTCAAGCCTGATGTGCGGTATGTCTTTTCCATGAAACTCGTGCGGGTTCACACCTGAAAAATAATCCGTGCTGTAATAATACTTGCTGGTTGGAGGACTCCCCTGGGGACTCGGGTGTGCCGGGATCCGATTGCGCGCGCCGGCCCATACCAGCTACTGCCTAATTCGCATCAGAATGCGGCATCTCAAATATTGGGCTCAGAACATAATATAGTCAAGAGCAGATGCGTCGCTGATCAGTCTTGTGTGTCTGGTGCCCAGAACGTAGCCGTTTTTGATATCAACCACCGGAATCCATCGGTTGGTGGACGTGTAGTGTCTCTTTTCTGCAAGCTCGCGCTCTATTGCCTCTATGTCAAACTCGCCTTCCTCCACCTCCTGCGTGGTAAGGTGCTTGATTGTGACCATAATCTTGGTAACCTTTACCCTGTCTCCAAACTTCCATCTTGAGGCCGGTATCTCGTCGGAGACCTCCAGAACCTTGATCTTCATCTGTTTCTTCCCAAACGCATCGTGGCTGACCAGTGTCTTTTCATCAGTAAACTCTTCAAAACTGATCCTGGAGTTTACCTCTGCATCAGAGATTGTATCCAGCAAAGATTTTGAGTCTATCCCGGGGGGAGATGCGTCGGACTCGTTCTCACTCATGTGCTAAATCCACCAATGTCATTAAAAACAGTTTGCCAAATACTCTATTCTGCGGCAAACGGCATCTTGTAATCCTTCAGGGTAATCTCCTCCCGCAGGCTGCCTGTGCCTGCAAACGTCCTGCCGTCATAGCTGCACGTGCAGCTGGTGACATCCCTGGACTCGTCCCACACCTTGTAAAACTCCCGCAGTTTCCTGCCCTCGTATCTTCCAAGGCCCACCCTCTTCTTTGAGAGAAACTTGAAGGCAAGTATCACCTTTCTCTTCCTGTATATCTCAAACATGTCCATCCACTCAATGCACCGCATTATCTGCTCTGCAGGGACTGGAAGGGACATGGTGGTGCCTGACTTTGCCTCTATTACGAGCATGGTTCTTTTGAATGTGCTGACTGCCAGCACGTCTGGCAGTCTGATGCTAGGGGATCCCAGCCGGAACGCCTTCCAGTCATGCGTGCTGTTGAACCTCCTGATCAGGGTATCCTCCCACGCGTATCCTCTCTGCCTGCGTACCCTGGACGCCGTTGTGTTGTTGGGTGCCTCCCTTGGAACCCCATCTGTCCGTGTCATCATAATAGCATCCAATCCAGTGCGATATATGTTAAGGCAGCCGTCCGATGGCAGTGCTGCCGCTGCTACTACTACTACTGCTGCTGCTGCCGCATTGCAGGATTACTCTTGTGGCCTAGCTGGATCCGTCCGGGATCTTCTGCTCCTTCATACAGAATCCCGCTGCATGTGCACAGTGAGTTTATCAAGCCCATGCGTCTCACCTGGTCATGCTTGATGGAATGGTTAGGGATCTGGCCATGATAAAACAAGAGTTTGCAGGAGGTTATGACCGGGGGGCGCACATACAGGAGGTTCTCCCGGCATCGTCATCGAACAGGTTTCCGATCGACGAGGATCACATGAGGCTCCTGCACGACTTTGCCCAAAAGAACCCCATCTACACCGGCTCATACGAGCAGACCTTTGCGGGGATTCGGTGCCGTATCTACGAGGGCGACATCAACGAGTACTGGTTGAACAGCATAAAGCACGGTTCCAGTTGCCAGCCGTTCTACCCCACGTGGATGGCATCGGCGTATCTGATGGCGCTGACTGCACGAGATATGGGATACGGCCACCTGGTGGACATAGGATCCGGCGACGGCCGCATAGCATTCTGTGGGAAGATACTGGGGCTTGAGGCGCACAGCATTGAGATTGATCAGACGCTGGTGGACCTGCAGGAGACGATTGCCGAGGCCACCTGCCAGAACTTTAATCCCGAATGTGCAGACGCATTAGAGTACGACTACTCCGGGCTGCATATGGACTGCCCGGCCTTCTTTATCGGCGGACTTCCGCAGATGGGGGGAGACATTCTGGCAGCAAGCATAGTTGAGAAGATCAGCGGCATGCCGCAGCTCAAAAGGAGTGCAGGACTGGTCCTTGCAGGGACACACTCCCGGAGGCATCTCTCAGGAGACATCAAGGACGGGGGCTGGGGCTCCCTTCTTGACCTGCATGGACTGGAAGTGGTGTATACGGTCTCCCTGCCCACCGTCTGGACATTTGACCAGGCATCTGACACCCCCTACATCTACGCCAGGTTCAGGGATGCAGTGCAGTCCTGATGCGCATCCTATCCCACGTGGAACCTGTAGTCTCCTTCTTCTGCTACGGCGCACCGCCGCATCCGGACCGTCTGGCCCACTCTTGGTGCCTGTGAGATCTCTGCCATTACCCTTACGGCACCGCCCTCAAACTCCACCATGCAAAAGTACCTGCCGCCCTGTCCGGAATATTCAAGGACTCTGCCCTCAAAGTCACCCCTTCTAAGCGACACGGGACCCATGCACCGGCTGCAAGCCTCGGATGCGGGCCAGACCACCCTCTTGCACGCGGCACATTCGGGGATGCAGAACCTGCCCCGTGCCAGCTCGGATTGGAAGCTCATCCCTTCTCCAGCACCAGCACCGTCGATGACGTCGCAGCAGCCGACATGTTATGGACCAGCCCAATGCGTGCATCATCAACCTGCCTGGGTCCTGCCCTTGCCTGAAGCTGCCGCGCAATCTCCACTGTCTGGGCTATCCCGGTGGCCCCAAGCGGATGCCCCGCCCCGATCAGGCCCCCGCGTGGATTAACCATAAAGCTGCCAGTATCATACGCCTCCTGTATCATTTCAAGACCAGCCCCCTTTTCTGCGAGTCCCGTGGATTCCAGTGCCAGGGGTTCGCAGACGGAGAATGCATCATGCACCTCTGCCACGTCGACATCCCGTATGTCGCAGCCTGCCATCTCCAGGGCATGATGTGCTGCATCCCTTGTCGACTCTAGGGAGTCAAACGAGGAATTCCCTCCGAACCCTGCCGATGTGGTCTTCTGCCCAATCCCCCTTATCCACACCGGCGCATCACAGATTCCCCTCATCGCCTCCTCTGAGGCAAGAAGGACTGAGGCACCGCCGCTGCACGGCCTGGAGCAGTCCAGCATCCTCAGATCGTCAGTCAGCTTCCTGGACGCTGCCACCTCCTCTCGGGTGTATGTCCTTTTGGAGAGTGCCTCCGGATTGCCGCGTGCCTGCCTGTGGTTCTTTACAGGCACCACTGCCAGATCCTCGTCTGATACGGCAAACCGTCTCTTGTATGCCCTGGTAAGGATGCTGCCCCAGAATATCGGATGCTTGAACTCCCCCCTGGAACTGTCCCACTCCAGAACCCGTCCGGGACTGTCATGCCTCTCTGCCCCTGATACCAGAACCGTCTCTGCCAGACCTGATGCGACATATGCATACCCTGAGACTATCGCGTTGGCGCCCGAGTTGCACAGGTTCTCCACCGAATGGGCGGCTTGGGGCCTGATTCCCATCGCCTCTGCCAGAATGGGGGCAAGGTACTTTGAGTTGCTGTTTGTGGATACCAGGACCGCATCCACATCGCCCCTGTCCATGCCGGGACTATTCACAAACAGGTCTCCTGCAGACTGCTGCAGCAGCGCCTCAACCTGCATGTTCTCCATGGTAAACGGCGTCATCCCGTACCCTGCGATTCCGACCCTACCTGCCAAGAAACGTCTCCACCAGTAGATTAAACGACGCCATGGTATCATCTCCAACCGGATTGAACTGGATTATGGGCAGGTCCATTCCGGTCTCCCTGAATCTGGCAAGCTGCCTTTTGCACTCCTTGGGGGTCCCACATATGACAAGTTCACTGAGCATGGAGTCCGGTACCAGCCTGTGGTTTGTCTTGAACCCCGTCCTCTTGAACTCGTCATATATCTCTGCAGTCTCGCGCTCAAACCCGCAGCGTCCAAGAAACTCGCGGTACACCATTCCCACCGAGATGTAAAACGCCAGGGTTCTTTTTGCCCTGGTAATTGCAGCCTCCGAATCCTCCGAGACGCACGTGATTATCTGGCATGTCACGTCAATCTCCCCCTTTGGGCGCATCTGCCGTATGGTATCCCTCATCTCCCCCAGCGGCCTGAGATAGAATATCACCCCGTCTCCAACCTCCCATGCCAAGTTTACCATCCCCTGGTTGACGGCAGCCAGGTATATGGGAATCCTTCTCTTGGGACGGACCAGCAGCCCAAAGTTCTTCAGGTGGAATGTCTGCCCCGAGTGGTTTATCTGGTCTCCGGACAGTGCCTTTCTGATCACCCCGACATACTCCCTCATCCGCTGCAGGGGGCGCCTGAACCTGTATCCGTGAAGATCCTCCACTATAGGCATGCTGCTGGTGCCCAGCCCCAGAACCATCCTCTGGCCGGACAGTGCATCTGCAGTGGCAGCCCCCATGGCAATCAGCGCAGGACTTCTTGAGTATATGTTGATTATTGAGGAGCCTATCCTCTGCGAGGTCGTGACACCGGATACTGCCCCGAGCATTGCAAAGTTCTCCATCCCCCACGTCTCTGGAATCCATATGGTATCTACGTGCGTGCCTGACAGTATCCTGGAGCACTCCATCACCTGATCTACTGTCAGCAGGGATCCAAGGCTGCATGAAATCCGCATGAATGCTGTACGGACATGCTATATTCTAGTGTATGGGAATCGCACCCGTATGGACTCAGGTCCAATACAATTCTAGGCACAAATTTGCAATGAATTATTCCTGTGTTTATAAGGGACCTGAGTGCGTACTCGCACCCAGGAACACGCATCGCCGGACACCAAGACAGGACATCTTGATGCTTTGTCCTTTTTGGACGCCCCTGCAGGATGCCCCCTGGGACAGGATTCTACTCCAACCTCCTCTTTGGGGCGGCATGCTAAATGTGCGAATCCGGTTCCCTTGCATCCGATGCTGGCTCTTTGCATGCGCGCGGCCTGATAGTATCTGGTGTCATACCCCGAATGTGCAGTTGTTTTAGCAACAGGTAAATTTTGATTGAGGTTGGGTATTATCCTATTCTGAATAGATCAGGGGACATGAGCGAACAGATTGCCGGTAAAGGTCCACACGGCCACGCGTTCTGGCAGGATGTTGCAGCATACGCATCAAGCACCACTGATGAGGGGTTCGTTGAAGAGATGGCATACATGATAGTCACGCTGTACCGGACAGGTGCCTGACGCTATACCGTCTTTACTCTTGATGCGCACTCCTCTATATCCTTGAATGAGTCTATCGAGTACCACCAGACGTCCCTGAACTTTACCGTGCCCAGCCTGCCTCGTCTGGCGTACTCTGGAAAGAGCGTTCTCTCTATGTCCCCGACGTCTGGCAGATCCCCTGCTATGTCCCTTTGAAGATGGTATATCCCGGCATTCATCCACATGTCATGAATCTGGCCCTTCTCTTTGAATCCTGTTATGGTGCTGCCGTCTGTCTCCAGTATGCCAAACCCTGTCTTCAACTCGACTGAGGCCACGACGTTGGGCGCTTTGATGATCCTCTCCAGATTGATATCTGTCAGGACATCGCCGTTCATTACCAGAAACGACTCGCCTGCAACCATGCCTGCTGCCCTCTTGATGGCGCCGCCCGTACCAAGGGGGGACTCTTCCACTGAGAACCTAACATTGATTCCCATGTCCTTGGCGTGCATGTGGTTCTCTATCATTTTGGACTTGTATCCAGTGCAGACTATCACGTCTGTTATCCCGTATCCCTTGAGGTATCTCATCTGCCATTCTATGAGAGGGACATTCCCTACGGGTACCAATGGCTTTGGGACATAGTCTGTGACGGGCCTGAGCCTCTTGCCGCGTCCCCCTGCCAGTATTATTGCATCCAACCAGAAACACTCTGTTCCCAGGCTATATCAAAATTTCAGATCATGGCAGGATGCATGGCGTGATGCCGAATCCTGCAGTAATCACTGCTCTGTCAGGTAGTAGTGCAGCTCCGTATAGCACTCTACACAATAGTCCTCAAAGTCGGTATGATCGCAGTCATAGACCTTTGCCACGTCTGCACTGCACTTGGCACACGTGGGCATGTGCCTCAGCCTGCGGCGCGGGATCTTCTTATCTTTATCCCGCCCAGTGCCATGATTATGGCACCAACTGCAATCAGTGCGCCGCCCTCACCTGCAGCCCTTGCCGTATTCCCGTCTTCCCCGGCAGCTGCTACGAAGATTCCGCCTCCGATTACAATCAGGACTCCAGTTATTATCAGCATGATGCCAAGTCCCGTAAACGGCGGCCTCTTGGCGATAAAGAATGCAACAAACGACAGGACTATCGGGGGGAGTCCGAACCCTATCCCGCGGGTCATTCCGTCAAATGGCAGGAATCCGTCTCCTCCTCCGCCTCCGCCTACTATGACGTCGGCACCATACACCACCAGCAACGCAATTGATATTCCGGACAGCACAATCGGGGCAGATACCATGTCTAAAATCTTCACTATGAATTAATAAACGTACTATGGCGGCGAACTTTGTTTCCTAATTATGAACCAGAGACACCCGTCTGTACAATACTGCCTATGTCATCGTCCTGCATCCCCTCCATTTCCTGCCGTCCTTGATTCGGGTCTGTAGACTTGTACGATCCTTGGCGTGCCGTACCCGTTGTCAATGGCAGTATCGATCATCTGGTTGTACAGCTGCACCTTTCCGTATATCTCGGCCTTGACGTTCTCCCATTTTCGGGCGCTTATGCACTCGCCCAACACCCGCTTGAACGTGGAGAATGTAATCTCGGCTGACCACCGCTGGTTGTACCCGGACTCCTCGCGCCACGCCTTCTGGAATTCCCTTTTCTGTTCACGCGAAAGGCCGGCAAACTCGCGCTCGGCCGTCTTGTCAATGTGGTCCATCCCCCCAAGCTGTTCGAATCCGGCCTTCTTGCGGGGCATGCACCCTTTTGCCTTTCCGGCAAAGTTTATGCGGACTGGAATCAGCGGGGAGATGCCGCGATCGTCACAGTACCTGTGGATCTTCCTGGCGTCGTACGCGCCGTCGGCTGCCACCCTGGTGCCTGCAGACGTGTCTGCGCTTGGTGATTTTTCTGCGTTTGCAAAGGCCTGCTCCACCAGTTCCTCAAACTGCGGAGAGTCCCCGCACCTGTCGTCAGTGATTGCCACGGCGTAGATCTTTTTGGTCTTGGCGTCCACGCCGACGTGCATCTTTATGAACCCGCGCCGGGTCCCCCACTTTGCCGTCATCCAGTCGCCGCGGTTTGTGGGCTTGAGCCCCGTGGAGTCAAATGCAAACAGGCTGATCTCTGTTCTGGCGCCGCCGTCTGAAAACCACACCGAAGTCGTGTTGCCGGCACCCTTCTCGTCAAAGGTGCAGCCAAGCTTGGCAATCCTCTTCTGGAATGCCGAGTACGTGGGTGAGTTTTCCTTGCCAACCACGGTCTCTGCCAGGCCCTGGAGCTGCCTGTACCTGATGCCGGTGGCATTCCTGAACAGGAACGCTGCTGCAAAGCACGCGTTTGAGAACACGTACGGGTGGCCGACCTTTCCGCTGTTTAGCTTCTCCACGTCCCGCGTCAGGATCTCCTGGTTTATCTGGAGGGACCACAGCTGACCGCGGTCTATGTACCTGCGGTCATCGTACCGGAACCTGCGCCCTTCTGATTTGAAAGATTTTTTAGCGTCATGCGTGCCCGTCTTGTCTGGAGATGGCGTGTTTTCAGTCATGGTTGTTGGCCTGACTGTCTGCACGCCTCTCTGATCAATACAGTTTTCTATTGAAAGTGTTTGACACGGTATTCAAATTCGTCTGGGCTGACTGACTGACATGACTCTGGAAGAGTTAGGCGTGGTTGAAGATAATTAGGAAACAAAGTTATGGCGGCGTGGTGGTGGCGGGGCTGCCTTCCATGCTTCCGGCTTCAGACATGCGCGCGGCCCCCGTTTCCCTGATTCAACGGAACAGGCAAGATCATACGGCAGGCATGGTTGCAAGATCCTTTTTGAGTGCAGGTAACCTCTCGAGTAGCTGGTCTATGGTCTCCCCGTTCTGTGCAACCAGGTTGACATGACCAAGCTTTCGCATGGACCTTGAGATCTCCTTGCCGTACATCTTCAGGTACGCGCCGGGTTCTGAGATCGAGATGGGACGGTATCTGCCCTCAAAGGAGGATGATCCCAGAATGTTGTACATTACGGTGGGGTGGACAAGTCCCGTATCGCCAAGTTCGAGGCCAAGGATTGCCCGCAGGTGCTGCTCAAACTGCGAGGTGTGGCTTGACTGGAGCGTGTGATGGCCAGAGTTGTGCACCCTGGGGGCAATCTCGTTGATTATGATCTGGTCGTCCTGCGTGAGAAACATCTCTATCCCAAACACCCCTGCCCCCTTGAGGACGGCCATCGTATCTGCTGCAATCTTTTCGGCCCTTTCTGCAACATGTCCTGAGACCCTGGCAGGCGCTATCGTCTCCTGCAGTATGTTGTGTTGGTGTATGTTCTCAACTAGAGGATACGTCTTAATCTGTCCCTTGGTGCTCCTTGATGCAATCACTGACACCTCCATCTTGAACGGCACAAACCTCTCCAGCATAAGGCCGCTTCCCCCAAGATGCCTGAATGCCTCCTGCACCTCATCCTCTGAGTCAATCTTAAAGTTTCCACGGCCGTCATACGCATCCCTTCTTGCCTTGAGCAGTGCGGGATACCCAAAATCCTTCAGGCGGTCCCTGAGATCGTCAAGTCCGTCTACCCTGACAAACTCCGGAACCTGGATGCCGTGCTCTGCCAGAAATGACTTTTGCAGCAGCTTGTCCTGGATTATCCTCAGTGTGTCCGGTGACGGATTTATCTCCACATCCCCCTCTACTGATTTGAGTACGTCGCTGTCCCCTGACTCTATCTCGTATGTGATCACGTCGGCCCTCTGTGCCAGAGTGACAATTGCATTCCTGTCCTTAAAGTCTGCGACAATCTGTTCTGCGCCTGCCTGGGATGCCGGACAGCCCCTTGTGGGATCAAGCACTACCACCCCTGATATGTGCTCTGGCATTCTTCCGGCAGCCTCCGTAATCATCATTCCAAGCTGACCGCCGCCAATAATGCCAAGGACCCTTCCCATCACTACTCCGGATGTCATACGGCTAAAAATAGATACTGCATGCTCTAGAATACCTGAAAACCCCCGGGGCCATCTTTGATGGAGGCCGTACCGCAGCATGCCACACTCTTGAAGTTCTGGCATGGTGCGCCTGCACGCACGCTCACCCCTCACATCCTGCATCATTCATCCCGAATGCAAAACATGCCAGGACAGCGTGTGGTGGACAGTCATTAAATACCATCTGCTTGTTGTAGTATCATGGGATACTCTGACAAGCCCTTGATAGGAATCATCATGGGATCAAGCTCTGACAGCAGAATCATGAAGGGGGCAGCCGAGATTCTGGACACATTCGGGATAAGACACGAGGATCAGATCATATCTGCACACCGAACCCCCTCTAGGCTGTCCGAGTATGCAAGGCATGCCGAGGAGGCTGGACTCCGGGCGATAATTGCCGGTGCCGGGGGTGCCGCACACCTGCCCGGGATGATAGCATCGCACACAATCATACCCGTCATCGGAGTTCCAATACTTGTCTATAACGACAAGACTCCGGGAAAACCAAACTCCGGATTCTCTGCGTTTGGAGGGCTGGACTCGCTGCTGTCCATCACCGAGATGCCCTCTGGATCCCCCGTTGTGTCAGTCGGCATCAACAAGGCAGGCAATGCCGGGATATACGCTGCAAAGATCCTTGCAAACGAGTTTCCTGCACTGCAGGATGCAATAAGGCAGCACAAGTCTGCCCAGTATGATTCCGTGGTACGCCAGTCCGAGCAGCTAAGAAGCGACGGCCTGTCCGAGTTTGCAGACCGGCTCCAGTCTAGCTGAGTATGGTAAACTGGGTCTTCCTCTCTTGCAGTCTCTTAATCAATGCGTCTGTCTGCTCCCTTCCCTGCGTCTCAAGACTCAGGATCACTCCTGCAGAGCCCACTTTGATGCCTGAGCTTAGCCTGTCATGAACAACCTCCACGATATTTGCATTTGCCATGGTTATCTCATCGACTATCTCCTTGAGTGCGCCTGGCCTGTCCGGGAGAATTATGGATATCTTGAGAAGCCGATCCATAGCGGCAAGCCCCTTGTCGACTATCTGCCCTAGAAGGTACATGTCCACGTTGCCTCCTCCCATCACGACCACCACCTTCTTTCCAGATGCGGGCTTGTTTGCAATGAGGTATGCCAGGCTTGCAGCTCCTGCAGGCTCTACTACAAACTTTGCCCTCTCCATGAGAAGAAACATGGTGTTTGTAATGTCCGCGTCATCGACAAGAACCATCTCATCTACAAGCTCGTTGATCACCGAGAACGTTAGCTGCCCGGGAATCTTGACTGATATGCCGTCTGCAATCGTTTTTGAGCTTGGGCTGGAAGTCAGGAATCCATTCTTTACTGATTCGTACATTGATGGAAATGCGCTTGTCTGTACCCCGATAATCCTGACCTTTGGGTTCTTCTCCTTTACTGCTATCAGCACGCCTGCTGCAAGCCCACCGCCTCCCACGGGAAGATAAATCTCATCCACGTCTGGCAGGTCCTCCAGTATCTCAAGGCCTATGACCCCCTGGCCTGCAATTATCTGGGGATCATCAAAGGCATGAATCATGACAGCGCCACTCTCCTTGGAGATGTTCTCTGCTATTGCAAATGATTCCTCGTAGTTTACCCCCTCCAGAATCACGCTTGCCCCGTACGACTTTGTGGCTGCCACCTTTGCCGGGGATGCGTTCTTTGGCATTACAATGGTGCACGGAATGCCTTCAAGGGACGAGGCAAAGGCCACGCCCTGTGCATGATTTCCTGCAGATGCTGCAACCACACCGCGTCTCTTCTCTGCATCCGGCATCGTTCTTATCTTGTAGTATGCCCCGCGAATCTTAAACGAGCCTGTCTTTTGATGGAATTCTGGCTTTAGATATACATCGGACTGTACCATGCTGCTCAGTGTCGACGAGCGGATAAGCGGCGTTCTCTTTATCGCACTGCCTCTCATGGAGTATGCCCGTACTATCTCATCGTATGACGGTTTCACAAATGATGTTATCTTGCAGGTTATTTATTTGAGTTCATGCTTGGTCCCGGCCGCCGGCACATGCTGTGATGATGGCGACGGCGACCATCCCGTGCAGTCTGGCAGGTCACGCCCCTATGGCGCCTGCAAGCTCATCCAGGCGTTCTGTAATGGCATGCTTTACGGCGTCTGGAATCTTTCTTGGATCAAAGAGTCCCTCCCTGTTCCTGTTCTTGACAAACTCCAGATCAATCATGCACAGGCACCCCTCCTCGCCTGTCACCAGCCTTGTATCGTCGATTAATACCGGGGTAGTCTGGTATGTCTCGACAAGCAGTGAATCCAGCTCCTCAAAGAGCATGGACTTTCTGTCCGTAACCTCCTTTAGTTCCGCATCCGTGCTGTGCTCGATCTCGGCATAGACCTTCTCGCGCAGCTCGTCATTTTCATACAACACCTCAAAGAGCCCCTGGTGATCAAAGTCCTTGCATCCCATCTCCCTTAACTTGTTCAGGACGAGCTGGTCGCTGCTGTCTGAGATCTGCTGCTCCCTGTTCTTTGTCAGATCTACTATGCCGGCAAGCTCCTTCTGGCAATCAAGCACACGCTGGACCGGCTTGTAGTATAGCAATACATGGAACTGTATTGACAGGTGCAGTGACATGAGGTAGTTTCCCACCATCACCCCCGATTTTGTAAAGATTCTACGAATGTCCTCGTTGTTTGATACTGAGACGTCCTGCACGGACCACTCGGCAAGGCAGGCATTGACTCCCTTGAAGTAGTCTGCCACCTGCTTTGGTTCAAACGTGTTCTGCCTGACTATGGTCGAATCTCCCATCATTACAGTAGTCTCTGACATCCTTGTCAGATCCGTCATCGTGTCCAGGAACCTCTTCTGAATGAGGTCATTCCTCTGGTTTAGTCCCAGAATGAACTCGTTGGGTGTGCGGTTTCCAAGCCTCATAAATTCTGCTGCATGCTACCTTCCTTAAACCTTCATTAATATCTAAATAGTGCGCCGACAAGCATGAGCATGGATGAGTACACTGCATGCCCGAATCCCACCTGGATGATTGCTGCCTGTCATGATATATGGAACAGGTCTCTGCATCTCATGACGGATTCCTCATAGGGGTAGAAGATGAGCAGTAAAGACAGGTCCAAAAAAACAGAAGAGTCAGGCACCAAAAAACAGGGCACCAATGTAGTGGACATGCTTCTGGGCAAGAGCCGGGCAAGAACACTTGACTCTGCCACCATGATTATGGAGACGCAAAAGCGTGTCTGGGCGGCACTCAAAAAGGGCTACGAGTACACTGCAGTGGTTGACGAGTCCGAAGACTTTCTGCGGCAAAACGTACTTGCAAAGCTGGACATGGTGGTATTGTACGTGGACCTTGTAGGTTCTACCAACATGGCACTGGAGATGCCTGCTGAAAAGATTGCAATCATAGTCAGTTCGTTCTCCCAGGAGATGGCATCTGTCATCAGGCAGCATCATGGATACGTCCTGAAGTTTGTCGGCGATGCCGTCATTGGATACTTTGTCTCCGGGCAGAGCGGATTGCTGGCAAACGACTACGCGACAAACTGCGCAAAATCCATGATATCCGTAATACGTGACGGGATCAACCCCGTCCTGGACCAGTATGACTATCCGGAATTGCAGGCCAAGATTGGTGTAGATTTTGGCCAGAACATCGTGGTTCGATACGGCTCCGATCCAAAGCACTCCCATGTGGATCTGATGGGACCTGCCATGAACATCGCAGCCAAGATTCAAGGCATGGCACACCCCAACCAGATCCTCATCGGCAACGATGTCTACGAAAGACTGCACCCCACACTCCAGAATCAGTTTGAACGGATTGTCTGGAGGAATGACGAGTGGAAGTACCGTTCCAGATTGACCGGCGATATCTACCAGGTCTACGGGTTCAAACCACAATAGTACGCAGGACCTTCCCGCCAACCGTGCAGAGTCTTCCTTCTAACATGCTTGTGCCAGTGTGATCTTCTCGAATGGTTCATCTGCCATGGGGGCATGTGCAGAGGCAAAACGGCGTTCATGGAATGTTGCGGTGAGCCATTGGTGCGTAGACTGATTACCGTATGGTTCTGGCGTGTTGCAGGGGATCTGCTTTTGCGCGTGACTGTCAGTAGAGGATGTTGGAACCGGAACCGTCTGCTGCAGATTCCTTTTTGAGCATCTTCTTCAACCTTGCGTTCTCCTTTTGCAGCTTGTCGTTTTCAGTCTGGAGCATCTCAACTGAATTTTTTCTGCTGTATAACGGATGACCGGGAGGAACTATTGAGGAGTTCATGGTAAACAGGCCTGCTGCGTGTTGCTGAAACATATGATGAAACTGATAAAGATTGTGACTGATGGATGCTGCATTCCGGGTGAACTGTTCCTTGGTTGGATCCCCGTGCGTCCCAAACATGGGTCTGCCGGCCATCGGAGGAAGTCTTGGAAACTGCAGAGCTATGTGGGGAATGTCCGGATTCAATCCATATAGGTTCCTCAGGTGACCATCTACATGATTATCCAACGGTTCTCTTCAGGCATCTGCCTTATTTGTGCCTTGCCTTGCCAACAGTCGGCATACCGGTTCTCGGGTCCGTGTCCACAAGTCGGCGGCAAGGAATAAGATGGTGCATGGTGTCAAGAGGCATATCATTTTTGGAATCTGGCAACGCCGAAGCAGTGGAAAAACCTTATTAATTTCTCATAGAACTCTTGAATATGACCCGTTCTGACAATAAAGAGTGGATTGAGACGATAACCAGATACCGAGAGCAATGCAAGAAGATCCTGAGTCTCTCAAAAAACATCAGATATGTCGGAGTCATGAACATTTACGGCAGAACCCTGACTGGAGTCATCAAGCCTGATCTAAAACCACTGCTCAAACCGGATCGTGCAAAAGATGAGTTTTTTTTAGTTTCAACATTCTCTGCATTAAGAAGAAACACCACTGGGGGCATCGGAATGCTCAACCATGCCGTATTCCATCATAGCAAGGTCATAATTGTCGCCATACCACAAAAGGATGTCACCTTTTACATCACCATAAACAGACGCGAGAAGGAGCTGGAGAACACTATGGCCCTAATCAAGAAACAGATTAAGAAGGCGTAGACCCAATGCCCGGTCAGTCTGTCTGCCGGGTGATGTCTTTGAAGGTTGACTCGGGGATTTAGTTTCAACATTCTCCGCATCGGGAAGAAGCACCACGGGGCATCGGAATGATCAGCCATGCCGTATTCCATCATAGCAAGGCCATAGTTAGTACCCTGCCACAAAAGGACGCCGCCTCCTACCAGACAATCCAGATGTGGACTCATTCTGGTAAGCCTTCAATGCAGACAAGACCATGGGGCCTCTTGCCAAGCATCATATCGCCTGAATCACCACTAGATCCTGTCGCGCCGCAATCACGCGTGGGTTATCTGTTCTACATCACCATAAACAAACATTAGAAAAACTGGGGAGTGTTGTCGTCCTAATTGAAAAACATATCAAACAGGAGTAAACCCGTGATACCCGCCTGTCTGCTGGTCCTTGTTTTTGAAGGTTGGCTCAAAGAGGGATATCAGGTAGCCATCAGGATCCATGGCGATTGCAAACTTTTTGTTGCTGTCGTCTACAACATCTCTGTGAAGCCGAACCCCTTTTGCAGTCAGCTCCTCAATTGCAGACTTTACGTCGCCTACAAGAAAGCCAATTGCGATTCCTTCCTCAATGGATTTGTTTGTAGGCTGTGGCTGTGATGCAAGATGCAGACTCAGTAGAGGCCCGGACGTACCCAAGTCAATCCATGATTCCCCACGCTCTTTAATTGGGAGTCCGATAAAATCATGATAAAACTGCAGAGATCGATCCATGTCCTGCACTGCAAGCATTACGTTTCCGATCTTCTTGATATTCACAGGGTTTCTATTTCAAAGCTCCTTAAATCCATTTTCATTGAACCTCGACCATCGTCTCGGTTCGCAACACTCCGTTGATGTTCTGGATCTGGTTGGCCGCGTCCTTTATCTCTACTAGTTTCTCGACGTTGATTATGGCGACTGCATCAAACTGTCCGCTGGTGGGAAATGACTCCGTGACTGATGTTACCTTGCGAAGCCGTGCCGCTATGAGTTTTTTGGGAGATTTTACCAAAATTATCGCCCTCACCATCCCAGATTCACCTCCACTTCGATCAGCGTTTCGGTAGTAACAATGTCCTTGATCTTTTTAAAGTCAATGACCATGCTGTTGATCTCATTGATGTTACCCTGCATGAGCACGCTGATGTCTGCCCTGCCGGTAACTATCATTATCTGCTTGATTATCTTGCGTTTCTTTCTTAGTATCAGCACGGCAGAATCAACCTTGCCTGGCTGCACAGTTATCAAACATAGTGCACGCATACATGTCATATACCGATGTGACGGATAAGTATTTCCTGGAAATTGTGACAAAAAAAAGCAGCCTCCGGATCCGTTCACGCCCTTGCTCAGACGAACGGACACCTCCCTGCACCGGTAGCATCTGGCATCCCATGCTTGATGAGGATGTGACCCCTGCAGGGAACCAACAAAGCAGATGTCTGGAGACAATTCCTGCAGGAGTTGAGACTGGCTAATTAAGATCGTTTCAGCCTGCGGATACTGCCAAGACCATCACCAGACGCACCAAGGCGTGCCCAAAATGTCGGGTCAACTACCCCACAGGGGTGCGTACCCTGCCCAGAAGAGTCCGGCAGACGGCTACAGGCATGGTGTAGGAACTCGATGTCAGCCAGTACCACGTCACATGCAGCCAATGTGATCACGCGGATAAGAGATTACAAAGTCAGCCAAACCCCGTCTGTGTGGCATGCAGACTGACCCAATCTTTGAAAATACGTGCAATTTTTGTCCAAACGGCTGCAAAATAATGGACGCGTCATGCATTCAGGTTGTAATTTGCCTACGCCACCCGATCATGGAACAGTTCCAGTCTAGTCAAATGCCTCTTGAGATCTTGCCTCTTCAAGATATGCCCTTCTTTCCTCGTTTATCTTCTCCTGATCAATCTGTATGTCGTCATCAACTATGACGATCCCCATATCGTCAGCCGGCGTCCTCGTAGCACGCCTTGGTTCCGGCGTGGATTTTACCGTTCCACCTTCCTTCTCCCTATCAGGCATGGATTCTGCAGCTGAAGATGAGTCATTCTCAGGTGCGATTTCCTTAGTTTCAGGCTGATCCCTCTCTGCGACTTTCTTCTTTGTAGGCTTTTTTTCAGTTACCAATGTCGAAAAATAGGGGCTGAGCTTATTTTTAAATATTGTGTATTTCAACTTTGTTTCCTAATTATCTTCAACCACGCCTAACTCTTCCAGAGTCATGTCAGTCAGTCAGCCCAGACGAATTTGAATACCGTGTCAAACACTTTCAATAGAAAACTGTATTGATCAGAGAGGCGTGCAGACAGTCAGGCCAACAACCATGACTGAAAACACGCCATCTCCAGACAAGACGGGCACGCATGACGCTAAAAAATCTTTCAAATCAGAAGGGCGCAGGTTCCGGTACGATGACCGCAGGTACATAGACCGCGGTCAGCTGTGGTCCCTCCAGATAAACCAGGAGATCCTGACGCGGGACGTGGAGAAGCTAAACAGCGGAAAGGTCGGCCACCCGTACGTGTTCTCAAACGCGTGCTTTGCAGCAGCGTTCCTGTTCAGGAATGCCACCGGCATCAGGTACAGGCAGCTCCAGGGCCTGGCAGAGACCGTGGTTGGCAAGGAAAACTCACCCACGTACTCGGCATTCCAGAAGAGGATTGCCAAGCTTGGCTGCACCTTTGACGAGAAGGGTGCCGGCAACACGACTTCGGTGTGGTTTTCAGACGGCGGCGCCAGAACAGAGATCAGCCTGTTTGCATTTGACTCCACGGGGCTCAAGCCCACAAACCGCGGCGACTGGATGACGGCAAAGTGGGGGACCCGGCGCGGGTTCATAAAGATGCACGTCGGCGTGGACGCCAAGACCAAAAAGATCTACGCCGTGGCAATCACTGACGACAGGTGCGGGGACTCTCCGCAGTTTGAGGAACTGGTGGAGCAGGCCTTTGCAAACGCAGAAAAATCACCAAGCGCAGACACGTCTGCAGGCACCAGGGTGGCAGCCGACGGCGCGTACGACGCCAGGAAGATCCACAGGTACTGTGACGATCGCGGCATCTCCCCGCTGATTCCAGTCCGCATAAACTTTGCCGGAAAGGCAAAAGGGTGCATGCCCCGCAAGAAGGCCGGATTCGAACAGCTTGGGGGGATGGACCACATTGACAAGACGGCCGAGCGCGAGTTTGCCGGCCTTTCGCGTGAACAGAAAAGGGAATTCCAGAAGGCGTGGCGCGAGGAGTCCGGGTACAACCAGCGGTGGTCAGCCGAGATTACATTCTCCACGTTCAAGCGGGTGTTGGGCGAGTGCATAAGCGCCCGAAAATGGGAGAACGTCAAGGCCGAGATATACGGAAAGGTGCAGCTGTACAACCAGATGATCGATACTGCCATTGACAACGGGTACGGCACGCCAAGGATCGTACAAGTCTACAGACCCGAATCAAGGACGGCAGGAAATGGAGGGGATGCAGGACGATGACATAGGCAGTATTGTACAGACGGGTGTCTCTGGTTCATAATTAGGAAACAAAGTTGTATTTCTGGAGGTTGGTGCGTAATTCTTCTGACCGCCTAGTCTAGTCCGATACGTTCAATGATCCCATGATCGCCCGCACGCGATAATGATCAAACACAACAGACGGGAAAGATACTGGCAGTACTACGAACTTGCAAACGAAGTCGAGGCATCCCACCTGAGGAGGACGCTGATTGAAATGATTCTTGAGAACCCCTGCCCGCGCTCCGAAAACGACAACAGGGGCCGTCCTCGGATTCACTCCAAGGACAAGCTGGATTTTGCCTGCCTGCCTGCCTGCTGATGAGGGCATACAACAACACCTTCCGCAGGATCGAGTCAGACCTGCACGACATGCGGACTCCCTGGGACGGCGAACCCGTGCCGGATCACACCACGATAGTCAGGCACCTCCAGATCATCCCGCCAGACTGGATGGATTTGGTGCTGGCCGAGACTGCTCGCCGATGCATCGCCGGGGCGTCCGGGGCAACCGGACCGCTGGCTGCAGACAGCAGCGGAGTGGAGACTACCCGGTACGAGGACATCGAAAAACCCTGCAAAAGGGAGCGCGATTTCGTCGAGATGCGCCAAAAGGCCTACTGGAAATACCACGTAACGGCCATCATGGGGCTACAGATCGTGCTGGCCGCGTTTGGCACGCCTGGCAACGTCAACGACGTCACGATGCTGCCAGTCATGCTGGCAGAGATCAGGCGCCGCGGGTATGACTTTTCGGGGCGCGTCTTTGATGCGGACCGCGGGTATGACGCCGACTACAACTTCAAGGAGCTGTTCTGGATGGGCATGACGCCCAACATCAAGCAGAGAAAGGACGCCGTCAGCAGGGGCAAGCCAAGCAGGAAGAAGGCAGCCGGGCTGTTTGACTCGCACGAGTACAGGACAAGAGCCCTGGTGGAAGGCATATTCGGGGCCGAGGAGAGCCGGCGGCACCAGCTTCACTGCAGGTTCGTGCGCGAAGACAATCGGCGCCGGTTTGCCAAGGGACGAGCAATCTCATGGAACATCCGGATCCTCAACCGGTTTGAGTGTGCCTGCCGGCTAAATATACCGATACCGTCCTACGGCGGTTCGGCTCGCACGGAGTGCGCCTGATGATCCAACCCGTCCGTATCTGACCCCGTCCGTGAGAATGCGGCGGGAAATATTCAGATTAGGACATATCGGAATTATGCACCAACCTCGTATTTCTGTGGATTGTCGCGTAAATCAATCAAGTCATAATCTGCCTTGTCCTTGGGTTCCGTCTGACGTGGACTGCATTCGTTGTGGCTTTTTTCGTGTCATGCATAGGCTACCTTGACTCCCAAATCTGCGGTATGCTCCAGCCTGTTGAGGACCTCGATGTTCCAGTCTATCGCCTTTAGCAGCCCGAACCTTCTCTGGTTCACGCCCATGCGGAATCTGCAGTACAGCTGATGGTGTTCTGTCTCCTCGGCTCCGAATATTCCCTCGATCATCCCGCGTTGTTTGTAGAGGATGGCATCGAACAATTTGGCTGCCTTTTTCCGATGTTTTTTGCCCCTGCTCTTTGCGTTCTTTCTCTGCTTGATGTTGGGAACCATGTCAAGTGTAAAGACTGCCTCGCAGTTGCTGTCAGAGCCGTATCCCTTGTCGGCGTTAAGCCTCCACCCGTCAAAGATTACCTTCATTCTGGCAATGCGGTTCAGCATCGTCTTGAGCACGACCATGTCCGTCGTGCGGTTGGACGTGATCCTGCAGGACAGTATGATCTGCAGTCCGACTACCGCCGTCACATGCCACTTGACGTACCGGTTTACCCTTTTTGGGGCGAATTCGTGCCTGATTTTGTCCGGCCTGTCGGCGGTTTCGTACCTGTCCGTCTCCACCCCGGTGCTGTCTGCGGCCAGCATCCCTTCTGTCGTACCGGCCGCATCCATGCATTGGCACGCAGCCTCCCTCAGGATTCGTTCCAGCCACCAGATTGGAATCGTCTCAAGGAATCGCGCTATCGTTGAGTGGTCCGGATACCCACGTGTCACAGGCTGCTTATAAATTGGATAAATTATCCAAGAGCTTAAATAGATTCATCAAACGTTAACATTCATGTCTACAACAAGACAGACTCACGTGTCCAGACCAATCCCAAAACTGGCAGTGTTCGTATTGGCTGTAATCTTTGCCACAGGAATGTTCATTGTAGGGTTTGATCAGGGACACATATTCAGTCTGGTTTATGGTGAGCAGGCATTTGTTGATCTTTACATACATGAGCTTACCCATGACATGAGACACACAGCCGGCTTTCCCTGTCACTAGGAGCATGCCATCATGAGAACATCTCTTTTTATACTAATAGTCTTAGCGTCCGGAGCATTTGCCGGACTTTTATACGGGGTTACAAACCTTGCAGTAGTTGAGCCGTATCTTGACGAGGCAATCGAGATCGAAAACCAGGCCCTGTTTGCCTCCGGCCAGATATCTGATGCGGATCAGTTCCAGATAGAGTACGAAAGTTACAGGCTCTGGCAGAAGGGCGGCCAGGTTCTTGCAGGGGTGATATATGGGATCTCGGTAGGCGCACTGTTTGGAATCGTGTTTGTCCTGTCCAGACGATCCCTTCCAGGGAGAAATGATCTGATGAGATCCGTAATCCTGGCAGGCATCATGTGGACTGCGCTGTATGTGGTGCCATTCCTAAAGTATCCGCCGGGCCTTCCGGGTACTGGAGACGGCGAGACCCTGCTTGTCCGATCTGTCCTGTACCTATCTGTCATTGGGATCTCCGGATTCGGGGCACTTGGCTTCTACCGGCTGTCAAGACGGTTTGAGGGAAACAGAAAGATTGCATCCCTTGCAGGCTATGTGATTCTGATTGCCGTGACCTTTCTTGTAATGCCTGAGGATGCTGTCGGGACTGATTCCCCTACGGACCTACTCAGCGGCTTCCAGACTGCGTCATTCCTTACAGCTACTGCCTTTTGGGCGTCTGTGGGGGTCATTACGGGACTGTTTTGGATCCGGCTCCTACCCGATGCCCAGAGAACCCGGCAGTATGAATAGCTGTTCCAAGAATATAGAATGAGAATGAAAACATCTCGTTTAAATATGCCAAATTGATCCCTACTATCTGTATGTCTAGGCGACTTACGCTTCCACAGTTAAAGAAATACGATACCACCCAGAAGGTTATTGAGGCACTAGCCAATGCCGAATCCCGTGCCATTCTGTTTGCAATTGTCAAGGAGGGAAACACAGCTGCGGATCTGTCTGATAAACTTAAGATTCCCCTCAGCTCGGTATACAAGAAACTGACCGAACTTGAGGATCTTACGCTGATTCAGGTTGAAAAATGGATGCTCTCTGACAGCGGAAGAAAGTACAAGATATATCGAAGCAGGGTACAGAGGGCCGAGATCTTCATTAAGAAATCCGAACCCGTCCTGACTCTGATACCAAACTAGGGGCCATGGCAAAACCAAGCATCATTCAGCTATCCGAAGTGGACATTACCCAGAAGATAATAGGATCGCTTAGCAACGTGTGTACAAGGGCGGTACTGTTCTCTGTCAAGAACCACTCCAAGGATGCAACCCAGATTGCCGACGAGCTGCAAATCTCACTTTCGACTGTCTACAAGACGCTGTCCACGTTGGAAGATCTTGCGCTTGTAGAGGTGAACAGATACGTCTTTTCAGAGGATGGCAAGAAGATCAAGCAGTACAGAAGCCGAGTTGGCAGGGTGGAGATTACCATGGAGAATCTGACGCCGATCCTCAACCTGTATCCAAACATCGTCAGCCTAAAGTCAAACGACTGACATCTGATTGGCTGGCTCGCCGTCCTCACGACCGAATTTGTATGACAACTGTCATCCATGCATGGATGGATGTATACATGCGGTGGCAGGAGACTGATCTTTCATGTGACACTCCCACACCTGAATGCAGGTTCAGCTTGTGTGATGTATATGGCAGAAGCGGCCGGGCATGGAATCCTGTCTGTTTCATGCCCGGATACCAAACCGGCACTCATGAATTTTGTTGTGTGATGGCCGCATCCCTTGGAATTACGTGGTGACGCCATCCAGCATGTCCGAGTCTGCAGCATCCCTTATCTCCCTTGCAATGCGTCTTCCCATACTCATGGGCTGGTCAAACAGAAGGGAATAGTACGGAGACCCGTCCATGTAGATGTTGGTTCCTGCAACAATTCTGGCAGAGAACTCAAAGGAAGTAAACCTTGCATTCTCATCATAGACTCCCTCGATACAGAACGGCCCGTTCATTCCAGGCGATACGAGTCTTCTTGAGGCATCAACGAACCTCTGGCCCATGCGATACACCTCGTCCAATAATGACTCCCGGAGTACCAGCGGACTGTTCCCTATAACGTTAAACGAGGGAACCTTGCTGCGCTTCATCTGTTCGGGTGACGGTATCCTTGCCAGTCCCTCTATGTCCGATTCATGCCTTTGATCAGCTCCAAAGAACTCCAACTCATCCCTGACAGGCGAGTAGAAGAACTGCAGGTATGCCAGCACTCCTGCAGCATACTCTTGAATGTACAGCGTCTCATCCTCTGATATTATCCCCTCCGATACAAGCTGTCTCCTTTTGGAGTCATAGTCCTGCGGATTGGCTGCAATGAAATACCCCTTTCCGCCTGCGGCCCCTTGTCGTTTTACTATCACCATTCTGTCAATGTCCTCGGGATCCGTGACCTGCCTTGGCATTGGAAGGTCTGCTGCCCTCATGAGCCTCTCCTTCATTGTCCTATCAGATTCCCATCGAAGAATCCACTTGTTCCCAAAGACGGGCGTCTTTATGGATTCGATCTCCCCGGGACTCATCTGGGCTATCAGGGTTCCGTGCGGAATCAGGATTGCATCGTTGTCATCTAGAACCGACTGGCACCTCTGCTCAAGAACCTCCCTAAACGAATCCACCACCACCATCTCGTCAATGAATGGAAACCTCCGGTACAGGCTCTGGCGCCTCTTCTCGCAGACCAGTATCGTCTTAAAGCCCTCGTCCTTGGCTCCCTTTAGTACCTGTAATGAACAGTGCGAACCCAGCGTTGCAATGGCAGTCATGAATTGTGATCGAGATTGGGTTCTGCGCCTTATGAATTATGTGCAGATGAGACATACTCAAACACCTCGTCAATGAGCCCTGCGCTCAGTGCATGCCGGGCATCCTCCGGAACCACCTTCAGAACAAAGTCGTACAGCGTGACTCCCTCGGGCAGGTCGTCCCTCTCCTGTAGCAGGGAGTACACTGCAATCCCGTTTGCAATGATGGCAACCATCCTCTCCCGTTCGGACAATGTCATGACAGGCGTACCTGACTGTGGTATTTATTTTACAGACTTGGATAACGGAGTCCATATTCTGCAGGGATCGGACCCGTCTGGAACTGCAAAGGATGATCCCTGTAGTTTTGGAACAGGAATCTGTCACATGGTGTTTGACGGGGGCATGATTCTGTCAGCAACAACAGCAGCAGCAGCAGTATCTGCAAAGGTCTGGATGGCTCCTGCGTGTTCACTGATGTAACATGCCTGGGTCTGCAAGGCAGGAACGAACTCGCGCCGGATGCTGGCATGCATGACCCGGGCGCGATGCAGGCGACCCCCGGCGTCTTAAAATTTAGATAAGATGGGCCCAAAAAATATTCATGGTCACGCATGGTGAGCATCTGAAGGGGATACTTGGCCTTATTCTCAAATCCTATGACGCGCTCCGTGAAATCCAGGACAGGCCCGGGGATCTCGACTCGATCAAAATGGAGCTGCTGAGGATAAACGGGTTTTTACGGGTAATTGCAAATAACATCGAAGGTGACAGGATACAGGTGTCTGACTTTGGCCCGCTGAAGAAAAAGTTCCGGCACTATCTGGAGAACTACTACTTTGAAAAGGAGATCGACACCATCATTGAGATATATCCTGCCGACACGCACAGAATCAAGAATATCCGGCTAAAGATACTAGAGGCGCTTGAAGACAGGAAGATGATGGATGCGACAGCAGAGATGGTTGGTGCCCTGTGACTGAAGAGACCTGTATTTTGTGTGGCTGCCGGGACCACAAGCTGTTTGGATGCTCAAGGCACGTTCTAAAGAAATGCTCATGCTACAGATGACCGCGCTTGGGACCTGATCTCTGGTGAAAGTTGAGACAGCACGGGCATTCCTTTTCAAGACAGTCAGACTCGTGGTGGTGACCGCATATGCCACACTCACAACTTTTGGACATAACCCCGACACCCACGCATGAATATACTTTGTCGACAGATTATTTATGAGTTTGAGATTAAAGGCTATCTTTTAGATCTGCGAGGCTTGTACTTTCCCTTCAATTCCTTTTCAATTGCCTCCTTTTTATTGTCAACTGCCCGGATAATCTCCTGTATTACTCCGTCCAGATCGCTGTCTCGGGCACCGGGTTTTACATTTTCTGCAATCGCATTAATCGTAGTGGAGATGTTTGCACTCACGTCCTCAAAACTCTCAGGATCCTCGTAGGCCACGTTGTACAGGCTCTTGAGGCTGTTGACCTGTCCTATCACCTGTTCTGTCAGGACGATCACATAGTCATTTCCATTAACACTAAACTCCCTTGAACTCATACGATTTTTGAAATTCTTTTTGTTTATAATGCTTTTCGAATGTTTCTGGGCAGGTGGTTAGGTTTACGCCCAACTCCACAACGTTGCATATAGTGTCGATCAAAAGTTTTTTACATTTAGGGACTTTCTACAGATGAACTCCATTACGTCAATCCTTGGACGCGCGGTCCTGAAATACTCCGACATCGCGTTGCGCATCTGCACTATCGTGGCATAGTACTCGGACACCAGCACGTTACGTTTCGCCTGGTGCCAGTACTCCTCCACGCCGCTAAGCTCGGGCGTTGCAGCTGGAAGCCACATGACCTTGATGTCGGGATTTTCCTTTAGAAATTTCATCACGATCCTTGACTTGTGTTGTGGCGCATTATCCATGATTACGACCACCTTTCCAAAATGCCTGACCAGATCCTTGAGATACTGCAGGACCGTCTCCTTGTCAAATTTTTCATGCGTCCTGAAGAACTGCCTGCCGTCTGTTACAATGGAACCGTATGCCACCACCTTTCCGTGCCGTCCCTTGTATGTCGTGACAATCGGCTCGCCTTCTGGCGACCAATACTTTACGCCCGATGCCGGATCGTCTACAAATATGGCCTCGTCAAAGACGACTGGGAGAAAACCCTTCTCTTGCAGGCGTGAAATCCGCCTTTTGGCGTTGCGCTGCCACTGCCTGATCTTTTTGATCTCTGGCCTGTTGACGTGGATGCGCTGGACCGTCTTGGCAGACAGGCCAAGCCTGTGCATTATCTTTGTGACGTTTGAAATGTGGTATGTCACCTTGAATTCTTTGCGTATGTTTTCTTTGAGCTGCTTTGGAGTTGTGATGCTGCCAGTCCTTGCTGCAAGCCCCGCAATCTTCTCAAGCCCGACCTTGGGCGGCCTGCCCGGGCGGGGCCTGTCTTCCAGGCCTGCAAGACCCTCGCTATCAAAATGCCGGACCCAGCTTGTGACAGTGTGCGGGTCGCAAAAGCACAGTGATGCCACCTCGGATACGCCCAGCCCCCTGATCTTGACCATGCAGACGGCGTGGATCCTGTCCTTTATGGTTCCCCTCTTCTCTTTCTTGTAGGCCTGGATTAACAGCTTTTTGCTTTTTTCATCCATGTGGGCGGTAGTGCGGAGTGATCAAAAAATGTTACGCTCAGACTGACGTAGAAGACTTTTGATTGACACTATACATCAGACCCAAATGGTTACGTTTCTGGACATGCATTCAACATTTCTCCAAGCGTAAACATGATCGACTCTGCAAGGCCCCGCCTGGTTTTGGGCGTGGCCCGGACATGTGCCTTGGGGGGAGACCACATGGAAATGCCCGCGCTGTCAGGGTGACGGTGGTCCCTGTGGCCTTGCCCTTCCATGAGAGTCTGCCTGACATTGCCCTCATCCGGGCCGGTCGTATCTGTGTGCGGGCAGACCCTGACTTGCATGCACTTTAAATTATCACAACCTGCCTGTAATGACGATGGGCGCCGGCGCGTATCTCAAGTGTATTGATCCCAGATGCGGTCTGGAATATCCAGTAGAGTACGCCGATGTGCAGTGTGCCAAGGGACACCTGCTTGATGTGATGTACGGGAACAGACCGTCTGAGAGCCTCAAGGAGACATTCTACATGAGGCGGAACCCACAGGGCAGCATATTCAACGAGAGTGGGGTGTGGCGATTCAGGGATCTGCTGAACTTTTGTCAGATAGATACAGAGGACGTACGGGAATGTTCAGAGAATCTTGTGTCCCTGGACGGAGCCGAAGGCAGGCAGTCAAAACCGTACCAGATGTCCAAGGTCGCAGAGTTTATCGGAATTCCGAGCCAGTGCCTCTGGCTACAGCCTGAAGGATACAACCCCAGCGGCTCGTTTAAGGATAACGGAATGGCAACTGCCGTGACGCATGCCAAGATGGTGGGCGCCGAGAAGATAGTCTGCGCATCCACGGGAAACACCTCTGCCTCTGCGGGAATGTTTGCAGCCAACGAGGGGATAGACTGCGACGTCTACATACCAGCAGGACAGATAGCCCCGGGAAAGCTAAGCCAGGCATCCCAGTTCGGAGCCCAGATTGTAGAGGTTGACGGGAACTTTGATGATGCACTAAACCAGTCCCTGGAGGATGCCAGGAACCACGGCGGATACACGGTAAACTCTGTCAACCCGTTCAGGATAGAGGGGCAAAAGACGATTCCGTTTCGTGCCCTAGAATATCTTGATTGGGAGGCGCCTGACTGGATAGTATATCCAGGGGGGGCGTTGGGAAACACCGCAAGCTGTGGCAAGGCCCTTACGGAGCTGTATGATCTGGGGTGGATCAAGAAGATCCCGCGGATTGCAGTCATTAATGCACATGGAGCCTCTACCCTGTCTGAGCTGTACAATGGGGAATTTGAAGGTGAGGAGCTGCGATGGAACAAGGGACGCCCAAACACCGATCTGATTACCAGGTACTATGACTATCTGGACCAGGAGAGGCTGCGTCCAAAGACCCACGCCACTGCAATTCAGATAGGAAGACCTGCAAACATTCTCAAGGGATTACGCGCATTGGAGTTTACAGACGGCGTGGTGACCACCGTCTCGGACTCTGAGATGCTTGACGGCATGTCCGTTGTCGGATTGAACGGATTTGACTGCGAGATGGCATCCGGTGCCACCGTGGTGGGCGTGAAGAAACTGATTGGCCAGGAAGTGATTAAACGGGATGACACCGTGGTGGGAATTCTTACCGGCAGGCAAAAGGATGCAATGCTGTCTGTGACGTATCATAACAACCCTGAAAACATATTTGCAAGGCCTCCCAAGAACTAGCCTGTCCTGGCAGATGCATGGATCCGGCAACGATGAGGCTGGAAGGTCTGACAGGGCACCGGAGAGGGTAACGTTCACGGTCGCAGGACAGGCTACGCGAACCCATGCCCGTTGCCATGGGCTGCACCGCCAGGCGTGCATGCTGTGCCTGTAACCCCTAGTCGTGAATCTAGCCCGGCAAAATGAAAAGATTAAATCCATGCTCGGCACATATACTGCAACCAAGAGATGGTGTCAAAGAACTAAATGAACAAAGGCACAATTGTTCCAAGCAATTCTATCGGAGGGAATGATGGCAGATTTGTGGATTGAAGTACTGGTGCTGGCAGTACTCATCGGGATGTCCGGCTTCTTTAGCGGATTGGAAGTCGCGCTGGTCGGAGTCAGAAAATCAAAGATAGTCCAGCTGCTAAATGACAAAAAGAAGGGCGCCAAGGCACTGCACAAACTCAAGACGAACCCAAGCTGGATGATGTCAAGTGTAAACCTTGGAAACAACCTTGTCAACGTGGGCGCATCTGCCCTTGCAACCAGCGTGGCAATAAGGCTATTCGGTGATGAGGGGCTGGGAATCGCAGTGGGGATAATGACGTTTCTGATTCTGATATTCGGGGAGATCACTCCCAAGACATACTGTAATGCAAACTCTACAAAGATTGCACTCAGATACGCGCCTGTTCTGTTGGTATTCAGTTATGCGTTCTACCCTGTAGTCAAGTTCTTTGAAATTATTACCCGGGGCGTTGTCCGGCTGACAGGAAGCAGTCACGCCCCTCCACCAATTACTGAAGATGAGATACGGGGGGTGATCGCACAGGGGCTGGAGGAGAAGGCAATTGAGCGCGACGAGATGGAGATGGCAGCAGGCGCCCTAAAGTTTGACGATACTGTGATCCGTTCTGTCATGACGCCGCGCACGCGGATGTTCACGCTTCCCTCAAAAATGCTGCTCTCTGAGGCCCTGCCCATGATTAACCAGAGCGGGCACTCAAGAATTCCAATATTTGAGAATTCAAGGGACGAGGTGGTCGGGTTTGTCCACGTCCGGGACGTCCTAAAGGAACTCGAAGGGAACAATCGGATGATTCGGCTCAAACAGATGGCAAGGGAACCTGTCTTTGTATCCCAGGAAAAGACGGTCAGCTCCCTGCTCAAGGAGATGAAGGGAAGAAAGACGCACATGGCAATCGTTATTGACGAACACGGCGGGACTGAGGGGTTGGTTACCCTAGAGGACCTGCTTGAGGAGATAGTCGGCGAGATTGAGGATGAGACTGATGCGGCAAGGCCTGCAGGATACGAAAGGGTAGACAGAGACACCATAATCGCCAGCGGGGAGATCGAGATTGACACCATCAACGGGATCTTCAATACTCGGATTCCAGAGGGTGACGACTATGCCTCGCTCAGCGGGTTGCTGCACGAGAGGCTTCATGACATACCGCAAGAGGGGGACAAGATCGAGATCGACAACCTGAGGATAATAGTCGAGGAGGTATCAAAGAACATTCCGCAGCGTGTAAGGATACGAAGAGTCCACAGTTAGGCTTTGAAGTGCTGCTGCAGCTGGTGTTTCTTTTCTGCCATGTGAAACACCGACTCTGTGTGTGCTGCAGCCTCGCGGTATACTCTTCCAAACAGCATTGCCTGCATCAGCATGTGATTCTCTGGAATGACTATCCCGGTTTGATCATCCGAGTACATCATCTGGACGGTATCTTCGATGGAGGCTGTCATGTTGGCATGTATGTGAATCATGTTGGTGTCTGTAAAGTGGAACTTCATGTTCCGGGCATACTCCCTTACATCCTTGGTGCCCCGGGCAGTCCAGAGCACGGCAACCCCGGGCTCTTCTGCAAATATACTGTGAATCTCAGATGGGTTTGGGGCAGTACCGTCAAACCGGACATCCATGATGTGCAGGTGCATCTGCCTTGTAGGCACCTTTATGGCCCTTACGAAGAGCGGCGCGTCCCTTCCGAAATACGTCTTGACGTCATCCCCGTGATGGGGTCCCTCTGTCATCTCTATGGTGTCCGGAACGTCCTTGTCTGTCTGCTCCATGTCTGCCCATCTCCTTATCAGGGTCACGTCAAAGCGGGACAGGCGACTGCCGTATCTGTCACGTAGCGGTTCGAGTATCCTTCCCATGCCTGTCACATTGCAGCTGCCCTGCATGATATGCTGCTCTCCCAGTGCCTGATCGTAGTTTGATCTGGAGTTGAATAGGATCTTTGAGACTGCATCCGGCCCCGTAACCGTCTCTCCTCCCTGGTATATGGCCATAATGCCCCTGGGCTCGTAGAGATCCCTCTTGTTTGCAAAGCCGCGTCCTCCCGGGGATGCATCAATCACCAGATCACACTCGTCCAGTGCAGATTCGACGGTTCCTGAAATCTTGTGTTCCGGGAAGCGCTCCAACCTTTCCTGAGGGACATAAACTGCAAAGCCTTTGGTTATTGCAGCATCCACTGCCCCGTCATGAGAGTACTTTCCAACGCCGACAACTGATACCTCCGGATCGTCCATCAGGAATGCGGCAATCCGGCTTCCGATGGAGCCATACCCGTTGACAAAGATCTTCTTCACAGATGGGAGTGGGGTCTGGCCTATTTATTTAGATTATTTTGGATGTTCGCAAAACCGACACGCCTCTGACCTCAGGAAAGCCCTGGCGGTTGGCAGCGTATGGCTTTGTGTATGATTCTCAACCTTGTTCCACAAAGAACTAAATGGACTTCTGTCCGTCGTGGTTTGTTGAGGCGCAGTAGGTTGGTTGGACTTGGGGGTGCAGTTGCTGCCGGAGTGCTGGCTGCATTGCTTGCGTTCGGAGGTTCAGAGGACACGTCGATATCGGATCCTGGGGAGATCGGGACCGGTTCTACCATTGCCGCAGAGACGCTGCTGGCACACGGTTCCCCGGTTCTGGGGGATGCAGATGCGCCAATAATCCTTGTGGAGTTTGGCGACTATCAGTGCCATTTCTGTAACGTCTTCTTGTATCTGTGTAGTTTTTTGATCAAATGTTGAACTCCATATCTACAATCAGAAAATCCGCGTCTGTCTAATTTTTTAAAACTATTTTTGATCACTTGATCGAGTTTTTCTCTCCGTCCTAATTTTTAGATCATTGTTGCCCACGGTTTGCATATGTCTGATGATAATTCCGAGTCAAGGATTGCAGAACTGGAGGAAAAAGTGGGTATGATGGCAGAGCAGATGGCCGAAAAAGACCGGCAGATGGCCAAACTCGCTGATCTTTACGCTGCCGCCCTCAAACAGATCCAGGATCTCACGGCAGAGTTGCAGGAGGCAAAGGGCATCATATCGGCTGCCGTTGCAAGGAGCATCGGCGCAAAACCGGACAAAAAGACCGGCAGTACCCGGCGCCGCGCAAAGGGCAAGGGCAAGGCCAAGGGCAAGCCAAGTGACCACAAACGCACGGGCCTTGCGCGTCCTGAAAGAATAGACGCAGAGGAGACGGCAGATCCCCACACGTGCGACAACTGCGGCAGCTCCGACCTCTCCGAGTGCGTATCCACGTACACAAAGGTGGTAAGGGAGGCTGCCAAGACGGAACTAAAGCACATCAAGGTGACAGTAAAGAGAAGGCGTTGCAGGAACTGCAAGAGGACCGTGTCCGGCAGGACTCCGCTGGCACTGCCAAACTCCAGGTACGGGATCAACTTTATGATAATGATGGTCATCCTCCGGCTGCACGGCATGTCAGACCTCAGAATATGCAATATTGTCATGATGATGTACTCGGCAAGAATCACGGAATCTGCGATAAACCGCATGGTGTGCAGGATGGCCCGGGAGCTCGGGCCGCTGTACGAGAAGATCAAGGAGGAGGTAAGAAACTCGCGTGCGATAAACGGGGACGAGACAATCTGGCGCGTCGACGGCACGAACTACTGGCTGTGGGTGGCTGTAGCCAGGTACGCCGTAATCTACGAGGTGCACCGCCACAGGAACTCGAAGGTTCCAAAAAAGATGCTCGGCAAGGACTACCCGGGATGCGTCACGTCTGACTCGTGGGCCGCGTGGAACGTCATCGGATCCGAACACCAAAAGTGCCACCTTCATTACGCCCGGGACATCAAGGACACCCTGAAATACAAGAATCCCGGCTACGACTACAAGCGTCACGCAAGGACGCTGCGCGCGATACTGTGGGACTCGCACATCGACGGCGCCGTTCCGGGAGGGGCAGACGCGCTTGCCGCAAAGAAGAGGCTGGATCGTCGTATTGCGTCACTTATCGGCAGGCTCAAGAAGAACCGCGACTGCAAGCACTGCAACAGGATGCGCAAGAGGCTGGTGCGGGAAAAAGGCCACCTGTTTGCGTTTCTGGAGACAGACGGCGTCGAATACCACAACAACCGGGCAGAGCGGGCCATCAGGCCGTGCGTCATCCTGCGCAAGAACAGCAACGGGAGCAGGTCAAAGAAGGGTGCAGATGCCATTGCCACGCTGATGAGCATCAAGCAGACATGCAAGGCAAGGGGAGATGATCTTGGCACGATCCTGCGCGAGGGCCTGGCTCCACGTCAAAAAACTGCATAGACGCGCGTAGGCATGGAGTTCAACATTTGATCAAAAAACTATGCAGTTACGTCTTCTTCCACTCTACGGAAGGGCGTATTCTTGAAGAGTACGTGGATGCCGGGCAGGTCAAGATGATATTCAAAGACTACAACATCATAGGCCCGGACTCCATTAATGCCTCGCACGGGGCCCACTGTGCAGGTGATCAGGGACTGTTCTGGGAATATCACGATACACTGTACTCCAATTGGACCGGGGAGAACGACGGATGGGCATCACTAGAGAACCTGGATGTGTTTGCCCTGCGTGTCGGGCTTGATACGGATGAGTGGTCTGAATGTATGACTGACAGGCCACACTCTGGAACCATTCTTGCAAGCAACAATGACGCAAAAACGCTGGGGCTTGGCGGAACTCCTGCGTTCTTTGTGATTGGGCCTGACAGCAGCGTTACGCGCATCTTCGGCGCACAGCCATACCAGACATTTGAGCAGGCCTTTGAGGATGCGCTTGATACTGATTTGTAGTCGCTGAGGCGGGGATTATATCCACACACCTGTCCATGACTGCAACGGGGCCACCTGTCCGGAATCTGTCATATAACCTTATTAGGGAATTCTCTCAGCCAAGCTTATGGCAGCAGGAATTGATGACATTGCAGTCTACATTCCCAAACTCTACATGGATGCCTCGGACATTGCCGCAGCCAGAGGAGTTGATCCGGTAAAACTGAAAAAGGGTCTGGGCATATCGCAGATGGCAATAGCTGATGCCAATCAAGATCCCGCATGTTTTGCGGCAAACGCATGCCTGAAGCTCATGCAGAGGAACAACCTGTCCCCAGATGACATCGGAAGGCTGTACGTCTCGACCGAGTCCTCCTTTGACGAGTCCAAGGCAATGAACTCGTATGTGGTCGGCATGCTTGAGCAGATTTATGGGCCAGATACGTTCGAGCACTGCGGCGGTGTCGAGACCAAGTTTGCATGCGTCAGCGGTTCCTATGCCCTTTACGACAACACAAACTGGATCAGGGCCGGGGAGTCAGAAGGCAAGTATGCCCTGGTGGTAGTCTCTGACATTGCCAAGTATGACCTGGGCTCCAGCGGCGAGATGACGCAGGGTGCAGGTGCGCTGGTACTGCTCCTCAATGATAGTCCAAGACTGCTCTCGTTTGACCCGCGGGTCACGGCCACATCAATCAAGGATGAGTATGACTTTTACAGGCCGTTTGGAAAAGAGACCCCGATTGTACACGGACAGTACTCCAATCTACTTTACATGATCCAGGTAAGAAAGGCCCTTGAGGCATACAAAAAGAAGGCGCTCGCCACCGGGCTTATCAAGCTGGAGCCGGGTGGAACCATTCTGGATCACATGGACTACATCAACATGCACCTGCCGTACAGCAGCATGGGAAAGAAGGCCCTGGCATATCTAGTCAGGCACGAATGGCGCCGGCTCCCGCGATGGGAGAATGTCCTGCAGCATGCGGGAATATCAGAACCGGCTCCAAAGGATCCCCGGGGCACAATCGAGTCCATACTGGGGGACGATGAGTTCATGACAAAGGATCGCAAGTTTACAAGACTGCTCACCCAGACTCCGGAGTTTCAGGAGATATACGAATCAAAGCTTGCAAGCTCACTTGTCGCCTCAAGCACGATAGGGAACCTCTATACTGCCTCCCTGTATCTGGGATTCCGAAGCAGCCTGGAGTTTGAGCACAAAAAGGGAATAGACCTGGAAGGCAAGCGGGTCGGATTCGGTTCGTATGGGAGCGGAAGCAGTGCCATGGTGTTCAGCGGTATCATCCAGCCCAAGTACAAGGAGATTGTACGGAGCATGAACCTGGAGGCGGAGATAGGACAGAGAACGAGACTGACACTGGTAGAGTATGAAAAGCTTCATGAGAACAAGCTGGCCCCAAGTGAACCCATAGCAGACGCAAAAGGCGAGTTTGTTCTGGTGGACGTAAACACGGACGCCGAATCCCGTGGCAAGAGATGCTACACCTTTAATGAATAATGCCCGAGGAGTCCAACCCAATCAAGGATCTCCTGTTTGAGCATATCCAAACATCACAGGCCATCCCGGGATTCCTCTCAGAGAGGAGGTTTGACCTGATCATAAAGGATGTCATGGATGGCTGCGGGGCAGTCATGTCCATGGGTGATGAGGCCGTCGGGGTGCTTGCAACCGGACTGCTCCACTACCTTCTCACCAACGCAATCATTCCAAGCCAGAGAAAGGTGGAACACAGGGGGATGGAATTGGACATAGTGATACCTGACATCCGGACGCTGGAGGCGGATCCCAAAAAGGCGCTGCTTGTATGCATTCCAAAGTCATCTGATGTCGGTGTCATACGGGACAGAATAACACAGCTGGGCAGGGTTCAGCCTGAGGCTCAGAACATATGGGTGGTTCTGGCCCGTGATGCTCCGATACAGAACCGAAAATTCATCCTCTCGGACAATCACGGCACGTTCTCAGGGATCATATTTGAGATCTCCAGGTTCATCAGCCTCAACAAGACAGGCAGATTCAAGATTCTGCGGGCATAGCCATAATTATTACTGCTGCTCCCATCCCCTTGGATGGTTCAAGGCACGTGTTTTGGCCGCCCACCAGCCACAAACTATGCCGCAAGCAGTCAACCAAACGCTGCTCCCGTATCTCTAAAATTTATAATAATTATGTGGCATGGGGCGTAATGAATTGCATGGTTTCAGTGGTAAAAAAAGGGAAGAATGAAACGATCCGTAAGAGGTCGCCTTTGCGAAGCGATTCCGTGCCTGTTCTGTCCCGATTAATTACCAACTGAGCTACGTTTTTGACCATAAATACCCGATTAATTGCACGTTATCAATACGGTCCGCAGGCAGGCAGAGCGGTTTTCGGATCAAGGCTCTTCCGGTTGGATCTTTTGCGCCGCATTTTCCGGCAGGCGCTGCGTGCCCAAAAGCTTTATGGATCATGCCTTCCCGTGTTATGGCATGGTGCCTGTAATCGACTTGGAAAAGATTGACTGGAACTCCGTAACCGACACAAAGTCCCTCTTCGAATCAGTCCTTGCCATGCTCAAATCCAAGGACGAGGAGAGCATAGCGCTGAGGAAAAACATCGAGCAGTTGAAGGGGGAGGCAGAGGCCTTCTCAGGGGAACATGCGATGCTGACGGAGATGGATGCCAGGATCAAACTGCTGGAAGAAGAGAATGTGCAAAAGGACTCCGAGATAGAACAAAAGGACTCCGAGATAGAAAATCTGGGAGGGGATGTGGAGAATTTGAAGGCAGAGGTAGAGAAGCTGAGGGCAGAAAACGCCGCCCTCCTGCAGGGATGCGACGTCTCGCAGGCAGTCATGGACAGGATAGCCCGCCTGGAGAGGCAGGCAACAGAGCAGGCCTCGCAGCTAAAGGAGGCGCGCGCGGCCAACTCGGCGCTGGCAGCCGAGAATCTGGGCATCAAAAGCCGCCGCTCCAAGAAGCGGCTCCGGGAGTCATCCGGGCCTGCGCCGGACCCGTTCAGGAAAGTCGTCTGCCTGCGCACCGGCAGGAATCCTCCCCCGATATCCGAAAAAAAGCTAGTCGACATGCCCGCCTGCCCGCACGGCCACGCCCTCTCGACGGAGCCCACCGAGGTAACCTTCCGGGTAGTCGAGGAGATTATCGACGGGAAGCTGACCGGCATCCAGTATACCGTCGTCCGCAGGTACTGCGGGGAATGCGGCAGGCAGTTTGTCCCCGAGATCCCCGGGGTCGTCCCAGGGGGGCGGTTCGGTGCCAGCATGACGTGCCTGGAGACTACCATGAGGATGTACGACATCCCCTACGGAATCATCTGCAGTCTGATCAACATAATCCACCACGCAGGCCTTGCCAAGTCGACTGTCATCGGCCACGTGGATGCCGTTACGGGATCCCTCCACCCGCTCTACGAGGAGATGCTTGAGGAGATATTCTTCTCAGGGCATGTCTTCGGGGACGAGACCAGCTGGAGGGTAGCCGGGATGCTGTACTGGCTGTGGGTGCTGGTAGGCGACGACTCGACTGTCTTTCACGTGGACAGGAGCCGGGGAGGCGACGTGCTGGAGACCCTGTTTGGAGGGTACGCAGGCCACGTCACCTCTGATTCACACGCTGCGTGGAACCGCATCGGCAGGACCCACCAAAAGTGCCACTACCACTACCTCCGCGAGATCATCCGCACCCTGACCATGAAAAACCCGGGGCCAGAATTCAAAAAGTTTGCCAAGGCCCTAAAGGGGATAATCATCGATTCCTGGCACGCAGAGAAGGGACTCAACCCGAACGATGATGCGGCCGCGCGAAACCTCAAGGTGCGCAACCTATTGGCCAGGGTGAGGCGCCTGATGTCTGGCAGCTACACCGAACCCCACTGCAAGCGGTTTGTCAAGCGGCTGCGGCGCGAGATCACCCACCTGTTCCCATTCATCCGCCTCAACACAAAGTGCCATAACAACGATGCCGAGCGCCCCCTGCGGCCCAGCGTCGCATCCCGGAAGGTCTCAGGCGGCAGCAAGAGCCTTGCCGGCGCATACAACCACGCCGTCCTGGCCAGCATCCGCGAGACGTGCAGGATGCGCGGCGTCAACCCGCACGACTTTTTGGTCGACTACATGCGAGGCATGGTCGAAAAAATACCGGCAGCAGCAGCAGCAACGGTATAAATCCTGCAAAATCCATCCATGGCTGCCCTGCATGTCCTGCGCGACCCCCACAGCACCGGTTGCCTGACACATGTCAGGCCGCCGTGCCGGCCCGCCACCCGATTCGGGCACAACGCACCGCCCCGGACAGCGCCAAAAAAGGCCACTTCGCAAGCCCGATCACCGGATCGGCCAAAATACAGCTCAGCCGAGCCTCATCCCCGCCCGGAAAAAACCCTGAATAATGCCAATTAAATGGGCATTTATGGCCGAAAACGTAGCTCAGTTGGTAATTAATCGGGGCAGATCAGGCACGAAATCGCTTCGCAAAGGCGACCTCTTACGTCGCATGTGGCATATGTCTTCTTTCCGCTCCACGGGCTGTCGGGCGACTTTGATGACATCCGATTCTCTGACGATGTCTCAGTCTCACGCCTTGGCTCAAATCAATATGCAATGGTAACTGACATGGATACGGATCACGGTTATGTCCGAAAACCCGAGAAGAGGTTTCGCAAACTGCGGTACGGCGTCTTCATAAGACGAACGCTAGAGAACGGTAGGGCCGTGTCATCGGAGAGGATGAAGGAGAAAGCGCAGAGAGTTTTGGATTCCTTCCGACTCTTCAAATCCGGCCTGATTTATACTGGTGCCATGTATTCGTACTCGCCTGATTCTTGGCCTAGGAAGAACCTGTTTACTTCAAGAGTAGGAGTAGAGAATCCACCCGAGATGGAGTCCGAGATGTTTGTCTCGGGGATCGAGATCGATCGGATTAAATGCTTCTTCACAAGGTTTACCCGATTGGAACACATTGAGCAGCAGCATTACCTGACTACATCCATCCGCAGATTCAACACATCCTATAACAACAAGCACATTGGAGACAAGATTGCTGATCTGTGTATCTCCTTGGAAACCCTTCTGAACGATTCCCCGGGAGAGATTACTCTGAAATTATCCCTGCGTGTCGCACTGCTTTTAGGCGATACCGAAGATAACAGGGAATACCTGTGGCGATTCATAAAGAAATGCTACAACGTCCGCAGCGAGATAGTCCACGGCAAAAAGCGGAGAAGGATCACTGTCATGGGTAATACCATGACTGATCATCAGACCGCGCAGAGGCTTGAGAATGTTACTAGGCAGGCAATCACTAAGGTCGTGCTGCTGCAAGGGGGGATATCCGGCCAGAAGAATTTGCTGGATTCTCTGGACTGTTCGATTGTTAACAGGAAAAAACTGTTGGAATCAGAGAAACTATGATCTATAGCGACACGCCAAAGTTCGTTCCAAGAAAATTACACCAAGCCGAAAACTTTGTAGATCACCTCATCCTTTGACACAACATGGATGAAACAGAGCGGGAAGAACTCAAAAAGGCATACAGGAAGGAGAAAGATCCTAGGGTGGCTGCAAGAATGCTCGCGGCGCACGTGGTCTATAGAGATTATGCGTAGTAGAGGCCAAAATGTTTCGCTAATTTACCATCTGAATTTTTAGATGCCCACGTCCATTAGCCGAAAGATTTTGATCCGGGCACACATCCCGCGCCCGCATGACACCTTCACGCGCGCCGGTTCGCAATGAAGCAAGGCTCCCAAAGGGAAGCAGGTTTCTTCCCGGCACAAGCAGGAGGGTTCTTTGCTGCATGATCAAAAGGTCTTCCCCCGGCAAGGCCAGGGACATCCTGGTCGCCTGCTGCAAGCGCAAGGGGGGCAATGGAATATGGTCCATCGCACGCGAACTGATGAGGCCGTACTCCACCATTCGCGGCTGGCTCGTCCGGATGGTGTGGCGCGGCCTGGGCGGAAGGTTTGACCGGAAGTCGACCGGAAGGAAGAAGATCCTGAATCCGCAGACGCTCAAGAAGATAATGGGGTGGACGCGCAGGGATCCCTCGAGGTACGGGTTCGGGCCGGCATCGTGGCGTCTGGACATGGTAAACGAGATGATCAGGAGG
Source organism: Candidatus Nitrosopumilus sp. (assembly GCA_965218695.1). Classification (GTDB taxonomy): domain Archaea; phylum Thermoproteota; class Nitrososphaeria; order Nitrososphaerales; family Nitrosopumilaceae; genus Nitrosopumilus. The sequence continues at coordinate 899,716 of OZ244651.1, forward strand.
GAGACCGACAGGCACGCCAGGCCCCGCACGCTGCGGAGGATCCTGCGCCGCCTCGGCCTTTCGTACTCCAAGCCTAGGCCGGCGCCGCGCAAGACCGCCCCTGCAGAGGAGCAGGACATGTTCAAGGAAATGGTGAAAATGACGATCCTGGGCGTGTCCGGGCACGGGTACGCGGTGCTGGCAGTAGACGAGGCAGGCGTCATGCGCGGGACATCGCTAGGATACGGGTGGCGCCAGGCCAAGAGCCGCGACGAGGTACGCACCGGGTTCTCCACCAAGGCAGTCAGGCTGTTCTGGGCGCTTGGACGAGACAGGGTCCACGTAAAGACCGTGGGGCGCACGAACTCCGAGACGTTCGTGGAATTTCTCAAGGAGTTGCGCCAAGAATACGGTCGGCTAGTCATACTCTTGGACAACGCGTCATACCACAGGTACAGGGTGGTAAATGAGTTCGTCAAGTCCACCTGCGGGGAGATCAAGCTGGCCTACCTCCCGCCATACACCCCGCAACTCAACCCAATCGAGATCCAGTGGAGGGTACTCAAGGAAATGCTTGCGGGAAAGTACTTCGAATCGACAGATGACCTTGTCGGCGCAATAGCAGACCTGATCGATTCGGGCCAGATGAGGCCAGTCAGACTGATGAAATACCTCACTCACTGAACGACGAACCAAACCCCCACAGCAACACGCGCCCGTGACTCCAAACCGCATCATGCCAGCCTCACGGGCGGCATGCCCGCATGCCATAATTACGAATTCTTACCGTGCTTGATTTTTGGAATGTTTCTCTTGGAAAATAAGCGGATCTTTATGGCCTTGACTACGCATAATCTCTATTAACTATTCTTCTTCTTTGAGATGTTTTTTGAAAAATTCAATAGCATTTAAAATTTTTTCAGGAAAAACTTCTTCTTCTGAAAGTTCAATTTCTTCTTCTTCATAAGGGAAATTAGTCATAGCAATTGAATCAATTCCACGTTTTATATACATCCCAGTTTTTGAATCTAATCCATATCCTATTTTTTTATGATATTTATGTTGATATGGTTCTATTTCCAAACTTTGGTGCCATCTCTTTTTTTCATCATCCCAATCCACATACAAAGCATTTTTTCTTACTTCAAAATCGAATAGAAGTGAAAAATTAACTTCAATGTCCATTTCAGGATGTATCTTTTCCCGATCTTCTGCAATTTTCTTGGCTTCACGATGATGATTTTTATATTTAGGTGGAAATTTGTCTCCATCATGAAGAGAGTCAATTGTTCGATAAACTTGACATTCTTCAGGTAATTCTAAAAACGCTTCATCAAATTTAGGATTATGAGGTTGTGATCCACGCCCAAAAATTGTTTGCGGTACTTGGAATTTTCCTTCATTTGATGCTTGAATACATTTTTTCAAGAGTAATGATTTACCAAATTCCTCTATTGCAATAGTGTACAACGCTACTGCTGTGGATTCGTTTCCATTATTTTTACATAAAATTTCTGTATCATTAAGTAATTGATAAACTTTGGAAATACACAAAGTGATTCCTGTTTCTAATTGAGTTTTGGTAAGTAGAAATTTTTTTCCCAATTTTAACATCTAAGGATTTGGTTGATTTAAGAATTGTGATGCTAATAGTTAGTTTCACAACCTGGGTCTTAACGGCACCTCCTTGATCCAAGCGCGGGCGCTTGCGACAATCCTACACCGCGGAGTATAATTTCGTGAATAACTGCCAGATTTGATGCAGGCCCGAAGACAGGATTGCCGAATTTCTTCCAAGCCACTTGTTATTCTTGCCCCAAAATACAGGTTCGTTCAGATCCGTGAAGGGTCGTGGGGCGGCCGTTTACCGTTTCCGGACCTGCGTGCGCACGATCCCCTGCGCGCCTGCAGGCGCCTGCCTGTGCCTTTCTGTAGAGGTACCCCTCGATGTCAAGTTTTGGCAGGGACTACCTCAGCCACTTGTCGATGCCGCTGCACATGGAGCTGAACCGGACGTACGGCACGTCCAGGACCGCGTGTTTCATCTGGCGCCACACCTCCTCGATCGCGTTCAGATCCGGGCAGCCGGGCGGCAGAAACTGCAGCTCCACGCTGTCCAGGCGCCCGATCTCTTCCCTGACGAACTTCGACCTGTGCTGCGGCGCGCCATCTGTGATCATCAGGATCTTCCCGAACCTTTCGCATGCGGCCTTCAGGAGCTCGACAAACTCCTTTCCGGTAAAGGAGCCGTATCTCTGGAAGAACCCCTCCCCGTCCAGCGTGATCAGGCCGAACACGATGGTCTTGGAGTGCGATCCCGTGTACGTGTAGACGCCGCGGACCCCCTTGGGCGTGTAGACGCCCTTCCTGAGCCGCGCGTCGGCCACGCATATCGCCTCGTCCTGCACGCATACGGTGTAGCCGGCCCTCATCCTCCCCTCTATCAGCGGCCCCAGCCTCTTGCGGAACCACGCGATCTTCTGCCTGCTTGCTCTCTTCACGCGCCGTCCCATCGGAACCTTCCTGGTGAATCCCCAGCTGCGCAGCAGGAAGCGCGCGTACGGTATCGCATACTCCGTCATGTACTCCATGCCGGAACCGTCGCGAATGATATCGCGCAGGCCTTCTGCCGTCAGGTAGACTGTCTTTTTTACTTTTTTTTAACGGCCTTCAGGGTCTCGCCTGAGATCCTCGGTGGGCGGCCTGAGCGGGTGCGGGTCTGCAGGCCTGCAATGCCCCCCTTCAGGTACCGGCTGTGCCACTTGACGCCCCATGACGGGGCCATGCCCAGAAGGCGCGCGGCCCTGGTCACGCTCATTCCGTCCCTTTTCACCATCACGTTCAGCATTATCCTGTCCCGCACCTGAGGATCCTTCTCAGTCTTGCGAATCTTGAGCATCTGCTTGTATTTCATGGCCTGTCTGGGCTGTTCTGATCAATGAACTTTTCGCTGCAAGACAAGCCTTGTTCAAACCAGATGGCCGATTCCTGGTTTCCCACTGCTGTGATCTCGCACTTTTATTCGGCGGTATCGGTCTCGTTAACACAAAAGAACCGCTTTGACCCCTAAGCCTCAGCTAATCTGGCCTTTCCATCGCACTAAGTGTAATTTTATTTGGAAGATGAGAAAGTGGTATAAACATAATCCAATACATGGCAAATATCGTCTATTGTATTTGGGCCAAAGTCAGAATCATACGAGTACACACGAGGTTTATGATTGGTCTTAGATTGAGTAATATTTGAGTTTTGTTTTGTTAAGATAACTCTGTTCTTATCAAGACTTAGTGTATCATTATTAGACGTAGCTGAAATAGAAATAATTACTAGTTTTTCTTTCAGTCTGTCTTGAATTATTTTGTTTAGTTCATAATCCCTATATGAAAAACCAATAACAATCAACACATCGATGTCTTTTAATGTATTTTCAAAACGACGCAATAGTGCATTAAATGGTATTCGATTATAGTCTTTTTCACCAAGAGTCGGTGCAATCATAACATCGTAGTTGGCTCCATGCAGTCCAACATCGCCCAACTTAATTATCTCTCGTTCTTCATCATATTGTTTTTGCCAGCTAACTGAACCATGTAATTTGTTCAAATAAACCGGATTATTGCTGTGCGGTTCCCATTTATTACGCCAAAAGTACGTAAGGGAATATTCGTTCCCCACAAAACCGTCAATAACTTCCCTACTTTTATATTCACAGTATTTTTCAATTACTAAATCGTAATTGGTGGTAATAACTTGAAATTTGTCATTGCCTTGTTTAGTCATAAGCGACTCCAGTTTTTCATAAACTGTTTCAATATCTATAACTGCGCTTGGTTCAAGCGTAAATGATTCCACAATAACATTACGGATGCTTGATTTTAAAGTAGTTAGACTATCTATTATGGTATCATACTTCAGACTATTACCAGATAGGTAATATGTCATTGCGCGCACGATATTATAAATGGGACGGGTTCGAGAATTAATTGTATCGTCCATAATAGTATACAAGTTTTCAATATCTGGGGATATTTCATTATTATTTAACAAATGCATAATAAATGCATTAGATCTGTGTTTTGGGATCAATTTTTTTAGAATTTGTTTCGTTGTTGGTTGGGAAACAAATACCGACGCACCAGCACCAAGAAATAATCCAGTTTTCACATAATCTAAAAAACAAAAAAGCTATTTAAGCTATGTGATAACTACAGCTAAGCGAAATGTGCTTTGATCTAGGCAAAATCTGACAAGAATGCAAGCAGATCAATAAGGGTACGGCCCTATGGTTTTTGTTGTCTAGACAAAAAACCAAGCAGGGCCGCGATCTACTGAACAATCCAAGAATATATCAAGATGTCGCAAGCGGCATGAAAAACATGCTTGCCTGCGCCAACACGTCAAACAGGTACAATGCGGTATTTGGAACAGACGATCTAAATCACGGCATGCTGAGGGGAGCCACCATGGATTCGTCCGTAGGCGGGTGCGCAAACGCGGTAAAGCGCACGCACTGCGACGCTCCCTCCGACAGGTGGCATGCATCGGCAATCAAGGGGATGGAGCAGGGCACGGTTCAGCGCGCATTCGAAGAAATGGTGGCAGTGCAACTTGACACATTCAAAAAACTGGGCAAATTCCCAAAAGAAGGACTGGACATCGCAATCGACATGCACCTCATACCGCGTTATGACCGGGCACCCGGAGGGGAGCTGACCCGTTCCAAATACAAAAACGGTAAGTGTTCACGTCGTGCCTAATTCAGTTCACTCTTGGGTAAATTTTGTGCAAACCACAGATCCAAATAGGATGGTAATCCAAACCCGATGTGAAAAGCCAGGCTGAACTCAAAAAGATGTACACGGATCTCAAGACTGAGAACATCAAGCTCAAGCAGACGATTGAGATGCAAGGGCAGATAATTGAGGAATTGAATCTGGCAGTTGCTGATCTTAAGCGCAGGCTGGTGCGGCATGACAATTACAACACCCCGTCATCACAAAAAAGGGGGCCCGGATGGCCTGACACAAAGGGAAAAGGCGACGAAAAGAATGCCTACAATAAATCCACAAAAGCCTCCCGGGATCAAAAGGACCGCGTGGATGCGGCCGGCAGCGGGAAGTCGCGCGGGGGGCAAAAAGGCCACATGGGCCGCACCCGCAAGCCAAAACCCACCGAGTTTGAGGAACACACCCCGGAGGCCTGCCCCGAATGCGGCTCGGGTAGCCTTTCCATAGTGCAGTCAGAAAAACGCGACATTACCAAGGTGGAGCGCACGATAAAGGTCATCACCACGCGCCACACCATAAACACGTGTCGCTGCTCCTGCGGTCTGGTGGACATCAAGCCCGAGACCGGCCTTCCAGACAAGGGCAGCTACGATCCGAGCATAACGACTGATGTTGCAGACGATTACGTGTGTCGCATGCCGTTTAGGATGATCGCAGACCGCATGTCGCGGTACGGAATTACACTCTCCTCGGGCACGGCGCACAACATAATGCGCAGGCTGGGAACGTCGCTGGGCGCCCCTGCGGCAGCCATTGCCGCCATGATACGCAAGGCCAAGATACTGCACGCCGACGAGACATCGATTCACCTAAACGGCCGCAACGTCTGGGTGTGGATACTGCACGATCCGCTGACCGGGCACGCGCTGTACGTGATACGGGACAGCCGGGGGGCAAAGGTTCTGAAAGAAGCGCTTGGGGGTTGGGACGGCACGTTAGTGTGCGACGGCTGGACGGCGTACGGAAAATACCGCGTCCAGCGCTGCTGGTCGCACATAATACGCGAGGCCAGGGACATCTGCAACCGCAATCCGGACTGCCCAGGCGCGCGCAACGTCCTGAAGCACCTGCGCATAATCTATGATTATGCCAGAAGGGCAAGCAGGAAACGCTCGCGCTCTCTCCGGGACAACGCGTCTGCCATGCTGACGTCATGCATCGAAAAGATCGTTGCAAGGTACGCCGACGATCCAATATTGGAAAAATTCATGGTCAAGATCAGCAATGCTGGCAGCGACCTGTTCCGGTTCGTGCTGAACCCAAAGATCCCGCCTACAAACAATGCTGCAGAACGCGGGTTGCGCGAGATAGTCGTGCACAGAAAAATACGGGGCAGCATAAGGGCAGAGGAGACGATGACGTGGATGGCGAATTTCTTTTCATGTGTAATGACATGGAAAAACAAGAAATTGGATTACTTGGCGGAGATTGCAAAATACGCCTAAAAATGAGTTAAACCACGTGAACACTTACCAAAAACGGAACCACGTATTTTGAGCGTTACATGACAGTCCAGTGCGTAAACGACAAGATGCGCATGGTCCTTGCAGCATCATACCTCAAAAGGCTCGAATTCGTGCCTGATTACGTGGATGCAGTCCTCAAGACCATGGCAGGGATGGGCATCAGGATCCGCCTGGCGCTGCTTGACCGGGAATTCTTCTCAGTCGACACGATAAGCAGGCTGCGGGCAAACGGCGTAAGGTACCTGATGCCGTGCAGGAACACGCCCAACGTGGTGGAAGCCCTGCAGGATTTTGCACAAGGAAAGAGGGAAAGGATCTCAACAAACGTGATTGAGAACAACCAGGGCTCCGTCGAATATTCCATGATAATAACTGAAAGAAAAAACGCCAAAGACCCTGATGTCCCGGAAGAGAAATACATCGGGTTTGCAACAAACCACCCCACAATCAAGACGGAGGCTTATGCCAAAAGATGGGGAATAGAGACCGGAGACATAATCCGTAATTAGAAATTGTACATATTTTCCTATACTGTGTAGGTTTTTTGACTCCTATCAGGTTGCTTCCCGGACTAGGAGAACCCTGAGGTTGGCAAATCCGCAGACGATGTCATTGACGGTGTCGTATTTTTTCAGGCGGTTTCGGTAGACACCGCTCATTATGCGAAACCGTTTGACCCTGCGGATGGCGTGCTCCACATACACCCGTGCCTTTGAGTGCTTTTTGTTGAATTCCTTCTGCTCGGGGGACAATTCTGCGCCTTTTTGCTTCTTGTACGGCACTACTGCATCCCGGTCAGGAAATTCTTTGTTGATCCCCTGGTATCCGTTGTCCAGGATCTCTCTGACTTTGATCCTTTCCTTGTCCTTGCTCCCGTCCTTGCGTGGAAGGTTGTCAGGGAATGTCGGGTGTTTCTTTTTGAATACTGCAAAGTCGTGGATCCTGCCCGGGGAATGCCGGGTCTTGTGAATGATGAGGCCATCTGTGGCCGACGTGTACTGGATCTTGGACGTGTGCCTGTGTGCCTTGCCCGAGTAGTGGGACCGTTCCATGTCCTTGCGTCCGGGACGTTGTATCTGCTGCTCTGAGGCATCAATCAGGGCAGTCAGGCCCGGAATGATCTCCTCAAGATCGTCAAGCGTCTTGGTGGCCTTGATGTTGGCGTAGATCTTTGACGGAAGCGGAACGCACTGCCGGATCGACGGCTCCAGTGCCCCCATGCTGCGGGACACGCTAGCCTGGCCCATCTGAAACACCATGGCAAGAAGATCCTGCGTAGCGTATGTCCTGTAATAAAACAGGACCAGAAGAAACCTGTTTTTCAGATCCAGTTTCCACCTGCGTCCGGCACCAATGCCGCGCACCCTGCTTCTTTTGGCGAGTCGCTTTTGCTCTGCCTTGGGGTATTTTTTTGCCAGCCGCCCTGCCACCAAATTAAATTCGGAGACTGTCAGTCCAGTGCACCGGATGAACAGTTTGGGCTTTTTTGCTAATTTGTCGTATAATGACATGCTTTGACATTGGCAATCAGAATAAAACACGGCTGACGTATAGTTTTGATCATCGGGCAAGTTCGAATTGACATGCAATTCCATGCAGTCAGCCAGATTTGTCCTGCAATGCGTCCAATCTCGTGATTATGCCCAATTACGGATGATGTCTCGGGTACGGTAAAATCGAGGAGTGCAGGGCCAAGACGCGGATTTCGGACATGGAATCGCGGATGTTGTGTTTTTACTATTCCCTAACATTGTACAATGAATGGATAATCGTCAGGGCAATGCTTTCTGACGGTACCGAAAGGCAGAGTGTCATGACCATGCTCACGTTCAAGGTGCAGTTGGAATCACTCCTCATACGCCAGTCCAAACCGCCTACCTGATCTCAGATGAGGCACTTTTCGCTTAGCTGAACTATGGTTGTGTCCTAGAGACATAACCCCACAACCATCCGCCGTCGTCGCGTCGGTACAGGTATTCTTCGAATTCTTGGGATTGTGGCATTTTTCACATACCGCCAGCTTCAAATATTAGAAGCCATGCGTAATCCCTCCATTTCGTTGGGTTAAACCAGAAAAACCCAGAAAATATTAAAAATTCTGATTTAATTCTCGCCATGTTAGCCATGTGGGGATCCTGTCCTGCCAGAAATACAAAATAACGTGCGCAACCTTGCAGCACCACGATGTGCACGGAATTAATTGTTTGAAACGGCGCTGCCGGGGACGTTTGCCTCTTCCCAGTTTATTACCGGCCCCAGCGTGCTACCTGAAGGAGGTCCTTTCTTCATCTGGTTCCACACGAGGTCCAGGTTTACAAGCCCGGTTATTATGTTAAATTCCCTGTTAAAGTCGCCAATCTTTCCCTTGTATGGCGCGGTAAGCCGGCCGTACCGCTTCAGCCTGCCAATGGAGTGCTCTACCTTTACCCGGGCGGAATTGATTTTGTGGTTGTGTTCTTTTTCCTCCTTTGTAAAGCGCTTGTGGTTCTTGGTCTTCTTGTGCGGCTGCAGGGTGTTTGTACCGGGCATATCCTTTGCGATTCCCTTGTAACCGCGGTCAGTAAGGGTGTGGATCCTGTCCTCTTCGGGGGTGTTCTCGTCGCACATGCGGTCCCACCATTTTCCAAATGGCAGCGGGCTCTCCCTGAGCAGCGTGATGTCGTGGACGGATCCCACGGTGCTGCCGGATATGGCGACTATCACCCCGTTTTCATTTATGCAGACTGTGGTGTTGAGCGTGAATTTCTTCTTCTTGCCCGAATACATCATGCTCCTCATCTGTTTTTCGTCCGGCCTCTGTATGGGGCAGTGCGTGCCGTCGATCATCATGATGCCCCCGTCAGGTCCGGAAATTATTTTTTTGAGATCCTCTTTTGTCTCCGTGTCTGCCATCTCCTTTGAGATGTTGGCAGCAGTGGGCAGCGCCACGTCAAGCACCTCGTCTAGTACATCGATATACCGGGACACGGTTGCCTGGTCTATTCCAAAGAATGCCGCAAGCACGCCCTGCGTGGGATTGCCCTTTTTGTACATCAGTGACATGAGCAACGCGTGCCTTGGGTACAGCTTGCAGCGGTTCCCGGGATCCGATGCCCTCGTCTCGTCATTCCTGAAGAGTGGGGATTTGCCGCTTTGCCTTATCCACGCCTCGGCCCTGTCAAGTATGTATTGGAACTGTTCCCTGCACTTCAGCGTCGCGTCATGAAGCTTCTTCCCGACTCTGATGATGTCGTCAAGCACCTCCACGCGGTGCAACAGGGCGGGCTCTCCTGCGGCTCTAGATTCGGAACCGTCCCGTGTGCGCCACAGGCTTTGCTCGTGCCTGGCAGCTGCGTCCTGGCGCTTGATGTCAGCGTCCTGGCGCTTGATGTCAGCGTCCTGGCGCTTGATCATGTCTCTGAGAGCCTTATTCTCTTTTTGCAGGTCGCTTGTTTTCTGATTCGACAACAGTATGAACCGGCATATTTTGGTTTTAATTGAATGGATCATAAATTTTTGACAGCAGGGCTAACATGTCAACGCGGAGTTTGAAAAAATTCTGGATTACGCATATTTTCTATTCTGGCAAGAAGAAGAAATTCACGCTCAACACCACCGTGTGCATAAACGAAAACGGGGTGATAGTCGCCATATCCGGCAGCACCGTGGGATCCGTCCACGACATCACGCTGCTCAGGGAGAGCCCGCTGCCATTTGGAAAATGGTGGGACCGCATGTGCGACGAGAACACCCCCGAAGAGGACAGGGTCCACACCCTTACTGACCGCGGCTACAAGGGAATTGCAAAGGATCTGCCCGGCACAAACACCCTGCAGCCGCACAAGAAGACCAAGAACCACAAGCGCTTTACAAAGGAGGAAAAAGAGCACAACCATAAAATCAACTCCGCCCGGGTAAAGGTGGAGCACTCCATCGGCAGGCTGAAGCGGTACGGCCGGCTTACCGCGCCATACAAAGGAAAGATTGGCGACTTTAACAGGGAATTTAACATAATAGCCGGGCTTGTAAACCTGGACCTCGTGTGGAACTACCTGGAGAAGGGACCGCCTCCTTCAGGCGGCAATCTGGGGCCGGTGATAAACTGGGAACAGGCAAACGCCCCCGGCAGCGCCGTCTCAAACAATTGTAAGTGTTCACGTCGTGCCTAATTCAGTTCACTCTTGGGTAAATTTTGTGCAAACCACAGATCCAAATAGGATGGTAATCCAAACCCGATGTGAAAAGCCAGGCTGAACTCAAAAAGATGTACACGGATCTCAAGACTGAGAACATCAAGCTCAAGCAGACGATTGAGATGCAAGGGCAGATAATTGAGGAATTGAATCTGGCAGTTGCTGATCTTAAGCGCAGGCTGGTGCGGCATGACAATTACAACACCCCGTCATCACAAAAAAGGGGGCCCGGATGGCCTGACACAAAGGGAAAAGGCGACGAAAAGAATGCCTACAATAAATCCACAAAAGCCTCCCGGGATCAAAAGGACCGCGTGGATGCGGCCGGCAGCGGGAAGTCGCGCGGGGGGCAAAAAGGCCACATGGGCCGCACCCGCAAGCCAAAACCCACCGAGTTTGAGGAACACACCCCGGAGGCCTGCCCCGAATGCGGCTCGGGTAGCCTTTCCATAGTGCAGTCAGAAAAACGCGACATTACCAAGGTGGAGCGCACGATAAAGGTCATCACCACGCGCCACACCATAAACACGTGTCGCTGCTCCTGCGGTCTGGTGGACATCAAGCCCGAGACCGGCCTTCCAGACAAGGGCAGCTACGATCCGAGCATAACGACTGATGTTGCAGACGATTACGTGTGTCGCATGCCGTTTAGGATGATCGCAGACCGCATGTCGCGGTACGGAATTACACTCTCCTCGGGCACGGCGCACAACATAATGCGCAGGCTGGGAACGTCGCTGGGCGCCCCTGCGGCAGCCATTGCCGCCATGATACGCAAGGCCAAGATACTGCACGCCGACGAGACATCGATTCACCTAAACGGCCGCAACGTCTGGGTGTGGATACTGCACGATCCGCTGACCGGGCACGCGCTGTACGTGATACGGGACAGCCGGGGGGCAAAGGTTCTGAAAGAAGCGCTTGGGGGTTGGGACGGCACGTTAGTGTGCGACGGCTGGACGGCGTACGGAAAATACCGCGTCCAGCGCTGCTGGTCGCACATAATACGCGAGGCCAGGGACATCTGCAACCGCAATCCGGACTGCCCAGGCGCGCGCAACGTCCTGAAGCACCTGCGCATAATCTATGATTATGCCAGAAGGGCAAGCAGGAAACGCTCGCGCTCTCTCCGGGACAACGCGTCTGCCATGCTGACGTCATGCATCGAAAAGATCGTTGCAAGGTACGCCGACGATCCAATATTGGAAAAATTCATGGTCAAGATCAGCAATGCTGGCAGCGACCTGTTCCGGTTCGTGCTGAACCCAAAGATCCCGCCTACAAACAATGCTGCAGAACGCGGGTTGCGCGAGATAGTCGTGCACAGAAAAATACGGGGCAGCATAAGGGCAGAGGAGACGATGACGTGGATGGCGAATTTCTTTTCATGTGTAATGACATGGAAAAACAAGAAATTGGATTACTTGGCGGAGATTGCAAAATACGCCTAAAAATGAGTTAAACCACGTGAACACTTACAAACAATTAATCCCGTGCACATCGTGGTGCTGCAAGGCTGCGCACGTTATTTCGTATTTCGGGCAGGACAGGATCCCCACATGGCTAACATGGCGAGAATTAAATCAGAATTTTTAATATTTTCCGGAATTTTCCGGTTTAATCCAGCGAAATGGAAGGATTACGCATAGCTTCTACTGGATCATGATCCAGTTGACCTTCCGGTTCGAATCTTTTTTCATCCTGCCGTGGTATGACGTGTCGCCTGACTGGTGCAGCGTCGGGCACATGCCCGCCCAGGATACGAACTTTTTCGGGTTCCCAAACCTACCGATGATGTCGATCTCCGCTGCCAGCAGCGCTGCAGAAAACATGTTCATTCCCGTCATACTCAGCAGCAGCTTCGGGGCGTGGGCGTCACGGACGTAGCGCTTGATCTCGGCCTCGGTTCTTTTGATCTCGTCGTTGTAGTGCCGTATCTGTGATATGCAGCCGTCCAGCACGAACCTGTCCTGGGAATTCTTCAGGTCTGCCTCTTCAAGATACCTTAGGGTTTTTCCTCTCCAGACGCTGGTTCCGCCATTCTTTGGATTTATGTCGTATTTGTCCGTCAGCGTGTGCACAAAGTTGATTACTTTTGTCCGGTCCTGCACCAGGGCCATCTGATACCTAAGGATCTGTTTCATTCCCCGGGATTCGGCCGAACCTATGTGGCAACTCGGAATCAGGTCGGCTCGCAGCAGGTGGGCAAGCGTTCTTGCATCTATGATGTCATTCTTTATGCTGGCCCATGCGATTGCCTTGACCTTGAACGGATTAGCAAGCGTCAGCGGGACTCCAGCGGACTCAAAGGCATCGGCAGTCTTTATCCAGTGGTTTCCGGTGGATTCGCAGACTGCCCTGCACTGGCCGTATGTAGCCTTTACGTATGCTGCAAACTCTAATGCCTCTCGGGATGTGTTGTTGTACGACGACTCTTCCAGAATCGTTCCTTCATGTTTCATTACGCACGTTACACATTTTCTCTTTCCTATGTTGATTCCAATACTCTTTTCTATTTCTTTCACCTCCCTTTTTTTATGTGACAGGCTGGAAGCTGCAGACATCTATCAAGGCTCTAGACCCAGTAACACAGCAGCTCGGATAGCCCCATTCACGAACCAGGTCTTTGTGACCATGTGCATTTAGGGGTCAGCCCGCCACATGTGGTGGGTGGGTGGGGTTATCATGTATTCACGAACTTTGGCGCGTTAGTATAGGTGGGCAACGACATGATTTTTGGATGCTGCGATTCTGAAACATTCTGTCATTTAGAATCCAGTGGATACTCCCGGATAGTAATCAATGCCTGTCGGACTATACATGAACGCTATGTTTAGCACCAACTGCAGTGCCGTAAGACCAAGACCCAGATACAGGCATTTTTTTGCCTTTTGCGGATCATCACGTCTCAGTACAAAATATGCAATAATTCCTCCAAGCGCCCCGACTAATATTGGCAGCAAAAACCACCAGTTGCTTCGGGTTCTCTCCTCGTGCATGATGCATGATGGGCATTTTTACTATTATTTCTTCTGTTGGCCTTTTGTTCCCGAATTTGTCCGGCATCCCCTGATCCTGCAAAAACCCTCTGTTACGTGGCCCTGCATGGCATTGCATAGACTGTTGTTGCACAGTCTGGCGCGGCACGGTATCTGGCAATATGACAGAAATGCCGAATTCCATTCCGTGGTAAGAGGTCGCCTTTGCGAAGCGATTCCGTGCCTGATCTGTTCCGATTAATTACCAACTGAGCTACGTTTTTGACCATAAATACCCGATTAATTGCACGTTATCAACACGGTCCTCAGGCAGGGCGGTTTTCGGATCAAGGCTCTTCCGGTTGGATCTTTTGCGCCGCATTTTCCGGCAGGCGCTGCGTGCCCAAAAGCTTTATGGATCATGCCTTCCCGTGTTATGGCGTGGTGCCTGTAATCGACTTGGAAAAGATTGACTGGAACTCCGTAACCGACACCAAGTCCCTCTTCGAATCCGTCTTGGACATGCTCAAATCCAAGGACGAGGAGAGCATGGCACTGAGAAAAGACATCGAGCAGCTGAAGGAGGAGGCAGAGGCCTTCTCAGGGGAACACGCGATGCTGACGGAGATGGATGCCAGGATCAAACTGCTGGAAGAAGAGAATGTGCAAAAGGACTCCGAGATAGAGAAACTGAGGGCAGAGAATGCCGCCCTCCTGCAGGGATGCGACGTCTCGCAGGCAGTCATGGACAGGATAGCCCGCCTGGAGCAGCAGGCATCAGAGCATGCCTCTCAGTTAAGGGAGGCGCGCGCGGCCAACTCGGCGCTGGCAGCCGAGAATCTGGGCATCAAAAGCCGCCGCTCCCAGAAGCGGCTCCGGGAATCACCCGGGCCTGCGCCGGACCCGTTCAGGAAGGTCGTCTGCCTGCGCACCGGCCGTGATCCTCCCCCGATATCCGAAAAAAAGCTAGTCGACATGCCCGCCTGCCCGCACGGCCATGCCCTCTCGAAGGAGCCCACCGAGGTGACCATCCGGGTAGTCGAGGAGATCATCGACGGGAAGCTGACCGGCATCCAGTATACCGTCGTCCGCAGGTACTGCGGGGAATGCGGCAGGCAGTTTGCCCCCGAGATCCCAGGGGTCGTCCCAGGGGGGCGGTTCGGCGCCAGCCTGACGTGCCTTGAGACGACGATGAGGATGTACAACATTCCCTACGAACCCATCCGCAAGCTGATCAACATAATCTACCACGCAGGCCTTGCCAAGTCGACAGTCATCAGCCACGTGGATGCCGTTACGGGATCCCTCCACCCGCTCTACGAGGAGATGCTCGAGGATATATTCTTCTCAGGGCATGTCTTTGGCGACGAGACCAGCTGGAGGGTAGCCGGGATACTGTACTGGCTGTGGATACTAGTCGGTGACAACTCGACTGTCTTTTACGTGGACAAGAGCCGGGGAGGAGACGTGCTGGAGACCCTGCTTGGAGGGTACGGCGGCCACGTCACCTCTGATTCACACGCTGCGTGGAACCGCATCGGCAGGACCCACCAAAAGTGCCACTACCACTACCTCCGCGAGATCCTCCGCACCCTGACCATGAAGAACCCCGGGCCCGAATTCAAAAAGTTCGCCAAGGCCCTGAAGGGGATAATCACCGATTCCTGGTTCCCGGAGAAGGGACTCGACCCGGACGACGACGAGGCCACGCGAAACCTCAAGGTGCGCAACCTATTGGCCAGGGTGAGGCGCCTGATCTCCGGCGAGTATACAGACGCCCACTGCAAGCGGTTTGTCAAGCGGCTGCGGCGCGAGATCACCCACCTGTTCCCATTCATCCGCCTCAACACAAAGTGCCATAACAACGATGCCGAGCGCCCCCTGCGGCCCAGCGTCGCATCCCGGAAGGTCTCAGGCGGCAGCAAGAGCCTTGCCGGCGCATACAACCACGCCGTCCTGGCCACCGTCCGCGAGACGTGCAGGAGGCGCGGAGTCAACCCGCATGACTTTTTGGTTGACTATATGCACGGTCTTGTCGAAAAAATTCCGACAGGAGCAGCAGCAACTGCATAAATCCTGCAAAATCCACTCCCTGACTGTTCCATGCAGACCCGTCGCGCCGGCAGCCTGGCATAACCTCGCCTGATCCCGGCACAATTCACCGCCCGGCCGCTTCAAAAAAGGCCACTTCGCAAACCCGATCACCGGATCGGCCAAAACGTAGCTCAGTCTGACCCTCCCGGAAAAAACCTGAAATAATGCCAATTAAATGGGCATTTACGGCCGAAAACGTAGCTCAGTTGGTAATTAATCGGGGCAGATCAGGCACGGAATCGCTTCGCAAAGGCGACCTCTTACATTCCGTGTCGTATTACACCACACTCTTGCAGAATGAATTTTCCGGAGCCTTCTTGGAATTGCTGTCTCGGTTTTGACAGAACCCGTATGTGCCCCGCATGATCTGTCGTACTGACGCAGGCAGTCGTGGCCGTGGCCGTTCCCCATGCACCTGCAACAACGCAGGTATCGGTCTGCCGGCATTACAGGCTGCCGCGCACCGCATGCAGTCCCTAAACGCCCGAGGGGGAGGAGGAGGGGGCGTTGTTGTCCTGGATGATGCCCCTCACATCAATACTTTTCCTGAAGGTCTCATATATGGCATCATCATCATCGTCGTCGTCGGCCATGTCCTCTGTGAACGGAACCGAGCCCAGAACCCGTATTCCGGTCAGGGCTTCAAGATCCCTTGACAGATCCGATGCCGGATACCCGCCGGCAAAATCATTAATGATTATCCCCTTGACGCTGACCCCGTATCTCTGGCATGCCATGCATGTCATGACCGTGTGGTTTATGGTTCCGACCTTGCTGCCTGCAACCACCACCGCAGGTATGCCCATCTCTGCAATCAGGTTCGCAACAAAATATTCCTCCAGTATGGGAGTCATTACCCCGCCAATCCCCTCCACAACAACCGTGTCGTGAATCTTGGCCAGTCTTTTGTAGCTGCTTGTGACGGCCCCTACATCCGGATTCATCCCCAGATTCGTCCGGGCAGTATACGGGGATGCCTGGATTGGGAAGAACTGCGGGTTTATCAGGGATTCCGGGTCGTCAGACCGCGCGGCCCGGCGAAGAATGTCTGCATCCTGTGACTTGAATCCTGACTTTTGGGCGTCCCCTGCGGCAAACGGCTTCATCACGCCCACGTCTATCCCCATCATCCTGAGGGTGATGGCAATGCCTGCTGCAACATGCGTCTTGCCCACCCCGGTGTCTGTTCCCGTGACAAAAAGCGAATCCACGATGTTTCCTGTTGGGGTGATCCGTTAAAATCCTACTGATTACTATCCTGATGGCCATCCCGCCCGTGCTCGGGCCTCATTGAAAAGCCAGGAATGGTCGCATCTGCTATTCCCTGGGGGTGTGTTTGTGAGGCCAATTATCATTATTAGGAGGAATGCCCCCACCAATACTGTTTGAATGACACTAGCTTTGTCTGGCATCCGAACACACAGATGAGCGAGTGGGAGTCCTTTGACAGGATTACCAGTGCAAAGGGTGTCTGGCTTGTCGACTCCCACAGGAGACGCATGATAGATGCCGTGGCCTCCATGTGGTGCAACGTATGGGGCCACTCGGACGCAGAACTTGTCCGCACCATCGTCTCACAGACTAAAAAGATGCAGCACACCCCCCTGTTCAATCTGACCCACGGGCCCGCAGAAGACCTGGCAGCCGGCCTCATAGACATCTCGCCTGGAATGCACAGGGTGTTTTACTCGGATAACGGCTCTGCGGCAATGGAGGTTGCCATAAAGATGGCGCTGCAGTACTGGAATAATGCCGGGGAGAAAAGGACCAGAATCGCCACGCTCCGAAACGGATACCACGGGGACACGTTTGGCGCAATGTCCGTCGGATACGTTCCGGAATTCTTTGGCAGGTTCAAGCGACAGTTGTTCTCGGCCACGCGCCTGCCTGTCCCTGACGGGTACCGCACCCCCAAGGGACTCACTCCTTCTGAGGATCAGAGCCGCTGCCTGGGCATGATAGAGTCCGTATTGTCCCGGGACGACACTGCCGCATTTGTAATGGAGAGCGGCGCGCAGGTTGCAGGAGGCGTAAGAATCTATCCTGAGGGATTTCAAAGGGAGATAGGCAGGATGTGCCAGAAGCATGGCGTGCTGCTGGTCCTGGATGAGATTGCCACCGGGTTTGGCAGGCTTGGCTCGATGGTCCAGTACGCTGAACAGGGATGCACCCCTGACATTGTGGCATACGGCAAGATGCTGACCGGGGGATACCTTACCATGGCAGCCACGCTTGCAAACAGCAGGGTCTATGACTCTTTTCTTGGGGAGTTTGGCGATGCACGGCACATGTTCCACGGCCACACGTACACGGGCAACCCGATAGCAGCTGCCGTTGCAGACAGGAACCTCAAGATGTACCGCAAAAGACGCCTGATTGAGCGGATCCAAAAGACATCCAAAATATTCAAAGAGTACCGACAAGACCTTCTGGCACACGAGATGGTGGGGGACGTAAGGCACAAGGGAATGCTGATGGGAATAGAACTGGTATCAGACAAGAAGAAGAAAACCCCAATAACCTCCAAGACGTCCCTCAACAAGATACTGTTCGAGGAGGGAAGAAGGCATGGAATCTACCTGAGATCCCTTGGCAACATCCTTCTGCTGGTGCCGCCACTGGCAATCTCCGAGTCCGAGCTGCACACTCTTCTTGAGAGGGCGCTGCGAACCATCCATACGGCCTCTGCCAGGATCCTCTGACGGTTAACCGGAATACCACAGACCGGTTAACCATTCCAGGTTCTGTAAAGTTACGGTGACCCGCGACTTGACTGATCCGCATCGACTGAAGTATTCGAATCCGGCTTCCCGGATCTAGCCCTCACCATCGCTTCATCTGCGGACCCGACTGGGCCAAACCACAGCCCACGTGCAAGTATGTTTTTACCTGCATTCTTGTCCCTGTCTATGGACACGTGGCAGCGTGTGCACGTTACCATGCGGTGCGCTTCGGGGTTTACTTTTCCCCCACATTCCGCGCACCTTGATGACGTACCTGCCGCCGATATTTTCTTGGTCGGAAGGCCGATCCTTCTAGCCTTGTATTCAACCATGAATTGCAAAATATGATATCCCCAACTGTTCAGTTTGGTTCTGGTCTTTTTTGACGTCCCGCAACCTTTCTTCCACTTGCCTTTCATGTCCGTCAGGTCTTCCATGACGATTCCCCGGTTCCTTGAGACGATCTCGTTTGCTGCCGCGTGCATGATGGGCGTGGTCCTGTCTTTTTCTTTCTTGCCGTACTTTGAGGCAATCTTCTTCCTTACACGGTGGTCATTCCGCTTGAAACGACTGACTTTACCCCTGCATTTCTCCCTGATATGCCTGACTTTGGCAATGTCCATGACTTTTACGTTGCGTTGGCTGTCATACGTGGTGATGTTGTCCAAATTCAGGTCCATTCCGAGCCATCCGTCTGGGACTGCTTGCTCGACGGTCTCTGAATATGACACGATCAGCCTGTCCTTGGTAAGCGTGATGCCGCCAAGTTTTCCACCTTGGATCTTCTCTGACACGTAGGATGCGAGCCTGATTCGGACATGGTTTCCGAGCATCGCGGGAATAACAATGGAACCGTCAGTGATCTTATAGTTCTGGTTGTTTATCTTGAGCACGTCTTTTCTGACGTACGGCCGCGTGGTTTTTTTGGGCTTCTTGGCAGGGTTGGATTTTCTTGTCTGGGTATTGCCTTTCTTTTTGTCCTTGGCCTTCCTTGCGGCCTTGCGGAGCGCGGTACGCCATGCTTTTAACAGAGATTTTCCGGTCTTGATTGCCTCCTGCGTGTGGGTGGCATAGTATCCTTTCCGCCTCATCTCAGGATACGCGAGTTCTTGGAACTTTTTGGTTGACGTGATGTTGTGGAGCATTCCCAATCTTATGGCCTCGTTGGTGTCGTGCCTGAAATTCTCAAACGTTTCTTTGAGCTCGTCGTGGCGGTCGTGGAACTGCCAGACGCATTCGGTGTGTTTCACGTATTATGTTGGCCGGCGCGGCTTTTAAGGGCGGCCGAACACACGATATCCGCATATCCGTGTTAGTGTGCCGGCATGAGTGGGTCACTGTAACTTTAGTTCCCCTTTTCAGTATAATTATAAATGGAAAAGCACCACGCACTTCATGGGTGCGGAGTTCATAACGGCCTGCCAAGACAAGGTGATGACCTCCGGGGCAGGAATATCTGCAGAGGAGGCAAGGATGCTGTTTTATGTTCCCGACGTGCAGCTGCGGGATCTTGCGCGCGCAGCCGATGCCGTCACCAGGAGGTTTAACGGAGACATGGTGGATGTGGAGCAGCTCAACAACATCAAAAAGAATGCATGCAGCGAGGACTGCTCGTTCTGCGGACAGTCTGCCCTTTATGATACCGGGATTGAATCATACCAGCTTCCCGAACCGCAGGATATACTTGACAGGGCCAAAAGGGCCCACGAACAGGGCGCATCATCATACTGCCTGGTGGCTGCGTGGAGGAGGCCGTCCCCGGCAGACTTTGAGAAGGTGTGCCGGATAATCGAGGCCATTCGCAGCATTCCAATCGGCATAGAGTGCAGCCTTGGATTCCTGAGTGCGGATCAGGCAGAGAGGCTCAAGGAGCTTGGCGTGAGGCGGTACAACCACAACTTGGAGACTGCACGATCAAAGTTTCATGACATCTGTACAACCCACACGTACGACGACCGGCTTGATACCCTGCATACTGCCCGCAGGGCCGGCCTGGAACTGTGCACCGGCGGAATAATCGGCCTTGGGGAGAGCAGAGGGCAGAGGCTGGAGCTTGCGCTGGAGCTGGCAGGACTGCATCCAGAAGAGGTTACGATAAACATACTGGTGCCCGTGCCGGGAACGCCGCTTGAGCTGCAGACGGCACTCCCAAACCACGAGATAGTCCGAATGTTCTCAGTCGTCAGGTTTCTGCTGCCAGAATCGATAATCAAGATATCCGGTGGGCGGGAGATACATCTTGCAGACTCCGGCGAGGAGCTGCTGCAGAGCGGAGCCAACGGCATCATAACCGAAGGATACCTGACCATGGACGGGAATGATGCCGGGAGAGACTCTGGGATGATCAAAAGAATTGGACTCAAGGCATAATAGCCTGGATTTTGCCGATGCCAGGCTGCATCGCATACGGGAGGACGGACTGTACCGGATACTCAAGCCCGGGTCGGTGCAGGGCCAGCACATCACGATCGACGGCGAGAGACTCATCAACCTGTGCTCGAATGACTACCTTGGAATTCCCGCAACGCCTGTCAGAACCGGACAGTCCCAGTCCAGCTCCCGGCTGGTATCGGGAAACGATCCCGTCTATGCCCAGCTGGAAGAGGCGCTTGCAAGGCACAAGTCGCAGCAGGGCAGCCTGGTATACCCGACCGGATACATGGCAAACACGGGGGTAATGCCTGCAGTGGCGCAAAAGGGGGACCTGATTCTCAGTGACGAGCTGAACCATGCAAGCATAATAGAATCGTGCAGGCTGTCCGGCGCCCGGGTCTCCGTGTACAGACACAATGACATGGACGATCTTGAGGAGAAGCTTGAGGAGGGCGCCGCAGGGAACAGGTTCATCGTCACCGAGGGCATATTCAGCATGGACGGGGACTATCCTGCCATGCGGGAGATTGTGGATCTTGCAGGCAGGACCGGTGCCGTAACGGTACTTGACGATGCCCATGGGGACTTTGTGGCAGGCAGCGACGGCAGGGGCGTGCCCGACCTGTTCGGGGTTGCAGGCAAGGTGGACATCTACATCAGCAGTCTGAGCAAGGCACTGGGCTCGTTTGGGGGATACGTGGCCTCTGACGAGAGGATAATCCAACTGTGCATAAACCGATCAAGGCCGTTCATCTACACGTCTGCACTGCCGGCGTTTCTGGTAGAGCATTCCCTGGGACGATTCCTCTCTGACCGGGAGGCCCGAAGGCAGGTGCTTGCGCGCAACACCAGACAGATGGCCGACGGGCTGAAAAGAATCGGCTATGACGTAACATCGCAGACCCACATCATTCCGGTCGTGGTTGGCAGGGAACGCGATGCGCTGGAGATGGGCGAGTTTCTTCGCAAGAGGGGCGTCTTTGTGCAACCCATCCGGTACCCGACGGTTCCAAAAGACCAAGCAAGGCTGAGGGTATCGGTTACGGCATGGCTTACAGATACCGACATTGAAGAGTCGCTTGGCGCCTTTGAGAGTGCCCGTGGGCGGTTCTGCTGATCAGCGTGCAGCATCAAAGCCGCCTATCGCAGGTGAGCCGACGATTACTGCAATCGTGACGATTATTCCCAATGCTATACCCACTATCACAAGGCGATTGTTCATGGGGTATGATGAATGTGCCTCAGTTAAAAAGATACCCAGAATTTGGCGCCCAAGGCTGTCCGGTGCGCAGTCAGTCGCCAAGCGCACCCGCCGAACTAGCGCTTCGGGATTTATGTCACAATCTTGTCAAGGCTGTCCTCGTTCAGGGCCCGCCTGATCTCCATGGCAATCCTTCTGCCTATGCCAAACGTTGTCCCGTACTGGTATTTCGTGTACGGGCTGGTTGTGGCGACTATCGGGTTTCCAGGAACCCGCAGGGAGACGTCATACACCACCAGCTCAAGATCCTTGGTGATGACGCTCTGGAGCGAGAACGGCCCTATGATTCCCGGGGAATACTCTTTTTTTACGGCATCGACGAACTTGTCGCCCATTTTCAGTACCTTCTCAAGCAGGGACTCCCTGATGCTTGCAGGGGTGTGCCCGACCTCGATGTTCTGCGGGTTAATTTCAATCTGCATCTGCTGGTTTGCAGTAAGGGCGTTGTAGTCGTGGATGTCAGTCTGCAGCCTCCTTTCAATCCCTATGAAATCCACCTGGTCTGATATCGGGGTGTGGAAGAAGTTAAAGTTCATGTACGTTCCGATGGCAAGCTCCTCGATGCTTGCCGTTGCCAGATCCTTCTCAGATATCACACCCTTCCGGATTCTGTCGTGCACCTTTTCTCTGTAATCCCCATATCCTGCTGCAGTGAAAAAGGCCCTCTCAAGGGGCCTGTCCTTCTCCTGCACCTTCACTATGCACGGCCCATCTATCTCCTCCGGGCCGGTAAACACCTTGGGGTATCGGATGCCTGCCTTTTCAAGCAGATAGTACTGTCCCTTTTCTGCCGTCCTCTCCTCTGCCTGGAACAGCCGCCTGTTTCCAAATATTGGCACCCTGAAATCGTCCTCTATGGTCTTGTATCCAAGGTATGCTGTAAGGGAGCGGTGCGGGACGATGATCGTTCCTGACTTCCTCATCCTCTCCTGGTTTTTGTCCGATGCCATGTCTCTGAATTTGTCCAGCACTACGATCTCGTCTGCAATCCTTGAAAATCTCTGGTACGGCAGCTCCCTTCCCTTCTGGCAAAAGACCACAGTCGACAGTCCCTCGTCTTTTGCCCCGTCCATGATCTCAAGTGCCGAATGGCTGCCCAGAACACCTACCCTCACATCCGAGTAGCCCTCCACAACACTCCTCACATCAGAGTCCTCGATCATGTTTCATCTTGAATGTAAGGACGTAATATAACTAGCCTTTGGGCATTCCTGTCTCTTATGATACCACAAGACTTTTCCCATCTGCGATCATACATGATCCGTGCTGTACCATTTTGAGCTGCAGATGGCGGGGGTGATCCTGTTGACTGCCATGGCCGCAGGCGGGATATCGCTGTGGATCAAGCGCAGAAGGCACAGGGAGCCTGAGGAGGAGGAACAGGATGTCTCCGGCACTGGCTCTGATGTGATCTAAGAGATAAAATAGCTCAGCGGTATACTAGTATCATTGAAACTTGTTATAGGGATGACCGGGAGCACAGGCGCAGTCTATGGGGTGAGGATGCTTGAGGTGCTCAGGAAAGCCGGCATTGAGACACACCTGATAATCTCCAAGTGGGCCAGAACCTGCATAGGGATGGAGACCAAATACACAATCGACTACGTCAAGTCCCTGGCAACGGACGTATCTGACGAGACAAACATGGCATCCGGGGTGTCCAGCGGAACATACCGGACAGACGGAATGATAGTGGCCCCGTGCAGCATGAAGACACTGGCTGCCATCGCAGGCGGATACGACGACACCCTGATTGCAAGGGCCGCAGGCGTCACGATAAAAGAGTCCAGAAAACTGGTACTCATGGCACGGGAGACCCCGCTGTCTGCCATCCACCTGGAGAACATGCTAAAGCTTGCAAGGCTGGGCATAGTGATACTGCCACCGGTAACCGAATTCTATACCAAGCCAAAGTCGGTGGACGACATCATAAACCACGGCGTTGGAAAATGCCTGGATCAGTTTGGAATAGATCACGGCCTGTACACCCGGTGGGGCACCAGTGATTGATCCGCTCAGGGAATATCCCAATGCCTTCAAGGAGATTCCCCCTGAGTCTTGGTGACGTGCCTGCGTCTGCCTGAGAATTCCAAGGCCCACACGCAGCCTGATGCCCTCAGTCACGCCACCATGGCGTTGGCGAGCCGGGCTGTCCCCTCACGAGGCATTGGCAAACCCGTTTTTGGCGCTTGAGAAACCACGGACTATTCCTTGGAATCCCCGACCAGCCAGATGGTGTTTCTGTCCTGATCATGGATGCGGCTCATCATTCCGCCCCAGACCTGCTTTTCAGGTTTGGTGATATCAACCTGCCTTGATCTTAGTTCCCGGTATGTCGCCTCGATGTCCATGGTGTAAAACCAGATTCCGGTGGGTGCCCCGACTCTTGCCCTTGCCCGCTCAATCTGTTCTGGGGCGCAGTCTTTCAACTGGGCGGGGTCTGCCAGGCTGATCACCGTCTCTGATCCCTTTGGACCCACTACAACCCACCTGTATCCTGCCACGTCCGTATCCACCTTTTTTTCAAGCCCGAGCCTCTGTGTGTAAAACTCCACTGCCCTTTGCTGGTCTGAAACCATGACTGTCATGCCCTCTATCCCGTCGATCATTCCACCGGGTCTGTCTTCTGCAGATATAAAAAATTTCAAGCCGGCAGCGTAAAGGAACGTCCGGCGGACACTGTGTCGTGTACGGGAGGAGCCTGACTCCTCGCGGGGAGATTCCTTCGGGTGCCGGCCGTACTCCTGCCGGCCAGTACCTCGGACAATCATGGTTTATACCCGAGGCAGGCGCACCACACATGATTGCCAAGGTTCACACTGAAGAAGACGGTTCATGCACAACGGCAAAAGACATACGACATGATGTCCGGTTTTGGATCCTACCCCCAGACGATCCCTCAGCACTTTCCGTCAGTCCGGGTCCGTTCCGTCCGGGGGGAGGTGGCAGTAGTAGAGGAGCACGTGAACCTTGGCGGGAGGCGCCTTGTCATCATGGCAAGGCACGTGTCCCGGCCCCCGTCTGCGCACGACCTGTTTGTAATCGGGGGCAGCCTCAAGGGGACAAGCATCATGCAGAGGTTTGAGGCGGCAGGAGACGACACCCTGGTCGTGACTGATGTGAACCTGCGGCTGGGTCTGGCCATGGGGATAAGCTCCGCACTTGACCGTGGCAGATACAAGCGCGACTATGGCGCCATTCTAGATGATCTTGCTGCTGCTGCAGAAGAATCGGGATGATGATGATTATGACGACTTGTCCTTGAAATCCTTGAGTTCCTTTTCGCCCTCTATCTTGCCCTTTTCAAACTCGCCCTTGGCCTTGCCAAACGTCTTTGCAAGCTCCGGTATCTTCTTTGCCCCAAAGATCAGCACGACTGCGATGACTATTATGAATATCCATTCCTGTCCTGCGATAAAACCGGCCAAAACGGATCCGAACATGGTACAGTGTTGACTCAGATTGAATTTAAGTGTTCAACTTTTTCCTTGCGTTCTATGATGAACATGCCTGTAAGGTACAGGGCGATCATCGGGCCTGCGATAAACCACATGGTGACTCCGCTCCCGTCAGGCGTTACCGCCGCCCCGAATATCACTATGGCCACTATGGCATACCTTATGTTCTTCCTCCAAAAGCCGGTATCCGCGGCCCCCGATACTGAGGCAGCATACATTACCAGCGGCAGCTGGAACGAGAGCCCGAATGCCAGAAGAAACTGCAGGACGAAGGAGACAAAGTCGATCACGTTTAGGAACGTCACGAGCCCGGAGGACTCACCATACCTGTACAGGAACTCCAGTATGTATGGGACCACCAAGACGTATGCAAACACGCATCCCGTGGCAAACAGCCCCACTGCCGGAACCATGATGGTCCTGCTTACGTTTATCTCCCTCTCTTTGAGGGCCGGCCTGATGAATCCGACCATGTTCCACACTATCACCGGCATTCCGGCCACGATCCCCACAAGGGCCGCAATGTATACCTGCGCAAAGAATGCCTGTCCCGGCGACGTCTGAATCAGATCCACATCCTCGGGCACCAGGTTGTCCCTCATGTGGTTTGTTATCTGCGCTGCGATGTTGTCAAGCGGTTCCGGGGTGGGATAGTACAGGACGACCTCTCCTGCCACCTGGACAGGCTCCAAATGGAACGTCAGCATAAACACCGTAATGACACCAATCACTATGACAATCTTCAGTACCCTCTTTCTCAGCTCGTCAAGATGCTGACCGAACTCCTTCAGTTCAGACATTGCATCATTTGCATGTTCAGGGTATATCAGAGTTTATGCGTAGTACTGGACATAATGTTTCGCTCATTTTCCCGTCTAGGCTGTAGCTGCTGCCAATCTTAGAATTATACAGTAGATCTTATGTGCAACCTCCAAATTTTTAGAAAACGTGATTTTGCAGTTTTAGTAAAATCTGGAGTTTTACACGATAGGTCAACTCAACAGAAATTATACGTGATCAAGCCGTTTGCATATCCTTTTAAGGTAAAATACGGTATATGTACAGTATGACCACTCGCCACGTACTGTCCGTCTGGCAGCCGCACGCACTCGGCGCGGAATTCAGATACATGTTTGCCGAGTTCCGTTCAATCGTAAACGAGGCGGTACGGCTTGGCCGCAAGATGGATCTGCGCACGCGCAAGGAGTTCCAGAATGCACTGTACCGCACGCTGAAGGGCGACAGGACGTACGGGAAATACGTCCAGCACGCGGATGGGTTTTGCCATCAGGCTCCTCAAGCAGTACCGCACACTGCTAAAACAGAATCCAAAGACGCGCCTCCCGCGTCTGAGAAAAGATGTGCTGGAGCTTGACGGTCAGTTTTATACCATCAGCAACGGCGTGATCCGCATACCGTTGTGCCTCGGCGAATACCTATACATCCCGCTGCAGAAATACGTATTGGAACGGCTCGACGGCATGAAGCCGGGGGGCGTGCGGATCACATCAGACAGGCTGACAATCTCTTATGCCCAGAATGTGGAGAAGGTGATGCCAGACGACTGGGCGGGAGTGGATTTCAACGAGAGAAACGCAACCATACACGACACGCGCGACAACACGACTGTGATTTCGCTGGGAAGGATCCCAGACACGCAGACCAAGTGCCGCGGCAAGGTGGCAAACTTTAAGCGCAACGACGTCCGCAAGCGGAAAAAGATTGCAGCCAAATACGGCAAGAAGGAGCGAGACCTCACAAACGACATGCTGCACAAGGCTGCCAAGTTTCTGATATTATCCGGATTCGGCATTGTCTTGGAAGACCTCATGGGTATTCGGGAACAGCACCGGTGCGGGAGCAAAATGGGAAAGGGTTTGCGTGGACGGATCAACGCTTGGCCGTTTTATAGGCTGAGAAATTTCATAGAGTACAAGGCACGTGAGGCAGGACTCCCCGTTGTTTTTGTGCCGGCACGCGGCACAAGCTCGCTTTGTGCGGAATGCGGGGGAAAGGTACGCCTCAAGCGCAACCGCATGGTACACTGCAGGACGTGTGACACACTCGCAGACAGGGATGAAAACGCGAGTAAGAACATACTCTTTCGTGGCCCCGGGACCCGGGCCAGACTGGGCGCATGTGAAGCGATGATGGAAGAATCCCCTGGCGGGGCGGTACGACTAGTCGATGTTTGCTCAATGCAGAAAGGTGCGTGTCTGCGCACCGATTACGCATAAGGTCTATCTATTTGCTGGGTATTGGAAGCAGTTTTGCCTCCGGCAGCCCCGCATCCTTTAACTGCTTTGCGGTAAGGTTCTCAAACTCCAGGGATATCACGGCTTTTGCATTAAACCTGTCCTCCAACTCCCTTGCAAGGCCCGCTATGTCCCTGCCAGAATAGATCTCCTCTGATCCCTTGAGGATCATCCTCTCTCCCTTTTCAATCTCCTTTCCCCCGAACTTGTCCTTGAGGAACCCCGTGATTGCGGGAATCTCCTTTCTGCTGATGTTGTTGTAAAAGTAGGATATTCCCCTTATGGACTCGTAGTCGTACGGGGTGCCGTTCCTGTACATGAAGACCCCGATGAACCTCGCCTCGCTTTCAGGTTCCCTGACGCATTTTATCTCCCAGTTGAGAAGGTACTGGTGGTCGTATGAATAATCGCCCATCTCGTCTGGTGTGATCTTCCAGTACCTTGATCTTGCCATCACGTGTGCATGGAATGTGCTGGTATAAATTCCCAATGGAGCTGGCTGGCTGGCCGGCACGGCGCATGCTAATAATCGTAAACATGCTATCGGCACCGGCATCTGCGCCCCTCCCCGTCCAGAATCCGGGCGTGCATCCGACCTTGGTGCACAGGATCCGTACCCTCAGCCATCATCTTGCTGCAAGCTTTTTTTGTACCTGCGTTATCTCAATCTCGACAGTCTCCAGCGGATCCTCTGACTTGTTTCTCTTTATCGAGAACATCTTTGGCTTTTCAAAGTCGTCTGTACAATCCGGACACGCATACACCAACACCCTGTACTCGTTTGGCGCCTTGGGGTTTGAGAGTCTTGGATAGTACACCAGCCTTGCGCCGCAGTCCACGCAGTACCTGTTGGCCCTCCTGATCCTGACCACTATATCCACCCCTGCATTACCCACTGTCTGTAATCCGGTATTAGGCGCATCATGTTAAAGAGAATAGACCAAATGGTTTTCAGATGTGCTGATTCTCCGAATACGCCGTCAGGAGTGGCTACTGCTACTACTACTACTACCCCTTCATCTCTACGCGGCTTTTGAACTTGGGGGTTATTCCCAGGGAGGTGTAGTCCCCGGAATGGCACGTAAAGCACATCGAGTCCCTTGAAATGCCGACTGCGGCTGCAAGGTTCTCTGCGTCGTTGTATCCCAAAAAGTCAGCACCTATGTTCTGCCTGACCATCTCTATCTTCTCCTCAACACTCATCTCCCGGTCAGAGAATGTTGCCAGCTCGTTCTGGGACGGAAAGTCGATTCCTGCATAGCATGGAAACTGTATGGGAGGGTACGTTATCATCATGCTGATCTTTTTTGCCCCTGCCCTTCTGAGCGCCTTGATTATTGCCCGGGAACTCGTCCCCCTGACCAGACTGTCGTCAACCACCACGACATGCTGGCCTTCTATTATATCCTGGATTGGAATTATCCATCTGTTTATCTCCACCCTGTCGCTCTGGTGCGGCTCGATGAAGCTGCGCAGGGGTCCCTTCTTGCTGTACCTGTCCTTTAGCAGGCCCTCGTCAAACGGCACTCCCAGTTCCTGCGCATATCCCAGGGCTGCGGGTCTTGCAGAATCCGGAACCGGTATTACCAGATCCGCATCCCGCACCGGAAACTTTCTTGCAAGAAACCTGCCGATGTTCTTGCGGGTGACATAGATGTTGACGCCCTCCATCCTGCTTGAAGGATGTGCAAAGTAGGTAAACTCAAAGGAGCAGTGCGCCCGAGCGGTATTCCTTGAGAACATCTCGGATTTCAGTCCGTCCCTGTTGATCCTTATCATCTCGCCTGGCACGACGTTGCGCTCCATCTTGGCACCAACGGCAGAGATTGCAGAGGATTCGGATGCCACAATGTACGTGTCATCTGCAGCCTTGTGTCCTAGCACCATTGGACGGAATCCCATGGGGTCGCGGGCCGCATAGACTGATTCGTCGTCTGAGATGAATGTAAAGCAGTATGATCCCTTCATCTCGTTTTTCAATACTGACATGGCGCTTCCCATATCGCCCTTCTCGGATATCAGCGAGACCAGTCGCTGCGCTGCGACAAGCGTGTCGCTTGCATTCTGGGGGGTAAACGAGCACCCGCCAACCAGGTTTGACATCTCCTGGGCGTTTGCGATTGTTCCGTTGTGGGCCACACATAGATCCTTTACCTTCAGCGGCTGTGCATTCTCAAGGGAACTTCTCCCCATGGTGGAGTACCGCACATGGCCAATAACTGCATGCGATGCATAATTCCTTGCGATGGACTTGAGTTCTGATGCCGCTGCCGAGACCAGCCCGATCTTCTTGAACGGCGGCTTGTTGGGCACTGCAATCCCCCATGCCTCCTGCCCCCTGTGCTGGAGTGCCCTGAGGGCGTCGATTGCCATTGGGACGACGTTTGTCCCGCTGGCAGAGTAGATCCCGACAACACCGCAGTTCTCCTTTGGCTTATCCATGTAGTACCAGACTCTTCAACGAGTTTAACCATACCTCACGCGCCTTATCAACTCTTAGATTGACTGTATCGTCTTTTCCCCTAAACAGTATGGATTCGCCCTCAAACCTTCCTATCTGGCCGAACCTGACTCCGCTCCCCTCTAGAGTCTCCCTGATCTCCTCCAGACTGTCCTCCCCTACTGCCAGCAGATATCTGGAGTGGCTCTCAGAGAACAGTATCCTGTCCATGTACATCACATCATGCGGCACCGCTACCGTATCCACAGCGCAGCCAATCTGGCCGGTCATGCACATCTCAGACACTGCGACTGCCAGGCCTCCCTTTGAGCAGTCGTGCGCAGATCTTACCAAACCCTTTGCGATGCAGTCCAGCACGCCGTTCATGTTCCTTTCTGATGCGGCAAAATCCACGGCTGGGCATCTCCCACCCACGCATCCGTGTATGTACTCCAGATACTCAGAGCCGCCCATCTCGTCCTTTGTCTCACCTACCATCACAAGACAGTCTCCGGGTGTAATTCTTTGGGGTGCGGGCTGTTTGTCTGAGAGTCCTAGGACTCCTATTAGTGGGGTGGGCTTGATGGGGCCTGAGGCAGTCTCGTTGTACAGGCTTACCTTTCCCCCGATACATGGAATGTTCATGTGCCTTGCAAAGTCTGCAATCCCCCTGAGCGATTCCAGAAACGTCCAGAATATCTCGGGATCCCTGGGATTTCCAAACTGGAGGTGATCCAGCATCCCGGCGGGTCTGGCACCGGTGCACACGACGTTCCTGCATGCCTCCTCAAAGCAGCCGATGGCGCCGTTGCGGGGGTCGACATAGCAGTGCTTGGGGTTTCCGTCAATCTTCATCGACAGGAACCTGCCGTTGTCAAGGCGCAGGACGGATGCGTCACCGCCAGGCTTTATGACGGTCCTGATTCCCACCTCGTGATCATACTGGCCGTACACCCAGTTCTTGCTTGCAATGTTAGGCGCGCCAAGCAGGCTTGCCAGCACCTGTGACAGATCCGTGACCTCCTTGAGGCTCTCCCTGTGTATGGTCTTGAGGTACTCTGGCTTTTTCGACGGCAGGTCAAGGAGCGTGGCATCGGTAATGACCTTTGCAGGCAGGCAGGCAAAGATCTCCTGGCCCCTTCGGATCCGCACAATCCCGTCTGGCGTAACTGAGCCAATGACGGAGCAGCTGATGCGAAACTTTTTGCATATCTCCGCCAGTACCTTGACTTGTTTGCCTCCGGTAACCAGCAACATCCTCTCTTGTGACTCTGACACCATGATCTCCCACGGACTCATCTCCTCCCTGGTGTGGACGCTTTCCACATCCACATCCATTCCCACGCCAAGGGTATTGGCAGTCTCGGATACGGCACATGCAAGCCCGCCGCCTCCAAGATCCTTCATGGCGCGAATCACGCCTGCATTCCTTGCCTCCAGTATGGCCTCGATTATCAGCTTTTCAATGAACGGATCGGGTATCTGCACGGCCGAGCGGTCGTCTGTCTCCAGCGTGTCTGATGCAAACTGTGATCCCCCTATGCCGTCACGGCCTGTGGCACCGCCCACCAGAACCACCCGATCCCCTGGCTCTGCATGGTTCTTTATCAGGCGCTCCCTTTTTCCAAATCCGACTGCAGCCACATCCACCATGGCATATCCTGAATAGCATGAATCAAATTCTGTCTCGCCTCCGATGGTGGGAATTCCAAGGCAGTTGCCATAGTCTGCAATGCCGCTCACGGCGTTCCTGAACAGCCACCGTGCATGCGCATCATTTTTGATGTCCCCAAAGCGCAGTCCGTCAAGTATTGCAACCGGCCTAGTTCCTGCAGACAGTATGTCCCGTATCACCCCGCCGACCCCGGTTGCAGCGCCCCCGTACGGCTCTACTGCTGAAGGATGGTTGTGGCTCTCGATGTGGGCAGTTATCACGTACCCGCCCCCCACATCCAGCACTCCTGAGTCGTACCCCTTTTCTGTAATTACCAGTGGCCCGTTCATCGGAAGCATTCTCAGGTGTCTCTTTGATGACTTGTAGGAGCAGTGTTCGGACCATTCTGCTGCCACCATCTCAAACTCCGTACTGGTGGGCTCCCTGCCTATTCTTGCCCGAAGATCCTCGATCTCCTGCGGTTCCAGACTCAACGGCGCACCGTTCCTTCAAGCATGGACTCTAAGATGAGCAGGGACGAGGTGTCGCCTGACGGATTAATCGCAGATTCGGCAGCCCTCTCCGGGTGGGGCATCATGCCCACCACGTTTCCATCCTCGTTGCATACTCCTGCAATGTTGTATACGGAGCCGTTTACCGGCCCCTCGTACTGAAATACAATCTGGTTGTTCCTGCGCATTCGTGCCAGCGTGTCCTCATCTGTAAAGTATCTTCCCTCGCCGTTTGCAATCGGGATTGGAATCTTTTGGTGTAGCCGGAACCTGTCGGTAAAGGGGGTCCTGTTGTTCTCCACTGTTATGCCGGACCACTCACACATGTAGCTCAGCGACTCATTTCTGAGCAGCACGCCTGGCAGTATTCCTGATTCTGCAAGGATCTGAAACCCGTTGCAGACTCCAAGTATCGGGGTTCCAGAGTCTGCCATCCTTTTGATGTCGCGTATTATGGGGCTGTGCGCCGCAATGATGCCCGCCCTGAGCCTGTCGCCGTACGAGAACCCACCGGGAAGAATTACCGCATCGGCGTCATCAGGCATGGGACTTTCATGCCAGAGATACTGCACGTCAAATCCGATGACATCACTCAGTACGTGATACATGTCGCGATCACAGTTGCTTCCTGGAAACACCACGATGACTACACTCACAGAACCGTTTAGATTTAGCGATATTTAATTGAAATTAGTCGCACCGGCTGATGCGGATTCCGGATTACTGCCGTGCCTTAAGGGAAATCCTGCTTGCCACAGGATTGTATATCCTCAGCTCGTCGCAGATCTTCTGCACCCTGGACGTGGCAGCGTCTGCGTCTGCAGCATCAATGGTAAACTTTAGCATCCGGGCAGTCCTTATCCTTGAGACCTCCGAGTAACTGCCCCTCAGAACCAGATCATTGAGGATTGTATCCCCCTCCGGGTCGCTCATGCCCTGCTTGTTCTCTATTGTGACGTGGATCTCATACGATGCCATCAGCATTCAAGTGTCCTGCCGGGTTAATCTATCTTGCTGGATACGTGACATGTGTCTGGCTGTCTTGGTTTTCATCCATCCTTCAAACCCCTGAATCATCAAATGGACATTCTGGGGTTGATTCAGGCAAACCTTCTGACGCCAATCTGCTGTTTTTCATACTGGGCATCGTCGCTGCCCGAATCAAGTTCGATCTGAGGATGCCTGATGCGATATCCGAATTTCTCCCAATCTATCTCCTGGCAGTCATCGGGCTGCACGGGGGGCTGGAGATGCGCTCGACCGGGTTTGAGCAGATGCTTCCCCCTATGGTCGCCGCAGTGGCGCTGTCGCTGCTATTCACGCTCAACCACTACCAAATCCTGAAACACCTTGGAAAATTCAACGTCTTTGACGCCTACGCGCTTGCCTCCACCTACGGCGCAGTGGGGGCCGTGACGTTTTCGGTGGGAATCTCGTTTTTGAACAACCAGCATCGTCTCACTGGATTTGTGTGGCTTGAAGTATTCTTGGAACGTGCGCTTGACTACACCCAAACGACATGATTTCTGGACAATAGAGTACACTGATTAATCGAGAATATTAATATACTGCAAATACCTTTTTTTTCTATTGGTACAGGGAATAAAAGAAAAAATTGAGAACGCCAATAAAGAGGCAATAAATAAGATCCTTACATCAAGACCAATCTTAGTTGATGTCAAACCAGCTATAGAAGTAATACCTGAAATGAAAAAAAATATGATTATGCATGCTGGTCCTCCAATCGACTGGCAAAATATGTGCGGGCCTATGAGGGGAGCTATAATAGGAACTTTGTTATTCGAAGGTCTTGCTAAAACGAAAGATGAAGCTGTTAAGATTAGCGAAAATGGAGAAATTGAATTCTCACCAAATCACGAGCATCACGCTGTAGGCCCTATGGCTGGAATCACTTCTGCATCCATGCCAGTCTTCGTTGTGAAAAATGAGCCACACAACAATACAGCTTTTGCACGTGTGGTTGAAGATAAGATAGGATTTGGGGATTATGGAGATGAGGCAGTTGAAAGTTTGCGCTTTTGGAGAGATAAAGCGTCTGTTGCAATTGGCATCGCAGCCCGCAAAGCTGGGGGGATTGATTTGAAGAGCATTATTGCTAAGGCTTTGTTTAGGGGAGATGAACTACATAACAGACCTGTTGCTGGAAGCTCCTTGTTTACTAATATCATATTATCATATCTAATCGAGGTTGGCATGGATCATAAGGAACTGCTTCCAGTTGCAAAGTTTTTGACCGATAATGAAATATTTTTCCTTGGTCTGAGCATGGGTGCTTGTAAAGCAACCATGGATGCCGCGCACGGAATTGATTATAGTACATTAGTTACTGTTATGGCAAGGAATGGTGTTGAGTTTGGAATCAAGGTGAGTGGTTTAGGCGATGAATGGTTTACTGGGCCAGCAAATATGATCGATGGCTTATTCCTCCCGGGATTCACAGCCGATGATGCTAATCCGGACATCGGCGACAGTGCTATTACGGAAACTGCTGGACTGGGAGGCTTCACTTTGGCAGCTGGACTTGCAATTATTAATTTGGTTGGAGGAACTCCTGATGAGGCAATACGGTATAGCAAGCAAATGCAAGAAATAACTATCGCGAAAAACAATGGATACACAATTCCTGCTCTTAACTTTGAGGGAACGGCGACTGGAATTGATATAAGGAAGGTTGTCAAGACTGGAATTCTTCCAATCATTGATACTGCTATTGCCAGTAAGAACCCAGGGCAGCGTATGATAGGTGCTGGCTTGGTTAAGCCGCCGCTAGAAGCTTTTAAGAAAGCCCTACAGGGGTTTGCAAAAAAATACGATATCTAATTTATCTATCGCTTTTTTGCACGCGAGTAAGGTACGCCAATAGATGCTGGTTGTAAAGTTCTCTTATAGGTATACTGACGATCAAAAGTTTGTGCACAATGCTTCATATTTTCGGCTGGTAAATTTGAGAATGTCAAGCTTGAACCTAATGGTTCGATAATACAACGAGACTGCCCGGTGCATGTCCTGAAATGTCCGGTAATATTCTGAGACAAGCAGGACGCGCTTTCCCTGGTGCCAGCATTCCTCCATCGCGTTGAGGTACGGCGATCCCTTTGGCAAATAGATCATCTTGACGTCTCTGTTGCTGCGCAGAAATTCCTTGACACGTTTTGAGCGGTGCTGCGGAGCCCGGTCTGTAGTCACCACCACTTTTCCAAAATGCCTGTGCAGATCCTTGAGATACCTGACAAACGTGGGCCCGTCAAATTTCTCGTACGTCCGGAAAAACTGCCTGCCGTCCCGGGCAATCGAGCCGTACGCTGCGATCCTCTTGTGGCTGCCGGTGTATGGTACGCTTATGGGATGGCCCACGGGAGACCAGTATTTGCGACCGACCATCACGTCGTGTATGAAAATTACCTCATCCTCCATTACCGTGGTGAATCCCTCATTTTCCAGGCGTGAAACGCGCTTATTGAAGCGGTATTTCCAGTTCTGCACGGCTTTTTTGCCTGCCCTGTTAACGTGGATCTTTCGCGGTGCCTTTGGAGACAGGTTGTGCTGGTGCATAATTTTCCTGACGTACGTGATGTGAAGTTTTACGCCCGCGTCCTTGCGTATATTCTCCTGCAACTCCGAGGGCGTGATCCTACGGCAGGATGCCCTTGCGATTATTCCGTCCATGATGTCTCGTGAAATCTTTCTGGGTCGTCCGCATCGGGGAAGGTCACGGAGGCCTTGCAGGCCTCCGTCGTCGAATCGGCGCAACCAGTTACGGACCCAGTTTGGGCTCCGTCCCTGGATGTCGGCAGTCTCCTCCACGGACATGTTGCGCACGCGAACCATGCGCACCGAGACCATCCGGATTCTGACCTTGTAATCTTTTTCTTTTCTGTACGCCTTTTCGAGTTCTTCCAGTTTGGTGTCGTCCATGTATCCCTGAAATGGGCCTGATCTAGAAACTTTGCGGTTGGCTAGGGCATTTGTTCAAAGACTTTTGCGCGTCAGTATAGATGCCGTTACTGCAATGGCCATAATATGGGAAAGCATCAGCATAAGTTGATGCGGTGCTTTAACACCAACAGCTTGGAAACTAAATTGGTAAGTGTTCACGTGGTTTAACTCATTTTTAGGCGTATTTTGCAATCTCCGCCAAGTAATCCAATTTCTTGTTTTTCCATGTCATTACACATGAAAAGAAATTCGCCATCCACGTCATCGTCTCCTCTGCCCTTATGCTGCCCCGTATTTTTCTGTGCACGACTATCTCGCGCAACCCGCGTTCTGCAGCATTGTTTGTAGGCGGGATGTAAGTGTTCACGTGGTTTAACTCATTTTTAGGCGTATTTTGCAATCTCCGCCAAGTAATCCAATTTCTTGTTTTTCCATGTCATTACACATGAAAAGAAATTCGCCATCCACGTCATCGTCTCCTCTGCCCTTATGCTGCCCCGTATTTTTCTGTGCACGACTATCTCGCGCAACCCGCGTTCTGCAGCATTGTTTGTAGGCGGGATCTTTGGGTTCAGCACGAACCGGAACAGGTCGCTGCCAGCATTGCTGATCTTGACCATGAATTTTTCCAATATTGGATCGTCGGCGTACCTTGCAACGATCTTTTCGATGCATGACGTCAGCATGGCAGACGCGTTGTCCCGGAGAGAGCGCGAGCGTTTCCTGCTTGCCCTTCTGGCATAATCATAGATTATGCGCAGGTGCTTCAGGACGTTGCGCGCGCCTGGGCAGTCCGGATTGCGGTTGCAGATGTCCCTGGCCTCGCGTATTATGTGCGACCAGCAGCGCTGGACGCGGTATTTTCCGTACGCCGTCCAGCCGTCGCACACTAACGTGCCGTCCCAACCCCCAAGCGCTTCTTTCAGAACCTTTGCCCCCCGGCTGTCCCGTATCACGTACAGCGCGTGCCCGGTCAGCGGATCGTGCAGTATCCACACCCAGACGTTGCGGCCGTTTAGGTGAATCGATGTCTCGTCGGCGTGCAGTATCTTGGCCTTGCGTATCATGGCGGCAATGGCTGCCGCAGGGGCGCCCAGCGACGTTCCCAGCCTGCGCATTATGTTGTGCGCCGTGCCCGAGGAGAGTGTAATTCCGTACCGCGACATGCGGTCTGCGATCATCCTAAACGGCATGCGACACACGTAATCGTCTGCAACATCAGTCGTTATGCTCGGATCGTAGCTGCCCTTGTCTGGAAGGCCGGTCTCGGGCTTGATGTCCACCAGACCGCAGGAGCAGCGACACGTGTTTATGGTGTGGCGCGTGGTGATGACCTTTATCGTGCGCTCCACCTTGGTAATGTCGCGTTTTTCTGACTGCACTATGGAAAGGCTACCCGAGCCGCATTCGGGGCAGGCCTCCGGGGTGTGTTCCTCAAACTCGGTGGGTTTTGGCTTGCGGGTGCGGCCCATGTAGCCTTTTTGCCCCCCGCGCGACTTCCCGCTGCCGGCCGCATCCACGCGGTCCTTTTGATCCCGGGAGGCTTTTGTGGATTTATTGTAGGCATTCTTTTCGTCGCCTTTTCCCTTTGTGTCAGGCCATCCGGGCCCCCTTTTTTGTGATGACGGGGTGTTGTAATTGTCATGCCGCACCAGCCTGCGCTTAAGATCAGCAACTGCCAGATTCAATTCCTCAATTATCTGCCCTTGCATCTCAATCGTCTGCTTGAGCTTGATGTTCTCAGTCTTGAGATCCGTGTACATCTTTTTGAGTTCAGCCTGGCTTTTCACATCGGGTTTGGATTACCATCCTATTTGGATCTGTGGTTTGCACAAAATTTACCCAAGAGTGAACTGAATTAGGCACGACGTGAACACTTACCTAAATTGTAAAGCATCCACCAGTACATACTCAGGTCCCGGTATTGTCTAGGCGTAAACATGTACTGTTTTACGTATATTCACGCCTGAGTTTAAGGGGAACCTGAGTATGTATACCAAAAGTGAAAAGTTGATGCGATTGTCACATATTTTACCACATCTAAAGTTAGTAAGTGTTCACGTGGTTTAACTCATTTTTAGGCGTATTTTGCAATCTCCGCCAAGTAATCCAATTTCTTGTTTTTCCATGTCATTACACATGAAAAGAAATTCGCCATCCACGTCATCGTCTCCTCTGCCCTTATGCTGCCCCGTATTTTTCTGTGCACGACTATCTCGCGCAACCCGCGTTCTGCAGCATTGTTTGTAGGCGGGATCTTTGGGTTCAGCACGAACCGGAACAGGTCGCTGCCAGCATTGCTGATCTTGACCATGAATTTTTCCAATATTGGATCGTCGGCGTACCTTGCAACGATCTTTTCGATGCATGACGTCAGCATGGCAGACGCGTTGTCCCGGAGAGAGCGCGAGCGTTTCCTGCTTGCCCTTCTGGCATAATCATAGATTATGCGCAGGTGCTTCAGGACGTTGCGCGCGCCTGGGCAGTCCGGATTGCGGTTGCAGATGTCCCTGGCCTCGCGTATTATGTGCGACCAGCAGCGCTGGACGCGGTATTTTCCGTACGCCGTCCAGCCGTCGCACACTAACGTGCCGTCCCAACCCCCAAGCGCTTCTTTCAGAACCTTTGCCCCCCGGCTGTCCCGTATCACGTACAGCGCGTGCCCGGTCAGCGGATCGTGCAGTATCCACACCCAGACGTTGCGGCCGTTTAGGTGAATCGATGTCTCGTCGGCGTGCAGTATCTTGGCCTTGCGTATCATGGCGGCAATGGCTGCCGCAGGGGCGCCCAGCGACGTTCCCAGCCTGCGCATTATGTTGTGCGCCGTGCCCGAGGAGAGTGTAATTCCGTACCGCGACATGCGGTCTGCGATCATCCTAAACGGCATGCGACACACGTAATCGTCTGCAACATCAGTCGTTATGCTCGGATCGTAGCTGCCCTTGTCTGGAAGGCCGGTCTCGGGCTTGATGTCCACCAGACCGCAGGAGCAGCGACACGTGTTTATGGTGTGGCGCGTGGTGATGACCTTTATCGTGCGCTCCACCCTGGTAATGTCGCGTTTTTCTGACTGCACTATGGAAAGGCTACCCGAGCCGCATTCGGGGCAGGCCTCCGGGGTGTGTTCCTCAAACTCGGTGGGTTTTGGCTTGCGGGTGCGGCCCATGTGGCCTTTTTGCCCCCCGCGCGACTTCCCGCTGCCGGCCGCATCCACGCGGTCCTTTTGATCCCGGGAGGCTTTTGTGGATTTATTGTAGGCATTCTTTTCGTCGCCTTTTCCCTTTGTGTCAGGCCATCCGGGCCCCCTTTTTTGTGATGACGGGGTGTTGTAATTGTCATGCCGCACCAGCCTGCGCTTAAGATCAGCAACTGCCAGATTCAATTCCTCAATTATCTGCCCTTGCATCTCAATCGTCTGCTTGAGCTTGATGTTCTCAGTCTTGAGATCCGTGTACATCTTTTTGAGTTCAGCCTGGCTTTTCACATTGGGTTTGGATTACCATCCTATTTGGATCTGTGGTTTGCACAAAATTTACCCAAGAGTGAACTGAATTAGGCACGACGTGAACACTTACTAAAGTTATACCAATTTCACGTCCCACAGTCAATGAAGATCAAGACGATGTTGAAAAGATACGCCGCTGAGACAGACTGCGATACCAAGGACCGCATGATGCTGATCATCAGAGTCAAACGTGATGGAATAACCATGAGGGATTCTGCAAAATCCCTGGGAAAGTCAGCCTCGTGGGGCTACAAGTGGCACGAGCGCTACCTATAGTGAAAAGCGAAAATTCGTTCCAAGTTCAGCACCTCGGACCGGAAACTATGTAGATCAGATTGTCGCCTAACGCGGCATGAGCAAAGTAACACGGGAAGAACTCGAAGCAGCATACAAAAAAGAAAAAAACCTCAAGGTGGGAGTCAGAATGCTTGCAGTACACAT
Organism: Candidatus Nitrosopumilus sp.; assembly: GCA_965218695.1. Taxonomy (GTDB): domain Archaea; phylum Thermoproteota; class Nitrososphaeria; order Nitrososphaerales; family Nitrosopumilaceae; genus Nitrosopumilus. The sequence continues at coordinate 939,771 of OZ244651.1, forward strand.
GGTATATTTTCGCAAAGTGAGCATAGATGATGCAGCCGTCAGCCTTCTGCGATGCCCGCGATGGGTGCGCAACTGGCTGGAACGCTTCGAGAACGGAGGCCTGCAAGGCCTCCGGGACCTTCCCAGATCCGGCAGGCCGCCCAAGATTTCGCCGGAAGCGATAGACGGCATACTGGACAAGGTAGACCGGCTCAAGACCACTCCTGCCGAACTGCAGCAGGTCATACACAGGGAGACGGGAACAAAGATGCACAGGACGAATGTCAGGAAAATCATGCAAAAATACGGCCTGTCTCCCAAGGGGTCGCAAAAAATCCACATCAACAGGGCCACCAAAACGGCCGTAAAAAGTTGGCAATATCGCCTCAAAAAGAGAATTTCACGCCTAGAAAAGGACAGTTTTGTCCTGGTCGTGCAAGACGAGGCGTTCTTCATACACGACGTAAAATCTGGCCGCAAGTATTGGTCGCCTGTGGGGGTGCCAATAACCGTGCCATACACGGGAAGCCACAAAAGAATTACCGTGTACGGTTCAGTCACGACGGACGGCAGGCAGTTCTTCAGGACTGCCAGCGGGTTCAACGCGCCCACTTTTGTTGCATATCTCAAGGCCATGCAGAGACATTTTGGGAAGGTGGCCGTCATGGTGGACAGGGCATCCCCGCACCGCGCAAAAGCCGTCCGGACGCTGCTGCGCGAGAACAGGAACATCAGGATCATATACCTGCCAAAAGGCTCGCCGTATCTCAACGCCGTGGAAGAATGCTGGCACCAGGGAAAACGGAACCTGCTTGTCTCAGAATACTACAAAACCTTCGTGGACATGCACAGAGCCGTCTCCCAGTATTATCGAACTGCGAGATTCAATCTGGACTTGATCAAATACTTTAACAGAAAAGCCGAATTATTTTGCAGGAACTTTTGATCGCCACTATAGAAGTCGGATTTGACAGGCTGGGAAACATGCCGCGCTCCGGCAGGCCGACCAAGGCGAGCAAGGCAGACATGAAGAAGATCAGAAAGGCCGCATGCAGTAAACCGGTCTGGACGGGCAGGGAGATGCAGCAATACATCCAACAGAAGACCGGAGTAAAGTACGAACTCGGATATGTGCGCCAGATACTGCGCGGGTGGGGCTATTCCCAAAAGGTTCCCGTAGGAAAACATGCAAGAAGGGCACCTGACGAGGAGATCAGGAAATTCCAAAAAGAGATGCCAGAGATTATAAAAAAAGAACAGTGAAGGAACAGTCGTAGCGATACAGGACGAGTCCATAGTAATCTCCGATGCGCGGCCGCGAAGACGCGGCTACACCAGGAAGGGAATACGGGCGTTTTTCACGTACACCGGCTCACACTCCAAGACGATAATCCATGGACTAATCACCACGGACGGCAGGGGCATGTTCCGGCAGTACGATGCGTTTACCAAGGACACCTTTGAGGACTTTCTAAGGCAGGCGATGTACAGGTTCAAGAAGATCTGCCTGATCATGGACAAGGCCTCCCAGCACAGGGCATCAAACATACGCAAACTGCTTGATGGCACAGACGGCCTGGAGATAATCTTCCTGCCAACTGCGACCCCGGACCTGAGCGCCATAGAGACGTACTGGAGGGATCTCAAACGGGCAGTGCTTGACGTGCCGTACACCAGCCTGAGCATGCTCCGCGAGGCGATCACCAGGTACGCGAGGTACAAAAAACCGAATCTGGTAGTCGAGAATTTTCTGTACAGGGCCATCTAGAACGACATCAAACCGCACCGGATCCACGCCGCCTAGCGTGTGCCATGCACGGCGCACCAGAGCATGCAATGTCTAATGTTTGGAGCGTCTTTTCTCGTCATTTGGGAATTCAACGCACCTCGTAATTTCCAGAGACGGCTGTTGCATCAAAAATTTATGAGCGATTTTGATATGAATTTTTCATTGCTGGTATACATCCACCACTCCGAATAATACATATGTGCCAAAAATCTGATCTGCCCATAAAACAAATTAACAAATTGATCAGATTTATGAAAAATTTGGTGATAATGGTTAATTAGTGATATTTTTGTTAGGGATTCTCCTTCTAACTGCCATTACAAAAACAGCTGGCGCAGCAAAGTACATTCCAATGTTTAGCAATATTACGCTAATGCCATAGCCGAGCATCTCAGATTCAGAGTTAATGTCAGCATATTGTAGCAATGTCAATGAAGTCAGTAGTGGGGTCAATGCTAGTTTCACAGTTTCCTTGAAGACTGGGTTTTCCCTTTCGTAATCAGCTATTGCTGGACTGAAGGAATAATAGAACTGGTTGAATCCTGTCATGAATGCAGAGCCAGACTCTGTTTGTAAAATAGTATTGTCACGAATTTCTCTTAAGATCTGGACTTGAGGGGCCATTTCAGAACCAAACGCTGCCGTAGCTATTAGGCATCCGCCGCCTGAAGCTTCTGGTTCTTCTTCTTCCATAGCTGCATCTTTCTCCTCCATCATCGTCTCGCTTTCTTCCATCATTTCTTCTTCCATCATCGTCTCGCTTTCTTCCATCATTTCTTCTTCCATCATTTCTTCTTCAGCTGCCACAAGGTACTCCTTGTATCCATCTTGTGCATAAATTTCTGGAACAACAAATGTTCCTTCTATCATCTGATTCTCGAGTTCAGCTATCTTTGCCTTTAATGCTGAAGGAATCTGACTCTCTAATTCATGGTATGATGCTAGACCTGACACTCCTTCACTTATGCCCCATCGATAGAATTCACCGCCCTTTATTTCTCCTGAATTAATCCCTTCAATTCCTCGCACAATGATACTTGTATGGTTAAAAAGTGCACTTGTTAGAGTGATCTCTTCATCCAAAAAGATCTGGTCGTTGGTATTACCAATATGTAGTAGACCTGGATTTTCATTTAGGCCATTTATGACCCCAAAAGCTGCTCTATCTAGATCCTGAAACAGTATGTCTGCTCCAGCATCAATCTGACCTTTAGCAGCCTCGTAGCCTTTTGATACATCGTTAAAGCTACCGATGTAAACCTGCATTATTTCGACTTGAGGATTCTCCGTATGCACTCCAAGCTTGAACGCCTCATACATGCGTACTAGATTTGGAAAATCGTGGGCAGCTACAATTCCTATTTTGTTTGTCTGTGTCATTCCAGTAGCTAATACTCCGGCAAGGTAGCCTGACTGCTCGTTCTTTGCGTCTAGACCAACCATGTTTGATGGATATGGTGCATCAATGGGAGGAACAGCTGCTGTAACTAAGAAAGTCGTTTGTGGATAGTCGGCCGCTATTTTTGCAGTAACATCAGTGAATTGAGGGCCACCCATTATCACATACTTGTAGCCCCGCTCTGCATAATCTCTAGCTGCAGTTTCCCACTGGGGCGGATCCTGTTTTTCACTTATAGCTATTTCGTAGCCGAACTTATCTTCTAAAGCTAACATGCCAGCATAGTGTAATGCCCCCCATCCTAGGTCATCAGTTGATGCCTCCATAACAAGAGCTGTCTTTGTAACTTGTGCATGTGCTGGTGAAAAACTAATGCCGATAACTGCCGTTAAAATTATAATCGAAAAGAGTCCCAGTACAATACCGCTACATTTTTTTCGGATCAAGTGAATATCTATAGAGAGAGTAGGTTTGATATAAGTATGATCTTCAATATCAGTAGATGGAAATGTGTTTTTTCAGGACAACCTGATCTTGCCGCGTTCCTTATGATCACTAGGCGTTCGCCATTATTAGACTCTGGGTGTTAAAAATGGAGCGCGCGAGTCTTACACGTTCAAATGAAAAACAAGCAATCGCTCCAAATACAGTCCGCCGAATCTGCATATAAGATCATCGGCCCCGTACTGTTTTCCCTGTTGCAGATCAAGTTCTCAGACAGGTACAACGCCCTATACGGACCGGTCCACTTTTTTGAACGCTTGTTTGGCATGTGCAGGCACACCGAATACGCAGAGACTGCATGGTCCAGCGACCCGGACGGCGGGACGGGCATTCCCACGGGCAGGTGGCTGCTTGACAGGATACGCCATATCCGGTACGACTACATGTTAAAGCGGTGCCAGGCAATAACGGATCGCACCGTGCGCAGGATGAGGCGGCACGGCATGTTCAGGGAGCCGGTGGACATTGCAATCGACAAACACCTGGTCTGCAGGTACGACAGGTTCCGGAGGATCGTCAACACCATAAAGTCAAAACCAAAAAAGGGAACGTACAACTTTAACTGCCTGGCGACTGCAAACTGCATCGTGGCAGGCTCCAGGGCGTTTCTGGCAGCCCGGCTGGTCAGAAGGGGAGATACAGACCTCGAGGTGGTCTCAGGACTGATAGCAGACTGCAGAAGGCAGGGGATAAGGATCAAGTCACTAAAGATAGACCGGGAGTTCTTTTCTGTGGACATCATTAACATGCTGGAGCGTGAAGGGATCCCGTTCATGGTGCCTGCAATCAAGACCAAGGGCGTCAAAAAAGCCGTAGAGGAGTTCAAAGACGGCGGGAAGGCGACGGTGTCGCGGCATTCCATAGATTCGGGACGCGATACTGCCGAGTTTACACTGATAATCCAAAAGAGGAAGAACGGCCACTTTACGCTTGCCACCAACGCCACGGTGCCGCAGGTGCTGGGGTTCGAGTCCAGCAACGGCCTGACAGGCGCACACGGATTCGCAGAACAGTACCGTCTCCGCTGGGGAGTGGAGACTGCGTACAGCAACTACGAGTCACTCAGGCCCCGCACCACGAGCAGGAACGAGTCGGTGCGCATGCTGCTGCTGTTCTTCCCGATATTCATTTACAACGCCTGGGCGCTGGTCCGCCACCTGCTCCGGATCTCATTCCACGGCAGGCACATGACGCTCATAAAGATGCTCAGGCTGTTTCTCAGGTTCATGAAAGAGTTGGGCCTGGCCGAACCACCCACGTGAATTGTGTTTCTTGACGCATTCGTATGCAAGTGCCGGCCGCAAGGCTGCGCGGACATGCAGCAACCGGTGCCGGGGTGCCAACGGAATGTGCGCAGGACAGTCAACTGGGATTATCTTTCGGATTTGTGGGCAGCTGGTTGTTAATCATGGGTTTGATAAAGGGGGTGTCAGGCATGTGCAATTAGACACATTTCCAACTACTGCAATATAGGGTTGGCGTGTAATTCTGGTTCAACCCGCTCCTGCATGCCTCCCGCCGCGTCTTTACCGGCGGCATCCTAGTGCGTGTCGGGCTATTGTTGCCGGCACGTCACTATCAGCTACAGACATGTCGGATCATCAGAAGCACTCCGCGTGTGCCAGACCGCCGTAGGATGACATCGGTATATTTAGCCGGTTGGCGCACTCGAACCGGTTGAGGGCCCGTATGTCCCCGGATGTTGCCCTGCCCTTTACGAACCGGCGCCGGTTGTCCTCGCGGACGAATCTGCAGTGCAGCTGGTGCCGCCTGTCTCTTCAGCCCCGAATATGCCCTCTATCGGTGGCCCTCTTTCTGTACTCGTCGGTATTGAACAGTCTGACAGCCTTCTTCCTGTTGGGCTTGCCCCTGTTGACGGCATCCTTCCGCTGTTTTATGTTGGGAATCAGGCCTTCCGGAACAGCTCCCCGCAGTTGCAGTCCGAGTCGTATCCCCTGTCCACGTCAAAGAAGCGCCCCCGCAAAGTCAAACCCGCGGAGCCTGATCTCGGCCAGCATTACCGGAGGCATGACCGTGTCGTTGACGCTCCTAGGCGTGGTGAACGCCGCCAGTACGATCTGCAGGCTCAGGATACCATATACGGGTCACTTGCCCTGGACGGCAGGCAGCTTTTCCGGACATACGACAGATTCAATGCTCCCACCTTTGTTGTCTGCCTCAAGGAGTTGCAGAAGCATTTTGGAAAGGCGGTGGTAATAACTGACCGGGCACCGCAGCATCGCTCAAAACTGGGAAAGGGGTTTCTTCCCACGAACAAAAACATCAGGATCATGTATTTCCCCAAGGGCTCGCCTTACCTGAACGCCGTGGAAGAATGCTGGCGCCGGAGAAAACGCAGACTGCTCGCTTCTGAATATTATAGAACATTTTCGGACATGTGTCGAGCCGTCTCTACGTATTACCGAACGGCACGGTTCAATCTGGAATTGATCAGATATAGTGTCGATCAAAAGTTTTTTACATTTAGGGACTTTCTACAGATAAACTCCATTACGTCAATCCTTGGACGCGCGGTCCTGAAATACTCCGACATTGCGTTGCGCATCTGCACTATCGTGGCATAGTACTCGGACACCAGCACGTTACGTTTTGCCTGGTGCCAGTACTCCTCCACGCCGCTAAGCTCGGGCGTTGCAGCTGGAAGCCACATGACCTTGATGTCGGGATTTTCCTTTAGAAATTTCATCACGATCCTTGACTTGTGTTGTGGCGCATTATCCATGATTACGACCACCTTTCCAAAATGCCTGACCAGATCCTTGAGATACTGCAGGACCGTCTCCTTATCAAATTTTTCATGCGTCCTGAAGAACTGCCTGCCGTCTGTTACAATGAAACCGTATGCCACCACCTTTCCGTGCCGTCCCTTGTATGTCGTGACAATCGGCTCGCCTTCTGGCGACCAATACTTTACGCCCGATGCCGGATCGTCTACAAATATGGCCTCGTCAAAGACGACTGGGAGAAAACCCTTCTCTTGCAGGCGTGAAATCCGCCTTTTGGCGTTGCGCTGCCACTGCCTGATCTTTTTGATCTCTGGCCTGTTGACGTGGATGCGCTGGACCGTCTTGGCAGACAGGCCAAGCCTGTGCATTATCTTTGTGACGTTTGAAATGTGGTATGTCACCTTGAATTCTTTGCGTATGTTTTCTTTGAGCTGCTTTGGAGTTGTGATGCTGCCAGTCCTTGCTGCAAGCCCCGCAATCTTCTCAAGCCCGACCTTGGGCGGCCTGCCCGGGCGGGGCCTGTCTTCCAGGCCTGCAAGACCCTCGCTATCAAAATGCCGGACCCAGCTTGTGACAGTGTGCGGGTCGCAAAAGCACAGTGATGCCACCTCGGATATGCCCAGCCCCCTGATCTTGACCATGCAGACGGCGTGGATCCTGTCCTTTATGGTTCCCCTCTTCTCTTTCTTGTAGGCCTGGATTAACAGCTTTTTGCTTTTTTCATCCATGTGGGCGGTAGTGCGGAGTGATCAAAAAATGTTACGCTCAGACTGACGTAGAAGACTTTTGATTGACACTATATGTAAACAAAAAAATTGAATTAATCCACACGAGCATATGATCTTAGCTATAGGTGGATAGGCGGGGGTTAACATGTGTTCAGCCCGGCTGAGTACGAGGGCAGCTACCTGCTTTGCTCAGGCACGAGTCTGTATGGCCGTGCGGATTTTACGCCTGACTTGACGCAGTAGCTGATCTCATACCCGGCTGACACGAGTATTCTTAAATAGTTTTAACTGATTTTTTGTATATGTTACATCTTACCAGAAACTCAAATAATTTCATGGTAAAGATGAAGGGAATTACAAAGACATTCGATAGTTTGATAGCTAATGATCATATTGATTTTGATGTAAGAGGTGGTGAAATCCACACTTTGTTGGGCGAAAACGGAGCCGGAAAGACCACACTTATGAAAATATTATACGGTTTGCTAAGTCCAGACTCTGGTGAGATTTTCGTTGAAGGAGAAAAAGTCCGATTCCGGTCTCCGCGAGATGCAATACAACTCGGTGTGGGGATGGTCCATCAGCACTTCATGCTCGTTTCACGACACACTGTATTAGATAACATCATTCTAGGCATTTCTGGTCTTCCTGCAAAAACTGCAGAAACTAAGAATGTGAATGTTCTACAAAAACTCATAAATAGAATTAGTCTGCACTCTGCCGAACATGCTGAGCTAATCTCGGAGATTTCTGACAAGTATAACCTAAAAATAAATCTCGCAGCAAAGATATGGCAGCTCTCTGTCGGCGAGCGCCAACGCGTAGAGATAATTAAGGTTCTTTACCGCGGCGCAAAGCTCTTGATACTTGATGAACCAACTTCGAATCTTACACCGCTGGAAAACGAGAACTTGTTTTCGGCGTTAAAAACATTGGTAAAGAGCGGTGTTTCAGTAGTCTTGATAACACACCGGCTTAATGAAGCGATGACTATGAGTGATAGGATTACTGTGCTAAGGAGTGGCAAACATGTTGCCACCCTTGACAGAGACCAGTTATCTAAAGCCAAGCTAGCTCAGATGATCGTGGGAAAGGAGATTGCGTATGCAGAAGCTTCACACCAACCGACAGGCACTAAGCCAATTTGTAGGATGGAAAATATTTGGGCCAAGAACAATCTTGGCATTGACGCAGTAAAAGGATTCTCCCTTGCTGTGAACGAAGCAGAGATCGTGGGCATTGCGGGTGTAGAAGGTAATGGCCAGGGAGAACTTGTTGAAGTAATTATGGGACTTCGTAAAGCAGAACGAGGTCATGTATTTATCAAAGGAGATGAAATAACTCGCAAAAGCACGGGTGAAATACTGGGCAAGGGAGTATCTTACATACCTCAGGATAGAAATACCGAGGGTCTGGTAGGTGTGTTTAATATCTGGGAAAACATGATCCTTGATCGGTATAATGAACCGTCCTTTTCTAACAGGTTTTTCATAGATGCAAAAAAAGCCAAAGAGCATGCACGTTCACTCATAGACGAATATGCCATCAAATGTCATGGACTGAACACTAAGGTCAAAACACTTTCAGGTGGCAATGCTCAACGAGTTGTTGTTGCGCGAGAACTAGACAGAAGTCCTAGTCTTGTTGTGGCAAACCAACCCACTCGTGGTCTTGATGTTGCCTCCACGGAATTTGTACTTAACAAGCTGGCTGATCATCGAAAGCAAGGATGCGCAATACTTGTCGTATTAACAGAGTTGGATGAAATAATCAGGATAAGTGACAGAATAGTCGTAATGTATCAGGGAATAGTTCAGGGAATAGTTCGTCCCACAGAGACCGATAGAGAACAAATTGGATTGCTCATGTTAGGAGGAAAGAAAAAAAATAGTGACAAAATTGAGTGAATTACCGAACCTAGTCAAGACATGGCTAACATTTGACAAGATCATAATACCAATTGCGGTAGTTGTAGTAATTTTTGTAGTTCTTATCGCAGGTGCATTACTCGTAAAAACAGATGTTGTGGAGGCCCTGGATGCTTTCTTCCAAGGAACTTTTGGCAGCTCATTTGGTAATACGACAGTCTTTCTAAGGACGGCTCCACTCTTGCTGACAGGAATTGGGGTAGCTGTAGCATTTAGAGCGAGGCTCATAAACATTGGTGCCGAAGGTCAGCTGTACATAGGCGCACTAGTTGCTACTTGGGGCGGAATAACACTAGATCTTCCGAGTATAGTGTTTATTCCAGTGCTAATGGCTCTGGCCTTCATTGCAGGAGGGGCATGGGCCTCTGTAGCTGCAGTGCTCAAGGCAAAATACCGGATTAATGAAATCATTGTTACTTTCATGATGAATTTTATTGCAATCTTCCTCGCCAGCTGGGCTCTCCTTAATCCGCTGAAAGGATCTTCGCCTGGACTTGCCCAGTCTGGCGACATAGCACAGAATGCTATGTTACCAGTTTTTGGGGATACACGCATCCACTTGGGGATAATAATTGGAATTTTAGCATGCATTCTCGTATATTACTTTTTCAAAAAGACAAAGAAAGGATTTGAGCTTCGAATGGTTGGGAGCAATCCTAACGCCGCGCGTTCCGCTGGCGTAAATATATTTCGTAGCATGTTCCTTGCCATGATGATAAGCGGCGGTCTATCTGGCCTAGCAGGGATGATTGAAGTTACAGGAATTCATCACCATCTGATAGACGGAATTTCTCCCGGCTATGGTTATACAGGCATTGTGATTGCACTTGTACCAAACCTTCATCCCCTAGGTATTATCCCAAGTGCATTTCTGTTTGGCATCACATTTGCTGGGGCTGACGCTGCTCATCGTATCGCAGAACTACCTATTGGGATGGTATTTGTAATTCAAGGAATAGTCATGTTCGTGGTTATCAGTTTGCAGTGGAAGAGGTTTAAGTCTTGGCAGAGATAATAGAGGTTGCAATTATAGTTGGGTTTCTTGCTGGAGCCATCAAGCTGAGCGTGCCCCTCATTCTAACCTCGCTTGGCGAAATAGTTTCTGAACGTGCGGGCGTACTCAATCTAGGTCTGGAGGGGATTATGATTATGGGTGCTTTTGCTGGTTTTCTCGGTGCTGCAGTCTCAGGTAATATGTGGATGGGATTTGGCGCGGGAATGATTGCAGGAGTAGGGATGTCGTTTTTACTACCGTTGATTAGTGAGACACTACGTGGAAATCAAATAGTGACAGGCTTGGGGATATTTATCCTTGGCACCGGTCTTTCTTTGTTACTTTTCCGCATTGCTTTTGAGGGTACATTTGCTCCTGTAGTAGAAGGTCTTGGAAAAATTAGTATACCCATATTAAGCGATGCCCCCATTATTGGCCCGATTTTGTTCCAACATGACGTAATGGTGTATGTTACTTTCTTGCTTGTTCCTATATTTTATTATTTTATTTTCCATACCAGTATTGGCCTGAGTGTGAGAAGTGTGGGTGAGAATCCCAAAGTGGCAGAAACACTTGGTCTGAGCGTTACGCGAATTAGGTACTATTCTGTGATGCTATGTGGCGCAATGGCTGGACTCGGGGGTGCATATTTAGCTATTGAATATGCCAAGAAGTTTACAGAAGGTATGACTGCAGGCCTTGGATTTGTGGTTCTAGCAGTAGTTATTCTTGGAAGATGGAATCCTGTTGGCGCGCTTTTAGCAGCATTACTTTTTGCTGGCGCCACTGTTTTACAACTTAGGCTACAGATAATAGGAGTAGAGATAGCTCCGCAATTCTTTTTCATGATTCCATACCTTCTTACGATAATAGTGCTTGTGCTTGTATCTCGTGCTGGAGGGGGACCGGAGGCAATTGGTGTCCCTTATGTCAAGGAAAGATAACTTATAGAAGATAAACGGGGCATTAAATGGTAAAGCTGGTGCAAGAATTACTACATCTATGCTAATTTCTCCACGGACTCATCCGGTTACTGCGTCCAGTCTGCCGTTTTTGGATGCGTTTGCACGATGCTGAACCGCATGAAGGATCTCGGCATCGGCTGCAGGGATTCTGTCTTCTGCGCGGACCGCAGATACGATTCTGGCGGGACATGCGGCATGCTATTCGGAATGGGTATGGTCCCAAACATCAAGCAAAAAAGAAACGCCGTAAGCCGCAGCAAGTCGTTCCGCAGGCGGGCTGCCGCCCTGTTTGACGAAACTGTATACCGGTACCAGTAAACCTATAGCGGCGCGCCAAAATTCGTGTGCGAAGAATCCAATTTTGCACTTGGAATGGTGTGGTTCATTCGCCGATGGCCAGATTTTTGCACGAACTAGGGCGGCTAACAGCGCCCAGTTTGATGAAATGCAGAATTGCGGAATCCATTTAGCCTAAGGTGAGCGGATTGCTTTGGCCCCTACTACTGCTCACCTGCATACTGACGTGCAGGAAATGTACGCTCAACTGCTACCAAGAACTTGACCATATACTAATGGCACAGTGATCCGTGCGGAGCCGAAACGCGTACTTTCGTTTGCTGAGAATACTAATATAATACTGTGTAACATGGTATTATGAGTTGGTTGGCATCAATAGACAGAAAAAGCCTAAATCGATCTTGATAAAAAACGCGTACATAATAACTGTAGATAAAATAGATAGAATAATTAAAAACGGATCCATTTTCGTTGAAAATGATCGAATCATCGATATAGGAAAGAGCGACGATTTGTTACAAAAATACAAAGCTGAAAAGATAATAGATGCCAGACAAAATCTTGTCATACCGGGCCTTATCAACACCCATTCTCACATGGTTTTTTACCTAACCCGCGGTCTTGGCATGGATAAACATACAATTGATTGGCTTAGGGCAGCTATTTGGCCTTTCATGCAAGAGCTTTCTGAAGATGATGCCCATATTGGTGCACTATTAGGATTTGCTGAAAATTTGAAGACTGGAACCACATTTGTTATTGACAATGAAACAGCTGTACGAAAAGATAGAAAGGGAATTTTTGACAGAGTCGCGCAGGCTGCTCAGGAGTCTGGGATTAAGGCGATACTACTAAGAGGGTATCAGGATGAGCCATCTAAAATACCCGAAATGTTTGTGGAGAGTCTGGATGAAATAAATCATGAATATGAAAGAATTATAGGAAAATGGCACAATAAAGGTGATGGTAGACTAAAGACTTGGATTCATCCCGGGAACCTGCTATACTGTAGCCCCGAATCTTTTTGCAAATTCAATGAATTAGCTAAAAAACATGATATTGGAATTCATACTCATGTTGCTGAAGATCGTGAAGGAACAAACCGTATTAAGGAAAGATACGGCAAGGGGTACATCGAGGTTTTTCGTGATATTGGCGTACTTGGACCCAAATTTCAAATGGCTCACACCATCTTTGTTTCAGAAAAAGAAATACAGATGATCGCTCAGGCACAGGCCCGAGTTATGTATACGCCAACAGCAGATATGCTACTTGCAGCGGGAGCACCACCCATTCATAAGATGCGTGACGCTGGAGTCGTTGTAGGACTTGGTACAGACTCGCCTAATAATAGTCAAGACATGATACAATGTATGAAGTTTGGAGCTCTACTTCTAAAGTCCACGACGGAGAATTCCACAATAATGCCTGCTCAAGAAATCTTGAGACTAGCCACAATAGAAGGCGCCAAGTCCATGGGATTAGAAAACGAAATCGGATCACTTGAGGTTGGAAAGAAGGCCGATATTGTGATTGTTGACGTACATAAGATTCATACTACTCCACTACACGACCCCGTCTCCACGTTGGTTTATTCCTCTAGTGGTACTGATGTAGATACTGTCATCGTTGATGGTGAGGTTCTGGTTGAAGGAGGAAAACTAGTTCATATTAATGAAAGTGAAATTATGGAAGCGGCTCAAGAAGCGGCAGATGGAGTTGTGAAACGTAGCAAGACGCAGCTTAACTGAAAGCGAAAAAAGGTTGCAAACTTGTGATAAAAAACGATTCACTGCCAACTTTGGTTTTGAAAATAAACAGTTTGATGATTCCATCATAACAGGAACAGCATTGCACATGTATTATTCAGGAATGTCAGTAAGGATATTCCCAACCATTATGAGATGATGGAGACTGCCACATCATTCAAAACCAGCTATAGTGAAAAGCGAAAATTCGTTCCAAGTTCAGCACCTCTGACCGGAAACTATGTAGATCAGATTGTCGCCTAACGCGGCATGAGCAAAGTAACACGGGAAGAACTCGAAGCAGCATACAAAAAAGAAAAAAACCTCAAGGTGGGAGTCAGAATGCTTGCAGTACACATGGTATATTTTCGCAAAGTGAGCATAGATGATGCAGCCGTCAGCCTTCTGCGATGCCCGCGATGGGTGCGCAACTGGCTGGAACGCTTCGAGAACGGAGGCCTGCAAGGCCTCCGGGACCTTCCCAGATCCGGCAGGCCGCCCAAGATTTCGCCGGAAGCGATAGACGGCATACTGGACAAGGTAGACCGGCTCAAGACCACTCCTGCCGAACTGCGGCAGGTCATACACAGGGAGACGGGAACAAAGATGCACAGGACGAATGTCAGGAAAATCATGCAAAAATACGGCCTGTCTCCCAAGGGGTCGCAAAAAATCCACATCAACAGGGCCACCAAAACGGCCGTAAAAAGTTGGCAATATCGCCTCAAAAAGAGAATTTCACGCCTAGAAAAGGACAGTTTTGTCCTGGTCGTGCAAGACGAGGCGTTCTTCATACACGACGTAAAATCTGGCCGCAAGTATTGGTCGCCTGTGGGGGTGCCAATAACCGTGCCATACACGGGAAGCCACAAAAGAATTACCGTGTACGGTTCAGTCACGACGGACGGCAGGCAGTTCTTCAGGACTGCCAGCGGGTTCAACGCGCCCACTTTTGTTGCATATCTCAAGGCCATGCAGAGACATTTTGGGAAGGTGGCCGTCATGGTGGACAGGGCATCCCCGCACCGCGCAAAAGCCGTCCGGACGCTGCTGCGCGAGAACAGGAACATCAGGATCATATACCTGCCAAAAGGCTCGCCGTATCTCAACGCCGTGGAAGAATGCTGGCACCAGGGAAAACGGAACCTGCTTGTCTCAGAATACTACAAAACCTTCGTGGACATGCACAGAGCCGTCTCCCAGTATTATCGAACTGCGAGATTCAATCTGGACTTGATCAAATACTTTAACAGAAAAGCCGAATTATTTTGCAGGAACTTTTGATCGCCACTATATAACGGAGTTTCAAATGATTACAATCTGACTGCAAAATATCTCAATGGGCTCGTACCAAGAGTTGGTGACTGTTTCAGGGTAGACTAGTATAGATTAAAGTCGCAGGAAAGCAGAATTACCCGTTTGCAAGTATGGATGATGATACCAGATATTTGCTGACCAGCGACATGGCAGCTACAAAGTTCCGGCACAATGCAGACAGCCTGTCATCCATGACCAAAAAGCAGGCTGGCAAATCTCCAAGGAATTTCATAACCGACGGACTTCCAGCCTGCATAAAGTCAGGCAGGAAGGTATTTGGAAAAAAGATAAACCGCGTCAGGCATAGTTGGGGCCAAAGCAATCCGCTCACCCTAGCCTAAAATGGCCTCACAATTCTGCTGTCCATCAGGCTTGGTGCGGTTAGAGGCCCAGGTTTGTGCAAAAACCTGGCCGCCGGTGAATAGGGACACATCATTCCGGGTGCAGAAGCGGATTCTTCGCACACGAATGCGGTTAGTTTACCATAGCCCGTGAGCCGGTTGTCCATCTTTTCAAGAATGCCCGTTATTACAGTCTTTAGCTCCTCTATGGACTTGAAGTACCTACCAGCCAGCCGTTTCTTGAGATCCCGCCACACGTTCTCGATTTGGTTCAGCTGCGGTGTGTACGGCGGAAGGAATTCCCGCTCGATAGCTCCGCCTGCACCCTCCACGTATAGTGTCAATCAAAAGTCTTCTACGTCAGTCTGAGCGTAACATTTTTTGATCACTCCGCACTACCGCCCACATGGATGAAAAAAGCAAAAAGCTGTTAATCCAGGCCTACAAGAAAGAGAAGAGGGGAACCATAAAGGACAGGATCCACGCCGTCTGCATGGTCAAGATCAGGGGGCTGGGCGTATCCGAGGTGGCATCACTGTGCTTTTGCGACCCGCACACTGTCACAAGCTGGGTCCGGCATTTTGATAGCGAGGGTCTTGCAGGCCTGGAAGACAGGCCCCGCCCGGGCAGGCCGCCCAAGGTCGGGCTTGAGAAGATTGCGGGGCTTGCAGCAAGGACTGGCAGCATCACAACTCCAAAGCAGCTCAAAGAAAACATACGCAAAGAATTCAAGGTGACATACCACATTTCAAACGTCACAAAGATAATGCACAGGCTTGGCCTGTCTGCCAAGACGGTCCAGCGCATCCACGTCAACAGGCCAGAGATCAAAAAGATCAGGCAGTGGCAGCGCAACGCCAAAAGGCGGATTTCACGCCTGCAAGAGAAGGGTTTTCTCCCAGTCGTCTTTGACGAGGCCATATTTGTAGACGATCCGGCATCGGGCGTAAAGTATTGGTCGCCAGAAGGCGAGCCGATTGTCACGACATACAAGGGACGGCACGGAAAGGTGGTGGCATACGGTTCCATTGTAACAGACGGCAGGCAGTTCTTCAGGACGCATGAAAAATTTGATAAGGAGACGGTCCTGCAGTATCTCAAGGATCTGGTCAGGCATTTTGGAAAGGTGGTCGTAATCATGGATAATGCGCCACAACACAAGTCAAGGATCGTGATGAAATTTCTAAAGGAAAATCCCGACATCAAGGTCATGTGGCTTCCAGCTGCAACGCCCGAGCTTAGCGGCGTGGAGGAGTACTGGCACCAGGCAAAACGTAACGTGCTGGTGTCCGAGTACTATGCCACGATAGTGCAGATGCGCAACGCGATGTCGGAGTATTTCAGGACCGCGCGTCCAAGGATTGACGTAATGGAGTTCATCTGTAGAAAGTCCCTAAATGTAAAAAACTTTTGATCGACACTATACTCGTTGATCGTGTGGGAATGGTGGTGTGATGCGTTGTCCAGAACCATGCAGGACTTTGGATGGCTCCCCCGGACGTACTCCATGAACCCCTTGAATGTCTCAGAGTTTGCGGATTCCGCTATGCGCACGTAGATCACGTCCATCCCCATTACGCCGAACAGCTTGACGGATTTTTTTGAGAAGCCGGTTCGGACCGTGTCGCGGCCTCCGGCGAGTACATCTGCGAGACTGGGATCAAATGACAGTATATATAGAGAATTGGTTTAATATTAATATGATCCTCAATATTGTTAAAAAGAATTTTTTTAGGGATTCAGTTCAAATGATGCAATTTTCTCAGCGATTAAGAGATGAGCAGGGAGTTGTTGATGCAGCTATCGTGATGGCAACAGAATTCAACAAAAATACTCTCAAGAACATGGATCTATTAACGGAAGATGGCATTGCTGCTACCGAAAATGATACATTAATTTCAATTAATTGTGAAGACGAAAATTCGTTGAACGATACTATCCAAAAGGCAGAACAATTACTTGTATCAACTTCTGTGAAGACAAAAAATGAATTCACTAGTCTGACATCTGCATTGGATTCCTTTAGCAATGCAAACATTGCATCATTATCAATTCCCGGTCAATTTGTTAAAGAAATGGCTGCAGAGTTGTTAGAAAAAAAACTCCATCTATTTGTTTTCAGTGATCATGTATCATTAGATGATGAAATCTACTTGAAAAATCTTGCGCTTGAAAACAATGTATTATTCATGGGGCCTGAAGCTGGGACATCCATACTTGATGGAAATGTGTTTGGATTTGGAAATAGGGTAAGAAAAGGTTCTGTCGGAATTATTGGAGCGTCAGGCACTGGAATTCAAGAGTCCGCCACTCTACTAGATTTGTTTGGTGAGGGCATATCTCATGCAATAGGGGTTGGTGGAAGAGACTTACAGAAAGATGTGGGTGGGATGATGACAATGAAGGCCATGGAAATTTTTGAAGATGATCCAAACACTAAAGCTGTTCTACTCGTTTCAAAACCAGTCGATGATGGTGTTAGAAATAATATCATAAACAAAATCAACAATTTTTCAAAGAAAAATTATGTTTTTTGTTTCATTAGTGATAAAGAAAACCGTGAAGATTCTGCCAAAATAAAATTTTCCAAATCAATTCAAACATCTGTGCTAAAAATTCTGCAGTCTCTAAATAGTAACGTTTACAAAAAAACTAAGAATGTTGTTAAGAACCAAGTTAACGATTCAATTAAACTGGCTGAATCACTTTCCAAAGATTTAAACGAGGAGCAAAAATTTGTCAGGGGATTTTTTGCTGGGGGTACCCTTTGTTACGAATCCAAAACACTTTTGGAACAAATTGTGGGAAAAGTATACTCTAATCTTAGCTCAGATGATGCATATTCCATTACGGGAGATGCACCCAGTAAAGAAAATACTTTAATTGATTTTGGTGAAGAGCAATTTACTTCTGCAAGACCACACCCTATCATCGATCCTTTATTGAGAAAGAACCGAATTCTTGAAGAAGCCAATGACCCAAACGTAAGCGTGATAATTATTGATATAATATGTGGAATTAACGCTGCAAAAAATACCATGGCATTTCATGCTGAAACCATAAAAAAAGCTATTCAGATTGCTAAGGAAAAAGGCAGAAGACTGCCTGTTTTTACATACATTTGTGGAACAGAAAAGGATGTAAGTGAAAATGAGCTCCAGATGTTAAGAGATTCTGGAGCCAGAATTTTTACATCCAATGCCTTGATGAGTTTTGCGGCTGCGCTTGTTGTTAAGAATTTAGATGAAAATTTGATGAAAAAAATTCGGTGTGAATTTTTGGAGGCAGAATTATTTTGATACCGGGCAATCTTCGAGTAATAAATATCGGCTTAAAGCTTTTTTATCAATCCCTAACGGAACAAAAGATTGAAGCCGTTCACGTCATCTGGGAACCAAAACCAAAACTTGAAAAAGAGATTGAAGATATACTTGATAGAATGGACGTGTGATTATTCAAATGGTATGAAGTCAGCTGCCTCATTTACTCAGGTACGAATCTGTATGGCCGTCGGGTTTTTACGCCCGGCTTAATGTATAGTGGCGATCAAAAGTTCCTGCAAAATAATTCGGCTTTTCTGTTAAAGTATTTGATCAAGTCCAGATTGAATCTCGCAGTTCGATAATACTGGGAGACGGCTCTGTGCATGTCCACGAAGGTTTTGTAGTATTCTGAGACAAGCAGGTTCCGTTTTCCCTGGTGCCAGCATTCTTCCACGGCGTTGAGATACGGCGAGCCTTTTGGCAGGTATATGATCCTGATGTTCCTGTTCTCGCGCAGCAGCGTCCGGACGGCTTTTGCGCGGTGCGGGGATGCCCTGTCCACCATGACGGCCACCTTCCCAAAATGTCTCTGCATGGCCTTGAGATATGCAACAAAAGTGGGCGCGTTGAACCCGCTGGCAGTCCTGAAGAACTGCCTGCCGTCCGTCGTGACTGAACCGTACACGGTAATTCTTTTGTGGCTTCCCGTGTATGGCACGGTTATTGGCACCCCCACAGGCGACCAATACTTGCGGCCAGATTTTACGTCGTGTATGAAGAACGCCTCGTCTTGCACGACCAGGACAAAACTGTCCTTTTCTAGGCGTGAAATTCTCTTTTTGAGGCGATATTGCCAACTTTTTACGGCCGTTTTGGTGGCCCTGTTGATGTGGATTTTTTGCGACCCCTTGGGAGACAGGCCGTATTTTTGCATGATTTTCCTGACATTCGTCCTGTGCATCTTTGTTCCCGTCTCCCTGTGTATGACCTGCTGCAGTTCGGCAGGAGTGGTCTTGAGCCGGTCTACCTTGTCCAGTATGCCGTCTATCGCTTCCGGCGAAATCTTGGGCGGCCTGCCGGATCTGGGAAGGTCCCGGAGGCCTTGCAGGCCTCCGTTCTCGAAGCGTTCCAGCCAGTTGCGCACCCATCGCGGGCATCGCAGAAGGCTGACGGCTGCATCATCTATGCTCACTTTGCGAAAATATACCATGTGTACTGCAAGCATTCTGACTCCCACCTTGAGGTTTTTTTCTTTTTTGGTAAGTGTTCACGTCGTGCCTAATTCAGTTCACTCTTGGGTAAATTTTGTGCAAACCACAGATCCAAATAGGATGGTAATCCAAACCCGATGTGAAAAGCCAGGCTGAACTCAAAAAGATGTACACGGATCTCAAGACTGAGAACATCAAGCTCAAGCAGACGATTGAGATGCAAGGGCAGATAATTGAGGAATTGAATCTGGCAGTTGCTGATCTTAAGCGCAGGCTGGTGCGGCATGACAATTACAACACCCCGTCATCACAAAAAAGGGGGCCCGGATGGCCTGACACAAAGGGAAAAGGCGACGAAAAGAATGCCTACAATAAATCCACAAAAGCCTCCCGGGATCAAAAGGACCGCGTGGATGCGGCCGGCAGCGGGAAGTCGCGCGGGGGGCAAAAAGGCCACATGGGCCGCACCCGCAAGCCAAAACCCACCGAGTTTGAGGAACACACCCCGGAGGCCTGCCCCGAATGCGGCTCGGGTAGCCTTTCCATAGTGCAGTCAGAAAAACGCGACATTACCAAGGTGGAGCGCACGATAAAGGTCATCACCACGCGCCACACCATAAACACGTGTCGCTGCTCCTGCGGTCTGGTGGACATCAAGCCCGAGACCGGCCTTCCAGACAAGGGCAGCTACGATCCGAGCATAACGACTGATGTTGCAGACGATTACGTGTGTCGCATGCCGTTTAGGATGATCGCAGACCGCATGTCGCGGTACGGAATTACACTCTCCTCGGGCACGGCGCACAACATAATGCGCAGGCTGGGAACGTCGCTGGGCGCCCCTGCGGCAGCCATTGCCGCCATGATACGCAAGGCCAAGATACTGCACGCCGACGAGACATCGATTCACCTAAACGGCCGCAACGTCTGGGTGTGGATACTGCACGATCCGCTGACCGGGCACGCGCTGTACGTGATACGGGACAGCCGGGGGGCAAAGGTTCTGAAAGAAGCGCTTGGGGGTTGGGACGGCACGTTAGTGTGCGACGGCTGGACGGCGTACGGAAAATACCGCGTCCAGCGCTGCTGGTCGCACATAATACGCGAGGCCAGGGACATCTGCAACCGCAATCCGGACTGCCCAGGCGCGCGCAACGTCCTGAAGCACCTGCGCATAATCTATGATTATGCCAGAAGGGCAAGCAGGAAACGCTCGCGCTCTCTCCGGGACAACGCGTCTGCCATGCTGACGTCATGCATCGAAAAGATCGTTGCAAGGTACGCCGACGATCCAATATTGGAAAAATTCATGGTCAAGATCAGCAATGCTGGCAGCGACCTGTTCCGGTTCGTGCTGAACCCAAAGATCCCGCCTACAAACAATGCTGCAGAACGCGGGTTGCGCGAGATAGTCGTGCACAGAAAAATACGGGGCAGCATAAGGGCAGAGGAGACGATGACGTGGATGGCGAATTTCTTTTCATGTGTAATGACATGGAAAAACAAGAAATTGGATTACTTGGCGGAGATTGCAAAATACGCCTAAAAATGAGTTAAACCACGTGAACACTTACCTTTTTTGTATGCTGCTTCGAGTTCTTCCCGTGTTACTTTGCTCATGCCGCGTTAGGCGACAATCTGATCTACATAGTTTCCGGTCCGAGGTGCTGAACTTGGAACGAATTTTCGCTTTTCACTATAGTTGCTGACCTCATACTTTAATTGTTCTTAATTATTTATATAGTTTAATAAAAAATCTACCTCATGAATAGTAAAGGACAAAAAACCCAAAGCGGATCTAAGAAAAAAGTAGTAGTAGCAATTGGCGGAAATTCCATTTTGCAACAAGATCAAGTTGGCACATATGAAGAACAGCAAGAAAATATTAAAAAAATGGCAAAAAGTATTGCTTCTATTATTCTAGGAAAACATCGATACGAAATTTCAGTTCTTATTCATGGTAATGGGCCTCAGGTGGGAAACCTCCTTCTTCAACAGGAATCGGCAACGAATGTTCCTAATCAGCCGATGCACACAGTTATTGCAATGACACAAGGCCAAATCGGATACATGATACAACAAGCACTTCAAAACGAGTTTATAAAATTAAAAAAAAATAAAAGGGTTGTAAGTTTGATTACTCAAACAGTAGTCACCGAAAAAGATTCAAACCTTTCTAACGTCCCTCCAACTAAACCCATAGGTCCTTTTTTTACAGAGTCTGAAGCAAAAAAATTAGGAAATAGTACAAACCATGTCTATAAGAAGGTAAAACCTACTGGGAAAAAAACGTGGAGAAGGGTAGTTCCATCTCCAAAGCCACTTGAAATTGTAGAATTAGATATAGTGAAAAAATTGATTGATGATTCCTGCTTATTGATTGCTGGCGGCGGCGGCGGCATTCCTGTAAGTAAGAATTGTTCTGGTTTTGAGGCAGTAAACTGCCTGGTTGATAAGGATCATGCTGCATCTTTGCTTGCAAAATCTATTGGAGCTTCAGTACTTTTTTTTCTAACAGACATAGATAAAGTGAAATTGAATTATGGTAAACCAAATGAAAGCGATTTGGATACTATTACTGTAAAAACTGCAAAAAAGCTCCTAAAAGAGGGAGCATTTTTGGAGGGAAGTATGAAACCAAAGATACTAGCATCCTTAGATTTCTTAGAATCTGGGGGAGATATTGCTATTATCACATCTTTTGATCATGCCGTAGCAGCATTAAATGGTAAAGCTGGTACAAAAATTACTTCAAAAGATTAAGTTTTGCTAATATTAAATTACCAAAGTCGCTATCAAAAACAAACACGGTTGCCATAATCGCACCTATGCCTGCATCGATACCACTGGAATTGCCCACTTGAATAAGATCCATCAAAGGAAGTTTTGTTTCGTTCTCTCCTGACAATAGAAAACTAACAAATACTTCGAGGGGCTCAATTACGATGCCATTCTGAGAGTAATCAATGAATTTTTTGCTAGCCCAGTTAGTGTTTCCCATGATAACAAATTTGGTGAGCTTGTGATTTGAGAATAAAAGAATTCTATTCAAGCAAAATAAGAAACCAACTATAAAATCGTCCCCTGAAGGAGTGAACCCGTTTCCCAAACCAACAATACTTGAAAGCTGGTTTGACAGTTTTGCCAAATCATGTTTTTGTGTAGATTCTGATATTGACTTGATTGAATTTGCCAATTTATTGAAAAATGGTGAGCGACTATCCAGAATGCTTCCTAAAGTGTCAAAAAGACGGAGTTCATCAACAGAAAGCAAAACTCTACTCTGCAAACCAGCTTTTATTTCATGATCTTTTGTTGTCAGATAAATTTTCGAGTTTTTGGTATTAAATCCGATAGTTCCCAACTTTAACCCGTTTGGTGTTCTGATGGCTTTTTTGTTGATACAATCTAATTTCAAAAAATTAACGGGTGAATTAAGATTCAGATTAATTGGAGCTTTTACATCCTTGGAAGTTAAACAGATTAAATCGTCATCTATCGTTTTCAAATAAACTGTATTTTCAAATACTTTTACAGTTTCGCCAATTGTTTCACCCTTAGAATACGATTCTATAAAATTTAATGCTGATTTTCCAACAGTGTTAATTTCAAAATCCAACACAGTGGTTCACCAGTAAACTATTTGTAAGTGTTCACGTCGTGCCTAATTCAGTTCACTCTTGGGTAAATTTTGTGCAAACCACAGATCCAAATAGGATGGTAATCCAAACCCGATGTGAAAAGCCAGGCTGAACTCAAAAAGATGTACACGGATCTCAAGACTGAGAACATCAAGCTCAAGCAGACGATTGAGATGCAAGGGCAGATAATTGAGGAATTGAATCTGGCAGTTGCTGATCTTAAGCGCAGGCTGGTGCGGCATGACAATTACAACACCCCGTCATCACAAAAAAGGGGGCCCGGATGGCCTGACACAAAGGGAAAAGGCGACGAAAAGAATGCCTACAATAAATCCACAAAAGCCTCCCGGGATCAAAAGGACCGCGTGGATGCGGCCGGCAGCGGGAAGTCGCGCGGGGGGCAAAAAGGCCACATGGGCCGCACCCGCAAGCCAAAACCCACCGAGTTTGAGGAACACACCCCGGAGGCCTGCCCCGAATGCGGCTCGGGTAGCCTTTCCATAGTGCAGTCAGAAAAACGCGACATTACCAGGGTGGAGCGCACGATAAAGGTCATCACCACGCGCCACACCATAAACACGTGTCGCTGCTCCTGCGGTCTGGTGGACATCAAGCCCGAGACCGGCCTTCCAGACAAGGGCAGCTACGATCCGAGCATAACGACTGATGTTGCAGACGATTACGTGTGTCGCATGCCGTTTAGGATGATCGCAGACCGCATGTCGCGGTACGGAATTACACTCTCCTCGGGCACGGCGCACAACATAATGCGCAGGCTGGGAACGTCGCTGGGCGCCCCTGCGGCAGCCATTGCCGCCATGATACGCAAGGCCAAGATACTGCACGCCGACGAGACATCGATTCACCTAAACGGCCGCAACGTCTGGGTGTGGATACTGCACGATCCGCTGACCGGGCACGCGCTGTACGTGATACGGGACAGCCGGGGGGCAAAGGTTCTGAAAGAAGCGCTTGGGGGTTGGGACGGCACGTTAGTGTGCGACGGCTGGACGGCGTACGGAAAATACCGCGTCCAGCGCTGCTGGTCGCACATAATACGCGAGGCCAGGGACATCTGCAACCGCAATCCGGACTGCCCAGGCGCGCGCAACGTCCTGAAGCACCTGCGCATAATCTATGATTATGCCAGAAGGGCAAGCAGGAAACGCTCGCGCTCTCTCCGGGACAACGCGTCTGCCATGCTGACGTCATGCATCGAAAAGATCGTTGCAAGGTACGCCGACGATCCAATATTGGAAAAATTCATGGTCAAGATCAGCAATGCTGGCAGCGACCTGTTCCGGTTCGTGCTGAACCCAAAGATCCCGCCTACAAACAATGCTGCAGAACGCGGGTTGCGCGAGATAGTCGTGCACAGAAAAATACGGGGCAGCATAAGGGCAGAGGAGACGATGACGTGGATGGCGAATTTCTTTTCATGTGTAATGACATGGAAAAACAAGAAATTGGATTACTTGGCGGAGATTGCAAAATACGCCTAAAAATGAGTTAAACCACGTGAACACTTACAACTATTTTTTTATGCTCGCCATGTAGGCACGCCAACTACCATACTCGGAAATATCTTTGTGGCTTGATTCGGCTATATCTCTCGGGAATAGTACGCCCTTGACTACGCGGCCATTGTTCAATCTAACATCTCCAAAATATAGATCAGGCGGTTCTGTATTTTTTATTCGCTGAAAGATTTCATTGCTCATGTGGTACATTTCGCCGGCAACTGAAACGCCACCTTTCTCGACTTCAAACATGCCAGGATGAACGTCGTCAATAGAATAAAGACGATAAATTGGAATGGTGTGAAATTCGCCAAGAAATTCTGCACCTTGCAAATTTTTGTGCAGCGACAATCCGCGCATCAGTGTTCCATTGACAAATAATTCGTTTCTAGACTTTATTACCATCACCACAAGCAGTTTTTATCGCATTAATGAACCTTGAGGAGTCTGACACCCAACCAAACACACCGCCTTGCATCTTAATCTGCTTTATTGCAGCTTCATAATTGCCAATATTAGTAGCAGCCGTACAATCTTTGAGGAGTATACACCAATATCCTATATCATTTGCCTCTCTCATTATTGCATGAACACAAACATCTGTGGTAACCCCTGTCATAATTAAGTGAGTTATGCCCAAGTTTTTTAAAGTTATAGACAAATTACTATGACCAAATGCCCCCTTTGCAGATTTGTCTATTACAAATTCATTTTCAGCTGGGGCCAATTCATTTACAATGTCCCAGTTCTTTTGCCCCCTTACAAGAAGTTGTCCTTCTCCTCCTTCAGGCCTGTCCCCGATTCCAACACCCTGTCCTATTATCTTACTTCGTAGCAGTTTGTTGTATGGAAGATCAGCAAGATTTGGCATATGGCCCTCCCGTGTATGTACTACTTTGATATCAGTTCCTTTTCGTATCGTATTAAGTACATGCTTAATTGGTTTGATGGGAGTGGCAGTTAAAGAAAGATCATAGCCCATTATGTCTACATATCCTCCCTTAGCGCAAAAATCTACCTGCATATCTACAATCACAAATGCAGTTCTTGCAGAGTCAAGCTCTACATATGCTGTGTCACCAAAATTTGGGCAATCTTCAACTTCCATCTTTAGGAGTTTGCCTTTTA
This sequence comes from Candidatus Nitrosopumilus sp., assembly GCA_965218695.1. Classification (GTDB taxonomy): domain Archaea; phylum Thermoproteota; class Nitrososphaeria; order Nitrososphaerales; family Nitrosopumilaceae; genus Nitrosopumilus. The sequence goes on from OZ244651.1 coordinate 965,270, forward strand.
TAGGTCCGTAAAGCCAGCTAGGAAACTTGAAGGTGCGAGTTTGTTGAAATGTTTCATAATCTTCCTGAACTCTAGCAAGTTTATCTTCTTTAGACAACTCAGAATCTTCTTTTACTTTGGTAGACTCCGATAATAGATCCCTCACTTAACCTTCACCTGCAATTTAGTATAATATCTACTCTTCCAAACTATTTTTATTTTCATATTCATCCCGATTTGCTTGATATTAGTTTCAAAAACATGTTCTAAGGGGGATGGTCTTAATGAACTATTTATTAACTGATGCACTAGTACCGCCTTTTGCAATTCCAACAGCTAGATATACTCCACACCCACCTATCAAGCCACCGAAAATAGGAAACAGATTTGGTATATAAGTATTCTTGGAACGTGGGGGTTGTCACATAAATCATGTTGAGCGTATGATCGTGGCGTCATTGACTCATACCGGCTAAGGATCACAAAGTGTGCCCCCCCCCCTTCAATGAATCACAAGAGAAGGGCTAACTACTGGAATAGTTATCACAGGGCACACACTACTGAGCGCAACTTTCGGATAAAAACTATCGTGTCTCTGGTCGGGAGGAACCCGCCGCCGGCAAAACAGGGCAGTGGTAAACGCGGGAGACCCCGAATACACTCGGCAGAGAAGATGGCCTGCGTATGTGTCATCATGATCTTCGAGGGCCTCACGTCCAGGAACGCGCAAAACTGCGTGTACCGGATGGTACCTTCCGTGGCACGAGCCGGTTCCGGACCATTCAACGATAGCGCGATTCCTTGAGACGATTCCAATCTGGTGACTGGAACGAATCCTGAGGGAGGCTGCGCGTCAATGCATGGAGGCGGCAGGCACGACAGATTAGGACTTGACTGATTTACACGACATACGAGGTAAGCGGGAGCGGCCTGCGCGGCCGGGGGCTGAATGACGAAAAAACGTCAAGATCGAGGCGCTCATGCACGAAGAGAGGCTGCACGCCGTCATAGAGGAGATTGCCCGGACGCTGTTTGCCAATTTTGCGCTGATCCTGCACGTGAGCGACGTCGGCGTGCTTCGCGCAGAAAAGTTTGCCTGACCTGGAATTTCAAAACCCTTAACATGCCTGCGTGCTGCTGCTGATTGATGCAACGCCTTTTGGAAGTGAGTGTGAGGCCGCGGTCTTCAAATTTTTGCATCCGTCTTGCATGCCGGGTGCAACCCGGAACTGTCATCCGGACAGATACGATCTGGCCAAATTGCGTGTCTTGGCTATAACCTTGCAGGAATCACTATCTCTTGAAGGGCGTTAACTGATGGTGCACCGCCCTCTAGCGCTTCTGGCAGGACGGCAATGCCGTGCTCCTCGACTACCTCAGTCCCCTGCGAGGCATGATACCCGATATAGCCTGCAGTGGCCACGATGGCTACTATGACAAGACCCATTAGAATGTCCAACTTGCCTTGAACTCGAATGATACTCACTATAAGCATTATGGGGGAAAGTCTGTCTCATGGTGAAGAATTCAGTCGATGCTGGTCAGTGGACATACAGCGAGATCACGATGGCTAACAGCCGTAGGCAGATCTCGATAAGTCAAGAGCCTAAAAATTAATTACACCGTTAGATGGTGGGTATGTAAATTATGATCGATACCGAACTAGGGGAGTTACGCAGGACACATTATTCTGACGACCTGTCAGGCACCGACGACGGCCGCACGGTTACCGTCATGGGATGGATCCTGACGGTGCGGGGACATGGAAACATCAGTTTTGCCACCATACGCGACAAGAACGGCGATCTCTCGATAGTGGCAAAGAAGGGGGAATGCCCTGACGAGATCCGTGAGAAGATGTCGTCCCTCAGGGCGCACTCCTCTGTGGCAGTCACCGGCAGGATAAAGGCATCAGAGAAGGCCCCGAGCGGATTTGAGATAGTTCCGTCCGGTCTGAGGGTATTCTCAGAGGTGCAAAAGACCCCTCCGTTTGATCCGCTGGCGCGAACCGTAAAGAACATCGAGACCCGGCTGGAAGTCAGACCAATTGATCTCAGGCGCATGCCACTCCAGCACATATTCCGTGTCCGAAGCAGCATACTTGCGTCCATCCGGGAATATCTGACCGGGGAGTCATTCACCGAGATCAACACGCCAAAGATGATTGCCAGTGCCACGGAGGGCGGATCCGCGCTGTTTCCGATATTCTACTATGACAAGGAGGCGTTTCTGGCCCAGAGTCCGCAGCTGTACAAGGAACAGCTTACCATGAGCTTTGAGAAGGTCTTTGAGATTGGTCCAATATTCAGGGCCGAGTCCTCAAGGACCAACAGACATCTTGCAGAGGCCATATCCGTGGATCTGGAGGAGGCGTTTGTAGACTACAACGACGTCATGGACAGGATTGAAAGGATAATCAAGGCCTCCGTCGACACGGCTGCCTCCCACGCAGCAGAGAACCCGGACACGGGGTTTGCAGTCCCGGAGGTTCCGGAGGGCATTCCAAGATACACCTATGCCAAACTGCTGGAGATGATGCAGCAGGCAGGGGTGAAGACCCAGTGGGGCGATGACCTGTATCCGTCAGGCCTGGCCAAGATAGGCCTGGATGGATTCTACTTTATCACTGACTGGCCGCTTGGGCCCAAGCCGTTTTATGTCAAGGCAGGCAGAACCCCCGATACCTCCGAGTCCTTTGATCTGATGTTTGGCAGCCTGGAACTGTCGTCTGGCAGCACAAGGATCGAGAAGCGCGACGAGCTTGTGGAGAGGATGAAGAACAAGGGCATGGATCCGGACTCCTTTGAGTACCATCTTGCGGCATTTGACTATGGCGTCCCCCCGCATGCCGGATGCGGAATCGGCCTTGAGAGGTTGATGATGGCAGTTACGGGCACGGAGAACATACGGGACACGACATTCTATCCGCGTGATGTGGACCGGCTGATGCCGTAGGCGATGGGCGGGACATGGTTACACACGAGGAGATAAGGCTTGTTGCAGGGATGATGAAGATTGACATACAAGAGTATGACAAGTATGTGGACAAGGTCGAGTCGATGATAGGCTATTTTGACATACTGGACTCTGCAGGAGTAGGGGATGAGGAGATTACGGTGCGCGAGATTCCCGCCTTCGGCCTGCGCCAAGACACCCATGTCGCATCCGATCAGAGGCTGATTGACAGACTCAACAACTACAAGGGGGCCTACGTCAGGGCGCCAAAGATGTCCTGATGAACCTGAGGATATCGGCCCTTGACTACGCCAGGGGCGTGCAAAACGGGGACATATCTGCAGAGGACTTTGCAGCAGCTACCCTTGAGAGGATATCTGACATTGACGGTACCCTGCACGCGTTCCTCTCGATTAATGACGATGCAGTCAAGAGGGCAAGGGACGTAGACCGCAGGGTGGCCGCAGGAGAGAAGGTAGGGGCATGCTGCGGGATGCCCGTATCTGTCAAGGACAACATATGCGTCCGGGACGGCAAAACCACATGTGCGTCGAGGATGCTTGAGGACTTTGTGGCCCCGTATGATGCCACGGTGGTCTCACGCCTGAGGGCGGCAGATGCGGTGTTTGTAGGCAAGACAAACCTAGACGAGTTTGCCATGGGACTGACAACGGAGTTTAGCGCGTTTGGGGCAAGCAGGAATCCGTGGAATGCAGAATTTGTCCCCGGAGGCTCCTCCGGGGGAAGCGCAGCATCCGTTGGCGCCTTCGAGTGTGTCGCATCGCTGGGTTCTGACACGGGCGGCTCGGTAAGAAACCCGGCAAGCTTCTGCTCGGTGGTGGGATACAAGCCCACATACGGACTGGTCAGCAGGTTCGGCCTGATATCCTACGCCAACAGCGTAGAGCAGATAGGCCCGCTGGCAAGGACTGTAAGCGACGCGGCATTCATGCTGGATATAATATCGGGCTCCGATCCCAACGACGACACTACGGTAGATGATGGCGGCAAAAATGCAGGGTACCTGGAAGGAATAGAGGCAGGCATAGAGGGCAAAAGGATAGGGATAGTCCGGGAGATGACATCAGACGACACGGATCCCGCAGTGCTGTCTGCAACAAGGGACGCCGTTGCAAAACTTGAGGGACTCGGAGCCGTATGCGAGGAGGTCTCGCTGGACATGGTCAAGTATTCGGTTGCAGCCTACTACACCATAACCTCAGCCGAGGCCGGAAGCAACCTTGCCAGGTATGACAACCTGCGGTACGGCTATCCGTTTCCGACAGACGGCTACGAGTTCAACGCATATATCTCAAAGGCAAGGCAGAGGTTCGGCCCCGAGGTAATCCGCAGGCTGATCATCGGAGGGTTCGTCCCGTCTGCAGGGCACGCAGGAAGGTACTTTCTCAAGGCCCTCAAGGTCAAGAGCAGGCTGACCAAGGAGATCAACGAGGCGTTTCGGAGGCACGACCTGCTGATGGCGCCAACCGTCCCGATACTGCCGTTTAGGATCGGCGAGAAGATCGACGATCCTGTCTCCATGTTCTTGGTTGACATTAACACCGTGACTGCAAACCTCACAGGCAGGCCCGCCGTATCCGTGCCGTTTGCAGTCTCGAACGGACTTCCCATAGGGATGCAGCTGATGGCAGATTCCATGCAGGACAGGATGCTGCTGCAGGCAGCACGTGCCCTGGAGCAGACAGTCAGCCTGCCGGAGGTGCCGATATGACCACCATGATAGGGCTGGAGATCCACTGCCAGCTGACAAGCCTGCAAAGCAAGCTGTTCTGTGCGTGCAGGGCAGACTATCGTGGACTGGGGATAAACGAGAACATATGCCTGGTCTGTGCCGGGATCCCCGGAAGCCTTCCCAGGCTCAACGGCCAGGCGGTCCGGCAGGCAACCATGATTGCAATGGCGCTGAACTGCCGGATGCCTGAGAGGATTGCATTTTTTAGAAAGAACTACTTTTACCCGGACCTGCCAAAGAACTTCCAGATAACACAGCTCAACATCTACGGGGATACCAGCATCGGGGGTGCGGGCCATGTCATGGTGGGGGACAAAAAAATCAGGATCACCCGGGTTCAGCTGGAGGAGGATCCCGGACGGCTAATCCACGAGGGGACATCCAAGAACAGAACCACCCTGGTAGACTACAACCGCGCAGGCACCCCGCTAGTCGAGATTGTCACCGAGCCGGACTTTGAGAACCCCAGGCAGGTCAGGGGGTTCCTCAACATCCTGTCTGTGCTGCTTGAGAACCTCAAGGTCTCTGATCCCGGCCTCGAGGGGGCCATGAGGGCAGATGCCAACGTATCAGTCCAGGGGGGAAACAAGGTGGAGATAAAAAATATCGGCTCGTTTCACGATCTGGAGAAGGCAGTCCATTTTGAGATCACGCGGCAGGAGAGCCTGCACTCGCGGGGCATAAGAATCGTCCAGGAGACACGCCACTGGGACAGCCAGAGAAAGATTACAATCCCGTCCCGCTCCAAGGAGACCGAGTCGGACTACCGGTACATCTTGGAGGGGGACATTCCATGGGTAAGGATGGATAAGGGTATGCTGGAGGATCTGAGATCCAAGATGCCCGAAAGCGTCAGTTCCAGGCGGGAGCGGTACGTATCAAGGCATGGCATTGCAGGGCAGGTTGCAGACATCCTGTCGTCTGACCGGTATTACTCTGATCTCTTCGAGGAGGCGCATACGGACTCTAATGCAAAAGAGGTCGCAAACATGATTACCAGTGATCTGATGGGGCTGGCAGATACCCGGGAGAAGAGGGACGCCTCGCGGGTTACTGCATCACACCTGCAGGACCTGGCAGACTCTGTCCTGTCAGGGAGAATCTCGAGAAGCTCTGCAAAGAACGCGCTGTATGAGATTGTCCGGACCGGAAAGAGCCTGTCCGAGGTGATCCGGGATCTTGATCTGGAGGGAGTCTCTGACGAGTCGGCGCTAATCAAGGTTATATCCGAGGTGATATCCGAGGAGGCGGCAGCAGTAGAGCAGGCAGCCTCAAACCCCAAGACCATCCACTACCTGGTGGGAATGGTCATGAAAAAGACAAGGGGCAAGGCGGATCCGGACAAGACCTTGGAACTGCTCAGAAGAGAGATCAGGACCTCAGCCGGGTGATTCCCGGCATGCTGCCGCCCTTGGGCAGTGCCCCAGCCAACACGCTTCAGGAGGAGTCATGCTCAGCCGGAATGAACTGTGCCTCCAGAGAGAGAGGGCCCGAAAGGTCTTTTTAGATTGCACCCCCGGTTGGATTGTTGGCAGGCTTTGAGTTCACCCCGACCCCAGAGCAGACTGCCGAATCCAACATGTTCGGATTCATGCAGAGGCACGGAATATCAAATCTGGAGGATCTGTCTGTCATGGCTGCAGGCAACCCCGAGTGGTTCTGGGAGGCAGTAGGCCAAGACATCGGGATAGTCTGGGATTCCCCATACTCTGAGATACTTGACTCCTCCAATGGAGCCATGTGGTCCCGTTGGTTTGTCGGGGGCAGGACCAACATATACGGATCCTCTGTCGGGAGGTTTGCGCAGTCGAATCCGCAAAGCACCGCATACACGTTCGTCTCAGAAAGCGGTATGTCGTCTGAACTGACATATGCCGAACTGGACAGAAAGGTGTCTGCCCTTGCAAACGGCCTGCGCAGCATCGGGGTGGGGCCTGGGGACGTGGTTGCCATATACATGCCGATGATCCCCGAGGCGATACTTGCAATCCTTGCATCGGCTAGAATCGGCGCAGTCCAGACTGTCATATTCTCAGGGTACGGTGCCGAATCCCTTCACGTGCGGCTCTGTGACTGCAATGCCAAGGTGCTCTTTGTGTGCGACGGCTTCCAGAGGAGGGGAAGGCAGGTATCTGCAAAGGATACCGTCATGCAGTCAGTCCGAAATACCGCAGTGGAGAGGATCATCGTGGTGCCGTACATGGGAATTGACAGGTACGCACCCTCCGACGGAACGACGCCCTATGATGATCTGATCTCATCGCGGGGGGGCGGGTGCCCCACTCAGAGCATGGACTCTGAGGATCCGCTATTCATCCTGTACACCTCGGGCACCACCGGAAGGCCCAAGGGCGTGGTTCACGCGCACGGGGGGTTTTCAGTCTTTGCAGGCTACCAGTCCGCATACCTGACTGACATGCACAGAACCGACACCCTCTTCTGGCCTGCCGACATTGGCTGGATTACGGGCCTCGTGTGGAACGTCTACGGACTTTTGCTGACCGGCGCGTCTGCCGTAATTTATGACGGCGCCCTGGACTTTCCCGACGCCGGAAGGACATGGCAGATACTCTCTGAAACGCAGGCAACCATATTTGGAACATCGCCCACGGCAGCCAAGATGCTCAGACGCAGTAACATGCCGCCTCCAAGACTGGACCATCTAAGAGTCATTGCCACCACCGGGGAGCCACTTGACGAGGAGTCGTGGTGGTGGCTCTTTGAGAGGGTGGGGAGAAGGCAGATTCCAATAGCGAACCTGTCCGGGGGAACCGAGATTGGCGGCGCGATGCTGTCTGTCCTTCCGGGAATGAGCATCAAGCCATCCACGGTGGGCGTCCCGATACCCGGCATGAGCCTTGACTCGGTGGACGAGCAGGGACGACCGGTCAGGGGCAAAAACGGATACCTTGTAGTCAGATCCCCGTGGCCTGCAATGACCAGGGGCCTGCTCAATGACGACTCGCGGTACATCGAGACCTACTGGTCCAAGTTTAAAGATGTCTGGTTTCATGGCGACTACGTCCTTGTGGATGCAGACGGCCTGTGGTACATGCGAGGAAGGACAGACGATGTCATAAACGTCTCGGGGCACCGGATGAGCACTGCAGAGATAGAGGATTCTGTACTGTCTCATCCGGGGGTCTCTGATGTGGCATCCGTTGCCGTTCCCGACGAACTGACCGGCCAGGCAGTGGTGGTGTTTGTCGTGGCAGAAGAAGACGGGCTGGAGACAGAGATTGGAGACATGGTGGCACGCCGAATCGGCAAGATTGCAAGACCGCGGATGGTCATACGTGTGTCTGATCTGCCGCGAACCCGAACCGGAAAGATACTAAGGCGCGTGCTGTGCTCAAAGCTGCTTGCACAAGACCCCGGCGACCTGTCATCCCTTGAGAATCCACATGTCCTAGACGAGATTCCGCACTTGACGGATCTTGCATGAGGCAGCCCTGCATGGAATGATCCAGATTGCTGCAGATCGTATTGCCTCAGAGGGGATCCCCTGGGAGCCGTCTCAGGAATGCCGTCGTCATGAAGTGCTTGGTGTGCTGCAGATACGTGCGGATTCGGGATTCATCATGGATCAGTCTGCGTGCTGTCGTCCATCGTCATCCATCCTTCTCCGGATGTTCGCTGCCATCATGGGTAGAAACGCGCCCACGTCAGTTACGATCCCCAGTGCCTGCCACGTTCCCCGATCCATCAGCTTTGTGACTGTCGGCTGGCTGATATCAACTACAATCACCTTGACGTTGGCAGGCAGCATGTTTCCGGTTGCGATGGAGTGGAGCATTGTGGATATCATTATCACCACGTCTGCGCCCTTGAGGATCTTCTTGTATTTTCGCTGCGCCTCGACTATGTCGACTGTCACGTCGGGGAGTGGCCCGTCATCCCGGATTGAGGCTGCCAGGGCAAACGGGACATTGTTCTGTATGCACTCGTACATTATTCCCCTTGTCAGCACTCCTGACCTCACCATCTCTGCAATCGAGCCTGCCTTGAACACGGCATTGACTGCATCCATGTGGTTTCTGTGCCCGTGGTGTGCCAGGGAGGCATCATGAACATTCATCCCAAGCGACGTCCCGAGCGTGGCATACTCTATGTCGTGTACTGCAAGTGCGTTTCCTGCAAGGATTCCGTCTATGAATCCCAGCCGTATCATCTCGGCTACGGTATCTGCAGCTCCCGTGTGGACTATTGCGGGTCCTCCCACTACTACCACCCTGCCGCCTGCCTTTTTGGTATCGTATATGTCGTCTGCCACCTTTCTTGCAATGTGCTGGGTCGGCCTCTCACTCGAGCTTGAACTTCCCATGAACTCAAAGATGTTGCCCCCCTCCCTTGGACGCTCAGGCGGCGTGATCTTTATCCCGTCCTCGCCTACCACTATCAGGTCTCCCTTTCTTACATCCCTGACCGGGATGCAGGATGCCGCACCGTTTTGCATCCGGATGCACTTGTCCATCATCATGTTGTCCACTGCAACCCACCTCCCGTCATGAAAGACTTCGGTGTCGTTGTTTGTCGTGCTGTAAAAGTTATCGGGCATGACGCAGTCCTTTGGCGATTCTGCCAGCCTTGTCTCCTTTCGAATCTTGGAGACTGCCCCCACCCTGTGAATCTCCTCTAGGAGCATCTCAAGATGCTTCTTGTCCCTGCCGGTCACGCGCAACCTGACATAGGACTTGTCCGTCTTTCTCTTTCCGATGTTGATCTCCTGAATCTGAAAGTCTCCCTGAAGGTTGATTATACTCTCAAAGATGCTGCTCATTATCATGGAGTCAATCAGATGACCGCTTGCCTCGACTTCTTCAGAAAATCCGTCCAATTTACTCTCCTTTAAACGAGTCTAACTAAAGGTTTACGTTGCTTTGAATCATACCGGCAGGATTACCTTGCCTTCAAACCTTTCTATGCCGTCTGAGCGGAACGTCTTTTCCAGCGCCTCCTTTTGCTGTTCCGTGACGCCCTGCACTATCGTCTTTGAGGCTCCGCTTTTGTCCACCAGCGCAAGTATGTATCCGCTGTTGTCAGTCAGGACGAACCCTGAGGACTCGTCTACAAACGCGTACAGGTTCTCCTCGCCGACCGGCTCCCAGACGCCTGATTTTGTATCTGCCAGTGCCAGTGCAGGCATCGCCTTGCCCCCCGTGAGTCCGTTGAGATACTCCCTTGCAGATGCGACGCGCTTTTGTCCGGTCTTCAGAGCCACAAAGTACTGCATGACTCCAAGGCGCCCTCATTATTATAAAAAGTCTTACAGCAGATGGGTTCTCCTGCATCATCGGTTGGTGGCACAAATTCAGGATCTTCTCCAGATTTACTTGCCTGTTTTACGCACCGTTATGCCATTCCCCATTAAATCATAATTCCTCTAGGGAGAATCTGCCAGTTGTGATGGATAATCCCAGTCATTGCCATGACATGCATTGATGGGACATCCATCACGCCAAGGCCAGTCTGGGCTACGTGTGTCGCTGCCGTTGCTACAGCTGCCGTTGCTACTGCTGCTGCTGCGACTACGCTGCTGCTGCAGCAGCTGCTGCATTACTGATGAGGGTGATCTGCTTGTCCGTTCCAGATATGACGATCCCTGCGGCCTCTGCGGGTGTAATTTTGCCAATGCCGCCATGGGGGCGGAAAAAGTTGTGGTGGACGATCATCAGCCGCACAAGCGCGGGACTTTCTGTCCCGAACTCGCGGGCGGTCTTGATGCGATCCTTGAATTTGCCGTTAAGCCTCTCGTGCTTGTTGTTATGACTGAAGCGGTTCTTCAGGTGAATCTCCCGGACGTGGATCAGCCTGAAGCCGTTGCGTCTCCAAAACGCCCTGCGGGCGGCAGGACAAAACGCCTGCAGGCCGTCTGTTACCAGCACCCACGGGGTGGTTCCGGCCAGATTCCTTGCGGCTGCAAACAGGGGGGCGGGTCTGTAGTTGAGTTTTGTCTCAGACACGTCATGGGACAGTATGAACCTGCTGGCGCCGTCCATGACGGCAAAAAGCCACCGCGCCTGCGCGCGAACCTTGAAATGTATCTCGTCGCAGTGCCACTTGTAGCTCGTGCGCGGCTGCAGCCGCCTTGAATATTCATCCATCAGCGTCGAATAATGTGCAGTCCACCTGTATATCGTGCTTGAATGCACGGTTGTTCCGTCCTGTGCCATCACTGCCTGCACCGCAGCGCAGGACAGCCCGTACGCTGCCTCCCTGAGTGCCCGGGATATCGCCTCTGGGCCGGCATGGCGCTTCTTGAAGCCCGGCCGTCCGGAGAATGTCCGGCCGCACGGCTTACACCGGTACCGCCGGATCGGCCCGTACGCGTTGTGTCGGTGCCCGTTGCGTGCAAACACAGTCGACTTGCAATGGTGGCATGCAGTCTGAGGCATGCTAATGACAATTGTATTTTGGTTCCTGCACCGGTCCCACATCCGGCCAAGCAACACGTCCACTGCCCGCACGTGCTTGCACAGGCCGTCACAATTGACGTAATGCTGGCACGCGCATACAAACCCGGCAGAGCCAAGAATCACCAGATACCACAGTCCTGGAATAGACTGCGATGCCACATTCCATCGTCTGAGACTTGTCATCCTCACCTGCTTTGGGTCGTTGCTGATCACCTGTCCCTGCCTTGCCGCCGTTTTGGCGCGTTTTGCCCTGTTCATAAATAAACCAATTGGTATTATTACATAGATCTTTCTACCAGTCTTAAATAACAGGCAGCTAAAAAAAATTCATGACCCAGTGGGCCAAAGACGCCAAGGAATTTACCGTTTCTGTGATCAAAAACGAGAAGCGTCTGACAAACTACAGCTACATACCAAAACCGATACTTGAAATGCTTGGCAATCCCGACAAACTAAAGTTTGTGTAACTGCATAGTTTTTTGATCAAATGTTGAACTCCATGCCTACGCCATTTCCGGTGATGACATAATGGTGCGCAGGCCAGACGAGTGAATCTGGAGAAGATCCTGATTTTGTGTCACCAACCGATGATGCAGGAGAACCCAGCAGATGCCAGGGAATCATGCCCAAAAATTCCCAGTCACACTCACCCGTACGAGTCTGCAATAACTGCCATGCAGTCTTTATTCCGTGGATGCCTTGGTGCGCGCCACCGTTTTGAATACCGGACAGGCCGGGAAGAGGGTGCACGGTTGAGCTGCAACCGTTTGCGCACACTCCTGCCAGAGGCAACGCCGGAGGATTCGCCAAAATTATACTTATGTGAATGCGTTCACAAAAAGTATGATGCGGATAATTGATGTTCCCGATGCCCAAAGGGTGGATCGCAGTCCTGACGACGTTGAGGTCATGCTCTCTTCAGGCGGCTTTGTACAGGACGGGTTTGAAGTGCGCCGGGTTGAACTGCGTCTATACCAGACAGGCCAGGCACATGGCACCTACTCCATCATAACGTCCTTTGTGGATACTGACAGGGGTTCAATCGAGATGGTCTATGACGAGGGATACCGGGGAGAAGAGCCCCTTGCAGGAGCAGTAGCGTTTCTTACATCGCAGATGGGACTGTCCGCTCTGATTCTCCGCTCGATCATTGCAATCGGCTCAAGGCTGTGAGGGAACCTGGCAACACTCCGGATTGACTCTCTGGATGAATTCCACTGCATCTGCCAATGCCGTCCTTCCAGACAGGTCTGGTTAGCTATGGGTGCTGCACATGCCGTAGACCTGTGGCACTAAACTGCCTTCCATGTTCCAGACATATTTTGCTAGCCAGCCGGTCTTGGCATCGTCGGCCGTCAAGACGCGTTCGGGTTCCAACACGTAGTACAGCAGTCGTACTGCGGGGCCATGCTGCCCAAGCCAGTCTTGACGGCGCACGGGTCTCCAATATCCGTGATTATCCCCAACACTGTATTCGGGATGGGGTCCGGGGTGTACTGCTGAACCAGATTGTACTGTCGTTGATCGCGTCTCTTTACAGTCATTAGGAGGTGCCTCGATCTGCCGATCCATATCTTTTGTGATTAGGAAGTATATGCCTCTAGGACATGCCGGCCGTTAGGGCGTTGTCCACATTTTGATAATCCAGTCTCCTTTTACGCTATTTTTGGCTCGTGTTGGTATCTTGAATCGTAACCCTGAAGGGGTTTTTGACACTGCCCAGCTTACAATTTGTCATTTTGAACTGTTCTCATCATGTGGTGCATGGCATCCGCTGGAACCGGAAACCGGCATTCTGCCCCTGCCGGAGCCCTATGCTATCAGGTTATAGCAGATGCTTCTCAGAGACATCATCCGTAATTGGGCATAATCACGAGATTGGACGCATTGCAGGACAAATCTGGCTGACTGCATGGAATTGCATGTCAATTCGAACTTGCCCGATGATCAAAACTATACGTCAGCCGTGTTTTATTCTGATTGCCAATGTCAAAGCATGTCATTATACGACAAATTAGCAAAAAAGCCCAAACTGTTCATCCGGTGCACTGGACTGACAGTCTCCGAATTTAATTTGGTGGCAGGGCGGCTGGCAAAAAAATACCCCAAGGCAGAGCAAAAGCGACTCGCCAAAAGAAGCAGGGTGCGCGGCATTGGTGCCGGACGCAGGTGGAAACTGGATCTGAAAAACAGGTTTCTTCTGGTCCTGTTTTATTACAGGACATACGCTACGCAGGATCTTCTTGCCATGGTGTTTCAGATGGGCCAGGCTAGCGTGTCCCGCAGCATGGGGGCACTGGAGCCGTCGATCCGGCAGTGCGTTCCGCTTCCGTCAAAGATCTACGCCAACATCAAGGCCACCAAGACGCTTGACGATCTTGAGGAGATCATTCCGGGCCTGACTGCCCTGATTGATGCCTCAGAGCAGCAGATACAACGTCCCGGACGCAAGGACATGGAACGGTCCCACTACTCGGGCAAGGCACACAGGCACACGTCCAAGATCCAGTACACGTCGGCCACAGATGGCCTCATCATTCACAAGACCCGGCATTCCCCGGGCAGGATCCACGACTTTGCAGTATTCAAAAAGAAACACCCGACATTCCCTGACAACCTTCCACGCAAGGACGGGAGCAAGGACAAGGAAAGGATCAAAGTCAGAGAGATCCTGGACAACGGATACCAGGGGATCAACAAAGAATTTCCTGACCGGGATGCAGTAGTGCCGTACAAGAAGCAAAAAGGCGCAGAATTGTCCCCCGAGCAGAAGGAATTCAACAAAAAGCACTCAAAGGCACGGGTGTATGTGGAGCACGCCATCCGCAGGGTCAAACGGTTTCGCATAATGAGCGGTGTCTACCGAAACCGCCTGAAAAAATACGACACCGTCAATGACATCGTCTGCGGATTTGCCAACCTCAGGGTTCTCCTAGTCCGGGAAGCAACCTGATAGGAGTCAAAAAACCTACACAGTATAGGAAAATATGTACAATTTCTAATTACGGATTATGTCTCAGGATGACCTGGAGCCTCTGCATGGGAAACGTCTTTGCGGCCACGACAGAACCAAACCTCTCCTTCATGGACGAGAACACGGACTCGACGAGGCTGCGCTGGTGGTACACCTTCTCGAATCCTTCCTGATCTTGTCTGAACCAGCGGAGCATCTCTGCCCTAGGATTGAAGCCCTTTGCGGTGTGGTTCTTGCGAGGCCAGATCACCGGTTTTCTGCCGCTGTCGTAGATCATCTTGCAGTTGGCGTGCGCGTCATACGCCGAATCCAGCATGACGTGCCCGTCGCCGTCTGGCGTGCGGGCAAACATCTTTCTGAATATCGGCGAATCGTGGGCAAGTCCGGGTGTCACCATGCATGCGGCGATCCTTCCGTGCGGGGCTACCAGTATGTGCAGCTTGACGAACTGACGCCTGGGGATGATGCCCTTCTTGGCATCCTCCCAGTCGGCGTAGATGTTGATGGAGGATCCGGTCGCATCCCCAAGGAGCGAGGCGTGCGCGTCGCTCCCTGCCTGTCTTGGGATCACCCCCATCAGCATCTCCTGTTGCTCTGCCAGATGTTTGGCTGCCGCATGCAGGCACGATTTGGACGGAACGGTTTTAAGCCGCAGACGTGCAGTGAACCTGGGTTGGCCTCAAGAGACATAATCCGTAATTAGAAATTGTACATATTTTCCTATACTGTGTAGGTTTTTTGACTCCTATCAGGTTGCTTCCCGGACTAGGAGAATCCTGAGGTTGGCAAATCCGCAGACGATGTCATTGACGGTGTCGTATTTTTTCAGGCGGTTTCGGTAGACACCGCTCATTATGCGAAACCGTTTGACCCTGCGGATGGCGTGCTCCACATACACCCGTGCCTTTGAGTGCTTTTTGTTGAATTCCTTCTGCTCGGGGGACAATTCTGCGCCTTTTTGCTTCTTGTACGGCACTACTGCATCCCGGTCAGGAAATTCTTTGTTGATCCCCTGGTATCCGTTGTCCAGGATCTCTCTGACTTTGATCCTTTCCTTGTCCTTGCTCCCGTCCTTGCGTGGAAGGTTGTCAGGGAATGTCGGGTGTTTCTTTTTGAATACTGCAAAGTCGTGGATCCTGCCCGGGGAATGCCGGGTCTTGTGAATGATGAGGCCATCTGTGGCCGACGTGTACTGGATCTTGGACGTGTGCCTGTGTGCCTTGCCCGAGTAGTGGGACCGTTCCATGTCCTTGCGTCCGGGACGTTGTATCTGCTGCTCTGAGGCATCAATCAGGGCAGTCAGGCCCGGAATGATCTCCTCAAGATCGTCAAGCGTCTTGGTGGCCTTGATGTTGGCGTAGATCTTTGACGGAAGCGGAACGCACTGCCGGATCGACGGCTCCAGTGCCCCCATGCTGCGGGACACGCTAGCCTGGCCCATCTGAAACACCATGGCAAGAAGATCCTGCGTAGCGTATGTCCTGTAATAAAACAGGACCAGAAGAAACCTGTTTTTCAGATCCAGTTTCCACCTGCGTCCGGCACCAATGCCGCGCACCCTGCTTCTTTTGGCGAGTCGCTTTTGCTCTGCCTTGGGGTATTTTTTTGCCAGCCGCCCTGCCACCAAATTAAATTCGGAGACTGTCAGTCCAGTGCACCGGATGAACAGTTTGGGCTTTTTTGCTAATTTGTCGTATAATGACATGCTTTGACATTGGCAATCAGAATAAAACACGGCTGACGTATAGTTTTGATCATCGGGCAAGTTCGAATTGACATGCAATTCCATGCAGTCAGCCAGATTTGTCCTGCAATGCGTCCAATCTCGTGATTATGCCCAATTACGGATGATGTCTAAGGTACGAGACGTGTTCCCGGTACGAGTTGCCGCGAAACTCCTTGTCCATGAGGCAGATCAAGTAGGAGATCATGCGCCGGTCCTTGTCGGACTCGGGTTTGCAGATCTCGTACAGGGTGGTGATAAGGGAGAGGATGCCGATTGATACTCGTTTCCCCTCTCCACTCCTTCGTATCTCGTATTCCTTGCTGTAGCCTTTCGGCCGTACCCATTTCTTCTTGTTTTTCTTGTCTCTGTTTTTCTTGTCTCTGTTCTTTGCCTTCCTCTTTTTCCTGTTGGAATTCATTAATTGTGGACGGGATCGGTGATCCAAAACTTTTCTGATGCCTGACGCTGATGATCTTTAAGCTTATCGACGGTTTTTTGACGAAGGTGTGGACAACGCCCGGCCGTTAGCATATTATTAAATAGAACATACTATTCACACAACCTATGAAAGCAGTAATGTCTATGATGATTATAACCGTGCTCCTGTTTTCTGTTGTTATGCCATACCATGCCAATGCCCAAGAAGATCCTGTGAGAATCGACGGGGCCGGCGCGTCATTTGCGTTTCCGTTGATGGATCTGTGGCGGGTACAGTATGCCGAGATACATCCTGAAGTACAACTGAACTACCAGTCTATCGGCAGCGGCGGCGGTGTCACACAACACATCAAAAAGACGATAAACTTTGCAGCGTCCGACGTGCCCCTGCGGGAATCCGAATACGGACACGCGCCCGGCACAATCACCATTCCCTCGATGATCGGTGCAGTCTCTCTAGCTTATAACGTTCCAGGCGTGGATTCTGGAATCAAGATCACGTCTGAGGCGCTGTGCCAAATGCACTTGGGAAATATCCAATCTTGGAACGATCCGATGATTGCCGATGTAAACCCTGACTTGGAAATTCCTGACCAAGACATTGTCACAGTACACCGGGCTGATGGCTCTGGCACGACGTTTGCGTTTACCAGCTATCTTACCAAGGTGTGTCCTGAATGGGATGAAAAGATAGGCGCAGGCAAGAGCGTTCCATGGCCGGTGGGACTTGGGGCCCCGGGCAACGAGGGCGTCGCAGGATTAGTATCCACCACATCCGGGGCAATAGGATATGTCACGCTTGCTTATGCCTTCCAGAACGATCTCGCCATTGCAGCCATCGAGAACGGCGACGGCACAAACTTTGTGCTGCCGACATTGGAGAGTGCGTCTGACGCATCCAGGGGAGTGGCATGCAGTCATACTTCAGGAGACCTGCAGGTGCAGTGTCTGGAGGATTCATCTGATCCATGGGATATAGTTCACGATCACTTTTCCCACGCGGGCTTGCCTCATGCATCTGACAGCTGGACAGAAGTCGATCTGCTGACAGCACCTGAAGAAAATTCATACCCCATTACCAGCTTCTCATACATCCTGTTGCATCCTGATCTGAGTGGTTCGGTGGACGACTATGACCATGCCGTAGAGGTTATCGATCTCATCGCTTGGATGATAACTGACGGGCAAGAGTACAACGCCGAGCTGCTTTACGTGCCAATTCCTGCACCCGTGGCTAATCTTGGGCTAGAGGGACTGGCATCCATTACATATGATGGTCAGTCGGTCTTTATGATACCTGACGATCATCTTAATGACCACGATACAATGGAATCCGAAGGGGATCACAAAATTCCGGAATGGATACAGATCGTATTCAAGCTCTATGGGGATGGACTGGTATCTGATGACGAACTGATCAACGCAATCACGTTTCTAATAGAGCAGGACGTTATCAAGCTGGGCTCTCACTAGGCCCCGCATCTTGCAGTTATGTGCCCTCACTGATGTATCCAAAGACACGGCTATGCTGAATATTTGAGTCCTCTTGGCGCGGCTGCCACCTCGGATAAATGATCCTCGATCAAGGGGGGATTCTGCATCATCAGATGATGGCACAAAATCAGGATCTTCTCCAGATTCACTTGCCTGTTTTGCACGCCATTATGTCGTCTCCATCAAATCATGATCTTCTATGAGATGTTGGCCTGATGCGACAGGCAACTCTGTCTATTACCATGATATGCACTGACGGCGCGTCCGTCACGCCATGGTCAATCTACTAGGCTGCATGCACTGCTGCATTGCTGATGAGCGTGATCTGCTTATCCCTTCCGGATATGTTGATCCCCGCAGCCTCTGCAGGTGTTATTCTGCCAATGCCGCCGTGGGGACGGAAAAAGTGTGGCGAATAATCATCAGTTGCACCAGCGCGGGATTTTCTGCCCTGAACCCGCGGACTGTCTTGGTATTGTCCTTGAATTCACCGTTGAGCCTCTCGTGCGTGTTGTTGTTGTTGTTGTTGTGGCTGAAGCGGTTCTTCAGGTGAATGTCCCTGATGTGGACCAGCCTGAATCCGTCGCGCATCCAAAACGCCCTGCGGGCGGCATGACAAAACGCCTGCAGGCCGTCTGTGGCCAGCACCCACGGGACGGTTCCGGCCAGGTTCCTTGCAGCTGCAAACAGCATACCAAAGCCCATACTCGAAAGGCTTGGCACTCCTGACAGGCTAAAGTTTGTTATATCTGGTGACGACATAATGGTGCGCAGGCCAGACCCGCGAATCTGGAGAAGATCCTGATTTTGTGCCACCAACAGATGACGCAGGAGAACCCAAAAACTACAGGGTAAAGATTTATTTCAATTGCCACTTCTGTTTGAAGTTATGCGGATACTGCAGCTTCACTGCGACAGCATAGAGTACACCCCCACAAAAAGGGAGATCAAGGCGGCAGAGGAGATCGGCGATGCCGGCACCACGAGGATTGAGGAGGTGGTGGTGGCCTTCGTCGCAGTGGAGTCAGGCGACGATCTGGACGTTGCCAGAAACGCCATGTCCCAGATAAGGGACTCCATGACAAAGATTGGCTGCAGGCGGCTCCTGCTGTACCCGTACGCGCACCTGAGCTCTAACCTGGCAAGGCCGTCTGATGCGCTTGCGGTACTGCGCGCAATGGAGGATGCAGCATCTGGCCTTGAGGTGTCGCGTTCCCCGTTTGGCTGGACAAAATCCTACCAGGTCAAGGTAAAGGGCCACCCGCTAGCAGAAAGCTCCAAGACGATAACTTCCGACTCTGCCACGCCGCAGGCCCCTGAGGACACCTCCGAGGCACTGAAGGGCGAGTCAGGCATGCGATCCTACTGGAAGATAATGTCCCCCGACGGCACGATGACCGACGTGGGCGAGTTTGACTTTTCAGGGCACAAAAAGCTGGAGACGCTGGCAAAGTACGAGTCCAAAAAGGATCGCCGAGTGGACGCCCCGCCCCTGCATGTATCCCTGATGAAGAAGCTGGCCATAGCCGACTACGAGTCCGCATCCGACTCGGGAAACATGAGGTTCTTTCCCAACGGCCGCCTGATAAAGTCCCTAATAGAGCGCTACGTGACCAAGATGGTAAAGCGCTACGGCGGGTACGAAGTCGAGACGCCGATAATGTACGACGCCGACCACCCCAGCATGGTGAGCTACTTTAACAGGTTTCCGGCTAGGCAGTACAGCATCGACTCGGAGGGCAAGAAGCTCTTCTTGAGGTTCGCCGCCTGCTTCGGGCAGTTCCTGATGGCAAACCAGTTTCAGATGTCATACAAGAACCTGCCGTACCGGCTGTACGAGCTTACCCGGTACAGCTTTCGGCGGGAACAGTCCGGCGAACTGGTCGGGCTCAGGAGGCTCAGGGCGTTTACCATGCCGGACTGCCACGCGTTCTGCACAGGCATCGACCAGGCAATCGACGAGCTCAAGGTGAGGTTCGATCTCTCCAGGCGGGTGCTGTGCGGTCTCGGCATCGTCGACGCCGACTACGAGATGGCGGTAAGGTTTACAGAATCGTTCTACAACGAGAACCGGCAGGCAGTCGAGGAGATGGTGGCGCGGCACGGCAGGCCGGTGCTAGTCGAGATGTGGAAGGAGAGGTTCTTTTACTTCGTCTTGAAATGGGAGTTCAACTTTATCGACGACATGGGCAAGGCGTCTGCGCTCTCCACTGACCAGATAGACATTGAAAACGGGCGCCGGTACGGCATAGAGTTCATCGACGAGCACAACAAGGCCATACACCCGATAATCCTCCACAACTCTCCCAGCGGGGCGATCGAGCGCATAATCTACACCCTGCTGGAAAAGGCCGGCACCGACTCCAAGCGGGGCATCAAGCCCCAACTGCCGTTCTGGCTCTCGCCGACGCAGGTGAGAATCATCCCGCTACAGGAAGAGTTCAACGACTTCTGCGTCTCCCTTGCAGACAGGCTGGCCGCGCACAATCTCAGGGTGGACATCGATGATCGAAACGAGAGCATCCGAAAGAGGATACGCGATGCCGAGAAGGAGTGGATACGGTACATCATGGTGGTGGGCTCAAAGGAGTTAGGCTCCGAGACCCTCAGCGTGCGTGACAGGGCGACAGGAGGCGTAAGGGAGCTGACGTTTGAGGAGTTTATAAAAGAGACCGGCACGCAGACGCGCGACATGCCGTTTGCAGGCCTTAACATGCCGCGGCACATGTCCCGACGCCCGCATCTGATGGTGTAGACATGAGCTACGCTGATCTGTACCTCAATGCAAACTCGTCGATCACATCGTCTGATGACACCTCGAGACCCGTTGCGACCCTGTTTGGCGTTCCGTTTGATGCGACCCAGTCCTACAAGCCCGGATGCCGGTTCGGGCCGGACGCGATACGCAACTCGTTTGACAACATCGAGATATTTCATCCCGAGCTTGGCGTGGACTTGGAATCTGCATACATTGAGGATGTGGGAAACATCCGCCACACTGCAGTCTCCTCTGAGATGATCAAGATGGTGGGGAGGGTCGCCGCCGAGCTGGCAGGAAGGGGCCGTCCGGTGATAATGCTTGGGGGGGAGCACTCCATCACGTATGGCGCATACATGAGCTTTCCCAAGGACACGGGATACGTGGTGTTTGATGCCCACTACGACCTGCGCGACGAGTTTGACGGGACACGGCTGAGCCACGCATCCTATCTCCGGCGGATAGCAGAGGAGAGGGGATCTGACGGCATCTTGCATGTCGGGGCCAGGGCGTTTGTAGGCGAGGAGCTTGAGTTTCTCCGGGAGAACCACATCTGCACCGTCTCAGACGGCCAGATACGGGCAGGCAAGGGACCGCAGATGCTCCGAGACTTTACGTCCTCCTTTGATGCAGTATACTCCAGTTTTGACCTGGACGTGCTGGATCCCGCGTTTGCCCCCGGGGTGGGAAACCCCGAGGCTGTAGGCATCACATCGCGGGAGCTCTTTGACATGATTCATTCCCTGCGCGATGCAAGGGTGTCAGGTGCCGACATTGTGGAGCTTAACCCATACCATGACAACGGCGCCACTGCATCGCTTGCAGCAAAGATAATCTCCGTGCTGGTTGCGCAGGGCATTGCCCGGGACCGGTAGGCGCAGAACCCGGCGTGTCAGGGGGGCACAGACAGGATCATCTGGCATGCATCTCCGGTCCGATACTATTCACTTTATTATACCATAATACATGAGTCCATCATATGCTCAACAACCTGAGGGATACCCTGAGGCCTGCACTTGAGAGGATTGGACGCGGGTTTGCATCCACCGGACTGTCTCCCAACTTTTGGACTGCCGTAGGGCTCGGATTTGCGCTGGCGTCTGCCGTATCGTACGGCCTGGGAATCCAGTACGGGCTGATAATCGGGGGCGTGCTGCTGCTTGTATCCGGATTCTTTGACATGGTGGACGGCCAGGTGGCCCGGGTCACCGGCAAGACCTCCAACAAGGGCTCCTACCTTGATTCGATGTTTGACAAGATTGCCGAGGTTGCAATATTCCTGGGAATCCTTGTAGGCGGGTACGCAGATCCGATGCTCGTGCTGCTTGCAGTGACGCTGTCCCTGCTGGTCAGCTATGCCAGGGCAAAGTCGGATCAGCTTGGCATAAGGCTTCAGGGGGTTGGAATCGGCGAGAGGGCCGAGCGATTACTGGTGGTTGCCATAATAGGGATGATAGGATTCATGGAGTATGCAGTGATAATCGTGATCATAATTGCAGGAATCACGCTGGTTCAGAGGATGGTCGTCACTGCAAGACAGATTAGGGACTAGAGCCTGCCGCGCTTTCGCCTGTTGTCTGCGGATCTTATCTTCAGAATCTTAAAGTGGATTGCGCAGGAGATGCAGTACCATTTGAGAACCGTCGGCGATGCAATGTATGCGCCCTGAGCACGCAGCTCCTTTGCCAGCGTGTGCTCCACCAGATTCAGTCTTGATGTGACCTTCTTTGCCTTGTCCTTTGGGACAGTCTGTCCGCAGTTTGTACACTGGACGACCCCCGAGGATCCCTTTCCGCCCTTGGTGCGCCCCCTGCTGGCACGTTTTAATGGCATACCGTTGAATCAACCTGCCTACTTATATTTGTGGATATCTAAGCCAGCTAAGCGAAAAGTGCCTCATCTGAGATCAGGTAGGCGGTTTGGACTGGCGTATGAGGAGTGATTCCAACTGCACCTTGAACGTGAGCATGGTCATGACACTCTGCCTTTCGGTACCGTCAGAAAGCATTGCCCTGACGATTATCCATTCATTGTACAATGTTAGGGAATAGTAAAAACACAACATCCGCGATTCCATGTCCGAAATCCGCGTCTTGGCCCTGCACTCCTCGATTTTACCGTACCCGGTCTCTATTCCCCATCTTTTGGCATAAGCCTCCGTCTTGATTGTGGGGTGGTTTGTTGCAAACCCGATGTATTTCTCTTCCGGGACATCAGGGTCTTTGGCGTTTTTTCTTTCAGTTATTATCATGGAATATTCGACGGAGCCCTGGTTGTTCTCAATCACGTTTGTTGAGATCCTTTCCCTCTTTCCTTGTGCAAAATCCTGCAGGGCTTCCACCACGTTGGGCGTGTTCCTGCACGGCATCAGGTACCTTACGCCGTTTGCCCGCAGCCTGCTTATCGTGTCGACTGAGAAGAATTCCCGGTCAAGCAGCGCCAGGCGGATCCTGATGCCCATCCCTGCCATGGTCTTGAGGACTGCATCCACGTAATCAGGCACGAATTCGAGCCTTTTGAGGTATGATGCTGCAAGGACCATGCGCATCTTGTCGTTTACGCACTGGGCTGTCATGTAACGCTCAAAATACGTGGTTCCGTTTTTGTATTTGGAACGGGTCAGCTCCCCTCCGGGTGCCCGGTCATAACGCGGTATGAGGTGCATGTCGATTGCGATGTCCAGTCCTTCTTTTGGGAATTTGCCCAGTTTTTTGAATGTGTCAAGTTGCACTGCCACCATTTCTTCGAATGCGCGCTGAACCGTGCCCTGCTCCATCCCCTTGATTGCCGATGCATGCCACCTGTCGGAGGGAGCGTCGCAGTGCGTGCGCTTTACCGCGTTTGCGCACCCGCCTACGGACGAATCCATGGTGGCTCCCCTCAGCATGCCGTGATTTAGATCGTCTGTTCCAAATACCGCATTGTACCTGTTTGACGTGTTGGCGCAGGCAAGCATGTTTTTCATGCCGCTTGCGACATCTTGATATATTCTTGGATTGTTCAGTAGATCGCGGCCCTGCTTGGTTTTTTGTCTAGACAACAAAAACCATAGGGCCGTACCCTTATTGATCTGCTTGCATTCTTGTCAGATTTTGCCTAGATCAAAGCACATTTCGCTTAGCTGCTAAGCAGCTAAGCGAAAAGTGCCTCATCTGAGATCAGGTAGGCGGTTTGGACTGGCGTATGAGGAGTGATTCCAACTGCACCTTGAACGTGAGCATGGTCATGACACTCTGCCTTTCGGTACCGTCAGAAAGCATTGCCCTGACGATTATCCATTCATTGTACAATGTTAGGGAATAGTAAAAACACAACATCCGCGATTCCATGTCCGAAATCCGCGTCTTGGCCCTGCACTCCTCGATTTTACCGTACCCGGTCTCTATTCCCCATCTTTTGGCATAAGCCTCCGTCTTGATTGTGGGGTGGTTTGTTGCAAACCCGATGTATTTCTCTTCCGGGACATCAGGGTCTTTGGCGTTTTTTCTTTCAGTTATTATCATGGAATATTCGACGGAGCCCTGGTTGTTCTCAATCACGTTTGTTGAGATCCTTTCCCTCTTTCCTTGTGCAAAATCCTGCAGGGCTTCCACCACGTTGGGCGTGTTCCTGCACGGCATCAGGTACCTTACGCCGTTTGCCCGCAGCCTGCTTATCGTGTCGACTGAGAAGAATTCCCGGTCAAGCAGCGCCAGGCGGATCCTGATGCCCATCCCTGCCATGGTCTTGAGGACTGCATCCACGTAATCAGGCACGAATTCGAGCCTTTTGAGGTATGATGCTGCAAGGACCATGCGCATCTTGTCGTTTACGCACTGGACTGTCATGTAACGCTCAAAATACGTGGTTCCGTTTTTGTATTTGGAACGGGTCAGCTCCCCTCCGGGTGCCCGGTCATAACGCGGTATGAGGTGCATGTCGATTGCGATGTCCAGTCCTTCTTTTGGGAATTTGCCCAGTTTTTTGAATGTGTCAAGTTGCACTGCCACCATTTCTTCGAATGCGCGCTGAACCGTGCCCTGCTCCATCCCCTTGATTGCCGATGCATGCCACCTGTCGGAGGGAGCGTCGCAGTGCGTGCGCTTTACCGCGTTTGCGCACCCGCCTACGGACGAATCCATGGTGGCTCCCCTCAGCATGCCGTGATTTAGATCGTCTGTTCCAAATACCGCATTGTACCTGTTTGACGTGTTGGCGCAGGCAAGCATGTTTTTCATGCCGCTTGCGACATCTTGATATATTCTTGGATTGTTCAGTAGATCGCGGCCCTGCTTGGTTTTTTGTCTAGACAACAAAAACCATAGGGCCGTACCCTTATTGATCTGCTTGCATTCTTGTCAGATTTTGCCTAGATCAAAGCACATTTCGCTTAGCTGCTAAGCCTCCCTCCCCAAATCACCCGATCCCCAAGACATACTCTTGTTTTAGAAGTCTTGCAGATGACATGGAACCGGCTGACGGCGTATTGACTGATGTTGGATGGGGGGAAAGAAAGGAACCGGGCGGCATCCTCCAGATGATTCTTCATACAGCGACAATCCTTCAACCCTTAATACAGACCACCATGTTGGTTCCTCATGAGACCGGTTCTGTGCATTCTGCCCCTGATCACCCTTGTCGTGGTTTTGGGCACCCCTGCATATGCGCAGACCACGCATGAGATTCATATCCTGTCCGGCTCATCGGATCCCAACAGTTCACGCTTCTGGTACAATTCGGCGGCAGGCACCATCTCCGATGAGATCACCGTATTTACCGGGGATTCCATACTGTGGATCAACTCTGACACCCAGCCCCACACCGTAACCTCAGTTACGCAGTCCGGCCAGGAAGACGGCCTGTTTGACAGCGGCACCATGGGCATTGCCGGGCAATATTCCAGGCAGTTTACCGAGGTTGGCGACTTTTACTACTACTCTGCACCCCACCCGTGGATGGCCGGGGTGATTCACGTACTACAGAACCCAGGCAGCGTTCAATCACTTGATCATGTCGCATTCGGGGACGGCCCGGACGGGCAGGGGTATACAGTCAGGTACATCCTGGATGCCAGTCTGGATGGCGCAGTCACCGTTGATCCAGATACGGACACACTGACATTTACCATTCAAGAGGATGCGCATGCCGAACAGATGACCCTGGTTCTTCCGCTTGAACTGATAGATGAGCCCAATGCAGTCTGGGTCGACGATGTAATGACTGACTTTACTGCAGATGCAAACGAACTGGAGACGGCACTGACAATTCCTCTCGAGGCAGGCGCCCAGGAGATAAGGGTCATGGGCTCGCACGTCATTCCGGAGTTTGGATTCATGGCACCCCTGGTGCTTGTCATGGGAATCGTATCGGTGTTATTCCTGACGCGCTCCCGGCTTCCTGCGCTGCTGCAGACGCGTGCCTGATTCTGGGCCCGGCACCCCACGATGATGGTGTTTGAAGGATTCACGCTGTCCAAGCATCATCTGTCGACCTGCTGCGACAGCAGCAGGATCATTTGGGATTAGTGCCGAGTCGGCCCGAAATTGTCTGTTCCTTGAGATCTCTCGTAAAGGATGCCACTGCAGACTCGATCTCGTCTTTTGGCGTACTCTGGATAAGCTTCAGGTATGCGCTCCCGACAATCACTGCGTCTGCGCCTGCATCCACATACGTCCTGACATCCTGTGCAGTGGACACCCCGAACCCGACCCCGACAGGAATGCTGCCTCCCGTATAACTTCTGGCGTCCCTGATTGCCTTGAGCGTATACCTTTTGATCGTCCTGCCGACTCCCGTAGTGCCATACACTGCAACAAGATATAGGAACCCTGACGACTCTTTTGCAATCCTCTGAACCCTTTCCCTGTCGGTGTTGGGGGATATCAAAAATATGGTATCCATACTCCTGCCCCTTGCAGCCTTTAGATACTCTTCGGACTCCTCGACTGACATGTCAGGTATGATGAGCCCGTCTATTCCGGCTTTTGCAGCCTCTGATACGAACCTTGCATACCCCCTGCGATACAGGATGTTGGCGTATGTCATCAGCACCAGCGGGATGTCAGTCTCCTTTCTGATCCTCCTGACCATCCTGAAGAATCCTGCAACGCTTGTGCCGTTCTCCAGGGATGCGGTCCCTGCGTTTTGAATCACCGGACCGTCTGCAAGCGGGTCGGAAAACGGAAATCCAAGCTCGATTATGTCGGCCCCGCCCCTCACCAGGCCCCTTACTGCAGACATGGTGGAGCCCTCGTCCGGAAATCCTGCCATTATGTACGATATCAGGGCCTTGTGGCCTTTTGCCTGCAACTGTGCAAACCTCTCGCTAATTCTTGACATTTCTATTCAGATAGTTCTGCACCTCCTCTACGTCCTTGTCGCCCCTTCCGGACAGGGTCACCACCACCGACTCTGTCTTCTTGCCTTTTCTTGCAACCTTGATGGCCTCTGCCAGCGCGTGGGCCGATTCAAGAGCCGGAATTATTCCCTCAGTCCTGGTCAGCATCAGAAACGCATCAACCACCTCCGAGTCCTTTGCCGCACGGTACACGACCCTTCTGGAGTCCTTGTAGTATGCATGCTCCGGCCCCACCCCCGGATAGTCAAGCCCTGCCGAGATGCTGTGCGTCTCCCTTATCTGCCCCTCGCTGTCCTGGAGAAGGTACGTCATCATGCCGTGAAGCACCCCCTTGCTTCCTGCCAGAAGCGATGCCGAGTGCATGCCTGACCTCAGGCCAAGCCCTGCAGCCTCCACCCCGATGATCTCCGCATCCGAGGATGCCATGGGATAAAACGTGCCTATTGCGTTGGAGCCTCCACCTACGCAGGCAACCAAGGTGTCTGGCCTCCTGCCAATCCCCCTCATCTGGGAGGCTATCTCCCTTCCTATCACGCTTTGAAAGTCCCTTACCATTACCGGATACGGGTGCGGGCCTACTGCCGAGCCCAGAAGGTAGTATGTGGTGTTGACGTTTGTAATCCAGTCCCGAATCGCCTCGTTAATGGCATCCTTGAGCGTCTTGGAGCCGGACTCCACGGGATGGACCCTAGATCCAAGCAGGTTCATTCTGAACACGTTGAGCTTCTGCCTTATGGTATCCTTGTATCCCATGTACACCTCGGCCTTCATCCCTAGAACAGCGCATGCCATTGCAGTGGCAACCCCGTGCTGGCCGGCCCCGGTCTCTGCTATTATTCTCTTCTTTCCCATTCTCTTGGCAAGCAGTGCCTGGCCCAGCGTGTTGTTGATCTTGTGGGCCCCGCCGTGCAGCAGGTCCTCCCTCTTGAGGTATATCCTTGCGCCTCCCAGCCTCTTTGAGAGGTTCTCTGCATAGTACAGTGGAGTGGGGCGTCCTGCGTATGACTTCAGGTAGTACCTCAGCTCGCTCTTAAAGTCCGGATCGTCTCTGAACCTCAGGTAGCTCTTCTCCAGCTCCTCGATTGCAGGCACAAGAGTCTCCGGTATGTATCTCCCGCCAAACTCCCCAAACCTGCCGTCCTTGGGATACCTCAATATGCACCCGCCAGTTCCCGCACGCTTCCTGTTATGTCCATGCTTCCCATTATGCTTGATCCTATAAGAAATGCAGAGGCCCCGCATTTTTTTAGATATCGGATCTCCTCTGGCGTGCTGATTCCGCTCTCGGAAAGAACGTGCCTGGAGACGTCTGCCGATGAGAGAATCCTCTCAGTCGTACCGAGATCAATCTCCAGCGTGTCAAGGTTCCTGTTGTTGATTCCTATCAGGTCAGCGTCTGTATCCAGGGCTGCCTCAAACTCCGCACTCGTGTGCACCTCAAGCAGAACCTTCAGTCCCCTTTT
Organism: Candidatus Nitrosopumilus sp.; assembly: GCA_965218695.1. Lineage (GTDB taxonomy): Archaea > Thermoproteota > Nitrososphaeria > Nitrososphaerales > Nitrosopumilaceae > Nitrosopumilus. The sequence goes on from OZ244651.1 coordinate 993,563, forward strand.
GTGGCCATACCCTACAAACTCGTCGATCTCCTGCAGATGGCCCTGATCAAAGAGCGATTGGATTAGCAGGATGTAGTCTGCCCCGATCCTGGATGCTGCGTCAATCTGGATTCTGTCCACCATGATGTCTTTCATGAGCAGCGGCACGTCCACCGCCTGCCTTACCTTCATAAAGTATTCCGGGCTGCCGTTAAACAGGTGCGGCTGGGTCAGAACCGACAGCGCCCTTGCGCCGCCTGCAATCATCTGCCTTGCAATGGATGCCGGATCCGCCTGCGTCCTTATCTTGCCCTGTGACGGCGATGCAAACTTTATCTCAGTTATCAGCGTCGGGTGCGGGTTGAGCCTGATGATGTCCCCCAGATCCTCCCCCGATCCCTGCAGGTCTGCTGCTGCCACGTCATACGTTCCGTCATCGATTGCCATTCTGGAATTGTTTACCAGCCTCTTTAGGACGTCCCGGGCCATCACTGCAGCCCCCTTATCCGTGACACGGTGCCAGTATCTGCAACAAACCTCTCCAGAAGCGAAAAGGCGCCGCCCCCGTCCATGACGCCCAGCGCAGTCTCCACTGCCTCTCCGATGCCCTCTGAGATGCCTGCCACGACAAGCCCGCCTGCGGCATTGAGGGCCACCGTCTCAATCATTGCCCTGTTTGCGGTTCCGTCAAGCACCCCCACAAACGCCCTCATCGCCTCAGTACCCGTACTCACCTGTATGTCGCGCAGGCTCGATCTGCAAAGCCCGACATCTTCGGGCTTTACCACGCTCCGGGTTATGCTGCCTTCCTTGAGCATGCACACCGAGTTGGAGGAGATGGTGGAAAACTCGTCCATCCCGTTTGCAGCCCGCACAGTCATGATGCATTCTGCCCCGTTCCTTCTGAGGATGAGCGGGACTCTCTCAAGCATGTCCTTTGAGGACACCCCGATTAGCTGGTTTTTTGTGCCTGCAGGGTTCGCAAGCGGCCCCAGCAGGTTGAATGCGGTTCTTCTCCCAAGGGTCTTGCGGGCAGCTGCCACATGCCTCATTGCCGGGTGAAATTTTTGTGCAAACATGAAGCATATGCCGTGCCTGTGCAGGATTCCCGAGACCTCTGCAGGCCCCATGCCAAGATCATACCCAAAGTACTCAAACACGTCGGCGCTGCCCGAGGCTCCGGAGTTTGAGCGGTTCCCGTGCTTTGCCACTGCCCCACCTGCTGCTGCCACCACAAACGAGGCTGCAGTGGATATGTTGAATGTTCCAAGCCCGTCCCCCCCGGTTCCGCACATGTCTATTGTGGTTTTGGCACCACCACCACCACCACCATCATCGGGTCTCATCACAAGGACAAACCTCTGCATCGCATCGAGCATTCCCAGCAGCTCCTCGTCTGTCTCCCCCTTGTCGGCAAGGCCGGATATGAGTTCTGCACTCTGCCTGTCGTCTGTCCGTCCCGAGAGCATCTCCGTCATGGCGGCCCCCGCCTCCTCATATGTGATGTCCAGTCCCTGCTGCAGTCTGGAGACGAGGCGTGAAATCATCGTCGTACCGTCTCTCCTACCTGTCTTATAAAATTCCCAATAATCTTCTTTCCGTCCTGGGTCATTATCGACTCTGGATGAAACTGCACCCCCTGGACGGGATACGTCTTGTGTCTTACTGCCATGATCTCCCCGTCGTCGGCTGCCGTGGCAGTAACCTCCAGGACGTCTGGAATTATCGTCTTGTCGCCCACCAGGCTATGGTACCTGGTTGCCTGAAACGGTGACCTTACATCCCGGAACAGATCCGAGCCCGTATGGATTACGGGGCTTGTCTTTCCGTGTCTTACGCGTCCTGCATTGGTGACCCTGCCGCCAAAGGCATGAATGATTCCCTGGTGCCCAAGACAGATGCCAAGGATTGGGACAGTCGGTCCGATGTCGGATATGACATCAGAGCATATGCCAAAGTATCTTCTCTCCTCCGGGGTTCCGGGGCCCGGCGAGATTATTATTGCATCGTACCCATTCTGCCTTATCTGCTCTGGAGAGATCCTGTCATTCCTGATGACATCGCACTCGGCACCAAGCTCCCCTGCATACTGCGCAATATTGTACACAAACGAGTCATAGTTGTCTATTATCAGTATCTTCAATCCGATGCCTCCCTTAGCGCCTGAAGCATTGCGTCTGCCTTGTACTCTGTCTCCATAAACTCGTTTCTGGGAACCGAGTCCGAGACGATTCCCGCGCCGGACTGCACGAACCCCTTGTTCCCTTTGATGAATATGCTCCTGATTCCGATTGCAAAGTCGCAGCATCCGTTGTGTGAAAAGTATCCGACTGCCCCCGCATACGGCCCCCTTGCCTCCGTCTCCAGCTCGTCAATGATCTCCATGGCCCGGACCTTCGGTGCCCCCGAGACTGTCCCCGCGGGAAACACGGACTGGAACGCATCAAACATGTCCCTTTCAGGGGCCAGCCTGCCTGTCAGGTGTGTGACTATGTGTTGCACATGGCTGAACCTTCTCACCTTCATCAGGGATTCGGGATGGACGGTTCCGTACCTGCAGACCCTCCCTATGTCGTTCCTGCCAAGATCCACCAGCATCGTGTGTTCTGCCAGCTCCTTCTCGTCGCAGAGCAGCTCGTCTGCAAGCTCTTGGTTCTGCCTTTCATCCTTTGTGATCTTTCTTGTTCCTGCAATCGGAAACGTCTCCACCGTGTCTCCGGTGACGCGGACCAGCATCTCCGGGGATGCGCCAATGGCTGTGCTGCTGCCCTGTTTCAGGTGGTACATGTATGGCGACGGATTCAGCCTGCGCAGCGCACTGTACAATGCCAGATCGTCCCCGCTGACGTCAAATGTAAACCTGCGCGAGAGGACCGCCTGAAAGATATCCCCGTCGTAGATGTATCTTTTTGCCCTCTCCACAATCTCTGAGAACTCAGACTCGCTCATGTTTGACCTGACCTGGCTGGCATGGAATCTGCCAAACGCCCCGTCGCCGATTTGAAGTTCCTCAAACCTGTTCCTGTCGTGGTAAAAGTAGAACAGCTTTTTGTGCAGGTTGTCGTAGAGTATTCCGTCGTCATACACACCAAACTCCATTAGCGGCGCAGGCGCACCATGCGAATCCGGAATGTCTTCTATTGTCCTGACCGTGTCATAGTTTACAATTCCGACTGCCCCTCCACGATACCTGTATCTCTGATCTGTCGTCTCCCCAAGGAGGAGGAGGCGTTTTATCTCTTCAAACGGATTCGTATTCCGGATGACTCTGGTCTGTCCTTCTGCGACTATCTCCACCCTGTCAGAGTATCCCCTGAGGATCACGGCCGGATCAAAGCCCATTACTGATGTCTCAGAGAGTTTGCCTGGCCCTGTAAGTGATTCTAAGAGGAATGAGTGCGAATAGTTTCGTGAAATTCTGTTGTAAATCTGAAACTGGTTCTCAGATAGATCCAGTGGTATCAGTTTTGCCTGAGCCTTTCCAAATATGTCCACCCATGCGGTAAATCATCATGCCTTGTTATTTAAATTGATGAGATTGTCGTTCATGCTCCCGGGCAAACCCCGGCAGAGCACGGATGGCACGCCGGTTGCAGTCACCGTGCAGCAGTGGCATGGCTGGATTCTGACTGCAGACAGGCCGCACAACCGTTCTGTCCGCACCTGCCGGCAACCCTGTCTGCTATAAAATGAACCTTCTGGAGATGATCCGTTCTGCTGCTGCCGCTGGACGGCCGTGTACCTAATAGTACGGTTATGGTACGGTACTTTTAAATACCTACTGGTTCCATACCACTGCATGTCTAAAACAAACCAGACGATCATACAGGACATGCAGGTCCTCAAGAAACCAGAATATGCTTGGAGTTCTGCCAAAAATGTGGAATGTTATGTCTGTGGAAGGGGACTTGATTCCGGTTTCAGCATAACTGCCAGGACGCTGCCAAACGGAAACGCGCTGTTTTGTGATCTACACTACACGCCGCAGTAAACACCCGAGCTTTTTTATCACCACACTACAAAAAGCCTGAGTCCTGCGCAGGCTAGTCCCTCACGCCGACATTATTCGTTCCATGCCGTCTGGGACCTGAGCCACGCAACCAGCTGCCTGTATATGGGACTGTTCTGCACGTTGAGTATGCCTATCTCTAGGTTGTTTGCAGACTTGGCCGTCTTGGAATAGTTGTCGTACTTTGTAAACATTATCCTGTCAAGGTACATCTCGTCCTGCATCTCCTTTTTGGCCAGCTCCTCGGACTCTGTCATGGCAAAACTTGCAAACATGACTCCGTCTGCCCAGTATGCGTTCATGGATTCCATCGAGGTCATCATTCCGATAAAGTCATCAAGGTTCAGCCTGATCACATCCCTTACATAAACCCGCTTGTACGGCCTGTAGACAAATTCTGTCACGTGCTGTTGTCCGTTGAAGAGTTTAATGAATATATTGATAATTGGTTTTGGATGATTTTTTTATAAAATCGGTCAGAAGAACAAGCGTCGTTGGGGTCATTGCATTACGTGAAACGTGGTCGTTCTTAAATGGTATGGCTTCAGAATCATGATTCGGGATGCTGGCGCGAATTAGAAATAGCGTGAACGAGGGCTGAATTTTCAAAACGTGGACAACTCCCCTCGCAGGTTCTGTAAAGTAATTAAGAACGATTTTAATGTTGTTCTAATTTTTGGGTGCTTGTCCCGCCCACCCCGTACGCGACCGGCAGGCACCGCCAGACCACATAGACGCACGCCACAAGGCTCCCGGTTTGGTGCCTTATTTTCCATCCTGCTTCTGGGCACCTTCAGGCTCTGCGCCCGCGGGATCGTATGGCACGCCCGCGCCGGGGTGCATCATCCTGGCCATGTCGGCCATGACCGAAGTCATCCTTTGGATCGTCGTCTGCGCGTCTTGCAGCTGCTTCTCGGTCGTGCGGAGGCCGTCGTTTCCTCCCCCTCCTGAGAACGGCGGTTGTGGCGGCGGAGCGGCCTCCCCACCGGGACGACCATCCTGCGGCGGCTGTGGCAGATCCGGCGCCCCGGCCATCTCCAGGTATCTCTCGAATCCGGCAAACAGGTTGAGGCGCTCGGAGGCCTTGGCGTATTCGGCCCGCAGTTTCTCCGGGTACAGCACGGCCTGCTTCTCGTAGGAGTCCTTGGTGGCGTGCCCCAGCACGTGGTCGGCGGTCCACGGCGCGCACCCCGCCCTAGCCTGACGATATAGCCACGATCGAACCCACTGTGGATGCCGGCACTGTTGTTGTTGTTGCCGTTGCCAACGGTGCATCCGGCGGCGACTTTGACGGGTCCGAACTCCAGACCCTCTGGACGTGGGGTGGCTATTCCCCCCAAGTTCATTAATGATGTCGAATTCTTGGGCGCGTTTGGATTCTAGGGGACGACTGTCCCAGACTACTTCAAGGGATGGCAAAGTGGTTCATAGACGGCACGCTGGACAGGCAGAACCTAATCCGCGCCCTGGAATACTTGGAGGTGCAAGGACTGCTGAACTAAGACTTGGTTCTTGCCCAAATGATGTGATACGATCAGGATCAAGCATTATAGAGAATCTTCATCTGATTCTGCTAATTTTTTGATTGCCAATCCTGCAACTAATCCAACAAACGCTCCCAAAGCCAGGCTACCCACCCAGGAATACTCTGGCTTATGCTGCATTTCTTCTCTTGCTTTTCTCAGTTTGTCATATTCTGTTTTTGGGATTCTCATGCTGACGTATTTTGGCTCAGATTCTTTCATGATGTTTTATGACCGTTCGTGTTAAATATATACTCTTGCTGCATGCAAATTAACATACAACATTTAAATGCTGGAGTCTGACACCAAGACGTATGATATTTTTAATTCTTGCCGGTGTTGCAGGAGGCTATTTGCTTGCAGAAGCATACAAAAAATATGCAACGCCACAGCAGAAGCAAAAATGGGAAAATTATGTCAAAACCCATCATGGTGAAGCTGGCATGCTGATGACTGCGGCTGGTGTTGTAACCAAATCTCCCACCCTTATAGGATCAGGCGTTGGTTTAATGGTACATGACAGAGACGATGCAAGAAAATGGTTTAGGTGATTGAACCCATGACCTTACCCACGCTTAGCGTGACGGTCGATCCCTGACACTGCATGATCGAAAGGATCTAGTTAACGGGTCATCTAGGCACATCTGGAAGGGTGGTGGCTACTGGGATAATATGACCAACGTGCCACAATCATGATTGACGACGAGGTGGACCGCAAAATAAGGGAGCACCGGGCCAGGTGACGCTGGAGGGCAACAAGGCATGCAGCTACTCTGCTGCCGTCAACGACCTGCTGACAGGGGGAGTCTAGGAATTGGCCAAGCGCGCCACAATCATGATTGATGACGAGGTGGACCGCAAAATAAGGGAGCACCAGGCCAGAAAGATTCTGGAGCGCAACAAGGCATGCAGCTACTCTGCTGCTATAAATGACCTGCTGGCAAGGGGCGCCTAGGAATTGGCCAAACGTGTCACAATCATGATTGACGACGAGGTGGACCGCAAAATAAGGGAGCACCAGGCCAGAAAGATTCTGGAGCGCAACAAGGCATGCAGCTACTCTGCTGCCGTCATCGATTTGCTGACAAGGGGCACCTAGGAATTGGCCAGACGCGTCACTTTCCTGATTGATGACGGGCTGGAGCGCAGGGTGCGGGGGTACCAGGCCAGGAAGATGCTGGAGCGCAACAAGGCGTGCAGCTACTCTGATGCCGTAAACGACCTGCTGGCGGGGGGCGCCTAGGAATTGGCCAGACGCGTCACTTTCCTGATTGATGACGGGCTGGAGCGCAGGGTGCGGGGGTACCAGGCCAGGAAGATGCTGGAGCGCAACAAGGCGTGCAGCTACTCTGATGCCGTAAACGACCTGCTGGCGGGGGGCGCCTAGGAATCTTGGCCAAACATGTCACAATCTGGATTGATGGCGAGCTGGATCGCAGGGTAAGGGAGCACCAGGCCAAGATGATGCTGGCAAGCAACAAGGCATACAGCTACTCTGCTGCTATAAATGACCTGCTGGCAAGGGGCGCCTGACGGGCGTTGTCCATGCATCCAATGTCTGGCGGTGACGCGTCCGGGACCGCCGGCGGCCAAGGGACAGGCTGCGGTGGACGAGTTTGTGGCGGTGCTGGCGTACGTGCTTGAAAACCAATAATTGCCCAGTTGTTCTGCTGGCCTTTCGAACAAATACGCCAATTCTTATAGTGGCAGTCAAATCCGTTGTCATTGCGACCATTTAGTTACTCAAATCACTGGTGCCGGTAACACATGTCGCTTACCAGCCTGCTTAAACAAAAGAAATACAGGGATGCCTTCGCAGAACACTTCCCCGTACCTATCTGTTCTCTTGATGGAGACCTTCTGGCACAACCGAAAACGAAGCGGTACTCCATGATCGGAACCGCGTTCGATTACCTTCTCAGATTCCACCTCAAGCGAACGAATCCGGATGCGGAATCGCGCCAGTGGGTGGCCGAATCGGGTTTGGATGAGCTGCGTCTGATGAGCGGTGGATACGGGCGAAGGTTGTCTGATGGCAAGGCCGTAAAAGTAGACCTGAACGGATCCGTAAAGGACATTTTCGTGCCTGTCGATGAGGACGGCAAAATGGTATACAGGGAGCTCGGCTTGGCGCAGGCGGAGGAGCGTTACGCCAAGACGGTAGCCGATTACGAGCGGTTCCTCAGCGACGGCAACATGAACCGTGGCATGATGCGCGGCGCGCTGTTTCTGGCACAACTCGATCCTATTCTTCGCGCCGGCCGCGTGGTATTCTCGGACATCGACGAGAATGACGTGGACGATTTGTCAAATCTGCTGGGAGTCGCAAAGAATATCGACTCCTTCACGCGCAGGCAAAGGTGCACGCTGAATCCCGTATTCGGGAAAGCGTCCGTAATAGTGGGAGGTGCTGATGCAGACCTCATACTGGGCGATACGCTGATAGACATCAAGACGACCAAGTTCCTGAAGCTGAAACAGGATATGTGGAGCCAGGTGGTGGGGTATTACCTGCTGGACATGATCAACGGAAACGGATATGACATCAAGAACCTCGGCATTTACTTCAGCAGACACGGGGTGTTGCAGACGTTTTCAGTGGACGATCTGGGCGATGTGGGGGATTTTATGGATTGGTTCAAGGAAGAAGTGAAAAAAGACAAGCGCCGTTGAATACGAAATGTGCCTAACGGTGCCGACGATCGTGTGCCATAACGAGCATTCATGCAGTGGACTATGAACTGTATTCAAAGCATGCACGCGCTTGGCATCTGACGACATCTATCAACCAAAGTCTGCAAGAAAGGTATCCTTGGTCGCCCCGTTTCGTTTCACGCCGTCCACCAAGTGGTCATAGTCCTCTTGGAAGCATATCATGTTCATGCTTCCCGGCCCGTCTATACCGGTCGCCTCCGGCTCGCCGATGTTCTCAGGTTTAGGACGCATGTCGAAGTAGACTCTGCGTATCTCATGCGACTGCCGGCCTAGTTTTTCCTTCAACTCCTCGACTAGCGGACCACCTGCCCATTTGCCAAAGAAGTTACGCTTCTTGTGGCTGATCCTATGTCTACCTGTGCTTACTTCCACCAGAAGAAGGACATTACCTGACCCAAATACGAGATCGACTTCTCCCTTTATCGGATCTGGGTGATCCTGAAGTATTATGTTGGAACCTACCAAATCAAAACCCATGTCAGACAGCAAGTACGCAACTTTTCTCTCATGTCCATCATGGATCTGCTCTACACGTTCACGCGTTTCCTCGTCCAACACCGATTCGTGTGCGACGTGGATTCATAAAGATTAGTATGATTGGGTCTGTTACCAAAATCTGCAAATAACAATCTTAAATTTTCATAATCAAATTTTGACCTGCAAAATCGATTCTTCACAATAACGATGTCTTCCCCAATGCCCTCATAGATTTGGTTACGGATGAATATGAAATGCTGCCTCTTGATATTTTCGATCTCCGGATCCCCGAACATCTTGCGCGAGATTAGTATTACCGCGGGAATATTACCCATGTCGTAGACCTCCTCGATTATGTAATCGACGAATCTTTCCACATCATCCACGCCATGAAAAAGGAAGTCTCCAACAACGACCAGTATTCCAGTCTTGTCTGCCGGAATTTGATGTGTTTTTGCAAATCCCCTGATTCTGGCTTTTACCCTGTATTCCTGCCTTACATCGTTCGTAAGTGTTCACGTCGTGCCTAATTCAGTTCACTCTTGGGTAAATTTTGTGCAAACCACAGATCCAAATAGGATGGTAATCCAAACCCAATGTGAAAAGCCAGGCTGAACTCAAAAAGATGTACACGGATCTCAAGACTGAGAACATCAAGCTCAAGCAGACGATTGAGATGCAAGGGCAGATAATTGAGGAATTGAATCTGGCAGTTGCTGATCTTAAGCGCAGGCTGGTGCGGCATGACAATTACAACACCCCGTCATCACAAAAAAGGGGGCCCGGATGGCCTGACACAAAGGGAAAAGGCGACGAAAAGAATGCCTACAATAAATCCACAAAAGCCTCCCGGGATCAAAAGGACCGCGTGGATGCGGCCGGCAGCGGGAAGTCGCGCGGGGGGCAAAAAGGCCACATGGGCCGCACCCGCAAGCCAAAACCCACCGAGTTTGAGGAACACACCCCGGAGGCCTGCCCCGAATGCGGCTCGGGTAGCCTTTCCATAGTGCAGTCAGAAAAACGCGACATTACCAGAGTGGAGCGCACGATAAAGGTCATCACCACGCGCCACACCATAAACACGTGTCGCTGCTCCTGCGGTCTGGTGGACATCAAGCCCGAGACCGGCCTTCCAGACAAGGGCAGCTACGATCCGAGCATAACGACTGATGTTGCAGACGATTACGTGTGTCGCATGCCGTTTAGGATGATCGCAGACCGCATGTCGCGGTACGGAATTACACTCTCCTCGGGCACGGCGCACAACATAATGCGCAGGCTGGGAACGTCGCTGGGCGCCCCTGCGGCAGCCATTGCCGCCATGATACGCAAGGCCAAGATACTGCACGCCGACGAGACATCGATTCACCTAAACGGCCGCAACGTCTGGGTGTGGATACTGCACGATCCGCTGACCGGGCACGCGCTGTACGTGATACGGGACAGCCGGGGGGCAAAGGTTCTGAAAGAAGCGCTTGGGGGTTGGGACGGCACGTTAGTGTGCGACGGCTGGACGGCGTACGGAAAATACCGCGTCCAGCGCTGCTGGTCGCACATAATACGCGAGGCCAGGGACATCTGCAACCGCAATCCGGACTGCCCAGGCGCGCGCAACGTCCTGAAGCACCTGCGCATAATCTATGATTATGCCAGAAGGGCAAGCAGGAAACGCTCGCGCTCTCTCCGGGACAACGCGTCTGCCATGCTGACGTCATGCATCGAAAAGATCGTTGCAAGGTACGCCGACGATCCAATATTGGAAAAATTCATGGTCAAGATCAGCAATGCTGGCAGCGACCTGTTCCGGTTCGTGCTGAACCCAAAGATCCCGCCTACAAACAATGCTGCAGAACGCGGGTTGCGCGAGATAGTCGTGCACAGAAAAATACGGGGCAGCATAAGGGCAGAGGAGACGATGACGTGGATGGCGAATTTCTTTTCATGTGTAATGACATGGAAAAACAAGAAATTGGATTACTTGGCGGAGATTGCAAAATACGCCTAAAAATGAGTTAAACCACGTGAACACTTACGAAAATTATTTAAGAACGCTATCATGCATGGTTTTCGATTTGCGTGTGTAAGACCTCCGACGTGTTGTTGTAGATGACTTGTTAGTTGCTGTATTGCTGTTCTGATAATTCTTGAATTCATATTCTGCTTCGTACACTAATCTCAAAATCTTGTCAGTAAACTTCAGTGTGAGTTCTACACGTGCCTTATCCGGCGGTTCAACTTTATGAGTAGTTCTGTCTCCGTTTGTCCGTATGATGTTTGCCATGTCTTCCAAGGCAGGAGTAATATATCCAAGATTTTTTAGATGGTCTATATGCCCCACAAAATCCAAACTTTCTTCCGCTCCTTTGTCAACCGCCACATGCATAGTAGACGACAGAATGTTTCGCTCATTTTGCCATGAGTGGCAAGTACCTGATATTCAAATTAAAACCCCGCCAGGACGACACGGCGTAAGCATGGTCCAAATGGTTTTGGTGCAAAAATTCCCGTGAAGATCCTTACGGCGTAAGGTACTTCATGAGTTTGACGGGTTTCATCTCGCCTGTTCTGATTATTCTCTTGACGGCGCCTGCAACCTCACCTGTAGTCTTGAACTGCCTTCCGGCAAGTATTCTCTTGAGCACCCTCCACTGGACCTCGATGGGGTTGAGCTGCGGGGTGTACGGCGGGAGGAATATCAGCCGCACGTCTCCTCCGGTGCCCTTCACAAAATTCTTCACCGTATCCGTCTTGTGATATGACGCGTTGTCCAAAACCATGACGAATCTTCCGTACGTCCGGCGCATGTCTTTTAGGAAATCTACGAACGTTTCGGAGTTTGTGGACTCGACTTCTTTTGCGTGGATCCGGCCCAGGGCCAGCGCGCCAAACATCCGGACTGATCTCGTGCTGAACTTGACGCTTACCGTGCCTCTGCCTCCTATGGGCCTCCACCCGTATCCGGCGCCTGCCCCCAGCTGGACTGCAGCCTCGTCTCCTGCAAGCACGGCGTATCCGCGTGAAATTACGCCCAGGATCGTTCTTTTTGTCTTCTCCTTGAATTGCTCCTGCTCCTCGGTCGTGGCAGACTTGCGGGGCGCGGGCCGGGGTTTTGTGTATGAGAACCTGATCCGGTGCAGTGCCCGCTGTAGCGTGCGGATGCAGCCGAATGCGCAGATCCTGCTCCTGATTGCGTCGCGCACCATGCCCAAGCTCCACGACGCGGATGCGAATCCGAATTTGGACGGATCCTCGTACAGTCAGTTTCTTATCATCCTGACTGTGTGCTCGCCCAGTATCCTCTTTCTCCCGGTTGACTTTTTGTCAAACCTGCCGTTCAATCCATCTTGGACGAGCCGCACGAGCCACCCGCGGATGGTGGAGTACGGCCTCATCATGGAGCCGGATATGGCGCGCAGGCTCATTCCGTCTTTTCTCTTGCAGCACGCAACCAGTATGTCGCGCGCCTTGCCTGACGGCGTTTGGGAAATCATCCGGCGGATCTTGTCTTGGCTCACGTCTTGCAGGAATTGGTCGCCTTTGGGCAGCCTGTCATTCTTGTATGGCGTGTTTGAGAATATCACCCAGATTTTCAGCACGTTCTGGGATCAAAATCTTTCGGTGGGAAATAACACCCACTCAATTTACGCGCTTAAATGATCGAAACATTTTGTCGTCCACTATGCATAGTAGACGACAGAATGTTTCGCTCATTTTCCTTTGAATTCATGCCTGATTTTGCTGGATAATGAGCGGATCATTATGTCCGGTACTATGCATAGTAGGGCCTGGTTTGAGCTTTTTGTCTGCTATCGCCATAAAATTAGTGGCATATCCAGCATTGCCATTTGCACATGTATCTTTGAAAATCTTTTTACTAATAGAGGCCATTTGCTTTTGCATATTTTTGGTCGTGTCAAGCGGTTTAAACATGGCATATCCTTCTTTGCCGCCTTCACGCGTATTGCCTGTAAACGGTGGATTCATCACGATTACGTCAAAGAAATCGTTCGGTATGTCTGGATTGTAATAAGCATCCGTTCCCTTGCCGCGTATCGTTTCACCCTTCTTGTCAAACGTGATCTTGTCCAATATCAGATTGAGTGAACCCAAATGGCATACTTTAGCCTTCATTCCAAACCATGCCACTTTCACATTAGTTTGCTCAAACAGTTTTTTTGGGAAAAAATTTGCCAATGATGAAGCTGTCAGGTGGGTAGCACTTGGCAGTACATCCGCACCATACATGCATTTTTCCATCATCTTGTCATGGATCATCTCCATGTTGCCGCCGTTTATCTCATAATTTTGGATCAAATTCCTGTACAGTGAAGTCAGGAGAGTGCCTGTCCCGCATGCAAAGTCGGCGCACCTTACAGACAGCATGGATTTTTCGTTTTTGTAAACGTCCGCACTGATCGGTGGAGTCACGATGGATGCCAAAAGTGCGGCTGATTCGGACATTGTATAAAATGATGCGAGTGCTTTACGATCGCTTATCATGCGTTGTATGAGCGAGCCATACATGTCGGTGGATTGCAGCAAACCCATCCTGCCTATGCGGCTGGTCGTCTGTACCAGTTTGTCAATTATTATCATGTATATCAGGACAAAATAATTTTATTTGGTTCCGTGCCTGCGACGCTCCAGCCTCTCATCTCGCGCAGACGCCGCCAGAATAGTCGCCCAGCACCAGCATGCGGGAACAATGGGCCAGCATCGCGTCGTCGTGGTCGTCCATCTTGCAGTCGCACCCCGGGCACATCCACGTGAAATCGTCGGTGTAGCTGTGGCCGTAATCTCTCTGCATCAGGGTGAGGCCGCATTCTGCCATCTGCGAGTCGGCGTGCTTTTCAATGGCTCGTCCGCAGATCGGGCATGTGCGTTCCATGTCAGCGGAGCGAGCGTTGCTTAAAAAGGAAAAAACCAGTCCGTTCCCTAATGCGTGCCCGGCCAACGTGGGTTTTGGGCGTGGCAGAGACCAAAAATTGTGCATCCTGCCAGACACGCACGTCAAACGTCGCAACGCATGCAAGTACTATAGTGGCGATCAAAAGTTCCTGCAAAATAATTCGGCTTTTCTGTTAAGGAATTTGAACAAATCCAGATTGAATCTTGCAGTTCGATAATACTGGGAGACGGCACTGTGCATGTCCAAGAAGGTTTTGTAGTATTCTGAGACAAGCAGGTTCCGTTTTCCTTGGTGCCAGCATTCTTCCACGGCGTTGAGATACGGCGAGCCTTTTGGCAGGTATATGATCTTGATGTTCTTGTTCTCGCGCAGCAGCGTCCGGACGGCTTTTGCGCGGTGCGGGGACGCCCTGTCCACCATGACGGCCACCTTCCCAAAATGCCTCTGCAGGGCCTTGAGGTACGCAACAAATGTGGGCGCGTTAAACCCGCTGGCAGTCCTGAAGAACTGCCTGCCATCGGTCGTGACTGAACCGTACACGGCGATTCTTTTGTGGCTTCCAGTGTATGGCACGGTTATTGGCACCCCCACGGGGGACCAATACTTGCGGCCAGATTTTACGTCGTGTATGAAGAACGCCTCGTCTTCCACGACTGGGACAAAATCGTCCTTTTCTAGGCGTGAAATTCTCTTTTTGAGGCGATATTGCCAGCTTTTTACGGCCGTTTTGGTGGCCCTGTTGATGTGGATCCTTTGCGACCCCTTGGGAGACAGGCCGTATTTTTGCATGATTTTCCTGATGTTCGTTCTGTGCATCTTTGTTCCCGTTTCCCTGTGTATGACCTGCTGCAGTTCGGCAGGAGTGGTCTTGAACCGGTCCACTACCTTGTCCAGTATGCCGTCCATCGCTTCCGGCGAAATCTTGGGCGGCCTGCCGGATCTGGGAAGATCCCGGAGGCCTTCGAGGCCTCCTTCCTCGTATCTGCGCATCCAGCGGTATACCCACCGGTCAGCCTGCAAGAGAATGTCTGCGGCATCGCTTATGCTCATCTTGCGCACGTGTACCATGTGCACTGCAAGCATTCTGACACGCACCCTGCCGTCTTTTTCCTTTTTGTACGCCTTTTCGAGTTCTTCCTGTTTTGTTTCGTCCATGCTGCGTTCAAGGACCACGGATCTACATAGTTTTCGGGCAGAATTTGTCAAAACTTTTGCGCGTCACTATAGAATAGGGTTGGTTAGCAGGTTCCCATCCCAGTCGTACTTGTATATCCTGTTTCCCAGTTGGTGTCCACCCTCGCCAGCTGCTGTGAAATAGAGATAGACTGTGGAATCGGCGCTGGTTATTCCCAGCAGTCCGCTCTCCCAGGTAGGATCGATGGTAACTTCCAATACGGGTTTGTTCTGCATGATTCCGTCCCGAATCAGGTGGACGGTGCCGGCCTTGTGTAATATCAGTATGTCATCATCCACAAAAGTATGGTGGTGTGTCCCCATCCTATTCCCTGCGCAAACTCCTCAAGGACCAGGCTGTCATCGTGCAGTACGGGTTCGCCAAACGCTGCAGGCAGGACACCGACGAAAACAAATCCCAGAATAGCAAGAGACGGTGCGTCCAATTTCTCATCATGTGGTGTTTGGCGTTAAATAGATTTGTTATGTTTGGTGGCAGAATCCCTGCCCACAGTAGAATATAATTTGGTGCCTGGCAGACGACTATTTCTTCAGGACTGGGGTCCCGGCGGTGTCGTTTGCACGCTCAGAATCAAATGTCTCCATGTGGTCCAGATCCCTGTGCATGTAGCTGTGGGTCTCTCCCTTTTTCTTTCTGCAGAACTTTGAGTGGATCTTTACCTGTATGTCCAGCGTGGTCTGGTTTTCGTGGAAGATGCGTATTTCGCAATCAGGACATATCATCTCCGGCATGAGTCGGGTCTGTGTTGAATATATTTAGATGTTTACAGGCGGTGTTCAGGAGAAGGCCCGGCAGGTACTCCATCAGTGCCTGGCGTGTGTCTGCAGTATGCCAAACCTTGTGTGGCGCCTGCTACTCTGCTAGCCATTTTACCAAGGCTCCGTTTGGATCTGCAAGCTCGTCTATGCTCGTGTAGTACCAGTCTTGCCAACCCTTCTTTGGTAGACCCGCAAACAGCATCAAGTTGAGCGGGTACGCATCGCTGTCAGTGCACCGGCGAAAATCATCACGGAACAAAAAGATCTCCTTGCCCCACGCGATTGCCATGCCAAGCTCAACCATCACGCCCTCGTCTGGCGGTGTTCCGTTAACCACCGCAAAGATTCCGTCTGCGTCTTTGACGTCTTGCATGTCAGAGCGGCCTATCTCGTACGGGCTGTCGTCTCCGGGTCTGCCTTTTTGGTTGTTTCGCTCAAAAGGTTCCCACACCTCGGCTCCGAGTCCGTCTAGCACCCTTACAAGATCTTGCAACGGTCCCGCTTTTTGTTGTGCGGAGAACCCGTACGGGTTTGCAAGATAGAGCGTCTTTTTTGTCATCTCCTGATGTCTTCTTTTTGCATTTTGTTTGTATTTGTTTCGAGGCGTGTGGGAATCTTGGGGGCGTGGTTTGACCACAATCACGATGAGGGAGACGACGGCAAGCGCTTGTGTGCAAGATGCCGCTCAAGAAGGAAACAACAATGGGGGAACGGACAGGGGAGAAACGTCGGCTCCAATTGGATGTTTCAGATGTGCCCGGATACGCCGTCAAGGCAGGAGTCATCCAAATGACCGTGCCTGGTTTGGGGACAGTCGGCACGTACAAACAAAATCTTTAGATGCACACCGGCCCATCATGAATCATGGATGAATTTGAAATATCGTCTTTTTCCATGTGGTCGCTGATTACAGGGATTCTAATGCTTGTCACCGGACTCAGTTATCGCATGTACATGAGGAAGAGGAGCGATGAAGTCGTTTCATCCTGAGAAGAAGGGACTGCGCGGACTGACAGTTGCAGAGAGCTTTGGACAAAATAATGACAGGGCCGTTCTTGCCGGAGTCGTCATGAGAAGCGACCTTGTAATTGATGGTTTTGTGTTTGGGGATGCGATGCTGGCAGGGGACGATGCAACCCGTGCAATCCTTGACATGCATGCAAGACTTGGACGGTCCGATGTAAACTATGTGCTGGTATCGGGCATGATACTGTCCAGGTACAACATCGTGGATCTAAAGGAGCTGCATGAGACCCTCGGGATGCCTGTCGTCGGGCTCTCCTATCATGACTCTGACGGCCTAGAGTCCACCATCCGGCAGAACTTTCCGAATTCGTTTGAACCAAAGGTCGCAGCATACCGGAGACTGGGCAGCAG
This sequence comes from Candidatus Nitrosopumilus sp., assembly GCA_965218695.1. Taxonomy (GTDB): domain Archaea; phylum Thermoproteota; class Nitrososphaeria; order Nitrososphaerales; family Nitrosopumilaceae; genus Nitrosopumilus. Next base: position 1,010,505 of record OZ244651.1, read on the forward strand.
GCAGAGGATACGATTAAGGACGTCGCATGACGTCTTTGTAAGGGTGTCAGGGTGTACTGCAGGCGATGCCGCATGTATCCTCAACAAGCTGACACTGCACGGATCGGTTCCGGAGCCTGTGAGGGTATCGCGTCTGGCCGCAAGGGCACTTGATGCGTTTCAGGCATGACTTGTACACGTCACGGTACCCAGATATTCTATCCTGGCATGTCTGGGGATGGTGATCATCCTTCAGAGGCCGTCTTGCCCCCATCCACGTTCAGGATGGTTCCGGTGACCCAGCGAGCCTCGTCTGATGCCAGGTAAAGCACAGCATTTGCAACATCTGATGGTTCCCCTATTCTGGCAAGCGGCAGCCTGTCCTCAAGCACCTTTCTTGCATGCGGGTCATCCAGGTACGGCTTGATCATTCCGGAGTTGACTATTCCCGGATTTATACAGTTGCACCTGATCGTTCTCCTTGCATACTCTACTGCAATTGATTTTGTAAACATGGATATTGCAGCCTTTGTTGCAGAGTACACTGCCAGATGCACCCGGGGTATCGCCCTCTCTCCCGAGATGGATCCGACGTTTACGATCGAGCCGCTTCTCACCTCATACATCCTTGCAAGCACCGCCTTTGTAATGTGAAACATTCCCAACAGATTCACGTCAAGAACCCTCTTGACCTCCGGGGTCGGCATCGTGTGAAAATGTACTGGGTCGTTTATGGTTCCTGCGTTGTTTACAAGTATGTCGATCTTGCCGTACGTGTCCATAACCTGATTGACGACCTGCGTCGTGTATGACTCGTCAAGCAGATCGCAGGATATTGATACTGTCGACTTTTCATTTCCAATCTCCCTTCTGGCACTTTCCAGCACGTCCAGATTCCTTGCAATTAGAACCACCTTTGCCCCCTCTTGGACAAACCTGCTGACAATTCCCTTGCCTATGTCGCTTGAGGCGCCCGTAACAATTGCAACCTTGCCTTCAAGTCTCATGTTGTTATGCGACACCACTACCCTTATAGGATTTTTGCTCATTTGTATATAACTGCCGGATTCACGCTCACCGCCCACATGCATCAGGCAGAGGCGGCACCACCATTCCTACACCCTGCCGGTTCTGCCTGCGGGAGGGATGGTTTCTCTGGAGCATGACTGCAGATGCACCACGACAGATGTGCCTGCAGTCAGGTCTTTGAGTCGGCATGTCCGGATTTTTCTATGTACCTGATGATTCCGGTATAGTCCATCTCGCCAAGTCCATGCCTGAGGGCATCCTGATACACGTCCTCTGCCCTTTCAATCATTGGAAGGTCAATCCCCATGTTTCTTGCAGCGTGCGTTATGGTGCTGATGTCCTTCTTTAGGTTGGCAAGGGTAAATGTCGCATCCTTCATGTTCTCTATCATCCCGTATGCCTTCCCCTGGCTCATGCCGGTCTTAAAGTACGTTGAGTTTAGGACCTCAAGGAATTTTTTGGGATCCACGCCTGACTTTCTGACAAATGCTATTCCCTCTGAGAGTGCCAGTGCAAGCATCGTGATTTGAAGATTCATGGCAAGCTTGACAGAGTGTGCAGTTCCGCTTTCCCCCAGGAAGAACGTCCTGCTTGCAATCCCGTCAAATACGTCCCTGCAACGACTGAATGCCTCTCTGCTGCCTGATGCCATCATGACCAGATCCCCGGTGATTGCCGCGTTCGGACCTCCCATTACGGGAATGTCAAGCTTTTCGATGCCATGCTCCCGAAACACGACTGACATGTCTGCAGATTCTGAGGGATCAATTGTGCTCATGTCTGCAACAACCAGGCCCTTGTGCGCCCCCATTACAATTCCGTTGCTCCCAAACGAGACGTCCCTTACTGCATCTGCATCCCGTACTATCGTGATCACAACGTCAGAGTCACGGGCCACCTCCATTGGCGATGGTGCAATGCGCGCGCCAGCTGCTGCCACCCTTGCAGCCTTGGTTTCGGTCCGGTTATATACCAGCACGTCAAACCCCGAATCCAGAAGATGCATGGCAACTGCGCTCCCAAGCATGCCAAGTCCGATTATTCCCACCCTCATCATGAGACACGCCCCCGAGTCATCCTAGTGCCGCTCCTCGTTTTTGATCTCCCACTGCCCGACTCCAAACCTTGATGCCACAAACTCCAGCTGCCCAATGGTCCTGTCGCCCCTCCTGACCTTGGCAAAGTCAAACCTCTTCATCCTAAACACCCTTTCCTTGGGCTTGTACCCTCCCTCGATAACCTTGACCTTGAATCTCTTGCTTGCCCGGATTATCATCCTCCTTGCGGCCTGCACATCCCCAATCCACGAGAACATCTCAAAGTCCCCAAAATTGGCAGTCGAGATGCTGTACCCGTACAGTCTTGCCTCCAGTTTTATTCCCTGGGACGCAGTCTTCTCGTTAAGCCATGCTACGACCTTTTCTGCATGTCCCTTCTCAACCCCGAACGTTTCTGAGTCACTCATCTGATAAAATCTTCTACATCAAGCAATAATAACCATTTTGCCACACCGCTCCGTCAGGGCCTGGCAACGCCACTAATGCGGTTTTTTCCATGGTGCAGAAGTTCAGGCACATACATGGATTCAGACGACCAATGAGATTCGGTTATTTGAATAATCGTGATGTTGGGTGGACAGATCTCGCCTGCTGCTGCAGACATAACTTGAGGATTGGATCGGGTGTAAAAAAACAATAATTAAAACGGGCTGTAGGCATGTCTGTTTTTTTTATAAATGTGGAACCAATCATGTTGCAATTTCCGGTTATTTTAGGTAGTTTTAATTTTATTTGTATTTATGCTCCAGTAATTGCCTTTATAATAAATTCAAGATACCCGAAGGCATGAAGATCACGCTACAAGACGTCAAATCCGTGGGGAACGCTGATGCTGTTCCACCAGAGGGGCTTGTAGCCCACGAGAGCTGGAACCATTCATCCAAGTGTGTCGTGCTATTTACCCGGAAGCGAAGAGCTTTCAAAAGTGATCCGCAGGTATGAGTAAACACGGTGATGCCACCAGAGGAGGCTGTTCTGGAATGTCAGTACGGCAACAAACACCGGCTACCCGATACTGAACAGTCTCCAACCCAACTATAATTCCCCTCGATCAGTTTTTTGACAGTTGCCGGAGTTACGCAAACAGAGTTCCTGAGATCATCAGTCATTACAGTAACATGGGTGTTATCTGGGCAGGAGTGTTCCGTTATTCTATCAAGTAATGCGCCCTCAAGCATGCAGTGCAGGGCAGAGGTGCCATTCGGACAGGAGTGTTCCACTGCTGCATCATGTGAATACCCAAACCTAAAGGTATTCACCAATGAGGCTTCCAGTACTATGGGCTGCGTGCAAATAACACTGCTGTTTGACAACAATACTGGTATTGATCCTCCTCCCCCTCCCCTCACATGAGTCCCAATACACAAATCCGGGAGTCATGAGAGCGCATGCAGCTGGGTCTACAGCATAGTAATCATTGTCCTCAACGCAGTGATCCGCCCACTGCAAGCCTTTGTAAAACTCCAAAGCGGTTCCTACAATTTGGTATGACTGAACAGAAACAGTCAGAAATGTAACACGAATATTGACTCGATCGGCATGTGGAGAAGGAACCATGTTGGTTGTTTGGCGCCCGGACGTTTGATTGCTTACGCTTGCCTTCCCATCATGACCATAAATTGTAAATCCAAAAATATTATGAGATGTTATTGGTGGGATGATAGCGTAAGGGACAGTTAGTCGAAAATTGCTGGTTGTGTCTATGTCCTCAAAATAAGCCGTAATTCCGAAGTAATCACATTCCATGTTGACAACCCTGCTGCTTGTCAGTTCATAGTCAATACTAAATTGCGGTCCGGTTGCAGATCTGCCAAGATGCGACTCGCAACGTACGGGCACGATATTGACAAATCCCCTCTGTTCAAGCACATCCGCCGAACTCTCGTATACGCAAGATGGGCTGCCACCGGGAGAGGGCATCAGTATTTTTGCATCCGCGCATTGTATCTGTTCGGCAAGAACCCCCGCTGAAACTGCTTGTAGGGCTACATGGTTTCTGTCTCTGCAAATAATGTGTTAGTATTTTTGGGGCCAAGATGAATTATAAGCATAATTATTAGTGAGGCAAACGCAGCTGTCTTTATGTTTTGTAATGCCATATAGTTAATCATACACACATATTGATATTTAGTTGTGTTTGTGTAACCAGAAGGCTTCCCAAAGGCAACAGGTCCCAAGGTTCCATTTGGTAATTACCTTGACAGGATTACGGTCCCATCTCCAATAAACAAGGCGTTGACTGCCATGTATGCGATTATGGAGACGATGGCAATTCCGAATGCCTTTGCGGTTCCGAATGCGTTTATCGCCTTTATTGCCTTTATAGTCACAAACAGAAACCACGCTCCAAACGAGATTGGGACTACATTGTACAGAATAGGGATATAGGAAAAGAAATCGGGCACGGTTAGCGGCGCAGATGAATCAGGGGGAACTGAGTAATACGACCAGAATGTACCAACCAGCCCAAGTAAAACCGCAAGCAAGATGTACAAAACATGTATGTGAAAAATTGCATCAAACGTCAGTTTCCAGCACCGGTTACCGCCAAGTCTCGTTCCTGCAATGTGAATTATCACCGGTACAGTCATGCTGCTTGCCAGAGTTGATATCAACCACCACAGACTATCCCGGCTCGATAAATCCAATTGTCCATAGAGGATACCTGACGATGTGATGGCGACGCCAAGGGTTACTCCGATCAAAAATATCACAACGGCCTGCCCAAAATACACGCCATTGCCGTCTTTAATGCGCGCAAATGCGGCATTTGGCGATATTATTATCAGGTATGGTATTCTGAGATCAAAATGCACTGACAGTGCCACCCTAGACAATAATTTAGGGGTTTGTTTTGGTCAAATACTGCAGAATACTTCCAAATTGTGCGTTAATTCCCAAAATATGTTCAGGTATCGTCCCTGCCCGCAATCCACCTCAGAAGATCATCCGGGAGGGAACCGAAACGCCACGGTATTTTTTGATTTTTTTGCTCTCTCAAGGATATTCTCCTCACGATTGTGAGACAGTCGCGTATGCCAGTGACTTCAGCATTTAGCCTGGAGTGCTCCTTTTCATGTGCCATAAGCGACGCCATAGGCAATACCGTAAACGGCTCGACATCACTTGACGGTTCTGGAATAGGGGAATCAGATGCCAAGTTGGAACCCTCAATCGTGTAATAGTGTTCAGCTAACCCAAAAGTAATTTTGTCCACGTAACGCACATGCGCCAAAACATGGCTGCAGAAGCATTCGACCTAGATGATCAGTGTCAACGCACGTCACATCGGACCGCATTCCGGGCTCGGGATGGTTGTTGTGCAGATAAGTGGATTCGGGGATGCACGGCATGCACCACCACACAGGACAACCCAGAATCCATAATATCCTTGCCGGGTTTTTATTTAAGCGCACCCGTGCGGCGGCAAGGCGTGCCGTGCAGGCACAAACGCAGCACGCCCCGGGGAGGCAGCCGGGATGAGCAGACACGGCGTGCCCTCCAATCAGGGGGCAAACAAGATCATGCGCGACTTCCGAAACAACTCCCGGATCCGCTGCCAAATGATGCCGGGACTCTGCGACGTCGTCGGGTCGATCGTCCCTCTTCCGGCCGGACGCAACAGGAAATACGGCGTATCGGACCTGAGCGACGGCATGGTGAGGGGAGCCATCCTTGACACGTCAGTCGGCGGCGCGGCCAACGGCATGCGGCCAACATCGGAGGCCGGAGACGCAAGGGCAGGCCATGCGGTTCCAAGTGACGAGTGGTTCCGGCTGAGGCTGCTTGGCATCGACGAGGACAACATGGCGTGCCGGTTCAGGCAGGCAGTCTCTGGGCAGCTGGACCGGCTGGGACAGGCAGGCATGCTGCCTGTCGAGGGGCTCACAGTCGCCATAGACATGCACCTGATATCCCGGTATGACCGAACGCGCGGTCCCGAGCTTGCGCGCTCTAGGTACAAAAACGGGACAAAATATTTTGAAAGATACATCACCGCCCAAGCAGTCAACCCCGGCGCGCGCCTGAACCTTGCCGCGCTGGGCGTGCCGGCGCTCACGTCAGGCCCGGACATGGCAGGAGCCGTGCTTGACGGCTGCCTTGCCGCAGGAGCCAAGATCGGCCTTGTCCTGATGGACAGGGAATTTTTTGCAATGCAGACGATCGACGCGCTAAACAGCAGGGGAATCGACTACCTCATGCCTGCCAGGAACACCCCCGGGGTGGCAGAGGCGCTGCGGGAGTTTGCAGAAGGCACCAGAAACGCAGTCTCAGAGTACGTCATGCACGGCCGGGGCAAGTCGGCATCGTGCTTTCTGTCCATAGTGAGGCGAAAGGGCTGCCAAGATCCCAACGCCAAACCAGAAGAGAAGTACATCGGGTTTGCCACCAGCGTGCCGGGCATAAACCCCGACGCGTATGCCGCCCGATGGGGGATAGAGACCGGATACGCCAAGATAGAGAGCATGAGGGCCAAGACGCGCAGCCGCAACCGCGTCGCGCGCCTCTTCTGCTTCCTGTACTCCCTGCTGTTATTCAACCTGTGGGTTGCAGCCAACGCGCTTTTGGCGTTCCGGTCAGGAGACCATGCCGGCCCCAAGACCACGCAGACTGCGCTAAAGTTCGTGCTGCTGTTGTGGATCCTTGGGCAGCGGCCCGGTCCCGAACCCCCGCCGGGCTTGCCTGACTTGCCCGGCGTCCGGCCAGTGCCCGCCTGATCTCATCTGTTGCCTGCCTGCCTGCATGCCGCATGACAGGGCATATTGCGCACATTTTTTCACGCCGCGTCGATATCTGCACATCACATGGACAGGATGCCAGCACTCCGGGTTTGGGATGCGCGTGTCGGTCGACTAATTCCGTTTTCATGGAACCTGCGGGCAGTTTTACATCAGAATGCATGGCATCACGTGTTGGACTTGCGTGTAGTGAATTAGATTTGGGTTAGCTGGTGTTACCAATACCTACTTTAAGGCATAGTTGGAATGCCCATCAGTTGCCAGCAGAGTATCATTATGACGTAATAGTCGTGGGGGGAGGTCCGGCAGGATCCTCTGCAGCATGTACGGCTGCAAAAAACGGGGCAAGCGTGGTCCTGCTGGAGAAGGAAGGTGCCATTGCAGAGAGTGTCAGGACCAGTGGCGTCACATGGATTCAGGATGTCAGGGAGTTTGGAATTCCCGACGAGTGTTTTAATCCTGTAAAAAACTTCTCGTTCTGTTCTTCAAACAACGAGGTCACCATAACAGATACGGTTCCAAGAGCAGCGGTGCTTGATGTGAGAGGGACATACAGATGGCTGGCAGAGGAGGCACGAAAGGCTGGTGCAGAGATCATGCTCAAGACCAACGTCACAGGCATCATCAGAAATAAGAGCGGCGACATTGCAGGAGTAAGCGGGACCGGGGCAGACGGGGAGGAGGCCACATTCCACGGAAAGGTGGTAATTGACGCAAGCGGGTTTTCGTCTGTAGTGTGCAGGGCAATGGATCTTGCGCCCCAGTGGAAGAGATTCGGTGCCGGGGCAGAGTACGAGGCCAGGGTGGAGAACGCGGATCCGGACACATGGTGGCTGATGGTGGGGCAAAAGTACTCCCCCGCAGGATACGCGTGGATCTTTCCTGTCGGAGGGGACGTTGTAAGGATTGGTGTGGGTGTGGGAAAGCCCGAATCGGACATAGACCCCACGCAGAGGCTCAATGACTTGATAAGGGACGGAACCGGACCCATAAAAAAACTGGGCAAGATAACGCCAATAGAGTTTCACTACGGCATGATTCCAAACGACGGACTCGTGCGAAGGACAGTCTTTAACAACCTGATCATGGTGGGGGATTCTGCAGGACAGGCAAACCCGCTGGTGCTAGAGGGCATCAGGTATGCCATAAGGTACGGCAGAACCGCAGGAAGGGTCGCATCGGATGCTGCAAAAACCGGAAGAACCGACAGGGACAGCATGTACAGGTATGAGGAGGAGTGGAGAAGCGGGATAGAGTCAAAGATAAACTCCGCAGGAGGCATCCAGAACAGGTGGATTGGGTTCTCAGACAGGGAGTGGGACGAGGAGCTCAACGTCATCAGCGAGCTAAAGCCGGACGAGTTTCTGGATTTCATAAGGGCCGAGTTTGGCCTGTCATACATAATCAGGCTCACCAAAAATCATCCAAGGCTTGCCGTGAGGCAGCTGTTTGGCATGGTAAGAAGGCGCGCCGCACAGCGATAAAGCCGGATGCGGCCGCACGCCAACAAAACGACTGGGGCATGCAGCATTACCAGACTGCCCGTATTCCGATATGTGGCCAAACCGGCACACTCCCACGAGTCGTCCCTGCAAGACCCTGCCGGCAAAGGAAGATTAAGAGGGGCACAGACTGCATGCATGTGGATGCAGTCGAGAAGACATTTGACAGCTGGGCCCTGAACGGGAAAGCCGAGATACTGGAAAAGGGACATGGCAGGAACGTGGCAAGGTTTCTCCAGGATGTCTCATTTGATCACCCGTTTACGTTTCTGGATGTCGGCTGCGGGAATGGATGGGTGGTCAGAATGATTGCAGGGAATAAAAACTGTACAAAGGCAGTCGGGATAGACAAGAGCGGCAGCATGGTCGCGCAGGCTGCAAAGAAGGCCAAAAGCAAAAAGGAGGTATTTGTCCACACGGACATCGAGTCCTGGGGGCATGGGGAGACATTTGACTATGTCTTCTCGATGGAGTCGCTGTACTATGCAGACTCGGTCGAGACTGCACTTGAAAGGATATACAGGCTGGTAAAGCCGGACGGGACGTTCTTTTGCGGAACCGATTTTTACACCGAGAACCGTGCCACAGCAGGGTGGGCAGATAACATGAAGGTCCGGATGCACCTGCATTCAAGGGACCGGTGGGTGGCCCTTTTTCAGGAGGCAGGATTTACCGTACAAACAAGGCAGGTGACGGATCCGTCGGATGCAGAAAAGTGGAAGAGGGATCTTGGGACTCTCTTCATCACAGGCACCAGGCCCAAAGGGTAACACTCAATAGCCAACTGTTTTTCCACTCCTATCTTTTCGAGTGATTTCAGCAGATACGAAACATTGCTCCAACAAAATTATATGGTTTACTGCATGTCTGCTGACGGTCTAATTATCACAATTTTGGAAGTGTCATGGAACCCGACCGACGACCTGAACGCTGGCAAATTATCACATTTTGGAACAATGGCGGCAGTGCCGAGTGATTACTTTTCGGGGTCAGGAAGAGGATCCGATCAAGACGAAGCGGTTTCTGCTACTGGCTCTGTTCAAAATCGTGGATCTTGTCCAAAACCCATCCAATCGACGCGTGGCAGATCACCATGTTTGAACAGAGTCTGTACTACAATATCCCTGGAATCTAGCATTATCCGATTCATATCTAACTTCTATTAGATCATATGAGTAATCGACCACTTTCAACATAACAAAAATACGCCGCAATAGATCCTATGATTAACCCCCCATCACATCGATAAATTTAGATCAGGCACGATCGCGTTTCACATCAAATGCCAGACTCACCTGATCAGATCATACGCAAGTTAGAACAGGAAAACAAAAAGCTAAAAAAGATTCTAAATCAGAAAGACAAAAAGCTGGAGCAGAAAGACGAGGAGCTGGAGCAGAAAGACGAGGAGCTGAGCCTTGAGCGCAGCCTGTGGAAGCGCAGGGACGGCGCGTTGAGCAAGGATGCCGGCAAGAGTGAAATGCTGCACCGGATCGAGGTTTTTGACGAAATAATCGGCAGCAAGACCAAGATTTACCGGGCCACGCTAAAAGACAAGGAAAAGTTCCAGTTCATGCTGGTGTATGCCAAGGAATACATGAAGCATTCTGGCCAGATGCCGTTGTTTCGCGACGACGATTCCAGAAAGTCCGATCCCGGAAACCGGTGCAAGCTGCACCTGAGGCACGCCCTGCTCATGGCGTTGATGCACAAAAAGGACAACATCACCCAGGGCGTACTTGGCGCAGTCTTCGGGATAGACCAGGCCGCCGTGTCGCGGTACCTCAAGGTAATCGACGAGATGCTGGAAGGAACGCTTCCCACGGCAAACAGTGTGTCAGGGGAGATATCTGCAGCACCCACCAAAGAAGAGTTCAAGAAGATCGTGCCCGGCCCTGACGGGGGCAAGATATTTGCAGACGGCACGCACTGCCCCGTGCAGCGCCCGTCCGAAAGGACGGTCAGGCGCATGAAATACTCTGGCAAGAAAAAGAAATTCACCAATAACACCAATGTGTACGCCAACGAAAACGGGGTGATAATCGGCATATCAAAGAGCACCGTCGGGTCAGTCGGCGACATCACGCTTCTCAAGGAACGCCCCATGCCGTTTGGAAGATGGGAGGAGGTGATGCACGACCCGGATCTGCCCGAGGCACAACGGTGCCACGTCTTTGTCGACCGCGGCTACCAGGGGATCGAAAAACACCTGCCCGGCACAATCCCGGAGATCCCGTACAAGAAGAGCAAGAAGGCGCCCCTGACGCCGGAGCAAAGGGAGCACAACCACAGGATCCACTCCGAGCGCGTGCTAGTCGAGCACACCATAGGCAGGCTCAAGCGCTACGCGCGTCTTTCCGACCCGTACGACGGCAACGCGGCGCAGTTCAACCGGGAGTTCAACGTGCTCACCGGGCTGGTGAACCTGGACCTCTTGTGGGATTATGTGCAAAAGGGCCCGCCGCCACCGGGCCGGTGGAAGATGCAGGTAGACTGGGACAAAGCCTGCTCCCGGGAACCTGTCAAGTAGAATTCAGGGCACATCGAGGTGCTACAGGACTGCGCACGCCATCTTGGATTTTGTAATAAATTAATTCGCCACGCACTCGGCATAGTTGGCATTTAGTCGTATTTTTCTGATTTTATGGCCCAAACCGGCAAGATGGGAGGGATTACTCATGAGTTCTATTGGAATATCTTCCCCAATGAGTCCTCGGATACCAGATTCAAGTTCTGTCGATTCATCCTTGTCAACGGTTATGGTTAAAAGTCCAGTAGATGAGCCGATATAAACTTCCAATAGTGGGAGTTCACTTTCCACCAAGGCGGATGCTGCGTTAATCATCTGTTCTTTTAACTGTGAGTCAATTTCTACGGTTGGGCCAGGAGGAACTATTGTATCTAATTGTGCAAACGTAAGTGTTCACGTGGTTTAACTCATTTTTAGGCGTATTTTGCAATCTCCGCCAAGTAATCCAATTTCTTGTTTTTCCATGTCATTACACATGAAAAGAAATTCGCCATCCACGTCATCGTCTCCTCTGCCCTTATGCTGCCCCGTATTTTTCTGTGCACGACTATCTCGCGCAACCCGCGTTCTGCAGCATTGTTTGTAGGCGGGATCTTTGGGTTCAGCACGAACCGGAACAGGTCGCTGCCAGCATTGCTGATCTTGACCATGAATTTTTCCAATATTGGATCGTCGGCGTACCTTGCAACGATCTTTTCGATGCATGACGTCAGCATGGCAGACGCGTTGTCCCGGAGAGAGCGCGAGCGTTTCCTGCTTGCCCTTCTGGCATAATCATAGATTATGCGCAGGTGCTTCAGGACGTTGCGCGCGCCTGGGCAGTCCGGATTGCGGTTGCAGATGTCCCTGGCCTCGCGTATTATGTGCGACCAGCAGCGCTGGACGCGGTATTTTCCGTACGCCGTCCAGCCGTCGCACACTAACGTGCCGTCCCAACCCCCAAGCGCTTCTTTCAGAACCTTTGCCCCCCGGCTGTCCCGTATCACGTACAGCGCGTGCCCGGTCAGCGGATCGTGCAGTATCCACACCCAGACGTTGCGGCCGTTTAGGTGAATCGATGTCTCGTCGGCGTGCAGTATCTTGGCCTTGCGTATCATGGCGGCAATGGCTGCCGCAGGGGCGCCCAGCGACGTTCCCAGCCTGCGCATTATGTTGTGCGCCGTGCCCGAGGAGAGTGTAATTCCGTACCGCGACATGCGGTCTGCGATCATCCTAAACGGCATGCGACACACGTAATCGTCTGCAACATCAGTCGTTATGCTCGGATCGTAGCTGCCCTTGTCTGGAAGGCCGGTCTCGGGCTTGATGTCCACCAGACCGCAGGAGCAGCGACACGTGTTTATGGTGTGGCGCGTGGTGATGACCTTTATCGTGCGCTCCACCCTGGTAATGTCGCGTTTTTCTGACTGCACTATGGAAAGGCTACCCGAGCCGCATTCGGGGCAGGCCTCCGGGGTGTGTTCCTCAAACTCGGTGGGTTTTGGCTTGCGGGTGCGGCCCATGTGGCCTTTTTGCCCCCCGCGCGACTTCCCGCTGCCGGCCGCATCCACGCGGTCCTTTTGATCCCGGGAGGCTTTTGTGGATTTATTGTAGGCATTCTTTTCGTCGCCTTTTCCCTTTGTGTCAGGCCATCCGGGCCCCCTTTTTTGTGATGACGGGGTGTTGTAATTGTCATGCCGCACCAGCCTGCGCTTAAGATCAGCAACTGCCAGATTCAATTCCTCAATTATCTGCCCTTGCATCTCAATCGTCTGCTTGAGCTTGATGTTCTCAGTCTTGAGATCCGTGTACATCTTTTTGAGTTCAGCCTGGCTTTTCACATCGGGTTTGGATTACCATCCTATTTGGATCTGTGGTTTGCACAAAATTTACCCAAGAGTGAACTGAATTAGGCACGACGTGAACACTTACAAAATAACAAAAAATTCCAATCCTCTAAACTGCAGCAAAACGTATTTTTACAATAAAAAACATTCTCATTTTTTTGCACTCAAATTTTACGGCATTTAACAACAATTGCTGCCTTGCTCAGACCCGAATGTCTAAGCCTGGATTGACGGTGCGCAGCTGCGGGACGGTCAGTATCATACGTGCTTGGAGAGCATTCCTGCCACCTTTCTTCTTCCGATGTCTGAGATGAACGGGCCTATCCTTGGGCCTCCGGTCGTTCCGAGGATCACCTGATAGAGTATCCTGAAAAAGTCCCTTGGCTTGATTCCGTTTGACTTTGCAATCTGATAAATCGCACCCTGGATGTCCTCTGGCCCCTCGTCTGCGCCCAGAACACCTACAAGGTCGCTCAATGCTTTCCTTGCATGCTCGTCCAGTTCAATGCGGACCGGCTCCTGCGCGTCAAACTCGTCTGAAAAGTTTCCTGCAAGCTCGGCAAGTGCCTCTACCTCCGGCCCTGCATCCTTTATGATTCCGTATTCCTGCAGCTTTTTTGTCACCATGTCATTTCTGTCCTCCTTGAAGATCCTTGCCAGCTCGACTGCGAGTCTGTAGTTTACGTGCACGCCGGGCTGTCCTGGCGGCTCCAGCAGATTCACGTACTCGTAGAGTCCCCTTGTCTTTGCAAGCTTTGCCTGGTTGTCCATCTTGACCCTTCCAAAGTAGACGTCCTCTAGCTCGTTGTATTCGTTCATCAGGGACGGAATGTCCTCAAACCCTACCTCCCGGGCGCCTGTGATTCTCTTGTACAGCAGCAGCAGTATCGACTTGGGACTGCCAAACCTCAGCCATCTCTGTGCAGTCATGACGTTGCCAAGAGACTTTGATATCTTTTTTCCGCCCTTGTCCAGAAACATCTCATACTTTACGTGGTGGGGGTGGGGGAACCCAAGAATCTCCTGCGCAACCCAGTCGTTTACCATCACAGAATCCATGATGTCCTTTCCATACGCCTCAAACCTGATGTCAAATGCGGCCCACCTGGCGGCAAACTCCACCTTCCATGCAAGCTTGCCAGGGTCCCTTGTGATGTCTGCCTCCCCGCTGTGGCCGCAGCCGCCTACCTTCCTTGAGCCAATCTCCACGTCATGGCACCTGTATCTCACCCTCCTCTCATCGGGGATGTAGTCTGTGGATTCTGCAGTGTATATTCGGCCGCAGTTTGCGCATACCGGAAAGTACGGCAGGTACCTCTTGTACTTGTCCTGCCCGACCATGCTTGAGATCCTCTCCCCGATTCTTGTGCCGCTCATGAGGATTGTGTGTATCTGGTCCTTTAGCAGTCCCTGCCTGTACGTGTCAACTGCCCTCCTGAACTCGTACCTTATGCCGATCTTGTCCAGCCCGTCCAGCAGTATGCTGCTCATGTGCATGCCGTATGAATCGTGGCATCCAAACGGATCCGGGATTGAGGATACGGGCTTTGCCAGGTGCTCCTCGAGTGATTCTGGAAGCCCCTCCGGGATCTTTCTGAGCCCGTCCATGTCATCAGAGTACGCCACAAGCTCTGACCTGTAGCCCATGTCCTCCAGGGCCATCTTGACTCCATACGCCCTGGCCGCATCCCCGAGGCTGCCAATATGTGGCACTCCGGATGCGCCAAGGCCGCTCTCCACCCTTAGCATGTCCAGACTTCTGCCAAGGGAGGTCTCGCGCTCGATCATCTCTGAGGCCAGCTTGTCAATCCATGTCCCCCTTCCGATTATCCCCTGTCCTGGCATAGTATCACCTGTCCAATCCCTTGGCCATGTATGGCCCATATAACGAGTACCCCATCTTTTTGTAGTACTCCCTTGTGCCCACTGCGCTTATAACCAAAAGCCTTCCTGCATCAAACTCCTCTTTTGCGATCCTTTCGGCCTCTGCCATCAGGCCCTTCCCCAGTCCCGAGTGCTGTATCTGGCCCTTCTCCCTCTTGCCAATTCCCAGTGACCGTCCATAGATGTGCAGCTCCCTTACGATGCACGAGTCTGCACCGACTTCCTCCCTGTGGGCATTCTGGCTCGGACTCCTAAGCCTCAAAAATCCGTATATGGACTCGTCTGTTCCCTCGTATGAGATAAAGACCTCGCGTCCTCCCGAGGAGTCATAGTCAATCCTGTTCAGCGCCATCTCGTCTGCATGCGGCATTCTGGACAGGCCCGCTTCCCTGCATCTTATGCACCTGCATGAAAGGCCCTGTCTGGCCAGGTTCTGATGGACCATCTGCCTCAGGTTGCCTGACTTTGGCCCTGCAACTATCTGGCTTGATGGAATCTCCCTCTGAATGCGCATGATTCTGACCCACTTTGGCACGCTCTTCTTTACCTCCGTCAGAACCCTGATCATGTCCTCATCCGAGTACGGGGAGTACCGTCCCTGCACGTACTCCTCATAGAGCGGCGTGTCCCTGATTACCAGCGCCGGATAAATCTTTAGCATGTCAGGGCGCAGCTGCGGATTCGAAAACAGCCTTTGAAAATCCTCAATGTCCCCGTCCGGACTCATAGTGGGCAGTCCGGGCATCATGTGTGCTGCAATCTTGTATCCTGCATCCTTTGAGATCTGAAACGACTCTATCACGTCGTTGTAGTCATGGCCCCTGTTTACAATCCTGTAGACGCGCTCCTGAAGTGACTGGACGCCGATCTCTATCCTCGTAACCCCGTATCTGAGCATCCAGTCTACGTGCTCTTTTTTGCAATAGTCCGGCTTTGTCTCGATTGTAAATCCCACATTTCTGATTGCCGCACGTTCGTTGTTTGATTTTGCCTCGTTCAGGCTGCCCGAGTCAGTTCCGTTCAGCGCGTCATAGCACGACTTTATGAAATTCTCCTGATACTCTGCTGGCATAAACAGAAAGGTTCCCCCCACAATCACAATCTCCATCTTTGACGGGTCGTGTCCAAATGCCACCAGCTTGTCAATCTTTGATGCTATCTGCAACCTTGGATCATATCCGTTTTCAATGGCATTGAGGGTGGCAGGCTCGCTTCCGGTGTAGCTGTTTGGGGAGTTGTACTTGGTGCCGCCAGGGCAGTACGTGCATCTTCCGTGGGGGCATGCATACGGCTTTGGCATCAGTGCCACCACTGACACCCCCGATGCCGTCTTTGCAGGCTTTTTTAGCAGGACCCTTCTGAGCATCTCAAAATCCGCCCCTTTGGCTTTTGAGAGAATCTCATGGTTTCTGGGGATCCTTTCAAGCTCGTATTTGGCGCAGATCCTCTTGATCTCCTGCCTTACATGCTTTTTATCCGGATTGTCAATCACAAGCAGATTCTGGGTAATCTCGCTGCACGCCTTGGAGAACGTCGAATTCAGACTGCCCATGAACATCCATGCCTGCCTGTACATAAATTCGTTAAACGAATCGCATGCTGGTGTCGCATCCTCGACGACATCGACGCCTGGCGGTTGTCAGAAACCGGCCTGCCTATTCTGCCTCGTGCGTTGCCTGCAGTCCTGACGAACCGCCATCCTTTTTTTGCTCTTTTCTGTATTCTATCTTCAGCCAGATCGGCGTAATGATGGTTGTCACTGCCACCATGATTACTATCGTGGAGTAGACCTCCGAGGTCAGGATTCCGGCGGTGACTCCGATTCCTGCAACAATGAGGCCCACCTCTCCTCTGGATATCATCCCGATTCCTACCCGCATTCCCTGCGCCTTGCTCTTGAGGAAGAACATTGCAGGAAGGCCGCATCCGAACAGTTTTGTGACAACTGCCACCAATATTATGACCCCGCTTAGCATGAGAATGTTCAGATCCACTGCTCTCAGGTCGACTGCCGCCCCAATAATTGCAAAGAACAACGGCGCAAATATCAGACCGATCTTGTTGATAAACTCCTCCACCTTGTGAAATACCTTGGTGGTTGATAGCGCCATCCCGATTGCAAACGCACCTACAATCGGTGAGAGCCCAATCGCTCCTGCAAGGGCTGCGGCTCCAAAGAATGCAGCAGTCGCTATCCCCTCTATGCTTCCCTTTGCCTTCCACATCCTTGAATTGACGACCCTTGGCATTATGATTATGGAGGCGACTAGGATGACTGCAAAGAATCCCAACACCTCAAAGATGGTAAATACAACCTCCTCAATCTGGATGTTGTCTATTCCTGCACCGCTGCCGGCGACTGACGTTACCACTGAGAGCACCGCAATTGCCAGGATGTCATCGATCACTGCGGCCCCGATGATCAGCCTTGCCTCGCGTGTCTTGAGCTTACCAAACTCGTTTAGGACCTGGATTGAGATTGCAATGCTTGTCGCAGTAAGCGCCGTGGCAATAAGCATCGTCTGCAGGGCGTCAAACCCAAACGCCTGAAAGACCGCCATGCCGGCAAAGAACGGCACGACCACCCCCAGCGTTCCGACAGTAAACGATGCCTTTCCTCCCCTGATAAACTCCTTTGGAGTCATCTCAAGTCCTGCCATAAACAGGATTACGATGGCACCAATCTCCCCGAGAATCCTGATCTCCTCGTTTATCTGGATCAGCTGAGTGCCGTCAATAACCAACACGGACCCAAGCGCAAACGGCCCTATGATCATCCCTGCCAAGAGCTCCCCTAGCACGATTGGAAGATTTAGCCTGAGGAAGAGCTCGGCCATCAGTTTTGCCGCTGCAAGGAGTATGCCTACCTCGATAATCGTCTGGATAAAATGCCCTTCTGCCATGTTTGTTTCAACATGACTATGACCTGATTATATACTATTATATCCATTTGACCGAGTGCAAGCCCGACCCGGAACGGGCCATGGCGCAGCAGACGGCCTGATTTCTGGAGAAATTCCCGTTTACGCCATGACTGCATGCCAAATCCCTTCGTGGCTTGAATGGATCACGGCATCCCCACGGCACAAATCATGACACGAGTCAGCCCTCGGCATTTCTTCGGGTGAGTTCGGCAATATACTCCTCATACTCTGCCATCTCCTGCTTGAATGAACCGTATACCCACCTATCGGGATCCTCAAGACAGCCAAGACTGCTCATCTCCCCTTCAATCATCATGATTCTTGCCTGAAGTTCCTGCAGTCTTGGTGCGTCGGCAGGATCGTCTGGCTGCAGGTTGTCGCCTGCCACTTCGACTAGTATGTCGGCACTCTGGCGTACCAGGCTTCGGCAGCTGTCCACAACCTGGGAATCCAATGGCGCAGAGCGGCTCTGCTGCATATCCAGATACGCGTAAAGCGTTATGGTCAGTATGGCCAGCGCCGCCACCCCGGACACAACCATCCTGCCGAGCCTATCCATGCGTCATGCGACCTTTTGAACCTTCCAGTCCGCACCAACCCAGACTCCTACGATCTGTATGTCATGCCCCCAGGATTCTGCAATGGACACGCCCTCCTTGATCTGGGCAATGTGCTCCTCGTCAGATACAGGATTGCCTGCACAGTCATGGTGGCCAGAGATGACTATCAGTCTTGACTTGTGCGCATTGATTGAGATCTCGGCCTTTCTCATTATGGATTCCAGGTTTTGATGATGCGATATCACCCTGTCTACGCCGGGCTCGGTGATTGTATCGACAAAGTCCACCGGATAATTTTCCTTGATCCAGTGCGTGATTGGCAGCTGGATGCGTCCGTCCATGCAGCTGATCGACGTTGCAAATCTTCCTTCAGCCATGCATGATGCAGGCCGCCCGCTAATAAAATCATTTTTGATACATAAAGCAGCCCTCAGTATGGTCATTTACCATGCCTGTTGCCTGCATCATGGCATAGCATATTGTGGGTCCCACAAAAGTGAATCCGCGTCTCCTGAGATCCCAGCTTAGCTTCTCTGATGTTTCCGTGTATGCCGGAATGTCTGAGGGTTTTTTGAATCCGTTTAGTATTGGTTTGTGCTTGACAAACCCCCACAGGTACCTGTCAAAAGAACCAAACTCGGACTGCACCTTGAGAAACTGCCGGGCATTGTTGATGGCAGAAGTGATTTTAAGCCTGTTCCTGATTATGGACTTGTCCTGAAGCAGCCTTTGGATGTCTTTTTGGGTGTACCCTGAGACAGATGGCGCATCAAAGTCAGAAAATGCCGTCCTGTAGCCCTCCCGGCGTTTGAGAATTGTGACCCATGACAGACCTGCCTGTGCACCCTCCAATACGAGAAACTCAAACAGCTTTTGATCGTCATGCTGTGGTATCCCCCATTCGGTATCGTGGTATGTCGTGTTTGGTTCCTCGCATGCCCAGCTGCACCTGCTTACCATGATGGATTCTGGCACCCGTACGGGATATTAGTTACACCATGGTTTGATGGCGGCCAGAAAGGGGCACGTTATCCACGTGATGGGACTGCAGTTTGAGATCCTTGGTGATTTCGTTTTTCGTCTTATGCTTGAACCGTCTCGTATACTCTTCGATGACCAGGACGGGAAACGGGGCGTACTCCACATCAAGGTATACCAAGAGTAAAAAATTCATGTGATTATTAAATAATTTCAACTCATATGGTAATGTGATCATCCCACGTGATCCAGTCAATGAAGACCAAGACGATGTTGAAAAGATACGCCACTGAGACCGATTGCAAGATCAAGGATCGCATGATGCTCATCATCAGGGTCCAGCGTGACAGAATAACCATAAGGGATTCTGCAAAATCCCTTGGCAAGTCGCCCTCGTGGGGCTACAAGTGGCATGAGCGCTACCTGGAAGTGGGATTTGACCGACTGGAGGACATGCCACGCTCCGGCAGGCCGACCAAGGCGGGCAAGGCAGACATGAAGAAGATCAGAAAGAATGCATGCAAGAAGACTGTATGGACGGGCAGGGAGATGCAGGAATACATCCTGCAGAGAACCGGCGTAAAGTACGATCTCGGATACGTGCGCAAGTTGCTGCGTGGATGGGGCTATTCCCAGAAGGTTCCCGTGGGAAGGCACGCAAGCAGGGCCTCTGACGAGGAGATCAGGGAATTCCAAAAGTCAATGCCGGAGATTATAAAAAAAGAACAGTGAAGGGGCAGTCGTGGCGATACAGGACGAGTCCATAGTGATCTCCGATGCGCGGCCGCGGAGGCGTGGCTACACCAGGAAGGGAATGCGGGCGCTTTACACGTACACGGGCTCGCACTCCAAGACTGTACTCCACGGCCTGATCACCACAGACGGCAGGGGGATGTTCCGACAGTACGACAGGTTCAACCGGCACACCTTTGCGGATTTTTTGAGGCAGGCAGTATACAAATTCAAGAAGATCTGCCTGATCATGGACAAGGCCTCCCAGCACAGGGCGACAAAGATACGCGAGCTGGTTGAGAAGACAGACGGCCTGGAGATAGTCTTCCTGCCCACGGCATCCCCGGACCTGAGCGCCATAGAGACGTACTGGAGGGATCTTAAGCGGGCAGTCCTTGACGTGCCGTACACCAGCCTGCGCATGCTCCGGGAGGCCATCACCAGGTACACGCGGTATACGAAGCCGAACCTGGCAGTTGAAAACTTCCTGTACAGGGCCATCTAAGACAGCATCAAATTACGCCGGAGGCACGTCTAGCGTGTGCCATGCACGGTGCTTCAATTGTCCAGGATACCGGACGTTTGGGGTGTCTTTTCCCATCATTTGAGTATCACATACGCCATGATTTTCAGATGCAGCTGCCGCATCAATCATTTATGGGCAATTTTGATATGAATTTTTAATTCTTGGTATAGTACCTGATTATGGTATCGTCAGGCAGTGCTTTCAGGTATTTTATGATGAATTTTTCTGACTTTATCTCCATGACAACGGTTCATCGTGTGCGCTTAAAGATTAGAGATCACAGATGCTGCAAAACGGGGGTTGCCTAGCCAAGATTCTTGTAATAGAGACTTATGACCTTGTCTACTACCGTGTTTGTGTCACAGTCCTTTTCGGTGCTTACGAGAAGCAGGCGGTCATCTCCCAGATAGAACGAAAAGCGCTTGATCTTGTCATACTCGGTCATGGCGTATTTTGTTTTGCCAAGCCATTTTGACCTGTCTTTGCGGGCCTTCCAATCGAGGGTGGAGAGGTTGACCAGCTCGTTTTCTGCGCGCTCCGAAAGCAGGTTTTCCACGCCGTCCCTTATGCCGCCCCCCAGACGAACAGCCCACTCGTCATATACGGTGGCAAACCGAATCTTGGGTTCGGCATCCAGAATTTGCAAGCAGAACTTCTCGTAATCCAATGAGAGTGTTACATACAGGGGGTATTAGAGTTTTAAAATTTGGATAAACGGACCCGACCGGATTTGAACCGGCGACCTAACGCTCCGCAAGCGTTCGCACTATCCAAGCTATGCAACGAGTCCGAATTGTGTGCATGGTTTGTGTTTAATTTGGATTGCTATTGCCGAGTGCGCGCAAACACGTATGGCGTGTCGTCTGGCTCGTCAAATGTCCATGCCGTGGGCAGGGAGACAGTCCGGATCAACTCAAGGCCATTTTCCTCAATGAATGTGCCCCATCCGGCCCCGTTTTTGGGATCCTGACGGTACTTTTGGGAGTACGTCCCTGCAAACACCCATCCTGCATCCCCACAACCAGACACACTCCTCATCACCCCGGCGGCGAGCTCACCTCCGCCCATCTGTGCAAGTCCGCCAATAAAGAATGCGGGCCTCTTCAGATCCAGTGCCGAGTAGTCAAAGGATGCAGCATCCGAGCAGAATGGATGAAAGTCCAGTATGTCCGAGAGGCTGTTCTGTATTCCGACTAGCATCTCATCGAGATCTATGCTGTAGGATTCCATGCCTGCAACCCTGCCGCAGAATGCTATCCTGCCATCCCCGGATCCGACATCAACCATCTGGCCGTAGCCAAGCTCCCTTACAAACAGCGAGCCTACATATGCAGACATTATCCATGTCGGAGAGAATGGTGCGCAGCTGGAGTCGTGCTGAATGCTGTTGAGCCAGTACCTGTTGATGTCCCCCTCGTAGACAGTGCACGGGGTACTGTCCCCGACTGTCTTTTCAAACGAGTTGTAATAGATTGGATTGCTCCCGGCGAATCGGTGCAGTAATTTCAGATCATGGCTGCTTATTGGAAACCGCTCGGATCTTGATGTCGGGATGACCTCCTGGATGTGGCCTGTCCCATCATACTCCTCTGCAAACTCCCTTTTTAGAACTGCAAGGTTCTTTGCAAGGTGTTCAACCAGACAATCCCTTCTCATACTGTCCTACAAACTCCCGGGTGCTCATCATTTGACGCAGATTCTCGTATGCTGCGGACATGTCAGTATCATTTCCCGTATCCTGAGACTGAAGGTTCTTGGTGGATTCGGTGATCAGGTCGGCAAGGTTTGCCTGAATTCTGGGATGGATGTCAGAATTGAACCTCTCAGAAATTACTGACTCGGCATGAGTAATCCTGTCCAGCAGCTGCTTGTGCTTGACCGGGTCAAGCTGCTGCCTGAGCATGAGGGCCATCGAGGACACGTTGATGACCTGATAATAGATCTCCACAATCTCAGAAACGGGCAGGTCTGTGACTGTTGCATTGCTGATCAGGCCTTTGAGCTTGTCCGACTCTGTATGAAACATTCTGGAGACATCTTCATGATTCATGCTGTCCGACTTCCAAAAATTGTTAAAAACGTTGGCATCCGGACTATGCTTCCTTTTCTGCCGGCTTGACAAAGACGTAGTTCATTATCAGACCCGCTATGATTCCGCCTAGGATTGGCGCTGCCCAGTACAGCCAGTGAAATTCCCAGAATCCTGAGATCAGTGCAGGACCAAACGTCCTTGCAGGGTTTACCGACGCGCCAGTCAGTGGAACTGCAATCAGGTGAATAAGGAACACCATTCCGCCTATGGTGATCCCGTGCAGACCAGGCGATGCCTTCTTGTGTACTGCGCTCATAAAGATCACAGTTACCAGGAAGAATGTCAGTATCGCCTCGACTGCAAATCCGGATGCGACGCTGCCGTTGATCAGTTCGCTTGGACCGCCCTGCGTTCCAAAGTTGACCTTGGCGCCAAGTTCCGGCAGGATTGCCATGAGTGTGGCCGCTGCGGCTACTGCGCCAATCAGCTGTGAGGCGATGTAGCCGATTCCATCGGCAATCCCGATTTGCCTGGTAATCATCATGGGTATTGTAACTGCAGGATTGATGTGTGCCCCAGATACGTGTCCAAACGCATAGATCATCAGGGCAATGGCTCCCCCGTGTCCAAGGGATATGAACAGTACAGACTGCGTAGTTAGCTCCTCGCCAAAGGATGCAATTGCAAGTATGACTGAAAGCGGGCCAAAGAACACCAGCCCGTAAGTTGAGATTGCTTCTGCAAGATAGGCCCTTGGATTAACCATCAGAATGTAACCACTTCAAGTTTCCATATAAAAGATTCGAATAATATGGGATGCCCATATTTTTGGCCCGAATCGCCACAGGGGTGGCGTTCATGGGTGCCTGGCACGGATTCAAATGGGTGGCAGGATGCATTTTGCATAAGACACAGCAGACCATCAAAAGGTAATTATTTGTGAGGCCGGCGCCCTACCACATGGTTTCTCAAGGAGACACGGTTCCTGAATTTGAGCTGAATGATGCAGACGGCAACACCGTCAAATCTACAGATTTGAACGGAAGAAAGCATGTAATCTACTTTTATCCAAAGGACTTTACTCCCGGGTGTACGACCCAGGCCGACGAGTTTTCAAGAGATTATGAACTGTTCCGAAAAGAGGGAATTGACATAATTGGAATCAGCCCAGATGACACAAGATCCCACAAAAAATTCTGTGACAAGATGGGAATCAGGTATACGCTCCTGTCAGATGCTGAAAAGGAGGTTTCAACCAGGTTTGGCGTATGGGGAAAGAAGAAGTTCATGGGCAGGGAGTACATGGGTGTGCTGAGAAGCACGTTCCTTGTAAATGATGATGGAAAAATCTTTAAGATTTATTCAAAAGTAAAGCCTGCCGGCCATTCAAAATTGGTACTAGAGGATTTTCTAAGTCAGAAATAATGCGATTCCCGATAATTATGAAAAACTGCCAGACGCATGGGGCATGCAGGCTGTAGCCCAAAGTAACACAAAATAATTTCCGAACGCAGGCATTGAATGTTTTGCTTGAATAAATAAATAAAAGAGATGGTAGATGGTTTAGAAGCCTTTTGGAAGTGTACCTCGGGAGGCCTTTGGTGGTTCTGGTTCAGGTTCTGGCGTAAACCCCTTGGGTAGAACGCCGCGGCCCTTCTTGGCATTAGCTGCTGCTGCCACAGCATTTGCTTCAGCTTGTAGTGCTTTCTGATATGCTTGCTCTGCTTCAATTCTTTCTTGCTCGATTCTTTTGAGGTAGCTGCCTTCATAATCCTTCAATTGCTCTTGTCTTGATTTCATGTCATTGTCGCTATGTCTTGTTTGCTGTGGAGGTGGAGCCTGCTGTGTTTGTGCTGGTTCCGGTGCCTGTGTGGCAGTACCGCCTTCGAAACTCATACCCACACCACTAAATGACCCAAACGTCTTGTCGGGAGGGTGATATGCCAGTCGTGCCCTTGTTGCAAAGTACTGGTTGGATGGCTGCGTATAGCCTGTAACCTTGGCCTTTTGATCGTTCCAGTTGGTTGTCGGAACGCTTCCCACAGGTGCAGTCAGTCGTACATAGTATCGGTTAGGAGACGGTGAGTATCCGGTCACCTTTGTCCTGTATTCGTGGAAGTCCGTCTGTGGGCTTGCATAGTATGCATCCTCCAATGCGGCATTGAATGTTGCCGGTGGCTGTGATGTTGTTTCTGCAGGCTTTGGTGCCTCCTTGGGCTTTGGTGCCTCCTTGGGCTTTGGCTTGTCAAATCCCTTTGGAAGTGTTCCCTTGGGCTTGGCAGTCTCTGCAGGCTTTGGTGCCTCCTTGGGCTTTGGCTTGTCAAATCCCTTTGGAAGTGTTCCCTTGGGCTTGGCAGTCTCTGCAGGCTTTGGTGCCTCCTTGGGCTTTGGTGCCTCCTTGGGCTTTGGCTTGTCAAATCCCTTTGGAAGTGTTCCCTTGGGCTTGGCAGTCTCTGCAGGCTTTGGTGCCTCCTTGGGCTTTGGCTTGTCAAATCCCTTTGGAAGTGTTCCCTTGGGCTTGGCAGTCTCTGCAGGCTTTGGTGCCTCTTGGGGCTTTGGTGCCTCTTGGGGCTTTGGTGCCTCTTGGGGCTTTGGTGCCTCTTGGGGCTTTGGTGCCTCTTGGGGCTTTGGTGCCTCTTGGGGCTTTGGTGCCTCTTGGGGCTTTGGTGCCTCTTGGGGCTTTGGTGCCTCTTGGGGCTTTGGTGCCTCTTGGGGCTTTGGTGCCTCTTGGGGCTTTGGTGCCTCTTGGGGCTTTGGTGCCTCTTGGGGCTTTGGTGCCTCTTGGGGCTTTGGTGCCTCTTGGGGCTTTGGTGCCTCTACATTGGCAGTTACCTTTCGTGGCCTGCCTCTTGGTCTTGGAGTCTTTGGTGTCGTGTCAGCAGTTACCTTTCGTGGCCTGCCTCTTGGTCTTGGAGTCTTTGGTGTCGTGTCAGCAGTTACCTTTCGTGGCCTGCCTCTTGGTCTTGGAGTCTTTGGTGTCGTGTCAGCAGTTACCTTTCGTGGCCTGCCTCTTGGTCTTGGAGTCTTTGGTGTCGTGTCAGCAGTTACCTTTCGTGGCCTGCCTCTTGGTCTTGGAGTCTTTGGTGTCGTGTCAGCAGTTACCTTTCGTGGCCTGCCTCTTGGTCTTTTAGATCCAGTCTGTGATGTGCTTGGCTTTTTGCTTGAACTTGCGTTGTCATTTGCCATTCCTTACAGTAAATACAGCACTGTTTATTTACATTTTGATTAGTGCATACCATGGTTCAAATTAATTCATAAAATTAGACAAAAATTTGCAAAAATTTTATTGCGTTGCGATCTAGGCCTAAAGGGAGATCTGTGAGTTAATCAGGTTCCCAAAATGCCATTACATACATGCAGTTATTGCATCGCCAGAGGTTTACATGAATTCCGTTGTCGGTGTCTGCAACGTATTTTCCTTCATCAGTCCGGCTTACCTTGGGCAGGTAACTCAATTCAGGGCTCTGTAGCCATTCCCTTTGTTGGCAGTTGGGACATATGATATTTGGAGGCATAAATGACATACGCAGTAATCAAAAAAAACATTTCTATGAAAAAGAGAAGAATTGTGGGGTTAGAAACCTTTTGGAAGCTTGCCCTTTGCGGGTTTTGGTTCCGGTGTCTGCTCTGCCTGTGTGGCAGTACCGCCTTCGAAACTCATACCCACACCACTAAATGACCCAAACGTCTTGTCGGGAGGGTGATATGCCAGTCGTGCCCTTGTTGCAAAGTACTGGTTGGATGGCTGCGTATAGCCTGTAACCTTGGCCTTGTGATCGTTCCAGTTGGTTGTCGGAACGCTTCCCACAGGTGCAGTCAGTCGTACATAGTATCGGTTAGGAGACGGTGAGTATCCGGTCACCTTTGTCCTGTATTCGTGGAAGTCCGTCTGTGGGCTTGCATAGTATGCATCCTCCAATGCGGCATTGAGTGTTGCCGGTGGCTGTGATGTTGTTTCTGCAGGCTTTGGTGCCTCCTTGGGCTTTGGTGCCTCCTTGGGCTTTGGCGTGTCAAATCCCTTTGGAAGTGTTCCCTTGGGCTTTGGTGCCTCCTTGGGCTTTGGTGCCTCCTTGGGCTTTGGTGCCTCCTTGGGCTTTGGCGTGTCAAATCCCTTTGGAAGTGTTCCCTTGGGCTTGGCAGTCTCTGCAGGCTTTGGTGCCTCCTTGGGCTTTGGTGCCTCCTTGGGCTTTGGCGTGTCAAATCCCTTTGGAAGTGTTTCCTTGGGCTTGGCAGTCTCTGCAGGCTTTGGTGCCTCCTTGGGCTTTGGTGCCTCCTTGGGCTTTGGCGTGTCAAATCCCTTTGGAAGTGTTCCCTTGGGCTTGGCAGTCTCTGCAGGCTTTGCGGCCGTATCGGTAGTTAACTTCCGTGGCCTGCCTCTTGGTCTTGCAGGCTTTGCGGCCGTATCGGTAGTTAACTTCCGTGGCCTGCCTCTTGGTCTTGCAGGCTTTGCGGCCGTATCGGTAGTTAACTTCCGTGGCCTGCCTCTTGGTCTTGCAGGCTTTGCGGCCGTATCGGTAGTTAACTTCCGTGGCCTGCCTCTTGGTCTTGCAGGCTTTGGTGCCTCCTTGGGCTTTGGCTTGTCAAATCCCTTTGGAAGTGCTCCCTTGGGCTTGGCAGTCTCTGCAGGTTGCTGTTCTGAATCAAGACTTGATTGTATGTCTGTGGTGTAATCGTGTAGTGATGTCTCTAAATCAGCAGCTTCGTCGTAATTTTTAGGCGATTTTTTAGCTTTTTGCATTGCTCTGAGTGAATGATCTGGGGTTTATGTATATTTGGGTTATCTGGGGTGTGTCCTAGAGGCATATACCCCCGGATGACAAAAGATATGGATCGGCGGATCACGGCATCGCCTAATGACTACAAAGAAACGCGACCAACGACAGTACGATTTGGTTCAGCAGTACCTGTCGGGCCTCATGCTGAATACCGTGCTGGGAATAATCAAGAATCTTGGGGATCCGTACGCCGTCAGGCCCGGTCTGGGTGGCATGACGGCATACCCGCCTGGCGCCATGGCAGCTGTCTGCATCATGCTTGAGGCACAGCGCACGACCTACCGTAAGATGGTCGGCATCCTCCGAAACAATAGCGCCATGGCAGCCAAGATGGGCCTAGAGAAAATTCCCTCCAAGAGCACGATAGCACGCGCCTACGGCCTGATCCCGGAATGGTACCTGGCAGAGGCACACCGGATTGCCATCAGGGAGGTGGAGGCAGGCTCCTTGGCAGCAGACAGCACCGGGTACTCGTACCTGCGGTTTGTCAGGTGGTTTAACGTCAGGACCGACAGTTTTCGTACCAGAAAGGGATGGGTCAAGCTGCACGCAATCGTGGACATACGCACCAGGGTGATAATCGACTGCATGGTGACTGACAGCGCAGTGGCAGACATAAACGGGCTGTACGCGATGCTCGGCAGGCTCGGCCTAGGCACCGGTGACTTTTGCCTGGATTCTGCATACCTGGCAAGGCTCATGTGCAACATGATATCTGCGATGGAAATGGTGCCCCGCATCAAGCCAAAATCCAACACCATACGCAACGCCAGGGGAAGTCAGTCGTGGCGCGAGATGGTAAGCCTGTACATGGATGACAAGGACAGGTTTGACTCGGAATACCACCAGCGCAGCATCATCGAGGCAGTCTTTGCAGCCCTC
The DNA here is from genome assembly GCA_965218695.1 of Candidatus Nitrosopumilus sp. GTDB lineage: Archaea > Thermoproteota > Nitrososphaeria > Nitrososphaerales > Nitrosopumilaceae > Nitrosopumilus. Next base: position 1,038,461 of record OZ244651.1, read on the forward strand.
AAGAAGATGTACGGGGACAGCACCAGGTGCCGAAAACACGAGAACCGGACAAGGGAGACTGCGATCCGTGTCATGTGCTACAACGTCGAGCTCGTGGCCAGATTGCAGGCAAAAGACGGCAGGCTCACACAGGATCAAATCGCGACACTTGCAGCGTAACCGGCGCGTCTTGACACGCGCCTCCTAGCGGAGCCTCCGCACAGTGTCTTGAATTTGGGGGATTTTATGGGTTGTGAAAGATTGACGGTGCGGCACTGTTGGTGTCGACGGGTTCTGGCACCAATCATGTCTTTGGCATCTTGGCACATGAAATGGCATTTTTTATTACTAGAACACACCCGGTTATCTGACTACGCCTCCTCATCCGGCGTATCTGGGCATGAACCATGCAAATAACTCCGCTTGGTTTTGAAACAATCTGAGCATGTATGTCTGATTCTCCGAATACGAGTGGTAACTGTATTCTCATCTTCGTACTGATGTTGTGCCTACCATGCCCTCTTGAATGGGATCCGTATGGATGTTTTACAAAATTACATCGGGCTCGTCCCACACTGATGCAAACATCACCGGTACTGTCTCTGGGGTATGGGGATGAGGCTGGCGCAGATATTTGTGTACAAAATGTCTTCAAAAGGAGAATTGGTGGTTGGCAAGCAGACTGGCGAGAAATACCATGTCTGGTGGGGGAGGCTATTTCTCGTACACCTGAATTGCCATGGATGTCAATTTGAATAAATGGTGAATTCTTTTATGATTAATTGCGGCCAGACGTGTTTTGGGCATGTCCTGCAAACACGGATTCATATCTTGACCACGCAGGTTTGGTTTTTTCAGCGTAATAATCAAAAGCATGACACGTGTCATTGGCACGGTATGACATGCACCACGGCATTATGTCCGTGTAGCCAAACTCTGGCAGTCGCGTATGGGGGATCGGCGTCACGCATGCTGAATCTTTATTGTGGCTGGAACGTGATTCACAGCAAGCAGCCAAGCACAAAACGTGCATCATCTTGATTTGATGGTACAGAGAACATCCGACCCAGCATAATCAAGTTTTATATGCATAGGGCGTTTATGATGTTTGATGGATGATTTTGAGAAGGATTTTCCGGATTTTGACTGGAAGAACGTGCCTGCATACGAGCATCCCGGAGGCAAGGACTGCCCATGCCCAAAGCACGAATACATCCGGGAACAGATCAATTTTACAAAACAGGTAAATGAAAAAGGCAAGGAACCATCCAAGATTACACTCAGATTTTGTCCTGATCACTACCGAGTCTACATGGATGAGGTTATTCCTGCAATGCCCCTGAAATACAAGCTGCTGACAAAGATAGCCCTGAAGATTGGTGCAATCCAGGTGGAGCAGTTAAAGTATATGGAATCCGGACTCTGCTTTTATTGCAAGTTTGGATCCGGGGGACACGACAAAAAGACAGAACTGCCCCCGATGTAGGGCAGGTATGCCAAGTCTTCTGATAATGCAACTGCGTGAATGGCAAAAGGGCACGACTGATGCCGTCTACGGAATTGCAGTTCGGCGCGGCATACTGCATTGGCAGGCTTGGGGCACGTCGTGTGAAAAATCCGAATCCCGCTTTGTTGTGATGGACGGCAGCATGCAGGGCAGGCGCCATACACACGCTCTGAATCCAGTTAAGCTTATACCCAAACCGGCACCATATCCATCATGACGATAAAAGACATTCACGAGCTCATCTCCGAGTTGGAAGGATGCGGGGAATTAAAGAGAGTCAAGGCAAGTGTTGATGCAGACCTTGAGGTTGCAGAGATCCTGAGGAGGGAGATGTACCGTGGAGGTCCGGCGATCCTGTTTGAGAACGTAAAAGGATACGACATGCCAATACTTGGAAACACGTTTGGTTCCATGAAGCGGCTGGAGATCGGACTCGGAATGACGGATTTTACCGAGATTGGCAGGCGCATAGTGGAGATGACAAGGATGAGCGTCCCATCGGGGCTTTTGGGCAAGCTAAGAAAGCTTCCAGAGCTCTCAAAGATGGCAGCAGTGTTTCCCAAAAATGAGACAAACGGGCCGGTATCGGAGGTCGTATCTGCAGAGCCGTCATTTGATGGGATTCCAATCATAAAGTCGTGGCCGAAAGATGCAGGAAGATTCATCACGCTGGGAATGGTTGCTACAGCGCATCCTGAGACGGGGGTTAGAAACTTGGGCGTGTTTAGAATGCAGGTTATAGACAGCACCCATGCCCTGATGCACTGGCAGAGACACAAGAGGGGAGCCCACCACGGCGAGATCTCAAGGGACCGAGGGGAGAGAATACCTGCTGCCATAATCATAGGCGGGGATCCGGCAACCGTCTTTTCGGCGATTGCGCCTGTTCCCGAGGGACTGGACAAGTATCTGTTTGCAGGAATTACAAGAAAGGAGGGAATCAGTACAGTAAGGTGCAAGACAGTTGATCTGGATGTTCCTGCAAACGCAGAGATTGTCATGGAGGGATATGTTGATCCTGCGGATCTCAGGGACGAGGGGCCCTTTGGAGATCATACCGGATACTACACGCCAGTCGAGCCATACCCTGTATTCACGCTTACAGGAGTCATGCACAGGAGGAATCCGGTATATGTGACTACTGTGGTGGGAAAGCCGGTTCTGGAGGATGCATACATTGGAAAGGTAATTGAGCAGTCATTTCTGCCGCTGATCAGGATGTTTCATCCAGAGGTGGCAGATTTCAGCATGCCGGCATCAGGATGGTTTCAGGGGCTGGCAGTCGTATCGATCACAAAGAGATACCCGGGTCAGGCAAAGAAGGTGATGATGGGCCTGTGGGGAATGGGACAGCTCTCCCTTACAAAGACGCTTGTAGTAGTCGACGAGGACATCAACGTTCACGATATGAACGATGTCATATGGGCAGTGACGACGAGGGCGGATCCTGCAAGGGATACGACGATCATTGCCAACACGCCTACCGACACCCTTGATCCGGCATCCCCGCTTGTCAACCTGGGCTCCAAGATGGGTATTGATGCAACGCAGAAGACAAGCGAGGAGGGATACCAGAGGGAGATTCAGCAGAAGGTGGGGGTAGACGAGAAGACAAGAAGCATGGTTGATTCCAGATGGCACGAATACGGGCTATGATGCCAGGACGGGATTGTAAAAGTTGTCCCGCTCCTCCACGGTGTATCCGATCTGACGTATGGCCTCTGCTATGATGCTGCCGGTAAGCTCAGTAGAGCGGGCCCCCGTACAGGATACGACCTCCTCGCCGATGAGCGTTCCACCAAAGTCATCTGCGCCATACTGCAAGGCAAGCTGGGCCATTCCGACCCCGTTTGTAAGCCAGGATGACTGGATGTGCGGGATCAAGTCATCAAAGATCAGCCTGGATATGGCAATCATCTTTAGCAGCTGAATGCCGCCGGTTCCGTGCTTGACGGTTCCATCTTGCTGCATCAGTGTGTTGTTTGGCTCAAAATTCCATGGAATAAACGCCATAAACCCACCTGTCCGTTCCTGCAGTCTTGTTATCTTCATAAAGTGCTCTGCAATGTCTGCGTTGCTCTCTACATGTCCGTACATCATCGTCGCAGAGGCAGGAAGCCCGATGGAGTGCGCCTCGCCCATGATCCTAATCCAGTCGTCGCTTGCAATCTTCTTTGGGCTGATGATGTCCTTTACAGAGTCGACTAGTATCTCTGCCCCGGCTCCGGGGACCGACTGCAGTCCAGAGTCTTTGAGTCGGGAAAGAACATCCAGGGTCGAGGATTTTTCAACCTTTGCAATCATGTCGATCTCTGATGCGGACAGCCCGTGAAGGCCCACCATCGGAAACTTTTTGCGGATCATTCTGAATGCATCCTCGTAATACTCTATTCCAAGGTGGGGATTGTGTCCGCCCTGGATCAGGACCTGGCGTATCTTGAACATGTCCCATGCCGCACTCACCCTGGACTCAATCTGATCAAGGCTCAACGTGTAGGACTCGTCGTCTCCGGGCGGCCGGTAGAATGCACAGAACTTGCAGTCTGTAATACAGACGTTGGTGTAGTTTAGGATTATGTTGTTTACAAATGACGCCTTTCTTCCAAACCGTCTTCTTGCCAGCTGTCCGGAGACAAGCCCCATGAGATGAACCTCGTCAGACTCCAGAAGCCTAATGCAGTCGTCGTACCCCGGCTTGCATCCGTTAAGCGAGTTGTCCAGAATGTCGCCGACGCCGCTATTTTTTATGTACTCTACGGCTTGGCTCATAATCCTGTGTTCCGTACGATTATTATTTAAACCATAATGAGTGCCAGATGTCTGGGATCTGTCCGGACGTGAATATGCAAACGACCGTGCCTGATCTTGGAGACTGGCCGGGCGTGCACTGCCTGATTCTGGCACAGGAACATTTAGGTTATTTTGTATCTGTGTAGTTTTTTGATCAAATGTTGAACTCCATATCTACAATCAGAAAATCCGCGTCTGTCTAATTTTTTAAAACTATTTTTGATCACTTGATCGAGTTTTTCTCTCCGTCCTAATTTTTAGATCATTGTTGCCCACGGTTTGCATATGTCTGATGATAATTCCGAGTCAAGGATTGCAGAACTGGAGGAAAAAGTGGGTATGATGGCAGAGCAGATGGCCGAAAAAGACCGGCAGATGGCCGAAAAAGACCGGCAGATGGCCAAACTCGCTGATCTTTACGCTGCCGCCCTCAAACAGATCCAGGATCTCACGGCAGAGTTGCAGGAGGCAAAGGGCATCATATCGGCTGCCGTTGCAAGGAGCATCGGCGCAAAACCGGACAAAAAGACCGGCAGTACCCGGCGCCGCGCAAAGGGCAAGGGCAAGGCCAAGGGCAAGCCAAGTGACCACAAACGCACGGGCCTTGCGCGTCCTGAAAGAATAGACGCAGAGGAGACGGCAGATCCCCACACGTGCGACAACTGCGGCAGCTCCGACCTCTCCGAGTGCGTATCCACGTACACAAAGGTGGTAAGGGAGGCTGCCAAGACGGAACTAAAGCACATCAAGGTGACAGTAAAGAGAAGGCGTTGCAGGAACTGCAAGAGGACCGTGTCCGGCAGGACTCCGCTGGCACTGCCAAACTCCAGGTACGGGATCAACTTTATGATAATGATGGTCATCCTCCGGCTGCACGGCATGTCAGACCTCAGAATATGCAATATTGTCATGATGATGTACTCGGCAAGAATCACGGAATCTGCGATAAACCGCATGGTGTGCAGGATGGCCCGGGAGCTCGGGCCGCTGTACGAGAAGATCAAGGAGGAGGTAAGAAACTCGCCTGCGATAAACGGGGACGAGACAATCTGGCGCGTCGACGGCACGAACTACTGGCTGTGGGTGGCTGTAGCCAGGTACGCCGTAATCTACGAGGTGCACCGCCACAGGAACTCGAAGGTTCCAAAAAAGATGCTCGGCAAGGACTACCCGGGATGCGTCACGTCTGACTCGTGGGCCGCGTGGAACGTCATCGGATCCGAACACCAAAAGTGCCACCTTCATTACGCCCGGGACATCAAGGACACCCTGAAATACAAGAATCCCGGCTACGACTACAAGCGTCACGCAAGGACGCTGCGCGCGATACCGTGGGACTCGCACATCGACGGCGCCGTTCCGGGAGGGGCAGACGCGCTTGCCGCAAAGAAGAGGCTGGATCGTCGTATCGCGTCACTTATCGGCAGGCTCGAAAAGGACCGCGACTGCAAGCACTGCAACAGGATGCGCAAGAGGCTGGTGCGGGAAAAAGGCCACCTGTTTGCGTTTCTGGAGACAGACGGCGTCGAATACCACAACAACCGGGCAGAGCGGGCCATCAGGCCGTGCGTCATCCTGCGCAAGAACAGCAACGGGAGCAGGTCAAAGAAGGGTGCAGATGCCATTGCCACGCTGATGAGCATCAAGCAGACATGCAAGGCAAGGGGAGATGATCTTGGCACGATCCTGCGCGAGGGCCTGGCTCCACGTCAAAAAACTGCATAGACGCGCGTAGGCATGGAGTTCAACATTTGATCAAAAAACTATGCAGTTACGTTATTTTTAATTAGGGTGTAAAAGCGAGAATAGCACATGGTATCCGGTAACCAGATAAGACTCAGTCGCATCCTCCGGAAGGGAAAGATGCTCTGCATTCCAATGGATCACGGGATCTCAAACGGCCCCATCAGGGGCCTTGAGGATCCTGCCTCGGTCATATACAAGTGTGACGGACGGGGCCTTACAAGCATAATCATCAACAAGGGAATCCTAAAGTCCCTGCCCAAGCCGATCAGGGCAGGAGTACTGGTTCATTTTTCAAGCAGTACGTCGCTTTCGCTATCCCCCAACCGCAAGATGCTGACTGGCACTGTAAAGGAGGCAGTCGCCATGGGGGCCGACGGGGTATCATTACACATCAACATTGGCGGAGCAGAGGAACCTGAGATGCTCAGGGATCTGGGAGATATCGCAGGCCAGTGTCACAGGTGGGGCATGCCGCTTCTGGCAATGATGTACCCGAGGGGTGAGAACATCAAGAATCCGCACGACCCGGAGATTGTGGCGCATGCTGCAAGGATAGGGGCAGAGTGCGGGGCAGACATAGTCAAGACACTGTACACCGGGAATCCGGACTCTTTTGCAGAGATTGTAAAGAGCACGCCGGTCCCGGTTGTGATTGCAGGAGGCCCCAAGGCTGAAACGGACATGGACATTTTACAGATGACTGAAGATGCCATCGGGGCCGGGGCCGCAGGGGTGACATACGGCAGAAACATCTTTGCACACAAGGCGCCAGAGAAGATGGTGGAGGCGCTGGCAGAGATAATCTTCAAAAAGGGGACAGCCGCAGAAGCGATGAAGAGAATTGACCAAGCCTAGAGAACTGATAATTTTGCCCAGCGTGCCGGATGCGCAGCTGCCCGAGTTTCTTGCACAACTTGCAGAAGAGGGCATTCAGACAGTCTATCTTGACCCTGCCAAGGCAGGCAGCATGAAGGCAATCTGGAACTCGGCAGACGGCATGCTGGCAGAGGGGAATTCAGCCGGAAGGAGGTTCAAGGTACTCTCGAACCAGGACATCGATGACATAATGGCCGCAGCCGAGAAGGGACTGGACTTTGTAATAGTGGAGGTTGATGACTGGAGGATAATCCCGCTGGAAAACATCATTGCAAAACTGCACAAGGTAAATACCCGAATCCTTGCCATTGCAAGAACCCCTTCAGAAGTGAGAAAGATGTTCTCAATTCTGGATGTGGGGGTGGACGGGGTGATCCTCAGCACCTCGTCGATCGACGAGGTAAGGGAGGCCACCGTCTATCTTGGAACCACCGCCTTTGAGATGAGTCCTGCAGAGATCACCGAGATAAGGGAGGTAGGGGACGGCGAACGCGTCTGCGTTGACACTGCATCCATCCTGCACCTCGGGGAGGGGATGCTTGTGGGAAGCAGATCAAACTTTCTGTTTCTGGTTCACAACGAGGCTGTGGGCTCGTCATTTACATCGCCAAGACCGTTTCGGGTAAATGCAGGAGCAGTACACTGCTACACGCTTGCGCCCGACGGCACCACCAGGTATCTCTCGGAAGTTGAGACAGGAACCGAGGTGCTAATCTTCAATGCCAAGGGGGGCGCCAGGAGGGCAACTGTCGGAAGATCCAAGATTGAAAGAAGGCCGATGCTGATGATCAAGGCCTCTGCAGGAGACGAGACGGGAGGCATAATTGCACAGGATGCCGAGACGATACGCTTTGTAAAACCCGACGGGGAACTGGTATCAGTCACACACCTGCAAAAGGGCGACACCATACTGGTACATTCAAAGGCTGCAACCGGCAGGCATTTTGGAATGGAAGTCTCAGATGAATACATCCTGGAAAAATAACACGACGCCGTACAGGACGTGCGTGTCTGTAGCAGAGTCCACCCCGCAGAAGACGGCGCAGACGCTTGCAGAGGCGCTAAAAAAGTCAGACTATGCCGAGGTGAGGTTCGACTATCTGGATTCTGGAGGTGGGGCAGGAATGCAGGAGGCCACAAAGGGGAGTCTGACGGCCAAGGCCGCTGCCGCCCAGATGTACCCTGGTGTGGTTGCAGAGACGCTGGAGGCCATAAAGGAAAGTCTGGACAGGGTAGTGTGCACCCTCAGACCGGTTGCCGAGGGTGGGCGGTTTCAGGGGAGCGAGGAGGAACGAATCAAGACCCTGTCGCTCATTGCGTGGTACAAGCCGTTCCTCTTGGACGTGGAGTTTGAGACGCTGCAAAGGTTCCCAATACTTGCAAAACTCATCAAGTCCGCGGGAACAAGACTGCTCGTATCCTGGCATGATTTTAACGGGACCCCTGACGACGAAAAACTGCAGGCGCAGATGGATGCGATGTTAGAGCATTCGTCCTGGATAAAGCTGGTGTGCATGGCAGAATCAAACGACGATGCGTCAAGAATGCTTGCGCTGTATGGAAGGAAGGGTGACAGGCACCTGATATCCTTTGCAATGGGCGATCACGGCAGCGCCTCAAGAATCCTGTGCCTGTACCTTGGCAGCCCGTACACGTACGTCTCGCTTGGACGCGCCGTCGCGCCGGGCCAGATTGACGTTGACCGGATGAGGAAGATAATAGGTGGGGAATGCTGAGGCATCCGCCCAAGGCAATGCGTGAACTTTGGGATTGGTTGGGCATATTCAAGTGCCAGCGGCAGCAGCACGGCATTCTGCATGACCTGATGCTGCAGGGGAGTTCAGTCCAAACCAACTGCCGCCAACCTGCGTTTTGTGTAGGCTGTCGCAAAAGACTGACTTGGGCATGATGCCCGGCGGCAACTGTCTGATTCACCCTGTTAAGAATTTAAATTCGTCGTGCCGCCTCGAAGAGTACGATGACTAAAACGTTTGCCGTAATCGGTGATCCCATTGATCACTCCATGTCCCCAAACATCCACAGTGCAGCATTCAGGGAGCTTGGCATGGACTGTGCATACATTGCATACAGGATTCCAAGGGGCGAGCTTGAGGAGGGTCTGGAGGGCCTCAGGAGGATCAAAGTCGACGGGTTCAACGTTACAATCCCCCACAAGATTGAGATGATGCGGCATCTTGACCGGGTCGACGAGTCATGCAGCCTGATCGGCGCAGTCAACACCGTTACAAACAGGGACGGATTGCTCAAGGGGTACAACACTGACATGGACGGATTTCTGGATCCCCTCAAAGAGAGGTGCCCTGACATGGGCGGTTCGTCCGTATTGCTGCTTGGCGCCGGGGGAGCCGCAAGGGCGCTGGTCACGGCATTTGCAAGGGAGGGCGCATCAGACATCACGATTGCAAACAGGACAGTCCCGAGGGCAGCCGGCCTTGCAGAGTTTGCCCGGAGGATGCACCTGAAGTCTAAGGCGGTAGGAATCGACAGCATAGGGGATTCTGCAAAAGACTACGACATTATCGTAAATGCCACTGCCGCAGGACTCAGGGGGGAGCCCAGCCCGATCTCCCTGGAGGGCATATCTGCAGACACCATAGTGTACGATATAGTGTACTCCCCGATGAATACGGACTTTATCCGGAAGGCAAAGGAAGAAAAGGCTGTCATAATCTTTGGTTATGAGATGCTTTTGGGACAGGCGGCAAGAACCTTTGAGATTTGGCACGACGGCATCAAGCCACCATACAAGGCCATGAAGCGGGCGCTGCTTGGAGGGTTCTGATGGCTGAAGCAAGGGCCACCGTTCACGGTGCAGTATCGCTTGTAAACGCAATAGCCATCCAGAAGGGCGCCACTGTGGGAATCGCCCTGAAGGTGGAGGCGACGGTACGTACGGAGCCTGGAAAGGGGGTCGTCATACGGTCCGACAAGCCTACAAGCTCCCGACTCGTACTCGGCACGGTGGCAAAGATAGCCTCAAAGAGAAACATGGATCAGAACAGGATTACAGTATCGCTTGACTCTGAGATTCCTGCAGGATACGGGCTAAAGAGTTCGAGTGCCATCTCGAGTTCCGTGGCCCTGGCGTGCGCGCGGATCTTCAAACCCGGACTCACAGACAGGCAGATCCTGCTTGCAGGCGTCAACGCCTCAATCGAGTCCAAGGTCAGCATCACGGGTGCGTATGACGATGCATGTTCATGCTACTATGGTGGGTTCAACGTTACTGACAATGCAAGGAGGAGAAGGATCGCATTCGAGGACGGCCCGTCAGACATGACTGCAGTGATCCACATTCCCAAAAAGAGAAAGAGGGGAAACCTCAAGAACCTCAGGATACTCTCCCCCGTGTTTGGGCACGCCTGGGATCTGGCAAGGGATGCAAGATACTGGGATGCCATGACAATCAACGGGCTGGCAACTGCGGCCGTGCTGGGACGCAATTCGGGAATCATTACGGATCTTGTCGGGCAGGGCGCAGTCGGCGCATCAATATCCGGGAACGGCCCTGCAATCGCAGCGGTGGTCCAAAAGGGCGACGAATCGGGAGTCAAGAAGGTGTTTGCAGCACTAGACGGAGCCACCATACTTTCAGACATAAGCAACACAAAGGCGCATGTGCATGACTTGTAGGGTGGAGAGATCTGTCATATCCGGGCAGGTGTCGTGCCCGCCCAACAAGAGTTACACGCACAGGGCGATCTTTCTTGCCTCGCTTGCCGGCGGGGGGAGCAGAGTGAAAAACATGCTCGTGTCTGCAGACACTGCAGCTACCATCGAGGCGTGCAAAAGGCTGGGGGCAGACATGATAGTTGGGGACTCGTCGGTCACAGTCAAGAATCCCATAGGGACTGGGGGACGCGTTCCTGAAATTGACACTGAAAACTCTGGCACCACCATCAGGATTGCCGCCGGCATTGCGGCCCTGTACCAGGATAAGATCACGCTAACAGGTGACGAGAGTCTGCAGAAGCGGCCGATGCAGCCACTGCTGGACGCACTTTCAAGCATGGGCGCGACGTGCACGTCGACTGGCGGAAGGCCGCCGATAACCGTCACCGGAAGGATCCGTGGCGGAAACATCAGCATACCAGGTGAACTGTCAAGCCAGTTCATATCGTCTTTGATGATTGCCGCGCCGCTGACAGGCAACGGGATTAACATGGTCATCGAGGGAAACATGGTCTCAAAGCCATACCTTGATGCAACCATTGCAACCATGAGGAGGTTTGGCGTATCGGTCCAGACGGTGATTCCGTACAAGAGGTACAGCATAGCGCCCCAGGTGTACAGGCCAGCGGAGTTTACCGTGCCAGTAGACTTTTCAAGCCTCGCCCTGCTGCTCGCAGCCGCGGTGCTAAACGGTGACGGCATGACAGTCAGCGCGGGCATCGGCGACCTGCCGCAAAGCGACGAGGTGTTCATTGACATACTGGAACAGATGGGCGTGGAGGTTGCAATCGGCGACGGGGAGATTGGCGTGAGGGCGCCTGGCAACCTGGTGGGAGGAAGGTTTGATCTGAACAACTCGCCGGACCTGCTTCCGCCCCTCTCAATACTGGCGCTGAAATCGTCAGAACCCATTGAGATTGTAAACGTAAGGCATGCAAGGCTTAAGGAGACTGACAGGATTGCAATAATTGCAAGGGAGCTTGAAAAGCTCGGCGTCGGGGTGACAGAAAGAGACGACGGCCTCGTGCTGGAGCCGCCAAGAGAGACGCACGGGGCGGATCTGAATGCAGAAAACGATCACAGGCTGTTCATGGCATTTTGCATAGCCGGCATGCATGTGGGGGGCTGCACCGTGACGGATCCAGATTCCGTCAGGATATCCTATCCTGACTTTATCAATGAGATGCGCCGCATCGGGGCGATAATTCAACAGGAACAGTAGTAGTAGTAGTAGTAGTAGTAGTAGTAGTAGTAGTAGTAGTAGTAGTAGTAGTAGTAGTAGTAGTAGTAGTAGTAGTAGTAGTAGTAGTGGCACGATCCCGTATATGGCAGGATACACACACTCCTATCCACAACGCCTTTGCGTTGATAACATGCATTTTTCACGGGATCGCGCAGGTTATGCCATGAAATTTACATGTTTGACCATGTAACACATACGTAATTATGATATATAACAGTTAATTGTAATTTTTACAAGTAATGTGTCCAAAACCATGATTTATTGGGCTTGGTCATGCCGGAACATTTCTCAGAACCCGGGTTCCGTCTGGATGTGAACCGTGCAAGATGCCGTGCTGGTCGGATTGCATGAGCGTGCACGCACGCACGCACGCACGCACGCACGCACCATCTGCATCATTCGGGCCAGGCGTGCCTGTGATGGGCATTGCAGGAATGAGGAATTATAAGCATGGTTTGATTCTGATATTGTATGCCGGGAAACTCCATTGGCCAGCGTCTGGTGCTGACAAGCTTTGGCGAAAGCCATGGGAAGGTCATCGGGGCGGTTCTGGACGGATGCCCCGCAGGACTGGAGCTTGACGAGTCTGATATTCAGGATATGCTTGACAAGAGAAGGCCTGGCCAGAACATCATCTCAACACAGAGAAAGGAGACTGATGTTGTGGAGATTATATCGGGGGTATTTAGGGGGCATACCACCGGAGCACCGATTACAATGCTGATATGCAACAGCGATCAGAGATCCAAAGATTATGATGAGATGAGGACAAGGCTGAGACCGGGCCATTCGGACTATCCTGCGATGGTAAAGTACGGCAGATACAATGACTACCGGGGAGGGGGCAGGTTCTCCGGAAGACTGACTGCCACCCACGTGATGGGTGGCGCCATTGCAAGAAAGCTTCTGTTGGTCGCCATGGGAGTGAGGACCGACTCGTATACGCTCCAGATAGGCAGTACAAGGATGAAGAAGGAGTTTGCCCCAGAAATGTCAGGCTCAATTTATAAAAACGAGGTCAGGTGCCCGGAAGCCGGGACCGCAGAGAAGATGCGCAAGGAGATCCTGAATGCAAAAAAGAACGGGGACTCGCTTGGCGGAATAATCGAGTCAGTCACAACCAACGTCCCGACGGGACTTGGCGAGCCGATATTCGGCTCGCTGGAATCGGATCTGGGAAAGGCGATATTCTCAATCCCGTCAGTCAAGGGCGTGGAGTTTGGCTCCGGATTTGCGGGATCAGGGTTGCGAGGCTCAGAGAACAACGATATCTATACCGTCCGGAAGGGAAAGATAGTCACAAGGACCAACAACTCGGGCGGGATTCTTGGCGGGATATCAATCGGCATGCCCATTACCATGAGGGTGGCCTTCAAGCCGGCATCGTCCATTGCCCAGAAGCAGGATACCGTAGACATCGATACTAACAGGAAGGCGGTGCTCAGCGTAAAGGGAAGGCACGATCCGTGTGTGGTTCCAAGGGCCCCGCCGGTTGTGGACTCGCTTGTGGCGCTGACAATAGCAGATCATGCCCTGATGGCAGGAGAGATCAAGCCGGTTTTGTAGCATGTCTGAGATAGATAGGCTCCGAGAGGAGATGGACACGGTGACCCTTGACATGATACGGTTGCTGGATATCAGGATTGAGATATCCAAGAAGATGGGTGCTGCAAAGAGACGCAGCGGCGTGGCAGTCAGTGACGAGGTGCGGGAGGCGGACCTGCGCGACAAGGTGACGCGTCTATGCGGCGAACTCGGTCTGGACAGGTCAGTTGCGGTGCGGTTCCTAAGCTACATGATAAACGAGTCAGTAAAGGTCCAGTCAGCAGACATCCGGACACACCTGGCAGTATTTCTCAAGGCAAAATCGCTAGAGGCGCAGGGCAGAAGAATAATACACATGGAGATCGGCGAGCCGGACTTTATGCCTCCTGGCATCGTCCGGGATGCGCTGACAGATGCCTTTGACAAGGGGTTCTGCAAGTACGGCCCGGCCACGGGCATTCCCGCATTCAGGGGGGCGCTTGCCGGATACGCCTCCAAAAAATTCAATGCCGATGTGACACCAGATAACGTCATCGTAAGTCCGGGTGCCCGTTTTTCAATATTTGCCGCAATCACGACGCTTCTCAATCCGGGAGACGAGATGATAGTAATCGAGCCTGCATGGTCTGCATACCGGGACTGCGCCCTGCACGCAGGAGTCAAGGTCAAGACAGTCCGCACCACCCTGGCAGACAGATGGGAGCCGTCCGTGGGGCAGATACAAGAGAAGATCAGTGAAAACACAAAGATGATCGTGCTCAACTACCCAAACAACCCCACGGGAATGATTCTGGATGCAAAAGTGCAAGATGGGATAATGAAGGCTGCCATGGAAGATGATCTGTACGTGCTTAGCGATGAGATCTATTCAGAGTATGCAGGGCCGGGCTGGAAGAGCATTCTGGAGTACGGCTACAAGAAAAGCATAGTCACGCAGTCCTTCTCAAAGTCACACGCCATGACCGGCTTTAGAATCGGGTTTGCAGTGGCTCACCAGGACATAATCCGAAAGATGGCCCGGCTGTGGTCGCTGTGCATAACAAGCGTTGCAGAGCCTGTCCAGTATGCCGCCATGAGGGCCCTTGAGGCAGACACGTCAGGCAACGCAGAGACGATACGGGGAAGGCTTGAGGTGCTGGTACAAAAGGCCGGAGAGATAGGACTGGACTTTGTCGCCCCTGACGGCGCGATGTACCTGTTTGCAAGGATCAACCGGGACGGCTTTGACGGGGTCCGTTTTGCAGACAGGGCACTTGAAAGGGGCCTGGCGGTGGCCCCGGGAGAGGGGTTTGGCAACTACAAGGACTTTATCCGAATATCCGCATGCAGGGATGAAAAAACACTAATTGAGGGGTTGCATATATTGGGTGACATTATGGACGAGGCGCAATGAAGATTACAGTGATTGGTGCAGGGGGCCAGATGGGGCAGTGGTTTACAAAATACTTTGTCAGTAAGGGTTTTGAGGTGACAGGGTATGACCCGGAAAACGAGGTGTCCGGAAAGAATGTCACTGTTGGAAACTCGCTGGTCGGCTCGGTTCTCAAAACCGACTACGTCATGCTGTGCACCCCTACAAGAAGGACGCCTGAGATCATCAGGCTTATTGCAAAGGAGATGCAGAGGGGAACGTACCTCATCGATATATCCTCTGAGAAATCCAAGGTCGCATCGTCCCTCTCAAGGATGCCGGCAAAGATAAACCCCATATGCATACACCCGATGTTTGGCCCCGGGATAAAGACGATAAAGGGCCAGAACATCATTGCAATTCCCATAAGGGACGCCAAAAAGGAGCTAGACGTTGTCAAATCGCTCTTTGGGGAGGCCAACTTTGTTACCATTGATGCAGCAGAGCATGACAAGAAAATTGCAGTGATTCTGGGGCTGACCCATCTGATTAACTTGGTATTTGCAAGCATCATCTCAAAGAACGAGAAGGTCCTGCTTACCGAGAGGATGTCTGGAACCACGTTCAGGGTGCAAAAGACACTGGCAGAGAGCATCATGAGGGAGTCCCCGGAGCTCATCGAGACGATCATCGCAAATCCGGATATCCGCAAGTTTGCAGAGGAACTCTGGAAGGACATCGGCCGGCTCATTACGTCCGTCCAGGAATCCAAGACAGAAGAGATCCTCCAGTACATCAAGGACTGCCAGGAAAGACTTGCAGCGCATACTGACATCGACGAGTCCTACAAGAGACTTGCAAAGATGGTAAAGGCAGTTGAAAAGTAGTAGGTAGGATGCGCTCTACAAAGATAGTCACATCGTTTATCATGGATGGAAACCAGATACTGATCCTCAAAAGGAGCAGTAGCGTAAGATCCATGAAGTGGCTGTGGGCAGGCATCAGCGGCATCATCGAGCGCAACGAGGATCCGCTAAAGAGGGCAAAGATTGAGATATTCGAGGAGGTCGGAATCCCGGAGGATAGGATCGTCCTGATCAACTCTGCAGACCAGATGACAGTCAGCTCGCCGCAGTACAGGAACCACGAGTGGAGGATATTTCCGTTCCTCTTTGAGGCAAGGAACCCGACGATCAGACTGAACTGGGAGAACTCCGAGTTCAAATGGATAGGAATCGACGAACTGAACAACTACAGGACCGTCCCCAGCCTTCAAAGGGTTCTACTCAGCCTGCTGTAGGACGGCGCTCTCGGCGTAGTTCTTCTGCTGTGGCAGCATCATGTAGACGCACGCCCCGCCGCACATGGTGCACGGCACATTGTTCCCCGGGTGTTGTCCGGTTCTGTTGTGGATCCGTGCAGCCTCTTCGGGATCAATGGACAGCGCAATCTGCTTCTCCCAGTCAAGGGTGCGCCTGGCCTCGGTCATCTCCGTATCCCATTTGATCGCCTTGTCCCGAATCTTGACAAGGTCGCCTGCGTGTGCTGCAATCCTGTATGCGATGAGTCCGGCCTTGACATCCTCCACGTTTGGCAGCGCCAGGTGTTCTGACGGGGTAAGGTAGCACAGTAAGTCGACGCCCTCGCTTGCAGAGATCGCCGCGCCTATGGCGCTTGCGATGTGATCGTGTCCGGAGGCAATGTCAGTCACCAGCGGCCCGAGGACATAATAGGGCACGTCGCCAATCAGGGACTTTGCCAGTCGCACGTTGGCTGCAACCTCGTTGAGCGGCACATGGCCTGGCCCCTCCACCATCACCTGGACGTCCTGCTGGTGCGCGCGCTTTGTCAGCTGAGCGATGTTTATCATCTCCTGGACCTGCAGCTCGTCATGGGAGTCCAGTATTGATCCCGGCCTGAGTGCATCCCCGAGGCTGAACGTAACGTCGTATTTTTTTGCAATCTCCATCAGGTAGTCATAGTGTGTCAGGTAGGGATTCTCCTTGTCGTGCTTTAGCATCCATGCAGCAGTGATTGTGCCGCCCTTGCTGACAACGCCGCCGTGTCGCCTGACTTGGAGTATCCTCTTTGCAATGGCCTTGGTGATTCCGCAGTGGATTGTGGTATAGTCCACCCCGTCCTTGGCGTTGTTTTCAAAGGCATTCAGGTAGTCATCCTCAGTCAGGTTCAGCGGGTTCTTGTGGACGCTTACACCATAGTTGTACGCCTCGTATATTGGAACGGTCCCAAACGTTATGGGCGCCGTATCGAGAAGGCTCCTCCGTATCTCCCCGACATCCCCGCCGTCGCTGAGATCCATTATCGTGTCTGCGTGATACTTTACAGCGGTCTTGGCCTTTTTGATCTCCTCGCCCAGGTTGACATTCAGGGTGGACGTTCCGATGTTTACATTTACCTTCGTCTTGAGGCCACGCCCTATCCCGACATTGTGTATGTTTTGCGGGCGCCGGTTGTTGCTGGGAATTATGATCGAGCCGCGGGCGATCTTTGGGATGAGCCATTCCAGGGAGACGTCCTCGTCCCTTGCCACCTGCCGCATCTCGTCAGTAGCGACACCGCGGCGGGCAGCAGTCATTTGCGTAGCCATTAGTCAGTATGAACCCTCACCTGATTTAAACAGATACGGTACCCTCCACCTCATGAGGGGCCGTGGCGCACAGGGCCTTCCTGGCACGTGGTGCTTGGCAAGGTAGCCTATGGCCATCTTGGGGTGGCGCAGGGCACTCTACGCTCGACCTTCGGCCGCGGAGTCATTCTCCCCGGCGGGGGCGTCCTGGATTTCCTTCTCCATGACACGCTCGGGCAACATCACGGCCGCGAGCCTCTTGGCAATGCGTACCTCCTTCTTCCAGACCGGGTTAGCCGGATCGAAGCGGAAGCGGCGCGTCTCTTCCAGGAACCTCCAGACCTCCGGCGGAATGGGTTCGCGTCTCTTCAGGAGATCCCAGTAGAGCCTTTTTTCTGCCTCCTGCATCTCCACCGCGCCATGCACCGGATAACCGCCGAACCCCCTGGCCGTTGGCCTGGGGTAATAGTCCCTTTCCAGCCCGGCATCACATATGTTCAACCCACATCCGTCTTCTAGGCGGTCAAAGTCGCGCAGCACCTCCTTCCTAGTCATGACGCGCGCGCCGAACACGTGCGCGGCGATAACCTTGGACCGCAAGGCCAGCATTGCTTTTTTTACCGCCTCTGCCGCCGCGCGGGCGTCGGACGGGTCAAATCCCATGTCCCGCAGGCACCGGTTTACCTTTTCCAGCATGCGCGGCGGCATACGTGAGCCGGCCACGCCGGGGCCGATCTTGTAAAAGTGCTCCCAGCCGGATTCGTCCAAGTGGCGGTAATAACAGTACTCTAGCGTGCGAAACGTGCAACCCCCGAGCAGCTGCAGCTCGGCCACCAGCACGTCCTTGGCCGTGTCCAGCCGCAGCAGGCGGCACTTGGCACCTCTCCCGGCCAACCCGTACGTCTCCACGTGCCCAAAGTCCCCGCAATCGAGAACAAAGGGAAACACGGGCGCCACGCGCGACAGGACATCCCTCGTGCGATCCATTTCTTGGGAATATTCGGCGCGGCGGATCCCATCCCCATGTTCAGGAGGCGTATGACCTCGGATCTTCCAGTTGAACTCCAGCCTGTTATCCAGCATAGACATGATTTCCGCATGATCCGGGAGATCCGGATCCAGCCGTACCGCTTTTTCGAGAGCCAGCTTTGCTTCCTCTATGCGGCCGAGGTGGTATAGCGTGTTTGCCATGTTGTAAAGCGCCTCCGCGAAATCGGGCTTGAGGCGCACTGCTTCCCTGTAGCAAGGCATCGCCTCCTCGTACCTGCCCATGAAGTTGAGCACGCTGCCCTTGGAGTCGTGGGCTTTGGCAAGACCGGGCGACGCCTTGATCGCCTTCTCAAAACTCTCCAGCGCGTCCTCCGGCCTGCGCAGTTTTTGCAGGACCAGGCCCTTGTTGTACATCGCATCCGCAAAATCCGGCCTAGCTGCCACCGCCTCGTCGTAGCAGGACAGGCATTCTTCGAGCTTGGATCCGCCCCCATGTATCATGTGATACTCTTCCAGTATGACGGCCTTGTTGAAACGGGAATCCGCGTAGTTTGGATCGGAATCCTTGACCATGTCTAGGCAGGAGATGGCCTCATCTGGCCGGCCCAATTGATACAGCGCTACAGATTTTTTGAAGAATGCCCAAGACGCCAGGGGATCGTCGTCCTGTATGTCAAAAGCCTCCAAGAGTCCTAGTGCCTCATCGTACTTGTTCATTTTCATGAGCACGATCGCCTTGGCGACGCACGCGAACAGGCAGCCAGGATCCGTCTCCAGTACCCTGTCGTAGCAGTCGATAGCCTCATCTAAGCGTCCCTCTCTGTACAACGCGTTACCCTCTCTGGTGATTTCTTTTAGATTTCGCACTGATTGATCCCGACGTTCTGATATTTAGGATTAGCACCCTGGGATCTGTTTATTTCTTCGTCACAACGTGCCGACGTTGTCCGCATTTTGAGAATCCTGTTCTATTTCATGACGTTTCGGGTCCGTGTCGGCGTCTTGTGTCATGATTCTGAAGGGGTTTTTGGCACTGCCAGGTTTATGGGTCATTTTTGAGCCATTTTCCAGAACGCACTCCAGCACCATCCTGAACTCGTCCGGTGCAACCTGCCCCTTAACCACTTGCGTATCCATACGTGCCAAGCCTGGCACCAGGTGCCGGCGTCAGGATAGCCCAACCAGGCAAGTGCAAATCCATCATGGATTCATGCTTGAACCCAGTCGTTGGTACCTTGGTGAATACATTTATGAAGACTGATTGAGAATTTGCCCGAATGGTTACTTTTGGATTATCTGAAATTGAGCTGGTTGTATCTATACTGACACGCAAAAGTCTTTGAGCAAATGCCCTAGCCAACCGCAAAGTTTCTAGATCAGACTTTCTTTCATGGAGACATGGACGACTCCAAACTGGAAGAACTAAAAAAAGCGTGCAAAAAAGAAAAAGACCACAAGGTTCGGGCTAGGATGGTCACGGTACGCATGGTTCGCGTGTTCAACATGACCGTGGAGGAGACTGCCGACATCCAAGGACGGAGCCCAAACTGGGTCCGCAACTGGTTGAGCCGCTTCGATGACGGAGGCCTGCAAGGCCTCCGTGATCTTCCCAGATGCGGACGGCCCAGAAAGATCCCGCAAGACGTCATCGACGGAATAATTGCAAAGACGGCATGCCATAAAATCACGCCCTCGGAACTGCAACAGAACATACACCATGACACGGGCGTAAAGCTTCACATCACGTACGTCAGGAAGATCATGCACCAGTACGGCCTGTCCCCGAAGGCACCACGGAAAGTCCATGTTAACAGGGCCAACAAAAAGGCCGTGCAGAACTGGAAATACCGCTTCAACAAGCGCGTTTCACGCCTAGAAAAGGAGGGATTTACCACGGTAATGGAGGACGAGGCAATCTTCATACACGACGTGATAGTCGGCCGTAAATATTGGTCCCTGGTGGGCCATCCCATAAGCGTGCCGTACACCGGCAGCCACAAGAGGATCGCAGCGTACGGCTCGATCGCAAAAGACGGCAGGCAGTTTTTCCGGACGTACGAGAAATTTGACGGACCCACGTTTGTCAGATACCTCAAGGATCTGCACCGGCATTTTGGCAAGGTGGTAGTGACGGCAGACCGGGCCCCGCAGCACCGCTCAAAACTGGTAAAGGAATTTCTGCGCAGCAACAGGGATGTCAAGATGATCTATCTGCCAAAGGGCTCGCCGTACCTCAACGCGATGGAGGAATGCTGGCACCAAGGAAAGCGCGTCCTGCTCGTCTCGGAATATTACCGGACATTTCAGGACATGCACCGGGCAGTTTCGTTGTATTATCGAACCGCCAGGTTCAAGCTTGACATCCTCAAATTTACCAGCCGAAAATATGAGGCATTGTGCACAAACTTTTGATCGTCAGTATAGGATGAGAACTTTTTGACTGTTTTTGCATGGTCAGGATGCCATGTGATTGTGTGCTTGACACCGTTGATCCTGATAGCAAGTTTGTCGTTTTTGATATTCTCTAGAGCAAGACCGTCTACTTTTGCATAGTGCATCATTCTGTGAACAAGTGGGCTTAGAATTACTATGTTGTATGCATGATCTGCCCCCCCTTTGCCAAGAGGTATCAGATGATGGGCTTCAGAATAGCGCCCTCCGTCAATTTTTTTAAATGTATATCTTTTCCCCGTAACCTGACATTGGTTACGATACAATGTTTTTAGATTTTTTACAGCCTTTGAATTTCTTGCCCTTATTGTTGTGATCAATTGCTTGGTTTTGGGAGGTGCCTTTTGTGGCGCCTCATCTTCATCAAAAAAGGTTTTTGCCTGCTCATCTTCTCCAACGTATCTTTTTCCAGTTATTCAGCTAAGCGAAATGTGCTTTGATCTAGGCAAAATCTGACAAGAATGCAAGCAGATCAATAAGGGTACGGCCCTATGGTTTTTGTTGTCTAGACAAAAAACCAAGCAGGGCCGCGATCTACTGAACAATCCAAGAATATATCAAGATGTCGCAAGCGGCATGAAAAACATGCTTGCCTGCGCCAACACGTCAAACAGGTACAATGCGGTATTTGGAACAGACGATCTAAATCACGGCATGCTGAGGGGAGCCACCATGGATTCGTCCGTAGGCGGGTGCGCAAACGCGGTAAAGCGCACGCACTGCGACGCTCCCTCCGACAGGTGGCATGCATCGGCAATCAAGGGGATGGAGCAGGGCACGGTTCAGCGCGCATTCGAAGAAATGGTGGCAGTGCAACTTGACACATTCAAAAAACTGGGCAAATTCCCAAAAGAAGGACTGGACATCGCAATCGACATGCACCTCATACCGCGTTATGACCGGGCACCCGGAGGGGAGCTGACCCGTTCCAAATACAAAAACGGAACCACGTATTTTGAGCGTTACATGACAGTCCAGTGCGTAAACGACAAGATGCGCATGGTCCTTGCAGCATCATACCTCAAAAGGCTCGAATTCGTGCCTGATTACGTGGATGCAGTCCTCAAGACCATGGCAGGGATGGGCATCAGGATCCGCCTGGCGCTGCTTGACCGGGAATTCTTCTCAGTCGACACGATAAGCAGGCTGCGGGCAAACGGCGTAAGGTACCTGATGCCGTGCAGGAACACGCCCAACGTGGTGGAAGCCCTGCAGGATTTTGCACAAGGAAAGAGGGAAAGGATCTCAACAAACGTGATTGAGAACAACCAGGGCTCCGTCGAATATTCCATGATAATAACTGAAAGAAAAAACGCCAAAGACCCTGATGTCCCGGAAGAGAAATACATCGGGTTTGCAACAAACCACCCCACAATCAAGACGGAGGCTTATGCCAAAAGATGGGGAATAGAGACCGGGTACGGTAAAATCGAGGAGTGCAGGGCCAAGACGCGGATTTCGGACATGGAATCGCGGATGTTGTGTTTTTACTATTCCCTAACATTGTACAATGAATGGATAATCGTCAGGGCAATGCTTTCTGACGGTACCGAAAGGCAGAGTGTCATGACCATGCTCACGTTCAAGGTGCAGTTGGAATCACTCCTCATACGCCAGTCCAAACCGCCTACCTGATCTCAGATGAGGCACTTTTCGCTTAGCTGTTATTAACTCAAATTGAATATAGCTTATCGAGTTCTTTTTTCTTTATACTGTCGATTTTAACCATCCTGATTTCATCAGTTGTTATTTTAACAGCTGATTCCTGTGATATATATCTGAAGCCATATTGGCCCACCATTCTTTGCCATCCATGTTCCTTGTACTTGTTCGCATTCAGATACTCTGGAAATAAGATTGATTTTTCTTTTTCAGCTTCTATTGACGAAAGTAAGCTACCCCCTTCAAATTTTATTGACGAATGCCGGTAACCCTTTTCAAGTTTTCCCATTTTGTATGCCTCTCCGACTTTAATATTTTGGCGTTGCCGTAAACGCCGACTATCTCGCCTCGTTTTTTTTCGAGATTTCTCGTAAAAAAGAAAATTATTCCCGGCTCTTCGAATCCACGTGGGCGTCCTTGCCATTTCGAAAAACCAAACACATGTGTTTCATCACCCAGTCCTTCTTTGCTAAATTCAAAATTCAGTGATTCATTCCCGGGGACTGTCTGAACAGGTCTTGCACCAGCTTTCTTATTAACGTCAATCTGTCTCCAACCATGACGATTCCAAGTAATGTTGGCCACGATAAACCTTGATTTTTTCATGTTTTGTTCTAAATTAATATCATAATTCAATACCCCTAAAGGAGTGGCTGCATAGAAACCATCCTCAAAATAAGGAAATGACACACGCCCCATGGCAGCTGCAAGCCAGCACGCAGAACAGGAACTCCTTCTGCCTCATCGAATTGCTGTGCGACATGATCATAGAGCCAGACGCGCCCAAAAACTCCGCGTTGTCTGCCTGCTCTGGAAAATAAACCCCACACGCCTTGGGAATTTCAATCTCGTGTTTGCCAGAGCCAGAGACAGCATGATCCTTTACGTCATCATTGCGATGTGGAGCGATGCCGACTGACAACTCTTAACGTGCACTCTGCCACATCGTGGCGTTTCACAAGGTAAGCGGACAGCTCAAGGAAGCCACAGGATCATGAAGTGCATATTCATCTTTGGTATGTGTTCACGTCGTGCCTAGAAAAACAGGGAATGTTACCAAAGCACACCAAATTCGTGTCTGAATTAAGCAATTTTCTCAAACCACGTGAACACTTACCATCTTTGTTACATGCAATCTGACGGGTTCTCCTGCATCATCGGTTGGTGGCCCAAATCCAGGATCCTCTCCAAATTTACTGCCTGCTTTGCACGTCATTATGCCACCCCCATTAAATCATGATCTTCTGGGGAGTGCCTGCCTCGTTGTGATGGGCAATCCCGGTCATTGCCATGACCTGCATTGGGAGCAGTGCTGACACGTCCATCGCGTCAGGGTCAGTCGGCTGCGTGTGCTGTTGCTGTATTGCTGAGAGGGTGATCTGTCTGTCTGTCTGCCTGTCTGTCCGTTCCGGATATGATGATCCCCGCTGCGCCTCTGCAGGCATCGTTTTGCCAATGCCGCCGCAGGGGCAGAAAAAGTCGTGGTGGACGATCATCAGTCGCACCAGCACGGGACCCTCTGCCCCGAACCCGCAGACTGCCTTGACGCGATCCCTGAATTCGCCGTCAAGTCTCTCATGTTTGTTGCTGTGGCCGGAGCGGTTCTTCAGATGAATCTCCCGGACGTGGATCAGCATGAAATCATTGCGGTTCCAAAACGCCCTACGGGCGGCAGGACAAAACGCCTGCAGGCCGTCTGTGACCAACACCCACGGGGTGGTTCCGGCAAGGAATCTACCGTTTCTGTGATCAAAAACGAGAAGCGTCTGACAAACTACAGCTACATACCAAAACCGATACTTGAAATGCTTGGCAATCCCGACAAACTAAAGTTTGTCATTTCCGGTGATGACATAATGGTGCGCAGGCCAGACGAGTGAATCTGGAGAAGATCCTGATTTTGTGTCACCAACCGATGATGCAGGAGAACCCAGGCATAGTAATAGTTAAATGAAAAAGCAGTCATACCAATATGATGAATGTTTTTGGGCATCTCTTTGACTGGAAGACCTACATATTTACGGCACTTGCAGTGATCTCGTTTTCAAATTTTGTAGCGGTTCTCTTCGGGCAGACGATACCGGGAATAATCATGGACTTTTTCAGGGTGGCCGGGGAGTATGTTGTCCTGGGGGCAGTCTTTGTCTTTGCACTGGCGTGGCTTCTCAAGGCAAAGCCGCACAACCGCCCAAAACAGTATTCCGTGGTAGTGTTTGACGTGTTTGGAAATGTGGACACGATTGAAGGGATCCGGACAGAGTTCAAGACATTTGATGTGGCATGGAGCTTTATGAAGCAGTACAAAAAGTCATATCCGCTGTACAACTTTGCCATGGTCTCTAATCTTCCAAAGTCAGACAAGCCAACAATATTCAAGTACATCTGAATCAGATTTTTATTCATGACCGGGTAAGGGGTTGAAGTGGAGTTTTCTATACTGGCCCGGACCTTCCAAAGGATGGAATCGACGGCAAAGAGGCTGGAGCTGACTCAGCTGTTGGTGGAACTGTTTAAAGAGACGCCGCACGAGGTCATTCCAAGAATCGTATACCTGCTGCAGGGAAAGATAAGGCCAGAATTTGAGGGGGTCGAGCTTGGCGTGGCAGAGAAGCTTGCCATGAGGGCAATCTCAAAGTCATCTGGCGTCCCGGTCAGCAGGATTCACGACGAGTACCGGAGTAGCGGGGATCTGGGGCACGCATCGTCTGTGATACTTGCACAGAAGATGCAGACTACGTTCCTTGCAGAGAACATTACAGTGGAGAGGGTGTATGAGACGCTCTTCAGGATTGCGAGGCTGGAGGGGCCGCGTTCGCAGGACAAGAAGATGAAGTACATATCCAGCCTTCTCAACGACGCAGAACCCACTGAAGCATGCTACATCCTTAAGATCCTTCTTGGCACCCTCAGGCTCGGGGTTGCAGAAAACACGGTGATGGATGCGCTGGCAGTGGCATTCACAGGAGACAAGGCAAACAGGAAGGCGCTCGAACACGCATACAACGTCTCAAGCGATCTGGGCCTGGTGGCAGGCACCATATCTGCAGACGGGCTGCGGGGAATACAGGAGTTTGGCGTGATAATGTTCAACCCCGTAAGGCCGATGCTTGCAGACAGGGTCAAAAGCGAGCAGGAGGCAGTCGGGAAGATGGGCCGAGAGTTTGCAGCAGAGTACAAGCTGGACGGGGAAAGGGTACAGATTCATGTGGGTGGTCAGAGGGTGGCACTGTTCTCAAGAAGCCTGGAGAACATCTCAGAGTACTATCCGGATATAATGGAGAGGATTCCCGGGGCAGTTGCAGCAGACAGTGCGATTCTGGAGGCCGAGGCCGTTGCAATAAACGAGGACACCGGGGGGTTCCTGCCGTTTCAGGAGCTGATGCACAGGAGGAGAAAGTACAACATAGAAAAGGCAGTCATGCAGTATCCAATCGCAGTCAACTTTTTTGACATACTGTACTGCAACGGAGAGAGCCTCCTGGAGTCGGGTTATCTGGAGAGGAGAAGGATGCTGGAGAAGGTAGTAAAAGAGGACGGCTTTGCAAGACACATTCCCATGACGCTGGTCCGGGAGGCAGCAGACATCGAGGACTTTTTTGAGAACAGCATCAATGCAGGCAGCGAGGGGCTCATGCTCAAGACGGCCGACGGACCATACCGGGCAGGCTCCAGGGGAAGCTACTGGCTGAAGCTCAAGCGGGAGTACCAAAACGAACTTGGAGACAGCCTGGATCTGGTTGTAATTGGCGGATTCTTTGGAAGGGGGAAGAGGACGGGAATGTACGGCACGCTGCTTCTTGCAGCATACGACGAAGACGAGGACGTCTTTACAAGCATCTGCAAGGTTGGTACGGGGTTCTCAGACGAGGACCTGGATCAGATGTATCAGATCCTGCACCCCAAGGTCACGATCAAAAAAGATCCGCGCATCGACAGCGACATGGAGGCAGACGTCTGGTTTGATCCGGAACTGGTAATCGAGGTGGTGGCATCGGAGATTACCGTGAGTCCCATCCACAAGACGGCAATGGGCAGCATAAGAAAAGACTCCGGACTCGCGCTGAGGTTCCCCAAGTTTACAGGAAAGATAAGGGTCGAAAAGGCAGCAGAGGACGCATCAACAAGCGAGGAGATCATAACCCTGTACCGGGGACAAAACAAGGCATCCGGCACATGACAGGCAGGCACGCAGGGCCGCCAACGATCAAATCCGGGACGGAATTTTCCACGATTCTTTCTCGGTCAGATGAACTGTCGGCAGCAGCAGCAACAGCAGCAGCAACAGGCAGTCTTGCCACACCCGTGCACATGGCCGTGCCCATTTTGCAGTTATAAGTATGATGAGCCATTAGTTGTTTGCGATGATTGAGCAGCTGTGGGTTGTCCTGCTGGGATTCGTGGCAGGAATGCTGGGCTCCATGATAGGCCTTGGCGGAGGAATAATCATGGTCCCCGTTCTGACGTTTGCAGGATTCATGCCCTCCACTGCCGTAAGCACTAGCCTCTTTGGGGTCCTCTCAGGCTCAATCTCATCGACTGTATCCTACTCTAAACGCGTGGGAGTCGACTACGGCCTGGCCCTGAGGCTCGGGCTGCCCGGGGTGCCGGGGGCGGTTATTGGCGCAACGCTTGCAGCAGGCGTAAGGCCGGATATGTTCCAGGCCCTGTTTGCCACGGTGATGATACTGGCTGCCGTATACCTGCTCATGAAGAAGAGAATCGAGGTTGCAAGGATAATGCCACGAAAGAAGAACACGGTGATACTTGCCATGGGCGTCAGCTTTCTTGCCGGAATCGCGTCTGCATTCTTTGGGATAGGGGGCGGGCTCATACTGATACCGCTGATGGTGATCGGGATGGGAATGACGATGAAGCAGGCAGCACCCGTATCCATGATGGCCCTGATAGTCACTGCCTCCTCGGGAGTGCTTGCCCATACTGCCCTGGGCCATCCGGAATTTCTGCATGCAGGACTCCTTGTAGTGGGCTGTTTTGCAGGGGGGCTGGCAGGTGCAGGATTGAACATGAGGATGAGGGAGACGAGGCTCAGGATGGCAGCGGCTGCATTCATACTGCTGGCAGCTGCAAAGCTGATTTATGACGTGGCAGTCGAGGGCGCGGCCCTTGGCATGCCTGTCTGGCAGCAGTATTGACCGCGTCACGTGCGGGGCGGTTCTTTCTTTATCCTGTAGACGTTTCTCTTTGAGAGCACCACAGTCTCCCCCTCCTGCGTGGTTCCCTCATAGTCTACGGTAATTCTCCCAAACTCCTCATCCACGTCCTCCTTTTTGGATATGGTGAACTTTAGCTTTAGAACCTGGTCGGTGTAAAACGGCCTGAGAAATCTGGTGCCCCTGTTGTCCCAGTCCGGATCCCCGTCGGTTCCAAGAAGGACCATATGGTTCCCATATATCTGGCTTAGCCTTGTAAACTCGCCTTCCATTCTTGAGAGGATTGCCCTTCCAGAGACCACCTGTGCGTCATCATTCCCTGATTGCCCGTGTTCCAGAAACGCGTTTCGCACGCGGGAGAAGTTGAGGTATTCCTTGAGCTCCTTGGATGATATGCTGCATGTGGAGTGGAACGAATCCCCTACGCGTAACTCTGAAAACTTTTTCATCTCAGCTCGTCTACGCAGAATATGACCGGGGATGACGAATCTGCCCTGCCTGACACAAGATAGTCAAAGACGGCCATTATTCTGGAGTCATCAGAATCCGTGCCTGCCACGGATCCCGGAAGAACCGTGAACAGCCTGATGCCGGATTTTAGGACATCGCTGAGTTCCTGGTTTACAGTAGTGGTAAACGGCCTGAGTGCGCCCCTGAACACCTCTACCTGCGCCCTCTGCACCCCGGTGACCTTTCTTCCGGCAGGCATGTCAGGACCTACAATCATGACTGCGCCCCTGGCATCCCTGTAAAGGCGCGGATCCAGCCTGCCGCCGGGCACAAACATCTCAAGGGTTCTCTGGGCAACGGTTGCAGGGGTCGTGATGAATTTTTTAATCAGATCGTCCCACTGGCCCCTTGTCAGTCCTGTCATCTGCGGCATCCCCTCAGGCAGCCTGCCGGTAAGGTGAATCACGCCCAAAATGTCCCCAAGGTTGGTCCTGGCAGTCTCCAGCCATCGTGTTACCTCCTCGGGATTCTGAATATCTACAACATGTGAGTGGAACCTGCCGCCGATGTATTCCTGAAGGTCTGCAGGCACTGACTTTGATATGAAGCATGCCACCTTGCCGCCATTCTTCTCAACGTGGCCTGCCAGGGCCTCCACCCTCTGCGCGTCTGTCATGTCCGTTGCATCGATTGTAAGCACGACTGCCCTTCCCTTGAAATCCTGCGTGTGGACCTCCGGGGCCGTGGTTGTGACGTGGGGCTTTACCGGGTAGAACACCCTGTCGCCGGGAATCACCTTTCCGTTTAGAATCCTTGCCATGTCATCGCCGCACAGGTTGAGGACTGATTCGGCAACCTGGCCCTGTGAGAGGAACTCCCGGTTTGCAATCATTTGCGATGTGTTCTTTTGAACCTTTTCTGCTATGGCCTGAATCTTCTCCAAAAGGCTGGTAAGGATGCCGGTCAGTTCTGCTGCATCGTGGAGGCCTGCAAGCTTGCCTGCAGCCTTTGCAATGCCGTCCCTGATTACATCACTGTCCTCGCCCAGCAGCGGAAGCAACTCCCTGTTTGCCGCATCGACTTCTACGGGAGTGAGGTCCCCAAAACCGCTCACCCTCATAAACTCGGCAGCCGCCTTGGGGTATACGGTCTTGTAGATCCTGTCAGAGTGTACCGGTCCCGGATTTGTCGCAATCGATATTATTCCCTTCTCTGCAAGCTCCCAGGAGATCATCTCTGCCAGCCGGTTCTTTGCCCCCTGCGATGCAGTGTACGGGCTTCTGAAACGGTACGGCCTCTGCTCCAGAGGCCTCTCCTCTGTAAAGAACGTCGAGATGGTGATTATCTTGCCCCCCTCCTTCATTACCCTCAGGGCCTGTACGGAGCCCCAGAACGTTCCGGTCAGATGAATTCCAACCGTGCTCTTGAATTCGTCAAGAGGCGCGTTTGCAAAGCATGTTACCGGGCCGGAGACTCCGGCATTATTAATCACATAGTCTACTGTGGCTCCGTCATGGTGCAAAGAGTCAAACATGCCGGTCATTCCGGACTCGTCGGCAACGTCCACGCCTGCAAATATCCTGACTGACGCACCTGTATCGTTCCGGGCTATTATCTCCTGCAGCATGCCTGCCGTCTCTTCCAGGGGTGCCGGCCGCCTTCCAAGAATTATCACGCTGGCACCGTTCTCTACAAACTTTTTGGCTATCGCCTGACCGATGCCGGTACCGCTGCCTGTCACCAGGGCGGTCTTGCCTTGAAATTTTAACATGGACAAGATGCCCATCTCTTGGCAATATTTAATTGGATTGATTCACGTGGTGCATGACAGCCCCAGTCCGGGATCTCGGCAGAAACAACGCAAATGGCCGTGCCATGCCTTGACGTATCCCGGACGTCTATCTTTATTTGTGGGTATGATTCATGGTTTTTGATGCACGATGCGGAATCGGACACGTTTGTCCCTCAGACTTGGCCTGAGAAGCTCTCAGACATGCTAAGGGATATCGGCGTGGACTCTGAATCAAGGGATATCGGCTCCTGCGATGTTGAAAGCGGGGACTACTACAGCCGATACTTTGCCCAGACGCCCAGAATGGTGACCAACAGGGGCTGCCTTGACATAAAGGACTCCAACATTGATATGGTGCAGATAATCCAAAAGGGGTAAGATATGCAGGATCCAAATCCAATACCATGGGGCGCACTTGACAGGTATCAGGCGCATTTTATTGTAAAAAGGGATGCAGGAGCGTCAGTCCAGAACTTTGTTGCAAGAACCCGCCTTGAGACCCGGGGCCATTTTGCATCAAAGACGATCACGGCGGTTCGATGGAACGGCCCCGGCAGCTTGGCTGCGAGGCTCAATGGCGATGAGGCCCTCAACGACATGATCAAGGCACAGTCACTCAAAGACGCGACAATCTATGTCGAGCCCACCGATAATGTAGTCCGAATCAGGGGAAAATGGGACAACCACCTCTCGTTTGGAATTACCCGCCAGATGTTTGACATCTACGACAGGATAGCATCCCACATTAAGGCGCTTTAGGCCTTCCACCAGTCGATGGCAAGAAAGTCTACCCTGTTCCTGCGTGGTATTGCCAGTATGAACTGCTTTCGTACGGCGGCTGCCAGCCTTCCTGCCAGAACGATTCCGGTGGATGTGACCGGCTCGCCCCTCTTGTAGACCTGGACCAGGTACGGGGCGTGATCGATTCCAGGCCCCTTTTCATACACTGCAAAGTCACAGCCGAACTTTATTCCGGGATTCACAATGTACCCCTTGTCCCTGAAATTCTTGTAGACTAGGTATTTTTTGTCAAAATCCTGATACTCCTGCCGGCACACCTCGGTCATGGCCTCCTCTGTGACCCTTCTCCTGGACTGGGTCACGGTGATCCTCTTGCTCTCCAAAAGGTACAGCCCCTCTATAAGATCCAGAATCAGCGGGGCGTCTATCTCTTCAATCTTTGGCTTTGGAATCCCTATGGGCTTTCCATAGTAGCCGCTGCCAAAGAGGTCTTTGGAATCCTCAATGTTCCATACTACGATTCTGTTCTCGATCAGCTCCCCCCTCATCGCTTGTTGGGAATTTTTCAAGTATATGAACCATAATTTTACCGGCTACGTCCGGCCGTCATGCTGCGCCGCACGAGGACATGGGGATTTACCGGTAGCATGGAAAAAATGGGGCGGGTGCCGTCTAAAGGCTCAATGCCAGCAGGATAAACGAGTCTGAGACCCTCTGACACTTGTCAGCCATCTCCTCGATTCCCTCTATCACGTCCTTCATCAGCAGCAACTCCTTTGTATCAGATACTCCTGTCAGCAGTTTGAGCGTTGCATGCCTGTACTTGATGTCTATCTCCCTTTCGATGGTCTGCGTCTCCTGGGCCAGTTCGATGGCGTTTGCAGTGTTTGTATTCAGGCTTCGGATGATCTCGTTTAGCTTGTAGATCTCGTCTACAACCAGTTTGATAAGATTTGTCACATCCTTGTCAAGATGTGCGCTCTTTAGGGTGGAAGGCTTTACGTTTGAGAGTTTGAAGGAGATCCCGGTGATGTAGCCGGCAATCTCGTCCATCGTATATGCCGTGTTGAGGAGGTTCTCCCGGTTCATTATCAGCCCTCCGACGTCAGCCACTTCGCGCGTGATCTTTCTTCTCAGACTCTCCACTTCTTCTTCAATGGTCGAGATCTGCTCCAGTGCGTTCTTGATGCCTGCCCTGTCCTTTCTCATCATCAGATCCGGCAGCGTTGCAAGTTCCCTTGCCGCATTCAGAATTCGGTTAATCTCGTCTTGCAGGACTGCTATGGCCTTTCTTTTTGCCTGAACTTCCAGCTCTCCGCTATACATAACCATTGATGGAATCCTTACAGGTAATTTAAATCATTTATGATTGGGTTCCTGCCAAACATGCAACAGCATGCCTGTCTCCATGGGGAATCATCCCAGGAATGTCGGTATGTGTTGCGCATGGATGGGGTCGGCCCTGCATGCGTGACTGTATTCGGAGGGTCGTCCCTGCCAAAATCTATATCCTCTTGCGATTCATGGCATGTCGTTGAGGATTCACCCTGGAATGATTGGCGCACTGAAGGGGATAATACCTGGCGGCGTGTCTGTGGACGACTTTTGCGCAGTCACTGGCATGAGTCGTGAAGACTCCGGCCTGACTCTTGCCGGGCTGGTCAAAGACGGCATCGGCAGTACAGAGGATCAGTTCTATCACTTTCAGGACGGCGACCGTCTCAGGGTTGCAATCCGTCTGCTCGAGGGGGGACTCCAGGCCGACGATGTCTCGGAGGCCCTTGACTGGCGGGATTTTGAAGGGCTGACGGCCCAGATTCTCTCCTCGGAAGGATTTGCAGTCATGAGGAACATGATCCTTACGAAACCCCGAATGGAGATTGACGTGGTAGGCATCCGGCTGGGCGTTGCAATCCTGATTGACTGCAAGCACTGGAGGCGCTACAGCGAGTCATCGCTGAAATCCGCAGTCGGCAATCAGATTGCCCGGACCAAGCACTACGTTACAAAGACTGCCGGGGCGATAGCCGTCCCTGCAATCGTGACGCTGTACCGGGACAAGCTGAGCTTCATCAACAACGTTCCGATAGTGCCCATCTCCCAACTCTCCTCGTTTATTGACGAGTTTTATGGCAACCTTGATCAGATGAGGACTATAGAAACAGGCTAGTTATGAACAGGGCAACCCCCCCAATCACAAACCCCTTGGTGATCTTCAGGGAGTTGTCCAGCGCTTTTGAATAGTCCTCATAAATCCCCTGCCCCATCACCTTCACGCTCGTCTGGCTCTCCAAAATCTCAAACCTTGCCGGGGCCGTGCGCGACTCTGCATCCCTTGCAATCTTTAGAAACCATCCCGTGAGCTTCTCATTGTCCGTAATCAGTCCCAGGTGATAGTATCCGTTTCTGTTTCTTGCCTTTACCGGTGCATAGTGCGTATCTGAGGTACAGATCTCAAAAAGTTCAAGGTCCCTTTGGGCAAACTTGCTGATAACCTCTTCCCTTGCCCCGTTCTCCATGTTGTTTGCATCTGCCCATCCCAAAAAGTATCCCTTTTTGTTGATCTTTAGGCAGGCCACCCCGAGCCCTCCCATGCCAAGATCCTCCGCCCAGACGTCCATCCCCTCGGAGTTTGCATAGCCAAACTCTACTGGGAACTTGTCCTTTGTACTCAGTGCATCAAGGCATGATCTTGCGGCACTCTGCATGTCCCTGCCGTCCTCATCTGAGATTACATCCCCCATTGCGTTGTGGCAGTCCACTATCATCGGCTTTGCATAGTTTTTGCCGTATGCGTACTGCTCGATGTCAGTCTTCATGTAGTTTGGAATGTCCTCCATGCCGTGCGGTGACAGCGAGAGGAACAGCAGCGGGCGGTCGCCAAACAGCAGGCCGGTAACCCGTGCCTTGTTTGTCTGAACCGTGACAGGCTCCGTACACTGCGTGCCCTCCCCCTTGACGCTGTTCTCATCCAGGCTGCCCAGATAATTTTTGACTTCGTCCTGCGTCGGAAGATTCAGTGAATGATCCGAGATACTGTGCATGACCATGGCCGATGACGACCATTTCTTGTAAATCCTGTACGGTATGTTGCTTCCGCCAACCGGGTGGTACGGGCCCGGATGAATCTCCGGCAGGACCATCCTGAACTCCGTGCCGCCGTCTGGGGGTGAGATTCTTATCTGGGACGTCGACACGCTTGTCTTGCTTGAGCGCTGTTCCATGATCTCTTCGGCCTCTGTATAGTCGTCCTTTTGTGACGCAAGATACGCCTGTATGGTCTTGTGCGTGCTCTTCATTCTAGGCCTTCCGGCCCTGTCTGTGAGCAACGACCAGACGCTGGCAATTACCATAAATGAGATTCCGTACCCGAGCGCGAGCGGCTCGGTGAGCATCGCAAGCCACATGTCATGCGGGATTAGCACCATGAACATCGCAAGCGGCTGTATGAGGCATATGGCCCACGCCTTCTTGATGCTCGCCCCGAGGGTGGTGGTGTAAATTCCTATCCTAAAGCTTGTATACAGGAGCATTCCAAATGTCACAAAGAACAAGGAGGGCTCCTTGTCCAGTACGATGCTTGCCAGCATTCCCATTAGGATGGTAACCACCCACAGCATGTTTGCAAACAGTGACGAATGGAGCGATTTTGAGTACTCTCTCTTCCTTGCAAACCTGGTATCGAGCAGTTGTGTAAGCCCCAGCACGGCAACGATTATTGGAATTCTGTACCATACATCATCAAAGGCAATCTGGCCAAGGTATCCAAGATACGTTGCAAGCGCGATCACCGTCGCGATGGCCAGCGATGCTGCCAGCGAAAAATAATGCGATGAAGGGTTCAGCAGTGTAAGGAAAAACCTGTTGTGTATGTTGGAGACATTATCTAGATGTTCTTCCATTGCTTTTTCACGGAACTAAAAATATATCAATTATCCACGATACCACGATTAAGCTTATGGGGATTGATACTACGATCTTTGGGTCCAGCTTGAATCCCTTGGTCTCATCCTCAAAGAACCTCATGAGGCCACCGCTTGAGGCCGGAAGCGGTGCGGATTTTTTGCTACTCATTTAACCCAATTGCAAAGATTTTAACATAAAAACTTTATTCTTCAGAGGCCCGCTTCTTGGAACCGGCAAGAGTCAGATCGTTCTTCTGGAACAACGGTCTGCAGTGTGCCAAGCCTCATCGCATCCTGCACTCTGCTCACCTGGCTGCAAGCCCTGCGTTGCCTGGTGTTGCAGACAGTCCTCGTGGATTTTGTCCAGTAACACGTCCTATCCCGCCCTTGGTGTTGTGTGCTGGCGTTGCAGCAGTCAGCCGTGGCGATCGCGATCTGCGATCTTGTACATACTCAGGTCCCGGTATTGTCTAGGCGTAAACATGTACTGTTTTACGTATATTCACGCCTGAGTTTGAGGGGGACCTGAGTATGGTACGCGATCTTTCAGTCTTCCCAGAAGTAGCTCAGGGTAGCACCGGCGGCGGGGGCTCCGGCGGCTCTTTGTAGCCAAATACGATCAGCAACAGCAGCATGTCCCTGAGATCCTGTTGGGTGATCGGGGGATCCGTGGGATAAATCCCGGTAACGTGCATCAGCGTTGCGTTTGCCATTACCCAAGCGTTAAAGACGGCTACAGAGTACACAAAGCACAAAAGTCGCGCCATCGGGTTCTTGCTGTGCGTCTTGGCCCTTGTGTTTTCTATCATCCGGTATCCAGTCTCTATGCCCCACCTGTTCCCGTACGAGTCCGGATCCACGTCGGGGACGTTGGTGGCAAACCCGATGTATTTCTCGTGCGGCAGCAGCTCGTCGTCGTCCTTTCTTTTCTTCCTCTTCTTCCTTTCTGTGATGGTCATCGTATACGACACCTCCCTGCCATCTCCCCCGACGATGACGGATTTGGAGACGCGGCCGCGCCTGCCTGTAGCAAACTCTGCGATGGCATCCACCACAGTATCCGTATTCTTGCATGGTATCAGATATTTGATGCCCATGTCCCCAAGCGTCCCCATTACGTCTGCCGTAAAGAACTCCCTGTCCAGCATCGCCATTCCGATGCAGGCCCCCACGTCCCGTGCAGAGCCGATGATTTTACGCACGAAATCGGCAGTATCCTCAAGTGACGGCATGTTCAGGACGCCTAACACGAGGCGAAGGTTCTGAACCGTGGACTGTATCGTGATGTACCTCTCAAAGACGTGTGTCCCGTCCTTGGCCTTTGAGCGCACCAGTTCTGCCCCGTAGCTCTTGTCGTATCTGGGTATCAGGTGCATGTCGATTGCCAAGTCAATCTCCTGGTCTTTCTTGAGCAGTCTCATCTTGCGCATCTGGTCAAGCTGCAGGACGACTGTCTTGGCAAAGCATTTGTAGACGTCGCTGCCACGCGTCCGGGATGCCGCATCGCGCATCCACTCATCACT
Organism: Candidatus Nitrosopumilus sp.; assembly: GCA_965218695.1. GTDB lineage: Archaea > Thermoproteota > Nitrososphaeria > Nitrososphaerales > Nitrosopumilaceae > Nitrosopumilus. Next base: position 1,074,463 of record OZ244651.1, read on the forward strand.
TGGGCGTGAGTCCCCGTCTGCACCGCCGATTCTCTTGGAGGACCTGGTGCATCCGGCCACCTGCCTGCCGTGCGCACATGCGCCTGCCATGCTTCTGTGAAAATCCTCGGTGCCGTAGATGGCATTGTGCCTGTGTGAGACCATGATGCACGGGGACATGCCTGCCCCTACCGTGTCCAGAACATCTTGATATATGCGTGGGTTGTTAAGCAAGTCGCGTCTCAGTTGGTTCATTGGTAGTTCGATGACCTTCTGAGATTGCCCTAATTGATCTGTTTTGATTTTGGGCTGTTTTCAGGTACTTCTGGGGTACGCGTTCACCTCCCCCCTTGCCAATTCCACGCTAGTCGGGATGTCATACATGGGCATGTGATTGACTCCATCATGGAATCATCCACCAGAAGACACGTCGGTGTGAAAATGTATGGCAATGCCATCCTGCAGGCAGGCCTGAGGCTTTTTGCGGCATGATCTGCGATGCATCCTGCCTAAGCCAAATGGTGCGGCAACGATCCGGATCTGCGGGATGTCGTGGCACGGTTATTTGAGATTCGGAAATATCGGGGGCGGTATTCCGGACCCGAACATGTCCTGCGAGGCATCGGCAGTCACCGCGTCCCCCGAGAACATTCCAAGCTTTTCTGCCGTGGCGTGAATCGTCTGGAGTTTGGCAAAAGTGTCGGCTGCCTTCCAGTTGGGAAACGCGTGGTGTATGTCGCGCGGCCTTACGATGTGCGTTCGTACGGCCCTCTCGCACGCGTTGTTGTTGCCGTCCATTCCAGGATGCCTGATAAACTCTGTAAGGTATGGCGCGGCGCGTTCAAGCGAGCCTGCAAAATCGCGGCTCTTCTCGTCTGAGACGCATCCGTTGCGGCAGGCATCGACGAGCGTCAGGATGCGTTTTTGCAGGGAATCCTGGCTTGATTTGACGTATTCTTCCAGTCCCGGGGTGTTTTTGACGAGTCGGCCTGCGTCGCAGGCCGACTCTTCTGCCCTGCCGGCCATCTCGAGTGCATTCCTTGCGGCGGTCTTGGCGTCCCGATATATCTTGAGCAGCGTCACGTACCACGCATACTCGAAGGAATTGACTCCGTGGCGTATGGCCAGGCCCTCGCACTTGCGAACCACGTGGACAAAGCACGTCTGAAAGTCCCCCTCAAGGGCGTTGCCGGCACGGTACATGTCTGCCACGAACGGCCTGTTCAGCACCATCCAAAGCACGTCCCTCATGGTCTCCTTGGTCTTGTCAGGCCTGATGCATACCAGCACGCAGTATTTTGAGATCAGTAGTATGGCCTGCACGTTCTTTCCTGCGACCTTTTCGCCGGACTCGTCTTCGGACACGCTTGGCGCCATGCTCATCTTTTCTGTTATCTGCGTGATGAGCGGCCGCCTCATCAGGCCGTTCCATGCGGTATGGCCGCCGGCGTCGGGTTCGGGGCGCGCAGGCGTGGGGAACGGCGCCCCGAACAAGGGAGACGGCATGTCCTCCTTTGGCTCCGGCAGCCTCGGGGCGTCTCCGAGGCTGCCGCGCGTTGCTATTGCCTCTAGGGCGTGGGATATGCACCCCAGTGATGCCCTGATGCCGTGGTTTGATGCCAGCAGGTACTGCATGCTTCTGAGCGAAACCGATACCCTGTGCATGTTGGCAATCTTCTTTCTCAGGTTGGGGCCAAACCACGTTCCGGGAATCGAGTCCGCGTCAGGATACGTGACTGCCTGGCACGTGAGGCAGTACCCGGGCGCGATCATCTCGGCATAACAGACTGGCTTGCCGGATTCGGTGACATCTATCACCGTCTTCCAAAAGGCATCCTCGGGCAGCATGTAGGTGCCGCCGCAGTTTTTGCACATGGGCGCACTGCACATCCTGATGTCAGCCGGCCTGCGGCCGTGGGAGACTCCCGGCTGACCCGGCCGGTGTCCGGGCTTTTTGCCCGTATCTGGGGCATCGCCCGTGTCTGCCCTTACCTGCGGATCACTTTTGAAGGCTCTTCGCTTCCGGGTAAACAGCACGGCGCCCCTGGATGAATGGTTCCAACTCTCGTGGACTGAAAGTTCCCGGGCCAGCTGCTTCTTCTCTGCCTTCAGGGTCCGGATCTCCTCTGCCTGGTGCGCCGTCTCCTCGATAACGACAGCCAGCGTCTTTCCGGTGGTTCCCAGAGAGGCTGCGACCAGGCCCAGCAGGATCTCCACGATTCCCCACACGCGGCGCAGCTCTGCCTGCAGTATGATCCTTTCGGATTTCGGGACAACCATTCAGGACTGCACCTGCATCCGCCGCGACGCCGTGCAGTTTGCATTCTTAAATACGGATTCTGCGTGTGTATATTGGCGCACGTGCGTGTGGGTCATGGTAATTCACATCTCACGTGCAGCCGTTTTAATCACCTAATCTAAAAAATCTAATTTTGTTTGTAAATTCTGACCCATCCAATTGTCATATGTGCCAAAAGGCTCAACAGTGTCGCACCAAATGGAGGGGGGAGGTGAACGCGTACCTTCTGGGAAGACTGATCTTTACAGATAAGTTTATAAGTATGGTATTAGTAAATTTTAAATATTATAATGAAAGGTTTTGGGAGAATATGGTAAACGCAATGAATCCAAAGGATCGGTGTCCTCGATGTGGCCAGAGCACCCTTGTTACAGATGCCAATACGGGCGAGAATTTCTGTGGCAAGTGCGGTTTTGTCATAACCGACAAGGTTGAGGAGTCGGGGCCTGAATGGAGATCGTTTTCAAACGAGGGTGAAAACAAGAGCAGGACCGGGGTGCCAACATCGCTTGCCATGCATGACATGGGACTGGCAACTGTGATTAATCCTCAGAATAGAGACGCGACGGGAAAGCCGCTAACGGCCTCCATGAAGAGCACCATTGAGAGGCTGCGGACATGGGACAGCCGGAGCCAGGTTCACGAACCTGTGGACAGGAACTTTCGGCAGGCCTTCAGCGAACTTGACCGTCTCAAGGACAAGCTGGCAGTAGGGGATGCCGTGATTGAAAAGGCCGCCTACATCTATAGAAAGGCACTTGAGAAGGGACTGGTGAGGGGGCGTTCCATTTCGGCCCTTATCGCATCTGCGCTTTATGCAGCATGCCGTGACACTGAAACGCCAAGAACACTAAAGGACATAGGCCAGGCAAGCAACATCAAGCGAAAGGATATTGCAAGATGCTACCGGCTGCTCCTGAGGGAACTGAACCTAAAGATGCCCGTAGTCGATCCAATCAAGTGCATCTCAAGAATCGCAAGCAAGGCCGGACTCTCAGAGAAGACCAAGAGAAAGGCCACCAAGATTCTGCAGATAGCAGAGGAGAACAAGATATCTGCCGGAAAGGATCCCATGGGACTGGCAGCGGCGGCCCTGTACGTGGCATGCGTTACCAACGGGGAGAACAAGACCCAGAGGGACGTTGCAGAGGCTGCCGGGGTGACAGAGGTGACCATCCGAAACAGGTACAAGGGCCTAAAGGTTGCACTAAACCTCTAGGTTCCGGGCTCTTTTTGCACAGAACTTGTCTGCAAGTATTATGGCCGTCGATATCACGCCTGAGGCCAGCAGGAGAATCTCCAGCGACGGCATCAGGGAATGTGAGAATGCATCCTCGATGCTGATCAGGTTCAGCTGGGCTACCATGTTGGCATATGCGTATATGAAATAATTTGTGGCCCAGTGAATCACGAGTGCGCTTACAAAGCCGTACCTGACATATACCCAGCCCAGGATGATTCCTCCGACTGTGGCTTGGGCAAACTTGCCCTCGGACCATGCCTGGCCAAACGCGATGTGGGAAAGGCCAAACAGCACGCCGACTGCAACGATCAAGATGATCGCCTTTCTGTAGTCGGCAATTTCCAGCTTGGACGGGTTCCACAGGCACTCCAGAAGATATCTTGCAGAGGATCTGTAGGAGTACAGGGCAAACAGCGGAATCCCGATCAGGATGATGCGGAATCCAAACTCTTCAAACAGGGGGGCTGCCGTGATGTACAGGAACTGAACCAGGTTGTTTACCTCAAGCTGCGCAACGGTTGTAATCCCAAACCACTCCTGGACATAATTGATTATTGCAGAGACCAGAACCAGGACGGAGAACCATTTCGTAGCCCCGAGCATGTAGTTTTTTCTGACATCCAGCCTCCCAAGCTGGATTATGGGAGAAAATGATCTTAAAAATCCGTATTTTGGACCCATGGTTGCAATTACAAATATTATCACGTACAGGGCCCACAAGACGACAAACGCATCCCCTATGCTGACATCAAACGGAACATTGGCAAGCATGGTTCCCTTGAGGATGCCCAAATGGGTCAGGGGAAAATCATAGTTAATGTCCCCCCCGATGTCGCTTTCAAATACGACAAAAATTCCAATGGGAAACGATATGAGAAACAGTCCAAAGACGACTGATAAAAGTGCCGTGAACGGAATCCCAATGGATGCAATCAGTCTGTTTTTGGCTTGCAACTTGTCCTAGTGCAGCTCTATGCTGTCATCGGCAAATCCCAGACCGATCAGTGTGTCCTTGATGGTATCTCTGTGATCGCCCTGCAAGAAGATGTAGCCCTCCTTTGCAGTTCCGCCACATGCATACTTGTTCTTAAGTTCCTTGGCAACAGTCTCTAGATTGTTTAGCTTGGGATCCAGGCCCTCTATCATGGTGCCCTTCTTCTTAAACCGCCTAGTCTCCAATCTGATTATAATCTTGGTATTGTCTTTGGCAAGTTCGCCACAAGCACACAAATCTTCCGGAAGACCACAAGTATTACAGATTACTGCCATTCGTTCTACATGAATTGATCTGTACGTACTATTAAGCATTGTTTAGAAAACCCACTCGTCATCTTGCACCGTTTGGCACCTTCAAATTAGGATAATGTGGGATGAAAATCCCGCCACATGCCTGGAAACGGACGTTACTGATCCGGCCTGCCATTTACGCTCTGTCGCCGATGGCATGCCCATGGGGGCGGGGGTGAACAACTCTCGGGATCCTGCAAGAATGCTAAATCTTTGAAAAAGTAATATGTAACAACGTCTCTATTCTTACTGTCCTAGGTGAAAATGATATGATTACAGTGCTTGCAGGGGGAACAGGTTCAGTCAAACTGGTAAGAGGACTGGCAGCACAGGAATCCAAGGTAAACGTGATCAGCAACGTGGGCGACAACTACTGGTTGTATGGACTCTACATCTGTCCGGATATCGACACGATAGTGTACGGACTGGCTGATCTTCTTGATCAAGACAAGGGATGGGGGGTCAAGAAGGACACGTTTAACTTTCTGCGTCAGATGGAGGTATTTGGAGAGGAGACGTGGTTCCGGATAGGCGACAGGGATGCTGCAACGCATCTGATCAGAACCAACATGCTCAAGAATGGAAAAAACCTAAGCGAGATTACAAAATGGATGTGTGAAAAATTTGCAGTAAGCGCAAACATTATTCCGGTAACTGACAATACCATTGAGACAAGAATCATCACAGACAAGAGCGAGATGCATCTGCAGGAGTATTGGGTAAAGCACAGGGGAAGGAAGCCTGTGGAGGGAATCCAGTATGTCGGGGCAGACAAGGCGCGTCCCAACCCTGAAGTGGTAAACGCAATTCATGATGCAAGCCTTGTGATTCTGGCACCCGGAAACCCGCTGACATCCATAGGCCCCATGCTACAGATAAAGGGGATCCGAAAGGAGCTCTCAAAGATAAAGAGGAAGGTAGTTGCAGTAAGCCCACTGATCGGAAACGAATCCATTACGGGACCGGCTGCAAAATACATGCAGGCTGCAGGAATAGAGTCCAATGCATACGGCCTGGCGAAAATGTATTCGGACGTATGCTCAAACATAATCATCGACACCAAGGACAGGGCGCTTACAAAGAAGATCCAAAGTCTGAACATGAGGGTATTTGAAACCCGAATCACCATGAAGACCAAACCTGCCGAAGAGACACTGGCAGGCTTTATCCTAAAACAAGTGCACGTGTGACTTGAAGACTGCAGCAATAATCCCGGTGAAGACGTTCTCCAAGGCAAAGACGCGCTTGAAGTTGCCCGAACACACAGTCAGGGATCTGTGCAGGACGATGCTGGAGGAAATTCTGTACACCGTCTCAACCTCGCCGCGGATTGACAGGACCGTAATAGTGACGATGGAGCCGGAGGCCATAAGCATTGCAGAGCGATTCAATTCTGTCACCATAACGGATCGGGAGGAGGGGGTCAATGCGGCAGTGGCACTTGCAGACCGGTACCTTTTGGAGAGCGGTTTTGATGCGTCAATCGTATTCCCGCAGGATATCCCCTACATCAAGGCACAGGACATTGATTTCATGCTAAACTACATGACGCCGCCAAGCTTTGCAATCATCGTCCCGTCTAGAAGGTTTGACGGGACAAACGCACTGATGAGGATGCCGGTAGACCTGATGGAGACGCACTACGATCAGAACAGCTACAGGGCACACATGAACACTGCCAAGATGCACACGCTCAATGCCGCAATGGTCTTTGTAAAGAGGATCATGTGGGATGTTGACAGCATGGGGGATCTAAGATTCCTTTTGGAACAAAATGAAAAGCCGCACCTTGCAGAGAAGATAAAAAAGATCCTCAAAGCCTGAATTTACCCATTGGGCCTCCTGCAGGAACCGGACATGGCCGGATCCGATAAGCGCACCCCGCGTCCCTGCATGCCCGCTCTGCGGCGTGGCGCCATAAATCAACAAGGGGTGCAGTCAGGTGCTGGTTCCTGAATCACGTCGGAACGTCCTTGATCCTCTTCAAGGTATCTAGATGCATGTTGATGGATTTTAAGATCTCCTGCTGCCTTTCATTACTGCCTGCATGCTCCAACTCCCCTGAGAGGACTCTTATCTTTTCGTTGATTATTTCTGCCAGGGACGATACCGTGTCCTGGTCACCGTCCTGTGGCATGTCCCTTTTTTCCGGCTCCCTGCCACAGCCGATACACAAGGCATGCCCGTCTTTGATCACCCGGACTCCTGCACAGTACGGGCACGGCTGTCCAAGCAGCGTGGCACCGTCCAGCAGCATCTTGGCTGCCCTCCTTGTAAGATCCTTTGACACAAGTTTCAGTCGGTATTCTGCCTAAAAAATCTCTTGATCTCCGGCATCGTTGCAGGGCCGTCGCGCATCTGCGGCGAGGCCTGTTACGACCACGGCAGCAGACAAAATTCCATGACGCACTCCCTGTCGGGGGACGTATCCTGAATTCATACCGCCTGGCATCCGACCCGTCGCCATTCTGGCAGCCCTTGTCTGCAGTTGCGCACGATATTCCACAACACCACCTGGCATTACCGTGTCGGGATCTGCCAGACTCCTCTTAGGAAAGATCAGAGCCTCCTGCAACCGCAGGCAGTATGTATATCTCGTCACCGTCTTTGAGCGCAGTCTTCATCCCTTCTGAGAATTTTGCATTCTTGCCGTTGACGTATACGTTGATGAGTGATCTGGGGGTCCCGTCAGCCTCCAAAACGCGCCTTTCAAAGTCGTCACCCATGACTTTGACCGTTTTGGCAAAGGCATCTGCCAGAGAGTCTGCAGAGATCTGCATCTTTTTCTCCCCGCCGCCACGGTTCAGAACCGAAGGGATAACAAATGTAATGTCTGTCATCAGTTGACCGCCGCCGATACCTCTTGGATGTTTGCCCTGACTTCTGCTGGCCTCTTGAGCACCCGCATTATCGCCTCTGTGGCCTTGAGTCCGTTGCCGGTCACATAACACACCACGGTCTGATCCGGATCAATCTCCTGCCGTTGGACCATCTTTTGAAGGGCTGCCACTGCCACGCCTCCTGCAGGTTCGGTAAATATGCCTTCAGTCCTTGCCAAGAGTATGATCCCCTCGAGAATCTCCTCGTCATCTGACTCTACTGCAGTGCCATCGTACTGCCCGAGTCGTTTGAGTACGTACCTGCCGTCGCCGGGATCCCCTATTGCCAGACTCTTTGCAATTGTGTCCGGTTGCTCCACCGGGGTCACATGAGTGCTGTTGCGGTTAAAGGCATCAACTACGGGCGCACAGCCGTGGGGCTGTGCCGCACTCACATGCATGCCTGACACATCCTCAGTCAGCGAGACCTCCTGCAGTTCCTCAAATCCCTTGCAGATGGCATTGAGCATTGCGCCGCTCCCGACCGGAACGATCAGGTGATCCGGAACCTTCCAGTCCAGCTGCTCGGCAACCTCGTATGCAAGGGTCTTGGAGCCCTCGACATAGTATGATCTCAGATTGATGTTGACTATTCCGATCCTCTTGCGCTCGCCGATATTTGCTGCCAGCGTGTTTGCATCGTCATATGTCCCCCTGACCGGGATGTAGTTTGCCCCGTATGAAAGCGCCTGGGCCATCTTTGCAGTCTCTATGTCTGCCGGGGCAAACACGTGACAGTCAAGTCCGGCCTTTGCCGCATGCGCTGCAGTCGCAGATGCAAGGTTCCCGGTGGATGCGCATCCCACAGAATGTATGCCCAGTTCCCCTGCCTTGGAGACTGCCACGCCTGCCGGCCTGTCCTTGAACGAGTACGTCGGGTTTACGGAGTCATTTTTAATGTACAGGTTTTTGAGTCCCAGGGCCTTCCCGAGCCGTTCGGCCTTTGTGAGGGGGGTCATGCCTGCACCAATACTCACTATGCTGGATTTATTCTCTATTGGCAGCATCTCAAAGTACCGCCAGTATGTCTGCTGGCGGCCTGCAAACATGTCCCGGGTAATCTTGGGAAAGTTGTACCTTACATCAAGCGGACCAAAGCATTCATCGCAGACGTACTTGAATGACGTCTCATACCGCCTTTTACACTCCCTGCACTCTAGAAACAATCGTCCCATGTCAAGAAACTCGGCTGAAACCATACTTAAAACGTCCTAATATTGAATCAAGTGTTACTTAATTTCATCCTGAAAAAATTCAGTACTATATATAAGGACAAACCGTGTACGGAGCCATTTCTGGAACGTGTGGTCTCATTTGGCCAATTTGTTGTGAAAGCAGCTGGGATCCCCCTTGTGACAGGCCGGCCCTGCAGGTTCAACCAGGTATATCAGCGCATCCGAGTCACAGTCGACTAGAATATCCCTGACATGCTGGACGTTCCCTGATGTCTCGCCCTTCATCCACAGTTTCTTCCTCGAGCGGCTGTAAAACCATGATTTGGCCGTCTTTATAGTAAGGCCAAGGGATTCCCTGTTGGTGTATGCAAGGGTAAGTATCTGGTGCGTGCTGGCGTTTTGTACTATTACCGGAACCAGTCCGTCCCCCCTCTCAAAGTCGATCTCGTCAATTGATTGTATCATGTGTATGTGGCATGGGATGAACTCTAATTATAACGAAACTGTACAGATCTGGTGCATGTCTGTGTTCTAATCCAAAACAGATGCAAATAATTTTACCTTCAGGATAGGTTTATTACCATAATTTACACAAAACTTGCATGATAGGGCGTCTGCTGCTACCTGCATTTGTGGCAATCCTTATTGTAGTTGGCGCTACTACCCCTGTGTGGGCCGCACAGCTAGAGGTTTTAGTCAATCCTGAGACAGAATCATCACCATTTCACATAAGATACCAAAAGACTGTCTTTATGGAATACCCAGAAGACGGGCAGATACACGACCAGCTTAGCGGACAAGAGTGGGTAGTTGCGGGCACTGTGGACTCTTCAAGTTCAGGTGTCCAGGACCTTATGGGCCAGCTCAACCAGAACATATTTGCAGCAGGAAGCCAAGCATCGGTCTCTGATCTAGAGGTAACCTATAACATTCATCTCCAGCCGTTTGGCGACCATACGTCGATTGACTATACTGTGATTCTGGAAGGAACGATGTCCAACTATATCATCACACAGGATTCCCAGCGAACCCTGATTGATCTGGGGTGGAGGGGACTCAGTGCGCATGACCCGGTTGTTATTGATGGCGTAGAGATCAACCTGCCGATCAGCATACTGGAGTCGCATGCGCCCGAGACGTACGGGCTTCTTGCAGGAACCGCAGTAAATGACGTACTTACAATACCACTTATGAATGCCGATTTCATACTGGAACAGCCCATGACCAACTGGCACTTCCTGTTTGATCCCACGGGAATCAACGTCGACGCCGGAACGTTTGGCCTGAGTGATGAGATCGCAGGTAACGTAGTCAGCGCATGGACCATGGGCGAGAGCAGCATTCGTGAAGGAATCCAGGTCGAGCGCGAATTTGAGGTAACCATCACACTTGACAGGGAATACACAATCAGGAGTCTGCAGTCTGCAGACAACGCAGTCGTTCGGGTGCTGGGCTTTGGCACGCTGGACACGCTTGACGGTATAGAGATTGCAGGCGTTACCCCCACGGCTCCAGAGGGCTTTGGCACTACATCTACTGGCGACTTTCCAATATTCATCATATATGGCATGGCAGGACTTGCAGCCGTAGCCGGAATCGGATTCTTCTTTATAAGCAACAGATCCCTCAAGAACCAGCAGACAGAGCAGCAGGGAATTGATCCAAGCAGGCTGGTGGGATATCAGACCAGCGCATCGTCTGGCGGTTATCAGACCAACAGGGGCGAGGCACAGCTAAGGGACGACACCGACTATCATCAGACCAGAAACGTCTATGACGGATCCTCACAGGACACTGCTCCCCGGCCATCTGCGGCAACACCTACGGTATCTGATGCGGCATGCGGCTGCTCTGCTTCTGCAGAGATGGGCTCCGAGTGCGACTGCGAGATGCAGGCCTCGTGCCTGTGCGATGCCACATGCGACTGTAGCGCAAGCCTCTGCCGGGAGAACGCCGCCATGATGAGATAGCAGACGTGCCAATCCAGGCGATGCTGGAGCAACCATCATTATTGCGTTTTGGCGATATTTTGTCTTGCGATCTACGGCATACACGTATTATCCGTTTATTTTAGCTTAGGTTTATTAGCGGAATTTGTCCACATTTATCGTGTCGGGTCGATTGGTATTGTCTGCATTTGTCGCAGTTTTAATCATGGTTGGTGCATCCACTCCTGCGTGGGCAGCCCAATTAGACGTTCTGATTAACCCTGATGCCGAGTCGTCGCCGTTCCACATACGATACCAAAAAACCGTCTTTATAGAATACCCTGCAGACGGGCAGATACACGACCAGCTTAGCGGACAAGAGTGGCAGGTTGAAGGAACTGCAGACTCCTCAAACCCTGGTGCCCGGGATCTTATACGCCAGCTCAACCAGAACATACTTGATTCGGGAAGTCAGGCATCAATATCAGATCTTAGCGTATCCTATGATATACATCTCCGGCCGTTTGGCGACTACACGTCAATTGACTATACAGTGGTTCTGGAAGGGGAGATATCCAACTATCTCATCACGAGGGATTCCCAGCGGGCCCTCATTGATCTGGGTTGGAGAGGGTTTAGTGCATATGAAGACGTAGTCATTGACGGTGCAGAGATCAACCTGCCGATCAGCATACTGGAGTCGCACGCGCCCGAGACGTACGGGCTTCTTGCAGGAACCGCCGCAGACGACGTCCTTACAAGGCCACTCATCAATGCCGATTTCATACTGGAACAGCCCATGACCAACTGGCACTTCCTGTTCGATCCCACGGGAATAGGCGTTGATGCAGAGACATTTGGCCTGAGTGAGGAAATCTCCGGGTTTGTCCTTAGCAAATGGACCATGGGCGAGAGCAGCCTTCGTGAGGGAATCCAGATTGAGCGTGAATTTGAGGCCGTTGTAACACTTGACCGTGAATACACCATTAGGAGCCTGCAGTCTGCAGACAACGCTGCTATTCAGGTAGTGGGATTTGGCACGTTGGGCGTACTTGACGGCGTAGAGATTGTGGGAGTTACTCCCGATGCTCCCAGCCCTGACACCAACGACTTTCCAGTATTCATCATATACGGCATGGCAGGAATTGCAGCCGTCGCCGGAATCGGATTCTTCTTTGTAAGCAACAGATCCCTCAAGAACCAGAAGACAGAGCAGCAGGGAATTGATCCAAGCAGGCTGGTGGGATATCAGACCAGCGCATCGTCTGGCGGTTATCAGACCAACAGGGGCGAGGCGCAGCTAAGGGACGACGCCGACTATCATCAGACCAGAAGCGTCTATGGCGGATCCTCACAGGACACTACCACCAGGCCATCTGCGGCAACACCTACGGTATCTGATGCGGCATGCGGCTGCTCTGCTTCTGCAGAGATGGGCTCCGAGTGCGACTGCAATATGCAGGGCTCGTGCCTGTGCGATGCCACATGCGACTGCGGCGCAAGCCTCTGCCGGGAGCACGCCGACATGATGAGATAGTTGTGTGTGCTGGGAGTAACCCTCCTTCTGTTTTCACGATATTTCGCTTTGCGGCCTACCTGAACCTGCTACAGGCATCTATGGTTCTGTTTGGCCTTGCTCCATGCGGGTCGGCTTGTTTCATTCCGTTTATGGAAACCTCAGGTTCTACCATCACCGTGCGCCATATTGGATCTTTTCTGCTCCGTTGCCAGCCATCTCTGACTATCCATCTCCGGATCACATCTCCTGTACGGAGGGAGGAGTTTCCTCTGCCGTGGCAGCGTGTCGTGCTCCAGCTCACGCCATGTCCTGGCACCCATTGAATTTGAGTATTTCGATGGGCCTTGGCGTTGTCCACATTTTGAGAATCCCTCTCTATTTCATGATGTTTCGAGTTCGTGTCGGCATCTTGAATCATAATTCTAAGGGGGTTTTTGGTACTGCCGGATTTGTAATAGTTTCGCTTTTTGAAGTGGGCTGCTTGGCAGCGGAGCGGGTGCAGCCTTCCCCTTACCGTGGACTCTTTTTCCCCGTGACGCACTGCACGTGCCGTCGGACGGCGCCTCATCCGTCCCCGGAAGACGAGCGGACCAGGTGATCAAAGAAGCTGTCCTTGTTGATCCTGTCAGTTGCCAGCAGCGTGAACAGGATCGAGTTGGCATCCATGCCCTTCCTGGAGCGGTTCCCGCCCCCGTCGCTCCTTACGGCCACGAACCTCCGGTTGGCCCTCTCGACTGCGTTGTTGTCAGGCTCGATGCCGTCCACGTGCAGGCAGGTGGTCATGAAATATCCCTCCCGCGGGTACCTCTTCTTGTGCCGGGCGATGGTGCCGTCCCCGTCGCCTGCAAACGGTTCGTTCATCAGCTCGCGCAGCTCCGCGTCTATGCAGCGGGCAGCGACGATCCTTGGGTGCCGGTCCTTGATCCTGGAGGCGCGGTAAATCTTCATGTGGATTGCCGACAGCCTGTCCAGAAACGCCGGAACGTCACCCCCGGGGTTGGTCAGGACGTCCTTTTGCACCAGGCGTTCCTGGTGCCACACGCACATCTGGCGGCACGATCCCACGTGGAGCCACCCGGGATACGAGTCCTGCGTTATGGTTCCCCGGTAGCCCGGGAGCGTCTGGCGGAGCGTCTTGATGTCCCGCGAGTCGGCCACCTCCACGAGGCAGTGATTTTTTGCCAGAGCCACTATCCCGTAGCCGCGCTTGCCGCCCAGCGGCCAGTGAAACTCGTCTACGTTCAGGTGTGGCGCCTCCAGCACGCGCTCCCTTACCGAATCGCGTTCCGGCGCCATGCGCCCGGCCTGCCTGATCTTGCCGCGGTAGGCAGACGAGCGCGAGGTTACGTGCCCCAACGCGTCGCCGCCAAATTCTGCGGTCCTGGCATGCGACATGCCATTCATGTTCAGGGACGTCATGACCGCGTCAAAGTTTGATGAACGGCGCGCGTGTTTTGCCGCGCCGGGAACCCTCCCGGAGACCTGTCTTTTGCACACGCGGCACCAGCGCCGCTTGATGACGTACCTGACGTTCTCCAACAGGACGCGCATGACAGTCACGATGCGATCGTACTCGGCAGTCACCCTCCCAGAGAGCCCGCCGCCGCAGTCGGGGCACTCCTTGCAGTCGATCTCCTCGACGCGGTCCACGCGCTTTGGCCTGCAGTTGACGGTGGGTTTCTGCCCCTTGGGCCTGCCGGCGGCCTTCTTTCCCTGACCGGCCTTCTTCTTGGGCGCGGGGACGCTGATCCCGTTTGCCTTGGCGTTGAGATCCCTGTTTGTCTTGGCGTACCTCTTGTTGTCCTCTGTGAGGGACGAGACGAGCGCCTGCAGGCGCCCGGCCTCCTTCCAGTCTGCGCCCGACTCGCCTGCAATTTCGCAGGCTGCCTCCAGGATCTTGCGGGTTGGGCCTAGCACGTCGCCGAACATTTTTGCCCAGTGCAGGCAGCACCTGCACCCTGGTTCCATGCACGCCCCGGCATCCAGCGGGATTTGCGGCAAGGAGTGTTCGTGCATTGCCTTAAATTCCTCCGCCTCCAAGCATGTTCGGCGTGCTGGTTCCTTCATTTCCAAAGATCGAAGGGACTGGCACCCACTCGTACTTGGATCGCGATGGTCTAACTTTGTCATCCCGAGTACGAAATTATTAGATTCATTCCCGGTACCATGGATGTCCGCTAGGCCATCCGGTTACTTCAAAAAGCGAAACAATTACCCGGATTTGCAATTGGCCGTTTTTGAGCCGTTTTCATCCCGTGGCGCATGGCATCCGCTGGAACCGGAAACCGGTATTATGCCCCTGCCGGAGCCCTATGCTATCAGATTGTAGCAGATGCTTCTCAGGATGACCTGAAGCCTCTGCATGGGGAGCGTCTTTGCGGCCACGACGGAACCGAACCTCTCCTTCATGGACGAAAACACGGACTCGACGAGGCTGCGCTGGTGGTACGCCTTCTCAAACCCTTCCTGATCTTGTCTGAACCAGCGGAGCATCTCTGCCCTGGGATTGAAGCCCTTTGCGGCATGGTTCTTGCGGGGCCATATCACCGGTTTTCTGCCGCTGTCGTAGATCATCTTGCAGTTGTCGCGTGCGTCATACGCCGAATCCAGCATGACGTGCCCGTTGCCGTCTGGCGTGCGGGCAAACATCTTTCTGAATATCGGCGAGTCGTGGGTGCGCCCGGGCGTCACCATGCAGGCGACGATCTTTCCGTGGGGGGCTACCAGTATGTGCAGCTTGACGAACTGGCGCCTGGACACGATGCCCTTCTTGGCATCCTCCCAGTCGGCATAGACGTTGATTGAGAATCCGGTCGCGTCCCCGAGGAGCGGACCGTGCGCGTCACTGCCTGCCTGTCCCAGGATCACTTCCGTCAGAATCTCCTGCTTTTCTGCCAACCTCTTGGCTGTCGCATGCAGGCACGATTTGGACGGAACGGCTTTTAAGCCGCAGACGTGCAGTGAACCTGGGTTGGCCTCGAGGTACGAGACGTGTTCCCGGTACGAGTTGCCGCGAAACTCCTTGTCCGCTAGGCAGACCAAGTATGAGATCTCGCGCCGGTCCTTGTCGGACTTGGGTTTGCAGATCTCGTACAGGGTGGTGGTAAGGGAACGGATGCCTTGAATCACACGCTTCCCCTCTCCACTTCTTCGTATCTCGTATTCCATGCTGTAGCCTTTCGGCCGTACCCATTTCTTCTTGCTTGCCTTGTCTTTGTCTTTCTTGTCTCTGTTCTTTGCCTTCCTCTTTTTCCTGTTGGAATTCATTAATTGTGGACAGGATCGGTGATCCAAAACTTTTCTGGCGTCTGACGCTAATGATCTTTAAGCGTAACGCTATTTTTTTGAGGAAGATGTGGACAACGCCGATGGGCCTTTCATCATGTTTTTTATATTTGGTACCATGTGCGGGCGGTACGGACGAGTCCATACACCGGCATTCCTCGTATCTTTAAATGGCAAAATGCAGAATGTAAAATACCGGTACCTGTACTCTCGGGACTAATGGGAGGCAATGCCTGTTGGAACTCGGGATCAATTGGGTACCGTTTATTTTATCGGCTCTGTTCAAATATGGTGATCTCGCTTTAGAGCAGTTCATTCTGCAAGATTCTGGAGAACAGCAAATCTCATTTTTGAACAGTAATTCCCTGATCACCATATTTGAAGAGCCACGGCGTGCTTTCGTCTGGAATTGATCAATTATGGAAACAAAAAAACGTGCTGTTCCACACGAATTTATGATCTTCGCTATATGTTTTTCAAAATCAGGTTCAAGGTATACCACAAACCAATATCAATTGATTAATAACGCTTGTGTGTTGCAAAACACAATGACTACAAAAAACGCAAAAACTATGCTGTTTGGATCCTTGCTGGCAATCTTAGCACTGTCACTTGGTGGTATTAATTTTGCACAAGTACAAGAAACGATGGATGTGCCAACCAACGGCAACGGCGGGTCACTTGGTGGTATTAATTTTGCACAAGTACAAGAGTTGACAGCGGAGCAAGAAGCACAAATCGATGAGACTGGAAAACAAATAGTCCAGCTACAGCAAGATAATATCAAGTATGAACAACTGCCAGACACACCCGAAAAGGCCGAACTCATATCTATAGTGGCGATCAAAAGTTCTTGCAAAATAATTCGGCTTTTCTGTTAAAGAATTTGATCAAATCCAGATTGAATCTCGCAGTTCGATAGTACTGGGAGACGGCACTGTGCATGTCCAAGAAGGTTTTGTAGTATTCTGAAACAAGCAGGTTCCGTTTTCCCTGGTGCCAGCATTCTTCCACGGCGTTGAGATACGGTGAGCCTTTTGGCAGGTATATGATCCTGATGTTCTTGTTCTCGCGCAGCAGCGTCCGGACGGCTTTTGCGCGGTGCGGGGACGCCCTGTCCACCAGGACGGCAACCTTCCCAAAATGCCTCTGCATGGCCTTGAGATAAGCAACAAAAGTGGGCGCGTTAAACCCGCTGGCAGTCCTGAAGAACTGCCTGCCATCCATTGTAATTGAACCGTACGCGGTAATTCTTTTGTGGCTTCCAGTGTATGGCACGGTTATTGGCACCCCCACGGGGGACCAATACTTGCGGCCAGATTTTACGTCGTGTATGAAGAACGCCTCGTCTTGCACGGCCAGGACAAAACCGTCTTTTTCTAGGCGTGAAATTCTCTTTTTGAGGCGATATTGCCAGCTTTTTACGGCTGCCTTGGTGGCCCTGTTGATGTGGATCCTTTGCGACCCCTTGGGGGACAGACCGTATTTTTGCATGATTTTCCTGATGTTCGTCCTGTGCATCTTTGTTCCCGTCTCCCTGTGTATGACCTGTTGCAGTTCGGCAGGAGTGGTCTTGAACCGGTCTACCTTGTCCAGTATGCCGTCCATTGCTTCAGGTGAAATCTTGGGCGGCCTGCCGGATCTGGGAAGATCCCGGAGGCCTTGTAGACCTCCATTCTCGAAGCGTTCCAGCCAGTTGCGTACCCACCTGGGACATCGCAGAAGATTGACGGCCGCATCATCTATGCTCATTTTACGAAAATGTACCATGTGTACTGCAAGCATTCTGGCTCCCACCCTGAGGTCCTTTTCTTTTTTGTATGCTACTTCGAGTTCTTCCCGTGTTACTTTGATCATGCCGCGTTAGGCGACCGGCTGATCTACATAGTTTTCGGTCTGAGGTGCTGAACTTGGAACGAACTTTCACTTTTCACTATAGAAATCTTGATAGAATAGATGGATTGTTTGCACGTAAGTGTTCACGTCGTGCCTAATTCAGTTCACTCTTGGGTAAATTTTGTGCAAACCACAGATCCAAATAGGATGGTAATCCAAACCCGATGTGAAAAGCCAGGCTGAACTCAAAAAGATGTACACGGATCTCAAGACTGAGAACATCAAGCTCAAGCAGACGATTGAGATGCAAGGGCAGATAATTGAGGAATTGAATCTGGCAGTTGCTGATCTTAAGCGCAGGCTGGTGCGGCATGACAATTACAACACCCCGTCATCACAAAAAAGGGGGCCCGGATGGCCTGACACAAAGGGAAAAGGCGACGAAAAGAATGCCTACAATAAATCCACAAAAGCCTCCCGGGATCAAAAGGACCGCGTGGATGCGGCCGGCAGCGGGAAGTCGCGCGGGGGGCAAAAAGGCCACATGGGCCGCACCCGCAAGCCAAAACCCACCGAGTTTGAGGAACACACCCCGGAGGCCTGCCCCGAATGCGGCTCGGGTAGCCTTTCCATAGTGCAGTCAGAAAAACGCGACATTACCAGGGTGGAGCGCACGATAAAGGTCATCACCACGCGCCACACCATAAACACGTGTCGCTGCTCCTGCGGTCTGGTGGACATCAAGCCCGAGACCGGCCTTCCAGACAAGGGCAGCTACGATCCGAGCATAACGACTGATGTTGCAGACGATTACGTGTGTCGCATGCCGTTTAGGATGATCGCAGACCGCATGTCGCGGTACGGAATTACACTCTCCTCGGGCACGGCGCACAACATAATGCGCAGGCTGGGAACGTCGCTGGGCGCCCCTGCGGCAGCCATTGCCGCCATGATACGCAAGGCCAAGATACTGCACGCCGACGAGACATCGATTCACCTAAACGGCCGCAACGTCTGGGTGTGGATACTGCACGATCCGCTGACCGGGCACGCGCTGTACGTGATACGGGACAGCCGGGGGGCAAAGGTTCTGAAAGAAGCGCTTGGGGGTTGGGACGGCACGTTAGTGTGCGACGGCTGGACGGCGTACGGAAAATACCGCGTCCAGCGCTGCTGGTCGCACATAATACGCGAGGCCAGGGACATCTGCAACCGCAATCCGGACTGCCCAGGCGCGCGCAACGTCCTGAAGCACCTGCGCATAATCTATGATTATGCCAGAAGGGCAAGCAGGAAACGCTCGCGCTCTCTCCGGGACAACGCGTCTGCCATGCTGACGTCATGCATCGAAAAGATCGTTGCAAGGTACGCCGACGATCCAATATTGGAAAAATTCATGGTCAAGATCAGCAATGCTGGCAGCGACCTGTTCCGGTTCGTGCTGAACCCAAAGATCCCGCCTACAAACAATGCTGCAGAACGCGGGTTGCGCGAGATAGTCGTGCACAGAAAAATACGGGGCAGCATAAGGGCAGAGGAGACGATGACGTGGATGGCGAATTTCTTTTCATGTGTAATGACATGGAAAAACAAGAAATTGGATTACTTGGCGGAGATTGCAAAATACGCCTAAAAATGAGTTAAACCACGTGAACACTTACGTTATTTTTAATTAATAATCCGGCAGCTATGTTTCGTTTTTAAATTCCGGGTATTCTGCCAGAAACGCCTCGATCCAGTCATCATGCAAGCCATCTGTCGAGTAAAGCCATGCCTCAATGTCCTCTTCTTCCTCCAATAGAAAATATGCGTAATCCGGAACTTTTTCAAACTCCGCGCTGACATGTTAGCCCTGCTGTCAAAAATTTATGATCCATCCAATTAAAACCAGAATATGCCGGTTCATACTGTTGTCGAATCAGGAAACAAGTGACCTGCAAAAAGAGAACAAGGCTCTCAGATACATGATCAAGCGCCAGGACGCTGACATCAAGCGCCAGGACGCTGACATCAAGCGCCAGGACGCTGACATCAAGCGCTTGGAGGCAGCCGCCAAGCACGAGCAAAGCCTGTGGAGCACGCGGGACGGCTCCGAGTCCGGAGCCGCAGGGGAGCCCGCCCTGCTGCACCGCGTGGAGGTGTTTGACGACGTCATCGGCGTCGGGAAGAAGCTTCATGACGCGACGCTGAAGGGCAGGGGGCAATTCCAGTACATACTTGACAGGGCCGAGGCATGGATAAGACAAAGCGGCAAATCCCCGCTCTTCAGGAACGACGAGACGAGGGCGTCGGATCCCGGGAACCGCTGCAAGCTGTACCCAAGGCACGCGCTACTCATGTCACTGATGTACAAAAAGGGCAACCCCACGCAGGGCGCGCTTGCGGCATTCTTTGGAATAGACCAGGCGACCGTGTCCAGGTACATCGACGTCATGGACGCGGTACTCGAGGCGGCGCTGCCCACTGCTGCCAACATATCAAAGGAGATAGCAGGCACGGAGACAAAAGAGGATCTCAAAAAAATAATTTCCGGGCCTGACGGGGGCATCATGATGATCGACGGCACGCACTGCCCCATACAGAGGCCGGACGAAAAACAGATGAGGAGCATGATGTATTCGGGCAAGAAGAAGAAATTCACGCTCAACACCACAGTCTGCATAAATGAAAACGGGGTGATAGTCGCCATATCCGGCAGCACCGTGGGATCCGTCCACGACATCACGCTGCTCAGGGAGAGCCCGCTGCCGTTTGGAAAATGGTGGGACCGCATGTGCGACGAGGACACCCCCGAAGAGGACAGGATCCACACCCTTACTGACCGCGGCTACAAGGGAATCGCAAAGGATCTGCCCGGCACAAACACCCTGCAGCCGCACAAGAAGACCAAGAACCACAAGCGCTTTACAAAGGAGGAAAAGGAGCACAACCACGCCGTCAACTCGGCCAGGGTAAAGGTGGAGCACTCCATCGGCAGGCTGAAGCGGTACGGCCGGCTTACCGCGCCATACAAGGGAAAGATTGGCGACTTTAACAGGGAATTTAACATAATAACCGGACTCGTAAACCTGGACCTCCTGTGGAACCAGATGAAGAAAGGACCTCCTTCAGGTAGCACGCTGGGGCCGGTAATAAACTGGGAAGAGGCAAACGTCCCCGGCAGCGCCGTTTCAAACAATTAATTCCGTGCACATCGTGGTGCTGCAAGGTTGCGCACGTTATTTTGTATTTCTGGCAGGACAGGATCCCCACATGGCTAACATGGCGAGAATTAAATCAGAATTTTTAATATTTTCTGGGTTTTTCTGGTTTAACCCAACGAAATGGAGGGATTACGCATGGCTTCTAATATGTGTTCCCTGATGAGTGGGTGTGTCCTAGTAATAAAAAATGCCATTTCATGTGCCAAGATGCCAAAGACATGATTGGTGCCAGAACCCGTCGACGCCAACAGTGCCGCACCGTCAATCTTTCACAACCCATAAAATCCCCCAAATCCAAGACACGGTGCGGAGGCTCCGCTAGGAAGCGCGTGGTGAAACGCGCCAGCTATGCTGCAAGTGTCGCGATTTGATCCTGTGTGAGCCTGCCGTCTTTTGCCTGCAATCTGGCCACGAGCTCGACGTTGTAGCACATGACACGGATCGCAGTCTCCCTTGTCCGGTTCTCGTGTTTTCGGCACCTGGTGCTGTCCCCGTACATCTTCTTGAGGGCTGCAAAGACTGCCTCGATGATGCTGCGCTGGTGGTATTCCGAGTCAAACCTGTCCCGTTCATCCATGTACAGGCTTACCATCTCGCGCCACGACTGGCTTCCCCTGGCGTTGCGTATGGTGTTGGATTTTGGCTTGATGCGGGGCACCATTCCCATCGCAGATATCATGTTGCACATGAGCCTTGCCAGGTATGCAGAATCCAGGCAAAAGTCGCCGGTGCCCCGGCCTAACCTGCCGAGCATCGCGTACAGCCCGTTTATGTCTGCCACTGCGCTGTCAGTCACCATGCAGTCGATTATCACCCTGGTGCGGATATCCACGATTGCGTGCAGTTTGACCCATCCCTTTCTGGTACGAAAACTGTCGGTTCTGACGTCAAACCACCTGACAAACCGCAGGTACGAGTATCCGGTACCGTCTGCTGCCAGGGAGCCTGCCTCCACCTCCCTGATGGCAATCCGGTGTGCCTCTGCCAGGTACCATTCCGGGATCAGGCCGTAGGCGCGTGCTATCGTGCTCTTGGAGGGAATTTTCTCTAGGCCCATCTTGGCTGCCATGGCGCTATTGTTTCGGAGGATGCCGACCATCTTACGGTAGGTCGTGCGCTGTGCCTCAAGCATGATGCAGACAGCTGCCATGGCGCCAGGCGGGTATGCCGTCATGCCGCCCAGGCCGGGCCTGACGGCGTACGGATCCCCAAGATTCTTGATTATTCCCAGCACGGTATTCAGCATGAGGCCCGACAGGTACTGCTGAACCAAATCGTACTGTCGTTGGTCGCGTTTCTTTGTAGTCATTAGGCGATGCCGTGATCCGCCGATCCATATCTTTTGTCATCCGGGGGTATATGCCTCTAGGACACACCCCTGATGAGTTCTGCAAAATCCTCCATCGGGGGACCCATCGCTACAAAGTCTATTTCATCTGAAATATCCGTGCCGGAAAAAATTTTGTAAAACGTGATAAAATCGTGATCAGGGTTTAGTACCTGATGTTTTAGAAACTCCAGCTGTAATTGCCTTGCCTCCTCAATGCTCATGGCATCTAGTCGATAGTACTCAATCAATACGTTATTCAAATTATATGGCGTATCGCCCTGCTCGGGCAGTGATAGGGTGTTTCCAAATTTATCAATTTGTGGCGTGAAGGACAATCGTTCCAAGGAATCAGGGCGGTAGTGATCAAAGGTGGCTGTGTCATTGGTGACGCTAAATGCAAAAAATCCCCCATATCCGGCAACCCAAATGCGCACTGGGTTGACCAGGTGGAATGTTGGCTCGTTTACAACCGCGGTAAGGATTGATGTGTGGGGTTGGTCGTTTCCAAAGGATATTGTCTTTTCGCCGCGATAGTGCACAACCTTGTGCTTGTCCGGACTGCCGGTTATCTCAAACCCATCCGAAAGTATCTCCAGTTCTTCGGGAAATTCAACGCTCATAATTGGCGCATCGCATTCCGGGTAATATTCTGTTATCTGGTATCCGTACATGTTGGAATCAGAATTATCCAGTCCGTATTTGTCGAGGATTTCCACCATCTGATCGAGTATTGCGTCCAGATCGGCCGATTCCGCTCCGATCAGGGTCGAATGATCGCCGTTTGCATCCCCTAGCGGTGGAAGGTATTCGTCACGCAGATTTTGCATTGTCCTCTTGTCGTCTTCGGACATCACATCCCAATTTGGGTTTGGCACCTTCCAGCTGTATGTAAGCACGATGTCGAACGGATCCCCCACCTTTACTTGCTCTGGAACTTCAAATGTGGCGTACAGCGCGTTGTTTGAGCACGGATCCCCGAGATAATGGTAAGGAGGGGGGAGTATGGCCTTGTCCCTGTGTGTTGCCAGGCGCGACGGAAACCATTCGTCATTGAAGGTAAGAGGTCGCCTTTGCGAAGCGATTCCGTGCCTGATCTGCCCCGATTAATTACCAACTGAGCTACGTTTTCGGCCGTAAATGCCCATTTAATTGGCATTATTTCAGGTTTTTTCCGGGAGGGTCAGACTGAGCTACGTTTTGGCCGATCCGGTGATCGGGTTTGCGAAGTGGCCTTTTTTGAAGCGGCCGGGCGGTGAATTGTGCCGGGATCAGGCGAGGTTATGCCAGGCTGCCGGCGCGACGGGTCTGCATGGAACAGTCAGGGAGTGGATTTTGCAGGATTTATGCAGTTGCTGCTGCTCCTGTCGGAATTTTTTCGACAAGACCGTGCATATAGTCAACCAAAAAGTCATGCGGGTTGACTCCGCGCCTCCTGCACGTCTCGCGGACGGTGGCCAGGACGGCGTGGTTGTATGCGCCGGCAAGGCTCTTGCTGCCGCCTGAGACCTTCCGGGATGCGACGCTGGGCCGCAGGGGGCGCTCGGCATCGTTGTTATGGCACTTTGTGTTGAGGCGGATGAATGGGAACAGGTGGGTGATCTCGCGCCGCAGCCGCTTGACAAACCGCTTGCAGTGGGCGTCTGTATACTCGCCGGAGATCAGGCGCCTCACCCTGGCCAATAGGTTGCGCACCTTGAGGTTTCGCGTGGCCTCGTCGTCGTCCGGGTCGAGTCCCTTCTCCGGGAACCAGGAATCGGTGATTATCCCCTTCAGGGCCTTGGCGAACTTTTTGAATTCGGGCCCGGGGTTCTTCATGGTCAGGGTGCGGAGGATCTCGCGGAGGTAGTGGTAGTGGCACTTTTGGTGGGTCCTGCCGATGCGGTTCCACGCAGCGTGTGAATCAGAGGTGACGTGGCCGCCGTACCCTCCAAGCAGGGTCTCCAGCACGTCTCCTCCCCGGCTCTTGTCCACGTAAAAGACAGTCGAGTTGTCACCGACTAGTATCCACAGCCAGTACAGTATCCCGGCTACCCTCCAGCTGGTCTCGTCGCCAAAGACATGCCCTGAGAAGAATATATCCTCGAGCATCTCCTCGTAGAGCGGGTGGAGGGATCCCGTAACGGCATCCACGTGGCTGATGACTGTCGACTTGGCAAGGCCTGCGTGGTAGATTATGTTGATCAGCTTGCGGATGGGTTCGTAGGGAATGTTGTACATCCTCATCGTCGTCTCAAGGCACGTCAGGCTGGCGCCGAACCGCCCCCCTGGGACGACCCCTGGGATCTCGGGGGCAAACTGCCTGCCGCATTCCCCGCAGTACCTGCGGACGACGGTATACTGGATGCCGGTCAGCTTCCCGTCGATGATCTCCTCGACTACCCGGATGGTCACCTCGGTGGGCTCCTTCGAGAGGGCATGGCCGTGCGGGCAGGCGGGCATGTCGACTAGCTTTTTTTCGGATATCGGGGGAGGATCACGGCCGGTGCGCAGGCAGACGACCTTCCTGAACGGGTCCGGCGCAGGCCCTGGTGATTCCCGGAGCCGCTTCTGGGAGCGGCGGCTTTTGATGCCCAGATTCTCGGCTGCCAGCGCCGAGTTGGCCGCGCGCGCCTCCCTTAACTGAGAGGCATGCTCTGATGCCTGCCGTTCCAGGCGGGCTATCCTGTCCATGACTGCCTGCGAGACGTCGCATCCCTGCAGGAGGGCGGCATTCTCTGCCCTCAGTTTCTCTATCTCGGAGTCCTTTTGCACATTCTCTTCTTCCAGCAGTTTGATCCTGGCATCCATCTCCGTCAGCATCGCGTGTTCCCCTGAGAAGGCCTCTGCCTCCTCCTTCAGCTGCTCGATGTCTTTTCTCAGTGCCATGCTCTCCTCGTCCTTGGATTTGAGCATGTCCAAGACGGATTCGAAGAGGGACTTGGTGTCGGTTACGGAGTTCCAGTCAATCTTTTCCAAGTCGATTACAGGCACCACGCCATAACACGGGAAGGCATGATCCATAAAGCTTTTGGGCACGCAGCGCCTGCCGGAAAATGCGGCGCAAAAGATCCAACCGGAAGAGCCTTGATCCGAAAACCGCCCTGCCTGAGGACCGTGTTGATAACGTGCAATTAATCGGGTATTTATGGTCAAAAACGTAGCTCAGTTGGTAATTAATCGGAACAGATCAGGCACGGAATCGCTTCGCAAAGGCGACCTCTTACCATACAGGACACTGTAGGCCTTGATGCGGATCTTCTGGGGCAGGAAGCATCACCGAAAAACTTCCAGGCAACCACCGCAGAACGCCTGCGGGTATTGGCAGGTGACGGCGACTCTAGCAAGGTGACAGACGCACTTGAGCACGAATCCGATCTGATGCCAACAGCCTCCTCCCCGTTCAACGAAATCAGCCGCCACATCAGGAAGACCGGGATTATGAGAATGGAAGAGTTTCCCATGGGCAGGAGGGCCGGAAAGGTGGGCGAGGGAAGGAAAATTGTCTTGGCATACGTGCGGGAAGGGCCGCGACGGGCGTTTTATGCCGTCATATTCGACTATTCTACCAAAACGGCCGAGGTGGCAGACGACATGGAGGCAATCAGGATTGTAAGGTGCGGGGAAGACGAAGAACCGTACCTTCCCATGGACTCCGTCAACGGGAGAGAGTCTTTTGGGAGGCTGATGGAGATAGACGGGATCGCGCGCGAGGCTATCGGCAGGCGCAACAGCGAGGACGAAAAGATGGCCGCCAAGCTCCGCTCAAAGCCCAAGAAGAGCGAGAGGACGATAGAGCATTTCCGCGAGGTGATGGATGGGGCGATCGACGACGGAAACCTTACGGAGCATGATGCAGAAGAGGCCGATTCCATATTGGATTCTGCGGACCTGCGGCAATGGGGTGACTACATCGAGAGGCTGCTTGACGAGTGCGATACAGGATCGGATGTGCGGAGAGCCATAAACGAGTTGAAGAAGATCGGCAAGGAGATGGCGGCAAGGGACAAGGAAGATGCGCGTGCGACGACGGATCCCGGCAGACTGATTCTGGTCGGCGCGCTCTTTGTCACGGCATCCGACGAGGCGCGAACCGATCTGGAACAGTTCGAACAGTTCTAATTTGGAATTTTTATGGGCAGTCAATACCTGCATGACAATACACACCAAAAGATACCCGAGACTGACGTTGCCTACAGACCAACAGTCTTATTTTACAAAATCCTAGGCCGGGCATGGATGATCCGGATAACAGGATGCTCAGGTTTGAAGAATACTACAGGTATTTGGAATGGCCATTCAACGAGATCACTAGAATAATCCCCTTGGAAAACCACCCAGACACGTTTTCGCCTCGTCTGTATGAAATCCTGCAAAGTACATGCAGTCAGGTTGAGGGAATCGTGAGAATCATGCATGAGGCGTGCTTTTCTAAAAGCGACAAGGTCGCCGCTGCCCTGTATGCCGATCTGGATCATGAAGGTGTGCTGAGTAACCAGAAAGTGGCCTTTAGGACGCGTACGGAATGGAATGCGATAAAGCCATTTTCGTGCGACTTTGCATGCATTCACCACTATGGGCATGACGATCCTCACATGAATCCCCGTTGTGGAAAAATGCCGAAATGGTGGACGGCATACAATGATTCAAAACATCGCCTGCCGGATGGATACGTATCCGGTAGTGTGGGGAATGCCTACCTTGCATTGGCAGGTTTGTATGTACTGCATGTCATGATGTACCAACTCCCGAGGAATCCGGATGGCTTCCTAAGGAAAGATTCTTGGAAGATGCGTACGATGCCTGTAGTCCATGATGGGCACAGGAACACATTTCATGAATGGGGGGTGCTGGAACCAAGGTCGGACATGTTTTTGTCGTTGGGCATGCTTGTTCCAAAACAAATCTAAACCCGCTATTGCAGTATGCTTGAAGATATCAGCGGTGTCATGCGGCTTGATCTACTGATTCTGTAGGGTGCTTCATTTGTATGCCCGCCTCATGATTCATGGTTATGTTGATGATTGTCCTAGTTGGGTCGCCTCTACTCGCCTCTACTCGCTCCGGCGATAATCAGTCAAGTGGTGTAGTCGGTCAAGTTGTTGTTGACGGTTTTTTGGTGTGTCCGTGTGTCTTGTGGCGGCGTCCGGGTAACGGTTCGTCCCCCTAGATTGTTGCCCCTTTGAATCATTGCCCCTTCAAGACATGAAGTAATATCGGCGAAGCCGAATTGATATAGAACCGCCGATGGCGGTTCGTGTATAGAATTCCGTTACGGAATTCTTGTATCGTCGAATCCAATGGATTCGACATGGATAGAACCCCGTTACGGGGTTCTTGTGAACATGATTAGCCCCCTCTCTCTTGTCCATGTCATGTCATGTCGTCGTGATATCGTCCAGTGTTGATACTGCTGATGGTATCATCGTTAACCGCCGGAGCCTAAGGGCGGAGGCGGTCTTACGTTGCCGGCGTCTGCCAATTAAAACTCGAGTGGTGGGTGGGTATTCCCTGAATGGGATTCTGGAAATGGGACGTTTGGGAGCCTCACTGGGGTTCCTCAGTTGTGAAGAGGCTGTTTCCTACCTTCCATCCCTCCACTGCCCCATAGTTCCGGTTTGTTCTGACCAATTCATCCCTTCGGAGCCAATAGGGTCAGACCTATACTGTTCCACCATGAACCAATCAACCGTACCATCGTAGAATTCGGAAGCCGTTCCACCATAGAACCAATCCACCATACAAACAGGGCACAACGTCAGGATACAACTCCAACAGAGTCGATCATGATACTACTACATACCCCCGCCCGCTTGTTAGGCTGTCACCAGGTCTTATCCATCTGGACTTTCAAAGACCGGGTCCGAGGGATCTAGCTTGGTTGATCCTTCGGGGCTTCAGACTTTGGGAATTGGTCTAATTGATGTCTTCAATAATGTAAAGTCGTAAACACGTCAAGTCCCCCTACCTTCCAAGACATGAACGAGTCCCCTACCTTCCAAGACATGAACGAGTCCCCTACCTTCCAAGACATGAACGAGTCCCATGGATATATGTCAAGTTTAAGACCAGTCAAGCCAGTTGGAAGTCGGTTATGACAGTGGATGAAGCCAAAGGGAGGGTCAAGCTAGGCCATGTGGGAAAACCCCTTAGACCAAGTCCAAAGATGCCAAAACGTTGCCAAAACATGTCTGAGACAACGTGATCTACAGAGAATGAACCAGAGGCCAGACTTTCCGTGTGGGGTGTCAGCCGCGTATGGTAACGCCACCAAGAGACCAAACCCGAACCGTGTGAGCCGGGGATTCTACCGTGGGACAAAAGCCGAGTAATCACCACTGACTGAAGACTGGTCTCCCTGTAGACGTATGGGCGGGCGAGAGGGGACCAGAAGGTATCCGGTTCATCCTGGGACAACGTGAATGATTATGTCGGTACGGCGATCACATGACAACCAATGGCGGACAGAACCGGGGACGTCATTCCGGATGGGCTGGAAGAATTGACTGTCGGTACTGGGTAAACGGAACAGACTTCTGGACTGTGTATTGGTCAGATGCCGAGGGGTTCGAGTATTGGCCGGAACCAGACGTGCTGGTAATGCTGGAAATGATGGACGCTTTTGCCATGACAAAATAACGGAGGACTGGGAAATCTGACTGCCAAAAGCTGAGAAACTGGGGGAAATGGGTAAAATAGTATATTGCGAATCAGGTATTTGTGACATAGGTAGCATAGGTAGCATCGGAAGACGTGTATTATACGGAAATTATGTCCGCTAGTCATTGGTATCCTCCTCCATCCAATTTGGATTCTCATTTCTGATCTCCTCGGTCGCCTTTTTGGTGTGGAATGCCATGAGTGGAGTCTCGCGGTTGGCAATGTCCAGCGAAAAGTGCAGGCGACTCTCGTTATAATATTCGATGTACTCTGCCAAGCTCCTGCGGTGACATATCTCATCTTCAAGCGTCCTGTGAAACCGCTCAAGCTTGCCGTTGGTCTGGGGGTGGTACGGTCTGGAGTTTATCAGCCCTATGCTCAGGTCCAGCAGCTCTGCCTCAAAGATGGTGGGCTGCCATGATCCGGAAGGTGCTTTCATTCTCTTGCCGTCCTTCCCCTTCACGTACCTGCCTGCAGCGCCCACAAAGCATGAGCCGTTATCTGACAGGATGGTGGCAGGAACGCCGAACTGCCTTACTGCGTCCCGGAGAACCTTCACAACGTTCTCAGACGTGGCCTCAGTAAACAGACCCACCCCGGTCACGCATCTTGACGCGTCGTCCAGAAAGGTCACCAGATTGAGCTCTTTCATGCGTGGATCCTTCATGACATGCCAGTCCGTGTGCCACATGGAGTTGGAATGCCTTCGTTCGTAGCGAACCCACTTCCGTTTTTTGGACTTTGCCACAGACGAAACCACCAGGCCGTTCTCCTTCATTATCCGGTATACCCTTTGGTAACTTATATCATGATTCACCTGCAGGTTCATGGCAGTGCGCAGCACGCCTTGCGGTTCCCGTCTACATTCAGCCAGCACAAGTCGTACTTCCTCCGGGGATGGTGGCCGTGCAGGCCTGCCGGGGCGCTGCGGGACGTGCGGAGTGCCAGCAGCACGAAATACAGTCCACAGCCTGCGGACGTGTCTTGGCGTCACGCCGATCTCCGCTGCCACTTCCGTCGCGCCTCTGCCCTTGTCAAGCTGTGTCATCGCGTACCTGATGGACTTTGCTGTCAACCGTTTTACCATCGTTTTTCTTGATCGATAAAGGGCAAAGTAATCCTTTACGTAACGCTTAATCTTAGGCGGACCTAATTTTCGTACAACAGAGAGCATCGGAAGACGCACAATGTTCTTAAACTCTGAACAGGAACACGCGGCATGGAAGAGACAACGTGGATAATGACAGCATTGCAGGTCAAATCGACCATATACGTTGGCATACCGAAGAAGGCTGCAAAGCAGATGGGTATTGAAAAGGGATCAAAGGTGCACGTGAGGATGGATGAAGACGGGTTGTACATGGACAAGCAGGAAAATATGGAAACGATCAAGGCAAGAATCCGGGAGCAGTTGAAAAAGGAGATGGAAAAGGACGAAAGGATACGGGATCTGGAAAAGATAGGCTACATGAGAAACAGGGACGAGAAGCGGCGGTGGAACGACATGCTGGCAGAGGCGGCGGTGCTGATGGAGAAGAAGAACAGGACAAAACAGGAAGACGAAAGGCTCAAAGACCTTAACGACGAGCTAACCAAGGACATGGAAAGGGTGGAAGATTTGGGAGAGATGATGACCAAGCACAACTTGGTGCTGGCAGAAGCTAGGCGGCGGACGGGAAAGGCACAAGAGACGATTACGCCGAAACCGCAGGCAATGCAAGAGACGATCAAGCCGAAGCTGCAGGCTATGCCTGCGGGTACCATAATGCCAGAAATGGAAGACGGCCCCGCGTGGCAGCGGCCGGTCAAGATCAAGGGGAACCAGACGCGGATGGATGCGATACTGGACGAGTCGTGTGGATTGTCAGACAAAATGTACACGATTGGCAGGAAGACCCCGATAACGGAATACGAGAAAAAAAGACATGCGTGGTTGCTGGAACAACTGGATATAGAGGACGGGAAAGAAAAGGCTAGAAGAGGGTTCCTCTGAATTCCATTTTTTTGCCAATATGTCGCGGCGACAGGCCGCGCGCGTGACGGGATCTGCATAAAATCTGTTCCGGGTAGGTCGTCATCCACAGGAATGCGTGGCAATAACATGTGAATTCAGGTTACGTTTTCAGCAAGGCGTACTCAGTCTGATCTGGACGGCAGGTCGTGGCCATCTGACCAGTCGTCTTCTGTCTCGTCCAGCGCGGTCCTGATCTCGTACTCGGACGGCGCGTCTGACTTTGCGCCGCTTTTCAGGTGTTCTATCGTCTTTTTGAGGTCGTTTATCTGCCTGTTCTTTGAGGCCCTGACCTCTTCCATGTTCGTCTCGTAGTGTTCCTTCAGGCTTTCCAGCAGCGCTGCCAGTTTGCCGATGTCCTCCTTGACGGCCTGTCTCACGTCCCTCTCGGAGTCCCTGATGCGGCTTTCCATGTCAAGGGCAGACGCGGTCAGTTTTTCCATTCGGGCTACCTTTTCCTCGAGCAGCCGTACCCTGTCGTCTTTTTTGCCTGCCATGCTTGCGGACTTTTCCATCCTGGCCACCTTGGCCTCTAACAGCGTTATCTCGTCGTCCTTCCCGTCCCTGTGCCCGGATTTTTCCATCCCGATTACCTTTTCTTCAAGCTGCCTTATGCGGGCGTCCTTGTCAGACTCGAGCTTTTGGATGTTCTCGGACATGCGCTTGGTGGACTGCTTGAGTCTGGGAATATCGCTTATCGTCAGGTCCGGCACTATTGCCACGTACTCGCGCGCAAGCTCCAGCGCGGTGGTCTTGAAGTAGTTTTTGTCAAGCGGCACCAGCCCCCTGTGGCCCATCATGAACTCCTTTTTTATCAGAGACGCCAACGGCGAGTCCTGGGACAGCGCCTCCTTGCACGTCTTGTTCCAGAATCGGCGGAACCCGTTCATGAGCGGGACATCGAACCTCCTTGCCTGTTTTGCCCTGCCCCCGCGCAGCCCGGCACGCGCCGCCGTCTTGTCGAGCAGCTGCCCGAGGACCTTGTATGACGCCCTTTTGGGCGGGCCCTTCTTGATCAGGAACACCGGATCCTTCGGGTCCGGCATGCGCCCCATCCTCTCGGCCCACGCGCGGCCGTACTCCCGCAGGGCGTCGTACGCCTCCGGCGTTATGAACGTGACGTAGCTCTCAGCCGACCCCCGGTACACCTCCAGCATGGCGCACGCGATATCGTGGCCTTCTGCCCCCGGATCCAGCAGGAGCCTGTCGCCTGCACGGTACACGGGAGTTAAGTCGCGCCACTCCATGTCCAGCCCTCCTGCCCGCATGCCGGAGCTTGCCAGAACCAGCACCACGGCCCGCTCCATGCTGTCGCGCGAGTGCGTGACCATCGCGCCGATCTCCTCCCTGGTCCATCCGCGCGATGCGGCCACGTTGTCAAGCTCGGGGTACGTGGCGTAGATCCTCTTCCACGGGATCGCCACGTCTGTCATGTCGAAGAGTTTCTTGACCGGCTTGAAGTAGTTGGCAAACGACGCCGGGTTGAGGTAGTCCGGGTCGTCGTGCTCAAGGACGGTCCTCTCCCGGATCTTCCTGGACAGGTTCAGCAGCAGGTCGCGCGTCCACTCCGGCTCCTCCCTGCCGTGCCGGACCAGCTGCACCACGCGCTCCTCGAAGGTCCCCTCGAGTATCTCCTCGAGGAACTCGCACACTATCTTGCGCAGCGTCCTGGTATACTTTTCCCGCGTTGCCTCGGTCCTTATGCCCTGCGTGAACAGGTCCAGCGGATTCGCGTCCCCCGTCCTGACGATCTCGTCTTTTGCCAACTTCATGCATTCATATGCGTGTGGAACCTATAAAAGCATCGTTAATAACGCGGGTCTAAAGGGATTCGAACCCTTGACAGCCGGATTAAAAGTCCGGTGCGCTACCTGGCTGCGCCATAGACCCCAGCCTCAAATGTCTGGTGCGTATAATTTAGTCCTTTACCAGATCTTGGTACGTCTCGACTCGTCGTGCAATTTCTCCCACTCGAACGCACACGAGATCTGCATGTCTCGCCATGCATCAGTCCTGTCTATACGCCTGTTGCCTTGTGTGCGTGGAATTGATTCCATGTTGTTATTGTGAATCGGGGGTGTTGCCCAAACCTGAGATCTTGAGGGATCAATCGGTCTGTTTTGTTCGTTGCACAAAGTCATTTTGGTTTACAGGTCATCATCATCATCATCATCATCATCATCGGCTGGTCATTAAGCGCGGTGTGGTTTCTTGACCCGAATGTGGACAACACCATGTGCAGATGCGTACGCACGGCGTAACCAGAACACGTGTATGAATTCACCTGTCCTTCCTGTCACAAAAAAATGATCATACTGATCCATATGCTGGTAATACACATCCCTGTCCATGGGGAACCCACGGCACATGAACAGGGAACAGCTGGAGAGGGAACTGGCTGAGGAAAGGAAGAAAAATGCCATGCTCGAGTCCAAGATTGAAGAGGTGCTTGCCAAGATCGAACGTCTTGAAAGGGCCTTGGGGTACAGCGAGCGCATCATGACATACTATACAAACCCCAACACGCCGCCCTCATCTGAATCCCTGGAATGGAAGGCCCAGAAGAGGGAGCGGGCAAAAAAACAGGAAAAGGGAGACAAAGCCAAGCGCGGGGGAAGAGATGGACACGTGGGGGCGTCGCGCCCCCGCGACCCGGAAAGGACCGTATCCCACAGGTTCGGGCGCAGGAAGTCGGGCAGGAGACGGGTGCCGGTACTCCCGGAATGCGGGTGCGGCGGCGGCCGGATGGCGATTGGCAGTCCGCGCGTGCGGGACATCACGGACATCATGGTGACTGCGTGCGAGACGCGGCACCGCGTGGAGACTGCAATATGCGGCTCATGCGGCCGCAGGGAAGATGCCCCAAACGACCTGCCGCGGCGGGGCAACTTCGGCAAGGGACTGGTCGGGCTCGTCTCAGAACTGCGCGCGGCACGGGTGCCGCTCAAGGGAATCTCGGTCGCGGTGCGCTCCATAACGGACATTGAGCTTGCAGGATCCACTGTCAACAACATCATGGCGCGCGTCGGGGACGCCTCGGGCCACGAGGCAGGCAGGATCCTCGGGGAAGTGGAGGCTTCTGACTGTGCCGGGTTTGACGAGACCAGCTGGCGAAACGACGGCCAGAGGGTGCACGCAAACGTGGCACAGTCGGGCAAAAATATCGCAATAAACATCAGCCAGAGCAGGGCCACGCTCATGCTCGATGCCATGGACAAATTTGACGGGGTGGCGATAACTGACGGGTACAACGGGTATGACAGGTTTGACAAGGGCGGCATGCACCAGTCGTGCTGGGCGCACGACCTCCGGCAGACAAGACACCTGGCAGAAAAATACTGTGCCGTGCCTCCCAAGACCAAACGCGTCCGGCGGCGGCGGCAGCTCCACGAGGACCACAAGTGGGTGTTTGAGAGGGCAAAACTGCTGGCCGCGCAGGAGGCGCACTCGCTACAGCTGCGGCATACGATGAACCGCACCATGCAGGACGTGCTTGACCGGTACCGCGATGCCGGTGGTGGTAACGATGACGACATGCAAAAGGTGCTGGACAAGCTCGAGAGGCACCTGCACCGCATGTTTGCGTTCCTGGAGCATCCCGGCGTCGAGCCTACAAACAACGCCAGCGAGAGGGCGCTGCGCTACCTGGTGGTGTTCCGCAAGATAAGCGGGCAGACCAAGGGTGGGCCCAAGTCCATGAAGCGTCTTGCAGATTTTGTTACATGCGTCCTCACGTGGAGGGCACATGGCAAGAGCGTGGCCGAAGAAGTTGGTCGACTGATATAAGGGGCAGGTGAACTCATACGAACACGTCAGATATAAACATAAATCCGATAATGTGCTATCTGTTGCATGAGCAGGTATTTGAGCAGGGCCATAAAGGGAGCCGGCAAGGCACTGGAGAAAGGGGTCAAGGCTACAGACAACCTGATTGACGGGCCAGTTACCAACGGCGTGAATAAGACAACGAATAAGGTGTCCAAGAACATTGCAGGCAACATGCCATCCCCGGAACGGCAGCAAGATGATCCGTTGACCGTGTTACAGAGGAGATACGCCAACGGAGAGATAACCCGGGAAGAATTCCTAGAGATGAAGAAGGATCTCGGACTCTGAATGTTATCGCTGTGGCAGGTTCTGTGTAATCTTCGGGAGGTAGAATCGGACTGGTCAACAAAAACGATTTAAGGCAGTCTATGAACAGACTCAATAGCATCCCTAAATTTTCAGATCCATACTACAAGCTACTCGTTATTTTCTGGATGTCTCACAGATCGCCTTCCAACGAAGAACAGCACGAACATCAGTCCCAACATGAAAACAAATATTCCCATCATTGGAGCGATCGCGTACTCTGCAATATTCCTCTGTAAGACGTTTGTGCTTCCTGAATATAGTACGGCAAACATAATCAAAGACCAAAATAGACCAACTAACAGAACAGATACGCTGATTCCCATTCCTAGCTTACTTTTGATTCCCACGATTCTTCCGTACTTCATGTAGTAATAAGTTCTGTGATTGTGGGTTCTGTCGAGTTAATGAGAGCCAATCTAGAAATTTTATCGAGTTATAGAAACCTACTTTACAAAACTTAAACACTCTATAAAGTCCCGGGAGAGGGACTTGAACCCTCACATGCGGCGAGCATATTCATGTTTAAGATGAACGCCATACCATTAGGCTACCCCGGGTTAAAACGGTTAAATAGTCTATTAGTATAAGATTGTATGGTTACGATTAAGGTGATGCGGCGAGCATACAGTAACCCTTTTTTCTCTCATATAATTACACAAAGTTTCCTTTGTATAGACTCGCATTCTGAATCAACGTAATCCACTTGTTCCTACCATCCACTTCAATGAGTGAAGCTTCTGCCGGAGTCATGCCGTCAATCCCAGAGTGCTTCTTGGTAAAGTTATAGTAGATTCTCATCCCATCCAAAACTGCCGTATCTATCTTCTTCAAACCTCTAAACACCTTCTCACGATCCCTGATTTCACCATTCAGACGCTCCATCTTGTTATTATTGTCGCGATCCCTTTTCCCTGCAAGATGTATGTGCCTTACGTGGTTTGTTCCCTTACCAAAGACCTTCTTGCTTGACTTCATATAAGCCGGGAGTCCGTCAGTGATGAAATTCTTTGGAGCCTTCCCTGCCTGCCTTTTCGTCATGGATAGAAGAGAATCAGCGTTATGTTGGAACTTATTGTCTGCCAAATCTGAAGCCAACCAGTATCGCGTATCATCATCCATACTAGCAAACAGGTAGCATTGAGTACCGTTGATCTTTACCCACACTTCATCAGCACGAAACCAATCCCCCACTCTTGGAACTACTCCATTGAGGTATTGTGCAGTCATACGGGAATAGTCTGAAACCCAATTGTATATCGTCTTGAATGAGACATCAATCCCCATCATCTCGTAGTGGTCGGCGATGTCCCTTACGCTCATTCCAGTATAGTACATTTGAAGTGCGCCAGTAATAATTAATTCATCAAACTGTCTCTTTTCGAACCCAAAGTTTGCGGTAAATTTCTTTTGACAGTCTTTACATCTGTACATTTGAACCCTACCTTTCTTGGTATTCCTCGTGCCTTCTTTCCTTATTCTGCCAGAGTCACAATACTTGCAGACTGGTATCTTGGATCGTTCAATGATTCGGACTGGCTCATTTGCATAACACTTCTTCTGTTTAATGAGTTCGAGTGTAATGTGGATGTGTTTGCAGTCTGCGTTTCTGGTAGAATGGTCTGGACATGAACATATCAGACCATTTTTAGTTTCCTTGACCTCATAGAAATTTTCAGGATCGGTTTGAGATCGGATTTTGAATGTACCTATTCCTATTTGAGATCCGAATCCCGGCGATTCCATCATCTGTTTCGATCTCTCTTTTCTTTGGCTCATGTTATAGGTTATATGTTAGGTTATATAAGTGTTAGGTTATTATTCAGGTTATCTTAAAGGTTATCATTCATTCCATTAGGTTAACCAATAGGTTATTATAGTGGTAGGGTTATAAAATAGGTTATGAGTGAACAAACTAATTTGGTTTTTGCCAATCAAAGCGGTTCTCTTCGAACTACCGTACCATCCCATATTATAAAACAGTTCAAGTTGAAGAATGGGGACAAGATGGAATGGGAATTGGTGGTAGAGAATAACGCTTTGAAGATTGTACTTAAACCAGTAAAGAAAGAATCTTGATTCATGGGGATTATATACGTGGATTACATTAACACAAAGGATGCCATGTACGTACTTTTGGATGTTTTACCACTTAAGAATACATAGAATTGCAAAACGATAGGATTTTATGGAGATATGAATAGACATCAACGATATGGGCATGATAAAGAAGATCGTGATTATCATAATAACAATCAATGTGATAGGAGCTGTCATATTCCTCGGTTTGTTGTTTGGAATGGAAGATAGATCCGATCAAATTACAGACGTGGGAACCAGTATCTTGAACAATAAGATAGCCATGTGGGAATTGCAGTTAGAAGAATGTGAGACAATACAGACCCAGACAGAATTTACAGAATTCCAAACCGACACGCAAGAGCTTGAACGCTTGACTGATGCTGATGTTGGAGATCATCCCACAAGCATGACACTTGAGATACTTGACAAGTTGAGTAAATCTCAAACAGACGTGTATTCATGCACAGCCTCCAAACAAGTACAATTTGGGATTCCATGATTCCAAACTGCTAATTTTTTGATTCAATCCAATAAAAAATAGGGATTGCGGTATAAAGTCGGGCTTGTGAAGTGATTTTGATAACTAGATTTTACCTCCCGAAGATTACACAGAACCCTGTGGCATGTGGTTTTTTGACTAGCCCGCACAAATGTACTGCATGCAAGTTGAGCCGTCTACTGCAAGGCAGCCGTGACAGAAACTTTTAATCAGGTAATGTGGCCCAGATTATTTGTGCCCTTGTAGTATAGCCCGGTCTAGAATTCGGCCCTGTCACGGCTGAGACGCGTGTTCAAATCCCGCCGAGGGCGCCATTAATCCTATTTCATGCGCAATGTGGCTGCCGAACCACTACTCCCACATGCATGGTGGCTGCCGGTCTGTCAGGAATGCACAGTAAAAGGTTAGGTTCGCTGTCTGTTGACCTCAAAATCCAGTCGTGAACCTAACCAGTTACGAATGCACATAGAAGAATATTAAAATTCAGGGTATTCAAGCTACCTTTGATGTCTGAAAAAGCAGAGGCTGTGCCGGCAGAAGACGCTGTAGCCGATGCGCCTGTTGCCGCAGAGAACCCGGCAAAGATCCTTGAGGATGCAGAGGCTGCGCTAAAGGCGGCAATGGCAAGGGTGGAAGAGGCCAAGGCCAAGGCCAAGGCTGCTTCCGAGGCCGAATACAAGGCAATTGCAGCTGCAGTTAAGACAAGCGCTGCAAAGAAGGTCGCTTATACCTTTAAGAGGCAGGGCGAGGAGATATTCAGACGCGACATGGACGAGCCCGAGTTCTTCCTGGACAAGAAGAACAGGCTCCCAAGACCGATCCTCACTGCAGAGCAGCAGGAGTCACTTACGAGAAAGGCAGAGATCCCCATAGACAACACTCCCAAGTATGTCCCCCAGCATGTCCTGAGCCCGGAGTTTGGCGGCCTTTCAAACTATGAGCGTGGAGTGGACTCTTTCC
The DNA here is from genome assembly GCA_965218695.1 of Candidatus Nitrosopumilus sp. Taxonomy (GTDB): domain Archaea; phylum Thermoproteota; class Nitrososphaeria; order Nitrososphaerales; family Nitrosopumilaceae; genus Nitrosopumilus. Next base: position 1,112,748 of record OZ244651.1, read on the forward strand.
TGGTCGAGGCAAAGGAGGATCTTCAAAGGCTGAAGAATGATCCGGATGCGACCCCAAGACAGATCCAGGACGCAAAGGACAAGATAATCTATCTGCGATCCCTGCATGAGAATTATTTCATAGGAATGAACGTCTTTCGAACCGCAAAGGGCGGACGGGACAGGATCCAGTAGTGGGTGGTGATGGTTTGAGCCAGATCAGTTTTGATGTAATGAACGCCCGGGTTACCTTCAAGAACGTTCCCCTGCACACGCTCTCAAAGTTCATATTCAAGGACATTGATGCGGCGTACCAGGAGTTCAGGAAGATTCCGGGAGTGGACGAATGCATCATCATTCAGACTGCAAGCAGGGTTGAGATATTTACAGTCAGCAACGTCGTGACTGAAGACTCTCCTGATGCAAGACGCAAGGAGGGAAAGGGTCTGATACTGAACAGGATCAAGGACGCCTGGGTCTCCCTGTCCACGCTGGAGCAGATTGACACCGATCACTTTGATCAGACCCTTGAGGTGTACAAGGGTGATGACGTATACCTGTACCTGCTCCGTCTTGCAACAGGTCTGGACTCTGTCGTTATCGGAAAGATGGAGGTATACGCGGAGATTATCGAGTCCCTGGTCAAGGCAAAGGCTACAGGCGTCGCCGGAAGGATACTCAACAAGCTATTTACGGATGTGATCCGACTGGCAACCAGCATCCGAGAGAACACCGGAATCGGCAAGGACGTGGTGTCACTTGGCGATGTTGCAATCCGGTTAGTCGATGAGAAGGCCGGCCTGGACTCAAAGAAGAAGGTGTTGCTGATAGGCACCGGGGAGCCTGCTGCCATGGTCGCAAAGACGCTCAACAAGAAGAGAATCTCGTTTGACGTGACAAGCAGAACCCTCGAACGGGCAACCGGATTCAGCAGTATACTTGGCGGAGAGCCAGTCGACTTTGCAGCTGTCATGGCCGACTTTGAAAAATACGACATAGTGCTTGTCGCCACGACTGCCGACTACTTCCTGATTACCCCTGACACCGTCCATCTGGCACTCGAGGAGAAGAAGAAGGGCACCTTGATACTGGACCTGTCTGATCCAAGGACAGTCGACGAGGGGATTACGGCATTTCCCGGCCTCAAGCTGCTCTTCCGGGATCAGATATTTGAGATCTACGAGGAGAGTGCCAGAGTCCATAAGGTACTGGTTCCTGCAGTCGAGAAGATCATAGACAAGGAACTGCCGATACTGTCTGCTAGAATGAAGATGCCTGATGCCTAGATGCCCTGCTTTCTCATGACAAACTGCATGACTGCCTCTGCGGAGTATTCTATTCCGTGCTCCTCTTCCATGTGTGTCCTAAATTCCTCCACTATCTCCTCTACATTCCCCTGTGTTACAAAGTCGCATTCGAAGCCGTAGTCAATGCACGCAAGTGCTGTCATGATTCTGTAGAGATGCCCCTGAATATAAAAATTCATATCCACATTTGATGCTGGCGCAGTCGCCATCCCTGCACGTCTGTTTGCGTTCTGTCCGATGCGGAGTCAGATTGCACATGCCGATTCGGCACTTGGCGTCTGCGTTGTGGATGCGGCGGCATCTCCGGGTCCGTCTATCCGTAGGACTCGTACTTGATTGAATAGTTTCCATCGGCATCCTTTTCGTGTTCTGTGATGAACCCGGCTGAGCCGATTGACTCTATGACCCCGTCAATGGTTCCCTGGTACCCGCAGATGTAGATGATCGTATTCTGTGGGGTGATCTTCTCGCCTACCATCTCGTCGACTGGTGACATTCCAGTCTTCTTGTTTGGCTTGAAGAATGACTCCACCCTGCCCACGTGGCCGCTCCATGACCTGTTGAAGAACTCCTTTGGCCTGCTGATTGCAGCCCTGTATTTGAAGTCCCACTGGTCCCTTCCCCTGGCCTCGCTTTCTATCTCCAGGTCAGTCAGGAAGCGCTTGTAGCTGAGCTCGTCTACATAGCTTGCGCCGTGCAGCACGATGATCTCTCTTTTGTCGTTGGTGTCGTGCAGGTGCTTTGCAAAGGCGATAAACGGTGCCAGTCCGGTACCTCCGCCAACACAGATTATCCTTCTGGTGTCTGCTGAGCCGTCTGGCAGCGCCTGGCTTATCTGCAGCGCAGCGCCGGTAGGATCCCCAATGTCCACCATATCGCCCACGCTTGAATAGAACAGCTCCGTGGTGACGCGGCCCGGGAGCGGCTTTCTAACCCACCTTATTACAAACTCATAGTAGTCTCTGTTCTCCGGGTGTGACGCAATGGAGTATGCCCTTCTGACGATCTTCTTTTCTCTGGGTATTGGAACGCCGATCGTCAGAAACTGGCCAGTCCTGTACTTTGGCATCCCCGTTACCGGAGTCAGTCGTATGATGACCAAGTCTTCCTTTAGCAGCTCCACGTAGGTAATCCTGGCCTTTGTCTCTTTTACCATACAAACGGTAATTCCCAGCTTTGGTTAAATGTATTTCTTTTAGGGAGTGTGTTTACGGCGATGCCTGTCACCTGGCACCGGACCGACTGCTGTCACCCGGCGCAGCGCCGTTGATCTGCGACATTATCTCGTCGAGAATGCCGTTGTTGGCAGCGGCAATGAATGAGATTCTTGTGTCGTAGCCCAGATCCGCATCCAGCAGATTCAGGTTTCCGTCCAGCATGAGGCCGCCTGCCTCCTTTACCAGCAGGTATCCTGCGGCAATGTCCTGTATTCTGATCTTTGCCCTCAGGTCGATAAGTATGTCCATGCAGCCCCGCGCAACAAGCGCCATCTCGAGGGCGTTTGCACCAAAGTGCCTTGTGTGGTTGTTCTCAAATACGGGCTGCATCCTTTTCATCAGGTCTGTGGTGGCACCTGATGTGTTGAGTCCTACTATCCTGTAGACAGGTTTCTGGCTGCTGACGCTTATGCGTCTGCCGTCCAGGAATGCACCCTTTCCACTCGAGGCGCTGTACGTCTGCCCGTCGATCAGGTTCGTAACCACCCCCTCGGTAACCGATCTGAGGCTGTACTGCGTGGCAAACGCCAAGGAGCTGCAAAAGAACGGGACGCCGTGCACCGCGTTGGCAGAGCCGTCTATCGCATCCATGATGACGTATCCTTTGGGATTCTCGGAGAGCTCTACCCTTCCGCACTCCTCGCCCAGGACGACACACTCAAAGTCGACCTCCCTGAGGTAGTCCAGCACTGCCTTCTCTGCTACGATGTCTATGTTTCGAGATACGTCTCCTCCTGCGCCGACTCCAAAGTCCCCTGCAGCCCTGCCGGTGCCTGCCATCCCCTCCACGCCCTCAAAGATTCTCCTGGAGGCCTCCGTGAGGACACCTGCTGCATCCATGGGGGATGATCGGGATGTTCGTAATTTAAGTGAAGGATTGGCCCGAACATGCTGCGCACATTGAAGGCATAAATACCAAAAAACAGGCCCTAATTTGTGAGTGGCAAGGATCAGTCAGTGGTGGGCAAGGACGCGCTGATGAGCACTAGGCCTGGCAAGCAGATCCTCAAACAGGGACTGTTCAAGTCCAAGGGGTTCAAGATGTTCAAGCGGTACAGGGAGGAGACAGAAGCCGGGTTTCCGGATTTTGCACAAAGGTTTGCACGGGATCTTCACGGCCTGATAATCTCAGATGGGGATCCGGCTGCGACCCAGCAGGCCTTTGGAGACGAGGTAGAGTCCTCTGAGATGATACTTGAGACATCCAAGATCGGCCAGATACGATCCAGTCTGGAAAAACCCGAGGTACTCATGGACAGGGTTCTCCGCATACTGAACTCGAACTTTGTCAAGATGACCTTTCCCGTATTCAACGCACTCTTTGATGCAGCATCAGAATACACACAAAAGGACTACCCCGGCCTGAAGCGCGACATCGTGGAGGGGCACATACTGGCAATCGATCTCAGTGAGCCCATGGACAGGATAGTCGACAAGGACGAGGATCTGGAGTTTCTTGATGACTACAAACTGATGAACCCGTACATTCTGAGGCTTGCCCGCGACAAGATATCTAGGGGCGGCAGTAAAGTTCTTGAGGAGTTTGAGCGGGGGTTCAAGGATGCCAGGATAGGGCAGGATCTTGATGAGCGGCTCAAGTCAAAACCTGCCGAGATCACCGAAGAGGAGATGACGCTATCCTACAAAAAGTACCGGGCCGTCATGGGCACTGCCGGCAGGAACATGGCACTGGCGCAGAGGCCGTTAGGGGAGATATTCTATCTGGGAATGGCAAGGGCAGCAGAGGGCGTCGGGTGCGGCAACGAGATGGAGGACTCGATGAAGAACGGCTTTGTAAAGATTCCGTCATGGCCGTTATACTATTCCCTGCTTGCAGGCGATGTCAGAAAGGGCTTTGATCTGACCTTGGAGAAGAGCAGCCTGTACCTGCAGGATGCAAGGCTTGCAATCGGTCTGCTGCCGGATGACTTTACACACCGCGAGTTTCTGGAGTTTCTGTTCCTGACAGTCGAGCACTACAACCACTACTGGCACGACCAGCTGAAAAAGTCAAACAGCTGGTCTGCATTCGAGTCCTCGCTTCCGGGGTGATGCGCAGTTGATGTGGTCTGAGAAGTACCGGCCTTTGGCCGTCTGCGATATGGTGGGAAACGAGGAGTCGCGGGCGGCAGTCATGGAGTGGTTTGCCAAATGGAGAAAAGGCGCAAAACCGCTCCTTCTGACAGGCCCACCCGGGGTGGGCAAGACAACCCTGGCATACATTGCGGCAGGACAGTTCGGGTATGACATGTTGGGCCTCAACGCAAGCGATACTAGGAGCAAGTCCAAGATCAACGAGATTCTGGGTCCTGCGCTGGGAAACGCAAGCGTCATGGGATCCCCGATGATCTTCATCGACGAGGTTGACGGGATACACGGGCGGGGCGACTACGGGGGGGCTGCAGCCCTTGCAGCGATACTCAAGGTGCCGACTGTTCCGATAGTGCTTGCAGCAAACGACATAACCTCAGACAAGATGAAGGGGATCTGCAAGGCCTCTGTAATAGTACAGTTCAAGAAGATCCCGCCACGTCTCCTCCGGATGTACCTTGAAGATATACTGAAGAGAGAGAATGCAGCGCTGAGTCCCGGCTCCCTGATAAAGACAATCAGCAGGTCCGGCGGGGACATACGCTCAATGATCAACCTTGCACAATCCATGGCAACCGGATTCAGTCCGCCTGTCGAGTCGCCCACAGGCCGCATATCCCCCGAGGCTGCCATCAACGCGTTCTTCAAGGCCGAGACTGCAAGGGAGGCAGAAGGTATCCTGTACATGATGGACGGCGACCCCAGAACAAAGATCGGCGCATTCTACTCCAGCATAATATCAAGCAAGCTTGACGGCCCGGCCCTTGCGCACCATCTGGACGTGATATCGCAGGCAGACATGCTGTACGGGAGGATTCTCCGCACCCAGAACTGGAGGCTTCTCCGGTATCTCAACGGCATACTGATAAGACTGTACGTCAATGATCCCAGAATCAGATACTCGCGGTACAGCATCCCGTGGCCACTGCTCAACAGGATCCGGTGGGACGGTGCCAAGATAAGACCGCTTTCGCTACTGATGGCAAAAAGCCTGCACATGTCTGCCAGCGCGTTTGTAACGATATCCATGCCGTACATGCTGCACTGCCTGAAGAACGGATCCATGGAACCTGGCCCCGGACTGGAGGAGTTTGGGGAGATAATCAAAAAGGAGGCAGGAAAGGCACGATGAGTTGGAGGAAGATGCCCATGAGGTACCCAGGCACCTGCATAGTCTGCAAGGAGAAGATCCAGGTAAACGAGATGGGACTGTGGGCAAAAGGGCTGGGAGTCAAGCACGAAAGATGCGCCGAGGCTGCAGGACTGGACTGCATCATATGCGGCGGCCCTGCAGGGTGTCCGGAGTGCGAGTTTGCAGACGAGTGCGACATACAGAACGTATCCCCGTTCTGCATCTGCGACAGGTGCAGCCAGCAGGGCAGCAGCCCGCTGGCCTCATACCAGAGCGCCTCAAACAAAAAGTTCCGGATTCTTGGCACTGAGAATGCACCCTCCTCCAATTGACATGCGATCGGCCGTCCCAAAAATAGATGATTCTGCAGCGTCATGTATTGCAGGTGCAGTTCCTAGATGCAGATCATTCGAGGCATATGGTGGCAAACCATCCCGATGATTACCAATGGAATACCAAACCCTGACGCGGTGTTCTGATTTTGGGCGATCTGGCGATTCCAGTAAATTAAATTAATATAACAACCTGATCCTTGAATCACAGTCATGCATTCAGAAAAGATTGATGAGTATCTCAGACACAAGAATACTGCGCTCCAGGGCGGCGGCCAGGACAGGATCAGGGCCCAGCACGAGAAGGGCAAGCTGACTGCCCGCGAAAGAATCGATCTGCTGCTTGACGAGGGCACGTTTACAGAAGTCGACCCGATGACCACCCATCACTACCACGAGTATGACATGCAGAAGAAAAAGTTCTTCACCGACGGCGTTGTGGGCGGGTACGGAGACATCGGCGGAAGGCAGGTGTTTGTATTTGCATATGACTTTACGGTTCTTGGCGGAACGCTTAGTCATATGGGCGCCAAAAAGATTACCAAACTTATGGATCATGCACTCAGGACAGGATGCCCAATAATCGGCATAATGGATTCCGGCGGCGCACGAATCCAGGAAGGCATCATGAGCCTTGACGGGTTTGCAGACATATTCTATCACAACCAGCTTGCCTCCGGGGTGGTCCCGCAGATTACTGCAAGCATTGGGCCCTCGGCCGGGGGTGCCGTATACTCGCCTGCCATGACTGACTTTGTGGTGATGGTGCAAAAGGCCGGAACGATGTTTGTCACCGGACCTGATGTGGTCAAGACGGTGCTTGGCGAGGAGATCTCCTTTGACGACCTTGGCGGGGCCATGACGCACGGCTCAAAGAGCGGCGTTGCGCACTTTGTTGCAGAAAACGAGTACGAATGCATGGACTACATCAAGAAACTCGTCTCATTTCTCCCGCAAAACAACGCCGAGGCGCCGCCCCGGACGGGCACCGACGATGATCCCAACAGGATGGACCACAACCTTGCCAACATAATTCCTGAAAACCCGCTGCAGCCGTATGACATGAAGGAGATCATCAACTCGATAGTAGACGACCACGACTTTTTCGAGGTACACGAGATGTTTGCCCCCAACATCGTAGTGGGGTATGGCAGGCTTGACGGAAGGGTGGTCGGAATAATTGCAAACCAGCCGATGCATCTTGCAGGCTCCCTTGACATAGACTCCTCAAACAAGGCATCCCGGTTCATCAGGTTCTGTGACGCCTTCAACATACCGATAATCACGCTAGTCGACACTCCCGGATACATGCCCGGCTCCAACCAGGAGCACAACGGGATCATCCGGCACGGCAGCAAGCTGCTGTATGCGTACTGCGAGGCCACCGTTCCCCGCATCACGCTGGTCGTCGGAAAGGCCTACGGCGGTGCGTACATCGCCATGGGCAGCAAGAACCTCAGAACCGACATAAACTATGCTTGGCCCACTGCAAGATGCGCCGTTCTGGGAGGGGAGGCTGCAGTCAAGATAATGTACAGAAAAGAGCTAAACGCAGCGGAGAATCCCGAATCCCTCAAGGGGCGTCTGATTGACGAGTTTGCAGAAAAGTTTGAGAACCCGTACGTTGCAGCATCGCATGGAACTGTGGACAACGTAATTGATCCTGCCGAGACCAGACCGATGCTCATCAAGGCCCTCAGAATGCTTGCAAACAAGCGCGAAAAACAGCTTCCGCGAAAGCACGGGAACATAAATCTGTGATGAATCATGATTGAGAAGGTACTTATCGCAAACAGGGGGGAGATTGCGCTACGCGTCATCAGGACGTGCAAGGCTCTTGGCATCAAGACCGTGGCAGTGTACTCTGACGAGGATCGCAACTCGCTTCACGTAAAGCAGGCAAGCGAGGCATACCACATAGGGCCTGCAGCCCCTGCAAAGTCCTACCTGAACCAGCAGAAGATCCTCGAGGTGATCCTCTCGTCCGGGGCAGACGCGATCCATCCGGGATACGGCTTTCTGTCCGAGAATGACGACTTTGCAAGGCTGTGCGAGGGGAACAACATCAACTTTATCGGCCCGTCTGCTGACTCTATGAATTTGTGCGGCGACAAGATGCGGTGCAAGGCAGCCATGCTCAAGGCCGATGTGCCGACAGTCCCGGGAAGCCCGGACCTGGTAGGTGACGCAGAGGAGGCAGCAGACATTGCAAACAAGATAGGATATCCCGTCCTTCTAAAGTCCGTGTACGGCGGAGGGGGCCGCGGAATCAGACTCGCGCGCAACGACGAGGAGCTGCGCCAGGGATACGATTCTGTCACAGGCGAGTCCATCGCGGCTGTGGGCAAGTCGGCAATACTTGTAGAAAAGTTCCTTGAAAAGACCAGGCACATAGAGTACCAGATGGCAAGGGACACCCACGGGAACACCGTCCACATCTTTGAGCGGGAGTGCTCCATCCAGAGGAGGAACCAGAAGCTGATCGAGCAGACCCCGTCCCCAATAGTAGATGATGAGACAAGGGAGCGCATAGGCCAGATAGTGTGCAATGCAGCCGATGCTGTAGACTATACCAATCTGGGTACCGCCGAGTTTCTGCGGGCAGACAACGGAGAGTTTTACTTTATAGAGATCAATGCTAGGCTGCAAGTGGAGCACCCGATCACCGAGTTTGTCTCCGGACTGGATTTAGTCAAGCTGCAGCTGGACATTGCAAACGGGGAGCCCATACCCTTCAAGCAGAGCGATCTCAAGATGAACGGCTATGCCATAGAGTGCAGAATCAATGCCGAGGACACGTTCCTTGAGTTTGCCCCTTCAACCGGGCCGGTACCAGACGTGACCATCCCTGCAGGACCAGGGGTAAGGTGCGATACCTACCTCTATCCCGGATGCACGGTATCACCGTTTTATGATTCCCTGATGGCCAAGCTTGTCACGTGGGGGCAGACATTTGAGGAGTCAAGATCCCGGATGCTTGTGGCCCTCAACGACTTTTACGTTCAGGGCGTGGAGACATCGATTCCGCTCTACAAGACCATCATGGAATCTGAAGAGTACAAAAACGGCGATCTCTCTACTGACTTTCTCCAGAGGTACGGCATGATAGACAGGCTCTCCAAGGACATCAAAAAGGAGCGGGATGCAAAGAGCCAAGCAGCCCTTGCAGCTGCAATAATTCATTCTGAATACTTTAAGAGCCGGGTGCGCCAGGATTCGGATACAAGATCAAACTGGAGAAACAGGCTGGACTGATGGAACAATGAAGTACAGAATACAAGACACCAAGAGATCATTTGACGGCAAAATAACTGAGAACCTCGGAGGAGGAGACTATGCCATAAAAATAGACGACACGGAGCACCAGCTGAGGATACTGGATATGGACTCTAAGGGAATCGAGTTCATTCTGGATCAAAGATACCACAAGGCAAAGTACCTGGGAAACTCCACCAGCGAGATGAGTCTGGTGGTAGACAACACGCCCATTACAGTCAACATGCACGTCGACTTTGACGATATAGTCTACAAGAACTCCGGAGGAGCAAGCACTGCCAGCGCGCAGACCGGGCTTAAAAGCCAGATTCCAGGCAAGGTCGTCTCGATTGCGGTGGCCGAAGGGGATACGGTCCAGACAGGAGATACTGTCTGCACCCTGGAGTCCATGAAGATGCAGGTTGCAATCAAGGCGCACAAGTCAGGCGTGATAAGATCCCTGAAGATCAAGGACACTGCGACTGTTGCCAAGGGAGACGTCATTGCAGACATTGAATGATTCCTGCACAGGATTCGGGTCAAATTATGACACATGTGACTCAGGCTGCGCCTGATTCTGCATGCCGTCCTGTGTGTGAAATGAAAACATGTGGTTTGAAGCAGGGTTACCTTCTTAGAAAGTCCTTGATCTCCTCGTAGTCAGGTTCCTTCAGGGGGTTCTCTGAGACCCACTTGTACCCTATCTTCCCGTCCTCCGTGACGATAAACACGGAGCGCTTTGCAGCGTTGTAGTCCTTGATGTGGAGCAGATCCTTCATCAGTATACCATACTCTTTGATTGTCTTGCTGGTGTAGTCGCCTAGCAACGGAAAGTTGAAGCCGTTCTTTTCTGCAAACGCCTTGTTTGCAAACGGGCCGTCGTTGCTGATTGCGACCACCTGCGCGCCAAGGTCTGCAATCTCCTGCCAAGAGTCCCTGAAAGTACAGAGTTCAGTCTGGCATACCGGGGAGCTTGCCGCCACAATAAATGACAGGACCGTCTTCTTTCCCTTGAATTCGCCTAGTGTCCGCATCTTCAATTCGGTGTCTGGAATCTCAAAGTCCGGGGCCGTATCTCCTATATCTAGCATGGTCACTCCATTATGAGTGGGTTATAAAGCAGTTTAGAAAAGCCGGATCTGCTTTGTTGTCTGATGTTGCTACTGGCCTATGCGGGCGCTTCCCGGCTGGACTACTGCGCTGCGCTGCGCGCGCAGATTCATTCCTAGAATGTAATGGTGTTGGGCTGGTCACATCTGTAGTCTTTATTCTCTGAACCGGCGTGTCTGCAGACAGCATGACAGTGGCATCTTGGAGGCCATCCACATATGTCCAATCCATCCCGCATCATGCCGAATACTGCAATCAAATCCGTCCGTGTCATGGCATATGGTATGCCCTACCCCTTCAATCTTGTCTTGATCCTACTGAATATTCGTAAGTGTTCACGTGGTTTAACTCATTTTTAGGCGTATTTTGCAATCTCCGCCAAGTAATCCAATTTCTTGTTTTTCCATGTCATTACACATGAAAAGAAATTCGCCATCCACGTCATCGTCTCCTCTGCCCTTATGCTGCCCCGTATTTTTCTGTGCACGACTATCTCGCGCAACCCGCGTTCTGCAGCATTGTTTGTAGGCGGGATCTTTGGGTTCAGCACGAACCGGAACAGGTCGCTGCCAGCATTGCTGATCTTGACCATGAATTTTTCCAATATTGGATCGTCGGCGTACCTTGCAACGATCTTTTCGATGCATGACGTCAGCATGGCAGACGCGTTGTCCCGGAGAGAGCGCGAGCGTTTCCTGCTTGCCCTTCTGGCATAATCATAGATTATGCGCAGGTGCTTCAGGACGTTGCGCGCGCCTGGGCAGTCCGGATTGCGGTTGCAGATGTCCCTGGCCTCGCGTATTATGTGCGACCAGCAGCGCTGGACGCGGTATTTTCCGTACGCCGTCCAGCCGTCGCACACTAACGTGCCGTCCCAACCCCCAAGCGCTTCTTTCAGAACCTTTGCCCCCCGGCTGTCCCGTATCACGTACAGCGCGTGCCCGGTCAGCGGATCGTGCAGTATCCACACCCAGACGTTGCGGCCGTTTAGGTGAATCGATGTCTCGTCGGCGTGCAGTATCTTGGCCTTGCGTATCATGGCGGCAATGGCTGCCGCAGGGGCGCCCAGCGACGTTCCCAGCCTGCGCATTATGTTGTGCGCCGTGCCCGAGGAGAGTGTAATTCCGTACCGCGACATGCGGTCTGCGATCATCCTAAACGGCATGCGACACACGTAATCGTCTGCAACATCAGTCGTTATGCTCGGATCGTAGCTGCCCTTGTCTGGAAGGCCGGTCTCGGGCTTGATGTCCACCAGACCGCAGGAGCAGCGACACGTGTTTATGGTGTGGCGCGTGGTGATGACCTTTATCGTGCGCTCCACCCTGGTAATGTCGCGTTTTTCTGACTGCACTATGGAAAGGCTACCCGAGCCGCATTCGGGGCAGGCCTCCGGGGTGTGTTCCTCAAACTCGGTGGGTTTTGGCTTGCGGGTGCGGCCCATGTGGCCTTTTTGCCCCCCGCGCGACTTCCCGCTGCCGGCCGCATCCACGCGGTCCTTTTGATCCCGGGAGGCTTTTGTGGATTTATTGTAGGCATTCTTTTCGTCGCCTTTTCCCTTTGTGTCAGGCCATCCGGGCCCCCTTTTTTGTGATGACGGGGTGTTGTAATTGTCATGCCGCACCAGCCTGCGCTTAAGATCAGCAACTGCCAGATTCAATTCCTCAATTATCTGCCCTTGCATCTCAATCGTCTGCTTGAGCTTGATGTTCTCAGTCTTGAGATCCGTGTACATCTTTTTGAGTTCAGCCTGGCTTTTCACATCGGGTTTGGATTACCATCCTATTTGGATCTGTGGTTTGCACAAAATTTACCCAAGAGTGAACTGAATTAGGCACGACGTGAACACTTACGAATATTCTTTCTGCCCACTTTACAGAGTCGTGTGCATCTTTGGAATCCATCAGGTCTGGTTGATATTCAGATGCATTCTTTTTGTCTATTGGTGAAGTGAACTGTTTTTTATCTCCTGATATTCTTGCGGGGTAAATATTCCTCGAACAAGTGATAACACCTCTACATGATCATCGGATGCACGTTTTCCTTTGTATGCTGTAGTTAATGCATCCAGTGCGTTAATTGCGCTGTGTATGGCGTTTGTTACTGCACTGTTGTACTTTGCACTCCGCAACGCAATATTGGCTGTTTCCAAAAACTCCTCAGATTTTATGATGTATCTAGACGCTTTTTTGGATCCACGTTTCTTGTCATTTTAAAATAGACTCCAGACTCTTTCCGCATATTGCTATGTGACTGTCTAAAATTGAATGTACGAGCTCGCTTTTTCTTTTTGACTTGAGCTTGGCCTCAGAGAATATTAATGGCGAAACCTTGCTGTGAAATTTTACAAATATCTCTTGGTTTGCGTTTGATACGCTCACGATCGCATCATCAAAGTCGTTTGATACGATAAAAACATCAATATCACTGCCTTCCTTTTCCTGTCCTCTTGACGCACTTCCAAAAACTACCGCCGAGATAATTTTTTTTGTACTGAGATATTTTTTGAGATCTGAAACTACCTGCTCAAAAGTCTTAGCCTCATTCAGGGTGTGTCCTAGAGAGATATACTCTAGGATGACAAAAGATATGGATCGGCGGATCACGGCATCGCCTAATGACTACAAAGAAACGCGACCAACGACAGTACGATCTGGTTCAGCAGTACATGCCGGGCCTCATGCTGAATACCGTGCTGGGGATAATCAAAGAGCTTGGGGATCCGTACGCCGTCTGGCCCGGCTTGGGCGGCATGACGGCATACCCGCCTGGCGCCATGGCAGCTGTCTGCATCATGCTTGAGGCACAGCGCACGACCTACCGTAAGATGGTCGGCATCCTCCGAAACAATAGCGCCATGGCAGCCAAGATGGGCCTAGAGAAAATTCCCTCCAAGAGCACGATAGCACGCGCCTACGGCCTGATCCCGGAATGGTACCTGGCAGAGGCACACCGGATTGCCATCAGGGAGGTGGAGGCAGGCTCCCTGGCAGCAGACGGTACCGGATACTCGTACCTGCGGTTTGTCAGGTGGTTTGACGTCAGGACCGACAGTTTTCGTACCAGAAAGGGATGGGTCAAACTGCACGCAATCGTGGGCATACGCACCAGGGTGATAATCGACTGCATGGCAACTGACAGCGCAGTGGCAGACATAAACGGGCTGTACGCGATGCTCGGCAGGTTAGGCCGGGGCACCGGCGACTTTTGCCTGGATTCTGCATACCTGGCAAGGCTAATGTGCAACATGATATCTGCGATGGGAATGGTGCCCCGCATCAAGCCAAAATCCAACACCATACGCAACGCCAGGGGAAGCCAGTCGTGGCGCGAGATGGTAAGCCTGTACATGGATGAACGGGACAGGTTTGACTCGGAATACCACCAGCGCAGCATCATCGAGGCAGTCTTTGCCGCCCTCAAGAAGATGTACGGGGACAGCACCAGGTGCCGAAAACACGAGAACCGGACAAGGGAGACTGCGATCCGTGTCATGTGCTACAACGTCGAGCTCGTGGCCAGATTGCAGGCAAAAGACGGCAGGCTCACACAGGATCAAATCGCGACACTTGCAGCGTAACCGGCGCGTCTTGACACGCGCCTCCTAGCGGAGCCTCCGCACAGTGTCTTGAATTTGGGGGATTTTATGGGTTGTGAAAGATTGACGGTGCGGCACTGTTGGTGTCGACGGGTTCTGGCACCAATCATGTCTTTGGCATCTTGGCACATGAAATGGCATTTTTTATTACTAGAACACACCCCCTCATTCATGAACATTGGCTCTATGATTTTTTAGGACATGGCTCTTTTCGTTTAGCATTATTTGGTGTGACTGCCCCACCGGTTGAATATGCACAACACCAAATAGCTACGGCACACATGTAGTACAAAAAATACCCATCGGTTCGGCCTTGTTCTGGCCGCAATCGGCACACCAATTGGCTTTGCCGCAGCCATCACACACCTTCAAAATGTCGTTTTGGCGTTCGCCTTTGCAGTGGGCGCATGTTCTCACATGCAACTGGATTTGAGAATCTAATAAACGCCAAGTTTGCGCTTTTAATGTCATCGTAGTGGATATGGCATGTAATTATATAGCAATTGATGACAGCTTGCGGCATGCCATTGAGTGACATGTCGTGATCCTGACACCCGGCACAACTCTAAAATCGACTTGGCATCCGCGGGGCGGCAAGGCATGCGCCCCATCGCTTCAGGAGGGCAGCGGCTCAATGATGCAAACGGCACACCCACGTACACGCGTTAGACCATGATTGTGCGGGATCGGCAAGAATGGATCCCTGCCGGTAATGGAAAAGTCCTACTTTTCAGATAATGGATTAAATTGCCAGGCGGGCCTCGGACCTGGCGTGAAACCTGTATGACGCAAAGTTGCCAAACAGGGCGTGTCATTCAAAGGCATGCCGCAAGCTATTATCAATTACTAAATAATTACACGCTACACCCTAGACAATGACAATGATAAACGCAGAAATACCACAAATGTTTCGCTCTGTAGACATGAATGGGGTAATTGTAGATTGTGGCCAGAGATATCTGGACAAACTCGGATACGCCAGGGACGAGGTCATCGGCACGCCGTTTTTTGATCACACGCCACCAAAAGCTCGCAAAGAACTAAAAGCGTCGTTTGCCGCATGGATAAAGAACCACAAGACGAACATTGCCAAAAGAATACAACTGGAGGCAAAAAATGGCAGAACCATTGACGTAATACTCACCGTACACAACAGATATGAAAATGACCAGATAGTTGGAAGGGACGCAACCATGCACGAAGTTTCAGACATCAAGAGGCTTCAGGATGCATACAATGTTGGCTCCAGGTACAACTACGAAGATCACAACATCATGCGTAGATCTATAGACTACATTGGTATTATAGTAGACTGTAATCAGTCGTACTTGGACAAACTTGGATACACCAGAGATGAGGTTATCGGAATCAGTCTGTACGAGCATACAGCAGTTAGAAGCAAGGGTCACCTGAACGCAAACATGGAGAACTGGAGAGCAGGACACCGCTACGAGTCCAGGATACACATGTTAAGAAAGGATGGCAGCGAGTTTCCAGTTGATCTTGTATCTACTGACGAAACTGACGGTGCAGGCCACCTACTAGGTAGAACGGTATCGCTCACACCAGTATAGACCCACACCAGTATAGACCCACACCCCCCTTTTCTTTTTTTTGTCGTGTACACCGTCCGTCCTAGCGTGTTGCATAATTCAACTCAGTCACCCAAGACTTGTACCGGATTCGCCTATCCGACTCTACATTGCCCCTGCTCCCATGTCTATCAGTCTGTTGTAGGTGGCCACTTTGAGGTTGACCTCCTGGATCATGTTCTTCCATTTCAATGAGTACAGGTGTTCCCCGAACATTCTCTTGAATGCAGAAAACACAATCTCCACAATCCATCTCTTGCCGTATCCGACTCGAGTCTTCCACTCATCTTGGTTGCTTTTCTTCTCCTCGTCGGGCAGCCATTTCACCCGATTGGGATCAGAGCCGCCAAACTGGTCCCGGACTGCCATGCCCCACACGTCGCCTGCGCCCTTTCCTTTCGGGGTGGAGCTTACCTTGAGCTTGATGAGCGGGGTCACGTTGCGCTCCCTGCATGCCTTTAGGTTGTCCCGAGAGGCGTAAGCGCCATCGCCATACGCAGAACATTTTGCGGGACTGTCGGCATGGCCGGGTTCTGATGCCGGGCCCACGCAGTTCTCCAGGGCGTCATCAAGCAGCGGAACGAACATGGGAGAATCCCCCGTCCGATCATCGGTGACACGGACTGCCAGTATCTTTTTTGTATCCACGTCAACCAGAATGTGCATCTTTACAAACCCGCGTCTTACCTTCCACTTTTGCCGTATCCACTCCCCCCTGTTGTGCTGCTTGAGGCCTGTAGAGTCTACTGCAAGCCTGATTGCAGCGCCCTTGCTGCCGGTGACCGTGATGATTCTGCCATTCCTCTGGACATCCAGCGACTGGATCCTTCTGAAGATGGTGGTATAGTGGGGCACTTGCTCCTCCCTGAGCACCTCCCGGATCATGCACATCAGGTTCCTGTAGGGGATGTGGATCATCGATTTTACTGCTGCCAGGGAGGCAAAGAACGAGTCTGCATACTGGAAAGGAGCCCCGACCTTGTGACGGTTGGCCTTTTTGACCTCGACGCATCTCTCCGGGTCATCGTGAATAATTAATGCCTGGCCGCGCCTGATGTATTTTTCGTTGTCCGTCTTCAATCCGACACTCTAGGATCCACTGATCTTTAGCTTTTTCGGTCTAGAACACAGTCAACATCACTCACTGCAACTAGGCGTAATTATGCAACACGCTAGTCCGTCCGGCGTTGTCCACCTTTTGATAATCCTGCTCTATTTCACACTATTTTTGGTTCATTTTGGCATCCCAAACCTGGACTCTGAAGGGGTTTCTGGTGTCGGCAGGCTTGCGGTTGGTCGTTTTTGAGCCGTTTTCATCTAGTGGTGCATGGCATCCGCTGGAACCGGAAACCGGCATTCTGCCCCTACCGGGACCCCTATGCTATCAGGTTGTAGCAGATGCTTCGCAGGATTATCTGGAGTCTCTGCATGGGAAACGTCTTTGCGGCCACGACGGAACCGAACCTCTCCTTCATGGATGAGAACACGGACTCGACAAGACTGCGCTGGTGGTACACCTTCTCGAACCCTTCCCGATCCCGCCTGAACCAGCGGAGCATCTCTGCCCTGGGATTGAAGCCCTTTGCGGTGTGGTTCTTGCGGGGCCAGATCACCGGTTTTCTGCCGCTGTCGTAGATCATCTTGCAGTTTGCGTGCGCGTCATACGCCGAATCCAGCATGACGTGCCCGTCGCCGTCTGGCGTGCGGGCAAACATCTTCCGGAATATCGGCGAGTCGTGGGCAAGTCCGGGCGTCACCATGCATGCGGCGATCCTTCCGTGCGGGGCTACCAGTATGTGCAGCTTGACGAACTGACGCCTGGGTATGATGCCCTTCTTGGCATCCTCCCAGTCGGCGTAGATGTTGATGGAAAATCCGCTTGCGTCCCCAAGGAGCGGACCGTGAGCGTCACTCCCTGCCTGTCCCAGGATCACTTCCATCAGAATCTTCTGCTTTTCTGCCAGCCTCTTGGCTGCCGCATGCAGGCACGATTTGGACGGAACGGCTTTTAAGCCGCAGACGTGCAGTGAACCTGGGTTTGCCTCGAGGTACGAGACGTGTTCCCGGTACGAGTTGCCGCGAAACTCCTTGTCCATGAGGCAGATCAAGTAGGAGATCATGCGCCGGTCCTTGTCGGACTTGGGCTTGCAGATCTCGTACAGGATGGTGGTAAGGGCGAGGATTCCGATTGACACTCGTTTCTCCTCCCCACTCCTTCGCATCTCGTATTTTTTGCTGTAGCCTTTCGGGCGCACCCATTTCTTCTTGTCTTCCTTGTCTCTGTTCTTTGCTTTCCTCTTTTTTCTATTGGAATTCATTAATTGTGGGCAGGATCGGTGATCCAAAACTTTTCGGATGTCTGACGCTAATGATCTTTAAGCGTAACGCTGCTTTTTTGAGGAAGATGTGGACAACGCCTAGTCCGTCCCATACCTTTTTATACAAAAATCAGGGTCAGAAGCTAAATTGGTTGGAGAACTGGCCGGAAACTACAGTACAGTGGTGTTGATGTTTGGATTTGCCGTAGTGGCAATGGCACCTGCGCTACTAGTGTCCCGGATGCTCTCCCCCAGAAAACGCAGCAACCCTGTAAAGTTTCTGCCCATGGAGTGCGGCCAGGTACCGTCCGGTGCAGGACGAACCCATTTTATGATGCAGTATTATCCTTACATCCTCATGTTTGTAGTCTTTGATGTCATGGCAATATTCCTGTATGCGTGGGGCAGCGCACTCTTGGAACTCCCCAAGAGCGCAACCTTGCCGATGATCGGTTTCCTTGGAATTATGTTTGGAGCCATGGCTTTTGCTCTGTACCAGTCCGGAAGGAGAAGGATATGGTAGTTTTTTATATTGAACACGGCTATGGGAGTGTGAGGTAAGATTGCTTAAGGATCTAATAACCCCTGAGAACGCAAACGTCTTTGTTGGCAAGCTGGGAGATATTCTGGAAAGGGTCATAGACAAGCCACTGGGCTATGCCATCAACTGGGGCCGTATCTGGTCACTCTGGCCGGTACACATCGAGACTGCTTGCTGTAGCGTGGAGTTTGGCGCAGCATCAAGTCCAAGGTATGATGTGGAACGGTTTGGGATAATTGAGGCGTTTGGTTCGCTCAGGCAGTGCGATCTGGTAGTAGTTCAGGGAACCATCACAAGAAAGATGGCACCCCGTCTAAGGCTTGTGTATGATCAAATGCCTGAGCCAAAGTATGTCATTGCCATGGGGGCATGCGCAATTACTGGCGGACTGTACTTTGACTCGTATAACGTCCTGCCAGGAATCGATGGCGTGATTCCAGTAGATGTCTATGTTCCTGGTTGTCCTCCAAGACCCGAGACTCTCATCCAGGGATGCATCCTGTTGCAGGAGAAGATCAAGAGGATGAAGGCCAGAAAGTATGTCTAGTTTTCAGACCGTCTGTTTTACTCCATAACCTATTCTGGCATCCTGCAAGGAAGACTGTAGGTACCTGCTATATCCCAGTCTGATTGAGACAAATCATGGATTCTGAATCTACCTGGTATCCCAAAATGGATACTTCCTGTCCTGTGCAACGTAATCTACATCCGTATACCAACATCTAAAATAAAGGCTAAAATGTATGAAGGCTAGGAGATTTGTGTAATGGGTTCTGATTCTGAACGATCCGTAGAGACAAAGACTGAAGATACTCCCATGGATGCACCAACCAAGCCCAAACCCAAACCTGCACCCAAGCCCACACCAAAAGCCGGTGCTGAAAAGACAGAAACTAAACCAGAACCAGCACCAACCAAACCCACTCCAAAAGCAAGTACTGTAAAGCCAGCAGCCAAGCCTGCAGCAGCCAAGCCCGCACCGCCTGCCAGACCTGCAGCAGCCAAGCCTGCACCGCCTGCCAGACCTGCAGCAGCCAAGCCTGCAGCAGCCAAGCCCGCACCGCCTGCCAGACCTGGAACAGCCAGACCCAGACCGCCTGCCAGACCTGGAGCAAAGAAGCCCGTACCCAAGGCGGCCCCGCCTCCGGTATTTGAAACCGGCATATCTGCCAAACTGGTAGAAAAGTTCGGGGAGAAGGTCAGTGTCACGTTTGTACGCAAGGACAGGGTCGGAATACGTGCCGGTAAGGACGACGTTCATCAGGTTGCTGAGTTTATTCGTGACGAATTAAACTACGATCATGTAGAGTCAGTCTCAGGAGTGGACTATCCTCAGGACAAAGAGATTGAGGTTGTTTATCATCTGGGATCTTACACTGACCCCGAACTGGAAAGGCAGATTCTTGAACTGTCCACCAGGGCGCAGAGGGAGGAGGATCCCATACCTGGCAATGATGCCACGAGGATTCCAAGCCTCCGGGATGTATTTTACAGTGTAGAGTTTCATGAAAGAGAGGTGTTTGAGATGTTTGGCGTCTATTTTGAGGGTCATCCTGATAACAGAAGATTGCTGCTGCCTGAGGACTGGGCGGACCTGCCTCCGCTCCGAAAGGACTTTGCGATAAAGGGGAGATAGTGGTATGAGCGTAGAACTTCCACCTGGGCTAGCACTCAAGAAAGTCGATGAGAGGATAATGACCCTCAACGTCGGGCCTCAACATCCGGGCTCGGGTCACATGAGGATAGTGGTGCAGATAGACGGCGACTACATAGTTGCATGCGACCCTGATCCAGGCTACGTGCACCGCGGGGAGGAGAAGATGGCAGAGTACCGCAACTACATCACAAACATTCCGCATCTGGAGAGGCCCGTAATTCATGACTCGTGCAACGTCCTGTACCCGTATGTTCTGGGTGCAGAGGAGCTTTTAGGAATCGAGGTTCCAGAGCGCGCAAAATACGTCCGGGTGATAGCGTCCGAACTGAACAGGTGCATCTACACCATGTACTGGCTTGCAATATACGGAATCTTCCTTGGACACTCCACCATGTTCATGTGGCCTGCCGGGGATCGTGAATTCCTGATAGATCTCATGGAGAAGATGACAGGTGCAAGGGTAACCCACGCACACTTTGTTCCAGGAGGCGTGCGAAACGACCTACCCCCAAACTTTGAGGATGTCTGTCTGCGCCAGGTCAACTACTTTGAAAAGCGCATACGGGAGTACTCTGCAATATTCTATGACAACCCGATCCTGGTATCTAGAACCAGGGATACTGGTGTGCTGTCTAGGCAGGATGCAATCCGGCTTGGAACCACGGGCTCCGTGCTCCGTGCAAGCGGCGTTGACTACGACCTGAGAAAAAAGGAGCCGTATGACGTTTATGACGAGCTGGACTTTCAGACCAACGTTATGAAGGAGGGTGATTCGTATGCCCGTTCCAAGGTTCCGTGGCTTGACATGCTGGAGAGCTGCCAGATAATCCGTCAGGCGCTGCAAAAGATGCCCAAGTCAGGCTCCGTCCGTGTCAAGCTCAAGCCAAACCCCAAGGGTGTGGTCGGCTCGGTATACAAGCGCGTGGAGTCAGGCAGGGGCTCCCTGGGCTATTACATCGTCTCTGACGGAAAGCCAGAGCCGTACCGAGTCAAAATGAGCGTCGGCTCGTTTAGGAACCTTATAGCACTGCCGTACCTTCTCAAGGGAGAAAAGCTTGGCAACATGCCTGCTGTCTATTGGAGTCTCAACTACTGGCCTGTGGAGGCGGATCGATAATGTCGGTAATAGCACCCAAATTCAAACTCAGTGAGTTCCTAAAGTCGATAATCAGCGATGCATTCTGGGCGCTCTTCCTGATGGTGCTGGTGGGCGTCCCCGCAGTGATGATGGTGCTCTTTTACATCGAGTTGCCGGTAATCGATGGCGAACTGCTTACGCCGTTCCTTG
Organism: Candidatus Nitrosopumilus sp.; assembly: GCA_965218695.1. GTDB lineage: Archaea > Thermoproteota > Nitrososphaeria > Nitrososphaerales > Nitrosopumilaceae > Nitrosopumilus. The sequence continues at coordinate 1,134,164 of OZ244651.1, forward strand.
CATTCACATGGATAATAGATCCCACACGCACGCTCCCCTTGGTACACGCATTCATGTCCACTGACATGTTCCGGGTAATGGCATTTCCAGGGTTCGGGTTTGCCGCACTGATTGCTGCAGGAACCATATTTGTCGAACGCAAGATGCTTGCAAAACTGCAGCTCCGTGTGGGGCCATTCTACTGCGGGAAATTTGAGGGAATACTGCAGCTGATGGGCGACGGACTGAAGCTGATATCCAAGGAGATCATAATACCTGCCAAGGCCGACAAGCCGATATTCTGGGCCGCCCCCGTAATCTTTGTAGCCACAGCAGCTGCATTTGTCGCACTGATTCCTGTCGCACCCGGCTGGGTGGTGGCAGATGTGGACATGGGGCTGATTGCAGTCTTTGCAGTAATTGGATTCTTCCCCATAATCACTGTCCTGTCTGCCTGGTCGGCAAACAGCAAATTCCCTTTCATCGGAGGCATACGGGCACTCTTCCAGATGGTGTCCTTTGAGATTCCGCTGATCCTCTCGCTTCTGGGCGTGGTGATAATCACTGGAACCCTCAACCTCTCAGAGATTGCGGCAAGCCAGTCAATCGTGCCGTGGATAGTGTTCCTGCCGGTAGGGGCAATCGTGTTCTATATCACGATGCTTGCAGAGCTGGAGAGAATTCCCTTTGATCTTCCCGAGGCAGAAAGCGAGATTGTAGCCGGGTGGCTTACAGAGTTCTCCGGAATGATGTACGGGTTGGTGCAGCTTGGAACGTACCTCAAACTGTACGCGTTTGCAGGACTGTTTGTGGTGCTGTTTCTGGGAGGCTGGAACGGGCCCATGGTGGTGCCTCCGTTCCCTGCAGAGATAATCACCGATGGGATAGAGCTCGGACCGGTATCTGCCCAGATTCCTGGACTGCCACTCTTCACACAGGACATGCTTAACGGAGCATTCTGGTTTGTCCTCAAGACCGTAGCCCTCATATTCTTCATACTCCTGCCAAGGGGCGTGTTCCCAAGGATCAGAATAGACATGCTGCTGAACTTGGGATGGACCAAGCTCATCGGCCTTGCATTTGTCAACATCTTTATTGCACTGGGACTGCTTTACTCTGGAGTCCTAGGACCGGGAGGGTTACAATGAACACTGCAACAGGAATTATCAAAGCGCTCAACTCTGGAATCAAGCATCTTGCCGTAAAGCGATTCACGCTCAGGTATCCAGAGGAGAAGCTAAAGTTTGTAGGTGATGGGTACCAGTATGATCCGTCCACCGGCGTGGGAATTGCAGGACTCAAGGGACGCCACATGCTGTTTCACGACCACTGCACCGGCTGCCAGCTGTGTTCCATTGCATGCGAAGGGGTTGCAGAGGCAATAGCAATGGTAAAGGTACCCGAAGAGCACAAGCATAACAAAAAGTCCATCATGCCCCAGATAGACTACGGCAAGTGCGTCTTCTGCGGTCTGTGTGTTGATGCATGCCCGTTTTACGCACTATACATGACAAATGATTACGAGTTGTCCTCATTTTCAAAGGAGGGTCTGATATACACTCCTGCCCAGCTTGCAGTAAAACCGTACGTAGCCCAGGACAGCGAGATTAAGATTACCGACAGGGGCGCTACGCATGGCTGATGCCGTATTTCTGGCCCTGGCCGTAATCACGATAGGATCCGCAATTGCCGCCCTTGAACTGCGATCCCTGATATACGGCTCCATTGCCCTGATGGGCACGCTTGGCGGCATAGCCGGATTCTTCTTTCTTCTGGACTCGCCGTTTGTGGCCCTGTTCCAGATTGCCGTATACGTGGGATCCATTGCAGTGCTGATCCTCTTTACCGTTATGCTTGTCAAGAGGGAGCTCATATTCAAAAAGATAGAGGACAGCCGGAGAAAGTTTGCCGGAATTGCCCTGATGCTGGTGGTGATGGTGGCGCTGGGTGCTGTATTCCTGGATTCTGGAATCAAGTCAATAACTACTGATGAGGATCCGGTGGACTTTAGGGACATCGGCACTGACTTTGTAACCTACTACTGGCCTGCCCTGATAGTGATGGCCCTGATACTAACAGGCTCTGTCACGGGTGCGCTGGTTCTTGCCAAACGGGAGGATGTGGAGAATGGTCAGCGAGCTAGTTGACTTTACACTGGTATCGGTGGCCCTCCTGGGCATCGGGATATACGGCCTTGCCGTAAAGCGCAACTTCATCAGGATGCTCTTTGCAGTCGAGATTATCATCAATTCTGCCAACCTCAATCTCGTGGCCTTTGCAAGGTTCATCCCAGACAGCGGCGGACAGACGCTGGCGCTGTTCTCTATTGCCATTGCAGCTGCAGAAGTTGCAGTGGGCCTCTCGCTGATAATTGTGGCGTACCGCATGTACCACAACATAGACATTGCAGACTTTAGGAGCCTAAAGGGATAATGGAGTATGCACTACTACAGGCAGTCTTCCTGCCGCTACTGTTATCCCCAGTGGCATACGTCATAGGAAAAAAGGCAGGCCCATCCCCTGCCATGTGGTTCACCTTTGCAATCCTGCTGTACGCCACGGTTCTCGTGGTTAATGCGGCCCTATCTGGAACAGTCGAGGAGCACTATCCGTGGACCGAACAGTTTGGCGAGTTTGGATTCCTGCTTGACGGCTTGGCATCGCCCTTTGCAATAATCATATACGTGCTCTCCACGATACTGGTGCTGTACTCCAAGCCCTACATGATTCACAAGTTCCACGAACAGTACGAGGAGGAGCAGATCAGCGTATCGGCGGGTGGAACGCAGTCCCTTGTGGACTCCCCGTCCATCTCCGAGTACGTCAATGCCAAGTCCGGGCTCTACTTTGCCCTGTATCTGGTGTTTGCCATGGGGATGCTCGGGACGGTCCTTTCTACAAACCTCATCGAGTTTTACATCTTCTTTGAGGTGATGCTGATTCCGGGTTTCTTCCTGGTGGCGCTGTGGGGTGACGGCCCAAGGCGGAAGATCGGCCTCATGTTCCTGTTCTGGACTCATGCAGGCGCCGTCGTGCTGCTTTTGGGCTTTCTGATGATCGGCCTTACGATCGGCAGCTTTGACTTTGCAGACATCCAAGAGTCGGAGATCCCGCCTGACATTGTGCTGATATCTGCCGTGGCAATAATGATCGGACTGGGAGTCAAGCTTGCCGTGTTCATGTTCCACATATGGCTGCCGTACGTCCACGGCTCTGCGCCCACGCCGATCAGCGCGCTGCTTTCGCCTGCCATGATCGGAATCGGCGCCTACGGAATCTTTCGGCTTATTGTAGAGTTTCTGCCGGCCACGTTTGCCGAGTTATCCATATGGTTCCACATATGGGGCCTTGTCACCATGATATACGGCGGCGCCATGGCCCTGATGCAAGACGACCTCAAGCGGCTCCTTGCGTACTCTAGCATCAGCCAGATGGGATACCTGCTGTTTGGAATCGGCTCCCTGTCTGCGCTGGGACTCGCAGGCGCCGAGATGATGTATGTCACCCACGGAATAGGAAAGGGCATCCTCTTCATGATGGCCGGAGTAATAATAGTCCGGGTCGGAACCCGCAGCATATCCAAGCTTGGCGGCCTTGCCGGAAAGATGCCAATCACTGCAGTCTGCGCAGTCATCGGGGCAATGACGATAATGGGCGTGCCGCCTACCAGCGGCTTCATGGGGGAGTGGGTGCTGTTTTATGGCGCCCTTGAGACTGCCATAAATGACGGCTCCACCATACGGGCAGTGACCTTTGGCCTGGGGCTGGTGGCCACGGTTCTTACAATGTCGTACATGCTGTGGATGCTCAAGCGCGTCTTCTTTGGAAAGACTCCCGAGCACCTTGAGAACGTCAAGGAGGGAAGCTGGTACATGACTGCGCCCATGATGGTGCTTGCAGGATTTACGATGGTTGTGGGGATCTACCCTGACATCTTTTACCAATCAATCATTCCGTACATGAACGGGGTGCTGGGGGTCTAGGGTATGGCAACTGAATCACTCGGTCTACCATTCGAGGCAGGGGCCCTCAGCGCGTGGCTTGTCTGGATCCTGCCGTTTGCAGCAGCCCTCATCATACCCGGCGTTGGCAAATTCTCCAAGCACGCGACAGGATACGTGGCAGTAGGGTTCGCCCTTATGAGTGCCCTGTCTGCAGCCTCGCTTCTCCCGATGGCACTAGAGGGCCACGAGGTGCACGATCAGATAATGTGGATCGAGACGATCGGCATCAATGGGGGCGTGCTTGCAGACCCGCTCTCCATAATCATGGCAAACGTGGTGGGGTGGATATCCTTCCTCATAATGATATACAGCACCGGATACATGAAGGGCGACCGGGACATCGTAAGGTTCTGGTTCTGGATGATGTTCTTTATAGGCTCCATGCAGCTCATAGTTCTCTCTGACAACCTCCTGCAGGTATTCTTCGGATGGGAGGGCGTGGGGCTTGCCTCGTACGCCCTTATCAGCTTCTGGTACCGCGACAAGAAGAAGGATCACGTGGGACAGGAGGGCCGCACGGTCCTTGGCATGCTGGATTACTACTCCCCCACGCACGCAGGCATGAAGGCCTTCATCATGACCAAGGTCGGCGATGTCATGATGATTGCAGGCATGCTCTTGATATTCCTCTTTGCAGGAACCTTCGGATTCCGGGAGCTGGTGGCAGATACTGCCTGGGCCACTACCATGTCCGCGCAGGGCCTGCTGGTTCCTGCATTCGTGCTGATCTTTGGAGGCGCCATCGGCAAGTCCGCGCAGTTCCCGCTAAACGAGTGGCTGCTTGAGGCCATGACCGGCCCGACTGCAGTCTCTGCGCTGATTCACGCAGCAACCATGGTAAAGGCAGGCGTCTTTCTGGTTGCCAGGATCGGCCCGATCGTCTTTGCGCTCGGTGCTGCAGGAATACTGGCAGACCAGTTCTTTGAGATCGTGGCCTGGGTGGGCGCAATTACCGCGCTGCTGCTGGCAACGCAGGGAATGGTCAACCCGGAGATCAAGAAGGTCCTTGCATACTCTACCGGCTCCCAGATAGGCTACATGATGCTTGCGCTCGGCGTTGCAGGCCTCTCACACCAGTATGTCGACGGATACACCGCCGGATTCTACCATCTCATATCGCATGCAATGTTCAAGGCCTCACTGTTCATGGCAGCCGGCTCCCTGCTGCACGTGGTCGGCTCCCGGTTCATGACTGACATGGGCGGGCTGCGCAAACAAATGAAGAAGACATACGCCTTCATGTGGGCAGCGGGCCTGGGGCTCATGGGGGCGCCGTTTATCACCACCGGATTCTGGAGCAAGGATGCAGTATTTGCAGCAGTGTACGAGTCCGGGACAGAGTGGGCCCTTCCGCTGTTTGCCATAGCAGTCGTTACGGCAGTAATCACGGCATTCTACACCACGCGAATGATAGGAATGGTATTCTTTGGAGAGAAGAGCCGCCACATCCAGAAGATGGAGGCAGACGGCCACCACGTGCACGAGGCATCCATGTCCATGTGGGTTCCGTACGGAATCCTTGCCGTGCTCACCATCGGAATAGGAATCATCGGCCTGTCTGCAGAGGAGGGACTCCACCACGTATTCGCCGAATACTTGGAGCACTACTTTGGCATCCATACCGAGCATGTAGCTGCCGCTGCCGGGGCATCGTCCTTCCTCCCAGAGTTCCTGCAGGGGCTCAACCCCGTAGCCTTGGGATCCTCGCTTGCCGCGTTTGCAACCGGCATCGGACTGGGATACATATTCTACATAGGCAGGTGGGTTGATCCTGTCAGGTTTGTAAACTCCAACATCTTCTTCTACGCAATCCACAAGTTCCTCCTGAACAGGTGGTACCTCAACTCCATCATATACTGGTGCTTTGTGGCAGCACCGCTGTGGCTGGCAAGGGGCGTATTCAGATACTTTGAAAAGACGGCCATCGACTACGGTATGAATGATGGATTCCAAAAGGCGGTCGGATGGAGTGCCAGGGTCGTACAGGGAAGCCAGACGGGAATATCACAGTCGTATCTATTCGTATTTGGGGCGGGACTGCTCTTTGTGGTCCTGATGTTGCTGGTGTAGGTGTGGGGGAGATGGAATGCTAGAGACTACTTCAACGCCGCTGGTACTGATTGCCATTCTGGGAACCGTGGGCGTGATCCTTCCGATCATCAGCATTGCACGAAGGGAGCAGGGCTCCAACATGTTCTATGCTGCAATCGCCTTTGCAGCCCTCATAGTGTCCATGGCCTACGTCGGATACCAGTTTGTCAACGACGAGATATCCACGTCTGCGCTGTTCTCTGATGACGTGCTGGTAGATGACGCGTTTGGAGGATTCTTTGCAATTGCCATGCTGATAGTGGCGCTGTTCACCACAGTGGGCTCGTTCAACTACATGAGAAAGCACAACGCGCCTGCAGTCTACTACTCCCTGATACTGCTTGCCACAATCGGCATGGTACTGGTGGCGTACTCGACTGATCTCGTGATGCTGTTTGTCGCCTGGGAGCTGATGAGCATCCCCACGTACGTCCTGGTGGGCTTCATGAAGAAGAACCCGAGCTCAAACGAGGCGGCCCTCAAGTACTTCCTGTTTGGCGCACTCTCCTCTGCAATCATCGTATACGGAATCTCGATAGCGTACGGGCTGACTGGCACCACCAACATAGGCCAGGTCATTGCCGGTTACTCTGCGCTGGATCCGTCGATGCTCCCGCTTGCGCTGCTCTCGGTGGGCCTGTTCATTGCAGGGTTCGGATTCAAGATGGGGTTGGTACCGTTCCACCAGTGGCTTCCAGACACCTACGAGGGGGCGCCGTCCCCGGTTACTGCGCTTCTTGCAGCAGCCACCAAGAAGGCAGGCTTTGCTGCGACAATCCGGGTGGTGGTTCTTGGAATGGTCGTGCTCAACCTGGACTGGACGCTTGCCCTGGGAATTCTTGCTATAATGACCATGACTGTCGGCAACGTTGCTGCGATCATGCAAAAGAACATCTCAAGAATGCTTGCCTACTCCAGCATAGCACACGCCGGATACATCCTGATAGGCCTGGCCGTGGCACCGCACAGCTCTTTGGGGCTGCAGGGATCCCTCTACCATATATTCAACCATGCGGTGATGAAGGGTGCGGCATTCATCGCGATAGCCGGAATCGTCACAACCCTTGCAGTGACGCACATCGACAAGCTCAAGGGCCTTGGACGGAGAATGCCTATAACTGCGCTGGGCTTGGTGATCGCCCTGTTTGCGCTGGCAGGAATCCCCCCGCTCTCGGGATTCTGGAGCAAGCTGATGCTGTTTGGCAGCGCGCTGGATGCAGGATCTGCAATCTGGTGGGCGCCGTGGCTTGCAATTGCAGGCGTGCTCAACAGCGCACTCTCCCTTGCATACTATGGCTGGCTTACAAGGAAGATGTACTTTGAAGGCGAGCAGGAAAAGAGGGTCGCAGAGCCGCGCTCCATAGTGGCAGTCATGATATTCTCGACCATATTCTTGGTGGGATTCGGCGTGTATCCTGAGCCGCTGATACAGTTCGTCGAGCTTGCCTCCCCCGTGGTGGGGATGGCCGTGATGCCCTAGACGTGCAGCGTCCCCGGTCCGGGTTTGGCAAAAACGTGCGGCAAGTGCCACGTGCGGTAGTGCAAAGACAAGACGCAAATGTGCGCCAAATTAAAGCGTGTTCTCCATGCCTGTGCGTGTCCGAACGGCCACGCAGCGGAGCTTCGGATTGAAACGAACCCCTAAATTGCTACTTGGTGCGTGTTGTACGTGCGTCTTGATCCCAAAATACCTTGCCTGATAATAATATCGCCAAATGCCGCATTTGTACGCATTAAAGACGGCAATGGCATGTATCTTGGACAGGCAGTTGCGATATTCCTAGCCGGGGCGCTCTTCGGCACAGCCATCACGTCATCAGGTATCTTGTCCGTGCAATTGGATCTATCCAGCACACCCTATCTGTGGCGGCAGATAATGACGGCCCTGGCAAGTGGTGTGATCACGCCTGCGATAATTCACATTGCCGGAAAGAGACTTGGCGGCAACCAGTGCTGGAAAAAGACGTTTGATGCAATCCTTCACATACATATTTTGTACATCCCGGTGGCAGTTGTGTTTGCCTTGGCCGGTGCATTCTGGTTGTATTACTCGACTCCCTTTGAATCATCTGGGCCAGTAATTGGACCACCATTCTTTTTCTACATGGACATTGTTCTGCACAATGCCATAGCAGCCTCACTTGGGATGTGGATCCTGATTGTGACTATAAAGGCAGTAAAGGTGGTAAACGCATTCGGAACGGCAAAGGCATTTGGGGTCGTCGTTGCGGCCATAGCCGCATCGTGGGCAGTCACCACCTTGTTTAGTGTTGGTACGGCCATAATCATGACCTGACAGTAACGGCGGATGTGGCGGCAGGGTCAGACTGGAGCAGGCGTGATCGTCGTGGGGGGGGAAGGCAACCTGCAAACAGGCTTTGTCCCTTTTGGGGTACACGCAGTTGATGCATTGCTGCTGCCGTGCATCTCACATCTTGAATGATGTGAACTTTATCAAATTGTCCAGGTTCAACTTGGCGTCGCAGTCCGGTATTATTCTCAGCGCCGCCCTTGCCTTGTCAGAGTATTTCTTTAGCATCTCCTCCATCTTGTCAAAGACGTCCCTGGGATCCGAACTTCTCTTGATTAGCAGGTTGAAGAGCTTGTCCTCGTTCTTCCAGTCCAGCAGGTCGTCCCTTATCTGGTATGCGATGCCTATGTTCTTTCCGTACTCTGTCAGCGACTCTGTCTGCCTTGCGCTCCCGCCTGCAATTATCGAGCCGGTCCTTGCTGCAACCTCGAAGGCAGTCGCCGTCTTGTACTCGATAACCCTCAGGTAGTCGTCAAAGGTAACATCCTCGCTGGTCTCCAGCCTGCTTTCGATCATCTCGCCTTCGCTCATCAGCATGGCGGTGGTCGCCAGGTCCTTTGTGATTCTGGGATTGTCCAGCTTGGACGATATTGCCAGGATCAGCCCCAGTACAAAGTCCCCTGTCAGGACACTGGTGTTGTACCCGTACTTGATGTGGAACGGATCCTTCTGTCTCCTCATGGTCTCGTTGTCGATTATGTCATCGTGTATGATGGACTCCATGTGCAGAAACTCCACTGCGCATGCTGCTGCAAGCGTGTTGTCATCTACCCTGCCTACGCACTCTGCTGCCAGAACCAGTATGACTGGCCTTATCCTCTTGCCGCCATCAAGGGAGTACCTTAAAGGCTCTATAAACTCGGATTCGGAATATGTGGCAAGCTCGTCTTCCAATGCCCTGTTTATTCTGTTGATGTATTCCCCGTGGGTTTCACGCAGCGGGTTAACCTCGATATTTTTTCTGTTCAAGACAGCACTATTCAAAAAACTCCGCTATTAGTAATTAAATCTTGGTGCTCCAGCCGGGACTTTCATCGAATGATTTTGAACCCGGGATCACTGCCTTGAAAGGGCAGTATGCTTGACCGGTCTACACCACTGGAACCCAAGAGTATGATTACCTGATAACCATAAAATCTTTTGTAAATGGCATCTGATGTGTATTGTCCCAAAAGTAGTTCACCCCCCACATGAGACTCGAGTCCCGGGTGGACATTCCCGATGAAGGACATCATCCACGGCGTGGCATCCCACGTGAAATCCATGGGAAGTGCAGTCAGCATGACCATTACTGGAAACGGTGGTGTGTGGGTCCGTCAGAGAATACGCTCGGCGGTGTGGCGTCATATAGGAAGACGGAGAGTGCGAGTAATGAAAAAGCTGGATCAGGCCAAGGTCGAATGGATCATACGAGAGAAACGCAAGAATACGCGCAACAAGGAGATTGCTGCAAGCACGGGAGTGTCGGTCCGCTGGGTCCAAAAGCTGTGGAAGAGGTACAGAGACGAGGACAAAATCGCATATCCTGCCCCTATGGGCAGGCCCAAAAAGTGCGCGCCCGGACGACGGGATCATTCTGCGGTCCTCTCGGCGGCATCAAACGAGGTCCAAGGGGCAGCATCCTTGGAGCGCATCATAAAGTCGTTTGCCGGAATACATATCCCGCACAACACCCTGCACAAAATATTGAAGGATGCCGGTTTTGCAGACACACAGCCAAAGAAGAGCCAGCGCCGCAAGTGGATCCGCTACGAGCGCGAGCACTCCAACTCGATGTGGCACACCGACTACAAGCAGCTTGACGACGGCAGGTGGTTCCTGTGCTACGAGGACGACGCCTCGCGCTTCGTGACTGGCTTTGGGGTATTCCAGGAGGCGACCACCGAAAACGCCCTGAAGGTGCTTGACGAGGCCATAAAAAACCACGGCAAGCCGGCGTCAATCCTGACGGACCGCGGCACCCAGTTCTATGCCACCGAGTCAGAGGCCAAGAAGAAGGGAGCCTCCAAGTTTGAGCAGAGGCTAGTTGAGCTTGACATCAAACACATCCTGGCCCGCGTGAGGCATCCGCAGACAAACGACAAGCTGGAACGCCTGCACGGGGAGATGCAACGCAAGATGCACCGCTTCGAGGCAGCATCATCATCTTCCAAGATCAGGCGCGGCGCGTCAAAGAATTCTCACGTGGGCGGGCCGTTTTGCGCCGCACCATCAAAGGATCCAGTGGAGCGTTTCATGGAGTGGTACAATCACGACCGACCGCACATGTCCCTTGACTGGGACAACCTTGAGACACCGGCGCAGGCGTTTAAAAGAAAGATGTCCCCGGCTGGGGAGACGGTAGTGGACGGCCAGACAGGACAAGAGTACCGCGCAGAGTAGCAGCGATCCGACACGGTCAGGCCTCGTGCAATCTACAGGGGATACTGCGCATAATTTTTTGAAAAGATCTCATGCGTGGAGTGGAAATGAAGAAAATTCGTGATCCGGGCCGCAGGATCCGACGTAAGACAATTATGCAACGACCGGTAACATCAAACATGCAAGTACCTCCAAGTCTTGGAGGGGGGCGAACTACTTTCGGGATCCCACAAAATGGCATCTGATGGCATGGCTCCGAAAGCGGTTCACCCACTGTCCCCGAGCAGGCCATATTATGCCTAGGAATCCAAAAGGATCGGATGCGTGGCTGCTGCTGCTGCTGCAAATTCATCATGCAGCATCTTTCGTACCCTGCAAGAAATATTAATCATCATTTGGGAGGTGTGTCATGATGAGCAGGATTCTGCAGATTGGAGTGATAGCAGCAGCTGCCATCAGCGTGGTGGTTGTGGCGTATTTTGCACTTGGCATCGACAGTAGCAGCGTGCCGACTGACGGGGACTCTACATCCGAGATTCGGGAACTGTCAGGCCAGATTCAAGTCGGTCTTCTTGCGCCAATCACCGGCGCCCTATCAGATGTTGGAGAAGAGTACCTTGCAATCACAAAACTTGCAGAGAGAGACGTCAACGAGTATCTTCAGGCGCAGGGCCATCCGTGGGCCATAAACCTGATAATAGAGGATACCGAATCCCAGCCGGATGTTGCGCTTGAAAGGACCATGGATCTTTATGCACAGGGAATACGAGTCATTACAGGGCCTGTGGGAAGCGCCAACGTTAATGCCATCAAAAACTATGCAGACGCAAACGGCATGTTGGTTGTGTCGTGCTGCTCGTCTGCCTCGGCAGTTGCAGTACCAGACGACAACGTCTACCGCCTGGCAACAGTAGACACCCACTACATAGGGATACTGGCAGAGGCTGCAAGGGGCCACGGAATGGATACCTTGATTCACGTCTATCGCGGAGATGTCTGGGGGGACGGCTTTGCAGCTTCGTTGCAGGATGGTTTTTCAGAACGCGGCGGCATTGTAAGCAACTGGATAAGGTACAACCCTAGCACTGCCAACTTTACAGAGGTGGCCCGTCACTTGGATGGCATGGTGCAGGAGGCAATGAAGACAAATGAACCAGACAGGATCGGAGTGGTGCTTTCCGGCTACGGCGAGAGCATAGATATCATACGAGCCGCAGTGTCATACGAGATACTTGATGATGTGACATGGTTTGGTACGACATCTGTCCTCGGAGATGATAGAATTATCGACGATCCAATTATTGAGGCCTTTGCAGATTCTGTGGGGTTGTACACTATTACACTGTCCATACCGGACAGCCCTGAGTACAGGCAGGTAGAGGCGGCCATGATTGAGAGGCTGGGATATCCACCAGAGTCGTTTTTGTATGCAGCATATGATACGGTATGGGTTGTAGCCCTTACAATGCTTGATGCCCAGAGTACAGACGTCAATGACATGAAGGCAAGCATTGAAGACGCGGCCGGGGAGTACCAGGGAGTGATTGGCGAGATAAGGTTCGATGACGCAGGGGATCTGGCAGATGCCAACTATGCGGTATGGAGCGTCTCTGAGGGCCAGTGGCACCTGAGCGGACAGTACATACCGTCAGAGGGATACGTGGTACTGGATGGTTCGGGGGACGTAGGATGACCCCGGACATGTTATGGTATCGTCTGTTTCCCATAATCCTATGGAATAGTGGTAAATTTCAGGACTGCACATGATAGTCTTTGGATGGGGTTGATGGGCCCGAAGGGCTTCGATCCCTTGGCTCACCGGTTATGAGCCGGTTACTCTACCAAGCTGAGTTACGGGCCCCATGCAAATGAATTTTTCCTTGGATATAAAATGTTGAGGTTTTAAAGATCAGGCAGCCTGCTGGCAGTATTCCTCGTAACAGGCATCAAGCAGCATGTTCTGTGCCGAGATTGACTTGTCTGCAATTGCAACCATGTCATCCTGGTTCGACGAGGACTCCTCAAGGACTCCACGCCACGATGCAGCATGCCTGATGTCCGCTTCTGTATGGAGCCTAAAGTATTTTGTTGCAGCATCGCTGGTAATTTCATAGAACTTTGCTAGGCCGTCAAGCTTTGTCTGGCTGATCTTTGGAATCTCTTTTTCAAAGGCGTACATTGCACATGCGCCGCCCTCAAAGGTGTCCATCAACCCGTTCAGATCAGAGACTGCCCTGCGGGTCTTTGGCAGTCCGTCATAGGATATGAGCTGGTCTTCTGGTATGCCAAGCTGGTCTGCAAAGGTGATCCACGGTCCTATGTGATCAGACTCCTCCTGCCTGCTCTCGACTAGTTCGGCTACAATGCCGTCTGGTGCATGCTCGATTATCGGCGTCATGAAGGAGGGAACGGCCTTGACCAACTGAAAGTACTCCTTGGAGTATCCTGCAAGAGAGTCCTGCGTTAGTTCTCCTGCAGACCACATCTCGTAGAATGGATGCTTTAGCAGGCTTCTCTCCTCGATCATCTCGTCGATTCTCTGAATAAAAGACATGTCTGGACTTTGGGCGCGCCAATAAAAAAATCTTCGGTTTATGGTGGCGTACTGAACGCACGATAACCCTGCCCACCCACCACCACGCGTGGCGGGATGACCCCTAATCATGCATGGCCGTCAAGACCCTCATGTTGAATGGAGCCATCCGAGCTATCCTGCTGCAAAAAACGATCCCAAAAACAGGGACTCACTCCAGACGCCGCCCTGAGGATTCCACAAAAGTTTTGGCAAAGGTAAAAACCTGCGTCCGGATGCGTACATACTCAGGTCCCCCTCAAACTCAGGCGTGAATATACGTAAAACAGTACATGTTTACGCCTAGACAATACCGGGACCTGAGTATGTACCCGGATGCATGTCGAATGTTATTATAATTATACTGTCAATCTAAATCTGTGAGAATCGACGCCCCCACCGCGTCTGGTATCCTGACGGTGTCTGTTCTATGTATCCTTGCCATATACATGGCCTCTGCGGGCCCCCCCACCGGTACTGATCTTTATGCTGATCCAAAACGTGTACGTATGCTCTCATGCACAGATAACAGTCGGATGGCACACATGTAACCCCATCTCAGACATATTCTGCCCCTGAATGGAAATGACAACACGTACACACCACCCTCCCAGCTGGTCAGCGTCTCGTCGCTGATAACCTACGATGTCTTCGGGACGTACCTGAGCCCGTCTGCCACCGGCCGGCAGCTTATCCGGGCCTCCAGGCTCACGATACTGGTGTTTGGGATAGGCATGGGAATACTGGCATCTACGCTCTTCCAGTTCGGAGTCAGCCTGCAGTACGTCTATCTGCTGATGGGCATACTGATCGGTTCTGCCGTGGCGCCAATCTCGTTTTCCATACTCTGGCACAAGACAAACAGGTATGCTGCAACATCGGCAGCAATAGTGGGCCTGGTCTGCGGGGTTGTGGCATGGATTACGTCTGCAAACCTTGCCTCCGGCGAGATCACAATTGCCTCCACCGGAAGCCTGATTCCGTTGCTTGTGGGAAACATAACTGCCATAGTTACCAGCCTTGCAATTACCGTCATCGGCAGCATGGCCATTCCGGAGTCGTTTGACTTTCGCATCCTCAAACAGAAGATCCTGCTGGTCGATGACAAGGTGCGCTCGATGCTAAAGCACGACACAGACGAACAGGTGCTGGCAAGGGCATCCAAGTTCTACAAGCGGGTAGGCTTTGGGGTGACAATATTCCTTGTGATAGTGTGGCCGATGTCGTTTTATCTTACCGAGTACGTCTTTACCGTCGAGTCGTTTACCGACTGGATAGTCCTTGTGGCGGTGTGGGCATTTGCAGCAGCAGCCGCAGTCGTGATACTGCCGTTTGTCGAGGCCAGGCAGAGCATCAGGATAATCATCACAAAGGCTGCCGACTCTGACATACAACGGGAGCCGGAGCAGGATCCGCCTGACGCAGAGCCGGTGATGAAGATCCTGGTGCCTGTCGACGGCTCCTCAAGATCCCTCAACGCACTGAACAACGCAAACTACCTGTTCCGGGGCGCCGCATCTGTCAAGATATACCTGCTTCACGTCATAGAGTGGTCCGACGATGGCGAAAGCATCGACGATGATCTCAGCACACAGATACAGGACGAGGGCCGCGTGGTTCTCAGGAGCATCGTGGTGCCCAAACAGATCAACGACTATACCCGGATGGTCAAGCTTGGTGATCCCCCCACAAGGATAGCCGAACTTGCCGACAAGCTCGGGGTGGACCTGATTGCCATGGGGAGAAAGGGGCTGGGAAACACGGACAAAGACTACGGCCATGTCACGACGAAGGTCCTCAAGCTCACCTCAAAGCCGGTCATGCTGCTCAACTAGAATCGGCATTCAGGCGTCCTGGCCTGACGGCAGATATGCCTCTGGGAAGGATCGCATGGCGTGTGCATTCTCCGGCTCATCCACCGGCAGCAGCAGCAGCATGGTTCAGTTCTTTCTCAGATCCGGAAACGGGGCTCCCCTGCACAACCTTCTGACATCTGCTGTAATCCCCAGAACCATATCTCTTACCTGTGATGCCCTACTCCCAAGTATCCTGACTAGCAGCCCTGCATCGTCCCTCATCCTGCTGACCCCGCCTTCATTTTCTGCATCCTGCGATATCCTGGAATGAATGATGCCCTCCAACTCCCGCACGTCACGTCTTGGGGCCAGTATGTAGACTGAGCCGACCGTGTCATGCTTCCCCATCACCCCGGGTGATTCCAGTCCCTGCACTGCCGGCTCCATGTTTGAGATGTCTAGAAACCTCCAGGCCCCCGACTGGTTCTGTGCAGCAGTCCTTAGATGGCACACGTCATACACGAAAGACTCCCCCATCGCAACCCTACCCGGCGCAAGCATCTCTGAGCAGACCAGTACTGCAGAGTCGTGCACGTTCAGGTCCACCCTCTGGTGGAACCTGGAGTTCCTGTACGGGATTATCTGATCCGGGACAAACTCCAGGTAGGCCCCACTCTCCAGCCTCATGTTGATCGTCTGTGCTGCCCAGTTGGCATTCATTCCGTATATTCTGGTGGCCCCCTGCGTTGTGATGTGCGCCATGGCATCCTTTCTCAGCGTAATGTCCATCCTGTGCCTGTCCCCCTGCAGGATGCCGCCTGACGTGGACATGACGTACAGGTATGCCATGCCGGGACAGTGCAGGTCGTGGTACAGCGCCCTCTGCAGGTACATGGGGGGCTCTGAGAACTGTTCCCTGATGACGGTCCTGTCCCCTGTGGCGTCGTCTTCAAGTATCACCCTGAGGTATCCGTTCCTTCCGGGCCCCACGATCCCGGGACGCCATGCCTCCGAGTCAAACTGCCTGATGCTGGCCGGAAGTACTGGTGGCGTGTAAAATTCCTGCCCCCTCATGATGAAATCTTTGGTCCTGCGTCAAAGAGCACGTCGTGTATGATGTGCTCGGCCACGCTGCCGATTCCGTCGCCGGTCTTGCAGTTGACAAGCAGGGACGGCTTCTCCCCCCTGATGCGCCTGGCGTCATCCATCATGACATCCAGGCTGGCGCCTACCATGCCGGCCAGATCCGTCTTGTTGATTATCAAAAGATCGCAGCTGGTGATGCCAAGGCCGCCCTTCCTTGGATACTTGTCGCCGCCTGCAACGTCTATGATGTACATGAAATAGTCTGCAAGGATGGGACTGAACGTGGTCGTTATGTTGTCCCCACCACTCTCTATGATGATCATGTCGATCTCGGGATGCCTCTCCTCCATCTCCTCTATCACCGAGATGTTCATCGAGGGATCCTCCCTTATGGCAGTGTGCGGGCAGCCTCCTGTGGCCAGTCCTATGACAAGCTCCTCTGGCAGCAGCTCCTGCCTTGTTGCCAGGTTTGCCCTGATCCTGTCTGCATCCTCCTTGGATATGACATCATTGGAGATTATGCCTACCCTGTATCCGCGCCGTGCAAGCACCGGCACAACCATCTCTATTAACATGCTCTTGCCTGATCCTACCGGACCGCCTATTCCTATTCGGGGAACCCTGCCCATTCAAGTAGATCCAGACATCATGTAATAAACATTTTAGCGTCTGTCTTCTCGTGCCGCATCTGGTTGATCTCGGTTTGTGGCGCAAACTGCCACACCTCTGAGACCGGCGCGTCTGCATACCTTCCTGCAGTCTCTGTGATTAGCGGCTTGAGCGAGTGGATGACCTCCTGGCCCTCGAGATGCTGGATCATTCCCAGGCGCAGCGAGGCACCCACATTTCCCGCTACAAAGCCGTACAGCAGCATGAGTACGGCCCTCTCCCCTCTGATTCCCAGGGCGTCACAGCACACCCCGAAGGAGACCGGATACGTTCCGGTGAGCCTTCCCCCATTGATCTCTTCATTCCACCAATCCAGTATCTCCCCGTCTGCAAACCCGCCGACGCACCTTGCAAGCTGGTTGCCGGATCTGGCAGAGGCCTCCCTGGTCTCCCTTATCATCCTGACAGACCCTGATATCTCATCGAGCTCCCTTATCCTGTCCCGGTCAGATGCCCCGGCAGCCTCGCACGCGTTTGCAAGTATTACGCACTCGCACGGGCCCACCTGCTGCCTTATGCATGTCCTGTTGAACTCTGCAAGATCTTCTGCAGTGGTCACTGCCCCATCCAGAAACAGGCTCTCCAGCCCGTTTGAGGCTGCAAAGAGGCCAGTCGGGAACATAGAGTCTGTGATCTGCATCATGTCCAGCTCTGCTGCATGGTTATTCGTGTCCATGGACGTCGGCTCCTGCATGCGGGATGAACACAATCTCCTCCTGCGACATTGTGATGTGGTCTGCCATGTCTGCAAAGATCTTCTGAAATGTCTCGAGTTCGGAATCTGCCTGGATGGGAAACGATATGGTGTCCCCTGATACGGCCACCGGCCTGTGCATGTTTCCTATCCTGTGTCCTATGAGCACGGCGGTACCTGCCTGCACGTCTCTGGCAGTTATGGAGATCACCTTCTCGGGCATCTGCTGGATCAGTATGGATCTGCCGCCGGCCTCGAAGATGTCCCCGTGGTGCAGGGAACGGCCGGCCTCAAGGGAGAGCCCCACGTCGGTTCCCCTGTCGGTGTTCCTTCGGAGCCTGCCCCTTCCCATCTCGTGCCTTGAGACCATGAGGCGCTCAAACCCTTCGGTATCAACTGACCTGTACGATTCGTCTTCAAGTATGTTTCCTAGTATGGATGTGACGACCTGCACCGTAACGGTATGATACCAGTCCGGGTTATATTCCATTGCGGGTTGGCTGGGTGTGTCCTAGAGAGATATACTCTAGGATGACAAAAGATATGGATCGGCAGATCACGGCATCGCCTAATGACTACAAAGAAACGCGACCAACGACAGTACGATCTGGTTCAGCAGTACATGCCGGGCCTCATGCTGAATACCGTGCTGGGGATAATCAAAGAGCTTGGGGATCCGTACGCCGTCTGGCCCGGCTTGGGCGGCATGACGGCATACCCGCCTGGCGCCATGGCAGCTGTCTGCATCATGCTTGAGGCACAGCGCACGACCTACCGCAAGATGGTCGGCATTCTCCGAAGTAACGGCGTCATGGCAGCCAGGATGGGCCTGGACAGAATTCCCTCCAAGAGCACGATAGCACGCGCCTACGGCCTGATCCCGGAATGGTATCTGGCAGAGACACACCGGATTGCCATCAGGGAGGTGGGGACAGGCTCCTTGGCAGCAGACAGTACCGGGTACTCGTACCTGCGGTTTGTCAGGTGGTTTAACGTCCGGACCGACAGTTTTCGTACCAGAAAGGGATGGGTCAAGCTGCACGCAATCGTGGACATACGCACCAGGGTGATAATCGACTGCATGGCAACTGACAGCGCGGTGGCAGACATAAACGGGCTGTACGCGATGCTCGGCAGGCTCGGCCTAGGCACCGGTGACTTTTGCCTGGATTCTGCATACCTAGCAAGGCTCATGTGCAACATGATATCTGCGATGGGAATGGTGCCCCGCATCAAGCCAAAATCCAACACCATACGCAACGCCAGGGGAAGTCAGTCGTGGCGCGAAATGGTAAGCCTGTACATGGATGACAAGGACAGGTTTGACTCGGAATACCACCAGCGCAGCATCATCGAGGCAGTCTTTGCAGCCCTCAAGAAGATGTACGGGGACAGCACCAGGTGCCGAAAACACGAGAACCGGACAAGGGAGACTGCGATCCGTGTCATGTGCTACAACGTCGAGCTCGTGGCCAGATTCCTGGCAAAAGACGGCAGGCTCACACAGGATCAAATCGCGACACTTGCAGCGTAACCGGTGCGTCTTGACACGCGCCTCCTAGCGGAGCCTCCGCACAGTGTCTTGGATTTGGGGGATTTTATGGGTTGTGGAGGATTCATGATGCTGTATAGTCCCGAAAGTTGTTCACCCCCCACATGAGGCTCCGGCCCGGGGTGGACATGCCCAATGAAGGACATTATCCGCGGCATGGCATCGCGTGCAAGATTACTGGGAAATGCAGTCAGCCTGTCCCTTACCAGAAACGACGGTGTGTGGGTTTCCCGTCGGTGGAGACGCTCGGCCGTGTGGCGTCATATAGGAAGACGGAGAGTGCGAGTGATGAAAAAGCTTGACCAGTCCAAAGTCGAATGGATCATACAAGAAAAGCGCAAGAATTCCCGCAACAAAGAGATTGCAGCAAGCATGGGAGTGTCGGTCCGCTGGGTCCAAAAGCTGTGGAAGAGGTACAGGGACAAGGATCGGATCGCGTATCCTGCTCCCATGGGCAGGCCCAAAAAGTGCGCGCCCGGGAGGCGGGATCATTCGGCGGTTTTATCGGCTGCGTCCACTGCAGTCCACGGGGCAGCGTCCCTGGAGCGCATCATAAAGTCGCTTACAGGAATACATATCCCACACAACGTCCTGCACAGGATATTGAAGGATGCCGATTTTGCAGACACCCAGCCAAGGAAGAGCCAGCGCCGCAAGTGGATCCGCTACGAGCGCGAGCACTCCAACTCGATGTGGCACACAGACTACAAACAGCTTGACGACGGCAGGTGGTTCCTGTGCTATGAAGACGACGCCTCGCGCTTCGTGACCGGATTTGGGGTATTTGAGGAGGCGACAACCGAAAACGCCCTGAAGGTGCTCGACGAGGCCATAAAAAATTACGGCAAGCCCGCATCGATCCTGACTGACCGCGGCGCCCAGTTCTATGCCACGGAATCCGAGGTCAAGAAGAAGGGAGCCTCCAGGTTCGAGCAGAGGCTAGTCGAGCTTGGAATCAGGCACATACTGGCGCGCGTGCGGCACCCCCAAACCAACGGCAAGCTGGAGCGCCTGCACGGGGAGATGCAGCGCAAGCTGCGCCGGTTCGAGGCGGCATCTTCTGCCAAGACCAGGCGCGGCGCCTCAGGGGATTCCCACGTTGGAGGGCCGTTTTGCACCGCGCCAGCAAAGGATCCCGTGGAGCGGTTCATGGAGTGGTACAACCACGACCGGCCGCACATGTCCCTTGACTGGGACAACCTCGAGACCCCGGCGCAGGCATTCGAAAGAAAGATGCCCCCTGCAGGAGAGATGGTAGTGGACGGCCAGACCGGTGAGGAATACCGCGCAGAATAGCTGTCCGGCACGACGTCACAACCGCGCCCCATCCTGGGGGATGTTGCGCACAATTTTTTGAAAGTCGCCATGCGTGGAGTGGAAATGACAAAAATTCATGATTCCGGACGCAGGATCCAACACAAGACAATTATGCAACAGCCGGCAACATCAAACATGGAAGTACCTCCAAGTCTTGGAGGGGGGCGAACTACTTTCGGGATCCCACAGAGGATTCATGATGCGGCACTGTTGGTGTCGACGGGTTCTGGCACCAATCATGTCTTTGGCATCTTGGCACATGAAATGGCATTTTTTATTACTAGGACACACCCGGGTGTATGAGTTCACCTGCCCCTTATATCAGTCGACCAACTTCTTCGGCCACGCTCTTGCCATGTGCCCTCCACGTGAGGACGCATGTAACAAAATCTGCAAGACGCTTCATGGACTTGGGCCCACCCTTGGTCTGCCCGCTTATCTTGCGGAACACCACCAGATAGCGCAGTGCCCTCTCGCTGGCGTTGTTTGTAGGGTCGACACCTGGATGCTCCAGGAACGCAAACATGCGGTGCAGGTGCCTCTCAAGCTTGTCCAGCACCTTTTGCATGTCGTCATCGTTACCACCACCTGCATCGCGATACCGGTCAAGCATGTCCTGCATGGTGCGGTTCATCGCATGCCGCAGCTGCGGCGAGCGCGCCTCCTGCGCGGCCAGCAGTTTTGCCCTCTCAAACACCCACTTGTGGTCCTCGTGGAGCTGCCGCCGCCGCCGGACTGGCTTAATTATTAAATACGTTCGGTTTATAGCTGGTTCAATGATGCTTACTCCACGAGAGATGGACAAGCTGCACATCTTTCTGGCCGCACAGCTTGCACAGAGGAGGAAAGACAGAGGACTCAAGCTAAACCATCCGGAGGCAGTTGCGCTAATCACCGATTATATCCTAGAGGGCGCGCGCGACGGCAGGTCGGTACCCGAGCTGATGAGCTCCGGAAGGGGCGTCCTGTCAAAAGACGACGTACTGCCCGGAGTTGCTGATCTTATCCACTCCATACAGGTAGAGACCACATTTGAGGACGGGACGAAGCTGGTAACGGTGCACGACCCGATAGTGTGATGGCGTCCATGAAGCCTGGCCAATACATGATATCTGACGGGACCATCTGCGCAAACGACGGAAAGGCCACCGTGTCAGTCCGCGTGACCAATACCGGAGACAGGCCCGTCCAGGTGGGCTCGCATACGCACTTTTTTGAGACCAACAAGGCGCTGTCGTTTCAGCGCAGCGCAGCCTACGGATTCCACCTCAACATTCCTGCCGGAACCTCGATAAGGTTCGAGCCCGGCGACTCACGTGACGTGGAGCTTACCGAGTATGGCGGGAACAGGATAGTCTTTGGGTTCAGCGGACTTGTCAACGGTCCTCTGGATGCCATGAGGGACGAGGCAATGGCTAGGGCCCGCAAGAAGGGATTCAAGGGGGCAGATGCATGACGCTGATAATTCCAAGAAACAGGTACGCAGAGCTCTTCGGTCCGACCACCGGAGACAGGATCCGCCTTGCAGACACCGATCTTATCATAGAGATCGAACGGGATCTTATCAGGTATGGCGATGAGACCGTCTTTGGGGGCGGAAAGAGTGCCCGGGACGGACTCGCGCAGGCAAGCGGCGTCACACGGGACAACTCCCTTGATCTTGTAATTACCAACGCGATGATTATGGATCCCATCCTGGGCATAATCAAGGGCGACATCGGGATAAAGGACGGCGTGATTGTAGGAATAGGCAACGCCGGAAACCCCAACATAATGGATGGGGTGGACATGGTAGTATCTTCGAATACCGAGGTTATAGCAGGGGAGCACACGATCTGCACCCCCGGCACCATAGATTCGCACATCCACTTCATCTCGCCCCAGCAGGCAATCGATGCCATATGCAACGGCACGACCACCATGATCGGCGGCGGTACGGGACCTGCAGACGGAACCAACGCCACCACGTGCACTCCGGGGGCATGGAACATTCACCGGATGATGGAGGCAGTCGAGGAGTTTCCGCTGAACTTTGGGTTCCTGTGCAAGGGCAACGACTCCCAGGAGGCTGCCCTGATCGAACAGGTCGAGGCAGGCGCGTGCGGCCTCAAGCTTCACGAGGACTGGGGAACGACTCCTGCCACGATCGATTCTGCGCTGAGGGTGGCAGACAAGACTGACACCCAGGTTGCAATTCACACCGACACGCTCAACGAGTGCGGCTTTGTAGATGACACCATAGAGGCAATAGCAGGCAGAACCATCCACACGTATCATACCGAGGGTGCGGGGGGAGGGCACGCGCCTGACATCATGAGGATTGCAGGCGAGGCAAACGTCCTTCCGTCGTCAACCAACCCCACAAGGCCGTTTACGGTCAACACGCTTGCAGAACACCTGGACATGATGATGGTGTGCCACCACCTCAACTCGTCGGTTCCAGAGGACGTCTCCTTTGCAGAGTCAAGAATCCGGGGGGAGACCATTGCCGCAGAAGACATCCTGCACGACATAGGCGCCCTAAGCATGATGTCCTCTGACAGCCAGGCGATGGGGCGCGTAGGCGAGGTCACCACACGGAACTGGCAGACTGCCGACAAGATGAAGAAGATGACCGGGCGCCTTCCTGGGGAGACAGGCGACAACGACAACCTGCGCGTCAAACGGTACCTGGCCAAGATCACGATAAACCCTGCCATCACACACGGGATATCCGGGCATGTGGGATCCCTGCAGCCTGGACGGCTGGCAGACATCGTGGTGTGGACCCCGCAGTTCTTTGGAATAAAGCCCAAGATGATAATCAAGGGCGGATTCATAGCGTACTCGCTTATGGGTGATCCAAACGCGTCCATACCCACCACGGAGCCTGTCTACTACCGGCCAATGTTTGGCGCGCTTGGCAGCGCAAAACACTCCACATCCGTGACGTTTACATCCGGTCTTGCACTTGAAAAGGGGCTTGAATCCAAGATAAACGTCAAAAAGAGACTCGTTCCGGTGCGGAACTGCCGTACCATAGGAAAGAGGGACATGGTCCACAACGACCTGACTCCGAACATTGAGATCAACCCCGAGACATACGAAGTCAAGGTGGATGGAAAGACTGCTACAGTCAACCCGTCTGAGAAACTGTCCCTGTCCAGACTGTACATGCTCTACTGAGATTGTCGTGAGCCACGTTTTCCGGAATCATGTGATCCTTCAAGCGGCCCTGGCTGGATGAAGATCCAGTCCATGCCTGTCATGGTGTTCAGAAAAGTCCGCGATGTCGCAAGGGACACCGCACCTGCAATGCATGCTTTAGCATGCCTCCCCCACACCCTAGCATGCCGCAGTCTGGAATGCCCCGCAGTATGACCCCCGAAACGGTTCCTGGAACCATCACAATCATTTTAACTTGATGCAGCGCCTATGGGTATGATATGGTCTCTTTGACATTTTACGGCGGGGCAAACGAGATAGGAGGCAACAAGATACTTCTTGAGGACGGGGACACCCGTATATTTCTGGATTTTGGAAAGAGCTTCTCCTCCATGGAGAGATACTTTGGAGGATACCTTGCACCGCGCTGGTCAAACGGAATCCTGGACTTTATCACCATGGGACTGGTTCCTGACATACCTGGAATATACCGGGACGACCTGATGTTCCGGGCAGGTAGGGAGATAAAATCCCCCGAGGTTGACGCAGTACTGTTCTCGCATGCTCACGCAGATCACATCAACTATGCGTCGTTTCTGCACCGCGACATTCCGCTGTACATGGGGGAGGTCACCAAAAACATGATCCAGGCCATACAGGAGCGCTCCCGCAATGCCATAGACGAGGAGATTCTGGAGTACCATCTGGTGGGCACACATAGAAGCAACCAAAAGATTCAGAGAACCGTCAACACGTTCCGTACGGGGGACAGGCTTAGAATAGGCTCGCTGGAGATCGAGCCGATTCATGTGGATCATTCCGTTCCCGGCGCATACGGTTTCATCATATACACCTCGGAGGGGCCCGTCGTGTACACCGGCGATCTGAGGAGTCATGGCACAAAACCGCAGATGACTGCGGAGTTTGTTGAAAAGGCCAGGGAGGCAAGACCCGTGGCCCTCATTGCAGAGGGGACCAGGCTGGGGGAGGCATACTCAGACGAGAGTGAGCAGATCGTATATGACCGATCGAACAGCCTGGCTGCCGGTACCGACAACCTGATCCTTGCAGACTTTAACTTCAAGGACGTGGATCGCGTCAGGACGTTTTACAATGTAGCTCGGGCAAACGGAAGAAAACTGGTAATAAAGATCAAGGATTGCTATCTTTTGAAGAATCTCTCTGCTGATCCTGTCCTGAACCTGCCTAACTGGGATGACGAGCACATAGCAGTATACAAGGGCAAGCAGGGATCCGGGACGTACTCTGATCTGGACTATTACGGAAGTGATCGCATGTTTGCCACCTCTCCCAACGCACTGACTGCAGCCCAGATCGCCTCCCATCCTGACCGCTATCTGTGCGCAATAGGGTTCTTCAGCTTTAACGCCTTGATTGACATGAAGCCTAGCCCGGGCGTAGTTTACATCCATTCTGCAAGCGAGCCGTACACCGAGGAGCAGATCCTCAATACGCAGAGGTTGGACAACTGGATTGACAGGTTTCAGATGCGCCACCACCACATTCACTGCTCAGGACACGCCCAAGGACAGGACATGCTGAAGATGGTAGATGATATTGGTGCAGGGATGCTCTTTCCGGTCCACACCGAACATCCAGAAGAGTACCTCAAGGCTACTGACAGAATCACACTCATCAAACCCAATGTGGCATACCCAATCCTGGGCTGACCTTCTATGATTTTGCCTTCACACGGACGGCGTGCCATTGATTTTAAAGCGGGCGCATCCTTGGTTATGCTGGCTGCAATGAAGAATCAGAGTTATGTCTGAGTGATGACGAAAAGGCATTTGTCTGAGCTGCCAAACCCTCATCGGGCTGCAACGTTCCGCTGGGGTGGAAAAAGTACAACTTTCAAAAGCAGTGGCGCATCCACGGGTACTTTTGCAGGGAGTGCATGAAGAGGATAGGCCAGGACTTTGACGACCATGGAAGGATAACCATACCAAAAACCGCATGCAGCTCATGTCATCAAGAATTTTATTTCCTAGAGTCCGTATGGCATGAAAAAAAGCAGAGACGCTGCTGCAATGTCTGCAAGGACGCGCGATACATCGATCGTCCATCAGACGGACTGCCTCCCATCCCCCCTAGAATTCCCATGATGATGGCAATCTTTGCGGCATTTGGGGTCTTGCTGATGATCGCCGGTTTTGTCTATGTCCTGCTGGTTGCCCCTCAGCAAGGCTCCAGCCTGCTGCACGTGATAATAGGAAGCTGCATGTCAGGCGGGGGATTCATGCTGGCACGCAAGATGGTAAAGGTGCGCAACCTGATACTGGGCAAGTCGGGGCAGATCCCCAACCAATCCCTTAGATAGGCCATGCATCCGGCGGGTCTACGGTTGCTGTCATTCCTGTGCTGTGCAGGCGCGGCCCGGCCCGGGCATGATGATCGCCTGGCAGAATACTGCACGGCCGCACTGGATTTATTTTAGCTCGTACCACATACCAGTGTATGCCTGAGATCTGGCTGAACTACGGCATGGGCGATGTCGTACTGGACATACGTGCCGAGAACCTGGACAGGACGCTTGACTCTGCAGGCGGACTCGAGGATCCTGTGATCCATGGGATGCTGGAGACCATTGACCTTTCACGCCCCATGGATCTTGTGGTCCTGCACAACTCCGGGTCCGTACGGAAGGTCATCACATCCCTCCTCATGCTGTGCGAGAAGAAGTCAAAGCCGTTCCCCAACATCCTGGCAGACAGGGAGATACTAGATGCAGTCAGGGCGGGCCTGCCCGAGGGAAGCACGGTAGGCGAGTTTGGGCATGAAGGAATCAACCCGGATCTTGTATTTGTAGGCGAAGTCGAGTTTGACGGGCTGTTCGGGTACGAGACCATCGCGACACGTCTGCTCAGAAGATTCGGCGAAGAGTCCATGCTTGCTGCGTACTCCAAGAGGGGCAGTGACCTGCCCTCCCCCGGGGAGAAGACTGCATGCATGGCAGAGGCCAAAAAGTTCGCCGACGGCTTTGAGATTCAGGGAATTGAGATAGCTGCAAGCTCCGAGGGGATAGTTGACATCTCCATAGGACACCCGTCCAAGTCGGCTGCCGTGACCGAGTCCCTCAAGCCGGGCATCCGGGAAGCAGGCAAGCACCGCTCCATGATAGTCAGCACCGGCAGGAACGCCGGAAGGTACACCCTTGGCCAGTCACTCTCTCCGCTATGGAACTGCATGCAGGCAGTAAAGTCAGGCGGCCTTGCAGTGCTGGTAGCAGAGTGCAGCGCGGGACTGGGCTCTGATGCGTTTGGGCAGTACGTCGAGGGCAGGCTGGACGAGAAGCAGATACGCAATCCCAGAAAGTATCTGGACAGAATGGAGAACCTGCTGTTTCTGCTCAAGACCCGGGAAAAGTTCCAGACTGCGCTGGTATCGGTGCTGCCCGAGTTTTACACCAAAAAGCTTGGCATGATCCCTCTCCCGGGGATAAAGCACTCCCTTGACTACCTCCTGCAGACGCACGGCGCGCGGCAGAAGATACCTGTGGTTAAGGACGGTGCCAGGCTGCTGCTAAAGTAGCAGGCCAACCTCTGCCGGCAACGGGGCGCACAGGGCCGCAAGAACTATGATTCCAACATATGCCATCTTTCTGTTCTTTGGGAGCGGCGTGACGTTGTCCAGCGGGGTGGCACTCGGCGCCCTCATGCTCATAAACAGGATAAGCAGCGCCATCACCCAGTATCCCAAAAGGGCCAGCACGGCAATGCTTCCGTATGTGGCATACCTGTGCAGGTTGGGGGTGAGCAGCGTCCTTGCCATGTGGCCGCCGTCAAGCTGCCATGCAGGAAGCAGGTTTAGAAACGTGATTAACAGCCCTATCCATGCTGCAAACAGTACCGGCGTCATTATGATCTCGTTTCCAATCCCCTTGCCAAACAGTGCCAGGCTGGCAGTCATCAGGAGCGGCTCCCCCAGGCTCCACTCAGTCAGCCTATTGTCTGCAAAGAGCATCGCTGTTGTTGCCTGGTCCAGTACCGGCGCAGTATACGCGCCATACATGGAGACGATCACTGCAATGACTAGGCCTGCAACAGGGCCTGCAATGGCCACGTCAAAGAGGATCTCCCTGTTGATGGTAAGTCCCCTTGACTTGATGAACGCCCCGAACGTGGGAATTCCCACCACCGGGAGTCCCGGGATAAAGTAGGGCCAGGTGGTACCAAGCTTGTGCATTCTTGCAGCCACGATGTGGCCCATCTCGTGAACCCCCAGGATGCCAAGGAGCGACAGGGTGTACACCACTGCCATCTCGAGCGGATCCCCGATGTTTATTATGGAGTTTGCCTGGGCCGTCCTAAAGTACCCGTCCACCATCACAAACGTAACCACCACCGCAAACAGAATCCTGGGAATCCACGACGACCTGAACAGCCATCCCTGCTTTCTGGGAGGGAACTTTTGGACTATGACGTAGATGCCCCCGCCCACCCTCTCAAGCCTGCACACGTAACTCATGCCCTCCAGCCTTCTTGCCAGATCCTCAAACTTTGACTTGAAATCCCAGTCTGCTATCCTAAACTCCAGCGCAAACTCCGTCTTTGTAAACTCGCTGACATCAAACACGCGGCGGACTACCGATATGATCTCCTCCTGCGACGGATCCTCCATACCCTGACTACCAGCCTTCCATTAAATGGTCTTTTGGTTTAAAATTAAATACCTATTCTGCGCCATCTAACACCATGCAGATGATTCTCAGGCAGGTTGGCAAGTACAGCATCAGGCGGGCAGAGGCAAGTGATCTCATCTCAGTAATGGAGATCAACCTCAAGACACTCCCAGAGCACTACTCTGACTACTTTTACGAGAGCATTCTTGCAGAGATTCCCGAGGCGTTCATAGTGGCCGAGACTGCAGGCAAGAGGGTGGGATACATCATGTGCAAGGTGGAGCACGGGTTTTCAAACTTTAAGAAGCTGGGCTTTGTCAAAAAGGGACACATGGTATCTGTTGCCGTGGAGGACAAGTACAGGAGACAGGGAATAGGAAAGATCCTGGTGGAGGAGTCAATTAACGGGGTAAGGACCAAGGGGTGCGACGAATTCTATCTGGAGGTTCGGTGCAGCAACACTGATGCCATCAGGCTCTATGAGGAACTGGGTTTTATAATACGACAGCGCCTGAACGCATACTATCGGGACGGCGAGGACGGATACCTCATGTCAATCGAGCTCCGCTAGTATACGTGAGATGTCGTCCTCAAACCAATAAATAACTAGGTTGAAGATCTTTTCCATGGACAGGCGCAAGACGATGGGTGTTGTCATATTTGTCCTGTGCATAGGGGGATTCTTTCTGTATGCCTACCTGCTGATGCTCTCTGAGTGGAGCCCCATCGTGCTTCAGCTGTCGGTACTGATGATTGCAGGGGGGATACTGGGAGTGGTGGCCTGGATCGGATACGTCATGGCAACAACCAAGCCGTCGCCGGCATCCATCACCTCTGATGGCTAGTCCCTGAATATCTGCGCATCCACTACTGTCTGATAGTATCTTGGACCCACGGCCCTTACAATCTTGGAGTTGCGTATCCTGGTTCTGACAGGCGCCACATCCGAGTAGTGCGCCTCTGAGAGCGGTCCTGCGTCTGATTTTCTGTCTGCGTGTATGTGGGAATAGTAGTGGATGGTGCCCCCGCTCTTGGTGGCAGCAACGGCAGACCCTAGAAACTCATCAGACCTCTCCGGAAGCAGCATCAGGGTCCTGTCTGATACCCCCCGAAGCCGGTCCCTGATGATCTCCGAGGCGTCCCCGTTGATTGACACCACGTCTCCTGCAAGCTTGTTCAACTCTATGTTTCTCCCGCACAGTTCTGAGGCGACGGGGTTGATGTCCAGGTTGTATACCGTGCATCTTTTCCTCTTTGCAGCCATTATGGAGAACATTCCGACACCCCCGAACATGTTGATGATGACCTCCCCGTCGCATGCCAGTCCGGCTATCCTCTCCCTCTCTGTGGACAGCCTGGGGGAGAAGAACGCATTTTCCACATCCACAACAAACCTGCAGCCAAACTCCTTGTATTCGGTCTCGGTGCTGTCCGTCCCTGCAAGAATCTCCAGGTTCCTTGTGCGAAAGTCGCCGTCCACTGCCGATGACTGGTAGAAGACGCTTCTTGCAATCTTTACCTGGCTTAGCAGGGCCTCCCCTATGATCTTCTTCTTTGGAAGTAGGGAGTCCGGGATTCTTACCACTATTATCTTCCCTATCTGGTCAAAGGCCGAGACGAACTCGCTGCTCTCTGCAGGTGTGAGCACGCCTTCCAGCGCCTTTTTCAGCATGCGGGTCAATTCCTGTAGCCTTTCATGCACGCCATATTTTATTGGTAGTGCGGCCTGGCATCACGAATCCGTGTTTGATGGTTTGTTCTCAGGAAGAATTATCCCCATCCATCCACTGGCTGAGCGATCCGCTATGGGGATCGGCTGACTTTTTTACACTCCCTGACCGGCCGTCAAGTTCTCTTATGTTGGCGTAGGATCTCTTGATAAACCACGGCCATTCCCGTCCTGACCTTTTCCATGCGGCAAGCCATTCTTTTGTCCTATCGTCTGATGGTGCGCCGGATCCTATGGCGATGCCGTCAATGACAAACCCGTCATTAATCCCTGCCATTATCCTCTCCCTCTCCCTCCTTGCCAGCGCCGATGCGAGTCTGGCCTCAAGAAACCTCTCGTCTGCCTTGTGCGTGACTATTATCTCTGCCCCGTCCCTTTGCAGGCTGTCAAGATACCCCTTGAGTTCGCGCCCTATCTGGTAGTCATCAACGACTATGCTTGCCCTGTCCGGTGTTATCCCCTGCATAAGGCGTGTAATGATCCTCTTGTATGCGGCATCCATGAGCCTGTTTATGTTGTATTTGTCAATCTTTTCCGGGGAGATCCTTTCAATGTCCGAGCGTAGCCCCCTGCAATCCAGGCTGCCTGCCTTGGAAGATATTCCGTCCCAGTACCCGTACGTCTTGCGGGATTTTGTGTCTGCCATCCCCGCAATGTTGTCGACCTCCCCGTACAGGCCTGACGGAAAACGTACGCCGCACAGCACCTCGTCTCCGGCAACCTCTCCTTTTCCGGTCTCGTCCACGCCTATGAGGATGTCCCTGCCCGTACTCTCAAACTTGGACTTGCAGCACCTGCCAATCTCATCTCTCAGCTCCAGAATCTCCCTGCTGCCTGCCATGCTGTTGTTGTACAGGGTTCCTGTCCTGTACATGGTAAATACCGCCTTGCCAACCCGCATGCGCCACATCTCTGTATCTGACTTGATGGTCTCATCCTCGACTCCCCCATGCGACCTGACAATATCCCTGACCTCCTCTGAGCGTCCGTTACCTACAGTCCACTTTTGTCCGCCGTCTGGCATTGTAACCGTACGGGAACGCGATTAAATAAATTAACAATCCTGCGTGTCCGCATTCTGCAATTTACTGCCTTGGCTTTGCAAGTTCAGGAAGCGTCTCCCAAAACCTTTCAGACCGGTACATGACATTTCTACTAGGAATCGTACCCTAATCGGATCTGCAGTCAGCACAATATCCAGTCATCTCAAAACTGCCCCTTACAATCCTGTACCCTGACTTGCGTGCTATCTTTGCCCGAATCTTTTTGATTGACTTCTCGTCGATATCGTCAATCCTGCCGCACCTCATGCATACCAGATTGACGTGATCCTCGGTGTGTGCGTCAAATCTTGCCTTGCCGCCCACGCCAATCTCGCTTACAAGACTCTTTTCCTTTAGCATCTCAAGGGTCTTGTATACTGTCGAGAGGCCGATCATCGGGTATCTCCTCTTGACTGCCCTGTGGATGGAGTCTGCGCTGGGATGCTTGTCTGTCTTGAGAATGTGCTCCACTATTGCAACCCTCTGAGGAGTTATCCTGAACCCGTCCTCCCTTAGCAGCTTCACGACGTCCCCTAGCCTCTGCATGATATTCATGGCCGCTTGTGTTATATAACGCTTATTCTTAATAGGTATAATTCCTTATTAATAATGATTCTGTATTAGGAATAACAATTAAATATGAATGATTCCTAATAACTGTATGAAGCATACCGACATTGACATATCCGAACAGAACCGCAAGGGCGTTGCAGGAATACTCGTGCCGGTTCTTTGCGACGAGTACGTCCTGTACACCAAGACTCGAAACTATCACTGGAACGTTACGGGCCCTCATTTTGCAGAGTACCACAAGGTCTTTGAGGAACAGTACGGCCAGCTCTCCGATGACATAGACGAGATTGCCGAAAGAATCAGGTCCCTGGGACTCAAGACACCGGCCACCCTGGCCGAATTTCAGCAAAATTCCCAGATAAAAGAACACCCCGAGACGTACCCCAAGGCCTCAGTCATGGTCTCAAACCTGCTGAAGGACCATGAGACTATCATCCGGGCTCTGAGGAAAAACATTCCACGAATCGGCGGCACATACGCTGACGCCGGCACAGAGGACTTTCTTGTAGGCCTCATGGAAAAGCATGAGAAGACTGCCTGGATGCTACGATCCGTACTGGATTGACAGAGGCAGGCCCTGCCACACACCCCTTCATTTTATGTCCAAATTGGCGTCGTATCTGAATTTGATGGCGTCGCATTCCATCATGACTCGTGATGAACAATGGCAGTAAAATAACCTGCGTCGTTTTGAATACATATATGCAGTTTCCAGTCATGTGCCCATTATGGAATGGATGAGATCCGGTGATGGCAGCCCCCATCGCAAAAAGGGCGATGCCCTTGCGGAGCTCAGCGCCTACTCCCAGGCAATAAAATACTACACCCGGGCAATCAAGGCGAATCCGTCCGATTATGCCTCGTGCAACAACAAGGGCGCATGCCTTGCGTTGCTTCAAAGATATGAGGAGGCAATTGAATGCTTTGATGCTGCGATAAGGATAGACCCTAACACCATTGATCCTCACCGCAACAAGGGATATGCCTTTATGTCTATTGAAAGATACCGAGAGGCCGTAGAGTACTTTGATGCGGCACTGCAGATAAATCCCAACGATGCAAACGCCACCCGGTTCCGGAAAGAGTGTACACTGTTCCTTGAGGGGTTGGAACAAGGCAGTTCTGCAGATGGCAGATATGGCTCCTCCGTGCCCTACATGGACACAGGCATCCCTGATGAGATGCCGTCTGAGCGTAATGTAGAACAATTCCTGCAAAGAGGAAAGCACTTTGCATCACTTGAAGTGCACGAGGAGGCCATGCGGTGTTATGATGCAGCAGCAAGGATTAATCCGGGGGACGGCCGCATCGCATATTCCAAGGGACTGTCTCTCATGTCCACTGGGAAGCACAGGCAGGCAATATCGTGCTTTGAGGAGGCGATCCGTCTGGATCCGGACTGTCGCGCCTATGCGCACTATTACAAGGGACGCACCCTTGAGTTGTCCAAGGATTACGGGCAGGCAATAGAATCCTTTGATGAGGTAATCCGCCTGGATTCTGGCCGTCTCGATGCTCACCTGAGAAAGGGATGCTGCCTTGAATGCCTTGAAAGATCCAAAGAGGCAGCATCCTGCTACGACGAGATGATACGCCTGGACGCTGAAAATCCCGAACACCACAGTCTCAAAGGGGGCGCCCTTTTATCCCTCAAGGAATACCGGCATGCAATAGAATGCTTTGATGGCGCGATACGCCTGAATTCAAAGAACGTCTGGGCGCACTATTCCAAAGGACACGCGTTTTTCATGCTTTATGAGTACCGGCAGGCAATCCCATGTTTTGACAAGGCGATTCAGATTGGCTCGGCCCCGGAATCTGCATACCGTGAAAAGGGACTCTCCCATGCGTCTCTTGACGAGAACAAGGATGCGCTCCGGTGCTATGACGCTGCCATCCTTCTCCACCCTGGTGCTAGCTGGCCATACTATGAAAAGGGAAACGTCCTTGCACACTCTGAAGATCACAAACAGGCAATCCGGCACTATGACGCTGCAATAATGCTGGAACCGGGCTATTCTGCGCCTTACCAGCAAAAGGGACGCTCCCTTGCATTCCTTGGAATGCACAGGCAGGCAATCCCATGTTTTGACAAGGCAATAAGACTCTGCCCTGATCTTCCCATGCCGTACTATTACAAGGGATGTTCCCTTGCGGAACTGGACTCCCATGAGGATGCCATACGGTGCTTCAACAAGGCACAAAGACTGAATCTTGACTTTCCTGACCTGGATTTTATGAAAGGGTGCTCCCTTGCAGAGACTGACAGCCACAAAAAGGCCATACGGTGCTTTGATGCGGTAATAAGCAAGATGCCCGATCACATCGACGCACACTGCTTCCGGGGAAAATCTCTGGCATTGGTTGGCGCCTTTGAAGAGGCAATCGTCTCATGTGACCATGCAATAGATCTGGATCCTGATGCCACTATGGCGCATTACGAGAAGGCATATGCCCACTGGAAACTTGGAGACCATGAGCAGGCAATCGTCTCATATGACCGGGCAATAGATCTGGATCCTGACTTTTCTGACGCATACTCCGAAGAGGCAGACGTCCTTGCGGAACTTGGCAGGTATCAGCAGGGAGCCGAGTTGTGCACCAAGGCAATAGCGATAGATCCTGTCTCTTCTGAGATGTACGTCAAAAAGGCCGCATTCCTTGCAAGACTTGGTAACATAGGGCAGGCAATCGCGTGCATCGACGTCGCACTTGACGTGGATCCCGGCGATGCCCAGCTGCATGTTATCAAGGGATCCTACCTCCAAATGCTCTCCAATCATGAGGCGGCCGCGACATCCTATGACCTTGCAATAGACCTGGATCCTGGTGATCCCTACACGCACTACCTCAAGGGAACGTGTCTTTTGGAAATCAAGATGCCCTTGAAGGCACTGGGGTGTTTTGACGCTGCGCTGAAACTGGATCCGGATCTTCTCAATGTACACAATATCCGGGGCATCACGCTTGAACTGCTCGGAAGGCATCAGGGGGCACTGGGGTGTTTTGACGCTGCGCTGAAACTGGCTCCGGATGATGCCAATATACACCACAGCAAGGGCCATACCCTTGAATCCCTTGGGAGACATAAGCAGGCACAGGAGTGCTTTGATACGGCATTGGAACTGGATCCAAGCTTTGAACATGCTTCGTGCTACCACGACCATTCCGGCAGGTAATGCCTGCCTGCAGGGGTTCGGCGCATGACAAACTATCATGTTCTCATGCGCCGCTGATGCAACCTGTCAGGCACAACGGCACAATTTTTCAGGCAATGTACCAATTGGCTGAATTTAACTTCAAAATCCCGATCAGTTACTGCCGAATGCAACGTTTTATTCATTTGATGCCGGAAATTTTTGCAACAAGGCACGTTTACTATCCCTTCAGGCGTGGTTTCAAGCTGAACAACTGGTACCTGTATGCAACCCAAATGGAAAAGTGAGCAAAACAATATGTTCAGCACTACGCAGCATAGTCGTCCGGTTCTAGGCTGTTTGCCTTGTCAAAGGATTTGGCCGCCACGCCACGCTCCATTTTCCTCCAACTCCGCCCTGCTGGCGTATGCAATTTCATTGTCAGGATCCAGCTCTAGGACCCTATCGAAACACTCTACTGCCTCATTATTCCTTCCCAGTTCCATCAGCGAGTATGAATTCACCTGTCCTTCCTGTCACAAAAAAATGATCATACTGATCCATATGCTGGCAATACACATCACTTTACATGGTAAATTCACGGCACATGAGCAGGGACCAGCTAAAAGAGGAACTCCTAGCACGGAACCGGGAGATTGCCACCCTCAAATCCGATCTTGAGAAGGCACTTGGCAGGATAGAACGTCTTGAAAGGGCCTTGGGGTACAGCGAACGCCTCATGACATACTATACAAACCCCAACACGCCGCCCTCATCTGAATCCCTGGAATGGAAGGCCCAGAAGAGGGAGCGGGCAAAAAAACAGGAAAAGGAGGGCAAATCCAAGCGCGGGGGAAGAAAGGGACACGCGGGGGCGTCGCGCCCCCACGACCCGGAAAGGACCGTATCCCACAGGTTCGGGCGCAGGAAGTCGGGCAGGAGGCGGGTGCCGGTGCTCCCGGAATGCGGGTGCGGCGGCGGCGGCGGCCGGATGGCGATTGGCAGTCCGCGCGTGCGGGACATCACGGACATCAGGGTGACTGCGTGCGAGACGCGGCACCGCGTGGAGACTGCAGTATGCGGCTCATGCGGCCGCAGGGAAGATGCTCCAAACGACCTGCCGCGGCGGGGCAACTTCGGCAAGGGCATGGTCGGACTCGTCTCAGAACTGCGCGCGGCACGGGTGCCGCTCAAGGGAATCTCGGTCGCGGTGCGCTCCATAACGGGCATTATGCTTGCAGGATCCACCGTCAACAACATCATGGCACGCGTCGGGGACGCCTCGGGCCACGAGGCAGGCAGGATCCTCGGGGAAGTGGAGGCTTCTGACTGTGCCGGGTTTGACGAAACCAGCTGGCGAAACGACGGCCAGAAGGTACACGCAAACGTGGCACAGTCGGGCAAAAACATCGCAATAAACATCAGCCAGAGCAGGGCCACGCTCATGCTCGATGCCATGGACAAATTTGACGGGGTGGCGATAACTGACGGGTACACCGGATATGACAGGTTTGACAAGGACGGCATGCACCAGTCGTGCTGGGCGCACGACCTCCGGCAGACAAGGCACCTGGCAGAAAAATACTGCGCCGTGCCTCCCGAGACCAAACGTGTCCGGCGGCGGCAGCAGCAGCTCCACGAGGACCACAAGTGGGTGTTTGAGAGGGCAAAACTGCTGGCCGCGCAGGAGGCGCGCTCGCCACAGCTGCGGCATACGATGAACCGCACCATGCAGGACGTGCTTGACCGGTACCGCGATGCCGGTGGTGGTGGTAACGATGACGACATGCAAAAGGTGCTGGACAAGCTCGAGAGGCACCTGCACCGCATGTTTGCGTTCCTGGAGCATCCCGGCGTCGAGCCTACAAACAACGCCAGCGAGAGGGCGCTGCGCTACCTGGTGGTGTTCCGCAAGATAAGCGGGCAGACCAAGGGCGGCTCCAAGGCCATGAAGCGCCTTGCAGATTTTGTCACGTGCGTCCTCACGTGGAGGGCACATGGCAAGAGCGTGGCCGAAGAAGTTGGTCGACTGATATAAGGGGCAGGTGAATTCATACATCAGCGACATGCCCCTGTTAAAATACCTGGCCCATCCATCTGGATCCAGCCTTATTGCCTCGTCAAAACACCTGATTGCACTATCATGGTCCTCAACCTCGCTGAGCAGCGCTCCCTTGTTGAGGTGTGTTATGGATTCGGCCGGGGCTATCTCTATTGCCCTGTTGGCACATCTGAGTGCTCTGTCGTACTGCCCATTCCGACACAATATGGGAACGCTGTTTACATACGCAGTATAATTTCTAGGATTACGTTTTATCTCCCTCTCAAAACACTTGGCCGCCTTGCTATATTCTCCCCTGTCGGCCAGCTCCATGCCCTTCCTTACGTCAGGCGTATACTCTTTGTTTCTCAATTTCTCATACTTGCATGCGTGTTCTATATTTGTAATGCTGTCAGTCAGATAACCCAGATGTGACGCATACAGACAAACTTTCAATGCAAACAGATCAATAAGGTACACGCCCCAGACGACCTTAATGCATCACCAAAAAAGTCGCCTGGGACGCGACATGATGAACAATTCTAGGACTATCAAAGTATTGTAGACGAGACTGACAAGATTACGTCCTGCGTCAAGATCTCCAAGAGATACAACGCAGTTTATGGATCCGGCGACTTTCACGATATGGCGATGCGGGCGGCATTGGACAATTCCTACATATCAGGATCCGCGTCTGCCGTGCGGCGGGAGGCATCATCAGACTGCGGCCCCGCAAGGTCGGCGCACCGCATTCCCACAGACGAGTGGTACAGGAACATCCTTTCTATGATGGATGACGGCGAGGTATCCGAATGCGTCGGAGACGCCATATCATCACAGATTGACAGGCTGCGCCGTATGGGAAAGACGCCTCCGGACGGCATGACCATTGCCATTGACGCGCACTTGATACCATGCTATTGCAAGGACCACGGAGTCGAGCAGATACGCTCAAGATCCAAGCAGGGGACGGATCGTTTCATCAGGTACGTCACGGCGCAATGCGTGGATCGGGGCGCCCGCCTGACGCTTGCCGCCATACACATGCCCGCACTCGAATCCATGTCGGATTTCGTGCGTAAACTCGTCGATTTGGCCAGGCAGGCAGGCGCGAACATCAAGCTGGTGCTGCTGGACAGAGAATTCTTTGCCACCGACGTAATGAGGACGCTTGACGGCATGGGCGTCGGATACCTCGTGCCAAGCAGGAATACTGACACGGTAGTCAACGCCCTTGATGAATTTGCAGCAGGCAGGCGCGGTGCCGTGTCCGAACTGGACATAACAAACTCCGACGGTGCCTCCTTTACGTACACGATACTCATCATGGAACGAAGAGAGCGAAAAAAGGATTCCAAGGATGAGTCCAAAAACAGGTACATTGGATTTGCCACCAACATGCCAGACATTGACGTGGCCGTGTACGATCAGAGGTGGGGGATAGAAACCGGCTACAAGATGCTAGAGGCGATGAGGCCCAGGACGCGCAGCCAAAACATCGCTGCAAGGAATTTTTGTTTTCTGTACTCTGTGGTGATATTCAATGCATGGGTGCTGGCAAACGCGATGCTTGCAAGCTGCCCGGCAGGAATGGGTCAGAAGGGCACTGCAATCACCCAGACCCATTTCAAATTCATGATAGAAAGCATGCTTCTTTTGCTAAGCATTATACCGCCCGAACCGCCGCCAGATCCTGTCGCGCCGTGAGCACATCTGGGTTATCTGGTCAGTCGACCCATTTGCAGAATTGCATGATGGCCAAAAATACCCCTCTTGATGTTCATCGCATGAGCCTCTTGTGGCCGACTGTTTTGACAGGTATGCTATTGCCATGATGTGGCCTGTTCCGGGCATGGTCATGATCAATTGTGCCCTGATTTCCCGAGGCTCGTTCTGCACAAGAGATGCCGTAAATCACTTGTAGTAAAAGTCGCCTGATGCCTTCTGGCTCTTGTCCAGCCTGCTTCCGGCCTTGTTTACGCGGGGCCTGAGGCTCCTCTCGTCCCTTCTAAAGGAGATCTCCAGGGATTTGAGAAACCTGTTCATGGCCGCAGCCTTTGGCATGGGGGAGGTGGCATGGCCTGCCACGCCCGACTCCCCTTCAAATATTACCATGCTGTCTGAGATTAGGTCCATCAGCTGCAGGTCGTGGTCTATTACTATTGCCGACTTGCCAAACGAGCGGACGAACTTTTGCAGGAACTTTGCCACTGCGATCCTGTCCTCTACGTCTAGGAACGCAGACGGCTCGTCTAGTGCGTACAGGTCCACCTTCTGCAGCAGGCATGATGCCACTGCGACCTTCTGCAGCTCCCCTCCGGACAGGGATCTTGTCTGCTTGTTGTAGAGTTTTTTGATCTTTAGCGGCTCCAGAATCTGCTCTTCTTCGGTGCTGCCCTCTATGGAGGCGCCGTTTGCCCTCTCAAGCACGGCTATCACCTCTGCTGGAATGTCTCCCTGCAGGTACTGCGGCTTGTATGCTATCTTTACGTTCTGCTTGATGCTGCCGGTATCCGGCTCCACGTTCCCTGCAATCATCCTCATCATGGTCGTCTTGCCAAGGGCGTTTGCGCCCATTATCCCCAGGACCTCGCCCTTCCGCACCCGTCCCGGCTCCACTGCCACTGAAAACGAGGGATAGCTCTTGGTGATGCCGGGGTATGAGACTGTATCGCTTCCCTCCTGGAATATGTCAGTTGATGAGGAGGATGCATCAAAGGAGAACTTTTTGTCCCTGAACCTGACGTTTTCGCCTGGCAGGTACCCGTCAAGGAACACGTTGATCCCTACCTTGGTTGAAAGAACGCTTGAGACTATCCCGTATGCTGCAGGCTCCCCGTACAGCACCTCTATGTGATCGCTCAGGAAATCAAGCAAGGTGAGGTCGTGCTCGACTACCATCACGCTCCTTCCAATGTCTGCCAGCCCCTGTATCACGCGGGCCACAGACGTCCTCTGGAATACGTCGTTGTACGAGGAAGGCTCGTCAAAGAAGTAAAACTCGGCGTCACGGGAGGCTGCCGCTGCCACTGCCAGTCTCTGAAGCTCCCCGCCGCTGAGCTCGGCCAACGGCTGCTCCATGGAGTTTTTCAGGCCCAGCTCCCTTACCATCTCACGCGATACGCCCCTCTGATCGTACCTGTCCAGCAGCTCCCTTCCGGTCCCGGTAAAGGCCTGCGCGATGCTGTGTACCTGCTGGGGTTTCATCGAGGCGCGGATCTGCTTTTGCATGATCATCTCAAAGTGATGTTTTAGTTCGGTTCCCCCGTAGTACTTCAGAACCTCGTCCCATTCCGGGGGTTCCTCGTACCTTCCAAGGTTCGGCTTTAGGCTGCCGGAGAGTATGTTGATGACTGTGCTCTTTCCCATCCCGTTTCTCCCCAAGAGCCCGACTACATGGCCCTTCTTTGGCGCCGGAAGCCTGTAAAGCCTGAACGAGTTGGGGCCGTACTGGTGAATCTTGTCTGTTGCAAGCTCTGTTGCCAGGTTTACTATGGTGATTGCATCAAACGGGCAGACCTTGACGCATATGCCGCAGCCGTTGCAGATGTCCTCGTCTATCCTGGCCTTCTTTGTCCCCTCATCGAGTGCTATGCAGTCTGCGCCCGATTTGTTGACCGGGCAGTACTTTATGCACTCCAGGCCGCACTTTCTTGGCATGCACAGCTCCTTGTCAAGTACTGCAA
Organism: Candidatus Nitrosopumilus sp.; assembly: GCA_965218695.1. GTDB lineage: Archaea > Thermoproteota > Nitrososphaeria > Nitrososphaerales > Nitrosopumilaceae > Nitrosopumilus. The sequence goes on from OZ244651.1 coordinate 1,174,591, forward strand.
CGCGGTGTGTCATGGTGTGGTGTTGATGGCACCTTTGTTTATACCTACTTTGAGGCGACTGCCCTGTGCACGCGGCCGGCGTTACGTTAATAGATGAGGGTTTGGTGCTGATATTCAAGCCGGCCATAGCGTCAGGGTGCGACCCAATCCCATTCCGAACTTGGAAGTCAAACCTGATGTCGCTGTTGTGCTACTAAGATGCGAGAGCCCTTGGGAAGCAACAGTGCTGGCATTTCATTATAGTCTGGGTTCTGTACGTGGTGGCACGCTTACAGGAGAATACCCCGTGTGCTGTAGCCCATCCAATCTTCTGAATCCCCGGATGCCTCTTGTTGCCGCTCTGGGCATACATTTTAACGCGCATGCCATGGAACCGCTCAAAACGAAATGTGTATGTTTTCTGTCTTCCCAAATATTGCAGAATGGAAAAATATCACATTCCGGAAAACATGGATTTTGGATTTCCCCGACCGTCATCATTTTGCCTCTCTGATCTTTTCTTGTATTTTCTGTTGCGTGGATTCTGCCTGACCCCCATGTTGCAGCAGTTACAACCATCTTGCCAAATTCTCTGTTACAGCATGCTCTGTACCTGCATTATGGCGTATTTTTACTATTTTAAAAAAAACGATTGATTACGCATGAGTCATATTCTGAATTAAACAATTTTCTTAAACATCTAAAGTTAGGAGTCACATAAAAATTAACCTTTTTATTTGAATTGTGGAACCTAAGCTCATGGGAGAGACAAAAACATTATCGAGGAGGGATTTTCTTAAGTTAATAGGTGCGGCTGGCGCCGGTCTTGCATTTACTCCCTTCGTTCCCTTTGGGAATTTCATGCCGAACCCCAGCACGATCAGTTTTGACAAAACCGCGATCTATCTTGAGAGCACAAAAAAACAAGCTAATGTCAGCACAGTTCCCGTGAATTATGGGGAGACCATAAGTTATCCTAGAACCAAAGATCCCGTACTTGATGCAGAACCTTTTCGTAAATGGCAATTCATCAGACTTCCCGAAGAACTATAGTGAAAAGTGAAAGTTCGTTCCAAGTTCGGCACCTCACCGAAAGCTATGTAGATCATCTGGTCGCCTAACGCGGCATGAGCAAAGTAACACGGGAAGAACTCGAAGCAGCATACAAAAAAGAAAAAGACCTCAGGGTGGGAGTTAGAATGCTTGCAGTGCACATGGTATATTTTCGCAAAGTGAGCATGGATGATGCAGCCGTCAGCCTTCTGCGATGCCCGCGATGGGTGCGCAACTGGCTGGAACGCTTCGAGAAGGGAGGCCTTGAAGGCCTCCGGGATCTTCCCAGATCCGGCAGACCGCCCAAGATTTCGCCGGAAGCGATGGACGGCATACTGGACAAGGTAGACCGGTTCAAGACCACTCCTGCCGAACTGCAACAGGTCATACACAAGGAAACGGGAACAAGGATGCACAGGACGAATGTCAGGAAAATCATGCAAAAATACGGCCTGTCTCCCAAGGAGTCGCAAAAAATCCACATCAACAGGGCCACCAAAACGGCCGTAAAAAGTTGGCAATATCGCCTCAAAAAGAGAATTTCACGCCTAGAAAAGGACGGTTTTGTCCTGGCCGTGCAAGACGAGGCGTTCTTCATACACGACGTAAAATCGGGTCGCAAGTATTGGTCGCCTGTGGGGGTGCCAATAACCGTACCATATACTGGAAGCCACAAAAGAATTGCCGTGTACGGCTCAATCACGACGGACGGCAGGCAGTTCTTCAGGACTGACAGCGGGTTTAACGCGCCCACTTTTGTTGCGTATCTCAAGGCCATGCAGAGGCATTTTGGGAAGGTGGCCGTCATGGTGGACAGGGCGTCCCCGCACCGCGCAAAAGCCGTCCGGACGCTGCTGCGCGAGAACAGGAACATCAGGATCATATACCTGCCAAAAGGCTCACCGTATCTCAACGCCGTGGAAGAATGCTGGCACCAGGGAAAACGGAACCTGCTTGTCTCAGAATACTACAAAACCTTCTTGGACATGCACAGGGCCATCTCCCAGTATTATCGAACTGCGAGATTCAATCCGGATTTGATCAAATACTTTAACAGAAAAGCTGAATTATTTTGCAAGAACTTTTGATCGCCACTATAGGTGGTGCAAAAAATGATGTCTCGTCTTTTCGGACATATAGCAACATATGCCTACATCTTTGGTGTTTGTGGGAATACAAAGCCGATGAAATGAATGGCGCCTGTCCTTGTCATGGGAGTATCTATGATGTAAGTAATGGAAAATCCATTGCAGGGCCTGCTTCTGTTCAAGCAGAACCGTCAAACGTTTGTAAGTGTTCACGTCGTGCCTAATTCAGTTCACTCTTGGGTAAATTTTGTGCAAACCACAGATCCAAATAGGATGGTAATCCAAACCCGATGTGAAAAGCCAGGCTGAACTCAAAAAGATGTACACGGATCTCAAGACTGAGAACATCAAGCTCAAGCAGACGATTGAGATGCAAGGGCAGATAATTGAGGAATTGAATCTGGCAGTTGCTGATCTTAAGCGCAGGCTGGTGCGGCATGACAATTACAACACCCCGTCATCACAAAAAAGGGGGCCCGGATGGCCTGACACAAAGGGAAAAGGCGACGAAAAGAATGCCTACAATAAATCCACAAAAGCCTCCCGGGATCAAAAGGACCGCGTGGATGCGGCCGGCAGCGGGAAGTCGCGCGGGGGGCAAAAAGGCCACATGGGCCGCACCCGCAAGCCAAAACCCACCGAGTTTGAGGAACACACCCCGGAGGCCTGCCCCGAATGCGGCTCGGGTAGCCTTTCCATAGTGCAGTCAGAAAAACGCGACATTACCAGGGTGGAGCGCACGATAAAGGTCATCACCACGCGCCACACCATAAACACGTGTCGCTGCTCCTGCGGTCTGGTGGACATCAAGCCCGAGACCGGCCTTCCAGACAAGGGCAGCTACGATCCGAGCATAACGACTGATGTTGCAGACGATTACGTGTGTCGCATGCCGTTTAGGATGATCGCAGACCGCATGTCGCGGTACGGAATTACACTCTCCTCGGGCACGGCGCACAACATAATGCGCAGGCTGGGAACGTCGCTGGGCGCCCCTGCGGCAGCCATTGCCGCCATGATACGCAAGGCCAAGATACTGCACGCCGACGAGACATCGATTCACCTAAACGGCCGCAACGTCTGGGTGTGGATACTGCACGATCCGCTGACCGGGCACGCGCTGTACGTGATACGGGACAGCCGGGGGGCAAAGGTTCTGAAAGAAGCGCTTGGGGGTTGGGACGGCACGTTAGTGTGCGACGGCTGGACGGCGTACGGAAAATACCGCGTCCAGCGCTGCTGGTCGCACATAATACGCGAGGCCAGGGACATCTGCAACCGCAATCCGGACTGCCCAGGCGCGCGCAACGTCCTGAAGCACCTGCGCATAATCTATGATTATGCCAGAAGGGCAAGCAGGAAACGCTCGCGCTCTCTCCGGGACAACGCGTCTGCCATGCTGACGTCATGCATCGAAAAGATCGTTGCAAGGTACGCCGACGATCCAATATTGGAAAAATTCATGGTCAAGATCAGCAATGCTGGCAGCGACCTGTTCCGGTTCGTGCTGAACCCAAAGATCCCGCCTACAAACAATGCTGCAGAACGCGGGTTGCGCGAGATAGTCGTGCACAGAAAAATACGGGGCAGCATAAGGGCAGAGGAGACGATGACGTGGATGGCGAATTTCTTTTCATGTGTAATGACATGGAAAAACAAGAAATTGGATTACTTGGCGGAGATTGCAAAATACGCCTAAAAATGAGTTAAACCACGTGAACACTTACAAACGTTTTACCATTTTTGGAGATGGAGATTGATTCAGATGGAATGATGTGGATTTTACCGCCAACCTTTAATGCCGATGGCAATGGCATAGTTGGATATGGGCGATTTTTGTAACCCTCTAAGATCACACAGAACCCGCGTCAGGGTTCTGCCGCATTTACCACCACGCATTTTGCAATTCATTTACTAGACCCAACTGTCCTTGTGGGTGACCATGAAATATTGGGAAAATACGCATAAGATCTATTGGTTGTTTCCACAATGGATTGATGTTTACGCTGGCAGCGGGATTAACCGATCCCATTCCATAGATCTTTACACTGAGCTGAAATGCGTACGGCGTGGGAGCATCTTTTTATAGGGGGTTAATCTAACAATATTAATTCTAATTTGTTCAGATTCTTTCCAGTGCATGTGAAAATTAATTTTTAATTTCTTAATATGTTTCAATATGCCTGAAACCATTTTTTGTCCATCCTCATAATCATCCGAACCCAGACGCAATCGTGCCTCGTCTGTGTATTTTATTAATTTTTTTTATTTCTGCGTATCTTTCGTAAATAATCTCCCGTCACCTGCCATTCCACAAGATACTCTTTTGCAAGTTCCTGTATCCTTTTGTCTATCGGATTCATGGCATCGCCATGCCGCTGCAATATTAATATCCCCCCACACCATTCCACCAGTCATGCCAGTATGCGCTGTATGCGGGGAATCCTGCGAGAATGACATACGCTTCCTCAACCACATGATGGAAAAGCACAGCTGGCGCAACCCAAACGTTGGCAAGCCTGACAGGAACAGCCGGGGCTACTAGAGATTCTGCAGATAGTCAAGGATCAGCCTTACGCCAAAGCCGGTCGCGCCCTTTGGGTTGTACGGCTTCTTCTTGGTGCCTGTCTGCGTCCATGCGACTCCTGCAATATCAATGTGGATCCACGGCGTCTCCTCTATGGCGTTTTTCAGGAATGCCGCAGCCGTAATGGTGCCTGCGGCCCTCCCAATACCGATATTTTTCATGTCTGCCACATCGGATTTTATCATGTCCATGTAGTCCTGGTTCAGCGGCAGCTCCCAGACCTCCTCGGACGTCCTCCTGGAGGCCTCCATTATCCTTGCGGCCTCATCTCTGTCGTTTGAGACCATTCCTGCCACGTTGTTTCCCAGAGCGACAATGCACGCGCCTGTCAGCGTGGCAAAGTCGATGATTGCCCTGGGGTGATAGTGCCGCTCCCCGTAGGAGAGCGCATCTGCAAGAATCAGCCTCCCTTCTGCATCCGTATTGAGAATCTCTGCTGTCTTTTTGCTGTACAGTTTGATTATGTCCCCGGGCCTGTACGAGTCCCCCCCGGGCATGTTTTCCACGGCCGGCACTATCCCGACCAGGTTCACCCCGAGTCCAATCTCTGATGCGGCCTTGAGAATTCCCAGCACGGTGCATCCCCCGCACTTGTCAAACTTCATCTCGTCCATCTTCTCGCTTGGCTTGATCGAGATTCCGCCGGTGTCAAATGTCACGGCCTTTCCCACCAGGACCGTCGGTCTCTTCCCCTTTGCGCCTCCGTCATACTCCATGATTATCAGCCTGGGACCGTTGCTGCTCCCCTGCCCCACTGCCGTAATTCCGCCAAACCCCCTCCTCTTGAGTTCGGCCTCTGTAATCACCCTGCACTTGATCTTGTTCTTCCTTGAGATCTTTTTTGCCAGGCCGGCCAGCACCGCAGGGGTGCACTCGTTTGGAGGCATGTTGGCAACGTTCCTTGTAAACACGACCCCGTCTGAAACGATGCCTGCTGTCTTGGCCGCAGGCCCCGCCCCGCTTGGCGCCACCACCGTAAAATCAGGCAGCGCATCGCCCTTTTCTGACTTGAACCTGTCAAACCTGTACAGCGACATCACGACTCCCTCGACTATGCGGGAAGGTGATGCGTCTCCATCCGGTGAAACTATCGAAAATTCTTTTACCCCGAGATTTGCCGCCTTTTGCGCAATCCTGCCTGAGACGAACCTGACCGTGTCCTCTGTTGTCTCCTTGCCAAGCCCTGCAAGCAGTATCCTCCGGTGTTTGGCATTCGGGGAATAGACCACGCATGTCGCCCCCATCTTCCCCTTCATGTCTGCAAGCGCTCGTCTTGCCTCCTGCGGCATCTTGATCTTGTCAAATCCAGGTACCTTGTCTCTCCCCTCGTACACAAACCCGCACAGCATCTCTGTCTCTTCTACGGATTCTGCAATCCTCATCAAGACATAATCCCCAAATGCGCTATTTAGAGCATGCCCCGGCATGCTGCAAACCCTATCCCTAGGATCCCATTCCGGGCGTTACCATTCCCCCGTACCCGGGATCGATCTTCTGCCTTGGACTCAGCGTGGTGTCGTGGTGACACGCCTTGTTGCACACGGGACAGAACTTTCTGTCCAGAGTGATGCACTGACATATGTGGTTCTTGACGTATGCCTGTGCGGCCTGGTTCCACTCGCCGGTACCATTACAGTACACGCACATGCCTGATGTAATTCTGCCCGTCCCCCTGCAAAAGTCGCACTTGTCATCTCCCATGACACTATCTTCAAACCCGTACGCTTTAAATCATTGTCCCGCATAGGGTGTGTCCTAGAGGCATATACCCCCGGATGACAAAAGATATGGATCGGCGGATCACGGCATCGCCTAATGACTACAAAGAAACGCGACCAACGACAGTACGATTTGGTTCAGCAGTACCTGTCGGGCCTCATGCTGAATACCGTGCTGGGAATAATCAAGAATCTTGGGGATCCGTACGCCGTCAGGCCCGGCCTGGGCGGCATGACGGCATACCCGCCTGGCGCCATGGCAGCTGTCTGCATCATGCTTGAGGCACAGCGCACGACCTACCGTAAGATGGTCGGCATCCTCCGAAACAATAGCGCCATGGCAGCCAAGATGGGCCTAGAGAAAATTCCCTCCAAGAGCACGATAGCACGCGCCTACGGCCTGATCCCGGAATGGTACCTGGCAGAGGCACACCGGATTGCCATCAGGGAGGTGGAGGCAGGCTCCCTGGCAGCAGACGGTACCGGATACTCGTACCTGCGGTTTGTCAGGTGGTTTGACGTCAGGACCGACAGTTTTCGTACCAGAAAGGGATGGGTCAAACTGCACGCAATCGTGGACATACGCACCAGGGTGATAATCGACTGCATGGTGACTGACAGCGCAGTGGCAGACATAAACGGGCTGTACGCGATGCTCGGCAGGTTAGGCCGGGGCACCGGCGACTTTTGCCTGGATTCTGCATACCTGGCAAGGCTCATGTGCAACATGATATCTGCGATGGGAATGGTGCCCCGCATCAAGCCAAAATCCAACACCATACGCAACGCCAGGGGAAGTCAGTCGTGGCGCGAGATGGTAAGCCTGTACATGGATGACAAGGACAGGTTTGATTCGCAGTACCACCAGCGCAGCATCATCGAGGCAGTCTTTGCAGCCCTCAAGAAGATGTACGGGGACAGCACCAGGTGCCGAAAACACGAGAACCGGACAAGGGAGACTGCGATCCGTGTCATGTGCTACAACGTCGAGCTCGTGGCCAGATTGCAGGCAAAAGACGGCAGGCTCACACAGGATCAAATCGCGACACTTGCAGCGTAACCGGCGCGTCTTGACACGCGCCTCCTAGCGGAGCCTCCGCACCGTGTCTTGGATTTGGGGGATTTTATGGGTTGTGAAAGATTGACGGTGCGGCACTGTTGGCGTCGACGGGTTCTGGCACCAATCATGTCTTTGGCATCTTGGCACATGAAATGGCATTTTTTATTACTAGGACACACCCTCCCGCATAACTCCATGACATGCATGTCTGCCCAATCCGGCACCACACTATTTATCCTACGGAAGTAGATTTTTATTCAATTTGTCAAGACACGATACGATGGGGCTTAACTATTATCAGATAAAGAGGAACGTGCTTCGGGCCCGCAAGCTGGTGATACGGGCAACAGGCCTTGCAGGCTCCGGGCATCCGGGTGGCTCGTTTTCCATGGCAGAGATCCTTGGCTGCCTGTTCTACAAGCACCTGAGGTTTGATCCAAGCAATCCTGAATGGGAGGACCGGGACAGACTAGTACTCTCAAAGGGGCATGCGGCCCCCGGGCTCTTTGCAAACATGGCAGTTGCAGGATACATCCCAGAGTCGGAGCTTGACACGCTGAGAGAGTTTGGCAGCAGGCTCCAGGGGCATCCCGACCTCAAATGCCCCGGGGTGGAGTTCTGCGGAGGCTCCCTTGGAACGGGACTCTCCTACTCTGTTGGCGTGGCACTTGCAGCCAAGATAGACTCCAAGGGGCATCATGTCTACACCATAATCGGCGACGGGGAGTCTGACGAGGGCCAGATATGGGAGGCTGCAATGACTGCTGCAAAGTACAAGACTGACAACCTCACGGTGTTCCTTGACAGGAACTTTATCCAGCAGGACTCCTACACCGAAAAGGTGATGCCGCTTGACAGGCATCTTGCAGGCGACGACCCCTCCGAGATGTGGAAGGACTCATCCCGCTGGAGGACCGGCGACAAGTGGCGCTCCTTCGGGTGGAACGTAATAGAGATAGACGGACACAGAATCGAGCAGGTTGATGCGGCCATCACGCAGGCATACGCAACCAGAGGCGTCCCGACAATAATAATATCCCGCACAATAAAGGGCAAGTCAGTCGAGCACATGGAGGACAATCCGCAGTGGCACGGCAAGGCTCCTGCACCTGACACCATCCCAATGATCAACCAGGAGCTGGACTCGCAGTTCATGATAGCCCCCTCCATAATTGCAGGGGACATGAACGACCTGCCCGGCGAGGTGGAGCGGTGCGTCTCGGGAAGGGCAGACTATATCCACCTTGACGTCATGGACGGAAAGTTTGTCCCCAACCGCACCTTTGACCACACCGCCATACGGGACCTCAGGCCCCTTACAGTAATCCCCTTTGACACCCATCTCATGATAAACGACCCGGAACTGCACGTCCCTGACTACATCCGTGCAGGCAGCGACATCATCACGGTCCATGCCGAGGTGACTGACAGGGACTCCTTTGGCAGAATATGCGACACCCTCAGGCAGAGCATGGTTGGCGTGGGCCTTGCAATCAACCCTGACACGGAGCTTCCAGAGTGGTCCTACCCATTCCTGCCCATAATCGACCAGCTCATAGTGATGTCTGTAGTTCCCGGAAGGTCAGGCCAGAAGTACATTGAGGAGACGCATGACAAGATGGCCCGCCTGGTCCCCCTCCTGCAGAGTAACGGCTTTGCAGGATACATTGAGGCCGACGGCGGCATCAACCAGGACAACATAGGCTCCGCGTTTGCCGACGGCGCCCGCGCCTTTGTCGGGGGAGGAGCCATCATAGGCAGGTCCGACGTGCCGGAGGCGATCCGGGAGTTCCGGGACAGAACCGTCGAGTCTAAAAGGAGGATCCTTCTTGCAAGGGCCCACTCCCTCGGGGGTGCAGACCTTGTCCGCAAGTGGATCGACCTGCACGTGGTGGGCTTAAAAAAAGAGCAGATAGAGGCACTGGCACAGGAGGCACAATACCTTTGAGCAGCAGCAGGCCTGTCATGACTGACATGCGCTCAGAGTACTCCCGGGCACTCATCAGGACAGGAAGGACAAATGACAGGATAGTGGTGCTCGGCGCCGACACGACTGACTCCCTGAAGACTGCCGGGTTTGGCAAAGAGTTTCCCGACAGGTTCTTCAACGTGGGAATTGCCGAGGCAAACCTTGTTACGGTGTCTGCGGGGCTTGCAGCATCCGGCAAGATCCCATTTGCAAGCACGTACGCCATATTCCTTCCGGGCAGGGCAGTAGACCAGATACGAAACAACATAGCATATCCGTCCCCGTCCGGGAAAAATGGACTCAACGTAAAGCTGGTGGTGTCCCACGGAGGCCTCTCAGTCGGGCCCGACGGGGGATCGCACCAGCAGATAGAGGACATTGCCATCATGCGGGCGGTTCCCAACTTTTCTGTGTTCATTCCGGCAGACACCGTTGCAGTCTCTGCACTGATCGACGTGATGGCATCAAGTTATGGGCCGTTTTACATGAGGATGTCAAGATCAAAGACCCCCCTGGTACACCCCGAGTCCCAGGAGTTCCGGACAGGCAGGGGCATAACGGTCAGGGACGGCTCTGACTGCACCATTGTATCATGCGGAATAACCGTGCACATGGCGCTTGAGGCAGCTGACATGCTGCAGAAGAGCGGTATATCCTGCCGCGTCCTTGACATGTTCTGCGTAAAGCCGATAGACTCTGCGTTGTTGGAAAAGGCCGCGCGCCAGACAGGATGCATCGTGACTGCAGAGGAGCACAACATCCTTGGGGGCATGGGCTCTGCAGTTGCAGAATCGGTATCAGAATCGCACCCCGTGCCGGTCAAAAGGGTGGGGGTGATGGACATGTTTGGCGAGTCTGCGCGCGACGGGGAGATCCCGCTCCTGTTTGAAAAGCACGGAATCACACCGTTTAATATGGCAAAGCAGGCTACCCTTCTGAGGGAAAAGCTATGAAGATATTTCTTGATACTGCCAACCTGGAATCCATCAGAAGGTTCAACGACATGGGGCTGCTGGACGGCATCACTACAAACCCGTCACTGCTCTCAAAGGAGGGCGGCAACCCCACGGAGGTGATGGCCCAGATTGCCCAGATTGTCAGCGGCCCTGTAAGCCTGGAGGTGATCAGTACCGACTATGACGGGATGCTTGAGGAGGGCAGGAGACTCTACGAATACGGCAAGGGAGTGGTAGTCAAGGTTCCGATGACCCCTGACGGCCTGAAGGCGTGCAGGACCATGTCTGCAGACGGCGTTCCTGTGAATGTGACTTTGGTATTTTCTGCCAACCAGGCCCTGCTTGCGGCAAAGGCGGGGGCTACATACGTGAGTCCGTTCATCGGCAGGCTTGATGACGTGGGCCAGGACGGCATGCAGCTGATACGGGAGATCAGGGAGATATTTGCAAACTATTCGTTTAAGACGCAGATCCTTGTGGCCAGCGTGCGCCACCCTCTGCACGTAGTCCAGGCCGCCCGGGTAGGCGCAGACGTGGTGACGCTGCCCCCTGCGGTACTTGACAAGATGATGAAGCACCCCCTGACCAAGATTGGACTGGAGAGCTTTCTTGCAGACTGGGAGAAGATTCGAAAGGGTGATCCTGAAGTCAGGATCTGAATGAAAAAATTCTAAAAAAAGTTCTACTTGGTACCCTTGCTCTTTCTTGAACCGGTGCCTCTTCCTGTAACACGAGTCATTCCTTTCGTGGAAGGCGCCGCCTTTGGGTCCGGCATGTCTCCGAGCTTTCTTGAACCGGTGCCCCTGCCGGTATGAACAATTCTGTTTGCAGCCTCTTTCTTTCTTGCTGCCTGAATCTTTTTAAATTCGTCTCCAGACCATTTCTTTGGATCGTCGTCAACTTCGATTGTTCCAGTGCCTCTGCCGGTTCGTATTTTGATTTTTCCCATGTTTTATATTAAAACCTCTTGTATTTATCTACTTGTTGTCTTGGGAACTGCATACAAGGATCCACACAGCCAGCCGGCCGTTTGGGAATACGAATGCGTGGCACCCTGCTTTCACTGACCGGCCCGTTCCCCCATGATACAGAGGGAATGCCGGGCAGAAACCCTGTCTGGGCCCTCATGTTGCCCTTCTGGCCGAATGAGTATGCCAGGACCGCATAGGAGGCACGGTGGAATGATCCGAACCATTCCATGCTTGGCTGATGATGATGATGGTGATGGTGGTGATGGTGATGATGTCTACTTGCTTATCCAACCCAGTTTTCTAAAGTAGATGAACATCAGGGTTGCAGGAATTATCGAGGCCACGATGATGATTGTAAATGCAGTGAGCGGTCCGAACAGCATGGCGTCTGAACCCGGCAGGCTGACGTTCATTCCATAGAATGTCCCGATTACGGTTGCAGGTATCGCCAGGGTGAATATGATGGTCAGCATTCCCAGCACCTTGTTGGTCTTTTCTGTGCTCAGCACAAAGTCCGTATCCTTGTAGATCTCCATGGTCTCCCTTGACTCCTCTAGAGTCTCAATCACCTTGTCTATGTGGTCTATCACGTCGTCAAAGTACAGGCCAAGTTCCTTGTCGCCCCCCTCCGAGAGCCTCTCGACTCCCCTTGCAATCTCTTGTACGAATTTTTTGAGCGGGTTTGCCATCCTCCTCAACCTGTTGATCTCCCTTCTGAGCAGCGCGATGCTTCTTGCCACCGACTTTGCCTCGTCAAATACCCCGTCCTCCATCTCGTCCAGGTTTGCTATTATCTTTCGCGACGTGTGCAGAAGATCATCCACCAAGACGTCTATAATCTTGTGCAGCATTGTTCCGGGAGACATCGATGCCTGCTCCTTGTCAGAGTCCCTGTAGGATTCTGCAAACTCGACTAGCGGGCCTAGGTCCCCCTGGTGCACGGTTATCAGAAAGTCTCTTCCGGCAAAGACTGACAGCTGGCTGTTCCTTGACACTCCGGTCTTTTGTGTCAGGGGCGGAAAGTGCAGGATTACAAAAAAGTGATCACCATAGCTGTCAAGCTTTGGAAGCTCAAACCTCGTAAGGCAGTCCTCCACGTTGAGCATGTTCAGGCGGTACTCCTCTGCCACCTTCTCCATGTACTGCCTGTCGGGGTTTTGAAGGTTCAGCCATGTGAACCGCGTACCTTTTATCCTTTCGTTCTTTTGGACGCCCCCGGCATCCTCTAGTGGCTTCTTGTTGTGCCGCAGCTTGTTTGATATGAATCCCTTCCTCAAGTCGAAGAATACCCTGTTGCAACAAATTTAAAGCGATCGTTCATGCCGCGCGGATACGTGCAACCGGCCTACTACTTGAACGGAAGCAGCTCGTTCATTCCGATCCACACGATGACAAGGGCCACGCCCATTCCAATCCACCATAACCGCATACATCAAATCAAAAACTAGCTAATAATAAATCTAAAGTCCGGGTATCCCGGAGCGGTTCCCTTGGAACGAGCGGTTCAGTCGAACACTTGATGTGACCGGGCACCACGGCACGGGTCGCCTCAAAGACCTGGCATGACTGCAGAATCCACCCTTTCCAGGCAAACCCCGTGCCTGACTACATACGTACCACGAACTCAAAGATTATTACGGGAGGGTTGCAGTCCTATTCTGGTGGCCCTCGTAGTACAGTGGTGAGTATAGGGGATTGTGGATCCCCGGACAGGGGTTCGATTCCCCTCGAGGGCCTACACAAATCATCATCCTGCATTGGCATGGTGCGTTTGGCATGTATGGTGGTTTCTGGGGGTTGCAGGCTAGTTGAATGGGGCAGAAGAGAATGTGATGTACTCCTGGTTGAGAACCACCGCAGACACAGTGTCACCGGATGCCAGATTCAGCTTTTGAAGCCCTGCAACCGTCCCGTAAAACAGCGCATAATCCAGCTCGGCATCACTAATCTGGGGACTGTACAGCAGATAGTATTGTCCCTCCCCTGCGTCTATGGCATAGGCAAATCCGTCAAGCGGTTGCTCATAGATGTGGTCTACCTCCGTCGATTCTGGAGCATGCACTATGACCGGTCTGGTGTCGCCAAGCTGCATCTCTACGATGCCGATTATCTGCCCCGTTCCCTTTACCACCTGTCCATTATATGCCGAGTTGTACATGACCAACTCTTCATAACTCACATCCTTTCGAGCCAGCTGCTCAAGTCTATCAAGCGAAGAAGTCCACATCTGTTCTTCTATCATGTTTATTGCCGTGTAGAATAGTGCCGCGCCGGCTACTGCTATAACCGCGATGATGATTCCTGTGATGATGCCAACCTTTGCTATTAATCTCACTGTCTGGCCGTACCCGTACCCCATCATAATAATCCATGTGAGGCAGTAACGATCCACATCGATGCACGTTCTGGTCAATTTTCGGGCATAGATCTAAAACCTATGCACCTGTTCTGGTATACGCAGAATTTCTATCTCAGAACGCAGAACCGTAAGCAGTATCATGCCATCATGCAACAAGGCTCGGGGGGGGGAGAGGAGGAGGGAATGCAGATCTGAGTGATTACTCATCCCGGCAAGATATGGGCAGTAGTCGTCTGACCTGATGGGAAATCCAACATTATTCTGTTTGCCACCGCCTTGTTAGTGATTCATGCAGTGATGTCGCCATACCGGGATTCAACATAGCCCATACGCGCACAAATCCATGGTAGTGATGCAGCAGCCGGTACTAGAATATGCCGTACTTGCTTGATTCCATCTCTTCTTTGATGGCAAGCTTGAATCTGGGGGATTTTGACTCCACATTCCTTGTAAGCCATGTCAGGAACTTCTTCTCGATGGTCTTACCCTTCAGGGCGTTATAGTCTGGCCCCATCGTCTCTGCCAGCTTTTGAATGAGCGTTCTGTTGACACCTAGGACAAAAAAGTGCCATCCAAACGCAAACTCCGAATCTGTCATGGCAAACTCGTCTTCTGCGTGGACCATCTCCTCTAGCAGGGCAAGCTGGTGTATGAGTGCCTTGCTAGTCTTGTCGTAATCGACTGCAGATACGTTGATGTTGAGCCTGCCTTCCATATGTTGTATTCCGCTGTACAAAATAAAAGGATTCCATATGTTGTGTTTCACTGCATTCTCCAAAACTGTTCCCCCAATTAGCGTGCAGACACGGAGTGGTCTTGCATGACTTGGGATATTTGGGATGGCGGTGACGGTGCAGTGTAGCCCACAAAAGTGACTGGCATGGTCATGATTGAAGACAAATGTGTGAGGGGTCGGATCTATGAGATCCGGATGATATTGTCAAATAGAAAATCTGCAAGTGCCATGATGAATCTAGAGCGGACAAGGACGTTCCTTGTATGGCGTGGGCAATTCTTCTGTTGGTGACATAGATTCTGGCATACCGAGAATATTTTTATGCGTATATGCGGTACCTTCCCACAATGAGCGTACATCTTCAGCCCATGCCGGCCACAGACACGAATCATGCCTGTTGGTCATTTGTCAGGATATTGACTAGATGATTCTGAGGGTATGCTGATGAAATATGTGGTGAATGTGTCAACTACACTGGGAAGGGGATTCAAACTGTTAATTCTGCCCGTATTGCTTGTCCTTGTTGTTGTGCCTGCATCATCGGAGGCTCAGACGGATATGGAACCATTTGTCACCACTTGGCGGATCAATGGCCCTGGCGAGCCGATAACAATCCCGGTAGGCGGCACCACCGGCACGTACACAATCGATTGGGGTGACGGAACCGTGTCTGCTGATGTGTCCGGAGATCAGACGCACACATACGACACTGCCGGAGACTACACGATCCAGATATACGGTGACTTTACAAGGATTACGCTTGACGAGAACCCATCCGTCGCGCAAAAACTGTTGTCGATAGACCAGTGGGGCGATATCCAATGGATCACAATGAACTCGGCATTTGTGGGAGCCTCAAGCATGACATACAATGCAATCGATGCACCGGATCTCTCGGCTGTTACTGACATGTCTTCGATGTTTGAAGGCGCCTCCTCCTTCAACGGCGACCTCTCCGACTGGGACGTCTCAAATGTTGTCAACATGACAAGTACGTTCTCTCAGGCTTCTTACTTCAACGGCGACCTCTCCGACTGGGACGTCTCAAATGTTGTCAACATGACAAGTACGTTCTCTCAGGCTTCTTACTTCAACGGCGACCTCTCCGACTGGGACGTCTCGCAGGTCACCGACATGACAAGTACGTTCTCTCAGGCTTCTTACTTCAACGGCGACCTCTCCGACTGGGACGTCTCGCAGGTCACCGACATGACAAGTACGTTCTCTCAGGCTTCTTACTTCAACGGCGACCTCTCCGACTGGGACGTCTCGCAGGTCACCGACATGGAGAGCATGTTTGAAAATACACCCTTCTTCAACGGCGACCTCTCCGACTGGGACGTCTCGCAGGTTACCCGCATGACTAGCATGTTCGAAGATGCGCCCTTCTTCAACGGCGACGTCTCCGACTGGGACGTCTCAAACGTGACTAACATGCGAGATATGTTCTCCGGCGCCTCCTCCTTCGCCGGCGACGTCTCCGACTGGGACGTCTCGCAGGTTACCAGCATGAATAGCATGTTCGAAGATGCGCCCTCCTTCGACGGCGACGTCTCCGACTGGGACGTCTCAAACGTGACTAACATGCGAGGTATGTTCGCCGGCGCCTCCTCCTTCAACGGCGACGTCTCCGACTGGGACATCTCAAATGTTGCCAACATGGAGTTCATGTTTGCTGGTGCCAGCATGTTTGATCAGAACCTAGGTAGCTGGTACATCACACTTGACAATACCACAATTGACGATGGCGGTGCCACAGGGGTGGTTGGAGGCATCACCGCGCAAAACTCTCATCTTGACATGCAGGCGCTCACGTATGACATCGGCTCAGGAGGAGACTCTGACTCCTTTGTTATTGATCGCTCCATCCTCAAGCTTCAGTCGATTCCAGGGCATGCTACAAAACCAACCTATACTGTCAACATAACCTCTACAGGGGTTTTTGGCACGGGAAACTTCCGAGTATTTGAAATAACTGCAACCGGAGTACCCAACAACCCGTCCCCGGTCTTGGCTGACACACTCCTTCCTGATGCCCCACAGAACCTACGCGCCTCCCTCACCTCAAATTCTGTGACCCTGATTTGGAATCCATCCAATGACGATTCCATTACTGGATACAAGATTTTCTCACGGACTCCTGTAGCAATCTCCATAATTTCAGTGCCGGTTGCAGACATGGACAGCACAGGCAGCTCGTATGCCGTTGAGGGTCTTGAGCCGGACACCTCCTATGTCTTTTGGATAGTTGCCATCAACGAACACGGGCAATCAGACCACTCCAACCTTGTCAGTTCCACTACAAAACCCCCTGCTGACACAGCTGCCACAACACTCACACCGGTTGAGCGGAGCGATGCCCAAGACCATACCGTCAACAGCCAAACGTGCAGAAACGTGCAGCATATACAGGCCCAAACGCCAAACGGCTATACGGCATGCGTGTATGAGAGTACAGCTGTAAATCTTGGGTGGATCATAATAAATCCCGAATGACAAGGATACTGGACCTTCAGAGGATGATAGACGCATTTGGCACAACCCCGGACATCCTGCAGGAGACCTTCAAGTTCCAAAAGGGCGACTGGTTGGTTGTCGGCCATGATGCTACGGGACTCAAGTCAGTACCGATACACGCAGATAATACAGAGGCGGGGATACGGGACGGGAAAACTCCCTTGGGGCATATCCGGCCCCAGCATCTAGGGTGAGTATCCGGCAGGACTGTCACAGAATCCGGATGCCTGCGATTCTCAGAATCACTCCAGCAGGTGTTCAAAGTCTATGTCAAAGTTCATCTTCATGAGCTTGACGTACGTCCTGATGGATTCTGGCACCTCATCCCCGCATGCAACGCCGAGCCTTTTTGCATTCGTCCATATCACCAGCGTCTGTATGATGGTCAGAAACCTGTCATTCTTTACATCAGGCGAGCCTGTGGCCTTTGTGTACCTCTCGGCAAACTCCCAGGCCGTGACAAAATCCACACATCTTACCCCAAACACTGCGAGCACCTGCTTCTGGACGCTTGCAGCCTTCCTGAACGGCGCCCTGTTGATGATGTACGGGAATCTCACACCATCCGGAAGGCATCCGGGCAGTGGGCCCCACACGGTCACCACCTTGGTTCCGGGACTCAGCGTCTCAAACCTTTTCATCATGGCATCTGTGACATCTTCGTCTGCAAACCAAAACAGCACCACCGTGGCATCTGAGATGTCTGCCTCCCTGACATCGCTGCACACCATCTGCACCCTGTCCCTGTCCCCCAGGCCAGCCTGTGCAAGGCGTATCTTCTCTGCACTGTTGTCTACCCCGACTGCCCGTGCGGCCTGGAACTCGTCTGTTGCAATACACGCACTCCTTGCATCCCCGCACCCCAGATGATAAAAGACATCACCTGGACCCAGTTCCACAAACCGAAAGATCTCCCTTAGCATCTTATCTGATACCAGTATGTCTTCCCCGCTAAGCAGGTTCTCTGGCAGCGTCTGGAGGTACTCTTCTATTTTCAACGGTAATGCTGTCGCATCCTGAAATTTATTCCCTTGTGAGATTACCTGCGGTGTCGTCAGAGCCGTCCCGGATTCTATGGGGTGCGGCGTGCAAGGACGTCCTGTCTCATGTGTGATGCCAAAACGGGATTCTGGTGTTTGAGGTTTTATTCCCTGATGCTTTCAAGCTTTGATACTGCCTGCCACAACTGCGTCCTGACGTATGATGGCATGTTGGGATCCTGCGTGACGTCATCCAGCAGGCTTATGGTGTTTGCGGCCCTTACAGACAGTGAGTACTCGTCACTCTTTAGCTCCGTGACCAGGTCAGCAACCGACTTTTTTATCGTCTTTGGAGTGGAGTTGTTTGAGGCGATCTGGTTTAGCGTCTCGATTGCGTCCTTCATTGATTCCTTGTTCTGTTCACTGCTTGCCATCGTTACCAACTATCCTGATGCCCCTGCGTATATAGTTACATCTCCACAAATACGTCACCTGACTCCACCTTGACCGTGTATGACGTAAGATCCCTTATCTTGACCGGAAACTTGCTCAGCTTTCCTGTTTTGCACTCAAACTGGGCCCCGTGCCAGCCGCATGTAACGGTACATCCGTCCAGCGCACCCTCTGAGAGGCTTGCCCCTGCATGTGTGCACGTATCGTCTGCGGCGCAGTACTCTCCGTCGATGTTTGCAACCATAATGTCTAGGCCGTTAACTGATGCCTTTACCATGCTTCCGGGAGGAATGTCTGCTGCCTTTCCAACCTTGATTCTGTCCATCATGGTCTCTGCAGGCTCCCCGTATTTTTTTGTAGCTATGAACCCAGACGGAAAAACGGGCGAAACAATCTGCCTGCTACCGTGTATGGGTTCTATCGTTGCCTGGCATTCCTGTGGACCTTTCAAGTGTCCAAGCCACTTAGGCTGAATCCTGATTTCAACCCAAATCTTGGCAGCATTGGCACAGACAAAATGATGATGATGATGATGATGATGCAATAACAAAAAATGAGACATAATCCCAATTTTTTGATTGATTTTTGCCTACATCCTAAATACTCAAAAGTACTATTTCCTATTAGCTAATAATCACTACGTTACAGGAAATGGGAGTTTTGAGTAAAAAGGTAAGAGGTCGCCTTTGCGAAGCGATTTCGTGCCTGATCTGCCCCGATTAATTACCAACTGAGCTACGTTTTCGGCCGTAAATGCCCATTTAATTGGCATTATTCTGAGTTTTTCCGGGGGAGTCCGACTGAGCTACGTTTTGGCAGATCCGGTGATCGGGCTTGCGAAGTGGCCTTTTTTGGCGCTGTCCGGGGCGGTGCGTTGTGCCCGAATCGGGTGGCGGGCCGGCACGGCGGCCTGACATGTCAGGCAACCGGTGCGACGGGAGTCGCGCAGGACATGCAGGGCAGCCATGGATGGATTTTGCAGGATTTATGCAGCTGTTGCTGCTACTGCCGGTATTTTTTCGACCATGCCTCGCATGTAGTCGACCAAAAAGTCGTGCGGGTTGACGCCGCGCATCCTGCACGTCTCGCGGATGGTGGCCAGGACGGCGTGGTTGTATGCGCCGGCAAGGCTCTTGCTGCCGCCTGAGACCTTCCGGGATGCGACGCTGGGCCGCAGGGGACGCTCGGCATCGTTGTTATGGCACTTTGTGTTGAGGCGGATGAATGGGAACAGATGGGTGATCTCGCGCCGCAGCCGCTTGACAAACCGCTTGCAGTGGGGTTCGGTGTATACCAAAAGTGAAAAGTTGATGCGATTGTCACATATTTTACCGCATCTAGAGTTATACCAATTTCACGTCCCACAGTCAATGAAGATCAAGACGATGTTGAAAAGATACACCGCTGAGACAGACTGCGATACCAAGGACCGCATGATGCTGATCATCAGAGTCAAACGTGATGGAATAACCATGAGGGATTCTGCAAAATCCCTGGGAAAGTCAGCCTCGTGGGGCTACAAGTGGCATGAGCGCTACCTGGAAGTCGGATTTGACAGGCTGGGAAACATGCCGCGCTCCGGCAGGCCGACCAAGGCGAGCAAGGCAGACATGAAGAAGATCAGAAAGGCCGCATGCAGTAAACCGGTCTGGACGGGCAGGGAGATGCAGCAATACATCCAACAGAAGACCGGAGTAAAGTACGAACTCGGATATGTGCGCCAGATACTGCGCGGGTGGGGCTATTCCCAAAAGGTTCCCGTAGGAAAACATGCAAGAAGGGCACCTGACGAGGAGATCAGGAAATTCCAAAAAGAGATGCCAGAGATTATAAAAAAAGAACAGTGAAGGAACAGTCGTAGCGATACAGGACGAGTCCATAGTAATCTCCGATGCGCGGCCGCGAAGACGCGGCTACACCAGGAAGGGAATACGGGCGTTTTTCACGTACACCGGCTCACACTCCAAGACGATAATCCATGGACTAATCACCACGGACGGCAGGGGCATGTTCCGGCAGTACGATGCGTTTACCAAGGACACCTTTGAGGACTTTCTAAGGCAGGCGATGTACAGGTTCAAGAAGATCTGCCTGATCATGGACAAGGCCTCCCAGCACAGGGCATCAAACATACGCAAACTGCTTGATGGCACAGACGGCCTGGAGATAATCTTCCTGCCAACTGCGACCCCGGACCTGAGCGCCATAGAGACGTACTGGAGGGATCTCAAACGGGCAGTGCTTGACGTGCCGTACACCAGCCTGAGCATGCTCCGCGAGGCGATCACCCGGTACACGAGGTACAAAAAACCGAATCTGGTAGTCGAGAATTTTCTGTACAGGGCCATCTAGAACGACATCAAACCGCACCGGATCCACGCCGCCTAGCGTGTGCCATGCACGGCGCACCAGAGCATGCAATGTCTAATGTTTGGAGCGTCTTTTCTCGTCATTTGGGAATTCAACGCACCTCGTAATTTCCAGAGACGGCTGTTGCATCAAAAATTTATGAGCGATTTTGATATGAATTTTTCATTGCTGGTATAGCTGCCAGACATCAGGCGCCTCACCCGGGCCAGGAGGTTGCGCACCTTGAGGTTTCGCGCGGCCTTGTCGTCATGCGGGTTGAGTCCCTTCTCTGCGTGCCAGGAATCGATGATTATCCCCTTTAGGGCCTTGGCAAACTTTTTGAATTCTGGCCCCGGGTTTTTCATGGCCAGGGTGCGGATGATCTCGCGGAGATAGTGGTAGTGGCACTTTTGGTGGGTTCTGCCGATGCGGTTCCACGCGGAGTGTGAATCAGAGGTGACGTGGCCTGCGTACCCTCCAAGCAGGGTCTCCAGCACGTCTCCTCCCCGGCGCTTGTCCACGTAAAAGACAGTCGAGTTGTCACCGACTAGTATCCACAGCCAGTACAGCACACCGGCTACCCTCCAGCTGGTCTCGTCCCCGAAGACATGCTCTGAGAAGAATATCTCCTCGAGCATCTCCTCGTAGAGCGGGTGGAGGGATCCTGTCACGGCATCCACGTGGCCGATGACAGTCGACTTTGCAAGGCCCGTGTGGTAGATTATGTTGATCAGCTTGCGGATGGGTTCGTATGGAATGTTGTACATCCTCATCGTCGTCTCAAGGCACGTCAGGCTGGCGCCGAACCGTCCACCGGGGACGACCCCTGGGATCTCGGGGGCAAACTGCCTGCCGCATTCCCTGCAGTACCTGCGGACGACGGTATACTGGATGCCGGTCAGCTTCCCGTCGATAATCTCCTCGACTACCCGGATGGTCACCTCGGTGGGCTCCTTCGAGAGGGCATGGCCGTGCGGGCAGGCGGGCATGTCGACTAGCTTTTTTTCGGATATCGGGGGAGGATCACGGCCGGTGCGCAGGCAGACGACCTTCCTGAACGGATTCGGCGCAGGCCCGGGCGATTCCCGGAGCCGCTTCTGGGAGCGGCGGCTTTTGATGCCCAGATTCTCGGCTGCCAGCGCCGAGTTGGCCGCGCGCGCCTCCCTCAACTGAGAGGCATGCTCTGATGCCTGCTGCTCCAGGCGGGCTATCCTGTCCATGACTGCCTGCGAGACGTCGCATCCCTGCAGGAGGGCGGCATTCTCTGCCCGCAGCTTCTCTACCTCTACCTTCAAATTCTCCATATCTCCTCCCAGATTCTCTATCTCTGCATCTTTCAGCTCTATCTCGGAGTCCTTTTGTTCTATCTCGGAGTCCTTTTGCACATTCTCTTCTTCCAGCAGTTTGATCCTGGCATCCATCTCCGTCAGCATCGCGTGTTCCCCTGAGAAGGCCTCTGCCTCCTCCTTCAGCTGCTCGATGTCTTTTCTCAGCGCCATGCTCTCCTCGTCCTTGGATTTGAGCATGTCAAGGACGGATTCGAAGAGGGACCTGGTGTCTGTTACGGAGTTCCAGTCAATCTTTTCCAAGTCGATTACAGGCACCACGCCATAACACGGGAAGGCATGATCCATAAAGCTTTTGGGCACGCAGCGCCTGCCGGAAAATGCGGCGCAAAAGATCCAACCGGAAGAGCCTTGATCCGAAAACCGCCCTGTCTGAGGACCGTGTTGATAACGTGCAATTAATCGGGTATTTATGGTCAAAAACGTAGCTCAGTTGGTAATTAATCGGGACAGATCAGGCACGGAATCGCTTCGCAAAGGCGACCTCTTACTCAAAAAGGTATAGCACAAATGGACTAATTTGGAAACCAGATCCTGGCACCTGTCTTAAATTATTTTATACGATTGTAGATCGCCTTGAACTCCTCGGAAATATCATATGCGGTGTTTAGTATTTTGGTAAGCTGATTCATCGATGTCAAGCCATTTCCAACTTGTCTTAAAATGGTCAGAGCCTTTTGCGGGGATGCTGGAGACGGTGGCCTCTGGCTGGTCCATGTCTTAAAAGAATTACTCACGTCCAAACAAAAATTCAAAACAAATTGCCTCCAGTTTGGCATTTTACTTAGTTTCTTTCCCCCCAAGAGTGCTTCAGACAGCTCACGGAACTCGTTTTTCCTATCCACATACAGCATCTCAAGCGCCCCCTCAATCTTTTCTTCACTGTATTCTGGAGTGTTTAACATGTACATTCCAACCAAATCCATAAAGTGACTTACACTTTGTGGTATATAAATAACATAATTGCTCGGGCAGATAGTCGCCATCATTTGGGATTGGATTCGGTATAGAGAAGAGACGGAAATGATGAACAAACACGGTGCCTTGAAATACGCCGGCCAGGTCAGGCAGGAATGGAATTGTTTGGGCAAATGGCAAAAATCAGAATTATAGAAATTGCTAATGCAAGTTATCTGCCCTTTTTCTCTTACTATACCTAAGATCAAAAGTTCGTGTGGAGCAACAGGTTTTTTCGTTTACATAATTGATTAATTTCCGATGAAACCGCGTCGTTCGATACTATAGTGTCGATCAAAAGTTTTTTACATTTAGGGACTTTCTACAGATAAACTCCATTACGTCAATCCTTGGACGCGCGGTCCTGAAATACTCCGACATCGCGTTGCGCATCTGCACTATCGTGGCATAGTACTCGGACACCAGCACGTTACGTTTTGCCTGGTGCCAGTACTCCTCCACGCCGCTAAGCTCGGGCGTTGCAGCTGGAAGCCACATGACCTTGATGTCGGGATTTTCCTTTAGAAATTTCATCACGATCCTTGACTTGTGTTGTGGCGCATTATCCATGATTACGACCACCTTTCCAAAATGCCTGACCAGATCCTTGAGATACTGCAGGACCGTCTCCTTGTCAAATTTTTCATGCGTCCTGAAGAACTGCCTGCCGTCTGTTACAATGGAACCGTATGCCACCACCTTTCCGTGCCGTCCCTTGTATGTCGTGACAATCGGCTCGCCTTCTGGCGACCAATACTTTACGCCCGATGCCGGATCGTCTACAAATATGGCCTCGTCAAAGACGACTGGGAGAAAACCCTTCTCTTGCAGGCGTGAAATCCGCCTTTTGGCGTTGCGCTGCCACTGCCTGATCTTTTTGATCCCTGGCCTGTTGACGTGGATGCGCTGGACCGTCTTGGCAGACAGGCCAAGCCTGTGCATTATCTTTGTGACGTTTGAAATGTGGTATGTCACCTTGAATTCTTTGCGTATGTTTTCTTTGAGCTGCTTTGGAGTTGTGATGCTGCCAGTCCTTGCTGCAAGCCCCGCAATCTTCTCAAGCCCGACCTTGGGCGGCCTGCCCGGGCGGGGCCTGTCTTCCAGGCCTGCAAGACCCTCGCTTTCAAAGTGCCGGACCCAGCTTGTGACAGTGTGCGGGTCGCAAAAGCACAGTGATGCCACCTCGGATACGCCCAGCCCCCTGATCTTGACCATGCAGACGGCGTGGATCCTACCCTTTATGGTTCCCCTCTTCTCTTTCTTGTAGGCCTGGATTAACAGCTTTTTGCTTTTTTCATCCATGTGGGCGGTAGTGCGGAGTGATCAAAAAATGTTACGCTCAGACTGACGTAGAAGACTTTTGATTGACACTATACGTAGAGACGGCCTGGCACATGTCCGAAGACGTTTTGTAATGTTGAAACCGGCAGTCTGCGCTTTCCCTAACGCGAGCATTCTTCCATGGCGTTCAGGTACGATAACCCTTTGGCAAATAGGTTGTATACCAGCAATGAAAAATTCATATCAAAATCGCTCATAAATTTTTGATGCGACATCCATCTCTGGAAATTACGAGGTGCGTTGAATTCCCAAATGACGAGAAAAGACGCCCCGAACATTAGACATTGGTAAGTGTTCACGTGGTTTAACTCATTTTTAGGCGTATTTTGCAATCTCCGCCAAGTAATCCAATTTCTTGTTTTTCCATGTCATTACACATGAAAAGAAATTCGCCATCCACGTCATCGTCTCCTCTGCCCTTATGCTGCCCCGTATTTTTCTGTGCACGACTATCTCGCGCAACCCGCGTTCTGCAGCATTGTTTGTAGGCGGGATCTTTGGGTTCAGCACGAACCGGAACAGGTCGCTGCCAGCATTGCTGATCTTGACCATGAATTTTTCCAATATTGGATCGTCGGCGTACCTTGCAACGATCTTTTCGATGCATGACGTCAGCATGGCAGACGCGTTGTCCCGGAGAGAGCGCAAGCGTTTCCTGCTTGCCCTTCTGGCATAATCATAGATTATGCGCAGGTGCTTCAGGACGTTGCGCGCGCCTGGGCAGTCCGGATTGCGGTTGCAGATGTCCCTGGCCTCGCGTATTATGTGCGACCAGCAGCGCTGGACGCGGTATTTTCCGTACGCCGTCCAGCCGTCGCACACTAACGTGCCGTCCCAACCCCCAAGCGCTTCTTTCAGAACCTTTGCCCCCCGGCTGTCCCGTATCACGTACAGCGCGTGCCCGGTCAGCGGATCGTGCAGTATCCACACCCAGACGTTGCGGCCGTTTAGGTGAATCGATGTCTCGTCGGCGTGCAGTATCTTGGCCTTGCGTATCATGGCGGCAATGGCTGCCGCAGGGGCGCCCAGCGACGTTCCCAGCCTGCGCATTATGTTGTGCGCCGTGCCCGAGGAGAGTGTAATTCCGTACCGCGACATGCGGTCTGCGATCATCCTAAACGGCATGCGACACACGTAATCGTCTGCAACATCAGTCGTTATGCTCGGATCGTAGCTGCCCTTGTCTGGAAGGCCGGTCTCGGGCTTGATGTCCACCAGACCGCAGGAGCAGCGACACGTGTTTATGGTGTGGCGCGTGGTGATGACCTTTATCGTGCGCTCCACCTTGGTAATGTCGCGTTTTTCTGACTGCACTATGGAAAGGCTACCCGAGCCGCATTCGGGGCAGGCCTCCGGGGTGTGTTCCTCAAACTCGGTGGGTTTTGGCTTGCGGGTGCGGCCCATGTGGCCTTTTTGCCCCCCGCGCGACTTCCCGCTGCCGGCCGCATCCACGCGGTCCTTTTGATCCCGGGAGGCTTTTGTGGATTTATTGTAGGCATTCTTTTCGTCGCCTTTTCCCTTTGTGTCAGGCCATCCGGGCCCCCTTTTTTGTGATGACGGGGTGTTGTAATTGTCATGCCGCACCAGCCTGCGCTTAAGATCAGCAACTGCCAGATTCAATTCCTCAATTATCTGCCCTTGCATCTCAATCGTCTGCTTGAGCTTGATGTTCTCAGTCTTGAGATCCGTGTACATCTTTTTGAGTTCAGCCTGGCTTTTCACATCGGGTTTGGATTACCATCCTATTTGGATCTGTGGTTTGCACAAAATTTACCCAAGAGTGAACTGAATTAGGCACGACGTGAACACTTACGATTTATTGTAGGCATTCTTTTCGTCGCCTTTTCCCTTTGTGTCAGGCCATCCGGGCCCCCTTTTTTGTGATGACGGGGTGTTGTAATTGTCATGCCGCACCAGCCTGCGCTTAAGATCAGCAACTGCCAGATTCAATTCCTCAATTATCTGCCCTTGCATCTCAATCGTCTGCTTGAGCTTGATGTTCTCAGTCTTGAGATCCGTGTACATCTTTTTGAGTTCAGCCTGGCTTTTCACATCGGGTTTGGATTACCATCCTATTTGGATCTGTGGTTTGCACAAAATTTACCCAAGAGTGAACTGAATTAGGCACGACGTGAACACTTACGATTTATTGTAGGCATTCTTTTCGTCGCCTTTTCCCTTTGTGTCAGGCCATCCGGGCCCCCTTTTTTGTGATGACGGGGTGTTGTAATTGTCATGCCGCACCAGCCTGCGCTTAAGATCAGCAACTGCCAGATTCAATTCCTCAATTATCTGCCCTTGCATCTCAATCGTCTGCTTGAGCTTGATGTTCTCAGTCTTGAGATCCGTGTACATCTTTTTGAGTTCAGCCTGGCTTTTCACATCGGGTTTGGATTACCATCCTATTTGGATCTGTGGTTTGCACAAAATTTACCCAAGAGTGAACTGAATTAGGCACGACGTGAACACTTACAGACATTGCATGCTCTGATGCGCCGTGCATGGCACACGCTAGGCGGCGTGGATCCGGTGTGGTTTGATGTCGTTCTAGATGGCCCTGTACAGAAAATTCTCGACTACCAGATTTGGTTTTTTGTACCTCGCGTACCTGGTGATCGCCTCGCGGAGCATGCTCAGGCTGGTGTACTGCACGTCAAGCACTGCCCGTTTGAGATCCCTCCAGTACGTCTCTATGGCGCTCAGGTCCGGGGTCGCAGTTGGCAGGAAGATTATCTCCAGGCCGTCTGTGCCATCAAGCAGTTTGCGTATGTTTGATGCCCTGTGCTGGGAGGCCTTGTCCATGATCAGGCAGATCTTCTTGAACCTGTACATCGCCTGCCTTAGAAAGTCCTCAAAGGTGTCCTTGGTAAACGCATCGTACTGCCGGAACATGCCCCTGCCGTCCGTGGTGATTAGTCCATGGATTATCGTCTTGGAGTGTGAGCCGGTGTACGTGAAAAACGCCCGTATTCCCTTCCTGGTGTAGCCGCGTCTTCGCGGCCGCGCATCGGAGATTACTATGGACTCGTCCTGTATCGCTACGACTGTTCCTTCACTGTTCTTTTTTTTATAAGCTCTGGCATCTCTTTTTGGAATTTCCTGATCTCCTCGTCAGGCGCCCTTCTTGCATGTTTTCCTACGGGAACCTTTTGGGAATAGCCCCACCCGCGCAGTATCTGGCGCACATATCCGAGTTCGTACTTTACTCCGGTCTTCTGTTGGATGTATTGCTGCATCTCCATGCCAGTCCAGACAGGTTTCCTGCATGCGGCCTTTCTGATCTTCTTCATGTCTGCCTTGCTCGCCTTGGTCGGCCTGCCGGAGCGCGGCATGTTTCCCAGCCTGTCAAATCCGACTTCCAGGTAGCGCTCGTGCCACTTGTAGCCCCACGAGGCTGACTTTCCCAGGGATTTTGCAGAATCCCTCATGGTTATTCCATCACGTTTGACTCTGATGATCAGCATCATGCGGTCCTTGGTATCGCAGTCTGTCTCAGCGGCGTATCTTTTCAACATCGTCTTGATCTTCATTGACTGTGGGACGTGAAATTGGTATAACTTTAGATGTGGTAAAATATGTGACAATCGCATCAACTTTTCACTTTTGGTATATGTTATCCGTAGTCGTGGCCATAGCAATCCGGACACTTTTAGCAAAAACCCCATCATTTACCACAATTAAATCCCACATTATGCAGGTTTCATGCAATGCCAGAAAAATACGCCAGAATACACGTGGGCGACCGTGCAAGTCGCGTCATCGGTGCTGCGCCTGTAAATGTCTGACTATGCCCTAGGATGCTTGCGCATCCAGGCTGTCAATGAACAGGTTCCAAGAGACAAGCGGATCATCCTTTTTGGGCAGCAGGTAGTCCATCAGCTTGACCGGCCTTGCCTCGGCTCGTTTGACCATTGTCGTGATCGTCTCCTTTAGATCATCCACGGAATCAAGCATCATGCCGGCAACCCGTTTTTTGATCTCCCTGATCTGGATTTCAGTCGGGTTCAGCTGGGGCGTGTAGGGTGGCAGAAATATCAGTTCCAAGCCCAAACGCGGATCCTTGTTGACTGATTCGACATGATTCATGACTGTCTTTGATTTGTGGTACGAGGCGTTATCCAGGATCATGACAATTTTTGGGTATTCCCCCTGGAGTTCCTTCAGGGTCTCCACAAACGTATCGGAGTTTGTGGCATCGGCAGTCCACACGTGCAGCCCTCCCTCCCTTACGGCACAGAACATCTTGGCTCCCTTTTTTGAGAAATTGGTTGGAAGCGTGTCCCCTCCGTTGGTGGTCCGCCATGCGTAGCCGTTGTTCGAATACATCTGGACGGTTCCCTCGTCCCACGTAAATGCGACGTATCCCTTCTTCTCCGTGCGTAAATCCTCCAGCCTGGCACTTGTCTCCCCCTTGAACCTCTCCTGCTCATCTTTTGAAGCCGAATTATGCGGAACGGGATTGAGTTTTCTGTATGACTTGTGTATCTTGCGCAGCGCCCTTCGAATCGTGCGCATGCTGCAGACGGTTCCCGCCTTGACCTTGATCAGCTCCAGTATGGTATTCCACTGCCAGTCGCCGGCCCCCAGTCCGTGTTTGTCAGGTTTCTCTGCCAGCCATTTGCTTAGGTTCTTGAGGCATGCGTTGTCCAGTATCCTCTTTTTGCCCCTGCGCCTCTTGTCGAACCTGCCTTTTGGTCCGCGCTTGTGCATCCTGAGCAGCCAGTCATATACGAGATCTCATGCAGAATGTGCCTGACCTAAAAAACTGAATTAAACTGGGTTATTCCTACATGCAGCACCACATGCAGTCGAATATTCACAGAACCGTAAAGCATGCCAATCCAGGAACGGCAACCGAAACATTAAGATCGGTGGTCTTTACGCCACACCGTGATGGCAATGCTGGCAGAACCGATCGTGCAGAGAATACGGCAGGAAAACGAGTCGCTCAGGGAATCAGGAGAACTCCACAGGCAGAGGATCAGGGCCCTCAGGGAGGCACGCAGGACAGACAGGCAGAAGGGCGAGGCCCTCAAGGAACGCCTGACTGACCACTGGACCATCACGTCTAGGTTTCTTGACGACATCATAAAATATCCTGAATTCCTGCACGCCATGACGCTGCGCACCCCGGAAAGGTTTGACCACACGCTGAACCGCCTCAAGGAGCTTTTGGAGCGGAACGGGGAGACTGCGCTCTTTTGGGAAGTTGGGAGCAGATCAAAAAACTCCGGAAGCAGGCGCATCCTGCCCCTGAGGCACGCGTACCTGCTGTGGCTGTTTCGGGCAAGGCTGAGCATACCGCAGGAAGCCCTTGCCGCGATGTTTGGCGTCGACCAGGCCACCGTCTCCAGGTATCTTCCCCTGATGACCCGGCTGCTAGGCGAGACAGGCACGGCGCCGCGCAAAATCAGCGAGGCTGCACAAAAGGCCAGGACGTTTGAGGAGAGCAAGAAGATAATACCCGGCAGGAGGGGAGGAGAACTGATGGTGGACGGCACGCACAACCGGGTCAGAAGATCCGCGGACAAGGAGAGGCGCAAAAAGACGTACTCTGGCAAGAAGAAGGCGCACACGTACAACACCAACATCGTGATCAACAAGCGCCGCGTGATAGTTGCGATAAGCAAGACCGTTCCGGGCAGCGTCCACGACAAGACCCTGCTCAACGAGGATCCGCCAAACCTTGGAATCATCACTGCAAGGATGGGCCAGAAGGACGTGCCCGAAAAGGAAAAGCCCTATGTCCTGACCGACAAGGGCTACCAGGGGACAAGGGAGGAATATCCCGGATGGCACATCAGGCACCCGTACAAGAAAAAGCCTGGTGCCGACAAGAAGACAGGTGGCCTGACAAAGAAGCAGCGCGCCTACAACAAGAGGGTAAACAGTTCCCGGGTGGCCATAGAGCACGTCATAGGGAACCTGAAGCAGTACAAGAGGCTGACTGACCCGTACGACGGCACCGAAGAGGAGTACAACGACGAGCTCAACGCGATTGCAGGAATGGTAAACCAGGATCTGATGTGGGACGAAATAAAACTCAGGGACGCGGACCTTCTCAAGAGGCTGGCAGAAGAAAGGGCGCGCCTCTGAGGCAGGGCGGCATGAGCCGCTTGGACGGAGTAAAAGATGCAGCAGTGCAAAAATGCCGCGCATGGCATTCGGATTCGCATGAATCTCCCCCTCCAATTCACCATGAAACAATCTGCCGCTCTGGTGGACAGATGCCGCACATCCGCCGGACGTGTCTTGCTTTTCATTCTTGGAAACTAGATTTTTCACATGGACGAACAAGACGAATTTGTAAAATATGTGGCAGGTGGGATTTTCAGATACGGCCATGCCCGGCGCAGTTCGGACGTGATTTTATGGTTTGCCGCGTCAGGCGCATTCTGCATAGGATCTACGGTGCTGCGCGGAACATACAGTTCTGCTGCTATCTTTCGAATGCTCATGCCCCTTTTTCTCAGACAGGCAGCCATCATCCTGATTTTAGCCACCCCCTTTACCCTTCTGGCAATTTTGGCTATCTTTCTGGCCCTTGTCTTCGGCATGAATTTGTTCCCCGATGGAAGTTTTTGAGGGCGGCAGTTGGGTTTGGCGTGATCCCGCTGCCGTGATGGCACCGAACCAATTACCTTAAATGGAGATCTGGTGTAGATAACTTGGTGTGTTTGTTCGTTCCTGTGTTGCAATATGAATGACTTACACGCCAACCTATTATGCTGCAATGTCAGGAAATAATGGGTTCTTGCAAATCATTTTTGAAACAATTCTTGGTACTCATCAATGGGATTTTTTGGATTAATGGCCGACAGGTGTCCGGATTGCTATGGCCGCGACTATCCGCATATCCAGTGTCTCTACTGATTAATCATTGTGTGACATGATTTTTTAGTCTGTCAACGACCCTTTGGGTTTCCTTTTCTGAAAACAATTCCCTCTGGTTTACGATGAACGAATTGATGCCTGTCAAATGCCTAACCAAAACAAACTTGAAGTTAGGATCATACCTCATGTTCTCTTGAATCGGCAGCAGAACCTTTGTAACAGGCGGGTTTTGCGGGCTTCTCCATGCCTTTAATGAAATCCACAGTACCAGTCCCGCACGATCCACTTGCTCGTGGGGACTGATGCCTTCATGCTGTTTGTAATATTGGCCACTCCAGTTTTTGACCTCGATGATGACCACGCCCCTTTTTGAAACCACCACAAAATCCATCTGTGCAGATCTTAGGTTTTTTTGGCCGCTGTAAGTCACGTAATGCGGCAATTCAAACTCAAGCCCGCACAAGACGTGATAATCATCAGGCAGTCTGGACAGCTCGTTCAAGACTCTTAACTCGCCACGGGTGCCTGCGTGCGTCGGATCGCCTTTGTTCTTTTCAAACCTGTTTAGCTGCCTTTGCTTGTTCCATCTCCTGATGCGTCCGAAAAACCCGTTATCCTCTTCTTTCATCTGCGCTTTCAAGTCTTCGTAGATTTTCTCAATGTCTTCAATTTTTTGCACCGATCTAGGATATTTGTTTAAGAGTTCCCTTTCACTGCCCGAGATTCCGTAGATTAAAGCCACAATAACTCGTTATGAATCTCATATAGTTAAAAATATTTTTGATAATAGAAAAGCGATAATGCATACAAAAGATCAAAAATCCTTGCACAGCACCACATATTTTCGGCTGGTAAATTTGAGGGGCCCAAGCAGGATAAGCATTGATGTTTAGTAAATGATACAGGGTAGAGACAGAAACCAGCACCCATTTTACAGTACAGTAATTTGTAGAATCAATTTTCGGGACATTTTGATGAGGATGTATTGCTTGCGTTTGGGGGTGCAAGACAAACACGTCATAATTTACAACATGTCTCTGCAGGGCTATCTACTCATCCAAGTGTAGTGATCTTGGCATATGCAGCTGAAATTTTTATAACAAAACCCAAAGAAATTCTAGGCATCCTAAATTGATTAAAGTAAATAACTATGCTGGCATGCCTGTGCAGGTACTCGGAGATATGGTGCAATGTCGCATGACTCTGGTGGGCAACGCCGGGAACTCCCTGCGGCTGCCGGGCCCTGCCGCATTACGCCGCCGAATCCGACTTTACAAACCTTATGGTGTTTCTGAGGGACCCTAGCGACTCTATCTCCACCTCCACCACGTCGCCGTCCTTCAGGAACACCGCGTTGGGCTTTCCCAGCATCACGCCTGCAGGCGTTCCAGTCGATATGATGTCGCCTGCCTCCAGCGTCATGACCCTTGATATCTTTGAGATGATATCGGGGATCTTTATTGACATGTTGGAGGTGTTCGAGTTCTGCCTGGTCTCCCCGTTGACCTTGGTAGTCATTTTCAGGTTTTGCACGTCTTTGACCTCGTCGGCCGTGGTTATCCACGGCCCGCACGGTGCAAACGTGTCAAAGCCCTTCCCCCGGGTGAACTGCTTGTCCATAAACTGGATGTCGCGCGCAGAGACGTCGTTGAATACCATGTACCCGAATATCACGTCCATGGCATCGGAGGCTGCAACGTCCTTGCACCTCTTTTTGACTATCACTGCAAGCTCCGCCTCGTAGTCCAGCTGTTTGACAAAGTCAGGGCATACGATGTCTGAGTTTGTGCCGTTCAGGGCGGTCCTTGGCTTTATTACGAGCGCAGGCTCGCTTGGCGCCTCCAGTCCCTGTTCCCTTGCATGATCCACATAGTTGAAGGCCAGACAGATTATCTTGCTGGGGCTTGATATGGGCGGCAGCAGGCTGTACCCTGACAGGTCCTGGTCGTACGGCAGGCTGTCGGCCATCCCCCTGACCTCCTCGTACCACCCGTCAAACAGAAAGTCCTTTGTGCTGTGCGGGACAGGTATCCCGGTAAGGTAGGTCATCTCGTCCCTTGTGGACACCCTTCCGTCCCTGACGATCCCGTACGTCGGGCCGTCGTCATTTGAGAGTCTTGCTATCCTCATGGCTCATCACTTATGTGTAAACACTGCTTGCTTTTGTGAGTTCTTCTGGCAGTATCCAAACCTGACAAACTGAATCTCGCTGCCGTCTTTTATCTTAAGATAGTGCGGCTCCACGCACGCATCCATCTCCCCAAGGCTGTCCTTGTCAAACTCGTCGCCGTCGAATAGCAGTCCTGGAATGATTATCTTCAGCGTGTGCGCATTCTTTTGCGGAACCCACTGTATCTTTGGAACATCCGCCGTGCCGCCCTCCACAAGATCCCCTGAAAGGGGGTGGCCGCCCTCTGTGATCAGGACGTTTCCAAGCCCGATGAGCCTGACTGTCGCGCCGGGGCCAAGGGAGGCTGCGTCATCCCCTGATATGTAAAAGTTCCCGTCAACTGGTATCCTTCTGCCTCCCATGCCTGCTGCCGCTGTCGGATGGTTTGGCATCTCGACAGAGTCCGTCTCAACCCCCCTCACCGAAAGCGCCCTGGGCCTTCCCGCCATGAACAGCCTGATGCTCTGCGGATCCACCACCTTTCTGTTGAATGCCTCAAGCGCCTCAAACGGCGCAAGCGTGTTGGACTTTGTCAGGCCAAGCGACATGACAAACTTCCTGACTGCCTCGGGCCTGATTCCCCTGCACTTCAGGCCCTCGAGTGTGGGGAGCCTCGGGTCGTCATACCACGAGACCATGCCCTCCTCGATCAACGGCCTTATGATCCTCTTGGACGTGGGCATCCCCTCAAACTCTAGCCTGGAGAAGAATCCCTGGTGCGGAACCCGCATGTTCAGGGATTCGAGAATGCTGCGGTTCAGCTCCTCCCTTAGCTCAAACTCCTTGGAGCGAAACGCATGGGTCACCCCGTCTATGCTGTCCTCTATGGCCACTGCAAAGTCGTAGCTTGGCCACACTGCATACCTGTTGCCAAGGGTGTAGTGCTTTGCGTGTATGACCCTGAACAGCACGGGATCCCTCATCACCGCGTTGTCTGCCTTCATGTCACCCCGGAACCTCACCACGGCCTCCCCGGGCTTGAACCTGCTGTGCATCTTCTCCCAGTTCTCTGCGTTCTTTTCTGGCCTTCTCATGCTGCACTTGCAGGCGATCCTCTGCCTTCTGTTCTTGCTGATGTCGTCCCTCTTGCAGGTGCAGACGTACGCCAGATCCGCATCAATCAATTGCCCGCCCTTTTCATAGAAGACATCCATGTCGTCTGAGGTGCTCTTTATGACATCCGGCGTGATGCCAAGCCACTCCAGCCCGACCTTGATTGCAGCATGGTACTCCATCCTCTCTGCCTCCGGGTTTGTATCGTCCATTCGCAGAATGAACTTCCCCCCGTACATCCTTGCATACTCTGAGTTGATGATTGCAGCCTTTGCGTGGCCTATGTGGGGGTATCCGTTGGGCTCGGGGGGAAACCTTGTGACGACCTGGCCGTGCACTGCGCCATGCAGCTCCGGAAGGCCTTCTCTCTCCTCCCTGTGCTTTGGCGCAAGAACCTCCGGGAAACTCTCTGCAATCTCGTCGTTCTGCTCCTGGAGGCTCATGGAATTGACCTGGGCGACGATCCCGTCTATCGTGGCTGAGATCTCCGATACCCTGTCGCGCAGATCCGGCCTTGCCCCCAGAATCCTCCCCATTACCGTCCCGCTTCGCGTCTGTCCCCCGTGCTCGGATGCGTTCTGAAGGGCGGCCCTTCTAATCTCCCTGTCCAGATCCATTCTACGATCTTCTCTTGACTACAAAATCCAAAAGTGCGGCAAGCTCCTCCTGTACGAGTCCCGAGTATCCTGCAAGCGATGTACTTGCCTTCTTGGCATACTTTGTGGCCATCCCCCTGACGCTCTCCTCTATTCCCAGGGAGCGGATTACCTCTGCTGCAGCACACAGCTCGTCCGGTGACGCCTTTGGGTTTCCAAAGGCACCTGTGATCGTGTCCCTGTCGGCACCGCCCTCTACCGTATTTATTGCCATCAGGATTGGAAGCGACTTCTTGCCCTCCCTGAGATCGTTTCCGACGGGCTTTTTTGTAACGTCCGGATCACCCATCACCCCTATCAGGTCGTCTGTTATCTGGAACGCGATTCCCAGGTTTCTGCCAAACGAGGAGAGGTTTGCAATGTCTTTGTCGCTTCCCCCTGCACAGACTGCCCCCATGGTGCAGGAGACATCAAAGAGGGCCGCAGTCTTTTTGCGGATCATCGTAATATACTCTGCCTGGGTCGGGATCCTCTCCTCCTCGGACATCTTCATGTCCAGGAACTGGCCCTCGCACACGTCCACGCATGCCTTTGCAAGCCTTGAGACCAGAATGGCAGCCTTCTGCGGCTGCATCCCCGAGTCTGCAATGGTCTGGTATGCCTTTGAGTACAGCACGTCTCCGGCAAGTATTGCAACCGGCGTACCGAACATCTTGTGGACCGTCTGCACGCCGTGCCTCATGTCGTCGTTGTCCATTATGTCATCGTGTACCAGTGTAAAGTTGTGAATCATCTCCACTGCGCCTGCTGCCGGCATGGCGTCTGATGCCGTACCGCCCAGCAGCTGGCAGCTCCGGACTACCATGTACGGCCTGAGCCTCTTTCCGCCGTGAACGATCAGGTGTCCTGCAGCCTCGTAGAGCCTCTCGGGCTTTCCGCCTATCTTGGCCCCCAAGTACCTGTTGATCTTTTTTGCGTTGGATCCGATGGGGCTAGGCCTCATGTACAAGCCTCCATCTGTCGTCCGGCAGGTGCGCGCCGATTGCCCTGCGCAGTATTTCGTGCGTCCTGCCGCCCATCCATCCTGACAGAACCCCTGCGTGCCTTTCCAGTGCTGCCTTGTCGGACATGTCAAGCAGGTCAAGTGCAATCAGCATCCACGGGCAGTACATGCTCGGATCCGACTCGATCTCTGAGAGCAGTGCCTCTGCAGAGGCTGCCCTTATCTGGTCTATCTCATCCTTGGCCCCTACAAGCCCGTCTGTATCGCCAATGACCCCGATCAAGGTGGCGCATATCTCGTTTTCAGAGCCCACATCCAGGTATGGCACGTGGTACTCGAACTTGTGCAGGTACTCCAGCGTCGTACCCACCCCAAGCTCCTCAGGCATCCTTCTCTGGCCTGACAGGACGTACGTCTCGGACTCTCTTGGGTGGCTTGCAAAGGTTCCGTCCCAGTAGCCTGGCCACAGCATCTTGGTGCCTGCCCGCCTTCCCAGAACCAGCCTGCCGCTCCCATCGAACAGCAGTGCCGTAAACGCCCGGTGCAGCAGTCCGTCCGGCATGTGGCATCTGACCTTCTCTGCTGTACCTATGGGATTGTCGTCTTTATCCACTAAGATTACAAACTCCTCAGACATTCCTCTTGCCTCTGAACAGTGTCCCTTCAAACCTCTTGTTTTTAACAGCTTCTTTGATCCTCTCCGGCTTGTTCCCGTTGACTAGGAATACGGCGATCCCGTCCTGCGCAATCCTGGTAGCCTCCTGCACCTTTCTTGACATGCCGCCGGTGACGTCCATGCCGCCGCTTGGCGCAAACGTGGCGTCTGCATCGCCTATCTGGCGAATCAGGCGCTTTGACTTGAGATCCGTGTACAGGCCGTCCTCGTCGAGCGCAAAGATGCAGAGCCTGGGCCTGAGGGCCTGGGCCAGATGCGTCATTATTCTGTCCCCCGACAGGATGTATGTCTTCTTTTTGCCCCACCACAGGGCATCCCCGTATGTGACCGGAATAAACCCCGCACCTGCAATCCTTTTAATCTCGAGTATCTTTTCGGGGATTGGTGCGCCGCCTGCCATAAAGTCGGTAGGCGGCAGGCTGTACGGGTTCAGCCCGTTCTTTAGCATCGAGTCTACGATTATGCTGTCCAGATGGATCATCGAGTTCTTTACAGTCGAGACGCCGCGTGCGTCATACTTTTTTTCCTTGGTATGCATGTCGTACTTTACAGACCAGTAGTGCCCGTAAGAGCCGCCGCCGTGCACCACTATGGTTGGCTCGTCAATCCCTGCAAGGCCGGCGGCTGCAATTCCATCTATGGCCTTTCTCCTGGCATACAGCGGCCTTGACTTGTTAGTAATTACCGAGCCGCCAAGCTTTATCAGAATCATACCGTTCCAAACTGTCTGGTCAATTAAAAAGTATACAGCTCTGATCCTTGGATAGTCCTGTCCGGCCCCAACCGTGAATGGCGCTGCGGACCTAGCCGCCGCCGTATGACAGCCCCGTGCAGTCGATCCTGGCCGCAAAGCACTCGTATCCGTCTCTTCTGAACCGTTCCATGACTCCATCCCTGCCCGGTTCGTCAGTTATTGCAATGACGCATCCGCCGTCCCCGGCGCCGGTTATCTTTGCCCCAAACGAGGAATCCTGTCCTATGCGGACCATCTCATCAAGCGTATCGTTTGAGACGCCTATCCCATGGAGCAGTCTCTGGTTTTTGGCTGCCATCTTGCCAAGCCCACGGGCATCCTCAGTCCTGAGCATCCCAAGGACTGCATCTATGATTCCTGACTCCTCGCCGCACATCCTGGCAAAGTCCTCCATGTTGTTCTCCCGGAATCCCCGCACCCTCTCCACCACGGCATCTGTCGAGTGGCTCATCTGCGAGTCGGCAATCACCAAGTCGATGCCAGTGTCTGAATCCAGCCTGGCAAACCCTCGGGTCCTGTCGTACCTGCCAATCCCCCCGTACGTGCAGACTGCGCAGTCGGCCCCAGACGTGTTCTCAAAGATGGTCCTTTCTGCCTCTACTGCAAGCCTCAGGACATCTTCCCTGTCGGTACTTCCTGAGAGTCCAAGGACAGCCGCCGCCCCTGCCACGCAGCATGCCGACGAGGAGCCCAGCCCGGCCCCCACCGGAATCTCCGACTCTATTGCGATGCGCATCCCGCCTTCACCGTCGCTACTCCTCCTCTTGTCTGCCATGTAATAGAACGGCCGAAGCTCGGGGGTGACATCCGAGATCTGCCTGCCTGCCTCAGATGACATCCTTCCGATGCTTGACTCTATGGATATCGTGCCATCGTCTGTCTGCTCTGCTGTAACTGTGGCCCTCCTGTCTATGGCACACAGGATGGCCCCTGTCCCATACACCACAAAATGTTCTCCAAACAGGATTATCTTTCCCGGGGCAGACGCCCTGGACTTTGCATGGATGTTACTCGCTGTCGCCTTCGATGATCTTGGTCTCAAAGTCGTCAATCTCGTACTCTGTCGGATCGTCCTCTCCAAGCTCGCCCCTCTCGATGAGAATCTGGCGCATCAGCAGCCAGTAGACTGCGGCAAGTGCCTTCCTTCCCCTGTTGTTTGCAGGTATTATCACGTCCAGGTTTGAGGTGATGTTGTCCGTATTGGCAACCCCGATCACCGGAATTCCTGCGTTTGTGGCCTCCGTGATTGCCTGTCCGTCAACTTGCGGATCCGATATCAGGACCAGCTTTGGTTCTATGTAGTATGGGAGTGACGGGTTTGTCAGCGTTCCCGGCATGAATCTTCCAAGAATCTTTTTGGATCCGTGAACCTCGCAAAACTTCTCCACCGGGGTCTCTGCGTACTGCCTGCCTGAACAGACGATCATATTGTCGGCTCCCAGCCTGTTGATAAACTTGGCAGCAGTCTTGATCTTCTCCATGGTAATGTCCATGTCCAGCATGTACAGCCCTTCCGGACTTGCCTTTGTGATGAATGACCTCATGAACTTTGTCTTGACCTGCGTTCCGACCCTTATACCGGTGTTGCGGATCTTCATCCTTATGTCGGTGACTTCTGTTGCTTGCTGACTCATGACGATTTTAAATCTCTGTCATGCCTTGTATTAAATCATGCTCTGAGAGGCGCAGCAGCTCGTTGAGCTTTGCAACCCTCTCTCCTCCGACTATGCCGACCTTGAGCATCTTTGAACCCGTCGCTATGCCGATGTGGGATATGTGCCAGTCAGTCGACTCTCCGGACCTGTGTGAGGTGATTAGCTTGATGCCGTTCCTGTCTGCCATGCCTGCAAATTCCAGGGCATCGTACAGGGAGCCTGCCTGGTTCACCTTCAGGATTGCAGCGTTGCACGCTCCCATCTCTGCTGCCCTCTTGACTATGTCCCTGTTGGTGACAGTCAGGTCATCGCCTGTAACCATGACGTCTGGGAATCTCGAGGTGATCTCTGCCATGCCCTCAAAGGCCTCCTCGTGCACTGCGTCCTCTGCATAGGCAAGCTTGTACCTTCTTATGATGTCTGATGCAAAGTCTATCTGCTCTCCCGGGGTATTCTCAAATCCCGCCCTATCATAGACGTACACCCCCCTGTCCTGATTCCACTGGGTTGATGATGCAAAGTCCACGCCCAGCGAGACCTCTCTTCCCAGGGTGAATCCCAGGTTCTCGCACGCCTTTGCAGCAGATTCCAGTGCCTCCTCGTTGTTCATTCTTGGGGCCCATCCTCCCTCGTCACCCCTTCCGTTTGTAAAGCCGGGATCCCTCTTCTCCAGAATGTTGCGCAGCTCCCTGTGGACTGCCAGGTTAGTCTCTATGGCGCCTTGTATGTCCCTTGAGCCTGTCGCACATACGAGGATCTCCTGTATGTCAGGCGTGCCCGGCCCTGCGTGCGCCCCGCCGCCAAGTATGTTTCCGAGCGGGAACGGAAACCTGAATGATGATCCTGAGGATATGGTCTTGAACAGCGGCTCTCCTGCGGCCCGGGATGCAGACTCTGCTGATGCGATGGTGAGGGCAAACGCAAGCGCCCCGCCAACACCAGAGTAGTCCTTGGAGCTGTCGACGCCTTTGAGGGCATCATACACGGCCTTTGGGTCTGCCGGATCCAGTCCCAGAAACCTCTCAGAGTTGTCGCCCAGTACCCTGACGCTCTCCTCGGGGCCCCCCCTGGGAAAGCTGACTGCCTCGTGCATTCCCACGCTTGCGCCGGACGGGGCGCACACGCGTCCCAGAAACTTACCGTCTGACTCTACATCAACCTCTACAGTCTTGCTGCCCCTGCTGTTGTACAGGACACGTCCATTCACGGATGTGATTCCGGCCAAGTTATTCTAGCTCTGCTTGGACTTCCTGCTTTCTTCTCTGAATTGCCTCGTAAAACGGAATCACCTGTCGAATGGTCTCGACGGTAGTCAGAAACATCCTCCTGCAACAGTACCTCTCAACACCCAGACTGTCAAGCACTATCTCGGGATCCTCCCTCTTGCTTACCCTGTCCTGATAATCCTCATACTTGTCAGCAATCAGCATTCCACATGTAAAACACCTGACAGGAACTAGCATACGCATGAGGATTAACCAAGGATTATAAAAACCATGCAAGGATCGTCTCTTGCGGGCGTTGCCCAGCCTGGCCAAAGGCGCTAGCTTGAGGGGCTAGTCTCTCAGGAGTTCGTGGGTTCAAATCCCATCGCCCGCATATACACCTAGCCCGATTCCTGCAGGGCGCGGATCAGTTCTGCACGCCTGGTCTCCTCTGTTATGGCAGACCTTACATCCTCGACTAGGATCCTGTTGACGTCTATCTTTCTTCGAGACTCCTTGAGGACCTTGTCGTACATTGAAAACGTGTAGAGGTGAAGATACATCTCCTCCATTATCCCGAAGATCCTGGCCGCCTCGTCTGCCTTGCCGGTCCGAATGCTGTCCAGGATCATCCTCTTGAGCTCCCCGACGCAGTCCAGCAGCCCCAGCACGTATGACTCTGGCATTACCTTGAGGTTCTTGTCCGTGGGGATCCTCCTTTTCTGTGCTACGGCCAGAAGGCATGATGCCTCTACAAGCTCCTGCTCGGGGGTGATGAGGTACCTCTTGAGCTCCCCTGTAGCCATCTTTCTGTACTCGGCTAACAGCGCGTCTGCCTTCTTCAGGCCCTCTTGTCCCTCCTGAAGGTCGCCCTTGTGGATTGCAATTATTGCCTTGCTGCACAAGGAGATCACCCCCCTGGTGTTCCCCAAAAGAAACTCCCTTGCCTCCTGAACCTTCTCCAGATGCTTTTCAATTCTGCCAAGCGCGGGTATTGCATTGCGCAGCGTCATTGCGCAGGCATCCTGCGTGATTCTGCACTAGTGTCGACTCGATCACCCTGATGGATACGCCTGTCCGGATATGACTTGGGTCTGTGCAACGGTGTGCTGTGCTGTAATCCTTGTTAAATTGCTTGCGCCGTATCCGTAAAATTACAATCTTGCATCTTCTGCTGGCGTGACCCCATCGCCATGTTTTGTATGCCCCGGGTGCCGGCGTGTCTGGGTTCTGATTAATGACTCCCTGCTGTGATCTTATTCCCGTTGCACGGGAAGACTGCAGGAGGCATCAGTCCTGCCATACCATCTGCCAAGTTCGGCCAACAGCGCCCCTAAATTATCTGTAAATGCCGCATCGCCGCCAAAATAATTTACATCCTTTGCGCGGTCTTCGATCTCCTGTGCCGTTATGGAATGCGTCCTGATGCATGACTGTACGTCTTGTACGTCGTGGTTCCGCCTGCTAATTTTTGTAATAACCAGGTCGACTGGATGCAACACCCTCAACTCAATATTTTTAAAATCCGTCTTGACAATTTTGCTGCGGCTCAGATAGTCTGAGGGCAGGATGTTTATGAACACCGCCCCGTCCTGAAAAACGTCCACGGGAAATCTTGGATTGACGATCTTTTTTGCCCGTACGAATTCGTTGTAATGCTTGCTTGGCAGGGTAAACCATACGTTTTTGGTGGATGCCTTTATTCCTGTAAGGACCATTGCCGTGTCGTCGACTGCAACAAGCACAATATCGCACCGGAGCTCGTCGTCTATGTGTTCGAAAAATTCCACGAGCCTGTCATTGTTAAGGAACATCGGTCAGACCTGTTTTTTTCCTGTTCGTATTTATGCCTACCTTTTAATCCTCGGCAGATACGGTGTTTCGCACCGGTCCGTTTTTTTCGAAATGTTTTTGCCATCTTGATTTTTAGATTCC
Organism: Candidatus Nitrosopumilus sp.; assembly: GCA_965218695.1. GTDB lineage: Archaea > Thermoproteota > Nitrososphaeria > Nitrososphaerales > Nitrosopumilaceae > Nitrosopumilus. Next base: position 1,216,891 of record OZ244651.1, read on the forward strand.
TGACATGTCCAAAAAATTATTGCTAAAATCATACCCGTCTGCAGGAAGCGGCAATAAATCATGGTTTATTTCTTGACGGCTTGTTGCAATTACGTCACCGTCGCACCCTGCATGCCTCTGGTCTGGAGTAGGACTGCATTACATCAGATTACCGTGCAGGATGCGTCATTCAAAGGCATGCCGCAAGTCATTACTAATTATTATATAATTATGTGCAGCACCCAATAATATGATCGATAATTGCAAACCGTCCACTGCTACCTATATGCGTAGTCGGGGACATAATGTTTCGCTAATTTGACGGTGCGGATTTGTGAGCAAACAACCGAAAAACTTTGATCCTAGGACATATTGAAAATTGGCATGATATTTTCAAAGGCGCTGTGCAGGAAAGACAGGCTGCCCAAGGGCAACGAATTCCTGCAGGATACAAACCAAGATGAGATCCTCCGGATGATTAACCAGACGCCGTCCGGCAAGGCGCGGGACATATTGGTTGCATGCCACAAGAGAAAAGCCGGGATGAGCCTGCACGCCATATCGAGTGCGATGATGAAGCCGTATTCCACCATACGCGGCTGGCTGGTAAGGGTCACCAGGCGCGGGCTGGCAGGCAGGTTTGACAAAAAGTCTACCGGAAGAAGGAGGATGCTGGGAGAACGCTCGGTTTGGATGATAAAGGCCTGGCTCCTGGAGGCGCCGTCAAAATTCGGGTTCGAGTCCGCGTCATGGAGCACAAGGATGCTGCTTGGTGTAATCATGGACTGGATCGGCATGGGCGCCAGCGCCCGTACGCTGCGACGGGTATTGCGCCGGCTCGGATTCTCATACACGAAACCAAGACCCGTGCCCCGCAGGTCTGCCACGGCAGAAGAACAAAAGCGGTTCAAGGAGGAGACGACCGAGTCTATCCTAGGCATGATTTCGAGTGGACGCACGGTACTTGCAGGAGACGAGGTCGCAGTCCAGCTGGGGGCAAGCGCCGGGTACGGGTGGAGGCCAATCGGAGGCGGCAATACGGTAGACACGGCGTTCAGCACAAAGTCATCCCGGATGTTTGGCGCGCTGTCATCTGAGAGGATCCACGTAAAGGACGTAGAGTACACAAATTCCGAGACGTTCAAGGATTTCCTGACGGACATGCGCCAGACGTACGGGAAATTTGTCATGATCTTGGACAACGCGTCATACCACAAGACCGACACGGTCACGGATTTTGTAAATGGTACCAACGGGGACATACGGCTGATATTCCTCCCGCCGTACACCCCACAGCTCAACCCCATCGAGGTCCAGTGGAGGGTGCTCAAGAAAACACTTGCCGGGCGGCAGTTCAAAACAACAGATGAAGTCGTGGATGTCGTCAAGAGAATAATCAACTCAGGCGAGATGAAGCCGGTCAAGATGATGAAATATCTTACGCCGTAAAGGCATTCCCGGAAATTCTTGCAACAAACTTAGTCAGATTACATCCCTGTACCCTGCCAACTTGGTATAATTCTAAGATGGGCGGTAGCTACAGTCTGGACGGGAAAAAGAGCGAAACATTATGTCCCCGACTATGCGTATATCTGCTGTTCACCTGTCCCTGCTTGCAATCTGCTCCGTCGGCATCTACCTTGACTCCATTGGGAATGATGCTGAACCTGGCGTCCATGAACCCCTGGCATCCCAGATCATGAGTGGACATGGCAATAATGCCTATGGGGTGGCTGCTCCGGAGGCAGGCCATGATCAATATTTTACACCCGTCACCGCAGTGGATGATTCTCCACCCGGCTGGCCTTATATGGACAATGAAGGCTGGCTTGCCCCCTCTGTTGCAAACATCGACGACTTGAACGATGACGGCATAAACGGCCCTGCAGCCGGCACTGGTGCAGGAGGCGCCTAAGGGGTGCTGTGCGCACGCCATCTCCATGAATCGTGGTGACGCCCCACAAGGGACAGTTGGGATAAAGCGGCGCTCCCAACGGGAATCTTGAAGAGGCGCCACATGAAATAATTATCATAATTAATGGATCTGCACAGTCGCATGTGCCGGATTTCATGCACATAACTCTTATTTTGGTTCCAACGTTCCAGTAGATCATGGGGATTACAGTAAGCCAGATGTATGCAATTGAAAACAAGGGCCATGCCATGGGATTCCTGAAAAAATTCATGATGGAAAACGCCGGCGCGGCTGCCGTCAGAAGGCTGATCGAGGAGTTTGGCGCAGTGGAGTCCAAGAACGTGCTGGTTCTTGCCGGACTGGGAAACAACGGCGGGGACGGCATGGTCATGGCAAGGCACCTTGCAGGCCGCGGGGCCAAGGTGTCCGTGGTGCTCTTGGGGGATCCGCAGGAGATCAAGACCGATGAGAGCCGGTGGAACTGGTCCATCCTGGAGAAGATGCCGTCTGTAAAACTGCTCCAAAGTCTGACTGATTATACCCGTCCCCCGGATATCATAATTGACGGAATTCTTGGCACCGGAATATCCGGGGAGATTCGCGAGCCGTACTCCTCTGCAATAAACCACATCAACCAGACCAGGTGCTACAAGGTTGCAGTGGATGTGCCCTCGGGACTGGATCCGCAGACGGGCAGCACTGCAAACATCTTTGTCAAATGCGACATGACGGTGACCTTTCACAAGATGAAGCGGGGCATTCCAAAAAGGAGGGATCTGACCGGCCCCATACACGTCGAAGAGATCGGAATTCCGCCCGAGGCTGAGGAGGGAATCCTGTGAAGGTCCATCAGGTTCCGGTCGGCAGCATGCAGAACTTTACCTATGTCGTCGAGGACGAGGAGACCGGCAAGGCAGTAGTCATTGATCCGTCATGGGATCTGGCAGAGCTGGACCTCATCATAAAGCGCAACGATCTCACCGTGGAGTACATTGTAAATACGCACCACCATTTTGATCACACCCTGGGAAACAGGGCAATGGCAGAGTCAACCATGGCCAAGATCGTACAGCACGAGGCCTCCGGGCTGGAACACGACATCTCCGTGAATGACGGTGATCATATCGAGTTTGGCAACTCCCGGCTCAGGGTGGCCCACACACCGGGCCACTCCAAGGACAGCATATGCCTAGTCGGGGACGGAAAGATCTTCTCAGGCGATACCCTGTTTGTCGGTAATTGCGGCCGCGTGGACCTTCCCGGAGGCAGTGCCAAGGACCTGTACCATGCGCTCTTTGACACCCTGTACGTCATGGATGACAGTCTGGTCGTCTACCCTGGGCACAACTACGGCTCCTCGAATACATCCACCATCGGACACGAGAAGGCAACCAATCCGGTAATGCAGATGCGGACCGAGCTTCAGTTTGTCAGGATGATGGGCCAGTGACATCCTTGGATGATCTTACCATTATAGGAAACGCCGGCAGGGCCAGGGAATTCATGGACTCCCTGACGTCTGGCAGGTTCCTCTTCTCCCTTGCCCTTTCGTACACTGAGACATGCAGGATTCCCGGAATTACCATTGCCGGCGCAGACAGGGATCTGATGCAGTTTACCCCGCCTGCCGACGCCGAATACCTCCACTACGGTCACTGCAAGAGCATGGATGCGATTCCGATGACTCCTGACGGCATGCCGACGCCGGCGTTGCTAACCAAGACTGCGCTGGAGTCCTCAAGCATCCCGCACCTTGTCATCAATGCCGGCTCCAAGATCCCCCCGATGCTGCCGTTCATCAATACGGGCCTTCCGTTTGGAATGGACATATCGGCCCAAGACGCAATGACTGACGCGGCAGTATCCGGCGCCGTGGACTATGGCCGGATTGTAGGCAGAAGCTTGGCATCCCTGACTGACTGCCTGGTCGTAGGCGAGAGCATTCCTGGCGGAACCACCACTGCGCTTGCCGTACTGCGCGCCATGGGATTTGATGCCCAGACCAGCTCCAGCATACCCACGAATCCCGTCCAACTCAAGAACCAGACCGTAGCGGCCGCAATTGCAAGACTAGACTCGGATCTTCCCTACCGGATAGTCGCACAGGTCGGGGATCCGATGATTCCGTTTGTGGCCGGAATGCTCAGCTCCGCCTCCGAGGTATCCAGGGTCATGCTGGCAGGCGGAACCCAGATGGCTGCCGTGCTTGCGTTTGCATCCGAAGTCGGCTTTAACGTGGAAAACACCGTCATCGGAACCACCTCATACGTGGCAGACGATCCAAGCGCGGACTTTGCAGGCCTGGTAAGGTCGGTGGGGGACGTTCCTGCCATCTCAGTTGACATGCACTTGGAAAGATCCATGTATTCCGGCCTGAGGGCATTCTCGCAGGGATTTGCAAAGGAGGGGGCAGGAGCAGGCGGCGCTGTCATATCCTCAATGATAAAGTCCGGAATCGATTCGTCGAGGTTTCTGGCGCTGGCAGAGTCCGAGTACCGGCGGCTCTCTACTTGACTGTGACTGACTTTGCAAGGTTCCTGGGGTGATCGGGATCCGCGTTCCTCCCGAGCGCCGCATAGTATGCCAGCAGCTGGATTGGAATTATCTCTGCCATGGGGTATGCGGCCCTGCCGGCCTTGGGAACCTCAATCCAGTAGTCGTACACGTCACTTTTGACATCGGATACTCCGATTATCTTTGCACCCCTGGCCTTGATCTCCCTTGCCCCGATCAGGGTGTCTGCATGCGTCGGGTCGTCCGGATTGATCACTATGGCCAGTATGTCCGAATCCATCATGGCCAGCGTTCCGTGCTTCATCTCGCCTCCCGGCACACCCTCTGCGTGAATGTACGTCAGCTCCTTTAGCTTCAGTGCAGCCTCCTTGGCAATCGGATAATGAATCCCCCTTCCAAGTATGTAGATGTCAGCGACATCCCTCATCTCCTCTGCAATCCTCCGGATCTCTGCATGATCCTTCAGCACCTCTGCTGCCGCCCGGGAGATCCCTGCAAAGTCGATCCCCGTGCCCGTTATCTCCTGTACTATCCTGTACAGTATGGCAAGCTGCGATGTAAAGCTCTTCGTCGCAGCCACCCCTATCTCCGGTCCGCAGTTCATCCCGATTACCACATCAGACTCGCGCGCCAGGGATGACATTGGCAGATTGACGATGGACACTATGCGGCAGCCTGCCCTTTTTGCAATGCCTACTGCCTCGAGCACGTCTGCGCTCTCGCCGCTCTGCGATATGGCAATCAGGACCGAGTTACTCCCGATGCCGTCTGCCACAAACCCAAACTCGCTTGACACTATGGCCTCTGTCTTGATTCTGGCGTGCCTTGAAAGGATCTGTCTTGCCACCAGCGCCGCGTTATAGCTGGTGCCGCTCCCCGTGATGTAGACCTCTTTTGCATCCATGATGCATCCTGCCGCCTCTGCAATCTCTTCTGAGGCAGTCATGCCGGACTCGAGTATGGTCCTGTCCTGCTCGCATATCTCCTTGAGGGTAAAGTGCGCATAGTCCCCCTTGTAGACATCCCCGAACTCCCTTGAGACCTTGGTGATGGCATACTTTATGGGACTCTGGTCAAACCCAAAGATGGCAGGCACCCCGCCGCTGACTACTGCAAAACTGCCGTTTTCCATGTATATGGCATCGTCTGCGTACTCTATGAATCCCAGGACGTCGCTTGAGAGGAACAGCCCGCCTGAGCCGATCCCTATTATCAGGGATTCGTGAAACTTTGCAGCCGCCAGGGTGCCGTCGGCAAACATGGCCACAAACGCATAATGTCCTTTGAGCGCCCGGACAGTCATTGCGACTGCCTTTACGATGTCCTTTGTCGACTCGTAGCTCCTCTGAAGCAGGTTTGCAATCACCTCGCTGTCAGTCTCGCTTTTGAAGACGTATCCCTCTCCCTTGAGCATCTCCTTGAGGTCCTCAAAATTCTCCACCACCCCGTTGTGGACTATGGCAATCTCTCCGGAGTTGCTCGGGTGCGGGTGGGCATTGGTGTCTGTAACCGTGCCGTGGGTGGCCCATCTGGTGTGGCCTATGCCTGTTCTTCCGGGCATGACATCCAGCCTGACCTTTGCGTTGACCTGGCTGACCCTTCCGACACCCTTTCTTGTCTCGATCTTTCCCCCGAACCCGGTTGCCAGTCCGACGCTGTCATACCCGCGGTACTCCATCCTCTCCAATCCCTTTACCATGATTGGAGCGGCCGCGCCGTCCCCGCTATACCCTATAATGGAACACATGAAGATCCTCCCGCGGACAGTCCCTTGGTCGGCATGTGCCTATGACTCTTCGGACTCATCTGGTACGGTCGCCGAGGCACCACCACCGCCATCGTCTGGTTCTGCCTTTTTGAACATCTCTGAGATCTTTGACTCTGGTGCAAACCTTACGCTGTCCTCCTCTGCTATCGTGACTGTATATGATGGAATGTCTACCCTTCTCTCCCCTACCATGATGTGGCCGTGCACCACTGCCTGCCTTGCCTGGTACGGGGTCTTGAATCCGAGCTTCTTTGTGACGATCGTCTGCAGTCTTCGCGCAAGCAGATCCTTGACGTTTAGATTAAGGACATCATCAAGCGTTGCATCCTGGCTGACCAGCCCGATCTTGGCAAGTGATCTCATCAGGATCGGCTCCTTTTCGATCCTGACCTCCTGTCTGAGCGCAAGCAGCGACCTTGCCTGGTGTCTTACTCTGGACAGCTCGGTATGGGCCTTCCACAGCTCCCTCTTGGTTCTGAGCCCAAACGTGCCCAGCGTCTCAAGTTCGCTCATCTTCAGGTCATAGTTGAGGGGCCTCTTCGGCTTCCTCCATGTCCTTCGTGGATATTTTGGGTCTCCCATTGCGTATCACCTGTTAACTCCCGGAGCCCTTCGATGCCTGACCGCCCTTTGCAACGCCGACTGCGCCGCCCCGCCTGCTTGAGGTTCTGGTCCTCTGTCCCCTTACCTTCAGGCCGCTGAGGTGACGGTAGGCCCTCCAGCTTGCGATGACGCGCTCCCTTTCGATGTCGTTTCTAAGCGTAAACGGAATGTCTGATGTAAGCAGGTGCATGTCCTTTCCTGTCTCTATGTCCTTGCGCCTGTTGAGGAACCATATTGGAAAGTTTGCAGCGACGGGATCCGTAATCACCCTCTCGATTGACTCCACCTGGCCGTCAGTGAGATCCCCGATGTTCGAGTTCGGGTTGATTCCCAGGGTGTCGATGACTGCAGTTGCAAAACTCTGGCCTATTCCCTTTATCTGGGTCAGCCCCACAAGCGTCTTCTTCTCTCCGGGAATGTCGTTGCCGACTATCCTTACGATGTGTCTGTATTCCTGGCTGCTCAAGTACTCCAAGATTCGAAGAAACCCCGATAAAAACCATGCTAGATTCTAGGCCCAGCAATGCCCTGACAGATGATGAGGCCGATGCTGACATCATCATGCCCCATGAACCGTCTCATCTAAAGTCCTCCTTGCTTGTCCAGTTCTTCCCCTGCACGTTCCACTGGCCGCACCTGCAGCACCTTTTGATTCCACGCTGCGCGTCTATCCCTATGCAGAAGCAGTGCTCGCCCCTGCCTGACGGATCCTTCATGCACAGTCCCTGCATGATCCCATATGCGCCCGTATCCTAATTACCTTATTGGGTGTCTGTTGGAGCGCCATCCTGCAGAACAGCCATGTCTGGTCTTGCTCTGCCGCGTCTTGTGTGTGTGATGTGCTGGTCTTGCCTGTACAGATGGGACGTTGGTGGGGCATACTGACAGCCTGGCCGTCGTGCACGCACCCGCATGTGATCCGGGCATCGGCACATGTCTGATACGAGTACTCATAAAGATGGGCGTGATAATGTATGCTTGTGAGGCGCAGGGGACTTTGCTGTATGGTGCTTGCATTGGCAGTCGTCGCAGCGTTCTCCGGCATCGAGCATGCTTATTCGCAGAGCGAACCGATACCCGGGTGGGTGGGGAACGTGTTTGGCCTGTGGGCAGAGGGAGGCATCACCGACTATGAGCTGCTCGAAGCCATTACGTACCTTGCAAATGTTGGCGTGATATCTGTCCACTCTGCAGCCGACCTGGAAGAGATCGCAAGACTACACCAGTTAAACGCGGATCTGCGGAATCATTCCATTGAGATTAACAAGAACTACGAGCAGTTACGCCAAGAATACGACATGCTAGTGGAGTCATACAACGAGCTGCTGGCCGACAATCCAGATCCGGCCGAGGACGAGGAATCGATTCTGCCCGATGCAGATCCAGATGCATCGCCTGGCCTGGATGATGATGATGATGTCCCTGCCGGAGACGAACCGCAGTCTGCCATAGAAGAGAGCAGGCTGCTCATGCTGGAACTGATAAACGGGGAACGCGTCCGGGCCGGATTGAACATGGTTGCCATGGGCAATAACAGCGCCGCCCAGACCCATGCAGACAACATACTGGAAGGGTGTTCTGCCAGCCACTGGGGGCTGGACGGCCTAAAGCCGTACATGCGGTACACGCTGGACGGCGGATACCAATCCAATGCCGAAAATGTCCATGGAGCAAGATACTGCGCAGGCACTGGCCTCTCTCCTGAAACTCCCAACGAGGGCGTCCGCGAGGCGATGTGGGGGCTTATGGCAAGCCCGGGCCACAGGGACAACGTACTCGATCCCAACCATGCCCTGGTAAACATCGGCATAGCCCATGACGGGTACAACACGATGGTCGTCCAGCATTTCGAGTATGACGTTGTGCAGTTTGAAACCCTTCCGGAGATAAGTAAAGGGATAGTCTCTTTTTCTGCCATGATAAAACACCCTTGGGAATTTGACGAATATTCAGTCATTCTTTATTACGATCCGCCACCGCACAGCCTCACGGCGGGTCAGACATCTCACACGTACTGCTACCACTACGGCGAGCCTGTCGTCTATGTCCGGCCCATACTGCAGAGTGGGTGGGAGTATGCAGATAATGCCTGGACTTGGAACACCCAAAAATGCCCCGACCCCTACGATCTCTCCGAGTCACTGCCGGCACCGTCCTCGCCTGAAGAGGCCACCCGGAACTGGGAGGCGGCCAAAAAAACCAAGATCCCAGTCACATTCAGCGTGCCGGCAACCACCACAAACCACTGGACCGCTCTGGGGGATCACTTTGAGATCATGGCCAACATCATAGACCAGCTGAAGCAGCACGGTCCGGGAGTATACACTGTCGCCGTGTATGGCGTGGTCGAGGGAAGATCCATAGAGATCGCATCGTACTCTGTCTTCCATGAAATTCCGGTACCTGAGGGATACTAGCCTGTCAAGGTATGGTGCGCGTGATGCGGCCTGCCACAGGCAACGCTCCCAAGCGTTCCCTCGTACCGTGCTTGATGCCGGCTAGCTGTAATGATTTTCGCACCATGTGCCAGCCCGGAATCCGGAGGGCATGCTGATGCCATGTCAATCACACCCCGGCCAAGACCGTGCGTTGGCCCTACAGACCAAGCATGGCACGCAGTCCGTCGACGATGGTGTCGATCACGACCAGCCAGAGTAGTATGCTGAGTCTGGACAAAGAAGCCAAGTCGGGAAAGGGCTCTGAAGCGTCAATCACGCCCATTCCAAACACCACGCTGAACGCCAGATTCATTCCGGTAAGGCCCAGACCCAGATACAGGCAGTTCCTTGCCTTTCCTGGATCATCATGCCTCAGTACAAAATACGCAACAATTCCTCCGAATATTCCGATGAATATCGGCAGTAAAAAATACCGGTTCTTCTGGTTCCCTCGTACACGGTGCCCGGTTGTGTCCTCGGGCTATTATTCATTTGGGCCTAGCCGATCATTTTGCAAGATCAGCTGGTGGCCAAATGCCTCCGTTGTCGCGTGTTCAGACCTTCCCGTCCTGCACATTGGGCAGGCATGTGCCATAATTTCTGGAGGCGGCTGCCAGACAAGAAAGGCATGGGAAATTCTAATGGGAATTTTTCATCGCTGGCACGCGTTTAAGGCAGCATGGGCAAAACCGTCTTTGAACCGAATTTTAAAATTTATTTGTAAGTGTTCACGTGGTTTAACTCATTTTTAGGCGTATTTTGCAATCTCCGCCAAGTAATCCAATTTCTTGTTTTTCCATGTCATTACACATGAAAAGAAATTCGCCATCCACGTCATCGTCTCCTCTGCCCTTATGCTGCCCCGTATTTTTCTGTGCACGACTATCTCGCGCAACCCGCGTTCTGCAGCATTGTTTGTAGGCGGGATCTTTGGGTTCAGCACGAACCGGAACAGGTCGCTGCCAGCATTGCTGATCTTGACCATGAATTTTTCCAATATTGGATCGTCGGCGTACCTTGCAACGATCTTTTCGATGCATGACGTCAGCATGGCAGACGCGTTGTCCCGGAGAGAGCGCGAGCGTTTCCTGCTTGCCCTTCTGGCATAATCATAGATTATGCGCAGGTGCTTCAGGACGTTGCGCGCGCCTGGGCAGTCCGGATTGCGGTTGCAGATGTCCCTGGCCTCGCGTATTATGTGCGACCAGCAGCGCTGGACGCGGTATTTTCCGTACGCCGTCCAGCCGTCGCACACTAACGTGCCGTCCCAACCCCCAAGCGCTTCTTTCAGAACCTTTGCCCCCCGGCTGTCCCGTATCACGTACAGCGCGTGCCCGGTCAGCGGATCGTGCAGTATCCACACCCAGACGTTGCGGCCGTTTAGGTGAATCGATGTCTCGTCGGCGTGCAGTATCTTGGCCTTGCGTATCATGGCGGCAATGGCTGCCGCAGGGGCGCCCAGCGACGTTCCCAGCCTGCGCATTATGTTGTGCGCCGTGCCCGAGGAGAGTGTAATTCCGTACCGCGACATGCGGTCTGCGATCATCCTAAACGGCATGCGACACACGTAATCGTCTGCAACATCAGTCGTTATGCTCGGATCGTAGCTGCCCTTGTCTGGAAGGCCGGTCTCGGGCTTGATGTCCACCAGACCGCAGGAGCAGCGACACGTGTTTATGGTGTGGCGCGTGGTGATGACCTTTATCGTGCGCTCCACCTTGGTAATGTCGCGTTTTTCTGACTGCACTATGGAAAGGCTACCCGAGCCGCATTCGGGGCAGGCCTCCGGGGTGTGTTCCTCAAACTCGGTGGGTTTTGGCTTGCGGGTGCGGCCCATGTAGCCTTTTTGCCCCCCGCGCGACTTCCCGCTGCCGGCCGCATCCACGCGGTCCTTTTGATCCCGGGAGGCTTTTGTGGATTTATTGTAGGCATTCTTTTCGTCGCCTTTTCCCTTTGTGTCAGGCCATCCGGGCCCCCTTTTTTGTGATGACGGGGTGTTGTAATTGTCATGCCGCACCAGCCTGCGCTTAAGATCAGCAACTGCCAGATTCAATTCCTCAATTATCTGCCCTTGCATCTCAATCGTCTGCTTGAGCTTGATGTTCTCAGTCTTGAGATCCGTGTACATCTTTTTGAGTTCAGCCTGGCTTTTCACATCGGGTTTGGATTACCATCCTATTTGGATCTGTGGTTTGCACAAAATTTACCCAAGAGTGAACTGAATTAGGCACGACGTGAACACTTACATTTATTTTATAATTGATCCGCCGCGAATTTATTTGAAATCACGTGGTTTTTTTAGTTTGATCCGTTGCACATGGATTTCTATGACGGGTCAGATACCCTTCCCATGAATAGAATCATCCCGCTCTCATCGTCCTGTATTGCAAACAGGAATGGATGATCTGCAACAAATGATGCAATCTCCGGCTCCGACATCCTTCCTGCCACGATGGTATAGTGGCGATCAAAAGTTCTTGCAAAATAATTTGGCTTTTCTGTTAAAGAATTTGATCAAATCCAGATTGAATCTCGCAGTTCGATAGTACTGGGAGACGGCACTGTGCATGTCCAAGAAGGTTTTGTAGTATTCTGAAACAAGCAGGTTCCGTTTTCCTTGGTGCCAGCATTCTTCCACGGCGTTGAGATACGGCGAGCCTTTTGGCAGGTATATGATCCTGATGTTCTTGTTCTCGCGCAGCAGCGTCCGGACGGCTTTTGCGCGGTGCGGGGACGCCCTGTCCACCAGGACGGCAACCTTCCCAAAATGCCTCTGCATGGCCTTGAGATAAGCAACAAAAGTGGGCGCGTTAAACCCGCTGGCAGTCCTGAAGAACTGCCTGCCATCCATTGTAATTGAACCGTACGCGGTAATTCTTTTGTGGCTTCCAGTGTATGGCACGGTTATTGGCACCCCCACGGGGGACCAATACTTGCGGCCAGATTTTACGTCGTGTATGAAGAACGCCTCGTCTTGCACGGCCAGGACAAAACCGTCTTTTTCTAGGCGTGAAATTCTCTTTTTGAGGCGATATTGCCAGCTTTTTACGGCCGTTTTGGTGGCCCTGTTGATGTGGATCCTTTGCGACCCCTTGGGGGACAGACCGTATTTTTGCATGATTTTCCTGATGTTCGTCCTGTGCATCTTTGTTCCCGTCTCCCTGTGTATGACCTGTTGCAGTTCGGCAGGAGTGGTCTTGAACCGGTCTACCTTGTCCAGTATGCCGTCCATTGCTTCAGGTGAAATCTTGGGCGGCCTGCCGGATCTGGGAAGATCCCGGAGGCCTTGTAGACCTCCATTCTCGAAGCGTTCCAGCCAGTTGCGTACCCACCTGGGACATCGCAGAAGATTGACGGCCGCATCATCTATGCTCATTTTACGAAAATGTACCATGTGTACTGCAAGCATTCTGGCTCCCACCCTGAGGTCCTTTTCTTTTTTGGTAAGTGTTCACGTGGTTTAACTCATTTTTAGGCGTATTTTGCAATCTCCGCCAAGTAATCCAATTTCTTGTTTTTCCATGTCATTACACATGAAAAGAAATTCGCCATCCACGTCATCGTCTCCTCTGCCCTTATGCTGCCCCGTATTTTTCTGTGCACGACTATCTCGCGCAACCCGCGTTCTGCAGCATTGTTTGTAGGCGGGATCTTTGGGTTCAGCACGAACCGGAACAGGTCGCTGCCAGCATTGCTGATCTTGACCATGAATTTTTCCAATATTGGATCGTCGGCGTACCTTGCAACGATCTTTTCGATGCATGACGTCAGCATGGCAGACGCGTTGTCCCGGAGAGAGCGCGAGCGTTTCCTGCTTGCCCTTCTGGCATAATCATAGATTATGCGCAGGTGCTTCAGGACGTTGCGCGCGCCTGGGCAGTCCGGATTGCGGTTGCAGATGTCCCTGGCCTCGCGTATTATGTGCGACCAGCAGCGCTGGACGCGGTATTTTCCGTACGCCGTCCAGCCGTCGCACACTAACGTGCCGTCCCAACCCCCAAGCGCTTCTTTCAGAACCTTTGCCCCCCGGCTGTCCCGTATCACGTACAGCGCGTGCCCGGTCAGCGGATCGTGCAGTATCCACACCCAGACGTTGCGGCCGTTTAGGTGAATCGATGTCTCGTCGGCGTGCAGTATCTTGGCCTTGCGTATCATGGCGGCAATGGCTGCCGCAGGGGCGCCCAGCGACGTTCCCAGCCTGCGCATTATGTTGTGCGCCGTGCCCGAGGAGAGTGTAATTCCGTACCGCGACATGCGGTCTGCGATCATCCTAAACGGCATGCGACACACGTAATCGTCTGCAACATCAGTCGTTATGCTCGGATCGTAGCTGCCCTTGTCTGGAAGGCCGGTCTCGGGCTTGATGTCCACCAGACCGCAGGAGCAGCGACACGTGTTTATGGTGTGGCGCGTGGTGATGACCTTTATCGTGCGCTCCACCTTGGTAATGTCGCGTTTTTCTGACTGCACTATGGAAAGGCTACCCGAGCCGCATTCGGGGCAGGCCTCCGGGGTGTGTTCCTCAAACTCGGTGGGTTTTGGCTTGCGGGTGCGGCCCATGTGGCCTTTTTGCCCCCCGCGCGACTTCCCGCTGCCGGCCGCATCCACGCGGTCCTTTTGATCCCGGGAGGCTTTTGTGGATTTATTGTAGGCATTCTTTTCGTCGCCTTTTCCCTTTGTGTCAGGCCATCCGGGCCCCCTTTTTTGTGATGACGGGGTGTTGTAATTGTCATGCCGCACCAGCCTGCGCTTAAGATCAGCAACTGCCAGATTCAATTCCTCAATTATCTGCCCTTGCATCTCAATCGTCTGCTTGAGCTTGATGTTCTCAGTCTTGAGATCCGTGTACATCTTTTTGAGTTCAGCCTGGCTTTTCACATCGGGTTTGGATTACCATCCTATTTGGATCTGTGGTTTGCACAAAATTTACCCAAGAGTGAACTGAATTAGGCACGACGTGAACACTTACCTTTTTTGTATGCTACTTCGAGTTCTTCCCGTGTTACTTTGATCATGCCGCGTTAGGCGACCGGCTGATCTACATAGTTTTCGGTCTGAGGTGCTGAACTTGGAACGAACTTTCACTTTTCACTATAGTTACAGCAGCTGCCTCTGTTCCCTCCTCGTTTACCTTAACATATGCATCCTGGATTGCCTTTGAGACGAACAGGTTTCCAGACGAGATGTCCTGCATTCCTGAAAAGTCCGCATTAATCTGATCGAATGCATCTGCCACCCCGAGATTCTTGAGATGGGGTATGAGGTCGTAGTGTGTCTTCATCTCAAATTTTGGCATTTTTATCTCAACTTCGGTATTCGCCATGCCCTGCCTCCATTGCCCTATCCGTTCTGATGAGAGCGTCTCTTCTATCTTCTGTATGCCGTCCCTGTCCGACGGCAGCACTATCAGCATGGACAGCCTGTCGCCCTTGTATGGAAGTTTCAGGACCTGAAGACTGTCCAATTGTACCATGTCAAAAGATCCTTTCATGTTCATGAAGTCCGCCCCGACTCTCTGTGCGGGGGCTGTCCAAAAGTCGGATTCAAGCGTGTTCTCTTCGGAGAATTGCGTCTTCCAAGTGCCCTTGAAGTATATGGCGTTTAGGAGTGCAGCTGCGGTGGTTCCGTCCACGTCCTTAAACTCCAAAACCTTCGGTATTTTGCCGTGTGTCTTTTCGTTGGCCCATGCGTTTATTCGCGGTACCCCGCCGGCATCACCAACATCCAAAAAATCAACGCTCTCTATTTCTGCAAGATACGTACTGCGTACCACGTCCGTGTATGACTCGTAGGGAACGAACCAGTCGGCAAGCCACAACGAGTTTGCCATGTCGAGTGTGGCATCCGGATCGTCGCGGTTTATGGAGGATATGAGGTGGGCAGTGGAGTTGTGACGGGAGGCATGATCGGGCTCAAAGCCAAATGTCTGCTGCATCTCCTCTGCGGTGTTGTTTCGGGCACCCTCATACAGCATTGAAAATGCAGTATGCATTGATCTGGACCCCTGTTTTTGGTACCACTTTTTGCATCTTTTTCCGAATAATCCTGCCTCTCATTTATTCCCAACCTCCATCTTGCCTACAAACTCATCAGGTGTAAGATA
The DNA here is from genome assembly GCA_965218695.1 of Candidatus Nitrosopumilus sp. Lineage (GTDB taxonomy): Archaea > Thermoproteota > Nitrososphaeria > Nitrososphaerales > Nitrosopumilaceae > Nitrosopumilus. The sequence continues at coordinate 1,232,211 of OZ244651.1, forward strand.
TCCCAGCGCCGAATGGATCCTGTCCTTGTTGTAGTCCTCAAAGGCCTTTGCAAGCACGACCTCGGCATCCTGAAAGCGTGCAAATTCATGCGGCCAGATGTACTCCCTCTTGAGCGTCCCGTGGAATGACTCCACGTGTCCGTTCTGCTCCGGCGTCTGCTTCCAGATGAACTCGTGTCTTATCCCCAGTGCCTGCATGGCCTTTTTGAATTCGCGGCTGCTGTACTGGGAACCGTTGTCGGTCCTGAGCCTCAGGTTTGAGATCTCTCCTGCAGACGACACCGCCTTTAGCACCGATTGCACTGCCGTGTGGGCAGGAGCCGTGGTGTCAAACATGTACGCCACCCACTTTCTGGTGAACACGTCAAGGACGTTGAAACAGTAGCACCATCCATCAATCCCGCAGTGGATGTACGTTATGTCAGTCTCCCATAGCTGGTTGGGTGCGGTGGGCTTGAACCTCCTGCGCCTTGAGGCACGAATGATGTCGTTTTTAGTCTTTTTGGGCTCGATCCAGCCTATTTTGTGATATATTCGCTGTATTCTCTTGCGATTTGTTGGAATGTTTGTCTCCCTGGTGACCTGCGCTGCCATGCGCCTGGTTCCGTACGTGGGACGCTTGGAGGCTATGGTTCTTACCACGTCAACCACGTCCGGGTCCATGGCCACGTCTCTTGGCTTCTTGGTGTAGTACCAGGCATGCTTGGACATGCCGCAGTACTGCAGGGCCTTGTTCAGGCTCATACGCTTGCTTACATCACTGATGGCCTGCATCTTCATCACTTTGTTCCCTCCAAAGTTTTTTTTAAAATGTCGTTGGCTACGGTGATCTCACCGATTATGCGCTTGAGGTTTTCCACCTCTGCCAAGTGGCTTTTGGCCGCATCCCCCCTGTTTATGAGAGCATGTTTGCCTCCCTGCAGGAACTTGCCCTTCCAGTCCTGAAAGGTTGCAGGAGATATGTTGTGCTTTCGGCACAGCTCGGCAGCCGGCACATTGGTGGTAAAAAATTCCATCACTATCATGACCTTGTCTTGTGGACTTCGCCTCTTGCTCATGCCCTTCCCTCGACCCCCTGCTCCAAAAAACATTCGGATTTGATCGGTCTCATTCTAGCGGGGTCCGGCCCAGCATGCTGACGGGTGAGAAGAAAATGTTGTCATTGCCGTCTGAGATCTGACTGTAAAAATCCACTGCAAAATTGTTGTTTGCAGATGCAATCTCGGGCGGGATTATCGGGTCTGCATCGGTTGCATGTATGACGGCGACATTGACGAGGAGATCAATGTTGCTGGGCCCTATTGGGTCCAATCCCAGTCTTTGTGCAGTCGTCTCGAATATGCACGCAGGATGGCCGCTTTGGAAGATCACCAGAACTCGGCCGTCATTGCACCGTATCTCGTCAGGAGCCACGCCTGACTGCATCTGTTTTAAGGGGGACTCGAATGCTGCGTGTGACTGCGATACTGCAAGGGATGCGACCATGATCAAAAATAGAACCAGGTACTTCAACAGGGTGTATGTCGTGATGTCTCTTATAACTGTGATATCCGGCAGTTTTTCTCCAAATGCTGGCGTATTTGCCGCTCAATGCATCTCTTGAATTTCTCAGGCAGGGTCGTTTCTGGGTAATCCCAGCACCGGAAATACAAAAGAATTACACAATTTGAATAATTTTAGGTTATTTTCGTTTTCTCCCACCTAAAACTATGCTGTCAATTCCATAATTTCGTTTGTACCTGTCCACATAATCCGCAATGTCCTGTGAAAGATTGGAATCAACCACATCATAAATCACTGCACACAAATTTGGATACTGCTCTTGGTATTCCTCTAATTGTCCACCAAGATTTCTCAGATCAGATCTTGCATGAGGAACTTTTAATTCAAAGGCATATTTGTCATCCACCAAAATATCTAGAATGTCTCTGCCTTGAATGGTTACCTGCCTGCTTATTTTTCTTTCAGAGAATTTTGCTTTCAGAAACACCATCAGTTGAGCTTCTATACTGACACGCAAAAGTCTTTGAGCAAATGCCCTAGCCAACCGCAAAGTTTCTAGATCAGACTTTCTTTCATGGAGACATGGACGACTCCAAACTGGAAGAACTAAAAAAAGCGTGCAAAAAAGAAAAAGACCACAAGGTTCGGGCTAGGATGGTCACGGTACGCATGGTTCGCGTGTTCAACATGACCGTGGAGGAGACTGCCGACATCCAAGGACGGAGCCCAAACTGGGTCCGCAACTGGTTGAGCCGCTTCGATGACGGAGGCCTGCAAGGCCTCCGTGATCTTCCCAGATGCGGACGGCCCAGAAAGATCCCGCAAGACGTCATCGACGGAATAATTGCAAAGACGGCATGCCATAAAATCACGCCCTCGGAACTGCAACAGAACATACACCATGACACGGGCGTAAAGCTTCACATCACGTACGTCAGGAAGATCATGCACCAGTACGGCCTGTCCCCGAAGGCACCACGGAAAGTCCATGTTAACAGGGCCAACAAAAAGGCCGTGCAGAACTGGAAATACCGCTTCAACAAGCGCGTTTCACGCCTAGAAAAGGAGGGATTTACCACGGTAATGGAGGACGAGGCAATCTTCATACACGACGTGATAGTCGGCCGTAAATATTGGTCCCTGGTGGGCCATCCCATAAGCGTGCCGTACACCGGCAGCCACAAGAGGATCGCAGCGTACGGCTCGATCGCAAAAGACGGCAGGCAGTTTTTCCGGACGTACGAGAAATTTGACGGACCCACGTTTGTCAGATACCTCAAGGATCTGCACCGGCATTTTGGCAAGGTGGTAGTGACGGCAGACCGGGCCCCGCAGCACCGCTCAAAACTGGTAAAGGAATTTCTGCGCAGCAACAGGGATGTCAAGATGATCTATCTGCCAAAGGGCTCGCCGTACCTCAACGCGATGGAGGAATGCTGGCACCAAGGAAAGCGCGTCCTGCTCGTCTCGGAATATTACCGGACATTTCAGGACATGCACCGGGCAGTTTCGTTGTATTATCGAACCGCCAGGTTCAAGCTTGACATCCTCAAATTTACCAGCCGAAAATATGAGGCATTGTGCACAAACTTTTGATCGTCAGTATAAGTGTTCCTCATTGGTAATAGCCTCAGGCTCAAAGTCAACTTTGATTGAATTTATGATGCCTCAAAATCAGTTTGGGCAAATTGTTCATCATTATCAGAACCAAAAAAACTAGGCGTTACGATTCGCTTTTTTAATGCATAGGTTCTGAGCTGCTCATAGGATATTTCATTACTTTCAATATGTTCCCATGCAAAATCAAGATAGTCTCTTCTGCTGGGTTTTTGTGTGTATGTTCTGCCTGTTTTTTTATCTTCTTCTTTCCACGGTTCGGGCTTGTTATTGATATATTAGAAGCTATGCGTAATCCTTCCATTTCGCTGGATTAAACCGGAAAATTCCGGAAAATATTAAAAATTCTGATTTAATTCTCGCCATGTTAGCCATGTGGGGATCCTGTCCTGCCCGAAATACGAAATAACGTGCGCAGCCTTGCAGCACCACGATGTGCACGGGATTAATTGTTTGAGACGGCGCTGCCGGGGGCGTTTGCCTGTTCCCAGTTTATCACCGGCCCCAGATTGCCGCCTGAAGGAGGCGGTCCCTTCTCCAGGTAGTTCCACACGAGGTCCAGGTTTACAAGCCCGGCTATTATGTTAAATTCCCTGTTAAAGTCGCCAATCTTTCCTTTGTATGGCGCGGTAAGCCGGCCGTACCGCTTCAGCCTGCCGATGGAGTGCTCCACCTTTACCCGGGCGGAGTTGATTTTATGGTTGTGCTCTTTTTCCTCCTTTGTAAAGCGCTTGTGGTTCTTGGTCTTCTTGTGCGGCTGCAGGGTGTTTGTGCCGGGCAGATCCTTTGCAATTCCCTTGTAGCCGCGGTCAGTAAGGGTGTGGATCCTGTCCTCTTCGGGGGTGTTCTCGTCGCACATGCGGTCCCACCATTTTCCAAATGGCAGCGGGCTCTCCCTGAGCAGCGTGATGTCGTGGACGGATCCCACGGTGCTGCCGGATATGGCGACTATCACCCCGTTTTCGTTTATGCACACGGTGGTGTTGAGCGTGAATTTCTTCTTCTTGCCAGAATACATCATGCTCCTCATCTGTTTTTCGTCCGGCCTCTGTATGGGGCAGTGCGTGCCGTCGATCATCATAATGCCCCCGTCAGGCCCGGAAATTATTTTTTTGAGATCCTCTTTTGTCTCCGTGTCCTCTATCTCCTTTGAGATGTTGGCAGCGGTGGGCAGCACCGCCTCAAGCACCCCGTCTAGTACATCGATATACCGGGACACGGTCGCCTGGTCTATTCCAAAGAATGCCGCAAGCACGCCCTGCGTGGGGTTGCCCTTTTTGTACATCAGTGACATGAGCAGCGCGTGCCTTGGGTACAGCTTGCAGCGGTTCCCGGGATCCGACGCCCTCGTCTCGTCACTCCTGAAGAGCGGGGATTTGCCGCTTTGCCTTATCCACGCCTCGGCCCTGTCAAGCATGTATTGGAACTGTTCCCTGCGCTTCAGCGTCGCGTCATGAAGATTTTTCCCGACTCTGATGATCTCATCAAGCACCTCCACGCGGTGCAGCAGGGCGGGCTCTCCTGCGGCTCCGGACTCGGAGCCGTCCCGTGTGCGCCACAGGCTTTGCTCGTGCCTGGCAGCTGCGTCCTGGCGCTTGATGTCAGCGTCCTGGCGCTTGATGTCAGCGTCCTGGCGCTTGATGTCAGCGTCCTGGCGCTTGATCATGTCTCTGAGAGCCTTGTTCTCTTTTTGCAGGTCACTTGTTTTCTGTTCCGACAACAGTATGAACCGGCATATTCTGGTTTTAATTGGATGGATCATAAATTTTTGACAGCAGGACTAACGTCAACGCGGAGTTTGAAAAAGTTCTGGATTACGCATATTTTCTATTTTAGAAAAAAATCATCAAGCTCAGGGATCTCAAATTGGGCTAAAAGATCATCTACTTGGCCTTCATATTCCTGGAGTTCCTGCTCTTCTACGCGTCTCCGTTCTTGTTTTTCATCATACTGTTTCTTGACGTTACCGAGAAATTTCTTAAAACCCAATGAATTGGTAGAAGGTATTCTCATTATAACAATTTCGCCGCTGTCCGCATTCTGAGAACTTGGTCTCATTTCACGATGCATTGGATTCGTGCAGGCATCCTAAATCGTAACCCTGAAGGAGTTTCTGGCGCTGCCGTGTTTAAGATTAGTCATTTTTGAATCGTCCTCACCCTGTGGGGTGTGGCATCAGCTGGAAAGAATCTTGTCTGAATCCGGCGTTCTGCTCATGCTAGGCAGTCCACAACTTGCATGTGGCCATATTCAGTAGTCGGAAATTTACCCTCTAAGCCATCCAACAGATGTTCGCAGACGTGTTAACATTTTTCGAGCATACGGATCTATTATCTACGGCGTCCTTGCCCACCCTAGTGTTTGCGCAAAAAGGTGGGCAGGTACACCGTAACAAGATCGGAGAAAGGATGCTTAATACCTTGTCAGGAATACTGTGGTCTGCACCCATAGGATTCCCTACTGGGAACAATGCCCAATACGGGGTGGGCGAGTTTGCAGCCATACTGATGAAGATGTCTGAATCCAACATAGCCTCCGAGGAGGCAATCAGGCTGCTCAAGCATGCCAAAAAGAAGATGCCGTCACCCAAGTGGTTTCGCAACATGGTAAACTCGCTAGAATCAGACGGTGCAGACGAACTCTGCAGGGACATGCTCACACGCACCGCAAGGCTTGCCAAGAATACGTGCCGGTACAAGGGAGGCGTACTGGTGGCAATAGACAAGCACCTGATACCAAGGCACGACAAGGACAACATGTCACACCTGATATGGTCCAAACCAAAGGGCGGTACAGGCAGGTTCGAGTGCTATGCGACAATGCACGTGGTAGCAGAGCAGGTTCCGGCCATTTTGGAGTGCATGCAGGTCACGCGCAGCGTGGACAACGCCGATTTTGTGCGTAAATTCATGCAAAAACTCAGGGATTACAGGATACGGGCCCGGCTGCTGCTGATGGACCGCGAGTTTTACTCGACTGAGATAATCAGGCTTGTATCCGAACAAAGGCGCAAGTTCCTGATGCCGGCAGTCAAGAACGTGGGGATGAAGAGGGCGATACGGGAGCACCACGATAAATCACGCAGGGCAGTCTCACGGTACACCCTCAGAAACGCAGCAGGCCAGTCTGTTACATTCACGTTGATAATCACGCCCTCAAAAAAGATAGACGATCCTGATGCCGATGCCACGGAAAGATACCATGTCTTTGCCACCAACCTTTCCCCTGCCAGGGCGCTAGACGAGATTGAGACGCTTCCAGAGGAGTACAGGAGAAGGTGGGGGATAGAGACAGGATACAAGCAGGTAGAGCAGGTGCGTCCGAGGACGACAAGCCGCAATGCGTCGTTTAGGGCAATCATGTTTTACGTCTCGCTGTTCATGTACAACACGTGGGCAGTGGAGCAGTACCGTGCGGATTCGAGTTATGATCGGGTGACTCTGGCGCTTGTCGCATATGCTGCGGCCATGGCTGCATTGGAATTATGTAGGATTGTGGGTCAACCGTATGATGTCGGGGGACCTGCCTAAGGGGTAAATTTCCGACTACTGATATTGGTTAATGAGTTAATAAGAAGCATTCTTGGTTTTTTTGGGGCATGTTGCTTGTGTTGCGGAGCGATCTACCGAATTTTCCACGTAGATGCTCTACCGGTAACTTCCCAGAGCCAGTTTTTCAGCAATTTTAGATATGAAGTATTCTAAACCACGAATAATTGGTCTTAAACAACTAATCAAAAAGAAAAAACAACTCGTAGAAAATAAACTAAAAAAATCAAAGGACTCTCTGTCGTTTTTGAACAGCACCCAAAGAAAAAATTCCATACAAAACGAAAATTATTGAATCTGAAATCCAAATCAAATCGTTGACTCAAACTCCTTGAAATTCTCAATTGAAGTTATAGCCAAACAAAATACATCAGAACTAACCTCAGTACCAAAAAACGAAATAACTAATTTGTCCTTAATTTTGGAATAATTATTGCTGCAATTGTTATTGCAATTCCTGCATACAATGCTAATGACCATACTAACCAATATGGATCATTTGCTGCCGCATCAACTGGCAGATGGTAAATCTGGTAGCTATAGTGGCGATCAAAAGTTCCTGCAAAATAATTCGGCTTTTCTGTTAAGGAATTTGAACAAATCCAGATTGAATCTTGCAGTTCGATAATACTGGGAGACGGCACTGTGCATGTCCAAGAAGGTTTTGTAGTATTCTGAGACAAGCAGGTTCCGTTTTCCTTGGTGCCAGCATTCTTCCACGGCGTTGAGATACGGCGAGCCTTTTGGCAGGTATATGATCTTGATGTTCTTGTTCTCGCGCAGCAGCGTCCGGACGGCTTTTGCGCGGTGCGGGGACGCCCTGTCCACCATGACGGCCACCTTCCCAAAATGCCTCTGCAGGGCCTTGAGGTACGCAACAAATGTGGGCGCGTTAAACCCGCTGGCAGTCCTGAAGAACTGCCTGCCATCGGTCGTGACTGAACCGTACACGGCGATTCTTTTGTGGCTTCCCGTATATGGCACGGTTATTGGCACCCCCACGGGGGACCAATACTTGCGACCCGATTTTACGTCGTGTATGAAGAACGCCTCGTCTTCCACGACTGGGACAAAACCGTCTTTTTCTAGGCGTGAAATTCTCTTTTTGAGGCGATATTGCCAGCTTTTTACGGCCGTTTTGGTGGCCCTGTTGATGTGGATCCTTTGCGACCCCTTGGGAGACAGGCCGTATTTTTGCATGATTTTCCTGATGTTCGTCCTGTGCATCTTTGTTCCCGTTTCCCTGTGTATGACCTGCTGCAGTTCGGCAGGAGTGGTCTTGAACCGGTCCACTACCTTGTCCAGTATGCCGTCCATCGCTTCCGGCGAAATCTTGGGCGGCCTGCCGGATCTGGGAAGATCCCGGAGGCCTTCGAGGCCTCCTTCCTCGTATCTGCGCATCCAGCGGTATACCCACCGGTCAGCCTGCAAGAGAATGTCTGCGGCATCGCTTATGCTCATCTTGCGCACGTGTACCATGTGCACTGCAAGCATTCTGACACGCACCCTGCCGTCTTTTTCCTTTTTGTACGCCTTTTCGAGTTCTTCCTGTTTTGTTTCGTCCATGCTGCGTTCAAGGACCACGGATCTACATAGTTTTCGGGCAGAATTTGTCAAAACTTTTGCGCGTCACTATAGTTCCCTCTCCATGTCTAACCACATTGTAAATATACCAAAAGTGAAAAGTTGATGCGATTGTCACATATTTTACCACATCTAAAGTTATACCAATTTCACGTCCCACAGTCAATGAAGATCAAGACGATGTTGAAAAGATACGCCGCTGAGACAGACTGCGATACCAAGGACCGCATGATGCTGATCATCAGAGTCAAACGTGATGGAATAACCATGAGGGATTCTGCAAAATCCCTGGGAAAGTCAGCCTCGTGGGGCTACAAGTGGCACGAGCGCTACCTGGAAGTCGGATTTGACAGGCTGGGAAACATGCCGCGCTCCGGCAGGCCGACCAAGGCGAGCAAGGCAGACATGAAGAAGATCAGAAAGGCCGCATGCAGGAAACCTGTCTGGACTGGCATGGAGATGCAGCAATACATCCAACAGAAGACCGGAGTGAAGTACGAACTCGGATATGTGCGCCAGATACTGCGCGGGTGGGGCTATTCCCAAAAGGTTCCCGTAGGAAAACATGCAAGAAGGGCGCCTGACGAGGAGATCAGGAAATTCCAAAAAGAGATGCCAGAGCTTATAAAAAAAAGAACAGTGAAGGAACAGTCGTAGCGATACAGGACGAGTCCATAGTAATCTCCGATGCGCGGCCGCGAAGACGCGGCTACACCAGGAAGGGAATACGGGCGTTTTTCACGTACACCGGCTCACACTCCAAGACGATAATCCATGGACTAATCACCACGGACGGCAGGGGCATGTTCCGGCAGTACGATGCGTTTACCAAGGACACCTTTGAGGACTTTCTAAGGCAGGCGATGTACAGGTTCAAGAAGATCTGCCTGATCATGGACAAGGCCTCCCAGCACAGGGCATCAAACATACGCAAACTGCTTGATGGCACAGACGGCCTGGAGATAATCTTCCTGCCAACTGCGACCCCGGACCTGAGCGCCATAGAGACGTACTGGAGGGATCTCAAACGGGCAGTGCTTGACGTGCCGTACACCAGCCTGAGCATGCTCCGCGAGGCGATCACCAGGTACGCGAGGTACAAAAAACCAAATCTGGTAGTCGAGAATTTTCTGTACAGGGCCATCTATAGTGACGCGCAAAAGTTTTGACAAATTCTGCCCGAAAACTATGTAGATCCGTGGTCCTTGAACGCAGCATGGACGAAACAAAACAGGAAGAACTCGAAAAGGCGTACAAAAAGGAAAAAGACGGCAGGGTGCGTGTCAGAATGCTTGCAGTGCACATGGTACACGTGCGCAAGATGAGCATAAGCGATGCCGCAGACATTCTCTTGCAGGCTGACCGGTGGGTATACCGCTGGATGCGCAGATACGAGGAAGGAGGCCTCGAAGGCCTCCGGGATCTTCCCAGATCCGGCAGGCCGCCCAAGATTTCGCCGGAAGCGATGGACGGCATACTGGACAAGGTAGTGGACCGGTTCAAGACCACTCCTGCCGAACTGCAGCAGGTCATACACAGGGAAACGGGAACAAAGATGCACAGGACGAACATCAGGAAAATCATGCAAAAATACGGCCTGTCTCCCAAGGGGTCGCAAAGGATCCACATCAACAGGGCCACCAAAACGGCCGTAAAAAGCTGGCAATATCGCCTCAAAAAGAGAATTTCACGCCTAGAAAAAGACGGTTTTGTCCCAGTCGTGGAAGACGAGGCGTTCTTCATACACGACGTAAAATCTGGCCGCAAGTATTGGTCCCCCGTGGGGGTGCCAATAACCGTGCCATACACTGGAAGCCACAAAAGAATCGCCGTGTACGGTTCAGTCACGACCGATGGCAGGCAGTTCTTCAGGACTGCCAGCGGGTTTAACGCGCCCACATTTGTTGCGTACCTCAAGGCCCTGCAGAGGCATTTTGGGAAGGTGGCCGTCATGGTGGACAGGGCGTCCCCGCACCGCGCAAAAGCCGTCCGGACGCTGCTGCGCGAGAACAAGAACATCAAGATCATATACCTGCCAAAAGGCTCGCCGTATCTCAACGCCGTGGAAGAATGCTGGCACCAAGGAAAACGGAACCTGCTTGTCTCAGAATACTACAAAACCTTCTTGGACATGCACAGTGCCGTCTCCCAGTATTATCGAACTGCAAGATTCAATCTGGATTTGTTCAAATTCCTTAACAGAAAAGCCGAATTATTTTGCAGGAACTTTTGATCGCCACTATAGAACGACATCAAACCACACCGGATCCACGCCGCCTAGCGTGTGCCATGCACGGCGCATCAGAGCATGCAATGTCTAATGTTCGGGGCGTCTTTTCTCGTCATTTGGGAATTCAACGCACCTCGTAATTTCCAGAGATGGATGTCGCATCAAAAATTTATGAGCGATTTTGATATGAATTTTTCATTGCTGGTATATGCTCAAACGGAAATGGGTTGTTGATAAATGGAAAGGTTGGCAGGTATGAAAATAGATTTGCTATGCCAAATAAGCAAAGACACGACCCTGCCATAAAAAATTTAATCAACAATTATTCAATCCTTAATAAAAAATAAAAGGATTACTCCGCTAAATTCCTCTCCAAATCACATCCGATTCTCTAAGCATATTCCTGCTTCAGAACAGTTCTGCAGGTGGACGGAACCTGTTGACAGCGTATTGACTGATGTTGGGGTGCTATTCTGGGTATGGTGCCTACAAATTCCTGATAGAATCCCCGCGTGCTGGAAACAGGACCGAAAACTGCCTGACACCGCAGGTGGCGTGTACAAAGGACACTGGTCTCACATCCAGCGTCTTTATAGTAATCCGGCTGTGAGGATCCTGTATATGGGCGGCTCAAAGAACATCCGGGATGGTCTGGTAAGGCGACTGGTGGATCCGTGCACCCGTGATGCCTCAGGATTTAGGCATGTGCTGGCACCGGACTACCTGTTCTGGGAGTGCCACGACGGCCGCTTTCCACCGTGCATGGGGCAGCAGCGACGGATGCGGTGCAAAGAGGATCGGTATGGCTAGATTGGATGCACAACAGGCAACCCTGGCACTTTACGGCATGATAGTGCGGCCCGGAACAACGCTTTGCCGCATATCGGCTAATCCAGACATGTACCTTGTGCCGTCCGTGGCGGTGTTTGCAGCCACAGTTGCCATGACCGTGCTGCTCCCCTCGAGCTACGATGTGACGCCGTTCATCGAATATACATGGGATGGCACGCTATACCGCTTGATTATCGGCTCCGTACTGGGAATGCTGCCTATTATGGGAATCTTTTGGATTGGAAGAAGGTGGGGCGGAAACCGTAGTTTTCGGAGGGCGTTTCCGGCATTGGCGTACTGCTTGGTCCCTAACATGCTGGGAATCCTGACGGCCGCGGCAGCGGGAGGCCTATACAGCCTCGCAGTTCCAGAGACTGTCCTTTCTGATGGATTGAAACTGACGTCTGGATACGGCATATCCTTCCTCGCGATCCAGCCTGCTATCTGGTTATTCTTTATCGGGTGGGCGTTCCTGCTACAGGCAAAAGCGATCCAGATACTAAACGGATTCGGATACGCCAGAACTGCAGCGGTCTTGGTGCTGGCGATACTGATCATATATGCGGGGAATCTGACTCACGGCATCGTTACGATAGCCATCCAAGAGCTCGTGCTTAACCTATGGTGATGCGAAAAGACCCTTTCAAATTGAACCGGCCAAACCAAAACTATGGCGATTCAGTCGCCCAGCGCTTCAGAGCCCCGGAGCCGCCATGGCATGCAATGACTGCAACCCTGCAGGATCCAGATGCCGGAATTGGACAAAGTTCCGCAAAAATACAAAAAGAAATATACATTTCAAAAAAGCCCGTTTTGGAATGGACGAGTCCTTTGACCGGGAAAAGGTGGTTAACTGCATGTTTGATCCCGTGACATCATCAATCATTGCAGAGCTTGAGGACGGGGCAAAAGAGTGCGGCGTTCTAGCAGAGCACGCGTCTGTCCCAGAATCAGAGGTACTTGACAGGCTCTCATACCTGATTGCCCACGGGTTCATAAACGAGGAGTCAGACGGCGGCAAACGCATCCTCTCTGCGGACACCGAAAAACTCACCGGCATAATAGAGGACGGCGACAACTTTGATGGGGCCATAAGCGGCCTTGAAAAGATGGACAGCTACCTAAACTGATCTCCTCTTCCAGAGGGTGTATGCGCCTCCCCCGAGAAGCCCCGCCATGCCTGCAAGCAGCACATACACTGACACGAACCCAAGGGCCTTCTTGCCTGCATCCGGAAGCGGCCCTATGGCGCCAAACACGTGCGTCTGCACGCTGTTGGTCCCGTCCACCACCAGCCTGTATTCCCCGTCGCCTGTCACGTCAAACTCCATCTCGAGGGACTCGCCGCCGATCTCTTCTGAGACAATCTCGGAGCCGTGCGGGTCAATCACCCTTGCATGAAACACGCCGTCCTGAAACTCCATTATCTGTAGCGCAAAGATCCCCCTCTGCCCGTCTTCCGGGTCAAACTCGCCGCGCACGATCAGGGGCTCCCCGATACTGACGTCTGCCTCGCCCTGAATGACCCCGTCCAACACTATCTGGTTTCCCACGGTTATGAGCACCAGTCCTGCTATGATTGCCATTCCAGAGCCCACTAGCACGATGCCGGATTTGTGCACGATCATTCCTGGCGCTCCTTTGGTTTAAACCTAGTTTTACAAAAAGTTAGCCTAGTCTAAGAAAATTAGCTTGTGTTAAATTTAAATAAAGAATTTGCCTCCAATACTGTGATGCGCCGCTCCACTGCCATGATGCTGTCGCTGGTTGTGATTGCAGGGATTGCCACAGCGACACTGCTCCCGATGATCGGCGAGGCAAGTACGGCGCAGAAGACGTTTGTGACCCACCAGGGCGCAGTGATCAGGACGACCGGGGATATTCTGGATCCGGTCTACACCGTCTCCACCGTGGAGTTTGACCCAGACGAGTTCCTGCGCAACTTTGAGTACGGGGATGTCTCCGTGTCTGCAGACGGGCAGACGGTCAGGGAGTACACCATAGTGGCCCGCGATGATCAGATCCAGGAGATCTCCCCCGGCGTCTTTTACAACGTGTGGACGTTTAACGGAACCGTGCCGGGTCCGACGATAAGGGCCACTGAGGGCGATCTCGTGCGGATCAACTTTATCAATAATGGTTCCCGGGAACACACCATACACTTTCACGGAATCCATCCAAGTGCGATGGACGGCGTCTTTGAGATCGTGGGGCGGGGCGGAGGACAGTTCACCTACGAGTTTGAGGCAGGCCCCGTCGGGGTCCATCCGTACCACTGCCATGTGATGCCGCTGGAGGAGCACATCATACACGGCCTGTACGGCGTGTTCATAGTGGATCCCAAGGAGCCAAGGGAGCCTGCAGACGAGATGGTGATGGTGCTAAACGGCATGGACACTGACTTTGACGGCGAGAACAACTTTTATGCTGCAAACACCATCCCGTTCTACTATCAGCACCACCCAATCCAGATCGATGCAGGCCAGCTGATCCGGGTGTATGTGGTAAATATGGTTGAGTTTGATCCGATAAACAACTTCCACCTGCACGGAAACCTGTACCGCTACTACCCCACCGGAACCGACACCGTCCCGTCGTTTTACACCGACATGATAACGCTGTCGCAGACTGAGCGGGGGATAATGGAGTTTGAGTACGACTTTCCGGGGCCGTACCTGTTTCACGCACACAAGGTAGAGTTCTCCGAGAAGGGCTGGGTGGGGATCTTTCTTGTAAGGGACGGCTCAGATGGGGAGGATGTTGCTCCTCCCGACTTCCAGGAGAAGACCTATGAAACCTAGCAGCTCCCGGACGCGGCTGGTTGCAAGCGGCGTGATTCCGTTTGGCCTGGTTGTCGTGCTGGTGGCATACGTGGCAGGCTTCGGGCCGGATCTGCTGGAACTGGGGGTGTCCCTTCCGGAGGTAACGATCGAGAAGGTTGACTTTGTAGACTCTGAGATACAGGCAACCGTCAGAAACACCGGGCCGATGCCGGTACAGGTCGTGATGGCCGACGTAAACGACCGAATCCATCCTGCCGCCGTGGAGCCTGACGGTTACCTGGAACGGTACGAGACGGCGCTGGTACGGATTCCGTTTGAGTGGAATGCAGCAGAGCCGTACGTGATAGGAGTCACCACAAGCGACGGCACCAGGTTCCAAAAGGAGATAGAGGCGGCGGCTCCGGCACTGGAGCCTACTGCGGACCTTGTGGTGCTTTTTGGCGTGATTGGAACCTTTGTCGGAATAATACCTGTGATGATAGGACTGATGTGGCTCCCGTTCATACGGCGGATCTCAAGGGAGAAGTACCTCTTCTTTCTGGCACTCACGGTGGGACTCTTGCTGTTTCTGGCCCTTGACTCCGTGGAGGAGGCCCTTGACGTATCCGCCGGTGGTGGCCTGGCAGGGACATTCAACGGAACGATGCTAGTGGCCACCGTCGTGACCCTGTCGTTTCTGGGACTGTACTACTCCGGGGAGCGCCTTGCCCGGAGGGCAGACTCCTCGGGGCTTGCAAAGCCTGCCGCAGTGGCGCTGATGATATCGATTGGAATCGGCCTGCACAACTTTGGCGAGGGGCTTGCGATCGGCGCTGCCGTGGGACTCGGTTCTGCGGCGTTTGGCGCGTTTCTTGTTGTGGGGTTTGCACTGCACAATACCACCGAGGGGATTGCAATTGCCGCCCCGCTCTCGCAGGGAAGGCCGACCATCCTAAAGCTGGCCACGTTGGGAATGATTGCCGGGTCCCCTGCAATCCTTGGCGCGTGGGCAGGAGGCTTTGCTTACTCCCCGTTTGCCTCGGTGATATTTCTTTCAGTCGGGGCAGGCGCGATACTGCAGGTGATCGTGGTCCTGATGAGGTGGATTGGCCGCGACGGCAGCCACAGGATCTCAAGTGCCCCAGTGGTCTCCGGCGTTGCAGTGGGGATGCTGGTGATGTACCTTACAAGCATACTGGTCTGATCATCTGGCCCGAGAGCAGAACAGTTACCCGGTCTGGGATTGCACCGGCAGCCGGGACGGTCTGCCGCCGCACCGGCCGGGACGGTCTGCCATCCGACCTCCGTCTGCGGACCATACAGATTGTCCGTCTTCGGCGTGGGCATTATATTTATAATAACTGTCATGCCATGAATCACTGATGCTAAACCAGACCGATACTCAGAGGTATTCCCGTCAGATCATGCTAGACGAGATAGGGTATGAGGGGCAGATCAAGCTAAAGCATTCCACGGCGACAGTCGTGGGCGCAGGCGGCCTTGGCACCCCCATACTGCAGAGGCTGGTCTCCATGGGCGTGGGGAATATCCGTGTGGTGGACAGGGATACGATAGACCTGACAAACCTGCACAGGCAGATATTGTATCGGGATGAGGACGTGGGGGAGCCAAAAGTCGAGGTGGCAGCCAAGCGGCTGCGTGAGATGAATGCCTCCTGCAAGGTTCAGGCCATACCGGCATCCGTGAACCATACCTCCGCACCCAGCATAGTGGAGGGGTCTGATGTGGTTATAGACGCACTTGATTCCGTATCCGCACGTTACGCCCTGAATGTGGCATGTGTGGATCAGTCCGTTCCGTTTGTCACGGGCGGCGCCGTCGGGGTCTCCGGGCAGGTATTCAGCGTGATGCCGGACTCTGCGTGCTACAACTGCGTGTTTCCGGGGCTCTCAGACGAGATGGTGCCCTCGTGTGGTATCGAGGGGGTGCATCCGGCGATACTGGGCATGATAAGCAGCATTGAGGTGGCAGAGGCAATATCGGTAATGACTGGGAATCCCCCTGCGTTGCGCAACAGAATACTGCACGTGGATATGTCATCGATGGCATTTACCCACACCGGTGTGGAGCGTGTGCAGGAATGCGGCGTATGTGGGAATAAAAGGCACAGGGCAGATTCCGTTGAAGCAGTCTCAGTAGAGGAACTGTGCGGCCGTGATATGGGCAAGCGAACGTATGCAGTGACGCCGCCCCATGCCATCAAGCTGAGCGACGTACTTGCCGGCGTGGAGCCGCCTGCCATGATACAATCCCAAAGCGAGATGGGAGCCACCATACTGTTCGGCTCTGCCACAATACAGATCATGGAAGGCGGGTCTGCAATAGTCGTGGGCGCAAAGGACGAGGAGGATGTCCGGTCCACATACTCCCAGGTGGTGCAGAATGTCCGCCTGTTGACAAATGATTCATAGGGATTCAAATCCGACAAGTATCATCCGGAGATTGGGCAGGCAGAGATAAGAGGCGATGCCGGGCTGCATGCTAATCCGGTTCCGGGTGGATGGTTATTACGGAGTTTTTGATCTCCGTCCTTATCACGCGCTCAATCTCCGTTGTGATGTCGTGTACTCTCTCGATCGACAACCCCCCGTCAAAGGAGCAGTCTATGTCTATCCTGAGGATTCCCCCGAACTTGAGCGATACGATCCTGCCTATTCCTGTTACCTGGGGGTATCCTTCCAGAATGGCCCTGATCTGCTCCTCGGTTCCTTTGTCCTCCAAGTTGAAGTCCTCGGGTACCTTCACAAACGGCTCAAGGTGGATGGTCGCGTGTCTGATCTCCGGTACGATCCGACAGATGTCCTCCTCGACAATCTCCGATATCCTGTGCGCATCTGAGAGGCTGATCCTGCTGTCAACCATTACGTGCAGGTCGGAGAATATTCCCTGGCCTGTCCTGTATGTGCTGATGTTGTGCACCCCCATCACCCCGTCCACGCTGCCTGCGACATCAAGAATCTTTGCGTCCATGGGCACCCCGCTCCAGTTTGGCTCAAAATGGACTGTTATGGAGGCAGCCGGTATCCTCTCCTTTACGTTCCTCTCCACGCTGCTGCTTATCTCGTGGGCCCTCTCAAAGCTTGTATCGCCCCTCAGTGATACGGTAATGTCGGCAAATATCGCATCCCCTGATCTTCTCATGAGCACCTGGCCCACGCTGACTACCCCGTCTGTCCCTGAGGCGATCCTTCTGGCATCCCCTACCATCTCCGGCGAGATTGCATCAGTCAGCTCCATTGCAGTCCTGTGGATCAGCTTTATGCTCAGTGCTGCCAGCAGGCCGCCCAGGATGAGTGCTGCCACAAAGTCTCCCTGGTACAGCCCGTATGACACCAAGACTATTCCGACTATTGCGATTATGGTGGAGCCAAGATCCATGACTGCGTGGTAGTAGTCTGCCTTGACAGTCGAACCTCCGGTCTCCCTGATGGATCGTCTGAGCAGGAATATTCGAAACAGGTCGATCCCAATCGTGTATACCCCGGCAGCTACTGCAAGGATGCCCGGCAGGATCTCCGGAGGGGGGCGCTGCAGACGGCTGAGTGACTCGTATATGAAGAAGCAGGCTATCAGGAGTATGGCTATTCCGCCAAACAGCCCCCCGAGCGACTCTATCTTTCCATGCCCGTAGGTGTGCTCGGCATCGGGAGGCCTGAGTGCCATCTTTGCGGCAAGAAGCAGTATTACCGTGACCACGGCGTCAAGCAGCGCGTGGACGCTGTCTACTATGAATGCCAGGCTGTTGGATACCAGGCCAAGAACCAGTTCCACCAGGAACGCCGAGAATATGGCCAGAAACGAGATTTGCAGAACCCTGATTCTTTTGGCAGACATCTGTGTTTCAAGGTCATAAGACATATTTGAGAATTCCAGGATCCGTGCTGCCTGATTCTGTGATTTTTCCGAGGCCCTGGCATGTCCCCTGCATTTGCATGATTCGGGCCTCCGGCGGGGATGATGCACGCGTGCCCCAAATTTACGATACTATTATTTGTGGTGTAGTGTAAATCGAACCCGTGTGGGCGTACCTTGCGATTCTGTTACTTGTGCCGTTTGTTGCAGACGCATATGCGGATTCAAATTCATACCTGTCCGTCTCTGCTGAGAACCCCGCATTTGACAATCATTTTGCCGGATCCATGGTGGTGGAGGTGGTCGTGTCTGATCCAAATCTGCATGAAACCAGTGAGCCTGAGGGGGTTCCCAACGTGACTGTCAACGGCGACAGGCTGCAGATGGTGCAGGCATCCAACGGGGCCTGGTATGCGTACTTTGCGGATGTTGATGCGGCTATTGCGGCAGACGGAACGACGTCTGACGGCAATGGACTGGACTTTGGGGTGCTCTGCAGTAGTTCCACTGACAGCGAAGTGTTTGGGGCATCCTTTTCTGACTCTGAAGGATTCTTTGTGCCCAGTTCTGACGGACTTGACTCTACAACCGGCTCCATCACGTCTAGGTGCACCGGAGATCCAACCGATTCCAATGATGTTAACGTGGTGCGCAGGCCTCCTGCATTAAACCAGAATGATGATGTTTTACCCGGCCAGATTGGCCTGAAACCCGAGGCATGGCCTGTCATACAGCTGTTCTCATTTTCAAAAGATGTAACCATACGGTATGAGCCGGCAGGAAGCCCGCAGCAGGTGGTTCTGCGGTATGACGAGATTCCCGGCATCACGGCCGAGGTTGACAGGGAGATACATCCTGCAGGCTCCGAGGTGTTTGTATTCGTGTCTGACATCCAGCTGAATCAGGATCCTACCGACTGGGACTCGTGGACGTTCCAGACCGACTCGCCTGCAAAGGTGTTCTATCATGCCTTTGACCGGAGGGGCAACAGTGCTACCAACAACAACAACGACCCGACAGACCTCTATCCGTTCCTGGGAAGGCTGGGATTTGAGGACAATGGCTTCATGGAGATTGATCCCGGCAGGATACTGAAATTCAAACCCAACGGGATTCAGCAACCGATCTTTGCATCCTCTGACATCATTACGCTTGTAGAAGACAAGCCCAACTCCGGCATGTTTGTAAATTATGACCGGGACAAGATCTCAAACCTGGGCGTGTCCGATACTGCACCCAGAGGCCATCCGGGATACATCCAATACAATGACGATACCATCTCTGTGCTGACCGGCTCATCCACTGCATCGCTTTCCACCAAACCTCCGATTACCATAGAGGTTGGAGAGTCAAGGCCTGGAACCAAGATACCCGTACTTTTGATCGACTCTGATCAGAATCTCAATCCCACTGCCGGTGACGATCTTCTGGTATCTCGGGCATCTGCCAGCATTCCCACCATAAGGACAGGCTCGCCGCTGACCCTTGAGAATGCCGGCGATCTCCGGCTGTATGCATCCGGCGACGATCCACTTGGCGGGGGAGACGCGGCCACATCATCTGTTCCTGATCCGTTCTCTGCCATACTCCACATAGATGCCCCAAACGCCGTACGGACATTTGAAAAGATGTCTGTAAATCTTGGATTCTCTGCCGGTTCGCTAAGCAACCTGCTGGCCGTATCCGAGGAAGGCTCCGGCTGGATAAACCTTGACCTGAGATCCCTTGAAGAACTGGGCGTTGATGACTTTTCAAGTACCGGTATCCGTCTGTCATTTGGAAGCCTTTCGGACCCAAACCCCGTAACCGTGGTGAATCCGGGAGATCTGTCATCACCACAACAGCTTCTCCTGATTGACCCTTCTGTAATACAACAGATCTCCTCAAGGAGTGGCACCGTCTTTGCCGTCATTGATCTTGGCCCGTCTGCCGGTGGCAGCATTGGCAGCGAATCCTCCAGTCAGCCGATAGTTTTGGACTTTTTTTCATTTGGAGTTGTCAGGAACGACGTCATCAGCAATGCCGTGTATAGGATGGAGCTGGAAGAGGACTGGAATACTCCCGGCAACTTCAGAGGATCCATTGAGTATGTGATTGCAGATCCTGCCGGACTGGGTGCCAAAATTGCAGACAGGATAGTTCCGACCGGCAGCGACGTGGTGCTTGCCGTATCCGGAAACGACAGGATTGTCATCAACTACTCTGATCTGGCCCTAGTGGAGATCACGATACTGTCCTCGGAGGTAGGCATACAGACGCACAGCGGGGCAGTCTCCTACTCTCCATCATCCTTGAGGTTTGGCCACCCTGTTACAGTCAGGTTGGTGGATCCTGATCTGAACACATCCAGTGACCGAAGGGACGTATACCGCGTCATTGATGATCCTGCGTCCCCCGGCGTGGACACGGTCGGGTCAAACGGTCACACCCTGTTGGAAGTCAAGATCAAGAACGTCCGCTACCAGCGTTGCATGGTGGATGGCGTGGAGCATGGAGGACTGGCATCCACCGGATTTGTCCTGTCCGAGACGGGCCCCAGCACAGGAGTCTTTGAGGGCTCCTTTGCGATGCCCTCCTGGATCTGCGACAAAACTGGCTCGAAACTGATATCTCCTGGCGGAGGCAGCATCGATCTCATATACCATGACTCGCAGGATGCCTCTGGAAACCAAAACATCTTTAGTCTGAATCGGCCGGCATCCACCACCACCCCCACCACCCCCACCACCCCCACCCCCACCACCCCTCCGGTTCCCCCCGCACGTCCGGACTCCCCTCCAGTACCCCCCATGCTGAGCCATGACCACGTATCGCTGCAGGATGGAGATTCAGCCTACGAGGTGGTCATGTCCGGAAGCATCGGAAGCGGCAACGGCGGGGCACCCCTGTCCATAACGGTTACAAATCCTGATATGACAATTGACACCTTTAGAATCCCCACGGTCGAGAACGGAAACTACCGCTCAGTCATCACCATAACTCCAAACTCACTGCCCGGACAGTACACCATCAGCCTCTCGCATGAGGGCGACGATGATGTTGGAACCCTGCTGTTTTCCGTAATATCTGACGTGATTCCGGACTGGGTACGAGACGACGCCTTGGGTTGGTCATCCGGAGCCTCATCCAACGACGGGTTTGTCAACGGGGTACGACACATGATTGCCATGGGAATCGTTGACGAGCCTGGCACCGGAGCAGCATCAGAGCCTGTTGTTCCTGACTGGGTCAGATACACTGCCGGGCTGTGGGCAGGCGGCCTGATATCTGACGAGGAGTTTGTACACTCAGTCCAGTACCTGATTAGAAACGGCATAATCCAGATATGATCTGTTCCTAGTGCAGCCAGGTTTTAGGGCACTACGATCAAACTTGTAACGGTATGAACAAATACGTGTCTTGGTCAATTTTCAGGCATGATTTGGGCGTGTACTGGCTTATTAAATACATAAATAACCTCGCATTGTCAGTAATTCCAAGATGAAGTCAGGCATGTTTCTTACCGTATTGTTAGCTGTGTCAATACTTTCATACGGCATCCCTGTGGATGTCTTTGCTGACAACCACGACATCCTGCCCTTGACAGTCACTACCGACTCATCTGAGTATGGTTCAGGCGATAGGATTGCAATTAACGGTTCCATTAAAGACTATGATCCTGACAGGGATAGAGGCGATGCCATTACCATTCAGATAAGAAATGTCGACACCAATAATCTTGTACATATTGCGCAGCCCGCTCTGAAATCTGACGGCACCTTCAGACACAACCTTGTTGCACAAGGCGACAAATGGAAGAGCGGCGATTATACAATCTCGGTGAAATTTGGCACCGCACTTAACGGTGAGGCGACAATTGCATACACTGCATCAGACACGCCGCCACCTCCACCTCCACGGGTTGTGCCCCCGACGCCACCTCCACCTCCACCCCCACCGGAGCCACCAGAGGTTACACCCCCACCAACGGTTGCACCACCGCCACCGCCACCGCCACCTGGGGTTGACCCAGAACCACCAGACACAACCGAGCCTCCTCCACCACCACCACCACCGGAGAACATCTGCGGAGAAGGCACCCATCTTGTAGATGGGGTCTGTGAAAAGATTCCAGATGATGATAATGGTACCGGCGGATGCCTGATTGCGACTGCAGCATACGGCACCGAACTTGCACCACAGGTTCAGATCCTGAGGGAGATAAGGGACAATACCGTGATGGGCACTGCCTCTGGCGCATCGTTCATGGCAGGCTTCAACCAGTTGTACTATTCATTCTCGCCAACCATCGCTGACTTGGAAAGAGAGAATCCAATCTTCCGGGATGCAGTTCGGGCGTTTATCACTCCGATGATCTCCACGCTGTCGATCATGACTCTTGCCGACGGCGGCTCTGAGGTCCAAGTGCTGGGACTGGGCATATCTGTGATTGCACTGAATCTGGCCATGTATATTGCAGCACCTGCGCTGGTAGGGTTTACCATCCACAAGCAGGTAAGATCTAGGCTGTAAAACAGGCAACCTTTTGTGTGAATGATTATTCTGTATGATGCCTGCCGGCCTTTGTACCGTTTCTGGGAATGCCGTGTTCCACATCCGTGACTGATGGGAGCAGACACGTGGGGAGGGGAGGGGATCGCATTGAGCCTGTCCGGAGAGATGCCTGCGCCGCATGCAGATTCATGGTACAGGACTCAGGACATTCCGGGTGGGTGAATGACTCTAGGTTATTATATTCAGGCAGCTTATTGTATACAATGCATATTGAATATGAGGAATTTGAAACACTTGAGGACATCTTTATGTACATGGCCTCGGTTGCGCCGCCAATGAAGAACACGATGCCAATCAACTCGTACAAGGGATACGTCATGTCGTTTATCCCGCTCAGCTCTTCTGCCATGGATACCTATCTGATGATATACGCAAACGGTTCCCTTGAGCCCGGAATATACGAGTTTTCCGTATCCACGAAATCCTACAAAAAGGTCACCTCAATTGAGCGTGCAGACAAGATCTATTTTGTGTGTCTGACTCCGAAACGGAACACGATAGCAGACTCGGCACTGGCCAGTCTATAATTTCTTTGTCTGGATTTTGGGCGCAGATACGGAGAGACTCCTCGCGTACTTGTTGACAATCTCGTCAGGGGTTCTGCCGTTGAAGAGATCCTTGCACAGGCCCCTGAGATATCTCATTATCGCCCATGTGCCTGCCTTGAGAATACCATACATGAATACCTTCATTGGGGGCCCGTACGTCTTGTTTCTGAGGATGATTGGAATGATGTCGTTGATCACCCTTAGGTTGTTCTCCCAGCACTTCCAAAACAGCGTAAACTGTGCCTCGTTGAGGTTTCCAAAGTGCATCGAATTCTTCTCGCTAAAGTCCTGATAGAGCAGCGGGGCGACAAGTCCCCTAAAGCCCATCTCCCTAAAGTCCCTCATCATGTCTATGGTGTACTGGACGTCGTCCGGAGTCTCGTCAGGCCAGCCTATGATTATGGTGGCTGCCGGAAACCAGTGATTCTTGTTGAGAATGTTTGCCCCCTCCCTTACAACGCTCCCCCATTCATCAGGAGAAAACGGCCTCGTCTTGACTCCAAGATGCTTCTTTACCATTGCAGGGGAGACTGTCTCTATTCCGAGGTTGGTTGCAAGCCATCTTCCCGTCTCATGCTGTCTGTTGATGTGCGAGATATCGTGCATCAGGGTGGGGTCTGCTGCAACTGCCGAAAACGTCATGTGGGTGGTTCCGACAAAGTTTGCCCCGAGCGACTTGAGTCCCTTCCACAGGTCAGTTATCGCGTCCCGGTTTGGGATAAAGTCCCTGTTGTCGCATCCATAAAGCAGCATCTCGTCTGAGTGCAGCCAGATTGAGTCAAATCCGTAATCCAGGTTGATCTTGGCCTCGTGCTGCAGCCTGTCCAGCGGGAGATCCTTCTTTGATCTCTTGTTTACATCACAAAAGTCGCATCCCCTGCCGCAGCCCCTCATCGCCTCGATGAGCGAATTGATTGTGGGACCCTCGATTATGGGTATGTTTTCAAGATTTCTTACAAAGCAGTGCATGAGCTCGGGGGCATCGTCCTTTTCCAGATCCTGAAACAGATCCACTGCAAGCTCGTCGGCCTCTCCCACGACTACCGTGTCGATCCCGTGGATCTTCATCCTGTCTGACTTTGCAAGCTCCCATGCGCCATTCCCTCCTACCACCACCTTGAAGTCGTACTTTTTCTTCAGCTGGATGATATCGGCACACATCTTCTTGAACTTCATTGCGACATAGGATAGCTTCTCCGGGGACATCGTGGTGGTAACCGGAGCCATTCCAAGCGGATCCATGACGTTGATTCCAAGAACCTTGGTGTCTGGCCCCACTGACTTGTGCAACATCTCGGGGTGTGCCATAAAGACGTCTTCCCTCTTGTATCCTCCCTGAAGCAGTGAGCTCTCCACCCTTCTCAGTCCCACTTGGGCAACCTTGACCTGACCGGTGACCTTGTCTGTCTCTACTGATGGGCAGAAGACCTTGTCAAAGACCCATTCCGGGAGAACCTCGTATGGGCCGCATGCGATAAATCCATACAGAAAGTTTCCGCGATAGTTTGTCATGAGACTACGATCAGCAGTAAGAACGATGCGTTTTCCAGACAACTATCACAATTCGTTGAAGTATGATATATATCATTTACGAGAATATCCAGAATCCCGGCGGTTCCTTCATCCTGGAATAGGCCATCTCGCGGTTCAGGCCAGTCTTTGGGGTGCCTGCTGTTACGGCGCACCAGTTCCGTCCGCTTGCCTTGTGCCTCTTCTTGCGGCCCTGTTTGCGATGTTTGCAGCTATCCCGCCTGCTGCAATTCCATTGTCTATGTTTACCACAGACAGCCCTGACGAGCAGCTTTGAAGCATCGAGGCCAGGGCGGCCATCCCCTTCTGGCCGTATCCGTATCCCACGGAGGTCGGAACCCCGATAACCGGTATGTCCACCATGGATGAGACAAGCGTGGCCAGCGCGCCTTCCATTCCTGCAACCACTACGATGCAGTCCACGCCCTCCCTGACCATCTCTTTGAGGACCGGAAAGATTCTCTGGATTCCTGCAACCCCCACGTCGTAGCTTGTGATGCACCTGCACCTCATCGCCTCGCACATGAGCCTGGACTCCTCTGCAACCCCGATGTCCGAAGTTCCTGCAGTGAGTATTCCGACCTTTCCATTGCCGGGCACTATGGGCCTCTTGAAGAGCAGCATGGCAGACGAGCTTCTTCCGATGCTTGTCATGACCTTGAGCTCCTCTGCCAGCGCGATGATCCTTGGGCGATCCTCCTTCCTAATCCTTGACACCAGTACAGAGTCTGTCTTTTCCAGGGTCTTCCTGATGATCTCCTCTGTCTGGTCCGGTTCCTTTGTCTCTGCAAGGATCACCTCCGGGACGCCCCTCCTGGCCTGTCTGCCTATGTCGATCTTTGCAAACCCCTCGATCTCTTCTATGGAGTGCAGCGAGATCATCCTGCCTGCCTCGTCCACTGATATGTTTCCTGCCTTGAGCGATTCAAGAATCTCGTACAGATCCAACGTTGGTCTTGTCCGGTATTGGTAAAAAAAGGCTTAGTCTCCTGCTACCGCCTGGATGGCGTTCTTGACGCTCCTGACTCCGTTGTCATAGACCTGCCTCTCCTCGTCATTCAGGTCAAGCTCGATAATCTTGTTGATGCCGTCCCTTCCTATTACTGCCGGCACCCCGATCGTGACATCCGAATGGCCGTACTCTCCGTCAAGGTATGCTGCAACCGGAATTACCTGCCTTGCATCCCTCTTGACAGACTCGATTATGGTTGCTATGGCGTTTCCAGGGGCGTGCACCGTGGCGCCCTTGAGCGATATGACCTCTGCTGCAACCTGCCTTGTGTCGAGGACCAGGCCGTCCATCTCCTCTTTTGAGAGTATGTCTGAGAGCGGAATTCCCGACACTGATGAGAACCTTGGCAGGGGAAGCATGTTCTCGCCGTGTTCCCCTATTACCAGCGCCCTTATGGAGTCACGGGAGTATCCTGTGGCCTCGTGTATGAACTGCTTGAATCTGGACAGGTCAAGCATTCCGCCCATTCCAACCACCCTGCTTCTGTCAAGTCCGGAGTTCTTGTATGCAATGTACGCCATTGGATCCAAGGGGTTGGTCACCGGGATTATCATGGCATCCTGCGCATGCTTTTTGATCTCGCCCACCACGCTCTTTACCACCGATGCGTTAATCTTTAGCAGATCCATTCTTGTCATTCCGGGTTTTCTTCCAGAGCCTGCGACCACGACTACGATGTCTGAGCCCTTCATGTCTGCAAAGTCGTTGGAGCCTTTTACCTCGACGTCGATTCCCTGCTCTGAGAGCATGTGGTTCAGGTCCATGGCCTCTCCCTGCGGAAGTCCCTTGATTAGATCCAGTAGCAGGATTTGATCATCCAGACGCCTCAATGCAGAAAACAATGCCGCGTCTCCGCCAACCTTTCCGGAACCAACAATGGTAATCATGGAGTTGCTATTCAGGCATACGTAATTAAACTTAATGACATACATCAGCTAACCCAAATCTAATTCACTACACGCAAGTCCAACACGTGATGCCATGCATTCTGATGTAAAACTGCCCGCAGGTTCCATGAAAACGGAATTAGTCGACCGACACGCGCATCCCAAACCCGGAGTGCTGGCATCCTGTCCATGTGATGTGCAGATATCGACGCGGCGTGAAAAAATGTGCGCAATATGCCCTGTCATGCGGCATGCAGGCAGGCAGGCAACAGATGAGATCAGGCGGGCACTGGCCGGACGCCGGGCAAGTCAGGCAAGCCCGGCGGGGGTTCGGGACCGGGCCGCTGCCCAAGGATCCACAACAGCAGCACGAACTTTAGCGCAGTCTGCGTGGTCTTGGGGCCGGCATGGTCTCCTGACCGGAACGCCAAAAGCGCGTTGGCTGCAACCCACAGGTTGAATAACAGCAGGGAGTACAGGAAGCAGAAGAGGCGCGCGACGCGGTTGCGGCTGCGCGTCTTGGCCCTCATGCTCTCTATCTTGGCGTATCCGGTCTCTATCCCCCATCGGGCGGCATACGCGTCGGGGTTTATGCCCGGCACGCTGGTGGCAAACCCGATGTACTTCTCTTCTGGTTTGGCGTTGGGATCTTGGCAGCCCTTTCGCCTCACTATGGACAGAAAGCACGATGCCGACTTGCCCCGGCCGTGCATGACGTACTCTGAGACTGCGTTTCTGGTGCCTTCTGCAAACTCCCGCAGCGCCTCTGCCACCCCGGGGGTGTTCCTGGCAGGCATGAGGTAGTCGATTCCCCTGCTGTTTAGCGCGTCGATCGTCTGCATTGCAAAAAATTCCCTGTCCATCAGGACAAGGCCGATCTTGGCTCCTGCGGCAAGGCAGCCGTCAAGCACGGCTCCTGCCATGTCCGGGCCTGACGTGAGCGCCGGCACGCCCAGCGCGGCAAGGTTCAGGCGCGCGCCGGGGTTGACTGCTTGGGCGGTGATGTATCTTTCAAAATATTTTGTCCCGTTTTTGTACCTAGAGCGCGCAAGCTCGGGACCGCGCGTTCGGTCATACCGGGATATCAGGTGCATGTCTATGGCGACTGTGAGCCCCTCGACAGGCAGCATGCCTGCCTGTCCCAGCCGGTCCAGCTGCCCAGAGACTGCCTGCCTGAACCGGCACGCCATGTTGTCCTCGTCGATGCCAAGCAGCCTCAGCCGGAACCACTCGTCACTTGGAACCGCATGGCCTGCCCTTGCGTCTCCGGCCTCCGATGTTGGCCGCATGCCGTTGGCCGCGCCGCCGACTGACGTGTCAAGGATGGCTCCCCTCACCATGCCGTCGCTCAGGTCCGATACGCCGTATTTCCTGTTGCGTCCGGCCGGAAGAGGGACGATCGACCCGACGACGTCGCAGAGTCCCGGCATCATTTGGCAGCGGATCCGGGAGTTGTTTCGGAAGTCGCGCATGATCTTGTTTGCCCCCTGATTGGAGGGCACGCCGTGTCTGCTCATCCCGGCTGCCTCCCCGGGGCGTGCTGCGTTTGTGCCTGCACGGCACGCCTTGCCGCCGCACGGGTGCGCTTAAATAAAAACCCGGCAAGGATATTATGGATTCTGGGTTGTCCTGTGTGGTGGTGCATGCCGTGCATCCCCGAATCCACTTATCTGCACAACAACCATCCCGAGCCCGGAATGCGGTCCGATGTGACGTGCGTTGACACTGATCATCTAGGTCGAATGCTTCTGCAGCCATGTTTTGGCGCATGTGCGTTACGTGGACAAAATTACTTTTGGGTTAGCTGATACATGGCAGCAGTACCATTTGCAGCCCCGTTCGGGCACAATCCGTATGTCCCTGCACGATTCCCTCATGCAGGATTCAGACCGGGGGCGGCTGCCTGATGCTCATGCCTGTAATGGAAGCCATGCCCTGCATCAGACGGGTTTAATAATCATTTTTGGCGGTCTCTACTATGGTCGTCGTAATTGATCCCCAGATTGCCGGCGTATCCGGCGACATGATGCTCTGTTCCCTGGTGGATCTTGGGGCAGACGAGGATCGAGTAATTGACGCGATAAGAAGATCCGAGGAGTTTCTGCCGGGCTCTTCGATTAGGGAGATTCGGTTCTGCCGCATTAAAAAGAACGGGATTCAGGCGGTGGGGCTTGTTCTGGATGTGGATGAGGATGTGCAGGAGAGGACCGGTGCTGACATGAGGGCGGCCGTGGCCAATTCAGTCGACACGCTGGAAATCTCCAATGATGCGCAGTCATTTGCAGTATCCTGCATAGATGCCCTGATACTGGCAGAATCCAACATACACGGGACCGGGGAGGACTCTGTCCATCTCCACGAGGCATCCAGCTTTGACACCGTGGCTGACATAGTGGGGGTGGCAGTAGCCTTGGATAGCCTGGGTCTGTTCGATGAGGAGATTGTATGCCTTCCGATAGCAGTGGGTGGAGGCTCTGTGACGTTTTCGCACGGAACCACGTCCAATCCGGCAGGTGCCATACTTGAGATCTTCAGGGGCTCGGACCTTGCAATCATGGGAAGTGCTGCCGGTGGCGAGACCACCACTCCCACGGGCGCCTGCATTCTGGCAAGCCTGGCAGATAGATCCGCAGAGTTTTACCCTCCGATGAAGGTTGCATCCGTGGGTTATGGTGCAGGCCAGAAGGACTTTGCAGGATTTGCAAACGTCCTGAAGGTCGTCAGGGGCACGACAGGCAGCCTTGGCATGGACACTGTAAAGATTCTTGAGACAAACGTAGACGATGTCTCCGGAGAGGTTCTGGGAAACATGATTGAAAGGGTGATGAATGACGGTGCACTGGATGCATCCATATGCCCCGGAACAACCAAGAAGGGCCGGCCAACAAACCTGATATCTGTCATATGCAGGGACGAGGACGTTGAGCGGATCGTGGATACCATGGTGCTGGAGACTGGCACCCTGGGGGTGCGGATCTCTGAATCCTCCCGGTTTGTAGTCTCCCGCACAATCCACAGCACCCACGTATCCGTGGGGGGACGATCATTCCAGGTAAGCTTCAAAAGATCCGCGTTCAAGGGAAGGACCGACTTTAAGATAGAGTTTGATGATCTGAAGCGGATATCTGAGGCAGTCGGCAAACCAATTAAAGAGACCGAGTCGTTGATACGAAGGGAGATTGAGGGAGCCGGGACATGACACATCTTGATGATCTTGTTGGGTGGTTTGAGGGCAGGTCCGGGACGATGGTTGCACTGTCAGGCGGAGTCGACAGCGCCCTTGTTGCGTATGCTGCATACCAAGGACTTGGCAGTATGGCGCTTGCCGTGACTGCCGACTACAGGACACTCCCAAGGGACGAACTTGAAGATGCCAGGCGGGTCTGTTCTGAGATTGGAATTCGGCATGTCCTCTTGGAGTATGACGAGCTTGAAAACGAGGACTTTGTCCGGAACGACTCCTCCCGGTGCTTTCACTGCAGAATGGATCTGGGGACGCGTCTGGGCGCACTGGCCAGGCAGCACCATATCACGACCATCGTTGACGGAACCCATGCAGACGACATGGGGGAATACCGGCCCGGAATCCGGGCACTGAGGCAGAACGGCATATTGAGCCCGCTTGCGGATCTCGGCATCACCAAGCTGCAGATACGCAAGGCAGCATCATCTGTAGGGCTGTCCATCCATGACAAACCTTCAAACTCGTGCCTTGCATCCCGCATACCCTGGGGCCAGAGGGTGACTGCCGAGAGGCTGACCAGGATCGAGTTTGGTGAGACTATCATCCGGCAGATGACTGCGGCAAGGCAGGTTCGGGTTCGCGATATCGACGGCTCTGCAATGATCGAGGTGGAAAAGAGCATGTTGCCTGCATTTCGGGGGAAGGTTCTGGGGCAGATTACCAAGAGACTGCTGATGATTGGATTTACACGGGTCGAGGTTGATCCGGATGGGTATTCGCCTGGGAAGATCAACGTGATTGCAGATTGATCTATCTGGACAACGCAGCATCGACGATGATCCACCGGGACGTACTGGACTCTATGATGCCGTACCTGGCAGAACAGTACGGCAACCCGTCATCGATACACCGGCACGGAAGGGCTGCCCGCAGGGCAGTCAGAAAGGCAAAGGGACAGATTGCAGCCCTGATTAACGCCAAGCCATCCGAGATTCTGATCACGTCTGGCGGCACCGAATCAAACAATACTGCCATAATGGGCGTGGCCGCACGGGAACCCTCCTGCCATATAATAACATCCTCAGTCGAACATGACGCTGTCCTGGAGCCGTGCAGAATGCTCCTGGATGAGGGCTTTGATGTGGAGTACCTCCCGGTGGACGGGTTCGGCGTGATCAGTCCGTCTGATCTCCAGGATCGGATAACTGACAGAACGCGCCTGATCTCTGTCATGTTTGGAAACAACGAGGTCGGAACCGTCCAGCCAATATCCGAACTTGCCCGGATCTGCTGCGACTGCGGAGTGCTGTTTCACACCGATGCCGTCCAGGCAGTCGGCAAGACCCCGATAGACGTCCGGGCGCTTGGCGTTGATCTGATGTCAATCTCCTCTCACAAGATCCACGGCCCCAAGGGAGTCGGTGCGCTGTTCATAAGGGACGGCATCCGAGTCGATCCCCTGATTCTGGGAGGGGGGCAGGAGCGCGGACTTCGTTCCGGCACCGAGAATGTGGCAGGAATCGTGGGGTTTGGCAGGGCGTGCGAGATTGCCCGGGAGAACCTGCATGACAACATCGCATATCTGAAGGGACTCCGGGACGCCCTGGTTCGGGGGGTTCTGGATGCGATCCCTGCCGTCACGCTGAACGGGGATCCTGCGTCAAGACTGGCAAACAATGCCCATTTTACGTTTCTTGGCGTAAACGGGGAGGACATGATAATCAAGCTTGACGAGTACGGGGTTGCAGCGTCGACTGGTTCTGCCTGTTCTGTCAACGTCCAAAAGGCCTCGCACGTGTTGCAGGCAATGGGATTCTCCCGCGAGCAGATCACCGGCTCCCTGCGGCTGACTGTGGGGACCCTTAACACCATGGACGAGATGGCACAGGCAATTGAGATTCTCAAAAAAGTCGTCAGGGAGCTGCGAGCAGTCTCACCGTTCAAGGAAAAATACTCTTTTACCGGCTAAACTGCAGTAGTGCCGTCCTGCCCCTTGCCGCCAGGACTGCAACTGCCATGCCTGCGCCCAGGGCAATCATGACTGCGGCCCCGAACTCCGGAACCACGTATGTTCCGATCACGTCAATCCTTGAATCGCTCTGCACAAAGTCGACTGTTATCACCCTTGAATCCGAATCCCCTATCGTCTCCTCGTATGCTGTCTGCACTTCGTCGACTAGGACGATAAACACCTCGTCCCTTCCGCTCTGCTTTTCGGCCCCTATGAACTCCCTTGGCAGATTCATGGTGATGGATCCATCATCTTCTGTCTCCATCTCCACCACTATGCCCAAGTTTGGTGAATCCACAGTTATGTCGCTGAGCGTGCCGCCCCTGATGGTATACTCTACATCAAAGGTTCCGTAGCTTCCTGCATCTACTTCAAAGATATCCGTAGTAGACTTTGGTGCTGATTCCGGGGAGTACCTAAATGTGGTCTCTGCAATTCTTCCCTCTCCGTACAAGGCCCTGATTGTATACTTTCCTCCCTTGTTCCACTTGTCGCCTTCCAGGATGATGGTGTCCGAGTAGCTCTTGTCCTCCTGCGCCACCTCAATCTGCGCAACGTCTATCAGGACGTTGCCCGTTGCGAATACCTGTAATATGACAGGTGTGCCTGGTATGACGATCCCGACACTTCCAGAGATTACCATCGTATCGCCCTCGTTGTAGTGGCTGTCATCTGTCTGTACTGTAACTTGTTGCTCCTGTGCCCCGGCACTGCCTGCTGAGACTGCAAGCAGCACTGCCACTACTACTGCCGCTATGACATAAAACACATTACTTTTCACATGGTTTACAGGGCATGTTTGTATATCTCTTTTACTGTCAAGTGGCGGGGCCGTTGCCGGCGCGATGGCACATGTCAGCCTATGACGTGATGATGATGCAACGTCCGGCATTCGAGAATGTAAAAATGAAAAAATAAAGAATTAGTATCTTGGCATGATACTGAGTCTTGACCTTGCAGATACTGCAATTATGGCAACTACTGCCACTGCCAAGATCATGCCTGCAATCGTACCAAACTCTGGAATCACACGGGATCCAAATACCTCAATCATCTCTGCGCCTGCCAGGAACTCGACTGTTATGTTGCCGTCGTTGTCTATACTGACATCATCCCACTCTTCCCCATCGACAGATATCAGGAATATGCCTTCCTGAACTTCACTTGGGATGGCTAGCACCAGTATTCCGTCTTCTTCTGCATCGATGTTGATTATGATGGAGTTGTCCTTCTGGTTGATAGAAGAGTCTGTTATGGTCCCGCCGGAGATGCTGCCTGTCATACAATACCCGACAATCATCACCTCTTCAGCAGAACAGTCCTCTTTACCTACTTCCATCATTGTGCTGCCTGCCAGTTCAATCCGTACACTGTTGCTCTTTTCAGTGCTTCCGTAGCTTGCCTCGATGGTGTATGTTCCTTCATGCTTCCATATGATGCCTGCTGTGTTGAATGATGTCGAATATGTCGAATCCTCTGCCACATCAAGCTGCGCAACACTGACTATGGTGTTGTACGGGTGTGGGCTTGTGACCGTGACTGTGATTGGTAGTCCCGGTGATATGTTTGCCACCTTGCCATCTACCTGTATGATGTCGCCTGATTCGTATTCTGCCTTGTCTGTCTGGATTGATACTGCCGTATTGACTATCAGTCTGGCCTCGTTTAGATCCTCTTCACAATCTACACATGCCTGTGAGCTGTCTTGGGCGTATGCTGATGATATGGTTAGGGTGCCAACTACAGCTAAAATTGCTAATAGCATAAATGGTGTGCGGCTGTTCATCTTATTTTGCGATACTGTTATCCCTATTTATGTATTTTAAGGGAAATTATGCAAGTACGCTGCCAGGATGGGCCGTACTCTGCGTCTTTTTCTGATGCTGCTGCTGCGGCTCCCTCCGGACTTGATCATCATCATCGTCATCCCGTTCCCTTTGAGAAGGTATGGTGGAATCTCTGTCTGTTCCTTGTGTCTCTTGATGGCGTCATGCTGCTTGAAGTGGCATTGTGTCTGCAAGGGTGTTGCTTGTGGCCTCTGTTCCCGTATGGTGGGCTGAAGGCGGATCCGCCAACCGTACCATGTCCTGTGGTGTGGCGGCAACCAACGAACCAATACTAAAAAAATAATAAAAAAGTATGAATTAGTATCTTGGAATGATGCTGAGTCTTGACCTTGCAGACACTGCAATGATGGCCACCACTGCTACTGCCAAGATCATGGCTGCAATGGTACCAAACTCGGGCACTATGACTCCGTCTTGGATATCCACCATGACTGTGTCGGTGTATGCTTCATCGTCGAACTGCTGTGCTGTTACTGTGTATATGCCATCCTGTTTCCACAACGGCCCGCCGGTAGTCAGTATCGCACTGAACTCTCCGTCCAGTGTAGGCGATGCCTGATCAGCCGTGACCACGTTTCCGTTTGGCGCAGTGACTGTCAGGGAGATATCCTGACTTAACTTGTCAGTTGTTCCAGTGATCACGATCTCTGTGGATCCGACACTTGCATCTGCGCTGATTGTTATTCCAGTCGGCATTGTTGCAGTTGTACTGCTTCGTTCAAACAGGGGTGCTATGTTGGACTCGTTTTCCATTGTCTTCAGCGCCACTCCGTCTCTTATCTCAATGATGGTGTCCAGTATGTGCAATGTGGCTCGCTGCGTGACTACGATCGCATAGAATCCGTCCTCGTTCCATGAAGGACCGATTTTGAACTCTTCTGCAAATTCTCCACTAGAATCTGGCGTGATCTGTCCGACGGCAACCACCTTGCCGTTTGGTGATGTCACCTTGAGGGTCACATCCGTGGCATCTGAAGTCGTCATGCCGTTGACTGTAAATGACTCTGCTCCGTTGTCTGCCATTACGGAAATGGCCATTCCTTCATTTTGGGCAAACGCATTCTGCTGAACCAAAGTCATCGAAATCAGCGACAGTGTCAGTATGACTACTGCAGTCGATCTTGTTGAGGGTCTGAATTTCATCTTGATCTTATACTTTTGTATTGGTATTTATGTATCACACTCCCCGATCCTGCAAACTCCGCTTACAGTCCAGAATATTTCCTAGCACAGCCACCATGTGATGGCGATCCGGCGCGTAATGACACTCAAACCGGCTTTTGGGATTGCTTTGCATTCCCGATGCAGAGATGGGCGTGTCTGCACCCGGATCGTGCACGGCCAATGAATCCACAAGTGTGCCACACTTGCAATGATGGTAATCCCGTGTCCTTTTTCGGGTGGCGCAAGTCATCTGCAGGACGATGTTGTGTGTCGAGTCAGCACCGTCTTGTCAGGATGACTCCGGACGGAAACAAACCACACGCAGAACCATACAATTCTAAATAAAAACAGTTAACACAGAAGTAAAAGATCCTGCCTGACATGCAGGACACGCCCGCGCCATCTCGTACACATCCGCACTGAATCTGCAGGCGTTGCCAAAAATAGCTGCCGGCAGGTGCAAATTACATGTCATTGCAGCTTAAAAGAATGGAGTGAGAGTACCCGTCAATGAACCACCATGAACGGGCTCACACACCATATCGGATTCACGGAATTGGGATTTAAGGTTTGCACGGCTGCTGCCGGAAACGGCGCTGCATCAGGCAGGCGGCGAAACCCGAAGTGACTGCCATGCCCGGCCCGCAGAACCGCATGCAGCGTTCCCTGAAAAACAATCCGGCCATGATGGGCGGGCCGGTCATGGACGGGGTATCTGAGACGTTTGATCCCGGAATTCCGTCCCCCAAAAGGCACAACACCACGTACGGGCCGGCCGATTTTCACAGGGTCATGGTGGCAGCTGCGCTGCTTGGCGTCTCGGCCTTTGGATACGCGTCTGCCATGCGCAATGCCACGACCTTCCTGTCGGGGCTGAAAAAATCCCACCGCCGGGCCGTCAGCGGCGAGTGGATCCGGGACACGATATCCAGGATCAAAAGGGATCAGCTGATCAAGGCGTTTAACGAAAAGATAGGCGTCCAGCTGGACAGGTTGCAGGAGCTGGGCATGCTTGCAGGCAGGAAGATGGACGTGGCCATAGACATGCACCTGATACCCCGCTGGGACTCCAACCACAACGAAGACGTAGTGCGCTCAAAGAGCAAGGGCAAGACGGGCAGTTTTGAGCGCTACGTCACGGCGCAGTGCGTCAACAGGAGGATGAACCTTGCGCTTGGCGTGATTCACATGCCCGCCCTTGAAGACGCCTCTGATTTTGTACGGCGGATCATCAAAACGTGCAGGGACAACAGGGTCAGAATCGGGGTTGCCATGCTTGACCGCGAATTCTTTTCCACCGACGTCATCCGGACACTGCATGAGACGGGCGTGGACTTTCTCATGCCATGCGTCAACACGACCAACGTGATCCGGGCCATCGCGCAGTTTGATCGCGGGGAGCGCATGGCAGTGTCCAGGTTCCGCATAGCAAAGACCAAGAACGACTACGAGGAATACACCATGATAATAACAAAACGCAAAAGAAAAAGCAGGAAATCAGGCGGCAAAAAGC
This sequence comes from Candidatus Nitrosopumilus sp., assembly GCA_965218695.1. GTDB lineage: Archaea > Thermoproteota > Nitrososphaeria > Nitrososphaerales > Nitrosopumilaceae > Nitrosopumilus. Next base: position 1,268,409 of record OZ244651.1, read on the forward strand.
CCGAGGAGGAATACATCGCGTTTGCCACAAGCGTGCCCGGAATCAAGCCAGACCTGTACTCCAAGAGGTGGGTCATAGAAACGGGATACAGGATGGTGGAGAGCCAAAGGGTAAGGACGCGCAGTACCTCCAGTACCGCACGGCTGTTCTGTTTTCTCTACTCGATGATCCTGTACAACGTGTGGGTTCTGGCAAATGCCGAGCTGACACGCAATCCGGGCATGTCAGGCGGCAGCGGGGTGTATTTGACAATGAGGCAGATTGACATGAAGGCAATCCTTTTGCTGATGACCATTCCCCGGGATCTTGCCAGGCACAAGCCGCCGGATCCGTGCTGCATCTGCCACGCTGCCGGATGCGCGGCCGGCCGCCGCATCCAAGGCACCCTGCCACCCCTGAAGTAGATTCTGCAGAACCGTCTCTTGCAGGAATGGACGGACGGACGGACGGTGCGTAGCCATTCCGAAGAACCGGACGCAGTACTGCGTTTTGCCTTCAAACGTATCCAGCGTGCCACTGAATGTTTGTCTTTTGCCCATGGGCACGGCCACCGACACCCGGTACCGCCATGCCCACGCCATGCATCTAGATCATGCAGGCAGGACAAGACATTGGCATGTTTGAGGCTTTCAACATGGGTATTGGAATAGGCATTCTATCCAATCATGCACTAAATTGTTGCTACTTCTGCGTTAACTGAAAAAGAAGAAAAAGATAAAATCTAGTATCTTGGAATGATGCTGAGTCTTGACCTTGCAGATACTGCAATGATGGCCACTACTGCCACTGCCAGGATCATGGCTGCAATCGTGCCGAACTCCGGAATTACGAAGGTGCCGTATATCCTAATCTCCTCGGCTCCTGCCGGGAAGTCGATAGTAAGCGTCCTTGAATCGTCTGTCACCGTCTCCTCAAAGTCCACCTCTTCCAAGTCCACCAGGACAAAGTATGTATCGTCTGTACCGTCATCGTGTGTGGCATCGGCTACTGTTCTGGGTATGGTGATCTTCAGCGTACCGTCCTCATTTGTCGCAATGGCTATCACCAGTGCAGTCTCTTTCACATCGGGCGTGATGCTTAGTATGTCACCTGTGGTAAGCTCGTATCCGACCAAAAGATCTTCATTGCCTGTGACCATAACATCTCCGGCACTTGGCTCAATTGATATCATTACGTCCTTCATTCCGTCGTCAATTATGACATCGGTCAACTCAAATGATGTTGATGCCGAACGGCTGTCTGCTCCGTACTGGGCCACTACCGTGTATGTGCCTTCGATCTTCATCAGAGGTCCGCCTGCAGTGATGTCGGCGCTGAACGTCTTGTCTGGATTGACAGTTACCTGATCAATAGCTACCCTGTTTCCGTTGGAGGAAGTAACAGTTATGGATACTGGTATTCCTGTATACAGATCCCTGACCTCGCCTGATACCATGATTACCTCGCCGCCCATATAGGACTCTTTGTCTGTGGTAACCGTGATTGCACTCTGAACTTGTCCAAATGCTGGTGCCATGCCAATACTTACAACTAAAATTGCAGATAAGGCAAACACCGATAGATGAGTTTTCATCAATTTAAAGCCTGAATTCACACTATTTAAAGTTATGAAAAATATTATTGACAAAAGGTAAAAATTTTTTTCATACAAGCCATTCCCTCCGGTTCCCTACGACAACTGCAATCTATCTGTGGCCGTTGTGAATTGCCGTGTCTCCTGTCGTGTTGTCCCGGCATCAGCCCGTCTGATGACTGCGTCCGGGGGAACGGAGACGGGATCGTTAATCCATGCCTGTACATGGTGGCCCGTGCCATGCCGTGTGACTTGGCGTGCCTTCTGGGCATCCCATTGACCAAAACGAACTAGGGGCCTTGGTTACAGCACCGAGACGCATCTGTGGGTACGCTGTAGCCTGCTTTCGTCCACCGACGTTCATGTCTAAGGGATATCCACATCTTCGTTATGGCCGTGTGGATTCCCATATGCAGTTCACAATCTGCCCCTCAGATTAGATATATATTGATCAGAAAACCGAAAGTTGACAGTTTGTGTGTATTGCTGACACCTTTAGTGTTACGTATGGGGGATTTTGCAGTTGGCGTCTAAGAAGCAACCAATCCTGGTTCCCGATCACATCTATGTCCCAAAACATGAGATCATCTCAAAGCAGGAGGCCGAGGAGATTCTAAGAAGGTACAACTGCAAGCCCACAGAACTACCGCTAATCTTTGTCAACGATCCTGCAATTCTTGGGTTGGGCGTAAAGCCAGGCGATGTGATAAAGATCACCAGAAAGAGTCCCACTGCCGGTCAAAGTTTCTATTACCGATACGTGGTGGAGCCATAATGGTGAACCCGTCAACCAAGCGCTGGCCGATAATCCAGGACATCCTGAAGCGGGAGGGTATCGCCCGACAGCATCTCAACTCGTTTGACGAGTTTCTGGAGCGCGGCCTTCAGAGTATAATTGATGAGGTATCCCAGATAGACATAGAGAATGCCGAGTATCCGTACAAGATTCAACTGGAGAAGGTAAGGCTTCAAAAGCCAAGAATGATGGAGCTTGACGGCTCCATCACGCACATCACCCCTGCCGAGGCAAGACTGAGAAACGTCTCATACTCTGCACCGGTAATGATGGAGGCCAGCGTCGTCGAGGACGGAAAGGTACTGGAATCAAAGTTTGTCCATATCGGCGATGTTCCAGTCATGGCAAAGTCAAATGCATGCATCCTGCACAACTTCTCCACCCAGAAGCTGGTAGAACACGGCGAGGATCCAAACGATCCCGGCGGCTACTTTATCATCAACGGCTCTGAGCGGGTGATAGTCGGGCTTGAGGATCTCTCATACAACAAGATAATCGTGGACAGGGAGACTGTAGGAGGAAACATAGTCTTCAAGGCCAAGGTATACTCTTCAATAATAGGATACAGGGCAAAGCTGGAACTTGTCATGAAGAATGACGGACTGCTCGTGGCCAGAATTCCAGGATCCCCAGTCGACATACCCGTAATCACCCTGATGAGGGCGCTCGGGCTGGAGTCTGACAAGGAGATTGCAGGCGTGGTCTCCTTGGTAGACGAGCTTCAGGATCAGCTGGAGGGCTCCTTTGAGAAGGCAAACGACGTCCTGACATCCAAGGATGCAATAGTCTACATCAGCAAGAGGATTGCGCCGGGGATGCTTGAAGAGTTTCAGATAAAACGTACAGAGACCCTGCTTGACTGGGGACTGTTGCCGCACCTGGGCAAGCATCCTGAGAACAGAAAGGAGAAGGCGCAGTTTCTAGGCGAGGCGGCATGCAAGCTACTTGAGCTGAAACTTGGCTGGATCTCCCCTGACGACAAGGATCACTACGGTAACAAGATAATCAAGTTTGCAGGCCAGATGCTGGCAGACCTGTTCAGGACCGCCTTTAGGAATCTTATCCGGGACATGAAGTACCAGCTGGAGCGATCCGGGCAGAAGCGCGGAATCAACGCAGTCGCAGCTGCGATACGCCCTGGAATAATCACAGACAAGCTCAACAACGCCATTGCAACTGGAAACTGGGGCAGGGGCCGCGTCGGCGTGACCCAGCTGCTTGACAGAACCAATTATCTGTCCACCATAAGTCACCTTAGAAGAATCCAGTCGCCGCTCAGCAGGACGCAGCCAAACTTTGAGGCCAGGGACCTGCATGCCACCCACTTTGGGAGGATCTGTCCCAGCGAGACGCCAGAGGGCTCCAACTGCGGACTTGTAAAGAACTTGGCACTGTCCGGGATCATATCTGTAAACATTCCGTCTGAGGAGATAATCGAGAAGCTGTATGATCTGGGCACTGTCCACTTCTTTGAAGCACAGGACGACCTTAAAAAGGACGGAACCCGAGTGTTTGTAGACGGACGGCTTATCGGGTATTACAGGGACGGCAATCATCTGGCAGCATCCCTTCGGGATCTCAGGAGGGACTCCAAGATTCATCCTCATGTGGGGGTGTCCTTTTACAAGTCCGAGATTGAGGGATCCACTACGAGAATCTACATCAACTGCAACGCAGGACGCGTGCTGCGGCCGCTAATCATAGTAAAGGATGACGTGCCACTGCTCACGGAGAACCTGCTTGACAAGATATCAAAGAAACTGCTCTCGTGGGCTGATCTGCTCAGGATGGGAGTACTTGAGATGATAGACGCAAACGAGGAGGAGAACTGCTACGTTGCCCTGAGCGAGGATGATCTGGCAGGCCACACGCACCTGGAAGTGTTCCCGTCTGCAATACTGGGCGCAGGGGCATCCATCATCCCATATCCGGAACACAACCAGTCTCCAAGAAACACGTACGAGTCTGCAATGGCAAAACAGAGCCTTGGATTCTCCACGCCCATGATGAACACCAGCACGTATGTCCGGCAGCACTTTATGCTGTACCCGCAGACCCCCATAGTCAACACGAAGGCCATGAAGCTTCTGGGCCTTGAGGAGCGGCCCGCAGGCCAGAACTGCATCGTTGCGGTGCTTCCGTTTGACGGCTACAACATCGAGGATGCAATCGTACTCAGCAAGGCATCTGTGGACAGGGGCCTGGGAAGGACGTTCTTTTACAGGATCTATGACGCCGAGGCAAAGCAGTACCCCGGCGGAATGCGCGACAGCTTTGAGATACCCAACGCCGAGGACAACATACGCGGGTACAAGGGCGAGCGCGCATACAAGCTGCTTGAGGAGGACGGCGTTGTCGCGTCCGAATCCATAGTCAAGGGCGGCGACATTCTGATTGGCAAGACCAGCCCCCCAAGGTTCATGGAGGAGTACCGCGAGTTTGAGTCGGCCGGCCCATACCGGAGGGACACATCCATCGGGGTCAGGCCGTCTGAGACCGGGGTGGTCGATACTGTTGTCATGACCCAGTCAAACGAGGGAGGAAAGATGTACAAGATCCGGGCCAGGGACATGAGGATTCCTGAGATTGGTGACAAGTTTGCATCCAGGCACGGGCAGAAGGGCGTGCTTGGAATGCTGGCAGAGGCAGAGGATCTGCCGTATACTGCAGACGGAATATCGCCTGACGTGCTTATCAACCCGCATGCGTTCCCGTCAAGAATGACTGTAGGGATGATGATGGAGTCAATCTGCGGCAAGTCGGCGGCCCTGCGCGGAAGCAGGTTTGACGGTTCTGCCTTTGTAGGCGAGAAGATGAGCGAGGTCAAGGAGGTCATGGATGCGCACGGCTTCCAGTATTCAGGCAAGGAGATAATGTATGACGGAAGAACCGGAAAGGCGTTCCCAGTAGAGGTCTTTATTGGTGTGGTATACTATCAAAAACTCCACCACATGGTGGCTGACAAGATTCATGCAAGGGCCAGGGGCCAGGTTCAGATGCTGACCAAGCAGCCCACCGAGGGCAGGGCCAGGGGAGGCGGTCTGAGGTTTGGTGAGATGGAGCGTGACTGCCTTATTGCGTACGGCGCCTCGATGATCCTCAAGGACAGGCTGCTAGACGAGTCTGACAAGTCAGACGTGTTCATCTGTGAGAGGTGCGGACTGGTCTCATACCATGACGTCAAGCAGCGCAAGTACGTCTGCAGGGTCTGCGGCGACAAGGCCAAGGTCTCGTCAGTGTCTGTTGCATACGCCTTCAAACTGCTACTGCAGGAGATGCAGAGTCTCAACATAGCCCCACGGCTGCTGATAAAGGAGAAGGTCTGACGTGTCGATTCAAGCCATAAAATCAATCAACGGAATCAGGTTCTCCGTCTGGTCTCCCACTGAGATTAGAAAGTACTCTGTTGCCGAGATTACTGCCCCCGAGACGTATGACGAGGACGGGATGCCTGTTCAGGGGGGACTCATGGACGGCAGGCTTGGAACGCTGGAGCCGGGCCAAAAGTGCCTCACATGCGGAAATACTGCTGCGCGGTGTCCTGGACACTTTGGGCACATAGAGTTCGCAGAGCCGGTACTGCACATTGCATTCATCGACAACATCTACAAGCTGCTACAATCCACATGCCGCTCATGCGCCAGACTCAAGGTTCCCCAGGAGAACCTGGACGAGTTCAGGCGAATCAAGGACAAGCGTGCAGCGTATGCCGTAATATCGCAAAAACGCATTCCCGAGATGATAATAGAGAAGGCAAAGAAGGCCAAGGCGTGTCCGCACTGCGGCAAGACACAGTACGAACTGATCTTTACAAAGCCCACAATATTCGTAGAAAAAGCAGACATCGGCGAGCACAGACTACTCCCAATCACGATCCGTGAGAGGTTCTCGCAGATTCTTGATGATGATCTGGATCTGATGTCGTATGACCCTGCCACTGCCAGGCCAGAATGGTTCGTGCTCCAGGCGCTGCCCGTGCCCCCTGTCACGGTGAGGCCGTCAATCATACTGGAGACCGGAATACGCTCTGAGGACGATCTGACCCACAAGATGGTCGACATAATCAGGGTCAACCAGAGACTCAAGGAGAGCAAGGAGGCAGGAACGCCGCCGCTGATAGTCCAGGACCTGGTGGACCTGCTCCAATACCACACCACCACATACTTTGACAACGAGGTATCCGGAATCCCGCAGGCACACCACCGCTCCGGCCGACCCCTCAAGACCCTTACCCAGAGACTCAAAGGGAAGGAGGGAAGGTTCAGAGGATCCCTGTCGGGAAAGAGGGTGGACTTTTCAAGCAGAACCGTCATCTCCCCTGATCCCAACTTGGATCTATCCGAGGTCGGGGTTCCAATAACCGTGGCCATGAAGCTTACCATCCCTGAGATTGTGACCTCGTGGAACATCGAGAGGATGAAGGATCTTGTGATTAACGGACCCGACACGTTTCCAGGCGTCAACTATATCGTCAGGCCAGACGGCGTAAAGATACGCCTGGACTTTGTAGAGGACCGCTCGATAATCGCCGAGACGCTCGAGATAGGATACCTTGTAGAAAGACACCTTGCAGACGGCGACATCGTAATGTTCAACCGGCAGCCCTCACTCCACCAGATGTCCATCATGGCACACTATGTCAAGGTGCTTCCTGGAAAGACCTTCAGGCTGCATCCGTCGGTATGTCCGCCATACAACGCAGACTTTGACGGCGACGAGATGAACCTTCACGTTCCCCAGAGCGAGGAGGCAAGGGCCGAGGCCATCCTGCTGATGAGGGTGCAGGATCAACTGATCTCGCCCCGATACGGCGGCCCCATAATCGGAGCACTCAGGGACTTTGTTACAGGCGCATATCTTCTGACCAAGGACAGCACGACGCTCACCCCCCAGGAGTTTACAAACCTTGCGATGCTTGGCAGCTATCCAGGCAGGCTTCCCGAACCCGGCACGACAGCATCAGACGGCCCTGCATACACAGGCAAGCAGCTCTTCTCGCTGTTCCTCCCCAAGGACTTTAACTATGTAATTACGTCAAAATGGTCCAAGGGAATCAAGGGCCCCAAGAACGACGTCGTAATCAAGAACGGGCAGCTCATCAGCGGTGTGATTGACAAGACGTCGATCGGCGCAGAAGAGCCTGAAAGCGTGTTGCACAGGATAGCAAAGGACTATGGCAACGATGTGGGCAAAAAGTTCCTCAACTCGATTCTGATCATGGTAAAGCAGTTCATCACCCACTACGGATTCAGTTACGGCTTTGGCGACTTGGAGGTACCTGAAAAGGACAAGCAGCAGATACTTGACGACATCCAGGGAACCTATAACGTCGTGGCGGATCTGACTGAACAGTACGAGAACGGAACACTCAAGCTTACAAGGGGAATGAAACCCGAGGAGGCCCTTGAGGCATACATTGTAAACGAACTGGGCAAGGCAAGGGACAAGGCCGGCTCCACTGCAAACGACTCGCTTGACGTGGGCAATGCCGGAAAGATCATGGCCACCACCGGCGCAAGGGGCTCCTCTCTCAACGTGGGCCAGATGGCAGGCGCGCTCGGTCAGCAGTCAAGAAGGGGAAACAGGCTGCACGACGGGTATGACAACCGCGCACTCCCCCACTACCGGGAGCACGACAAGAATCCCGACGCACATGGGTTTGTAAAGTCCAACTACCGGGAGGGACTCTCGGCACTGGAGTTCTTCTTTCATGCCATGGGAGGACGCGAGGGGCTGGTGGACACTGCAGTCCGAACCCAGCAGAGCGGCTACATGCAGCGCAGGCTGATCAACGCCTTGGAGCACATCCGGCTCGAGTACGACGGAACCGTAAGGGATCCGCACGGCCACATAGTCCAGTTCCTCTACGGGGAGGACGGAATCGACGTGGCAAAGAGCGATCACGGTGAGGCGTTCAACGTCAACAGGCTCATCGAGTCCCAGACCATAGTGAACACCGGAGACAGGGCCACAAAGGACGAGATTGACGCACTCGCAAAAAAGTACACCATGACGTTTAATCCGCGACTCACCACGCTTGTAACCGATGCACTGCACAAGTCGGAGCTGAGCAGGGAAGGCGCCGAGGCCGTGTGCAAGAAGGGACTCTCGCTGTATAACAAGGCGCAGGTGGAGCCAGGACAGGCAGTCGGAATAATCACTGCCCAGTCGATCGGCGAACCCGGCACACAGATGACACTCAGAACGTTCCACTTTGCAGGAATCAAGGAGAGAAACGTCACCCTCGGCCTTCCAAGGCTCATCGAACTAGTCGATGCAAGAAAGAAGCCGGTCACGCCTACGATGGACATCTACCTTGACGAGGAGTCCAAACACTCAAGGGAGAAGGCAATCGAGGTTGCAAAGAACGTCCTGCAGACCAAGATAAGCTCCCTGATTGCCTACCACGACACCGACTACGCCACTGAGATCAAGCTGGTTCTGGACACAAAGAGGCTCAGGGATCGGGGCTGCACCGTGGAGGGCGTCGAGGCATCCCTGGCATCCAACAAAAAGTTCAAGATGACAGTTACCGGGGAGATGCTGGCGCTGAAGCTGGTGGAGGCCTCTGACACTGCAACCGTGATTGCACTGAGAAACAAGATACTCAACATCACCGTCAAGGGGGTCCCGGACATTGAGCGCGTCACCCTGGTACAAAAGGACGACGAGTGGGTCATACAGACTACCGGCTCGAACATTGCAAAACTTCTTCCAGTGTCTGGAATCGACAAGAGAAACATCCGAACCAACAACGTCTTTGAGATTGCAGGCACCCTGGGAATAGAGGCCGCCCGAAACGCACTGATCAACGAGCTTAACAACACCCTTGAGGATCAGGGACTTGAGGTTGACAACAGGTACATCATGCTGGTCTCTGACCTGATGTGCTCCCGCGGATACATGCAGCAGATAGGAAGGCACGGAATAGCAGGAACAAAGGACAGCGTCCTTGCAAGGGCCGCCTTTGAGATTACCGTTCCCACCATAGCGCATGCGGCCCTCGGAGGGGAAGTCGAGCAGCTCAAGGGAATCACCGAGAATGTGATCGTGGGAAGCAACATTCCGATAGGAAGCGGAACAGTCGACCTCTACATGCAGGTCTCAAAGAAATAGCACCCTTGGGGGGGAAAGAGTGCGAACCGTCCTCTGCCGATCCGTCTGCCAGAACCCCGCCGCCTCCCGGGAGAACTGCAAATAATTATATTCCAATGAATGGGACTACATCTTGGTAGCCCGATAGTCTAGCGGTCAAATAATTTTAGATCAAGGATTCTGCCCTCTGGATCTCATGAGTGGATAGGCAGAGACGGCAGTTCGAATCTGCCTCGGGCTACTGGTATTATGCAATGGGGAGGGGGAGGTGCCTGTAGCGTTCTATCTTGAGGCCTGCGCTATGCGTTCCACTTCGTTCTTCTTCTTTACGGAGTGGGCGGAAGAATCGTTCTGTGATGCCATGATCAGCTGCTCTGCCATGTGTTCCTCGATGGGCTTTGGATTGGAGAACGTACTCTCCTTTATCGCATCCGATATGAACTTCAAGGCCAGGTCGACCCTTCGGATCGGGGCGACATCGACTGACACATGGTATACGGTGCCTCCGTAGACTATCCTGGTGGTGTCCTCGTTGGGTGCAGAATACTCCACTGCCCGCACCAGAACCTCGACTGGATTCTTTCCTGTCTTTAGGGATATGATGTCAAATGCAGTCTTTACGGTGTTCATGACGTTTGCCTTTTTGCCAGTCATCCTGCCTGTATTCTTGGCATACCTCTTGCCAAAGTGCATCGTCTTGTTGATCAGCCTCTCGACAATATTGACATCGGCCTTGTTGAACCTCTTGAGGGCAGAGCGGCCGTACGTGTACGGCAGGATCTGTTTTCGAAGCGAGATTGCAGTCTTTAGTCCGGGATCCTTTACCTCGATGCCTGTCATGTCCCATTTTCTAAACAGCAACATGTTCTTTGTCTCTGCCATGCCCCTATACCTATCTCCTCGGTTTCTCCTTCTTGCCGATGACCAGTTCGTGAAGTGATGTTCCGTTTACCTTGAATACCTTGAACCTGACCCCCGGGATGTCTCCCATTGCGCCTCCCTGCGTTGCGCCCATTCCGTGTATGTGAACCTCGTCGTGCTCGTCAATGAAGTTCATTGCGCCGTCACGCGGCAGAAAGGCCGTCACGGTCTTGCCGTTCTTGATCAGCTGGACACGGACACATTTTCGTACGGCCGAGTTGGGCTGCTTTGCGGCAATTCCGACCTTCTCCAGCACGATGCCCTTGGCCTGTGGGGAGCCGCCGAGCGGATCCGCCTTTTTGTCAATTCCAAGTTCCCTTCTCTTGTAGGTCGATATTGCCCAACGCTGCCTCTTCTTCTTGGTAGTCAAAACCCTGCCCGCAAATAACCCTAGGGGTGACTTTCTCATACACTACAACTCCAATGTCGCTTTTTCAGGACTGTTGATTAATACGCTGGTTATATCAAAATACCGTTTTGCGAGAAGCCTTGCCTTTTCGGCATTTCTTCCGTCCCTACCTACCACGATTCCCTTCTTTCTTGGATCCACTATGACCACCGCCTGCTTTGTTCCGTCAAGCCGTGCGCTTATCCTTACCTCTGAGACGAGTTTGGAGTTGAGAAGGTTTGCAAGAAACTTTGCCGGATCCTCTTCAAACTCAACCAGCTCTATGTTCCTCTTGATTATGTTCTGGAGTGATTTTATGTGGGTGCCGCCCTTGCCTATTGCAAGGCCCATCTTGCCTGTGTTGACTACGAATATTACCCTGTTCTGTTTCTGGTCATCGACACAGTCACGTGCAGTCGCGCCCGTGACGTTCTGGAACAGGGACATCATGCGCATCTGATCGGTGGTAAGCTTGATTGACTGTGTCATGGGAATTCCTTTTTTACTCCGGAAACAATCGCTTCATTTAGACTTTTGTTGGGTGATGCGTCAGTCATCTTAGGCTCCTGTTTGTGACTCGTTAAGGATTGCCTTGATGCTGTCGTTGGTTATGGATGTGAATGATATTGTTGATATTCTAAATTGCAGGCCGCACAGCTTCCCTAGTGCGACTGACGTTCCCTGAAAGTCTACCAGTGGTATCTCTTGTTCCTTTGCGTCTGATCTGATTTTGTCGGATGTTTTGCCGTCCAGAGACTTGGACAGTATGACCAGTTTGGAATCTTTTATGGAGCTTAGGACCTGTCTGGAGCCCATGGTCAGCCGGTCTTCCTTGCGGGCATCCTTTAATGATTTTTCCAGAATCCTACTCATTCCTAATCTGAACCGTCTTGATGGGTCTTTATAGGTTTTTGTTCTATTTCAGTAGTCGGAAATTTACCCTCTAAGCCATCCAACAGATGTTCGCAGACGTGTTAACATTTTTCGAGCATACGGATCTATTATCTACGGCGTCCTTGCCCACCCTAGTGTTTGCGCAAAAAGGTGGGCAGGTACACCGTAACAAGATCGGAGAAAGGATGCTTAATACCTTGTCAGGAATACTGTGGTCTGCACCCATAGGATTCCCTACTGGGAACAATGCCCAATACGGGGTGGGCGAGTTTGCAGCCATACTGATGAAGATGTCTGAATCCAACATAGCCTCCGAGGAGGCAATCAGGCTGCTCAAGCATGCCAAAAAGAAGATGCCGTCACCCAAGTGGTTTCGCAACATGGTAAACTCGCTAGAATCAGACGGTGCAGACGAACTCTGCAGGGACATGCTCACACGCACCGCAAGGCTTGCCAAGAATACGTGCCGGTACAAGGGAGGCGTACTGGTGGCAATAGACAAGCACCTGATACCAAGGCACGACAAGGACAACATGTCACACCTGATATGGTCCAAACCAAAGGGCGGTACAGGCAGGTTCGAGTGCTATGCGACAATGCACGTGGTAGCAGAGCAGGTTCCGGCCATTTTGGAGTGCATGCAGGTCACGCGCAGCGTGGACAACGCCGATTTTGTGCGTAAATTCATGCAAAAACTCAGGGATTACAGGATACGGGCCCGGCTGCTGCTGATGGACCGCGAGTTTTACTCGACTGAGATAATCAGGCTTGTATCCGAACAAAGGCGCAAGTTCCTGATGCCGGCAGTCAAGAACGTGGGGATGAAGAGGGCGATACGGGAGCACCACGATAAATCACGCAGGGCAGTCTCACGGTACACCCTCAGAAACGCAGCAGGCCAGTCTGTTACATTCACGTTGATAATCACGCCCTCAAAAAAGATAGACGATCCTGATGCCGATGCCACGGAAAGATACCATGTCTTTGCCACCAACCTTTCCCCTGCCAGGGCGCTAGACGAGATTGAGACGCTTCCAGAGGAGTACAGGAGAAGGTGGGGGATAGAGACAGGATACAAGCAGGTAGAGCAGGTGCGTCCGAGGACGACAAGCCGCAATGCGTCGTTTAGGGCAATCATGTTTTACGTCTCGCTGTTCATGTACAACACGTGGGCAGTGGAGCAGTACCGTGCGGATTCGAGTTATGATCGGGTGACTCTGGCGCTTGTCGCATATGCTGCGGCCATGGCTGCATTGGAATTATGTAGGATTGTGGGTCAACCGTATGATGTCGGGGGACCTGCCTAAGGGGTAAATTTCCGACTACTGTATTTCGGGTGTGTCCTAGAGGCATATACCCCCGGATGACAAAAGATATGGATCGGCGGATCACGGCATCGCCTAATGACTACAAAGAAACGCGACCAACGACAGTACGATTTGGTTCAGCAGTACCTGTCGGGCCTCATGCTGAATACCGTGCTGGGAATAATCAAGAATCTTGGGGATCCGTACGCCGTCAGGCCCGGCCTGGGCGGCATGACGGCATACCCGCCTGGCGCCATGGCAGCTGTCTGCATCATGCTTGAGGCACAGCGCACGACCTACCGTAAGATGGTCGGCATCCTCCGAAACAATAGCGCCATGGCAGCCAAGATGGGCCTAGAGAAAATTCCCTCCAAGAGCACGATAGCACGCGCCTACGGCCTGATCCCGGAATGGTACCTGGCAGAGGCACACCGGATTGCCATCAGGGAGGTGGAGGCAGGCTCCCTGGCAGCAGACGGTACCGGATACTCGTACCTGCGGTTTGTCAGGTGGTTTGACGTCAGGACCGACAGTTTTCGTACCAGAAAGGGATGGGTCAAACTGCACGCAATCGTGGATATCCGCACCAGGGTGATAATCGACTGCATGGTGACTGACAGCGCAGTGGCAGACATAAACGGGCTGTACGCGATGCTCGGCAGGTTAGGCCGGGGCACCGGCGACTTTTGCCTGGATTCTGCATACCTGGCAAGGCTCATGTGCAACATGATATCTGCGATGGGAATGGTACCCCGCATCAAGCCAAAATCCAACACCATACGCAACGCCAGGGGAAGCCAGTCGTGGCGCGAGATGGTAAGCCTGTACATGGATGAACGGGACAGGTTTGACTCGGAATACCACCAGCGCAGCATCATCGAGGCAGTCTTTGCCGCCCTCAAGAAGATGTACGGGGACAGCACCCGGTGCCGGAAACACGAGAACCGGACAAGGGAGACTGCGATCCGTGTCATGTGCTACAACATCGAGCTCGTGGCCAGATTGCAGGCAAAAGACGGCAGGCTCACACAGGATCAAATCGCGACACTTGCAGCATAGCTGGCGCGTTTCACCACGCGCTTCCTAGCGGAGCCTCCGCACCGTGTCTTGGATTTGGGGGATTTTATGGGTTGTGGAGGATCGATGGTGCGGCACTGTTGGCGTCGACGGGTTCTGGCACCAATCATGTCTTTGGCATCTTGGCACATGAAATGGCATTTTTTATTACTAGGACACACCCTTCTATTTCAGTAGTCGGAAATTTACCCTCTAAGCCATCCAACAGATGTTCGCAGACGTGTTAACATTTTTCGAGCATACGGATCTATTATCTACGGCGTCCTTGCCCACCCTAGTGTTTGCGCAAAAAGGTGGGCAGGTACACCGTAACAAGATCGGAGAAAGGATGCTTAATACCTTGTCAGGAATACTGTGGTCTGCACCCATAGGATTCCCTACTGGGAACAATGCCCAATACGGGGTGGGCGAGTTTGCAGCCATACTGATGAAGATGTCTGAATCCAACATAGCCTCCGAGGAGGCAATCAGGCTGCTCAAGCATGCCAAAAAGAAGATGCCGTCACCCAAGTGGTTTCGCAACATGGTAAACTCGCTAGAATCAGACGGTGCAGACGAACTCTGCAGGGACATGCTCACACGCACCGCAAGGCTTGCCAAGAATACGTGCCGGTACAAGGGAGGCGTACTGGTGGCAATAGACAAGCACCTGATACCAAGGCACGACAAGGACAACATGTCACACCTGATATGGTCCAAACCAAAGGGCGGTACAGGCAGGTTCGAGTGCTATGCGACAATGCACGTGGTAGCAGAGCAGGTTCCGACCATTTTGGAGTGCATGCAGGTCACGCGCAGCGTGGACAACGCCGATTTTGTGCGTAAATTCATGCAAAAACTCAGGGATTACAGGATACGGGCCCGGCTGCTGCTGATGGACCGCGAGTTTTACTCGACTGAGATAATCAGGCTTGTATCCGAACAAAGGCGCAAGTTCCTGATGCCGGCAGTCAAGAACGTGGGGATGAAGAGGGCGATACGGGAGCACCACGATAAATCACGCAGGGCAGTCTCACGGTACACCCTCAGAAACGCAGCAGGCCAGTCTGTTACATTCACGTTGATAATCACGCCCTCAAAAAAGATAGACGATCCTGATGCCGATGCCACGGAAAGATACCATGTCTTTGCCACCAACCTTTCCCCTGCCAGGGCGCTAGACGAGATTGAGACGCTTCCAGAGGAGTACAGGAGAAGGTGGGGGATAGAGACAGGATACAAGCAGGTAGAGCAGGTGCGTCCGAGGACGACAAGCCGCAATGCGTCGTTTAGGGCAATCATGTTTTACGTCTCGCTGTTCATGTACAACACGTGGGCAGTGGAGCAGTACCGTGCGGATTCGAGTTATGATCGGGTGACTCTGGCGCTTGTCGCATATGCTGCGGCCATGGCTGCATTGGAATTATGTAGGATTGTGGGTCAACCGTATGATGTCGGGGGACCTGCCTAAGGGGTAAATTTCCGACTACTGTATTTGTCTGTATTGTGGAATACGAAAAGTAGTTCCTCCCTTACTCCACATGATACTGCTCCCCTGTCTGCTCGTCTATTACTATCTCTCCTTTGGGTGGCATCTTGCGCACAAACGCCTGGGCTGGCGTCTCCTCCCCGTCTAGGCCAAGTGACATGTGCGGTCTGTCGTAATTGTACCACTGCATGAAGAGGTCCACCGGGTCGCTCTTGCGCATCATTATCGCCTCAAATTCGGGCAGCTTCCGCTGGATCTCCCCGTGCAGCCTCTCCAGCTTGCCGTTGGTCTGCGGATGCCTCACGCCTGCCAGAATCTGCTTGATGCCAAGCTCTGCCAGCCTCTTTTCAAATTGGGATGCACCCTTTTTCTTTGCCTCTGATGCGGTGGCGTAGAACTGGGATCCGCGGTCAGTCATTATGGATGCAGGCTTGCCGTGGTTTCTTATCGCCTCGTCCAATACCGACAGGGCGTTTTCTGCCGTTGCGCGCTCAAACGTGCCGTACGCAGTCACGAACCGCGAGGCGTCGTCCTCGTAACACAGGAACCATCTGCCGTCATCAAGCAGCTTGTAGTCGGTGTGCCACATCGAGTTGGAGTAGGTGCGCTCAAAGCGGATCCACTTGCGGCGCTTGCTCTTGTTGGGCTGTCTGGCAGCCAGATCCTCGTCACGCAATACCATGTGTATGCGGTTGTATGGAATATTTATTCCGGTGACGTCCCTTATGCGCCCGTGCAGGCGCACGGCCCCGACGTGGTCATTGCCCTTGGCGCACAGTACCGCGGAGTGTTCCTTCCGGCCGGGAAGGCCGCATGCGGGCCTGCCCGTGTGCATCGGATATGCCACGCTGCTGCGTTCCTGTCCCCTGTACCTGGAATACAGCCTCCTTATCCACCGCGGCGACACACCCATGGCCTTGGAGATGCATGAATTGGTGGATCCCTTGTCCTTCTCCAAAAGTATCCACCTTACCTTCGATTCGTCCAGCTTTTTCATGATGCGTACTCTCCGGGTTCCCATATGCCGCCACCGATTGGAGTACATCGTTCTTGCCCACACACCCTTGCTTCCACTCAACACCAGACTGAGCTTGCTTCCAAACACGCCGGCTCCATTGGTTAGGGGAGGAACTACTTTTTGTACAACGTATCTATTTGTCTGTATATACTCAGGTCCCCCTCAAATCCGGGCGTGAACATACGTAAACAGTACATGCTTGTGCCTGGACAGTACCGGGACTTGGGCATGTGCATTTGTGTGGTTTATGCCTGACTCGTGTACCGGCGGGGCCATGGGATGGGACCCTTGGAAAAACGAATGCCGGACGGATCTGGGGAAGGGGACGGAGGGAAATTTCATTCCGGCCTCATGTGGAATGGTGGAGTCGTGGGCATGAAAATACGCATTCCAATCAGACGATGAGTCAATCCGCCAACCTGCATGATTGCAAAACCCCGCCCACATGTTTTGCACGGGGCCTGCCGGGGTTCGTCTGTCCCCTGGCATCAATATTGGTGAATTAGCCGCGCCTGCACCGCAGCAGCGCACATCATGCAAAATAACCTGTTCAACGCCTGTCGCCTTTCCGGCGGTGCCTACTCTGGGAATGATATTGCCATGATGTTGTCGCCGCGCAACAGAACATTTCCGATGAGTACGGATTTTTCATCCGAGACGTCCTCGGTATCATTCAGCGTCATATTCATGTGGATGTCAAATTCCTTCAGGGTGCCCCGTATGGTCTTTTTGTTTCTCAGTCTCAGCATGATAGTCTTGCCCCTGTTGCTGTTCATTAGCGTCGGGATCTCGTCTACCATTGCGTTTATGCGTAGTTTACTCCTACTTATTTTATACTATCTGGGGGTTCTCCTGCATCATCGGTTGGTGACACAAAATCAGGATCTTCTCCAGATTCACTCGTCTGGCCTGCGCACCATTATGTCATCACCGGAAATGACAAACTTTAGTTTGTCGGGATTGCCAAGCATTTCAAGTATCGGTTTTGGTATGTAGCTGTAGTTTGTCAGACGCTTCTCGTTTTTGATCACAGAAACGGTAAATTCCTTGGCGTCTTTGGCCCACTGGGTCATGAATTTTTTTTAGCTGCCTGTTATTTAAGACTGGTAGAAAGATCTATGTAATAATACCAATTGGTTTATTTATGAACAGGGCAAAACGCGCCAAAACGGCGGCAAGGCAGGGACAGGTGATCAGCAACGACCCAAAGCAGGTGAGGATGACAAGTCTCAGACGATGGAATGTGGCATCGCAGTCTATTCCAGGACTGTGGTATCTGGTGATTCTTGGCTCTGCCGGGTTTGTATGCGCGTGCCAGCATTACGTCAATTGTGACGGCCTGTGCAAGCACGTGCGGGCAGTGGACGTGTTGCTTGGCCGGATGTGGGACCGGTGCAGGAACCAAAATACAATTGTCATTAGCATGCCTCAGACTGCATGCCACCATTGCAAGTCGACTGTGTTTGCACGCAACGGGCACCGACACAACGCGTACGGGCCGATCCGGCGGTACCGGTGTAAGCCGTGCGGCCGGACATTCTCCGGACGGCCGGGCTTCAAGAAGCGCCATGCCGGCCCAGAGGCGATATCCCGGGCACTCAGGGAGGCAGCGTACGGGCTGTCCTGCGCTGCGGTGCAGGCAGTGATGGCACAGGACGGAACAACCGTGCATTCAAGCACGATATACAGGTGGACTGCACATTATTCGACGCTGATGGATGAATATTCAAGGCGGCTGCAGCCGCGCACGAGCTACAAGTGGCACTGCGACGAGATACATTTCAAGGTTCGCGCGCAGGCGCGGTGGCTTTTTGCCGTCATGGACGGCGCCAGCAGGTTCATACTGTCCCATGACGTGTCTGAGACAAAACTCAACTACAGACCCGCCCCCCTGTTTGCAGCCGCAAGGAATCTGGCCGGAACCACCCCGTGGGTGCTGGTAACAGACGGCCTGCAGGCGTTTTGTCCTGCCGCCCGCAGGGCGTTTTGGAGACGCAACGGCTTCAGGCTGATCCACGTCCGGGAGATTCACCTGAAGAACCGCTTCAGTCATAACAACAAGCACGAGAGGCTTAACGGCGAATTCAAGGATCGCATCAAGACCGCCCGCGAGTTCGGGACAGAAAGTCCCGCGCTTGTGCGGCTGATGATCGTCCACCACAACTTTTTCCGCCCCCATGGCGGCATTGGCAAAATTACACCCGCAGAGGCCGCAGGGATCGTCATATCTGGAACGGACAAGCAGATCACCCTCATCAGTAATGCAGCAGCTGCTGCTGCAGCAGCGTAGTCGCAGCAGCAGCAGTAGCAACGGCAGCTGTAGCAACGGCAGCGACACACGTAGCCCAGACTGGCCTTGGCGTGATGGATGTCCCATCAATGCATGTCATGGCAATGACTGGGATTATCCATCACAACTGGCAGATTCTCCCTAGAGGAATTATGATTTAATGGGGAATGGCATAACGGTGCGTAAAACAGGCAAGTAAATCTGGAGAAGATCCTGAATTTGTGCCACCAACCGATGATGCAGGAGAACCCTATCTGGGTGCTCTCGGATTACAGATGTCAAACATAGACATGTTCTGATTTTTGGCATCGCCATCTGTTTTCCATTATCTGTATTTGTGGTGGTTTCGGGAAACCGCATGCACAAATACATCATGCCGCTGTTTGGGGCGGCAGCGGTTTTTGTGGCTTTTTTTTGGTGCCCTTGCAGAGACATTCGTACCCAAAATACCCCAAAAAAGGAAAATGCAGTTGACTAGCAGACGAATGATGAATGTCGCGTCCGGAAGTATCAACCCCCTCCGGATACATGCAATTTCATGCTTTGCCCATCAACATTAATAACATCTACGTGCAATGCTTTCTGTTGTTTCAAAGCGAGATCCAGAAATCACTTGATCTGTTGGAGAAGGACTGGGACGTGGATCCGATCCTGCGGAATTTCGTGCTGGGCAAAATCACTGACGTGTCTGACCGGCCGGTCAGGGTGGGCAGGGTCGTCTTTCACGTACCATACCTGGACTCTGAGAAGAAGTACGTCCTGTGGAAGTGCTTCTGGCCTGACTGCCACAACTGCTGCAACCGGCAGGGCAGACTCCCGCTGACCTCTGATGACCTCATCACGATTGGCAGGGGGCTAAAGTACCAAAGGACGTCGGACTTTATACGAAACGAGACCATCACAACAACATACCAGGAGCATGGCCCCTCTGGGCAGGCAACTGTCATGACTACAATCAACCTGAAGAGAAAGACAGACGAGACTGCCGAGGACGACGGAACGCACGTCCCGTGCAGATTCCTTGACGAGAAGGGCGGATGCAGCATGCATCCGGACAGGCCGGGCGTGTGCTACCTGTATCCGTTCTCAACCTGGCTAGAAAACGAGAAGGGAATGGCGCGAGTACACGCCACATACCAGTTTACCGGAGACTGCCCGGGGTTCTACCTTGCAGACTCCCTGGAACCCATGAACGGCGAGTTCAAGGAGTACTCTGGGATAATTTACGATTACAACATGGCCTCTGCCCGTACCGGCAGGGAGGGGTTCGGCTCAATTGCCCTTGGCTAGGCCTTGGCAACCTTGACTAGGTCCGATATCCTGATGTCCATTCCAAACCTGTCCTCGTGCTTCTTCATGTATCTGAATATTGCCAAAAAGTCCGGCAGTGATCTTACAAAGCTGAACTCCTTGTGTATCTTTGCCCTTACGAAGTTGAAGACCTTCCCATACACCTTGTAGTGCTCGTCGACTGCCCTCTCATACGCGGCAAAGTCGTGCATGTTCTTCAAAAAGATCTCAACGCACTGCATTGACGGGATTATTCCCTCACCGAGCAGTGCGTATACTGTCCCTATAGATTCGCCAACCCCTACCACCTTGCCGTTGTAAAACGGCTTGCATCTGTTCGGGGTGGCCAGCCTGATTGGACGGCCCTTTGTCTTGATCACCTTGCCCCCGTGTTTCTTTAGAAATTCGTCTGTTGCCTTGATGTGGTTCTTTCTATAGTCGCCGGCGCCAATGTGCGCCCATCTCTCCCCCAGCGGAAAATACCAAAAGTATCCGGACATTCCTGGGAACGGCTCAATGTAAAAGTCGTCATACGGGACGCCGTTTTCGTACTCTACCTTGTACTCGTAGGTAGGCAAAAAAAAGTCCTCCTTGAGTCTTGGCAGGTAGACCCTGTGAAATCCTGTACAGTCTACTATCATGTCGTACTCTGCATCAAGCTCCTCTAGCTTGGGGGATGCGCCATAGATCACCTTGGAATCCTTGATAAAGTCCTTGATCAGTCCGAGCTTGTCATACGTGCAAAGTCCGTGCAGCCCTATGTCAAACTTTACGCTGCTGTTCATCTTGACATGCATGCTTTTTCCGTCGTGAATCATAAAATCCTCAAAGTCCCTGCCGACCTTGCTGCAGAATTCTGAAAGCACTGGCTTGATGGTTCCCCAGGCGCATATTGAGTCGTGCCTCTCCTCTGGCATCCTCTCATACCCTACAACCTCGTGTTCGGAGCCTTTGAGCCTGGCCATGAGGTAGGATCCTGCAACCCCCATTCCCATTACTGCTATCTTCACGATATACTGCGGTTCAATCCTGTCTAATAATGTTCTGTAAATCGTCTGGCACTCTGCGCGAGGCCTGTCCGTCGTTGTGATTCTGTCCGTCTGTCTGTCTACCTGCCTGCCGGTCTAACGTATCGGTCCACTCACCGACTCTTGAGGAAACGTCCCAAGGGCTGATTCTGCCATCATTGCACTGTCTTCGGTTCGGCCGGGCCGAACCTTGGGACGGCATCCCTGATGGTGCCCTGTAGAATGCCTGACCTTGTATTTTGCCATGTTCAAGACGGTTCTGCTGCATGGTGTTGAGTCTATTCGTTCTCATGATTCAGTATGGCCTTGGGACGGCTTGGTGCTCGAATCGGGTCTCTCATGGGGTGACAATCATGATGCTATTGCACGAAAACGACCTTTTGCATAATGAAAAACATGTCAGTTGCCGCATTGCATAATTGAAGATCAACCGGTTATTCAAAAACCATCTTTTGCATAATGAGAAATATGCCGGCCATGTCTGCTATATATCATGAAACCTGCATGCATGGCGTGTCAGACATCAGATTTTTTTGAATATAATCAAACCTGCAGGGCATATTTTGCACGTTACTCAGGAGCAAAAACATAATTTCCTTGGATTTTATTTTCAGGAATAATTATTTTAAATTATTTGTGTCCGGCACGCCATGCCTGCCGGGATTTACATCTTCCAGCGGATGGCCGCATGCGTTATGTCGGGGATGCGCGCTGCATGGGACAGGTGCCGGGTCTTGGCAGGCATTCTGGCATGTGGGTGGCTCGTGACCGGTACCACGAGCATGCAGCCTGACTGATCCTGCAGATAATCCTGCGGGTAATAAAATTAAATTTAGCGTCTCGCTGCCATACGATGTGGAAACATTTGAGGCCATCAGAACGAGGCGTGCTGTCAAAAGATTTGACAGGAACCACAAGATGACGCAGGACGAGATAGACTGTCTCTTGGAGCTGGCGCTGCTCTCCCCCACATCGTACAACATACAGCACTGGAGGTTCGTGACAGTGACCGGACAGCTGCTCAAGGACGAACTTTGCCGGATGGCATACGACCAGCCGCAGGTCTCTGAGGCATCACTGGTCATCATCGTCTGTGCCGACCTGAATGCCTGGGATAGGAATCCTGAGAGATACTGGATGAGCATCCCGCCGGAACAGCGCGTTGCAAAGGTGGCATCCATCAGAAGATCTTACTCTGGAAAGCCCGGACTGCAGCGGGACAAGGCCATGCGTTCCTGCGGAATCGCCTCCCAGACGATCATGCTTGCCGCACGATCCATGGGGTATGATACGTGCCCGATGGAGGGGTTTGACTACGACGCCGTAGGAGACCGGATCAGCCTTCCTGACGATCACGTAATTGGCATGATGGTGGTGGTTGGAAAGAAACGGATGGAGCCATCGCCCCGGGGCGGGCAACTCCCGCTCTCTGAGGTCGCATTCGAGGACTCTTTTCCTGCATGAGATGGCAAAACCCGGCAGCTGCTCCATGGGGCCTGTCGTGGAACCTGCTCCTGCATCTGCAGACTGTCTGCCACCCTACTCGATGAGGATTGCCGGCTTGAACGGCCTTGAGTGCCTCGCCTTTCCCTTGGGATCGTCAATGTCTGCATCCGTCTCACAAAACACCCTGATCTCCGTGCCAAACTCCAGTCCTGCAAGCCCTGCAAGCTCTTCTGAGAGGAACGCCTTCTCGTCAAACTCCCTTGGCTCCATCATCCTGGCATTCCTTATCTGGACCGGATCTGAGAGTATGTCCTTGATCGCCTTTTGCACAAAGTCGGGGTTCCTCTTTATCCCTGATGTCTCAGAGTCTGCAACAAGGCCCTTCATGATTGGACCCATGCCTGTCTGCCCGTCAAGGATCATGCCCAGGACGGCGCGGTACGCCCTGGATTTGAGGGGGTCTGCAGTGTACACCGTCACCCTTTTGGGCGTAATCCTTGTCACCTTGAGAATCTTTGCAATGTCGTCCATTGTGGACCGGAGCAACTCCTCTGACTGGACTGCTACGGGATCCACCTCCCCCGGCACGAATTCGGGCCACCGGGACATCGAGGCAAGACCGGCATGGCCAAGCATCTCCCACATCTCTTCTGCGACGTGCGGGGCAAACGGCGAGAGCATTGCAACGCGCGCGGAGTGTATCCTGTAAAGCACCCCCTCGTTCCTGCTGTTCTTTGCCGCGGTTCTCCTTGCGTACCACCCCATCTCGGACTCGAACTCAAACAGGACGCTGTGCAGGGCCTCCCTCACCCTCATCTTCTCTATCGATTCGGTAGCATGATTGATCATGTCCTGCAGCCTGGACAGTATCCACCTGTCCTCTGCCTCCATCGTGCCTTCAATTCCTCCTGCCTTCAGCACGGCGCACTCGTGGTGGAATGCCTCCAGCCTGCCCTGTATTCCGGATACTGCCTCCATGTTAAAGTCCGCATCCTGGAGAAGCTCCGCTGATATGACTATTGCCAGCCTGATGGGATCTGCACCGTACTCTTGGATCGCCTTGCGCAGCGGAATGATATTCCCCATGCTCTTTGACATCTTGGAGCCGTTCATCAGGACCGAGCCATTAACTACGATCTGGCGCGGCCAGTGCTTCTCTGGAAATATTGCTATGTGGTTCATGACAAAGAACGTCAGGTGGTTTGGAACCAGGTCGCGGCCCGAGTGCCTAGAGTCGACCGGATAAAAGTACAGAAACTCGTCCCTGATCTTCCTGACAGTATCCTCCGGAATTCCCGTGGCGCCTGAGACTGCCTCTGCCTGGCCCCTGCCCAGAAATATGTAGTCAAAGAACTCCCCTGTCAGGCCTTCGGCGGATATGGCCCCGTCGTTTACAAACTTGGCTATGACATAGTATGCCATGTATATCACAGAATCCGAGAGACTCTCGACGATCCAGTCCTTGTCCCACGGCAGCTTTGTTCCCATGCCGTGCTGTCTTGCGCAGGCCCTCTCGCGAAGCCACCCTGTGACATAGTTGAACTCGGGCCTTATCTCCTGGGGGAGTATGCTCATGGACTCGAAGCACCTTGTAGTGGATTCCTTCCACTGCGCGTCTGCATAGTTTAGAAACCACTGGTTGTTGAGAACCTTGACTACGCATTCTGTCCCGCACCTGCATCTTACCGGCGTGTTTGTAAGTTCCAGCATAATGTCTGCAAACCCCTTCTCCCTGAGCCAGTCCCTTACGGGATCCTTTGCGTGCTCTACCGGAAGCCCTGAAAACTTGCCGGCGTTCTGCCTCAGCCTCCCGCCGTAAAACTCTGCTGCATAGACCTCCTTTGTGGCCTCCTCGATTCTTGGATCGTTCTGGTCAGTAATGCCCATCCTCTGGGTTACCTCGACGCCGGGCATCTCCCCGTACCCGTCGACCTCTATGATGGACTTGGGGGCGATTCCGGATGCTGCAGCCCCCCATCCCTCTGATCCCTTGAGATCCTCAAGTGCCTGGTAGTCAATAGGCGCATGCGCGGGAACCGACATGACCATGCCTGTGCCTGTCCCGCCCTGGACAAACCCCGCAGGAAGCATCACTACCGACTCGTCCCTGTGCGGCATGCTTGCTGACCTGCCTGTAAGCTCCGAGCCGCTGATCTCCCCGTCGTATGACACTGTCTTGTCCTGGAACTCCATCTTGCGCGCGCACTCCGGGCTTACAATCCATCTTTCACCGTCCACGGTGATCTTCTTGTATGTTATGCCAGGATTGACCCACAGGTTTACCACCCCGAATATGGTCTCGGGCCTCAGCGTTGCAGTGGGTATGACGTACTCTCCAAGCCTGAACTTGATCAGGACATACTCTGTAAAGTCCGGCTCCACGTCTCCAAGCGTGTCGTGCTGTGATACCGGGTTCTGATCCCTCGGGCACCAGCCGACCGGATGGGATCCCTGGATGACCAGGTTCTTGTCCCTTAGCGTGCTGATCTGCCACTGGATGAACTTGCTATACACGGGATCGATGGTGGTAAACTCCCGCCTCCAGTCGATAGAGTATCCCATCTCTACCATTCCTGTTCTGATCTCCTCGTGGAAGTAGTCTGCAATCTTTACCGGCTCTGCAAATCCGCTGATCGTATCCTCGGGAACGCCGTACAGATTCCTCAGGTTGTCTATGATCTCCGAATCTCCCTCCTCTACCCTTCTTGCCATGCCCAGTATCGGGGTTCCTGTATAGTGAAACGCCATTGGAAACAGTACGTTGTATCCCTTCATCCTGTAGAACCTTGCATGTATGTCTGCAAGCGTGTATGTCCTGCCGTGCCCCACGTGCTGCGGAGAGTTCGGGTACGGATATGCCACCGTGATGAACTTCTTTGGCCTTTGGTCCGGGTCGGCCTCAAACTGTCTGGACTGGCTCCACTCGTTCCTCCATTTGGCCTCGATGGCCGGCCAGTCTATCTTCCTTGTGGAATGCTGTGATCTGACTGTCGTCTTTTTTTTGTACCTGATGTCGTCGTTGCCGTCCTTGTCCATCTTGCTCATGCTGCTGCCTTTCCCTGAATCATTGATCTTGCCATGTCTATTGCCGCGTCTTTTTTAGATGTGTCCTTTCCGCCTCCCTGGGCAAATGCCGCGTCCCCCCCGCCTGCACCCCCCAGAATCCTGGCCACTGCGTCTGCTATGGCGCCTGCGTTTATTGTTCCTGCGGCCCTCTCCCCGGAGTGCACCATCACCCTGACGGTGGGTCCGGACTCGAATATTCCCACATATGCCGAGTCTGGAAGACTCTTTGTCAGCCTCTTGCCAAAGTTCATGTGAAAGTACTCGTCATACCGTTCGTGCCATGTCATGCACACCCTTGACTGGCCCATCACGAATATTCCATTTATGGTAGTGTCGGGCTGGCACTCCGATACCTGCCTTAGCAGCTCCGGAATCATCTCCCTTGAATTCCTTCTGTCTTTCTCCCTTTGCATCTCCAGCTGCCTTTTTTGGGCGTCCTCCTGCTCCCTGACGTGCCTCATTGATTCCTGCTCCCTTGCATACTCTGTGGCCGCATCCCCGGAGACGAACTCAATCCTTACCACTCCGTCCTGGATCCTCTTAGTTTTTGTGATCTTGATGAGGCCTATGTCCCCCGTGCTCCTGACATGGGTTCCTCCGCACGCCTCCACGTCCCTGTCGCCGATCGACACGATTCTGACTGCCTTTACCGGAACCACCCCGCCCTGGTATATGTTGAATCCGTACCTCTGCTCGGCTGTCCCCCTGTCGTGCCACTCTATTGATACGGGAAGATCCTGTCCTACTATGCCGTTGGCCTCGTCCTCTATCTGCCGTACCTGTGTGGGGGTAAGAGACGAATGGTGCGTGATGTCAAGCCTTGCGTGATCGCTGTCCTTGAACGCAGAGTGCTGCCACACCCACGAACCTAGGACTCCCCTTGATGATGCGTTGAGTATGTGCGTGCTGGTGTGGTTTTTTGTGATGGCCCCCCTTCTTGCAGAGTCCACCGCACACCTGACAGTCTGGCCTTTCTTGGGGACTCCCCCTTGCAGCCTGTGCACAATGATGCTCCCGTGCCTGCTCACGTCAGTCACCTTGAATCCTGCCACCGTTCCATGGTCAGGTTCCTGGCCTCCGCCCCTTGCATAAAATGATGTCCTGTCAAGCACCACACAGTCGTCCCAGGACTTGAGTACCGTTGCGTCAAACTCTGCGGGATCGTCTCCGTAAAAGAGCATCTCTGTCTCGGGTAGCCCGTCCAGTGGAAGGCTCTCTGTCTTGTCCCTCTTGGCTGACTGGTGCAGATCGGAGAGTCTGGCGTATAATGCAGACGGAACCGTGTCGATCACGCCCATCTCCATGAGATACTCTGGCGTTATTCCGTCTGACTCGTACAGCCTGACAAGCTCATCCACGGTGGGCGGGCCCTTTTTGAGCACCTTGTCTGCCTTCTTCTTCATGCTGGCCTTGGATCCGTCATACCTCTCTGATTCTATCCCCAGAATCTTCTTGATGTCGTCCCGTTTCGAGTCAAGCTCGCCGTAGGTATCCATGAGATAGTCCACATGAAGGTCAATCAGTTCGTCTATGTCCAGTCTGAAATCGAGCCTGTCGATGGCGGCCCTGATTCTGCGCAGCATCATTCTCAGGTTGTACCCTCCCCCAACGTTGCTTGGGAGGGCCCCGTCTGCCACTGCAAAGACCAGTGTCCTGAGATGGTCTGCAACCAGATACATGCCCTCGATAGGGGCGATCACCCTGTCTGCCATGTCCCCTGTGAGTCCTGCAGCCCTTACTGCGCGGGCCCTGACATCATTCAGATCAAATTTCTCCAGCGACTTTGCAATCTCTGTAAAGTATGCCCGCAGTACCTCCGAGTCTGGATCAATCCCAATCATCTCTGAGAGCCTCTGGTTAATCGGACCAAAACAGCAGTCGTATGCAGTTGGCGTTCCTGTCGTTATCCATGCCAGCCTCTCAAGACCGGCTCCCATGTCTATGATCCTCTGGTCAAGCACCGTGTGCCTTCCAAGCTCTCCCTGAAACTCCGTAAAGACGGCGTTTCCAAGCTCCAGCCCACGGACAAAGTACTCCAATGACGGACCAAAGGAACCGCCTCCGACCCACACGTCTTCCACAAAGACTATCTCCTCTCTTTTTATGCCGAACTTGTCTGTAAGCAACCTGAAGTCAAGGTCGATGCATTCGTCCTTCCAGTATCCGCCGAGGCTAGGAATGCTGTGCTGTCCGATCATGCAAAAGCTTGAAAAATGCCTTCCGGTAACCCCGACATTTTCGAGATCCTTGAAACGCAGGCATGTCTGGGGAACTACCAGGGGGTTTGCCGGAAACTCAAATACGACCTTTGAGCCCATAACCCTCTGAAAGTCTACGACCGACGCAATGGTAAAGTACAGGTCGTCGCGCCACCTGCAGACCACCGGATACCTGCTGATTGACGTGTGTCCGTTTTCTACAAAGAATTCTTCTACCTGCCTCCATGCCTGCGTGTAGTCAAATCTCTTGGAGGTGGGCGGATCCCCGATAAACGAGTACGTATCATCTGCATCATCCGGGCACAGCGCCCTCTCTGCATCCATGGTCCAGAAGAACCTTCCGCACTTTGCGCAGGATCTTCGTGCGAAGCCCTGCTCCTCAAAGAGCTTGACCTTGTAGTGCCTGTCCGAGTCTGATGAAAATTCCCTGAGAACCTCTCTTTTATCCAACTATGTGGATTGTTTTATTCCAATATTAAGAACTAACGCTGTACAAAAGTTGTCTGGACTTGTAATGAATACGGGCCTGGACGGTGCCTGCCTTGTCATCGTGGAAAGGTATGATCAGAGGGACTGCCTGGCAGTGTCATCTGCCTGCCTGATCTGCTTTTGGGATATCTGCTGAACACAGAAATAACAGATTAAATAGAATGCGCAATCTACCCTATCCATGTTTGGGAAGAAACCTCCGCTGAAGGAGGGCGTTCATGTCTTCTCCGTAAAGAAGAATGGGGATTTTAACGACTTTATCTTTGCAGTAGTCACACAGGTTCGGGAAAGGAAGGTGGGCATCAACGGCGTCATCGTTAATCCCGTGGGCCTCAAAAACAAGCTGATTCAGGGCAAAACCGGGGAACGATCCAGGGAGATCCTTGAAAATCCGACACCTGACAACGTGGTTCTGGCATTGGTTTACAGGGTGGAGCATGAAAATTTTGCCGGGGTGCTTGATCTTGACACTGACAAGTGTGACCTGATCTCCCCCAAGGTATACGGGATGATTGACAGCTGGATCCGGGAGTCGCTGCCTGAACACCTGAACAAGGTCCTCTCACTGCCGTCTGGTACTGAAAGGGACGATGCAAAGAGGGTTCTGAGGCACCGGATGGAGACCCTCACTGACAAGAATCTAAGGCGGACGCTCTATTCGGTGTGCCGGAGCCTCAAGATTCTGTACTAGCCGCGCGCAGCCTGTCTGTGCAGCAACCTGCAGACGGTTTGTCTGTTCGGGACGCATCGTGGTACTCGTTCAGGGTCTGCCCGGGCCTGAATCATGCAAACCCCTCCTGGTTTTGGAATGCCAAGCAGATAGCATATTCAATACGTATTTATTTCAAAATTCAAGAACAACTTTGATGCCCATCAACAAGGAGAAGATTGCAAAGAGACAGGAGGTAAAAGAGCACAACCCCGAGTTTATCAGGCCGGAGAGCTGGCGGTATGTCCGACTTGCCACCGGCTGGAGAAAGCCAAAGGGCATCGATCATCACCAGAGAAAGCAAAAGAGCAGGGGCCGTCCCGGACTTGTAAAGGTAGGGTATGGCGGTCCCAAGGAGTCCAAGGGACTGCATCCGTCGGGATTTACGGACAATCTGGTTTACAATGTTAATGACTTGGAGGGACTGAATCCAAAGAAGGACGGAATCCGAATAGGACACGGCGTTGGCACCCGAAAGCGGAGGGAGGTCGTCGTCAGTGCAGTGGAGAAAAAATTCAAAATTTTTAACGCAAGAGTGAGTGCAATTGGTAATCAATCTTAACAGCAAGAAGAGGCTGGCAGCACGGGTCACCGGGGTCGGCGTTCACAGAATCCGGTTTGATTCTGATCACCTGAGTGATATTGCAGACGCAATCACGCGAAGCGACATCCGGAGCCTGATTACTGCAAACACAATTACCATAAAGTCGTTTACCGGCACGTCCCGGGGCAGGGCGCACACTAAGAAGGCGCAGAGGAACAAGAGAGGGACCACCCAGGGCTCAAAGCGGGGAACCAAGGGAGCCCGTGTGGGCAAAAAGGAGGTATACGTTGCCAAGGTTCGCTCCCTCAGACGTCTGCTCAAGATTGCCAAGGACCGAAAGGATATCACCAATCAGGAGTTTTGGACATTATACAAGAGGGTGGGCGGAAACACTGTCCGAAACAAGGCACACCTGAGAACGCTGATGCAAGAGATTACCGAGAAACGAACCGATTAGAACCTGTGGAAGCTGTTCTTCATGTCCGTGATTCTTCCGTCCTGAATGCCAACCCCTTCCCGGCTTAGCATCTTAGTCTTGATCTCCGTGCCGTAGAGGTATCCGCCGACCTCCCCTGTGGACCTGACCACCCTGTGGCATGGGACTATTCCGGGATACGGATTTCTGCTCATTATTCTTCCTATCTGCCTCTGCCCGTTCTTTAGTCCGACTGCCCGTGCCAGCTCGCCGTATGTGGTGATTCTGCCCTCGGGAACCTCCATCAACCTCTTGTAGACGAGTTCTTCAAGACTCATACCTTTGTTACCTCGAGTCCGGTATTCTTGAGCATCTCAAAAACCTTTTGCTTGTATCCGCCAAGCCCCTTCCAGTCCAGCAGGGCAGTCTCTGCCATGCTGTTTCGCGCAAGGATGTGTGACAGGAGGTCCTCGTCAAGGTGCTCAAGGGCATGCTTTGGAACCACGGTTCCAAGCGCGTGCCTTCCATCGAGAATCTCTTCTGTAAATTTTACAGAATAGTGCGTTCCTCCAAAACAGACTGCCACGGGGTATTGCGGGATGGGATGCGACATTACCTGATGGACCAGTGCGGCGACAGAGTTGCACAGCGAGACGTCGTTCCACTGGAGTTTTGTGGTTCCCACCTCGATGAATATGGCCGGCCTGTTCAGCGCGGTGGGCCCGTGGTGCGTCGCCTCTATGGTGATCTCAAAGCCGGGAAATCTGGTCCGGTTCTGCTGCAGGGTCTGAAGATACGTCTTTTGAAGATGCGGGTGCGGGATTGCAACCTCTCCCTGCCGTCCCCCGTACAGTGCCTCTGCAAAGTTTCCCGTACTGTGGCATGTAAGTGCAGGCACTCCTGCCTCCGAGGCGTGCTTTGAGAGGAACACAAACCCGTCATAGCTGTATCTCTCCTCCAGCCAGTCTGCAGATATGGCAGGCGTTGGAATTACCAGCAGGTCATAGTACCCTCCACAGAAGACATCTCCCTTCTTTGTCATGCTGCCTGCAAGAAACCTTGCCATGTTGTGGCCTGCGGGGTCGTCCTTGTATGCTACCAGCAACTCCATTAGCTAAGAGATATAAGGCAACCCTATTAATTTCCACCAATGAACCCTAGGTATACTTTAAAGAACATGCTCAACACCATGAAGATGGCCAAGAAGCCTGACAAGGATGAGTACCAGCAGCATCTCAGACTGGTTCTGCTGGGAATAGCAGGCGTTGGAACCATCGGATTTATCATCCAGTTCGTCTTTTCCGTGATTACATTTGGTGGGTAGAATTGTCCGAAGAGATAAAATCACATCTGTTTGCAATACGAACCACCGGGGGTCAGGAGAAGGTGGTGATGAGGCTGCTGGAGGCAAAGGCCAAGTCAAACAAGATAAACATCCAGTCCGTACTGCTGGTTGACAACCTAAAGGGGTATGTGGTTATTGAGGCAATCAATCCAAGTGATGCATACATGGCAGTAGAGGGAGTCAGGCATATCCGGGGTCAGCTGAGAGGCGAACTGGAGTTCAAGGACATTGAAGGATACCTGATAAAGAGGTCAACTGTATCCCAGCTGGCCATAGACAACATCGTGGAGATCACCGGAGGGCCGTTCAAGGGAATGAAGGCCACCATTACCAGGATAGACGTGGAGAAGGAGGAGGCCACCGTGGTGTTGCTGGATGCCTCGTATCAGTTGCCTGTTACCGTGGATGCAAACTATCTGAAACTTTCAAGTGAGGCTTAGCAAGGATTAAATTTTTCATACTGGGATGAACTGACATGGGAGAACAAAAAATAGAATCATTGGTGACCGGCGGAGCAGCGTCTGCGGGTCCGCCCCTGGGCCCGGCACTGGGCCCATTGGGAGTCAACATCATGCAGGTCATCAAGGCAATCAACGACAAGACCAAGGACTTTGAGGGAATGAAGGTTCCGGTCGCCGTGATCGTGGACGGTGACACCAAGGAGTACAGAATCGAGGTAGGGATTCCCTCGGCTGCAGCCCTCATCATGAAGGATGCAGGAATTCAAAAGGGCTCCGGAACATCGGGCACAGAGTGGGTAGGAGACGTAACCATGGACTCCATAATCAAGGTGGCAAACACGAAACTTGAAAAGTCATATGCCTCGTCGCTAAAGTCCGTTGCAAAGACTGTCATTGGTACGTGCCTCAGCCTGGGGATAAGGGTGGAGGGAATGACTCCAAAAGAGATCACCGCCGAGATCAACGCAGGCAAGTGGGACGCAAAGTTCCAATAGCTACCGAATCAGGTAAAACGGATCCTTGTCGGTCTTTTGCAGCTCTACAAACGTCTCGGTGTTGTAGATGCCCGGGATCCTTCCAATCTTTTCAATGACTATGGTGTGCAGGGTGCTCAGATCCTTTGCATAAACTTGAATTATCATGTCAAACCTTCCTGTAACCTCTGATATCGATACCACCTCGTCGGTATTCATGAGGCTGCCATGTATCGTATTCTTGAGCTTGGGATCGCGGTTGATTCCAACCGAGGCCTTGACGCTTATTCCGAGGAGGGCATCGTCTATCTCGATGGTGAACTTCTTGATCAGTCCGTTCTTGGTCATCCTCTTGATCCGGCTGTACAGGACCGATGCGTTGATCCCCATCTTTTTGGACAGGATTGGAATCGAGACGGAGCCGTCCTGCACCAACTCGTAAAGCAGCGTTATGTCCAGTTCGTCGAATTTGGGCATGTTGCCTGAAAATTCTCTGGTAGACTTAATATGTGTAGGTTTTGGGATGTATCTGACAGGAATTATAGGCATTCCTCCTAAAAGGTGTAATTTGTAATTGTTTCGCTTTTTGAAGTAACCGGATGGCCTAGCGGACATCCATGGTACCGGGAATGAATCTAATAATTTCGTACTCGGGATGACAAAGTTAGACCATCGCGATCCAAGTACGAGTGGGTGCCAGTCCCTTCGATCTTTGGAAATGAAGGAACCAGCACGCCGAACATGCTTGGAGGCGGAGGAATTTAAGGCAATGCACGAACACTCCTTGCCGCAAATCCCGCTGGATGCCGGGGCGTGCATGGAACCAGGGTGCAGGTGCTGCCTGCACTGGGCAAAAATGTTCGGCGACGTGCTAGGCCCAACCCGCAAGATCCTGGAGGCAGCCTGCGAAATTGCAGGCGAGTCGGGCGCAGACTGGAAGGAGGCCGGGCGCCTGCAGGCGCTCGTCTCGTCCCTCACAGAGGACAACAAGAGGTACGCCAAGACAAACAGGGATCTCAACGCCAAGGCAAACGGGATCAGCGTCCCCGCGCCCAAGAAGAAGGCCGGTCAGGGAAAGAAGGCCGCCGGCAGGCCCAAGGGGCAGAAACCCACCGTCAACTGCAGGCCAAAGCGCGTGGACCGCGTCGAGGAGATCGACTGCAAGGAGTGCCCCGACTGCGGCGGCGGGCTCTCTGGGAGGGTGACTGCCGAGTACGATCGCATCGTGACTGTCATGCGCGTCCTGTTGGAGAACGTCAGGTACGTCATCAAGCGGCGCTGGTGCCGCGTGTGCAAAAGACAGGTCTCCGGGAGGGTTCCCGGCGCGGCAAAACACGCGCGCCGTTCATCAAACTTTGACGCGGTCATGACGTCCCTGAACATGAATGGCATGTCGCATGCCAGGACCGCAGAATTTGGCGGCGACGCGTTGGGGCACGTAACCTCGCGCTCGTCTGCCTACCGCGGCAAGATCAGGCAGGCCGGGCGCATGGCGCCGGAACGCGATTCGGTAAGGGAGCGCGTGCTGGAGGCGCCACACCTGAACGTAGACGAGTTTCACTGGCCGCTGGGCGGCAAGCGCGGCTACGGGATAGTGGCTCTGGCAAAAAATCACTGCCTCGTGGAGGTGGCCGACTCGCGGGACATCAAGACGCTCCGCCAGACGCTCCCGGGCTACCGGGGAACCATAACGCAGGACTCGTATCCCGGGTGGCTCCACGTGGGATCGTGCCGCCAGATGTGCGTGTGGCACCAGGAACGCCTGGTGCAAAAGGACGTCCTGACCAACCCCGGGGGTGACGTTCCGGCGTTTCTGGACAGGCTGTCGGCAATCCACATGAAGATTTACCGCGCCTCCAGGATCAAGGACCGGCACCCAAGGATCGTCGCTGCCCGCTGCATAGACGCGGAGCTGCGCGAGCTGATGAACGAACCGTTTGCAGGCGACGGGGACGGCACCATCGCCCGGCACAAGAAGAGGTACCCGCGGGAGGGATATTTCATGACCACCTGCCTGCACGTGGACGGCATCGAGCCTGACAACAACGCAGTCGAGAGGGCCAACCGGAGGTTCGTGGCCGTAAGGAGCGACGGGGGCGGGAACCGCTCCAGGAAGGGCATGGATGCCAACTCGATCCTGTTCACGCTGCTGGCAACTGACAGGATCAACAAGGACAGCTTCTTTGATCACCTGGTCCGCTCGTCTTCCGGGGACGGATGAGGCGCCGTCCGACGGCACGTGCAGTGCGTCACGGGGAAAAAGAGTCCACGGTAAGGGGAAGGCTGCACCCGCTCCGCTGCCAAGCAGCCCACTTCAAAAAGCGAAACTATTACTGTAATTTTTCAAAACCGCATACAGAAAAGATCCGATGCCCGGCACCGCGATGCCAGTGTATGGCACCACGTGGCCGACGGGTGATGCATGACCTGCGTCACTTGAGTCACGTATACCCTCAGGCCCCTCCAAATAATTTAGGCCGTGATTGCTGTTGCGGGTATTTCTTCTTCACATGGGGGCGGTTTAATCTTAACGATTTTAAGTAGGCTACCTAGAAAGCACACCGTAATGATTACAGAGTCACAGCTTACAGAGATTATAAAGGAGGCCAAGAGTGCAGGCAAGCCAAGAGGGTTCAAGCAGTCCGTGGAACTGATTGTAAACTTTAAGGATATTGACGTAAAGAAGGGGTTTGCCATAAACGAGGTGGTGCAGCTTCCGAAGAACATCTCCCCGTCGACTGTATGCGTCATGGCCACAGGAGACATGGGCCAGAAGGCAAAGCAGGCCAACGCAGACGCGGTTGTGGGGACAGAGGATCTGGATCGGTTTGCCATAAACAAGAGGGAGTCAAGAAAGTTCATCAACAAGTACGACTTTTTTCTGGCAGACACCAAGGTCATGCCGACTGTGGGAAAGACCCTTGGTCAGCTGCTAGGACCCAGGGGAAAGATGCCGACGCCTGTTCCATTCAATGCCCCGATCGAGTCATTCCTTCAGAGGTTCCGCACGTCAATCAAGATAAGGACGAGGGCGTCACTGTCACTATCGTGCAAGATTGGCGACGAGACTATGGATGATGCGGATCTGGCAGTCAACGCGCATGCAATTCTTGGCGCAATAGAAAAGAAGCTGCCAAACGGCGAGAGAAACATCAAGAGGGTCATGGTAAAGACCACCATGGGCAGTCCCGTAAAACAGATGCAGGAGATCAAGAAGAGACATGCATGAGAACCGGACGACCTATCCGGCAAAAAAGACCCGGATATATCAGCAGCTGCAGAGCCTTCCCAGCAGATACAGGGTCATGGCCCTTGTCAGGATGGAGAAGGTACGCTCCACGCAGATCCTGCCGCTGCGAAAGACTCTCAAGGATGATGTCGAGTTTGTAAGCATCAAGGACAAGATCGCACAAAAGGCGCTCAGGGCGCTTGACGTTCTTGGAATTGCCGACATGGCCGACGAGCTCACCGGACAGTGCATGTTCCTCCTTACCAACATGTCCCCGTTCAAGCTCAACATACTGCTGGCCAAGAACAGAATGATGATGGCAGCAAGGGGAGGCGATGTTGCTAGCATCGATGTGGTCGTGCCCGCAAAGAATACCGGAATCGCCCCAGGCCCGATGCTGACAGAGTTCAAGGACGCAGGAATTCCAACCAAGATCGATCAGGGGACCATCTGGATTGCAAAGGACAGCACGCCTGTTCTCAAGGGTGAGGTGATCAACGAGAAACTAGCCTCGATTCTGGGCAAGCTGGACATCAAGCCCATTGAGGCCGGAATATCACTTTATGCTGCATTCGAGGACGGCTCCAAGTACTCAAAAGACGATCTTGTAGTGGATGTTGAGGAGGTGCAAGACGAACTGGTGCGGGCATACCATGAGGCAGTCTCGCTTTCAGTCGAGGCATCATACGTTACTCCTGAAAACGTCTCTCAGATACTTGGACGTGCCGCACAGCATGCGCGCTCACTGTCTGTAGAGTCCGGCTTTATGACAGATCAGACAAAACAGGAGATCCTTCAAAGGGCTCATTCCAGGGCAAGATCTCTGGCAGACCAGACCGACAACTATACTCCGGGATAATATCATGATGACCGGATTCGTCTCCGGGAGCAGTAGCAACAGCAGCTAAACCCGGCACGGGGTTCGGCATAAACGACCCCTGATATCCGTTGGCAACTGCCGCTGCTGCCGCTGGACTAATTGGGAAATGATTACGGACAACCGACCATAAAATAAAACAATATTCAAAGGTTGGAGGTTGGTCTAACCAAACAGGGAAGACAGTCCTTCCATGGCTGCTTCCTCGGTCTTGCCTACATCCTTGGGCTCCTCTTCCTTCTTGGCTTCAGTCTCTTCTACATCTGCTGGTGCTGCCGCCGCCGTTGCTGCAACTGCGACAGGCGCAGCCTTTACTGCCTCGTCAATGTTTACATCGGCCAATGCTGCAACAAGTGCCTTGACTTGAGTCTCATTGACTTCTGCACCTGATGCCTTTACTACCGAACTGATGTTTTCTTCGTTGACATTCTTGTTCAGCTTGTGAAGAAGCAGAGCTGCGTAAACGTATTCCATGAAACCCGAACCCGACAGACATAATATAAAACTATGGAGATTTTCTTGGTAACCATCTGGGTTTGATATCTGCAACATTGGAATCGGGCGTAACTGGCCACCTGCTTTTTTTATACGCACTGATCCGCGCCTGAAAAATTTACCGGGACATGCTTCCGTTTAGATCGTGGTGTCTAAAAACCGCCACATGCGCAGATCCAACCTAGCTCGGGGAGTTTAGAAGACTGGCCGCAGGGAATGAAAGGTTCAGGACCAGGGTGAAAAAATTAGAGGCCGAGCTGGTTGCAGAGGGACCAAGCCTGCACGTAAAAGAGATTGTCTGGAATTGGGGATGGCATGGCGCGATAGAAAAATGGGAAGGTATGAAAACACACACTCTCCACCGCCATCGCCTGCCGATTGTAACTGGTTAGGTTCACGACTGGATTTTGAGGTCAACAGACAGCGAACCTAACCTTTTACCTGCCGATTCCCCGTAAGAGATAATAAGGAAACTTGATTCGAATCGAAATATCTCATGATCAGACTTGGGCCCAAAATGATCATCCATGGGGGCGTAATCCCCTGACCAATATACAGGGCACCATGGTTACTGACAGGTTCTCAGCCCAACTGGCAGAATTTGGAATCAGGCCATCCAAGGTTCACCGCAATCTGGCCGTAGAGGACATGGTGAATATGGCAACCGAGAGGGGAGAGGCTGTGACAAGCACGGCAGGCGCCATCTCCGTAAATACCGGCAAGTACACCGGACGATCGCCTGACGACCGCTTTATCGTGTATGATGATGTGACTCGCGATACGGTTGACTGGGGAAAGATCAACCACAAGTTTCCAAGCGACATGTTCGGCATGATTCTTGAAAAGATGAAAAAATTTGTAGACGGCAGGGAGCTCTTTGTCTTTGACGGCTTTGTGGGCGCAGATCCAAAAAACCGCCTGCCGATCCGTGTCATCAACGACCATGTCTGGCAGAGCCTCTTCTCCAGAAACCTGTTCATCAGACCGACAGACGAGGAACTGAAGCGGCACGAGCCCGAATTTACCGTCATGTGCATCAACGACTTCAAGGCCATCCCGGAGGTTGACGGAACCCGGACTGACGTCTTCATACTGGTTGATCTGACCAGGAAGATTGTTCTCATCGGCGGCACTGCGTATGCCGGGGAGATAAAAAAATCCATGTTTACCGTGATGAACTTTCTCCTGCCTGAGCGTGGCGTCTTTCCGATGCACTGCTCTGCAAACATAGGGACTGACGGAGACACCGTACTGTTCTTCGGACTGTCAGGCACCGGCAAGACCACGCTGTCCACCGATCCCAACAGGAGGCTTGTGGGTGATGACGAGCACGGCTGGTCTGATAACGGCACATTCAACTTCGAGGGGGGATGCTATGCAAAATGCATCCGCCTGAGCCAGGAGGCAGAGCCTGAGATATGGAATGCCATCCGGGACGGCTCGGTTCTTGAAAATGTCGTACTGAATAACGGCGTGTCAGACTATGATGATGACAGTCTTACCGAGAATACCCGGGTCGCATACCCGCTCCACTACATCCCGGGTGCGGTAACTCCAAGCGTGGCGGGAAACCCAAAGATTATAGTATTTCTGACTGCCGATGCCCTGGGGGTGCTGCCTCCAGTATCCAGGCTGACAAGGGAGGGAGCCATGTACCACTTTATGTCCGGGTATACCAGCAAGCTTGCAGGAACCGAGAGGGGCATCAAGGAGCCCAAATTCGTATTCTCGGAGTGCTTTGGGGCCCCATTCATGCCCAGGCCAGCATCCGTATACGCAAGGCTGCTGGGAAAAAAGATCAACGAACATAACGCAGTCGTCTATCTTGTAAACACCGGCTGGTCGGGCGGGCCGTACGGGACGGGCAAAAGAATCTCAATCAAGTACAGCCGTGCAATGGTTACCGCTGCGCTGTCTGGAGCACTTGACGATGCAGAGTACAGGCACGATGACCTGTTCAACTTGGACATCCCCGTACGCGTCGATGGCGTCCCGTCCGAGATTCTAAACCCCATGAACACTTGGGATGACAAGGAGCTGTACCTGGCCTCGGCCAAGCGGCTTGCAGAGATGTTTGTTACAAACTTTAAACAGTTCGAGGACGTCTCGTCAAAGATTGCAGATGCGGGCCCTAACCTTTCATCGCAGCAGTAGTTCTTCTGACCGTCACCACCCCTGCCATCCCTACTGCTGCCGTGATCACCACAATTATTCCGACATGCCTTGCAGATATGTCGATGGGCTCTGGGCCGTCACGATCCTCTGCAAGCCAGTCAACTGTCACTGTGCTGTATGCCTCTGAGGCATTCCCGTCTGAGACGATTCTGGCATCTATCCAGTACACTGCGTTCCTGTAAACCTCGATTGACGCATCCCTGTCCGGCGTGGCAGTTACGGTGCGTACCCTCCCGTCCATGCTGTTGATGACTGAAATCTTTGCAAAGTCCCATTGATCCTGATGATGGACCTCAAAGAGAAGCCTCTGATTCTCCTGGCTTGTCGATATTGAGCCTGGGGTGTAGTGTACCAGGATCGGGACGCTGTATCTGGCCTGGCCGTGACTTACAACCACCCTTCCCTCATGATCGCCGAAATCCTCCCCTGCCATACTCATT
The DNA here is from genome assembly GCA_965218695.1 of Candidatus Nitrosopumilus sp. Lineage (GTDB taxonomy): Archaea > Thermoproteota > Nitrososphaeria > Nitrososphaerales > Nitrosopumilaceae > Nitrosopumilus. The sequence goes on from OZ244651.1 coordinate 1,307,937, forward strand.
TTGACATGCAGCATGTTACCGTACCTGGAATGGTCAAATTTTATGGATTCTGATCCCTCAAATTTTACACTGACGTCATCTGGCATGCCGCCGCCGCCGATTGGCATCATCTCAATCCGATGCTCTGATGTCGTCCTGTATGGCGACATGCTTGTCACAATGTTTGGTGGCGTAACGATGAGGTTTGCCTCGTAGGCGCCTGCCAGGTTCAGCCTACCACTGCCTGCACCTTGGATGGAAAACTCCGCCCCGTAGGCGTTTGAGACCGGCTTGACCGTAGTCATGAGAAGCGACCGTATCTGGCCGTTGTCCAGATCGGGATTCTTTTGAAGGAGCAGTGCTGCTGCCCCGGTTACGTGCGGTGCTGCATAGCTTGTTCCGCTGGTAATGTTGTACGTTGAGCCGTTCTGCGTGGTATTGATGTATGCCCCCGGAGCCATGATGTCCGGCTTTACGTAGAACGGGGATACCGGCCCCCTGGAACTAAAATGCACTACAAAGTCTGGATTGTAAAAGAGGTGCATCGTTCCATTGCTGTCTGTCCTCTCCCTGATCTCAAGCCCATCCTCTCTGTCTATTGATACCACCGGAATCCTTGGCTCGTACCCCGGTTCGATAAACTCGTGAATCAGCTCCCCCAGGAACAATCCCGACTCGTTGTTGTACACAATCAGGGCCTTTGCCCCCGCATCTGCAGCGTTCTTCTCCTTTATTGAAAAGTACAGCATCTGGCCTTCCACGTCGCTTCCCCTCTCCACCAGCACTATGGAGTCCTCCTCCACCCCGCCCTCCAGATCCGTGCTTTTCCCATACCCGCCAAAGACTATCTCTTCGGTGATCGGCTCATCAAGCGTGGGAGATCCCACCATTGGGATCACGGTATACTGTTCCTCGCCTATCTCCAGCGTTGCAACAAGACTTGTCGTAATGTTGTTGTATGTGGCGCCAACAGTCAGGGCGTTGATGCTCCTTCCGGGACTTCCGATGGTCTCAGGCTCCGGCCCGTCGTTTCCTGCTGCCACCACCACAAGGACGCCGTTTTCAACTGCCTGGTTCACTGCGCGGTCAATCTTCGTATTTGTGCTGTTCACCCCAAGGCTGATGTTTATTATGTCTGCCCCGTCCTCAACTGCCATGCCTATGGCCCTAACGATAAGATCCGATGATACGCCCTCGCCGTCCTCTGATACCTTGTATGCAAGAATTCGTGCCTTGGGGGCGATTCCGACCAGCTTCCCGTCTGCTGCAATTATTCCGGCAACCTGGGTTCCATGACCGCTGGTATCCAACGGAGGCGTGTCTTGCTGTATAAAGTTGTGTCCTCCGACCACCTTTCCGTCCTTGCCCCAACCTGCCAGATCTGGATGATTAAAGTCGACCCCCGTGTCAATCACTGCCACCGTGATTCCGGCACCGTCAATTCCGTCCGTCCTTGGAATGTCTGTTCCTATGTGTGGGGCGCTGTTCTCCAGATATGTCCTGCCCTGGTCGTCCCAGTCTGGAACCAGTTCAAAAAGTATGATGCCTGCCGGGAACGTGAGGATCAAAACGAAGAACAGGATTCTCATATGCACCCTGATGCGCCTACTGGTAAAAACGTATAATGCCCGTACCCGACGCGACTGATTCTGCCGGCACGCCTCCCAATCTGCCCTGTATCGTATCCGGCAGTCCCTTTACTAAACCAATAAATGGAATAGGCTTTCAAAACCCCCATGGGAAAATACACGCTTCCTGAAATGCCCTATGCATACGACGCGCTAGAGCCACACATTGATGCACGAACCATGGAGATTCACCATACAAAGCATCATCAGACATACACTGACAAACTGAATGCGGCCCTTGATACATGCCCTGCTGAGATTCAAGAGAAGGACATCCTCGAGATTCTTTCTGATATCGACTCAGTTCCGCAAGACAAGAGGGGTGCAATCAACTTCAACGGCGGTGGTTACGACAACCATAGGTTGTTTTGGAACAACATGAAGCCAAACGGAGGCGGGGAGCCAGGAGGATCAATTGCAGATGCAATCAACGATTCCTTTGGAAGCTTTTCTGACTTCAAGGAGAAGTTCTCATCCACTACGGCAGTAATCCAGGGAAGTGGCTGGGGATGGTTGGTATACAATCCTTCATCTGAAAAGGTGGAGTACAAGTCAATGCCAAACCAGACCAGTCCAAGAACCGAGGGATTGGTGCCACTACTGGGATGCGATGTCTGGGAACATGCATACTATCTCAACTACCAGAACAAGAGACCAGTATACATTGCAGCCTGGTGGAACGTCGTAAACTGGGACGAAGTGGAAAGCAGATTCTCAAAGGCCAAGTAACATTTCAATTTTTAATTTTTTATTTGTCTGGGCGTGGTTCAGCCCGGACGACCATGCAAATGCCGGCACCCTTGCATCCGCACGGCCTGCCGGTGGCAGTTCGGTTGTGCATGTGACTTACCTGAAGCGGCCGTCTCCTGTTGCCCATTCAGATTGCACACAAAACCGGGCATGATTACCAATGCATAAACAAATCTTGGATCCTCGCAATCTGGTCCGGCGGACACTTCCTCAGTCTTCCCAGAAGTACCTGAAAACAGCCCAAAATCAAAACAGATCAATTAGGGCAATCTCAGAAGGTCATCGAACTACCAATGAACCAACTGAGACGCGACTTGCTTAACAACCCACGCATATATCAAGATGTTCTGGACACGGTAGGGGCAGGCATGTCCCCGTGCATCATGGTCTCACACAGGCACAATGCCATCTACGGCACCGAGGATTTTCACAGAAGCATGGCAGGCGCATGTGCGCACGGCAGGCAGGTGGCCGGATGCACCAGGTCCTCCAAGAGAATCGGCGGTGCAGACGGGGACTCACGCCCAAGTGATGAGTGGATGCGCGATGCGGCATCCCGGACGCGTGGCAGCGACGTCTACAAATGCTTTGCCAAGACAGTCGTCCTGCAGCTTGACCAGATGCGCAAGATGAGACTGCTCAAGAAAGACCAGGAGATTGACTTGGCAATCGACATGCACCTGATACCCAGATACGACAAGAGCTACGGGGCAGAACTGGTGCGCTCAAAGGCCAAGGACGGGACACACGTCTTTGAGAGGTACATCACGATACAGTCCACGGTTCAGAACCTTCGCCTCGTGTTAGGCGTCCTGAACATGCCGTCACTTGAGGATACTGCCGATTTCGTGCGTAAAATCATCGGCTCTGCACGGGACGTGGGGGCCTGCATCGGAATGGCGATGCTGGACAGGGAGTTCTTTACGGCAGACGTAATGGGGACGCTTGGGGACATGGGCATCAAATATCTGATACCATGCAAGAATACGGATACTGTGGTGGATGCCATCGCAGAGTTTGCTACAGGCAGGCGCGGCCGCGTCTCCAAATCCGTCATCGTCGGGGGAGATGGCAGGGAGGTGTCGTATACGATGACCATCACAGAAAGGAAGAAGAGGAAGAAAAGAAAGGACGACGACGAGCTGCTGCCGCACGAGAAATACATCGGGTTTGCCACCAACGTCCCCGACGTGGATCCGGACTCGTACGGGAACAGGTGGGGCATAGAGACTGGATACCGGATGATAGAAAACACAAGGGCCAAGACGCACAGCAAGAACCCGATGGCGCGACTTTTGTGCTTTGTGTACTCTGTAGCCGTCTTTAACGCTTGGGTAATGGCAAACGCAACGCTGATGCACGTTACCGGGATTTATCCCACGGATCCCCCGATCACCCAACAGGATCTCAGGGACATGCTGCTGTTGCTGATCGTATTTGGCTACAAAGAGCCGCCGGAGCCCCCGCCGCCGGTGCTACCCTGAGCTACTTCTGGGAAGACTGTTCCTCCAAATTGATTTATAACCATCCAAGACAGGTTTGTTGTCAATGAGCGAGGAACAGGCACAGCATATGATACAACAGATACAGGCACTTGAGACATATTTTGCGGATCTGACCCAGAGGGAAAGAACATTTCTAAACGTATTGCAGGAAGCTGCAAATGCAATCAAATCCATCAAATCCCTGTCCGAGAAGCCAGGGTCTGATGCTCTTCTTCCGATTGGAATGGGCGTCTTTGTTCCGGCAAAGGTTTCATCTGACGTCAGAACCGTTCTGAATATTGGTGCCGGCATTACAATGGAAAAGGATATGGATTCCACGGTAAACTACCTTGAAGCCCGTATCAAGGAGATGGAGGTCGCACTACAGGAGACTGTTGCCGCAAAACAGAACGTGGCCTCACAACTAGAGCAAGGAAAGGCGCAGATCAACCAACTAATGCAAGCACCCGTGCCTGGCTCTAAATAACCATGTTTGATAAACTTCGCGGCGCCTTTTCCAACGTAGCAAAGAATCTGAGTGAAAAGGAACTCAATGAAAAGGACATTGAAAAAGTCCTGTTTGATCTGGAGATAGCCCTTATGGAATCTGATGTGGCCATCGAGGTAATTGACGCACTAAAACTGGATCTGAAGAAAAATCTGGTAGGCTCATCAATTGAGAAGAGCAGTATTGAAAAATTTGTCAAGGACAGTCTAATCTCCAGCATATCTGAACTGTTTGATGCTGCCGGATATGTTGACCTCTTTGAACAAATCAATGAAAAAAAGAGACGGAATCAGCCGTTCCTGATTCTCTTTGTTGGGATTAACGGAACTGGAAAGACCACCTCCCTGGCCAAAGTCGCGTACCTCTTGCGGCAGGCAAAATACTCAGTAGTTGTTGCAGCATCTGACACCTTCAGGGCAGGCGCGATCGAGCAGCTGCGTGGACACATGAATCGCCTTAACATAAAACTCGTCGCACAGAATTACAATTCGGATCCTGCAGCTGTGGCAAGGGACGCAGTATTGTATGCCAAGTCACACAAGACTGACTGCGTACTGATTGATACCGCAGGAAGAATGCAGACAAACCAAAACCTGATGGAGCAGATTGCAAAAATTACCAAGGTCGTAAACCCCGACATGAAGATCTTTGTAGGTGATTCGCTAGCCGGCAACGATACTGTCAATCAGGCACGTGAATTCTTCGGTCACACAAAATTCAACGGCTCAATTCTAACCAAGAGTGACGCAGATGCACGTGGTGGTGCCGCACTATCCATTGTAAAGGTCACTTCAACACCTGTAATGTACGTGGGCGTGGGTCAGGAGTATCCTGATCTAAAACCCTTTGACAAGAAAACTTTCCTAGAGACTGTTTTTGGCTCGATTGATGATGTCGTGATGGGTACTGCCGCACACTCAAAACCTGAACCGGAACCCACACCGGAACCAGAACCCCTTGAGCCAGCCGTCAAACTTGAGCCAGAACCCGCACCCACACCAGAACCCGCACCCACACCAGAACCCCTTGAGCCAGCCGTCAAACTTGAGCCAGAACCCGCACCCACACCAGAACCCCTTGAGCCAGCCGTCAAACTTGAGCCAGAACCCGCACCCACACCAGAACCCCTTGAGCCAGCCGTCAAACTTGAGCCAGAACCCGCACCCACACCAGAACCCCTTGAGCCAGCCGTCAAACTTGAGCCAGAACCCGCACCCACACCAGAACCCCTTGAGCCAGCCGTCAAGTCAGAACCAGTCAAGCCCGAACTAGCAGAACCAATCCAACAATCTGAACCTGCAGATCCATTTGCGGGAATTTCTGATGATGATATTGCATCCTACTCTGATCTGTTTGATGTGCCTCCGCCTGAAAACGACGGCGAGGCCATCATCTTGGCAGGACGTATTCGTGCATGGATTAAAAATGGCAGATTAGATCCTGCAGAATCACAAATTGATGAAAAACATGACCAGATTCGGGACGAGACGCCGGATCCTGCCCAGAATGATGCCCAAAAGGAAAAATCTAAAAAGAAGCGAGGCATGTTTGGATTGTTTAAAAAATGAATCTCAAAACAAAGGATCTGCTTACTCTGGCAGAACTGACCCCCAAGGAGCTCTCATCACTACTGGAACATTCCATCCGGATCAAAAAAGAACTGAAGGACGGCCGGCTCAAACCGGTCCTAAAGGGCAAGGTACTGGCCATGATCTTTCAAAAACCCTCTACCAGAACACGCATAAGCTTTGAAACGGGAATGTATCATCTGGGCGGGTATGCAATAAACCTCTCACCAGACGAGATGCAGCTGTCTCGCGGCGAATCCATCGAGGACACTGCCAGGACCATTTCACGATATGCCGACTGCATCATGGCACGCGTTTATGAGCACGAACAGATCAAAGCGCTGTCTGAGAATGCCGAGATTCCGGTCATCAACGGGCTGTCTGATTCTTTCCATCCGTGCCAGATTCTGGCTGACTTTATGACCATTATGGAGCGAAAGAAGAGGCTCAAGGGACTGAAGATTGCCTGGATTGGCGATGGCAGCAACGTCTGCAACTCTATGATTTACGGGGCAGCGCTGTCTGGAATCTCCATGTCCATTGCAACCCCGCAGGGATTTGAGCCCAGCCCGTCGGTTGTGGCCGAATCTGCAAAATCCACTGATATCACACTTACCAGCGACCCATTTGTCGCAGTCCGGGATGCCGATGTCGTTGTAACCGATACGTGGTCATCCATCCACAACCATGATCCAAAACGAATCAAAAAATTCTTTCCCAAGTATCAGGTAGACTCCGGACTGATGGATTCTGCAGAACCTGATGCAATCTTCATGCACTGTCTTCCTGCCAAGAGGGGGCAGGAGGTGACCCCTGAGGTAATTGATGGCCCGCAGTCGGTAGTCTGGGACGAGGCCGAGAACCGCCTTCATGCACAGAATGCCCTGCTCTGTTCCATGTTGTTGGAGGCAGAAAGTTGAAGGCGACCCATCCAACGGCATGCTTTCCACATGAAATCGACACCACTACCGACAGCTAAGCGAAATGTGCTTTGATCTAGGCAAAATCTGACAAGAATGCAAGCAGATCAATAAGGGTACGGCCCTATGGTTTTTGTTGTCTAGACAAAAAACCAAGCAGGGCCGCGATCTACTGAACAATCCAAGAATATATCAAGATGTCGCAAGCGGCATGAAAAACATGCTTGCCTGCGCCAACACGTCAAACAGGTACAATGCGGTATTTGGAACAGACGATCTAAATCACGGCATGCTGAGGGGAGCCACCATGGATTCGTCCGTAGGCGGGTGCGCAAACGCGGTAAAGCGCACGCACTGCGACGCTCCCTCCGACAGGTGGCATGCATCGGCAATCAAGGGGATGGAGCAGGGCACGGTTCAGCGCGCATTCGAAGAAATGGTGGCAGTGCAACTTGACACATTCAAAAAACTGGGCAAATTCCCAAAAGAAGGACTGGACATCGCAATCGACATGCACCTCATACCGCGTTATGACCGGGCACCCGGAGGGGAGCTGACCCGTTCCAAATACAAAAACGGAACCACGTATTTTGAGCGTTACATGACAGTCCAGTGCGTAAACGACAAGATGCGCATGGTCCTTGCAGCATCATACCTCAAAAGGCTCGAATTCGTGCCTGATTACGTGGATGCAGTCCTCAAGACCATGGCAGGGATGGGCATCAGGATCCGCCTGGCGCTGCTTGACCGGGAATTCTTCTCAGTCGACACGATAAGCAGGCTGCGGGCAAACGGCGTAAGGTACCTGATGCCGTGCAGGAACACGCCCAACGTGGTGGAAGCCCTGCAGGATTTTGCACAAGGAAAGAGGGAAAGGATCTCAACAAACGTGATTGAGAACAACCAGGGCTCCGTCGAATATTCCATGATAATAACTGAAAGAAAAAACGCCAAAGACCCTGATGTCCCGGAAGAGAAATACATCGGGTTTGCAACAAACCACCCCACAATCAAGACGGAGGCTTATGCCAAAAGATGGGGAATAGAGACCGGGTACGGTAAAATCGAGGAGTGCAGGGCCAAGACGCGGATTTCGGACATGGAATCGCGGATGTTGTGTTTTTACTATTCCCTAACATTGTACAATGAATGGATAATCGTCAGGGCAATGCTTTCTGACGGTACCGAAAGGCAGAGTGTCATGACCATGCTCACGTTCAAGGTGCAGTTGGAATCACTCCTCATACGCCAGTCCAAACCGCCTACCTGATCTCAGATGAGGCACTTTTCGCTTAGCTGACCGACGCTTAACGTATATAAGAGCTGGTTCAAACTCGATTCCTATAGATGACCTATTCAAAAGTACTGAGAAGACTCAGGAATCAAAAAACCAACTATAAAAAGCGTGGCACCATGCTCATGGGCAAGCGCGATTTCATCACCGTAAACATTACCAATCAAAACACCCAGGTTCAGATTCTCAAGCCGGGAATCGCCGGCGACGTGGTTATTGCATCTGCACACTCTAGATCACTGCTGGAGAGGGGTTGGAAGGGCTCTAGAAAGAACATACCTGCAGCATACCTGACAGGCTACCTTGCAGGCAAGAAGGCGCTACTCCTGGGTGCAAAGGATGCCATTCTTTACACTGGAACCAGAAGATATACCCAGAGAATGGCCGCAGCCCTAAAGGGAGTAATTGATGCAGGCCTTGAGGTGCCTGCTGATGCAGAGACATTCCCGCCGACGGAGAGAATCAACGGGGATCACCTGACTGTAAAGAACGAGGTTTTACAGGTTAAATCTACCATCGACGGTGGGGCTGGATAGTTGAGTCAAAGATCCCAGTACCGAGGGGGCGGAAATCGTCCCAAAAGACCCAGAAGGGAGCCTGAGGAAGAGGTCTGGCTGCCCAAGACGATACTTGGTCACAAGGTTGCATCCGGTGAGATCACATCCCTTGAGGAGATAATTGAGACGGGCCTGCGAATCCAAGAGGCCGGAATAATCAAAAAACTGCTTCCCGATCTGAAGAGCGAGGTGATTGACGTGGGGATTATCCAAAAGATGACTGCAAACGGCCAGTCCACCAGATTCAAGGCGATCGTTGCAACGGGAAACGAGGCAGGATATCTGGGAATCGGCCAAGGAAAATCCAAACAGATGAGAATTGCAATAGAAAAGGCTACCAGCCAGGCGTTTCTGAATGTGAGCCCAATCAAGATCGGGTGCGGCAGCTGGGAGTGCAGGTGTGATCAAAAGCATTCGGTTCCGTTCAAGGTCAAAGGGAAGGGCGGAAGCGTCACAATCGAGATAATTCCTGCTCCCAGAGGGCTGGGGCTTGTAGCAGGGGGCAAGATAAAGCGATTATTGGAATTGGCAGGACTAAAGGATGCGTGGACCACTGCAAAGGGCTCCACGCCCACCATGAACTCGACATCAAAGGCTATACTGAACTGCCTCAGGCAGACGTTCAGTCAAGGTTGATGGGAATGGCCAAGGCATACCTCGTTGTTAGAATAAAGGGTCAGGCAGACGTTCCGTATTGGGCAGTCCGCACCATGACCCTGCTCAAGCTCGATAAGAAATACCGTGCCACCATACTGCCTGCCAAGGAGAACACGCTGGGCATGCTAGACAAGATAAAGCACTATGTCTCATGGTTTGATGCCGATACCGCACTGGCAAAGGAACTCATCGACAAGAAGGCAAGAAAGTCAGGCTACCAAAAGGTCACTTTAGAGGATCTGAAGCATCTTGGCTTTGCAAGTTCTGACGATCTGGCATCTGCCCTGAGCGAAGGAAAGGCAACCCTGTCCAAGCTCAAGCCGCTCAAGCCGTGGTTTGCCCTGGCACCCCCAAGGTACGGATTCAAAAGAAGCACCAAAAAGCTGTACGGGCAAAAGGGCATACTGGGACAGAACAAGGAACTGGGCACACTCGTTAGGAATATGATCTGACATGGCAACAAGACTGAGAAAGACCAGAAGGCTCCGGGGAGGCAGGCACATGGGATGGGGACAAGTCGGCCAGCACCGTGCAAGCGGACATCAGGGCGGTCTGGGAGTTACCGGCATGATGAAGCACCATTACAGTACCATGTTGAAGGATGACCCTGATCATTACGGCCATGATTCCACTAAACCACCCCACCCAAACATCACCCGAAGATGGGCCAGCATTCGTGACCTAGACGACCTGTTTGCAGGGTTCGGGACCGAGGAAGGAGGCAAAAAGACAATAGACCTTCAAGGCGCAGGATACGACAAGCTCCTTGGCGGCGGAAGCCTGTCCAGCCCCTACTCTGTCAGGGTGCGGCAGTATACAAAATCCGCACAAGAAAAACTAGAGGCAGCTGGTGGAGAGGTGTTGCCCTGCGATGGCTGAAGGCAACCTAACTACCATCATACGAAGGATCGTCTTCAAGGCCGAACCATACCTCCCGCAGGTCCCAAAACCAAAAAAGAAGCTCTCTCTCCAAATACGCCTCCTCTGGTGCGGAATGGCCCTGCTCATCTATATGGTGATGGGACAGACCCCTCTGTTTGGCGCAACCACGCCAGAATTTGATTTTCTACAGTTTGCGCGTGTAATCTTTGCATCCCAGCAGGGCACACTAGTGGAGTTGGGAATAGGGCCGATCGTGACTGCCGGGTTGCTGATGCAGCTGCTCAGGGGATCTGAGATCCTCAAGTTTGACTTTAAAAAGCCCGAGGAGCGAGGCATATTCCAGACAGCGACCAAGCTGGTAACCTACATCATAATCGTCGTAGAGTCAATCGTGTACGGAATCGCAGTGTATGGTCCGGGAATCACGGAACCGTCCGTATTGTATATTATGGTCGGGCAGCTGATGGCAGCGTCGATCATAATCATGTTCCTCGACGAACTGATTCAGAAGGGATGGGGCCTGGGAAGCGGGATCAGCCTGTTCATCATGGCAGGTGTGGCCCAGCAGATCCTCTGGAGCCTGTTCAGCCCGTTGCCTGCCGGCGACGGCGGAATGATCGGCGTGTTCCCGTTTATCGGCCAGTCGATAATGGCCGAAGACTTCTCAAACGTACTGTTCCGTTCAAACCAGCTGCCGAGCATCTTCGGGCTGTGCCTTACCGCCGGAATCCTGCTGATACTCGTCTTTACGCAGGGCATGAAGATTGAGATCCCGATCGTGTCGACAAAGTACAGGGGGTTCTCTGCGGTATACCCGATCAAGCTGATGTACGTCTCCAACATTCCTGTGATTCTGGCCTCCGCCCTTACGGCAAACGCCGTATTCGTATTCCAGATGTTGTGGGCCAACACGAACCCGCGGAACAACAACTTTTTTATGAATTTCATAGCGCAGTTTGACCCGACAAGCCCGTCCACCCCGATAGGCGGCCTCATATACTTTATCACGCCGCCCAGGGGCCTGGAGGCGGCCGCCCTGGATCCTACGAGGGCAGTAGGATACGTCATATTTATGATTGGGATCGTGGTGGTGTTTGGAAAGCTCTGGGTGGAGCTTGGAGGCCTCTCCCCGAAGAGCGCAGCCCAGAACCTTCTTGATGCAGATGTGCAGATTCCGGGATTTCGAAGATCAAACAAGCCTGTTGAGGCGCTGCTAAACAAGTACATCCCGTCTGTCACCCTCATTGGTTCGATGATACTGGGCCTGCTGGCCGGGGTCTCTGATGTTCTTGGGGTGTTTGGATCCGGAATCGGAATCCTGCTCATGGTTGACATTCTAATTAACTACTATACGCAACTGGTAAGGGAACAAGTCGAAGTCGTCATGCCGCGTCTGGGTGCTCTGCTTGGCAGGAAATAAACGGATAATAATTGCCGGGATTCCCGGGGTGGGAAAGACCACGCTGCTGGCCAAGATGAACCAGCGCCTAAAGGCCAACAACCCTGATTGTATCGTGGTAAGCTTTGGAACACTGATGCTGGAGGTGGGACAGGATAACGGCGTGCGCAACCGGGATCAGCTCAGAAAGCTTCCCATATCCGAGCAGAGGCGCCTTCAGACCATTGCCGCCGAACGGATTGCAGCCTGTGAGGGCATGGTGCTTATCGACACCCATGCGTTTATCAGCTCGCCGGAAGGCTACTATCCCGGGCTGCCTGCACAGGTCCTGAGAATCATCCGTCCCACCAACTTTATCTCGGTCGCTGCGCGTCCAGAGGAGATCTACAGCAGGCGGATGAGGGATACCTCGCGACACAGGGATCGCATTACCATTGCGTCAGTCAAGGGGGATCTGGATGTCCAGTCTGGAATGATCTCTGCATGTTCTGTAATCACCGGCTCCCCGGTAATGCACGTATTGAACACGGAGGGAAAGGTTGATGAAGTAGCAGATAAAATAATCAACATGATGGGGCTGTAGAAATGGATCTAGGTTTTGTGTTTCTCTTTGTTGATTCTGTATTTCTCCAGTTTGAATTCTTTACCGACCAGCGGGGGGCGCTGGGAAGCGACGATCCGATAGTCAAGGGCCTGATTGTCTCGATGTTTGCCGTATCGGGATTTGGAATACTGCTCAACATATTCAACTCTGCAGTCCGAAAAAAGATGGTTGATCAAACGAAGCTGAAGCGGATTATGAAAGAGACCCGCTCATGGCAGAAGGAGAGAATGACCGCAATGCGCTCAAAGGATCAGACCAGGATAAACGAGCTGAGCAAAAAGTCATCCTACATGAACAAGATGTCCATGGAGATGATGCAGATGAACATGAGGCCGATGATGATTACATTTGTTCCCCTGATTCTGATATTCTATTTTGTCCTGCCGCAGCTCTTCTCGTATACCGTTGCAATATCTCCAATACCGCTCAACGTGATTCCAGGCGACTGGCTGCAGCTTACGTGTACTGCCGAACAGGCAGCAGACCCGGAGCATGTCTGTACTACGGAGAACGCGCTCTTTTTGTGGGCGTGGTACTTTCTTTCATCCATTGCGTTTAGTGGAATTATCATGAAACTGACCAGAACATCCATGGATCTTAGTTGACAAAATCCATCGTAATCTCCGGACCCCCGGCAGTGGGCAAGACTACTGTCGGTAGGGGCCTTGCGACGGAGTTTGGAATGATGTACCTCAGCGGCGGAGACGTCCTAAAGGAGATGGCCAGGACACAGGGGTTTGAACCTGACGGTGATGACTGGTGGGACACGCAGCAGGGAATGCAGTTTCTAAACCAGCGCGAGAACGATTCCACGTTTGACAGGAAGCTGGACCAGAAACTGATGGGCCTGTTCAATGAGGGGAGCAGGGTGATCACGAGCTACACGCTGCCGTGGCTGGTCGACAATGGCATAAAGATATGGCTTGACGGCTCCCATGCAAGCAGCACCAAGAGGATGCAGTCCCGGGACAACATGAGCCCCGTCGAGGCATCCGCAGTCACAAAGAACCGCTTTGACAAGAACAGGGCGCTGTACAAGAACCTGTACAAGTTTGAGTTTGGATATGACGAGTCCGTCTTTGATTTGAAGATCGACACTGACCATCTTACTGCGCAGCAGGTAATTGACATTGCAATGGATACGGTGAAGAGACTGCTATGACGATACTCAGGCAGCTTGAGAACCTGGTTGAAATTGATCAGGACATCACAGACGACGCGTATGGCACATACTACGACAAGAGGACAGTCGAGCAGCTGCTCAACTATGGAATAATACTGCTGGACAAGCCGCCTGGCCCTACAAGCCATGAGACTGTGGCATGGACAAAGAGGATACTGGATCTGCCCAAGATTGGCCACAGCGGAACGCTTGATCCGCAGGTGTCCGGGGTCCTGCCGCTCGGACTGGGGGAGGCCACAAAGGCGCTCGGAGTACTGTTGCTTGGCCCAAAAGAGTACCATGCGCTGGGCCGGGTCCACTCCCTGCCGTCGCCTGAAAAGCTTGCGCAGGTGATCGGGATGTTCAGGGGACCAATCTTCCAAAAGCCCCCGCAGCGCTCTGCCGTACTCAGGCAGACCCGGATCAGGCACATCTACGAATTTGAGGTGCTTGAGCAGAAGGAGAGGCTGCTGCTGACCCGCATCCTGTGCGAGGCGGGCACCTACATAAGAAAACTGTACTATGATGTGGGCGAGGCACTGGGGCCCGGCTCGACCATGGTGGAGCTGAGACGGACCAGGGTGGGCCAGTTCCGGGAGACTGACGGTTTGGTGACCATGCACGAGCTGGCAGATGCGTTTGCCACGTGGAATGATACCGGGGATGGCAGCAAGCTGATCGGGATGATAAAACCCGCGGAGGCTGCGCTCAGCGAGATAAAGTCGGTAGTTATTCGTGACTCGGCAGTTGATGCGATGTGCCACGGCGCGCAGCTGGCGGTGCCTGGAATCCTGCAGGTCTCCCGGGGGCTGGGACGGGGGGATCTGGTTGGCGTGTATACCCAAAAGGGGGAGGCAGTTGCACTGGCAGAGTCGACGATGTCTGCCGAGGAGATCGACGAGGCTGCAAAGGGGCACGCCTTTGAGACAAAACGAATCATAATGGCCCCCAGCACGTATCCCAAGAAATGGCGTACAAAGCCTGTCGTGCCAAAGGGTTAAAACAGATACGGCGCACCGTAACCGTTGTTAGCAAGAACCCTTGTCATCTTTATCGCAGTCGGCGTCGTCTCCGGACTGCTCTTTGGCGTGTATCTTGCGGATCTGAAGGATACCAACCAGGTGACGTATGTGGAGGGGAATTCGCTGTCTGTCGTTACAGACAAGTCCGTTTATGCGTCGGGCGAGAAGATTGAGATCCGCGTCATAAACTCCGGGACGCTTCCGCTGAGTTTTCCTGATGACTCGTATGGATTGCGTGTTACCGGTCTGGTAGGCTCGATCATATTTGCTCCCCTTGCAACAGGGGATGAGGAGCAGATACTCAATCCAAGAGACGAGTGGTACATATCATGGACCCCGATCCAGTATGATGGAACGCCGATCATCTCCGGCGTCTACAAGATACACGCAGGGCACGATGTTACCGCATCAACCACAATCACAATCCTGTAGGACTGGAGGCATGACACAATTTATAATCACATCCCCTCCAAGTACCCCCGTCGTAAGACTTGTGCCGGGGTCGCCTAGCCTGGTAGGGCGCGCGCCTGGAAATGATACACCATAAAGCGCGTTCTCGCAAGGGATCGGGAGTTCAAATCTCCCTCCCGGCGCCATTAATTCATTCCATGATGTACCTGGGGAATGCTCGTGCGGTGGCGGTTCGGCTGCTGCCGATGCCGATGTTGATGCCGATGCAGGCCTGCCGTACTCGTGGCAATTCTGCCGCATAGGTTCACGTCATGCCCTCTACAATCTCTGAGAACCGCCATGGCCCGCATCTTGCATCCTGGTGCTCGTTCCTGATGAGTCCCTTCTCGTCAAGCGTGCTGACCACGTATGCCGAGAACGGAAGCGCGCCCGTGGCCCCCGGGGAATTGTAATTGAGAATGTGAAATGACGAGTCGCCCTCGATGCAGACTGCGTCCGGGATGAACGCACCGTTCTCGTCAATCACCGACGATCGGATGCCTGCCGTTCCCCTCTCGGTGATCCTGTCCGGGTTTATCCTGGGCAGGAATTTTCTTACCCTGTCGACCATCGCCGTCTTTGACATGGATGACTGGATCTCGCTGATTGCAAGTTCCTGAAACTGCCTGTTAAAGACTGCCTTCCTTGCGCCGGAGCCAAGCATCTCAAGCATCTTTGGCACAAACTCCTTGATGTTCTCCATCGCGTCGTACCCGTATGGACTGAACACGGGAACCGCGTTCGGACCGATCTCGCAGCTGCCGTCGACCCTGATGATCCAGTGGGGATCCAGAAACGGATATTCTGGGAATCCCGGAACCGAGTACACGCTGGTCTTGGTCAGTCCGGAATACTCCTCGGGGGCCTTCCAGTACTCCCCCCTGAAATGCACGTCCGTAAGGTCGTGCGCGACTCCTGCATCGTGCGCGACATCCACCGCCCTGCCGCCGGCTGCATTAATCAACAGGCCTGCAAGAATCACATTCCCGTTGTTTAGTGTGATCTCCCACTTGGTGACGCCCTTTTTTATCCCGGTGACAGTCGAGTTCATGAGAAACTTCGTGCCGTTCTCTTGACTGTCCATCATCAGCGCCCCGGACAGTGCGGCATAGTCTGTGGACGCATCCCTGCTCACCCTGAGCGCCGCCTCGCACCGTATCTCCGGCTCGGTCCTCTTCAAATCGCTCCCGTCCAGAATCTCGATGTCCGAATCCTCCAGCCCGTTCTGCCTTCCCCATCTGAGGTACTTTTCAAGCACCTGCACGTCATCTCTGTCCAGTGCGACTTCAAGCACCCCGTCCCTTCTGAACGGCAGGCCTTTCATCTTGGAGTACTCCTCCCACATGCCGTATCCGTCAAAGGCGGCCCTTGCAAGAAGCCGCTTCCTTGCCGGGTCGTACAGGTATGGCGCATGAACCTTTCCGGTGTTTCTTCCGCTTGTATGAAATGCGACACTGCCGGCCTGCTCTATCACTGCTATCCTTTTTGATCTGTTCAGGGCCGATACGAAATATGATATCGAGGTTCCAAGGATTCCCCCTCCTATGATTGCGACATCAAACTCGCTGCTCAACAGTATTCATATTGGCCTGTCTCTGTAATAAACTCCGTATTCCCAAGACTAGTTCCTCCTGCATGGGGTGGGATCTTTGCCGCCGTATCGTTTGAATCAGACCGACCAAGATTAATATCAAACAGGCGCCGACTGACCTTATAATGATGATGATGCCTGACAAGTGCTCTGTGGTGAGCCAGAAAAGGCAGTGCGTGAATCCCCCCAAATTCATCGTCTCGATAGTTGCAGGCGTCGACGAATACATGGTGGGGCTTGCCTGCGAGAGGCACCGACAGGACATATCCGACAGGATTACCATACTTCAAAACGGCGGAAAGATTCCACGGGGCGTGATGACGTTTTCACCGGTCAAGGCAGTCGGCACCGACTGCATCCGCGGAGACCCCGACGATCTCGTACAGATTGACTCGGATCCCAAAAGCTGAAATAACTTTGATGGGATAACCATGCATGCTTTTGGAACTGCTATCTGAGATTGTGGGAATCGACGACGTGCTGTTCATCGTAAAGAGCGATGGCGCCGTAAGCGAGGTAAGAAGCAACCATCTGGGCATACGGCAGAAGGACAAGTGGATCACGCTGGGGGAAAACGACGATCCGGCACACATGCATATCAACTCCGAGTCCATAGAATCCGCCGAGTTTGTTAGGGAACCGCGACCCGGGCGGACAAGCCTTAGTGTGCGGTTCTTTAACAGAGACGGACAGCGGGTTCTGGCAGCATTCTTCACGCGCATGTATGACCAGTCCGGCGCGCCGATCCCCGAGCGAATGGAACTGTATGACCGGCTGCATCAGAGATACCCCTCAAAGATTCGATTTTAAAAAAAACCCTGCCGTACAGGCAGGTGGGTGAAATACGCTAGTTCTGAGATTTCCGCTTCTTCTCTTTCTCAGACTGTATCTTGGCTAACTCTAACTCCTCATTGGTGTGCTTGAACTTTTTCAATATGACTATACATCGTGCCATAGGTATAAAAACTGCGCATTCCTTGCAGGCGCGAGTTCCCGTCGCGCCTGATTGCCCTGCACGTCCCGTCCTGCGCAATCCCGTGCTTATACGTCTACTACCATGATGGCCGAATTCTAACATTCCACAGAGTGTGCAGGCTTTTTGCCGTCCATCCCAAGATCCAGATTCCTGATTACGATCTCGGCCATTCTTGCCCTTGTCTCCGTTGTGGCGCTCCCCATGTGGGGTGAGAGCACCACGCTTTGCAGCTTCAGCAGCGGGTTTTCTCCGTTGACGGGCTCAGTCTCAAAGACATCCAGTCCCGCACCTGCGATGATCCCGTCCCTCAGGGCAGCTGCCAGGTCATTTTCGTTGACTATCCTTCCCCTTGCAGTGTTGATGAGGTATGCAGTCCTCTTCATTCTGGCAAAGACATCCGCATCAAACAGGTGTTCAGTCTCTGCAGTGTGCGGCGTGTGGATCGAGATGACATCACTCCGTGTGACCAGATCATCAAAGGATACGTATTCTGCCCCCGGCGACCCCTCCTGCGGGTCCTGCAGGCGCCGCCTGTTGTGGTATACCGTCTTCATACCAAATGCATCTGCCCTTTTGGCCACTGCCCGACCAATCCTGCCCATGCCCAAAATCCCAAGCGTCTTGCCCTGGGGATCAGTCCCAAGATGCTCCGTTGGCGCATAGACTGACACCCATCTGCCCTCCCGCATGACCCTGTCCTCTGCTGACACCCCTCTGAACAGGTCAAGCAGTAGCGCAAACGTCATATCGGCAGTCGCGTCAGTCAGCACGTTTGGGGTGTACCCTATCCTGATTCCCCTATTCATGGCATGCCCTACGTCTATGTGCTCAAATCCGACGCTGTACGTGCTGATGACCCTTAGGTTCCTTGCAGAATCGATGATCTTCTGGTCAACCCTGTCGTATGGAAAGCAGATCAGTCCTTCTGCGTCTCTTATTCCCGACTGCAACTCTTCGCGGGTGACAGGCCCCTCCCCCGAATGCATATCCACCTGATACCTGCTGTTCAGTTCGGCCAGCGCGGCGTCCTGAATTTTTCTCGTTATGAACACCTTTCTTTTCATGCCCTGAATTCATGGCTTAAACCATTTATACGATTCCCGTCTAAAGCCAGCATGCCTGGCACCAACGAGGAGGAGTTCGAAACGTGCATGCTGTGTGGCAACTCCATTGAGATGTGCATGTGCGTGTGTCCGTACTGTGGAGAGCGCGACAAATGCGAGTGTGCCCTGTTTGATGCTGCCACCGGTGGTTAGAAAAACTCATTTATGCACTAGAACTAACGTGTTGTGTCATGGGCTTAACTGATTTTACTTGGCTTGTTGGTGGTCCACAGGGTAGCGGAGTCGAGTCCGGCGCAAACATATTCACGCGTGTTTGTGCAGAGGAGGGGTATGCCGTGTTTGGCAAGAGGGAGTTCTATTCAAACATCAAGGGGGAGCACAGCTACTTTGCAGTCAGGGTCTCAGACGAGGAGATTGCATCCAGCATCAACAGCATAACCCTGATGGCCTCGTTTGACGCAGAGACCATATTTCGACATTTTAACGACGTGCTGCCAGGCGGCGGAATTATTTATGATTCGGATCTGGACGGAGTTGACACCAGCAGGGTCATGACCCTTGACGAGTCATTCCGGAACCGGCTGCATGCGTTTCTCGAGTCCAAAGGAAAGCCGTTTACCATATCCGGGGCACTGGAGGTCGCAAAAGAGAATGGCGTCTGCCTGTATCCTGTATCCTTCAAGGGGCTGCTTGCAAGTCTTGCAGAGGAGACAGGCAACCCGAGACTGCGGGGCTTGGTGAGGATGTACAACGTGATTGCCGTCTCGCTGTCCCTGGGGCTGCTCGGGGTACCGTCCAAGGTACTGCTTGACTCCATTGATGTGATATTTGCAAAAAAGCCTGCAGTTGCCATGCTAAACAGGCAGGCAGCCACACACTCCTATGACTACATGAGTGAACAGCCGACAGAATTCACCCACAAACTGCGCCCGGTGGAAAAACGGTCCCACACCATACTGGTGCAGGGATTCCAAGGCACCGCGCTGGGAAAGATGGCGTGCGGGTGCAGGTTCCAGCCCTACTACCCGATTACCCCCGCCTCTGACGAGTCGTTCTATCTGGAGTCAAATGCGATTCTGGATGTGGACGGCCCCCAGGCGGGATCCACCGTGGTGATGCAGACTGAGGACGAGATGTGTGCAATCGGGATGACCATCGGAGGCGCGCTGACCGGAGCCCGTTCTGCAACATGCACGTCCGGTCCAGGATTCTCGCTGATGGCCGAATCCATGGGATGGGCAGGAATGAACGAGGTTCCCATCGTCGTTACCCACTATCAGAGAAGCGGACCCTCCACCGGGCTTCCAACTAGGCACGGGCAGGATGACCTGCTCTTTGCAGTCAATGCCGGACACGGGGATTTTCCAAAGATCGTCTACGCGTCTGGTACCATCGAGGAGAGCTTTTACGACACCGGAAGGTGCTTCAACTATGCCGATGTCTTTCAGGTTCCGGTGATTCACATGATGGACAAGTTCCTTGCAAGCTCGGTAGTCACGTGCAGGAGGTTCGAACCCGCAAGGATATCGATCGACCGCGGCAAGCTGCTGGATCGCGTAGATGGGGACTATAAAAGGTTCAGGTTTACCTATGACGGCATATCCCCGCGCTCGTATCTGGGTGCAGACAACGGAATATTCTGGAACACCGGGGACGAGTCCGACGAGCATGGCCACATCACCGAGGATCCTGAGGTGCGCATGGCCATGATGGACAAGAGAATGTCCCGCCTTGACCTCATACTCAAAAGCATCCCGGAATCCGAGCAGGCAGTCTCGTACGGAATCCATGATAATACCGTGATCTCGTGGGGATCGGCCAAGGGACCGATACTTGATGCAATCAGGATGCTCAAAAAAGATGGAATCTTGGTGGGATTCATCGAGATGAAGCTGCTGCACCCGTTCCCTGCAGCATACATACAGTCATTAATTGGCAACGTCAAAACAATAATCGACGTGGAGGCCAACTATTCTGCACAGCTGGGAAAACTATTCAAGATGAACACCGGACGGGATCCCGACTACTACATCCTAAAGTACACCGGCAGATCCATGACATGCACCGAGATTTATGACTCGCTTAAGAGAGTCGTCCTGAACAAGGCCGACAAGAAGGAGATCCTGAAGCATGGCGCTTAAGATTGCCGACTTTAAGACCGACGTGCACAACGACTGGTGTCCCGGATGCGGTGACTTTGGGATAGTAAACGCCATCCAGATGGCCCTGGCAGAGATGGGAATCCGAAGGGACAGAACCGTGATATTCTCCGGCATAGGGTGTTCCGGCAAGACCTCGCACTTTATCAACACGTATGGCATCCACACGCTGCACGGCAGGGTCCTGACATTTGCCCAGGGCGCAAAGATAGCAAACAATGATCTGACCGTTGTTGCGGTGGGCGGCGACGGGGACGGACTGGGAATCGGCGCCGGTCATTTTGTTGCAGCCGGAAGACGCAATGTCGACATGACGTACATCATATTTGACAACGGGGTGTACGGTCTGACAAAGGGACAGGCATCGCCCACCATGCAGCTTGGCGTGCAGACAAAGTCGCTCCCCTCTCCCAACACCAATTATAATGTAAACCCGATAGGGCTGGCAGTGACAAGCGGCTTTACGTTTGTCGCACGGGGATACTCGTATGACGTCCGGCACCTGAAGGATCTGATAATCCAGTCAGTCGAACACAAAGGGCTGTCGTTCCTGGATGTGCTGCAGCCGTGCCCCACGTACAACGACATCAACACAAGGGACTGGTACGCCGGCGCGGACTTGGTTGACGAGGCACAGAAGAGGCACTCTAGAATCTACAAGTTGGAGGATACTGGCTACAACCCGATGGTCCGTCATGCCACCGAGGGCGACCTGAACAACAAGCTGAGCCAGGCGCTGGTCAAGTCCCTGGAATGGGGAGACCGGATACCGATAGGCGTCTTTTACAGGAATGACGGCATTACGCCGTACGGCAGACGAATCCAGGGAACCATTCCAAACTACATCGAAAACTCGCCTGCAAAACAGAAGATCTCCAGAGACGGTTTTCCAACCACCGATATCTCCTCATTGCTTGACTCCATGGA
Organism: Candidatus Nitrosopumilus sp.; assembly: GCA_965218695.1. GTDB lineage: Archaea > Thermoproteota > Nitrososphaeria > Nitrososphaerales > Nitrosopumilaceae > Nitrosopumilus. The sequence continues at coordinate 1,329,518 of OZ244651.1, forward strand.
GATCTGAGCCGGAGAATTCTTGGCAGGCACCACCGGCCTCTTGCATGGCGTCTGATGACGTCTGGCCTGACTTTGTGCGTGCGTGCGTGCGTGCCTTGTGACGGGTTTGGAAGACTTGCCCAGAGCATGGCATCTGGCGAATCCTTGTTTTGCAGACGTGGATCTGCCCTGAATGATGATTGACCTAAGAAGTTATAGCCAAGTTTTGTTACATACTAATATTTGAATATAAGCGAGGCGAACCGGATATTTCGTTGGTCCATAATCCGGGGGTTCTTTGAACCCGAACTTGTAAATCTGGACTTTAAGAGATCGTCTGCAAGGCACCCGCTGCTGGACGGCGACGGCCTCATGCAGTCAGACCTGCTTCACATATTCTTTGATGTGGAGACAGGCTCTGACTACCCTGACGGGGACGAATGGTTCATCGTGGACATGCTGTTTCCATACGACGTAAAGCTGCCCGATGCCATAAAGGGGGTGGACTACTTCACCACAATCTCCTCTGGCCAGGGCAGCAGCGCATACTGGCACCACCGCGAACTGATTCGCTTCAAGTATGCAAAATCCAAAAAGCTTGGAGACGCCCTCGAGTTTCTTGTATCCAAGTACAAGGAGCTCTATAGGCTGCTAGAACCGCTGCAGGATGATCTCAGGTAGCAGCCTTTACCCACGAGCCGCCCCTGAAGGAATACCTCCTGTCCCCTGACGAGGCAGCAGCAGCGTCAAGGCGCCACCTTATCGTCTCCTGATCAAACCTGTATATGATCTCTGAGACGTCCGGGGGCGTCTTGCCCGGGCCAAGATGGTGCGGCAGCAGCTCCAGCACAAAGTCGATCTTCTCCATTGCGTTGTCAAACCACTGCCTGTCGTTGACATCGACGGTAAACGTGATTCCAGGATTTCCCAGAAACCTGATGACGATCTTTAACGCGTTGCCGCTGCCCCTTCTCCGCTTCATCTCCTTGAAGACGCCCTTGATCTTCTCCCAGCGCTTGAATCCGAACCACTGGAAGAACATCTCGCTGAACTGAAGCGGAATGGTCATGTCCAAAAGGCTCACAAAGTTTTCATCGTCAGGCTCGATCTCGTCTTGGATCACTACGAAATGGGAGTTGAGGAATCCGTACAGCACCTCGATCTCCCACGGCGAGATCCCGTAGTAGCGCAGCGTGGTTCTTAACGGCTCAGTCAACGTTATGGTTTGATAAAAATTTGTAATTAAAGTTTCAACCGACATTCATCGTGTGGGTATGATGCCTGCCCCTTGCGCATCCGTAATGCCGCCTTTGCCGTCACATGCGGGCTGGCCGGGCATGCGTGAATTGCTTAGCAGGGAGCCCGGACAAGACACCGTTAATCGTTATGGGGTCTGGAAGGTATAGACTGCAGCGCTGCTGCTGCTGCCGCCATGCCGCCCAAATGACCTTATGCCAAAATTAAGATTATATGGCAAGAGACAGCCATTCCCTAACATGAAGAAAGAGTTCGTAGTGCGAAGTATCGACGCGTCGCCTGACGGGGCACCATACGTGATAATCTCGCTGTCCTCGATCAAGGACTTTCAGGAGGGAACGCAGAACCCGCCGTCGCCGTTTGGCAGCTCAAAGGTCATGGGATTCACAAACATGAACGACATGATGAAGGATCTCAACAAGATGCTCTCCGGAATGGGCGGCGGAATGGGGGCACAGTCAGGAGTCACCCAGTTGAAGCTTGAGATGCACGAGTACAAGGAGATGGGTCTTTCGGTAGGGGACAGGGTGTTTCTGGAGCTGACCAAGGTCGAGACGCTTGGCATCTAGATGGTGTTAAAGTACTTCCAGCCGTAAAAGGTGCCTATCGTTCCGATTACAAACAGCATGGGCTTCCATGCAAATACGGGTATGCTGGGCGTTGCAAGCTTGACCTTGTAGTTGTCTATGATTGTGTGTATGTTCTTTCTGATTCTGTTGTGCCATACACTGTACTCGACCTGGTATTTTTTTAGAATCTCCTCGATCTCGTAGACTACCGGCGTCCTCTGGGAGAACAGGTGCTGGAGATAGTCCCTTGAGACCTCCACCTCTGCCTGGATTCCAATTAGTCCCTTCTTCAGGTCGACCATTCTTACGTGCATCTCCCATGGCTTTTTCAGCTTCAGATTCATTCCGCTGCCTATCTGGTCCGGCTGCTTGTGCTCAAGTTTCACCTTGGTAAATCCCTCCTCCGCAAAGATCTTGGTAATCTCCTCAAAGCTCTTTTTGACCACTATGTGGAGCTGCTCGACACCCTCCTTGCTGTCTGCATTAATCCTGTGCTTCAATCCGTCAAGGAATGATATTGTCTTGGGGTATCTTGTCATGTACTCCATACTTTGAAGATTATAATGGGATATTTAAAGCAAAAACCCTCCGTGGTACATGCCTTCAGATCCTAGATTCGTTTGGGCATGAACAACCCTGCCTGGCCTTGGGGTGTCCGGACATGTACGTGGCCATGCACGCACGCACGCACGCACGCACGCACGCATGTTACATGTGCCGGCGGATTCTTCAAACCAATCCGTCCAGAACGGGACGATCCCCCCCCCTAGATGCTGCCTGCGTGCATGCCTGAGAGCCCTCTGACGTACAGGCACCGGTCAGGCTGCACCGTCGTCTCTGAGGGCGTGATTCTTCTGTCTGTCAGTATCGCCCCCGAATCCCTGACTATTGCAAACGGCCTTGACTCTGAGCCCTCGCCCATCTTGTGGTTTGCAATCGTTGCCAGGTTGTCGGCCACTGCCTGGAATGTCACCTTTAGCGGGTTTCCGTCAAGATCCCTGCTGCCTCTCATGTCCAGCACCGGCTCGATTCCTGCACACGCCACTGCAACCCCGGAGGTTCCGACCCTTGCAGGCATCAGCCTGCTGTCTGCCAGAATTATCCCCACGTGTATGCCAAACCCAAGGAAGATCTTTCTGCGAATCTGCTCTGCAGTCAGGTGCGACTCTGCCGGATAGAGGATTACCTCCCCTCCCCCCGCCCCCGCGTTGGATCTGTCGATTCCGGCGTTTGGCGCCATTATGCTCTCTGATGAAGTGATGACGAATCCTGCAATGCCCCCAATGATCTCGTCAGACTCCCTGATGATGATCTCGGCAGTCTCCGGCTCCATCCTGAACCTCTCTGAGACCCGTCTTCCCATGTCTGATACCCTGATCTTCTGGACATCTACAACTCTTCCCTGAGAGTTTGATACGTATTTTGTAGAGATCACCAGGACATCGCCGTCCTGCAGCCTCGCACCGTTCTCTTCCAGCGTCCTTGAGAGCATCTCAAAGACGTCAAAGACCCCCCTCATTCTGTCTGCCCGAAGGGGCAGGACGCTTAGGTGCATGATGTATGGGATCTCTTTTTCTTTTTTACTGTTCTGCCGTTTTGCAGACCGTGTGACATTGTGAGGAGTATGTGCACCGTCCAGGCTCTTTCGGCCGCGTGTGTTGACTGCCCCCTGCAGCCCCATCATCCTGAAAAGATTTTAATCTGTAGGATGGTGTCTGTCGGTTATGAATATAGTTGAGAAGATTCTTGCACGGGCATCGGGAAGATCCAGCGTATCCCCTGACGACGTGGTCTTTGCAGACGTCGACCGGGTCATGGTTCATGACGTATCCGGACCAGGCGTGATCAAGGTCTTTGACAAGCTCAGGGCGCAGGGAATCAGGACAGACAAGCTGTGGAATCCGGACAGGGTCTGGGTGGCAGAAGATCACTTCGTCCCTTCTGCCGAGAAGATCTCTGCAGAAAACATTGTAAAATTATCCCGCTTTACGCAGGAATACGGCATCAAGAAGCACTTCAAGTACGGCATGGGCCAGTACGGAATATGCCATACCCTCTCCCACGAGGAGGCGCTGGTCATGCCAGGAGACGTGTATGTCGGGGGAGACTCGCACACCAACACGACCGGCGCCCTAGGCGCGTTTGCGTGCGGGCTGGGACACACCGATGTGGCATACGTGCTGCTCAACGGAAGGATATGGTTCAAGGTTCCAGAGACGCTCTACTTTAAGATCAACGGCAGGCTGCCTGATCACGTGATGGCAAAGGATCTGATTCTGAAGATAATCGGACAGATTGGAACAGATGGCGGCGCATACCGGACCATGCAGTTTGGCGGAACCGGGGTTGACGCCATGTCGGTGGAGAGCAGGCTGACCCTGTGCAATATGACCACCGAGGCCGGGGCAAAGAATGGAATCGTCGAGCCGGATCAAAAGGTGGCAGATTATCTTGCACAGAGGGGAGCCCCGGATGTTCGTCTGGTGAATGGCGATGATGATGCAGAGTATGCCCGGGTATTTGAGATTGAGGGCGCAGAGGTGGAGCCGGTGGTTGCAAAGCCGTTCTCGCCTGAAAACGTCTCGGCAGTCAGGGATGCCCCGTCAGTGGACTTGGACAAGTCATACATAGGCTCGTGCACCGGCGCAAAGTACGAGGATCTGGAGGCCGCAGCGCGCATTCTAAAGGGCAGGAAGGTACGGATAAGGACCGAGGTACTTCCTGCGGCAATATCGATATACAGGCGCGCCATGGAGAACGGGCTGTTGAAGATATTTCTCGATGCAGGCGCGACAGTCGGGCCGCCTACCTGCGGTGCATGTTGCGGCGCCCACATGGGGGTGCTTGCAAAGGACGAGATCTGCATCAGCACCACAAACCGAAACTTCCCGGGGCGGATGGGCCACGTGGACTCCCAGACATACCTGTCATCCCCGCTTGTTGCAGCAGCGTCTGCCGTTACCGGAAGAATCACGGATCCGAGGGACCTATAATGATGAGGGGCAGCATAATAAAGTACGCACAAGACAACATCGACACGGACGTAATCATTCCCGGCCAGTACCTCAAGATTCATGACTATGCAGAGCTTGCGACACATGCCATGGAGGGGCTGGATCCCGACTTTCACTCCAAGGCCAAGAATGGAAGCCTGATATTGGCAGGGAAGAACTTTGGATGCGGCTCGTCTCGGGAGCATGCGCCAATCGCCCTGTCACACTCGGGGATAACGGCCGTCCTTGCACTCTCCTTTGCAAGAATCTTTTATCGAAACGCAGTGGATGGCGCGTTCCTGCTGCCAATCGAGATCGAACAGGATGCGTATGAGGGCATATCCGAAGGTGACACAGTCGAGATTGACACGGACGCCAACCAGATACGAAACATTACCAAAAACCAGACGTACCCCATGAAGCCATTCTCAAAGATTATCGGCCAGATAATTGCCGCAGGCGGCCTCTTCAAGTACAAGCCGGGTGATTAGATGGGAAGAACCCTGTTTGAGAAGATCTGGGATGCCCACGTGGTGGCCAGTCAGGACGGCCGTGATCTGCTGTATGTTGACAGGCACCTGGTACACGAGGTGACGTCGCCGCAGGCCTTTGAGGGGCTGCGGATGAATGGGAGGGGGGTCAGGCGGCCGGATCTTACAATTGCAACCATGGATCACAACGTCCCCACCACCAGCAACAGGACCCTTCCGATGCTGGACCAGACATCGGCAGTCCAGATTCAGGCGCTGGCAAGAAACTGCCAGGACTTTGGAATCGAACTCTTTGGCATGGACAGCCCCAACCAGGGCATTGTCCACGTTATCGGCCCCCAGCTTGGAGTCACCCTGCCAAGCTCCACCATCGTCTGTGGAGACAGCCATACCTCGACGCATGGCGCCTTTGGGGCGCTGGCGTTTGGAATCGGCACAAGTGATGTGGAACACGTCCTGGCAACCCAGACGCTGTGGCTTGAGAAGCCGGATTCCTTTGAGATCAGGGTGGAGGGGACGCTCAGGAACCCAAGGGCCGTGACTGCAAAGGACATCATACTCTCGATCATTAAGGACATCGGAACCGGCGGCGGCACGGGCACGGTAATAGAGTACTGCGGCCCGGGAATCTCGGATCTCTCCATGGAGCAGCGGATGACCGTATGCAACATGTCCATCGAGGCGGGTGCGCGTGCGGGCCTTGTCGCGCCGGACTCGAAGACATTTGACTATCTCCGGGGACGGCAGTACACGCCGGAGAACTACGAGTCACTTGTGGATTCGTGGAGGGAGGATCTCAAAAGTGATGCAGATGCAGCCTTTGAGAGGAGGTTCGTCATGAATATCGATGACATGGCACCCCAAGTCAGCTGGGGCACCAACCCGGAGATGACATGCGATGTGACCGACGCCGTTCCGTCTCCAGACGAGTTTGCCTGCGGCGATTCGAGCCGGGAGAACGGTGCCCGGAAGGCCCTTGAGTACATGGATCTCAAACCCGGAACGCCAATCCAAGACATACGCGTTGACCGCGTCTTTATCGGCTCGTGCACCAACGCAAGGCTTGAGGATCTGGTGGAGGCATCCCGCATAGTTGAGGGGAACCTCGTATCCCCACACGTGCGGGCCATGGTGGTTCCAGGCTCACAGATGGTCCGAAGGCAGGCAGAGGAGATGGGGCTTGACAGAATCTTTACCGGTGCCGGTTTTGAATGGAGGGAGGCCGGGTGCAGCATGTGCCTTGGAATGAATCCTGACATACTGGCCCCTGGCGAGCGGTGCGCAAGCACGTCAAACCGGAACTTTGAAGGCAGGCAGGGCGCCGGCGGACGCACGCATCTGGTGAGTCCGGTAATGGCAGCAGCAGCTGCAATCCGGGGGCATCTTACAGATGTCCGGGAGATGATCTAGGGTGGAGCCTTTCTCCCGGGTGTCGGGCACCATCATGCCCCTTGAGAAGATAAACGTGGATACGGATCAGATCGTCCCAAAACAGTTTCTAAAACTGATCCAGAGATCCGGCTTTGGAAGGTACCTGTTCTACAACTGGCGGTACGACCATGAAGGAAGGGAGACTGACTTTGTCCTGAACGGCCCCGAGTACGGCGGCTCCCGGATACTTGTAACCGGAGAAAACTTTGGCTGCGGGTCCAGCCGTGAGCATGCCGTGTGGGCGCTGATGGACTACGGATTATCCGTGGTAATTGCGCCGTCCTTTGCAGACATCTTTTTGAGCAACTGCTTCAAGAACGGCCTCCTGCCCGTACAGCTGGACCCTGAGACGGTAAGGCGGCTTTATTCGGAGACTGGTACGGTGGACGTGGATCTGGAAAGGCAGACCATTACCACCTCGTCTGAGGAGATACCATTCGAGATGGAACCCCACCGGAAGCAGATACTGCTGGAGGGCCTCGACGAGATCGCCAGAACGTTCCAGTTTGAAGACGAGATATCCAGGTTTGAGAAGGCCTCTACAGTCCCATCTGTGCTATGATTCTTTCCACGGCATCCCTGTTTCTGTCGATGACTGTTGGGGATTCCACGTCAATCCATTCCAGGTCTCCTATGTCAAAGGCGCTGATCCTGCCCTCCCCTGAGAGCGGCTGCAGGATGTCATAGGACAGATTGATCTCCCTCTTTTGGATCCGGCCGATCCTGTCCATGATGTCGCCTCTGAGCATGTATATTCCAAGGCACTCGGAGGCAGGCAGCTGCATTACGGGCTTTTCCATGAACCGCTTGATTATTCCATCCTGTACCACTGCAAACCCAGTCTCCTCCCTCCTGCTTGTCCTGGTGGCAATCACTGCCATGCTCTCCTTCTCCCTGAGTAGATCCCTCATCCCCTCCGGGCTGACGGCGCACAGGTTGTCTGCAAACCACAAAAGGAACTCCGACTGGCCATCCAGCACGCTTTTTGCATGTAGCAGATCCCCCGCGGTTCCGTTCCCGGAGTCTTGGATGTACGTGATGCCCCCGCGGTCCCCAAAGTAGTTTCTAATCTGGCCCCCGAGGCCGTTAAAGTCGGACACTATGACGATCTCCTCAACAAGATCAGACGACTCCAGATACCTTACGATATAGTCGATTAGCGGCCTGTCGTTGATTGGCGTCATGGCCTTTGGAAAGTAGTCTGTATACGGCCTTCCCCTGGAACCCCTGCCGCCTGCCAGAATTACGCTCTTCACGGCCTAACGGTATGACTTTTGTTTTCTTCTTCTGGCCCCGGGCCCGCCAAACTTCTTTGGTTCCTTCTGCCTGGCATCCCCGCTGATCAGATACTTGTCAAAATCAGTTATCCTTCTTCTCAGATCCTCCCTGGTGGATCTTGGGAACGGATGATCCCTTGGATCCTTTTTGGACTTTGTCCAGCCCACAAGCGCCCTTGAGATTCCCGTTGCGATTGCACCTGCCTGCCCCATGAAGCCTCCGCCCCTGACCCTCACTGATACGTCAATCCTGTTTCTCAGGTCGCCTAGTATCTCCAGCGGAGCCATGACGACCTCGCGGGCAGTCTCCTGTGGAATCATCTCCACCGGGACATTGTTGATGCGGACTCTTCCCTGTCCTTTTGTAATGTATACCCGTGCGCTGGCAGTCTTTCTGGTTGCAAAATAAATCTCGGTCTTTGGAACGGTCATTCAGTCCACCCTATCACCCTGCACAGCTGTGCCATCGTGACATACTGTGATGCGGCTCTTTTAATTTTTGCCTTTTCAAACTGGATCTTCTTGAGAGACCTTATCTCCTTTGGTGATCCGATGTATGCCCTGAGCCTCTTGTGCGCCTCCTTGCCTGAAGGCTTTCTGTCATGGGGGAGCATCCCACGAATCATCTTGGTGATTATCGTGTCCGGTCTGCGGTAATGAACCGGACCGTGTTTTGGGTTGATTATGCTGTTGATCTCCAAAAACTCCCTGTACTCCTGAATGATGTTTGCCCTGGTTCCGCTGATCATGATCCTTTCACAGTTTATCAGGGAAACCCTGTTGCCCTTGAGGAGCAGCTTTGCGACATGCGATGCAAGCCTTCCTGCTATGTGATCCGTCGTATCGACGACTATGGGCCTGTCGGTTCTTACTACCTGCTGCTGCTGCTCCTGGCTAGCCAAGCAGTACCACCCCCCTTCCTGTGGGATTCTGCTCGATGAGTTCCGAATATCCGATCAACTTCCCTCCGCTGCCCGTTATCTTGTCTGCTGCGGTGCGCGATATGGCAAACGAGAACAGCGTGATGTCGTGGGGCATGCTGCCTGTGCCGAGGACCTTTCCTGGAAACACCACCGTGTCGCCTTTCTTTGTAAGCTGGCCGATCCTGTTGACGTTGATGTCCCTTCTTGCTATGGACGGCTTTAGCGCGTACTCTGCCAGTTTTGCCCAGATTGGGGCATCGTTGGCAGCCGAGGCCTTTCTTAAATTTCTGGCCATGTGCACCACTACTTGATTTGTCATGTGAATAAGCGGTCTATAACCCAAATATAACATGTATGATCTGCATGCCCAGATTATGCCTCGATCTTGTCCAGCATCTCCCTGAACTCGCCCAGCCTGCTCTTGACTTCGTCAATTCCCGCAAGGATGATCTGCTCGGGTTCGAGCGTCCCCGTAGACTCTACTGTGAGGATCTTTTCATCAGCACTGTCTGCGTCGATCAAAGTCGCGATGTTTGCCGAGTTCCACTTGGCATGCTCTGTTCCGCGTCCCAGCATGGCATGGCACTCGACCTTTATCTTCTGGCCCGGGGCAAGATCCACTATGGGGATCTTGTCTGAGATTGGCTTTATGACGTCGTCCTCAGAGGACAGCTCGTCTGAGAAGATGGTTCTTGTAACATCGGATTCCCCAGAATCCAGATACAGCATGACTGAGCAGTTGGAGCACCCCTTTTCACTGTTGCAGTCGCACTCTGCTCGTTCATTGAATCTGTGCAGATCGGTCCTTATCGGCATAAGTCCAAGTCTGTGTGCAAGACCTTCGTCTGGGAGCACCGATGAGTTCTCTATTATGTCCACATCGCTGATTGCAAACACCGGAATGCCGTTGAGACATATGCGTCTTAGGGCATTTGCGTACTGGAGGGGAACTCCGCTGAGCTTTACAGAAATTTTATGGCTATCTTTTTTAACTATCTCCAAGGATGACAAGTCTTGAAAAAGCTGTCCCAAGTCCAAATAAATAGCTAGCGAGCAGGCGGCCGCGTGTAACTGTTTGGGTTCGATGTCTGCAACGTTGTGGAATTAGGCGAGCCCGACCCCTTACAGGCCGTGCCCTTTGCATGTAATTCCAATAGATAAATACCCAGCAATCATACGTGTCTTAGAAATGGCAGATGTTACGGTGGTTAGGTACTCCTTTGAAGGTGAAAAGTTTGAGATTCTGGTAAAGCCTGATCCCGCCCTTGACTACCGGCTGGGCCGGAAGAAGGAGATCTCCTCTGTCCTGGTGTCTGATGAGATCTATTCTAACTCCGGAAAGGGCACAAAGCCCTCCATGGAGAAGCTCCTAAACGCCTTCAAGACAGAGGATGCCTCTGAAATAGCAAGAATAATCCTCCAAAAGGGGGATCTGAATCTTACAACCGATCAACGGCGTAAGATGATCGATGAGAAGAGGAGGCAGATCATAGGATTCATCGCCAAGACGTATGTGGATCCCAGGACCCATCTTCCACACCCGGCATTGAGAATCGAGCAGGCCATGAAGGACGGCCGCATCTCGATTGATCCGCAGCGTAGCGTGGACGAGCAGGTAAAGGATATCGTTGAGAGACTGCGCTCGATAATCGCGCTAAAGTCTGAAAGCCTGCGGCTGGAGATCCTCGTTCCTGCCCAGTACGCGGCCCAGTCGTATGCGGTACTAAAATCCGTGGGATCTCTGCAAAAGGAGGAATGGCAGAACAACGGTTCGCTAAAAGCAATACTTGAAATACCAGCTGGAGCAAGGCCAAATGTGATAGATAGATTGGGTTCCATAACCAGAGGATCCGCGGCAGTCGAGGTAATCCAATGAACAGGCGAAGATACGTGATTCCAGGCGATGTTGTCACCACCGGACCGTTCAGGCCCGAGCAGAACGTGATACTTGACGGAAAAAACATAATCTCCACTGCAGTCGGGATCTCCGAGATTTATGACGACTCTGCAAAGGTCATCCCGCTGACTGGCAAGTATATTCCAAAGATTAACGATCTTGTCATCGGCAAGATACTCTCCCACACGTCGCTGTCATGGGAGCTTGACATCAACTCGTGCTATGTGGGATTTCTGCCTGCACAGGATGTCTTTGGACGGGACTTTTCTGCACATGCCGACGAGCTCTCCTCGAGACTCAGTGCCGGGGATCTGGTGGCTGCCAGAATAGCAAACTTTGATAGGACCCGGGATCCGCTGGTGACTGTGTCTGACCGGGATCTGGGCAAGATTGACTCTGGTGACTTGGTCACGATATCCCCCAGCAAGATTCCAAGACTGATCGGAAAGAAGGGCGCCATGATTCAGGCCATAGAGCTTGCAACCGACGCTGCAGTGACGATAGGCCAGAACGGCTGGGTTGTCGTATCCTGTGATACTCCCCATGGCTTATTAAAGGCTAAAAGGGCCATCCAAATGGTAGATGAAAACGCACATGTTGCCAATTTGGCTGATCAGGTAAAAAAGATGCTGGAATCAAAGGGTGAATCATAATGGGTGGAAGAGATGCAAAGTTAGTACTGTTAGACGAGAACGGTATTCGTTGTGACGGCAGAAAGGTCGACGAGCCCAGGCGAATAATGATAAAGGCCGGCGGACTAAAGAATGCAGACGGTTCGGCATACATTGAATTTGGCGACAACAAGATCGTAGTGGGCGTCTTTGGTCCACGGGACGTGCATCCAAAACACTTGTCCAATACGGATACCGGAATACTGCGCGTCAGGTATCACATGGAACCGTTCTCAGTAGATGAGCGAAAGAATCCAGCCCCTTCCAGACGTGAAATTGAGATATCAAAGGTGATCAAGGAGGCCCTGGCGCCTGCAGTAATTCTGGAAAAATTCCCACGAACCGCAGTTGATGTGTTTATTGAGGTACTTCAGGCAGACGGCGGAACAAGGTGCGCGGCCCTCTCTGCGGCCTCGGTCGCACTGGCAGATGCCGGAATTCCTATGAGGGACATGGTGGCTGCATGCGCTGCAGGCAAGGTGGCAGACACTGTAATCCTTGATGTCAATAATGAAGAAGACCAGGCCGGGCAGGCTGACATGCCAATCGGCTACATGCCAAACATGAAAAAGATTACCCTCCTGCAACTGGACGGCATCATGACTCCAGAAGAGTACAAAAAATGCGTGGAAGTGGGAATTGAGGGATGCAAGATAGTGTATGATCTGCAAAAGAAGGCGCTACACAACAAATACTTTGAAGGGGACAGGAAATGACATCTGCAATAATCAACGATCTAAAACGGGTGCAGATTCTTGATCTTCTGGCACATGGCAAGAGAGCCGACGGAAGAGCCTTCGAGGAGCCAAGAAAGATAACCGTACAGGTAAACGCAATTCCCAAGGCAAACGGTTCGGCCCGCGTACTGCTTGGGGAGACCGAGGTGGTCTGCGGAATAAAGATTCAACCGGACAGGCCGTTTCCTGACACAGGCGACAAGGGAATCTTCATCTGTACTGCAGAACTGCTGCCTCTTTCGCACCCCACAGTAGAGACCGGCCCGCCGGGACCCGACGTAATAGAACTGGCAAGGGTGGTAGACCGGGGAATACGGGAGAGCCACATGGTGGACGTCTCCCAGCTGGTAATAAAGGCCAACAAGTCCGTAGTGGGCGTCTTTGCAGACAACGTGGTGGTAGACTATGACGGAAACCTGTTTGATGCATGCTCTTATGCTGCCACTGCAGCCCTGCTCTCATCCAAGATGCCCACGTGGAACATGGTGGATGACATCCCCACGCTAGTAGAGGGCGAGGAGTCGCCCGTGCCTGTCACGACCATACCTGTCTCTGTAACCATGGGCAAGATTGGAGATCACATCATAGTCGATCCAAATGCAGACGAGTGGAGCTGCATGGATGCCAGGATAACCATTGCCAGCAACTCTGACGGAAACATCTGCGCACTCCAAAAGGGCGGAGCCGACGGATTCACCCAGGACGAGATAGTCCGGTGCGGTGAGATATCTGTCCGGGTGGGAGCAAAGATACGCGAGCAGCTCAAGGAATCCGCACAGGGGGCCTGAGATGGCAAAGGCAAAAAAGTCACTCAAGGGCCTTGGCGCAAGGTACGGCATCAAACTGCGAAAACAGTACACAAAGATCCATCTCCAGCTAAAAGAGAAGAGAACCTGCCCCGAATGCGGCTCCAAGACGTTTGGCCGGGACGCCGTGGGGATATGGTCATGTAAAAAATGCAACCTCAAGATAGCCGGAACCGCATATGACATCAAGCTTTAGCGCAAGAATTACCGTCGATGCAGGGGACAAGACAGGCGCCATCTTTGACTCCGTTGGGATCGACAACAAGTTTTATCCTGAGAATCCTGTCAAAACCAGCATCCGGATGAATGATGGTAATGATGATGATGATGGTGATGGTGATGATGCAATCCTTATCCGTGTAGAGTCTGAACATCTTGCACACCTGAGGGCAAACCTCAACTCCACGCTACGCCTCATCCAGGCATGCCATGACTCGATAGAATCGGTAAAGATATAACGAAACAAGGTTTCAGGATAGTAACCATGTCATCAAGACAGATGCCTCCGTGGCTTCAGGAACAGATAACCAAGATGCAGCAGTCCCAGCAGAACCTGCAGTCGGTCATGACCCAGAGACAGCACCTTGAGATGGAAAGGGCTGAAACGACAAAGGCGCTAGAGGAGCTACAACGGGCAAGCGATGACGATGCCGTCTTTAAACACGTGGGAACTGTCATGATACGATCAACAAGAAAGGATCTAATCGATGATCTCGAGGAGAAGCAGGTCATGGCAAAGACGCGCATGACGGTGCTTGAAAAGCAGGAGACGCGCCTCAAGGAGACCCTCAAGGAGCAAGAGGCACACATTACCCAGATGATGAAGAGCGGCGGCAACCCCCCGAATGCGCCTCCCTCTGATAGTTCCAGGCGGTAGCCTGGCGTGTACATGGCTTGATATACCCGCAGTCACGCATGTACCAGTAATGAACCTGGCAGGCCTTCGAATCGTCGCAGATGAGAGGGAGAAGAAGAGCGGAATTCCTGATCTTCTCAAGTCGATTGGCCTGAGCGTAGAGACAAAGACGCTCCTGGTAGGGGACTACATCGTTGCATCCGAGACTGTCGTGGAGCGAAAGAGCATCCGTGACCTGATGTCATCCGTATTTGACGGAAGGCTGTTTGATCAATGCTCCAGGCTCAAGGAGCACTTTGAATACCCTGTTGTCCTCATGGAGGGAAACGTAGACGAGATTGATGAGATCACAGACAACCCGATGATATTCTACGGCGCCCTGTCCACCGTCGCGCTTGATTTTAGGATTCCCGTAATCCCGACTTCCAGCGCGGCCCACACGGCCAAACTGCTAGTCTCCATGTGCTCCAGAAGAGAGCCTGCCAAGGGGCCATACCTCAAGAAGATCAAAAAGTCCGCCGATCTTGAAAAGCAGCAGCTGTCCGTTCTCTGCAGCCTTCCGGGGGTGGGTGAAAAGTTTGCAGTAAGGATGCTTGAAAGGTTTGGGACGCCGCTCAAGGCGTTCTCTGCAAGCAGCACGGAGATTGCCAAGGTTGAGGGATTCGGCCAGGCCAGATCAAAGAAGATCAAAAGGACGCTGTGCACCAAAAGCAGTCTCTCAAAGGAGTCTAGCCAGAAGACCCTGAACGACCCTTGAGAAGCTTCCTTTTGAGGCGCGTCCCGCATGCGGGGCATTCTGATGTGCCTGTGTGGTTTGTCCTGCATCCTGGACAGTAATGAACCCATCTGCCTGCGTCAGTTATCCCGCGGGTCATCACCGGCGAGACCTTCAGGCCCAGGCTCCTTGCCACGTTTGAGACTGCAAAATCGTCAGTGACAATCTCGCCTTTCATCTCGATGCCCACGGCAATAATTGATACGTCCTGCCTTGAAAGCTGCAGGATGTCCCCGGTTCTTCTTGCGGCCCTGAGCGCTGCATCGACTGACGCACCGTCCGGCTCCCTGACCTGCAGCCTTCCGGTGTCAAGCAGGATGCCCAGCGCGTCGTGGCTCTTCTTTATGTGCTTGATCTCCTCGTAGACCAGCCGGGACGTGTGGGATGGTACGGGGGATCCAAACGGAACCCCTGCATAAAACGCACTCGCATCCAGAATTCTAGTACCCAAGCTTGCCCATCTGCCTGAGTCCGCGCTTTTTGAGTCTTACAAAGACTGCGTGCTTTCTGTACTTTTTGATGATGATGGGCTCCCCGTACCCTGCTGCCTTTATCACCTGAGCATCCATCACGATGCTGCTGTCGTGCGACGATACTATCTCAATCTTCTCGTCGGGAACTATGATCGACTCCAACCTGTACACCGGGGCGACCGGGGTTATGATGAGGACATCCAGGCTCTCGTGCAGGATCGGGCCGCCAAGCGAAAACGAATGACCGGTGGAGCCGCTTGGCGTTGCAATGATTACCCCGTCCATCTTTTGCTGCACGGTGTCGTTTTGAAACTTTATCTCAATCTCTGATGTTCTTGTCAGATTTGTCCTGCTGATGTAGATCTCGTTGAGGGCGGGCGGAAACTCCTCGCCTCCGCAGGACGCAACCACCCTGATCCTCTTGTCCAGAAAAAACTTGCCTGCAAGAATCTGTTCTATTGCGTCGTCTACCCCCTCGATGGTTATCTCCGAGAGTATTCCCCTGTTCCCGCCTACGTTTATCGTCAGAATGGGGGCCTCGTTATCCAGGTTTCTAAAGACCCTCAGGGTGGTGCCGTCACCCCCAAGTGTTATGACAAGGTCCAGCCTGATCTTCTTTAGTTCCTCGAGGGACTCCATCTCCTTTGCCGACTCCACGCTGATTGGCGCTATCGTATACACTATGATCCCCCTTGCCAGAAGCTTCCCTGCGACGTCCCTTGCAGCCTGCTCTGACTCTTTTGACCCAACCTTGCTGACTACTGCGACCCTTTGAAGATTCAACCACCCTATATGATACACATTTACATAAAAATCATCTTTTGTCGGCAGTCCTGCACAATCCGACTGGCCCTGTCAGGCCGTGCCTGCATCGCGTCTGCCTTCGTGCCTGCTGCATGCGGCTGAAGGAATTGGCTTCTGCCTCTTTTTCGGTAAACAGTTAATTATGAACCAGCCCTACCGGCATCATGAGTTATGCGGATCCTGGAGTGCTGGTGGATACCCAGTGGGTCTCACAGAACCCTCTCGGAAAAAACCGGCGACTGGTGGAAGTCGATTATGATCCTGTAAACGCGTACCAAAAGGGCCACATCGATGGCGCAAGCCTGATCTGGTGGAAGCGCGACATTAACGATCCGGTAACCCGGGACATTATTGGCAAAAAACAGTTTGAAGAATTAATGTCAAGGAATGGGATCGGTTCTGATACTGCCGTTGTTTTGTACGGCGACTTTAACAACTGGTTTGCCACATTCGTCTTCTGGGTGTTCAAGTATTATGGTCATGGCGACGTCCGGATTATGAACGGCGGACGGAAAAAGTGGGAGCTGGAGGATCGGGAATACACGACTGACGAGCCCAATCTGGAGCCTGCCGAGTATAGCGCCCAACCACCCGACGAGGGACTGAGGGCGTATCTGTTTGATGTTCGACGCGCACTGGACCGGGAAGGTACGGTAATGGTCGATGTACGATCTCCTGCGGAATTCTCAGGCAAGATCACCGCGCCCCCGGAATACCCGATGGAGAATGCACAGAGGGGCGGACACATTCCTGATGCAAACAACATTCCGTGGGCCACGGCAGTCAACGATGCTGACGGGACATTCAAGTCTGTCGAGGAACTGAGGCGGAATTATGAACCCCTGGGTGTTACTGCAGACAAGGATGTAATCTGTTACTGCAGAATTGGGGAGAGATCCTCTCACAGCTGGTTCGTACTCAAGTACCTGCTGGGGTATCCCCGGGTTAGAAACTACGACGGTTCGTGGACTGAATGGGGCAACATGATAGGAAATCCTGTGGAACGATAAATTGCTACTGGACCTTCCAGTTCTCAAAGAGGGCTCCTTTTATCTAATCAAGGAAAGCGATACGGATCTTGTCATGGAGGATAAAACCAAGAGGGGACTCTCTGTCCGGGATACATCTGTTGATGAAAAACTAAACGTCAATGCCGACAAGGGCATGATACATGACATGGATGGGATAGGACACTGGGTTCCGATCCGGTGGTACTTTTCCAAGGGGTGCTACGGCCTGCCCCAGGTTCAGACCCATGCCGATGCCATGGAGAAGAGGTACATGGATCTCAGGGCTCTTACCTGTCCGGATGACTAGAGTCACGTTCAGAAATAATTTTGCCTCCCGAAAGGCAACTCGACCGAAAAGCTTTTTGATCGCAGGATTCCCGGGCCATCACGGACGAGAATGACAGGAAGATACGGGAGCTCACGGAGGCCATGAGGGCAGAGAAGGACGCCAGGATCCGCAACAGGATCATGGCAGTACGCGGGGCGCTCGCAGGATACGCCACAAGGGACGCGGCGTACTTTGCAGACGTGGACCGGCGCACGGTGCAGCTGTGGGCGGCGCGGTTCGACGAGGACGGCATGGATGGCCTCCGGGACGCTCCCGGAAGGGGCAGGCCCCCACGCGTAAAGTACGAGCGGATCAAGAAGCTTGCAGACAGGCTCAGCGGCAAGAACATGCTAACCCCGAGGAAGCTGCGGAACTGGATACGCGGGAAACTATTTGCAAGGTACAGCTTGTGCAGCGTGCGCAGGATAATGCGATCCCTTGGGTTCTCGTCCAAGAGGTCTACCACGGAGTATGCCTCGGCAGCCGGCGGCGGCGACGAGGTAAGGCAGTGGCAGGCTGACGCTGCAGGCACGATATCCGGCGCAAAACAGCGTGGATCTACAATCGTGGCGCAGGACGAGTCCATATTCATCAGGATTGGAACGAATGGAAGGAAACCGTGGTCGCGCGTCGGGGATCCCGTGGCCGTCGGCAGGAGCGGCAGGAGGGACAAGACGATCGTGTACGGCGCGCTTGCCGGGGACGGAACCAGGCTTATGCGGCAGTACGAAAAATTCGACGGCCCGACGTTCGTGAAATACCTCAAGGAGGTGCGCCGTAAATGGGGCAAGGTCCTGCTCATAACGGACAATGCGAGCCAGCACAAGCACGGGAAGGTGCGGGAATATTTGGAGGGGCACGACGAAGTGAGGATCCTGTACCTGCCTACCGCGACGCCAAAGCTCAGCGCCGTCGAATCTGTATGGAGGGATGCAAAATACAGGCTGGTGACCTCCGAACACTACGAGACGCTGGAGGACCTGACGCACGCGGTGTCAGAATATTTCAGGACGTGCTTGATCAAGCTCGACATCTACAGATTCCTGTACCGCTGCATATGAGGCGAAATTTTCACTGATCGTCACTCTAGGCCCATATCAGATTATAATTTTAACGTGTAAACGGTTTTTTATTTAGTAGGACTGCCGTCCTGGGAGCAGAAGGCGTTTCCCGTCGCGTCTTCGTGCAGGAGACCAACTGTACAACGCACGTGGTGTTTGCAAGTTTGAATATTAATTAATTATGCCTGTTAAACTATGGTATGAACCCTCGCACGGCAAGAGGCTCGCTGTTTTCGTCTGGTAAACCAAAGGACATTCCTTGGTTCTTCTTTCCGATGATGCTGGGAATCGTGTCGCTGGTCATCATCTTCAAATGGTTTAGCTAGAGAGACATATTGCCTAGAGTCACGTTCAGAAATAATTTCGCCTCCCGAAAGGCAACTCGACCGAAAAGCTTTTTGATCGCAGGATTCCCGGGCCATCACGGACGAGAATGACAGGAAGATACGGGAGCTCACGGAGGCCATGAGGGCAGAGAAGGACGCCAGGATCCGCAACAGGATCATGGCAGTACGCGGGGCGCTCGCAGGATACGCCACAAGGGACGCGGCGTACTTTGCAGACGTGGACCGGCGCACGGTGCAGCTGTGGGCGGCGCGGTTCGACGAGGACGGCATGGATGGCCTCCGGGACGCTCCCGGAAGGGGCAGGCCCCCACGCGTAAAGTACGAGCGGATCAAGAAGCTTGCAGACAGGCTCAGCGGCAAGAACATGCTAACCCCGAGGAAGCTGCGGAACTGGATACGCGGGAAACTATTTGCAAGGTACAGCTTGTGCAGCGTGCGCAGGATAATGCGATCCCTTGGGTTCTCGTCCAAGAGGTCTACCACGGAGTATGCCTCGGCAGCCGGCAGCGGCGACGAGGTAAGGCAGTGGCAGGCTGACGCTGCAGGCACGATATCCGGCGCAAAACAGCGTGGATCTACAATCGTGGCGCAGGACGAGTCCATATTCATCAGGATTGGAACGAATGGAAGGAAACCGTGGTCGCGCGTCGGGGATCCCGTGGCCGTCGGCAGGAGCGGCAGGAGGGCAAGACGATCGTGTACGGCGCGCTTGCCGGGGACGGAACCAGGCTTATGCGGCAGTACGAAAAATTCGACGGCCCGACGTTCGTGAAATACCTCAAGGAGGTGCGCCGTAAATGGGGCAAGGTCCTGCTCATAACGGACAATGCGAGCCAGCACAAGCACGGGAAGGTGCGGGAATATTTGGAGGGGCACGACGAAGTGAGGATCCTGTACCTGCCTACCGCGACGCCAAAGCTCAGCGCCGTCGAATCTGTATGGAGGGATGCAAAATACAGGCTGGTGACCTCCGAACACTACGAGACGCTGGAGGACCTGACGCACGCGGTGTCAGAATATTTCAGGACGTGCTCGATCAAGCTCGACATCTACAGATTCCTGTACCGCTGCATATGAGGCGAAATTTTCACTGATCGTCACTCTAGTGCCTCCTGAATGGTCCGATTCTGGCATGTTTGCCAAATTGCATTTGAGAACCTTTTTATGCAAATCCGAACAACTAATGTTGAATGTCGCTGCTACTAAAGGATCGTGTGTGGTCGATGGAGGCGCCTACTGCCAAACGTGGCGTCTATCCGCTACACGGATTCAAGCTCGGCCTTTACAGACTGCCGATCAAGCTTGAGGATCCCGTGGAATTACAGTCGGTTCATGACGGCCTCAAAAAGTCATTTGAGATGGACATGTACGCTGACAGGATCTTTGCCACGTACAGGTGGACGGAGCGAAACATGAATGATCCCGACGCAAGAGGCTACGAGGAGGTGGAGCTGCCAATTACGGTGGAGATTGTAACCGGAGAAGTGGTTGATATCATATACCAGATATTCCCAATTGAAAAGTTCGGTGATCCCCACTGGGTTCAGGACTACCGCAAAAAAGCCGATCACTTTGCCAAGATGATCATTGATACGATACTGCGCAACACCATCCTTGCAGACAAGCTCGTCGCATATTATGTAAAATCCGAAAAGATCTCCGAGGTGGTGGCGCTTCAAAAGCTTGAGGATCTAACCCCGCTGGCCAAGATCGTCCTTGGCGCAAAGCCAAAGCCGCTAGAGGCCACCGAGGAGTTGGACGAGGAGGACGATGGCGCAATCGAGATTCCAGACGGCGCAAAAGATGGCCCAATCGATGTCGAATTCAAGTCAAAACTCAAACCATCCTCCCCGTATGAGGCTCCAGAACACACCATCAAGACCTGGGGCCGAAGGGGCGCCAGCAACGGAATCATGGGCGTGTGGGGCGAGTTTGTATCTGTAGACTATGACATTTGTGTCGCCGACGGCGGATGCATCGAGGCATGTCCTGTCAGCGTCTACGAGTGGTTTGACACCCCGGGAAACCCAGGATCCGAGAAGAAACCGCTGATGTCAAAGGAGCCTGACTGCATATTCTGTCTTGCCTGCGAGGGGGTCTGTCCGCCCCAGGCGATCAAGATATTCGAGCCGAAATAACACTTGCAACTATAAATAGTGAATAGCGCCTCTCAGGGATTAGGGAACATGGACTATACTCCGTTTGTAAGCTTTACACTCAGCATATTCATGATATCTGCCGTTATAATCACTGCGTACACTTGCAACTTTTACTATCTGGCATACCTGTCCAGCAGGAGAAAAGATGTTCTGCCCACCGCTGATCTGGGCACCCCGTCAATCACCATCCAGCTTCCAATATACAATGAAAAGTATGTCGCAAGGAGGCTCGTCAGTGCGGTGTGCAGTCTGGACTACCCCAAGGACAAGATGAGGATAATGGTGCTGGATGACTCTGATGATGACACCGTGGACCTGCTCAGGGACACCGTCTATGACTACCAAAAGCAGGGATTTCAAATAGAGCATGTCCGGCGCGGAACAAGGAGGGGGTACAAGGCCGGCGCCCTCAAGCATGCAATGAAGACGACAGACACAGAGCTTGTCGCCATATTTGATGCAGACTTTATCCCGCCTGAGTGGTTTCTCAGGAAGGCGATTCCATACTTTTCAGAGCCAAGCATAGGCCTGGTGCAGTGCCGCTGGGGACACGTCAACGAGAACTACTCTGCAATAACCCAGGCGCAGGCGCTGAGTCTTGACTTTCATTTTCTGATAGAACAAAAGGCAAAAAGCAACTCCAGCCTCTTTATGAACTTTAACGGGACCGCCGGAATCTGGAAGCGGGACTGCATTGAGGATTCCGGGGGATGGCATACGGCCACGCTGGTGGAGGATCTGGACCTGAGCTACAGGGCGCAGATGAAGGGATGGAAGTGTATCTTTCTGCCTGACGTTGTGGTGGATGCAGAGCTTCCGGTCCAGATGAATGCGGCAAAACGCCAGCAGTTTCGCTGGGCAAAGGGCTCCATACAGTGTGCAATAAAGCTGCTCACCGACATTGTCATCAAGCGCACAGTCGCAGTGGAGACCAAGATCCAGGCGTTCATCCAGCTGACGCGTCACATAGTGTACCCGCTGATGCTCATACAGTTTCTGGCACTGCCGGTGTTGCTGGCCGGAAAGGTGGACCTCTACATAATCAGCCTTCTTCCCGCGCTCACAATTGCAACATACCTTGCAATGGGGCCAGGCGCATACATCATGATAATACAAAAGATGTACAACAAGTCATGGAAGTCAAAGGCAAAGATACTTCCGGCTCTGCTGGTGTATAACGCCGGAATGTCAGTCAACAACACCGTTGCAGTCTTTGATGCCGTGGTTGGAAGAAAGAACGAGTTTCTTCGAACCCCAAAGTACGGCATAATCAAAAACGATGACGGATGGAAAAACAAGGCATACAACCTGCCCTTTACCCAGACCACCCTTCTGGAGATATTCTTTGGGGTATATGGCGTGGCCGGGATATTCGTTGCCATATTCTCAAACAATCCAATCTTTGCACCGATCATCGGACTGCAGGCGGTCGGGTTCTTTTATATCGCCTACATGAGCCTGTCACACACCAGGTATAAAAGAAATAAATCAAACCACAATCCTGTAATGACTGAGAGGGAGAAGATGGCTAACAGAGTTTACAAACTTTCGATGGTGGGAATAGTTGCAGTCATCCTGTTTGGCGGATTTATGGCACTCTACGGGTACAACTCTGACATATATCCGCTTGACCGAATGAGGGGTAATCTTGACAGGGTTATCGGCTCCTCTGATCCTGCAGTCATCCAGGCCCATCTGGCTGCAATCGATGATGACATGGCGATCGTGCTTGCAAAGCTTCCAGAAACGACTGACACGGGCGGCGAGCTTGTTGCCAAAAACCCTGTATGGCTCTTTGCCACAGAGTCTACAAACTTCCTTAGAATCCAGACTGACATCAACACCATGACTGACAGCATTCAAAAGATCTCAACTGTTCCAAAGGACAGTTCTGCATACCATACCGGAATGATGGACATCAACAGCAGGGCGTTACTGCTGCAGTCCAACATCACTGATGCAATGCCATACATGTACGTCAGCATCACCAACATACTCCTTGCCACCATGTGGATTGCTGTGATTCTGGGAATATTTGCAGCCCTGAAGAGGAAGAAGGAACAACTCAGCAGGCTCGACGAGGTCGGCGTCTAGGATATGTCAAGTTCCCGTCTGATCTTGTCCACTGCCCTGATTCCGTAAATGTCCCTTACCTGCTGAATCCTCAGGGATTCGTTGAGGGTCATTTTGCCCATCGTATTTTTCAGCATGGAATAGACCTCCTCAAACCGAATCTCCCACCTGTCAGCACAGTCCAGAATCTTGCTTATGGCCCACTGTCTTACCTCGCGGGGAAGCGGGATCTCCTCGCCTGCCTCGATCGAGATTCTGTCAAACAGGTTGATAATCTGCACGGTCTGCTGCGCCATCTTCTCCAGATCCACCGAATCCCCGTACTTGGATTCTGCATTCATCCTGATGCCTGACTGGTACTCTGAGAGCCTTAGCAGCGCCATCATCTCCCTTGAAGAGTCCCCTGATGCCTTGCTTGCCGCACTCTTGATCGCCTGAATATCCTTGAACATGCTCTCCGTTTTTTTGTGAAATTCTGCGTTTCCTGCATCCTGCCTCTTTATCATCTCAGAGGCAGATGCAATCTTCTGCTCTATGCCGTCGGTTCTCTCAAGCATGCCTTCCCTGAGGCTGTTCAGATCCGACTGGACCGACTTGAGTCCCTCCCCTACAAACGCCGTCGAGTCTGCCCTGCGTGACAGTGTCCCGATATCGGTCTCTATCCTGTCTATCTTGCCTGCAAGATCACTGACTGACCTCACGCACATGCTGTTTGTGTCCGTGGCATCTGCGGCAACTGCCTTGAACTGATTCTGAAGATTCTCTATGACGCCGCCCAGCGAGTCGATCCTTGAGGCCTTTGCCGATATGGCGTCAATCGTTGACCTGATCGCGTTCAGTTCGGAGCCAAGATTGGAATCTGAGGAGACCTTCTCGGCAATCCTTCCAAGCTCGTCCTTGATGTCTTCAATAACGTGCGTCCCTGCATCCAGCCTTGCAGTCTTTTCTGATATGCCGTCTATGCTCTTTTTGAGCCTGTCAATGTCGCTGCCAATCTCCAAAAGCGAGTCCGTCCTTCCTGAGACATCTCTGAGTTCGTCTCTTACCTCGTCGATTCTCTGTGCAATCCTGATGATCATCTTGGCGTTGTTCTGGATTGAATGCATGCTGTCCTCGACCTGCCGTGCAATCTCCCCGGTGTTTGATGCCTCCTGTATCTTCTGGACCCTGCTCACCTCCTCCTGCAGCCTTGCAGTCTGATCGTTGAGCCTTCCTATCACGTCCGACTTGGACTTTACGCGATTCAGGCCGGCATACAGCTTTTGTGTATCCTCCTCCATTATGCTGATCTGCTTTGAGTGCTTTTGGACATGCTCCAGCGTCGATGTCAGCGCATCCATCATATTCTTCATTGAGACAAGTATCTTTTGATTGTCCGCAAAGATCTTTGACATTGCCTTGATCTCCTTTTGCAGTGCCTTTGTAGAGTCCGAGACTGATGCGACCTTCTTTAAAAGTGCGGCCGGACTCGGCTCCCTCTTCCTTGCAGCCCCAGTAGTCTTTTTTGCGGTACCTGCCATGCATTCCATTCAAAAAATTATCATAAAAGAGTTGGGCTAGTTGACTACTTTAGGACCGTGGAGAATCTCATGAAATGTCTTTTCGGCCATCCCGTCTGCGGTTGCCGTGAAAGACATGGTGCAGTGTTGGCATCGAATCATATGGTACTGTATAGTACGGTACTACTAATACTTTGTGGGGCCAGCAGTTAACGCGGAAGTAATAGCAAATTAATACATAATTGGATCGAATACATATTCTAATATCCATGTTGGAAGCCCAAACAAGACAAATCCCGCATGGCCCGGATTGCCGGCACGGGCATGACGGTGCCTGATACATACGACAGGCACCGCATGATGCAAAAAGGCGGATGTCCCGTGGCAGAACAGTGCCATTCAAGATCTTCAGGCATGGCAGCGCAGCGTCCCTGCCAATCCCCGCGGCAGGCGGCAAGGCATGGCCTACTGCAGGGGCCGGCCGGTGTTTTGGATGCGGCCTGCCGTGCATCCGTCCGTACGGCAGCAGCAGCAGGGGCAGTGCCTGTCCGGCGGCTTGCGCTTGGCAAGATGCCATGGAACGACCATCAGCAGGAGAATCAGCTTCATGTCAGTCTGCCTCACCTTGGCGTAGACGCCGCCCGGATTGCGCGTCAGCCCGGCGTTTGCAAGGATCCATACGTTGAACAGGATCACAGAGTAGAGAAAGCAGAACAGCCTGGCGGTGCTGTTGCTGCTGCGCGTCCTTGCCCTTTGGTTCTCTATCATCCTGTATCCCGTTTCTATTACCCATCTCTTGGAGTACAGGTCGATGTTGATTCCGGGCACGCTTGTGGCAAACGCGATGTATCTCTCCTCGGGCTTTTTGCTGTCCGATTTCCTGCCCTTTCTTTTGCGATTTGTTATTATCATGGTGTATTCCTCGTAATCCTTCTTGGTCTTTGCTATGCGGAACCTGGACACTGTCATGCGCTCCCCGCGGTCAAACTGCGCGATGGCCCGGACCACGTTGGGCGTGTTGACGCACGGCATCAGGTAGTCCACGCCCATCTCATTGAGCGCCCTGATGACGTCGGTGGAAAAGAATTCCCGGTCAAGCATGGCGATCCCGATCTTGATCCTGTTGTCCATGCATGTCCGGATTATCCGGCGCACAAAATCAGAGGCGTCCTCGAGGGCTGGCATGTGAAGCACCCCCAACGCGATGTGCATTCCCCCGTTGACGCACTGCGCCGTGATGTACCGCTCAAAAAGGCCGGTCTTGCCCTTGCTCTTTGAGCGCACCACCTCGGCCCCGTGCTTGCGGTCCCAGCGCGGTATCAGGTGCATGTCTATGGCAACGTCCATCTTCCTGCCTGCAAGCATGCCCAGCTCCTGCAGCCTGTCCAGTTGAGATCCTACCTTTTTGTTAAACGCCCCCATCAGCCTGTCCCTCTCGATCCTGGAGATCATGTCGCGGATCCACTCGCCGCTGGCTGCGCGGCGGTGTGATTTCCCAAGCCCGTGCAGCAGGGCCGCGGCGTTGCGCAGGGCCGACGCGCATCCGAATACCGAGACGCCAAGCACGGCAGCTGCAATCAGGATTCTGTGAAAATCTGCAGGTCCGTACGTGGCGTTGTTCCTTTTGGGGGATGGAAGGCCCGGATCAAACACCCCGGATATCTCGTCCATGACGTGTCCGCCCATGTCCGGATTGTTTTTCAGGGAACGCTGCATGCGGCCTGGCAGGCGGGGCGCGTCTGCACCTCCAGGCGCATCCTGTCTGACCGGGTCCCGTTTCAGGCAACCCGGCAAGCCTTAAATTCCAATTCCGTGAAGCCGATATGGGTGTGAGCCCGTTTCTGGTAGTGCATTGACGGGTACTCTCACTCCATTCTTTTAAGCTGCAATGGCATGCGATTTGCACCTGCTGGCAACTATTTTTGGCAACGCCTGCAGGCTCATTGCAGATACGCACGGGACGGCGCGGGCGTGTCCTGCCTGTCAGGCTGGATCTTTTACTTCTGTGTTAACTGCATGGGCACTGCCACCGACACCCGGTACCGCCATGCCCACGCCATGCATCTAGATCATGCAGGCAGGACAAGACATTGGCATGTTTGAGGCTTTCAACATGGGTATTGGAATAGGCATTCTATCCAATCATGCACTAAATTGTTGCTACTTCTGCGTTAACTGGCCAGATTGCACGGCCTGCCGCCACGTGTTAAAGAGGCACCTGCCTCTCTTCCATTCCTGTAATGCCATGCCTGTGGCCTGGTGCTGCATCCCCTGCAGCATGGCTGTCTTTGGCAGAATCTGCCTGATGTGGCACTCGACTGCTTTTATGCGCCGTCCGTCAGGACCTTGTCTTGGCATCTGCTACTGCCACTGCATGTGATGGCCATCGGCGGTTCCTTATGCGAACCGTCTGGGCTCTGGTTCTGCAGTATGACTGGCACCAGAACCCAAACACGGTATTAACCTAATGCAGTCAGATACCCCAGGTCATGTCTCCACATCCGGTTTCAGTCGACCTGCTCATCACCCTGCACTTGGTCATGTGACTGTCTGTTTGTGTGGTTACATGACAATAAAGGGATTTGGCATGCGCTGTATCTCCAGGCCGCATGAGTTCGTGAGTCATACGTCCCACGGCATGGTGCGGTCTGGCCTGCAGATTATGATGCCGGATTCGTATCGATTCCGGGGTATGGGCACCATTGCCATGGTATCCATTTTTAAGAGTACTGTGTAAACTGTTAGTTAGTATGCAGAATTTCTTTCTTCAGCTGGATTCGTCGGTAATTCAAGACTCGTTCAACAGTACTGTAACCACCATTATTGACCAGGTCACTCCTGGATTTTACCATACCAACTTTATCACTGATCTGGCTTTTATCATGATTATTGGGGCCATAGTCGCCCTTGCATTCTTTAAGATACGGCAGCCGCTGATCATCGGATATCTCTTTGCGGGAATGCTGATAGGCCCACTCTCGCCGTTCTGGTCATGGATTCTGCCTGACGGAAGGGATCCCAGCATCTTCGGCGAGGTGGGGCTGCTGGCTGACATCTCTGCCCTGCACCTCTTTGCCGACATCGGAGTCATACTGCTCTTGTTTGTCATTGGAATCGAGTTCCCGTATGCAAAGATTCGAAGCGTAGGCCGGGCCACCATAGGCGTGGGCACGATGGGACTGCTCA
The DNA here is from genome assembly GCA_965218695.1 of Candidatus Nitrosopumilus sp. Lineage (GTDB taxonomy): Archaea > Thermoproteota > Nitrososphaeria > Nitrososphaerales > Nitrosopumilaceae > Nitrosopumilus. The sequence continues at coordinate 1,357,120 of OZ244651.1, forward strand.
TGTCGCTGGGAGCCATATTCTACGTGGCGACTGCGCTTGGGCTGGAGTTCATGGACGCCCTGTTTATTGCAGCGGCCCTGTCAATCTCCAGCACTGCTGTAATCATCAAGATTCTGGAGGATGCAGGAAAGATCCACCGAAAGTCGTCCATCCAGATTCTTGGAATCCTGATCGTGGAGGATGTAATTGCCGTAATACTGCTCAGCTCGCTGCAGTCTGTTGCCCTGATTGGAACCGTATCCCCAGAGTCAATTGCAGCTGTTGTGGCAGTCGCCGCTGCACTGATTCTTGGAACGTTTGCAGTCGGCACTCGCATGATCACGCCCCTGATTGACAAGGTTGCGGCAACCGAGCACCGTGAAATCCTGCTGCTTACCATTCTTGGAATCTGCTTTGGATACGCCCTGCTGACAAACGTTGTGGGACTCTCTGTTGCAATCGGGGCGTTCCTGGCAGGGGTGCTTGTGGCCGAATCAAAGTCGGCCGAAGTGGCCAAGCTGCTCTCAAGTCCGATCAAGGACATGTTCGTGGCAATATTTTTCATATCCATAGGAGCCCTGATGGACATTACGAACATTGGCGACTATATGCTCATCGCCGTCGCACTGATTGCAGTAGCCATCGTCACAAAGTTTGGGGGAAACACGATTGCCACTCTGATATTCCGCCGGCGGCACGGAAACGCGTTTCGCTCCGCATTTACCCTGGCTGCGCCAAGAGGTGAGTTCTCGATCGTAATTATAAAGACCGGCGTGGATATAGGTGCAGTCAGCGCTTTTCTCTTTCCGATGATGGGGATGATCGCAATAATCACCTCGTTTCTTACACCATACACGATACGGGCCGGAGACAAGATACTTTCAACGGATGAGCAGGACGACAATGTCTGAGGAACTAGAGAGGCTGCTCGGTCAGGTGCATGACGGAGTCACCACCTTTGACTTTGACGGCAGAAGGGTTCCGTGTATTGTTCTTGAGGAGACCCGGTATGACGACCTGTTGTCCCAGATTGCAGGCAGGCCCCTCTCGATTGATACCAATCTGAACATCCTGCAGGACGGACTGGGGCATGCCTTTGTGGAGGTTGTCTTGGAGTTCTCAAAGGGCGGCATGGTTGAAAGATTCATGGTCAATGCAAAAACCGATCTGGCATTCTTTGAATCCCTTGCAGACACCACGATGCTTGCACTATCCTCCCCAAGATCCCACTACGGCAAGGATAACGTCTTTATGATTCAGCTGCCCAATCCTGCGAAGGCGCAGGATGCCCTGACAATAATCAGGACAGCCCTGAAGCCCGATGGTGCAGTTACCGGGATTTGAACCCGGGTCACGAACTTGGCAAGCTCGCATAATAACCAAACTATACTATAACTGCGACAGTTCTAGAATCCGGATTTGAATATTAAACTGTTTTTAACAGTCAAGACCAACATTAGTCGTGAATGGGGTGATTCTTGAGCGGCTGGAACAGAAGATTCGGGAGACTGTTTCAAACAAGGATGAGATACTGCAGCTGGCCAGATCCCTTTCTGAGGCGGACGGTTCCCGGTCGTTTGTACTGGGAATGGTAATGGGGAGGCTCTACAATGCATTCTACTATCAGTCAAGAAGGGTGCTTGGACGCGAACCGACCAAAGAGGAGTTTGAAGAGTTCTTGGTGTTCGTAAGGGGTAGGAGGCAGCAGTTGGAGGGCCTATGGTGATGGCTTGTTCCACTCGATTACCTTGATTGTCGGGGTTCCGGGCAGCTTTACGCACGATCCCTTGAGTGCCTTTTTCGCAGCCTCCAGATGATCACTCCCGTTGACATAAAGTTCTATGATGCACTGGCCCTGTCTGACCCTTGCCCCAAGGCTTGTTGCCTTGCCCCATGCACGCCTCATTCCCTCCTGAAGCCTGTCTGCGCCTGCAGCGGCAATCATCTTGTTCTCCCTGAGAAGGTTGTGCGGGTATATCCTGAGTCTGGAGTAGTAGCCGGTCTCCCCGACTGTCTTCTCCAGAGTCTTGTTTGCCGCAAGCCTAGTCGACTCGATGGCCATGTGCCTGATCTGGATCTTCTCATTAATGAGAAGCTGGGCACAGTACTGGTACGTTCCCCTCTTGCCGCCCTGAAACTTGGCAATCTTTATCTGTGGTTTTCCCTTGATGTACTGTTTTCGCGTAAATGGCTGACCTGTTCCGCTTCTGTAGTTGGCACCATGCATGATACCATCGAACCATGATGCCCATATTTTAACGGTTCACAATGCGCATGTGACCAAACCGTCAGACCTGCCCGCGCCGATCACAATCCCATCTAGGTCTGCCACGCATTTGTGAGGTGCGGCTGCTGTTGCTGCTGCCTGCCCGGATGCGAACCCTGTGACGCCTCTCCCCGAACCGACCGGTCTTCCAAACCGTCGCGTATGAATTCACCTGCCCCTTATATCAGTCGACCAACTTCTTCGGCCACGCTCTTGCCATGTGCCCTCCACGTGAGGACGCACGTGACAAAATCTGCAAGGCGCTTCATGGCCTTGGAGCCGCCCTTGGTCTGCCCGCTTATCTTGCGGAACACCACCAGGTAGCGCAGCGCCCTCTCGCTGGCGTTGTTTGTAGGCTCGACGCCGGGATGCTCCAGGAACGCAAACATGCGGTGCAGGTGCCTCTCGAGCTTGTCCAGCACCTTTTGCATGTCGTCATCGTTACCACCACCACCGGCATCGCGGTACCGGTCAAGCACGTCCTGCATGGTGCGGTTCATCGTATGCCGCAGCTGTGGCGAGCGCGCCTCCTGCGCGGCCAGCAGTTTTGCCCTCTCAAACACCCACTTGTGGTCCTCGTGGAGCTGCTGCTGCCGCCGCCGGACACGTTTGGTCTCGGGAGGCACGGCGCAGTATTTTTCTGCCAGGTGCCTTGTCTGCCGGAGGTCGTGCGCCCAGCACGACTGGTGCATGCCGCCCTTGTCAAACCTGTCATATCCGTTGTACCCGTCAGTTATCGCCACCCCGTCAAATTTGTCCATGGCATCGAGCATGAGCGTGGCCCTGCTCTGGCTGATGTTTATTGCGATGTTTTTGCCCGACTGTGCCACGTTTGCGTGTACCTTCTGGCCGTCGTTTCGCCAGCTGGTTTCGTCAAACCCGGCACAGTCAGAAGCCTCCACTTCCCCGAGGATCCTGCCTGCCTCGTGGCCCGAGGCGTCCCCGACGCGTGCCATGATGTTGTTGACGGTGGATCCTGCAAGCATAATGCCCGTTATGGAGCGCACCGCGACCGAGATTCCCTTGAGCGGCACCCGTGCCGCGCGCAGTTCTGAGACGAGTCCGACCATGCCCTTGCCGAAGTTGCCCCGCCGCGGCAGGTCGTTTGGAGCATCTTCCCTGCGGCCGCATGAGCCGCATACTGCAGTCTCCACGCGGTGCCGCGTCTCGCACGCAGTCACCCTGATGTCCGTGATGTCCCGCACGCGCGGACTGCCAATCGCCATCCGGCCGCCGCCGCCGCCGCACCCGCATTCCGGGAGCACCGGCACCCGCCTCCTGCCCGACTTCCTGCGCCCGAACCTGTGGGATACGGTCCTTTCCGGGTCGTGGGGGCGCGACGCCCCCGCGTGTCCCTTTCTTCCCCCGCGCTTGGATTTGCCCTCCTTTTCCTGTTTTTTTGCCCGCTCCCTCTTCTGGGCCTTCCATTCCAGGGATTCAGATGAGGGCGGCGTGTTGGGGTTTGTATAGTATGTCATGAGGCGTTCGCTGTACCCCAAGGCCCTTTCAAGACGTTCTATCCTGCCAAGTGCCTTCTCAAGATCGGATTTGAGGGTGGCAATCTCCCGGTTCCGTGCTAGGAGTTCCTCTTTTAGCTGGTCCCTGCTCATGTGCCGTGAATTTACCATGTAAAGTGATGTGTATTGCCAGCATATGGATCAGTATGATCATTTTTTTGTGACAGGAAGGACAGGTGAATTCATACACCGTCGCCATTCCAATATTTATATGGAAACCATCAGGCACCCATCATATCATGGATGAGACTCCGCTGGTTACCGGTAAGCTGATCTCCTCACGCGTATACGTATCTGACCGGGAGATGATCCACGAGCTTGAGCAGAAGGGGTTTGGAGACTCCGAAGGAAAGAGACTTGTCTTAAAGCAGTTTGAAACACTCTACCTGCTGTACACCAACCGCCTTACCCTGACCAAGGGAGGACGGCAGATAGACTTTGACTCCTTTGTCGGCACATGCCAAAAGACTGATCCTGACATACTGACAAGATTCCTGATATATCGTGACCTTCGCAATCGCGGCTATGTGGTAAAGGACGGCTTTGGCTTCGGTACTGATTTTAGGGTTTATGAGAGGGGGGACTATGGGCAGAAGGGCGCCAAGTTTCTCATATTTGGCCTCAACGAAGGTCGGCAGGAGAGAATGGGCGCCCTGCAAAAAAAGATTGACGAGATTACGCAGATGGGAAAGGAGCCGATCATTGCAGTCATTGAGCGCCGCGGCGAAGTCATATACTACAAGATTAACAGGATGAATTTTTATGAAAACAAGTCCACCACATCAGAGGAGCCGTTTGAGGCCTAGTACTGCATCAGCCAGTCCGAGGAGTATTTGAGAAGGCTCTTTCTTTCTGCATGCATAAAGTCATACACGTCCAGATGTTCTGCCTTGTTCTGCCACAGCTGCTCAAAGTGCCCCATCTTTCTTTTCACCCTTGCCATGTCATTCCATGACGTAAAGACGTCTATTGACTCAAATTCCTTTGTATGGGATGTGATGGCCTCCCTAAAGGTTCCGGTAAATGCCACCATGTTGTTCTCGCCGTCCCTGAATATCCCAACCCTTTCTGATGCGAAACCTATGATGTGATCTGAGTCTGGCACTGCAACTCTGACCTGAATGCTGCCCCGTCTGACTGCATCCTTTATCTGCTGGACAACCTCCATGCGCTCTCCCTTGGGAAGTCCAGCCCCTTCGGAGAACAGCTTTGTGAGCATGTTCAGGTCATTGACTCTGAGCCTGTGGCTTATGACCATTCTCAGCACTGTGGTGCCGTCTGTAATGTTGTCAAGCCTTGTAGCCATCATGATCAGCGCCTTGACTGAGAACGTCTCTGCGCACCTGTGATACTCCGTGCAGTTTTCAAGGCATGGGATCAAAAAGTCCTCTGTGATGTTATCCGTGTCAGACCTGTACTCGTCTTTGAGTTCGATGCCTTTCAGACTCAACACTACATGTACGCAGTTTGACTATTTTAGTAATGTAATGCTCCCATCGGGATTTGAACCCGAGTCACTGCCTTGAGAGGGCAGTATGCTTAACCGGACTACACTATAGGAGCTTGATGAAAGGCGGGCTGTTTCTCAATTTAAAGGAAATGTTTGGAACCTGCCCTTGCACACGGCACGGCCGGAACTCAGTCCGGGCTGAAAACAGGTAGGACTCTGACTTTGTGCGGTTTGTAAAATTTTGTGGGCTGACACATTTTAAGGGGATTTTGCTATTTGTCATGGTGTGGATCTGAAAAGACTTCTTGAGGCGAGGGGGCTGGACCCGTTTCCGGCCGGACTGGGAGGATGCAGAGCCGCCGGCACCCATTTTGAACCATGCGGGTATGACGTCTTTGTCTTTGACGGAGGATCCGGACGTGAGACAGTCCGGTGCGGGGATTCGTATGCCGTCATCCGCCATGCCTCCCTGTCCGGGAACGACCCGAAGGTTCTCCTTGGATATGACGGGATGCAGATAATCCAGGACGAGTCGTGGGATTTGAGAATGCTTGTATCAAGGGTCCAGGCAAAAAAGCCGGCACTCTTTACCAATCTTGCCAGGGACAATCTGATCGAGGCACTGTTCTGCATTCAGAGAACCATAAAGGCGATTCAGGCATCCGACACATTCGCCCCGTTCTGGCAAAAATGTGCCTCATACTGCCTGGCAGATGCGATATGTCTCCTGAACCATCGAAAACCAAGTCCCTCCCACATGCTTGAGACGCTTCGGCTGCTTCCAAAGAATCCCATCAACGAGCACATCTCGTCTGTAACCCAGACGATAGGAATGGAGAGGGCGACTACCACACTCCTTGAGCGGATGCTCAAATCGACGATCGGATTCTCTGACATGGTCCGGGCAGGCGTTTCTGGAACCATCCGGTCAAAATATGATTTCTTTCTGAAAAACTCCATGCCTACTGACTGTTATTTTTACCTGGGGTATGTCAACAGGCAGAACTTTGAGGGAATCAAGAACACCCTGGATGTGAGGCGGGATCTCTTTCATGTACTGAGAACCGCCTTTGACACGGGGGCCGACTCTGGCCTGCTGGAGGAGCAGGCAGGCCTCATCAAAACCTCATGCAACTCCATACTTGAGACGGTATCGGATGTATAGCCAGGTCCTACCGGGGGGCACCGCACAGAAGATTACACACAGTCGACTGGCATGGCGGCATCTTTTGCGGTTTTGCCGTTTCTGACACCGTGAGACCCCAAGGGCTTGACTCGAATCTGACCCCCTTGGGGTAGTGGAACGATTGGGGCGTAAGCCCGGCCGGCCGGCCGGCCGGTCGGTCCTTGGCATCTGAGGACGACTCCCCATGCAGCCGTGTCAAACGGCGTGGACTTGGCTCTTGCAGACGCGGTTGCATGACCTGTGCCCGGATTTGTATGCATGCATGCATGCATGTGTGTGGGGTTGATCCTATTTGTGTAAACCATGCTCTTGTACTAACCTTTTAAAACAAGTGCATGTGAGGTATAGTATGTCTGATGCAGCATGTGGATGTGCAGCCCAAGCCGAGAACGGCACTGAGTGTGACTGTACAATGCAGAGCGAGTGTTATTGTGACGCTTCATGCGATTGTACTCTGGATATATGCAAAAACACTCCCCACTAGAGAAACTTACATTCTTTTTATTTTTTAGTCCTCTTCTTCTTCCATGCCCCATGATCTCACAAGATCCTTCTGAAATTTGTCGGACTGTTTTTGATCCAGGGCGAATCCGCAGTTCTTGTGGGTGGGGACGACTATCATGCCATCAAGCTTGAATTCAACCTCGTACAGGTGAACCTTTGAGCATTCACACATATCTGAGATCTGTGCCATTCTTCCTCTATATCTGCCTATTTGAGGCATTGGAGAATTCTGCACACCCCCCATATCCCTGAAACTAAGGTTTAACTATCCGTGTATGTTATTTCACATATTGAATGTGCTAATTGCAGCTCTGTCTGTTGCGGTACTTTTGTTGACAACGTACTCTTCTGATGCATTTGCCCAGTACGAGTCAGGCGGTGTAGACAAGGAGGGGACATGGTATGTCGGCGAGGGGCTAGCGCAGGGCGACTATTTTCATTATACCATGTGTCATGTTGACCACAGGGAGTGCAGGGATTTTGATTTTGAGATGTGGATAAAGGGAGATGTCGCAGTCGGCAGTGAGACGCAGCTGCTTGCAGAGGTCGTAGTGCATGACGGTAACAGGGTGATTGTGGGCAATATGACTATGGGAAAACTCATCCCTGAGCCGACAGGCAGCAGTCCTGAACTGGATAAATACAGGCGTGCGTTCGGCTCATCTGTGTCATGGTTGTCTGCATATGCGACTGCACATATTGATGAGAGCCAGAAGGGCCCAAAGGCATTCGCTGACATATCCTGGGGCAAGATTGCAAACATCGGCGGCGAGCAGATACGCCCAAAAGAGATCGAGGATGTCACTGTTCCGGCAGGAACATGGGAGACTGTTCGGATATCCTGGAAGACGGGCGGATATGTCAGCAACGTGTGGGTGGTGGATGATTTTCCATTCCCGATAAAGGCTGCAACACTTGTCCATGTGTCTGAGGGCATTCCTCCGCAAGAGTATGAGTTTGTCCTTCGCGACTATAAACAATATGTACAGGAGAATCCGTTTGCGGACATAGTCCCCACAGGGAGTGATCGGCTACCGCCGTGGTGCGATGATGATGTTCAAAGAACAGTCGTGGTCAAAAAGGCAACCGAACACCACCACTACCAGGTACACGTCTCCTACGGGCCAGAGGATCCAGCCGAGGAATGCGAGATGGAGTGGCTTATCAAGTTTATCAAAAAAGAGGACGACACAGAGTTCCTGAACCAGGTTCAGTTTGATGTTCTGGTACTGGATGACTCTGGGAAAACAATAAGATCACTTGCACAGGATGAAGGTAGGCAATTTCTCTATGCGCCCGCGGGCCAATACTCTCTTGACATGACTGTAAAGGAGGATGCCGGTACTGTTGACTATCAAGTAGTGATATATGGTCTAGCTCTTGACTGGGTTGTTCCAGAGGGACCCCTTGATCGTTTGATCATCCCCATAACGATATTTCCCGGCGACGAACCCGTGAGTGATGACCCCGTGAGCATCCCGTCATGGGTAAAGCTCAATGCAGGACTGTGGGCAGACGGCACCCTGGATGATGCCACCTTTGTCCAGGCCCTCCAGTACCTGATTGGAGAGGGAATCATACAGATTCCGTCAACTGATCCGGGTGATGCGGCGGCCGAGACCGGCGAGATCCCGTCATGGGTAAAGCTCAATGCAGGACTGTGGGCAGACGGCACCCTGGATGATGCCACCTTTGTCCAGGCCCTCCAGTACCTGATTGGAGAGGGAATCATAACCGTCCCGACCTGATGACACCATTAGTTAAAATCCCAGACCGATCCATGATGCTGTATGGTGGCCATCTTCAGGTATCCGAAACGAAAGCTGCGAAAACTGATCAAGGACGGTGAGTACATTCAGGCAATCGAGTTTGGACGTAGCATAGAGTCTGGATTCTCAGACGATCACGATTACATGTTTATCATGGGAAGCATATACTTTATAGTCGATGATCCCGACAGGGCGCTGCCCTACTTTGAAAAGGCCGCGGGGATAAGTCCTGATGATGTGGAGACGCTTAGGCTCAAGACCAACGTCCATCTGGCCCTGAATCAAAAGGATGATGCCATCGGGTGTTGCAGACGCATAGTGGAACTGCAGCCAAAAAACTCCGAGGCCCGGGAACTGCTAGATGCCCTTGAGGGCCTGTAGGGCTATCTCCTCTTAACCTGGTATACCTCATCCATCAGCCAGTCACAAAACGCAGTGACGCCGTCGTCAAACTCGGTCCAGATGTGCAGTGAATGGGGCAGGATGTCGATCTTCCAGTCATCTGTGTATACCCTGACACCCTCCTTGTTCTCATACATGTATGCATCCTGCGTCTTCACATTGCCAAGCGTATCTGTCGCCTTTTTCTTGATTATTTCCCTGTCCATGGGGAACCGTTTCTTTTCATAGTCCACTATCAGGCTCAGATCCCTTCTTCCATACATCTCAAACTCCTCAATTCTTCCCTCCTTTGGAAAGTTTACAATCAGTTTTATGCCGTATCTCTTGCCTACCTCCCTGCCGATCTCGACTATTCTGGTGTAGCCCATCCCGGGATTCTTGTTTAGGAGAAACCGTATCTGCGCCATGTTCCTCTTCAGGTCGTCCTGCAGGGCCAAGACTATCTCTGAAAATATCACAACGTCTGATGGCAGGGTTCCAGATATAATCATTAATGTTGATTCACACCTCTTCCTGTACAAAAGAGTCCTGTTGCCCTGAATGTGAGGTTCGTGGCTTGAAAACAACTAAGATTGGTTTTTTTAGAACCGCAATGCATCCACTGCATGGCAATGCCGATGGACTACGACGGGATGCGGACAGACGATGCGTCCGAGAGGACCGACAACGTAGACGAGTACCGGCGCACGTGCATCGACTTTATCGAGGACATCTCACACGACTATGAGGCATGGGTTGACTATTACAAACTTCCCGCAGACGAGGACAAACGCAGGCGAACAGGAATCAGGACCATAATCCCTCGGACCAACCAGTGGATTGCCAAGGTGGCGCAGTCGATCAAGGCAGTCGACGTTGTGATGAACGACGGGATCCAAAAGATGGCCGAGTCGACTGCCGGGAAACCCTTCGCGTTTGGCGTATTTGTCAACAAGCAATCAAGCTATACCGAATCAAGGCCTGGAATAATCGATCTCAACGTAAAGGCAAACGGAAGGGACGGAAGAAAGACAAAGCTGGGATTTCATTTCAAGGACAACCGGTTCAGAATAGAGTCTACGTGCGGAGCGTTCCTGGATGAGACCGCGTTGCCTACAGGCGAGTTTGATCTGATGGATGCAACCCTGCACCTTGACGCCCAAAACGCAAAACGGCGCGACGTGATCTCGTTTACTGTCACCGTCTGCGAGGTTGACGGGGCTGGAAACGAGCTTGACCGGCGGGGACTGACTACTATCGTCCACATAGTTTAGCCTTATGGGGCGATCCTGGAACGATCGTCGAGGAACCCTATGAACCCTCCCGTGTTCCTGAGCATGATGGAGTTTTCCACATCAAGGGTGTCCAGCGAGTTCATCTTCAGGAACCCCTCCGATGCCGTATACAACACGTCTTCGATGTAGAACGTTCTGGCATGGTGGTCTAGCCCGAGGTATCCTGGGCTATACCTGACGCCCTCCCAATGCTTTATGGTTCCCCTCAGATCAAACCCGTCGACCGGGCCCAGATCAAACACGTAGAATCCGCTCCAACTTATCTCGTCGTTGTCATGTATCCCGCTTATCCTCTTTTGCTCCGTCAGCCCGTCGAGGTTCTTTACATCACCGGTGATCGGAACTGACAGGATCCTGCCTTCCCCGTCTGCTGCTCCCCTTCCAAGGAAGAATGCCTTGTGGTTGTGCAGTGCCTCTGACTGGGTCCCCCTGTCCCCTATCACCACCTCGTCTGCAACCTTGGGATTGCTCACGTCTGCCACGTTGAACAGCGCTATCTTTACGCCAAGTGGCGTGGCGCCTCCCCACTGGTTTGCCTTTGTATCCCTGCCTATTCCGATGACGTGTTCGTCGTCATACGGATGCAGATAGTTTGAGAATCCTGGAATCTTCAACTCCCCGAGTATCTTTGGCGTATCCTCTGATAGGTCGATCACAAAGAACGGATCGATCTGCTGGAAGGTGACCAGGTACAGCCTGTCATCCATGAACCTTGCAGAGAAGATGCTCTCGTCTGGGGCGATATCGTCCAGCCCACCCACTATGTTCAGTTCCTCGTCCAGTACATAGACTGCGTTCTCCCGGAGGGTACCGGAGTGCTGGGTGTAGCGGTCAGCCGTGGTCGCGATCCTGAACCTGTCCCCGTGCTCGTCCATTGAAAACTGGTTGAGGAGCCTGCCAGGCACGGAGCCGCTTGCAATATGCTCTATGTCTGTCCCGTCGATTGCAATCTTGTGGATCACCACCTTCTGGGTCGCCGAACCGCCGGCTTCTAGCACCGCCAAGTCGTACTCGATTAGCGCCCTCTCTATGTTTTGGAGCAGCTCCAGTCTGTTGTTCTTGTTGATGCCGTCATAGAACTCCTGCAGCATGCCTGATATCTTGGCCCACCGTTCAGGCGAGCCCAGCGAGGCGTCATCACGTACGGCCCTTATCTCCTCTTGGAGCGCGCTGTCCGGGAGCAGCGGCACGACGACGTCATAGAACCTGTCCTCTCGGGAGTCCTCAAACAGCTCGGGCAGGTTGTTGCTCTGTTGGTATGTCAGGTAAAAGTTGTCCTCGGATACATAGTGCGTGCCAGAGTATCCCATCAGGTATGACTTTGAGCTGATCTCGTCTCCAAAGACATCGATCGCAGTAAGCGTGTTAAAGTTTGTGAGTCTCTCGGGGTTGTCAAAATAAAACGCGTCAGGGGTCATGACGTGCCTGGAACCCTCGTGGATCATTGGCAGCTTGGGATTGTGGTAGTCCACATGGCTGTTTGTCACAAAGTATGCGTGGTTGCCTATCATTCTGGCATCAACGAAATGCCCTCCTATGGAGTAGTCCTTGAGGATAGTTGGATTCTCCCTGTCTGCAACATCAACAACCAGCGCGTGGGTGACCGGGACGTAAATTGACTGTGGAACAAAGCCAAACTCTGGAATTACCTCCTCAAAACTCTCTCCGTTGTAAAATATTACCAGCCTGTCCCCATTCAGAAACATGTCCTCGATGTAACTCGAGTCCACGTCGATGGCCGTCTTCAGGACCAGCCTTGCGTCCTGTGCCGGGTATGCGTCAATTATCGAAAGCGTGTTGTCTGTTACGATGTAGACGTACTTTCCGTCGTTCTTGAGATAATCCGGCTCATCGACCCCCTTTACCTGCACGTTGGTTGTGGAATAATCCTGGGCGTTCTGACTCTTTTCTGTGGACAACTGCATCAGCGCTGATTCGAATGACGCGTCTTGATCTACCATCATCGCGTCGCCGTCCATCACCACCACTGACTCGACCTCTGCGAATCTTTGAGGCTCGAAATTCCTGTAAATACGATCTTCAAGCATCTGCGATGCATGAAGAATCTCGACCAGCGCTTCTTGGGATGTGATCTTTATGACGTTGTTTTCCCCGCTAAACAGCCTGGCAGAGTCCTCGACGTAGACTGTCTCAGTCACCCGAACGACGTCTGTCCCTCTGTCGTCTTCTGGCTGCGTCTCAAGCCCCACCAGGAACATGACTCCTCCTGCGCCAATCACTAGCGCGACCATTGCAATTGTTATTTTTGTGTTCATCTTCTCTTCTCCTTTTGCCACATCCGAGCCGGTTTGGTTCGGTGTGATGGTATCTCTCCGGCACTTCTGGATAAAAGGATTAGTGAAATTCAATCTTTACCAAACGACTTAGATATTTCGGTTCGACTAGTATGTTTAATGCCGACTGATGAAGAACGAGACGATCTTGTCGAGAGCATAAAGATTCTTGCCACAGACGATGAGCGGTTAAAATCGTTTGGGCAGCTGTTTGCCAACGACTTGGCCCGCAAGATTCTTCAACTGCTGTTCAACGAGGAACTGACTGCAGCCCGGATATCTCAGAGGACAGACACCTCCCTCCAGCTGGTCAAGTACCACCTTCAAAAATTGCAGGAACTGGGGGTAGTAAAGATATCCAAGACCAGCAAGAATTCAAAATCACATGACATGAAGCATTACACCGCCAAGAGCTTCAGCGTCGTGGTTGTCCCGCCAAAACTCTCTGAAAAGACAAAGAGCAGCAGGCTGCTCATCCACTCATTTCGGCACATCTACAAGGTTGCAGGGTTGGCAGTTGCGACCGGAATCTCCGGCATGTTCTCTGCGCTGCAGCTGCAACAAGGCAGTCGGTTCATACAGGACTCTGCCTCTACAGCCTCTCCTGTGTCCGATGTGGGACGAGAGGGGGTAGTTGAGGGGGGAGGGGAAACTGCCCTACAGGCAACAACGACGACGACGACTACGACGCCGCAAGACGCACAGCAACAAGACACATCACAGAAAGAATCCCAGCAACAGGATGTGTCTACCGAAGAATCAGTGTCACAACACGATGCGCCGCAAGTAGTACAGGATGAATCTATGGCGGAAATGGGGGATGCATTACAAGAGCAAGCGATGACAGCAGATATGTCCGAAGAAGAATCCGTGACTGTTGACGACTCTGCCGCCGTTGAGGTAAAGTCGGCAGACCTTGACAGTGAGCCGTCCAATGCGCTCGATCCCGCACCGCCGCCGGAGCCCGCAGAGTTGTCACCCTCTCTTGAAACGCAGGACGGACCCTCTGATGATGGCCCCGGGGTTACCGAACTCTTGAGCGATGCTGATGTGTCGTCGTCGTCTGCTACGTTGTTCCAGTCTTCAGGTCCTTTTCCTGAGCTGTTCCTTCCCCTAGTTGCCGTCACCGTCGTTCTGGGCGGACTGACGATATTTTATCTTGTCAAATACCTGAAAAGATCCTAGCCGTTGGCAAGCGTTACCTCGATTACGGATCTCTTCTCCTTTGCCCTCTCTTCGCCATGGTACTTTAACTCGGAGATCTTTTTTGCCAGTTCTTCGTCTGCGACCCGTCTTGCATTTCCCAAGAGCACCTGTTGCCCGTACAGTATCCTTACCTCTGGATTTGCCAGCGCGTTCAAGAACCAGTCGCTATCGGGCTTGTGCCTGGAGAGGTATATCTTTCCGTTGTACCCCACCGCGCGGAGCATCACCTGGTGCTCTCTTCCGGTGCTTCTTCCCGTTGTGACCAGTACTGCCGTGAACACGTCCTGCATGAGTGGCTTTTTGTGTCAAGTAATTTAACCCCATTGCTAGGAATTTCTGATATCCGGAGTGATAAACGAAACCTGCAGACAATGAGTCATGACTGCAAAAATGTACGGAATGTCTGAGAACCTGGTCACTGCAGACTCGTTTACCGGCAGGAAGGTCATGGACCGGGAGGGAATAGAATACGGAAAGGTCAAACACATTCACATCAATCCGGACACTCTGGCAGTTTCAGGCGTGACGATTCATCAGGGATTTCACAAGGATTATTTTCTTGCAGACGACTATATCGACAAGTTCTCTGACACGACGCTGTTCTTGAGCAGGCCCCCTGTCCGCATCGGAATTCCGGTAATTGACATAGACCGCCGCAAGATTGGCAAGGTAAAAAGGCTGCACAGGAATCCTGAAAGCAACGAGCTGGAGTCCATCGAGGTGTCATACGGCCTGTCCCGCTCAAGGATCCTCTCCAAATCCGAGATCTGGGGCATAGGCGAGAAGGTCATCCTGAATATGACCCGGGATCACTTTAAGAAGACGAACTGACTGCACCGGCAGGCACCCCGTCGTCATGATTCATGCACGTGTGGTTATCCCGTGCCATGCTTGGATCCGAACCCGATGACGGCTGTGCGATGACGGCAGCGCCAGTCATCCTGCCGGCTCTCTGCCGATTTTGAGGCATGCCGCACACGTGGGAACCCCCTCGTTGATGGTTATCTCCAGATTTGACCTGTGGCACTTCTGACAAAGTCCTTTCACAAAACTCCCTGCCGGTCGTACCTTAAATTTTTTTGAAGGCACCGTTCGGCTCCACCCAAAACCCGGCACGATTATCTGCCGAACCGATCACACCCACACCCCGGCAAATCCCGGATCCGGAGGCACGCGGCGATTCATGCGTAGAGTATAAGACACTCTGGATTCCATGTGATGTGAATGACGACACCCAAGGATGCACCCGCCGTGCCCTCGATTGAGACGCGCTCCCTTACCAAATCGTTTGGAGGGGTTGTGGCAGTCGATGACGTCTCCTTTTCAGTGAACACCGGGGAGATCTTCGGATTTCTAGGCCCCAACGGTGCTGGAAAGAGCACCACCATGATGATTCTGACCACCCTGCTAAAACCCACATCGGGACAGGCCCTCCTCTGCGGGTTTGATGTGACAAAGAATCCAAAGCAGGTCAGGTACAGCATAGGATACGTGCAGCAGGAGACCACTGCAGACGAGTACCTGACCGGGCGGGAGAACCTGCTGCTCCATGCAAGACTCAACCACATCCCCAAGGACAAGGTCAACGCAAGAATTGATCAGGTCCTGGATCTCATAGAACTTGCAGACAGACAGGACGACCCCGTAATCACATACTCTGGCGGGATGCGAAAGCGGCTGGATATTGCCGGCGGCTTGCTGCACATGCCAAAGGTGCTGTTCCTTGACGAGCCCACCGTGGGATTGGACATCCAGACCCGCAGGAAGATCTGGGAGTACATAAAAAAGATTCATGACGAGTACGATATGACCATATTTCTCACCACCCACTACATGGAGGAGGCAGATCAGCTGTGTGACCGGATTGGGATAATCGACGGCGGAAAGATCCAGGTGATCGACAAGCCTGAGAACATGAAGAATGCAATGGGACACGAGGTAGTCTCCATCGTCGTCTCAGGGGGGCATCAGGAACTCATATCCGGCCTGGAAAAGACGGATCTGCTGACCAGAGTTACCCGGAAGGATTCACTAATCACGCTCTTTACGTCCGACGGCCCCAAGATCATTCCAATGATATTTCAGATCTCCTCTGAGCACAACATCAAGATCACATCCATTACGCTTACCCGGCCCACCCTTGATGACGTCTTCATATCATACACGGGTCACAAGATTCGGGATGACGATGTCACGTTCAACCGGCAGCGCGAGCACGCAAAGATGACGAGGCTGCGGTCATGAGCACCGTAATTCGCGACACATACACGATATTCTGGCGGGAGATGAAGAGGTACAAAAAGTCCCGGAGCGGGGTCATGATCAGGCTGATCCAGCCCGCGGTATGGATTCTGGTAATCGGAAACACCTTTGCAGAGACCCAGCCGCTCTTGCAGTCGGTCGGGTTTGACGGACAGTACATCGAGTTTATGGCCCCCGGCGTCATCATCCTTACTGCCATCTTTACCAGCATCTTTGGCGGCGTCAACACGCTGTGGGATCGGCGCTACGGCTTTATGAACAAGGCACTGACCTCGCCAATCTCGCGTTCTGCGATAGCCGTCGGAAAGATGTCTGCAATAGCCATGATTGCGGCCCTGCAGGCCAGCCTGATTCTGGGAATCGTCCTGGCAATAGGGGTGGAGTTTCCCAACCCGATAATGATCATACCGATCATGGCAATCGTGATTCTGTTCTCGCTGGGATTCTCCGGGATCTCTGTGGCAGTTGCCGCAACTGCAAAATCCCAAGAGACGTTCTGGGGGATGATCAACTTTCTTGGAATGCCTCTGTTCATGATCAGCCCGGCCCTCTTTCCGCTGTCGCTTCTCCCTGACTGGCTGGCTGCAATCGCACAACTGAACCCCGTGACCTATACTGTTCTGCTGGTCCGGGAGATGATGACCGGAGTATCAGAAGGTGGGGTTCCGGTACTGTTCAGTCTTGGGATAATCCTCGTATTCGTGCTTGCGATGGTCGTCCTGACAAGCTACGTCTTTACGCGAGAGGTAAACAAGCCGTTCTGACTTTAATTTGACAAAAACAACAATGTTTTCTTACATGTACGATGTTTGCCAAATTTGGCAACACCTTGGCATTGGCAATGATACATCTGGCCGCACTGGCACTGTCTGCTGTCATATTTGTCGGAATCCAGTACTCATACGCATTTGAATATGAGAGCCTGTATGAATGGGGCTCGTTTGGAATATCAGACCCCGGACTGTTCTCGCACCCGCAGTTTGTTGACGTTGACGGACTTGGCAACGTCTATGTGAGTGATTATGGAAACAAGCGGATCCAAAAGTTTGACGCGGGTGGAAATTTTGTCCTTGAATGGGGCTCCAGCGGGCGCGGAGACGGCCAGTTTCATTATCCGACGGGAGTAGCATCTGACGACTCGTTTGTCTATGTCGCCGATCGCGACCTGAACCGCATACAAAAATTCTTCCATAACGGAACGTACGTGTCCGAGTGGGGGGAGCGCGGCAGATCCGACGGCAAGCTGATACTGCCTGACGGCGTCGCCACGCATAATGGATCTGTATATGTGGTGGATACCGGAAACTACCGGGTGCAAAAGTTTACCGCAGACGGCGAGTTTGTACTGTCCATTGGTTCAAGCGGGACGGGCGCAGGCGAGTTTCTTACCCCCCGCGGGATCCATGTCGGTGGCAACGGAACCATCCATGTGACTGACAAGGGAAACAACAAGATAGAGGTGTTTAGTTCGAATGGAACGAGCCTGTACAACTTGTCATTTATCGGCCGCGACAGGTTCATGCCCGGCGGAATACACGCAGATGACTCCGGAGGGCTGTACGTGACTGATGCCAACCAAGGCGGGCTGTATTACTTTGAATCGGGACTCAACTCGACCATCTCGCCCCCCGACTACCTCATAACCCCCTCATCGTCTGCGCGCTACGTTGATGCAGCGGTGGGCGTGAACGGCGAGCTGTACGCAGTCGACGCGTTCAACCACGCAGTCCACGCATACTCCACGCCGTCGTACGTGGCCCCGCCGGTGACGCCGGAGATACAAGTCGATCCAGACGAGTTTGACGAGGAAGTGGCCGTGACAGACGTGATCCGGCCGGTGCTGACCCCTCCCTCGGACATGGTCGTGGACGCCGACGACCTCTACACCGTGGTCTCAGTAGGAGATGCGACGGCAACCGACGAGGGCGGCATACACGCAATCCTGAACAACGCACCGGACAAGTTCTCCCTGGGCGTGACAAAGGTCACCTGGTTCGCATTTGACAACGCCGGTAACTCCGCCGAGGCATACCAGTACGTTACGGTCTTGGCGTGCGGGGAATCGCACTCCAACTTCAACATGATCCAGGGCACCACCGTCGTCGACGTCCTCATTGGCACCGAGGGGAGGGATCTGATATTCGGACTGGATGGCGATGATCACATTAATGGGGCATCAGGCGATGACTGCATCTTTGGCGGGGGCGGCCTAGACATCATATTTGGCGGGTCTGGAGATGACACGATATATGGCGATGCAGGCGACGACATCATCAAGGGGGAATCCGGCGATGATGAGATTGACGGCGGGGAAGGAGACGATATAGTTAGCGGCGGTTCCGGCGAAGACGACTGCCGCGCGCATGTGGGCAGCAATGACCTTCTGGCAAGCTGCGAGTCATGACCGACGGCCTGCAGCTGGGCATTTCATTTTCACTATATAGCGTACATGGTGATGTTGTAATCTATGCTTGGTATTTGTATATAACATACAACACGCGTTCCAATAATGAAGAAGGCAACTTCTATAATGCTGATCGCGGTGCTGTTGATCCCCGCCGTTCTGCCATACCATGCCAACGCACAAGAATCCCAGGTAAGGATTGACGGGGTCGGCGCATCGTTTGCGTTCCCCCTGATGGACCTGTGGAGGGTAAAGTATGCAGAGGTGCGCCCCGAAGTACAGATGAACTACCAGTCAATCGGTAGCGGCGGCGGCGTCAAGCAGCACATCGAAAAGACGATAAACTTTGCAGCATCTGACGCACCCCTCCGTGACTCCGAGTACGAGCTGGTTCCAGGCACCATCACGATCCCCGAGATGATCGGCGCCATATCCCTGGTGTACGACGTTCCCGGCGTTGGTACTGGAATCAATATCACAGCAGAGGCGCTGTGCGACATGCACCTGGGCAAGATTACGTCCTGGAATGACCCCCTGATTGCCGATGCCAATCCTGACCTGGAGATACCCGATCAGGACATAGTCATAGTGCACAGGTCTGACGGATCCGGTACGACGTTTGCATTTACCGGCTACCTTACCAAGGTCTGTCCTGAGTGGGACGAGAGGGTGGGGGCAGGCAAGAGCGTTCCGTGGCCGATCGGCGTCGGCGCTGCAGGCAACGAGGGAGTCGCAGGCGTAGTAGTCTCGACGGAGGGCTCAATCGGCTATGTCACCCTTGCCTACGCGTTCCAAAATGATCTTGCCACGGCAGCCATCGAGAACGGCGACGGCACGAACTTTGTGCTGCCCACCCTGGAGAGCGCATCTGCTGCATCCGAGGGAGTCGCAGCCGCCCTTCCTGACGCATGGGAGAGCTGGAGGGGCGTCGACCTGCTGGCAGCACCCGGGGAGAACTCGTATCCGATCACCAGCTTCTCGTACCTCCTGCTGCATCCTGATCTGAAGGGCTCGGTAAACGACTTTGATCACGCAGTGGAGGTCGTGAACCTCATTGCCTGGATCATAACTGACGGCCAAGAGTACAACGACGACCTGCTATACGTGCCAATCTCAACACCCGTAGTCAACATCGGTCTGGAGGGACTCTCCAGGGTCACCTATGACGGCCAGCCCGTATACACCGGCCCTGTCAGCGTTGAAGACCCGGAGCCAGAAGAAGAGGACAAGATCCCCGCATGGATACAGCAGGTGTTCAAATTCTACGGAGAAGGACTGATATCTGATGACGAGCTGATCAACGCAATTACATACCTGGTGAACCAGGGTATCATCAAGCTGGAATAGCTGCAACAGCCTGTTTTTTATCCTTCTTCTTGTAACCCTGCACCATTACAGACCGGATGCATCTGAATCCGGCCGGCCGGCCGGCATGCAGGCAGGCAACAACGACCCTATGCCGTTTCCGGGGAGTGATCCTCGATAATGACACTTTGAATATTCCTGTCCATTACCACCTCGGCAATGTCGCCCGAGTACTCTGCTGTCCTTCTGATGTCATCAAGGATGAACTTGATCATCGTACCGTCTGCCGTGCTATCCATGGACGCCATCATCTCCTCCTGCTTCCCTATTATCTCCGGGACGTCATCCAGGATCCGTTCTGCACCTTGATAGTCGTGCTTGATCAGGGCCTTGATGGCCCTCTCAAAGATGCCCAGCGCGTCTTCGCTCAACTCCGTGATCATCTTGCCGGTCTGCGCATCAATCGGTTCTGAGGTGTACCGCACCCTCTTTGCAATAAGGACTCCGTGATCTGCTATCCTCTCAATCCTTGATATGATCGTCCTGTATATGAGACAGTCCGCCGGCCCGTCCAGCGACATCTCCTGCAGCATTCCTGCGTCCTGTACTGCCATGATCAGGTTTCTCTGTATGTACAGGGTAAACCGGTCCACCTCGTCGTCGGTTCTTATGATCTCCTCGGCACACGCCTTGTCGTTCTCAATGAACGCGCTTACTGCCTCCCTGTGTATGTTGACTGTCATCAGGTACATCCTCCTTAACGCAACATCAAAGGACAGTTCTGACAGACGGGTCAGTATCTGTACCACTACTGACTCTGAGTCCGTTTTAACAATCTCGGTTCCAATCATCGAGGTTCTTATGAGGTTTCTGATGGCGCCGGTCTGACTCGGGTGCAGCCTTATGCCTCTTGACCTGATTGTGATGGACTTGTATCCTGCCAGATATATGGCAATTATCCTCCTCCTGATGGACTCCTCAGAATCCTTGGGAGAGATCACGGTGATGGCCTGATCCAGCATCTTCGACTCTGCTGGATCCGGCATGAATGTGAGGGAGTTGTTGCTGTTTCTGATAATCGATATGTCGTCTCCGGCATTCAGCTTTTGGTCCTTGACCCATGCCTTTGGAAGCGATACGATGTATGTGGAGCCGCCGCTGATCTGAAGCTTGCGTGTATGCATGTGGGGCTTGCCCGGTATCATGGGATGGTTTGTAATTTATAGGATATACTGGTATACTTGGCATTCTATATAGGACTAATGCAGATCTATTGATAACGTAAACTATGGTCGTATTTTTTACAATCGGTGCGGTTCTGTCCATATCATATGCCAAGGGATCATCTTGCAGGCCGGATACGAAAGGAGGGAAGATCCCCCCTTGCCGACAAGATCTTCAAGGTGGGCACGACCATCGCCGGAATCTACGTGCTTGCCATAATCGCCATCATGGTTCTGCAGCTTGGCTGGGAGTCCGGACCGATCTGGGAGGAGGAAGGCATTGCAGGCTTCGTCGGGGGCACCGACTGGAACCCCGTGGAGGGGAGGGAGTCGTTTGGCACCCTGCCATACATAGTGGGCACGCTGACAACATCTGCCATCGCAATGGTGATCGCCCTGCCGCTCAGCATCGGCATAGCGATGTTTGTGATGATAGTCCCCAAACGGATCGGCCAGCCCATGGGATATCTCATCGAGCTGCTTGAGGCGGTGCCAAGCGTAGTCTACGGGCTGTGGGGACTGTTCGTCTTTAGAATCTACTTTAGGGACATAATCGAAAAGCCGCTCCATGACATGTTTGGCGACTCGATATTCCTGTTCTCGGGAACGCCGTTCGGACTCGACGTCCTCTCTGCAAGCATCATACTTGCAATAATGATAATTCCGACCATATCTGCCGTGTCCCGGGAGGTGATGATGGCAGTACCACACCAGCAGAAGGAGGCCGCATACATGCTCGGCTCCACCACCTGGGAGATGTTCCGGTTGGCGGTGTTCCCATACTCCAAGACCGGACTGATGGGCGCCTCGGTCCTTGGACTGGGCCGTGCCATCGGGGAGACCCTGGCAGTCACCATGCTGATTGGAAACGCCATCGGATTCTCTGCAATACCGCAGTCGCTCTTTCACCCAAGCCAGACCATGTCAAGCATCATTGCCAACGAGTTTATCGAGGCATCCCCTGCATCCCTGCACCTGCCTGCACTGATTGGAGTGGGGCTTGTGCTGCTGCTGGTTGCGATGACGGTAAGCGTATTTGCCCACTATATAGTCGCGAGGATGATAAAGGTCCAGGAGGGCGGCGTCCATTGAGCGTGACTCCCAGGAGCCGGCGGCGTGCGGAGATTCGCGCCATGTTCAAGTCAAACGTACGCAGGAGGCTTACAGTCGACAAGGTTATGATCAGCGGCATCACCTGTTGTGCATTTATTGCAATCGTCCCGCTGTTCTGGATACTGGGGCAGCTTGTAGTGGGCGGCGCACCCGCACTGACACTTGACTTCTTTACCCAGACGCCCGGGGCGATCGGCGCCGGAGCCATCAACATCGGACCTGCCATTCAGGGAACCCTGATAATAATCGGACTCTCGTCGCTCATAGGGATTCCCCTGGGGATCAGTGCCGGAATCTACCTCTCCGAGGTGGGAGACAACAGGATCGTCAAGCAGATCCGGTTCTTTCTGGACGTGTTCATGCAGATTCCCTCCATCGTTCTTGGCCTGTTTGCGTTTCTGGCAATCGTTCTGCTTTTGGGACACTTTTCAATCTGGGCCGGCGCATTTGCACTCTCGCTGATCATGTTCCCGATCGTCGCACGATCCACCGAGGAGCAGCTCAAGATGGTCCCATGGACGTACAGGGAGGCAGGGGTTGCACTGGGGATGAAGAAGGTCACCATTGCGTTTCGAATAGTACTTGCGACTGCAAAGCGCGGCATGCTGACTGGAATACTGCTGTCGGTATCGCGGATTGGCGGCGAGACTGCCCCCCTCATAATGACGATTCTGGGCAGCAGCCAGTTCTTCTCAAGCCTGGATGCGCCCATGGACGCGCTGCCGCTGAGAATATGGCGGTTCTCGCTGCTTCCTTACGAGGAGGCGCGTCTGGCAGGCTGGGGGGCCGCGCTCGTGCTGGTGATTATAATCCTTGCAATACATGTCGGCGTCAGGTACTACTTTCAGGGAAGGAGAGGCAGCAAAGGTTTATTGCCAAAGAGCATGGCAGGAGCAAACAAGGGATGACTGCTATACTATCACAGGATGGCACTGCCAAACCTACCATGTTGTCCCCCCCAAAGCCTGAAGTCCGTTACAAGATGGTTACCGACGGCGTAAACGTGTACTATGGCGACTATCTTGCAGTCAAGAACGTCAGTCTGAAATTTCCCGAAAACTCTGTCACCGCGCTGATCGGCCCGTCCGGATGCGGCAAGACGACCTTTCTCAGATGCCTGAACAGGATGCATGATATGACTCCCGGTTCCCGGGTGGAGGGGAAGGTGATGATTGACTCGACTGATCTGTATGATGGCAGCATAGATCCGATATACCACCGGCGAAAGGTCGGCATGGTATTCCAGAAACCCAACCCGTTCCCAACGATGTCCATATACGACAACGTCGTCTCCGGCGTAAAACTCAACGGGGTAAAAGACCACGACATCCTTGACGAGATAGTCGAGGACAGTCTGAAGATGTCCTATCTGTGGGACGAGGTCAGAGGCGATCTAAAGAAGCCTGCGATGAACCTCTCCGGCGGCCAGCAGCAGAGGCTCTGCATCGCGCGCGCGCTGGCAATCCAGCCCGAGGTGCTGCTGATGGACGAGCCCGCATCGGCCCTTGACCCAATCGCGACACAGAAGATTGAGGAGATGATAAGGGATCTGGCAAAAGAGTACTGCATCATTATCGTAACCCACAACATGCAGCAGGCAGTCCGATGTTCTGACTACACTGCATTCATGTATCTGGGTGATCTGGTCGAGCATGGGGATACGGCACAGATCTTCCAGAATCCCAAAAACGAGCTCACTGCACGATACGTAGAGGGCCAGTTCGGCTAGACATGATTAAGGTGCACATGCTCAGGCCCGTCGCCGGCGTGGGCGTGAAGATGCAAAACTGCTTACAAATCCGTGCCTATACTGAAGATCAAAAGTTTTTACACAGGGTCTCACATTTCCGGCTGGCAAATTTGAGAATGTCAAGCTTGAACCGGATGGTTCGATAATACAATGAAACTGCCCGGTGCATGTCCTGAAATGTCCGGTAATGACTCGTTTATCTGCGTGCACCAGAACCTGACCGAGTCCAGCTTCAGGATCCGCTCGTACGGCGAGATCCTCCTGAGTATGCCGCGGGAGCACGCGTGCGCCACCCCACTGCGCGCCCTGCTGTTCCCCGCGCGCTTGAACTGCTCGTAGGACACCAACCCGCTCAGCGGGATAATCCTTGATACCGCGGCAAGCACGCTGGACGTGTCGAGATCGCCGGACGCAGCACCTCGTAATCCGTGGTCATACCTTCATACACCCGTTTGTATACAAGGACGACAAAAGCAACGGCGGATTAAAGTATCAGAATCACGCTTAAACCTGTATGGCAAGGTTGATGGATCCTAATCTTGGACAACTCTCCGCCTCACTGTCCGAGATGGGAGATCTTGCAATCGAGTGCGTCGAGCTTGCAATAGACTCATACATCAAGGGGACCAACACCATCAACCAGGTCCGGGATCTCTCGGCACGCATAACTGACAGGTATCATGATGTGGGAAACCTGATATTCAACACCATTCTAAAGTTCCAGCCGGTGGCATCCGATTTCAGGTTCATCCGTTCTGCAATCGAGATCTCCTACACGTTCCACCGGTTTGGCCGCTATGCATACGACATAACGCTTGTACGCGACAGGTTCGGCGACATCTCATGCTGTAAGACAGGATGGCTGTACCAGGTGTCAAACGAGACGCTCCGGATGACCAAGGATGCCATGCAGTCCTTTGCGTTGCTTGATATTGGAAAGGCAAACATGATTCAGATAAACGAAGAGTATGTCGACAAGCTGTACCTTGAGAGGATCTCGATGCTGGTTGACTCCGAGGATACCCGCTGCGCGCTGGCCGAGGCCCTCTTGCTAAAATATCTTGAAAGGATTGCAGATCACGCCCTGTTCATGAGCAGGGCAGTCAACTATATCGTGACCGGTGAGTACGGCCCGGAGGCTCCCCCGTCATCCCCTGCAGACTAGCAGCACGCCCCGTCACACATAACCGGAATCTTCCTGCTGGCTTCCGTAATGTCTGCAATCAGCGCGGAGAGCTGCGGACTTGATATGCTGTACATGACCCTCTTTCCCTCGTCCCTCGATCTGACGATGCCGCACCTCTTCAGAGTCCTCAGGTGGTGTGAGACCAGCGGCTGGCCCTTCCCCGTTCTGCAGACCAGCTCGCCCACCGACGATTCCCCGTCCTGAAGCATCGTTAGAATCTCAAAGCGCGCCTCGTCGCAGATGCATCTTAAAAGCCCGATCCCATTCATATAAATGTAAATTTATATAAACTAATATTTATGTGATGGCATGCCAAGAAAGGTCCTCTTCGTCTGCAGGGAGAATGCAGGGCGCAGCCAGATGGCAGAGGGGTTCGCCCGGAATCTTGCGCCGCACCTTGATGTCATGAGTGCAGGCACCGAGCCGGGATCAAAGCTGAATCCTGTAGTGGTGCAGGCGATGGGGGAGGTCGGGATAGACATTACACGGCAGAAGCCAAAGGCACTGACAAGCCGGATGCTCGGCGAATCGGTCCCAGTCAGCATGGGGTGCATTGATGAGGAGTCGTGCCCTGTGACGCTTGCCGAGGGCATGGCTGACTGGGGGATAACGGATCCCCGGGATGCAGACATTGGGCAGGTCAGGAGGATTCGTGACGAGATAAGGGAGCGGGTTCTGCGCCTGATTGAAGAATTCGATGCATGATGGCATACTCCAACCTTCAAATGTTTGCAGTGGAACTGGTAGGGACGTTTGTCCTCGTGGTGTTTGCAACCGGCTCGATAGTGCATGATGCCCAGGTTGGGGGGCTGTACGGGGTCTGGATTGCAGCTGCTGCGCCGTTTGTGGCACTGATAATCGGGGTGTACTCGTTTGGACGGATCTCAATGGCCCACTTCAACCCTGCAGTGACCATCGGGTACTACATTACAGGACACATCACGAGGATCCAGATAGCGTGGTATTTTGCAGCGGAGATGATCGGGGCCCTGCTGGGCTCGTTGTTTGTGATGGGTGTGATTGGCAGCGAGGCCGACCTTGGGGCAAACGCGCCAAGCCCGGACTATCCGCTGTCTTTGGTGTTTCCGGTGGAGGTGCTGGCCTCTGCCCTGCTCATGGCAGTGGTATTTGCGGTGGTGTATACGAAGGGGCTGAGGGGGTTCAGCGGGATTGCAATCGGCGGAATAGTGGGGCTGGACATACTCTTCCTGTCCTTCATATCCGGGGCATCGATGAACCCTGCAAGGGCGCTGGCGCCCGCGCTGCTTTCAGGAACGCTTGATCATCTCTGGCTGTACTGGAGCGCGCCCTTTGTGGGAACCGTGATCGTCGCCGTCCTGTTTCGGGGACGGTTTGAACGGCAGAGGCGGCCGGAGTCGTAGGCGCGCAGGGTTGGCGTTCGTGCCTGCACGTGAATGACGGTGATGGTGATGGTGTGGCTGCATGCCGGCCGGCCGTGTCCGGGAGGGAGAGGGGGGGGAGAAGGTGCCCGTGCCGGACAGGTACGATATGCCGTATTACGAATTAATAATGCCGGAATGATACATCCGGTGTTGTCAAAGTCAGAGAGACTCTTTGGGAGGGCAAGGGGGGCTATCCCGTCCGGCGTCAACAGCCCCGTGAGGTATTTTGAGCCGTACCCGTTCTTTGTGAGGCGGTCTGACGGATGCCACATATGGGACGCAGACGGGAGACGGCTTGCCGATTTCTGCAACGGGTACGGGGCGCTGCTGCTGGGCCACCGCAGGCCGGAGATTATTCGGGCAGTGAATGCGCAGCTGGATCTTGGAACGCTGTACTGCGCCCCGACAGAACAGGAGGTAATCCTGTCTGAGATGATTATCGGGAATTATCCGTCCATCGAGATGGTGCGGCTGGTAAACACCGGCGGCGAGGCCACGATGACTGCAATCAGGCTTGCAAGGGGATACACCAAGAAGAACAAGATAGTAAAGTTTGAAGGCTGCTATCACGGGGCGCATGACTCTGTCCTGGTCAGGGCAGGCTCGGGGGCTGCACACAACGGGATATCCGTGTCCGAAGGGGGGCTGGAGGAGGTATCCCGGAACACCCTTGTCGCACAGTACAACAACTACGCCGATCTTGAGGGCATCATAAACGGGGATGACGACATTGCAGCTGTGATCATCGAGCCGATCATCGCAAACATGGGACTGATTATGCCCGAGGGGGACTTTCTAGAGAAGGTGAGAAGGATAACCCGTCAGCACGGCATCGTGCTGATATTTGACGAGGTGGTTACCGGGTTCCGGGTCTCGCCGGGCGGGGCGCAGGAGTACTTTGGAGTCCGGCCAGACGTTACCACTATGGCCAAGGCGCTTGGCAACGGATTTGCCATTGCCGCCGTGGGGGGAAGACGGGACATAATGGAGCAGCTTGCCCCTTCCGGCAGGGTGTACCAGGCAAGCACGTTTGCAGGAAACCCCATAGCCGTCAGTGCAGCCATTGCATCCCTCCGGGTGATCAACCGGCTCAAGGGCCGGCTGTACCCCAAACTGGAGAGAAACTGCCAGCGGTTCTCACGGGAGATTGGCGATATTGCGACTGACTACGGGATCCCCCATCAGATCAACTCTGCATCGTCCATGATGCAGATATTCTTTTCAGAGGAGCCTGTGACCGACTATGCCACTGCCATGGGTGCCGATGCCGGCAGGTTCAAGCGGCTCTTTGATGGGCTTCTCAAGGGCGGCGTCTTTGTTGCGCCGTCGCAGTTTGAAGTGGTCTTTCTGTCCAACGCACATGCCATCCATGACCTGAATCGCACCGTCGAGGCGTACAGGTCCGGCCTCAAAGCGGTGATGAATTGAGGTATCTCATCGGAACGCGCGGCAGCAGGCTGTCCCTGGCCCAGACGCGTTGGGTCATAGACATGCTCAAGGGGGCCAATCCTGATTGCGACTACGAGGTGGTTCCGATAACCACAAGGGGAGATACCGATTCCAGGCCGCTCTTTGCAATAGACCAGAGGGGGATATTCGAAAAGGAAGTGGACAGGGCCGTACTCGAGGGCAGGGTGCATTTTGCCGTCCACAGCATGAAGGACGTGCCGTCAGGACTGCCTGAGGGGCTGGCCCTGGCATCGGTTCCAAAGAGGGAGCAGGTCAATGACGTGCTGGTTACGCCAGACGGCCATTCCATGGAGTCATTGCCAAGAGACTCGGTTGTTGGCACCAGCAGCCTGCGGCGTGCAGTCCAGGTGCGCCGGATGAGGCCTGATGTACGGGTAAGGCCGATCCGCGGAAACATCGAGACCAGGATACGAAAGACAGACGGATCCTTTGACGGGGTGGTCCTTGCAGCAGCCGGGATCCGCAGACTGGGCCTGGATGTCCGATATGAGACGCTTCACACGGACGACTTCTCCCCGTCTCCGGGCCAGGGCGCCCTCGCCATGGTTGCCAGGGCAGATGACGAGGACACGATACGGATGCTTGGGAGCATCGAGGATCCCGATTCCAGGCTTGCAGCCGATGCAGAACGTGCCCTGTCCGGCATGATAGAATCCGGGTGCAGGTTTCCCATAGGCGCATACGCAAGGCCCGACGGGGACATGATGAGCATCAGGGCCCATGCATACTCTGTGGACGGGAGCGACTCCATCGTGGTTGAAAAGAGCGGCCGAAAGACTGATCCGGACAGGCTGGGTGCGGACGCGGGAATGGAGATGCAGAGACGGGGCATTAGCAGACTTGCATTAAATTGGAGGGCAAAGGTGGAGGAATGGAACACGAAATGACAGGTACAGTCTACCTTGTGGGTGCGGGTCCGGGTGATCACAAACTGATCACGCTGCGTGCAGCCGAGCTTATACGGGATGCAGACGTGGTGCTGTATGACCGGCTTGTGGGCGAGAAGATAATCGCGATGATACCTGCATCCGCAGAGAAGGTGTACGTCGGCCGTGCAGTGGGCGACGAGACGACCCACCAGGACGGTACCAACGATCTGATGGTGAGGCATGCCCGACTCAAAAAAACAGTCGTCAGGCTCAAGGGAGGGGATCCGTTCATCTTTGGCAGGGGAGGCGAAGAGGCCGAGTTTCTCCAAAAACACGGAGTCCGGTATGAGGTAGTTCCCGGCATTACCTCGGGAATGGGCTCTGCGGCATATTGCGGCATTCCGCTCACGCACCGGAGACATTCCTCGTCTGTAGTGTTTGTGACCGGCCACGAGGATCCGCAAAAGGATGCAGAATCCGTCAAATGGACGAATCTTGCAGGTTCCGTTGACACGATTGTAATCATGATGGGACTGTCCCGAATTGGCACCATCTGCAGACAGCTGGCGGCCGGGGGGATGAGCAAGGATATGCCCGTTGCAGTAATTCAGGACGGCACCGCGCCGGGGCAAAAGATGATCACCGGAACGATCTCTGATATTGCAGGGCTGGTAGAGGAGAACCGGATTGCGCCTCCCGCCAACATCATAATTGGCAGGGTCGTTGACCTGAACAAGACGATCGGGTGGAGGCCATGAACAGAACCGTTGCAATAACACGCTCGCCCGAAGACGCAGCCGAGTTTGTCAGCCTAGCCGAGAGGGACGGCATCGTGACGTACGCGCTGCCCACAATCCAGCTGGTCAGCAGGGGCCTGCAGATAGTGGACGAGTTTCTGGGACACGTCGCAGAATACTCTCCGGACTATTCTGTCTTTATGAGCTCCAAGGCAGTAAGACTGCTGTTTGACACTGCCAGGCAAAACTCCAAGCTCGATGAGCTGCGGCTTGCCGTAGCCAACACCGTGGTGGTCGCGGTGGGCCCCAAGACGGGGGATGCCCTTGAAGAGCAGGGAATACGCGTCAACCAGATGCCCGCAAGGACATACTCGTCTGTGGGCGTGGGAGAGGTGTTTACAAGGATTGACGCCGTGGGCAAAAAGGTCATCATTCCCAGAAGCGGGGCGTCGACCCCGTTCCTCAAGGAACTCCTAAACAAGATAGGCTTGGACGTGCTGGAGGTCCATCTTTATGACGTGTGTGCGTTCCGGGACACCACCGAATGGAACGGGTTCCGCAAGGCGTTTTATGAAGGGACGGTGGACGGAATCGTGTTTACCAGCGCATCGTCTGTGCGCGGGTTCTTTGATATAATGTCCCGTGATCACGATGCTGCATCCCTGTCCTCGCACCTGCAGAAGACAGCCGTGGTTGCAATCGGACCGTTCACTGCAGACGAGCTGAAAAAGTTCGGCGTGCCAAACGCAGTATCCCGGGTACACACGGTTTCAGGCGCATTTGACACCCTCAAGGACATGCTCCCGGCCCCATGACGCCTGTTGCAGGAGTTGGCAGGGACGGCAAGTGGCGTACCGGGATGTCCGGAGCCTTGCTGCATACCCGAACATGCGCTATCCCGTAGCGCATTAAACTGCCATTATTCCTGCGTTGACTGAGGCAGACCGCTTTCCGGATGACATCGGCTGTCCTGCCAAATGCATGAACTTATTTGAAACCATGTTCAACCTAAACTCATGAAGATCTACATACTGAGGCACGGAAAGGCAGAGGGCTTTGCAGCCGGAGTCCAGAGTGACGCCAAAAGAAGACTGACGCCTGCCGGCCGTCGTGAGATGGAACTGGTAGCCGACGGAATAAAGAACATCAACGTCTCCTTTGACTACGTAGTGTCAAGTCCGCTTGCCCGGGCCAGGGAGACTGCCGATATCGTGGCAAGATCCCTCCATGGGAATGACATGACAGTAACCGTGTGGGATGAGATGAAGCCCGAATCCAACGTGACAGATGCGCACAGACTGCTTGCCAAACTGCCTCCAGACACCCGGATACTTCTTGTCGGCCATGAGCCGCATCTCTCCTGCCTGGCATCGTCGATAATATCTCAGACCGGCGCTGCTACTGCTGCAATAAACCTCAAGAAGGGGGGACTTGCGATCCTGGATGGCAATACCCGCAATTCCAAGATTACCGGGACACTGCGCAGTCTCCTTACCCCTCGGCAGATAAGACTATGCAGATAGAGATGTGAATCAATTGGGTGGTGACAGTGCAGAAACAAAACCGGCACAAGTCCGGAATCTTGTGAAGATCAAGGCCGCCTCCGTTCTGGATCTTGGTTCAAACTCTGTCAAGCTTGCAAACTATGCCATTAACCGCCACGGTACCTACAAGCCATACCACCAGGAATCCGCACGCCTCAAGCTCTTTGACGGCATGGAAGACGAGGTTCTCGAGGAGGAGTATGTCGACAAAACCGTAGAGTCCCTCAAGCTCTTTAGAAATATCGTTGATTTTGAGAACATATCCTACGTGATATCCGTTGCCACAAGCGCCATAAGGGACGCCAAGAACAGGGACGAGATAGTACAAAGGATCCGCAGGGAAGCCGGCTTTGACTTTAGGATACTTTCAGATCATGACGAGGCGGTATTCTCATACACCGGGGCCATCCGGGCCCTTCGCATTCCATCCGTACTGTTCTTTGATATTGGCGGGGGCAGCCTTGAGATGGTGCTTGCCAAAGACTATGGGATCAAGAAGGTCCTGTCACTGCCGCTTGGTGCGCTGAGACTGACTAGGATGTTCTCTGACGGGCCCACATACGAGACGACTGATCTCGACAGAATGACCAACCATGTCCGCAAGACCCTTCCGAGCCGGGATGATCTTGGCCTGTCCGGTTCGGAGAGGCCGGTGCTAGTCGGCGTGGGCGGAATCCTGCGGGCACTGGCAAGGTACAACCAGTATCGCCGGGAATACAGCCTCTCAAAAGTACACAACTACCGGCTCGGCCATGACTCGCTAGCAGAGATCTACAAACGTATTTGCTCCCTTCCTGTAGACAAGATTGCCAGCATACCTGCAATCGGAAAGGGGCGGGCAGATATCGTCAAGGCAGGCAATCTTGTGATTCTGCAGCTTATGAAGACGCTGGGATTTGACAGCCTTACGGTGAGCGCCCACGGACTCCGGGAGGGAACCCTTGCACTATCGCTCCAGTACCCGAAGAAGTTTGACGACGAATCCCTGGCCCATTCGGATATCCGGGACGTGGTCTGCACCCGTCCCAGCGATCCGGCAGAATCGGCAGGCAATCTTGTCCACCTGATGTTCTCCATGAACCTCATGTCGGGCCACGAGAGGGATCTGCTCTCCTACGCACTAACCGAGATCGACAACCTCGGGGCCTTTAGGGATGTTGAAAATGTCCTGTATTCGGTCATGGATAATGACAGCCATCTGAGCCACAAGGACCAGCTCACCGTGGCGCTGGCACTAATCTATTCCAAAAAGAAGAACAAGATAGATCCGCTCATACTCAGGTTTGAGAACATACTGGAATCAAGTGACAAGAAACTGATTAAAAAGATATCATCTGTCGTCTCCATATGTGACATATTCCACAAGACGTCTGCAAGGGTGGATGCTGCATCCGATTCTCCTGACTCCATCACGATCTCAATCCAGCCAAAGACGCGTATCTTTCCAGAGATGCTGCTGCACCAGATGCGCCGAAGGCTGGAAGGCACGCTTGGAATCTCGATTGAATATGATGTGCATTATCCCGAATCCGACCATTCTGATGCCGCGAAAACGTGAGATGTGCCCTGCCCATGTCACTTGGAAATGGAATGTATGAATTCACCTGCCCCTTATATCAGTCGACCAACTTCTTCGGCCACGCTCTTGCCATGTGCCCTCCACGTGAGGACGCACGTGACAAAATCTGCAAGGCGCTTCATGGCCTTGGAGCCGCCCTTGGTCTGCCCGCTTATCTTGCGGAACACCACCAGGTAGCGCAGCGCCCTCTCGCTGGCGTTGTTTGTAGGCTCGACGCCGGGATGCTCCAGGAACGCAAACATGCGGTGCAGGTGCCTCTCGAGCTTGTCCAGCACCTTTTGCATGTCGTCATCGTTACCACCACCACCGGCATCGCGGTACCGGTCAAGCACGTCCTGCATGGTGCGGTTCATCGTATGCCGCAGCTGTGGCGAGCGCGCCTCCTGCGCGGCCAGCAGTTTTGCCCTCTCAAACACCCACTTGTGGTCCTCGTGGAGCTGCTGCCGCCGCCGCCGGACACGTTTGGTCTCGGGAGGCACGGCGCAGTATTTTTCTGCCAGGTGCCTTGTCTGCCGGAGGTCGTGCGCCCAGCACGACTGGTGCATGCCGTCCTTGTCAAACCTGTCATATCCGGTGTACCCGTCAGTTATCGCCACCCCGTCAAATTTGTCCATGGCATCGAGCATGAGCGTGGCCCTGCTCTGGCTGATGTTTATTGCGATGTTTTTGCCCGACTGTGCCACGTTTGCGTGTACCTTCTGGCCGTCGTTTCGCCAGCTGGTTTCGTCAAACCCGGCACAGTCAGAAGCCTCCACTTCCCCGAGGATCCTGCCTGCCTCGTGGCCCGAGGCGTCCCCGACGCGTGCCATGATGTTGTTGACGGTGGATCCTGCAAGCATAATGCCCGTTATGGAGCGCACCGCGACCGAGATTCCCTTGAGCGGCACCCGTGCCGCGCGCAGTTCTGAGACGAGTCCGACCATGCCCTTGCCGAAGTTGCCCCGCCGCGGCAGGTCGTTTGGAGCATCTTCCCTGCGGCCGCATGAGCCGCATACTGCAGTCTCCACGCGGTGCCGCGTCTCGCACGCAGTCACCCTGATGTCCGTGATGTCCCGCACGCGCGGACTGCCAATCGCCATCCGGCCGCCGCCGCCGCCGCACCCGCATTCCGGGAGCACCGGCACCCGCCTCCTGCCCGACTTCCTGCGCCCGAACCTGTGGGATACGGTCCTTTCCGGGTCGTGGGGGCGCGACGCCCCCGCGTGTCCCTTTCTTCCCCCGCGCTTGGATTTGCCCTCCTTTTCCTGTTTTTTTGCCCGCTCCCTCTTCTGGGCCTTCCATTCCAGGGATTCAGATGAGGGCGGCGTGTTGGGGTTTGTATAGTATGTCATGAGGCGTTCGCTGTACCCCAAGGCCCTTTCAAGACGTTCTATCCTGCCAAGTGCCTTCTCAAGATCGGATTTGAGGGTGGCAATCTCCCGGTTCCGTGCTAGGAGTTCCTCTTTTAGCTGGTCCCTGCTCATGTGCCGTGAATTTACCATGTAAAGTGATGTGTATTGCCAGCATATGGATCAGTATGATCATTTTTTTGTGACAGGAAGGACAGGTGAATTCATACAATGGAATGCAGCTAAGCGAAATGTGCTTTGATCTAGGCAAAATCTGACAAGAATGCAAGCAGATCAATAAGGGTACGGCCCTATGGTTTTTGTTGTCTAGACAAAAAACCAAGCAGGGCCGCGATCTACTGAACAATCCAAGAATATATCAAGATGTCGCAAGCGGCATGAAAAACATGCTTGCCTGCGCCAACACGTCAAACAGGTACAATGCGGTATTTGGAACAGACGATCTAAATCACGGCATGCTGAGGGGAGCCACCATGGATTCGTCCGTAGGCGGGTGCGCAAACGCGGTAAAGCGCACGCACTGCGACGCTCCCTCCGACAGGTGGCATGCATCGGCAATCAAGGGGATGGAGCAGGGCACGGTTCAGCGCGCATTCGAAGAAATGGTGGCAGTGCAACTTGACACATTCAAAAAACTGGGATAACTGCATAGTTTTTTGATCAAATGTTGAACTCCATGCCTACGCGCGTCTATGCAGTTTTTTGACGTGGAGCCAGGCCCTCGCGCAGGATCGTGCCAAGATCATCTCCCCTTGCCTTGCATGTCTGCTTGATGCTCATCAGCGTGGCAATGGCATCTGCACCCTTCTTTGACCTGCTCCCGTTGCTGTTCTTGCGCAGGATGACGCACGGCCTGATGGCCCGCTCTGCCCGGTTGTTGTGGTATTCGACGCCGTCTGTCTCCAGAAACGCAAACAGGTGGCCTTTTTCCCGCACCAGCCTCTTGCGCATCCTGTTGCAGTGCTTGCAGTCGCGGTCCTTTTCGAGCCTGCCGATAAGTGACGCGATACGACGATCCAGCCTCTTCTTTGCGGCAAGCGCGTCTGTCCCTCCCGGAACGGCGCCGTCGATGTGCGAGTCCCACAGTATCGCGCGCAGCGTCCTTGCGTGACGCTTGTAGTCGTAGCCGGGATTCTTGTATTTCAGGGTGTCCTTGATGTCCCGGGCGTAATGAAGGTGGCACTTTTGGTGTTCGGATCCGATGACGTTCCACGCGGCCCACGAGTCAGACGTGACGCATCCCGGGTAGTCCTTGCCGAGCATCTTTTTTGGAACCTTCGAGTTCCTGTGGCGGTGCACCTCGTAGATTACGGCGTACCTGGCTACAGCCACCCACAGCCAGTAGTTCGTGCCGTCGACGCGCCAGATTGTCTCGTCCCCGTTTATCGCAGGCGAGTTTCTTACCTCCTCCTTGATCTTCTCGTACAGCGGCCCGAGCTCCCGGGCCATCCTGCACACCATGCGGTTTATCGCAGATTCCGTGATTCTTGCCGAGTACATCATCATGACAATATTGCATATTCTGAGGTCTGACATGCCGTGCAGCCTGAGGATGACCATCATTATCATAAAGTTGATCCCGTACCTGGAGTTTGGCAGTGCCAGCGGAGTCCTGCCGGACACGGTCCTCTTGCAGTTCCTGCAACGCCTTCTCTTTACTGTCACCTTGATGTGCTTTAGTTCCGTCTTGGCAGCCTCCCTTACCACCTTTGTGTACGTGGATACGCACTCGGAGAGGTCGGAGCTGCCGCAGTTGTCGCACGTGTGGGGATCTGCCGTCTCCTCTGCGTCTATTCTTTCAGGACGCGCAAGGCCCGTGCGTTTGTGGTCACTTGGCTTGCCCTTGGCCTTGCCCTTGCCCTTTGCGCGGCGCCGGGTACTGCCGGTCTTTTTGTCCGGTTTTGCGCCGATGCTCCTTGCAACGGCAGCCGATATGATGCCCTTTGCCTCCTGCAACTCTGCCGTGAGATCCTGGATCTGTTTGAGGGCGGCAGCGTAAAGATCAGCGAGTTTGGCCATCTGCCGGTCTTTTTCGGCCATCTGCCGGTCTTTTTCGGCCATCTGCTCTGCCATCACACCCACTTTTTCCTCCAGTTCTGCAATCTTTGACTCGGAATTATCATCAGACATATGCAAACCGTGGGCAACAATGATCTAAAAATTAGGACGGAGAGAAAAACTCGATCAAGTGATCAAAAATAG
Organism: Candidatus Nitrosopumilus sp.; assembly: GCA_965218695.1. Classification (GTDB taxonomy): domain Archaea; phylum Thermoproteota; class Nitrososphaeria; order Nitrososphaerales; family Nitrosopumilaceae; genus Nitrosopumilus. The sequence continues at coordinate 1,393,363 of OZ244651.1, forward strand.
TTTTAAAAAATTAGACAGACGCGGATTTTCTGATTGTAGATATGGAGTTCAACATTTGATCAAAAAACTACACAGATACAAACTGGGCAAATTCCCAAAAGAAGGACTGGACATCGCAATCGACATGCACCTCATACCGCGTTATGACCGGGCACCCGGAGGGGAGCTGACCCGTTCCAAATACAAAAACGGAACCACGTATTTTGAGCGTTACATGACAGTCCAGTGCGTAAACGACAAGATGCGCATGGTCCTTGCAGCATCATACCTCAAAAGGCTCGAATTCGTGCCTGATTACGTGGATGCAGTCCTCAAGACCATGGCAGGGATGGGCATCAGGATCCGCCTGGCGCGGAATTCTTCTCAGTCGACACGATAAGCAGGCTGCGGGCACGGCGTAAGGTACCTGATGCCGCAGGAACACGCCCAACGTGCACTGCTTGACCGGGAATTCTTCTCAGTCGACACGATAAGCAGGCTGCGGGCAAACGGCGTAAGGTACCTGATGCCGTGCAGGAACACGCCCAACGTGGTGGAAGCCCTGCAGGATTTTGCACAAGGAAAGAGGGAAAGGATCTCAACAAACGTGATTGAGAACAACCAGGGCTCCGTCGAATATTCCATGATAATAACTGAAAGAAAAAACGCCAAAGACCCTGATGTCCCGGAAGAGAAATACATCGGGTTTGCAACAAACCACCCCACAATCAAGACGGAGGCTTATGCCAAAAGATGGGGAATAGAGACCGGGTACGGTAAAATCGAGGAGTGCAGGGCCAAGACGCGGATTTCGGACATGGAATCGCGGATGTTGTGTTTTTACTATTCCCTAACATTGTACAATGAATGGATAATCGTCAGGGCAATGCTTTCTGACGGTACCGAAAGGCAGAGTGTCATGACCATGCTCACGTTCAAGGTGCAGTTGGAATCACTCCTCATACGCCAGTCCAAACCGCCTACCTGATCTCAGATGAGGCACTTTTCGCTTAGCTGGAATGGCTCAAAAACTTATAGATGACCGGCCCTCTCTTAAAATCTGAAATTGTCTGCTGCCACAGGATCACCCAAAAACAACAGCGCAACCATTCCCGGAAAACTCATAGTGGTCGAGGGCATTGACGGCTCCGGCAAGTCCACCCAGCTCCGCCTGCTTGAGCAGTGGCTGCGGTATGACGGGTTTGAGGTGTTCAGGACCGAGTGGAACTCCTCGGACATGGTCCGCTCCATCACCTCCAAGGGAAAAAAGAAGGAACTGCTTGTCCCTACCACGTTCAGCCTTCTCCACGCAACCGATTTTGCCGACCGGTTTGAGAGGAACATCCTGCCGTTGCTACATGCAGGATACTTCGTCCTTGCCGACAGGTACATCTACACTGCGTATGCAAGGGATGCAACACGCGGGTGCGATCCCAACTGGATAAGGCACGTCTACAACTTTGCAATAAAACCTGACATTACATTCTACTTTCGGGTGCCTCTTGATGTCGCGATGGACAGAATCCTTTCTGGCAGGCCGAAGATAAAATTTTACGAGGCAGGCATGGATCTGCATCTTGCCAAGGACTCTTACGAGAGCTTTCGGATGTTCCAAAGCAGGATAATCGCCCAGTACGAGGCGATGAGCCAGCGGGAGAACTTTTGCATCATGGATGCCACCGCCCCTATTCCAAAACAGCAGCAGCTGATGAGAGACGAGGTGCGACGGCTTCTGCCAGAAGAGACAGAGGGGCAGACACGCGCGGAGGCTTCCTGATTGGCAGATCCGACAGGCGTGGTAACCAACAGAACGCCAGAGTGGTACGGCACAAAGAGATCCGGCGGCATTCCATACCTGAAGGACCTGGAGATCTCCGGACGGCTTATCGTCATTGAGGGGCCGGACGCATCGGGCCGGAGCACGCAGATCGAGCTGCTCACTGCAAAGCTTGAGGCAGAAGGATACGCGGTGCTTAACACGGGGCTAAACCGCTCTGAGATTATCAGCGAGGGAATCTTGGAGGCCAAGCGCAACGTCTCCCTGGGAAAACGGACGCTTGCCCTGTTTTATGCAGCCGACTTTGCAGATCAGCTGGAGCACAAGATTATTCCTGCACTCCAGTCAGGGCACGTAGTCTTGGCAGACAGATACATCTACACCCTGATGGCCAGAAACACGGTCCGGGGAATCGCACGGAAGTGGTCAAGTGATCTGTACAGCTTTGCACTCGTGCCGGATCTGATCTTTTATATCGACGTGGACCCGTACGTCCTGGTTCACCGCGTATTTGCAAAGAGGCAGTACCTGGATCACTACGAGTCCGGCGCGGATCTTGGAATATCCGATGACATGTTTGAGTCGTTTATCAAATACCAGCAAAAGCTCGCAAGGGAGTTTAGGGTTCTCAAACAAAGGTACGACCTGAACGTGATCGACGGAAACCGCACAATCGAGCAGCTCAACGTGGCATTGGATGAACAGATCAACCTCTATCTCTCCAAGGCGTCATGAGCAGCGTACCGGCTGCTGCGTGCCATGAGGGGACGGCACCTGCAAAACCAGACATACTGACATGTCTTGTCAGACACCTGCGATCGTCTCCTGCAACACGCATGGGGGGGAAGAGAGGAGTGTGCGAGTCTGCATCTGGGCCGCATTGCATCCGTGGGGCCGTGGCTGCAGGGTTTTAGCTTCAGCTATTTAGCTATGCCTATTTTTCCTCATCTATTTATAATATAACGGAGTTATTCTGAACATGGCTACAGAAAATCTTGACATGGATTATTCAAAGTATGATTTTAAGGACTCGACTGAGATGTATGTCCACCTCAGCAAGAAGGGCCTGACCAAGGAGACTGTAATAGGCATCAGCAAGATGAAGGATGAGCCGCAATGGATGCTTGATTTCAGGCTGCGGTCCTTTGAGATCTTCATGAAGAAGCCGATGCCTACGTGGGGCGGAAACCTGAGCGTTATTGACTTTCAAAACATCTACTATTACGCAAAGGCATCTGAAAAGACAGAAAAGAGCTGGGATGACGTTCCGGATAATGTCAAGAGTACGTTTGACAAGCTTGGGATTCCAGAGGCTGAAAAAAAGTTTCTTGCAGGCGTCGGTGCGCAGTACGAGTCGGAGGTAGTGTACCACAATCTGCGAGAAGACCTCCAAAAGCAGGGAGTCCTCTTTTTAGATACCGACTCTGCCCTGAAGGAGCAGCCTGAGATATTTAAGAAATATTTTGCAAAGGTCATTCCTCCGGAAGACAACAAGTTTGCGGCACTAAACAGCGCAGTCTGGAGCGGAGGCTCGTTCATCTATGTTCCGCCCGGCGTGAAAGTTGACATGCCCCTGCAGGCGTACTTTAGAATTAATGCCGAGAACATCGGCCAGTTTGAGCGAACCCTGATAATAGTTGACGAAGGCGCAGAAGTTCACTATATCGAGGGGTGCACGGCCCCGGTATACTCTTCAGAATCACTCCACTCTGCCGTAGTAGAACTGGTGGCACACAAGGATGCACGTCTGAGATATACCACCATTCAGAACTGGAGCAACGATGTCTATAACCTGGTCACAAAGCGTGCGTATGCATACGAGGGGGCAACAGTGGAATGGATCGACGGAAACATCGGAAGCAAGCTTACCATGAAGTATCCCGGAGTCTATCTCATGGGCGAGAGGGCATACGGCGAGACGCTCTCCATTGCATTTGCCGGCAAGGGACAGCACCAGGATACCGGTGCCAAGATGGTACACCTTGCGCCAAACACAACCTCCAAGATCACATCCAAGTCTGTCAGCAGAATGGACGGAAGATCCACATACCGGGGGCTCCTCAATGTAGCAAAGGGGGCCACAGGCGTAAAGTCCACGGTAAGGTGCGATGCATTGCTGCTAGACGATACCTCCAAGACCGACACGTATCCCTACATGGAGATCAACCAGGAGGATGCCACCGTCACCCACGAGGCGACGGTCGGAAAGATCGGCGACGAGCAGATATTCTATCTGATGAGCAGGGGGTTCAGCGAGGAGGAGGCGCTGTCACTGATAGTCAACGGGTTCATGGAACCGTTCACAAAGGAGCTGCCAATGGAGTACGCAGTAGAGCTAAACAGACTCATAAAACTAGAGATGGACGACTCCGTCGGCTAGTCTTGGCGTTTTGATCGGCAATGTCCCAAGAAACTCTTTCAAGAATCAATACCAGCCATATTGATGAGATCTCCTCGTCTGGCCATGAGCCCGAGTGGCTCAACGACTATAGGAGAAACTCCCTGTCCATCTACAACAGCCTGCCCATCGAGATGTCGCCACTCTACAACAAGTACACCGACGCAAAAAAGATGGATCCGGACCAGGTGTTCCTCTCTACGTCCACTGCCGGAACGGTTCCGGGATTCCTTGACAGGCGGCTGAGGGAACTCGAAGACAAGACGTGCATAATTCAGATCGGGACAAACATTCACCGGATAAGTATTCCAGAATCCCTAAAGTCCAAGGGGCTGATCGTCTCCTCGATATCAGATGCCATTCAGAACAACCCTGATCTTGTGAGGACTGCCTTGGACTCTCTAAACTCCGGGGAGGACAAGTTTACAGCACTCAACAACGCAGCATTCAACTCAGGCATGTTCATACACATTCCGCGCAACCTTGTCCTGGAAGAATCCATCCACCTTTTGGTGTGCCTGTCAGAAGATGGCCGCTCGACAATCTCCCGGAATGTCATCCTCGCAGGCCAGAGCAGCAAGGCCACGATAGTCCAGGAGGTCTACTCCCCCAAGTCAGACGCCCGGCAGCAGCAGGCATACCTTGAGACGCTAAACATAACTGCCGGTGAAAACTCACACCTGGACTTTACCACCCTGCAGATGATGGATCAGCACTCTGTAAACTTTTCAACACGGCGGACGGACCTTGCAAGGGACGCCACTGTAAACTGGTATTCGGGCCTCTTCGGCTCCATGCTGTCCAGATACAAGATAGACTACTATCTCAACGGGTCCGGTTCTTCTGCCAACGACTCTGAGGTGATATTTGGCAACCGCGACCAGTCCTTTGACATTCAGACCAGCGTGAACCATCAGAGTCAGGCAACCGAGGCAAGGGTGGTCGAAAAGTCAATTCTAAGGGACAGATCAAAGTCGCTCTTCAAGGGGATGATAAGAATCATGGAGAATGCCGCAAAATCAAACTCATTCCTGTCTGGACGATCCATCCTTCTGGACAAGGATGCAAAGTCAGACGCGATTCCGGGACTTGAGATATTCACAAACGACGTAAAGGCGACACACTCTGCATCCGTTGCACAGATTGACGAGGAGCAGCTCTTCTATCTCAAGACCAGGTGCCTTAGCCACGAGGAGGCAGAAAGAACCATCGTGGAGGGATTCTTGGAGCCCCTCTCACGAAAGATGTCCTTTCAGGTAAGGGCGTGGATTGCATATCTTATAGAGTCCAAATGGGAGAACAGGGAGCTTGGCATCAATACAGACGAGGAACTTGCAAAATTCGTAGAGATCGAGGAGACGCGCTACAACGAGGATGCAGAAGTTGAGCAGCACTACAAGTACCGGTGATTCATGTGGCAGAATGGATTAGAGCCTGCGGCATCAAGGATGTTCCTGAGGGCCAGCTCTTCGGGTTTGTGCACGGTGAGAAGAGAATACTGCTTGCCAATGTGCGGGGGAGCATACATGCAACCGACCTTGTATGCACGCATGCAGATGCGGATCTCTCGACGGGCTTTCTTAGCGATGAGGGGGTGCGGTGCCCGCTGCACCTTTCCGTGTTTAATCTGGATACCGGGGAGCCGCAGAACCCGCCTGCAGAGGACTCCCTCAGGGTGTACAATGTTAAAATAGACGGCGACTCGATTTACGTGGAGGTTTGAGATGCAGAGGACACAGTTGTTTGAGAATTTGAGAAAGGACTTTCCAATACTGCAGCGCACCGTCAGGGAGGACAAACCCCTTGTCTATCTGGACAATGCATCCACCACGCAGAAGCCCAGACAGGTCATTGATGCCATAACTGACTACTACCAAAACTACAACGCAAACATTCATCGTGCCGTATATGCTCTGGCCGAGGAGGCGACCCAGGCATACGAGGCGGCCCGGGACAAGGTGGCAGACTTTGTCAACGTCAAAAACCGGGAGGAGATCATCTTTGTCCGTGGTACCACCGAGGCCATCAATCTGGTTGCGTATGCATGGGGCAGGAGCCATGTGGGCAAGGGGGACGTGATTGTCACCACCGAGTACGAGCACCACAGCAACATCGTCCCCTGGCAGCTTCTTGCACAGGAGAAGGGAGCAAGGCTGGAGTATATCCGGATGGATGATAACGGGGAACTGATCCTTGATGATCTTGACCGGTATCTTGCCACCGGAAGGGTCAAGATTGTAGCGTTTAGCCTGATGTCCAACGTACTTGGAACAATAACTGATGCACAGAGAATAATCAAGAGGTGCCAAGAGTCCAACGTCCTGACGCTGGTAGACGGAGCACAGGCAGTACCGCACATGCCAGTAGACTTGCAGAAGATCGGATGCGACTTCTTCGCCTTCTCCGGCCACAAGATGCTCGGACCCACCGGAATCGGGGCGCTGTGGGTCAGAAAATCCGTTCTGGAGACCATGAGTCCGTTCCATGGAGGGGGGGACATGATACGCGAGGTACACAAGTACGAGACCACCTGGAACGATCTCCCATACAAGTTCGAGGCAGGCACCCCAAACATCGCCGACGTCGTAGGGCTTGGGGCCGCAATCGACTATCTTACCGGAGTGGGAATGGCAAATGTGAGAAGACACGAAGTCGAGCTTACCGGATACGCACTGGAGAGGCTCTCGGAGGTGAAGGGACTCCACATCTATGGCACCATGGACGTATCAAAGCGCGGAGGCGTCATCTCGTTTAACTTTGCCGATGTGCATCCGCACGATGTGGCCCAGATAATGGACTCAGAGGGAATCGCAATCCGTTCCGGACACCACTGCGCCCAGGTGCTCATGGAGAGGATGAATGTTGCAGCAACATCCCGTGCCAGCTTTTACATATACAACACCAGGGAGGACGTTGATGCCCTGGTAAGGTCGTTAAACACTGTAGCGAGGCTCTTCAAGCTATGAGCAGCAACGCTGACATATACCACGAGATGATAATCGACTACTCTAGGAACCCTGTAAACTATGGCAAGATGGAGGATCCTGATGTCACCTTTCACGACTCAAACCCGCTGTGCGGCGACAGCATCGACATCGACATGAAGATCGACGGCCAGACCGTATCTGATATCAAATTCCACGGAAAGGGGTGTGCTATATGTATGGCCTGCTCATCTGTACTCACCGAGATAACAAAAGGCAAGAGCATTGAGGATGTGCGAAAGATCGACAAGAACGACGTGTTGGGGGAGCTTGGGCTTGAACACCTACAGGCCGTGCGGATAAAATGCGCCCTGCTCTCACTCAAAGTGCTCAAGTCTGCTCTCTACACGTATCTTGTGGAGCATGTCCGGGACGCAGACGGGCTCAAGGAAGAGGCCGCCAACCTGTACTGATATGAGCGGATTTACCCCCTCAACTCCCATCCCACTGCAGATAAGGAAGATAATCTTTGAGCGGTTCAACGACGTTGAGGCCCGGTTTACCAACGACGAGATCTTTGAGATACTTGTAAAGAATGGCGATATGGATCCGTCATGGGTGATCGATGACGTGGAGCACATGTTTAATGACATGTGCGACTCCGGACTTGCCAGAAACATTGCGCAGAACTTTACGACCATCTGGCTGAAACTCTTTGATCCCGTCGAGGGCGTCCACTGCAACTCCTGCAACCTTGATGTCCATATGGGCGGCTCCGAGGACAGGACATGCCCAAATCCGGACTGCGGGGCACCTATTTAGACCTGTATCTAGTGGCCGCATCCTCAAGCGCCCTGATCATTGGCAGCTTTTTTCCCGTAAGGTAGAGCACCAGCGCCCCGCCTGCGGTACTCGTGTGGTTGATCTTGTCGGCCAGCCCGTACCGCTTTAGCGCGGTGGTCAGGTGTCCTCCGCTGACGATGGTTGTAGCCATCGAGTTTGCAACCGCGCTGAGCAGTGCCTTTGTGCCGTAACTGAATCTCTCCTTTTCAAAGAATCCTGCCGGCCCGCTGATAAACACGGTTCCCGCGCCTGCAATCAATCTTGAATAATACTCCACAGTCTTTGGACCAAGATCATATATCTTGTCATCCCTGCTCATCTCCCTGACATCCATCTCCATCCTGTCGCCGTCCTTGTCCACTGCGATATCCACCGGGGTCACAAACACGTCCGGATACTCGCCAATCAGGGCATGCGCCTTTGCGACAACCTCGTCTTCCCTTCTGATTCCAAGCGGTGACTTGATTCTTGCCTGCGCGCGCATGAAGACGTTCCCTATGAGTCCTGTCAGCAGGATGTAGTCTGCCCGGCCGTTCTGAATCAGCATCTTGATTGCCTCGAGCCTGTCCATCACCTTGGAACCGCCAAGAACAACCACGTGCGGCGCCTTGGCCACAGTCATTATCTCGTCGAGGTTTCTGACCTCTTTTTCGACTATCCTTCCTGCACATGCAGGCAGAACCTGCGGAAATCCCACGATCGACGGATGGGAGCGGTGCGCGCTGGGAAATGAATCCAGTATGCAGAGATCAAAGAGCTTGGAGAGCCTGGAGACCATGATTGTCTTGGCCGCATTCTTCGGCACAAACTCGTAATTTTCCTCAGCACACAGTCTGAGGTTGTCCAAAAACAGGATGTCGCCGTCCTGCATGTTCTTTATGGCACATTGCGCAGCCTGGCCAATCACGTCCTCTACATATTCTATCTTCCTGCCCATCATCTCTTCTAGAACCTTTGCATGCATGGCCATTCCGCAGTAGTCCTTGTTTCCAACCCTGCCCTGGTGCGATGCGATGACCACCTTGGAGTCCTTGAGCGACTTGATAGTCTCTATGGTCTCCTCGATTCTTTTGGTGCCCAAAATCTCCATCGTCGTGGGATCGATTGGGCAGTTCATATCCACTCTCAGAAAGACGGTCTTGGATTTTAGGTCAAAGTCGTCCAGCGTGAGAACCTTCACAGCGATCGTACTATTTACTCGGATAAATTCGTTGAGCCGTCCCCAGCGTATGAATTCACCTGCCCCTTATATCAGTCGACCAACTTCTTCGGCCACGCTCTTGCCATGTGCCCTCCACGTGAGGACGCACGTGACAAAATCTGCAAGGCGCTTCATGGCCTTGGAGCCGCCCTTGGTCTGCCCGCTTATCTTGCGGAACACCACCAGGTAGCGCAGCGCCCTCTCGCTGGCGTTGTTTGTAGGCTCGACGCCGGGATGCTCCAGGAACGCAAACATGCGGTGCAGGTGCCTCTCGAGCTTGTCCAGCACCTTTTGCATGTCGTCATCGTTACCACCACCACCGGCATCGCGGTACCGGTCAAGCACGTCCTGCATGGTGCGGTTCATCGTATGCCGCAGCTGTGGCGAGCGCGCCTCCTGCGCGGCCAGCAGTTTTGCCCTCTCAAACACCCACTTGTGGTCCTCGTGGAGCTGCTGCCGCCGCCGCCGGACACGTTTGGTCTCGGGAGGCACGGCGCAGTATTTTTCTGCCAGGTGCCTTGTCTGCCGGAGGTCGTGCGCCCAGCACGACTGGTGCATGCCGTCCTTGTCAAACCTGTCATATCCGGTGTACCCGTCAGTTATCGCCACCCCGTCAAATTTGTCCATGGCATCGAGCATGAGCGTGGCCCTGCTCTGGCTGATGTTTATTGCGATGTTTTTGCCCGACTGTGCCACGTTTGCGTGTACCTTCTGGCCGTCGTTTCGCCAGCTGGTTTCGTCAAACCCGGCACAGTCAGAAGCCTCCACTTCCCCGAGGATCCTGCCTGCCTCGTGGCCCGAGGCGTCCCCGACGCGTGCCATGATGTTGTTGACGGTGGATCCTGCAAGCATAATGCCCGTTATGGAGCGCACCGCGACCGAGATTCCCTTGAGCGGCACCCGTGCCGCGCGCAGTTCTGAGACGAGTCCGACCATGCCCTTGCCGAAGTTGCCCCGCCGCGGCAGGTCGTTTGGAGCATCTTCCCTGCGGCCGCATGAGCCGCATACTGCAGTCTCCACGCGGTGCCGCGTCTCGCACGCAGTCACCCTGATGTCCGTGATGTCCCGCACGCGCGGACTGCCAATCGCCATCCGGCCGCCGCCGCCGCCGCACCCGCATTCCGGGAGCACCGGCACCCGCCTCCTGCCCGACTTCCTGCGCCCGAACCTGTGGGATACGGTCCTTTCCGGGTCGTGGGGGCGCGACGCCCCCGCGTGTCCCTTTCTTCCCCCGCGCTTGGATTTGCCCTCCTTTTCCTGTTTTTTTGCCCGCTCCCTCTTCTGGGCCTTCCATTCCAGGGATTCAGATGAGGGCGGCGTGTTGGGGTTTGTATAGTATGTCATGAGGCGTTCGCTGTACCCCAAGGCCCTTTCAAGACGTTCTATCCTGCCAAGTGCCTTCTCAAGATCGGATTTGAGGGTGGCAATCTCCCGGTTCCGTGCTAGGAGTTCCTCTTTTAGCTGGTCCCTGCTCATGTGCCGTGAATTTACCATGTAAAGTGATGTGTATTGCCAGCATATGGATCAGTATGATCATTTTTTTGTGACAGGAAGGACAGGTGAATTCATACTCCCCAGCTAAGCGAAATGTGCTTTGATCTAGGCAAAATCTGACAAGAATGCAAGCAGATCAATAAGGGTACGGCCCTATGGTTTTTGTTGTCTAGACAAAAAACCAAGCAGGGCCGCGATCTACTGAACAATCCAAGAATATATCAAGATGTCGCAAGCGGCATGAAAAACATGCTTGCCTGCGCCAACACGTCAAACAGGTACAATGCGGTATTTGGAACAGACGATCTAAATCACGGCATGCTGAGGGGAGCCACCATGGATTCGTCCGTAGGCGGGTGCGCAAACGCGGTAAAGCGCACGCACTGCGACGCTCCCTCCGACAGGTGGCATGCATCGGCAATCAAGGGGATGGAGCAGGGCACGGTTCAGCGCGCATTCGAAGAAATGGTGGCAGTGCAACTTGACACATTCAAAAAACTGGGCAAATTCCCAAAAGAAGGACTGGACATCGCAATCGACATGCACCTCATACCGCGTTATGACCGGGCACCCGGAGGGGAGCTGACCCGTTCCAAATACAAAAACGGAACCACGTATTTTGAGCGTTACATGACAGCCCAGTGCGTAAACGACAAGATGCGCATGGTCCTTGCAGCATCATACCTCAAAAGGCTCGAATTCGTGCCTGATTACGTGGATGCAGTCCTCAAGACCATGGCAGGGATGGGCATCAGGATCCGCCTGGCGCTGCTTGACCGGGAATTCTTCTCAGTCGACACGATAAGCAGGCTGCGGGCAAACGGCGTAAGGTACCTGATGCCGTGCAGGAACACGCCCAACGTGGTGGAAGCCCTGCAGGATTTTGCACAAGGAAAGAGGGAAAGGATCTCAACAAACGTGATTGAGAACAACCAGGGCTCCGTCGAATATTCCATGATAATAACTGAAAGAAAAAACGCCAAAGACCCTGATGTCCCGGAAGAGAAATACATCGGGTTTGCAACAAACCACCCCACAATCAAGACGGAGGCTTATGCCAAAAGATGGGGAATAGAGACCGGGTACGGTAAAATCGAGGAGTGCAGGGCCAAGACGCGGATTTCGGACATGGAATCGCGGATGTTGTGTTTTTACTATTCCCTAACATTGTACAATGAATGGATAATCGTCAGGGCAATGCTTTCTGACGGTACCGAAAGGCAGAGTGTCATGACCATGCTCACGTTCAAGGTGCAGTTGGAATCACTCCTCATACGCCAGTCCAAACCGCCTACCTGATCTCAGATGAGGCACTTTTCGCTTAGCTGACATTGGAAACCATGGTGTCGTCATCTACAATCATATTCATTGTATAAATGCCCCCAAAGGAGGCAAATTCCGCATCAGATACTTTTTCGTCCAGCCAAAGGTTTGCTATGATTTTGTAGCCAATAATGACAATGCTGTTTTCTGGTTTTGCATCAATTGTTACGCCAAAAAGGTTTTGGATACGATCTGCAAAATGGAATATTCCGGTAATATACGACACGTTGAATCCGGTGTTGTATTCACCGTTATCAGATGTCAGGCCCAGCAGGGTAATTTTGTCAGGATGTGGCACGTACGCGTCAGAATATGGCAGATCGTAAGAACTCACAAGTATGGTGCCGGTCAGTTCGCCATAATAGATTTCTATGATCTCGACTGTCGTAACATATTTGGTGGGACAATATTGGCTGCAATCACCTACGGATGTCTGCTGCTGGTCCGTTGTTCTGCCCAGAATTATTGTTTCCACATCAGGAGTACTAAACGGCGGAAAAATTCTCGCATCTGCACTGTTGGTCGTTGAAAGTGAAAGTGACAGAATTGTCAAAAAAGCTACTGCAAAAACCTCTGGATATTTCATCTTATTCATGGCACATGGTGTTGCCCGCATCTTCCTCAAAAAAGTAGTGCTACGCTTAAAGATCACGTGAAACTGGGCCAAAAACACGGTGTCACTACAAACGTGGTGTTCTTTAAGGACGTCCTCCGTGCGTACGGGCAAAACGCATGCAGGTCTGAACCACTGGAGAACTGGATTCTTGACAACCAGCACAAGGAACTGGAACCGCCGCACGAAGACTAGTGGTTAGATTACATTCAGATCATAAAGTGAACTTGGGGGAAAGGAGTATTCCTGGACGTCTGCGCGGCAAGCCGTAGAACTGCAATGATTGAAAATGTTCTGATTTTACGCATATTTACGCCTGGGTTTGAGGAAGGCCTGGGTGCATGCTCGATGTCAGTCTTCCCAGAAGTAGCTCAGGGTAGCACCGGCGGCGGGGGCTCCGGCGGCTCTTTGTAGCCAAATACGATCAGCAACAGCAGCATGTCCCTGAGATCCTGTTGGGTGATCGGGGGATCCGTGGGATAAATCCCGGTAACGTGCATCAGCGTTGCGTTTGCCATTACCCAAGCGTTAAAGACGGCTACAGAGTACACAAAGCACAAAAGTCGCGCCATCGGGTTCTTGCTGTGCGTCTTGGCCCTTGTGTTTTCTATCATCCGGTATCCAGTCTCTATGCCCCACCTGTTCCCGTACGAGTCCGGATCCACGTCGGGGACGTTGGTGGCAAACCCGATGTATTTCTCGTGCGGCAGCAGCTCGTCGTCGTCCTTTCTTTTCTTCCTCTTCTTCCTTTCTGTGATGGTCATCGTATACGACACCTCCCTGCCATCTCCCCCGACGATGACGGATTTGGAGACGCGGCCGCGCCTGCCTGTAGCAAACTCTGCGATGGCATCCACCACAGTATCCGTATTCTTGCATGGTATCAGATATTTGATGCCCATGTCCCCAAGCGTCCCCATTACGTCTGCCGTAAAGAACTCCCTGTCCAGCATCGCCATTCCGATGCAGGCCCCCACGTCCCGTGCAGAGCCGATGATTTTACGCACGAAATCGGCAGTATCCTCAAGTGACGGCATGTTCAGGACGCCTAACACGAGGCGAAGGTTCTGAACCGTGGACTGTATCGTGATGTACCTCTCAAAGACGTGTGTCCCGTCCTTGGCCTTTGAGCGCACCAGTTCTGCCCCGTAGCTCTTGTCGTATCTGGGTATCAGGTGCATGTCGATTGCCAAGTCAATCTCCTGGTCTTTCTTGAGCAGTCTCATCTTGCGCATCTGGTCAAGCTGCAGGACGACTGTCTTGGCAAAGCATTTGTAGACGTCGCTGCCACGCGTCCGGGATGCCGCATCGCGCATCCACTCATCACTTGGGCGTGAGTCCCCGTCTGCACCGCCGATTCTCTTGGAGGACCTGGTGCATCCGGCCACCTGCCTGCCGTGCGCACATGCGCCTGCCATGCTTCTGTGAAAATCCTCGGTGCCGTAGATGGCATTGTGCCTGTGTGAGACCATGATGCACGGGGACATGCCTGCCCCTACCGTGTCCAGAACATCTTGATATATGCGTGGGTTGTTAAGCAAGTCGCGTCTCAGTTGGTTCATTGGTAGTTCGATGACCTTCTGAGATTGCCCTAATTGATCTGTTTTGATTTTGGGCTGTTTTCAGGTACTTCTGGGAAGACTGGATGTATAGGTTAGTTTTTATTTTTGGAGCCACAACCGGTTATCATGCAAGGGTTTAACGTACCGGGGGCCCTGTATCAGCAGAAATGCGCCCAGCTTTTACAGGAGAGCGAGATGCGCTTTGCAGGAATAGTTGACAAGGAGGGCGCGCTCGTGGCCGGAGGATTCAAGAAGACCATAGCGCCGTACGAAAAGGACGAGACCAACCTGCAGTCCTTCTTCAAGTTCATCTCGAAGATATCCATCAGGCATGACTACGACGAGAGCCTGGGGCCAATCAACTACCTTGCGGCGCGGCGCGACAAGGTCATATTGATAGCATTCCCATTCCCGGTGTCGAAGATAGTCCTTTTGATATCCGCAGAACCTACCGTCAGCATCGAGGAGACAGCAGAAAAGGTGGTACGCATATTCACGGACTCGAAATAACTGCAAGGGGAGAGTCATCAGGCTTCTCATCATAGCAGCTGCAGCAGCAGCTGCAGCAGCCTGTTGCATGGTTACTCCCAGGATATTATAGTGAATTGCGTCGTCTGCCCGAGACTAAGAATCAAAGAAATATGGCCAACGCAAGATCCTGCCCCAAAAATCCAGCCAGGCGCACCATCCCTTAAAGGCTCCCGGAAATCCATACGCAAAATATACTTAAGCCGTCCACACCCAACCATATTCATGCTTCCCAGGATAGAGTCCATCAGGCAGATAAGGCAGAAGGTCGGAGTTACGCAAAAAAAGCTTGCAGACATGACCGGCGTCAGCACGTCGATGATAAACCAGATAGAGTCAGGCAGGAGCAGGCCAAGCTACGACACGGCAAGAAGGATATTTGACAGCCTTGCAACGCTGGAGGGGGCATCCTCGTCGCACACGGTGGGGGACTTTTGCAGCAGCGACATCGTAAGGCTAAAGCCCTCCGACACGCTGCACGACGCAATCAGAAGGATGCACGAGCTGTCCATCAGCCAGATTCCGGTCATTGACGGAGCCGACGTGGTGGGGCTAATATCCGAAGACGGCATCGTAAGGCACATCTCGGAGATGGGGGAGGCAGGGATCAAGAAGGCAAGGCTCTCAGACACCATGGAGCCGGTCCCCCCGATCGTGGATCACAAGACCCCTGCAAACGTGCTTGTCCCGCTGATAAGATACTCAAAGTGCATACTGGTCTCAAGGAACACGAGGATCGTGGGGATAATTACGGCCTCAGACACCCTCAAGATGATGGAGTGACTATTCCGGGCGGGAGCAGAGTTCTGCAAGCACGCCGCCAAGCGACTTTGGGTGGATGAATGTGACCTGCGTTCCCGCAGAGCCCGGCCTTAGCTTTCCCAGGAACCGGATTCCGCACCCCTCCATCCGCTCCACCTCGCCTGAGATGTCGTCAGTCTCCAGCGCGATGTGGTGAAGCCCCGGGCCCCTGCGGTCAAGGAACTTTTTAATCGGGCTGTCCGGGCTTGTGGGCTGCATCAGCTCAATCCGGCCGTTCTCCAGGTGAATTATTGCCACGCGGACCCCTTCAGACTCCACCGTCTCAAACTCGACTTCATCGACTCCGAGGGCCTGCTGGTAGACGCGCGCCGACTCCTCCACGTCACTTACGGCGATTGCGACATGATCGATCAGCACCTAAAAGACCTCCCTTGGACGGTACTGGCCAAACACGTCGCGGAACGCATTGCTGATCTCGCCGGTGGTGGCATACGCCCTTGCCGATTCCACGATATACGGCATCAGGTTCTCGTCGGTGTCGGCTGCCGACTTCATCGCGTGCAGCGCGTCCTGGCATCTTTTTTCGTCCCGGGATGCGCGCAGTGCCTTGATCGCCCTCTTCTGCTGGACCTCGATCTTGCCGCCGATCCTGAGCAGCTTGGGCTGCGCCTCCTCCTCTGAGTATTTGTTGACGCCCACAAGTATCCTCTGGCCCTCGTCTGCCTCCTTTTTGAGCCGGTAGGCGTTCTGCCTAATCTCGGACTGGAAGAACCCCCTCTCGATTGCCCGAACCGAGCCGCCCATCCTCTCGATCCTCTTGAGGTACCGCCAGACGCCTGCCTCTATCCCGTCGCACAGATCCTCTAGGTAGTGCGAGCCTGCCATCGGGTCGACAGTCTTTGTGATTCCGCTCTCGTGTGCCACGATCTGCTGCGTCCTGAGCGCGATCTTGGCAGACTCTTGCGTCGGAAGGGCAAGCGCCTCGTCCCGGGAATTGGTGTGAAGCGACTGGGTGCCGCCCATCACCGCAGCCATGGTCTGGATTGCGACCCGGACTATGTTGTTGTCCGGCTGCTGTGCGGTGAGCGACTCGCCGCTGGTCTGGGTGTGAAACTTTAGCTGCATCGAGCGCGGGTTCTTTGCATGAAACATCTCCTTGAGTATCTTGGCGTAGACCTTTCTTGCGACCCTGAACTTGGCCACCTCCTCGAAGAACTCGATGGTACAGCAAAAGAAGAACGACAGGCGCGGGGCAAAGTCGTCTATCTTGAGGCCCCTGTCGAGGCATGTCTGGATGTATGCGATGGCGTTTGCCAGCGTGAACGCGACCTCCTGGGTTGCGGTGCATCCGGCCTCCCTCATGTGGTACCCGGATATCGATACAGGATACCATGACGGGACGTGCTCTGCGCAGTACCCTATCATGTCGCCGATCAGGCGCATTGAGGGCTTTGGCGGATAGATGTACGTGTTTCGTGCGATGTACTCCTTGAGGATGTCGTTTTGTGTCGTGCCCCGCAGCTGATTACTCTGGAATCTCTGGGACTGGCCCACTGCGATATAGTATGCAAGCAGCGTGGATGCAGTGGAGTTGATGGTCATGGAGGTGCTGACCTTTCCCAGCGGAATACCGTCAAACGCAGTCATCATGTCCTTGATTGACGTGATGGATACCCCGACCTTTCCCACCTCGCCTTCTGCCTGCGGGGAGTCAGAGTCGTAGCCTATCTGGGTTGGCAGGTCAAATGCCATGCTCAGGCCCGTCTGGCCCTTCTCAAGCATGAACTTGAACCGCTCGTTGGTGAGCTGCGCGTCGCCAAACCCGGAGTACTGCCTCATCGTCCACAGCCGGTCCCGGTACATCCCGGGATGAATTCCCCTGGTGAACGGGTACCTTCCGGAATCCCCGGACGGCGGCCTGTCCTTGGAGGATCTGCGGTGGATCCTCTTTACGGGTATGTTCGAATCAGTAAATATCTTGGCATTATCACCATTAGGCTTTGCATTCATTAGTCATCACTTCAGTATGGATTTGGTTATCCTGGCACCTGCCTCAAGCGGATCCATGCTGCCCTCCTGCACCTTGAGAAGGTGCCGCGCAGTGGCCTTGTCGGAGAGTAGCATGTCATCGATTCTGCCGCGAATGTTATTTAAAATGATATCCTTTAGCTCTGCCTCGAGGCGCAGTTTGCGCGTCTCCTTTTTGGACTCTGCCCTGGACTTCATCATGTCCTTGAGCACCTTTGCAAACTCGCCGATTCCCGTATTCCTCTTTGCAGACGTCTTGAGGACGATCGGCCTTCTCTCAGAGCCTCCTATGAAGTCCTGCACGGCATCAAAGAGCCGGCTAGAGCCTGCAAGATCGCTTTTGTTGATGAGGTAGATGTCGCCAATCTCGGTCAGCCCGGCCTTGATGGTCTGGATGCTGTCGCCGGTATTGGGGTTGAATACCACCACGGTTATGTCTGCAATCTTGGATATCTCCACCTCGGTCTGTCCTGCCCCGACGCTCTCGATTATTATCGGGTTGAACCCGGCATACTCCAGCACGCGGATGCTGTTTCTCAGGGAGTCTGCCACCGCGCCTGTCGCGCCCCTTGATGCGATGCTCCGGATATACACGCCAGAGTCGGTGGACTCGCTCATCCTGACCCTGTCTCCGAGTATGGCGCCCCCGGTGATGTGGCTCGTGGGATCTATTGCCAGCACCGCAGGCTTGGTGCGCAGCTTCCTCAGGTCCAGAATGGTCTGGTTGATAAGCGAGCTCTTGCCGGCGCCTGCAGGCCCGGTTATCCCGATTATGACAGAGTTTCCAGTCTCCCTGAATATCTCCTTTAGCAGTTCCCGGGTCCCATCCGGATCGTTTTCCACCGTGGTTATGGCCTTTGCAATGGCACCCCGCCTCCCCTTCTTCAGATCAGGTATCAGATCCAATACGGTCATGGCTCCAAGGGGCAATAAAATCTTGTTCCCCTTTTTCTTCCCGGAATTTTTCATAATACAGGCAGGCGGACCCGGCAGGGTCGCAGTCACGGCATACAGCAACGACTCCAGAATTCTTAAACGCTGGGTGACAATGGCGTGCAAGGATCCCGTAATGGAGGGGTGAAATTCTATGGATCAAGGTCGTCAATGTGCTTTTGTGCCTGCCTGTTTTTGGGCATGCCATTTTTTACCTTGCCTGCCAACTCCTTTTTGCATGATTCACGCGGAGTCTTGATCATTCTGCGAATTACATGGATGGCCATGCATGGGCCTGCCACATAGATGCCTGCAATAACTCCAATCGAGAGAATCCCAAATGTCAGGATCGATGCATCCGAGTTGGAATCTGCAAGCGTCATGATTCCCAGAGCGTACATTGCAGGCATGATCATTCCCCTCACCACATCGCCAAACATGGGATTCTCCCTTTGGAGATCGGCAATCGCAGGCGAGAAGGAATAATAGAATTGGTTGAATGCCGTCATGAACGATGCGCCGACGTCGGCGGATAGTAATGTATTGTCCCGGATTTCTCTAAGGAACTGGACCTGGGGCGCAAGTTCGCTGCCATATGCAGCAGTTGCAACAAGGCATCCACCGCCGTCAGACGACTGTCCGTTCTCTTTTTCAAAAGACGGGTCAGATTCTGTGCCATACGTGATCTTTATCTGCTCTACCCCCCTCCCAGAATACTCATCCAACGTCAAGTATAGTTCGTCAGTCGTTATCCCTCTGAAAATCTCCCCGTCTATCTGAGTACTGAATCTGTTTTCCGAATCAATCTGGATGGGCTTCGAATCAAAAGCGACCCATTTTCCGACATAGTCGCTGAACTGGCCCGATACCGTGACCGGCTCCCCGTATTCGTAATGTTGCTTGTCGCTGGCAAATGTTACAAAAACGTCATCTCCCCTAAAATTTTTGAACGGGTGGCCGTCAGTCGTATTGTTTGCGACGTTAAAATACATGATGTCGTAGCCGTAGAATCTTCCGTCCGCCTTGACGGTGGCAGGCCCCTCACCCACTGCGCGGATCGTCGCCTCCAAATGAAATGACAGCAGGACGGGTGGAAGATCTTGGTAGTATGCCAAAGTACCGCTATCGGTCCGTTCTGAATCCGGGGCGTCTACAAACACAAGGTTATCACTCAGTGTTATGCCAAAACGTTTGTAATCGTCGGGGAATGGGAGAATCTTCTCAGGATCCACGTTCAGTCTTCCCAGAAGTACCTGAAAACAGCCCAAAATCAAAACAGATCAATTAGGGCAATCTCAGAAGGTCATCGAACTACCAATGAACCAACTGAGACGCGACTTGCTTAACAACCCACGCATATATCAAGATGTTCTGGACACGGTAGGGGCAGGCATGTCCCCGTGCATCATGGTCTCACACAGGCACAATGCCATCTACGGCACCGAGGATTTTCACAGAAGCATGGCAGGCGCATGTGCGCACGGCAGGCAGGTGGCCGGATGCACCAGGTCCTCCAAGAGAATCGGCGGTGCAGACGGGGACTCACGCCCAAGTGATGAGTGGATGCGCGATGCGGCATCCCGGACGCGTGGCAGCAACGTCTACAAATGCTTTGCCAAGACAGTCGTTCTGCAGCTTGACCAGATGCGCAAGATGAGACTGCTCAAGAAAGACCAGGAGATTGACTTGGCAATCGACATGCACCTGATACCCAGATACGACAAGAGCTACGGGGCAGAACTGGTGCGCTCAAAGGCCAAGGACGGGACACACGTCTTTGAGAGGTACATCACGATACAGTCCACGGTTCAGAACCTTCGCCTCGTGTTAGGCGTCCTGAACATGCCGTCACTTGAGGATACTGCCGATTTCGTGCGTAAAATCATCGGCTCTGCACGGGACGTGGGGGCCTGCATCGGAATGGCGATGCTGGACAGGGAGTTCTTTACGGCAGACGTAATGGGGACGCTTGGGGACATGGGCATCAAATATCTGATACCATGCAAGAATACGGATACTGTGGTGGATGCCATCGCAGAGTTTGCTACAGGCAGGCGCGGCCGCGTCTCCAAATCCGTCATCGTCGGGGGAGATGGCAGGGAGGTGTCGTATACGATGACCATCACAGAAAGGAAGAAGAGGAAGAAAAGAAAGGACGACGACGAGCTGCTGCCGCACGAGAAATACATCGGGTTTGTCACCAACGTCCCCGACGTGGATCCGGACTCGTACGGGAACAGGTGGGGCATAGAGACTGGATACCGGATGATAGAAAACACAAGGGCCAAGACGCACAGCAAGAACCCGATGGCGCGACTTTTGTGCTTTGTGTACTCTGTAGCCGTCTTTAACGCTTGGGTAATGGCAAACGCAACGCTGATGCACGTTACCGGGATTTATCCCACGGATCCCCCGATCACCCAACAGGATCTCAGGGACATGCTGCTGTTGCTGATCGTATTTGGCTACAAAGAGCCGCCGGAGCCCCCGCCGCCGGTGCTACCCTGAGCTACTTCTGGGAAGACTGACGTTTGAAACTGTAACCGTCGCAGTTTCTCCCAAGTTTGGCAAGTTTGAGATGGATATGTCGGTATTGCCCATCTTGGCATTCCATGACAAACCAACTGAGTATGGAATACAATAGTTGCCGGTGCTTGCTCTCACTCCAGTGGAGCAGAATGCATTGGATGCATACGCGTTGACGTCTAGTGGCGGATTGTCGCCTATGTGTTTCCATTCATAAAATGACAGGCCGGGAAGATAAAATCCATATCCGCTCTTGATCAATTCGTTCCTTTCGTCATGCGAAACACAGACTTTTTCCCGATCTGAGTTTCTAATCAGATAATGCTTGTCGGCATCGCATGGATTTGTCAGTAGGTCCTCATAAAATGCCGCAAACTCAACAAACGACATGGGTTCAAGCACAGTGCACTCGTCCCCGATATGCCAGTTCTCTCCAGCCAGGCTGTACCCGACAACGTATCTGTCCCCGGCCTTTACGGCGTGCGCATTGATCACACTCACGGAATCCGATTCCAGTGGGAATTCCTTGTTGCCATAAATTACTTCGTCAATGGTAAAAGCGGTGGTTGCCCGACTCGAGAGAAGAAAATCCCCATTGAATTCGGGAGGATCATAAATTTTCTCCTCGGAGGAGACAACGGTAACAGTCACGATTGCAACCCTTTCCCCGTCATATCCGAATAAGGCGTCTGGGTGATAGCACACGGTTGCGTTTGCCTCCTGACTGAAGACCATGCCATTGAGACCAAGCAACAGACTTGCAAAAAAGACAGCTCTGACTGATTGCATCATCTTGCCCTGACGGCCAGCATTGCGGGCGGTGTCCATGGAGTTGATTATCAGCGGACTTGTAAATAACTGCCATGCCCAACCCTGCCGGCCTGCATCATCATTCCCCGGCATAGATTATCGGGGGGACGGGATCCCCCAGGGGGTAAATCTCGGTCTTGATCTGCACGTGTCCGAACTCGCTGTGCTCGACTTCAAGCACTACCGGGTGCACTGCCCAGCCGTGCTTGGGGGTACCCTGGAATGGCACAGTCTCGGTAAACCCGGAGCCCTCGAACCTTTTCTGGAACGATTCGGACATTCCAAGAATCTCGAGCACCACCGAGTCGGTGTTGCCTGAGATGTCATCATAGATGATCTCCACGTTTCCGGTGTCATGGTATATGGCGCTGACATGAAGCGTCTCCCTAAGGGCCGTATCGTCCCCCCCTCTGTCCCCGGTCAAAAATATGAGTGCCAATATAGTGACCACTCCAAGAAGGATCGGGGCGGTAAACCTAGCCATCCCCAAACTCCCGATTCATCCTTCTGAGAAGGGCAGAGTGTATACGCACCCTCTCAAGCATCTGTGCCTGCGTCCTCTCTGTTCCGGGCGCGGGGTTCTCCTTGAAGAATGCCGCTATCTCGGACTCCATGGAGTCGTCTGCCACAGACGATATGCTGGCAACTATCCGGTTGAGCAGCGGGTTTCCGGAGCCGACCTTCCTGTTGAGCCGCTTCCAGTTCTTCTTCAGCCACGGCCACAGGATCTTTTTGCCGTGCGGGTTGGCAGCCACCTTCATTATCGGCAGCTGCATGTTCTGGGAGCGGACCTCGGGTGTCTGTGAAAAGTTGAGTGTCTTGGTGAGAAGCCGCGTGTCTTGGAACCCGCACATGGCGCCCAGAAACCTGAGCCTCTCCTCTGCGGTGCCGGCGTTCCTGTACAGATCCAGCAGCTGGGCAAACGTCTTGGCGTTTCCGTTCCAGGCTGCAATGGAGCAGACAGGCTCGATGAGGTCGGGCCTGAGGGAGTCGGGGGATTCCAGGAATCGGTCGTACCGCGCACGCGCCTCGGCAGCCACTTCTGCATCATTCATCCGCCCCAGCGCAGATATCACAAACGTGCGCAGCATGGCATCGGTGTGGCTGTCCGTCTTTTTGGGGTTCCATCCCAGGCGCCGAAGCATCGCCTTGAGGTGGCGCCGGGCGTACCTGCCGACCTCTCCTGAGAACCCCTCGTGGAATGCGCCAAAGTACAGCGATGCCAGGTTGCGTGCGACGTTGAGGGATGCCATGTAGCTCTCCTCGTCAATGTACGCATCCGAAAAGTCCAGGTAGTTTCGTACCGTCTTGTCGCCGGATACGCAAAGAGAGAAGAGATCGTTTTGGATTGCCCACCGGTCTATTGCGGGAATCTCCTTTTTATCCACCAGCGGCTTGAGGTCAGAGAGCATCGCGTCATCGTACCTGACCCGGTAGAATCCCTTTCGTCCGTGGTTCACGACGGGTCCCAGGGTACCCTTGGGAAGCCTCACCGACACGGACTCTTTCTTGAGGAGCCTCCTTGATGACTCGTCTTGGAGTCCCATGGACAGCGGGATGTGCCAGAGTCCGCCGGAGTGATCCTCGTCGTGCTCCAGCAGGTAGCGCCTCTGCTCGAGGCGCAGGGTGCTGCTGCCGCTCCGGCTTGCCAGGACCAGCGGGAACCCGGGCTGCTTGAGCCAGGTGTCCACCATGGATGCCACGGGCATCCCAGACGCCCTGCCAATCGCGTTCCACAGATCCCTTCCCTCTGCGTTTCCGTACTTGAAGTCGGACAGGTACCTCTTGAGGCCCTTTTGGAAGTTCGGCTCGCCGACATAGTGCTCAAGCATCCGCAGTATGCACCCCCCCTTGTCGTACGATATCGCGTCAAATATCTCCCGGATCTCTGCAGGCGAGTTTACCGTGACGTCTATCGGGTGGGTGGTCTTCAGGGAGTCGATTCCCATTGCAGCCAGCATGGCATCATCTACAAACTGGCTCCACAGGTCCCATTCTGGATAGAACCGGTCGACAAACTTTGTCGCCATGAACGTGGCAAAGCTCTCGTTGAGCCACAGGTCGTTCCACCACTTCATGGTGACCAGGTTTCCAAACCACTGGTGCGCGATCTCGTGGGAGATGACTTCTGCGATGAACTGCTTGGTCCTAGTGGAGGAGGTCTTGGGGTCGTAAAGCAGGATCGTCTCCCGGAACGTGATGGCCCCCCAGTTCTCCATGGCGCCTGCAGCAAAGTCCGGGATGGCAATCAGGTCCAGTTTGGGCAGGGGGTACTTTATCCCAAAGTATTCCTCGTATGAGGCCAGCAGCTTCTTGCCCAGATTCAGCGAGTATCTTCCGCGGGACTTGTTTCCCTTTGTGGTTACGACCCGGATTCTGGTATCTCCTGTCCGTCCCGAGAGGTACTCAAACTCGCCCACGCCAAGATAGATCAGGTAGGTGGGGGTTACCGGGGTCTTTGCAAACCGGTGTGTCGTTTTGCCCCCGGATCTCTTCTTTGAGAGGACGGGCATGTTTGATATTGCAGAGAGGGCGTCGTCTGCCACTATGGATATCTCAAATGTGGCCTTTGCCATGGGCTCGTCCCAGCACGGAAACGCGCGCCTTGCATCGGCTGCCTCAAACTGCGTCGTGGCAAGATACTTTGTCGTGCCGTCCTGCTCGTACCGGCTTCGGTAGAAGCCAAGGAGACGGTCGTTTAGCGTCCCCTGAAACTTTACAGATATCGTTACAGGGCCCTTGATCTTCTCGTCCAGCGTTATCCTCAGTTCCTCTTGTTTATCGTCGGTGGCATGGGTGGAGCCGATCTTTTTGCCTTCGTACTCCACCACGCATGATCTTATCTTCAGTTCTGCACAGTGCATGGTTATCCTGTCGGTATTTACCATGCAGGATGCAGAGATTGTCTCGGTTCCCTCAAAGACAAACTTTTCAAGATCCGGCTCAAAGATCAGATTATAGTTAATGGGCTTTACGTCCACGGCTGTTCTCTTTTTGTTGCGCCATAAGTAGATTTTCCGGCATGGGATTACATGCAGAGCCCAGTGGGGGCAATGCAAACCTCAAATACGCACGCTCCATGTGTAATCATATTGGATTTTGAAGAGCTGCAGCACTTTATCGGGCACAAGATGAGGATGACCCACGTCTACCAGCCGCTGCTGATCAAGACCCTGCTGCTCTCCGGAGGCAGCGCGGCCGCCGAGAATGTTGCCAGGGGTTTTTTGAACGAGGACAAGGCGCAGCTGGAATACTATGTCCAGATAGCAAAGCGCTGGCCCCTGCAGACCCTGAGAAAACACAAGGTGGTAGACTATGACCGCGGCGTCTTTACGCTGCTGCTGGATGACATCACAAAGGAACAGGGGGAGAGGCTCGTGGAGCTCTGCGATCTGAGATACCAAGAGTACGTTGACAAGACGCTCAGGCTGCCGTGGTTTGACAGGCGCGGCTCCAGGGAGCACATCCCGGGCCAGATCAGGTTTGCCGTGCTAGCCAAGTCAAAGGGCGTCTGCGTGGCGTGCGGCGTCTCTTCCCTGGATAGGGCCCTTGAGATCGACCACATAGTGCCCGTGAGCATGGGAGGCGCAAACGAGCTTTCAAACCTCCAGGCGCTCTGCTACAAGTGCAACGCGCAAAAAAAGAACAGGGACGACACGGACTTTGTCATGGTCTTGAACCGGCTCAAGTACAGGAATCCCAAATGCCCGTTCTGCACGTCAAAGGATCCCGTGTTTGACAACCGCATGGCCTTTGCCCTGCGGGATGCAAAACCTGCCACCCACCTGCACTCGCTGGTCCTGCCGAGGCGACACACGGGCAACTTTTTTGATCTCATACCTGCAGAAAAGTCGCTCTGCCTCGCCCTGATAGATTCGGTCAAGTCAGACATACAGGAGAAGGACGGTACCGTGACAGGGTTCACGGTGAGGTTCGAGACGGGCCAGATGGCAGGCAGCATGGCAGAGCACTGCCAGATTCACGTGATTCCAAACCGGCACGAGAAGGCGTGAACGGTCACACCACGGATGAGGCGGTGGCGATCCGGGTTCCATAGTTAATATTTGTGTCATTCCCACCATACCCATGGCAAAGACGTGGAAGGACGAGGAGATCAGCCTCGAGAAGATCAAGGATCAGACCGTTGCCGTGATTGGCTACGGGATCCAGGGAGACGCGCAGGCCAACAACATGAAGGACTCCGGCCTGAAGGTAATCGTGGGCCTCAAGGAGGGCGGCAACAGCTGGGGCAAGGCAAAGACAGACGGCCACAACGTAATGCCGGTCGCAGACGCAGTCAAGCAGGCAGACATCATCCACATACTGGTACCAGACATGATCCAGGGCGAGATGTACAAAAGCGAGATAGCCCCCAACCTTTCGGAGGGCAACGCGCTGTCATTTTCCCATGCAGCTGCCATCTACTGGAAGTGGGTTGAGGCTCCAAGCAACGTGGATCTTATCATGGTCGCCCCCAAGGGACCAGGCTCCAAGGTACGGGAGACGTACCTTGACGGCTTTGGGACGCCGTCCATAGTAGCAGTCGAGCAGGACTTTACCGGAATGGCATGGGACAGGACGCTTGGAATTGCAAAGGCCATAGGAAGCGCAAGGGCCGGCCTCATCAGGACCACCTTCAAGGAGGAGGTGGAGACTGACTGGTTTGGCGAACAGGCCGACCTGTGCGGCGGTGCGGCATCCATGGTGACAAACGCCTTTGAGACGCTAGTCGAGGCAGGCTACCAGCCGGAAATCGCATACTTTGAGGTGCTGCACGAGCTGAAGCTCATAGTGGACATGATTCAAAGGTATGGCATCAACGGCATGTGGAATCGCGTCAGCGAGACTGCAAGGTATGGTGGCCTGACGCGCGGGCCGATGGTGATGGACGAGGCAAGCAAGGAGAGGATGAGAGACGTTCTGGCCATGATTCAGGACGGAACCTTCAACGCCGAGTGGACATCCGAGTATCAAAAGAGCGGCAAGGACGCATTTGCCAAGTACATGAAGCAGTACGACAACCACCAGATAGAAAAGGTCGGCAAGCAGATGCGCAAGATGATGTGGCCAGACTCCACCGAATAAGAAGAGGACTAAATTCTTCCCAGATCAGAGACGCCCGTGTTGATGTGATCTATTATTGCCGGCAACGGCGTTCCGGGGCCAAACACGTGATCCACCCCCGACTTCATCAGCGCCTTGTGATCCACGTCGGGAATCACGCCGCCCCCTACTACCAGCACGTTCTCAACGTCCCTCTTCTTCAGCTCCCTTATCACCCTTGGAAACAGCGTCCCGTGTGCGCCGTTGAGCAGGCTCATCGCAATCGCATCCACGTCCTCGTCCTGGGCAATCTGCGCCACCCTCTCGGGAGTTGCAAACAGGCCAGAATAGATTACCTCCATGCCGGCATCCCGAAAGGCCCTGCAGAGTACAAGCGCACCCCGGTCGTGGCCGTCAAGGCCAAGCTTGGCAACCAGGATCTTGATGCTTCTGGATGCGGCCTTCTGCTTCATACCGGTAACTGGACTATGGATCTTTTAAAATCCTTCTGCAGGATCCGGATACGTAGAGCAGGAGATTCCGCATGCGGGCAGATGAAACGGTGTCCCCCGCAATGGCATTAATCCGTGTCATCTGGAAGGAATCCCCCAAACCGCGATTACGGCAGATTTGGTACCACCACCCGCAGGCCCTCTCCCTGCAGCAGCAGCAGCAGCAGCAGCAGCAGCAACAGCATGTCAGATCTCAATTATTCGGCTGCACGACCTGCACTTGACTACAACCCCGTCGCCTGGAAGCCGGACAAACCTCTTCGAGCCGCATCCGGGGCAGATTGGGCATGCACGGACCGGCTTCATCAGTGTTTTGTGGGGACGGTGTCTGATTTAGATATTACCTCGAGCCTTTCTTTGGCGTTGATTCCCGTAAGAAAAGCATACACCGCATCCGGCACAAGGCTCTTCCAGTCCCCGCCGGATGCTATCAGCGAGCGAATCCGCGTGGCGTTGTACCTCGAGGTGTCTAGAAACTCCGGCAATATCACCTCCACCCCGGAGTCTGACAGCAGCATGGAGACGTAGTCGTTTCCGCTGTACACGCGATCAAAGCGGGGCAGTGCGGACATTAGGTAGGAGTGCCAGGTGGCAACATTGAACTGGTTTTCGATTGAGAGGACAAGAAACCTAGACCGGTCAAGGCCGGAGGCCTTGAGGGATTCGTGGATCATCTCGATGCGCTCTCCTGCCGTGAACGGATCCTTCTCCAGGTAGTTGAACTGGGCGCTTGTGACTGCTATTATCGCCTCGTCACAGTCCCCAAGGATGCGTTCTGCCAGATGCAGGTGGCCAAGATGAAACGGCTGGAACCTGCCCATCATTAATCCGCGCACATCAGGGAGTGGTTTTTGATTTAATTAAGTTAGACTATGGTGCCGCTTCCAAGGATGCGGACGGTGGGGGACTCGGGTTTCAGGATTACTGCGGTGTCGCCCGTCCGGCAGACCAGCGGTTTTTCAAACTCCAGTATCACGGGATCAACAGATGAGAACCGCGCAGCCTTTACCTGCAGGCCCGCGCTCACAAGGCATCCCTGGTTCTGCGTGATTTCGCCCTTGTAGAACCGGTTGGGCGTAAAGTCAAGCGTGATTGCCGTTCGGGTCTCGGCTGCCCCCTCTGCGCACAGCACGTCCCCGCGTCCAA
Source organism: Candidatus Nitrosopumilus sp. (assembly GCA_965218695.1). Lineage (GTDB taxonomy): Archaea > Thermoproteota > Nitrososphaeria > Nitrososphaerales > Nitrosopumilaceae > Nitrosopumilus. The sequence goes on from OZ244651.1 coordinate 1,421,765, forward strand.
TCTCGTCGGGCCGCGCCCCCTTTACTGCAAGTCCCACCCGTGCAGGGGAGACGGATTCTGGGGTGGGATCATCGTGCATCTGAATCGACTTTACCAGGACGTCATGCCCTCCGGGATAGTGCCGGAGCGTGTCATACTGTTTGATCCTGCCGGAGGTCACCTTTCCCAGCACCACTGTGCCCACCCCCCGGACATCAAAGCAGTGATCAACTGTAACTACGGGTGGGCCGTCACACGATACGGGGCCCAGTTTGATCATGGCGTCTTTCATCTGGTCCTGTTCAACCCGGGTATACCCTTCCACGACTGTTCCCTTGATCATCGCATCGAGCCTTGAGGCGTCCACATCAAACGTGTGCGACAGGATTCCCCTTGTCTTTTTGAGCAGGTCAAGGGCGATTATCTGCTCTCCGGTAAACCTGCCCAGCGCATCCACGTGAAATATGACATACTCTGCCAGGTTGATTGCCTGGAGCAGGGGCTGTATCTTGTCAGGGAATCCACTCGGGGTAACCCACGTCCTGATGGTGCCGGACTCTTTTCGGTCGTACATGGAGAGATCCGTGACTGTCCCCCTCTTTCCAAACTCGGATGCAGTGTCCTGTCTGCCCAGTACCACAAAGTTTACAGACTCCACAGGGGACGTGCCGGTGCACAACCTTATGAAGTTTTGAATCATGCGCGGCGTTGTCCACCTTTTGATAATCCTGCTCTATTTCACACTATTTTTGGTTCATTTTGGCATCCCAAACCTGGACTCTGAAGGGGTTTCTGGTGTCGGCAGGCTTGCGGTTGGTCGTTTTTGAGCCGTTTTCATCTAGTGGTGCATGGCATCCGCTGGAACCGGAAACCGGCATTCTGCCCCTACCGGGACCCCTATGCTATCAGGTTGTAGCAGATGCTTCGCAGGATTATCTGGAGTCTCTGCATGGGAAACGTCTTTGCGGCCACGACGGAACCGAACCTCTCCTTCATGGATGAGAACACGGACTCGACAAGACTGCGCTGGTGGTACACCTTCTCGAACCCTTCCCGATCCCGCCTGAACCAGCGGAGCATCTCTGCCCTGGGATTGAAGCCCTTTGCGGTGTGGTTCTTGCGGGGCCAGATCACCGGTTTTCTGCCGCTGTCGTAGATCATCTTGCAGTTTGCGTGCGCGTCATACGCCGAATCCAGCATGACGTGCCCGTCGCCGTCTGGCGTGCGGGCAAACATCTTCCGGAATATCGGCGAGTCGTGGGCAAGTCCGGGCGTCACCATGCATGCGGCGATCCTTCCGTGCGGGGCTACCAGTATGTGCAGCTTGACGAACTGACGCCTGGGTATGATGCCCTTCTTGGCATCCTCCCAGTCGGCGTAGATGTTGATGGAAAATCCGCTTGCGTCCCCAAGGAGCGGACCGTGAGCGTCACTCCCTGCCTGTCCCAGGATCACTTCCATCAGAATCTTCTGCTTTTCTGCCAGCCTCTTGGCTGCCGCATGCAGGCACGATTTGGACGGAACGGCTTTTAAGCCGCAGACGTGCAGTGAACCTGGGTTTGCCTCGAGGTACGAGACGTGTTCCCGGTACGAGTTGCCGCGAAACTCCTTGTCCATGAGGCAGATCAAGTAGGAGATCATGCGCCGGTCCTTGTCGGACTTGGGCTTGCAGATCTCGTACAGGATGGTGGTAAGGGCGAGGATTCCGATTGACACTCGTTTCCCCTCCCCACTCCTTCGCATCTCGTATTTTTTGCTGTAGCCTTTCGGGCGCACCCATTTCTTCTTGTCTTCCTTGTCTCTGTTCTTTGCTTTCCTCTTTTTTCTATTGGAATTCATTAATTGTGGGCAGGATCGGTGATCCAAAACTTTTCGGATGTCTGACGCTAATGATCTTTAAGCGTAACGCTGCTTTTTTGAGGAAGATGTGGACAACGCCGATCATGCGCTGCAGGCCAGAAGGGTCGCAGACATCCGGGTGCTGTTGCTGCTGCATGTGCAAAGGCTGCCCGGCTGGCCTACTACTACTACTACTACTACTACTACCAGTCCACCAAGTTGCGCAGCCGCGCCGACACCACATCGGCGCCATCACCAGGCACCGACACCACACACGGCGTGTCTGCAGGACTCCTCTCAGATACTGCAAATGTGCCGCCGCCGCCATTCCACAGATACGCTACTCTGCCGCACCCGACTGCGGATGCAGCCGCGTTGCCTGCATCATCAAACATCATGCTGTTGCTGTCTGGTTCTGGTGTGCCGAGATCACTCCGCGCCAGAAACAGCCTGACTGCCCGCACGTACGCCTCATGCTCCCGCAGAATGATGCGGTCTGAGAGGGTATCCTCGGTGTCCCCGGGCATGACAGGCACTGCGTCCTGCAGGATGATCCTCCCGGTGTCCACGCCTGCATCTGCCATGTGGACGGTGCAACCAGAATACTTTACGCTGCCCTCTACGGCCTGCCTCTGTGCATGCAGTCCCGGAAACAGCGGCAGCAGCGAGGGGTGTATGTTCATGACGCTGTACCTTTCAGTCACGCGCGAGGGAAGGATCCTCATGAATCCTGCCATGCACACCAGATCCGGATCAAGGGAGTCCAGCACGGATACGATTCCGTCCATGGCAGACTCCACGACGCACTCGATCCCCATGTCCTGCGCAGTCTTGATTCCTGCCGCACCAGGCACGTTGCAGACTACTGCCTGCACGTCTACATTCTTGGCCAGCGACTCCATGTTGGAGCCGCGCCCGGATATCAGAACTACAATCCCGGTCAATTCAGACCGCCTGCCCTCCTCCTCCTCCTCCTGCCCGCACAACCCCCACAGGAACGTGTCCTGTTATGGTATGCCCCGATACGCTTGAAGCCGAGCCGGCATGGTGTGAAAGGCGAACTACTGCCAAGTGGAACAGGATCAGCCTCCCTTCCGAGTTCTGTTCCACGGCACATGCAGACTCCCATGAACCAGCATTGCATGTACGGCTAAAAGATTCTTTTTGTCCGGCGGGAGTAGTTCTGGTATTCTTGTATCGGCGCACCCTCATGGAAACGCATCAAGTACGGCAGCATAGCTTACAAACCTGTGATTCTCCGGCCGGACACGTATCTGCCGGTACTTGGAGGAGACCGGCCTGCCTGCAACCCCGCAAAGACCAAGCGAGCCGTGTATGTATCCTGTGTCATTGGCATAATTGAGCACCTCATCTGTAGGCGCGTAATGGTTGACTATCTCTTCAGACACGGCGTCATCAAGAATCCTGCCGTACTTTTCAGACGACGGGACCCGGTCGGAGATCGAGGCGCCAAACAGGTGGACGCTGCGGACCGCAGGTCCTCCCATCCGGCCTGCAAGGTACTCTAGCGTGCTGAGGATCACCTGGGAGCCCAGCGAGTGGCCCATTAGCCGTATCGCAGTGTCTGGGCTTGCACACCTGAAATCCTCGATGAACCGGCCCAGGTGGCACCCGTTCATCACGGCGATCCTCTGGCCGACTTCCAGTGCGGACTTTTCATGCTTTGCCAGGTGGGCGCCGGTGGTGTTAGAATCGTAGCTGAACCCCACCACCGGAAAGTCATACCCGAGGTGGCGCAGGCGCTCCCGGGCAATGGCCGTCTTTTGGATAGCGCCGCGGCTGTCGTTTCTCAGCCCGTGAATCATTATAGTGACCTCTGCAGAGACTCCTCTCCTGAGATCCTCAAAGTACCGCCTGGGGTACAGGTAGTATGCATCGTCTTTGAGCCTTTGGCCCGTGGAAAGATCATAGTATCCCCGAGTGGAGATGCGCGGAATCCTCCTCATTGGTGTGAACCCAGATTCTTCTTGTACGCTGCAACCTCAGACTTCTCGACTTTTGTAAAGAGTGGCGAGATGGTGCCCAGCGCGTGTCCGGGCTTGACTCCCAGGGAGGACATGCCGTCCCACGCAGAATCTGCGACATTCCCGTCCATGCCAAGCTGGTCCCATATCCTCTGGGCACTCTCGGGAATAAACGGCATGACGGCAATTGCCAGGCTCCGCACCGCATTGACTGAGAGAAACACGCAGTTGTTGGCGCCGCTGCCCCTTTTCCAGGGCTCCTTGTGTTGGAAGTACTGGTTGAAGAACGAGGAGAACTCCATTATCCTCTTCAGGGCCCTGTCAAGATGGTTCTGTCTCATGAGTGTGCCCGCGTCGGCTGCAAGGGAGAGGATCTGCTCTTCTGCCTTGGCGTCCATCTCGTCAAAGGGCGTGGCCTCTGGAACCACTCCCTCAAAGGCCTTTTTGGTGAATCCAAGCGCCCGGTTGACAAGGTTTCCCAGGTTCCCGATAAGCTCCGAGTTGATTCGGACGGTAAAGTCGTCCCAGTCAAAGTTCAAGTCGTCCTGGGAGTACGGGTTGATGGAGACCAGGTAGAACCGCAGGTAGTCGGCAGGATAATACTTGAGGAATTCCCTCAGCCCGATGTACCAGTTTCTGCTCTTGGAGATCTTTCTCCCCTGAAGGGTCAGGTGGCCCCGGGTGGGTATGTAGTCGGGCAGCTTGTACTCGCTGTCAATCCCCAGCCTCATCGCGGGCAGGAACAGGTAGTGGTGGTATGCTATGTCCTTGCCGATAAAGTGGTAGATGTCTGCAGAGTTCCAGAACTCTTTTCCGTCAATCCCCCGGTCATTGAGAAACTTTACCGCAGTGGAGATGTACGCCAGGTGGTTGTCAAACCACCCGTAGAACACCTTGCCCTTTGCAGAATCAAGGGGGACCGGAACGCCCCACGGGATGTCCCGAGTGATGTCCCAGTCGATGAGTCCGGACTTTATCCAGTTCTGGACGTACTTTTTGACGTCCTTTTGGAGGTGTTTATTGCCCTCGAGCCACTCGGACAGCGAGTCTCCAAAGTTCCGGAGCCGGAAGAAGTAATGGGCGGTCTTTCTCTTTGTGGGGGGCTGGCTGCATATGGAGCACCTGGGATCGGCTATCTCGTCGGGCACGCGCCCGCAGCTCTCGCAGAGATCAGAGTACTGGTCACGTGCGCCACAGTACGGGCACGTTCCCTGGACGTACCTGTCAGGCAGGAACTTTTTGTCATGTTCGCAGTAGAACTGTATTATCTCCTGCTCGTAGATGTGTCCTGCATCGTTGAGCTTTTGAAACACGCCCTGGACGAACTCGATGTTCTCAGGCGAGCTGGTCCTGTAAAAGTAGTCAAAGTTTATGTTGAATGCGGCAAAGTCATCATAGTCGCGCCTGTTCCAGTGGGCCACATACTCTGCGGGGGTCTTTCCCTCCTTTTCTGACTGGATCAGTATAGGGGTTCCAAAGTCGTCAGAGGCGCAGATATAGTATGCGTCGACCCCGTTGAGCTTGAGAAACCGCGTCGTGACGTCTGCAGGAAGGTACGTGGATGCGACATGCCCCAGGTGTATCTCCCCGTTGGAGTAGGGCAGGGCGCTTGTGATGATTGCCTTTTCTGTCAATGTGGGGGGTAATGCAGGCTAATCTTAATAGTGTACGGTTATCGGTGGGTGTGTCCTAGTAATAAAAAATGCCATCCCATGTACCAGAATGCCAAAGACATGATTGGTGCCAGAACCCGTCGACGCCAACAGTGCCGCACCATCGATCCTCCACAACCCATAAAATCCCCCAAATCCAAGACACTGTGCGGAGGCTCCGCTAGGAGGCGCGTGTCAAGACGCGCCGGTTACGCTGCAAGTGTCGCGATTTGATCCTGTGTGAGCCTGCCGTCTTTTGCCTGCAATCTGGCCACGAGCTCGATGTTGTAGCACATGACACGGATCGCAGTCTCCCTTGTCCGGTTCTCGTGTTTTCGGCACCTGGTGCTGTCCCCGTACATCTTCTTGAGGGCGGCAAAGACTGCCTCGATGATGCTGCGCTGGTGGTATTCCGAGTCAAACCTGTCCCGTTCATCCATGTACAGGCTTACCATCTCGCGCCACGACTGGCTTCCCCTGGCGTTGCGTATGGTGTTGGATTTTGGCTTGATGCGGGGCACCATTCCCATCGCAGATATCATGTTGCACATTAGCCTTGCCAGGTATGCAGAATCCAGGCAAAAGTCGCCGGTGCCCCGGCCTAACCTGCCGAGCATCGCGTACAGCCCGTTTATGTCTGCCACTGCGCTGTCAGTCACCATGCAGTCGATTATCACCCTGGTGCGGATATCCACGATTGCGTGCAGTTTGACCCATCCCTTTCTGGTACGAAAACTGTCGGTCCTGACGTCAAACCACCTGACAAACCGCAGGTACGAGTATCCGGTACCGTCTGCTGCCAGGGAGCCTGCCTCCACCTCCCTGATGGCAATCCGGTGTGCCTCTGCCAGGTACCATTCCGGGATCAGGCCGTAGGCGCGTGCTATCGTGCTCTTGGAGGGAATTTTCTCTAGGCCCATCTTGGCTGCCATGGCGCTATTGTTTCGGAGGATGCCGACCATCTTACGGTAGGTCGTGCGCTGTGCCTCAAGCATGATGCAGACAGCTGCCATGGCGCCAGGCGGGTATGCCGTCATGCCGCCCAGGCCGGGCCTGACGGCGTACGGATCCCCAAGATTCTTGATTATTCCCAGCACGGTATTCAGCATGAGGCCCGACAGGTACTGCTGAACCAAATCGTACTGTCGTTGGTCGCGTTTCTTTGTAGTCATTAGGCGATGCCGTGATCCGCCGATCCATATCTTTTGTCATCCGGGGGTATATGCCTCTAGGACACACCCGTTATCGGTTGTGTGTTGCATAATTACGCCTACTTCATTAGAAAATATGCGTAATCCAGAATTTTTTCAAACTCCGCGTTGACATGTTAGCCCTGCTGTCAAAAATTTATGATCCATCCAATTAAAACCAAAATATGCCGGTTCATACTGTTGTCGAATCAGAAAACAAGCGACCTGCAAAAAGAGAATAAGGCTCTCAGAGACATAATCAAGCGCCAGGACGCAGCTGCCAGGCACGAGCAAAGCCTGTGGCGCACACGGGACGGTTCCGAATCCGGAGCCGCAGGAGAGCCCGCCCTGTTGCACCGCGTGGAGGTGCTTGACGACATCATCAGAGTCGGGAAAAATCTTCATGACGCGACGCTGAAGTGCAGGGAACAGTTCCAATACATACTTGACAGGGCCGAGGCGTGGATAAGGCAAAGCGGCAAATCCCCACTCTTCAGGAATGACGAGACGAGGGCATCGGATCCCGGGAACCGCTGCAAGCTGTACCCAAGGCACGCGCTGCTCATGTCACTGATGTACAAAAAGGGCAACCCCACGCAGGGCGTGCTTGCGGCATTCTTTGGAATAGACCAGGCAACCGTGTCCCGGTATATCGATGTACTAGACGAGGTGCTTGACGTGGCGCTGCCCACTGCTGCCAACATCTCAAAGGAGATGGCAGACACGGAGACAAAAGAGGATCTCAAAAAAATAATTTCCGGACCTGACGGGGGCATCATGATGATCGACGGCACGCACTGCCCCATACAGAGGCCGGACGAAAAACAGATGAGAAGCATGATGTATTCTGGCAAGAAGAAAAAGTTCACCCTCAATACCACCGTGTGCATAAACGAAAACGGGGTGATAGTCGCCATATCCGACAGCACCGTGGGATCCGTCCACGACATCACGCTTCTCAGGGAGAGCCCGCTGCCATTTGGAAAGTGGTGGGACCGCATGTGCGACGAGAACACCCCCGAAGAGGACAGGGTCCACACCCTTACTGACCGCGGTTACAAGGGAATCGCAAAGGATATGCCCGGTACAAACACCCTGCAGCCGCACAAGAAGACCAAGAACCACAAGCGCTTTACAAAGGAGGAAAAAGAACACAACCACAAAATCAATTCCGCCCGGGTAAAGGTAGAGCACTCCATTGGCAGGCTGAAGCGGTACGGCCGGCTTACCGCGCCATACAAGGGAAAGATTGGCGACTTTAACAGGGAATTTAACATAATAACCGGGCTTGTAAACCTGGACCTCGTGTGGAACTACCTGGAGAAGGGACCCCCTTCAGGCGGCAATCTGGGGCCGGTAATAAACTGGGAACAGGCAAACGTCCCCGGCAGCGCCGTTTCAAACAATTAATTCCGTGCACATCGCGGTGCTGCAAGGCTGCGCACGTTATTTCGCATTTCGGGCAGGACAGGATCCCCACATGGCTAACATGGCGATAATTAAATTAGAATTTTTAATATTTTCTGGTTTTTCTGGTTTAACCCAACGAAATGGAGGGATTACGCATGGCTTCTATAGTACAATTCAGTTTCTCTGTCTTGATATGCCGGCGTTGGGAGTTCAATTATTGAAAATCTGGTAAGTGATTCGCTTTTTGAAGTGCCCTGATTCCCCTGCCGGTAGTCACCGTGCCGGGACGGAACCCAAGGATTTTTTCACGCTTTGTCAAAATTAATTGTCTGTAGAGATCCAAGTACTAGCGGGTGCCAGTCCCTTCAGCTAACCACAAATGAAGGAACCGACACGCCAAACATGCTTGGAAGAGGAGGGATTTAAGGCAATCCTTGAACGTTCCGCGCAGGACTGCGGTGCCTGCATGAAATCCGAATGTAGATGCTGCCAGTACTGGTCAGGCGTGGTGCGTGATGCCGTGGATGCTGCCGTCAAGACCCTGAAAATGGCGCGCGAGGTTGCAGGTGCGTCAGACGGCAATGAGGCGGAGAGTCTTCAGGCCCAGGTAAAGTCCCTGAAAGAAGACAACAAGAAGCACGCCGAGGCAAACCGCAAACTCAGCGCCCGGGCAAACGGGATAAGCATGCCTTCCTCCAAAAAGAAGACCAATCCCGGTAAGGCAGGCAGGCCCAAGGGGCAAAAGGCCACGATCAACAAGAGGCCCGATAAGGTAGACTGCACGGAGATCGTAGACTTTGACAGGTGCCCCGGGTGCGGCGGGAAGAACGTCTCGGAGAACCCCACGGGCGAATACGACCGGATCGTCAAGACGCTGACCCTGCTTGTAAAGACCATAAAGTACGTGACAGTCAGGCGCTGGTGCAGGGACTGCAAGAAACAGGTCTCTGCCAAGCCTCCCGGAACCGCGCCGCACGCGCGCTACGGGGCCAACGTCGGCGCCGTGCTCAACTTTTTGAATATGTCGGGTCTGTCCCACGCAAGATCCGCCGAATTCGCAGGCGACGCGCTTGGCACGCCCGTGTCCTGCTCGTCTGCATACAGGAACAAGATAAGCAGGGCCCTGCAGATGGCCCCGGAACGCGACGCCGTGAGGAAAAAGATCCTCAAAGAGCCGCACCTGGGGGCCGACGAGTTCCACTGGCCACTCAAGGGCAGGCGCGGCTACGGCGTGGTCGCACTCGGCAAGGAGTCGTGCCTGGTGGAAATAGTAGACTCCCGCAAGACAAAGACCATCAAGGGAGTACTGCCAGGCTACGAGGGGATCATCACGCAGGACTCGTACCCGGCGTGGCTCCATGTCGGGTCGGCCCGCCAGATGTGCGTGGTCCACCAGGAGCGCCTGGTGCAGAAGGATCTGGAGTGGAATCCAGGCGGGGACGTGACCGAATTCCTGGCCGGGCTGTCTGCCGTGCACAAAAAGATCTACCGCGCCTGGCGCGTCAAGGACCCGTATTCCAGGGCCGTGGCGGCTGACTGCATAGACTCGGAACCGGCGGGGCTGTTTGCCGCCCCGTACCAAGACGACAAGCACGGCACCATCGCCAAATACCGCAAGCGGCGCTACCGCGAGGGGTACTACATGACAACATGCCTGCGGACCCCGGGCATCAGTCCGGACAACAACGCGGTGGAGAGAGCCAACCGAAGGTTCGTCTCAGTGAGGAACGACGGCGGGGGCAACCGGTCCCGGAAGGGCATGGACGCAAATTCCGTGCTGTTTACCATGCTGGCCACTGACCGCGTCCGTAGAGAAAGCTTCTTCGACCACTTGGTGCGTTCTGCGTCCGGCGACGGCTGACAACGGAGCCTGCGTCACCATTTATTCGGCACGATCCGCGCTCTCGGATGGGGAGGCTGCGCGAGTATAGGCGCGCAAAGCCAGCGGAACTTCAAAAAGCGAATCACTTACAAAATCTGCGTTTTAGTGCGTCTGATAGTGTATGTAAAAAATGCTTGTCTGCAGTGTTTTGGGTACCAATGATCCGGTAATCACGTGGAATCAACAAGTCCTCAAATGGTTTTTCAGGATCTGTAGTTGGGATTTGCAAATTGTTGTATTCCAAGGCGGTAAATAACTGGCCAAAGGCCCTGTCAATATTTGCACGGTTAAATTCATCAATTACAAGCCAGATTCCCCTATATTTTGAATTTTTTCCATTAATTTTTTTTCCAGCAAAAATTCTTTTCTTGGAATTGCTAGTTCCATCGACCCAATTTTGTGCCACGGTGTCAGTCACACACCCTTTCTGAATTGAATATATTATTTGGCCATCTTGATCAAGTTTTGGGTAGATTCCCCCAATCACATCTTGAGTTGTCCAGTCAGCAGTTGCAGTATGAACTTGAGCAAAATATCCTTTAAATTCCCTCCAGCCTAGGCGGGGCAAGATGGTAGCAAGATGAGTTTTTCCAGAACCTACTGGCCCAACAAGAAGAATATTTTTTCCAGCAATCAAGGTACTAAAAATTTGATTTAGGGTATCATCATCTATCAAAATTTCTTCCTTGATAGATTTTCTTGCTTCTTCAAGAGATTTAGTGGATGGGAAGGGCAGTGCCACATCTTCAAAAACATCATTGGGTTTTTCCATTTCTATAGTGGCGATCAAAAGTTCCTGCAAAATAATTCGGCTTTTCTGTTAAGGAATTTGAACAAATCCAGATTGAATCTTGCAGTTCGATAATACTGGGAGACGGCACTGTGCATGTCCAAGAAGGTTTTGTAGTATTCTGAGACAAGCAGGTTCCGTTTTCCTTGGTGCCAGCATTCTTCCACGGCGTTGAGATACGGCGAGCCTTTTGGCAGGTATATGATCTTGATGTTCTTGTTCTCGCGCAGCAGCGTCCGGACGGCTTTTGCGCGGTGCGGGGACGCCCTGTCCACCATGACGGCCACCTTCCCAAAATGCCTCTGCAGGGCCTTGAGGTACGCAACAAATGTGGGCGCGTTAAACCCGCTGGCAGTCCTGAAGAACTGCCTGCCATCGGTCGTGACTGAACCGTACACGGCGATTCTTTTGTGGCTTCCCGTATATGGCACGGTTATTGGCACCCCCACAGGCGACCAATACTTGCGACCCGATTTTACGTCGTGTATGAAGAACGCCTCGTCTTCCACGACTGGGACAAAATCGTCCTTTTCTAGGCGTGAAATTCTCTTTTTGAGGCGATATTGCCAGCTTTTTACGGCCGTTTTGGTGGCCCTGTTGATGTGGATCCTTTGCGACCCCTTGGGAGACAGGCCGTATTTTTGCATGATTTTCCTGATATTCGTTCTGTGCATCTTTGTTCCCGTTTCCCTGTGTATGACCTGCTGCAGTTCGGCAGGAGTGGTCTTGAACCGGTCCACTACCTTGTCCAGTATGCCGTCCATCGCTTCCGGCGAAATCTTGGGCGGCCTGCCGGATCTGGGAAGATCCCGGAGGCCTTCGAGGCCTCCTTCCTCGTATCTGCGCATCCAGCGGTATACCCACCGGTCAGCCTGCAAGAGAATGTCTGCGGCATCGCTTATGCTCATCTTGCGCACGTGTACCATGTGCACTGCAAGCATTCTGACACGCACCCTGCCGTCTTTTTCCTTTTTGTACGCCTTTTCGAGTTCTTCCTGTTTTGTTTCGTCCATGCTGCGTTCAAGGACCACGGATCTACATAGTTTTCGGGCAGAATTTGTCAAAACTTTTGCGCGTCACTATAGAATTTGATTATAGACACTTTCATTGATTTTAATGATAGAATTATACGGATTCCATTCTGGCAGTTTCTTGATTTTTTGCTGTAGCATAGGAGAGGCCTTGATTGCATTAGGTACTTGGTCAGACGATGGTTCATGCTGTTCATCAAAATAATGAAAATCTTTCATCTTTGCCACATGTTTGTTATCTTCGGTCGTTGTAATATTTTCTACAGTCCCAAATCCCCAAAAATGCAAGTCTTCGTTATCTGTATAAAACCAGACTGTTGTGGTGTTTTGATTTATTGTAGCATAATTTGACACGTTTGGGCCATATTGGTATTTCTTACCTAACATGTCATTCCAATACATTCTGTCTTTTTTCTTTCTTTTAAAGCTTGGAGTGTGACGGGGTGTGTCCTAGAGGCATATACCCCCGGATGACAAAAGATATGGATCGGCGGATCACGGCATCGCCTAATGACTACAAAGAAACGCGACCAACGACAGTACGATTTGGTTCAGCAGTACCTGTCGGGCCTCATGCTGAATACCGTGCTGGGAATAATCAAGAATCTTGGGGATCCGTACGCCGTCAGGCCCGGCCTGGGCGGCATGACGGCATACCCGCCTGGCGCCATGGCAGCTGTCTGCATCATGCTTGAGGCACAGCGCACGACCTACCGTAAGATGGTCGGCATCCTCCGAAACAATAGCGCCATGGCAGCCAAGATGGGCCTAGAGAAAATTCCCTCCAAGAGCACGATAGCACGCGCCTACGGCCTGATCCCGGAATGGTACCTGGCAGAGGCACACCGGATTGCCATCAGGGAGGTGGAGGCAGGCTCCCTGGCAGCAGACGGTACCGGATACTCGTACCTGCGGTTTGTCAGGTGGTTTGACGTCAGGACCGACAGTTTTCGTACCAGAAAGGGATGGGTCAAACTGCACGCAATCGTGGATATCCGCACCAGGGTGATAATCGACTGCATGGTGACTGACAGCGCAGTGGCAGACATAAACGGGCTGTACGCGATGCTCGGCAGGTTAGGCCGGGGCACCGGCGACTTTTGCCTGGATTCTGCATACCTGGCAAGGCTCATGTGCAACATGATATCTGCGATGGGAATGGTGCCCCGCATCAAGCCAAAATCTAACACCATACGCAACGCCAGGGGAAGCCAGTCGTGGCGCGAGATGGTAAGCCTGTACATGGATGAACGGGACAGGTTTGACTCGGAATACCACCAGCGCAGCATCATCGAGGCAGTCTTTGCCGCCCTCAAGAAGATGTACGGGGACAGCACCAGGTGCCGAAAACACGAGAACCGGACAAGGGAGACTGCGATCCGTGTCATGTGCTACAACATCGAGCTCGTGGCCAGATTGCAGGCAAAAGACGGCAGGCTCACACAGGATCAAATCGCGACACTTGCAGCATAGCTGGCGCGTTTCACCACGCGCCTCCTAGCGGAGCCTCCGCACCGTGTCTTGGATTTGGGGGATTTTATGGGTTGTGGAGGATCGATGGTGCGGCACTGTTGGCGTCGACGGGTTCTGGCACCAATCGTGTCTTTGGCATCTTGGCACATGAAATGGCATTTTTTATTACTATAGTGAAAAGCAAAAATTCGTTCCAAGTTCAGCACCTCAGACCGAAAACTATGTAGATCATCTGGTCGCCTAACGCGGCATGAGCAAAGTAACACGGGAAGAACTCGAAGCAGCATACAAAAAAGAAAAAGACCTCAGGGTGGGAGTCAGAATGCTTGCAGTGCACATGGTATATTTTCGCAAAGTGAGCATAGAGGATGCAGCCGTCAATCTTTTGCGATGCCCTCGATGGGTGCGCAACTGGCTGGAACGCTTCGAGAAGGGAGGCCTTGAAGGCCTCCTGGATCTTCCCAGATCCGGCAGGCCGCCCAAGATTTCGCCGGAAACAATGGACGGCATACTGGACAAGGTAGACAGGTTCAAGACCACTCCTGCCGAACTGCAACAGGTCATACACAAGGAAACGGGAACAAGGATGCACAGGACGAATGTCAGGAAAATCATGCAAAAATACGGCCTGTCTCCCAAGGGGTCGCAAAGGATCCACATTAACAGGGCCACCAAAACGGCCGTAAAAAGTTGGCAATATCGCCTCAAAAAGAGAATTTCACGCCTAGAAAAGGACGGTTTTGTCCTGGCCGTGCAAGACGAGGCGTTCTTCATACACGACGTAAAATCGGGTCGCAAGTATTGGTCGCCTGTGGGGGTGCCAATAACCGTACCATATACTGGAAGCCACAAAAGAATTGCCGTGTACGGTTCAATCACGACGGACGGCAGGCAGTTCTTCAGGACTGCCAGCGGGTTTAATGCGCCCACATTTGTTGCCTATCTCAAGGCCATGCAGAGGCATTTTGGGAAGGTGGCCGTCATGGTGGACAGGGCGTCCCCGCACCGCGCAAAAGCCGTCCGGACGCTGCTGCGCAAGAACAAGAACATCAGGATCATATACCTGCCAAAAGGCTCACCGCATCTCAACGCCGTGGAAGAATGCTGGCACCAGGGAAAACGGAACCTGCTTGTCTCAGAATACTACAAAACCTTCTTGGACATGCACAGGGCCATCTCCCAGTATTATCGAACTGCGAGATTCAATCTGGATTTGATCAAATTCTTTAACAGAAAAGCCGAATTATTTTGCAAGAACTTTTGATCGCCACTATAGGACACACCCAGTGTGACGTAATAGTACATAAGTTTGTTTTTTAGAACTTACTGGCGTACCTATAGTGAAAAGTGAAAGTTCGTTCCAAGTTCAGCACCTCAGACCGAAAACTATGTAGATCAGCCGGTCGCCTAACGCGGCATGATCAAAGTAACACGGGAAGAACTCGAAGTAGCATACAAAAAAGAAAAGGACCTCAGGGTGGGAGCCAGAATGCTTGCAGTACACATGGTACATTTTCGTAAAATGAGCATAGATGATGCGGCCGTCAATCTTCTGCGATGTCCCAGGTGGGTACGCAACTGGCTGGAACGCTTCGAGAATGGAGGTCTACAAGGCCTCCGGGATCTTCCCAGATCCGGCAGGCCGCCCAAGATTTCACCTGAAGCAATGGACGGCATACTGGACAAGGTAGACCGGTTCAAGACCACTCCTGCCGAACTGCAACAGGTCATACACAGGGAGACGGGAACAAAGATGCACAGGACGAACATCAGGAAAATCATGCAAAAATACGGTCTGTCCCCCAAGGGGTCGCAAAGGATCCACATCAACAGGGCCACCAAGGCAGCCGTAAAAAGCTGGCAATATCGCCTCAAAAAGAGAATTTCACGCCTAGAAAAAGACGGTTTTGTCCTGGCCGTGCAAGACGAGGCGTTCTTCATACACGACGTAAAATCTGGCCGCAAGTATTGGTCCCCCGTGGGGGTGCCAATAACCGTGCCATACACTGGAAGCCACAAAAGAATTACCGCGTACGGTTCAATTACAATGGATGGCAGGCAGTTCTTCAGGACTGCCAGCGGGTTTAACGCGCCCACTTTTGTTGCTTATCTCAAGGCCATGCAGAGGCATTTTGGGAAGGTTGCCGTCCTGGTGGACAGGGCGTCCCCGCACCGCGCAAAAGCCGTCCGGACGCTGCTGCGCGAGAACAAGAACATCAGGATCATATACCTGCCAAAAGGCTCACCGTATCTCAACGCCGTGGAAGAATGCTGGCACCAGGGAAAACGGAACCTGCTTGTTTCAGAATACTACAAAACCTTCTTGGACATGCACAGTGCCGTCTCCCAGTACTATCGAACTGCGAGATTCAATCTGGATTTGATCAAATTCTTTAACAGAAAAGCCGAATTATTTTGCAAGAACTTTTGATCGCCACTATAGGATATGATCATACCAATAACAAAATACATCAAACACACCCAGATCTTTGAGCTCATCAATTTCAAGAAAATCAATCAATTTTTGGCATTTTTTAATGCCGTCTAGGTAACTCTCGATTTTCGGATCAATCTCATCTTTCCAATTATTAATAGATGCAAAATCTTTGTATGTACGTTTGATTCTATTATTTATCACAGGATATTTGTCATTAACACAAAAGAAAATCGGAGTAATCGAGCCAACTTGTAGCCTTCTCTGTAATTTTTTATTTGCGGTAAATTTCTTAATGTGCTCTTCAAGTTTTTTTGGTTCTTTTTGAAAATTATATCCAAGATCATAGACCATGTTTGCTATCGTGTTCCAGTCTTCATCGGTGTAGTTGTAACTTTTGAAGTATTGCCTAATATTGCGAAAAGCTGGGAATGTACTAATTCGTTTTGCATACTCCCATTTGAATTGTGGTAATAATCCATTAAGAATCCATTCTGTAAATTCACTGCTTGATTTATCCATAGATTTAAGGTAAGTGTTCACGTGGTTTAACTCATTTTTAGGCGTATTTTGCAATCTCCGCCAAGTAATCCAATTTCTTGTTTTTCCATGTCATTACACATGAAAAGAAATTCGCCATCCACGTCATCGTCTCCTCTGCCCTTATGCTGCCCCGTATTTTTCTGTGCACGACTATCTCGCGCAACCCGCGTTCTGCAGCATTGTTTGTAGGCGGGATCTTTGGGTTCAGCACGAACCGGAACAGGTCGCTGCCAGCATTGCTGATCTTGACCATGAATTTTTCCAATATTGGATCGTCGGCGTACCTTGCAACGATCTTTTCGATGCATGACGTCAGCATGGCAGACGCGTTGTCCCGGAGAGAGCGCGAGCGTTTCCTGCTTGCCCTTCTGGCATAATCATAGATTATGCGCAGGTGCTTCAGGACGTTGCGCGCGCCTAGGCAGTCCGGATTGCGGTTGCAGATGTCCCTGGCCTCGCGTATTATGTGCGACCAGCAGCGCTGGACGCGGTATTTTCCGTACGCCGTCCAGCCGTCGCACACTAACGTGCCGTCCCAACCCCCAAGCGCTTCTTTCAGAACCTTTGCCCCCCGGCTGTCCCGTATCACGTACAGCGCGTGCCCGGTCAGCGGATCGTGCAGTATCCACACCCAGACGTTGCGGCCGTTTAGGTGAATCGATGTCTCGTCGGCGTGCAGTATCTTGGCCTTGCGTATCATGGCGGCAATGGCTGCCGCAGGGGCGCCCAGCGACGTTCCCAGCCTGCGCATTATGTTGTGCGCCGTGCCCGAGGAGAGTGTAATTCCGTACCGCGACATGCGGTCTGCGATCATCCTAAACGGCATGCGACACACGTAATCGTCTGCAACATCAGTCGTTATGCTCGGATCGTAGCTGCCCTTGTCTGGAAGGCCGGTCTCGGGCTTGATGTCCACCAGACCGCAGGAGCAGCGACACGTGTTTATGGTGTGGCGCGTGGTGATGACCTTTATCGTGCGCTCCACCCTGGTAATGTCGCGTTTTTCTGACTGCACTATGGAAAGGCTACCCGAGCCGCATTCGGGGCAGGCCTCCGGGGTGTGTTCCTCAAACTCGGTGGGTTTTGGCTTGCGGGTGCGGCCCATGTGGCCTTTTTGCCCCCCGCGCGACTTCCCGCTGCCGGCCGCATCCACGCGGTCCTTTTGATCCCGGGAGGCTTTTGTGGATTTATTGTAGGCATTCTTTTCGTCGCCTTTTCCCTTTGTGTCAGGCCATCCGGGCCCCCTTTTTTGTGATGACGGGGTGTTGTAATTGTCATGCCGCACCAGCCTGCGCTTAAGATCAGCAACTGCCAGATTCAATTCCTCAATTATCTGCCCTTGCATCTCAATCGTCTGCTTGAGCTTGATGTTCTCAGTCTTGAGATCCGTGTACATCTTTTTGAGTTCAGCCTGGCTTTTCACATCGGGTTTGGATTACCATCTTATTTGGATCTGTGGTTTGCACAAAATTTACCCAAGAGTGAACTGAATTAGGCACGACGTGAACACTTACGATTTAAGTTTGCCCATTAAACTTTTGACTTCATGTTTTTCCTTTTCTATATTTTTTAGATGATTTTTTGCCTCATCTGTTTGCAACCATTCTCTAAACTTTAAAATTAATTCTTTTGTCATCAAATCAGTTGCTTTCAAACTCAATGCTTTGATTAAAATGTGTTTGCTCGGCTCAAAATGAGAAACAATTCACAGTTAATCCTGAGACTTGGACATATGTTACCACGATCCACCGGCCGCAAATGCTGGTGGACACTCCGGACTCCAAAAAATTGTACGCGTCACGCCGCGGGACTAACGTGTTGCATAATCACGTCCATCATGTTGCAGTAAGCGACAATCATCAGCACCCGTGCAGACCGAAAAAGCTAAAGATCATTAGAACCAGGGCATCCGGTTGAAGACGAACAACAAAAAATACATCCGGCGTGGTCATACGTTAATCATCCACGATGACCCGGAGAGTCATGTCGAGATCAAAAGGGCCAACCGCCGCAAGGTCGGAGCTCCGTTCCAACACGCAAACTCATTTTTCGCTTCCCTGGCGGAGTCAAATCGATGATCCACATCACTTGCTGGAACCTGATGGGCATGGTGCTGGAAGTGTGCAAGGGTATGAAAGCGCCCTACTACGCCACCATCTTCAGAAGGATCCAGTCACTAGACATATAGACAAACGGCGGCACCGTCACTGTCATCGACAGCAGGGACACGATCCGGTTTTCAGTCGACTCTATGGGCCTTAAGCAGCACAGCGGAGAGGGAAGTAGATACGGCAAAAGCGGATGGTAAGGCGCAGGTCTGTAAAGAGGCATGTCCTGGCGGATGTGGACACGAAAGAGATACTGCAGTCAGGGCCACTGATGATCGGATCGGGGATTCTCCCATGTTTGTTCCGCTGCTTGACGGTGCATTGGAGAATTGCGTACGGGTAGATCCGGCATCAGAGTCCGGCCACAAAGACAGTTCCACAAAACGTTCTGCGTATGGCGATGGTGCTTACGCCTCCAGGGACAACCTAATGGCATGTGGGAAACGCGATATGGTTCCGTTTATCAAGCTCAAGGCAAGCTCCGTTCCAAAAGGAAAGGGCGCAGGCGATGCGCGGGGCATGGAAGTCCGGGATCAATTTGGCGGCTCTGATCTCAATTGGGCGAAATGGCTGCCTGACGAGAAGACCAATCAGGAGGAGTGGAAGACTCGAATCAGATACGACAAGGGATGGATGGTGGAGATTGTGTTTTCTGCATTCAAGAGGATGTTCGGGGAGCACCTGTACTCATTGAAATGGAAATGATTCAGGAGGTCAATCTCAAGGTGGCCGCCTACAACAGACTGATAGACATGGGGCTGGAGCGGTGTAGAACCAGATAAACGAATCAGGTACAAGTTGTGGCAGAACAAGTTGAATTATGCAACACGCTACGCAGTCAGGCGTTGTCCACCTTTTGATAATCCTGCTCTATTTCACACTATTTTTGGTTCATTTTGGCATCCCAAACCTGGACTCTGAAGGGGTTTCTGGTGTCGGCAGGCTTGCGGTTGGTCGTTTTTGAGCCGTTTTCATCTAGTGGTGCATGGCATCCGCTGGAACCGGAAACCGGCATTCTGCCCCTACCGGAACCCCTATGCTATCAGGTTGTAGCAGATGCTTCGCAGGATTATCTGGAGTCTCTGCATGGGAAACGTCTTTGCGGCCACGACGGAACCGAACCTCTCCTTCATGGATGAGAACACGGACTCGACAAGACTGCGCTGGTGGTACACCTTCTCGAACCCTTCCCGATCTTGTCTGAACCAGCGGAGCATCTCTGCCCTGGGATTGAAGCCCTTTGCGGTGTGGTTCCTGCGGGGCCAGATCACCGGTTTTCTGCCGCTGTCGTAGATCATTCTGTAGTTGGCGTGTGCGTCATACGCCGAATCCAGCATGACGTGCCCGTCGCCGTCTGGCGTGCGGGCAAACATCTTTCGGAATATCGGCGAGTCGTGGGCAAGTCCGGGCGTCACCATGCATGCGGCGATCCTTCCGTGGGGGGCTACCAGTATGTGCAGCTTGACGAACTGGCGCCTGGGTATGATGCCCTTCTTAGCATCCTCCCAGTCGGCGTAGATGTTGATTGAAAACCCACTTGCATCCCCGAGGAGCGGACCGCATGCGTCGCCTCCTGCCTGCCTTGGGATCACCTCCATCAGCATCTCCTGTTGCTCTGCCAGATGTTTGGCTGCCGCATGCAGGCACGATTTGGACGGAACGGCTTTTAAGCCGCAGACGTGCAGTGAACCTGGGTTGGCCTCGAGGTACGAGACGTGTTCCCGGTACGAGTTGCCGCGAAACTCCTTGTCTGCGAGGCAGATCAAGTAGGAGATTCTGCGCCGGTCCTTGTCGGATCTGGGTTTGCAGATCTTGTACAGGGTGGTGGTAAGGGAACGGATGTTGGTAGCTACTCGCTTCCACTCTCCACTTCTTCGTATCTCGTATTCCTTGCTGTAGCCTTTCGGCCGTATCCATTTCTTCTTGTTTTCTTGGTCTGTGCTCTTTGTCTTCCTCTTTTTCCTATTGGAATTCATTAATTGTGGACGGGATCGGTGATCCAAAACTTTTCTGGCGCGTGACGCTAATGATCTTTAAGCGTAACACCGTTTTTTTGAGGAAAATGTGGACAACGCCGATACGGGCATACAGAATCTATTATAACTTCAGACAAAATCTTGCACGAAACAAGTAGATCCAAAACAATGATCTGCTTTGTGTTCATTTATGGTTAGTGCAAACGTCGAGTTGACATCTATATCTGAAATGGTGCAGGCATGATTGACTCTAATAATGCAATGTTATTACGCTAACCAGATTGTATACGGAACGGTTTTGCAGGCACGGCGGAACCCAAAAATACCTTGTTATCATGGCATGTCCCTTTAGGCCCACACCCACTGTGGGCACGAACCCCACCAATCCAGATTGCACCGCATCATGGAATACCTATACGGGCGTACGAGCCGTCAGGCACCGGTATGTCAGGGAATAGTCCGGGCCGGATTATCCTGGCAAGTATCTCTATACCGTCAACCACTCTTACGCCGGACTTGCTGAAGAACGAGTCTGCATCGACTGCAAACACGTTGTTGTCCCTTACCGCCCTGAGCGTGCGCCACTCCCGGTCGTCCCTCAGGACACCATACTCTGAGACGGCCCTGCCGGTATCAAAGCCGCACGGCATCAAAATAATGATGTCGGGGTCCGCCCGGACCGCCTCTGTGATGTCCATCTGCCTAGAGTATTCGCCGGCCCTGCTTATCATGTTCTGGCCGCCTGCAATCTCGACCATCTCGGGAACCCAGTGGCCCGCGGTAAAGAGGGGCTCGATCCACTCTATTGCAAGGACCCTTGGCCGCTCGGGGCTTGGCACACCGCCGCCGCCGGCAATCCTGTCGATCCTTCCCTGGAGGGCGCGCGTGACCTCTGCTGCCCTTGCAGGCACCCCCAGAATTTCTCCCAGATCCGTCACCGAACCAAGTATGTCCGAAAGGCTGTGGGGATCCATGGAGTAGACAGTCGGCCGCCTTGCAAGGATTCGGAGCGCCTCATCCAGGTGGCCGGTGTGTGCCGCACACGCCTCGCACGTCTCCTGGGATATGATAAGATCAGGTTGTGCCCTCCTGAGCACCTCCTCGTCGATCCGAAAGATCTCCTGGTGCTGGTTTATCAGGTTGTACGTTGCAGCGTTAATCTGGCTGCTGGTCATCCCGTCAGGGTTGATTGCAGAGCTTATCACCCGGGGCTTTGCAGCAGCCTCCGGCGGATACCTGCACTCGTGGGTGACCCCGAATATCCTGTCCCCTACTCCCAGCTCGTACAGAATCTCAGTGGCGCCGGGCACCAGCGAGACGACCCTTTGCATGCATTTGATGGCCGCAGTCCACTTAAAAATCTCATCTCCCGGGAGTCATTCGGCAGGTTAATACGCATAATCCAGGCATGTACTGCGATGCGTTCGGACTCCCAGAGAATACGCCATGCAATCCTGGCAGAGTGGCACAAAAACATGTCCAAAAACAGGGATCTCTTCTCGGCCGACTCTGTCAGCGGGGCAAGCCCGCCGTCAGTCTTTGTGGGGTCATACAACTATCCCAAGGTCTTTGTGGGCCCGATGGTGCCGCCCACCCACGGGGACACAAGCCTGCTGGACAGTCCGGAACGATGGGAGGGTAAGACACTAGAAGAAATAGTCAACTTTAGGCTGAACCTGATCCGCGGAATAAAGCCTGTCCCGGTGCAGCAGACCGAGGGGCGCTACGTCGAGAGCCTTCAGGAGGTCGCGATGGCATCGCGGCCGGCCGAATCTGATCTGTCGTTTAGCAGGCCGGTCTCCCCCTCTGGAGTCTCCATCGACGGGGAGAGCGCCCCGTTTGGCCCCGTAGGCAGAATAGAATCGGCAAGGTTTTCAGGGGTGTCCCCCGTCAGGCAGATTGAGAAGGCATTCTATGACGGCGACCTCAAGGCACAGGATGCAGTCATGGACCTGTACTGTTCGGGAGTCGAGATATCCAGGATTCAAAGGTGCCTCAGCATTGGAATGCTAGGCAGAAGGCGGAGGCTCGTTCCCACCAAGTGGAGCATTACAGCAACCGACGATATGATCTCGTCTGCACTCGTCGAGGATGTCCTGGAGTATACCCTGATTGACTCGTGCAGGGTATTCTCCTTTGAGCATCTGGGAAACGTCTTTGCGGTGATACTGTTCCCCCGCAGGTGGCTCTACGAGATGATCGAGGCATGGCACTCTGACGGGACAGTTGGGTTCGGCTCCGACTCAGAGGATGCGCGCGGGATAGACCATCCGCCTGCCATAGACGGCGCCTATTTTGCGGCAAAACTGGGGGTTGCAGAGTACCTGCACCGGAACAAAGTCCAGGCAGGCGCCGTGATCCTAAGGGAGATCAGGCCAGAGTACGCAATACCCGTGGGGGTATGGCAGGTCAGGGAGGGAATCCGCCAGACCATGAGGCAGGAGCCAGCAATTGCAGACGGCCTTGGCCACGGGCTGCTTTTGGCGTCTGAAAGGACCAGCATCAGCAAGACAGAGTGGCTCCTGCACGGCAGCATCTCAAGATTGGTCAGGCAGAAGGTCCTGTCTGACTTTTTCTAGGATGTCTGGAGACATTGCAGACTTTTGGCAGGCATCTTTTGGATGGCATCAGGCTATACCCGCGTGCGGATCTCACGTACAGAAACATCCAGGGTATTCCAGAGCACATACCGATTCTATTCGGCAGTAATCCTGTTTTTGTCATGCCGCCTCTTCTTGAGCAGGCTGTACATGATCATTCCGACGTTTATGATGGAGACGATCTCAATCAGGTCCACTCCGTAGAGGAGCCAGTCCAGGACCGGGTGAACCCTTGAGACGATTCCTGCCTCCAGCATCAGATCCGCGTTCCACACCATGTGCGGAATCTGGATGAACTGTATTATGGTGATGATGATTATGCTTCCCAGAATCTTGTTCTCGTACCATTTCCAGAATTTGTTCCATGCGTTCATGCATTACTCTGGCGTTTGATTCTATTAAACGGTATGAAAATTAGATTGCCCTAACTTTGTACATGCAGGTTCTTATTCATGTCCAAGTGCCAGCGCGCCTTCCCTCTTGTGCCTGCTGTTCCGGCTCATCTCCTGAATCTTCTCGATTGTCGGTTCGGGGATTCCGGTTGCCGTATGAATATCACCGGCAGACATCTTCTTCTCAAGCAGGCAGTACAGGACCGAGTCGACCTCCTCGTACGTGACTCCCAGCTCGCCTTCTGCCTCATGGCCCTCCCACAGGTGCGGGCTGCTCTTCTTTTCGATGATGTCTGGGGGGATCCCAAGGTGCCTTGCAAGCTGGCGTATCTGGAGCTTGTACAGGGAGATGATCGGCGTGATGTCCGAGGCGCCGTCGCCGAACTTTGTAAAGTATCCAATCTGGTACTCGCTTTTGTCGCTGGCGCCAAGCACCAGGTAGTTCTTGGCGTTTGCATAGTAGTACAGTATGTTTGCCCGAATCCTTGCGCGCAGGTTTCCCTGGGCTGAGGCATCGGGTTCAAGATACATCGAGTACTCACGAACGATGGGCCGGATGTCGACAAGCTTGTACTGGATTCCAAGCAGGGAGATTACCTTCATGGCGTCACCGGTCTCGGATTCCGGGGTTACTGCAGTGTCGGGCATGACGACTGCGACGGTGTCATCCTTGAGGTATCTGCCGCACAGGTATGCCAGGACCGCAGAGTCCACTCCCCCGCTGAGCCCGAATATCACTCCCTCTGAGCGGTTCTGCCTGACCTGCTCGGAGAGGAGGCTCCCTATAGTCTGGGCAATCCGGGAGTAGTCCTGATCTTTTATCTCCTCTAGTATGTCCTGATTCAACAAGTATGCTGGACTGCCTGTAAGGATAAATCTTGTGCAGTAGTCACCACAGGCATCGGTTTGCCCCGGGTTCGGGACTCCTCAGACGTCTACGTATATGCCGTCGTCTCGAACCTCTACAGGATACGTCCTCAGCTTGACATCCTTGAGATAGTCCACCAGCTCCCCCGTCTTGATGTTGTAGTGCCAAAAGTGCAGCGGGCACTCCACGATGTCGCCGTCAAGTTTTCCCGGCGCAATCGAGCCGTCCTGGTGGACGCACAGGTTGTCCATCGCGTGATACCCGTCCTGGTTGAATACGGCGATCTTTCTTCCGTCCATGTCAAACGCCCTGCCGCTTCCGGGATTCACGGCGCCCTTGAGCGCGATCTTTTTCCAGGTCAATGGTTTTAGGGTTTTATTGGCATTTATTTAGATTCGTATGGGCGTTTCTAGGACAAGGCGTTGCCGCTTTTTGGACGGGGATGATACGATGCAGAGATCGTCTCCAGACGGTTGCCCGTATTGATCTTCGTGTTTGTTGTGCCCAGCCTACCAGCTGCTTGCGTATCTCTTCTGCTCTGGGGTGAGCCTGTCAATTCCCACTTCCATGGCCTTGAGCGCGTCGACTGCCACCTGCCTGTCAATCTTGGCAGGAACGTTGGTTATCTTGTTTTCCATGGTACCGTGGTTTTCAAGTATGTGCATTATGGACAGGATCTGGTTTGAGAAGGACTGCGCCATGACCTCCGGCGGATGGCCCTCTGCGGCGACCAGATTTGCAAGACGGCCCTGCCCGACAAGATACACCTTCTTTCCGTTGCCCAGCGTGCACTCGTCAAGATTGGGCCGCACCTCCCGGACGGATTTGGACTCGTTTAGGAGAAACTTGCAGTCAATCTCGACATCAAAGTGGCCCACATTGCCCAGGATCGCACCGTCGCGCATCTTGAGGATGTGCTCCTTTCTTATCACGCTGGTCATTCCCGTACAGGTTATGAAGATGTCCCCGATTCTTGCGGCCTTTGCCATCGGCATCACCTCGAATCCGTCCATGTGCGCCTCTAGGGCCTTGACGGGATCGACTTCGGTAACTATCACCTTGCATCCCATTCCCCGGCACCTTGCAGAGACACCCTTGCCTACCCAACCGTACCCCACGACGACGGCACGCTTTGATGCCATGAGCAGGTTCATGGCACGCAGGTAGCCGTCGATGGTGCTCTGTCCGGTTCCGTACCGGTTGTCAAACATGTGCTTGGTGTGCGCCTCGTTTACCAGTATTACGGGATACCGCAGCTTGCCCTGGTTCTCCACTGCCCTTATCCGGGTCACCCCGGCAGTGGTCTCTTCGGTTGCCCCAAGAATCTTCATGCTGCTGAACCTCTTGTCAAAATGCGCCTTGATGTTCATGTCGGCGCCGTCATCAGTCAGGATGACCGGCTTGTGTTTTAGTACCTGGTCTATGCACCAATCATACTCCTTGACGGACTGCCCGTTCCAGGCGTACACGTGAATTCCTTGGGATGCCAGAAATGCGGCAACGTCGTCCTGCGTGGTCAGCGGGTTCCCGCCGCAGCAGGCAACGGTCGCGCCAAGCTCCTTGGCGCCCATGAGCAGGACAGACGTCTCCTTTGTGATGTGCAGGCAGAACCCAATGGTTATGCCCTCAAGGGGCTTTGATGGTCTGAGCCTGTCGATGGTGTTGTTTAGAATCTGCATGTGCGACTTGGCCCATTCATAGGATCGCTTCCCGCCGCTGATCATCTTCTTGCTGGTCTTTACCTTGCTCAATGTTGAAATCTCCCGACCCGAATATAAAATCCTATCAAAGGTTGGCCGCGTATGCACTCAGGTCCAATACGATTCTAGGCACGAGTTTGCAATGAATTATGCCTGTGTTTACAAGGGGCATGAGTGCGTACCGCTCAACAATTGGAAATTATTTAAATTTGGTAGATCTAATTATCGTGTTGCGAAATGGGTCGCAGCATTTCAGACACAGTGGTGGCGGGTATGCAATCCTGCGTCCGCCTTGGGTAAAATGTCAATCCATAACCAAAAATTATTCCATATGGATTAGTCTGAAACTTTGTATTGATTAGATTCAAATATTCATCAAAAGCATGCTGGCCGTACAGTCGCCTTCCTATGCATAGTCGGGGACATAATGTTTCGCTAATTTGACGGTGCGGATTTGTGAGCAAACAACCGAAAAACTTTGATCCTAGGACATATTGAAAATTGGCATGATATTTTCAAAGGCGCTGTGCAGGAAAGACAGGCTGCCCAAGGGCAACGAATTCCTGCAGGATACAAACCAAGATGAGATCCTCCGGATGATTAACCAGACGCTGTCCGGCAAGGCGCGGGACATATTGGTTGCATGCCACAAGAGAAAAGCCGGGATGAGCCTGCACGCCATATCGAGTGCGATGATGAAGCCGTATTCCACCATACGCGGCTGGCTGGTAAGGGTCACCAGGCGCGGGCTGGCAGGCAGGTTTGACAAAAAGTCTACCGGAAGAAGGAGGATGCTGGGAGAACGCTCGGTTTGGATGATAAAGGCCTGGCTCCTGGAGGCGCCGTCAAAATTCGGGTTCGAGTCCGCGTCATGGAGCACAAGGATGCTGCTTGGTGTAATCATGGACTGGATCGGCATGGGCGCCAGCGCCCGTACGCTGCGACGGGTATTGCGCCGGCTCGGATTCTCATACACGAAACCAAGACCCGTGCCCCGCAGGTCTGCCACGGCAGAAGAACAAAAGCGGTTCAAGGAGGAGACGACCGAGTCTATCCTAGGCATGATTTCGAGTGGACGCACGGTACTTGCAGGAGACGAGGTCGCAGTCCAGCTGGGGGCAAGCGCCGGGTACGGGTGGAGGCCAATCGGAGGCGGCAATACGGTAGACACGGCGTTCAGCACAAAGTCATCCCGGATGTTTGGCGCGCTGTCATCTGAGAGGATCCACGTAAAGGACGTAGAGTACACAAATTCCGAGACGTTCAAGGATTTCCTGACGGACATGCGCCAGACGTACGGGAAATTTGTCATGATCTTGGACAACGCGTCATACCACAAGACCGACACGGTCACGGATTTTGTAAATGGTACCAACGGGGACATACGGCTGATATTCCTCCCGCCGTACACCCCACAGCTCAACCCCATCGAGGTCCAGTGGAGGGTGCTCAAGAAAACACTTGCCGGGCGGCAGTTCAAAACAACAGATGAAGTCGTGGATGTCGTCAAGAGAATAATCAACTCAGGCGAGATGAAGCCGGTCAAGATGATGAAATATCTTACGCCGTAAAGGCATTCCCGGAAATTCTTGCAACAAACTTAGTCAGATTACATCCCTGTACCCTGCCAACTTGGTATAATTCTAAGATGGGCGGTAGCTACAGTCTGGACGGGAAAAAGAGCGAAACATTATGTCCCCGACTATGCATAGTAGACGACAGAATGTTTCGCTCATTTTGCCATGAGTGGCAAGTACCTGATATTCAAATTAAAACCCCGCCAGGACGACACGGCGTAAGCATGGCCCAAATGGTTTTGGTGCAAAAATTCCCGTGAAGATCCTTACGGCGTAAGGTACTTCATGAGTTTGACGGGTTTCATCTCGCCTGTTCTGATTATTCTCTTGACGGCGCCTGCAACCTCACCTGTAGTCTTGAACTGCCTTCCGGCAAGTATTCTCTTGAGCACCCTCCACTGGACCTCGATGGGGTTGAGCTGCGGGGTGTACGGCGGGAGGAATATCAGCCGCACGTCTCCTCCGGTGCCCTTCACAAAATTCTTCACCGTATCCGTCTTGTGATATGACGCGTTGTCCAAGACCATGACGAATCTTCCGTACGTCCGGCGCATGTCTTTTAGGAAATCTACGAACGTTTCGGAGTTTGTGGACTCGACTTCTTTTGCGTGGATCCGGCCCAGGGCCAGCGCGCCAAACATCCGGACTGATCTCGTGCTGAACTTGACGCTTACCGTGCCTCTGCCTCCTATGGGCCTCCACCCGTATCCGGCGCCTGCCCCCAGCTGGACTGCAGCCTCGTCTCCTGCAAGCACGGCGTATCCGCGTGAAATTACGCTCAGGATCGTTCTTTTTGTCTTCTCCTTGAATTGCTCCTGCTCCTCGGTCGTGGCAGACTTGCGGGGCGCGGGCCGGGGTTTTGTGTATGAGAACCTGATCCGGTGCAGTGCCCGCTGTAGCGTGCGGATGCAGCCGAATGCGCAGATCCTGCTCCTGATTGCGTCGCGCACCATGCCCAAGCTCCACGACGCGGATGCGAATCCGAATTTGGACGGATCCTCGTACAGCCAGTTTCTTATCATCCTGACTGTGTGCTCGTCCAGTATCCTCTTTCTCCCGGTTGACTTTTTGTCAAACCTGCCGTTCAATCCATCTTGGACGAGCCGCACGAGCCACCCGCGGACGGTGGAGTACGGCCTCATCATGGAGCCGGATATGGCGCGCAGGCTCATTCCGTCTTTTCTCTTGCAGCACGCAACCAATATGTCGCGCGCCTTGCCTGACGGCGTTTGGGAAATCATCCGGCGGATCTTGTCTTGGCTCACGTCTTGCAGGAATTGGTCGCCTTTGGGCAGCCTGTCATTCTTGTATGGCGTGTTTGAGAATATCACCCAGATTTTCAGCACGTTCTGGGATCAAAATCTTTCGGTGGGAAATAACACCCACTCAATTTACGCGCTTAAATGATCGAAACATTTTGTCGTCCACTACGCAATATGAAATTGCATCGGCAATCTGTATCCCATTAGATTTTTTAGAATCTATGAAGAGAGGATCCTCAAGAATGTTGTCTATTTTTCTCCAATAACTCCCACGTGTTTGTAAGTTATATGTCGCCTCTTTGGTATTTTGATCTTTTTTGTTTAATACGTACTGTTGATTACTTGATCTGTCAGTTCTGATCAAGCCAACGGTCTTGTTACGCTTTAGAGACAAATCAAATCGATCAACTAAAAGTATACGCAGTTTCTGAAATGCTATTTCCAGCATACTTTGTTTTTTTCCATTTTGTCTTGTCTATTACCACGGAAATTATTGTAAACGGAATGTTCGCCGGTGAGGAATAAATGCCATTCAAAACGCTTGAAACATTATATTCATTAATTGTAAGTGTTCACGTCGTGCCTAATTCAGTTCACTCTTGGGTAAATTTTGTGCAAACCACAGATCCAAATAGGATGGTAATCCAAACCCGATGTGAAAAGCCAGGCTGAACTCAAAAAGATGTACACGGATCTCAAGACTGAGAACATCAAGCTCAAGCAGACGATTGAGATGCAAGGGCAGATAATTGAGGAATTGAATCTGGCAGTTGCTGATCTTAAGCGCAGGCTGGTGCGGCATGACAATTACAACACCCCGTCATCACAAAAAAGGGGGCCCGGATGGCCTGACACAAAGGGAAAAGGCGACGAAAAGAATGCCTACAATAAATCCACAAAAGCCTCCCGGGATCAAAAGGACCGCGTGGATGCAAAGGGAAAAGGCGACGAAAAGAATGCCTACAATAAATCCACAAAAGCCTCCCGGGATCAAAAGGACCGCGTGGATGCGGCCGGCAGCGGGAAGTCGCGCGGGGGGCAAAAAGGCCACATGGGCCGCACCCGCAAGCCAAAACCCACCGAGTTTGAGGAACACACCCCGGAGGCCTGCCCCGAATGCGGCTCGGGTAGCCTTTCCATAGTGCAGTCAGAAAAACGCGACATTACCAGAGTGGAGCGCACGATAAAGGTCATCACCACGCGCCACACCATAAACACGTGTCGCTGCTCCTGCGGTCTGGTGGACATCAAGCCCGAGACCGGCCTTCCAGACAAGGGCAGCTACGATCCGAGCATAACGACTGATGTTGCAGACGATTACGTGTGTCGCATGCCGTTTAGGATGATCGCAGACCGCATGTCGCGGTACGGAATTACACTCTCCTCGGGCACGGCGCACAACATAATGCGCAGGCTGGGAACGTCGCTGGGCGCCCCTGCGGCAGCCATTGCCGCCATGATACGCAAGGCCAAGATACTGCACGCCGACGAGACATCGATTCACCTAAACGGCCGCAACGTCTGGGTGTGGATACTGCACGATCCGCTGACCGGGCACGCGCTGTACGTGATACGGGACAGCCGGGGGGCAAAGGTTCTGAAAGAAGCGCTTGGGGGTTGGGACGGCACGTTAGTGTGCGACGGCTGGACGGCGTACGGAAAATACCGCGTCCAGCGCTGCTGGTCGCACATAATACGCGAGGCCAGGGACATCTGCAACCGCAATCCGGACTGCCCAGGCGCGCGCAACGTCCTGAAGCACCTGCGCATAATCTATGATTATGCCAGAAGGGCAAGCAGGAAACGCTCGCGCTCTCTCCGGGACAACGCGTCTGCCATGCTGACGTCATGCATCGAAAAGATCGTTGCAAGGTACGCCGACGATCCAATATTGGAAAAATTCATGGTCAAGATCAGCAATGCTGGCAGCGACCTGTTCCGGTTCGTGCTGAACCCAAAGATCCCGCCTACAAACAATGCTGCAGAACGCGGGTTGCGCGAGATAGTCGTGCACAGAAAAATACGGGGCAGCATAAGGGCAGAGGAGACGATGACGTGGATGGCGAATTTCTTTTCATGTGTAATGACATGGAAAAACAAGAAATTGGATTACTTGGCGGAGATTGCAAAATACGCCTAAAAATGAGTTAAACCACGTGAACACTTACCATTAATTCCTTCGAACTCTTTTTTCCCCTTATGGATGTCATGTATACCAAGGAAAATAAGTCTGTGAACGAAAATCAAATTTATTGCAAAATTCCATTCAAATTGCGCTCATGATGGGGGCAGATATTTTGCACGTTCAGACGTGCAGAAGAATCAGACCATCTCGTCAGACGGATGTGCGCAGAATCCCCTGCGTGGAAAGCCGGCTCCCGGCTTATGCCTTCCTGTAAAGGTATTTTTCGATGTCCAGGTTCGGCACGGATGACCTCAGCCAGTTGTCAACGTCGTGGCACATGTTGCCAAACGTGACGTATCTGGCATCCAGCACGGCATGCTTCATCTGCCGCCAGACCTACTCGATTGCGCTCAGGTCCGGACAGCCGGGTGGCAGAAACGCCAGCTCCAGGCCGTCCAGGCTTGCGAGTTCCGCCTTGACGTCGTTTGCCCTGTGCTGCGGCGCCCCGTCAAGAATCATCAGGATCTTGCCGAATTTCTTGTGTGCCTTCCTCAGAAAGTCCACAAACTCTTCCTTGCGGAACCTGTCATACCTCACAAAGAAGTACTTCCCGTCAGAGGTGATCAGCCCGAACACGACGGTCCTGGAGTGCGTCCCGGTGTACGTGTAGGCTGCCCGTACGCCCCTTGGGGTGTAGACGCCCTTTCGAGGCCTGGCATCGGCAGTCACGATTGACTCGTCCTGAACGCATATCGTGTAGCCCTCGCGCCTCTTGGATCCTATCAGTCCCCTGAGCTTCTTTCTGAACCAGGCGATCTTTTGGCGGCTTGCCCTCCTGACATGCCTTCCCACCGGGACCTTTCTGGTGAATCCCCACGACCGCAGTATCTTGCGGGCGTATTGCAGCGAATATTCCGTCAGGTACTCTATCCCGGACATGTTTCGTATGAGATCCAGCATGTCCGTGGCCACCACGTAGATTATCTTTTTGGTCTTTTTTTTACCTCTTTCAGGGTATCCTTCGATACCCGTGGCGGCCTTCCGGACCTGCTGCGCGTCTGCATCCCGTCCACGCCCTCCTTTACGTAACGCCGTCGCCACTTGACGCCCCATGACGGGACCATTCCCAGATGGCGTGAAGCCTCAGATATGGACATCTTGTCCCGAATGACGAGCACGTTCAGCATTATCCTGTCCCTGACGAAGGGATCCCTTTCCGTTTTGCGAATTGCAAGCAGCTTCTTTGGTTTCATGGGTGTTGTAGGATGGTCGGATCCAAATAGTTTTCCTGAGTCATGACAGATTAGGCACATTCTGCAAAATTATTTGCAATTCCTGATGGAACGATCTCGGACTTTGTTTCCGTGGTATAGATGCATTTCGCTACCCTGAAATTTGTTTGGAAATACAGTATTTCGGACATAATCTACACTAGATTCCATATTTTTACATGTCTGTCCTCTACGATGGCTCCACTAACAATATAGTATGCTGTTTGTTCTGTTGCCTCTTCGCTCCCAGATTCATCCACATACATAAAATACATGAGGCATGATATGAGTTTCTGATATAAATATTAGATGATGACAACCAGATAGCCCAGATGTTATCATGACAAGACAGGATCGGGCGGCGGTTCAGGCTACATGATGCTTAGCAAGAGACATGGGTCACACAAATTCCATGGCAGGGTGGGGTTATTTTTTTGCGGCACTAACCAGGGATATCACGTCCCTGTCCCTCAGCTGGTAGTCTGTTGGTAGCCTCAGGTTGTATCTGAGATCGTTTGCGTACAGCAGCCCCTTGGTCAGGTCCGTATGAATCTCCCTTGCAAGATCCCGGACAGTCGAGCCGTCCTTTAGCAGGATCAGATCAGGCAGGATCCTGCCCTTCCCGTCAGAGAGGTTCTTTGCGTCGGCCACGGGATATATCGAGTTCATCTTGAGCAGTTTGAAGACTGCCACGTTTATTGCAAACTGGACTCCGGTCTGCATGTACTCGCCCAGTATTCCCCTTTTGATGATATCCAGGGCTCTGATCTGCTTCTCTGTGAGATCCTCGGGCCGGATTATCTCGAACTGCTCGGAACCCGGAGAGTATCTTATCATGCCCTTCTGCTCTGCGAGCCGGAGGCTGAACTCGCTGTCGCCGCTTACCGGAATCACTATGGAGTCGGCATACCTCTCCCTGAGCCGTACAAAGTTCTTGTCTGCGCCTTCAACGTCAATCTTGTTTGCCACGATCAGCGTGGGCTTGGAGATTTTTCTGAGAACCGCCGCAAGCTGCTTGCTCTCGATCATGTCAAAATCATCAAACGGCTTGTCTTCGAGTTTGGTCTCTGTCAGTGCGGCCCGGACGTGTGCCCTTTTGACTCCGATGCCGCGGTAGAGATCGGTGATTGTGGTGGTAGTGTCGGCGCCATCGTTGATCAGTTTTGAGGCCTTGTCCCGGTTTCCCTCCAGAATCTTATGGTACCACATGAGCAGCTCCTCTTCAATGTCTGCAAAGTCAGAGATTGGATCGCCTGTACCGGCGCTGGTGATCCTTCCGGCAGAGTCGATTCCGCCGGAGGCATCGACTACGTGAAGCAGCGCGTCAGACTGTGCCGCGACTGACAGGAAGCGGTTCCCAAGGCCCTTTCCCCTCCACGCATCCTTGATCAGGCCCGGCAGGTCTATGAGTTCAATCGGGATGTACCTCCACCCGTCGACGCACCTTGAGTTGTTTGGGTTGTCTTGGACTTGGAACTCCGGATGCACGCACAGCGCCACTGCGTGTCCTGTTCCGGACACGGGGGACTTTGTAGTGAACGGGTACGATGAGATCTTCTCAGAGGAGATGGTGGCAGAGTTGAAGAACGTGGTCTTGCCGGTGTTTGTCTTTCCGACAAGGCCTATCTTGAGGGTCATGCAGTGGTTGCAGCCTCAGAATATTTATAATGTGAGTCGCGGTGAAGGCTGCTCAGTCGTGGCAGTCATCATGTGCGGATCTCTTGATTCTCTCAAGGGAGTCGCTGATGCTTCTCAGCGCCCAGTCAATCTCCGAGAGATCGTCAGGGGACAGGGAGTCGTGCCATCTCTCCAGAATGGCGTCTGCAATGTCCGAACAGCCCGACAGCACCTGCCAGTATGGATGGTGCTCGGCAGTGGCATGTGCAAGTTCTGCCACGTCACACAGGCCTGTCTTTGCCCTTGCAAGCGGGGTGATCCTCTGATCGAGTATCTTGATGATGCCAGAGTCGGCGTCCCTCTCAATCTTCAGATGAAGGCCCTGCCGCTCATGCCTCTTTGCCAGATCAATCAGATCGTCGTAAAAGTCCCCAAGGCTGTCGGTCATGACAGCCTCCGGTGTTCTGCCAGCATGCATCTGTTAAAGACGATTGGGATCCCCTCCCTCGCAGCCAGGTCCTCAGCATCCTGGTTGTGTATTCCCTCCTGCAGCCAGATTACCTTGGGTCTCTTTTGGATGGCCTCCTGCACAAACGGCACCACCTGATCAGAGGGACGGAATACCTCTACAATGTCAACGTCATCCTGTATCTCCAGGACAGAGCCATATGCCCTGCGCCCCATGATCTCGTCTGCTGCAGGATTAACCGGAACCACGTCATAGCCGTTCTCTGAGAGATATCGGGGCACGTAGTGCGCAGCCTTTGCAGGATCCCGGGACATGCCGATCACGGCTACACGCTTCAACGAAAGGATGTCTCGAATCTGTCCATCGGTGTGCGTGTCGGTCTTCATGGTATGGGTTCGGGCATGCAGAATATAATTTTTGAATTATCTGGCACCCGGATGATTCCCGCGCATCCGACGGTTGTGTCGGCGGCATCTTTAGTCATTCCAGACATGATCCGGGCATTCCCAGGTATGATGAGGGTGCAAAGGATTTTTTAATGACATGCATTTGATCTAGTCATGGAAGAAGAGCCAAATGACGTGATGGTTCTGGGCGCCATAATGCGCGGCACGAAAAAATTTCAAAAGATACAAAAGGCCACAAAGATCGACCCCGAGGAGCTCGAATCAATCCTGGAAAAGCTAGAGAGGCGCGGATTCATCCAAATAGAGGAGAAGAAGGGATGGACGGGAAGGAAGGTCGAGATATTCGTCACAGAAGAGGGTGCAAAGGAGGTTGATGAGCGTATCCATGAGCTCCAGTCAAAATGGAGCCAGATGTCGGCAGTCTACAAGACGGGAAACAAGGAGAAGATGAAGAGATGTATGGATGACAACAGATCATTCCTGCCCATGATGATGTTCTTTGGAATCATGGACATTATGATGTTTAGCATGATGTTCAACATGATGGGCATGACAATGGCAGACTATGTCCCTGCAGAAGGCACGGAGGGCGCAGGCATGGATGATGCGGGGGCCGACGCAGGCATGGACGGGGACGTGGGCGGCGGATTTGACTTTGATGTCGGATTTTAGGCGGCATTTTATACAGGAATCAAAGATCACCCATAATTGAACTACAACTCCTTTGAGAATCCAGGACTGGTAAAGGTGCTCAGGTTCCTGCAGACACACAGTGACGAATACCTGTCAGGGCAGGACCTGAGCGACGTGCTGAGGATCAGCAGGGTGGCAGTATGGAAGCACATCAGGAAGATCCGGGAACTGGGATACTCTGTGAAATCAAGACAAAAGCTCGGATACAGGCTCCTGGCAGACTCGGAGATGCTGCTGCCGTGG
Source organism: Candidatus Nitrosopumilus sp. (assembly GCA_965218695.1). Classification (GTDB taxonomy): domain Archaea; phylum Thermoproteota; class Nitrososphaeria; order Nitrososphaerales; family Nitrosopumilaceae; genus Nitrosopumilus. Next base: position 1,457,281 of record OZ244651.1, read on the forward strand.
GAGATTACGTCAGGACTGAAGACTGATGTCATCGGACAGAGGGCATACTACTTTGAGTCCACAGACTCTACCCAGGGACAGGCCCTAAGGCTTGCAGCGGATCCTGCAAACAACGGGGCCATAGTAACTGCGGCAAGGCAGACTGACGGAAGGGGAAGGGGCGGAAGAAGATGGGTATCGCAGGATGGCGGGATCTGGTTTTCGGTCATACTGCAGCCGGAATTTGGGATCTCAGATGCCACACTGTTCCCAATTGCATCGTCAGTTGCCCTCTCAGAGGCAATAGAGCAGACGTTTGGAATTGCCCCTGAGCTGAAATGGCCAAACGACCTGACCATTAATGGCAAAAAGGTTGCAGGAATGCTGGTTGATGCGTCGCTGGAGTCAAACAGGATCCAAAACATGATCCTCGGAGTGGGGATAAACTTCGATGTCGATACCGGCAGGATAGAGGATGCGCTAAGGGACAGCCCGGGATTCTACGGGGCCTCGTCGCTGAGCCACGGGGAGGAAAAGGTCAGGCCGGTGAGGCTGGTCCAGTCATTCCTGATGGCGCTGGAAAGAGTCTGCAATGAACTGAATGCAGGTCATGCAGAAAGAATAGTTTCAGAATGGACGGGGAGATCATCCACCATCGGGAGGCATGTTGAACTGGATGCGCCGAATGGAAGAATCAGCGGGAGGGCCGTAAGGGTCGACAGGGACGGCGCACTGGTGGTCCTGCACGACGGTGTATCACACAGGGTCATAGCAGGGGACATAACAAGTTCGTCCTGATTATCATGTGCAGTACGTCAGACAAATGGTGATCTCCAAATGAGTCTTTCGTAGCGTAAACTGAATCGTGATTTTGCCAAATTGGCCGGGGGATCCGTCCACGTCAATTGCGTCATGTGCCGTCGCGCGCATATCGTATTTATGGAAAGAACCTCGTAGTGACACATGTGGGCACTGGTATTTGCCGCAGTCACAGTTATGCTGGCAGCTGTGGCAGGCACGGGCGAATTTGCGTGGGGGGAGACCACCCTCGAGGCGTCCATTAATCCAAGCGCCGAGTCGTCCCCGTTCAGGGTAAAGTATCAGGACTACACCATATACGAGTACGGCCATGGAAGCCTGCTCCATCAGCATCTTGGCGGCAAGAAGTGGACCTTGGAAGGCACCGCATCCGGCAGTCAGGACGTCCTGGATCTGGAAGACGTCTTAAACCGGAAGCTCGCCTCTGACGGAAGCTTTGCAAGGGTGTCGGATCTGAAAGTAATCTACAAATTCTATCTGGTTCCCGCCAGCCACGGTTCCATCATTGGCTATAAAGTCGAGGTGGAGGGGATGCTTACCGGGCATGTGATAGCCACCTCGGAGCGCCAACATGTAGTAGACTTGATGTGGAGGGGCCTGACCGTAACCGACGACGTCACAATCGACGGCGTCCCGATAAACATACCAGCCAGCCTGCTCAGGGTCATGGAACCCGGAGCATACGAACTGCTGGCCGGGACCGAGGCCGACAGAATCCTGCTCATACCGCTGATGGATGCCGAGGCAATCCTGGAGCGGTCCATGTCTTCATGGAAGGAGTGGCCTAGAACCAGTACATGGGCGATGGGAAACAGCAGGCAATCAGACACTCGGCCAGGAGGTAATAGTTTCGCTTTTTGAAGTGGGCTGCTTGGCAGCGGAGCGGGTGCAGCCTTCCCCTTACCGTGGACTCTTTTTCCCCGTGACGCACTGCACGTGCCGTCGGACGGCGCCTCATCCGTCCCCGGAAGACGAGCGGACCAGGTGATCAAAGAAGCTGTCCTTGTTGATCCTGTCAGTTGCCAGCAGCGTGAACAGGATCGAGTTGGCATCCATGCCCTTCCTGGAGCGGTTCCCGCCCCCGTCGCTCCTTACGGCCACGAACCTCCGGTTGGCCCTCTCGACTGCGTTGTTGTCAGGCTCGATGCCGTCCACGTGCAGGCAGGTGGTCATGAAATATCCCTCCCGCGGGTACCTCTTCTTGTGCCGGGCGATGGTGCCGTCCCCGTCGCCTGCAAACGGTTCGTTCATCAGCTCGCGCAGCTCCGCGTCTATGCAGCGGGCAGCGACGATCCTTGGGTGCCGGTCCTTGATCCTGGAGGCGCGGTAAATCTTCATGTGGATTGCCGACAGCCTGTCCAGAAACGCCGGAACGTCACCCCCGGGGTTGGTCAGGACGTCCTTTTGCACCAGGCGTTCCTGGTGCCACACGCACATCTGGCGGCACGATCCCACGTGGAGCCACCCGGGATACGAGTCCTGCGTTATGGTTCCCCGGTAGCCCGGGAGCGTCTGGCGGAGCGTCTTGATGTCCCGCGAGTCGGCCACCTCCACGAGGCAGTGATTTTTTGCCAGAGCCACTATCCCGTAGCCGCGCTTGCCGCCCAGCGGCCAGTGAAACTCGTCTACGTTCAGGTGTGGCGCCTCCAGCACGCGCTCCCTTACCGAATCGCGTTCCGGCGCCATGCGCCCGGCCTGCCTGATCTTGCCGCGGTAGGCAGACGAGCGCGAGGTTACGTGCCCCAACGCGTCGCCGCCAAATTCTGCGGTCCTGGCATGCGACATGCCATTCATGTTCAGGGACGTCATGACCGCGTCAAAGTTTGATGAACGGCGCGCGTGTTTTGCCGCGCCGGGAACCCTCCCGGAGACCTGTCTTTTGCACACGCGGCACCAGCGCCGCTTGATGACGTACCTGACGTTCTCCAACAGGACGCGCATGACAGTCACGATGCGATCGTACTCGGCAGTCACCCTCCCAGAGAGCCCGCCGCCGCAGTCGGGGCACTCCTTGCAGTCGATCTCCTCGACGCGGTCCACGCGCTTTGGCCTGCAGTTGACGGTGGGTTTCTGCCCCTTGGGCCTGCCGGCGGCCTTCTTTCCCTGACCGGCCTTCTTCTTGGGCGCGGGGACGCTGATCCCGTTTGCCTTGGCGTTGAGATCCCTGTTTGTCTTGGCGTACCTCTTGTTGTCCTCTGTGAGGGACGAGACGAGCGCCTGCAGGCGCCCGGCCTCCTTCCAGTCTGCGCCCGACTCGCCTGCAATTTCGCAGGCTGCCTCCAGGATCTTGCGGGTTGGGCCTAGCACGTCGCCGAACATTTTTGCCCAGTGCAGGCAGCACCTGCACCCTGGTTCCATGCACGCCCCGGCATCCAGCGGGATTTGCGGCAAGGAGTGTTCGTGCATTGCCTTAAATTCCTCCGCCTCCAAGCATGTTCGGCGTGCTGGTTCCTTCATTTCCAAAGATCGAAGGGACTGGCACCCACTCGTACTTGGATCGCGATGGTCTAACTTTGTCATCCCGAGTACGAAATTATTAGATTCATTCCCGGTACCATGGATGTCCGCTAGGCCATCCGGTTACTTCAAAAAGCGAAACAATTACGCCAGGAGAGATCTATTCGGTGACTGCAGCGCTGGACCAGACGTACAATATAACGAGGAAGCAGGCATCAGACGACGCAAGGATCAGGATCGCAGGATTTGCAATCCTCGACACATTGGACGGGCTTGGGGTCTCTCCCTCCGGCATTGTCAGCACCTCCGCGTCGTCATTTGGAACCCCCGACACATTGGACGGACATGAGATTGCAGGAGTCTTTTCGGACTATCCAGTAAACTACTTTATCATAACACACTACATCCCGAGATTTGCATTATCCATGATGCCCATTATTGCCATTGCCGCAGGCATCGGGTTCTTCCTGGCGCGGAAGAGGATCCTCAAGGTCAAAGACAAGGATCGGTAGCGGATCGGCATCATGTGTCGTGCAGGCGTTGGCATAGGCGCAGTTTTAGACACGGGTCCCCACATGGACGGTCCTGCAGATAGCCGTGTCCGGTTTTTGGAGCGGCCTGAGCGTCCCCGCGAAGAGGGTGTGTCCTAGAGGCATATACCCCCGGATGACAAAAGATATGGATCGGCGGATCACGGCATCGCCTAATGACTACAAAGAAACGCGACCAACGACAGTACGATTTGGTTCAGCAGTACCTGTCGGGCCTCATGCTGAATACCGTGCTGGGAATAATCAAGAATCTTGGGGATCCGTACGCCGTCAGGCCCGGTCTGGGCGGCATGACGGCATACCCGCCTGGCGCCATGGCAGCTGTCTGCATCATGCTTGAGGCACAGCGCACGACCTACCGTAAGATGGTCGGCATCCTCCGAAACAATAGCGCCATGGCAGCCAAGATGGGCCTAGAGAAAATTCCCTCCAAGAGCACGATAGCACGCGCCTACGGCCTGATCCCGGAATGGTACCTGGCAGAGGCACACCGGATTGCCATCAGGGAGGTGGAGGCAGGCTCCCTGGCAGCAGACGGTACCGGATACTCGTACCTGCGGTTTGTCAGGTGGTTTGACGTCAGGACCGACAGTTTTCGTACCAGAAAGGGATGGGTCAAACTGCACGCAATCGTGGATATCCGCACCAGGGTGATAATCGACTGCATGGTGACTGACAGCGCAGTGGCAGACATAAACGGGCTGTACGCGATGCTCGGCAGGTTAGGCCGGGGCACCGGCGACTTTTGCCTGGATTCTGCATACCTGGCAAGGCTAATGTGCAACATGATATCTGCGATGGGAATGGTACCCCGCATCAAGCCAAAATCCAACACCATACGCAACGCCAGGGGAAGCCAGTCGTGGCGCGAGATGGTAAGCCTGTACATGGATGAACGGGACAGGTTTGACTCGGAATACCACCAGCGCAGCATCATCGAGGCAGTCTTTGCCGCCCTCAAGAAGATGTACGGGGACAGCACCAGGTGCCGAAAACACGAGAACCGGACAAGGGAGACTGCGATCCGTGTCATGTGCTACAACATCGAGCTCGTGGCCAGATTGCAGGCAAAAGACGGCAGGCTCACACAGGATCAAATCGCGACACTTGCAGCATAGCTGGCGCGTTTCACCACGCGCTTCCTAGCGGAGCCTCCGCACCGTGTCTTGGATTTGGGGGATTTTATGGGTTGTGGAGGATCGATGGTGCGGCACTGTTGGCGTCGACGGGTTCTGGCACCAATCGTGTCTTTGGCATTCTGGTACATGGGATGGCATTTTTTATTACTAGGACACACCCCCGCGAAGAGATCGATTTATTATGAGCCATCCACACAGGGTGCCTGTGCAATCAGATTCCCTCAATGATATTACAGACAGCTACAAGCATTTGTCGCTTTTTTGGACCGACATCCTACACCTGATGTCAGGCAAGCCACACGCGCTTACATCCGTGGGTCCGATGAGGGCGTTTGCTACAAACTCAAAAAAGATCTCCACGGAGATGATTGAGATTAACGAGAACCTGATGGAGTTTAACAAGTATCTTGCAGAATACTATGAACAGCTCATGGAGACGTGGAATACTGCCCAGAAGAAGGTCAACCAGAATGCATTAAGGATTCCCCAGGATGCAGAACATGCAGATACCCTCAAAAGGGCATGGATAAACATCTTTGACAATGACTTTACGGAGCTGTTTGATTCTGCAAAATTCGGGGAAAATTACGGGATGCTAGTCTCCAAGGAGCTCGAGCTGGCAAAGCACTGGAATGCCATTGTCAGCACCATCCTAAAGTCTGCAAACATTCCAAGCAAGGAGGAGATGGACGAGGTATACAAGGAGGTTCACTCTCTTAAAAAACGGATTAGCAGGCTAGAGATGGACCTAAAGAAGGCGGGGATGAGAAAAAATGCAAAGTAATCCCAGGCTGGATCCCAAAATAATAGAGGAGATGATCAGGTTCGGCGAGAACGTGGTCAAGGCGCCAAGGATGGTTGCAGCGCCAGACGAGATCAACATGGAGGTAACCCCGCACAGCATAGTACAGAAGATTGACAAGACAAGACTGTTGCGCTACAAGCCCCTGACAGACAGGCAGCACAGGACGCCGTTGCTCATATCGTATGCCCTGATCAACAGGTTCCACATACTGGACATCCACCCCGAAAAGAGCTGGATACGAAACCTGCTGCTGCAGGGGTTTGACGTATACGTGCTGGACTGGGGGACGCCGACCAGCATGGACAAGTACCTTGATTTTGACGACTATGTAAACGGGTATCTGGATTACTACGTAGAGTACATCAAAAACGAGTCAGCAGTTGAAAAGATCTCCCTTCAGGGGTATTGCACCGGTGCCACCATCACTACGGTATACACAGCATTGCACCCGGAGAATGTAAAGAACTACATATCAACGGCTCCGGTCATCGACGGATGGCACGATACGACTGTAATCAGCAATCTTGCAAAGCACATGGATGTGGACAAGATGGTAGAGACGATCGGAAACATGCCTCCGGAGTTCATGTACTACTGCTTTTCGGTACTCAAGCCGTTTGAGCAGGGACTGGAAAAATATGTCAACTTTTTCAAAAACATAGACAACAAAAAATTTGTCGACAGCTTTCTCAGAATTGAGAGGTGGCTAAGCGACACGCCGCCGATTCCAGGCGAGCTGTTCAGGCAGTGGATCAAGAACATCTACCAGGACAACCTGCTAATCCAGAACAAGATGTACGTGGGTGGAAACCACGTAAATCTGAAGAACATAGACATGCCGGCATTCACCCAGATAGCAGTCGGGGATCATCTGGTGTCCCCCGAGTGCAGCATGCCGTTGCATTACGCCATCGGAAGCCAGGACAAGACAATGAGGATATACCCGTCAGGCCACGTTGGAATGATCGCCAGCTCCCTGTCGCAAAGAAGGGTGCTGCCTGAGCTAGGGCAGTGGCTTACCGAGAGATCATAGGCTGCATGCACGGCAGTCCGCAGAATCACGACTGCGCCTCAGGTGCGGCGTGATTCGCCTCCAGAAAGTGCGTGCCGAGACCCGGCAGTCCCATTATTCCCGAAGGGATTGGACAGGAATCAAGCCAAGGCAGACAAGCGGGGCGCCAGAAAAGAACAGCAGCCCGCACACCATCTTCATAACGACAGACATATTATGTATTCAATAAAAATTACGGTATGAAGGATGTTACCAAGTTGCTGGTTCCTCTTGACGGATCAGAAAACTCCATGAGGGGCCTAGAGATGGCAATTGTTCTTGCCAAACAGTGCAACGCATCCATTACATCGGTGCATTCCATACACACCCAGGCACACTCGTCGTTTCAAAGCATGCACGTAGACACCGAGAATACAGACGAGTACATACAGGAGGTGATGGAGAAGGCCAGGCATGCTGCGACAGAGAATGGGGTCGAGTTTGACTACAAAGTGATGAACGGCGATATAGGATACAACATAATCAAGTTTGCCCAGGAGAATGCCTTTGATATGATCGTAATGGGTTCGCGTGGGAGGCACGGCATAAAGATGCTGTTTGGAAGCGTGACAAACTCTGTTCTGCAGTCCTCAAAGATTCCTGTACTTGTCGTAAAGTAGTTTTACGGCAGTCCGTGTTTTTTAAAATATTTTTGATGGTACTCCTCTGCACGATAAAACACAGGCGCCGGCACGATCGTAGTCACGATGGGTCGGTTGTACCGTTTCGATCCATCCAGTCGTAGTTTGGACGTCTCTGCTGCATCCTTTTGTTCCTGATTGTGATAGAATATTGCCGAACGGTACTGGATGCCGACGTCAGGTCCCTGCCGGTTTAGGGTGGTCGGATTGTGGTTGTTCCAGAATATATCAAGAAGATCATCATAGGAGAGGACCTCCGGGTCGTAGTCGACCTCCACGGCCTCTGCATGTCCTGTCCTGTCGGTGCACACCTCCTCGTATGTGGGGTTCGGTATGCTGCCGCCGGTATACCCGGCAGCAGTGGATCTCACTCCGGGTGTCTTGCCAAACAGATCCTCCACATGCCAGAAGCATCCTGCGCCAAACGTAGCCTTCAAGTTGGCAGGTATTGGCATCTGTCAAATTAAAACCATGCCATTGAACGTGCTCCTCTTCATCATCATCATCATCCTCCTCCTATATGGGACTTGATGGGGCATCCAAAGGGATCCGCCGGCAGCGTCCCGGGCATGAAGAATATAAAAAATATCAGGCGACCGCCGCCGCGAGGCTGCCCGGCCGCCGGATTATAAAAAATCAGATTATAGTTATTTGGTCTTTTGTGCGAATATAGAAACCCATGACTGGAAGATGTTCTTGGTTAGATCAACGAATGATTTTGTGTTGTCGTTGAATGTCTTGATGTTTCTCTGTGCTGCATCAATGGTTGCAAGTGTAATCTGGTTCTGGGTTGCTGCAGTCTTGATTACCTCGTTGGTGGCACTCTGGATTGTCTTAAGTGTGATTTCAGGAATCGTGGTTGCAAGTCCGGTCTTGACTACGTATGCCTTCTGCAGTTCAATAGCTGAACCTGTAATGCTCTCGTATGCCTGAATGTACTCCTGCTGCATGTTGGTGACTGCCTGGTGGTACTGTGGTACTGACTGTCTGATGCTGGTAAAGATTTTGTTCGTGTTATTCTGATACATGGAAAATAGATCCTTTGGGTGTTCTGTCTGTTCTGTCTTACTCATTTTTTCACCTCCTCATTATTTGATTTTTTTGCTATTGGCAGTACAATTACTTGAACCAAGTCACCGTCCGAAAGGCCAAGCGCGTTGCGCTCAGCTTCCGGAATTGAGATCCTGCCGTTGCTGCTGATGGTCGTCTTGTATGCACCCCAGTTCATAAAGCACGAAAACATCTGTCCGATGTTAAACATCGTGTCCATGCCTTTGTTCTGCATCGAGTACATGCTCTGCATCAGGTTTGACTGGGTCTGTTTGGCGTTATCAGATACTTCTTTCAGCGTTGTCAGGGGGTTGAATGTCTGGCTGTTTTGATTTGTCATCAGAGAGCCAAAGTTCTTCACGAACTCGGCTTGCGCGTTGCCGCTCTTTTGAATCCAATCCCTAAACATCCGTGTTGGGTCGTATTGGTTCTCATTACCGCTCATTGGTAATGTATGGAATCAGGAGGTATTTAAACCGATCTGTTTCCTCAATTCCAGACCATGACACCGTCATGTACTGACATGGCAGCCACAGGCCAGATGCGTTGTACATGAGTTCTCAGGCATCATCTCCGTCAAAAAATTTGAGGATAGATGCTACAAAGGCGTCAGGGTCATGCACGTATGGGGTGTGGCCGGATCCTTCCATTACATGAAGCCGGCAGTTTGGAATTGCGGAGGTAAAATTATCTGCGAATTTGAGCGGGATTACCGGATCATTAGCACCCCAGACCAGCATTGTGGGAACGGAGATCGTCTCCAAGTCCGAATGAGCCAGTTTTGAGTTCTGCAGTCCCAACAGGGCAGACATGAAGGCAAACTTGGAGTTGTGTATCATCATTCTAGAGACAAAGCCATCAACGATGTCCTGATCGGCATGGGCGTCAGAACCACCCATCATCGCAAATGCCCTTGTGGCATTGTCACGGTTTGGGTATAATGCAGCCATGACGTATGCATCCAGGGCGACAGTGGATCTCTTCATAAAGCCTGCAGGCGATACAAGCACAAGCTTTTCAATGTTTTTGGGATTGGATATGCTATGGACCGCGGCGATCTGCCCCCCCATTGAAGAGCCAATCATGTATAGATTGGAGATGCCGATGCGTGCGAAAAAATCATTCAAAAAACCTGAAAAAAAGTCAAGCGTGTAATCCAAGGAGGGCCTGTCGCTGTATCCGGATCCAAGAAGATCAGGGGCCACCACGCGGAAGGCCCTTGCAAAGAGAGGGATTACACGGCTCCACCTGTCAGCAGAAGCGCCTAGGCCGTGCACCAGAACTAGGACTTTTTTGGAACTGCCTGATTCCAGATAGCGTATCCTGTGCCCGCCTACAGTGACGAATTTTTCCTTCACTATTCCTAACATCGTACTTCATAACTAGATAAATCTTGATCCATATACAGATGACCCAGATGTGGCTAATTCTGACGAACTTTCAAGACCACGGAGTCTCTTGCTAGGCTTCACGTCGCCTGAGTCACCGCCCGATCCTGCCGCGCCGTGATCACATCTGGGTTGTCTGGTATCGGTTTGTGGTGGCATGCAGGGGACTTTCAGTCAGGTATCGTTTATGGTACAAACGGGCATGGTTGCGCACGGTCGTGCCTGCTGCAAGCAGGATGCGGCGACATCATGCCATGGCAAACCAGGCGCAGAGACAATGCCTCAAGGACAGAGATTAATAGTCATTGGGCTTGAACAAGGTTGAAGATATTTTTGGTCTCAATAAATCCTCTTGATGTCTTTCTATGGACCCTACGTAGGAATGAAAGGGATGTCATAAACCTCTATGACGTGCTGTCGCCCATGATGCAGATTGCCACGGGGGGAGACATGCTTAACTTTGGGTACTGGGATGACAGGCACCCGGATCCGGTCTCGGCACAGAGAAACCTGTGCAGGCATGTTGCCGTGATGGCAGAGATGGAGCGTGCCAGAACTGTCCTTGATGTTGGAAGCGGATTGGCTGCCCCGGCTTCATACTGGAAGGAGGCGTATGAAGGGTTACAGATATGCTGCATAAACATCAACTATTCCCAGCTGCGCATGGGTCTGCGCCCGAATCTCAGATGTGTCAATGCATCATCTACCAGACTGCCATTCAGGAATGACTCCGTGGATAGGATCATAGCCCTGGAATCTGCACAGCATTTCAGGCCGTTTTCGGATTTTATAACACACGCCGGCAGGATTCTGTCGGATTCCGGGCTGCTTGTGCTGGCAGTTCCCGTAACAATGGGCAGGCAGTCGGCCATGAAGCTGGGAATCCTGAAATTTACATGGTCGTCAGAGCATTATTCCCTGGAGCAGATCCGGAAAGATGTGACATCCGGGGGATTTGTGGTGGATAAGGAAGAGATGATAGGCCGGTCAGTGTATGATCCGCTTGCCGATTATTACATCAAAAACCGCAGCATGCTAAGGGAGACCATACTGCAGCAGTATCCGTCATATGCCGAGACGGTTCTCTTCAAATCAGTACAAAAGATGAAAAAGGCATCAGAGGACGGAGTGATTGATTATGTGCTGTTGAAGTGCCATTTGCGGGACATCAGTCATGATGCATGAAGACGGTGCAACGAAGGGCACGGCTCTATTTTACATCATGCGGCTACCTTGACAGAATGCACAGGTAGCCCGGGGGATCACCGGAGTATCTTTCGGAGCCCTGCACACCGGTTTCTTATGGTAACCTCGGTGACTCCGGATGCAATTGATATGTCCTTTTGGGACTTGGTCTCGCCGGTACTGTTGCACGCAAGGTATAATGCAGCAGCTGCCATTCCCATCGGATCCTTGCCTGCCACCATGCCCACTTTTTTGGCCTCGTTTAGGATCGAGACTGCCTTGCGCTTGCTTTTTTCTGTCAGTTCGGCAACACTTGCAATTCTTGCAATTCCCCTCACGGGATCGACTACGGGCATCTTCAGATCGAGTTCCCTAAAGATCAGCCGGTAGCACCTTGCAACGTCCTTTCTTCTGATGTTGATTCCGTTTGCAATATCATCCAGCGTCCTTGGCGTCTCGGTGTTTCGGCATGAGGCATAAATGCATGCTGCAACAAGTCCCTGAATGGAGCGGCCCCGGACCAGTTTTTTTTCCATGGCCTTTCTGTAAATGTATGCGGCCTTTTCCACAACCACATCGGTTAATGCAATCTTGTCCTTTAGCTTGTCCATCTCATTGAGGGCATGGCGCAGGTTTCGGTCTGCAGACGTATGCGCTTGCGTCCTGCTATCCCAGGTTCTCAGCCTCTCAATGGTGGTCTTTACACTGGCAGACAGGGGCTTTCCGGTAGAGTCCTTGTTGGCCACGCCGATAATAGTTGACAGCCCCATATCGTGCATCTTCAATGACGAACCGGCTCCAACGCGCGTCCTGCTGACATCGTCGCTTGAAAATGAGCGCCACTCGGCACCGGTATCAATAATCTTGTCGGTGACAACGATTCCACATCTTCCACAAAACATCTCTCCGGTATTGTCGTCGGTAACGATCCTCTTGTTGCCGCATGCGGGGCACCGCGATCCAGAGATCATGGAGTTTACAAGCATGGCATTCTGAGCCCCTATTCCTTATTATCAGTTTTACACACTTTCTAAAGGTTAACTGTGTGTAGGTTAAGCTAAGCGGCCGCATCCGTGGCATGCCCGCAAATGCAGTTGCAGGAATGCGCATGCAGGTGCAGGCATCAAAGCCAAGCGGCACGGTGTTTTATTGCCGGGGATTACACGTAAGAATAGTCAGGCCTTGCAGTCGTCACACGCGACGTCGTTAAAGCACCTGCAGCAAAATACTCTGCCGCAATCCTGGCATTTCAGGCCGTCGCGGTAAATTCCGCACCAGCTGCACCACAGGTTTCCGCATTCGCTGCATTTGCCGGAATCTACTTCCGCCAGTGCATGGCCGCAGGTATGGCATTCCATGAAATAACAACGCGCACTTTCTAGAAAAGGTTATTCATGTTCTTCCAAGAATTTGCAAGTGCCGCAGTAGCGCCAGCTGCGAAATGCTGACACGATCCCGGCCTGTCGCGTAGCCGGCTCCGACCGGTATTTGTCTTGCCCCGGTCGGTCCAATGAATTGTGCGGTGACAGGCATCTTAAAGCGTCAAAAAAGTTCTGTGAACTTGCCAAAATACTTAATTTGGTCATGGAGTATGTCATTTTTTGCAAAATTCGCCGTAATGGTGGATTCTCTGTAACCTCGAGGCGATACGAGGAGTTGGCAGCAGGTACATGGCGAATTTATTCGCCCCAAAATCTAGAATAATATGCGCAGTCTTGCGGCACTTCGATGTGCCCGGGAAATTTTACTTGACGGGCGCGTCTTGCCACGCTTTGATCCAAATGTTGATGATTTAGACGGTTGTATGCTCCGGCCGATTTTCAGGCATTGAGCGTGTCCTGAATCTGCATTACGGCGTATTTGTATTATTTTAGAAAAATGGCCGATTACGCACAAGATCTGACAGGCTGCTGCATCAGGGCTGCTGTTCGGGCGGGTTCGCAGTCAGGCTGTTTTCTTCTGCGACGCTTTCGGGATCCGCTGCATCCGGGATGCCGCGCAGGAGCGTCCTGGTTCTTCTTGCAGTCCAGCATGCGGCAAGGACGGGGGCCGGCGCGTACACCCCTGCCATTGCCAGCATCGTCACCGCCCCGATGGTCACGACGGATGCCTTGGAGTCGGGGTCCGCTGCAGACATGATCCCCAGAATGTAGAGGGCCGGCGTAATGGTGGTTCTGATGATCCCGCGAAGCTCGATGTTGTTTGAGGTCGCATACCCCATCACGTTGCGCAGTTCGGCGCTAGAGTACGTACCCACCACCGAGTCTATTCAGTGCGCCTTGATCGCGGCAAGCTTCTCTAGGGCGCTGGCAGGGCTTGTCGCGCTGTCCTCCACCACGATCTCGAGTTCCCATCCGGCTCCCCCCTCCTGCAGGTACCGGTTTATTTCAGACTCTGCAACATCCAAGGTAACACGTATGTCCTGGCCGTGGAGGGAACCGTCGTCCGTGATGGGCACGAGTGCGCCTATCTGGACCGTCCCCTCTAGGTGCGGGAAGGTCTGACTGTCAGTCTGGCCATCGCGACAGTGCCGGGGGCGGCAAGCAAACATGCTGCGGCAATGCAGTTAAGTCAAATGTGCGCCCCAACTACGGAGGCGGTTCAGGCTCCGGTTTGATCTCGAACATGGCCATCATCAAGGTCTCCAAAAATGTGATCTGTGCAATGACTGGCTCGCCGTCCCATCGGGATTGTGCCAACTCGACGTTTGCGCACACCCACATGTTGTACATGAGCAGCGCGTACGCAAAGTAAATCGTCCTGGGGGCCACGCCGGCGCTCGAGGTCTTTATCCGGGTATTTTCGATCATCCGGTATCCGGTCTCTATCCCCCAGCGCATGGCGTACTTTTCAACGTCAAGCCAGGGGGCGTTCGTGGCAAACATGATGAATTTTTCTTCAGGCTTTAGATCCTTCTTTTCTTTCTTCTTTTTGCTGATTCTCTTTCTTGGGACGATGATTCCATAGTATGACGCGCTGATCTTGTCGGGGTTGGAGATGCTCATCTTGGATACCTTTTTGGATCCGGTGGATGCATGGTGTGCCAGAGCCTTCTTGATGGGACCTGTGTTGATGCACGGAATCAGGTACCGCACTCCCGTGGAGTCAAGCGTCCTGATCACGTCCGTGGAGTAAAACTCGCGGTCAAGCAAGAACAGTCTGGGGTTTACGCCTGCATGCCTGACTTGTTCGATGATTTTACGCACGAAAACTGCATTCAAGGAGTGCTGCGTCATGTTCAGGACCGCAAGGTTCAGCCGCGAGCCCGCGTTGACGCATTGGGCCGTGATGTACGTCTCAAACACGTTCGTGCCACCCTTGCGCTTGCTGCGCACCAGCTTGTTCTCCCATTTTTTGTCGTACCGCGGTATGAGGTGCTTGTCTATTGCCACGACGGGTCTTTTTGGGAACCTTCCTGCTGCCCTGATCGAGGCGACCTGCCCGGATATGATCGTGCCGATGCATCCTTCCGCGAGACCAGTCTCTACGTTCTTTGTGCGTTGCCTGAACCACTCTGCAGTCGGCATGCGGGGGTTCCGTGCAGAAGTCGCCATCCTCGACTCCCGGATGGCTGTTACGACCGACGTCAGGTTGGAGCCGGTCATCACCGCCTTTATCATCATCTTGTGGAATATTTCGGGATCGTAGACGGTGTTGTACCTGTCCGAAAAACTGATGCACGACAGGCCCCCCAGCATGGCCACGTAGATACGTGAATATATGGAAACATTGTGTCCAATGTTGCGTTTCAGGTGGCGTTTGTTTGGTCGCAATATGTCATCTGGAACGCACTTTCATAGATCTGTTTCGGTTCCAGCCTAATCGGGTTCATTTGGTGCACATTTGACTTAACTGCAATGGTGCATAGGCATATATTCATGAGCCCCAAACAAGAGTTCCACAATATATGCATTTTTCAACTCCTAGCCTGTCGAACGCGCACCAACCCGACCCAGCCACCGCGCGCGGTGGGCCGGCCCCTGATCGTGCCTTTGCCCATGAGTCAGATCACCGGCTTTCCAGATAGCCTCATGCCACCATGACGTGCCAGAGCCGAAATATCCTAAGTGGTAAAAAGCATTACAAAATCAGGCTACCAAATACTTAATTTGTTTGAAGTGGATGAGTCTGTATTGGTTGAAGACGACACGGGCAGGGCAATCTACGAGTTGCGGCAAAGGATTCGGCGGATTCAAGAAGAACTGGACCAGATGGACGGTCCGGTATCGGACATTCCAGAACTGATAAACTCGACAAACATACTGCGTGCAAACGAGCAGCTCACAAGGGTCGGCAGTAAGAAGTCAGAGTTGTTGGAAGCATATGGGCAGTACACGCAGGTTCTGACAGATGCCATAATGACTATCATTACGACGCAGAACAAAATAGCAGAGATTCGAAAAAAACAGGCATCGGCAGTCCGGACAAGAAGGGCAGGGCCAAAAACCGGGCGCCGCAAAAAAGCCACCTCAAAAAACTAATTTTCAAGAGTTGGGGGTTTGCCACTGCAGCGCCAACGCACGAGCAGGGCGTGATGATCCATTACAATCGACGGCAGGGGCAGATAGGCCGCAGTATGGAACCGACGCATGGTCCGCCTACAAAAATACGATGCATGTTTGCCAATACGCGTTCCGGATGAATGGCAATGCGTGTTTTTTCACATTTTGAGCATGTTTTGGCATCTGTTCCAGGACGTCAGAGCGCATCCCGGATGGCATGCAATGAACATAATTTTATTAGCAAGATCGTGTAATGGTGGACATGTCCGAGCCAGGTAATGCTAACAGGCCCGTCATCATACTTGCAAGGTGGTCAGACAGGTTCATCGCGTGGCTGATTGACGCCGTGATTCTGATGATTCTTGCATCAGCGCTGCTGATTGGGATGTCAGAGGCACAGGATTATGGTGCAGGAAATAATGAAATGTCAGACATAACAAACTATGCCGTCTCGGGCGCCGTCTTTTTTGCGTATTTTATAGCCCTGGAATACAGGACAGGTCAGACCATAGGAAAAAAGGTTCTCAACATAAGGCTGGTCGGGATGGACGGTGAGAAGCCGGGTTTGGCCGGAGTCGCACTCAGCAGCCTGGGAAAGGCATTCATCTTGCCGCTTGACGTCGTCGTCGGATGGATCGTCACCAACGACAAGAGGCAGAGGATATGCAACAAGCTCGGAGACACCATTGTCGTAAAAATCAAGGAATCGGAATATTCTGATCTAAAGTACGTAAAGGACTAGAAAAGATCCGCGGGGGCGCAAAAATATGCCCGACTGCAGCCAGCATGCAGGATGCGCGGCTGCCAAGTTGCAGACACGGATGCATAGCATCCGCTAGCCTGTGATTTAAAAATAAAATCATCGTACAAGTCGTGTATGTGTTCCACTTGATGAATCGAAGATGATTCATCGTGCATAGTCTCTATGTAAGTGGCTGAACCGATGTGTTGGTCTATTAGTAAAGGCTGGCTCACCACTCGCCGAAGCTTGTGATCTACACCACCTTCCTATCAACGCAGTCTTCTGCTGCCGACCTTCATCTTATGAAAGAATAACTTGTCTCGGGATAGGATTCGTGCTTAGATGCTTTCAGCACTTAGCCTAAATGGCTTAGCTGCCCGGCCTGCCTTGTCAGACAACCGGTAGACCAGTGGCCACGCTGCTCTGTTCCTCTCGTACTAGGAGCAACTTCCCCTCAGTTATTCACGCTTCCATCAGGCAGAGACCGACCTGTCTCACGACGGTCTAAACCCAGCTCATGTTCCCTTTTAATAGGCGAGCAGCCTCACCCTTGGCCCCTGCTGCAGGACCAGGATAGGAAAAGCCGACATCGAGGTACCAAACCGCGGGGTCGATAGGAGCTCTCGCCCGCGACGAGCCTGTTATCCCTGGGGTAATTTTTCTGTCACCTCCGGGCCCCAATAGTAGGCACACGAAGGATCGCTAAGCCAGACTTTCGTCTATGGATTCCGTGCGTTTGGAAACCCATTCAGTCGAGTTTTTGGCTTTGCCCTCTTCAACGGATTTCTGCCCCGTTTGAACTCAACTTTGGGCCCCTTTGATATCTTTTCAAAGGGGTGCCGCCCCAGCCGAACTGCCCACAAGCACGTGTCTCCAGTCTTCACTGGATAAGTGGTACTGCAAAAAGAGTCTGGTGTTACATCGTTGCTTCCCAACGTCCCGGAGAACGTTAAGCATGGCTCCCAGATACCCTGTGCAATTCTTACTATACCACAGGCACAAGCTGCAGTAAAACTCCACGGGGTCTTCTCTCCCCGATGGAAGATGATGGACTGTTCGTCCACCTTATGTGGCTTCACCGGGTTGTAGGCGGGGACAGTGGGGCTCTCGTTGTTCCATTCATGCGCGTCGGAACTTACCCGACAAGGCATTTGGCTACCTTAAGAGAGTCAGAGTTACTCCCGGCGTTAACCGGTCCTTAGCTCGGTTGAACCCAAGTTTTAGATACCGGCACCGGCCAGGATTCAGCGACTATACAAATCCTTTCGGACTAGCAGTCACCTGTGTTTTTATTAAACAGTCGAAACCCCCTTGTCATTGCAACCTGCGGTCCCCATTCCTCATGAAGATCGCAGGCATCCCTTATACCTAAGCTACAGGACTAATTTGCCGAATTCCCTCGCCATACGGTATACCCGTAGCACCTTAGCTTTCTAAGCCAGCGCACCTGTGTCGGTTCTGGGTACGAGCTTGCACGGTCCTAACTACACGGTCTTTCACGGTCTCCTGGACTCGAGAAAACTCCGCTAACGCGGAGCCATTCCTGCCTCGCGCGAGTTCTCGTCATTACGACACTCCCTCGCCCTCAAACAGTTAGATACAACGACGGTTATACAATCCCTATCCGGAAGCAAACCATATAGCTCAAACGCACCGTACAAGGTACTAGAATATTAACTAGTTTCCCATTCGATTTACTCTGTTGAGGTAAACCTTAGGATCGACTACCTCCAGGCTGATAACGCATTGCCTGGAAACCCTTACGCTTGCGGTGGCATGGATTCTCACCATACTATGCTGTTACTGCCGCCAGGATCTGCAATAGAAACCGGTCCACAGGACGTCACCGCCCTGCTTCGACCCAATCACTACGCCAACCTACCATGAATCATCCTTTGATAATTATCTAAAGTATCGGTACTTTGCTTTAGCCCCGTCCATTTTTGAGGCATTTCCCCTCGGCAGGTAAGTTGTTACACACTTTTTAAAGGATAGCTGCTTCTGAGCTTACCTCCCTGCTGTCTTGGCGAAAACACGCTCTTTAGCTTGACACTTAGCAAAGATTTGGGGACCTTAACTTCAGTCTGGGTTAAACCCCTTTCGGTCGTGAGCCTTACGCCACACGAACCCGTGTCCTTGCTTCTACGATGTATATCCGTTCGGAGTTTGAATGAGCGGTGAGGGATCTCTCCCCCGCGCCGTTCTATCAGTGCTCTACCGGAAACACTATCTCCACAAAGCACGCCCTGCGAGACGCTTCGGTTGGAACTAGCGAGCGCCAGTCTAGATTGGTTTTTGACCCCTATTCCCAAGTCACAACAACGATTTGCACGTCAGTACGTCTTAAGACCTCCAGCGGGCTTTCGCCCGCCTTCATCTAGCTCAGGAATAGATCGACTGGCTTCTAGCCTAGCCGCCATGACTCTACGCACTTTCACACGCTTCTCCTCACAATTGCTGCGAGAACTCGGTTTCCCTTCGCCTTCACCTTTTCAGGTTTAAGCTTGCCATGACAGTTAGCTCCCTGGCCCGTGTTTCTAGACGGAACGCGTGACACTGATGATCTGATGATCAGGGATTCAACTCTATTGCTAGAATCTCCATCCTGAAAAAATCACCTTTCATGCCACGCACGTCTGTAAGCAGTAGGTTTCATGCACTTTTCACCCCCCTTCCGGGGTACTTTTCAGTTTTCCCTCACGGTACTAGTCCACTATCGGTCTTGAGAGATATTTAGCCTCGGATGCTACTTTCACCCACATTCATTGCCCACTACCAAGGACAACTACTCGGGTGCAGCTAGGACCATTCACACTTCGCTTACGGGGGTATCACCCTCTGTACCAGAACTTTTCAGATCACTTCAGCTGTGATCCAGGATTCCATATTGCTGCACCATACACCACATCTCCCGAAGGATTCAGTTTGGGCTAATTCCTTTTCGATCGCCTCTACTTGGGAAATCTCTATTGATTTCTTTTCCACGTGGTACTAAGATGCTTCAATTCCCACGGTTCGACTTCCAAGACTATAGTCCTGGAATACACAAATGTGTAAGATTCTCATTCGGACATCTCGGGATCATAGGATGCGTGCGCCTACCCCGAGCTTATCGCAGCTTGCCACGTCCTTCGTCTCTCCTCAAGCCTAGCAATCCACCTACTGCCGTCTTTACACCGGCAAATTCAGCCACATATTACACGACTATGCACGATGATCATCGCAAGTCTCCCGGCGGAGAACCTGCTACATCCTTCATACACCACTTTCATGATGCATTGCATTTGATGCTTCGATGTGAAGATTTGTGCATCCGTACACATTCCTTGTCTAAGGAGGTGATCCGACCGCAGGTTCCCCTACGGTCACCTTGTTACGACTTTTCCCTTGTCACGAACCTCAAGTTCGATAACGCCAATTAGACGTCACCTCGCTAAAAGCTCACTTCAATGAAACGACGGGCGGTGTGTGCAAGGAGCAGGGACGTATTCACCGCGCGATAATGACACGCAGTTACTAGGGATTCCATATTCGTGAGGGCGAGTTGCAGCCCTCAGTCATAACTGTGGTAATGTTTGAGGATTGCCTCCTCCTTTCGGATTTGGAACCCATTGTCATTACCATTGCAGCCCGCGTGTGGCCCCAGAGTTTCGGGGCATACTGACCTGCCGTGGCCCCTTCCTTCCTCCGTATTAACTACGGCGGTCCCGCTAATTCGCCCCACTACTCCTGAGAGTAATGGTGGCAACTAGAGGCAGGGATCTCGCTCGTTACCTGACTTAACAGGACATCTCACGGCACGAGCTGGCGACGGCCATGCACCACCTCTCAGCTTGTCTGGTAAGGTCTTCAGCCTGACCTTCATCCTGCTGTCTCTCCGGGTAAGATTTCTGGCGTTGACTCCAATTGAACCGCAGGCTTCACCCCTTGTGGTGCTCCCCCGCCAATTCCTTTAAGTTTCATACTTGCGTACGTACTTCCCAGGCGGCAAACTTAACGGCTTCCCTGCAGCACTGCATTGACCACAAGCCAATGCATCACTGAGTTTGCATAGTTTACAGCTGGGACTACCCGGGTATCTAATCCGGTTTGCTCCCCCAGCTTTCATCCCTCACCGTCGGACGTGTTCTGGTAGACCGCCTTCGCCACAGGTGGTCATCGATAGATCAAAGGATTTTACCCCTTCCTACCGAGTACCGTCTACCTCTCCCACTCCCTAGCTCTGCAGTATTTCCGGCAGCCTGTACGTTGAGCGTACAGATTTAACCGAAAACTAACAGAGCCGGCTACGGATGCTTTAGGCCCAATAATCATCCTGACCACTTGAGGTGCTGGTTTTACCGCGGCGGCTGACACCAGAACTTGCCCACCCCTTATTCAACAGTGTTTTTAGGACTGTCAAAAGGTTCCTTTAGCAGAAACCACTCGGATTAACCTTGTCGTGCTTTCGCACATTGCAAAGTTTTCTCGCCTGCTGCGCCCCATAGGGCCTGGGTCCGTGTCTCAGTACCCATCTCCGGGCTACTCCTCTCAGAGCCCGTACCTGTAATAGTCTTGGTGGGCCATTACCTCACCAACAAACTGATAGGCCGCAGTCCCATCCTACGGCGATAAATCATTTGGAACACAAACCGTTCCAGGCATTGTGTTCTATCGGGCATTATACTCAGTTTCCCGAGGTTATTCCCGTCCATAGGGTAGGTTGACTACGCGTTACTGAGCCGTCTGCCTTGTATTACTACAATGACTCGCATGGCTTAGTATCAATCCGATAGCAGTCAGGTCCGGCAGGATCAACCGGATTCTGAATTATTATTATTTTGGTACGTATGTACCGTTGGAATTGACGGATGCACATAATCTTCACTTCTCAGATATTGATCGCTTGATCAAATCCTCATTTCTGTATGCGTAACTGGAGGCCCATGAATCACAAATTGGCACAATGCCAAGCTTCATCACAAGCGCCGCCTATTGCGTTACGTATGCAGAAGTATGAAAACGCAGAATCCATATAAACCATGCGTAGAACCTGTCCTGGCCGGTACAAACCCAAAAAGATGCAGCATTTCACACATGACACACCGTCGCTGCACCCCAAGGCACATTGCGGGCATGTCAATTTGGATAACAGTTAAAATGATAGCAGCGTCCACCGAGCAATATTGCAAGATTATGTCTCTGAGTACAGAGAAAAGACAAGAGTATCTGCCAAGCTATTTTCAAAGTCAGTCAGGCTTCACGTAAACGGCGTATCCCACGACATCAGGCATTACGAGCCGTACCCGTTTGTCACCAGATCGTCTGCAGGCTCCGGTCTTGTGGATGTGGACGGCAACACGTATACTGACTATTGGATGGGTCACTGGAGCCTGATTCTGGGGCATGCCAACGACAGGATTGCAGAGACGCTAAGCGAGCAGATTTCCCACGGCTGGATGTACGGGGCGGTAAACGAGCAGACCATAAGACTCTCGGAACTGATCTCAAAGGCGGTTACCGTGTCTGAGAAGATTCGTTATGTGTCGTCAGGAACCGAGGCGACCATGTATGCAGTCAGGCTTGCACGCTCGGCAACGGGGAGAAGCGTGATTGCAAAGATCGACGGCGGATGGCACGGGTACGCCTCGGATCTGCTCAAGAATGTGAGTTGGCCGTTTGCAGAACCGGAGAGCGCCGGGATGGTCGACGGGACAAAGATCGTATCCATCCCATACAACAACCTGGAGGAATCACTGAGTATCCTGAGGGAATGCGCAGGGGATCTGGCAGGAGTCATAATCGAACCAATACTTGGGGGCGGGGGATGCATTCCCGCATCTGAGGACTATCTTGCAGGAATTGAGGAGTTTGTCCACAAAAACGGCTCGCTGTTCATACTGGACGAGATTGTTACCGGTTTCAGGTTCAGGTATGGATGCCTGTATCCTACGATGGGGCTTGATCCTGACATAGTGACTCTGGGAAAGATTGCCGGGGGCGGAATGTCGATAGGCATCATATGCGGCAAGGACGAGATCATGAGGCATGCAGACGCCACGGGGAAGAAAAAGTCTGAGAGAAGCTATGTCGGGGGCGGTACGTTCTCTGCAAACCCCATTTCCATGACTGCAGGGTATGAGACACTAAACCATCTGAGAACAAAAAGATCAGTATACTCAAAAATCAACGCCCTTGGCGAAACGACCAGAACGGAGCTTGCAAGAATATTTGATGGTAGGGCAGTGGTAACCGGGAAAGGATCCTTTCTCATGACACACTTTCCGAAGGACGGCGCAGTCACGATTACAGACGGGCTGCAGGCTGCCAGATGCGACTGGCAGATGCTTCACGATTATCACTTTAAGATGATTGCGCACGACGGGATATTTTTTCTTCCAGGAAAGCTGGGTGCGATATCAGATGCGCACACCAAAGACGACATCAAAAGAATGGTTCTTGCATCAGAAGACTTTGTGTGTGAACTTCCTGCGTCCTGACTTGTTTGACACTCCAGAGACTTGGAGGTGGATTCAGGCCCCCCACGCGTGTTCCTAGATTGTGCCCGAGACCACGCTCTTAAAGTCAGACTCGTACCATACAGTCTCATACGCGGCGTTTCTTCCAGGCAGTATGTTTATGGCAATGTGGGAGAATGTCTCCCCGGGAGTCTCTGAGCCGTGTGTATGAAGTGTCTGCTTTGGGATCCGCACCACGTCGCCTTCCCTGAGTTCAATCCTCTGGGTTCTCTGGATTCCAAAGCTGTCCGTGCCGCCGGCTCCATTACGCTCAAAGATCTCAAGGCTGCCAGTGCCGGCAGTTGCAATCAGCACCTGCGGCCCGTTGTGCACATGGAGTTTTGTCCTTGAACCATCCTCAAAGTGTACGTGATAGATGTCCTGCTCCTCGGATCCTATCTTATCTGAGAGAACCTTCATCCAAGTTTTGGCAGTAAACCAGTCCGGATTTATCTCTCTCCGGTCTCCAGTCCCATGTATGTTTGATTTGTTCATATTCGATCTAGGATCTTTTTCTTCTTTTCATTAAACTCGTCATCGGTGAGTATTCCGGTATCCCGCAGACTGGCCAGCCTTTCAAGCAGGTCCAGATCGTTTGCCGGGTCGGACCCCACATCACTCACGCGTGAAACCCCGGCGTTGATCTTTTGAATTCCTTTCTTTTGTAGCTCAACTCCCTCTTTTTTTGCCCGGCTGTGAATCTCCTTGGATGCCTTGGATGCCTGCCTGGCAGTCATCGATCCCATCTCGACTGCATCGTCAAGAATCTTGTCGGCAGACTTGACGCCGTTCTGCAGGGCCAAATCCGCCTTTTTCAGAAACTTGTCAATGTATCCGCTCTTTTTTGTTGACATGTGCGTGTTGATCCCCCTTTGTTCTATTATTTCTTTCTGCATGGGGATTCTGAAAAATCATCTGGTGGTCAAAGCGGCCATGTCAGACATCGCACACAGGCGCCACAACTTGACAGCTACTGTCAATCTTCGGGAGCACGTCACAGGACACGATCATAGTGTAGTGGAAACAGGGAGGAGGATGTTGCTTGGCAAGACAGACACGCATCACACCAGAATGCTGTTTGGGATGCCGGTATGGGAATGACGGTTCTGGCCACCAGACAGGACAGGAGTCGGTTGTCGCCACATACGGGGACTGCCTGTATTGCATGGCCGGGCAGTCAGGCTGGCAGCGCGCGTTTGTCAGATCCCGCGCGGCGTCTGAAAAATCTCAGAAAGATTCGATAACGCCAAGTCGCACCGCAAAACATGTTTAAAGTCAGGATTGCATTACTTTATCGTACTTGAAAGAATCCCCGACACAAAGACAGTCGTACTGAGAATGAGCATCAGTGAGACAGAAGCAATGGAAATGGTGGAACAGAAAAAGGCAGGCCAGTTTGGCTCAATGCTTTCAAGAGCCAAAAAAGAGGAGATTGGTGTAGGTCTGCCGGAGATATACTACGAATGCATGCTGAGAGTTGCAGGAAGGTATGCGGCCAACTACTACATAAAGAAGGTTCATGCCATCACCGTGGCCTCAAATGTCAGAGATGTGGTCCTAGGGGGCACGGTATTTCCCGTCAACACAAAATCAAAATTTGGAAAGATCATCTCAGGAAAACACGGAAAGAACAAGGTTGAGCTGGAACTAGGAGAGCACGTCTTCATCGAGGAGGAGGACGAACTGACATTTGATCATCATGGAATGGAGACAGAATTTCCGTTCAAGATAGGCTCCAATACGGTTGAGAGTTATCCAAGCAGCATACTCGAAAACAGCAAGATAGCCGTCAGGGATACCAAGCTGACACGCGATAAAGCAGTCCAGATACTTGAGCAGTCACTCAAGAGGGGCATAGACGATGAGGCACAGAATATTCAGGAGGAGTTTGTCCTGGACGGCATTACCAAGGTGTACGTCCCAATCTTTGAGGCCAGGCTGAGCGGACCGAACAAGAGGGAGAAAATAATTCGGATCGACGCCGTACGAAAGAAGATAGTGTGACTGGCGTCACATCTTTACGAGCCTTCTGAACTGCTCGTCGTCGTAAAACCTTTGAAATGTCTTCTCCTCCTTTGCCCAGGCGCGAATCGTCTTGGGGTTCTTTGATACGGCCTGCCTCAGCAGGTTCATGGATTCAGAGTACCGGCCAATCTCCGCCAGGCTTCTGGACTTTGCATAGATGATGTTTACGTTGTCGCCGTACTTGGATAGGATCCTATCGAAGATGCCTACTGCCTTCGCATGCTTTCCAAGCTCTGCAAGCTCGATGCCCACATGGAAGAATGCATCCGTGTGGGACGGATTCTTTTTGTGAACCCTCTCAAAGCAGTTCAGCGCCTCCTCGTGCCTCTTGAGCTTGCCTAGGATGATCCCCTTGTAGAACAGCGCGTTTGTCTTTCTTGGGGCGATGGATATTGCCTTTTCCAGTACGGTTATTGCCTCCTCGTGCAGCCGCAGCTTGTCAAGCAGCACCCCCTTGTTGAAGTATGATGCAGCATGCCGGGGGTCTGCGGCAATTGCACGATCATAGTACTCTGCAGCGCCCTGGGTATCGCCTAGTTCTGCAAGTGCAATTCCCTTGTTGTTTAGGGCCTGGGCGTCGTCTGGGTTGATCCTCAAAAGTAGGTCAAAACACGTAACGGCATCGCTGTACTTTTTAATCTGGTTTAGCGCAAGGCCCTTGTTGTACAGCGCCGCTGCATTCTCAGAATCCTGCTTTAGAACCTTGTTGAACAACGGGATGGCGCCCTTTGGAAGGTTCTGATTCATAAGTGACATTGCAGTATGCATCAGATCCTCCGGATGCTCTTTTGAGCCAAACAGCCCCATAACCTTATACCGTCACGCAATGGCTAATGAAAGTTTGGTTTACCGTAATGACTTGAATCTCTTTATTGCCTCTTTTGCCATCTCTTCTTGCTCCTCTGCGGTCGTATCGGTGGGGTCTTCAGTTGCATATGCTTCGCTGTCTTCCATGGATATTGACATAATCGGCACGATAAAAACATGCTTCTTGCCACTCGAGATGTGGATGATTGCACGTCTTTCAGGACAATGCCGGGGAGGACGTGGGATCAGACATGGCCTGCTGGCTGGACAGCCAAACATGTCCGGAAATATAGATAATTATTTTTAACGTAGAGTATACCTATACCAACAGTGAACACAAACCAGGCCCTCAGACTGCTGAACGTGGACAAGGACTCTTCAGACGAGGAGATCAAGTCGGCATATAGGAAGATGGCACTTGAGTTTCATCCGGACAGAAACAGGAACGACAACGAGGGTGCCGAATTTAAAAAGATCACAGAGGCGTATGCCTTTCTAAAAAAGAATCACCGTGCAAGCAAGCCACCCGGCACAAAGCCGAGGGCAAGGGGTGCAAGAGCCAGGTGGGGGGCAGCCCAGGAGAAGGAGGAGGATCAAAAGATTCCCGAGCAGGACTGGGGCAAGCACACTAGGGGATTCGAGGAGGCAGAACCGGACGTCTGGAAAGAGTATGAGAATAACTTTTGGAAGGAGTACAACGCCAAGGTACGGCCTGACGGCAGAAACGGCGAGTATGAGAAGGCAAGAGAGCCCAACGCACAGCCGAATCTCTTTGTGGATGTCGACAAGAGCAAGTGCATAGGCTGCTGCAGCTGCGAGACCATAGCGCCCAGCGTCTTTGAGATAGACAAGGAGAGCATGATGAACCCCAAGTCACGGGTGATCAACCAGCGCGGGGCAGGCGTAAACAAGATAATGAGCGCCGCCGAGACGTGTCCTACAAAGGCAATCATCGTGGAGAACTGTGACACCAGGGAGAGAATGTTCCCCTATTGATTATCCTGTAGCATCTTGCATATTCCATCAGATTCTGACTCGGAGATGCTCAACGGCGGTCCAAACATGCTGTGTATGGGACCTGCAGAGTCGTCGGCATTCCTTGGAACCAGATGGACGTGTACGTGCGGTATCTCCTGGCCGGCATCCCTGCCGTTATGGATTGCGACCAGGGTGGAGCCGGATATCGAGCCAACCCTGGATGCCATCTTGCGCACCAGCAGGAACAGATCGGTAGTCTCCCGGACGCTCATGTCCTGAATCCTCTGCCTGTGCACCCTTGGCATCACAAGCACGTGGCCCCTGGCAAGAGGGAATGCGTCCAGCATGGATACAGAGTCTGCAGTCTCCAGTACGACCCTGGCCGGAATTTCCCCGGATACTATCCTACAGAAGATACAGTCCATCAAGCCAAGTACGGATCCTGAAGATATTAAACCACCGGTTACGGCTCGACTATGCTGGCCCAGGCAAGACCCTGGCCGTACTTTACAGTTGCACTGTCCCCGGACGCAAGGGTGCAGTCCTCTATGGTCTTTGGAATGTCATCGCTGGTCTCCACATAGCAGACGCCGCCGCCGTTTGTCAGTATTGTAACATCCTCGTACACGTCCTCGCGAATCAGATTCCAGAAGGGAAACACCGCGGTGGCAAGGACAATCCCTGCAGCCACAATCGCGCCGCCAAACACAAGACCGCCCTTTTGGCTGGAAGTCAGTTCCATCCTACCACGTACCGCCTTCGCCCAGATTGGTGTCCATCTTTTTGGCAGGAACGTTTCCGTGTGCCTTTTTCATGTGCCTCTTGAGGCGCTCCGGGTTGTAAAGCTCTGTGCCGCAGGTGCCGCACTTTGTCTGACTCTGATTCTTTTCACGCTTGAACAGACCCATCACTTTGTGAATATTTGGGATACATTATAAAGGATACCTTGCTCGCAGGATGATATGGAAATTAGGAACATTACGGTCCTTGGATCCGGTGTCATGGGACACGGAATCGCCCAAGTCTCGGCAGCTGCAGGATACAACATAGTGCTGCGGGACATCAAGGAGGAGTTTCTGGACAGGGCCATGGGAAAGATAAGGTGGAGCCTGGACAAGATGGCATCCAAGGGGAGAATCTCAAGAGAGGAGAAAGATGCCATCCTGGGCAGGATCACCCCAGTCGTGGATTTGAACGAGGCAGTAGTCAATGCAGAGATGGTAATCGAGGTGGTTCCAGAGATTATGGATTTAAAGAAAAAGGTCTACGCAGAGCTTGACAGGACAGCCTCGCCGGAGGTCGTCTTTGCATCAAACACAAGCACGCTGCCAATCACCGAGATTGCGTCCACCACGTCCCGCCAGGACAGGTTCATCGGCATTCACTTCTTCAACCCACCGCAGCTGATGAAGCTGGTGGAGGTGATTCCAGGCGAAAAGACATCGGATGCAGTCACGGAGATGACCCTGGAGTATGTAAAGTCTGTAAACAAGCAGGCCGTGCTGTGCAGGAGGGATGTTCCCGGATTCATAGTCAACAGGCTGTTCATTCCGATGGTACACGAGGCATGCTATCTGATGGACAGGACAGGTGCCACGCTTGCAGAGATCGACTCGGCAGTCAAGTTCAAAATGGGATTCCCTATGGGGATATTCGAGCTTGCCGACTTTACAGGAATGGACGTAATCCACAAGGCAACCACAGAGATGCACATGCGCGACAAAAAGGTGATCAACCCGCATCCGCTGGTCGGAAGGATGTTTGAGGAGAAGAGGTTGGGGCAAAAGTCAGGAGAGGGATACTACAAGTATTCCGAGGACAACTACGAGCGCATCGCACTATCAGAGGAATTGGCAGGCAGGTGCAATCCAATCCAGCTGGTGGCAAACATCCTAAACAATGCCGCATGGCTTGTCACGAACGGCGCAAGCGACATAGAGGAGATTGAAAAAGCCGCGCGGCTTGGGCTGGGACTAAAAAAACCCCTCTTTGAGACTGCAAGGGAGATGGGCATGAGTACCATCGTAGACGAGCTGAACAGGCTTGCAGGCTTGCATGGCGAATTTTACAGGCCGGATCCGCTGCTCGTATCTATGACGTGATCATGCCAAGGATCAGCCGTACTGCATCAGCCGGGGTGTCGGCACCGACGATCCGAACGTGTCTTCTGTGATCCAAGAACCCGTCAATGTACCGCTCGGCAGGACCGCCAAGATTCCGTATTGCCACCATCGGTTTTTTGTTCATGTCAGCTGCGCACATCTCTGACAGCGTTCCGGTACCGCCGCCGACTATGATGATGCCGTCAGATGACAGGGCCGTCAGAAAGTCACGGGTCATGCCCATGCCGGTGGGAACCACAATGTCGCAAAACTCATTGGCGTGCGAAAAATCATCCTGGGGGATTATGCCTACCGTGATGCCGCCTGCATCCCTTGCGCCCTGCGAGGCGGCACTCATTACGCCGTCCAGACCGCCGGTGATCAGCACGGAGCCGGACTTGGCAATCTCGGCACCCACCCCGTATGCGGCCTTTTCATGCTCCGGGGTGCATCCGTTCCTTCCGTGCCCTATGACAGTTATCTGGCGCATTCTTGCCATGGCAAGAATTGTGCGCGTTCTTTTAAATATTTTTTAGATGCCGGGCAATTCCATTGCACAAATGCCAAGCCGTTCATTGATTAAACGCATTACCGGGACAGGCATGAGGCAGACGGATCAGGCCTCCACTCCACTATTATCGTGCCTTGCATCCAAGGGCCGGGAACTCCCGCGTATTCGTACACGCCTGCCGTCTCGAACCTGTGCGAGAATTCGGCGCCTGGCAGGAGTGCGCTAAAATTAAAGGCAGCGGCCAACCCATCCTCGGTTTGCACCATGCCGGCGACACCGTGCGCCGTCTCGTCCATGTTTTTCCACACGACTGTATCGCCCACATCAATTGTAACCACGCGCGGCACAAAGTAACATTCGCTTGTCTCTTCGCATCCAATAACGTGGGACCCTAGTGAGATGGTGATGACGGTGACGGCGTTTGCCATATCGCCTGCCATCCCCACCACCAGACCCGTTGACGAGGGATCCGCCACTGTCTTGGGCGCCATGGCAGGCGGCTTGGCTACCAGCGCAAACCCCCTCTCCAGCAGCGCCCCTGTCGATTCTGCAAAGACGCATGCGGGCATGCCGGATGGCGTCGTCATCAGCACGCGTTCTCCGGCACACGTTACCTCGCTTATCGGGACGCCGTCTTGCGCCTGCCTGAGCGGCGTCAGGGCCTCTGTCGCGTACGCGGTGCCAGAAGCTGCAAGCACCATCAGCACCAACCCCAGCGTCGCGATTCCCAGCATTCACGTGGAGTTAAGTCAGACGGTACTAAAGTGATCTGCGGCGTAATTTGTAAAATCGTGAGTAAAGGATATAGATGATGCCACAATACACCCACCATGGAACGTTCAATGCCGGTGTGTTTTACCAAGAAACAGCACCAGATGATCGAAGAGTTTGCCAAAAGGAATGGAATGCTAAACACCAGCCAGGCTCTTGAGAAGCTCCTCGGCGCATAGAGCCCAGGCTTTACATCACTATTTTAGGGTGTGTCCTAGAGGCATATACCCCCGGATGACAAAAGATATGGATCGGCGGATCACGGCATCGCCTAATGACTACAAAGAAACGCGACCAACGACAGTACGATTTGGTTCAGCAGTACCTGTCGGGCCTCATGCTGAATACCGTGCTGGGAATAATCAAGAATCTTGGGGATCCGTACGCCGTCAGGCCCGGCCTGGGCGGCATGACGGCATACCCGCCTGGCGCCATGGCAGCTGTCTGCATCATGCTTGAGGCACAGCGCACGACCTACCGTAAGATGGTCGGCATCCTCCGAAACAATAGCGCCATGGCAGCCAAGATGGGCCTAGAGAAAATTCCCTCCAAGAGCACGATAGCACGCGCCTACGGCCTGATCCCGGAATGGTACCTGGCAGAGGCACACCGGATTGCCATCAGGGAGGTGGAGGCAGGCTCCCTGGCAGCAGACGGTACCGGATACTCGTACCTGCGGTTTGTCAGGTGGTTTGACGTCAGGACCGACAGTTTTCGTACCAGAAAGGGATGGGTCAAACTGCACGCAATCGTGGACATACGCACCAGGGTGATAATCGACTGCATGGTGACTGACAGCGCAGTGGCAGACATAAACGGGCTGTACGCGATGCTCGGCAGGTTAGGCCGGGGCACCGGCGACTTTTGCCTGGATTCTGCATACCTGGCAAGGCTCATGTGCAACATGATATCTGCGATGGGAATGGTGCCCCGCATCAAGCCAAAATCCAACACCATACGCAACGCCAGGGGAAGCCAGTCGTGGCGCGAGATGGTAAGCCTGTACATGAGACATAATCCGTAATTAGAAATTGTACATATTTTCCTATACTGTGTAGGTTTTTTGACTCCTATCAGGTTGCTTCCCGGACTAGGAGAACCCTGAGGTTGGCAAATCCGCAGACGATGTCATTGACGGTGTCGTATTTTTTCAGGCGGTTTCGGTAGACACCGCTCATTATGCGAAACCGTTTGACCCTGCGGATGGCGTGCTCCACATACACCCGTGCCTTTGAGTGCTTTTTGTTGAATTCCTTCTGCTCGGGGGACAATTCTGCGCCTTTTTGCTTCTTGTACGGCACTACTGCATCCCGGTCAGGAAATTCTTTGTTGATCCCCTGGTATCCGTTGTCCAGGATCTCTCTGACTTTGATCCTTTCCTTGTCCTTGCTCCCGTCCTTGCGTGGAAGGTTGTCAGGGAATGTCGGGTGTTTCTTCTTGAATACTGCAAAGTCGTGGATCCTGCCCGGGGAATGCCGGGTCTTGTGAAGGATGAGGCCGTCCGTGGCCGACGTGTACTGGACCTTGGACGTGTGCCTGTGTGCCTTGCCCGAGTAGTGGGACCGTTCCATGTCCTTGCGTCCGGGACGCTGTATCTGCTGCTCGGAGGCATCAATCAGGGCAGTCAGGCCAGGAATGATCTCCTCAAGATCGTCAAGCGTCTTGGTGGCCTTGATGTTGGCGTAGATCTTTGACGGAAGCGGAACGCACTGCCGGATCGACGGCTCCAGTGCCCCCATGCTGCGGGACACACTGGCCTGACCCACATGGAACGTCAGGGCAAGAAGATCCTGCGTAGCGTATGTCCTGTAATAAAACAGGACCAGAAGAAACCTGTTTTTCAGATCCAGTTTCCACCTGCGTCCGGCACCAATGCCGCGCACCCTGCTTCTTTTGGCGAGTCGCTTTTGCTCTGCCTTGGGGTATTTTTTTGCCAGCCGCCCTGCCACCAAATTAAATTCGGAGACTGTCAGTCCAGTGCACCGGATGAACAGTTTGGGCTTTTTTGCTAATTTGTCGTATAATGACATGCTTTGACATTGGCAATCAGAATAAAACACGGCTGACGTATAGTTTTGATCATCGGGCAAGTTCGAATTGACATGCAATTCCATGCAGTCAGCCAGATTTGTCCTGCAATGCGTCCAATCTCGTGATTATGCCCAATTACGGATGATGTCTATGGATGAACGGGACAGGTTTGACTCGGAATACCACCAGCGCAGCATCATCGAGGCAGTCTTTGCCGCCCTCAAGAAGATGTACGGGGGCAGCACCAGGTGCCGAAAACACGAGAACCGGACAAGGGAGACTGCGATCCGTGTCATGTGCTACAACATCGAGCTCGTGGCCAGATTGCAGGCAAAAGACGGCAGGCTCACACAGGATCAAATCGCGACACTTGCAGCATAGCTGGCGCGTTTCACCACGCGCTTCCTAGCGGAGCCTCCGCACCGTGTCTTGGATTTGGGGGATTTTATGGGTTGTGGAGGATCGATGGTGCGGCACTGTTGGCGTCGACGGGTTCTGGCACCAATCGTGTCTTTGGCATTCTGGTACATGGGATGGCATTTTTTATTACTAGGACACACCCACTATTTTATTTACATTTATAGAATATGCGTCACCAGGGTAACGTATGGGACTGTTTGGCAGGGCGCCATCGTTTTGTACCGTATGCAACAAGCAGCTGACCCACAAGCACAAGCCAAAGAGGGAATGGAATATCAAGGGACCGCTGTGCGGCGACTGTCATTTTGAAAAATCAAAGGAATACTACGAGGGAAAGATGAGGCAGCCCTGCGTCATGTGCAGCAAGACAAGAAAGATTACAGACCTGTGGGAGCCCCGGTGGCAGTGGGACATGGAGGGCCTGCTGTGCAAGGAGTGTTTTGACAAAAAGGAGGAGACGTTCGGGGTAAAGAAGAACTTTTGTTCCCTGTGCAGTGCAAAGATGGGACTCATACGGTACAACCCCAAGGGCGAATGGAAGATTGAGGGCCAGCTCTGCAGGATGTGCTGGGACAAAAAGAAGGCAGAGATGGGGTAGATGGGACTCTTCAAAAGACTCGGGTGCGATGCCTGCGGGGCCAAGTTCTCAAAGGAGGAGGAGTTGATGAATCACAAGCAGATAGTGCACGGAGATTCAGAGTACGACTGCAAGGAATGCAACGCGTTCTTCTCAAACATGGAGGACATGAGAACACACCTTCAGAGAAACCACAGTTACAAGAGAGACAGATGATTACACGGCACTTACCGTCTTGACCACAGGAGGCCTTACCTTTACAAACACCCTGAATCCACAGATGCATTTGATCTCAGGCAGCCTGGACAGCTCCGTGTTTGAGACGCTGGTGCCGCAGCGAAGACACGAATAGTTTACATCAAATATCTCAATTGGATCCTCGGCCGTCGAATTCTCTTCTGCCATA
Source organism: Candidatus Nitrosopumilus sp. (assembly GCA_965218695.1). Lineage (GTDB taxonomy): Archaea > Thermoproteota > Nitrososphaeria > Nitrososphaerales > Nitrosopumilaceae > Nitrosopumilus. Next base: position 1,490,715 of record OZ244651.1, read on the forward strand.
CGAATCATCAAAACATCCATAATTTAAGGATAGATCATGTGAGGGACATCTCAATGTAGACATCGTCAGGAATCTTTAGCCTCATCAGCTGTCGGATTGCCTTGTCGTCTGCATTGATGTTGATGATTCTCCGATGTATTCTCATCTCCCATTTCTCGTAGGTCTCAGTGCCGTTCCCGCATGGTGATTTTCGCGTAGCTACGTGGAGCCTCTTGACGGGGAGCGGTGTGGGTCCCTTTACCTTGACGCCGGTCTTCTTGCTGATTCCCATTATTTCGCCACACACGCCATCAAGTTTGATCAGATTGGTCGATGTGAGTTTTACGCGGGCAGTCTGTGGCATAAGATCCACCTATGGTTGGTACTCTTCAGTGATTTCCTTTACAATTCCTGCAGCAATGGTTGCGCCCATATCCCTCAGGGCGAACCTGCCCATCTCAGGGAAGTCCTTGAATGTTTCAATGCAGGTAGGCCTCACCGGTCTGATCTTGACGATGGCAGAGTCGCCTACCTTGAGGAACTTGGGGTTCTCTTCGTCTACTGCCCCTGTTGCAGGGTTGATCTTTTGGAGGAATTCAGTAACGGTCGCTGCCACCTGTGAAGTGTGCGCGTGCATCACCGGAGTGTAACCGGGTGCGATTGCCGTCGGATGGTGAATGACGATTATCTGCGCCTTGAATTCCTTTGCAACCTTTGGTGGTGCATCCGGAGTTCCAAGCACGTCGCCCCTCTTGATGTCCTTCTTTTCAATGCCTCGCAGATTAAAGCCGATGTTATCGCCTGCCTCTGCAGATGGCATCATCTGGTGGTGAGTCTCAATGGACTTGATCTCGCCTACTGAGCCGGACGGCATGACAATAATCTTGCCTCCAGTCTTCATGGTGCCGGTCTCGACCCTGCCGACGGGGACTGTGCCTACGCCGGTAATCGTATAAACGTCCTGGATTGGAACGCGCAAGGGCTTGCCGATGGGCTTTTCTGCCATTATAAATCCATCAAATGCTTCAAGCAGAGTCTTGCCCTTGTACCAAGGCATGTTTTCAGATCTCTTAACCAGGTTGTCACCCTTCCATCCGGATACTGGGATGAATGGTACGTTTTCCAGTTTGTAGCCTACGGAACGTACCAGCTTTTCGCCTTTCTCCTTGGCTGCCTTGTAGGATTCCTCAGAGTAGCTGCTGCTGTCCATCTTGTTGATTGCGACGATCAGCTGGTTTACTCCCAGCGTCTTGAGCAAGAATGCATGCTCCCTTGCCTGTCCGCCTGCAGCGATTGCAGTGTCTGTCTCACCCTCTTTTGCAGAGAGTACCAGAACTGCCGCGTCAGCCTCTGAGGCTCCGGTGATCATGTTCTTGATGAAATCCCGGTGTCCGGGTGCGTCAATCAAGGTGAAAAAGTACTTTGAGGACTCAAATTTCTGAAAAGCAAGATCGATGGTAATGCCTCTCTCTCGCTCATCTTTGATATTATCCATAACCCATGCATACTTGAAGCTGTCACCCTTTCCGGTCTTTTCCGACTCGGCAGCATGTGATGCAATGGTTCTCTCGTCTACAACTCCGAGATCCATCAAGAAATGACCCATGGTTGTGGATTTTCCGTTATCAATATGACCTGTAATAATCAGGTTTAGGTGGGGTTTGTCTGCCATGTAATGAGCCACTTCGAGGGGATTTATTACTGTTATGGATTGGGATTTGCATTACGTTGTACAAAAAGTAGTTCCTCCCCTAGCCAATGGAGCCGGCGTGTTTGGAAGCAAGATCAGCCTGGTGTTGAGTGGAAGCAAGGGTGTGTGGGCAAGAACGATGTACTCCAATCGGTGGCGGCATATGGGAACCCGGAGAGTACGCATCATGAAAAAGCTGGACGAATCGAAGGTAAGGTGGATACTTTCGGAGAAGGACAAGGGATCCACCAATTCATGCATCTCCAAGGCCATGGGTGTGTCGCCGCGGTGGATAAGGAGGCTGTATTCCAGGTACAAGGGACAGGAACGCAGCAGCGTGGCATATCCGATGCACACGGGCAGGCCCGCATGCGGCCTTCCTGGCCGGAAGGAACACTCCGCGGTACTGTGCGCCAAGGGCAATGACCACGTCGGGGCCGTGCGCCTGCACGGGCGCATAAGGGACGTCACCGGAATAAATATTCCATACAACCGCATACACATGGTATTGCGTGACGAGGATCTGGCTGCCAGACAGCCCAACAAGAGCAAGCGCCGCAAGTGGATCCGCTTTGAGCGCACCTACTCCAACTCGATGTGGCACACCGACTACAAGCTGCTTGACGACGGCAGGTGGTTCCTGTGTTACGAGGACGACGCCTCGCGGTTCGTGACTGCGTACGGCACGTTTGAGCGCGCAACGGCAGAAAACGCCCTGTCGGTATTGGACGAGGCGATAAGAAACCACGGCAAGCCTGCATCCATAATGACTGACCGCGGATCCCAGTTCTACGCCACCGCATCAGAGGCAAAGAAAAAGGGTGCATCCGAGTTCGAAAAGAGGCTGGCAGAGCTTGGCATCAAGCAGATTCTGGCAGGCGTGAGGCACCCGCAGACCAACGGCAAGCTGGAGAGGCTGCACGGGGAGATCCAGCGGAAGCTGCCCGAATTTGAGGCGATAATGATGCGCAAGAGCGACCCGGTGGACCTCTTCATGCAGTGGTACAATTACGACAGGCCGCACATGTCACTTGGCCTAGACGGGGAGGAGACGCCAGCCCAGGCGTTTGTGCGCAAGATGCCACCCAAAGGAGAGATAGTAATAGACGAGCAGACAGGGGAGGAGTATCATGTGGAGTAAGGGAGGAACTACTTTTCGTATTCCACAGATTGGGATTTGCATACCCTCATGCACATGCCTAGAAATTGATCGGAATATGAATCCATTTAGACCAGGGAATACTGCCGCGCATCGCAGTGGAATCATTCATCAAGGATCCAGACTGGAAGACACTCAAGCCGCCTCCATGTGAAGACGAAATACCCGCAATAGCAATCACGGTCTAAATTATTTGGAGGGACCTGTAGGTATGCGGGGACCTGAGCATGTACAAGCATGCACGGCAAAAAAAATAAAGGGAGTGGTTGTGGGTCTATACCGGCGTGAGCGATACCGTTCTACCTAGTAGGTGGCCTGCACCGTCGGTTTCGTCGCTGGATACGAGATTAACTGTAAACTCGCTGCCATCCTTTCTTAGCATGTATATCCTGGACTCGTAGCGGTGTCCTGCTCTCCAGTTCTCCATGTTTGCGTTCATGTGACCCTTGCTTCTGACTGCTGTGTGCTCGTACATGCTGATTCCGATAACCTCATCTCTGGCGTATCCGAGTCTGTCCAAGTACGACTGATTACAGTCTACTATAATACCAATGTAGTCTATAGAACTGCGCATGACGTTGTGATCTTCGTAGTTGTATCTGGCGCCAACATTGTATGCATCCTGAAGATTCTTGATGTCTGAAACTTCGTGCATGGTTGCGTCCCTTCCTACTACCTGGCCATTTTCACATCTGTTGTGTATGGTGAGTATTACGTCGACGGTCCTGCCATTCTTTGCCTCCAGTTGTATTCTTTTGGCAACGTTCGTTTTGTGGTCTCTCTCCCATGCGGCAAACGACGCTTTCAGTTCTTTGCGAGTCTTTGCCGGCGTGTGATCTAAAAGCGATGTGCCGATGACCTCGTCCCTGGTGTATCCGAGTTTGTCCAGATATCTCTGGCCACAATCTACAATTACCCCATTCATGTCTACAGAGCGAAACATTTGTGGTATTTCTGCGTTTATCATTTTCATTATCTAGGGCATGGCGTGTAATTATTTAGCAATTGATAATAGTCTGCGGCATGCCTTTGAGTAACCCGCCCTGCTTGGCCGCCTGACACCATACTGAGGTTTTGTCGGATTGCACACTTGCATAGACTCGCCATGCCCCTGTAGACGGTGTTTGAGGACTGTATGCATCAGGCCTGCCAGACATGGCAGGCGGCAATTACATAAAATCTGTCAAAAATCATGAATAATTTCAGAATATATCCGGAATTTTTTACAACGGCGGCCTGAACCGGCGCACTCTTGAAAAAATACGACATATTCAAAGCCGTGTAATTTTTCATGTTTTGTATGCGCATAACGATACCACACATCACAGGCACATCAGACCCGGCTAAACCAGTCACGTGGTGTCGCACCATACGGACAAATTCCATCTGCAGGTATGAGGCCATGCAGGTTTACGCCCGGCCACACGCATGCCCTGCACCACGCCAGTCTGCAGGCAACGCCAGAATGAATGGTTTGTTAAAAGCACATAAATCAAAGGTGTAAAAATGAAGAGCATGAAGATTACAGTCTCTGCCATCAAGGCAGACGTGGGCGGGATCGGAGGCCACACCAGACCCAGCGACGGGCTGATAGATGCAGTAAGAAAGACCGTCAAGGGTTCGGGGAACCTGCTCATCGATCACTACATAGGATATTGTGGGGATGACGTGCACATCATAATGTCCCACACGCACGGGACAGACAGCCAGCAGATTCACAAGCTTGCATGGGATGCGTTCATGGCCGGAACCACGGTTGCAAAAGAAGAGGGGCTTTATGGTGCCGGACAGGATCTTCTCAGGGATTCATTTTCAGGAAACGTAAAGGGAATGGGTCCTGGCGTGGCAGAGATGGAGTTTGAGGAGAGGCAGAACGAGGCATTTACCGTCTTTGCAGCAGACAAGACAGAGCCCGGCGCATTCAACTATCCCATATACAGAATGTTCGTAGACGCGCTGAGCAACACTGGACTAATTGTAAACAAGAGCCTGGCAGGCGGAGTAAAGATGAGGATAATGGACGTGGAGAAGGGCAGGATTGCAGAACTGGAGCTTTGGCAGGACAAGCCAACCATAGAGGCCGCACTCATGTATCCCGGGAGATACGTCGTCGATTCTGTAACCACCAAGGACGGGGAACCCATCCTTGCAGCATCCACTGACAGGCTGCACAACATTGCCGGAACTTACGTTGGAAAGGACGATCCCATCTGCATGGTCAGAACACAAAAGAGGTTCCCTGCCACCGAAGAGGTGGGAAGCGTCTTTAACAATCCCCACTATGTCGCAGGAAACACCCGGGGAAGCCACAACATGCCACTCATGCCTGTAAGGCTAAACTCTGCTGCAACGATCAACTTTTGCATTCCAATAGTGGAGGCGCTGGTATTTAGCATGCATAATGGAAGGTTTACGGGTCCGTTTGATGGGTTCTCGACTCCGGACTGGGATCTTATCAGGGAGATTGCAACAAAGAAGGCAATGGCGATCAGAAGCCAGGGGTTCATTCACCCGGCCACTCTTGTTCCGTCGGAACTAGAGTATGCAGAGGGGTACAAGGCAAGAATGGACATCCTGGAAGAAAAGATGGTGCAGATGGATGCAGTCATATCATCTGACGGCAAGAAGGAAGGATACGAGGATCCGGACTAGCATGCCTTTTGCGGCATTGCACACCGCGGCAAGTCCTCTGCCACACATGGAAGAAAAACAGATTAACGCATTCTCCAAAAAATGGTTATGAACCTGCTCACAATCGGAGGCACAGATCCCTCGTCGGGTGCGGGAATTCAAAGCGACATCAAGACGTTTTTGGTACTGGGCGCATACGGGTTGACTGCAATCACGGCAATCACTTCCCAGAACACGTCAGGTTTTGGGAGAGTCAGGCCACTCCCAGGCAGTGCCCTAAAGGAACAGCTGGAGGCAGTCATGTCAGATTTCAGGATCGACGGGATAAAGATTGGAATGGTGTATGACACGGGAATAATAAAGATGCTGCACCGCATGCTTGGGGGACTGGAGGTTCCCATAGTGGTGGATCCTGTCATCGTCTCAACGACCGGCGGAAGGCTGCTCAAAGAGTCTGCCGTGGAAGACTTTCGGAGACTCGTAGTTCCCCTTGCCACAGTCATCACTCCAAACATCTCAGAGGCAGAGACGCTTGCAGGAGTAAGGATTGGTCCGGAGAATACGCCAGAGAAGGTGGCAGGAATCATCCACAGTATGGGCGCAGGGGGAGTCATAATCACAGGGATCAAGACCGGCGGCAACACCATATCGGACCTCGTCATGGACGGCACCAAGAGCAGTCTGGTTCCGGGCCGCATGATTGCCGGGACAAACCACGGCAGCGGATGCAACTATTCTGCAGCCATGCTGGTGTCGCTTGCAGAGGGGAACACCGTCGCAGAGTCTGCAAGGCAGGCCAAGAAGTTTGCCACGGATTCAATCAGAAACGCAATGCATACGGAAGGGACGATTCCGGTGACCGTTCAGGCCGAGGATGCGATTCGCAGCCGCCTGTCAGGTGCAATCCACGGGTTTGTCAGGATCAGGGACATCTGCAAAAGCATCCCCGAGTGTCAGACAAACTTTGTGTACGCCAAAAGGAACCCAAAGACCGTGGGAGATATCCTTGGCATCTCTGGGAGGATCGTCAGGGCGGGGGACAGGGCAGTTCTTGCAGGACATCTCAAGTACGGCGGCTCAAAGCACGTGGCAACGGCACTTTACGCGGCAGGCAGAAAGTTCCCACGGATTCGCTCTGCGATAAATCTGAGGTATCGCGACTCTGCCATACTCAGGGCCAAGAGGGCGGGCATGACAGTATCCCATTATGACAGGAGCCGGGAGCCCAAAGACGTAAGCGCCACGGGATCCAGCGTGGCATGGGGGATCGGGCGTGCCATCAGGGGCCTTGACGGCCCGCCGGACGTGGTCTTCCACAAGGGTGGCTACGGAAAGGAGCCCATGATCATAGTCTTTGGAACGGATCCGGACGACGTCCTGAAGAAGATCCGCAGCATCGTCTAGGCCTGCGCCGGAATCCACCCTTGAGCATAAATAAATACACACGTTGCCAAAGCATAATCTGTGAAGGCAGTAATTCTGGCAGGTGGCCTGGGCACGAGGCTGCAGCCGTACACCACGTTTCTTCCAAAACCGATGCTTCCGCTGGGGGAGAAGCCGATCCTAGAGCACATAATAGACTGGGTCGCAGGGCACGACATAAGATCAATCGTATTGTGCGTAAGCTATCTCAAGAAGACCATCCAGGACTACTTTGAGGACGGTCAGAGATTTGGGGTGGAGGTCAAGTATGCATCATCGAATAGGCCGCTTGCCACTGCAGGCCAGCTAAAGACTGCCGAGAGCCTCGTGGATGAAACCTTCGTGTGCATGTACGGCGACTCGATCTTTGACTTTAATCTGGGAGACATGGTATCCCATCACAACATGAGAAAGGCGTTTGTAACCATGGGCCTTAGCGAGTTCAGGACAAACCTTCCATACGGGGTGATCAGGACTTCAGATACTGGAGGCGTGCTTGGGTGGGACGAAAAGCCCGAGATCAGCGCGACAGTAAACATGGGATGCTACGTAATGGAGCCAGAAGTGTTTGGGATGATACCGGGTGACGCGCCGTGCGGAATGGACGAGATCATCAGGAGGGCCATCGGGGAGAAGAGGCAGGTGGAGAGCTTTATGGCCAAGGACGGATTCACGGACATTGGAGACAGGGCCTCATACAAGAGGATACACAGGGAGTACATTGCAAGACTTGGCAGAATCTGACAGCATACGCATAAGGGAGCTGGAGGTAAAAGACATCGCATGCGGGTTTCTTGCCACGCTTGATGCACTGAGACCGGCAAGCGGCATGGATGTGGACAGGGCCAAGGAGATCCTCGGGAGGATTGACCAGAATCAGAATCACATCATAGTGGTCGCAGAGAGTGGAGGGACCGTGGTGGGCACGGGCACGCTTTTAATTGAGCCAAAATTCATTCATGACGGCGGGCTGGCAGGACACATCGAGGATGTCGCAGTGCACAGTGATTTTCAGGGACGCGGGATAGGCAGGATGATCATAATGCACCTTCTCAAGATTGCAGGAGACAGGGGATGCTACAAGACCGTCCTTGACTGTACCGAGGATGTCAGGCCGTTCTACGAGGAACTCGGGTTCAGACGCGTGGCAGACCAGCTAAGGGTGGATCACCCCTAAAAGTACTCCTTTTTGGGACGGATCTTTTTGAGCTTCAGCAGGTAGGTGCCAAAGAGCATCACGGGTATGGACAGTACCATGAACAGCAACGGGGTATACACTACGGAGTCTGTCCTGTGCACGTCGCCTATCCTTCCAGTCAGCATGCTGCACACGTACATTCCCACAAGCAGCACGGCTCCGCCTGCAATTATCATGGCGCCTATAGGCCTTGAGCCATAGTGCCTTGACATGATGAATGATACTGCTGCAAGTATTCCTGCGGGGGCAGCGCCGATGGATGCAAACTGGATAAGCTTTGGATCCGCCTCAAAGAACTGCACAAGCTCAAGATCCCGCGGGATGTCGGCCATAAAGTTATAGATTGAGATCATCTCGCCGGCAAACATTCCAAACAGTGCAAGGCTGCCTACTGCGAGCCATTTCTCAAGAGCCATGGCTCTCACGTACCGTGATTGATAAATAAACCATTCAAGTTGCATTGCCGCTGATGCGGCGTCGTCCCGGATTGGACATGTAAGAGTCCATCATCATACTCCCCATCCTCATGATATCCCCACCAGTGCAGAAAACTCCTCCCTGCACGCAGCGCCAAGACGCTTTGCTGCATCCTCAGGCGAGACATCGTTTAGGAAGATGCCGTATCCCCTTTCCAGTCCGGACCACTGCCGGGTAACAGGATACACCTCTATGTGCCAGTGGATCTGCCGGGTGTTCTTCTTCTCAGGCGAGAGATGAAACACCATGTTGAACGAGACGTCCTTGACTACGCGCGTTAGCCCTCCCAGGGTGGATCTGATTATCAGGGAGAGATCGTTGATCTCCTTTTGGGTTATCTTGGAGAAGAGCGTGGTGTGTTTTTTGGGAGATATCCAGAACTCGTACGGATAGGACGACGACCATGGGCAATACGCGATGAACCCGTCTGTCTGCAGTATCTGCCGGGGGCCTCCGGTCTCATCGGTTATGATCTTGCACATCGGGCAGACGCCGTTCTCGTTTTGCATCCGGTGGTATGACTCAGCCTCGCCCCCGATCACGGGCGGAATGGTGGAGAATGTAAGCATGTTCAGGTGCGGGTGCCTGGTGTGGCTCCCGGAGAGGGGCCCGTGGTCTGCATAGATTGCAACATACCTTACCCCCTTTTGGGCATACAGCCACTTCAGCCTGTCCTGCACCACCACCAGTATGTTGGACCACTGGTCCACGTCGATGGTTGCAAACGTATCATCAGGATTCGGGGATGCGACCACGACGTAGTGGTACCCGTATGCAGGCTCGCTGTAGAACACCCCGTCGCCGTACAGGTTCTCAGCATCCACGGACATGATGGGGTTGCTGCTAGGAACGACCCTGACGGACCAGCCCTGAACATACTCGCCCTCGCTGTCCTGAAGACGCCGCAGCATTCCGTCCTTTGCGACAAGGGACAGGACAGACGGGTTTGTGGCAGTCTCGTTTCCAGGCGAGTATGCAGTGTTGTCCTGGTTGGTATCGTCCGAATTGGAGATTATCATAAAGCGCTCAGATACGTAATCCTTGCGCATGTTTCCCATAACGGTACTGCAATCTAAAACAGTTAAAATGTTTGCTAAACTGCATCCCGTGATAAACCGTGCAATGCAGGAAAAGTGCGTACGGATTGGCAGTAAGCCGCCCTGAACATGCTCGCCATGAATGGGGAGGGGCCCAAATGATTACGCTGGAAGATTTAAAGTAGAGCGACAAACCGGGACAGACGGGGTATTCATGGATAACTCGGATGTTCACTTGATTTACATTCTGCTGGACGGGGTTGGGGATCTCCCTCACCCGGATCTTGACGGAAGAACGCCGCTGGAGGCTGCGCACACCCCAATCCTCGACAGGATTGCCTCCAACGGCTCAATAGGCCAGGTAATCTCAGTCGGAAGGGGGATTGCCCCAGAATCAGACATTGCAGTCTTTAACATGCTGGGATACAAGTTCAGCCACTCAGACTATGTAGGGCGGGGCGTAATCGAGGCAATAGGAATCGGAATCAACTTCAAGGACGGGGACCTTGCGCTGCGGGGGAACTATTCGACATTGGATGAGGACGGAATAATCGTAGACCGGAGGGCAGGAAGGCACATCAACAGGGAGGATGCAGACGGAATCGCAAGGGAGATCGAAGAGGGGGTGAAATTTTCCGAACCCGGAATCTCGGTGGCAGTCGCCCCCACAATAGGACACAGGGTGACAGTCAGGATAAGGAGGGAGTCGCGCATGCTGTCCTCAAAGATTACCAACACGGATCCGGCCTACAGCAACATCGGAGGAATGGGGGTGGCAAAGGCCGTCGGGGACTTTTTGAAGGTTGAAAGGTGCCTGCCTCTTGACGGAACAGAGTCTGCCAGGTCTACTGCAGGAATCGTAAACGAGTTCTCTGAAAAGTCAATCGGCATTATGAGGAAGAGTCAGATAAACAGAGACAGGCAGGCACAGGACAGGAAACAGCTCAGATGCATCCTGCTCAGGGATGCCGGAAACAGGTATCCCAACGTCATGCCCATCAATGAAAAATACGGCATGAACTTTTCGTGCATAGTGGACATGCCAGTGGAGATCGGAATCTCCAAGGTCCTTAAGATGAAGGCCTTTGAGGCAGGTGGGCTGACAGACTATGAGGAGAAGGCAAGGGTTGCAGCAGAGGCCATGAAGACCCAGAATGCAATATACGTGCACCTCAAGGGTCCTGACGAATTTGGTCACGACGGGGACGCAGCGGGCAAGACCAGAAACATTGAGGAGATCGACCGGAGGTTCTTCAAGACGCTTGTCGAGGAGATAGACACAAGCAAGGTCACCATAGTCATATCTGCAGACCACTCAACGCCGTGCATCAACAAGGGGCACAGCGACGACCCGGTTCCAATACTCGTCTCAGGGGATCACATCAGAAACGACGGAACCACAAGAATGACTGAGAGGCAGGCCAAGGCCGGAAGCATCGGCCTTCTTCAGGGGGCCGACGTACTAGGGACGGCCCTAGGGCTTGTCAAATCTCAAAGAGGGTAAGGCGGTTTGCCTGCTGCATGTCAAGTGCGTTCTTTCGCATACGGTCAATGTCTATGGAATGGTATGCTGACGGGGAGGTGCCCAGCTTCTCCAGCACCCTGCGCAGCATTCCGATTCCAATGCGGTGCTCGTCCTTTTGGCCGTGTGCAAACGCAACTGCCATCAGAATGATTCCCTGAACCAGCTCCTTCTCCCGGCCAAAACACTTCTTCCAGACGCCCTCAAAGGCCTCGTGGCTCTCCCAGAACCTTTCGTTGTTAAAGTAGAATATGCCGTCACGTATTCCCTGCTCCTTGTCAATCTCCTCCTCAAAGACGTGTCGGATGTTGTCCACGGGGCCTATCGGGGACAGCTTCTCAACCAGCGTGTCAAGATCGTCCTCGTCTACTGAAACGTCCAGCTCTACAAACCTGTTGGCAACCCTTGCGACCCGTACGGATGCATTCATCTCGGATGCCAGATCCCGGGCCAGGTATACCACCTTGCGGGAGTCCTCTGAGGAGTATCCGGTGTTCTTCAAGTGAAGCATGTAGCGTTCCATGTGTACTGTGGTATGGTGATTTCTTAAATTTCTTACCAAACACGATGCGTGCTGGGGTCACATACACACGAGTCCGGGCATGCCCCATGCCCGGGCGTGTACCGGTTTCTTCAGATAACCCAAGTGTGATTATGGCGCGACAGGATCAAGTGGTGATTCAGGCGACATGATGCTTAGCAAGAGGCTCCATGCTCTTGTTTGTATTGAAAGTTTACCAGGATGAGTTCACATTTGGGTTATCTGGTTATTCAATCAAGGTTTATATGAAATAGGCAGAGACCTTGGATACATGTCCGTTGTGGAGTCCGTTGCAGATGTCGACAATACGTTCCTCTCCAGGAGGGAGATTACATGCAATTTTACGGGACTTGCAGGCAAACTCAAAAAGCTCGAGGCAGCAGAGATGGTTACCAAAAAGTTCAGCCTGGACGGAAAGGTGGTAATCCCAATGAGGCTAAAGACCCAGCTAGGAAAGCCCACAATCACGGGAATCTTTCATGTGTATGATGACGAGGAGCTCGCAAAGAGATACACCAATCCAAAGATTCTGGCAAGGCTGGACAGGATCAAGGCAGTGGAATCCAAGGAGTCAGAATAATGGCAGGAAAAAAGGGCATCAGTCCAAGTGTTTCATCGTACTACAAGATAGAAAATGACGCCATATCAAGGACAAGGAAGAACTGTTCCAGGTGCGGAAGGGGGATATTCATGTCCGAGCACAAGGACAGACACACCTGTGGAAAGTGCGGCCTGACCGAATTCAAGCAATAATAGTCAGTAGTAGTAGTAGTAGTGCTAATAGAGCCTCTTTGTGCGTATCTTGGAACTCTTCTCTTCAAGCTGCTGTATCTTTAAGAGAAGGTCGGGATCGATGCTGATGCTGGAGAGGGACTCGGCAGACAGCTTTACGTTGTTTGCATCCAGCGAGATGTTGAACTTTGGAAGATCCTTGTCAATCCAGAACTTGGTCACCTTGTCTTCAAGCTTGTAGTCGCGAAAGCCTGCAGGAAACTTCTTTGTGATGTGGTTGAGCAGCGTCCTGTCCTCAAAGACCGTCCTGGGCTCGATGAGCCTCGTCTCGTCGGCATACACGTTCTCAAACAGGTTTCCGGAGACCTCGTCTGAGAGCAGCCGCATCTTTGAGATCCGCTGCATCAGCTCAAGGTAGTGCAGGAACTCGTGTGCCAGAACAGCATGAACCGTGCCCCGCAGGCCGTATGCGACAAGCGGGGCGGATATCTGAATGACCACCTCAAAGTGCTCCTTGTACATTATTGGGATTGTTCTTGCAAACAGGATCCCGTACTCGAACCGGTTCAGGCCAGGAGAGGATACCACCAGGGACGGCTCCACGTATGCAACCGGGTACTTTATCCCGGAGGATCTTTCAATGCGGTTTATTCCCGCAACCACGATTGGAAAGCGTTCGGCCACTAGCCTGAAGACCTTGTAGGGGATGACTCCCTTGGAATGTGCATCTTTGAGGCGTATTAGCGGATCCAATATTCATCACTTGGCAATCACAGGCTGTGCGGGTATTATTATCATGTCCTGTCAGGATCTGGGTTTCCCTGTAGTCTTCTTTTTGCGCGTAGCAGCCAGTTGGTCTGCATGTCTTTGGTGCTTATTTTTTTTTCTCGGTGGCATGTCATTTGGGACACGTGGTGTTAGTTAATTGTTATCATTGGGGCGGCAACAGCATGATGTCAAGAAAGTCAAACGTGTCGCACCTGCACGAGGTTTCCAGCGTTTGGGAGACGCCCGGAGACACGTCGTCTCCCAGGACAAATCGCTTGACGGGCAACCCCCCCTCTGCCCGGACAGTCATGGTAAAGCCGGTCGCAGAGGTCTTTCGGTACTGCAGGGATTTGATCCTCTTCTCGGAACGTTTTCCTGACTTGTCGTAGACTACCACGGGACGTCTTGGAATCTCCCGGAGTCTTCTGAGGAGCTTCGAGTCGACATGGTCTGCCGTCACCTTCATCCTGATTATAGACTCGAATGCGACAGGCCTTGCCGGCGGCCTGCCGACCACCCGGAACCCGTCTACGGATACAGAATCAGACCGCACATGGACAGACTCCGGACTCCGTCGGAGTGGGTTCTTTACCCGTATGAAGAACGGCCTTCCTCCCCCCAGCACCAAGCTGGACCTGTCCTCTCCGCCTATCCACGTAAACTTGGCAGTGGTGCCCCCCATACCCTCAAAGATGCCCCTGGAGATCATCCCCTCCACGCTGTCAAACTCGGATATTCCGTGAAGGCTGCAGGTCCGGCACCCCCTCCCGGAGCAGTTCTGGCAGGGCCTTTGTTTCTGGGGAATCCCCCTGACTCTCTTGACGTATCGCCCGTACAGCGTGACCGGCCTTGAGCGTATGCTGCACGACTCGTCCTTCAGATTCAGCGTGATGGTGACGTCCGGATTCAGGCACTCGGACCTCTTCTGCGTCCTTCTGGAGAAGGTCCTTGAGAGATTCCTGGTAACGCCTGTCTTTATGCCGTCTGCCCCCTTCAGCCGGTACCGGGACCGGATATGATCATCCCGGTCCATCATGGACGGCCTGAGAATCGCGCCCAGGCAGAACGTTGAAAATGAATAACGCGACGAGGCCTCAGTCATCATGTCTAAAAGACCGTCCATGTGATCAAACAGGCCCCGGCAGATATGGCACCTAGAGCCCGAATCCCGGTTTAGCCTCCTTCCAAGAAGTCGGTCAGAGGACAGGTGCATCCGTTTTGAGAAGAGCCTACCCAGGCAGTAATCACACAGGTCATACTCCCTCAGTATTATGCCGGCAGTAGATGCGGCCTGCTGATAGTCAGACATGTCGTCATGGTGCCTTGGGGCTATCCCAACCCCATTCGTCTAAGCGTACCCTGCATCTGGCGCCCCCTGGAGGCCTTCATCAGGTTCTTGGAAAGATTGTAGTTTTTGAGGAGATTGTTGACGTCCCCTTCGGGCCATCCGGAACCATGGGAGATCCTCTTGACTCGGGATCGTTTGATCAGATCCGGGTTCGCCTTTTCCTGTTCGGTCATGCTCTGAATTATATAGCGCCATTTTACAACGTTGGTCTCCATCTGGCTTACACGATCACCCTTTGCCATATCTGCAAACCCCGGCATGTTTTCAATGATCCCCTTCAGGGAGCCGGCCTTGGTAATCTCCTCCAGCTGGTAAAAAAAGTCATCCATGTTCATCTTTCCGCTGGTGATCCTCTTCATCCTCACGTCGTCCCCTTCAGACTCCAGTCGTTTTGCCAGGTCCAGAATTGCCTTGATGTCCCCCATTCCAAGAAGGCGTCCGATAAATCTGGTCGGGGAGAACTTTTGGAGATCGTCTATCTTTTCTCCGGTACCGACGTACATCACGCGTGCGCCGGTTGCAGCAGAGGCTGCAAGCGCCCCCCCACCCTTTGCAGAGCTGTCCAGTTTTGTGACAATCACGCCGCCCACAGGAATCGTCTTGTGAAACGCCTCTGCCTGGCTGTAGCACCGCCGTCCGATGGTACCGTCTATTACAAGCAGCGCCAGATCCGGATCGGCGACATCCTTGATTCTGGTCATCTCGTCAAGCAGATCCCGCTCCTCCTTGTGGCGGCCGGCAGTATCGATAAGAATGATCTCCAAGGGCTGTCCTGCAAAATGCTTCAGCCCCTTCCGGACAATGTCAGGAGAGTCCTTGTTCTTCTCATCGCCATACACGTCCACGTTGGATTTTTGGCACATTGTCCTGAGCTGGGCCAACGCGCCAGGCCTGTAGGTGTCAGCCCCGATCACCCCCACCTTGTACCCCTGCCGGGTCAGGAACCGGGCAAGTTTTGAGGCGGTAGTGGTCTTGCCGCTGCCCTGGATTCCAAGCAGGATTATCTTGTTCTGTCTTCCCGGTTTGAAATCAAACTCAGACTCGTTTCCCAGCAGGCCCGAAAGCTCGTCATAGAGAATCTTGACTATGTGATCCTTTCGCGACAGGCCCGGGGGCGGTGTCTCGTGCAGCGCGCGATCCTCAAGACGCGCCGTAACATCCAGAACCAGCTTGTAATCGACATCCGAGTGTATCAGAGCCCTTTGCACATCCATTGCAAGATCCTTTATGAGATCATCGTCTATGCCAGATGAGCGGACAACCTTCCGGATTGCAGCACCCAGGCTATCCCTTAGTCCGTCAAGCATCATAGTTCAATTCCGCATCAGCTATTTCAAACCTTCCTCGGTACCCATCCCATATCTTTTGTGCATGGTTGATTCGGACTGGGTGTGAGAACAGCGGACAGTCCGTCACAAACGTCTCTGCCTCTCCCCCCTCAAAGTTCATGTTGAAGCCAAACCGCTTGGAGAGATCCGCCAAGAGTGCAATGTCGGGGCCGGATATGGTCCTGCCCAGCCAGTCGTCATCCAGTCCGTCAGATGAGACTGCAGTTATGATAAAGACTAGGTCTGAATCCAGCAGATCCCGCATGTATCTCTCCGGGGGAATTCCCCATACGGGCGAGACAAGACTCAGATTGTGATTCCTGCAGAGTGACTCAAACTTCTCCCTTTGAAACCTGCTCATTATCCCCCCATGGACCACCCCCTGTATGCCAAACATCGCCTTGGCATCCTCCAAAAGTCCTCCCAGCGCCTCCACCTCCGCATCCGTCTGGACAGACGCGGAGCGGGCACACATCTGCGGCATATTCATGGACTCTGCCTGCAGCCGCGTCCACGACAGGCTGGGATGGTGCAGCAGATGGCTGTCTTCGGATTCCGGAAGAACGGTCAGCAGGCATGCCACGTCATGCCCCTGTCTTCGCGCCAGGTGTATGGCGTAGACGCTGTCCTTTCCTCCGGTGAACAGGGATGCCAGTTTCATGATCCCAGAATCATCCCGTATTGAATGGGTACCTCATCACTCATAATCCTCATCAACACTCAGATGGCTTTTCCGCTCATCATCAGCACCCGTTCTAGTTCTTGATGCGCATGATTTTAGTCTTGTCCATTACAACCCAGTACTCTACATTCTGGCCGTTGTCCAGGTTCCCCCGTACGTCGGCATCCACCAAGGTCACGTCGATGGTCTCAAAGGTCTCAGAGTCCATCACCTGCACAATATCGCCGTTAATCGAGATTATCTGGCCCAGCCTCTTGTTGATCATCGGGACGTGTATCTGCATGCTGACGGGGCCCACATGGGGTCGCTTCTGTCCGTCAAATATGCCCTCCCCTACAATCCGGGCCTTGGCCGCGCCGTGCTTGCCGGGTTTTGACGTGTCATACTCGACTATTCTGCATGGTTCCCCGCTTGGCTGATCAGAGTGCGGCAACAGTATGTAGGATCCAATCTTCAGGGAGCCTAGATCAGAAGGCTTACTCATAAAGAGAACAGCTTTGAGTCGAATATTTAACCTTTCTACTTTAGCTGCTCAAGGATCGAGAGGCTCATCATGTTGGTCATCAGTACCCCCTTCCTGTTGGCATCCCTTCTCGTATGCTCGCAGTACTTTTTGAGGCTCTGATGGCTCTTCTCGCTTGCAACCTCGACTACCACTATATTTTCAGAGTATGGAAACGTAAACTTTGACGGAACCAAACAGAACGTCTCCATGCTTCCAAGCGCGGCCGACGTGATCTTCTCCCTCTTGAGCAGAATGTTTGCGATGTCCTGAAGGCCGTCATAATCCTGGCCGTACTCCAGGTAGTAGACTGAGATAAAGCCTGTGTCGCCTTCGACATCCCTCTGAAAGAGATCCTCATTGACATGGAATACAAACGATGTCTTGTCCTGGTTGTGTCTTGTCAGATCGATTGAGATCTGCATGCTGTCCTTGAATTTGGCCAAAAGGTAGTGATTGGTCGAATCAGAAAAGTATGGCTTGCTTTCGTTGGAGAATGTGGATGTGGCAAAGAACAGTTTTTCGATGTTTGCCGAGTTGATCCACGATTCGCTGAGTTCAGTTGATCGGCGTGTGTGAAGGTACGGGGCGCAGACATATCCAAAATGGGCCAGTTTTTGTTCAGACGCCATATAATTTGGGAATTTTGAAGATATTTATGCTTATTCGTAGAGTGATGAATACGCACAAAAGCAGACACAGGCCGTATCGGCCTGCCTTTTTCCGAGGCTCCGGCAGCCTTCATGGACGTGATTCCCATCAGAACCCCTTTCATGGCAGGGTGCAGCCGCCCGAATACCTGCATCCTTTGACGGCATCTCCTAGAGCCATGCACTCCGGAGGATGCTGCTCAGGCCGGAGCGTGTCGGGGGCAGTGAGTCTCTGCATCTCCTCCGAATCCGCATGCAGCCATGCCTGCGCGTACCAGACGAGGGCAACCATGGCATACGTCGCGGCGGCGGATTCTGTCAGTTCGGGACTTTTGGTGTAGACGAAGGCAGTTGTAGTAGAGTAGTCAGTCTTCCCAGAAGTACCTGAAAACAGCCCAAAATCAAAACAGATCAATTAGGGCAATCTCAGAAGGTCATCGAACTACCAATGAACCAACTGAGACGCGACTTGCTTAACAACCCACGCATATATCAAGATGTTCTGGACACGGTAGGGGCAGGCATGTCCCCGTGCATCATGGTCTCACACAGGCACAATGCCATCTACGGCACCGAGGATTTTCACAGAAGCATGGCAGGCGCATGTGCGCACGGCAGGCAGGTGGCCGGATGCACCAGGTCCTCCAAGAGAATCGGCGGTGCAGACGGGGACTCACGCCCAAGTGATGAGTGGATGCGCGATGCGGCATCCCGGACGCGTGGCAGCGACGTCTACAAATGCTTTGCCAAGACAGTCGTCCTGCAGCTTGACCAGATGCGCAAGATGAGACTGCTCAAGAAAGACCAGGAGATTGACTTGGCAATCGACATGCACCTGATACCCAGATACGACAAGAGCTACGGGGCAGAACTGGTGCGCTCAAAGGCCAAGGACGGGACACACGTCTTTGAGAGGTACATCACGATACAGTCCACGGTTCAGAACCTTCGCCTCGTGTTAGGCGTCCTGAACATGCCGTCACTTGAGGATACTGCCGATTTCGTGCGTAAAATCATCGGCTCTGCACGGGACGTGGGGGCCTGCATCGGAATGGCGATGCTGGACAGGGGGTTCTTTACGGCAGACGTAATGGGGACGCTTGGGGACATGGGCATCAAATATCTGATACCATGCAAGAATACGGATACTGTGGTGGATGCCATCGCAGAGTTTGCTACAGGCAGGCGCGGCCGCGTCTCCAAATCCGTCATCGTCGGGGGAGATGGCAGGGAGGTGTCGTATACGATGACCATCACAGAAAGGAAGAAGAGGAAGAAAAGAAAGGACGACGACGAGCTGCTGCCGCACGAGAAATACATCGGGTTTGCCACCAACGTCCCCGACGTGGATCCGGACTCGTACGGGAACAGGTGGGGCATAGAGACTGGATACCGGATGATAGAAAACACAAGGGCCAAGACGCACAGCAAGAACCCGATGGCGCGACTTTTGTGCTTTGTGTACTCTGTAGCCGTCTTTAACGCTTGGGTAATGGCAAACGCAACGCTGATGCACGTTACCGGGATTTATCCCACGGATCCCCCGATCACCCAACAGGATCTCAGGGACATGCTGCTGTTGCTGATCGTATTTGGCTACAAAGAGCCGCCGGAGCCCCCGCCGCCGGTGCTACCCTGAGCTACTTCTGGGAAGACTGAGTAGTAGTAGATAGTTTTTTAATAGCATTGATTCTTGTAAATTTGTCCCAAGCTAGCTCAGCCTGGTAGAGCTTCCGGCTGTAGTTGTCGGCTTCAGATGGCTGACCAGATAACAGCACATCAGGCATACAGAAACCGGGTTGTCGAAGGTTCAATTCCTTCGCTTGGGACTCACATATTTGGAACAACGGGTACACGGCCATCCCACGGAATGCCGTCTCCGGACACAACATGTGGGTGTGCCGGAATATGCATGAAAATAATAAAAAGATAGACTGAATTAAGAGATTCTAAAAACTTGTCGCCTACTCTGATTTTTTGACTTTTTGTGCTGCAGGTCCTTTTCTGCCTTCGCCCACTTCAAACTCGACTTTATCGCCTTCGTTGATAAATCCGTCAACGTCTGATTTGTGAACAAACAGATCGTCGCCTGATTCTCTCTCGATAAAACCAAAGCCCTTAGTACGGTTAAACCACTTTACGGTGCCTTGTTCCATTTGACTTAGGAGAAATTCATGCTACATATTAAGTAGCTCATCAGGATCAGATTCAAGTCCGATACAGGCACAAACGTGCGGAATTATGTGGGCATTTACTCCTACCCGGAATTGGGACAGAGGTATCTACGGGCCAGACGGTGACTTCTGATTGCCGGTTAGTGGAGCGGCAGGCAGGTACCCTGGCCAAACCCGAAAGGATTTCCATGATGCATGCATGCATGCAGTCTTCCTTGGTGGTTTTGAGACTACATGCCCTGGCCCACCTACTGTTCCCCAATGGGATGTCTTCAGGCGCATCCTGTTTTGGGATGCATCAAAAGTCCTTGGGGATGTGGTTGTTTGCCTTCAGCCACTCCACCTGCGGGAGCGTGAACCTCCAGACGATGTCACCCTTCTCAGCCTCGTTAAAGTCCCAAGGCGCTATGATCACAATGTCGTTGTCCCTTATCCAGACCCGCCTCTTGAGCTTGCCCCTTATCCTGCCCCGGCGGGTGATATTGTCAGTACACTTGATAAGAACATTCTCTCCTCCAAGCATCTTCAAAACCCTTCCAAACATCTCCCCTTCCTCGGGAAGACGAATCTCCTTTAAAGCACTCTCGCTCTTGACCTGTCGCTTGCCCATGACATTTAACAGGGCAGTAAGCATATAACTTGTGGCATTCCGGCGTGGCCTGCATGCAAGGGGTTTTATTTCGTCATCCGAATGACTGACTTGTGGAATTCAGATGCGTGCAGGAGTGCTCGCAGTGCTGTATCGAAAGGGAGTACTATCCAAGCAGAAGGTTTGGAAAGATAGGCGTCCTGATACTCCCAGAAGAGAAGGAGAGAATCCAGAGCCTGGCAGCGGAGATGGGTATTAAAGTCAGCATTCTGCCAAGAATCGGAATATCAAACACGGATGATCCGGCGACGATAGAGGTTCTGGCATACCAGATGATGGGAAGGCACGATGACGGCAACATGTGCCCGTTTCTGGATACGGAGAGCGGGGCAAAGTCGCCTCACATGGGACACCCGTGCAGGATTTACGCCCGCAGGCCGCTTGCATGCATGGCCTACCCGCTAAACGAACCGGACCCCATAACACTTGATGAAAAGTGCAAGTTCTGCAAGGAGCACGGAGACGCGGATCAGAACCTGGAATCCGAGATGGAGGCGCTCCTGAAGATAAGGAGCGGCATGGAGACGCGTGCGCCGTTTGTCTGGCGGTTTGCCACAGGAGTCGGGGAGCCAGATGTAGAGATCCTGAAGCAGGGCTGGATCATGGAGGGATGACGGCTGGTTGCTGTATGGGCAGCAGGCGCCTGCTACCGGCAGACAGATGCCCACGCCATGCAGATATGTGCATGTGTCGCAGGTCGGGCTTGTTCATGGCCTGAAACCTGTCCAGTCATTATGATGCGTGCCTTGCGCCACGCCACGCCACCTGCCGTGCAGTCTCAGGATGCAGGATTGATTACGGCACGGCCGATGATGTTTCGGGCCTTGAGGTCATTCATTGCATTGTTGACATCGTCAAGGGAGTACCGCTTAGAGATGACAGGATTGATTACCCCCTTTCTTGCAAGATCAAGGAGTTCCACCATGTCGTTGTAGCTCCCAGTGTATGCCCCCTGGATGGTGATTGATTTTAGCGGAATCGTCACAAGGGACAGCTCGATGGAGCCGCCAAACAGCCCAACCAGGACAAGGTTGCCCCTCTTGCGCAACACAGACAGGGACATCTTTACGGTGGAAGGGGCGTTGACAAAATCAACGACGCCGTCTGCACCCTTTTCATTGCATATTGAGATGATCTCCTTGGAGACGTCCGTATTCTTGGAGTTCAGGGTGTAGTCTGCGCCTAGCTTCCTGGCCAGTTCCAGTTTCTGATCGCCATAATCGACACATATGATCTTGGCATCGGTGATGGCCTTTGCGATCTGCACCCCCATCAGCCCGAGCCCGCCTATTCCAACAAGCACCAGAAACTCGAGGGGTTTCTGACTCACCTTCTTTATGGCAGTGTATGCCGTAAGTGCAGAACATGCAATGGAGGTTGCAGAATCAGGATCAACGCCGTCAAGCTTTGCAAGGTACTTGTAGTCTGAAACCAGAACATGGTCAGAGTATCCCCCATCTTGAAACACCCCCATGGATCTTGGCGCATCGCACAGATTTTCATTGCCGGCAAGACACGCAGGGCACTGCAGGCACCCCATCCATGGAAATACCAGAACCAGATCCCCGTTTGATACGCCGGAGACGTCACTGCCCACGGCATCAACTGTTCCGACTATCTCATGACCCGGCGTTACAGGATACTTTACGCCCCTGTCAGTAACCTTCATGAACTGACCGTCTCCGAGATCGTATCCCCCCTCCCACAGGTGCAGGTCGCTGTGGCAGACGCCTACCGACCTGACTTTGAGCAGAACCTGACGGCCTTTGGGCTGCGGAGTCTCGAACTCAGAAAGCGTGAGAGGCTCCTGGGGAGCCGTAATACGAGCGGATTTCATAGAATTACCTTTTGCAGCAACAATATAAGAGTTGACTGAAGATTGGAAAAAAATAGAGCAGCTACATATTATTGAGCATCTGCCAACGTATGGTGTGAGCAGCCCCGGGATCCCCAACAACATATCACAGGATCCAGTCAACATACTGTTCAGTCCGTCGTCGGTTGCCAGAAAGGACGTCTGGGAGATCGACCTGATTCAGATACTGGACATGCTGGTAAAGATCCTCGAAAGGACAGGAAGGAAGGACCTGAAGGTTGCAGGAATGGCCGCCCTGTCCTCATCGCTCATCTACAGGATGAAGGTCGAGAGCATCTTTGCGCTGCAAAAGGCGGCGATGGAAAAAAAGCCCATACGCCAGAGAACGGATGTGGACATAGAGCTCATAGACATGCCATACAGGCACGAGTCAACCTATCCAGTCTCGCTTGATGATCTGCTGGGCCTGCTCCAGAACCTCATCGGCACGATTGCAAATCCGCAGTCAAGGAAGAGGCTGAACGTGGAGCCGGCAGAGCCGCCTGACTTTCAGGAATACTTTATCCCGCTTGAGAGCATTATTGAAAAGTACGAGGACATGGTGATGAGGAAGATCGAGCCTGCGGGGTTTGGGATGCTTCAGGAGATCATTGCAGACCTTGACGAGATTGATTCCATCAGATGCTTCTTTGCCATACTGTTTCTGGCAAGGGACAGAAAGGCGGACCTGGAACAGGTGGGGGACGACATCAAGATTATGGCGATAAGGAGGGAGGCTGCGGGCTGACGGCATGCGGGTTCCAAAGGGGCAGGATAAGAATTGGTAAGGGTTGAGGATGCAGGCACGGCCACGGCAAGGATAGAGGCGGCCCTGTACTCTGCAGGAAGGCCCTTGAAGGTGGAGGAGATCGTCAGGGCATCAGGCACGGAGTCCAAGATAAAAACGCTGGATCTGCTAGGCAAGATCATGAAAAAGACAAGGACCGCGTTCAAGGCGCTTGAGATAGTCATGCTTCCTGACGGATCATACGTGTTTCAGCTAAAACCCGAATACAGCTCCACCGTAAAGAGATATGCATCGAAGCCCATCCTTCCGAATGCCACCCTAAAGACGCTGTCATACATTGCCTACAGCCAGCCGATCTCATCCAAGCAGCTGACAGAGACGAGGGGGACCGGGGTGTATGCGCACCTCAAGGAACTGCGGCAGCTGAATTTTGTCGACAGCCAGAAGGTCGGCAGGCTGAGAATCTATACGACATCGATAAAGTTCCAGAAATACTTTGGGATTCAGGGTGATGTTGAGAGCCTAAAGCAGCGGCTCTTCTCCAAGATAAAAAATCCGGCAGACATGGTACAGACGAAACCTGCCGAGATCTCCCAGAAGTAGGCTTTCTCTCTCCTCCCTCCCTCCATCCCTCCCCCCTTCTCCCCCGTCTGCCCAAGACATGCCATGTCCCTGAATCCTGCCGGGAGTCTTTGGATGCGAAATGGCCGTTGCCTGATGTTCATCCTCGTGCATGCACCAGTCGGCAGATTCGCCTGCGTTTTGTATAAATTAGAGTGACTGGAATGTGCAATCGTGAGAAAGTCAGTAGAGAACCTAGCAACCAGCAAGACCACGGGCGGCAGAAGGCATCCGCTCCGAATCAGGAGAAAGTACGAGATAGACAGGTATCCAAACGAGGCAGTCAACGGGGCTCAGGTAACGATAACGCGAAGGGTTCGCGGAAACAACAGAAAGACGGCCCTAAAGTCAATCGACTTTGTCAATCTGGCAACAGGCGATGCCAAGGTGATAAAGACAAAGATTCTCAAGGTCCTGGACAATTCCACTAACAATGATTACAAGAGAAGGGGCATCATTACAAAGGGTGCCGTATTAGAGACGCTGGAAGGCAGATGCAGGGTGGTCTCCAAGCCGGGCCAGAACGGCATGGTCAATGCGGTTTTGATGAAGGAATAAGATGAAGAGTTACGAGCACGTCGTAGTGTGGTTGGATTATTTTAACAAGAACTTCAAGAGATCAAGGGGGAGAAAGATGGGGCTGGACAAGTGCGTGTTTGATCCCTCGCTGAAGGAGCTGATGGATGCGGCAACATCTGCGGGGTTCGAGATAACAGAGCAAAACGAGAGGGCAAGGTTTCCCAGAAGGCCGTTTGTCAGATCAGGGTATGTGGTGGTGCCAAAGCAGTCTGCTGCCAAGACAGTAATTCTTGACAAGATTGCAAAAAAAATGATCGCCAAAAGAGCCAAACGTTCAAAATAATTCAGATCTAGCTTTTTGCTAAAAAAAAGCTGATCGAGTCATCTGATAAGACAGTAGTGGTTAATCTCTTAAATTGCAGGAGATAGGCGAGGTATTGCACTTGGCCGGAAGCGGCAGGGTGATCATCCAGCTCACAGAGAGGGTTTCTGAAGGACAGATACTCTGCGACAGGAACGGAACCAAGGTTGCAAAGGTAATGGAGATGATTGGTCCCGTGGACAAACCACTTGCATCTGCAACCCCGCTGACAAACAACATCAAAAAGTACAACGGCAGGAGCGTCTATGCACCAGCCATATCCCCTGACAATACGCAAAACAGGAGAAAAAGAAGATGAACATACTGGAAAAACAAAATTGTCCCGAATGCCAGTCGGCATTAGTTGACGACATGCAAAACGGCGAGATAATCTGTTCAGGTTGCGGCGTGGTAGTCGACGATCAGATTGCAGATTATGGGCCAGAGACAGTCAGTGCGAATCTGGAAGACAAGATGAGGCTTGCAAGGGCCACAGGTCAGACAACGTACTCCCAGCACGATCTCGGGATATCAACTGCCATCTCGATCAGTCCAAAGGACTTTAGCGGCAAGTCAATCGACTACAAGGTCGCATCCCAGATGCACACCCTTAGAAAATGGCAGCAGAGGGTAAGGGTATCGTCGCCCAGAGAGAGGAGGCTTGCAAACGTCCTGACCAAGATGAACGAGATCTGCGACAGCATCAACCTTCCAAAGAATGTGCTGGAGACGGCCTCGATGATCTACAGGAACATGGACGGGCGCATAGAGGTAAAGGGCAAGTCGATAATCAGCATCTCGGCTGCCACCATCTACATGGCATGCAAGCAGTGTGACGTGGTACGATCGCTTGAGGAGATCTGCAGAGGGATATGCACCCCAAAGGAGGTCAAATCAAAGACAAAGCTTGCAGCAAGGTACTACAGGACCATGGTGATGGAGATGGGACAGGTGACGGCCCCGGTCGTATCCATGGACAAGTACATCTCAAAGATAGCCAACATGACGCGAACCGAGGTAAGGGTTGTGAGGCTTGCGCTGGAGATCTCAGAGAAGGCCAGGAACAGCAGCATCACAGACGGAAAGGATCCAAACGGAATCGCCGCAGCATATCTGTATGTGTCCTCAGTACTGCTTGGACAGAACATACTTCAAAAGGATGTCTCGACCATTGCAGGGGTTACAGAAGTCACCATCAGGAACAGGTGCAAGGAGATTCTTACAAACCACAAATTCAGGATCTCCCTGAGGCCATCGCTGACAAAATGCTGACACTCACTCGCTCACCCACCACCCCCTTTTTTCTCGTTAGGATCAGCTAAATTTCGTCTGTATTATATATAGATGCAAAACAACGCCGGATATGGCCGTTTTAGAGATAAGAGATCTTCATGTAAAGAGGGACGGAAAGGAGATTCTGAAGGGAGTCAACCTGAAGACACGTCCCGGAGAGGTACATGCCATAATGGGGCCAAACGGCTCAGGAAAGAGCACGCTGGCATACACGCTGCTTGCGCATCCAAAATACGAGGTCACCAAGGGCGACATTCTGCTGGACGGGCAGAGCATTCTGGATATGACGGCAGACAAGAGGGCCAAAAAGGGACTCTTTTTAGGATTCCAGTATCCGACAGAGGTCTCGGGGGTAGGGTTCTCACACTTTTTGAGAACCGCGTACAACTCACTGAGCAAGGCGCTGGAGGGCGACGACAGGGAGGTCTTCATAACAGTCAGGGAGTTTCAAAGATACCTCAAGGAAAACATGGAGAAGGTGGGACTAAATGAGGAGTTTCTCTCAAGGTATCTCAACGAGGGATTTTCAGGCGGCGAGAAGAAACGTGCAGAGGTCCTGCAGATGGCAGTCCTAAAGCCAAAGATATCCCTGCTTGACGAGCCTGACTCGGGTCTTGATATTGACGCAGTCCAGGCAGTGGCAAAGGCAATCAGCCAGGTGTCCGGAAAGGATGCAACGATCATAGTCATCACACACTATGCCAGGATTCTAAAGTTTCTTGACAAGCTGGACTATGTGCACGTGTTTGCAAACGGGCAGGTGCTCAAGACAGGCGATGCTTCCCTTGCCGACAAGCTTGAGATGGACGGCTACGACTGGGTCATAGAGCAGGCAGCATGAGTAAACCTGCAGAGCCGGTTTTTGTTTAAATAGGGTCATTTAATCTGGTGAGTACATGTCAGGCCAAAGACAGTTCTATTTCAGCTTCTCATTCTTCAAGATCGACCCCAAGTGGAGGTGGATGGCGGACCTTGCCAAGGAGGAGTCTGCAAAGGAGGTACAAGCCGTCCTGAGGAACTCCGGCATAAGATACAGGACGTACTCGAACCTGGGACTGAGGGACGATGTGGACATCCTGTTCTGGTTCATGGCAGAGTCAGTTGCAGAGATTCAGTCTGCCGTAGAGAGGCTGTACAAGACGGTGTTTGGAAAGTACATCATCCCGTCAAGAACGTACCTGTCATGTACCAGGCCTTCGATCTACGCAAGCAGCGAGGCGGCGCACGGCTTTGTCGCGGGGGAAGAGGCAAGGAGCCACGTCATAGTGTACCCGTTTACCAAGACTAGGGAGTGGTACCTGCTGCCGCAGCAGAAGAGGCAGGAGATCATGGACGAGCACATCGCAGTGAGCAGAAGGTACCCGCAGGTGGTGCTGAACACGACGTACTCCTTTGGAATCCACGACGAGGACTTTATGCTGGCATTTGAGATGGACAACATCAGGGACTTTCAGGACTTGATCATGGAGCTGAGGGAGACGCAGGTCTCAAGGTACGTCCAAAACGACATCCCCATGATCGTGTGTGTCAAAAAGGAGATCGTGCCGCTGATCTCCAGTCTCGGATAGGGCCGGAACAGATTCTGGGGCCAGACGGACATGGCGTTGCAGTCCATCCCCGTCATGCGGATCAGGTACTCCGGATTCACGCACGGATCCCCAGGCAGGAAGAATTCCGGATAGACATAAATGAAGAGATCAACGGTTCAAATGCAGCTTTGGCAGACATGATGCTATCAGGAGAGAGCGCGGCATGAGGTACAACAGGCTCGGCAGGACCGATATCCGCGTATCGGAGGTAGGATTTGGCGCATGGGCCATTGCCCTTGACTGGTGGGGCAAAAAGATAGAAGAAGACGAGGCAGAAAGAATGCTCAAAAAGGCGTACGACGTCGGAATCAACCTCTTTGAGACAGGGGACATGTATGGGAGCGGAAAGAGCGAGAGGATAATCGGCCGGGTCTTCAAGGACATGAGGGACGAGGTCGTGATATCTACAAAGTATGGCTACGACTTTGAGGGCGTAAAGCAGATAGGGCACAGCGAGCTTCCCCAAAAGTTTGACGAGGAATTTACCAGGAGGGCGCTGAGGGGCAGCCTCGAGAGGCTGCAGACGGATCATCTTGACATGTACGGGCTGCACAATCCAAAGATGAACCACATAAGGGACGATTCCATATTCGACGTGCTTGACGGTCTTGTTGCAGACGGAACCATCGGGACGTATCAGGCGGCCCTTGGCCCTGCAATCGGCTGGACGCAGGAGGGCATGGAGGCGATGGACAGGCCAAACCTCGGCGCGGTTCAGACAGTCTACAACATTCTTGAGCAGACGCCGGGAAACGAGCTGATGGAAAAGGCCGCAGAGAAGGATATCGGGATTCTGGTCAGGGTTCCGGAGGCATCGGGAATACTTACCGGCAAGGTAAATGCAGATACAAAGATTGACGAAAAGGATCACAGGTCAGTCAGGAAGGGGGAGTGGATCAAGGCATCGCTGGAGAAGGTTGAGCAGATCAGGCCGATTGCCAGAAGGAACGGACTGAGCGTAATGGAGCTTGCAATCAAGTTCATCATGACAAAGAAGGGATTCACGTCGGTGTTTCCAACCATGGTGAGCGAGGAGGAGGTCACCACATATGCGGCAATGGCAGACGGTCTGTACATACCGGAGCAGGACATGGCAGAGATTGACAGGATTTACAACACGTGGCCCCCGTACGATCTAAAGGCGACGCAGGCAGCAGTCTGAGTGGCAGGCTGCAAAGTGCCATGTGAATTATGCAGGGAGACAGCATTTGGACGGTAGCGGTGCCTGCGTCCGTGCTCAGTCAGATGGCATCTATTGGGAGATGATGCCTGCAGGCTGCTGCTGCTGCTGCTGCTGCTGCGGCTCCAGACAGAAGGACTCCTCAACAAAGTATTCAACGCGCGTCTTTTTGAATTCGCGCGAGCTGAACAGAATTCGGTAGTCATCCACGTGAATCTGCTTCTGGATCGTCCTTGCCATCTCGTTTGCCTCTTCATGAGTCTTGCAGTGGATCATTGAAAACACGTTGTATGGCCAGTCGGGATACGTGGGCCTCTGGTAGCAGTGGCTGACCTGTGGAAATGCGCCAAGGTTCTCGCCCACGTCAGATATGCGGGATTCTGGAACCTTCCAGACTATCATCCCGTTTGCGGTAAATCCGATCTGCCTGTGCCTGAGGATTGCGGCAAACCTGCGCATGACGCCTATGCCCTCATAGTATCGCATTCTCTCGAACAGCTCATCCTCGGTGATCCCAAGGATCTCAGCAGACTTTACAAACGGCTCGTCAATTATATCCATGTCATTTTGCATCTCGCGCACAAAATTCTTGTCCTCCTCGGTGGGCTCAAACGGTACGTCCCTTACCTCCTTTTTGCCTTCGCTGGGGGCCACCTTGTGTTTCTTTTCATCGACCATGTCCAGCTTGACTCCAATCTTGAACAGCTTCAGCGTCGGAAGCATTCTTACCTTTTTTATCCCCTCCAGTACGCTGAATTTTTCAACCTCGGACTTTAGGTCAGAGCCCGGAGGGACTGCAAGCGTAAACCACAGGTTGAACTGATGGTCCCGCTCATAGTTGTGGCTCACGCCAGGATGCGTGTTGATCATGGACGCGACATGCTCCAGCCGGTCAGGATCGATCTCCATTGCGACTAGCGAACTGGTGTATCCCAGCTTCCTTGTGTCAAAGATGGCACTAAGCTGGCGCAGTACGCCGGCCTGCTTGAGACGTATGAGCCGCTCCTTAACGTTTTTGGGGGTCGTGTCAAACTTGCGGGCAATTGCATCAAACGGCCTGGTAACAAGGGGGAATGTCCATTGAATCTCGTTGAGCAGTTCCCGGTCAAGGTCGTCCATGGATGTCATCAAGTCAGTGACATGGATGTTCAATTAAAAATGTAGCTGGGGCCTGGAAACCGTTTTTTGTGCGCCACGCCGGAGCGTGCGCCGGTCCAATGTATAAATAGAAATCCAAGCCTTGTTGATCGATGATAGTGGATCTTGATCTGCGCGGCAGAACGGTCCTTGTAGTCGGCGGCGGAAGGCAGGCGCAGAAGAGGCTTGGGCATCTTCTTGGCGAGGAATGCAACATCATACTGGTCAGCGCGGATGTCACCTCCCAGATAGGCAGGTGGGGGGAGTCAAAAGAGATCACGATCAAAAAACAGCAGATCACGGATACAGGGTTCATCTCAGATATAAGGCCGGACGTCATAATCACTACCACGGACAGCACGGAGACAAACCAGATGATCATCAGATATGCCAAAAGGAACGGGATCACCGCATACAGTTCCGACAATCCAGAGGAGAGCGACTTTGCAAATCCGGCCATAATCGACTTTGAGGGGGCAGTCCAGGTCGCCATATTCACAGGAGGCCAGAGTCCGGCAATGTCAAAGAGGATCAGGGAAAGGCTCGAGGGGGCACTCGGGGGAATAATCAAAAAGGAGGATGTCGCGCAGATAAGGCTCCAAAAGACCATGAGGGCAATGGCCAAGGACGCAATACCTGACCAGGCCCGGAGAAGGGAGCGCCTGAAGGAGATCATGGACGATGATGCCATTGGGCAGTTGATAAAAGACGGCCGAATCAAGAGGGCCGAAGAGAGGGCAGCAGCGATGCTCGGGGGCGGGGGCGGCCTGAAATGAGCCAAAACATAATCAATGCACGGGTAACCTTTCACAACTCCCCAATCCACATTCTTGAGCAGTTTACAATCACCGACATTGAAGATGCGTATAAGCAGTTCAGGGCACGCTCGGGACTAGAAGAGTGCGTAATCATTCAGACATGCAACAGGATAGAGCTGTTTGCAAAGTCAGGATCATGCGATCCTGAGGCCATCAAGAACACGTGGGCCACGCTTGCAGGACTGGAAAGGGAGATCTTCGAGAAGAACATGGAGTGTGTTGAGAATCAGGAGGCCATCCACCACCTGCTAAAGCTGACATCCGGACTCGACTCCATGGTGCTAGGCGAGGAGCAGATACTGGGACAGGTAAAGAATGCAATCACCACTGCAAGAGAGATGAGGGCATCGGGCCAGCACCTCAACACCCTGTTTGACAAGGCAATCAGAATCGGCACCAGGATCAGAAACTCCAGCGGAATCGGAAAGGGCGGCATCTCGGTGGGCTCCATGGCAGTAAGGCTTGCAGAGGAGAACATTGACGAGATGAAGACCAAGAGGATCCTGCTCATAGGGACAGGCGAGGTGTCCACGCTTGTCGCAAAGTCGCTGAACAGGCGCGGGTACGCCTTTGACGTCACAAGCAGGACCGTCAAGAGATCCGAGACATTCTGCAAGACGATGGGCGGGGCGCCTGCAAGGTTCGAGGACGTGCTCTCGGGATTTGACAAGTATGACGTGCTGTTTGTTGCAACAACTGCACCGTACCTTCTGGTGACGCACCAGAGAATCGCACAGGCAATGGCAGATGGCAACGGGGGAATGATGATCCTGGACCTGTCAAACCCCAGGACAGTCGACGAGAAGGTGGCCACCATACGGGGCGTGAAACTTATGAACCTGGATCAGATTGCAGAGATGATCGAAAAGAACCTAAATGCAAGGACGAACAAGGCAAAGGCAGTCGAGGACATAATCAGCGGCGAGGTGCCCGTGCTGGAGGCCAGCATGAAGCGGCTGGAGGCAGAGCCACTGGTAAAGGACGTCTTCAAGAGCATAGACGGGCTGAGGGAGAAGGAGCTCCAAAAGGCACTCCAGATCCTCAATGAGAAGGACGAGGACAAGATAAGAATAATCGATGACCTCACGAGATCCATAGTGGAAAGCATAGTCTCTACCCCGATGAACAACATCAGAAGGGCCTCAGAGCAGGGCAGGTTAGAGATGGTAAGGGTGGCAGGCAGGCTGTTTGATTACAAGACCGGAGAACAGCAGTCCGATTAGGATTTATATCTTGGCGAAGGGTGATTCCGGCATGTCATTTCCCGTCAGACGCCTCCGCCGGCTGCGTACATCCGAAAGGATGAGGGAGCTGGTTCGACAGACCACACTCTCTCCGAGGAACCTGATCTGTCCTGTATTTGTTCAGGAGGATCTAAAGGCCAGAACCAGCATAAAGTCCATGCCGGACATGCAGAGGCTTCCCCTAGACGAGGTAAGCGACGAGGTTGGCATCATCAGGGATCTGGGAATTCCCGCAATCATGCTCTTCGGGGTGCCGAAACAAAAAGACGGTGCAGGTTCGTCTGCCTTTGACGATGACGGGATCGTCCAAAGGGCGATATCCCGGATCAGGGAGAACTTTGGAGATAAAATGGTCATAATGACAGACGTATGCCTCTGCCAGTTTACATCCACAGGACACTGCGGGATAATACGGGAAAACAAGATAGACAACGATTCAAGCATCGATACCCTTGCAAGAATAGCCGTCAGCCATGGCACGGCAGGGGCAGATACGGTCTCGCCTTCTGCCATGATGGACGGGCAGGTTGCCGCAATAAGAGCGGCCCTTGAGGACGTGGGACTCAGGAATGTCTCAATAATGTCACATGCAGCCAAGCACCGTTCAAACTTTTATTCGCCGTTCAGAGAGGCTGCAGAATGCGCGCCAAAATTCGGGGACAGGAGAACGTACCAGGTGCCATACACCAACGCCAGGGAGGCAATGATGGAGGTTGAATCAGACATAGACGAGGGGGCAGACATTGTAATGATAAAACCGGCGATGGCCTATCTGGATCTGATTGCAGAGACTAGAAGAAGGTTTGATGTTCCGGTATCGGCATACAGCGTCTCAGGCGAGTATGCGATGGTCAAGGCCGCATCACACATGGGATACATGGATGAGAAGAGCATTACAGAGGAGATCCTGTACTCGATAAGAAGGGCGGGTGCAGACATGATAGTAACATACTTTGCAAAGTCGGCTGCATCATTCCTTCAGGAATCATGAGAAACGACGAACGCTTTGAGATAGAACGGGCCTTTGACATCCTGCCGCACGCGGTAGGCTCAAGCTGGGCTGTAATATGGTTCAGAATGAAGGGGATCAAAAGGCCCACAAGGGAGGAGTACAGGGAGAGAACCGTCGGTTATTTAAAAAAAATGGAGCCTGTCTTTGAGGCATACCCAGATGATGAGAAGGGGTTTGGCGACATACTCAGGTACATCAGGTTCAGAAAGAAGGCAGAATACGACAAAATAATGGAGGGCAAAAACAAGGAGGTTGAAAAGAGATACGACAGGTATGTCGACTATGGGTGAATCTCCCCATCCAGATGTCCAAGATACTCCCGGAGCAGCCTGGTTCTCTTTTGGGCCTCTGTTCGGCCGGACTCGGTGTTCATCATGGACTCCAGTTTGAGCAGTTTTTGAAAAAAGTGATCAACTGTCCATGCCGCATCATCCGGGGAGCGCTCCCTGCAGAAGGGATCGTCAGGATTATACAGTGTTCTTCCAAGCGCGCCCCCGGTGGAGAAGACCCTGGCAATTCCGATGGCCCCGAGCGCGTCCAGTCTGTCTGCATCCTGGAGTATCATTGCCTCAGGGGTCCGGGGGGACGCACCCCGCGAAAAGCTGTGATCATGGACTGCCTCTGAGACTGCCTTGGCATCATCAACAGAAAAGCCGTGTCGCAGCAGCAGCGCCGCAGACACCCGGGCGCTCTCCAGTGAGGAGGACTCTGAACGCCTGTCAGACTTGGGGTACGAGACCACGTCGTGCAACAGCGCAGCACACAGCACCAACCGGTCATCGGCACCCTCCATCCTGCAGATCATGCGGGCATTCCTGCAGACCCTCATGACATGCTCAAAATCGTGTGCCGGATCATGCCCGGCCATCATCCCCCTTACCTCGTCGATCATCTTCCCGGGAATACGCATTTAGAACCTCCAGATTCGGGGCTTGACAAATTTTAGTCGCCTCTGGGTCAGCAGGACGGTCCAGTTTATCGAGGCAAACAGTACGATCATGCAGACTCCGACCCCGTCGATCAGCAGTATTCCGACAAGCCTGTCCTCAAATATCTCCAGAAACGGTTTCAGGACGGCGTTTCCAAAGTATATCATTACGATGTAGGACAGCGTGCGTCCAAACCAGAACCCTATGTATATCCCCACGTTCCGTGCGCGCATCAGGCCGTATGTAATGAACAGCATGTTGCTTGGGAGCGGGGTTGCGCCAAACAGAAAGGATGCAGTCAGGTAGCCGAACCTTTTCGATTTGAGGGCCCCTCCGATGACATCAAGGTTGGTCCTTTGTTCCCGGCCTACGAACCTTCTGAAGAGACCGCTGAGCCTCATCAGGGCCAGCCGGCCTATCGTGGCACCTGTCGCACCCACCATGGCAAGAACCACAACATTCAGACTCGGGTCAAGAAGGTAAAAGGACGTCAGCACTATCCAGGTGGGAGGCATCAGAATTGGCGAGACGTTGACTCCGATCAGGACCAGAAATATGCCAAGATATGAAAATTCCCCAAAGAACTCAAAGATGTCAGTCATCTGTTTTTATGTGTGACTTTTTGTTTCTAAACCCTTGGTTTGCATCCAATATGAAAAACCCATTATACTGCCTAAAAACTAGAAAAATTGCATTTTACGATCGGCGACGGATCGCGTATTGGCGCAAATGGATCAATTGTACATCAGATTTATAAGAACTCACATGTATTTCCAAAACATGTCTGAGATTGTCTGGAAATGTTTTAGGTGCGGTCTGACGTTCAGGGCCGAGGATCTTGCCCAGGTGCACGAAAGAATCTCCAGACACCACATAACCAAGATAAAGGGGCTTGTTGCCTGAACACGGTTCTGTGTAAAGGTGCAGAGAGTGGGATTTGAACCCACGAACTCCTGAGAGAAGGGATTTCCTATTGAAGATCTTGAGTCCCTCTCGGTTGACCGGGCTTCGATATCTCTGCAAGAAAGATGGGGTGCAGCCGGTATTTTTTAATTGCTATTAAGGGTTGGAACCAAACGGCCAAGACGAGGATTCATGCCCGGGCAGGAAGTGGCCTGCCATGTCTTGCGGTACAGGTATCCAAACTTGCTGGTGCTGTGTGTTGGCAATGCGTCCAACTGATGCCTCACAAAAGCTTATAATCGTATGAATAACACCCGATACATGACAGAATTCACACCGATTTCACAAGTAAAAAAGATGCGAAACGGAATCAATGCCAAAGCCACGGTGAAAAGCAAGGGAGACGCAAGGACGGTAAACCTTAGAGCCGGAGGGACAGTTGATGTCTGCGATGCGATAATATCTGACGGCGAGGGTGAAGACAACCAGATGAAACTCACGTTGTGGGGCGACGACATCAAGGCGGTAAATGTCGGCGATACCGTTGTCATTACAAACGGGTATACCAACGAGTTCAGAGGAGACGTTTCCCTGACAAAAGGAAAGTTCGGTCAGATGGATGTTAATCCTCAATAGTTTTTATTAGTACCTTGATTATTTTTCCAATCAACCAGTGTTATGACTACCCCGGCCACCGAGACAATCAGGCCCAGTATCAACAGGATTCCGGCATAGGCGATGGGCAGCAGAACTGTTGTTAGCGGGGAGTCAGGGTCGGAGAATGTGGAATTTTCAGGATCCTCAGAAAACATTGCCATAACATGCACGCCCCTATCCCCAAGATTCTGGATCTCAAAGTTGAGGGTGTCGGACTGTTCGATTGCCAGCGCCTCAAACAGGACAAACTCGTTTTGGGCAAATGTGCCATAGTCATCACCAAAGATGTTGGAGACTTTAATCGACAGCCGGTCACCGGGTTGATAATCGGTTATCTGTATTCCCCACAGTAAAATCACATCAGAGGAACGCATGCTGTATGACGTATGAGCCAAATCGCCCGGATTAATCTGAATCTCGTCAGAAACCTTGTCAAATATGTCCTCATACATCAGTGAAATTGGTTGGACGCCGGGTCCGGTTATGACTGAAGACGTGATGGACATGAGAGCAAGAAGGGTGATTCCGATTACGGCCAGACCGGCTGCAAGTATTATCGGACCTCGTCTTCGCATTACAAAGCAGACATGACCGACCCACATTAATGTTATAGATGCTCAACAGGCACAGACATGGTTATTTTTTCTTGCCAGGTTTGGTTTTGGCCGGTTTAGATGCAAGAGTCGGTTTGGCAGATTTTTTGGATTTTGCCTTTGCGGTTTTTTTGGCCGGTTTGGGTTCTGGCTTGTCATGAGTTTTTGCAGGTATTTTGGGCTTAGGAGTCTGCTTGGGCGGATTTTTAATTTTTTTGGATTTTACCGTCTTTTTTACGGTTTTTTTGGCGGATTTAGGTGCGGGTGGCTTTTTGGGCTTGGCGGATTTAGGTGCGGGTGGCTTTTTGGGCTTGGCGGATTTAGGTGCGGGTGGCTTTTTGGGCTTGGCGGATTTAGGTGCGGGTGGCTTTTTGGGCTTGGCGGATTTAGGTGCGGGTGGCTTTTTGGGCTTGGCGGATTTAGGTGCGGGTGGCTTTTTGGGCTTGGCGGATTTAGGTGCGGGTGGCTTTTTGGGCTTGGCGGATTTAGGTGCGGGTGGCTTTTTGGGCTTGGCGGATTTAGGTGCGGGTGGCTTTTTGGGCTTGGCGGATTTAGGTGCGGGTGGCTTTTTGGGTTTGGTTAGTTTCTTGGATGACGCTGCCCCGGTTTTTTTAGCGAGGGCATTCTGAAGTCTTAGCGTTTCCTGTTTCAATGCCTGTTCTGCAGATGTCACTACCCGGGCCTGCTTTTTCAGTTCTCTTGCAAGACTTCTTGCCATGCGGCGGGAATCGGTCGCGGTCTTTTCCAGGGAATTCTTCAGCTGTGCATGTTTTTGAATTTTAGAGAAGGATTTGGATTTTATTTTGGAATATTGGGCGATTTCCCGTACCACTTTTCTTGCAGTTTGTTCCCGGCTATTAATCTCAGAGACGAGATCCTGAACATGCCTGGTAAGCTGCTGCAGTCTATCGTCGGCATCCTGCTTTCCGTCAGAATCATCAGCAGATGCCGCCTTTTGTTCAACCACAATGATCTCGTTTTTTTCCATGGACAGCCGCTGTTTGGCACCATCTACCAGCCGTCCAATACTGTCCATCTGGGAGTTTTTTTGAGCAAGAGTAGTGGAGATGTCAGATGTGTGTTCGTCTTCTACATCCATCTTCTTTTCAAGCAGTGCGATACGGGCAGACAGCCTTTTTTCGACAGAACGAATCTTATTTAGATCATTGCGGACTTTTCTCTCCAAGGCTACCGATTCCTTTGTTCTTTGATACAATTTTGCTAGTTTATCCAGGGATGCCATTCAATCTACCAACGATGCAGAGTATGACGTTGTTTATATAGTTAGACCTTATGCAGGGCGTTGTCCACATCTTCCTCAAAAAAGCAGCGTTACGCTTAAAGATCATTAGCGTCAGACATCCGAAAAGTTTTGGATCACCGATCCTGCCCACAATTAATGAATTCCAATAGAAAAAAGAGGAAAGCAAAGAACAGAGACAAGGAAGACAAGAAGAAATGGGTGCGCCCGAAAGGCTACAGCAAAAAATACGAGATGCGAAGGAGTGGGGAGGGGAAACGAGTGTCAATCGGAATCCTTGCCCTTACCACCATCCTGTACGAGATCTGCAAGCCCAAGTCCGACAAGGACCGGCGCATGATCTCCTACTTGATCTGCCTCATGGACAAGGAGTTTCGCGGCAACTCGTACCGGGAACACGTCTCGTACCTCGAGGCAAACCCAGGTTCACTGCACGTCTGCGGCTTAAAAGCCGTTCCGTCCAAATCGTGCCTGCATGCGGCAGCCAAGAGGCTGGCAGAAAAGCAGAAGATTCTGATGGAAGTGATCCTGGGACAGGCAGGGAGTGACGCTCACGGTCCGCTCCTTGGGGACGCAAGCGGATTTTCCATCAACATCTACGCCGACTGGGAGGATGCCAAGAAGGGCATCATACCCAGGCGTCAGTTCGTCAAGCTGCACATACTGGTAGCCCCGCACGGAAGGATCGCCGCATGCATGGTGACGCCCGGACTTGCCCACGACTCGCCGATATTCCGGAAGATGTTTGCCCGCACGCCAGACGGCGACGGGCACGTCATGCTGGATTCGGCGTATGACGCGCACGCAAACTGCAAGATGATCTACGACAGCGGCAGAAAACCGGTGATCTGGCCCCGCAAGAACCACACCGCAAAGGGCTTCAATCCCAGGGCAGAGATGCTCCGCTGGTTCAGGCGGGATCGGGAAGGGTTCGAGAAGGTGTACCACCAGCGCAGTCTTGTCGAGTCCGTGTTCTCATCCATGAAGGAGAGGTTCGGTTCCGTCGTGGCCGCAAAGACGTTTCCCATGCAGAGACTCCAGATAATCCTGCGAAGCATCTGCTACAACCTGATAGCATAGGGGTCCCGGTAGGGGCAGAATGCCGGTTTCCGGTTCCAGCGGATGCCATGCACCACTAGATGAAAACGGCTCAAAAACGACCAACCGCAAGCCTGCCGACACCAGAAACCCCTTCAGAGTCCAGGTTTGGGATGCCAAAATGAACCAAAAATAGTGTGAAATAGAGCAGGATTATCAAAAGGTGGACAACGCCCCTTATGCAGGATGCAACTGGTTAGGTTCACGACTGGATTTTGAGATCAACAGACAGCGAACCTAACCTTTTACATGCAGGATCGGTGCGCAGACACGCGCCTTTCTGCATTGAGCAAACACCGACTAGTCGTACTGCCCCGCCAGGGGGTTCTTCCATCATCGCTTCACATGCGCCCAGTCTGGCTCGCGTGCTGGACGTATTTGCCGTACATCCCGTCGCCTTTCAGCGTGCGGTATAGTGCATTCTGGAACTCCTTGCGCGTGCGCAGACCCATCTTGTGACTAAGCCGTACTGTCTCGTTTACGATCGAACGGAACTCGGCAAACATGTGGCTGAATTCTGCACTGAGCGTGGAGTGGACCCCTGTCTTTAGGATCGTTTTTTGCAACATTTTCTGCACATTCTTTGCCCTCATTATCTGTTTGCTACCTCCTTTGGATTTATCGCCTCCCAGCGTTGGGCAAATTCGTCTGGCGGCACGTATCCCAGGGCAGAGTGTATCCTGTGCCTGTTGTAGTCGGCAAGCGCATCAAACAGGGCCACCTCGGCCTGTCCTGCATCCTTGAACTCGAGCGGCCAGATGTATTCTTTTTTGAGCGTCTTGTGGAACGACTCTATGTGGCCGTTCTGTTGCGGCGTGTTGACGTAGATGTACTCCAGCCTGGCGCCAAGCACGTCAATGGATTTCCTAAAGTCCCTGCTGGTGTACTGGGAACCGTTGTCAACCCTTATGGTCAGCTTGGAGGGATCCAAGTCGTGTGCTGCCACGGCGTTGGTGATTGACATGATGGCTGCATGCCGGGTGGCACGCGTGTCAAAGGCGAATCCCAACCACTGTCTGGTAAAGACGTCAAGGACGTTGAAGGAATAGCACCACCCGTCCCGTCCGCACCATATGTATGACATGTCTGCCTCCCAGAACCGGCCGGGTTCGGTCGGCCTGGGCAGTCTCTTGTTTGAGCGGATTATCTCCGACTTGCGCATTTGGGGCACGGTCCATCCCAGTTTTCGGTATATTCGGGACACCTTTTTGCGGTTTACCGGAATTCCAGACTGTCTAGAAATCTGGGCTGCCATCCTGCGCGTCCCATACGTGGGTCTTGCACGGGCAATCTCCATGATCTCAGATTTCATGGCATCGTCGATTGCCACGACCCTTGGCTTTTTGGAATAATACCATGCAGTCCGGGACACGCCGCAGTATGAAAGGGATTTTGTCAGGCTGATGCTCTTGCATGCCTCCCTTGCTGCCGTCATTCTCTGCCTCCCTCCAACGTTTTTTTTAGTGCCTCGTTGGCCACGGCGTACTCGCCGATGATCCTCTTGAGGGTCTCTACTTCCCGGGTGTGCTTCTTGAGGGCTCTGGCCGTGCCGGATCTTGCCACGGCATCCTTGCCACCCTCCAAGAACTGTTCCTTCCACATGTACAAGGTTCTTGGGGCCAGGTTGTGCTCGCGGCACAATTCTGCAGCCTTGGTCTCCGGATTGAATGTCTGCAACACGATGCGGATCTTTTCGTTCGTGCTCCACCTTGTCTTCTTGTCAGCCATGTTGTTCCCCCCTTGGCACGGCTAAAAAGTGTGCAATGCTGATCGTTCCTATTCTAGCGGGGACCGGACCAGAGCGTGTGCGGCTGCCAGACGGACAGCACGTGGTGGACGGACATACTGTACATATACCGTATTTTACCTTAAAGATATGCAAACAGTTCGATCACGTGCAACTTCTTTTGAACCGGCCTTTGTAAAACTCCAAATTTTACTAAAACTGCAAAATCATGTTTTCTAAAAATTTGGAGATTGTGTATAAGATCTGTTATAAGTTGACTTTTCAGTTAGGAAAAATAACGGGACACGATTCACTGATATGTCTTTTGAGACTAAAATCCGTGTATCAGGGCCTATTTATGAAAAATCACAAAATTCACAACAGCGGGTTTGGGACAGGCTGCATGGCATTATGCAAATCATCCATGGGTGCCTGTCTTCTGCTAAATTTCAGGCATCCTGCACGCCTTGGACTGCAACTGGAATTGGGTTATTCCCGGGGGGGTCGTTGTCATTCCAAGCAGGTGCCCTCTGACTAGCCGGTAAAACCCACGCCGCGCACTTCACATATCATGCCCGTCATCAAAACCCCTCCGGCGCTCCCCTCAGCCAGGCTCTCCCGCCGGATCCTGCGTGTCTTTGCAGACACCACAGATACCATCCTGCAGGTATCATCATGATGGTCAGCATCATGCACGATGATGGCAGACAGAATCCCTGTTGCCCATTCCCAGAGGTTTTACAAGCCGGATACGGCTTCCCCGTCCGGATGTTTCCTATCTGTCAGACTGCAATCTGCCTCGCAGGCCATCCCTGTTGCGAGTACCGGCTGTTTTTGAAAGAATATTAGTCAATGTACTCCAGCAGGATCATGGATTTTCATCCAAGGGATCTCCCCATATCCAAGACATACGACATAACGGACGAAAGTGGCGTTTCCGATGCGGTAGATGACATGGTAAGGCTGGGATTCAGAGGCAAGAATGACGGATTCAGAGTTTTGATGCCAAAGGAGTCAAAGACTGCAAAAAGAATCGGATACATGGTAACTACCGGGGTGACACACGGACTAAGAAAGAGAAACGAGATCAGGAATGTCAGATACTGGACATACCACCACGACGAGGATCATTACGCAATAGTTCTGATAAGCGGCTCTGTCCTGGAATCATTGGGTCTTTGATCTCTCGAAGATTTTGTACAGCCTTGTCCTGTGGGCCAGCACGCCTGCCAGCATGATGCCAATGACTGCCCCGCCAATAACATCCATCGGATAGTGCTGCAGGACGTAAATTCTGCTGACAGATACCATTGCAGGGTACAGGAACATCAGGTATGCCCCGCGCGGAAACCGCTCAGACAGGGCATATCCGAGAATTATCGCAAATACCATGGATCTTGCTGCATGCCCGGACGGATACGAGGCGTTATACCCGCCCTCGCAAAACAGGGCAAACGTATCACGGCTGATATCTACAGGGAACGGCACGCCCTCAAAGTCATAGCCTGGCCGGTCCCGGTCAATGCCGCACTTGATATATCCGGTAAGAAGCGTGGATATCACTATCAGAATCATCAGGGTGATGCCTACCCTGCGGGTCTTTGGAATTATCAGCACCAGAATTCCAAACATCAGCATGTTAAAGACGTCCCCGCTCTCGGTAACGGACTGCATGATGATGTCAACTGTGGGATCCCCGACATTCTGAGAGAAAAACAGGGCCACGCTGTGATCAAAGCCGTCAGTCGCTCCAGAGTACACCGTGATGGCAAGAATCAGGGAGAGTACTGCCAATAGCACGAAGGAACGCGACCTGACTTCAAAGATCCAATCTTGCAACCAGTTACTCATCAGGCGGGTGCTGTTTTTAGTTTTTCCAATTGTTTCATGGACTTTTGGCAGTCCCGTCAGACTCCGACGGGAACATGTCAGGAATTTTTGCCTGCAGCGGAATTTTGTAGGCACTGATGAAAGCATGTCATGTGCATGATCCCTTCTGGCCGTCACATCCTCATAATGCCGCCTCCGGAATTTGGGAGACATCACATCCGGGGCATACATGTCCAGAGCTCCCAGAGGCGGGCACATCTATCTGCAGAATTAATCATGCCCATGCACGGACAAGTCTCGGATCAGGGCGCATGCCTTTGGGACCAGCTAAGCGAAAAGTGCCTCATCTGAGATCAGGTAGGCGGTTTGGACTGGCGTATGAGGAGTGATTCCAACTGCACCTTGAACGTGAGCATGGTCATGACACTCTGCCTTTCGGTACCGTCAGAAAGCATTGCCCTGACGATTATCCATTCATTGTACAATGTTAGGGAATAGTAAAAACACAACATCCGCGATTCCATGTCCGAAATCCGCGTCTTGGCCCTGCACTCCTCGATTTTACCGTACCCGGTCTCTATTCCCCATCTTTTGGCATAAGCCTCCGTCTTGATTGTGGGGTGGTTTGTTGCAAACCCGATGTATTTCTCTTCCGGGACATCAGGGTCTTTGGCGTTTTTTCTTTCAGTTATTATCATGGAATATTCGACGGAGCCCTGGTTGTTCTCAATCACGTTTGTTGAGATCCTTTCCCTCTTTCCTTGTGCAAAATCCTGCAGGGCTTCCACCACGTTGGGCGTGTTCCTGCACGGCATCAGGTACCTTACGCCGTTTGCCCGCAGCCTGCTTATCGTGTCGACTGAGAAGAATTCCCGGTCAAGCAGCGCCAGGCGGATCCTGATGCCCATCCCTGCCATGGTCTTGAGGACTGCATCCACGTAATCAGGCACGAATTCGAGCCTTTTGAGGTATGATGCTGCAAGGACCATGCGCATCTTGTCGTTTACGCACTGGGCTGTCATGTAACGCTCAAAATACGTGGTTCCGTTTTTGTATTTGGAACGGGTCAGCTCC
This sequence comes from Candidatus Nitrosopumilus sp., assembly GCA_965218695.1. Lineage (GTDB taxonomy): Archaea > Thermoproteota > Nitrososphaeria > Nitrososphaerales > Nitrosopumilaceae > Nitrosopumilus. Next base: position 1,533,652 of record OZ244651.1, read on the forward strand.
CCTCCGGGTGCCCGGTCATAACGCGGTATGAGGTGCATGTCGATTGCGATGTCCAGTCCTTCTTTTGGGAATTTGCCCAGTTTTTTGAATGTGTCAAGTTGCACTGCCACCATTTCTTCGAATGCGCGCTGAACCGTGCCCTGCTCCATCCCCTTGATTGCCGATGCATGCCACCTGTCGGAGGGAGCGTCGCAGTGCGTGCGCTTTACCGCGTTTGCGCACCCGCCTACGGACGAATCCATGGTGGCTCCCCTCAGCATGCCGTGATTTAGATCGTCTGTTCCAAATACCGCATTGTACCTGTTTGACGTGTTGGCGCAGGCAAGCATGTTTTTCATGCCGCTTGCGACATCTTGATATATTCTTGGATTGTTCAGTAGATCGCGGCCCTGCTTGGTTTTTTGTCTAGACAACAAAAACCATAGGGCCGTACCCTTATTGATCTGCTTGCATTCTTGTCAGATTTTGCCTAGATCAAAGCACATTTCGCTTAGCTGAATGTGCCAGAATACTTTAAAACCATCACACAGTGGTGGGTTGATTCCAGAATTACGGACGAGGAGTATATCAGGGCGGTAAATTATCTGGCAAACAAGCATATCATACCAACCCACTTCTCATCCGCAATTCCTATTAACTTGGTTGAAAGAATGCATGGATAGTTTTGCCGCAAGTACAATCTCCTGGCCTGCCAATGCGTGGATCACCGGCATTTCGGCCATCACGTGGATCATCTGATCCAGAAAATGCTCAGGTACTACCCAATGAAACATCCGCCGACAGGTAACACCGACAATATCGACACAAGAGGTAACAGAACCTGATGGAGTCGGGCCGTCTATCTTCGAGGTGGCTTTGGAAAAAACGTTGATCATGTGCGATGCCATCATAGTAATGTTCTATGGCCTCCTGGCTCTAATCCGATACCGGCGGCAGGTTCCTAATGTTTCTGAAAAGAGATCCTACAAGCATTTATGGCCATAATTGCCGTGGCTGCGCCAATGCCTGGCATGCATCTGATTGAAGGTGATATTGCCGGACACTGCCATGACTAAAAATTACCGCTCTCCAATCATCTAAAGGAGCCGTTCACCGGAAAATGACCCCTTAATTGGTTCACACGGCTGCTAAAAATCCACATTAATGGAACAGCAGAATATTCTGCGGATTACAGAATGCCAGACAAATAAGCATCATTTTGTATTCGCACTTGGCACCAGAATATTAGAAACTATGCGTAATCCCTCCATTTCGCTGAATTAAACCGGAAAATGTTAAAAATTCTGATTTAATTCCCGTCATGTCAAGCGTGTGCGAACCCGTCCTGCCCGAAATGCGAAATAACGTGCGCAGCCTTGCAGCACCGCGATGTGCACGGAATTAATTGTTTGAAACGGCGCTGCCGGGGACGTTTGCCTGTTCCCAGTTTATTACCGGCCCCAGATTGCCGCCTGAAGGGGGTCCCTTCTCCAGGTAGTTCCACACGAGGTCCAGGTTTACAAGCCCTGTTATTATGTTAAATTCCCTGTTAAAGTCGCCAATCTTTCCCTTGTATGGCGCGGTAAGCCGGCCGTACCGCTTCAGCCTGCCAATGGAGTGCTCTACCTTTACCCGGGCGGAATTGATTTTGTGGTTGTGTTCTTTTTCCTCCTTTGTAAAGCGCTTGTGGTTCTTGGTCTTCTTGTGCGGCTGCAGGGTGTTTGTACCGGGCATATCCTTTGCGATTCCCTTGTAACCGCGGTCAGTAAGGGTGTGGACCCTGTCCTCTTCGGGGGTGTTCTCGTCGCACATGCGGTCCCACCACTTTCCAAATGGCAGCGGGCTCTCCCTGAGAAGCGTGATGTCGTGGACGGATCCCACGGTGCTGTCGGATATGGCGACTATCACCCCGTTTTCGTTTATGCACACGGTGGTATTGAGGGTGAACTTTTTCTTCTTGCCAGAATACATCATGCTTCTCATCTGTTTTTCGTCCGGCCTCTGTATGGGGCAGTGCGTGCCGTCGATCATCATGATGCCCCCGTCAGGTCCGGAAATTATTTTTTTGAGATCCTCTTTTGTCTCCGTGTCTGCCATCTCCTTTGAGATGTTGGCAGCAGTGGGCAGCGCCACGTCAAGCACCTCGTCTAGTACATCGATATACCGGGACACGGTTGCCTGGTCTATTCCAAAGAATGCCGCAAGCACGCCCTGCGTGGGGTTGCCCTTTTTGTACATCAGTGACATGAGCAGCGCGTGCCTTGGGTACAGCTTGCAGCGGTTCCCGGGATCCGATGCCCTCGTCTCGTCATTCCTGAAGAGTGGGGATTTGCCGCTTTGCCTTATCCACGCCTCGGCCCTGTCAAGTATGTATTGGAACTGTTCCCTGCACTTCAGCGTCGCGTCATGAAGATTTTTCTCGACTCTGATGATGTCGTCAAGCACCTCCACGCGGTGCAACAGGGCGGGCTCTCCTGCGGCTCCGGATTCGGAACCGTCCCGTGTGCGCCACAGGCTTTGCTCGTGCCTGGCAGCTGCGTCCTGGCGCTTGATTATGTCTCTGAGAGCCTTATTCTCTTTTTGCAGGTCGCTTGTTTTCTGATTCGACAACAGTATGAACCGGCATATTTTGGTTTTAATTGGATGGATCATAAATTTTTGACAGCAGGGCTAACATGTCAACGCGGAGTTTGAAAAAAATCTGGATTACGCATATTTTCTATTATTCCAATTCCTGCATCCTGAGACACGCCTGCCGGCTTGTTCAGAACCCCTGACTTAATCACTGGATTTTTCTGACTGCTCTATTGCCGCCTGGGCCGCTGCCACTATGGCAATCGGGATTCTGTGCGGTGAGGCACTGACATAGCTGAGGCCCTGGCCGTGGCAGAACTTGACGGATCTTGGATCCCCTCCGTGCTCCCCGCATATTCCGACCTCCATGTCGGGCCTGGCGCTGCGTCCGTCGGCAACGCACAGCCTCATTAGCCTGCCGACACCGCTCTCATCGATGGACTGGAACGGGTTTCTCTCCAGGATCTCCTTGTCCATGTATTCCGGAAGGAACTTGCCCTCCACGTCCTCCCTGCTGAAGCTGAACGTGCCCTGGGTCAGATCGTTTGTGCCGAAACTAAAGAACTCTGCCGTACCTGCAAGTTCCTCTGCAGTGAGGGCCGCCCGAACCACCTCGATCATGGTTCCAAAGTTTATCGTCAGCTTGGTCTTGTATTTGGCCTCCATCTCGGCCTTGACTGAGTCGTAGATCCGCTTGATGTGGTTCAGTTCCGAGACGCTGCTTGTCTGCGGAATCATGATCTGGGGACGCGCCCTGACTTTTTTGCGCGCAAGTTCTGCTAGCGCCTCAAAGACTGCGCGAATCTGCATCTCGTAAATCTCAGGATACGTGACTCCGACCCTTACCCCCCTGTGCCCCATCATCGGGTTGACCTCTGCAAGCTCCCTTGCCCTTCTCAGAACGTCCTTTGCCCTGTCTATCTCCTTTGGTGATCTCATCCTTCGAATCTTCTCTGCAAGCTCTTCTGGGTTTGGAAGGAATTCGTGCAGCGGGGGATCCAGCAGCCTGATCGTAACCTTGTATCCCTCCATGGCGCTTAGAATCTGGATAAAGTCGCTCTTTTGGAGGCGGCCAAGCTTCTTGAGCACCCTGCCCCTCTCCTTGGTATCCCTTGCCATGATCATATTCACAAACAGTCCTATCCTGTCGCTTGCGTTGAACATCCTCTCTGTCCTGCACAGCCCTATGCCCTGGCCTCCAAGCTCCCTTGCCAGCCTTGCGCCGTCAGGAGTGTCGGCGTTTGCCCTGACTCCGATCTTTTTTGCCTTCTGGGCCCATTTCAGAATCTGCCTAAAGTCTGCAGTAACCTCCGGTTCTATCATCTGTACCGAACCCGTGTACACCGCACCAGAGTTTCCGTCTATTGTAATGGTATCGCCCTCGCGTATGGTCTTGCCGTTTGCGCTGCACTGCCTGCCCTCGTAGTCTATCTTCAGGTCGGAGCATCCTACGATGCACGGCTTGCCCATTCCCCTTGCGACCACTGCGGCATGGGACGTCTTGCCTCCCCTGCTGGTCAGTATCCCCACCGACTCGAAGAACGCAGGCACGTCCTCAGGCTTTGTCTCCTCCCTGATTAGGATCACCTTCTCCCCGCCCTCTCCCATGGCAACGGCCCTCGTTACATCAAACACTGCAACCCCGCTGGCGGCGCCGGGCGATGCTGCAATGCCTCCTACCATGCGTTCGTGCCTTTTGACATCTGCGGGGTCCATCCTCTTGTGCAGCATCTGCTCCAGCTGTTCTGCATGAATTCTGCTCAGGGCCCTGTTCTTGTCTATGAGCCTCTCCCTGACCATGTCCACTGACGTCTTTACCATCGAGACTGCATTCATCTTTGCATTTCTAGTCTGCAGCAGATAGAACCTTCCCTGCTCTATCGTAAACTCTATGTCCTGGGGCTCCTTGTAGTGCCTTTCAAGCATCTGGCATGTCTTTGCAAGCTGTCTGTATGACTTTGGAAGATCACTCTTCATCTCGTCTACCTGCTTTCCTGTTCTCACTCCTGCAACCACGTCCTCGCCCTGGGCATTTATCAGGTATTCGCCGTAGATGTGACGGGTGCCGTTCTCCGGATTTCTTGTAAATACGACCCCCGTGGCGCTATCATTGCCCATGTTGCCAAACGCCATGGCCACCACGTTTACCGCAGTCCCGTCTGCAACATCCCGCGTGATGTTGTTCTTCTCCCTGTATACGACTGCCCTGTGGCCCATCCAGCTGCCAAAGACTGCCTTGATTGCAAGCTCTATCTGTTCTGTGGGGTCTGCGGGAAACGCCCTGCCGGTATGGTTCTCACAGATGCCCTTGTACCGGTCTACTATCCCTTTTAATGACTTCTCGTTCAGACCACTGTCATCCTTTACGCCCTGCCTTCTCTTGGCAGCATCCAGCACGTCATCAAACTTTTTGTCACCCACGCCAAACACCACCTTTCCAAACAGCTGGATGAACCTCCTGTACGAATCCCATGCAAACCTTGGATTGCCGCTCTTCTCTGCAAGCCCTGACACGGTCACATCATTGAGTCCCAGGTTCAGAATCGTATCCATCATGCCGGGCATGGATATTGCAGCACCGGATCGAACCGATACCAGCAGGGGGTTTGACTCGGAGTTCCATTCCTTTCCGGTTCTCTTTTCAATCTTTGCAATATTCCTCCTCACCTCCCCCATGAGCGTCTTTGGAAGGCTCATCTTGTTTTCATAGTATTTTTTACAGACCTGGGTGGTTATTGTAAATCCGGGCGGGACAGGCAGATTCAGCTTTGTCATCTCGCACAGGCCTGCGCCCTTTCCGCCAAGAATCTTCTTGTCCTTTCCGTCTCCCTCGTCGTAAAAGTAAATCTGTTTCATTTTTAACTATATGGCTGCTGCAAGGGGGTATTAAACCATTAATCTGTACATACAGATGACCCCGATGTGAACTCATTCTGGTAAACTCTCAATACAAGCAAAACCATGGAGCCTCTTGCTAAGCATCATATCGCCTGAATCACCGCTTGATTCTGTCGCGCCGTAATCATACTTGGGTTATCTGGTACGTGTATCTGACGTATCCGGACATGCCTCCCAACCCCGCAGGTATCTGTCCACCCTCGTCTGCAATACGGGCAGGAATGACATTATCTGACTCCCTTACAAAACGGGCTGACACCCATGCACAATACAGATATTTACTTGATACCTCCTTATGCAAACTGAATATGCTAACTGTCAGTTGCTACAGTGGAATGGAGCGGTACAATGAGTACTGAATTTGAAAAACGCCTTACGGTGCGTACCACGCTGGAGCCCATGCACCGGGTGGTGGATCTTGATGGAAACATAATCAGCTGCAATGACAAATACGCACGCATGCTGGGATACATCCGGGATGAGGTTGTGGGCATGTCCATATTTGATCACACCCCCAAGGAGCACCGCGGCGTCGTACGGACTCAGGTCCCCAAACTACACAAACTGGGCATGTGGTCTGACTGTGCAGGTACTCAACACTATGCGGCCGTTACCGGAATGGCGATCTGCTGATCCGGCGGCTTGAATATGCTCCAATCCGGGTCCATGATCAAATTTGCCAGTGCGACGTGCGGAAACATATCATGCTTGTGGCACGTGCGCGCCACCGATATGAGTACCGAAAAGACCTTCCTCCCCTCCGGGGTGGACAGCTGGTGGCGCACGTTCCTGTGCAGCACGGCCGTGTCGCGTATCTCCCGCTCGGCTGCGTTGTTATGCGGCGGCATGCCCGGGTGGCGGAGAAACGTAAAGAGGTGCGGGGCTGCGGCCTCGAGCGTTCCCCTGAACTTGGACTCGCCGTACGAGGCTGTAATCTCGAGCAGTGTCTTTTCGAGTGCCAGGCACTTGCCGCAACCTGCCGACTCCTTGTCCTTGACAGAACGGTACAGTGCAAGCAGCCTGCGATAACATGACTTGTAGATGCCGCCGTGCCTGCATGCCAGTCTCTCGGCCTTGCGCAGTATGTGTATCCAGCACCTTTGCTTGACGGGAAACGCGCCGTACACGCCGTACCCGTCTATCACCACGGGAACGCCGTACGGCCTGCCAAAATGCACGTCCAGCACTGCTGCGGCCCTGCTGGGGGCGGCCACCAGGTACGTGGCGTCCTTGGTCGTGACCAACCACACGTACCCCTTTTTGCCGTTCATCTTGAAGGGGGACTCGTCAAACTGCGCAAACGGGGCGACCAGCACGTGGTCCAGAATCTCCGAGTAAGTGCCATCCAGCAGGGATCTTATCTCCCTGCGGGCGTTCCATATGGCGTTTGCAGATATGCAAAACCCGTAAAGGGCCTCAAAATAATACGCGATGGTGTCATCAGTGCTCCTCTTGTAGTAATACTCGTACACGAACCCCAGCGCCTTGGGGCCAAGCGACGTGCCGCGCAGCGTGGGCATGCCTGCCGTGCCGACCTGGCCGCACGCGCGGCACGCGGCCCTGTCAATCACGTACGCCACGCACACCACCCTCATGGTGCCGTCGTCTGCAAAATCATAGACCATCTTTATCTCCGGCGACAGGTGGTCTATTTTCCTGGAGCCGCATTTTCTGCACCTGCGCATCTTCAACTCGACAGTCTTTTCTGCCTTGTTCTGGTGGGACGCGCCTGCGTGTCCCATGGGTGGTCCACGGCGGGACGCGTTTTCTTTCAGGTCCCCCCTGGGTTCGTCCGGGTCTTGCGCTGCATCTGCCTGCTCCCCATCCAGCTTGGCCTTCTCTGCCTCGTCCTCCTTGGCCATATCTTTTCGGAATGCGGCGCGTTCTGCGTTGTACAGCGAGTCCTTGGACGGCGGGACGTGCGGGTTTTCATAATATGCCAGCCTTCTGTCGCGATCCGCAAGCGCCAGACTCAGGCGGTCAATTTCAATATCGCGGCGTGCCAGCTTGTCAGTAAGATCCTTTACCACCTTGTCCGTCTTTTCCAGACGATTCTTGAATTCCTTAGTAACCTTTACCAGCTCCTCTCGCAGGAGAGCAGTCTCTGACTTTTTCACGAGGATTAGACAAACATCGGGATCAATAAGATAGCATGGTCTAATTCAATGCACAAGAAGGGAAAATCTAGGCACGGACCTGAGTGCGTACGCGGCGTCGTACATACTCAGGTCCCGGTATTGTCTAGGCGTAAACATGTACTGTTTTACGTATATTCACGCCTGAGTTTGAGGGGGACCTGAGTATGTACGCGGCGTCATCCGGGTGTGTCCTAGTAATAAAAAATGCCATCCCATGTACCAGAATGCCAAAGACATGATTGGTGCCAGAACCCGTCGACGCCAACAGTGCCGCACCGTCAATCTTTCACAACCCATAAAATCCCCCAAATCCAAGACACTGTGCGGAGGCTCCGCTAGGAGGCGCGTGTCAAGACGCGCCGGTTATGCTGCAAGTGTCGCGATTTGATCCTGTGTGAGCCTGCCGTCTTTTGCCTGCAATCTGGCCACGAGCTCGATGTTGTAGCACATGACACGGATCGCAGTCTCCCTTGTCCGGTTCTCGTGTTTTCGGCACCTGGTGCTGTCCCCGTACATCTTCTTGAGGGCGGCAAAGACTGCCTCGATGATGCTGCGCTGGTGGTATTCCGAGTCAAACCTGTCCCGTTCATCCATGTACAGGCTTACCATCTCGCGCCACGACTGGCTTCCCCTGGCGTTGCGTATGGTGTTGGATTTTGGCTTGATGCGGGGCACCATTCCCATCGCAGATATCATGTTGCACATGAGCCTTGCCAGGTATGCAGAATCCAGGCAAAAGTCGCCGGTGCCCCGGCCTAACCTGCCGAGCATCGCGTACAGCCCGTTTATGTCTGCCACTGCGCTGTCAGTCACCATGCAGTCGATTATCACCCTGGTGCGGATATCCACGATTGCGTGCAGTTTGACCCATCCCTTTCTGGTACGAAAACTGTCGGTCCTGACGTCAAACCACCTGACAAACCGCAGGTACGAGTATCCGGTACCGTCTGCTGCCAGGGAGCCTGCCTCCACCTCCCTGATGGCAATCCGGTGTGCCTCTGCCAGGTACCATTCCGGGATCAGGCCGTAGGCGCGTGCTATCGTGCTCTTGGAGGGAATTTTCTCTAGGCCCATCTTGGCTGCCATGGCGCTATTGTTTCGGAGGATGCCGACCATCTTACGGTAGGTCGTGCGCTGTGCCTCAAGCATGATGCAGACAGCTGCCATGGCGCCAGGCGGGTATGCCGTCATGCCGCCCAGGCCGGGCCTGACGGCGTACGGATCCCCAAGATTCTTGATTATTCCCAGCACGGTATTCAGCATGAGGCCCGACAGGTACTGCTGAACCAAATCGTACTGTCGTTGGTCGCGTTTCTTTGTAGTCATTAGGCGATGCCGTGATCCGCCGATCCATATCTTTTGTCATCCGGGGGTATATGCCTCTAGGACACACCCGCGTCATCCGAAACATATTTGAGAGCTGGAAGAAACGCATACCTATCCACAACCGCAAGTTTCCACTCCTTACAAAGGACGGCAAGGTATTTGAAGTGCTGATCACCGTGGAGGACGTGATTGGGGCCGACGGCAATCTGGTGCGGAGCCGCACGACCCTGCTGGACTATGCAGAAGTCAGACAGTTTCAAGAGCTGGTGAAGCTGAGCAAGTACGAGAGCCTCTATGAGAACTCCCCTGACATGTACCGGACCGTCAACGTCGATGGGATAATAGTCGACTGCAACCGGGCCTACGGGGAGAAGCTCGGCTACATAAAGCCCGAGATCATTGGCAGGAACCTGACAGACCACACCGCCGACAGATCCGTCTCGGCAATGCTGATAAACATGGCACGGTGGCGCGTCACCGGGATATGCACGCCCGTCGAGTCGTGGATGAAAAAGAAGGACCACACGGAATTTCCCGCCCTGATATCCCCCACGAATCTGTTTGATGAGGACGGCGCCCTGCTGGGCAGGAACGTCGTCATACAGGATCTTACCAAAATGAAGGAGACGGCAGACATGCTTGATCAGCGCAGGCAGATAGACAAGATGAAAGACGAGTTTCTCACCGGCATAACGCACGAGCTCAAGACCCCGCTCACGCCAATAATCGGATTCTCGCAGGCGCTTGCCAAGCCCGGAATGCTGGGGGATCTGAACGAAAAGCAGACCAAGGCGATCAAAACCGTCCTCAACAACGCAGTCCACCTCCGCCATCTGGTCACGGATCTGCTGAGCATACACAAGCTGGAGCTGGGCAGGATGAAGTTTGACTTTAAGGAGTTTGACATAGGGGAGATGATGGAGAGCATCAAGACAGCCATGGCCTACACTGCAGACGAAAAGCAGATCCATCTGATCGTGCGGATGTTGGAGAAGGGACGAGTGGTGGGAGACAGATCCCGGATAGAGGAGATCATAAACAATCTGATATACAACGCAATCGACTTTACGCCAGCCGGTACCGGCCGGATAACTGTGACTGTCAAGCGGGATGGCAAGTTCCTCTGGTTTGGCGTCGAAGACAACGGCATGGGCATCCCCCAGGAAAAGCAGGCAAAACTGTTCACCAAGTTCTACCAGGTGGATTCGACTGCAACCCGCCGGCACGGCGGCACGGGGCTGGGACTGTTCATCTGCAAGGGGATAGTCGAGTACATGGGTGGCTCCATAGGGGTGAAAAGCACCGAGGGCAAGGGAAGCACTTTTTACTTTACCATTCTATCTGGGAGCCATGGTGAGAAATGAAGATACTTGGAGTGGATGACAACCCCGACATCGTGCAGCTGCTGGAGATGACCATCGAGTCCATGGGGCACGAGTTTGACTCTGCATTGGGCGGACGTGAGGGCCTTGAAAAGATCCGCAATGAAAAGTTTGATCTCGTGTTTCTGGACCTTTCGATGCCTGACTTTATGGGGCTGGACGTGATAAATTCCCTGATCGAGGACGGTACAGTGAACAAGTGCAACATCGTGCTGTTTACCGCCTCTTACCTTGGACTGGGGGAAATGGAAAAGGACCTGCAAAAGAAAGGCGTCCATTCGATCCTGACAAAGCCGGCCGATATAGACCAGATTATGGACAAGGTAAATGAGATAAAGGCAATGCTGTAACTACAATCTGGTGCGACAACGTTCTAGCCGTGCTGCTGCTGTTGCTGCTGCTGCTGCTGCTGCTGCGTAATGCCATGAGGCACGCCCGCCACCGGTCGTGTATCCAATAGTTTCGCACGAGCCATTCACGCTTGGGCCTTGGGAATCTGGATCATTTCAGTATCTCGTTTTCCCTGCCCACGCAGGCATCAAGTTTTGCAGTAATGTTGGCAATCTCCTCTTTGATCGCATCGTACCTGGGAAATCCCTTCCCGACCCCCGACTCTGGACTCGTCGTCTCTATCGTGTCGATGAACCTTCGTATCTGTTCGGTAAGCACGGGATCCAGTATGTGCACGGCCAAGCTCAGCGTGTCGTTGGAGTGGTTTGCCAGGTTGATCATAAACTCCTTCTTGTCGCGGATGGTGAGGGGAACATCCTCGTAGATCTTTGCATCCACCAGAGCGCGGTTCATCAGTCCGGCGATCATCAGAATCCCGCTAAAGTAGTTCCTCAGGGACTGGGTCACATAAGACCAACTGCCTTCTTTTTGACTCCTCTTCGTGCTTGAGGACCTTTTGAACAAACATGATTGCATCGGCTAGCCTGGCAGTAGTGCGCTTTTGCAGGTAGAATATCATCATTGCAATGATGAGTGCCAGTGTCAAGTCCCCTATGATGAATGACACCCATCCTGACGGGCTGCAGTCTGGATCAAAGCGTGTCAAGGAACATGGATCGATATTCTCATCTTGGGAGTATGCAGGCGTGGCGGGGATTAGGGTGGCGACTGCTAGCAGTGCAAAGCACGCAAACGCGATCGTTCCATTCATGGTGTATTGATCGGCCGTGTTGTTTTATATTTTATCAGGATTCCATGGCATGCGTTCCGGTTCATCCGGATCCTGCCAGAGGGCCTATCCGATTGATCTGGCAAACTCTGAGATAACTCCGTCCCAGTCTGCGGCCTTGACTATTCCGCTTGCCACCAGGACGCCCTTGGCTCCCAGTTCCACTGCCCTTGCCACGTCTGCGCCCGAGATTATTCCCGCCCCGCAGAGCAGCTCCGTCTGCCCGCTTGTGCCTATTGCCTTGCCTGCCCCGGTGATGAGATCCGGCCTCTCCTTTGAGATTGCCCTGCCCGAGCCAATCAGCTCCGGCGGCTCTATCGCTATGTAGTCCGGATCGAATCCAGCGTACCTTCCGGCCTCTTCCTCGTCCCTCACGCACACGATGGAGATCATTCCAAGCCCCCTCATCTTCTGTACCAGTCTCTCCACCACGGCGCTAGGAATCCTGTGCTCGCTGTGATTGATCAGGGATCCCCTCACGCCTGACTTCCTTAGCATCTCCGGCACCACAAAGCCGGTCGTGCTGCCGACGCCGACGTCGTCCACGTGCTGGGCAAGGATGGGTATGCTGCTGCTGCCTGCGACTGCGCCAATCAGGTGCTGGGGTGGCGCGACGGCAATCTCGACGCCGTACCTTTCTGATACCTTCTCTGCAACCTTCACAAACTCGGTAATCCTCTCCCCTGCGACCTCCATGTAGTTCTTGCAGTTAATTACCAGCATCCCTACTTGGGTACCTGATTTTCTATTTAATCCTTGGTTGCCCTGCCACTGTCGGCAAGATTCCATTCCCGCGGCGCCGTGGTTTTGTTGCCTGCCCTATCCCCAGAAGAACTCGTCCAACCCCGACTGCTTTGGCTTCTTTAAGATGCTGTCAAAATCCAGGCTCATTGATGAGGTAATCTGCTCCAGGGTGGACTCCATGAACTCCATGTATTTTTTGGAGTCGATCTCGTCCCTTCTTGCCTTCTCGATGGGCTTTACGCCTATCTTGCCTATGACCTTGACGTAGGATATCCTGTCCCCCTTCTTTATCGTCCTGGTATCCTCCAGTTGCTTTGCGGCCTTTATGTGCTGCGGGACGGTCTTTGTATACTCTGCAGGCGACTTGCTGAGCATGACTGTGAACGTGAGGTCCTTCAGCGGTATCTCCTTTGACTCCACCCTCTTGCCGTACCCTGCAATCTTTTCTGAGATTGCCCTCTTTGCCTCCTCAAAGTCGCCCTCTGTCTGTATCCTTGAGAGCACCTCGAGGATCTCGCCAAACAGCCTCTTGATGAACGGAGGCGTGTGCGATTTTTTGCCCGTCAGCCCCTTGACGTCGACCTTTCCGGACTCTGTAACCCCAAAGTAGTTCTTCTTCCTGTTGCTCAGCACGCAGTACCTGTACTCCTTGTCAATCTCTAGATCAACTCCGTGGTCCCTCTTTGCCTGCTCTATTACCATCCGAATCTGCTGGGGCGTCGGCTTTTTGATGAACAGCGAGTCCGTATCCCCGTAGAGCACGTTGATTCCGGCAGCCTCGCATTTGTTGATCGTCTCCTGGATGGTATGCCTTCCGATTGCAGTAGTGGCCTCTGCTGCGGGAAGGAAATACAGCGGGAATATGTCTGCCCCCATTACGCCGTAACTGGCATTCAGAATAACCTTGAGTGCCTGGCTTACCACCGTATACTGCTGCCTCTGCTCGTCTGTAAGGGTCTCCTTCCTTGAGAGGCTCTTGTAGTAGTTTACCCTCAAATCCCTCAGGGATCCGATGATCATTGATGTCAGCCCGTTCCTCTTTGAGCATGCCCAGTGGTTGGTCTGCGGGATTGTGTTCCTCTTGCACTCCTCGTGCGGGCACCTGACAGTCTCGTATGACAGGTTCCTGACCTTTATGATGCTAGGATACAGGCTTGCAAAGTCCATTACGACCACCTTGAAATGAATCCCCTCCTTGGGGCTGACTACCAGGCCGCCCTTGTACTTTTTGTCCTTGATTACGGCGTCTGACATGACGTCCCTTGATCTCTGTTTCAGCTCCGCCCTGTTTGGGATGAGGTAGCCCCTGACCCTGTGCTCGTAGTACAGCAGGCTTCTGATCCACTGCGACACCCCCATTCTTGCAATGTCGTCAACCGGCATCCTTCCAATTCTTGCGATGATTACAAGCAGGTTCATGAGGAGATCGCCGTTAAAGCTTGTCAGCTGGTATGTGAGGAGGGAGTCGTTGTAGCAGTAGTTTGCAGTCTGGTACAGGGTAAGCTGGTCAAGGTTCATCCCGTAGTCAACCTTCTCCCTTCCAAGGAGGGCCTTTGAGACGCTGTTTAGAGAAAAGTCCGTATATGCCTGGCTGAAGGCGTAAATCTGAAACGAGCGGTTGGACATGGTCCTGTACAGGTCCAGGTGCACGCCCTCCTTTAGCGTGGCAGAGTTCCTCATCATGTAGATTGGAATCTGCGCATCCTCGATTCCAAGCCTCTTGGCCCTGTGGTAGAGGTATGGCAGGTCAAACTCGTCCCCGTTGTACGTTATCACAAACGGGAATGATCCGATCACCCCAAAGGCGTCCTGCAGCATCTCCTTTTCCTCCTCGTAAAAGACTACCTTGATCTCATCGCCAAGATCGTTTGTACCCACGGGGACGTCCTCGGTTTTGAGCACAAAGATTTGATCAAAATCGTCTGAACCCTTGAAGCCTACTGCGGTGACCTTTTTTTCTGCAATCTTGGGATCCGGAATCCTGTCAGTCTCCGACTCCACCTCTATGTCTACTGCCAGCCTCCTGATCCTTGGAATCGGCTGGTTCAGCAGATCCGCCCACTCCGAGATGAACTCCTTGAACTCTTCTGCATCCACCATGCTCTTGCTGTCCACCTTGTCCCACAGCAGGCTCTTGAGCGCAAGCCTGACCTCCTCGGAGATCTCCATGCTGTGGGGCACTATCTTTCCGTTTTCAGTCTTGTAGTATCTTCCAACCACAAGCCTCCTGTCGTAAAGGTAGTTCTCATAGTACTTGATGTCCGACTCCCAGGTCTCGATCAGGCTCCTGACGCCCCTGTCTCCTGCGCCGCCTCCGATTGCAAGGGGGTTTGCGACAGTTATCTTTGACATGTTTGCCGATTCGTCTCTTGCCAGGTCGTGCATCCGTGTAGTCTTTATCTCTAGGACGTCATCCCTGTTCTGAAGGAATCCCAGCTCGTCCGGGGACAGCCTGGAATAGCAGTACGGCTTGTGTCCGGTGTCGTCCTTCCACAAGAACAGCCTTTTGGACTCGGGATCATAAAACTTGAGGATTGCAAGATTCAGCGCGCCGTCATATGTTGCCGAGACGAGCATGGACGGGGGTATTGACTCTGTGGTCTGGACTGCCTGCATTTTACACCCTCTCGTATTTTTTTGCCAGCTCCCTTACCCACCCTGCGATGGGCTCCCTGTCCAGTATGATGCACTCTGCGCCTGCCTCCTTTAGCAGTCCGCCGTCATCCTCCGGGTACGACTCTAGGCAGACAAATCTCTTGATTCCTGCAGTTATTGCCAGCTTGGTACACTCCATGCACGGCACGTACGTGGTGTACATGATGGAGCCCCCTCCTGTTGTTATGCCCAGGATTGCACAGTGGACTATTGCGTTTGACTCTGCGTGGTTGCACAGGCATCTCTCGAGGGATGCGCCGGACTCTATCTTTCCCTCCATCCTAAGCGTGCATCTTTTGCATCCGCCCTCAAAACAGTTCGTGACTCCAGGCGGCGTGCCGTTGTACCCTGCGGACAGCTGTATGTGGTTTCTGACTATGACTGCGCCCACCTTTCTGGTCATGCAGTTGGAGCGGAGCTTTACCAGCTCTGCCTGCAGCATAAAATACTCATTCCAGCTAGGCCTTGCAAACCCCGTACTCATGTAGGTTCATTGCCTGCTCCATATATTAGACTGCTGGACTGGAAGGCATCATCCAATGCCGCATCGCGTGTTTACGAAGACATAAAATCTGTAGTCGATGATTCTGTGTGTTGACAGAGTACGTTGAGAAAAAGTACGTCCGAAAGGATTCCATGGAACTGAGGGAGTACCAGGTGAATCTTGCGCAGCAGGCAGTCTCTGAAAACTGCATCGTCGTCCTGCCTACCGGTCTTGGAAAGACTGCAATAGCGCTCCAGGTGATAGCCGAGTATCTCTCAAGGGGAGAGGGGGGCGTGCTGTTCATGGCACCCACCAGGGTGCTGGTAAACCAGCACTATGAGTTTCTGCAGAAGCATCTTACGCTGGATGATATCTCGCTTGTCACCGGCAGTGATCCGGTCAAGAAGCGCAAGGGGCTGTGGGGGAACAGCGTAGTGTGTGCGACGCCGGAGATAACAAGAAATGATCTGGACCGGCAGATAGTGTCGCCTGAACAGTTCAGCCTCGTGGTGTTTGACGAGGTGCACCGGACGGTGGGAGACTATGCCTACTCTGGAATCGCCGAGCGCCTCGTGCACGCGCGGGCCAGGATTCTGGGCATGACTGCAACGCTTCCAAGCGAGACAGAAAAGGCCACTGAGATCCTCACAAGACTCCGAATATCAAGCGTTGCAGAGAGGACCGAGGAGAGCCCTGACGTCATACCATACACGCAGAAGACGCACACCGAATGGATAAGGGTGGATCTTCCGCCGGAACTCAAGGCCATTCAGACGCTGCTAAAACTGGCCCTGGATCAAAGGTATGACACCCTGAAGAGAAACGGCATAAGCATGTCCGGGCAGCAGTCGCTCTCTGCACTGCTTCGAATACGGAACTATGTGCTGAGCCAGAACAGGCGCTCGGCCAAGCCGCTCTTCACTGCAATCCGAATCCACTACGCATTGAACATACTTGAGGCGCACGGAATCACGCCGTTTTTGGAGTTCTGCAAGCGCGCACGGGCAAAGAAGGGGGCAGGAGTCAAGGAACTCTTCGAGGTTGATCCCAACTTTACCCGGGCGGTTCATCTTGCCATGGAGGCAAAGTCCCGGGGATTGGAGCACTCCAAGATTCCCAAACTAAAGGAGATAGTCGGGTCTGCTCCCGGAAAGGTGCTGATCTTTACAAGCTACAGGGACTCTGTTGGCATGATCTCCGAGAATCTGAACGCTGCGGGGATACCGTGCGGGATTCTGATAGGCAAGTCAGGCGAGGCCGGGTTGAAGCAGAAGGAGCAGATTCAGACCGTTCAAAAATTCAGGGACGGGGTGTTTCGCGTACTGATTGCCACCCGCGTAGGCGAGGAGGGCCTGGACATTGCCGAGGTAAACCAGGTAATCTTCTATGACAACGTCCCAAGCTCCATAAGATACGTTCAGAGGAGGGGCAGGACAGGCAGGAAGGACACTGGAAATCTGGTGGTCTTGATAGCAAAGGACACCATCGACGAGGCATACTACTGGATAGGACGCAGAAAGATGGCTGCCGCACGATCCATGGGTGGCCGGATGAGTGCCGTGATTGAGAGGAACCAGCCTGATGAGAACCTGCCAGAGGATCCCCCTGCTGGGCTTGATGCGTTTATCTAATCTCTCATGATGCCATCCAGGATATTTTGTCTTCTCTGTATTATCCTGTTCTTCATTCCGGATTCCAGGTGGTGTATGCTGCTGCTGTCTTTTGCCTCGAGCAGGCGGTCCAGCCTCAAGTCAAACTGCCTTCGAAGAAAGTCCTCAAGGCCTGTGCCCTTCATCCCAAGGTTTTCAGACGCATCCGCTGCAAGGCGCGTGATGGATCTTTCCAGGTATGCCAGAATCTCCTCCAGACTCTCCTCGTTTAGCACCATGACCTGCATCTTCTCAGAACGGCAAAAAATGTTGCGCCCGGTTCTGTAACCTGTGTCCTGCACCTGCCCCATGCGACAGGGCAGCAGCAGCAGTAGCATCCAAATGTCACGCAAGCCTCTTGATTATGTGGTATCCAAACTCTGTCTTGACCGGTTCTGACATCTCTCCGATGCGCATCTTGAATGTGGTCTCCTCAAACGGCTTTACCATTCTGCCTCTTGCAGCTAACCCAAAAGTAATTTTGTCCACGTAACGCACATGCGCCAAAACATGGCTGCAGAAGCATTCGACCTAGATGATCAGTGTCAACGCACGTCACATCGGACCGCATTCCGGGCTCGGGATGGTTGTTGTGCAGATAAGTGGATTCGGGGATGCACGGCATGCACCACCACACAGGACAACCCAGAATCCATAATATCCTTGCCGGGTTTTTATTTAAGCGCACCCGTGCGGCGGCAAGGCGTGCCGTGCAGGCACAAACGCAGCACGCCCCGGGGAGGCAGCCGGGATGAGCAGACACGGCGTGCCCTCCAATCAGGGGGCAAACAAGATCATGCGCGACTTCCGAAACAACTCCCGGATCCGCTGCCAAATGATGCCGGGACTCTGCGACGTCGTCGGGTCGATCGTCCCTCTTCCGGCCGGACGCAACAGGAAATACGGCGTATCGGACCTGAGCGACGGCATGGTGAGGGGAGCCATCCTTGACACGTCAGTCGGCGGCGCGGCCAACGGCATGCGGTCGGCATCGGAGGCCGGAGACGCAAGGGCAGGCCATGCGGTTCCAAGTGACGAGTGGTTCCGGCTGAGGCTGCTTGGCATCGACGAGGACAACATGGCGTGCCGGTTCAGGCAGGCAGTCTCTGGGCAGCTGGACCGGCTGGGACAGGCAGGCATGCTGCCTGTCGAGGGGCTCACAGTCGCCATAGACATGCACCTGATATCCCGGTATGACCGAACGCGCGGTCCCGAGCTTGCGCGCTCTAGGTACAAAAACGGGACAAAATATTTTGAAAGATACATCACCGCCCAAGCAGTCAACCCCGGCGCGCGCCTGAACCTTGCCGCGCTGGGCGTGCCGGCGCTCACGTCAGGCCCGGACATGGCAGGAGCCGTGCTTGACGGCTGCCTTGCCGCAGGAGCCAAGATCGGCCTTGTCCTGATGGACAGGGAATTTTTTGCAATGCAGACGATCGACGCGCTAAACAGCAGGGGAATCGACTACCTCATGCCTGCCAGGAACACCCCCGGGGTGGCAGAGGCGCTGCGGGAGTTTGCAGAAGGCACCAGAAACGCAGTCTCAGAGTACGTCATGCACGGCCGGGGCAAGTCGGCATCGTGCTTTCTGTCCATAGTGAGGCGAAAGGGCTGCCAAGATCCCAACGCCAAACCAGAAGAGAAGTACATCGGGTTTGCCACCAGCGTGCCGGGCATAAACCCCGACGCGTATGCCGCCCGATGGGGGATAGAGACCGGATACGCCAAGATAGAGAGCATGAGGGCCAAGACGCGCAGCCGCAACCGCGTCGCGCGCCTCTTCTGCTTCCTGTACTCCCTGCTGTTATTCAACCTGTGGGTTGCAGCCAACGCGCTTTTGGCGTTCCGGTCAGGAGACCATGCCGGCCCCAAGACCACGCAGACTGCGCTAAAGTTCGTGCTGCTGTTGTGGATCCTTGGGCAGCGGCCCGGTCCCGAACCCCCGCCGGGCTTGCCTGACTTGCCCGGCGTCCGGCCAGTGCCCGCCTGATCTCATCTGTTGCCTGCCTGCCTGCATGCCGCATGACAGGGCATATTGCGCACATTTTTTCACGCCGCGTCGATATCTGCACATCACATGGACAGGATGCCAGCACTCCGGGTTTGGGATGCGCGTGTCGGTCGACTAATTCCGTTTTCATGGAACCTGCGGGCAGTTTTACATCAGAATGCATGGCATCACGTGTTGGACTTGCGTGTAGTGAATTAGATTTGGGTTAGCTGTCTTGCAAAATAGCCAAGGCTGCCGTCCCTTTTTGCACTGCCAGAATCAATTGATACCTCCTTTGCCACCTTTCCAAACTTCTCGCCGCCCCTGATCCTCTCCAGGACGGCTATGGCCTCGCTCTGTTTTGCGACAAGGATGTGTGAGCACTTTATCTTGTTTGACATGCAGTTTTGTCGCGGTTCTTCTCTTAATTGCTTTTGGATGGGTAAGGGTGTGTCCTAGTAATAAAAAATGCCATCCCATGTACCAGAATGCCAAAGACACGATTGGTGCCAGAACCCGTCGACGCCAACAGTGCCGCACCATCGATCCTCCACAACCCATAAAATCCCCCAAATCCAAGACACTGTGCGGAGGCTCCGCTAGGAGGCGCGTGTCAAGACGCGCCAGCTATGCTGCAAGTGTCGCGATTTGATCCTGTGTGAGCCTGCCGTCTTTTGCCTGCAATCTGGCCACGAGCTCGATGTTGTAGCACATGACACGGATCGCAGTCTCCCTTGTCCGGTTCTCGTGTTTTCGGCACCTGGTGCTGTCCCCGTACATCTTCTTGAGGGCGGCAAAGACTGCCTCGATGATGCTGCGCTGGTGGTATTCCGAGTCAAACCTGTCCCGTTCATCCATGTACAGGCTTACCATCTCGCGCCACGACTGGCTTCCCCTGGCGTTGCGTATGGTGTTGGATTTTGGCTTGATGCGGGGTACCATTCCCATCGCAGATATCATGTTGCACATTAGCCTTGCCAGATATGCAGAATCCAGGCAAAAGTCGCCGGTGCCCCGGCCTAACCTGCCGAGCATCGCGTACAGCCCGTTTATGTCTGCCACTGCGCTGTCAGTTGCCATGCAGTCGATTATCACCCTGGTGCGGATATCCACGATTGCGTGCAGCTTGACCCATCCCTTTCTGGTACGAAAACTGTCGGTCCTGACGTCAAACCACCTGACAAACCGCAGGTACGAGTACCCGGTACCGTCTGCTGCCAGGGAGCCTGCCTCCACCTCCCTGATGGCAATCCGGTGTGCCTCTGCCAGGTACCATTCCGGGATCAGGCCGTAGGCGCGTGCTATCGTGCTCTTGGAGGGAATTTTCTCTAGGCCCATCTTGGCTGCCATGGCGCTATTGTTTCGGAGGATGCCGACCATCTTACGGTAGGTCGTGCGCTGTGCCTCAAGCATGATGCAGACAGCTGCCATGGCGCCAGGCGGGTATGCCGTCATGCCGCCCAGGCCGGGCCTGACGGCGTACGGATCCCCAAGATTCTTGATTATTCCCAGCACGGTATTCAGCATGAGGCCCGACAGGTACTGCTGAACCAAATCGTACTGTCGTTGGTCGCGTTTCTTTGTAGTCATTAGGCGATGCCGTGATCCGCCGATCCATATCTTTTGTCATCCGGGGGTATATGCCTCTAGGACACACCCGATGGGTAATCTACTCCAAATATGATGGTGCACGATGGCCATAATCTCATCATATTCATTCAGGATCAAAAGACGGTACTTCGAATGGACGATCTGATCTGTGCTTGCGTGGGAGGCGGCTTGGTGGGGCTGCCGTCTTGAGGGCGCAGGTTCTGTAATTCCCGGTTATACCTTTTTCTTTCCAAGTATGATGTTGCGCACCTTTACCATCTTTCTTGCAAGCATGAAACCCGCACCTGACATGCAGCTCCCTATTATGACATGCAGTATGCTGGAGTCCTGCTGTGGTGCCACCAGCATCACGTATGCAAACCCTGCAATCATCAGCATGACGCCAAAGGCTGCAAAGATTGCCATCATCATTGGGATCCTGGGGGGATTGGGGGAAGTTCGTTGGCGGATCTTTCGGTGAATCCTGCATCCATGCAGACACTGCAGCAGTGCCTCTGTTTCTTTTCACGCCACACTGATTCCAAAAAATAAAATTCCTGATGGCACGAATCACAGGCCCTTTTTGGTATGGTGACCCCTCCGTGGTCGTCAAAGTTCTGGCCCATCTTCTTCATGCATTCCCTGCAAAAGTATCCGTGTATGCGCCACTGCTTTTGAAAGTTGTACTTTTTCCATCCCAGCGGCGTGTTGCAGCCGGTGCATGAAGTCATGCGCGCCCACCACCTGGCCTGCTACCGGCAGGAATTGCCTTGGCCGCCGCATAATTGCACGCCCCCCAGTGATCTGCAGGGGAATCCCCTGAATCCCCGCAATCCAGACCGCCGGTAAACTGGGTTTGCCGCCGTATGCCATCGTATCCATATTGTATGAATTCACCTGTCCTTCCTGTCACAAAAAAATGATCATACTGATCCATATGCTGGTAATACACATCCCTGTCCATGGGGAACCCACGGCACATGAACAGGGAACAGCTGGAGAGGGAACTGGCTGAGGAAAGGAAGAAAAATGCCATGCTCGAGTCCAAGATTGAAGAGGTGCTTGCCAAGATCGAACGTCTTGAAAGGGCCTTGGGGTACAGCGAGCGCATCATGACATACTATACAAACCCCAACACGCCGCCCTCATCTGAATCCCTGGAATGGAAGGCCCAGAAGAGGGAGCGGGCAAAAAAACAGGAAAAGGGAGACAAAGCCAAGCGCGGGGGAAGAGATGGACACGTGGGGGCGTCGCGCCCCCGCGACCCGGAAAGGACCGTATCCCACAGGTTCGGGCGCAGGAAGTCGGGCAGGAGACGGGTGCCGGTACTCCCGGAATGCGGGTGCGGCGGCGGCCGGATGGCGATTGGCAGTCCGCGCGTGCGGGACATCACGGACATCATGGTGACTGCGTGCGAGACGCGGTACCGCGTGGAGACTGCAATATGCGGCTCATGCGGCCGCAGGGAAGATGCCCCAAACGACCTGCCGCGGCGGGGCAACTTCGGCAAGGGACTGGTCGGGCTCGTCTCAGAACTGCGCGCGGCACGGGTGCCGCTCAAGGGAATCTCGGTCGCGGTGCGCTCCATAACGGACATTGAGCTTGCAGGATCCACTGTCAACAACATCATGGCGCGCGTCGGGGACGCCTCGGGCCACGAGGCAGGCAGGATCCTCGGGGAAGTGGAGGCTTCTGACTGTGCCGGGTTTGACGAGACCAGCTGGCGAAACGACGGCCAGAGGGTGCACGCAAACGTGGCACAGTCGGGCAAAAATATCGCAATAAACATCAGCCAGAGCAGGGCCACGCTCATGCTCGATGCCATGGACAAATTTGACGGGGTGGCGATAACTGACGGGTACAACGGGTATGACAGGTTTGACAAGGGCGGCATGCACCAGTCGTGCTGGGCGCACGACCTCCGGCAGACAAGACACCTGGCAGAAAAATACTGTGCCGTGCCTCCCAAGACCAAACGCGTCCGGCGGCGGCGGCAGCTCCACGAGGACCACAAGTGGGTGTTTGAGAGGGCAAAACTGCTGGCCGCGCAGGAGGCGCACTCGCCACATCTGCGGCATGCGATGAACCGCACCATGCAGGACGTGCTTGACCGGTACCGCGATGCCGGTGGTGGTAACGATGACGACATGCAAAAGGTGCTGGACAAGCTCGAGAGGCACCTGCACCGCATGTTTGCGTTCCTGGAGCATCCCGGCGTCGAGCCTACAAACAACGCCAGCGAGAGGGCGCTGCGCTACCTGGTGGTGTTCCGCAAGATAAGCGGGCAGACCAAGGGTGGGCCCAAGTCCATGAAGCGTCTTGCAGATTTTGTTACATGCGTCCTCACGTGGAGGGCACATGGCAAGAGCGTGGCCGAAGAAGTTGGTCGACTGATATAAGGGGCAGGTGAACTCATACTCCATATTCACATCAAATGCTATAAGTTATGCGGATTATGGGTTCTCCTGCATCATCGGTTGGTGACACAAAATCAGGATCTTCTCCAGATTCACTCGTCTGGCCTGCGCACCATTATGTCATCACCGGAAATGACAAACTTTAGTTTGTCGGGATTGCCAAGCATTTCAAGTATCGGTTTTGGTATGTAGCTGTAGTTTGTCAGACGCTTCTCGTTTTTGATCACAGAAACGGTAAATTCCTTGGCGTCTTTGGCCCACTGGGTCATGAATTTTTTTTAGCTGCCTGTTATTTAAGACTGGTAGAAAGATCTATGTAATAATACCAATTGGTTTATTTATGAACAGGGCAAAACGCGCCAAAACGGCGGCAAGGCAGGGACAGGTGATCAGCAACGACCCAAAGCAGGTGAGGATGACAAGTCTCAGACGATGGAATGTGGCATCGCAGTCTATTCCAGGACTGTGGTATCTGGTGATTCTTGGCTCTGCCGGGTTTGTATGCGCGTGCCAGCATTACGTCAATTGTGACGGCCTGTGCAAGCACGTGCGGGCAGTGGACGTGTTGCTTGGCCGGATGTGGGACCGGTGCAGGAACCAAAATACAATTGTCATTAGCATGCCTCAGACTGCATGCCACCATTGCAAGTCGACTGTGTTTGCACGCAACGGGCACCGACACAACGCGTACGGGCCGATCCGGCGGTACCGGTGTAAGCCGTGCGGCCGGACATTCTCCGGACGGCCGGGCTTCAAGAAGCGCCATGCCGGCCCAGAGGCGATATCCCGGGCACTCAGGGAGGCAGCGTACGGGCTGTCCTGCGCTGCGGTGCAGGCAGTGATGGCACAGGACGGAACAACCGTGCATTCAAGCACGATATACAGGTGGACTGCACATTATTCGACGCTGATGGATGAATATTCAAGGCGGCTGCAGCCGCGCACGAGCTACAAGTGGCACTGCGACGAGATACATTTCAAGGTTCGCGCGCAGGCGCGGTGGCTTTTTGCCGTCATGGACGGCGCCAGCAGGTTCATACTGTCCCATGACGTGTCTGAGACAAAACTCAACTACAGACCCGCCCCCCTGTTTGCAGCCGCAAGGAATCTGGCCGGAACCACCCCGTGGGTGCTGGTAACAGACGGCCTGCAGGCGTTTTGTCCTGCCGCCCGCAGGGCGTTTTGGAGACGCAACGGCTTCAGGCTGATCCACGTCCGGGAGATTCACCTGAAGAACCGCTTCAGTCATAACAACAAGCACGAGAGGCTTAACGGCGAATTCAAGGATCGCATCAAGACCGCCCGCGAGTTCGGGACAGAAAGTCCCGCGCTTGTGCGGCTGATGATCGTCCACCACAACTTTTTCCGCCCCCATGGCGGCATTGGCAAAATTACACCCGCAGAGGCCGCAGGGATCGTCATATCTGGAACGGACAAGCAGATCACCCTCATCAGTAATGCAGCAGCTGCTGCAGCAGCAGCGTAGTCGCAGCAGCAGCAGTAGCAACGGCAGCTGTAGCAACGGCAGCGACACACGTAGCCCAGACTGGCCTTGGCGTGATGGATGTCCCATCAATGCATGTCATGGCAATGACTGGGATTATCCATCACAACTGGCAGATTCTCCCTAGAGGAATTATGATTTAATGGGGAATGGCATAACGGTGCGTAAAACAGGCAAGTAAATCTGGAGAAGATCCTGAATTTGTGCCACCAACCGATGATGCAGGAGAACCCGGATTATGGTTCTGCTAAGTTATCGTCGCCTGAACATTCTTGTTAACTCCCGTCGCCTGAAAGCATCAAAATGCCTGCGATTCGTATTCAGCACTTCCAAGAGACGGGAGTTGCCACGTATGCGCCATACAAATAACTTGACAACACTCAACGGCGCAAACCTTCTTTCCGTCAACGATCCTCGGTGCTTATGCCATTTCTGCCCCGCAAAAATGATGGAAGAACGCCCCATCCCCCTGAAATGCCTGAACGACGCGGCCTCCGGCAAAGGGTATGTGCCGACGGCGCGTAACGCCTCCATGCAGGTCTGGTTGCGTCAGGCACGGACAGGTGACGGCGCGTAACGCCTCGCCAAGCAGGTGACGGCGCGTAACAGTCCGGAGAAGGTGACGATAACGTAACAGAACCCACCGGCCCCATGCTTATAAGTATCAGAGCAGTACATGTATAATGCAATGTTTTCACAAGGGAATGTTTGGCGGATGCCGTGAAGAATCTGTTGTAGGAAGATGTAATTACAGGTAAAATTACAATGGATCCTCCAATAACTTATCATTATTTTGAAGTAGGGCTTCATGATTCAACTTCTGACCGGGATAGCCGTTTTTCTCATGGTATCCGTTTTGTTAGTGTAGACATCATTGAAGGAGAGGGTGTGTCTGAACTCAAGGCAGCCTCATGTGAGCATGAGCTTAATGGGAGCACCACATACAAACGATTGGCAGCTTATCCATATGACTCATTTGAACTGGAACCGATACCCGTTACCTTTCTGGGCCGAGAGTGATAACGCTGGCCAATCTCCTCCCCTCCCTCATGTTTTCTGCCCTTGTGATCGGGATGGTTGCGATGCCATCGGCTGCTTTTGCAGACCATGTAGAAATCACAGTCACACACGTAGCAGGTTCTGACGTTCCAGGATGTTACGATCTCGATGGAGGATGCCACACTCCGCTGGTTGCAACAGTTGATGTAGGCGGCAAGGTAATATTCTCAAACACGGACAGTGTGGCACATGCATTCGCATCTGGAACCCCAAGATCTGGTGGCCCAAGCGGTCTGTTTGACAGTGGGTTACTACTTCCAGGACAAGCATTTGAGTGGACACCGACGGAAGTAGGTGAGGTTTCTTACTTTTGTATTATACACCCATGGGCTATAGACACAATCATTGTACTGGAAGCGGGTGCCACGATAGACGACGAAGATGACGACGCGATGGAAGAGATGGTGGATGACACCCCGGCGACTTCCGGTTGCTTGATCGCCACTGCCGCGTACGGCAGCGAGCTTGCCCCGCAGGTGCAGTTCCTACGTGAAATTAGGGACAACACGTTGCTGTCCACCGCATCCGGGACTTCCGTATGAATTCACCTGTCCTTCCTGTCACAAAAAAATGATCATACTGATCCATATGCTGGCAATACACATCACTTTACATGAGACATCATCCGTAATTGGGCATAATCACGAGATTGGACGCATTGCAGGACAAATCTGGCTGACTGCATGGAATTGCATGTCAATTCGAACTTGCCCGATGATCAAAACTATACGTCAGCCGTGTTTTATTCTGATTGCCAATGTCAAAGCATGTCATTATACGACAAATTAGCAAAAAAGCCCAAACTGTTCATCCGGTGCACTGGACTGACAGTCTCCGAATTTAATTTGGTGGCAGGGCGGCTGGCAAAAAAATACCCCAAGGCAGAGCAAAAGCGACTCGCCAAAAGAAGCAGGGTGCGCGGCATTGGTGCCGGACGCAGGTGGAAACTGGATCTGAAAAACAGGTTTCTTCTGGTCCTGTTTTATTACAGGACATACGCTACGCAGGATCTTCTTGCCCTGACGTTCCATGTGGGTCAGGCCAGTGTGTCCCGCAGCATGGGGGCACTGGAGCCGTCGATCCGGCAGTGCGTTCCGCTTCCGTCAAAGATCTACGCCAACATCAAGGCCACCAAGACGCTTGACGATCTTGAGGAGATCATTCCTGGCCTGACTGCCCTGATTGATGCCTCCGAGCAGCAGATACAGCGTCCCGGACGCAAGGACATGGAACGGTCCCACTACTCGGGCAAGGCACACAGGCACACGTCCAAGGTCCAGTACACGTCGGCCACGGACGGCCTCATCCTTCACAAGACCCGGCATTCCCCGGGCAGGATCCACGACTTTGCAGTATTCAAGAAGAAACACCCGACATTCCCTGACAACCTTCCACGCAAGGACGGGAGCAAGGACAAGGAAAGGATCAAAGTCAGAGAGATCCTGGACAACGGATACCAGGGGATCAACAAAGAATTTCCTGACCGGGATGCAGTAGTGCCGTACAAGAAGCAAAAAGGCGCAGAATTGTCCCCCGAGCAGAAGGAATTCAACAAAAAGCACTCAAAGGCACGGGTGTATGTGGAGCACGCCATCCGCAGGGTCAAACGGTTTCGCATAATGAGCGGTGTCTACCGAAACCGCCTGAAAAAATACGACACCGTCAATGACATCGTCTGCGGATTTGCCAACCTCAGGGTTCTCCTAGTCCGGGAAGCAACCTGATAGGAGTCAAAAAACCTACACAGTATAGGAAAATATGTACAATTTCTAATTACGGATTATGTCTATGGTAAATTCACGGCACATGAGCAGGGACCAGCTAAAAGAGGAACTCCTAGCACGGAACCGGGAGATTGCCACCCTCAAATCCGATCTTGAGAAGGCACTTGGCAGGATAGAACGTCTTGAAAGGGCCTTGGGGTACAGCGAACGCCTCATGACATACTATACAAACCCCAACACGCCGCCCTCATCTGAATCCCTGGAATGGAAGGCCCAGAAGAGGGAGCGGGCAAAAAAACAGGAAAAGGAGGGCAAATCCAAGCGCGGGGGAAGAAAGGGACACGCGGGGGCGTCGCGCCCCCACGACCCGGAAAGGACCGTATCCCACAGGTTCGGGCGCAGGAAGTCGGGCAGGAGGCGGGTGCCGGTGCTCCCGGAATGCGGGTGCGGCGGCGGCGGCGGCCGGATGGCGATTGGCAGTCCGCGCGTGCGGGACATCACGGACATCAGGGTGACTGCGTGCGAGACGCGGCACCGCGTGGAGACTGCAGTATGCGGCTCATGCGGCCGCAGGGAAGATGCTCCAAACGACCTGCCGCGGCGGGGCAACTTCGGCAAGGGCATGGTCGGACTCGTCTCAGAACTGCGCGCGGCACGGGTGCCGCTCAAGGGAATCTCGGTCGCGGTGCGCTCCATAACGGGCATTATGCTTGCAGGATCCACCGTCAACAACATCATGGCACGCGTCGGGGACGCCTCGGGCCACGAGGCAGGCAGGATCCTCGGGGAAGTGGAGGCTTCTGACTGTGCCGGGTTTGACGAAACCAGCTGGCGAAACGACGGCCAGAAGGTACACGCAAACGTGGCACAGTCGGGCAAAAACATCGCAATAAACATCAGCCAGAGCAGGGCCACGCTCATGCTCGATGCCATGGACAAATTTGACGGGGTGGCGATAACTGACGGGTACACCGGATATGACAGGTTTGACAAGGACGGCATGCACCAGTCGTGCTGGGCGCACGACCTCCGGCAGACAAGGCACCTGGCAGAAAAATACTGCGCCGTGCCTCCCGAGACCAAACGTGTCCGGCGGCGGCAGCAGCAGCTCCACGAGGACCACAAGTGGGTGTTTGAGAGGGCAAAACTGCTGGCCGCGCAGGAGGCGCGCTCGCCACAGCTGCGGCATACGATGAACCGCACCATGCAGGACGTGCTTGACCGGTACCGCGATGCCGGTGGTGGTGGTGACGATGACGACATGCAAAAGGTGCTGGACAAGCTCGAGAGGCACCTGCACCGCATGTTTGCGTTCCTGGAGCATCCCGGCGTCGAGCCTACAAACAACGCCAGCGAGAGGGCGCTGCGCTACCTGGTGGTGTTCCGCAAGATAAGCGGGCAGACCAAGGGCGGCTCCAAGGCCATGAAGCGCCTTGCAGATTTTGTCACGTGCGTCCTCACGTGGAGGGCACATGGCAAGAGCGTGGCCGAAGAAGTTGGTCGACTGATATAAGGGGCAGGTGAATTCATACGGACTTCCTTCATGAATGGTTTTAACCAAGTGTACTATTCCTTCTCGCCTGCAATTGCAGACCTTGAAAGGGAGAATCCGGTATTCAGAGATCTGCTAAGGGTGGCAATCACACCTGCAATGTACACACTGAACATCATGACGCTTGCGGATCCTGGATCCGAAGCATCTGTGTTGGCATTTGGCATCCTCTCGATTGGTGCCATCGCGGGCATGTACATGGTAGGACCAGTCTTGACAGTCCACGTAATCCGCAAGGGAACGGGCCGCCGCAACTATACTAACGCGCCAAAATTTGTGTGCGAATAATCGAAAAGTTTGTAGATCAGAACTCATTCCAGTGATGTGTGGACTCTGATAAATTTTTGTGATCTGATCACCAAAATTTACCACCAAGGTGTAAGTATGATTCAGCTCACTTTTGAACAGCCCCGTAGAAGGCACCACACTTTTGAACACCGTGATGAAATGCGGCGGGCTTGAATCTGGAGAAGATCCGAAAACACACTTTTGAACAACAACCATCAGAGATCGCCAAAATTTACCAGAGCCCAAATTGGAATGGCTGTTAACTTGGCGTGATCTTTCTGGACCAAATGCGCTGGTAACTATTTATGAAAAAAACGCGCGCGAAGTGCTTGGTGTATAGTGGATTAGGCAGGTTATAAAACGCAAACACTATGTCCTGTTGATGACAAGCGAATATGAGGAACTGGTGGCAGAAAAAGAACAAATTGAAGCAGAATTTGGACAAATCGTTGAAGGCCAAGCACAAGCCATACATGACATGCAAGAACGGGCATTAGATGATGGTGAGAGAAGGAAAGACGAAATACGGGCTAGGTTGGGGGAGATCAACCAGCGGTTAAACGAGATACGCGGTTCTTAAATTGCCTCTGCATGTATTCTACGCGTCGGCGCGAGGAATACGCCGTGTTGTCCGGCCCTTTCTGATCACAACACGGGGGTCATATAAGATGGCATGAAGTCTCTTTCGGCAGTTGGTAGTAGAATAGTTTGGCATAACGGGTTGGTTTTAGCGGGCAGGTTTGGCGCGAACTTGGTCGTTGCAAGAGGTTTTATTAAAAACTAAAAACCTTACAAGAACATGATCCAACACCAAACCCAAGTCTGCACAGAATGCGACCGTTTTGAAAAGAAAACACACAGGCAATTAGTTTTACACACGTCCCAGGTCATGCAGACGTTACGGTTTTGCCGTCGTAACATTGATAAAATATGAAATATGTGGAGTGTATGCAATGATATCAAAGACACCAAACCCGAGAAAACGAGTAGCCATTATCGGCGCTACCGGCTCAGTTGGACAGGAGTTTGTCCAGTCTCTTGACGGGCATGATTGGTTCGAGGTAACGCAGATAGCCGCCTCTGAACGCTCCGCTGGCAAGAACTATCTTGATGCCATAAGGGATTCAAGCGGAATCATAGCATGGGACGTTGTAGGGGAGATACCGGAGTACATAAAATCGATGACCGTGCGCCGGATAGACGAGCTTGACACTTCAAGCCTTGATCTGGTATTTTCCGCAGTAGAGTCAAAGGCAGCCCGCGACATTGAGACCCGGATGGCGGCCATGCTGCCGGTGATATCCACGTCGTCCGCGTACCGGTACGAGAAGGACGTCCCCATACTCATACCTGGTATCAACGACGCGCAATCGGACCTGCTGGACGTCCAGAGCAGGAACCGCAACTGGAAGGGCTGGGTGGCACCGCTGCCAAACTGCACCACGACGGGTCTTGCCATCACGCTAAAACCCCTCCTTGACAAGTACGGCGTTAAGCGCGTCTTGATGACGTCGATGCAGGCGATATCCGGTGGAGGCAAGACAGGGGTGTCTGCAATGGGCATCACAGACAACATACTTCCTTACATACCAAAGGAGGAAGACAAGGTCAAAAAGGAGACTAGAAAGATACTTGGAACGCTCAACGGCGAGAGGATCGAGGACGCTGACATCGGGATCAGTTGTACCTGCACCCGGGTACCCGTAATCGACGGGCATACCGAGTCGGTGTTCGTCGAGACCAGGGGCGAGATTGACCCGCAAAAGGCAAAGGAGGCGTATCACGACTACAACCATACAGTGTCGGTGGCCGGGTTGCCGTCGGCGCCAAGAGACTATTACGCGTTTCACGAGGATCCTACCAGGCCGCAGCCGCGCATGGAGCGGACTGTGGGTGACGGCATGACTACCACGGTCGGCAGGGTGGAGAAGGAGGACTTGTTTGAGAACGGGCTCAAATATGTGCTGTTCTCGCACAACAAGAAGATGGGTTCTGCAAAGGGTGCTGTTCTGCTTGCAGAGATGCTGTACACAAAAGGCAAGATTTGAGTTTCGTGTAAGACGTAACCATGATTCAGGTTTAATGGTGTGTAACCGTTGATTTGGATTTCCTAAATCTTGAGCGTGTTGCTGCATTTCGGACAAGGCCTGCCAGTCATCAGCAGTCAAGTTCTTCCGGTTCTGGCACGTCGTGTTCAGGGCATATTTCATTCACTGGTACCAGTGCTATAGTACGTGACAAAGATGGCTACCAGCAACTCATGACAGAATCGGATTTTGGGTTCTGTGATGCGGCTCTGTTAAATTCTAGTGATCGGATCACTAAAATCTACCAGAGCCACGGTAATTGGTAATAAGGACATGATCCAGTTTGCAGTAGATTCCACAAGCCTCAAGTAGCACAACAGGGGGAGTGGCTGAGGCAAAAATAGAAGATACGACACGGATTCGTAAGGATGCACGTCTTAGT
This sequence comes from Candidatus Nitrosopumilus sp., assembly GCA_965218695.1. Lineage (GTDB taxonomy): Archaea > Thermoproteota > Nitrososphaeria > Nitrososphaerales > Nitrosopumilaceae > Nitrosopumilus. The sequence continues at coordinate 1,565,254 of OZ244651.1, forward strand.
GGATGTTGACACGAGAAAGATGCTAGCCGTCTGGGTAACTAACAACCGGACGGAAGATTCAACCATGCTCATTCTGTTGCTTGATGATGCTCTAGATAATTACGTGTGCTAGTACACTAGAAAATATGCGTAATCCAGATTTTTTTCAAACTCCGCGTTGACATGTTAGCCCTGCTGTCAAAAATTTATGATCCATCCAATTAAAACCAAAATATGCCGGTTCATACTGTTGTCGAATCAGAAAACAAGCGACCTGCAAAAAGAGAATAAGGCTCTCAGAGACATAATCAAGCGCCAGGACGCAGCTGCCAGGCACGAGCAAAGCCTGTGGCGCACACGGGACGGTTCCGAATCCGGAGCCGCAGGAGAGCCCGCCCTGTTGCACCGCGTGGAGGTGCTTGACGACATCATCAGAGTCGAGAAAAATCTTCATGACGCGACGCTGAAGTGCAGGGAACAGTTCCAATACATACTTGACAGGGCCGAGGCGTGGATAAGGCAAAGCGGCAAATCCCCACTCTTCAGGAATGACGAGACGAGGGCATCGGATCCCGGGAACCGCTGCAAGCTGTACCCAAGGCACGCGCTGCTCATGTCACTGATGTACAAAAAGGGCAACCCCACGCAGGGCGTGCTTGCGGCATTCTTTGGAATAGACCAGGCAACCGTGTCCCGGTATATCGATGTACTAGACGAGGTGCTTGACGTGGCGCTGCCCACTGCTGCCAACATCTCAAAGGAGATGGCAGACACGGAGACAAAAGAGGATCTCAAAAAAATAATTTCCGGACCTGACGGGGGCATCATGATGATCGACGGCACGCACTGCCCCATACAGAGGCCGGACGAAAAACAGATGAGAAGCATGATGTATTCTGGCAAGAAGAAAAAGTTCACCCTCAATACCACCGTGTGCATAAACGAAAACGGGGTGATAGTCGCCATATCCGACAGCACCGTGGGATCCGTCCACGACATCACGCTTCTCAGGGAGAGCCCGCTGCCATTTGGAAAGTGGTGGGACCGCATGTGCGACGAGAACACCCCCGAAGAGGACAGGGTCCACACCCTTACTGACCGCGGTTACAAGGGAATCGCAAAGGATATGCCCGGTACAAACACCCTGCAGCCGCACAAGAAGACCAAGAACCACAAGCGCTTTACAAAGGAGGAAAAAGAACACAACCACAAAATCAATTCCGCCCGGGTAAAGGTAGAGCACTCCATTGGCAGGCTGAAGCGGTACGGCCGGCTTACCGCGCCATACAAGGGAAAGATTGGCGACTTTAACAGGGAATTTAACATAATAACCGGGCTTGTAAACCTGGACCTCGTGTGGAACTACCTGGAGAAGGGACCCCCTTCAGGCGGCAATCTGGGGCCGGTAATAAACTGGGAACAGGCAAACGTCCCCGGCAGCGCCGTTTCAAACAATTAATTCCGTGCACATCGCGGTGCTGCAAGGCTGCGCACGTTATTTCGCATTTCGGGCAGGACGGGTTCGCACACGCTTGACATGACGGGAATTAAATCAGAATTTTTAACATTTTCCGGTTTAATTCAGCGAAATGGAGGGATTACGCATAGTTTCTACTATATCAGAATCCAGTCATGTTGACAATTCCGCAAAATGTTCTACGTTTGGCGATGTCGCCTATGTCTCTCGAAACAACATAAAAGCATGCAGGGAATCCCAGTACGCCACCCATCTAACTTAACACCACCCATCTAACCACTCTGTTAATTCTTCGGGTGTTTTCCCCAGACCGGATCGGTTGTTAACTTAGGGCGGTACGTCTCACAATTTTAGGGTGACATTACCAGATTGAGCCGAGTGTTAACTTAGGGTGGTGGAATGTTAACTTAGGGTGGCAACGTACTGGGAAGGCACATGGTGTCTTCCCAACACCTAATGGCAAACTGATGCATGTCCTCATGTCCCAGTATGTCCACGACCTCAAACGCCGCTTTGATGCACTGAGACGTGCCCAACAGGGTACGCGTCTATTCCATATCGGACTCTTCAGAGGTATCGTTGACCAGATCCGGCTGAGGCCGCTGGTCTTCTTCTCGTTTGATTATCCTCTTCTCGATCTCCTTGCTCAGTAGTTTGGAACGCTTCGTTAGGAAAGTGTCATATTTGTCGGACTCGACGCCAAACTTGTCAAGATCCCCTATCAGATGTGTTTTCATGGTGCTGGCAATATGGGGGTTTTTTTCCTTGAATTCGGCCATGTAGTCGGAGGGCGCACGGTCCCGTATACTTCTCTTGTTTAGGAAGTCATCCACGATGGTGATGTTAAGAACGTGATTGATTTTTTCGTCTTCCATATCCATCTTCTTCAGGTACGCCTTGGGGAAGAAGTGGTGGTAGTTCTTGCTGTTTGCCTGTTTGAGCCATGTGTTGTCGATGTTGACTAGGCTGTTGTTATCGAAGGATTTTGGTTGGTTGTACGCGTATATGCAGAGAATTGCTTTGATGTAGCTCCTTCCGACACTGAAGCGTCCATTTCGGTGGATAAAGTCTACCGAGGTATCTATTGGCCAGTCGTACGTTGGAAGCTCGCCGTCCAGTATCCTATCTACGTGTTTCACGTCCTGCGCAAGCTTGGTTTCAACGCCAGAGGAGTACCTTGCGGACAGCGAGACCCTCCAGAAAAAATCGTCCAAATATCTTTGCTTGTCCCCATATGGCCTGCCTTCGTGTTTGAAAAAGAAATACGCGAGCGGTACAATCAGAGTCTTGTATGGTAACATGTTTGATACGGGTATTCTGTAGTAGTCCTTGAGATAGTCTACGGCTTCCTTGATTGCCTCCATTATTCTGTCCCAAATGTCGATGATTCTCTCTTTCGCCAGTGACAGAATGATTTTTTTCTTGCATTCGCCTTCAAGCGCGAGTGAAATGGTCTGCAGGATTGACATATCATATAGCGTCTCATATCCCACGTTGTCAAGCTCTTCGATCAACGCCCTGAATTTTTCAGACAAGTCAAAGTCGCTCTTAAGATCGTATGTCTTAGCCACCATTATCTCGAAGGTGGAAAGACGCGTCCCACCCTCGTTCATGCGGGTAAAGATTTCAGTTGCGATGTGTATCGGCGCATCGTTTACCTCTATTACAGAGAAGTTGTAGGCCTTCAACGTGTTCGAGTATTCCTTCAGTTTCCCATGGTATTTGGGGTCATATTTCATGAGATCGGCAAAGTTACCGTCGTACAGTGTTTTCAGGTCAATAACGGAATGTTGCCCGGCCTTGTCGTTTTTTACCATTATGATCGGCCCACCATCCTCCGCCTCAAGGTCCACCACGATGCGGCCAAAATCTTCCTTCTTGCCGTCACCGCGCGGGATCGTTTCACCCATTAGAGCCGCAATCAGACTCGTTATTCTCTGTTGTCCGTCAAGCACGAAATGTACGTAGTCGCCCTCCGGCGGGTCTGGAAGATTCATGCTGCCGACATTCCTGACGGAACGCAGTCTTTCCTTTGTCTTCCAAATGATGAATGTGCCTACTGGGTATCCCTTAATTATGCTGTCAAGGAGGCTTGCGGACTTGTTGAGATTCCAAACGAAATCGCGTTGAAACTGGGGTATCTTGATTTTTCCGCTGGTAACTTTGTACATTAAATCTGACAGAGATTCGGTCGTCGGTTTGGGTAGTTCCATTACCGAGGTCGATCCAGTACTCTGATAAACGTTTCCGCCAGGAGGGAATCTGAATTGACCGATTCCGATGATACATCTGCCTTGCGCAACCGGCAGGCTCAAACACCGCCCCCGGATACAGGCACGTAGCATTAGACATACTTTTAACCACATCCGACACCACCCAATCATGACACTCACAACATCCAGTTTTGGTGATGTTGTGAAACATTTGGAACGCGTTGCCAAGGGGGACGGCAAAACCGAGGGTGATCTCTTTGAAGCATTGATGAGATCCTTCCTCAAGACAGACGAACTCTACCGCGACCGGTTCCGCAACGTGTGGCTGTGGATGGAATATCCTGAAAGGAACGGAAGGGGTGATTTTGGCGTCGATATTGTGGCAGAGGAGCAGGACGGGGGATTGTGCGCCATACAGTGCAAATTTTACCCCCACACGAAGCTGACCAAGTCGCACATAGACAGTTTCCTTGAGGCAGGCAGCAGGGACGAGTTCGATTCCATGCTGCTCATATATTCCGGCGACGGGTACGGGGCCAAGGTCGAAGACGCGCTGAAGGGGCACGGCTGCCGGATTCTTGACTTCATGGCGCTTGCAGGAAGCAACATGGACTGGCCGAACTTGGCCAAGGGGCTTACGGAAGTCAGGCAGAAGCCCAAATACGGCCTGCGGGACGATCAAAAAGACGCGGTAAGGGACGTGAAACGCGGACTTGAAAGTACTGACAGGGGACGAATGATAATGGCATGCGGCACGGGCAAGACGCTGGTTTCGTTAAGGCTCGCAGAGGACATGATCGGCAAGGGCGGACTGGTACTGTATGCCGTCCCGTCCATATCATTGATGCACCAGGCGATACGGTACTGGTCAGAACAGAAGAGAATCCCGCACAGCTACGTGGGCGTGTGTTCTGACCCAAAAGTTAGCCACAGAACCGGGCGCGAAGATACCCCCGACATTTCGATCTCCGAGATGGAAATCAGGGTCACGACGGATCCGGACAAGATTGCCAAAAGCCTGAAGAAGACGGCTGGAAAACTGACCGTGGTTTTTTCGACATACCAGAGCATGAAGGCAATCGTCAAGGCGCAGGAAAAGGCAGGCACGGCATTTGACCTGATACTGTGTGATGAGGCGCACCGCACGGCGGGCATAGAGCAGGGAAGCATGGAAGACATGTCGCCATTCATGCTGGTGCACGACGAGGTGGATACCAAAAAGCGACTCTACATGACTGCGACGCCGAAAATATACGGGAGCGCGGTAAGGACGAAGGTTGCAAGGAACGATGCAAGGCCGTACTCCATGGACGACGAATCCAAGTTCGGTCCCTTGCTTTACGAAATGGGGTTCGCCGCCGCCATAGACCGAGGACTGCTCTCGGACTACAAGGTGGTGGTCTTGGGCGTGGACGAGCGGTACGGCGGACGCGCGTTGCAAAACATGATAAACACCACCACCGAGTCAGGCGACATCAACCTGACAGACGCAGCGCGGATGCTCGGGCTGTACCGCATCCTGAACGAGCCCGACCAAGACATCGACATGCCCCCACTCCAAACGGCCATCGTATACACCAACCGGGTACGGGATTCCAAATCGTTTGCCAACACGTTTGACAAACTGGCAATGCAGGTAAGCGACGAAGGCGGGTTGCGCTGTAGCGCGACGCACGTGGATGGCACGCAGAACGCGTCTGTCCGCGCGTCCGCACTGCAGCATCTGCGCGACAGCGCAAGCGACCCCGGAGAATGCAGGATACTCTCAAACGCCAAATGCCTGTCAGAAGGCGTCGACGTTCCGACGCTTGACGCAGTCTGTTTCATGAACCCGAAATCGTCAAAGGTCGGGATAGTCCAGGCAGTCGGCCGGGTCATGAGGAAAGTAGATGGCAAGGATTACGGCTACGTCATACTGCCCATCGGAATTCCCCCCAACGAGAAAGCGGAGACCATCTTGGACAACCACAACGTCTTTGACATGGTGTGGAACGTGCTGAATGCCATGAGGTCGCATGACGCCAACATGGACGTCGAGGTAAACACGGCAGATCTCAGGAAAAAGATGATAGACAAGGTAAAGGTGTTCGGCGTTGACCGCGAAGGTAAAATTCGAAAGGCGGGGGATGATCCAAAAACGTACCCACTAGGTGAACTTGACGTTGATGCGGATGCCCTGTATGCCAAGATAGTCGAAGAAGTCGGCGACCGGCGCTACCTGGAATACTGGGCAAAGGATGTGGCAACAGTGGTGGCGCGACTACAGGAGCGCATAGGCCTTGCAATAACCAACAATACGGCCAGGAAGAAATTCGACCTGTTCATGAAGGGCTTGCGCGACATCATAAACGACAGCATCACGGAATCCGACGGTATCGACATGCTTGCGCAGCACATGGTAACGCGCCGCATATTCGACGCACTATTTGGCTCGGACGACTTTACCAAGCAGAACCCGATGTCCGCCGTGCTTGATGACACCGTGGGAGAACTGCAAAGGCATGGCCTGGAATCCGAGATGAAGGACATTGAGGGGTTTTATGCCAGCATCGAGAACCGTGTCGCAGGACTGGACACCCATGACGCTAGGCAGCCGGTAATCGCGGAATTGTATGGAAAGTTCTTCAAGAAGGCATTCCCAAAGATGGCCGACAGGTTGGGTATCGTCTACACGCCCCCGGAGATAGTGGACTTTATCCTGCGCTCAGTCGATCATGTGTTACGGGAGAACTTCGGGCGCGGCCTGACAGACAAGAATATCAACATCATAGATCCATTTACTGGTGCCGGAACGTTTCTGGCACGGCTGATGTCGCCTGAACTTGGTCTCATACAGGATCGGGACATCAAGCGGAAATACAAGAGCGAGATGTATGCAAATGAAATTGTACTGCTGGCATATTATATCGCAGCAGTCAACTGTGAATCCGCATATGGATACAAGACAGGTTCTTTCAAGCCTTTTTCTGGCGTTTCCCTCACAGACACATTCAATCCGGGAAACATGGACGAGTATGCCGGGGATGTCATGACAGGCCCAAAGGAAAGAATCAGGAGACAGCGCGAATCCCCCATAACGGTAATCATGGCGAATCCCCCATACTCTGTAGGTCAGGGAAACGCCAACAAAGACAACAGGAATACGTCACACCCAATGTTGGAAGGAAGATTAAGAGAGACGTATGTCAAACGAGCCCCCAAGGGCAACAAGGTATCTTTGTATAATTCCTACATCAAGGCATTCAGATGGGCATCTGACAGGATTGGAGAATCCGGTGTGATAGGGTTTGTAACACCGGCTTCATTTATCACCGGAAACGCGGAAGCCGGTGTCCGTGCTTGTTTGTATGGAGAGTTCACAGACATATGGTGCTTCAATCTGCGGGGAGATGTAAAGAACAAAGATACATGGAAGAAGGAGGGCGGCAAGATATTTGGGAGTGGTTCCAAAGAACCCATCGGCATTACCATTTTGGTTAAGAATCCCACCAAGCGCGGTTGTACCATACACTACAAACAGGTGGATGATTATCTTACCCAAGGGGAAAAACTGGATGTTGTCCGGAACGTGGGTTCCATTATGGGTATTGAAGGCTGGGAGGATGTATTTCCAGACAAGCACCATTATTGGATAAACCAGCCCGGATTGGCAGGCGAAGAGTTTGAAAGACACATGTGTATGGGTAGTAAGGAAGTGAAACGCGGAAAGAGTGTTGAAGCGATGTTTGGTACATATTCACGAGGAGCTGCGACATCACGTGATGATTGGGTATACAACACATCTGAAAACGAATTAGAAGTAAATATGAGACGACATATTGATTATTGCAATTCTCAGGATCCGGATAATTTTATAATAAACCCAAAACAGGCGAAGAGTAACACTTCTTTGACAGAACGTATGAAACGACTCAAAAATATTATGTTTGATAAACATCAAATACGCACATCATTATATCGACCGTTTTTCAAACAGTGGTTGTATTTTGACAATACTTTTGTGGAGTCTAAATATCGAATCCCGTCATTCTTCCCTTCTAACACATCCAAGAATCTGGCCATCATGATTCCTGACAAGATCAAGGGCAAATTTTCCACATTCATGACAAACACCACCCCCGATCTACACATCCATGAGGCATCTCAATGCTTTCCCATTAAGGCAAAGAGTGATATTGGCAAAAAACTAACGCCTTTTGTCACCACCCGTAACCCACTCAGAACCCACTCAGAACCCACTCAGAACCCACTCAGAACCCACTCAGAACCCACTCAGAACCCACTCAGAACCCACTCAGAACCCACTCAGAACCCACTCAGAACCCACTCAGAACCCACTCAGAACCCACTCAGAACCCACTCAGAACCCACTCAGAACCCACTCAGAACCCACTCAGAACCCACTCAGAACCCACTCAGAACCCACTCAGAACCCACTCAGAACCCACTCAGAACCCACTCAGAACCCACTCAGAACCCACTCAGAACCCACTCAGAACCCACTCAGAACCCACTCAGAACCCACTCAGAACCCACTCAGAACCCACTCAGAACCCACTCAGAACCCACTCAGAACCCACTCAGAACCCACTCAGAACCCACTCAGAACCCACTCAGAACCCACTCAGAACCCACTCAGAACCCACTCAGAACCCACTCAGAACCCACTCAGAACCCACTCAGAACCCACTCAGAACCCACTCAGAACCCACTCAGAACCCACTCAGAACCCACTCAGAACCCACTCAGAACCCACTCAGAACCCACTCAGAACCCACTCAGAACCCACTCAGAACCCACTCAGAACCCACTCAGAACCCACTCAGAACCCACTCAGAACCCACTCAGAACCCACTCAGAACCCACTCAGAACCCACTCAGAACCCACTCAGAACCCACTCAGAACCCACTCAGAACCCACTCAGAACCCACTCAGAACCCACTCAGAACCCACTCAGAACCCACTCAGAACCCACTCAGAACCCACTCAGAACCCACTCAGAACCCACTCAGAACCCACTCAGAACCCACTCAGAACCCACTCAGAACCCACTCAGAACCCACTCAGAACCCACTCAGAACCCACTCAGAACCCACTCAGAACCCACTCAGAACCCACTCAGAACCCACTCAGAACCCACTCAGAACCCACTCAGAACCCACTCAGAACCCACTCAGAACCCACTCAACCCGACAATAATAGTACCCGACAAGATCAAGGGCGAGTTTTCGGTATTCATAACGAACGTGACGCCGGATTTGGAAGCGGTGCATCACGGCCAATGCTTTCCGATGAGGGTGATGGAATGAAGGATAACATCACGGATTGGGCATTGCAACAGTATCAGACGGCGTACAAGGACAACACCATCACGAAGGAAGACATATTCTACTACACGTATGGCATTTTGCACCACACCGGATATCGTGGCAAGTACCAAATTGTCTTGGTGCGCGGCCTTCCGCGCATCCCGATGGCTCCTGATTTTTGGGCATTCAGTGATGCCGGAAAGAGGCTTGCAGATCTGCACTTGGGGTATGAGACGTGTCCAAGGTATGATTTGGGCCAGCCGCTCAACAAAATACCGGACGGTCCACGTGCCATAAAATTTGGAAGAAAGCCGGATCCTGATAATGTCGCCAAGACCATTGACGACGAATCCGTGCTTTTCATAAACGGTATCAAGGTGTATGACAACATTCCGGCGATATCATACAAGGTAAACGGACGCACGCCGATAGGGTGGTTTGAAGACAGGTACAAGTTTTCCACGCACAAAGAGAGCGGCATCACGAATTATCCTCTGGAAGACGTAAGTGGTGATGATATACGCGGGATAATAGAACGCCTTGTCCATGTTGGTGTGGAGTCAGACAAAATTATGGTCGGACTGGCAAAAAAAGAGTTTGAGTCCGGCAAGGATTGGCAGCCTGCAAAGACCGGGATGGACGCGCATATGCAGTCTGGGGCGTTTCAGAGCACGTTGTAAGTACGTCATAACCACGCAAACTGGCAGTAATTCATCTAATTTACTGATAAATCTTAATTTGACTTACACGAGTAGCCATATATACCACAAAAGCAATTTCGTCGATATTGGCTCAACAAAAATGGACAATTCCAACAGACATGTTAATAGATGGCTCTCTACATTGTGTAAAAAATGCAAAACGGTTGTCGGAAGACGCGAAATCACTGTTTGAATCTAAGCGCTATTCGTCGTGTCTATCGTTAGCAGTATTGGCATTAGAAGAATTAGGAAAATCGTTCATGCTGCTAGATGCATACGTGAAAAAACAGGAAGTAGAATCGAGGGATTGGTTTAAAAAATTTAGTTCACATCGAGAAAAATTAGAATTTTTAAGCGATTATCTCAGAACAAACTCTAATGACGAATCTCATAAAAACTCACTCGATAAAATGACCAATCTTATGAGAGCATTGTTAGAGAAAAAAATGGATTCGTTGTATGTCGACTGGAACGGCACCCGAGGGGGATGGCGTTACTTTGATGAGCATGAAGGCGATAAGCAAAGAATTGCAAAAGAGGCTTTAACAGCATGCAAAGTGCTTATAGACACCGTGTCCAAAAGCCTTGGTGACAGCGGTTTAAAGCTTCCTAACGAAATTGCAGAATCATTACGAAATGGTAAGGCCTATGGTTTTTGCGAAGAATGTGGCTTGTGTATGCTAACAGCGACAGATGTTAGAATCCACAGCATACAAACTGCCCACTACAGAATGTCATGGTATTCTGTGCCAGAAAAATCATAAACTGTTTGAGTTCATGGATTTATTCTTACGGGGCTTGTTCCAGTACGGACTCTTACATTTGGGACAGATGGTCGGAAGCAAAACCGAGTCCGGATCCGACTGGTTTATCGACTTCGGGCACCACTTGTGGCCACACCTTTCACATTCGAAGCCGGTTATTTTTATTATCGCCATGTCGCGTTCGAAACCAAGGAATGGGATGCATAAAAGCCCTAAAATCAGGTAAATGTTATGTTTATATGCTTCAAAACCTATACTTATGACGTAAAAAATGCCCATAAATTCAAGAAATGAAAAAGCGATGCAAATTCTTTCAAAAATAAACGAAATTAAAAAAATTACAAACAACAGGTTCAGCGTGAAATCCCAAACCACGACGTCGTCGTACATCGTGGAAAAACTGCAAGAAGCAAACGTGTGGACGTGCGAGTGCAGGGACTTCATGGCCGGACTCGTGAGGCGTCAAGACAAACGATGCAAGCACATCCTGGCCTGTCAAAAGCTTCAAGATTCGATACGGGCGGAACACGGGATTGAAAGAGTCGAGCTCCCGAAAATCTGCCCGAGGTGCCAGTCCAGCACCATAACCAGGCACGGCCTGAGAAAACTCAAAAACGGTTCAAAAAGGTAAGAGGTCGCCTTTGCGAAGCGATTTCGTGCCTGATCTGCCCCGATTAATTACCAACTGAGCTACGTTTTCGGCCGTAAATGCCCATTTAATTGGCATTATTCTGAGTTTTTCCGGGGGAGTCCGACTGAGCTACGTTTTGGCAGATCCGGTGATCGGGCTTGCGAAGTGGCCTTTTTTGGCGCTGTCCGGGGCGGTGCGTTGTGCCCGAATCGGGTGGCGGGCCGGCACGGCGGCCTGACATGTCAGGCAACCGGTGCGACGGGAGTCGCGCAGGACATGCAGGGCAGCCATGGATGGATTTTGCAGGATTTATGCAGCTGTTGCTGCTACTGCCGGTATTTTTTCGACCATGCCTCGCATGTAGTCGACCAAAAAGTCGTGCGGGTTGACGCCGCGCATCCTGCACGTCTCGCGGATGGTGGCCAGGACGGCGTGGTTGTATGCGCCGGCAAGGCTCTTGCTGCCGCCTGAGACCTTCCGGGATGCGACGCTGGGCCGCAGGGGACGCTCGGCATCGTTGTTATGGCACTTTGTGTTGAGGCGGATGAATGGGAACAGATGGGTGATCTCGCGCCGCAGCCGCTTGACAAACCGCTTGCAGTGGGGTTCGGTGTAGCTGCCAGACATCAGGCGCCTCACCCGGGCCAGGAGGTTGCGCACCTTGAGGTTTCGCGCGGCCTTGTCGTCATGCGGGTTGAGTCCCTTCTCTGCGTGCCAGGAATCGATGATTATCCCCTTTAGGGCCTTGGCAAACTTTTTGAATTCTGGCCCCGGGTTTTTCATGGCCAGGGTGCGGATGATCTCGCGGAGATAGTGGTAGTGGCACTTTTGGTGGGTTCTGCCGATGCGGTTCCACGCGGAGTGTGAATCAGAGGTGACGTGGCCTGCGTACCCTCCAAGCAGGGTCTCCAGCACGTCTCCTCCCCGGCGCTTGTCCACGTAAAAGACAGTCGAGTTGTCACCGACTAGTATCCACAGCCAGTACAGCACACCGGCTACCCTCCAGCTGGTCTCGTCCCCGAAGACATGCTCTGAGAAGAATATCTCCTCGAGCATCTCCTCGTAGAGCGGGTGGAGGGATCCTGTCACGGCATCCACGTGGCCGATGACAGTCGACTTTGCAAGGCCCGTGTGGTAGATTATGTTGATCAGCTTGCGGATGGGTTCGTATGGAATGTTGTACATCCTCATCGTCGTCTCAAGGCACGTCAGGCTGGCGCCGAACCGTCCACCGGGGACGACCCCTGGGATCTCGGGGGCAAACTGCCTGCCGCATTCCCTGCAGTACCTGCGGACGACGGTATACTGGATGCCGGTCAGCTTCCCGTCGATAATCTCCTCGACTACCCGGATGGTCACCTCGGTGGGCTCCTTCGAGAGGGCATGGCCGTGCGGGCAGGCGGGCATGTCGACTAGCTTTTTTTCGGATATCGGGGGAGGATCACGGCCGGTGCGCAGGCAGACGACCTTCCTGAACGGATTCGGCGCAGGCCCGGGCGATTCCCGGAGCCGCTTCTGGGAGCGGCGGCTTTTGATGCCCAGATTCTCGGCTGCCAGCGCCGAGTTGGCCGCGCGCGCCTCCCTCAACTGAGAGGCATGCTCTGATGCCTGCTGCTCCAGGCGGGCTATCCTGTCCATGACTGCCTGCGAGACGTCGCATCCCTGCAGGAGGGCGGCATTCTCTGCCCGCAGCTTCTCTACCTCTACCTTCAAATTCTCCATATCTCCTCCCAGATTCTCTATCTCTGCATCTTTCAGCTCTATCTCGGAGTCCTTTTGTTCTATCTCGGAGTCCTTTTGCACATTCTCTTCTTCCAGCAGTTTGATCCTGGCATCCATCTCCGTCAGCATCGCGTGTTCCCCTGAGAAGGCCTCTGCCTCCTCCTTCAGCTGCTCGATGTCTTTTCTCAGCGCCATGCTCTCCTCGTCCTTGGATTTGAGCATGTCAAGGACGGATTCGAAGAGGGACCTGGTGTCTGTTACGGAGTTCCAGTCAATCTTTTCCAAGTCGATTACAGGCACCACGCCATAACACGGGAAGGCATGATCCATAAAGCTTTTGGGCACGCAGCGCCTGCCGGAAAATGCGGCGCAAAAGATCCAACCGGAAGAGCCTTGATCCGAAAACCGCCCTGTCTGAGGACCGTGTTGATAACGTGCAATTAATCGGGTATTTATGGTCAAAAACGTAGCTCAGTTGGTAATTAATCGGGACAGATCAGGCACGGAATCGCTTCGCAAAGGCGACCTCTTACTCAAAAAGGCAGAAATATTCCTGCAAGCAGTGCAGGTACCGGTTCGTCCTGTCCGAGAGCGGGTTCTCAAAAGTCAGCTCGGAACCCAAAATCATCACCGAATCCATTAACCTGCACTTTTCGGGAATGTCACTGCGTAAAATATCACGGCACGTCAAGATCGCACACGGTCGGGAGATCAGCCACGTCGCAGTGTACAAGTGGATCGAGAAATACATGGGGATCATAGGGGCGTACGTGGATTCCATCGTGCCGAACACGGGCGACGTGTGGAGCCTTGACGAGATGATGTTAAACGTCAAGGGCACGAAAAAGCTCAACTGCAAGGGATTCCACGTCTGGCTCTGGTCCATAATCGACCCCCAGACCAGGTTCGTGATCGCCACAGAGGTGTCAAAGAGACGGGAAATGCCCGACGCCAGACGCATAATCCGGAAGGGCAAGAATGCGGTCTTGAAGAATCCGAGTTACGTGATTACCGATTCCCTGAAAAGCTACGAGGGCGCGATAAGGAAGGAACTGGATGCGAGGAAGACGGCACACGTCAAGACCCGCTCGCTCAAGGACGGGTTCCAGAACAGGCCGATAGAAAGGTACCACAACGAACTGAGGGAGAATACCAAGACCCGGCGCGGCCTGGGCAACGACGAATCCGCCCAAAAATTCGCAGACGCGCAAAGAATCAAACACGACTTCTTAAATCCGCACTCCGGACTCCCGGGCAACATTACCCCGGCGGAAGCCGCCGGTATAGACCTGAACTTGGGAGACGACAAGATCAGGGACCTCATATCCCTAGGTTCGCAAAAGAAGAACTTCGTGACCCACCTAGGGAAGCGGGTGGACAAGGTGACAATCGTAAACGAGACGGATTCAATCAAGGTTACCCCCAAGACATGGATTGACAAGAGAGTCTGGCGGGAGATCAACGACATCCTCAGACTGAGCAGTTTTAGTTGGCTGTCAAACGGCAGACACAGTTGCTGGATCAAGCCGACTGGAGAGTAAAATACATCATCTCACAAAACTTGACCGCTTATACTGACACGCCAAAGTTCTTGCAGCACCAAATACCGTGCACCGCCACATTGATCGATTTCAGTCTCAAATCAGGCACGAATTAATTCTAGACGTAGCCAATAATCTACATCCAGTGAAAAATGAGTGCATAAACTTTGGCGTGTCAGTATAGCTAAACATGAAGTTATTGTAAGTGATTCGCTTTTTGAAGTTCCGCTGGCTTTGCGCGCCTATACTCGCGCAGCCTCCCCATCCGAGAGCGCGGATCGTGCCGAATAAATGGTGACGCAGGCTCCGTTGTCAGCCGTCGCCGGACGCAGAACGCACCAAGTGGTCGAAGAAGCTTTCTCTACGGACGCGGTCAGTGGCCAGCATGGTAAACAGCACGGAATTTGCGTCCATGCCCTTCCGGGACCGGTTGCCCCCGCCGTCGTTCCTCACTGAGACGAACCTTCGGTTGGCTCTCTCCACCGCGTTGTTGTCCGGACTGATGCCCGGGGTCCGCAGGCATGTTGTCATGTAGTACCCCTCGCGGTAGCGCCGCTTGCGGTATTTGGCGATGGTGCCGTGCCTGTCGTCTTGGTACGGGGCGGCAAACAGCCCCGCCGGTTCCGAGTCTATGCAGTCAGCCGCCACGGCCCTGGAATACGGGTCCTTGACGCGCCAGGCGCGGTAGATCTTTTTGTGCACGGCAGACAGCCCGGCCAGGAATTCGGTCACGTCCCCGCCTGGATTCCACTCCAGATCCTTCTGCACCAGGCGCTCCTGGTGGACCACGCACATCTGGCGGGCCGACCCGACATGGAGCCACGCCGGGTACGAGTCCTGCGTGATGATCCCCTCGTAGCCTGGCAGTACTCCCTTGATGGTCTTTGTCTTGCGGGAGTCTACTATTTCCACCAGGCACGACTCCTTGCCGAGTGCGACCACGCCGTAGCCGCGCCTGCCCTTGAGTGGCCAGTGGAACTCGTCGGCCCCCAGGTGCGGCTCTTTGAGGATCTTTTTCCTCACGGCGTCGCGTTCCGGGGCCATCTGCAGGGCCCTGCTTATCTTGTTCCTGTATGCAGACGAGCAGGACACGGGCGTGCCAAGCGCGTCGCCTGCGAATTCGGCGGATCTTGCGTGGGACAGACCCGACATATTCAAAAAGTTGAGCACGGCGCCGACGTTGGCCCCGTAGCGCGCGTGCGGCGCGGTTCCGGGAGGCTTGGCAGAGACCTGTTTCTTGCAGTCCCTGCACCAGCGCCTGACTGTCACGTACTTTATGGTCTTTACAAGCAGGGTCAGCGTCTTGACGATCCGGTCGTATTCGCCCGTGGGGTTCTCCGAGACGTTCTTCCCGCCGCACCCGGGGCACCTGTCAAAGTCTACGATCTCCGTGCAGTCTACCTTATCGGGCCTCTTGTTGATCGTGGCCTTTTGCCCCTTGGGCCTGCCTGCCTTACCGGGATTGGTCTTCTTTTTGGAGGAAGGCATGCTTATCCCGTTTGCCCGGGCGCTGAGTTTGCGGTTTGCCTCGGCGTGCTTCTTGTTGTCTTCTTTCAGGGACTTTACCTGGGCCTGAAGACTCTCCGCCTCATTGCCGTCTGACGCACCTGCAACCTCGCGCGCCATTTTCAGGGTCTTGACGGCAGCATCCACGGCATCACGCACCACGCCTGACCAGTACTGGCAGCATCTACATTCGGATTTCATGCAGGCACCGCAGTCCTGCGCGGAACGTTCAAGGATTGCCTTAAATCCCTCCTCTTCCAAGCATGTTTGGCGTGTCGGTTCCTTCATTTGTGGTTAGCTGAAGGGACTGGCACCCGCTAGTACTTGGATCTCTACAGACAATTAATTTTGACAAAGCGTGAAAAAATCCTTGGGTTCCGTCCCGGCACGGTGACTACCGGCAGGGGAATCAGGGCACTTCAAAAAGCGAATCACTTACCAACGCAAGTCAATATGTCTGTCGTGTAAAACTTGTCTTCAGTCTGACCTAGATTTGTCCAGAACCTCAGATGCAACTCCAGATAGCAACGCCCAAATCTGCTTGTATTCTCCCCCTAATAGACTGCTGTCCGTAGGTACAGCCTTACCCCAATCCTCTGGAACCAGTTCTTGTAACCAGTGTGCTACATCTCTGGATCCGACATTGTAGAAATCAGGTCTCTCATTTTTGTACATCTCTCCAATCTTCTTAGATATACTCCTTGGAACGCTGTTGAGTCTCATCAGTATGGCCTCATTAGTATCTACACCGTAGTATACCATAGCAGGAATGTTTGCAAACCTCTGTTTTTCTTCTTCTGACATCTCTTCTGTCCTTATGCCTGAAGTAGGCAGCTTTTGGAGAGCAGCCAGTCCCCAAGTAGCAGAGTGTGATATTCGAGCATATATTGCCCTAACACAGGTGCTCATCTGAGCCGGATCCGTGCCACCAAAATATTTTTGGGCGATTGCGGAAATGGCTTTTCCCGATACCCAGTCCGATATGACCCGGCTGATAAACTCGTTTTGGTTGCCTGAACCCTTGATTTCTGAGAGGTCGTGGCTCGTTTCTGGGATTTTTTCTAACAGTATGCCAGTCAGTTTTGCAAGCGTGGGCGACTCCCCAGAAAAGAGATTGCTGCCCCACTCTGACGGCTCTATCTTGAATTCTTGGATGCTGTCAATAGCAGTTTGGAGTGTCTCCATAGTAAAACCGGTTTTGTCGGACAGAGTTACCAAGTCCTCGTTTTCGCTCAGGTAGTCGGCATATTCTCTCACGGCGACTGCAAGCTTCTTCTTCTTCTTAGGCGAGAGCTGGTTGTACCCATATGTTCGGTTCAGGTTGGCACTTATTTCCGCTATGAATTCCTCTATGCTGTCAGACTGGCTGTACATATGTGACAGGTATTGTAGGAATGACGACCATTCCGGCTCGTTGGCATGTGATGAGAGGTTAAGGCGTTTGCCTAGCTTGGTGGCATCTTCGATCATGTTCTTTAACACGGATACCAATTCTCCTGTACTCTTTAGTACGTACTTCTTGGCCTCGATTGCATCATCGGAATTTGCCCCATGCACAGCCACTCCTACCATGCCCAAGGAACGTTGGTCTAATCTGCCTGCTCGGCCGACAATGTTCCAAAATTCCATTGGTGGTATTGGTCCACTCATGCGCCGTTTGTATGAAGAAATTAGTATGTTATTTATGGGGAAGTTCATTCCCTGTACAACTGTCGTTGTAGATACTAGCACCTTCAGCGATCCGGATTCCATCAACCACTCCATGAGTTCCCTCACGTCGTCTGGTAATCCGGCATGGTGAACACCTATGCCCTTTCTCACATACTTGGCAAGCGGAAAAGATCTACCCATTTCAGATTCCACATACCTTGCGACAAGATCAAGGTTCTGGTCGACATCACTATCACTCACATCTGGTATGATACTATCCAAATGCTTGGCCATAGACCATGTGTTTGGTATAGTGCCACTCAGAATCAGCGTATTCTGATTTTCCATTATAGATGCTGTAAGGGCCGTAAGCTTGGAGTTATTGTTACGCAACCTGTTGACACGAAAGTCTCCATGTTTTGAATGGCCAAGCACGATGTTCTGCTTCATAGTCAATGTGTTGCTGTGAGTCACCACTGGCTGAAAGTATATGTTTGTGCCACCATCACTATCCTCTGCATAGTACAACCCAACCACCTTGTCGTTTGGCTGCCACCAATCTAGCTCCATATGTATTGACTGAGGATTGAATGGATCAAGCCATTGGGCAACTTCCTTGTGGTTTGGTACAAATGGCGTCATGAGGAGCAAGTGCGCTCGTTCGCAGTCACGCTGGATGTTGGAGATCAACATTTCCCAATTCAGGCCACGACTTTTGTTTGAAATGTTGTGTGCTTCGTCTATTACCGCCAGCACTATATCTTTTACAAATTTTTTATTCTCAGGTGCACGCACAAGCAGGTTCATTTTTTCAGGCGTGGTTACCAAGACGTCAAACGAACCCGACTCTAACACGTTTTCCTCAAACGAGTCTATCTCGATCGCACCACTCATTTTTTCAATTCTTACGCCCAGATCAGCTTGTCCCAAATCGCGCCGGAGACGGGTAGTTATCTGATTGACCAGGGCTCTTGTAGGTACCACATACACGATCTTCCCTCTAGTCTCGGCAAACTGGTTCAGGGCTTGCAATATTCGGAACTCTGCGATTATTGTCTTACCACTAGAGGTGGGCAGATTTACAACGACCGCCTTCAATGCCGGATCTAGAAGCCGTTGTTCCAAGATCGCGCTCCGTTGTGGGTACAATAATTCAAATACCGGTTTTTTGTCACGTCGAGTAAGCGACTTGACGAACTTTGTAGCTCGTGAATTAATCTGACTTGCAACGCTCCATATGGAATTTCCAACCATCTTCCTAAACGCCGCCTGTAGCAGCATGATGAGGAGTTCCAGTTCCACGATCATAGATCTCTCACAACACCTTGACGCGGTATCCATGTGGTAATCGATCCTACTGATCACTTGCCGTGACCCGCCTCCATTTAGCATGTACCTACATAGTATATCCACGGCCAATGCAAGGTGGTAATATGATGCAATCTCAAGTGCTGCACTACCTTGATGATCTTGATTCATACCTGCAAAAAATCTTTCCTCATATTCCTCTTGTTCCACTTGAAGCTCCTTGACGTACTCTGTTGCTCTTGACAGATCGTTCCATGTCTCCTTCCTTACTAAGTACAGTACCGCCATGTAGATCTTAGACAACAGACGTACATCCCACTGGTCTGCTTCAGTGTTTATCTTCCAATCTGCCTCATTTTCTATCAGAAATCGCCTCATATCTTCCCACTTTTCGCCAAGGTATGCGTATGCAAACATTTTCAAAATGTGCTTGATCTTGTCAGTGTGTTTAGATGGAACAGGCATCATTTGTAGCAGGTCAAAGCAGTTTCTACATGATTCGTGGAACAATGCCTTATTCACCTTGTCAGTTGTGTCAAATGCATGCCTCCAGAAAATTACTATTGCCACCTCGTAGGCATCTATGATCTTTTGGATCTCATCAAGATTCCGATCCAGTTTAAGCTGCGTTGTGATGTATCTTGATATCTTCATTCCGTTTACGGTCTCCATGAATTGTTCTGACCTTTTTTCTTCTATGATCTCGAGTATTCTTTTGCTGGTCATGTCTCGATTCTTACATGTTCTGCTAGCGCGCTTATGCGTTTTGGTATATAAAGTGCTAGGAGCTCAACATATGCGCTATCATCCATCTCAATCCCACGCATAACAGGCATCATGTCCAGCTCGTCCGGGTCTACGTCTCTTACCATGATCCCGACAACCTTGAATTCAGATCTAGGTTCAGATTCCAAATAGAGCGTAGCGGTCTGACTATAAGCGATTACATCTGGATCTTCGATGTTCCGGTCAATGAGTTTTTTCCCAAGCCATTTTATCAGTTCTATCCTAACACCACTGTCAGACATCAGACGGTTCAGCTGGCATGTCAAACCATATTTGCCGTAGACTACACTTGGAGTCCCTATCTGCCTAGATGTCTTGACCTCACCAAACAGAAACAGGGTTCGATCTCCCACTGTAGCCAGTCCCACCAAATCGACTCCCGGCATACTAGCCTTCCGGTTCTTCATGTCTCTTATGTAGTTATAGGGAAAGAGGGCTCCTCTATAGTCTGCAAGGTAGCATTCGGCAAATTTCTCTCCAATCCTCCATCCAGCTCTTGGTATCTTGACAGAGAGACGATCATGTAGTTTTTTCTTGTTGAATCCTTTGATATTTCCAATCATGTCCACAAGTGACTGTGTTCCTTTCGCATCGTCAAGCTCTGCTTTCACTCGCGTGCTCAGGTAGTCTGAGAAGCCGTCGCTTCGTATCCCAATTCCCTCATATCTTTTCCGTTCATCGCCGTGTTTATATGCCTGCCAAATGCGCAACAATATCAGGCTCTTGAGTCTGATCCTATAAAAATAAAATACAGCAGTTTTAGATTTCGTATGTACGGCATGGCATACTGACTTGGAAATGACATGCTCCATAGGAACATGTGGCCATATGTATACCATACAATCCATGTCTTTCTGTAGCATCCAACAATTGCCTAAGAGATCCTCATATGACGGATCTGTATCTTGAATTGAGTTATGGAAACACCATGTTGTCATCAGGATGCCCTCATACCAAAAAATATCCTAGAATGGTATAAGGCCTAAATGGATGTATTTCAAGCATTTAGGATTACCAGACTCGTATCAAATGGTTGTTTAGCGTGGAAAAATGCGGATCGCGTGGCTACCTTACAAAGAATCACAATGGACACAAGTGGCATATCGAAAGTCTCACCACCCTAAGTTAACACTCCACCACCCTAAGTTAACAACCGATTCGATTCGGGGAGACTTCCCCCACGTTGAGGAATTCACCACCCTAAGTTAACAGCAGACTAGATCTGGGGAAAACACCCGAAGAATTAACAGAGTGCATCTAACTTAACACCACCCATCTAACTTAACACCTAGGACAATCCGGTGAAACGTATGAATTCACCTGTCCTTCCTGTCACAAAAAAATGATCATACTGATCCATATGCTGGCAATACACATTACTTTACATGGTAAATTCACGGCACATGAGCAGGGACCAGCTAAAAGAGGAACTCCTAGCACGGAACCGGGAGATTGCCACCCTCAAATCCGATCTTGAGAAGGCACTTGGCAGGATAGAACGTCTTGAAAGGGCCTTGGGGTACAGCGAACGCCTCATGACATACTATACAAACCCCAACACGCCGCCCTCATCTGAATCCCTGGAATGGAAGGCCCAGAAGAGGGAGCGGGCAAAAAAACAGGAAAAGGAGGGCAAATCCAAGCGCGGGGGAAGAAAGGGACACGCGGGGGCGTCGCGCCCCCACGACCCGGAAAGGACCGTATCCCACAGGTTCGGGCGCAGGAAGTCGGGCAGGAGGCGGGTGCCGGTGCTCCCGGAATGCGGGTGCGGCGGCGGCGGCGGCCGGATGGCGATTGGCAGTCCGCGCGTGCGGGACATCACGGACATCAGGGTGACTGCGTGCGAGACGCGGCACCGCGTGGAGACTGCAGTATGCGGCTCATGCGGCCGCAGGGAAGATGCTCCAAACGACCTGCCGCGGCGGGGCAACTTCGGCAAGGGCATGGTCGGACTCGTCTCAGAACTGCGCGCGGCACGGGTGCCGCTCAAGGGAATCTCGGTCGCGGTGCGCTCCATAACGGGCATTATGCTTGCAGGATCCACCGTCAACAACATCATGGCACGCGTCGGGGACGCCTCGGGCCACGAGGCAGGCAGGATCCTCGGGGAAGTGGAGGCTTCTGACTGTGCCGGGTTTGACGAAACCAGCTGGCGAAACGACGGCCAGAAGGTACACACAAACGTGGCACAGTCGGGCAAAAACATCGCAATAAACATCAGCCAGAGCAGGGCCACGCTCATGCTCGATGCCATGGACAAATTTGACGGGGTGGCGATAACTGACGGGTACACCGGATATGACAGGTTTGACAAGGACGGCATGCACCAGTCGTGCTGGGCGCACGACCTCCGGCAGACAAGGCACCTGGCAGAAAAATACTGCGCCGTGCCTCCCGAGACCAAACGTGTCCGGCGGCGGCAGCAGCAGCTCCACGAGGACCACAAGTGGGTGTTTGAGAGGGCAAAACTGCTGGCCGCGCAGGAGGCGCGCTCGCCACAGCTGCGGCATACGATGAACCGCACCATGCAGGACGTGCTTGACCGGTACCGCGATGCCGGTGGTGGTGGTGACGATGACGACATGCAAAAGGTGCTGGACAAGCTCGAGAGGCACCTGCACCGCATGTTTGCGTTCCTGGAGCATCCCGGCGTCGAGCCTACAAACAACGCCAGCGAGAGGGCGCTGCGCTACCTGGTGGTGTTCCGCAAGATAAGCGGGCAGACCAAGGGCGGCTCCAAGGCCATGAAGCGCCTTGCAGATTTTGTCACGTGCGTCCTCACGTGGAGGGCACATGGCAAGAGCGTGGCCGAAGAAGTTGGTCGACTGATATAAGGGGCAGGTGAATTCATACGGTGAAACCACTCGAAGAGTTAACAGAGTGCGGATTATCTGCCATCCACACGGCAGGCTGTGCGCCGGCTGGAACAAATCAATCTTTTTAATCGGCAATGCCTGATGTCATGCATGTCGCATCTCTTTACCGTCAGCGAGGCCAACGCGGCGCTGCCTGATGTCATAAAAAAGTTCGAGTACGCCCTGTCATGTAAGAAAGGGGTGGCAAAATACGAGCAGCAACTGCAAGTCTGCCTCTCAACTACAAACTCCCTTGAGGAGTATGTTGTACTCAAGCAGAAACTGAACTCGGCAGTAACACGGTTTTACGAGTCCGTTGAGATTCTGGAAAAGACCGGCGTTGTAGTCAAGAGCATAGATCAGGGCCTTCTTGACTTTCCCTCAAGCAGGTTCGACCAGGAGGTCTGGCTGTGCTGGAAGTATGGCGAGACTGAGATACGGTTCTGGCATGAAAAGGACTCCAGCTTTATGGGAAGAAAGCCCCTTGAGGTAAGCGACGAGTCCCTGGTGTGAATGCCGGTTGCAATCTGCATGCATCGTGGAATGCCGGCCCTTATGCACTGCAGACTCGGACGGCCCCCCCGCCCTGCAATCACTGGTGCCGGTTTCTTCTCCTGCCGACCCTCTTTTTGTCCCTGCATATTCCACAGAGATAGTCCCTTTTGAACGCCTGAATCTCTGCGGCAAATGCGTCACTGCCGTAAAATCTCTCTGAGACTGTCACGCCCCCGGGAACGCCCTTTTTGCAGCTGCTGCAGCGTATCTCCAGATCGAGTCTCACCACCGGCTCGCCGTCTGACACCCTTCCAAGAATCATACACCGGTTTGGGCCTGTCAGGCTATAAACACAGACATGCCGGATCCAAAACTCATGAATATTATGTCCAAGAATGGATGTTGATTCAAATGCTGTCTGTCTGGTTCCGTGTGATCCGTGTTCGCTTCCTTCTGGCCTCTGTGATCGCAGTATCTGCCGGATTGGCGCTTAGCTGGTGGCAGAACCTGGCAATAAGCCCGTTTGATGCTGCCCTGACATTTGCAGGCGTCATGGCCCTTCATGCGAGTGTGGACCTGTTTAACGACTACTGGGACTTTAAGCGTGGAATCGACACGATTACGAAGCGGACCTCCATGAGCGGCGGCACCGGGGTACTGCCTGAGGGCCTGCTTGAGGCATCTTCTGTGTACCGTGCAGGCATCATATTCCTTGTAATAGGCACTGCCATAGGGGGATACTTTGTCCTCACCGACGGCGTGGTGATTGCCGTGATTCTTGGATTTGCAGTCCTGTCCATCTACTTTTACTCCACAAAGATCGTCGATTCCGGTCTGGGCGAGTTTTTTGTTGCCCTCAAGGGCTCCCTGATTGCCATCGGAGCCTTTTATATCCAGTCCGGACAGATTACAGTCGAATCAGTCCTGGTGGGGGCCGCCGTAGGCTCCCTGTCATCGCTGGTGCTCTTTGTTGCCTCCTTTGCTGATCACGACGCTGACAAGGCCAAGGGAAGAAAGACCCTGGTGATAGCTGCCGGCCGGAACAAGGCACCTGTCCTCTTTTGGATATTTCCGGCAGTCTCGTACTGTGCCATAATCTCCGGCGTGTCTGTCGGCCTGCTTCCTGCCTCATCCCTTGTCAGCCTTCTGGGACTGCCGCTGATGGTAAAGTCAGGAATCGGTCTGGGAAGGAGACACGACACCGTAGAGGATCTGATGCCGTCAATGTCCTCCACGCTGCTATCCAGCCGGATCACGGGCACACTGCTTGTTGCAGGACTCCTGATTGGACTCTAGACATAAATTTGAGCGGCTGTGATCTGTTGCATGATCCCCGGTTCTGCAACACCTGAAGGAACAAGAAAGTTTGCCATTGACTCTGGCGTGAACCAGGCCAACTTCAAGGTGTTTGAAGACCTTACCCTGTCAAACGTCGGCATCGGTACATACCTTGGTGATGCAGATTCCAGGACAGACGATCTGGTCTCTGCTGCAGTCAGGCAGTCTGTAGTCTCAGGCGTCAACGTGATAGACACTGCAATCAACTACAGATCCCAAAAGGCCGAGCGTTCTGTCAGAAAGGCAGTATCCGAGCTTGTCCAGGACGGGGTGATCTCGCGCGACCAGATATTCATCTCCACCAAGAACGGATATGTCACAAATGACGCTGACGTGCAGATGGGCTTCTGGGAGTACGTCCGGAGGGAGTATGTTCAAAGTGGTGTCGTCGGTGAGGGCGACATCACGTCAGGATACCACTGCATGACTCCTGCGTACATGTCTGATCAGCTGGACAGAAGCCTGAAGAATCTTGGGCTGGAGTGTGTTGATCTGATGTATGTTCACAACGCCGTAGAGGGCCAGATAAAGGACGTATCCCGGGATCAGTTCCTAAGGAATCTGGAATCCGTATTTGAGCTGTACGAGCAGAAGCGGGATGAGGGAAAGCTGGCCTTTTACGGAATGGCCACATGGGAGTGCTTCCGGGTTCCACGGAACGACCCGCAGCATCTCCAGCTTGGGGATGTCCTGGAGATGGCGGCAAGGGCAGGCGGAAAGAATCACGGATTCCGCTTCATCCAGATGCCATTTAACATGTATTATGACCAGGCGCTTCTTGCAAAGACCCAGCAGGCCGGGGGCGCAGACGTATCTACGCTGGAGGCTGCAAGGATTCTGGGAATGGGGGTCTTTACCAGCGTGCCATTCATGCAGGGACGGCTGCTTCAGCCCGGGGTGATGCCCGGGGTGATGCCCAAGTTTGACAGACTCAAGCCCTCGCTGCGCGCACTGCAGTTAATACGTTCGACTCCAGGCGTTCTAGCCCCACTGGCAGGCCAAAAGCTCCCGGAACACGTATCTGAAAACCTTGAAGTCATGAAGATCCCGCCGTTTACAGAAGACGAGTTTCTTGGCATCATCAAAAAGCTTACCTCATAGGCGTTGTGCCGTGTAAAGATAATAAGTGGCATATTTTTTACTAGTATGAGATTGGCCGGAAAAATTTATGACTATGCTAAAATCTGCGACTCCGTAATGTCCGTTGATCCAAAGATCCGGTTTGCCGGCGTGATTAATGAGCGGGGCAGGCTTGTAGCAGGGGGAATGAAGGAGAACATCAAGTCGCTCGAGGATGAGCGGGATGACGAGATGATCTTCATGGAGCTTGCACTGCGTGTAAAGATGAGAAAAGAGTTTGACGAGCAGCTCGGCACTGTAAAATTTGCCATGGCCCTGCGTGAGAGGATACTTGCAATCAGCGTCCTGATTAACGACGACATCCTGTATGCAGTCTTTGAGCCTGATGCCGATTACGGACTACTCCCAAACAAGATTCTGGATATCGTCAATTCCTGACCAGGCGTGCCAGCCCGTCTGGCTTTTGCAGGCGACTGTTTTAAGAGAAATTCAGTTGGATACTGCTGCCGGTTCCCTCGAAATTAGACTCTCCTGCATCATCGGCTGGTGGTGCAAATTCAGGATCTTCTTCAGATTTACTTGCCTGTTTTGCGCGTCATTATATCGCTCCCATTAAACCATGATCTTCTAGGGGGTGTCTGCCTCGTTGTGATGGACAATCCCAGTCATTGCCATGACATGCATTGACGGTACCGTCCATCGCGCCGGGGTCAGTCTAGACTGCTGCTGCTGCATTGCTGATGAGGGTGATCTGTCTGTCTGCCTGTCTGCCTGTTCCGGATACGATGATCCCCGCGGCCTCTGCAGGCGTCATTTTGCCAATGTTCCCGTGGGGGCGGAAAAAGCTGTGGTGGACGATCACCAGCCGCACCAGCGCGGGGCTTTCTGCCCCGAACCCACAGACTGTCTGTGACCGGCACCCACGAGGCGGTTCCGGCAAGGAATCTACCGTTTCTGTAATCAAAAACGAGAAACGCCTGACAGACTACAACTACATGCCAAAGCCGATACATGAAAGACTTGGCAATCCTAGCAAACTAGAGTTTGTCATTTTCCTGCGATGACATATGGTGCGCAGGCCAGACTAGTGAATCCGGAGAGGATCCTGAATTTGCACCACCAACCGATGATGCAGGAGCACCGCAGGCAAGAAAATCTTTTAAGATAAAGCCACAGCCAGTAATGTATGTCCATATTGTCGATCTCAGGAATCAAGAAGAGTTTTGATGGCAACAAGGTACTTGATGGAATCGACCTAGAACTTGATGCCGGAAAGATATACCAATTAATCGGGCCCAACGGCTGTGGCAAGACTACACTAATCAACATAATAACAGGGCTTCTTAAACCGGATGAAGGCAAGATCACCTTTGAGGGCCGGGATATTACACACAAGGGACTATTTGATACATACAATGCCGGTCTGATTCGGACATGGCAGACGCCCCAACCATTCAGGGATCTCACTACCTTGGAGAACTTTCTGGTGGCAGGTCCATGCAACGCAGGCGAGTCGTTCGTATATGCTCCGGCAAGGCCAAAGTGGAGAAATGATGAAGAGAGGCTATTAAAGATGACAGAAGAGGTAAGTTCCAAGATCAAACTCTTTGACAAGAGCATGACGCTGAGTGGCAATCTCAGCGGCGGACAGCAAAAGCTTTTGGAGCTTGGGAAGACAATGATGTCAGGTGCCAAGTTGGTCATGCTTGATGAGCCCATTGCAGGCGTCAATCCCAAGCTGGCAGTAGACATATTTGAGAGGATCGTAGAAACATGCAGAAGCGAGGGAATCACATTCCTGTTTATAGAACACAGACTAGACATTGCCCTTAGTTATACAGACAAGGTATTTGCATTGAATCAGGGCAAGGTTATTGCACAAGGGACATCAGAGGAGGTCATGAACCATCCGGAGGTCATCGAATCCTATCTGGGGGTATGAGACAGGGCATGAGTAATGAGATGATGCATCCACCGATGAGCCCATCATCAGAGACCGACAGTAAACAGAACACAAACAAGGTCATTGTGCGTATAAAGGACCTGCACGCAGGATACGTCAACACCCACATCATATTCGGAGTGGATTTTGAGGCCGTTCACAACAAGATAACAGTGATAGTCGGACCCAACGGATGCGGCAAGAGTACCCTGCTAAAGAGCATATTTGGCATTACAGACGTTTATTCCGGCGAGATCGCATACAAAGACAAGATCATTACAGGTCTTGCACCGCATGTCATTGCAAGAAAGAGGGTAGCATATCTGCCACAGGTGGACAACGTCTTTGCAAATCTGTCCATCAGGGAGAATCTGGTAATGGCAAGCTACACGCTTGATTCCAAGACATTCCATGAGAGGCTTCCGAGGATCTTTAAGATGTTTCCAGTGCTTGAATCCCGCAACGACAAAGCAAAGAAACTCAGCGGAGGACAGCGTCAGATGCTTGCAATGGCCATGGCCCTGATAAGGGAACCGGAGACTCTTCTCTTTGACGAACCCACAGCTAGTCTCTCACCAAAGCTTGCAGCAGAGGTACTTGATAAGATAGTCCAGATACGTGACGAGTTTGGCCTCACAGTCATTCTTGTAGAACAAAACGTCAAGCAGGCATTAAAGATTGGCGATACGGTATACCTGATGGCAAACGGCAAGAATGTATACAACGGGAGTGCAAGCGAGCTGCTTGAAAACGAGGATCTTGGCAGCCTGTATCTGGGTGTCAAGAACTGACAGTGCCGAATTTCCACGGGCACGAGTCATAACCAGTTTCACAGACCTGCCTGAAACCATATGAAACATGTCATCCTAGTCGACCACCAGGCATGTCCAGAACAGTCATCATATCAGTCATGACCGGCAGAATATCAACAACTTTTGTTCAATGCGTTGGGATTGACATGGAGTTGGGGTGGACGCTGAAATCTGCCAGACCAGAATCCGTACTGCAACGCCTCGATAAGTAATCGTGCAATGACACGACATACTGGTCTTGAGGAGCAGCCATTCTGTCCGCTACTACGTAAGGACTAAATCGTTAAATCGCAATCACGCCATCACACCCACATGGAAAAGAGTGTTCAGATTCTGCAGGGCATCGTATCGAGGAAGGGCTCAAGCAAGATGCTTACGTTTGGAATTCCCCATGTCTTCAAGGCACTTCAGATACTCTCAGGGAGTGACTTTGTCAGCAGGTCCGCTCTTGGAAGGGAGACCCATCTTGGCGACGGGGCAGTAAGGACGCTGATAGTGCACCTAAGGGAGGCAGGCATGATAGGTACGGTCAGGGCAGGAAACCATCTGACTGAGAAGGGACTGAAGATATCAGGACGCATTCAGAGGATCATCTCCGGGGAATGCAGAATCAGCCGGTGCAGTCTGGCCCCTGGCAGGAGTAACCATGCAATAATCCTCAAGGGATACTCGGGTGCACTAAGATCAGGAATCGAGCAGAGGGACTACGCAATAATGTATGGCTCTACAGGGTGCGTTACCATCACATACAGGGGCGGCATGTTCGTGTTTCCAGGAGACGGCAGAGACTGTCTCAGGGGAGACCCGGAGACGAGGCATGTACTCTGCAGGAGTCTGAATCCCGAGGAAGGCGACGTAATCATCATCTCGTCGTCGGATGACGAGTTTACAGCAGAGATCTCTGCAAAGAACTCCGCCCTGCAGACATTAGCTGCAGGCTAGGGTGCGCCCGGATATGGTGGCAGATGTTTGCACGGCCCACGCAATCACAAAAGATCCAACCACGTTCATCGCAGACGGAGACGCAAACGCGGGTAAAACACACCCTTTCGTGGCCTTGGGGCCCGGGCCAGACGGCGCGTGTGATGCGATGGTGAGGGGATCCCCCGGCGGCACGGCACGGCTAGTCGATGCCTGCCCGATGCGAAAGGATGCGTGCCTGCGCACCGATTGCACATAAGGTCTTTAATGTGCAGACATGCAGGAAAACCCACAAATGACAAAGATCAATATAAAAAAACTGGATTCAGTCAAAATCTACAAGATTAGAAAGATTCTTGACGAGTTGTCGCAAAAATCGGGCAGGGGAACCGAACTCATCACAGTCTACATCCCCAAAAGCAAGCAGCTTCACGAGATCATAAACTCGCTGCAGCAGGAACAGGGTACAGCAGACAACATAAAGTCGGATCTGACAAGAACGCACGTGGTGGGATCCCTGGGAAAGGTAGTCCAGAAGCTCAAGATGTATAAAAAGACCCCCGAGAAGGGACTGGTGATATTCTGTGGCGCGCTGCCGCCGGAGGGGGGCTGCCCCCTTGGGGGCGAGGTTCTCCAGGTATGGGTAATTGACCCTCCCAAGGATCTAAACCAGTATCTGTACAGGTGTGATGATCATTTTCATGTGGATATTCTAAAGGACATGCTAAAAGATGACAACCTCATCGGGTTTCTGGCAATTGACGCAAAGGATGCAGGATGGGGGCTTCTTCACGGTGACAAAATCGAGGTGCTTGACCAGACAGGTTCAGGCGTTGCAGGAAAGCACAGGCAGGGCGGCCAGTCTGCAAAGAGGTTTCAAAAGCTCAGGGAGATGGAGCTGACGTACTACTTTAACAGGGTGGCTGCAACCACAAAGGAGTACTTTATCGACATCTATCCGGTCAAGGGCCTGATCGTGTCAGGTCCCGGACCCACCAAGGAGGACTTCATCAACGGCAACTATCTGGAGTACAGGCTGCAGGACATGATACTGTCTACAATCGACTCGTCATACTCGGGATCAGAGGGCGTGAGGGAGGCGTTTGTAAAGTCTGCAGACATCCTCTCTGACTTTAGAATGGTCGAGGAGGGCAAGCTGGTAGCGGATCTGTTCAAGGAGATAAACTCGCACTCGGGGCTTGGCTCATACGGGCTGGGGGATGTAATCGGATACCTGAAGAACAACGTAGTCAGCACGCTGATCATCACTGACAATACCGGCCTGCACAGGGTCGAGGGCAAGTGCAGAAGATGCCAACACGCTCAGGAGGAGATCATCGAACGATCCCAGGTGATTCCAAAAAAGACAGAGTACACAGGCAGTCCGTGTCCGGGCTGCGCTGCAATGGAGGTTGTGGCAACAGAACAGGACATTGTGGACTATTTGGAGCTTCTGGCATCCCAGACCGGCGCCAAGCTGGAGATAATATCCGGGGTTGCCGAACACGGAAACATGCTTGCAAGCCTGGGAAATATAGGCGCGATCCTAAGATACAACCCGGGCCACTCTAGCTGAGGATGCTGCGGATCCTTTGCGCAAGGTCTGCCAGCTCTGCATCATCAGGAATGCTGCGTTTTGTCCAGACCGAGCCCCTGCTGTTGTATCGGGGAATTATGTGTATGTGGACATGCGGGACTATCTGCTTTGCTGCCCGGCCGTTGTTCTGGCCCACGCTAAAGGCGTCTGCGCCGGCAGCCTCTAGGACTGCGCCGGCGATCCTTGGAACCAGTGAAAATATCCTGCCCACTGCCTCGGAGGTCATGTCAGTGATCCTTTCGTGGTGGCTACGCGGTATTATCAGGCTGTGGCCCACATCAATCGGATACTTGTCCAGCAGCGCGACGTGGTCCTCGTCAGAGTACAGCACGTGTCCGTCCAATCTTCCTGCAAGGATATCGCAGAATATGCAGTCCATCGTCATGTTCAAAGGGCAATTTTATTTATTGTTTTAAGATGGATTTGATGTTGTCGCCAGGATGCCCGTGAAGAATTCCATGAGGAGGCATCTCCCGGCCATACTCCGAATGGTTAATTAGTGCAAATTTTTGAATTAGACTAGTCATGGGTAGAAAGGAGAGAAGGGCACGCGAAGAAAAGCGTGAGAATTATGCCACAAAGCACACTGCCCAGAAGAGAAAGAACACGCTGATCGCGATCGGCGTTTTAGGGGTAATTGCCGCCATCGTAGTCTATGCCGCCTTTGTCTTTGTCACATCTACCGGGACGACTCCGGGCGGACCGCCAAACGCAGGGGTACTTGGAAGTGCCCATGATCATGCAGGCATCCTGGTAAAGATATTCAATGACGAGTTTGACTTTTCAACGACTTCATACCAGATAAAATCCAACTGGATTCACTTCGAGGGAAGGGACGGGACCACTGTCCACAAGCACGCCACGGGAGTGACGTTGGGGTATCTCTTTGAGACACTCAACATTGGACTCGATGACAAGTGCTTTGTGTTCCCGGACGCAAGGGAGTTTTGCACCGACGATGTATACGACCTTAGATTTTTCATCAATGGCGAGGAGCTTTCAGACATCAGGGAATATGAGATCTTCGAGGACGACAGGATTCTAATCTCATATGGCGCCACACCGGAACAGCTGGAATCCCAGATGCTCCAAATAAGCAACCAGGTCATAGTAAAGTAGAACTCGGGCAGTAACATTATGCCACACACGGGGCGGCGGCAGCTGTTTTGGGGACCAAACGGCACGTATGAATTCACCTGTCCTTCCTGTCACAAAAAAATGATCATACTGATCCATATGCTGGTAATACACATCCCTGTCCATGGGGAACCCACGGCACATGAACAGGGAACAGCTGGAGAGGGAACTGGCTGAGGAAAGGAAGAAAAATGCCATGCTCGAGTCCAAGATTGAAGAGGTGCTTGCCAAGATCGAACGTCTTGAAAGGGCCTTGGGGTACAGCGAGCGCATCATGACATACTATACAAACCCCAACACGCCGCCCTCATCTGAATCCCTGGAATGGAAGGCCCAGAAGAGGGAGCGGGCAAAAAAACAGGAAAAGGGAGACAAAGCCAAGCGCGGGGGAAGAGATGGACACGTGGGGGCGTCGCGCCCCCGCGACCCGGAAAGGACCGTATCCCACAGGTTCGGGCGCAGGAAGTCGGGCAGGAGACGGGTGCCGGTACTCCCGGAATGCGGGTGCGGCGGCGGCCGGATGGCGATTGGCAGTCCGCGCGTGCGGGACATCACGGACATCATGGTGACTGCGTGCGAGACGCGGCACCGCGTGGAGACTGCAATATGCGGCTCATGCGGCCACAGGGAAGATGCCCCAAACGACCTGCCGCGGCGGGGCAACTTCGGCAAGGGACTGGTCGGGCTCGTCTCAGAACTGCGCGCGGCACGGGTGCCGCTCAAGGGAATCTCGGTCGCGGTGCGCTCCATAACGGACATTGAGCTTGCAGGATCCACTGTCAACAACATCATGGCGCGCGTCGGGGACGCCTCGGGCCACGAGGCAGGCAGGATCCTCGGGGAAGTGGAGGCTTCTGACTGTGCCGGGTTTGACGAGACCAGCTGGCGAAACGACGGCCAGAGGGTGCACGCAAACGTGGCACAGTCGGGCAAAAATATCGCAATAAACATCAGCCAGAGCAGGGCCACGCTCATGCTCGATGCCATGGACAAATTTGACGGGGTGGCGATAACTGACGGGTACAACGGGTATGACAGGTTTGACAAGGGCGGCATGCACCAGTCGTGCTGGGCGCACGACCTCCGGCAGACAAGACACCTGGCAGAAAAATACTGTGCCGTGCCTCCCAAGACCAAACGCGTCCGGCGGCGGCGGCAGCTCCACGAGGACCACAAGTGGGTGTTTGAGAGGGCAAAACTGCTGGCCGCGCAGGAGGCGCACTCGCTACAGCTGCGGCATACGATGAACCGCACCATGCAGGACGTGCTTGACCGGTACCGCGATGCCGGTGGTGGTAACGATGACGACATGCAAAAGGTGCTGGACAAGCTCGAGAGGCACCTGCACCGCATGTTTGCGTTCCTGGAGCATCCCGGCGTCGAGCCTACAAACAACGCCAGCGAGAGGGCGCTGCGCTACCTGGTGGTGTTCCGCAAGATAAGCGGGCAGACCAAGGGTGGGCCCAAGTCCATGAAGCGTCTTGCAGATTTTGTTACATGCGTCCTCACGTGGAGGGCACATGGCAAGAGCGTGGCCGAAGAAGTTGGTCGACTGATATAAGGGGCAGGTGAACTCATACAACGGCACAAGGCAAATGTAAATATGACATGTCAGGGCTGATGCCATCATGGAGATATCCAGCAGGAACGTGGTGGAGGGAACCGCCAGAGCCCCGCACAGGGCCATGTACAAGGCCATGGGGCTTGATGACGATGATCTGGCCAAAAAGTTTATCGGCGTATGCCATACGGGAAACGAGGCCACGCCATGCAACATCCACCTTCCAGAACTGGCCCTCAAGGCAAAGGACGGCGTCAGGGATTCTGGGTGCACGCCAAGGGAGTTTTCAACCATAGCGGTAAGCGATGGGATTGCAATGGGCCACGAGGGGATGAAGTCATCGCTGGTCTCCCGCGAGGTCATTGCAGACTCGATTGAACTGATGGTCAGGGCGCACCAGTATGACGCGCTGGTGGGAATTGCAGGGTGTGACAAGAGCCTGCCTGGAACAATGATGGCCATGGCCAGGCTGGACATTCCGTCCGTGTTCGTCTATGGGGGTACCATCATGCCGGGAATGCTTGGCGGGAAGGAGCTTACAATAGTTGATGTGTACGAGGCAGTAGGGGCATACGATGCAGGCAACCTCACGCTGGAGGGCCTCAAGAGCATAGAGGACACTGCATGCCCAAACGCAGGATCCTGCGGGGGAATGTTCACTGCAAACACAATGGCCTCCATATCGGAGGCCATAGGTCTTGCGCTGCCGGGAAGTGCCAGCCCCCCTGCAGAGGACAGCCGAAGGGGAAGAATGGTGTATGACACGGGGGCCGCATGTGCCAGGCTCTTGGAGATGGACATAAGGCCCAGCGACATCCTGACATTCGAGGCCTTTGAGAACGCAATTACGATGCTAAACTCGGTAGGCGGTTCGACAAACGGCATCCTTCACCTGCTTGCGCTTGCCGGCGAGGCCGGAATAGATCTGACGTATGACGACTTTGAGAGGATTCGAAGGAGGACCCCACACCTGGCAGATATGAAGCCGGGGGGAAGATATGTGATGAACTCGCTGGACAAGATAGGGGGAATTCCGCTTGTCCTAAAAAAGCTGCTTGAAAAGGGGCTCATCAACGGCCGGTGCATGACTGTGACCGGGAGAACCATCAGGGACAACATCACGCAGGCAGGCATTGCAGAGCCAGAGCAGCACATCGTAAGACCGGTGACTGACCCCATCCACACGGAGGGTACGGCACTCATCCTAAGGGGGAGTCTGGCGCCGGAAGGGGCAGTAATCAAGACGGCAGGCGTGGAGATGTCAGAGTTTACAGGAAGGGCCCGCGTCTTTGACAGGGAGGAGACGGCCTTTGATGCAGTCTCAAAAGGCATGATAGACGAGGGGGACGTTGTGGTGATTAGGTACGAGGGGCCAAAGGGCGGTCCCGGAATGAGGGAGATGCTTGCAACCACTGCGGCGCTTGTGGGACAGGGACTTGGCAGGAAGGTCGCCATGGTGACTGACGGAAGGTTTTCAGGGGGCACGCGCGGGTTCATGGTGGGCCATGTGGCCCCCGAGGCGTACGTGGGGGGAGCAATAGCACTTGTCAGGGATGATGACACGATTACAATCAACATCAGCACCAATACCATTGATCTCCACGTATCCCCCGACGAGATTCGGAGGAGGAGACGCATGTGGAGCCCACCAAAACCCAACTACACGACAGGCGCGCTTGCAAAATACGCCACGCTGGTAGGCTCCGCAGCCCAGGGTGCCACAACTAGGCCGAACCTGTAACTGTACGGACCGCCTGCAGCACAGAACACGGATTGGCGCAGACGCATGACCGTATTCGTTTGTAAGCATCAGGCACCTTCATGCATCAATACAGGTGCGGATCACCCCATGCATCCAAGAAGCCGTGCCACTCCGATGGACGGATGCAGGCATTACATTCCCAAAACGTCGCGGTATGCAGCAGGGATCATGTTATGCGCACGAAACAGGATGATGTTTACTGCCTTGTCGAGCACGTAGGTCTTTGCCCAGTCGTCCTCGCTCCGAATCGAGCGCCCAAATCCCTGCAACATCTTGATGAGTGTCTGGGACTGGTACCAGAGGGGGAATCTCTTCATCTTTGCCTGGACCCGTTTCTCGACGTAGCTTGGATAGGGAATCTTTGCAATGATTTGAAACCGGGACAGATCATCCTTCAGGTCCACGCCCTCCCACAGGGAAGACGAGAGCAGTACTCCGGTGGGATCTGCAGCATGCTCGGAGAGTACCTCGTTTTGGGTCTTGCCGTTCCTGTTCTTGCTGTGACAGATTCGGACCCTCCGGGCATTCCTGGGAGAGAGGTTCATTAGAATCTTGTAGCACCTTGGAATCGATGAGGTCAGGATCAGCCCCCGCTGGTCTGAATGGTTCTCAAGAATCTCGTCGATGGTCCTGATGACTGCAAGCTCGTCGTCTTCAGTGGATCGGTAACTGAGCTGCCTGACATTGAGCATGTCTATGCTCCGGTGTTTCATTGGGAACGGGGATCTTGGGGTGTCGATAAACGCAACATCCTTCGGATCCATCCCCATGTTCTCACAAAAGCTTGACTTGTCAACTGTGGCAGACATGAACAGCTGGTACTCGGTATCAAAGAACTCGTCTGTGAATTTTGAGATGTCGATGGGCTTTACGGACAGGGAGTCAAAGCTTCCGTCCTGATGGCGTGCGGGCCTGCCTGCCACAAAGTTGTCCTTGTCCCTCAGTATGTCGATCCTGGCCTGTGCTGCCCGGTCATACTGCCTTTCAAGCCTGGTCACCAGTTCATAGTCTGGGTTGTTCCGGAATGACGGGCTCTCCTTGACATCTCTGATCTTTTTAGAGTATGACTGGGCAATATCGTCAAGCATTCCTGTTACCGAGTCCAGATCATCCAAGGCATATCTGTCAGGATTGATCCTGCATTCCTCAGTCTGCCAGTGGGAGATCTCAACTCCCACAAATTGGATTATCTGATCCTCTATCCTGTGCGCCTCGTCAAAGACGGACACCTTTCGGTCCAGGTATGGCTCAAAGAGCTTCTTGTTGTACTTCATTATCTGAAAGAATGAATGGTAGTTCCACAGGGAGTGCGGGGATGCCAGCGCGTGATATTTTTGCAGGTAGTAGTGGCACGACCCCGAATCATGCCTTCCGTCCACGACATCGGCTATGGCCGGCTTGAACTTGCACACCTCGACGAACTCCTTGCCGTCCTTTACCCTGCGCTCGACGCACTGCCCCTTCTGGCACGTCAGTCCCGCCTGCATGGCCATCTTTGAATCCTCGACCTTCTTTACAGACATGAGTTTGAGGCACGGAAAGTTCTGCTTTCCCTTTACGGGTCTTATGAACGGAAGATCCCGAGCATACTGATCCTGAAGACTCTTTGTAGCCGTTACAATAAACGACCTTCCAAAGTGTTCAGATACGGTAACCCCTACAAGCGACTTGCCTATTCCGGTGGGCGCACACAGAAGAATCTTCTTGTATCCAGAATCAATGCTCTGGCCGATCCTGGAGAGGATCTCCTTTTGAATCTCCCTGGGCACAAATTGCCTTGGAAATTTTGTAATCAGTGACAGGATCTTCGATGTTTGCATTCGATATTAAAAGTATGGAGATCTCCGCGGCGTCATGCCGGAGGGGAACACATCAGGGTATTCGAGGGGCGTGTGCCTGCATGTAACTGCAGGCACGATGTTTCCTATTCCACAGAGGTAAAACAGCCATAAAAGGAAACGATTAATTCGGGAATACGTGTATGAGAGTCATGCATCAATGCTATTACTGTGAACAGCTGTTTGAATCGAAGGAAAGGTTGTACGATCACCTAGAGGTACACTCAGACACCGACAGAGGCAAGGGAGTGGAGGGCAAAAAGAAGAAGACCACCACGAAAGGAACCAAGACGAAGTGATTTATTATTCAGAAGGCATGCGTGGCAAGGTTCCAGTAACATGGAATCCATATGCCTCCTAGACTACGGCTCACGGTCAATCCGTGTAGGAATGACACGGATGTGCTGCAAAGACAGGGCTTGGGATGCCGTCACGGTCCAGCATACGGTGCCTGGTGCAGAACGCCTCGAGGATCAGACAAAAGCGGCCCGTGCCACGAGTCAGGCGCAGCCGGCCACGAATGCGGTTCTCTGCCATCTGTCCTAAACACACGGCAATCGCGGTGCCCACAGTCATGGAATTCTCAACCCCGCAAAGACTGCGTCGTACTCTGACTGCCTTTTGGAGTTGTGGCCAAAGTCCGTATCTGCATCATACTCTTGACGCCTCTGCTTGAGGGTGTCTTCCAGAGACTCGACATAGCCTGCCATCATCCGTCCCGAGTCAGACCTGGCAAACTGCTTTCTCTGCTCCTCGTTTTGTCCGCGTGTCGGAAACACCCTTCCGTCAAATCTGTGCCGTATCGTCCCAACATTCTCTCGGGCTACCAGTTCTGCCAGATCAAAGTGTCCCTGTTCATGCCGCAGCAGGCTGTCATCGGATTGGGATATTCTGACCCATGACAGCTGCCTGTGAAACTCTACGGAGATCTGTATGTCCCGTACGATAAACACGACATCGCCTCCAACCTGCTCAGAGTCCACCACCCATGTAGGCCTATACCGGATCATGCCGTGCGAATCCTCATAGGCTGCAGGGTTGGACTCTGCCTTAAAGTCAGACCACGAAAGAAACGAGTTCTTGGACCAGACAACTACGTCATTCTCACTCATGACCCAGACTCATTTTGAACTTGAACTGCTTATATGGCTTTGCCGGCGACTCGGATACATGCTCAGATCCCAACCAAATCTAGGCGCGGATACTGGTATAGCCACGTATGCTTGCGCCTAACCAAGTTTGGATGAGTATACACTGGCTCGAGTTCTGTCAGGATATGCAGCAGACTCGATAATCAATCAGGCAGCATCATCATCACGCCCTGATTGCAGCGGTGTCCAGTCACACTACAGTGAAACGCCGACCGGAGGCTGTCAACTGGTGTCAGAATCCAAACTATTAATCCCGGACATCCAGACACGCCTCATGAACGGCAGGTTCTATTTCTGGATGGGGATCTCGATAGCTGCATTGGCTGCAGGATTCATCATACTGTTTTCATGACACTGTTTCAGATGCCCTGCAGGCAGGCACGCAAGAGAGGACAGACGCGCCTCTGCATGCATGGATTGACTCCCGAATCATTTGGACACGTCCTGGTCTGAGTGCGGCGCAGCATGGGCATTCCCCGGACAGAATCATTGCCATAGTTTCGTCTGATTTCTTGTTCGCGAACCTGCTCCATATTCTGCTCTAATGCGCAGTCAGTACCACACATGCCAGGCCAGGAGGCGCACCGCCGCCTGCCATGACCAATACTGCTGCAAACATGTGTTCTGACTTTGGTACGGTTCACATTCATCCGGATGCAGTCATGATTTGGCATACGGCAGAATGGCCCTGAGAGGATTTCAAAGGATGCCGGTGCGGGACAAATCACAATAAATCAGCTAAAATACTAGAACGAATTGAAATATGCATGGAAGGCAGGAGGCCGTTTAAAGGATACAAACGAAAAGAGTCTTTCCTTACCATCGAGCAGAAGGTCGAACAGTTTGTGCTGCGAAACTCCAGAAACGGCTTCTTTACCAGAATCTCAACGATCCAGAACAAGTTTGAAGTTTCAGAGGAAAGGACATGGGAGATCGTAGGCGAATTACTGACAAACGGCTTACTGGAGTCTACGCACGATCCCGGTACAGGAGAGATGAAGCTCTGTGAGATAGACAAGACGTATTCAATAATGAGCACAAAACGAAAGAAGCAGAGATATGACAAGAGGGGCTCAAAAAAGCCATCCCCAAAATCAGGCTCTGGCCCCCCGCGATAGCCGTCGATGGAGGCTGCTACCGTCAGGATGACTCGTGCGCATGCCTGGCAGGTTATGAAGCCGAACTTCAGTGTTTGCCGGCACGGATACATCAGCACATGCCTGGCAGGTTATGAAGCCGAACTTCAGTGTTTGCCGGCACGGATACATCAGCACATGCCTGGCAGGTTATGAAGCCGAACTTCAGTGTTTGCCGGCACGGATACATCAGCACATGCCTGGTAGGGTGCAGATCCTATCCGCTCGGGTTGTTTATGGCGTACATGGTAACTGTAACATGCAATATGTTTCTATTGAATATTTGATTGATTAATATGAATATTCTGTATAATCATTTAGGATTTTATCCAAATAGTTTATCAACTGTCTCATGTAATGTATGTCATGAGAGGAATAAAGATTATCAGGAAGATACATGAAAAGTGCCAGTTATGCAGGCAGGCATCAGTGTACTGCGACTGCATGTGTTCTTATTGTGGTAGTAAGGAATACTGCGAATGTGATGCACTTCCACGGCCGATCCTTCCATAATTTTTTTGCATGGCGGGCAAAATTTGAGTCAGCGGCTAGAAAAAATTTACCCCTGCTGTGTAATATCAACTGGGTAAGCATACCTCATGTCTGTAATGGAGGCGTACGATCTCAAGGCACGAAAAAAGGTGCCAATAAAAGACCCACAACCGTACCTCATGAACAACGGCATGTGGGCAATCAGGGGTACTAGCCCTGAGACTGGAACAAAGGTGTTTAGGATTGTCGGTAGGACAAAACCATCACTGCAACAGTCAAGATTCGGTGCATTCAAGAGGATCTTTACGAGCCAAAGATAAGAATGCAGAATCACGCTGATCCTTCTTTTTAACCATCAGTAAGTTACACGTACATGCCCGGCCGCCCCCAAAGACGGGCACGGCTATTTGCAGGATTCATGCCTGGCAGATATGACACATACGACCACGCGTCGTGATCCGTCCTGAATTCGAAACTGTTAATTTGACTGCAACGTAACAGAGTGCATGTCCTTTGAGATTGACTGGCGGAGTGATTTTTACGGAATCTCATGGGCGTATGAGAAGAGCAGATTGGTGGTATCGACAATATTTGAGGACAAGAAGAATGCAGTGGAAGTCGCAATGGACATAGACGGCTGGAGTGACAAGTTCACGCGGATGACAATAATAGAGAGAAGCAACGGCGAATTTGCGATCTGCTGCTATCAGGACCCCCAAGTAGCAAAGGGCAAAAACTCCATAGGGTTGTTCAGGACAGGGATGATACAGAGCGGCGGATACGAACATGCAAAGCCCATGATTGAGGAAAGGTCCCCCCTGCTACAGATTGCATATGCAGCAGATGTCAGGGATATGGGCACGTACGAGCAGATCTCCAGGCTGGTGCCCATAAGAAAATGCAGGATAATCTCTGAAAAGGATTTGAGGCGGCAGGAGTACTACTACGAAAAGAACGCATGTGAAAAATCAGCATAGGCTGCGTGAACACGACGACGCGGTTGCCTTTACAGGACGCTGTGGCGCCTCACCACACCTGCACTCTTCAACGGGAGCATGCCCGCCTGACTGCATTGGTATGTCGCGCCTGGGTTGTAAGGCCAGCTACCCAAACCCAATACTTTAATTGAACTTACGGGACAAGGCAATAATGAATTATGACAACCTTTTAAAGAGAATCATGGCATCGGACGTAAATATACGACACAGCATCATCACAAACACCGAGGGAGCCATACAGGCCACCGGACACCGGGCAGGGGTTCGAAACTATCTTTCCCAGGAGGAGACAGAGGCATCATTGAAGAGGGCCGCATATGCATGGAAACAGAGAAAGCAGCTGTATCCAAAGATTGGGAAAGGGGTATACGCAGCGGCAGTCTTTGAGAGGATAACAAGGATTACATTTCCGGTGGACGAGGATCATCTGATATTTGTCAGCATGGGTTCTGAGCAGACACGAACGAATCTAGATGCAGGTGGCCAAAGACACATCATTGACAACGTGCTGAACATATTGAGTCGTGATCCCACAAGGGCAGTAAGAGTCTAGGGCTTTTGCGCCTGGAGATATCACAGTATTTTTAATTTTAAAGAGGGTGGGTGTTGCAGCATGTGGGTTAGTGGCACCTGTCCACAATTGGCACCAACGGTAGCCGGTTCAAAATATTCATTTAGATTTGGTTTTGATCGAGCCTTTTAAAGAAAGCACGTTCTCAAGGCCATGAGGAGGAAGAAAAAGCACAAGGTAACGGATCACATGCTTGAATTTGCCAGCGTTGTGGAATGGCTGGAGCAGCTGAGGCCGAGCGGAATCAGCCACGACATAAGGATCTGCACCAGCACCAGGGTAGTGTACCTGTCCAACCTGACCGCGTTCAACGCGTGGCTGCCCGGCCGCGAGTTCCTCATCCGGGTGTCGGCCGCCAAGGACAACAAGATTGACCACGAGAACGTCAAAAAGTCGTTTGCCGACGTGGAGACGTTACTCTATTTCGGGATGGACGAGAACGGGAACGCCAGGGAGGTAAGGAGAATCATAAACAAGTACCTGGCAGACGCCATGCACGAGGGCAAGGCGCGCGCCACGAGGATGGGGATGTGCGCAGCGATAAAGTCGTACTTTGACACGCACGACGTGATGACGTACGTCAGGTACGACGGGCGCGAAAGAAAGACGGAGGTGTCCGCCGACTCGCCCGAACTCACGCTGCCCGAATTCTACAAGATGATCACCGTCAGCAAGATAGACCACCTGACGCGTGCCGTGATGCTGGTAAAGTTGCAGGCGGGACTCGACAGGAGCACGCTTGCCGACAGGTTCAATTTTTACGCATACAAGCAGATAGCCAAGTTTTGCGGCACCATCAACCACAGGGAATGGTCATTGGACAAGTGCCCGATCCCCATCAAGCTGATGCGGGTAAAGACGGACCGCACGTTTACCACCTTCATAGACCGCGACGCGTTGGAAGCCATCAAGAATTATTTAGCGTGGAGGGAGGAGACCCGCGGCCCCCACGATCCCGACGGGCCCATGTTTTTTACCAGCAGAAACGCGCCGGTGTCGATTGCCTGGACGTCAAACGCGTTTTCAAAACTGGCCAAATACGCCAGGACGCAGAAGCGCCTCGGGCTGCGCACGTTCAAGATCACCTCTCACATGGTGCGCCACCTGCTGAAAACGACCATGCTGACGTGCGGGTGCGCGCCGTACGCAGCCGACCACTTTCTGGGCCACAAGCCCAAAGACCCCTATGAAAACCACGACCTGTACCCGGAAAACCTTAGAAAACAGTACGCCAAGGCGTCGCACAGGCTCAACGTGCTTTCCAAGGCCGTCTCGAACATAGAAGATCCCGAACCGGCAGACGCCGCAGAGAAGAGGCTCAAGGCCAAGGAAGCCGAAGTGAAACGACTGAAAAAAGAGAACAACGAACTGGCAGAGGCAAACGCCAAGAAAGACGCCGTGAGCGCCGGCGTGAAGGCCCAGCTCGAGGGAGTGGTAAAGGCGATCATCGACACGGCCGGAGAGCCGGACGGGGACTTTAAAAAGAACCTCAGGGACAGGCTCAGCGGGCTCGTTTAGGGCTTTTATTCTAATCGTTCCACGCTGCGCATGCGGCAAAACATGGAATCGGTCATGGAATGGCGACGCCTACTTGACGGCCTCAAGACGATAAGGATGTGCGAGCACGAGCAGGAAGTCGACGTCAAGTACGGCGACTGCGACGGCTTGAGGTTCCATATGTGCAGGGAGTGCTGGAACCGCGAGACGTTCCACAGGATAAGCAAGGATTCGGTGCAAGCAATCAGGCCGAACCAGTTGGACTCAGTGTCGGCAAAGTGCCTCAAGTGCGGTTCCGGCATGGATTCCTGCGGGTGCGGGACAGCATGACGGGAATCTTGGCTGAGGCATGGAACGCGTCGATTAAACCCAGATTGGGTCATGGCGCAACCGGCTACATGCTTGGGGCGTGGGCACCCCTCACGCCATTTCGTACCATTCATGCCATAAATGATAAACTGGTAATATTTTGAAATACGCGGTACGGCTCATGCAAGGATCTTCCGAGGACTTGACTCGGGGAGGCCTGCAACGGATCACGCTACGGGATCAAAAAGCCCGTTGGTAAAATCAGACAACAAATAACTCCAGGCATGATCTAGCTGCCAGTATTCGCCTTCACAGTATATGGCCCTGTCCTCTGGTAGCAACCCCTCATCTATCATATGCTGGTTGCGTTCAGGATCCGCCCCGTATGAATAGCATGATACGTTGTATAGTGGCGATCAAAAGTTCCTGCAAAATAATTCGGCTTTTCTGTTAAGGAATTTGAACAAATCCAGATTGAATCTTGCAGTTCGATAATACTGGGAGACGGCACTGTGCATGTCCAAGAAGGTTTTGTAGTATTCTGAGACAAGCAGGTTCCGTTTTCCTTGGTGCCAGCATTCTTCCACGGCGTTGAGATACGGCGAGCCTTTTGGCAGGTATATGATCTTGATGTTCTTGTTCTCGCGCAGCAGCGTCCGGACGGCTTTTGCGCGGTGCGGGGACGCCCTGTCCACCATGACGGCCACCTTCCCAAAATGCCTCTGCAGGGCCTTGAGGTACGCAACAAATGTGGGCGCGTTAAACCCGCTGGCAGTCCTGAAGAACTGCCTGCCATCGGTCGTGACTGAACCGTACACGGCGATTCTTTTGTGGCTTCCCGTATATGGCACGGTTATTGGCACCCCCACAGGCGACCAATACTTGCGACCCGATTTTACGTCGTGTATGAAGAACGCCTCGTCTTCCACGACTGGGACAAAATCGTCCTTTTCTAGGCGTGAAATTCTCTTTTTGAGGCGATATTGCCAGCTTTTTACGGCCGTTTTGGTGGCCCTGTTGATGTGGATCCTTTGCGACCCCTTGGGAGACAGGCCGTATTTTTGCATGATTTTCCTGATATTCGTTCTGTGCATCTTTGTTCCCGTTTCCCTGTGTATGACCTGCTGCAGTTCGGCAGGAGTGGTCTTGAACCGGTCCACTACCTTGTCCAGTATGCCGTCCATCGCTTCCGGCGAAATCTTGGGCGGCCTGCCGGATCTGGGAAGATCCCGGAGGCCTTCGAGGCCTCCTTCCTCGTATCTGCGCATCCAGCGGTATACCCACCGGTCAGCCTGCAAGAGAATGTCTGCGGC
Source organism: Candidatus Nitrosopumilus sp. (assembly GCA_965218695.1). Classification (GTDB taxonomy): domain Archaea; phylum Thermoproteota; class Nitrososphaeria; order Nitrososphaerales; family Nitrosopumilaceae; genus Nitrosopumilus. The sequence goes on from OZ244651.1 coordinate 1,609,647, forward strand.
ATCGCTTATGCTCATCTTGCGCACGTGTACCATGTGCACTGCAAGCATTCTGACACGCACCCTGCCGTCTTTTTCCTTTTTGTACGCCTTTTCGAGTTCTTCCTGTTTTGTTTCGTCCATGCTGCGTTCAAGGACCACGGATCTACATAGTTTTCGGGCAGAATTTGTCAAAACTTTTGCGCGTCACTATAGTCAAGGAGCTTCCATCAAACATATATCATGACGGAGGTGCCATGGTTACGGGTCTGGACAACCAAGTGTATGCGGTGATTGGCGACACCGGAAAATACGGTCCCCTTCAAAACAAATCCCTTGAGAATCTTTATCCGCCCGGCACTACTGACTATCTGGATACCAGCGTCATTCTGCGCGTGGATCCGGAGGGGCCGTACCAAGCCGTGGGGATCAGAAACAGCTTTGGACTGGCCATAGATCCGATAACCGGAAACCTGTGGGACACTGAAAACGGGGATGATGATTTTGATGAAATCAACCTGGTTCCGGATAGATTCAACAGCGGATGGAACAAGGTATCGGGACCTGCAACGCAGTCCGAACTTGACAGCCTTGTAGTTTATGAGGACTATGTCTACAAGGATCCCGAATTCAGCTGGAAGCAGGTTGTTGCGCCCACCGGTCTGAGTTTTGGAAAATTCAAAGAGACCAACGCTCATGACGACTCGCTCTTTGTAGGGGACTGCAACTATGGAAATCTTTACAAGCTCACGCTAAACCAGAACCGGGATGGATTCGAGTTTGCCAATCCTGATCTGCAGGACAATCTGGTCGGCGACGGTGATTCCATGGATGAGATAATACTTGGCACAGGCTTTAAATGCATTACAGACATCGAAAGGGGACCTGACGGTTTTCTATACGTTGTATCCCACGGCGAAAAGGAAATTTATAGAATTGTTCCAGTAGAGGCCCTAGGAGAAGGGCCCGCACCTGATAGCCCACCACCAGAACAGGTGACGACCACTTCCATTGTGCTGGTGGCCCTGCTGGGCGTCTTTACAGCCGTTGCAGTATTCTTCGTAATGAAGACAAAAAAGAAATAATGCAATTATGGAAAGGTTTTTGAGGAAACAAACACCAATACCGTCCATGACCGGTACGGGAAGAGCGCTCAAGGCAACATCAATCGATCATGTAAACATGCAGGTCAAGAATTTGGAACAGAGTGTGAGGTTTTACGCCGACCTCTTTGGTTTTGAAATAAAACAGGAATCCAACACAAACAAGGCAGATCTGCCGTCCAAGATCATTGGTAATGATGCAATCAAGCTTTGCATGTATGAGGTGCCTGACATGTCTCCGGAGGGAGGAATTGCCCATTTTGGATTTAACATTGCCAATTTTGATGAAATAATTGAAAAATGCAGGGAGTCCGGGGCTGAGATACTTTATGGCGGCATAGTGGACTGGGAGACATCAAGATCAGTGTACATCGTAGATCCGAGCGGCTATGAAGTGGAACTAGGCGAAGTTCCCGGCGGCGGAATATAGGATTCGTCGTCTATCGGCCAGATCCTGCCTGTAGAATCTGTCCGGGTGCGGCATGATGCCGGACATGACGATGAATATTTGCAGAATCATTCATACCAATATCTGAACAAATCCTGCATACTGTTAGGGAAGTAGCACGTTTTGCTAGAAAATAATATTAAACTGATCGATTCATGCGCTCGCGTTTGATACATGAAATACGTTGCATCCAGAAGTTCTTAAACACGGATGGTCCGGTTGCGGCCACGTGTTGGCCAACCGAGCTTGACAAAAGCGCATCGGGGCGGGCAGAGGTCACCGGAGTTTGGATGTATTATGCGGCGTGTAATTGACCTGATGCATGATTTTTTGACATATGCTCAAAGACGACGAATTGGAAGGGTTTCTGCCGGCTTGTGCAGTCATGACATATTTACAGCACGTTTTTTATTCTTCCAGTTCCAAACTATCAATACAATTACTGTGAGTGCTCCAAAGTAATTAAGAACGATTTTAATGTTGGTAAGTGTTCACGTGGTTTAACTCATTTTTAGGCGTATTTTGCAATCTCCGCCAAGTAATCCAATTTCTTGTTTTTCCATGTCATTACGCATGAAAAGAAATTCGCCATCCACGTCATCGTCTCCTCTGCCCTTATGCTGCCCCGTATCTTTCTGTGCACGACTATCTCGCGCAACCCGCGTTCTGCAGCATTGTTTGTCGGCGGGATCTTTGGATTCAGCACGAACCGGAACAGGTCGCTGCCAGCATTGCTGATCTTGACCATGAATTTTTTCAAGATTGGATCATCGGCGTACCTTGCAACGATCTTGTCGATGCATGACGTCAGCATGGCAGATGCGTTGTCCCGGAAAGAGCGAGAGCGTTTCCTGCTTGCCCTTCTGGCATAGTCATAGATTATGCGCAGGTGCTTCAGGACGTTGCGCGCGCCTGGGCAGTCAGGATTGCGGTTGCAGATGTCCCTGGCCTCGCGTATTATGTGCGACCAGCAACACGCTGGACGCGGTATTTTCCGTACGCCGTCCAGCCGTCGCACACTAATATGCCGTTCCAACCCCCAAGTGCTTCTTTCAGAACCTTTGCCCCCCGGCTGCCTCGTATCACGTACAGCGCGTGCCCGGTCAGCGGATCGTGCAGTATCCACACCCAGACGTTGCGGCCGTTTAGGTGAATCGATGTCTCGTCGGCGTGCAGTATCCTAGCCTTGCGTATCATGGCGGCAATGGCTGCTGCCGGGGTACCCGGCGACGCTCCCAGCCTGCGCATTATGTTGTGCGTCGTGCCCGAGGAGAGTGTAATTCCGTACCGCGACATGCGGTCTGCGATCATCCTAAACTGCATGCGACATGCATAGTCGTCTGCAACCTCAGTAGTTATGCTCGAATCGTAGCTGCCCTTGTCTGGAAGGCAGGTCTCGGGCTTGATGTCCCCCGGACTGCAGGAGCAGCGACACGTGTTTACGGTGTGGCGCGTGGTGATGACCTTTGTCGTGCGCTCCACCCGGGTGATGTCGCGTTTTTCTGACTGCACTATGGAAAGGTTTTCCGAGCCGCATTCCGGGCAGGCCTCCGGGGTGTGTTCCTCAAACTCTGTGGGTTTTGGCTTGCTGGTGCGGCCCTCGTGGCCTTTTTGTCCCCCGCGCGACTTCCCGCTGCCGGCCGCATCCACGCGGTCCTTTTGGTTCCGGGGGGTTTTTGTGGATTTATTGTCGGCATTCTTTTTGCCATCTTTTCCCTTTGCGTCGGGCCATCCGGGCCCCCTTTTGTGATGACGGGGTGTTGTAATTGTCATGTCGCGCCAGCCTGCGCTTAAGATCAGCAACTGCCAGATTCAATTCCTCAATCATCTGCCCTTGCATCTCAATCGTCTGTTTGAGCTTGATGTTCTCAGTCTTGAGATCCGCGTACATCCTTTTGAGTTCAGCCTGGCTTTTCACATCGGGTTTGGATTACCATCCTATTTGGATCTGTGGTTTGCACAAAATTTACTCATGAGTGAACTGAATTAGGCACGACGTGAACACATACCAATGAACGATGCAGTCATTGACGTAAAGAAATACATGAAACCCACGATGCGGTTATTCAAGCGCGTGTTAAAGAATGCCGGTTACGATGTTCCGTATGTAGCGCGCATTTGTGGTTTAGCCCTAAATGAAGCAGGACGTCATGATGAGACGATATCTGTACTTCAGGGTTTGGTCGAGCAGGTACCCTATGATGGCATTGTGCTCCAAACTCTTGGAGAATCATACTATGCGAAAGGAGACGCTATCTTTGGCAAAGCATGGCTCATAATCGCAATGAAGACAGCGCACAAGGTGTGTGAGATGTTTGGAACACAAAACAGTCCCAGAGGCGCCGCGCATGCTTCAAAGACGAATTTGCCAAACGTTTGGATCAATAATGCATTACTCTACAGGGCGATCGGGGAGACGTTTCGGCTCAACGAGGAAATGGACTTGGCGGCGCGGTGCTTTGAGGCCGCCCTTACACAATATCCGAGCTATATCTTGTTGCAAATAGACATCGGAAGCACGTTTATCGGAATGAGAATGAATGAAAAAGCAATTGGTTGCTTCAAAAAGGTGGTTGCTGTAGAGCCCACAAACACGTTCGCATTAGGACAGCTTGGAATACTTTATGGAGTATCAGATACAAAGGAATCTGAGAAATATTATAAAATGGTGCTAAAACTGGAACCGGAAAACGAATCAGTCAAGCGCGACCTAGAATCTTTACACGATATATGACAAGGAATGTTCAAACCCTCTGCCTGAATGTGTTATGTTTGATCATAAGCCGTCACATAAAACACACATGATTCACGAAGGCTAGTAGATCATCAGATCCTTCTCTTCCAAGAGCGCGTGGATGCCGTGTACAGAACGAAACACGTCCTCCTCGGTCTTGCCGCCCGTGCACACCAACTTGCCGGAGGCAAACAACAGTATGACGGTCTTTGGATCCAATATCCTGTGTATGAGTCCCGGGAACTGCTCCGGCTCGTATATGCTGCGCGGCAGCGTGCGTGCTGCATCCTCGATGCGGATTCTCCCGCCCAGGTTTATCGCGGCCACGATGTTCTGGACCGTGACTGTCGCGTCGTTTTTGATATGGATGCCGTTCTTCCTGAGTTTGTGCACCACGGTGTTTACCGCCTTGGCTGCCAGCTCTCCTGACTTTGCACCCGTGCACACCATTTTGCCGGTCCGGAATATCAGCGTGGCAGTCTTTGGTACGGCAAGCCTGAAGACCAGGCCGGGGAACTGTTTCGGGTGGTACTCGGTTCCTGGAAACTTTTCCTGTATGTCATACAGGTCCATCTTCTGGCCGACTGACGCGGTAGCGACCACGTTCTCGACTGTGATCACGGGCTTGGTCTGCGGCATGGATCGGGCTTTGCTGCCTGCCATATATCAGTGATGGGGCCGCAAATCTAAATCCGTGATCATGGGTGCGTTGGTGTCGGCAACACACGTTGGCACGCTCTGACTGCACGTTGTCCGGTGCCTGGGCAAATACCATAAATGTGGGAGGGAGGTTATGCCGTCTAGTATGGAGAAACTGGAAAAAATAGGAGATTTGGTTAGGCATTATGATGGGCCCGGCGTGTTTTTGTTTACGAAGCACCTGTCCGATGATAGTCGCATACATGCCACGTCGTGCCAATCCGTAAAATTCCGGTATGATGCGAACCTCGTTCGGAACACCCCGCTCAGTGCCGGCCACGGAAGGAACGAATACTTTTGGTGTGAGACGCTGGAAGAGGCCAAAAAGGTATGGTTAAAGTGGCACACGAACCCAAAAGATCAAACGTGCAGGAAGTGTAAAATGCCCCCGCTCACTGATGATGAGATACAGGCAGCAAGGCCATCAAACTGATTGAACGCAGTTGAACGGCAAAACAATCATAATTCTTGGCGTCATCTTGGCTGTCGCATTGGGCGTGGCCCTGGCAGCCGCGCTGTTTGCAGGTCTGCAGGACGACACGGCGCCGCATTTGGTGGAACCCCAACACGATCCTGTACCGGTAGAACCGCGTCCCGCAGGAGTGCACCCGGATGCAACACAAGGCAAAATAACCAAGATTATCGACGGCGACACGCTACATTTTGACGCCGTCAGGTACAGGCTCAGCCTGATTGACACGCCGGAACGCGGGGAAGACGGATTCTGGGAGGCCACCAACGCCTTGAAGGAACTGTGCCCGAAGGGCAGCATCGCGTACATGGACGAGGACTCCATTAGACAGTTCGACAAGTACGGTCGCCACTTGGGGACGGTGTGGTGCGAGGGCAATAACTATTCCACGACTGCAGGCGCGTGGCTGCACGCAAACGGCCTTCTGGAGAAGTTTTACGCCGAGTTTTGCAGTTCCACGGAGGCCGCTACATCGGAATGGGCCGAAGTCACCGGGACATGGACGTATTATGAGGCGTGCAAATGACATGACATGCGTCTGATTTCTAATTACGGATAGTCTACTGTATTGTTTCCCATACATACTCATGAGCCGATTCGATATTTGTCCAATCCCTTCTTCCCAACATTGGTGTCAAACACGTCTCCCGTGACAAACATCGCCCCCACCAGTTGCAGTTTTACGTCGGCGGGTTCTTCCGGAACCTCTTCGCTCTCGCGTGGCTTGGCCGCTATTGCCAGGTGTTTGCCCAACGCGAGTATGCCCGAGACCAGAGCGCCGACGTCCTTGCCGCGCTGATACTCTGCAAGCATCCGGTCAATGTCTGTGACCCACGGTCGGATGTAATCCGAGGTGGCCACGTGCAGCACTGCTTCGGCATCACTCTCGGTAATGTTCCCGCCGTCAACCTCCCTGCCGAGGGTTCTCTTTATCTCGGTGACATTCTTTTCGTGTTTCTGTTTCTTCTTGGTCTTGAGGTATACCAAAAGTGAAAAGTTGATGCGATTGTCACATATTTTACCGCATCTAGAGTTATACCAATTTCACGTCCCACAGTCAATGAAGATCAAGACGATGTTGAAAAGATACACCGCTGAGACAGACTGCGATACCAAGGACCGCATGATGCTGATCATCAGAGTCAAACGTGATGGAATAACCATGAGGGATTCTGCAAAATCCCTGGGAAAGTCAGCCTCGTGGGGCTACAAGTGGCATGAGCGCTACCTGGAAGTCGGATTTGACAGGCTGGGAAACATGCCGCGCTCCGGCAGGCCGACCAAGGCGAGCAAGGCAGACATGAAGAAGATCAGAAAGGCCGCATGCAGTAAACCGGTCTGGACGGGCAGGGAGATGCAGCAATACATCCAACAGAAGACCGGAGTAAAGTACGAACTCGGATATGTGCGCCAGATACTGCGCGGGTGGGGCTATTCCCAAAAGGTTCCCGTAGGAAAACATGCAAGAAGGGCACCTGACGAGGAGATCAGGAAATTCCAAAAAGAGATGCCAGAGATTATAAAAAAAGAACAGTGAAGGAACAGTCGTAGCGATACAGGACGAGTCCATAGTAATCTCCGATGCGCGGCCGCGAAGACGCGGCTACACCAGGAAGGGAATACGGGCGTTTTTCACGTACACCGGCTCACACTCCAAGACGATAATCCATGGACTAATCACCACGGACGGCAGGGGCATGTTCCGGCAGTACGATGCGTTTACCAAGGACACCTTTGAGGACTTTCTAAGGCAGGCGATGTACAGGTTCAAGAAGATCTGCCTGATCATGGACAAGGCCTCCCAGCACAGGGCATCAAACATACGCAAACTGCTTGATGGCACAGACGGCCTGGAGATAATCTTCCTGCCAACTGCAACCCCGGACCTGAGCGCCATAGAGACGTACTGGAGGGATCTCAAACGGGCAGTGCTTGACGTGCCGTACACCAGCCTGAGCATGCTCCGCGAGGCGATCACCCGGTACACGAGGTACAAAAAACCGAATCTGGTAGTCGAGAATTTTCTGTACAGGGCCATCTAGAACGACATCAAACCGCACCGGATCCACGCCGCCTAGCGTGTGCCATGCACGGCGCACCAGAGCATGCAATGTCTAATGTTTGGAGCGTCTTTTCTCGTCATTTGGGAATTCAACGCACCTCGTAATTTCCAGAGACGGCTGTTGCATCAAAAATTTATGAGCGATTTTGATATGAATTTTTCATTGCTGGTATACTTTACGTCGTTGAGTACCTGCCCCTTGTTTTTGATTATCGCCGCGCGCGCCTTGGCGTCTATCATCAGTAACTCCCTGAATGATTCGGCATTGTCTTGCCCGTCCATAGGAAGGTGTCTGGGGGTGTCTACGCCGCATGACGCCCTCAGTATCGCTTCCGTGTCGTCGTCGGGAACAGTCGCCGTGTCCTTTTTGTAGTCATACATCACGAAATACACGCGGCGTTCAGGCTTTTCTTGCAGGTAGGCAAGCACGGCGTGCTGTCCCTCGCCTCTCTTTCCGCTGCGCCGTCCCATGGAAATTTCCTTCATGCTGTCGATTCCGCGTTCCTTGATGCACTTGGAAAGCTCGTTTATGGGCGTGTTTGCCGGCATCAGGTCTGACTCGCGCTCCATCTGCTTTACTATCGTGTCGGATCCGTCCCCGCTCTCGCTCAGGACCCTTATCCTTTTCTCGATCGAGCCGTTGTACTGCTTGTATTCGGGAACAGTACCCAGCAGTTCGGCTGCAAGCCCCACGGTCTTGTTCACGACGTCTATCTTGTGCAAAAGCTTGCCCACCAACTTCAGGACCGCGTCCAGCTCCTTGTCCGGATAGCACGCCCTGGAATGCACCACGCCGTGCCTGCTCGTGAGTCTGTCTACCCTTCCGGTTCTCTGCACTATCCGCATCGGGTTCCATGGAAGGTCGTAGTTTATGATATAGTTGCAGTCCTGAAGGTTCTGTCCCTCGGAGAGGACTTCGGTGGACACCAGAATGTCTATCTCCTTGTCGTTGAGTTTCTCGTCCTCGGCCAGGTTTGATTTCGGGGCAAACCTCCGAATGTAGTTCATCCGGGTTTTTGGGTCAGAGCTTCCTGTTATGCACTCGACTGACTTGTCCTTGAATATGTTTTTCAGGTTTTTGGTGACGTATTTTGCAGTGGCGGTGTATTCGGTGAACACCAACACCTTCCCACCTTCGTTTTCCAAGATTCGATCCTTCATTATCGTCTTCTCCACTTCCTGCAGTTTGGTGTCTATCGTTATCTTCTCCACCTCGGCAAGGAGGTATTCGAGCCGTCCCAGATCCGAATCGACATCGCGTTTGAGCCCTTCAAGGTCGTACTCTTTTCCGACGTCTTCCTGGGGGATCTTTTCAAGTTCCTTCATGAGGTATTCCTCTTGCTCCTCGTCCGTGTCCGAATCGCTGCCGCGCACGGATGAGTGAAACTTTTGCATTAGAAGATATGCGTAATCCATCCATTTTACCAACCCTGCCATAAAAAACCGGAAAAATACGGCCTAAAACTACTCGTGTCGGGCATCAGTCTTCCCAGAAGTAGCTCAGGGTAGCACCGGCGGCGGGGGCTCCGGCGGCTCTTTGTAGCCAAATACGATCAGCAACAGCAGCATGTCCCTGAGATCCTGTTGGGTGATCGGGGGATCCGTGGGATAAATCCCGGTAACGTGCATCAGCGTTGCGTTTGCCATTACCCAAGCGTTAAAGACGGCTACAGAGTACACAAAGCACAAAAGTCGCGCCATCGGGTTCTTGCTGTGCGTCTTGGCCCTTGTGTTTTCTATCATCCGGTATCCAGTCTCTATGCCCCACCTGTTCCCGTACGAGTCCGGATCCACGTCGGGGACGTTGGTGGCAAACCCGATGTATTTCTCGTGCGGCAGCAGCTCGTCGTCGTCCTTTCTTTTCTTCCTCTTCTTCCTTTCTGTGATGGTCATCGTATACGACACCTCCCTGCCATCTCCCCCGACGATGACGGATTTGGAGACGCGGCCGCGCCTGCCTGTAGCAAACTCTGCGATGGCATCCACCACAGTATCCGTATTCTTGCATGGTATCAGATATTTGATGCCCATGTCCCCAAGCGTCCCCATTACGTCTGCCGTAAAGAACTCCCTGTCCAGCATCGCCATTCCGATGCAGGCCCCCACGTCCCGTGCAGAGCCGATGATTTTACGCACGAAATCGGCAGTATCCTCAAGTGACGGCATGTTCAGGACGCCTAACACGAGGCGAAGGTTCTGAACCGTGGACTGTATCGTGATGTACCTCTCAAAGACGTGTGTCCCGTCCTTGGCCTTTGAGCGCACCAGTTCTGCCCCGTAGCTCTTGTCGTATCTGGGTATCAGGTGCATGTCGATTGCCAAGTCAATCTCCTGGTCTTTCTTGAGCAGTCTCATCTTGCGCATCTGGTCAAGCTGCAGGACGACTGTCTTGGCAAAGCATTTGTAGACGTCGCTGCCACGCGTCCGGGATGCCGCATCGCGCATCCACTCATCACTTGGGCGTGAGTCCCCGTCTGCACCGCCGATTCTCTTGGAGGACCTGGTGCATCCGGCCACCTGCCTGCCGTGCGCACATGCGCCTGCCATGCTTCTGTGAAAATCCTCGGTGCCGTAGATGGCATTGTGCCTGTGTGAGACCATGATGCACGGGGACATGCCTGCCCCTACCGTGTCCAGAACATCTTGATATATGCGTGGGTTGTTAAGCAAGTCGCGTCTCAGTTGGTTCATTGGTAGTTCGATGACCTTCTGAGATTGCCCTAATTGATCTGTTTTGATTTTGGGCTGTTTTCAGGTACTTCTGGGAAGACTGGGCATGTGACAAGTCCGTTCACCCCAAAATCCAAAACAACATGCGCAGCCTTACAGCACTTCATCGTGCCCTGAATTCTACTTGGCCGGAGCCTGGGAGCAGGCCCTGTCCCAGTCGACTGACGTCTTCCACTGCCCTGGCGGTGGCGGACCCTTTTCCATAAAGTCCCACAAAAGGTCCAGGTTTACCAGAGACATAATCCGTAATTGGGCATAACCACGCGATTGGACGCATTGCAGGACAAATCCGGTTGACTGCATGGAATTGCATGTCAATTCGAACTTACCCAATGATCAAAACTATACGTCAGTCGTGTTTTATTCTGATTGCCCATATCAAAGCATGTCATTATACGACAGATTGGCAAAAAAGCCCAAACTGTTCATCCGGTGCACTGGACTGACAGTCTCCGAATTTAATTTGGTGGCAGGACGGCTGGCAAAAAAATACCCCAAGGCAGAGCAAAAGCGACTCTCCAAAAGAAGCAGGGTGCGCGGCATTGGTGCCGGACGCAGGTGGAAACTGGATCTGAAAAACAGGTTTCTTCTGGTCCTGTTTTATTACAGGACATACGCCACGCAGGATCTTCTTGCCATGGTGTTTCAGGTGGGCCAGGCCAGCGTGTCCCGCAGCATGGGGGCACTGGAGCCGTCGATCCGGCAGTGCGTTCCGCTTCCGTCAAAGATATACTCTGACATCAAGGCCACCAAGACGCTTGACGATCTTGAGGAGATCATTCCGGGCCTGACTGCCCTGATTGATGCCTCCGAGCAGCAGATACAACGTCCCGGGCGCAAGGACATGGAACGGTTCCACTACTCGGGAAAGGCACACAGGTACACGTCCAAGGTCCAGTACACATCGGCCACGGACGGCCTCATCCTTCACAAGACCCGGCATTCCCCGGGCAGGATCCACGACTTTGCAGTATTCAAAAAGAAACACCCGGCATTCCCTGACAACCTTACACGCAAGGACGGGAGCAGGGACAAGAAAAGGACCAAAGTAAGGGAGCTTCTGGACAGCGGATACCAGGGGATCAACAAGGAGTTTCCTGACCGGGATGCCGTAGTGCCGTACAAGAAGCAAAAAGGCGTAGAATTGTCCCCCGAGCAGAAGGAATTCAACAAAAAACACTCAAAGGTACGGGTGTATGTGGAACACGCCATCCGCAGGGTCAAACGGTTTCGCATAATGGGCAGTGTCTGCCGAAACCGCCTGAAAAAATATGACACCGTCAATGACATCGTCTGTGGATTTGCCAACCTCAGAGTTCTCCTAGTCCGGGAAGCGGCCGGATAGGAGTCAAAAACCTACACAATATAGGAAAATATGCACAATTTCTAATTACGGATTATGTCTCTGTAAGGGATACGGATCGTTGACTTGACTGCCGCCAGGGAGGCAAAGAACGAGTCTGCATACTGGAAAGGAGCCCCGACCTTGCGACGGTTGGCTTTTTTGACCTCGATGCACCTCTCCGGGTCATCGCGAATAATTAATGCCTGACCGCGCCTGATGTATTTTTCGTTGTCCGTCTTCAATCCGACACTCTAGGATCCACTGATCTTTAGCTTTTTCGGTCTAGAACACAGCCAACATCACTCACTGCAACTAGGCGTAATTATGCATCTATGTAACCCATCCCCGGACTTATCCAGGTTTTGCGTCCAGCTTGTCATTTTGGGTGTGTTTTTTGTCTTCTTAAGCGTTACCTGCATGCAGAATCCTGCCAGATCCGCAGAAAACGTGGCTTGTTGCCCCGCGGAGTGACATGCATAATCCCTTCCGGGGGGTCTGGGGGGCTGGCCCCCCAGCATTCATGTAGAAACATCCCACAATTCCCACAATTCGTACACAGCATCCGCTAGGGCCGGCACTGCATTTACTGACACCACCGGTTCCGCGTCTACGCCTCCTTCATGACTTGTCTGATCTTGGCGCGGTACAGCTTTTCGTTTCTGTCCTCGTACAGGTTGTCTTCTGTCAACATGTGCCAGATGATCGTCAGCATCTTGTTTGCGACGTGCGTTATGGCGATGTTGTGCCTGTGCCTCTTCATGAGGCGCTCGTAGTATGCCTTCATCCTCGGGTCGTGCCTCACTGCCACCAGCGCGCACTGGACCATGACCCAGTTGACCCTGCCAGTAGTGCTGCAGAAAACGCGTCCATCCCGGTAATGCTCATCAGTATCTTCGGGCTGTGGGCGTCGCGGACGTAGCGCCTGATCTCGTTTTCGGTCTTTTTTATCTCGTCGTTGTAGTGCCGTATCTTGGCTATGCAGCGGTCCAGGACGAACCTGTCATGGGGACTCTCCACGTCGGCTTCTTCAAGGTACGCCAGGACCCTTTTGGTCCAGACGTTTTTCCCGCCGTCCTTCGGGTTCACGTCATACTTGTCAGTCAGCGTGTGCACGAAGTTTATCGCCCTGGTCCTGTCCTGCACCAGGCGGATCTGGTACCTGAGGATCTGTTTTATCCCCCTGGATTCGGCCGAACCCAGGTGGCAGGCGGGAATCAGGTTGGATCTTAGCAGGTGGGCAAGCGTTCTTGCGTCGATGGTGTCGTTTTTTATGCTGGCAGACGCGATTGCCTTGATCTTGAACGGGTTTGCAAGGGCGATGGGGATTCCCACGCGTTCAAAGGCATCGATGGTCTTTATCCAGTGGTTCCCGGTGGACTCGCAGACTGCCCTGCATCCACCGTGTCTGGCCCTTGCGGACGTGGCAAACTCTAGCGCGTCCTTGGCCGTGTTGGCATACGATGACTCTTCGAGGATCTCCCCGTCGTGCGTCATTACGCATGTCACGCATTTTCTCTTTCCTATGTCGATTCCAATACTCTTTTCTATTTCTCTCACCTCCTTTCCGTGTGTGACAGGCTGGAAGCTGCATGCATCTATCAGGACTCGAAGTCCAGTAACCCAGCAGCTCGGATAGCCCCATTCAACAGGAAGGCCTTGACGACCATGCATAATTAGGGGTCAGCCCGTCACACACGGTGAGTGGGTCGGGTTATCATGTATTCAACAGGCTATACTCGCCCGCACGTGAAAAAGGAGGCATCCGCAAGCACGTCGGATCCGTTTTTCTGGCATGTCGCGTCGGCCACGCCCCGGCAGGCGTTTGACACGCTGTGAATTTTAATGGAATGCAAAAAACGAGTGCATGCCATGCCGGGGCCGCGCGTTCCGCGGGCCGGCATTCGCGCGTGCCTTGCATGCTGCCAAGGCAAACCAGTTTATAGTCAGAGCCGCCCAACCGAGACATCATGGCCGCCTGTAACCCCTTCCGATTCGATGCTTTCCGGGCCCTGGCCCGCTTTGAGGCAGCCTATGGGTAGCTTGCAGCGTCCTGACGGTTGCGGCCGCGGCGGCGTCCTGCGTGGGGATCCCGCCCCCTCCCCGCGGCGCGAAGGCGGGGGAAGCGTCTTGAGCAAAGCCGTGATCCGGCAGAGGACGGACAGCCACTTCTCAAGGATCGCCCCGAGGTACGGGGACCTGCGGACGACAGACTCTGATCACATCCTGCACATAAGGGACCGGCTGCCCAAAAAGTCCCGGATCGTGATGGCAGACGTAGGCTGCGGCGACGGGCGGTACTCGGCGGATCTTCTGAGGTGCCTGGGGGACGGCTGCTACCTTCACTGCATCGACTTCAACGAGAGCATGATCAGGCACCTGAGGGCCCGCCTGGCGGGCCACGGCATCCTTAACTTCTGCGCCGCGCCGGGGGATGCCGGCAAGCTGCCTCTGGAAAACGACACCATGGACTGCATCGTGACGTTCAACGCCATCCACCACTTTGACGTCCAAAGGTTTTTGGCGGAGGTCTACGGGTGCCTCAAGGACGACGGCCGCGCGTTCATCTACACGCGGCTGCGGAGCCAGAACTCGAGGAACATCTGGGGACGGCACTTCCCGCTGTTTGCCGAGACCGAGGATCGTCTGTACGAGCTCGACGAGCTGCGGCACGCCGTCAGGAAGGCGGACATGAGGATCACCCGTGCCGACGTGTTTGGACACGACAGGGCGTCCAGCTTGGCGGACCTCGTAAGCAGGGCAGAAAGCAGCCACTATTCCACGTTCGACCTGTACGGCAGATCCGAGTTCAGAGAGTCACTGGCCGCGTTCAGGCAGAACCTTGCCGACAACTTTGACGACCTGGACGACATCCGGTGGCGGGACGAGAACATCCTCATCGAGATCAGCAAGTAGCGCCGCGGCCGGCCGCTGCGTCGGGGGACGGGTCAGGCACGACCGCGTACCGCCTGCAGGCGGTGCCGCCCGGCTGCAGGACCTGCCACGTAAGGGGGGGAGACGCTCCTTGTTCCGTTCCCGGTACGCCTGACCCTGCGGAAGGGGGATTCCGTCCCGCGCGGGCGCTGACGGAACCGCGACTCGGGCGGTGCCCGGATACCGAGATGGGGCCCGACGGACGGCCGCTTGGAGGGCTAGAAAGAAATACCCTCGGGCCGCATGCACGCCATTGGCAGACATCTTCACCCCCGAGAAGAGGTCGTGGGTGATGTCCCGGATCAGGGGGACCAACACGGAGATAGACCTCCGGATGAGGCAGCTTCTCGCGGAGGAAAGGTACCGGTTCGAGATGTATCCCAAGATGTACGCAAACCCGGACTTTGTGCTGAGGCGGAGGAGGATAGCGATCTTCTGCGACGGCGACTTCTGGCACGGCTACAGGTACCGCGAGAAGAGGAGGCTCCGCAAGAAGTTCTGGAGGGACAAGATAGAGGCAAACATGAGGCGCGACCTGAGGTACTCGAGGGAGCTGCGGCGCAGGGGATGGTCGGCGCTCAGGTTCTGGGAGCACGACATCGATGGGGATCCTGACAAGTGCGCCAGAAGGATAAGGCGAAAGTTCAGGGAGAGGGGACGGCCTAGACCCGGTCCCGCCTGAAGCAGTGCAGCAGGTGGTCGTTTGCCATCCCCACCGTCTGCATGAACGCGTAGCATACGGTGGGACCTACGAACGTGAACCCGCGCCCCCCGGTCGGCCTCCACCCGTAGGCTGGGTTCTGGGACCTTTGGACCGCGGCCTCGTCCTCGGCAAAGACGGTCATGCCGTCCGCGCGCCTCTGGGCCGCGCGCTCCCCGACCTCCCTTTTGAACTCCTCCTGCCTCTCTTTGGAGACTGACCTGTACGGGACGTATACCAAGGAAAATAAGTCTGTGAACGAAAATCAAATTTATTGCAAAATTCCATTCAAATTGCGCTCATGATGGGGGCAGATATTTTGCACGTTCAGACGTGCAGAAGAATCAGACCATCTCGTCAGACGGATGTGCGCAGAATCCCCTGCGTGGAAAGCCGGCTCCCGGCTTATGCCTTCCTGTAAAGGTATTTTTCGATGTCCAGGTTCGGCACGGATGACCTCAGCCAGTTGTCAACGTCGTGGCACATGTTGCCAAACGTGACGTATCTGGCATCCAGCACGGCATGCTTCATCTGCCGCCAGACCTCCTCGATTGCGCTCAGGTCCGGACAGCCGGGTGGCAGAAACGCCAGCTCCAGGCCGTCCAGGCTTGCGAGTTCCGCCTTGACGTCGTTTGCCCTGTGCTGCGGCGCCCCGTCAAGAATCATCAGGATCTTGCCGAATTTCTCATGCGTCCTCTTCAGAAAGTCCACAAACTCTTCCTTGCGGAACCTGTCATACCTCACAAAGAAGTACTTCCCGTCAGAGGTGATCAGCCCGAACACGACGGTCCTGGAGTGCGTCCCGGTGTACGTGTAGGCTGCCCGTACGCCCCTTGGGGTGTAGACGCCCTTTCGAGGCCTGGCATCGGCAGTCACGATTGACTCGTCCTGAACGCATATCGTGTAGCCCTCGCGCCTCTTGGATCCTATCAGTCCCCTGAGCTTCTTTCTGAACCAGGCGATCTTTTGGCGGCTTGCCCTCCTGACATGCCTTCCCACCGGGACCTTTCTGGTGAATCCCCACGACCGCAGTATCTTGCGGGCGTATTGCAGCGAATATTCTGTCAGGTACTCTATCCCGGACATGTTTCGTATGAGATCCAGCATGTCCGTGGCCACCACGTAGATTATCTTTTTGGTCTTTTTTTTACCTCTTTCAGGGTATCCTTCGATACCCGTGGCGGCCTTCCGGACCTGCTGCGCGTCTGCATCCCGTCCACGCCCTCCTTTACGTAACGCCGTCGCCACTTGACGCCCCATGACGGGACCATTCCCAGATGGCGTGAAGCCTCAGATATGGACATCTTGTCCCGAATGACGAGCACGTTCAGCATTATCCTGTCCCTGACGAAGGGATCCCTTTCCGTTTTGCGAATTGCAAGCAGCTTCTTTGGTTTCATGGGTGTTGTAGGATGGTCGGATCCAAATAGTTTTCCTGCGTCATGACAGGTTAGGCGCGTTCTGCAAAATTATTTGCAATTCCTGATGGAACGATCTCGGACTTTGTTTCCGTGGTATATGCCGAACGATTCAATCTCTCCGCCTCCAAAGATTGGAAGCGGGGAATCTTCCTACTCGTGACATCGTCCTTCAGGGTGTGGTTTCTTAGCAAAGGCAGGAAAAACGAACAGTTGTACATACTCAGATCCCGGTATTGTCTAGGCGTAAACATGTACTGTTTTACGTATATTCACGCCTGAGTTTGAGGGGGACCTGAGTCCATACGAACAGTTCACTGTTAGACTAAAATATTGATCCTGCGGTGCTACTTTGTGCTAATAATTGATTGTACGGACGTACTGTCCATTAGAAACGATCTGCTAGTATATGTCTCCGATCAGGTCGCTGCCATTCCAACCCTAAAGCACAACCAGTTCACGCTGTCTGCGTTTGACGATGAGAAGGATATAGATCTCAGCACCGTAGTTACGGCAATCAGGGAATTTCTGGATTCGATCGGTGAAGGCCGCAATTTTGCCGTAATTCCAGATGACGGAACGATACGCATCAAGTCCGTATATGGCAAGACCATCGAGCATGAGAATGCCCCCACCCAAGAGATGTTTTCGTGCACCCATTGCGGATTCATTACAAGGTACCAGATGGAGCTGAACATCCATATGAGAATCCACTATCTTTAGGCCCATCTGTGTTCATGGCAGAATCATGCCGTATTCCTAGCGCATGCACCTGCTGTGTCCGGTATCCCGGCATGGCTGCGCATGACAGTGTCTGATCTTTCATGCATGTTTTGATGTGTCCGGCGACCCCGTACCGCGTGCAAGATCTTTATAAACATTGGATATGAAAGGCAGTCATGGAAGAGCCTGCCAAAAACAACCCCACAAAGGTTTACTGTTCCAGATGCGACATGATTTTCGAGTCCAGAAAAAAATTCCAGAGTCATCTTGACAGGCATTTATCCGATCCCGGTTGCGAGCAGTGTCCCATTGACACTGTCATTGCCAAGCTTGTAGGGCTCTTTAGATCAAGAGCATAATCCTGGAAAAGCATCATTATTGTGGGAGGCATTTCAATTTTAAGTCCATTTAAAATTTTTCTGGCCATTCTTACAATCCACATCATTTCGATTGCATCCCACGGCGCTTTTGCGTCAGGGGGCACTCCTCCCCCGGGACACGCATGGATGGAAATATCCGAACCTCCGATGCTGGGCCAAGAGTTTGATCTTACCATTTTTCTCGCGCCCCGTAATTATGATGACAGCTGGGCAAATGCCTCTGATGAAAAGAAATGGTCAACAGAATTTACAATCATCCTGCCAGAAAGCTTTGAAATCATCGATGATGGTTTTTCTGATGGTGGGCGTTACTATCAGAAGGTTCCCGATGGCTATCGTGTCTTGTCTGCAGTCAGAGATGTTGGATTTCCTCCCCAAACAACGGTAAAAATCAAACCGACAGAACCGGGCATTTGGCAAATTATTGCTACCGGCGGCGCATTCACACACGGAACAATATTTGTGACGCTGACTGAAAGCTATTCGTATGTCTCTGATAAATCAAACAATGTCGTGCAAAGAGACGCGTGCGGCAAAGATTGGGATGGCTGGTATGACCGCATAGCCATGTTTGATGTCGAATCAGACTCGATAATAAGAAATGTAAAAAACGATTTCATGATGGAGGAGTTTTCTAAAAACTGGAAAATAACCACAAATCCCGCCACCGGTCTTGTCTACGTCTACGAGTATTACACAACAACAATCCCAATCATACATGAAAATTCCGGTGAAACAAAAGACAATTTGGAACTAAATAGCCAAACATCTGATCATGCCAGAATATCTGACATCGCCATAAATTCTGAAACAAATCTGATCTATATGGCAAACAACGGAAGGATAGATTGGAAGAATCATGACAGAATCATGGTGTTTGATGGAGAAACCCATTCGGTTATTTCAACAATAGAATACCATGACAGATCGGAGGGGAGCGAGTCCACCCAATCAATTGCCGTAAATCCCGAGACCAACACCTTGTATGTTGCGACAGGTAGGGATAATTTGTATATAATTGATCTTGATACGGAGCGGGTAATTACAAAACTTCATTTGGGAACCGACAGAGACTCTGGAAGTTATGACGTTGAAGTTAATTCGGCAACTAACAAAATCTACGTATTGAATAGTGCCGAAGGTGCGTTGTATGTAATAGACGGACACAAAAATTCCGTTGAAGAGATCATATCCGCTGATAGCTGGCCAAATAAAATCCTGGTCAACGAGCAAGACAATGAGATCTATCTCCTAAACTCCTCTACAGGGAAGTTGTTGGTGATTGATGGAATTGATCACAGAATCATCACAATAAACCTGCACCGGCCCGGGCACGATATGGATTTTGATTACGTGCATGACAAATTGTACGTTACAAACAGGGATGGGCCATTAACCGTAATCGATACCAACACATTTGACTTTGATATACTGGACGACTGCGTCTTTGTCTCCAGCATCTCTATAAACCCCAAAACCGGAATTCTGTCTGCAATCGATAAAAAACAATACACTGTTGTAAACGTAGTAGAATCTGTAAAACCCAACCAAAATGATCGGATGTGGATTGATAATTCAGAATATCCAAGAACAGAGTATCTGTCCGGCGAACCCATATCTTTCAAACTGTCCAATATGGGTAATGCCGACATTGAAATCGACTCGGTAAAGATACAAAACACCAATACCGGCAATGTGTCCGTTACATTTACGGAATTACAGGCAATCGAGCAAAATGACTTCATTGAGATCATGTGGGACCAGACTGATTCCAGCGGAAAGCAGGTCCTGCCTGATCGTTATGCCGTGATCCTGAAAGGCCACGATGGGGAAAACGCCATTCATGAAGCACACAAGCTATTCTCAGTCATAGACGAGGACAGATTGAGCCATCTCAAATCGTTGCACAATGACATGTTTTCACATATAAAATTAAATGACAGTAATTCTGAAAAGGCTGCCATGCCGCCTGCATCAGATGGCTCAGCGCCCGCAAACACTGCTGCTGATTCGACATCCCAGCAGTCGCACCCTGGTGTTTTTTCAGATGGCATTATGTGCAAGAACAATCCTGTGCTTGTAACCCTGAATCATGAAAGATTTGCATGTGTCAAATACACCACGTCTGAAAAACTCGTCTTGCGCGGTTGGGAAGTGGTTTCCACAAAACCTGATGCGGATGATCCTGGCAATGCCTCGGCGGATATCCCGGCGCCACCGCGCGACATCATGCTGGATTTTCCTTTATCCAGCGAATTCATAGATAACGGCATTGCAAGATTCAATGTGGAATTCTCTCAAAAACCTGTTTTAAATGAGGAATTTGACATTACCATAACGTTTGAACTTTTAGACGATGAGTTCTCTGCCAAAAAATCCGGCAAGACGATCCCGTTCACCCTCACATTAGGTGAGGGGATAAAATACGTGGGTGGAGACATGAAGGAAATCGAAAGAAAGTACAGTCTTGTTACTGAACAATACAACACAATGTACATGGCAGAAAACCCGGCCACAATTCCGAATACCCATGAATCCACATCCACCCTGAAATTCTTACAGTCCGGAGAACGCTATTTTGGAGTACATGTCTCGGGCCAGTTTGACGCATTTTGGTTTTTTGTAGGCGGTGACGGAACGGTGCATATGAAAGAAGACGTCACTTATGATTACCGGGCGCTGAGCCACCTATAGTGGCGATCAAAAGTTCTTGCAAAATAATTCGGCTTTTCTGTTAAAGAATTTGATCAAATCCAGATTGAATCTCGCAGTTCGATAGTACTGGGAGACGGCACTGTGCATGTCCAAGAAGGTTTTGTAGTATTCTGAAACAAGCAGGTTCCGTTTTCCCTGGTGCCAGCATTCTTCCACGGCGTTGAGATACGGTGAGCCTTTTGGCAGGTATATGATCCTGATGTTCTTGTTCTCGCGCAGCAGCGTCCGGACGGCTTTTGCGCGGTGCGGGGACGCCCTGTCCACCAGGACGGCAACCTTCCCAAAATGCCTCTGCATGGCCTTGAGATAAGCAACAAAAGTGGGCGCGTTAAACCCGCTGGCAGTCCTGAAGAACTGCCTGCCATCCATTGTAATTGAACCGTACGCGGTAATTCTTTTGTGGCTTCCAGTGTATGGCACGGTTATTGGCACCCCCACGGGGGACCAATACTTGCGGCCAGATTTTACGTCGTGTATGAAGAACGCCTCGTCTTGCACGGCCAGGACAAAACCGTCTTTTTCTAGGCGTGAAATTCTCTTTTTGAGGCGATATTGCCAGCTTTTTACGGCTGCCTTGGTGGCCCTGTTGATGTGGATCCTTTGCGACCCCTTGGGGGACAGACCGTATTTTTGCATGATTTTCCTGATGTTCGTCCTGTGCATCTTTGTTCCCGTCTCCCTGTGTATGACCTGTTGCAGTTCGGCAGGAGTGGTCTTGAACCGGTCTACCTTGTCCAGTATGCCGTCCATTGCTTCAGGTGAAATCTTGGGCGGCCTGCCGGATCTGGGAAGATCCCGGAGGCCTTGTAGACCTCCATTCTCGAAGCGTTCCAGCCAGTTGCGTACCCACCTGGGACATCGCAGAAGATTGACGGCCGCATCATCTATGCTCATTTTACGAAAATGTACCATGTGTACTGCAAGCATTCTGGCTCCCACCCTGAGGTCCTTTTCTTTTTTGTATGCTACTTCGAGTTCTTCCCGTGTTACTTTGATCATGCCGCGTTAGGCGACCGGCTGATCTACATAGTTTTCGGTCTGAGGTGCTGAACTTGGAACGAACTTTCACTTTTCACTATAGTACAAATACTGGCTACTGGCAACCCTGAATCAATTGACAGTGAATTAGAAAGCATCTTTGGCAGTGACGCAAGACGAGTTTTGGAGGAACATTATGAGTATTTTGAATACCAAAGACCGATTGCACCCGTGGACATATCTGCAACTAAGATACAACTGCGGGACATAGTATGTCCAAACGACATATTTTACAAGTTTACTCAGAACGATTCTGTGCTGAGAGACGGCATACATTGCGGCTCAGAGTCCTCATTGGAGTATTATTCCGAAATACCGCTTGACGTCTATGATCGTAATGAGGCAATGAAGATACTTACAATCAACACGGATTCTGCCACCATGTCTGAAAAAAACATACTTGTTGATACCCGAGACAATACGCCGGCACGTGATGAATGGGGTAGATCACGGCAGCCAAACAAAGCAGTATTGCCCCCTCCTTACTATTATCTCGGGGAACCGTGTTCCAACAATGCATTGTATGCCACCTTTGAAATTCCAGAACAAGTAAGGGTGGGAGATGCATTTGATGCGGTGCTTACGTATAACTGGAAGATACCAAACCCGAATTGGGGTGTGATGTCAGAGGATGATAGAAAAACCATGCAAAGTCTGCGAGATGAGTATATCCCACTGGCAGAAACAGAGGAAATGGCAGGCAACAACCATACAACTTTCACTGAGCAAGAATTAGACGATCTTGACGATCAGTTGGACGCAATGCTTGAACAGATGGAGGAAATTCTGGATAAATATGGGCTAGACGGCCATGATTTCAACATATATGGATACCAGATAGCAGAATATTATCCGGAATGCAAGGAGCCCACTCTGAGTATTGCATTTTCCGAAGAATTGGAAATACTTTCAGCCGGATTTGAAATATCTGGCAGCCAGGACGTACGCAAGATTGTAAAATATCGGGGAGAAAAAACACTATCCTTTAGTAATGATCAGCCCCAAACATCCATCGTTACGCTGATTGCAAACGAGCCCACATTCCATCTGGTCAGCTCATTAAACATTAACACCGCCGGCCATGAGGAAAATTTTATTTTTAGTGTTAATGATGACACGGTTACCTTCGCTCGCGGCTATCCTGATTATTTGGAGCGACTAAGTTTCACGCCTCAAATTGATAAGTTTGGAAATAAAATACCAAGCCACGAACGGGGTGGTGGGGGATATTCCATAGACAGCGTATTGTTTGAGTATTCCAAACTGCATAATCTGGGTGCTAATGAGACAAGACAGATACAGTCTTCCCAGAAGTAGCTCAGGGTAGCACCGGCGGCGGGGGCTCCGGCGGCTCTTTGTAGCCAAATACGATCAGCAACAGCAGCATGTCCCTGAGATCCTGTTGGGTGATCGGGGGATCCGTGGGATAAATCCCGGTAACGTGCATCAGCGTTGCGTTTGCCATTACCCAAGCGTTAAAGACGGCTACAGAGTACACAAAGCACAAAAGTCGCGCCATCGGGTTCTTGCTGTGCGTCTTGGCCCTTGTGTTTTCTATCATCCGGTATCCAGTCTCTATGCCCCACCTGTTCCCGTACGAGTCCGGATCCACGTCGGGGACGTTGGTGGCAAACCCGATGTATTTCTCGTGCGGCAGCAGCTCGTCGTCGTCCTTTCTTTTCTTCCTCTTCTTCCTTTCTGTGATGGTCATCGTATACGACACCTCCCTGCCATCTCCCCCGACGATGACGGATTTGGAGACGCGGCCGCGCCTGCCTGTAGCAAACTCTGCGATGGCATCCACCACAGTATCCGTATTCTTGCATGGTATCAGATATTTGATGCCCATGTCCCCAAGCGTCCCCATTACGTCTGCCGTAAAGAACTCCCTGTCCAGCATCGCCATTCCGATGCAGGCCCCCACGTCCCGTGCAGAGCCGATGATTTTACGCACGAAATCGGCAGTATCCTCAAGTGACGGCATGTTCAGGACGCCTAACACGAGGCGAAGGTTCTGAACCGTGGACTGTATCGTGATGTACCTCTCAAAGACGTGTGTCCCGTCCTTGGCCTTTGAGCGCACCAGTTCTGCCCCGTAGCTCTTGTCGTATCTGGGTATCAGGTGCATGTCGATTGCCAAGTCAATCTCCTGGTCTTTCTTGAGCAGTCTCATCTTGCGCATCTGGTCAAGCTGCAGGACGACTGTCTTGGCAAAGCATTTGTAGACGTCGCTGCCACGCGTCCGGGATGCCGCATCGCGCATCCACTCATCACTTGGGCGTGAGTCCCCGTCTGCACCGCCGATTCTCTTGGAGGACCTGGTGCATCCGGCCACCTGCCTGCCGTGCGCACATGCGCCTGCCATGCTTCTGTGAAAATCCTCGGTGCCGTAGATGGCATTGTGCCTGTGTGAGACCATGATGCACGGGGACATGCCTGCCCCTACCGTGTCCAGAACATCTTGATATATGCGTGGGTTGTTAAGCAAGTCGCGTCTCAGTTGGTTCATTGGTAGTTCGATGACCTTCTGAGATTGCCCTAATTGATCTGTTTTGATTTTGGGCTGTTTTCAGGTACTTCTGGGAAGACTGAGATACAACTTGAATTTATAAAACACCAAGTACTAAACCCTGATCATGATTTTACCACATTTTACAAAATTTTTTCTGACACGGACATTTCAGATGAGATAGACTATGGTAAGTGTTCACGTCGTGCCTAATTCAGTTCACTCTTGGGTAAATTTTGTGCAAACCACAGATCCAAATAGGATGGTAATCCAAACCCGATGTGAAAAGCCAGGCTGAACTCAAAAAGATGTACACGGATCTCAAGACTGAGAACATCAAGCTCAAGCAGACGATTGAGATGCAAGGGCAGATAATTGAGGAATTGAATCTGGCAGTTGCTGATCTTAAGCGCAGGCTGGTGCGGCATGACAATTACAACACCCCGTCATCACAAAAAAGGGGGCCCGGATGGCCTGACACAAAGGGAAAAGGCGACGAAAAGAATGCCTACAATAAATCGTAAGTGTTCACGTCGTGCCTAATTCAGTTCACTCTTGGGTAAATTTTGTGCAAACCACAGATCCAAATAGGATGGTAATCCAAACCCGATGTGAAAAGCCAGGCTGAACTCAAAAAGATGTACACGGATCTCAAGACTGAGAACATCAAGCTCAAGCAGACGATTGAGATGCAAGGGCAGATAATTGAGGAATTGAATCTGGCAGTTGCTGATCTTAAGCGCAGGCTGGTGCGGCATGACAATTACAACACCCCGTCATCACAAAAAAGGGGGCCCGGATGGCCTGACACAAAGGGAAAAGGCGACGAAAAGAATGCCTACAATAAATCCACAAAAGCCTCCCGGGATCAAAAGGACCGCGTGGATGCGGCCGGCAGCGGGAAGTCGCGCGGGGGGCAAAAAGGCCACATGGGCCGCACCCGCAAGCCAAAACCCACCGAGTTTGAGGAACACACCCCGGAGGCCTGCCCCGAATGCGGCTCGGGTAGCCTTTCCATAGTGCAGTCAGAAAAACGCGACATTACCAAGGTGGAGCGCACGATAAAGGTCATCACCACGCGCCACACCATAAACACGTGTCGCTGCTCCTGCGGTCTGGTGGACATCAAGCCCGAGACCGGCCTTCCAGACAAGGGCAGCTACGATCCGAGCATAACGACTGATGTTGCAGACGATTACGTGTGTCGCATGCCGTTTAGGATGATCGCAGACCGCATGTCGCGGTACGGAATTACACTCTCCTCGGGCACGGCGCACAACATAATGCGCAGGCTGGGAACGTCGCTGGGCGCCCCTGCGGCAGCCATTGCCGCCATGATACGCAAGGCCAAGATACTGCACGCCGACGAGACATCGATTCACCTAAACGGCCGCAACGTCTGGGTGTGGATACTGCACGATCCGCTGACCGGGCACGCGCTGTACGTGATACGGGACAGCCGGGGGGCAAAGGTTCTGAAAGAAGCGCTTGGGGGTTGGGACGGCACGTTAGTGTGCGACGGCTGGACGGCGTACGGAAAATACCGCGTCCAGCGCTGCTGGTCGCACATAATACGCGAGGCCAGGGACATCTGCAACCGCAATCCGGACTGCCCAGGCGCGCGCAACGTCCTGAAGCACCTGCGCATAATCTATGATTATGCCAGAAGGGCAAGCAGGAAACGCTCGCGCTCTCTCCGGGACAACGCGTCTGCCATGCTGACGTCATGCATCGAAAAGATCGTTGCAAGAGATCCTATGCAGAATGCGCCTGACGCGGCAAACCATAAAATCACGTCCGAACTGCGCTGGGCATGGCCGTATCTGAAAATCCCACCTGCCACATATTTTACAAATTCGTCTTGTTCGTCCATGTGAAAAATCTAGTTTCCAAGAATGAAAAGCAAGACATGTCCGGCGGATGTGCGGCATCTGTCCACCAGAGCGGCAGATTGTTTCATGGTGAATTGGAGGGGGAGATTCATGCGAATCCGAATGCTATGCGCGGCATTTTTGCACTGCTGCATCTTTTACTCCGTCCAAGCGGCTCATGCCGCCCTGCCTCAGAGGCGCGCCCTTTCTTCTGCCAGCCTCTTGAGAAGGTCCGCGTCCCTGAGTTTTATTTCGTCCCACATCAGATCCTGGTTTACCATTCCTGCAATCGCGTTGAGCTCGTCGTTGTACTCCTCTTCGGTGCCGTCGTACGGGTCAGTCAGCCTCTTGTACTGCTTCAGGTTCTCCCTATGACGTGCTCTATGGCCACCCGGGAACTGTTTACCCTCTTGTTGTAGGCGCGCTGCTTCTTTGTCAGGCCACCTGTCTTCTTGTCGGCACCAGGCTTTTTCTTGTACGGGTGCCTGATGTGCCATCCGGGATATTCCTCCCTTGTCCCCTGGTAGCCCTTGTCGGTCAGGACATAGGGCTTTTCCTTTTCGGGCACGTCCTTCTGGCCCATCCTTGCAGTGATGATTCCAAGGTTTGGCGGATCCTCGTTGAGCAGGGTCTTGTCGTGGACGCTGCCCGGAACGGTCTTGCTTATCGCAACTATCACGCGGCGCTTGTTGATCACGATGTTGGTGTTGTACGTGTGCGCCTTCTTCTTGCCAGAGTACGTCTTTTTGCGCCTCTCCTTGTCCGCGGATCTTCTGACCCGGTTGTGCGTGCCGTCCACCATCAGTTCTCCTCCCCTCCTGCCGGGTATTATCTTCTTGCTCTCCTCAAACGTCCTGGCCTTTTGTGCAGCCTCGCTGATTTTGCGCGGCGCCGTGCCTGTCTCGCCTAGCAGCCGGGTCATCAGGGGAAGATACCTGGAGACGGTGGCCTGGTCAACGCCAAGCATCGTGGCCAGGGCTTCCTGCGGTATGCTCAGCCTTGACCGAAACAGCCACAGCAGGTACGCGTGCCTCAGGGGCAGGATGCGCCTGCTTCCGGAGTTTTTTGATCTGCTCCCAACTTCCCAAAAGAGCGCAGTCTCCCCGTTCCGCTCCAAAAGCTCCTTGAGGCGGTTCAGCGTGTGGTCAAACCTTTCCGGGGTGCGCAGCGTCATGGCGTGCAGGAATTCAGGATATTTTATGATGTCGTCAAGAAACCTAGACGTGATGGTCCAGTGGTCAGTCAGGCGTTCCTTGAGGGCCTCGCCCTTCTGCCTGTCTGTCCTGCGTGCCTCCCTGAGGGCCCTGATCCTCTGCCTGTGGAGTTCTCCTGATTCCCTGAGCGACTCGTTTTCCTGCCGTATTCTCTGCACGATCGGTTCTGCCAGCATTGCCATCACGGTGTGGCGTAAAGACCACCGATCTTAATGTTTCGGTTGCCGTTCCTGGATTGGCATGTTTTACGGTTCTGTGAATATTCGACTGCATGTGGTGCTGCATGTAGGAATAACCCAGTTTAATTCAGTTTTTTAGGTCAGGCACATTCTGCATGAGATCTAAGGTACGCCGACGATCCAATATTGGAAAAATTCATGGTCAAGATCAGCAATGCTGGCAGCGACCTGTTCCGGTTCGTGCTGAACCCAAAGATCCCGCCTACAAACAATGCTGCAGAACGCGGGTTGCGCGAGATAGTCGTGCACAGAAAAATACGGGGCAGCATAAGGGCAGAGGAGACGATGACGTGGATGGCGAATTTCTTTTCATGTGTAATGACATGGAAAAACAAGAAATTGGATTACTTGGCGGAGATTGCAAAATACGCCTAAAAATGAGTTAAACCACGTGAACACTTACAAATATTCTAAAGCAGAAAGACAAAAAGCTGGAACAGAAAGACAAAAAGCTGGAACAGAAAGACAAAAAGCTGGAACAGAAAGACAAAAAGCTGGAACAGAAAGACAAAAAGCTGGAACAGAAAGACAAAAAGCTGGAACAGAAAGACAAAAAGCTGGAACAGAAAGACAAAAAGCTGGAACAGAAAGACAAAAAGCTGGAACAGAAAGACAAAAAGCTGGAACAGAAAGACAAAAAGCTGGAACAGAAAGACAAAAAGCTGGAACAGAAAGACAAAAAGCTGGAACAGAAAGACAAAAAGCTGGAACAGAAAGACAAAAAGCTGGAACAGAAAGACAAAAAGCTGGAACAGAAAGACAAAAAGCTGGAACAGAAAGACAAAAAGCTGGAACAGAAAGACAAAAAGCTGGAACAGAAAGACAAAAAGCTGGAACAGAAAGACAAAAAGCTGGAACAGAAAGACAAAAAGCTGGAACAGAAAGACAAAAAGCTGGAACAGAAAGACAAAAAGCTGGAACAGAAAGACAAAAAGCTGGAACAGAAAGACAAAAAGCTGGAACAGAAAGACAAAAAGCTGGAACAGAAAGACAAAAAGCTGGAACAGAAAGACAAAAAGCTGGAACAGAAAGACAAAACCCTAAAAAATATTCTAAAGCAGAAAGACAAAAAGCTGGAACAGAAAGACAGGGAGTTGGGCCTTGAACGCGGCCTGTGGAAGAGCAGGAACGATGGCTGGAACCCCGGCAAGGGGCCCGCGTTGCACCTGCTAGAGGTGCTAGACGGCATAATACGCGACGGGGACAAGCTCCGCCATGTCACGCTGGCAGACGGGGAACAGTTCCGGTACATGCTGGAGCGGGCCAAGGTGTTTCTGACGCATTCGGGCCAGATGCCGCTGTTCCGCGATAACGCATCCCGGACATCCGATCCCGGAAACCGGTGCAAACTGTACCTGAGACACGCACTGCTCCTAGCACTTATCCGCAAAAAGGACAACCCCGCCCAAGGCGTGCTTGCCGCATTCTTCGGGATAGACCAGACCACCGTGTCCCGGTACATTCCGGTGATGGACGCGATGCTGACAGGGATACTTCCGACGGCAGACAACATATCCGAGGAGGTAGCTGCTGCCCCGACCAGGGAGGATTTCAAGAAGATCGTGCCCGGGTCCGACGGGGGCGAGATATTCATAGACGGCACGCACTGCCCCGTGCAGCGCCCGTCTGTAAAGTCAGTCCGGCGCATGGGATACTCCGGCAAGAAGAAAAAGTTCACCAACAATACCAACGTGTACACCAACCGGGACGGGGTGGTGATCGGCATATCAAAAAGCACCGTCGGGTCAGTCGGCGACATCACGCTGCTCAAGGAACGCCCCATGCCGTTTGGAAAGTGGGAGGAGGCGATGCACGATCCGGACCTGCCAGAATCAGACAGGTGCCACCCCTTCGTCGACCGCGGCTACCAGGGAATCGCAGACCACCTGCCCGGCACCACGCCGGAGATCCCGCACAAGAAGACCAGGGACACGCCGCTGACGCCGGAGCAAAAAAAGCACAACCACAGGATCAACTCCACCAGGGTGTTGGTGGAGCACACGATAGGCAGGCTCAAGCGCTACGCGCGTCTTGCCGACCCGTACGACGGCAACGCGGCCCAGTTCAACAGGGAGTTTAACGTGATCACCGGGCTGGTAAACCTGAACATTGTGGGACTGCATGGAAAAGGGTCCGCCACCGCCAGGGCAGTGGAAGACGTCAGTAGACTGGGACAGGGCCTGCTCCGAAGCTCCGGTCAAGTAGAATTCAGGGCACGATGAAGTGCTGCAAGGCTGCGCACGTCATTTTGGATTTTGGGGTGAACGGACTTGCCACATACACGACACGAGCAGTTTTAGGCCGTATTTTTCCGGTTTTTTATGGCCGGGTTGGCAAAATGGGTGGATTACGCATATCTTCTATTCGGGCACTTCAAAAAACGAAACAATTACAATCACTTACTAAATTTCCCCGTTTCCATGTCGACACCGATATTAATGGCTACGCACGGACACAGTGCAACAGCCTTGACAAGATTGTACGATAACAAGTCTACACTCGTGAATCGGCGCGCCCCAATACGCGAGACGGCTTCGGGCCGGGCGTTGCTGGCTCTGGAGGCCAAGAGACTCCGATACGCATTCGCGTATGATCCTGTGCTTGCCATGAGCGTCTCCAAGGTGGATCCGCTCCCACACCAGATCGAAGCCGTCTACGGGCATGTCCTCAGGAAGCCGCGCGTGAGGTTCATGCTGGCCCATGATCCGGGAGCTGGCAAGACCATAATGGCGGGGCTCATAATCAAGGAGATGAAGCTGCGCGGCACAGCCAAGCGCATCCTGATAGTGGTTCCAGGCCAGCTCAAAGAGCAGTGGCGCTGGGAGATGAAGGACAAGATCGACGAGGATTTTGAGGTGGTTGATCGGAAGTACTTTAATCGCGTCGGAAGCGACGAATCCTGGAGCGCGGACCAGATTATAACATCCATTGATTTTGCAAAGCGGGACGACGTGCTAAAGTCGCTGGACTCGGCCTCGTTTGACATGGTAATAGTCGACGAGGCGCACAAGATGAGTGCGTACTCTTACGGCAAGACGACTGCCAAAACCAAGAGGTACAGGCTGGGCGAGGCACTCTCGGCGGCAGGCACGAATCTCCTGTTCCTGACTGCCACCCCACACAAGGGAGACAGGAACAACTTTAGGCTACTCATGGATCTGCTGGAGCCGGGCTTTTTTGCAGAGGACTCCATGATGGAAGAATCCATACGGGACATGGACAACCCGCTTTTTCTCAGGCGGGCCAAGGAGGGGATGACTGACTTTGACGGCGCACCGCTCTTCGTGCCGCGTACAGTCAGCACGCCAGACGTGAAGATGTCGCGTGCAGAGAAGTCCCTGTATGATGCCATGTCCAAGTACGTCCGGGAGCAGTACGACTTGGCCTCTAGGTCATCAAAGGGGCACAACGTCACGTTTGCACTCATAATACTGCAGCGCAGGTTCGCATCCAGCCCGTACGCGCTGCTCCGATCCCTCAAGCGCAGAAAAGCCCGCCTGGAGGAACTGTACCGGACAGGAAAGCATCCAGGCAATGTGCGGCAGTCGGGCAAAGACCTAGAAAGCGTGGAGGAGATGACAGAGGCCGAGAGGTGGGCAGAAGAAGAGAAGTGGGAGGTGCTCAGTATGGCGCAAAACCTGGAGGATCTTCAAGAGGAGATCGGTACAGTGGACAAGTTGATCTCCAAGACTGAGAAGGTGGAAGGCAGGAGGTCAGAGACGAAGCTTGCGTACCTAAAAGAGATGATGCAGGAGATGGACAGGACGCAGCCAGACGAGAAGGTGCTGGTATTTACAGAATCCAGGGACACCATGGAGTATCTGGTCAGGAACATGGCAGGATGGGGCTACTCGGTCAACACCATACACGGTGCCATGCCGTCCAAGGAGAGGAAGGACGCAGAGGCGGTCTTCCGCGACAAGACCCGCGTGATGGTGGCCACGGAGGCTGCCGGGGAGGGAATAAACCTGCAGTTCTGCCACATCATGATAAACTACGATCTGCCTTGGAACCCCAACAGGCTGGAGCAGAGGATGGGGCGCATTCACCGGTACGGCCAGAAGCATCCAGTCAGCGTCTTTAACATGGTGGCCTCAGACACCCGGGAAGGCCAGATAATGCAGAGGCTCTTTGAGAAACTCGACGAGATAAAGGAGGTCATGGGCAGTGACAAGATATTCGACGTGATAAGCGAGGTGGTCCCGGGCAAGAGCCTCTCCAACATGTTGCTTGAGGCCACGGTGCGCGCAAGGGAGCAGAAGGACATAATGAAGGATCTGGACGCGTACGTGACTGCCGAAAACGATCAAATACGCGACTACTTGGAGGACAGCCTGTCTGCCAAGTACGTGGATCGCACCATGCTTGAGGACTTTAGGGGCGAGGCGCAGGAGAAGAGCCTGGTACCAGAATACTCCATGAACCTGTTTGCCGACGTGCTTGAGGCTGCGGGGGGGCGCGTAATCAACAAGAACGGCATGGTGGCCTCCATAATCCTGCCGCCGGAGATAGCGGCGCTGGCGCGTGAGCGGCACGGGATGCCAGAGGCATCCCAGCTCGACACGGTCACGTTTGACAAGAGGGTCAGGATGGCAAATCCTGGCACGGAGCTTGTCACGTTTGGCCACCCCGCCTTTGACGCGGCACTTGACTGGGCAGAACGCGAATACCTCGACGATGTGATGGCCGGGGCCACGTTCACAGACCCTTCCGGCAGGATGGACGGCTACGTGGTGTACTGCCAGGGGGACGTGATAGACGGGCAGGGAACCGTCGCAGGCAGGCGCCTCTCGGCATGCCTTGTGGATTCAAAAGGGCACGCAAGGGACGTGTCCCCTGCGGTGCTACTGGACTTGGAACCGTCCCTTGCCGAGCCGGAGTTAGACGTCCCAGAAGACGTCTTGGAGGCGGCAGTATCAGAGTCGGCCAATATGCTTGAGGAATACGTAGGTAGCATCTCAAAGGAACGCCTCAAGTATGCCGGAAGCATGCAAAAATACGGGGTAAGCTCGATTGACACGCTCTTGGATCGGGTCAGCGACGATATAGCCAGGCTCCTTGACAAGAAAAGGATCGGGATGTCGATGGATCTTGCCATATACAACAAGAGGGAGGAGCGCAAAAGGCACAGGCTGGCAAGGCACAGGCTGAAGACGCGAACAGACGCAGACATGGAACTGTCCGCATGCGCACCGTCTGTGGCAGGCGTGGTAAGGGTGATTCCGGGTGATTCCGGACGGCGTGCGACGTGGATGGCGCTAGAATCTGCCATGTCATTTGAGAAGGCCAGCGGCAGGAACCCGGAGGACGTGTCCGGGACGGGGCGCGGATTTGACATAAGGTCCACGGACGGGGCCGGTGTGCGGTACGTGTTGGCAAAGCCTGCCAAACCCAGGATCAATCTTACCCAAAACGAGTGGCTCCGCTCTAAGACGCTGGGCAACGCCTCGTACCTGTACTTGGTAGATTCGGATGGGAAGATTTCCCGCACCGTGGTGAACCCGGCGGCGGTCCTGCTATGCGCCAAGACGGCCTCGGGGTACGTGGCAGATACGGGCATGGCGTGATGCCAGGCGCGATGCCAGGCGCGATGGATGCGTGCGTACCCGAACGCGTCGGGACTGCCTTTGGCGTTACCCATCTCATTCCATCTCACCCCCTCCACCTCTGCGGAGGGTTGGGCACATTTTCTGGCAAGACGGACATGCTGGTAAAGGTGCCCCGCGTGTCTAGACGTGTACGGTCTGCTGCTGCTGCAGCAGCTGCTACAGGGCCTACGCGCTTCCCAGCAACACGCCCAAGTGCCGCTTGGCCGCGCCCTTGCGCGTGATGCGCTTGACTGTCTTGTTGTACTCGTCATCAGAACCGGGCGTCTCCCTTATCTTGATCAGGTGCCCGGCAACGCGTTGGTAGTGATCCTTTCCGGAATTGCCCTTGGCAAATTTCTCCACTGCCCTACAGTATGCGGCCACGTAGCGTTCGGGTTCTTTCTTGACAAGCTTTGCGTGGAACTTGTAGAATGTGGTTACCCCTCCGGCAGACTCCAGCATGTCCATTGCCTTGCCGCGCATCCCCTCATTTAGGCAGATCTCGACGGCCTTTTCCGGCGATGATCTTGCAATGGCAGCCAGCAGCTCGCCGATGTCTGCATCCCAGTCGGCCGAGTGCTGCTTGAGGCGGCGAATGTAATCCATGTCGCCGGTAAGCACGAACAGTTTCTTGAGGAATGCAGCATGCTCCTTGCTGCCCTTGGGGAGCAGGGCAAGCACCGCGTCCATCACGTGTGTGTCGTTTGGAAACTCGCCTGCCGCCTTTTGCGCCTCCCGGCTTGCCATTTCTGGATCCGCATCCTTGAGAAGGTGCAGGTACCTGACGCACAGATCCTTGCTTGTGGAAGCGTGCCTTTCTAGCAGTAACCGCGCCTTGTCTGCCCTGCCCGTCTCTTCTAGCACGCGCGCCTGCATCCGCACGACCCCTGCCAGCCTTGCCCGGGCTGCCGAGAGATCCTGCACGTGCCTTGACGGCAGGCCCAGCATGTTCCTTCCGATCCTGCGGCTGCCTGTCCAAATAGGATCGTTCAAGTGCGGTGCCAGCAGACCCTCCAGGAACACCAGATCCTCGCCGTCGGTGCACACGGTGTCCAAGGCGTTGAGGTAATGCTGCATGATCCGGTCATCCTCCAGCTTCAAAAACTCGTTGAACGTGTGCTCTATGTGGAATTGCTTGTCCCCGTGGGACGGATCCTCCCTTACTATGGAGTCGACCATGTTCTCAAGTGACTCTATGCAGCAATCTGCATAGTATCCGTCCTTGTCGTCAACGGATCCCATGTTTTCCCGCACAGTCTTGGACATCTCCCGGTACATCTTTGTAGCCTCCGGTATCTCCCCCCTTTCCTGCCTTCCCCGTGCCTCGGTAAAGATGGGGCCAAAGTCGAGGCGATCCGGGTTATGCTGTTTCCGGGCACGCGAGTACATCCTGCCCAACTGGGCGGCGTAGTCCCTTGGCGGATGCACGTTCTCCAAGTGAAACTTTTTGACAAAGGCGTCTTTCACGTGGGGGTTCATGGACATGTGGGTGGCTAAAAATTCCAGTGCCTCCTCGGATCGCACGCGGGCTATGATGTATTTGACGGCGTCAGGCCGGGAAGCCTCCTCTTCGAGCATCTCGGCAAAGTTGTCCTTGAGGTAAAGCAAAACGGCTACGATGTGCTCGCAGGTCCCGTATTCAAGGAACAAATCGTTGCAGCTGCAGCTGTACTCGTATCCGTTTTTCGTATATTCAAGTTCCACGTGGCGCGTCTGTTGTGACTGCACCGTGGCATTCAGCATGTTCTTGGTGATAGTCGCGCCAACCACATTCCCGTTGTTGTGGTGGTGCATGCCGGTCCGGTACGTATTCCCATGGCATGTCGCCTTTATCGCACCGACAGTGGGCCTGACAAACCATCGGTTTTCGTACTCGGTCTTGGCTGACAACTGCATGGTGTCGCACACGGTTTAATTTAGTATTTTGGTTGTCCGGCTCTTTTGCAAACGCGGGTGGTGATTAAGTGTTCCCACTTTTGTGCTGATGATCAATTAAACATGCCATTCTGCATGGAACCTGAATGTGAATCTTCGTAATTGTTTCGCTTTTTGAAGTGCCCGAATGGCCTAGCGGTCATCCATGGCGCTGGGAAGAAATCTAATAACTTCGTGCTCGGGACGACAAAGTTAGACTATCACGATCCAAGTATGAGCGGGTGCTAGTCCCTTCGATTACCACAATGAAGGAACCAACACACCAAGCATACTTGGAGGCGGAGGAATTTAAGGCAATACACAAACCCAGTTAACGCAGAAGTAAGACTCGATTAAGGTACAATGAGCTGCGGATGCCTTGCAACATGTTAAGCAAATATGGAAATAAACTCCTCAGACAATGCCTAGGCAGTTGTCAACATCCCGAGAGTCTGCTGCTTAAAAGAATTGATGGTAAAAATCTGTCAATGCACCAACATAGACAGACTCACGCATCAACATACCTTTGCGGAATTGGAATTTAAGCATTTGAATGCGCATTGGCATTTCACGGTGCCTGCCGGGAGGCATCTGCGGTGACCGGCATGGCAGGCCATCTGCAGCGCACCCTGCAAAACAACCCTCGGGTTCGCCAAGATACGATATCTGATGCGGCCCGCGTGTTTGATTCAAGCCTTCCAGTCTCCAAAAAGCCCAACGCGGCGTACGGGGTGGATGATTTTCACAGGATCATGGTAATGGCAGCCGTGCTTGGGATATCAATCGGAGGATACGCTGCGGCCGTGCGCAGGATAGTGACTACAGTACAGGGACTTGACAGATTCCACCGATGTGCCCCGTGCAGCGAGTGGATGCGCAACATTTGCTCCCGGATTGATTCGAAAAGCCTGATGCAGTCATTTAATGAAATGATATCCACGCAGGTAAGCCAGCTTGAGGATCTGGGCATGCTTGGCAACAGGAGGATGAATGTTGCCATTGACATGCACCTGATACCGCGCTGGGACCGCAAACACGGCGCAGAGCTTGTAAGATCAAAGGCCAAAAGGGGAACGCATAGTAGTGGCCAAAGCAATCCGATCACCCTCTGCCAATAATTCCGAAAACTACCGAGCCTCATGAAATAATTTGTCCATCCGTGCTGTGACTGGCAGGCCTGAATGTCTCCGGGCAT
Source organism: Candidatus Nitrosopumilus sp. (assembly GCA_965218695.1). Taxonomy (GTDB): domain Archaea; phylum Thermoproteota; class Nitrososphaeria; order Nitrososphaerales; family Nitrosopumilaceae; genus Nitrosopumilus. The sequence continues at coordinate 1,645,651 of OZ244651.1, forward strand.
ACATTCAGATCACAGGCATGCTCATATCCGCTCATGATGACTGTTGTCAAGGAAAAGCAAGGCGCTGCCGACCCCGGCAGTCGCACAAGGACAGTTCCCGCAGCCGGACCGGCATCAGGGCAAAAGAGGCTCAAGACGGGATCCATGTTCATGCCGAACGTGAGCGCAAAGAGGCTGGTGCGGATGTGTGCAAAAGAGTAACTGCATAGTTTTTTGATCAAATGTTGAACTCCATGCCTACGCGCGTCTATGCAGTTTTTTGACGTGGAGCCAGGCCCTCGCGCAGGATCGTGCCAAGATCATCTCCCCTTGCCTTGCATGTCTGCTTGATGCTCATCAGCGTGGCAATGGCATCTGCGCCATCCTTGGATCTGCTCCCGTTGCTGTTCTTGCGCAGGATGACGCACGGCCTGATGGCCCGCTCTGCCCGGTTGTTGTGGTATTCGACGCCGTCTGTCTCCAGAAACGCAAACAGGTGATCCCTTTCCCGCACCAGCCTCTTGCGCATCCTGTTGCAGTGCTTGCAGTCGCGGTCCTTTTCGAGCCTGCCGATAAGTGACGCGATACGACGATCCAGCCTCTTCTTTGCGGCAAGCGCGTCTGCCCCTCCCGGAACGGCGCCGTCGATGTGCGAGTCCCACAGTATCGCGCGCAGCGTCCTTGCGTGACGCTTGTAGTCGTAGCCGGGATTCTTGTATTTCAGGGTGTCCTTGATGTCCCGGGCGTAATGAAGGTGGCACTTTTGGTGTTCGGATCCGATGACGTTCCACGCGGCCCACGAGTCAGACGTGACGCATCCCGGGTAGTCCTTGCCGAGCATCTTTTTTGGAACCTTCGAGTTCCTGTGGCGGTGCACCTCGTAGATTACGGCGTACCTGGCTACAGCCACCCACAGCCAGTAGTTCGTGCCGTCGACGCGCCAGATTGTCTCGTCCCCGTTTATCGCACGCGAGTTTCTTACCTCCTCCTTGATCTTCTCGTACAGCGGCCCGAGCTCCCGGGCCATCCTGCACACCATGCGGTTTATCGCAGATTCCGTGATTCTTGCCGAGTACATCATCATGACAATATTGCATATTCTGAGGTCTGACATGCCGTGCAGCCGGAGGATGACCATCATTATCATAAAGTTGATCCCGTACCTGGAGTTTGGCAGTGCCAGCGGAGTCCTGCCGGACACGGTCCTCTTGCAGTTCCTGCAACGCCTTCTCTTTACTGTCACCTTGATGTGCTTTAGTTCCGTCTTGGCAGCCTCCCTTACCACCTTTGTGTACGTGGACACGCATTCTGAGAGGTCGGAGCTGCCGCAGTTGTCGCACGTGTGGGGATCTGCCGTCTCCTCTGCGTCTATTCTTTCAGGACGCGCAAGGCCCGTGCGTTTGTGGTCACTTGGCTTGCCCTTGCCCTTGCCCTTGCCCTTGCCCTTGCCCTTTGCGCGGCGCCGGGTACTGCCGGTCTTTTTGTCCGGTTTTGCGCCGATGCTCCTTGCAACGGCAGCCGATATGATGCCCTTTGCCTCCTGCAACTCTGCCGTGAGATCCTGGATCTGTTTGAGGGCGGCAGCGTAAAGATCAGCGAGTTTGGCCATCTGCCGGTCTTTTTCGGCCATCTGCCGGTCTTTTTCGGCCATCTGCTCTGCCATCACACCCACTTTTTCCTCCAGTTCTGCAATCTTTGACTCGGAATTATCATCAGACATATGCAAACCGTGGGCAACAATGATCTAAAAATTAGGACGGAGAGAAAAACTCGATCAAGTGATCAAAAATAGTTTTAAAAAATTAGACAGACGCGGATTTTCTGATTGTAGATATGGAGTTCAACATTTGATCAAAAAACTACACAGATACAAAAATACTAAAATATTGTAAGTGATTCGCTTTTTGAAGTGCCCTGACTCTTTTGCCGGTAGTCACCGTGTCGGGCTGAAATCCAAGGATTTTTCACGCCTTGTCAAAATTGGTTGGCTGTAGAGATCCAAATACTAGCGGGTGCCAGTCCCTTCTAGCACTACCATGAAAGAACTGACACGCCAAACATGCTTGAAAACGGAGGAATTTAAGGCAATCCTTGGACGTTCCTCCGCGCCGGACTGCGGCGCCTGCATGAAATCCGAATGTGGATGCTGCCAGTACTGGTCAGGCGTGGTGCGTGATGCCGTGGATGCTGCCGTCAAGACCCTGAAAATGGCGCGCGAGGTTGCAGGTGCGTCAGACGGCAATGAGGCGGAGAGTCTTCAGGCCCAGGTAAAGTCCCTGAAAGAAGACAACAAGAAGCACGCCGAGGCAAACCGCGAGCTCAGCGCCCGGGCAAACAAGATAAGCGTGCCGTCCTCCAAGAAGAAGAAGAATAAGGCCAGCCCCGGCAAGGCAGGAAGGCCCAAGGGGCAAAAGGCCACGATCAACAAGAGGCCCGACAAAGTAGACTGCACGGAGATCATAGACTTTGATCGGTGCCCCTGGTGCGGAGGGGAGAACATATCGGAGAAGCCCACTGGCGAGTACGACCGGATAGTCAAGACGCTGACCCTGCTTGTAAAGACCATAAAGTACGTGATAATCAGGCGCTGGTGCAGGGACTGCGAGAAGCAGGTCTCTTCCAAGCCGCCCAGAACGGCGCCGCACGCGCGCTACGGGGCCAACGTCGGCGCCGTGCTCAACTTTTTGAATATGTCGGGTCTGTCCCACGCAAGATCCGCCGAATTCGCAGGCGACGCGCTTGGCACGCCCGTGTCCTGCTCGTCTGCATACAGGAACAAGATAAGCAGGGCCCTGCAGATGGCCCCGGAACGCGACGCCGTGAGGAAAAAGATCCTCAAAGAGCCGCACCTGGGGGCCGACGAGTTCCACTGGCCACTCAAGGGCAGGCGCGGCTACGGCGTGGTCGCACTCGGCAAGGAGTCGTGCCTGGTGGAAATAGTAGACTCCCGCAAGACAAAGACCATCAAGGGAGTACTGCCAGGCTACGAGGGGACCATCACGCAGGACTCGTACCCGGCGTGGCTCCACGTCGGGTCGGCCCGCCAGATGTGTGTGGTCCACCAGGAGCGCCTGGCGCAAAAAGATCTAAAGTTGAACCCCGGCGGGGACGTGGCCGAATTCCTGGCCGGGCTGTCTGCCGTGCACAAAAAGATCTACCGCGCCTGGCGCATCAAGGATCCGCATTCAAGGGCAGTGTCTGCTGACTGCATCGACGCGGAGCTGGCAGGGCTGTTTGCAGCCCCGTACAAAGACGACAAGCACGGCACCATCGCCAAATACCGCAAGCGGCGCTACCGCGAGGGGTACTACATGACGACCTGCCTGCGGATCCCTGGCATCAGTCCGGACAACAACGCGGTGGAGAGGGCCAACCGAAGGTTCGTCTCCGTGAGGAATGACGGAGGAGGCAACCGGTCCCAGAAGGGCATGGACGCAAATTCCGTACTGTTCACCATGGTGGCCACTGACCGCGTCCGGAAGAAAAGCTTCTTTGACCACCTGGTGCGTTCTGCGTCCGGCGACGGCTGACTGTCGAGCCCGTATCCACATTAATTCGACACGGTCCGAGCTTTTGGACGGGGAGGCTGCGCACGTACAGGCGCGGAAGCCTGTGGAACTTCAAAAAGCGAATCACTTACGCAGAATTCAATTAATTGTCCGAATCATTAATCAAAATACTATGCTTTCCTGCCTAAAATGATTGATCACCGTATTGATTTTTGTTGGCTTGTGTCGTGTTGAGGGCATGGGCATACAGTGATCCCATTCTGGAATGACTGGCATGGATACTGGGCAGGGTTGTGAAACAAACTACCTCCCTGCGAATCTTGAAATGTATCTCGTCGCAGTGCCACTTGTAGCTTGTGCGCGGCCGCAGCTGCCTGGAATATTCATCCATCAATGCCGAATAGTACGCAGTCCACCTGTATATCGTGCTTGAATGTACGATTGTTCCGTCCTGTAGTTTGTTTCACAACCCTGCCCAGTATCCATGCCAGTCATTCCAGAATGGGATCACTGTATGCCCATAGTAATCGGATTAAAGATTCGGAAAACCCGTCCTTGGGATTTGGTTCTATGGCCGTTCGCGGTACTCTGATGGGCATTACGGTATCAACACCACATCACATCTCAGGAGCAGTATGACCAATCATATTTCAGGAATCAGATCCTGCGAAATCTTCTGCTTAAGGTGCCAAAGGCAGGACGTCAAGTGTTGCAGCAGACGTGGTGACAGTGGTTTGGGTGCAGGATGCCGGGGCACGGAACTGTTCTTCACGCATCCCATGCCGTCAGGCAGTGCAGGAGGGCGGTTCCACCGGCATGCGTCGCGCCTTTGGCCATGGTCCCTTCTGGGGGCCGATGGCCTCGAAGACGTAATCGATCATTTTTACCATGGCAACCTCCCCGCTACGCAGCAGTCGTATGATTCTTTTTTGCAGTTTGTCGAATCCGCCAAAGAATGTTGCAGACAGCGCCCTCTTGAGATCCCTCCACTCCACCTCGATGGAATTGTGCTGTGGTGTGCGCGGGGGCAGAAACCGCCGAACCACGTCACCCTTCGTACTCTCAATGTATGTCTCCATGGCCCTGCTGGTGTGGGCTCCGGCATTGTCCATGATTGCGTAGACTTTGCCGTACCTCCGTCGAAGGTATTCTAAAAGCGCAACCGCGCTCTCCGTGTTGGCACTCTCGTGGAACTGTACGTCCAGCGTGCCCTTGCCCAGGGCTCCTGCCACCTTGACAGTCTTCTTGGAGCAGTTGGTCCTGACTGTATCCCTGCCGCCCCTGCGCCGTATGCCGCGCCTGGATGCAGGCGAGTCGGCAAATCCGGCAAAATCAACAAACACTATCTTGTAGCCGTTCCCGTCACGCTCCTTGGCCTGCCGGATTGTATCCTGCACGTATTCGGCCAGCTCCCCGACTGTGGCCGAGTTGTACGGAACGGGCCTGACTCCCCTGACTGAAAAGTTCATCCTGCGCGTCAGCCTGAGTGCGCCGCTGTCGCCGTACCGGATCCCAAACATGTTCAGGATGTGGCGGGCAACGAGCCTGGCCGTCCACGTGCCGCGGGAAAAGCCGCTTTTCGTGGGATCTTGGTCTATATCCTTGTCAAGGGATTTCTTCTGTGCCTCGGACAGACGGCATGGCCTGCCGGGACTCTTGTAGTCGTGTCTGCGCTCCAAGCCGCCTTCCTCCAGCCGCGACAGCCAGTCGTGTATGGTGCTGGTCGCTATCCCGACGGCCTTTGATATGGTATCCAGGATATCGCCTTTCTTTCGGCGTATGGCCACATGCAACATGGTTTTGGTCTTGCCGTGAGGCTCATTCCTGTGCGTCTGCTCAAGTTCAGACAGACTGACATCCGGGAGGAACTTGTCCCCGCGTTTTACATGCATGGTCAGGTTCATGAAGGTGTCAGGTTCTACTAAGATCTTAATGTATCGATTTAATCCATTGGGTGTACCTTCTTTTTTCCGGATCATTAATCCGATTACTAGGCATGCCTCCACACAATAACGATGCAGAACGGGACATACGCGACGCCGTCGTGCTACAGAGGAACGTGCGTCACAAGCTGTCAGTGGCGGAGGGAATGAAGGTCTTTTCTGTACTTGTTTCAGTTGCGCGCACCTGCCACAAGCAGGGAATACTGCCACGCATCGCAGTGGAATCGCTCATCAGGGATCCTGGCTGGAAAATATTCAAGCCTCCTCCATGCGAAGTACCTGCAATGACAGTCGCAGTCTGAATTAACAAGGTGGATTGGGGGGACCTGAGTGTTTACGTCGCCGGAATGTATAACCTTAAGTTAGTGCTACTAGTTTTGAATCGTCTGGGTTATCAGAAATGGGATGCGACAGAGAGTGTCGCACTGTTCAACCACCCAAATTTAGAATCGGAAGTGTTTATGGATCTGAACATTCCCACTTTAAGCAAAAGCTATGTGGAGAGAAAACTTGAAACCATGGAGATCCGCAAGTCTTACTTTGATGCATTGTATGATGCAGAGCAGAAAGATGCAGTGGGTGCCTCACTGAGCAAATAACGCCCAGAGAGGGATTCGAACCCACGCCATTTACAATGAACGCCTAATCTTGCGGAACCGCCTTGAAACGGTGTATCTTGCCGCTGGCGTCGCCCTGTAAGTAGATGTACCCGTCATGATATACTATTGGCATGTAGGATGTTACCCATACTCATGTTTAAGGATGAAACATGTTGCGTATCTTCGCTGGAATATCATTGAAATCTAAACCGTGTTCTGTCGCCCCACCAAGAACCCCAATGAACAGCCCGATATGCCCGCACTTCGTGCATATGCGACCTCCGATTGACGGGGTTGTGCCTAGGATAATGCGAACTATCTCGTGTTCCGCATTCCCGCAGTAATAGCATTCTTTCGTGAGATCAACCATTGAGATGCGGATCCTAAAGGGTGTATTTTAAGTGGATCATGTGGGGATTTTTAGCACGGAGTTGGAGAAGATCCATCTAGGTCACCAACTTTCCACCCTAGTTTAGGTCACTGTAACTTACCAGTCCCTAACGGGACTTTTTTGCGTTGCCGCTTGTTGGGTTGTAGTTGTAGCTGTTTGGATTCATTGCAGTGTCTCTGGTGGGTTGGGACTTTCCTTTCTTTGCCATGTGGTGTAGAGGCGTGTCCTTACGTATAAACCGGCAGATTACCTGTGGTGAGGGTAGGCCTGACCAATACGTCCGCCGCGGGCAGCATGGTCGCAGGCTAGGGAACGCGCGGTGCAGGCGGACAGGGTATTTCTGCAATGAGGTAGTTCCGGTCACGTACGGGATCTGCGGGCCTCCAAATGCTTTTGGCTATACATGGTCGTACGTGGAAGATTCAGACTTCAACTGGAATCCGTAGGTGCCCAGCAGTACGCAGTCAGCACCAGACATACTTGGATTCAGATCCCGGGTCTGTGTGTTCCAGTCAGTATTGGCGTTTGCGCCCGGCGTGGGAGCGGTATGAATTCACCTGTCCTTCCTGTCACAAAAAAATGATCATACTGATCCATATGCTGGCAATACACATCACTTTACATGGTAAATTCACGGCACATGAGCAGGGACCAGCTAAAAGAGGAACTCCTAGCACGGAACCGGGAGATTGCCACCCTCAAATCCGATCTTGAGAAGGCACTTGGCAGGATAGAACGTCTTGAAAGGGCCTTGGGGTACAGCGAACGCCTCATGACATACTATACAAACCCCAACACGCCGCCCTCATCTGAATCCCTGGAATGGAAGGCCCAGAAGAGGGAGCGGGCAAAAAAACAGGAAAAGGAGGGCAAATCCAAGCGCGGGGGAAGAAAGGGACACGCGGGGGCGTCGCGCCCCCACGACCCGGAAAGGACCGTATCCCACAGGTTCGGGCGCAGGAAGTCGGGCAGGAGGCGGGTGCCGGTGCTCCCGGAATGCGGGTGCGGCGGCGGCGGCGGCCGGATGGCGATTGGCAGTCCGCGCGTGCGGGACATCACGGACATCAGGGTGACTGCGTGCGAGACGCGGCACCGCGTGGAGACTGCAGTATGCGGCTCATGCGGCCGCAGGGAAGATGCTCCAAACGACCTGCCGCGGCGGGGCAACTTCGGCAAGGGCATGGTCGGACTCGTCTCAGAACTGCGCGCGGCACGGGTGCCGCTCAAGGGAATCTCGGTCGCGGTGCGCTCCATAACGGGCATTATGCTTGCAGGATCCACCGTCAACAACATCATGGCACGCGTCGGGGACGCCTCGGGCCACGAGGCAGGCAGGATCCTCGGGGAAGTGGAGGCTTCTGACTGTGCCGGGTTTGACGAAACCAGCTGGCGAAACGACGGCCAGAAGGTACACGCAAACGTGGCACAGTCGGGCAAAAACATCGCAATAAACATCAGCCAGAGCAGGGCCACGCTCATGCTCGATGCCATGGACAAATTTGACGGGGTGGCGATAACTGACGGGTACAACGGATATGACAGGTTTGACAAGGACGGCATGCACCAGTCGTGCTGGGCGCACGACCTCCGGCAGACAAGGCACCTGGCAGAAAAATACTGCGCCGTGCCTCCCGAGACCAAACGTGTCCGGCGGCGGCAGCAGCAGCTCCACGAGGACCACAAGTGGGTGTTTGAGAGGGCAAAACTGCTGGCCGCGCAGGAGGCGCGCTCGCCACAGCTGCGGCATACGATGAACCGCACCATGCAGGACGTGCTTGACCGGTACCGCGATGCCGGTGGTGGTGGTGACGATGACGACATGCAAAAGGTGCTGGACAAGCTCGAGAGGCACCTGCACCGCATGTTTGCGTTCCTGGAGCATCCCGGCGTCGAGCCTACAAACAACGCCAGCGAGAGGGCGCTGCGCTACCTGGTGGTGTTCCGCAAGATAAGCGGGCAGACCAAGGGCGGCTCCAAGGCCATGAAGCGCCTTGCAGATTTTGTCACGTGCGTCCTCACGTGGAGGGCACATGGCAAGAGCGTGGCCGAAGAAGTTGGTCGACTGATATAAGGGGCAGGTGAATTCATACTGGGAGCGTTCGTCAAGGCTTATCTCGAATGGGTTCCCCGCATGAGACCAGTTCGCCAGCATAAGCCGCCGCCGGAATGGCACGGGACGGTTTTGCAGGCACGGTGGAACCTAAAAATGCCTTGTTATTCCGATGGACCCCTTTAGACCCGCTTCCACTGTGGGTTCGGGTCCTTTTTGGCTCCCCGATGTAGGGATGCCGGAGGATCCGTCCACTCTTGTCAGTCCGCGTTTCTCTCCGGCACGACCTTGCCGCTTGGCAGGTTGCCCACGAACCGGCATTCCGATCCTGTCAGGGTCTCTGCGCGCGCGTCGTCTGCCACGACCTGGCTGCCTAACCTGTCTTGCCGGCGCTTTTAGCGCCTCTAGCACGCAGCCAAGCTGCTCCGGTGTTGTGTTCTCGATGATCTGCTGGCACCGGTTCCTGCAGGAGAGTATGATTTTGGCCGTCAAGGAATGTTTTGGGCAGATATTGTCGTGACGGTCACGCCGCATCAAGCATCTTGCCACGATTCGGTTGCCCAACGTTCAAGATTCAAAGCCGTTGTGGCATGTAATGGTTGCAACCACGAGGGATCCGGCCGCCGGAACCGGAAAAGGTCACGGGGGGGGGAACAAAATGAATGACTGGCTACGTTGGAATTAGCCAGACATTCACACATGAAAAAAGAGGGAGAGGTATTGTAGGGGCCCCTCCCAGAGGCCTTTTGCCGTCGTTTTTCGTGAAATACGTAAGGAATCTGCGTCCATGGGACTAGAATTCTTTTAGACTCGGCCTACGGTAACTTGGCAGCTTGGATAGCTCCATTCACCAGAGGCCTTTGCAGTCATTCGTAATCAGGTGTTAGTCTATCACATCACCTTGTTCCATGCTTATCCGTGTTTTTTGAGTATTTAGCAAACGCGTATACACTGCAAGACAGTGCACGCGTATCAATCCTGTACAATTCCATACTTTTCTGATCGTGATCTCAGACACAGCTACTTGCCTAGTGTGCAGCACACGCATTAGAATAATTAATATTCTACTCATCCACATCTACGATGACGGATGATTTGATATCTTCAAAAAAACAGCCCCGCGTCTTGCGAAAAAATGCAACCCAGAGCATAACATATCGTCTTCCCCAAAAATTAGTGGAAGAGCTGGAAGCCGAAGCCACACAAAAGGGCATCTCCCAAAATGTTTTGGTGCGACAAATTCTTGCCAAGTATGTCCGTTGGGACAGGTTCGCAGGCAGGATGGATATGGTTCCGGTGCCCAAGGTAGTCATGGATTTGTTATGTGAGAAATTGGATAATCGCGATATCGATAAAATGGTCAGCGACGTATTTCCAGTGATCATGAGCTCTGTCATGTTTATTAAAGGCGGGTATGATCTCAAGAGATGCATCGAGACCCTTGAAGACTATATGAAATCGTCTGGGGTAAAATCTGATCATCGGGTAGAGGGTAATGTTCATTCGTTTATCATCCAGCACGAGTTGGGAATACACTGGTCTGTATTTACAGAACGGGTTTTGACCCAAATGTTTCGCAGTTTTCTACCCGAGAAAGACCTCAAATTCCAGACCACCGAATCGACTCTAATCCTATCCGTATCATTGGGCGCGGATTTTGACGAGCATGAGTATTAAATCCAAGATTCAGGCAGTCATTTGAAATACGTTTTCTCATTGTTCTCTGTGGCACTTGCCGTGACTGCCAATCTTGCGCTAGGCCACGACGCAGGGACGGGTGTTTCTTTTGCAGATCGCCGGGGGATTGTCCGACCCGTAGCGTGCGCCTGACTGCGCCCAAGCGGCATGGTTCTTGAACAAGATAATCCTCAGCACGGAGGGAGATAGGTTCAGTGCAGAGCGGCCTTACGCGTTCTCAAGCACGTACTCCAGCGCCGCCTTGAATTCCCCTATGGTGATCTCCCCCTAGGGGTATCGCTGTCTTGCAGTCATCATGGCAACACACCTGCCGCGTTGGCTTTAGATGGCGGTAATCAGTCAGTCACGTTGATTGTCACGTTCTGCGTGGTGGTAACGCTGTTTCCATATATGTCGCTTACAGTCCAGGTTAGCACCGTGGTGCCCTCATGGAATCCGGTCAGGACGTCACCGGTGCTTAAACGGTTAGAATCTACTCTTTCAGGAATGCGTACCGGAACTCCGTCCAGGGTGCCGGTGTACGTGAATGTGAGCGACTTGCCGTCGGCTACAGAGAAGTCAAAGGCAGTGGGTGCTCCAAAGTCGCCGATATAGTACAGTCCGTCGGCGATGCGTGGCAGCGTTATGTTAAATGCAGGAGCTGGTGCGGTGATTACGGGCGGTGCGCGGTCAAAGACCAGGATGAGTCTAGTGAGAGTGTCGGTGTTGCCCTCATCGTCGGTACAGGAGTATGATACCTGTGTCAGTCCCGCCTTGCTCGTGTCCAGCTGGCTAGTATCAACAGTGACGCTTGAAGTTATGTCGATCTCTACGGGGAATTGACTGCCAACAGGCACCTTTCGGTCATGGCACGTTGCGCCCTTGTCCACGTAGACGCCTCCAAGCTCAACGTACGGATCCCCTTTTGAGGGGTCCGGCTGGTCGGGGGTATCATTGAAGTTGTGAGATCCTATCATTCGGACTATCGGGGAATAGTCCTGTGGTTTGAACTCTTGATCCGAAGTCGGGCTTACTGTATAAACGGAGTCGGTTTCAGGAACATTGTCAGTAAGCAGGTTGTTGGCCTTGTCCCGGATATCATGTCCTGATGACTTTAAGTCAAGATCAAAGGTGCCGCCGGTGCCTGCATCGACGGTGACATCATACATGGCACCAGAGCCGAATGCGGGAGTAACGCTTGAGACAGAGCCCGTCCCCGTGCCTGACAGCTCAAAGTCACTACTGTCTACGCCGGTCACATCCTCGCTGAAGGTGACGCGGAACACTATGGAATCTGCGATGAAACTCTCGCCTAGGAAGGTCTGTCCTGCGATCGAGGTCAGGGCAGGCGGGATGGAATCGTCGTCGATGAATATCGTGACGGTGTCCTGGTCCCTTCCGCCGTCATTGTCAGTAACCGTAAGGGTGAACACGACTTCCTGGTCTGACGTGACCTGCGGGGAGGTAAACGTCGGAGACGACGTGTCATTAGCGTTGAGCGTCACGGACGGGCCGCTGGTGTGTTCCCACAGGTATGCCAGGATGGTACCGTCATTATCAAAGGAGCCGGTGCCGTCTAGAATGACAGGGACAAGCTCGCTTACCGTCTGGTCCTGGCCTGCATCGGCAGTAGGCGGTTGGTTGGGGTCGGTGACCGATATGGAAAGGTCTGCGGCAGTCTCGACGGGGTTGTCGGCAGTATCAAAGACTGCGCCCGCCTCGATGTCAAGCTGCTGGATGTCCAGTATGTTGACTGCGATCCTCTGGGCGTCTACAAGTTTTACCGTAAGGGTGCTGCCGGAGACTGACTGGGAGGAGGCACCGCTCAGGGTGACGCCGTCTGAGGACTGACCCTGTTCCCGGATGTGCAGCTTTTCAAGATCAACAGCATCCGAGATCGGCTCGCTGAAGGCCACGTTGAGGATGCCGGTGATGGTGTGGTACGCGGCGTGATCAAAGACTGGCAGAATCGTGTCGTTGACGGTGATTGACTGGTCTTCGGCAGCCGCAATCGGGTTGCCGGCAGCGTCAAAGACTGCGCCCGCCTCGATGTCAAGCTGCGGTGTTGCAATGTCGTTGACTGCGATCCTCTGGGCGTCTACAAGGATTACCGTAAGGGTGCTGCCGGAGACTGACTGGGAGGATGAGGCGTCGCTCAGGGTGACGCCGTCCGAGGACTGGCCCTGTTCCCGGACGTGCAGCTTTGAGAGATCAACAGTATCCGAGACCGGCTCGCTGAAGGCCACGTTGAGGATGCCTTCCCCGGTGCTGTATGCAGCAGAGCTAAAGACCAGCGCTGTCCCGTCGGTAACCGATATGAGCCTGTCTGTGGTGGCTGCAATCGGGTTGCCGGAGGTGTCGGAGATGGCACCAGTATCAACGTCAAGCTGGGGGGTGCCCATGACGTTGACGGTGTCCCTTTGTGCGGTGGAAAGCGTCACGGCAAGGGTGTTGCCGGAGGCCGACTGCAGGAAGGCGCCAGTCATGTTGACACCGCCCGAGGACTGGCCCGGTTCCCGAACGTGCAGCTTTGAGAGGTCGGCATCGTCTGTGACCGGCTCGCTGAGGGTCATGTTGAGGATGCCGGTAAGGGTATGATATGTGACAGAACCGAGGACTGGCGGAATCGTGTCGTTGACGGTGATCGGCAGGTCTTCAGCAGCCGCAATCAGGTTGCCGGAGGTGTCAGAGACGGCGCCTGCACCAACGTCAATCTGGGGGGCCGTCATTGCGTTGACGGCGTTCTTTTGTACTGTAGGAAGAGTTACGGTAAGGGTGCTGCCTGTGATGGACAGTGATGTAACGCCTGCCAGGGTGGTGCCGCCTGAGGACTGACCCTGTTCCCGGACGTGCAGCTTTGAGAGGTCGACGGTAGTGGAGATCGGCTCGCTGAAGGTCACGCGGAGGACGCCAGATATGGTGCTGTATGCCGAAGAGCTTAGGGTGGGTGCTGTCCCGTCGGTAACTGATATGGGCAGGTCTTCGGCGGCCACAATGGGATTGTCGGAGGTGTCGGATACGGCACCCGCGTCAACGTCAATCTGGGGCGTGCCCATGGCGTTGACGGTGTTCTTCTGGGACGTGGAAAGCTCGACTGCGAGGGTGCTGTCAGAGACTGACTGGGAGGATGCGCCGGTCATGTTGACACCGCCTGTGGACTGGCCCTGTTCTCGAATGTGAATCTTTGAGGGGTCGACGGTGGTGGAGATCGGCTCGCTGAAGGTCACGTTGAGACTGCCGGTAAGGGTGTGGTATGCGGCATAATCAAAGACAGGAGGAATCGTGTAGTAGACGGTAATGGGACGGTCTGCAGCAGCAGTAATCCTGCTGCTATAAATGTCAGAGATGGCGCCCGCGTCGATGTCAAGCTGCGGGGTCGTCATGGCGTTGACTGCGTCCTTTTGTGAGGTGGAAAGCGTTACGGTGAGGGTGCTGCCGGAGACTGACAGGAAGGTAACTCCGGTCATGGTGACTCCGCCCGAGAACCGGCCTTGGTCTCGGACGTGCAGCTTTGAGAGGTCGGCGGTAGCGGAGATTGGTTCGTTGAAGGTCACGTTGAGGATGCCTGTTCCGGTGCTGTATGTCGCAGAGACGAGGTTGGGCGCTGCCCCGTCGGTGACTATTATGGGCAGGTCTGCTGTGGCGGCGATTCCGTTGCCGGCAACGTCAGAGACTGCGCCGGTCTCAACGTCAAGCTGCGGGGTGTCCAGGGCATTGGCCGTGTTCTTCTGGGGTGTGGAAAGTTCGACTGTGAGGGTGCTGTTAGAGACTGACTGGGACGAGGCGCCGGTCAGGTTAATACCGCCTGAGAACTGCCACGACTCGCGGACGTGAATCTTTGAGGGGTCAACGGTAGTAGAGATCGGCTCGTTGAAGGTCACGTTGAGAATCCCGGTTATGATGTTGTATGTCGCAGAGTCAAAGTCTGGCGCGATTCCGTCAATGATGTCTACGGGGTAATCTATGGTGGCTGCATTCTGGTTGCCAGATTGGCCCGTGAAAGCACCCTTATCAATGTCAATCTGCGGGGTGCTCATGCCGTCGATTGCGTTCTTTTGGTCGGTGGTAAGTCTTAGTATGTGGTTGCCCTGTCCGTCTCCGCCCCAAAGAGCGCCTTGCAGGGTAACGCCGACTGTGGGCTGGCCGGCTTCATGGACGCGTATTTTTTCCTGATAAATCTGGGGGCGGAGATGCTCACTGAATGTAAAGATGAGCCTGCTGGTTCCTGTATTATATGCAGCAGAGGTGAGGGTTGGCCGGATTGCGTCGTCGGTAACGTCTATGTGCTGATCCATGACGAGCGCAATCATGTTGTCGGCAGTGTCAGAGACTGCGCCGGCCTCAATGTCAAGCTGCGGGGTGTCCAAGGCGTTGACCGTGTTCTTTTGGGACGTGGAAAGTTCGACTGTGAGGGTGCTGCCCGATACTGACTGGTCGGTGGCGCCGGTCAGGGTGGCGCCGGTCAGGGTGGCGCCGCCCGAGGTCTGGCCGGAGTCGCGGACGTGCAGCTTTGAGAGGTCGGCGGTATCGGAGATCGGCTCGCTGAAGGTCACGTTGAGGATGCCTGTTCCGGTGCTGTATGCTGCGGAGCTGAATGTGGGTGCTGCCCCGTCAGTGATTAATATGGACTGGTCTGCGGCGGCGGCGATTCCGTTGGTGGCAGTGTCGGTGACGGCGCCGGCCTCAATGTCAAGCTGCGGTGTGCCCAGGGCGTTGACCGTGTTCTGTTGGGACGTGGAAAGTTCGACTGTGAGTGTGCTGCCTGAGACTGACTGAGACGAGGCGCCGGTCAGGGTGGCGCCGCCTGATGACAGGCCGGAGTCGCGGATGTGCAGCTTTGAGAGGTCGGCGGTAGCGGAGATTGGTTCGTTGAAGGTCACGTTGAGGATGCCTGTTCCGGTATTGTATGTTGCAGAATAAAGGACTGGCAGAGTATCGTCGACTAGGGTGATGGACAGGTCTGCCATAGCTGCAATCGGATTGTTGGAGGTGTCGGAGACCGCACCTGCATCGATGTCAATCTGGTGGGTGTCCAAGGCGTTGATTGCGTCCCTATGGACAGCATCAAGGCTTATCCTAAGAAGATTGCCAAGGACGTCATGGTGGGTGGCACTGGACATGTTAACGCCACCTGAGGACTTGCCTGATTCGCGGACATGCAGCTTTGAGAGGTCCGCGGGGGTGGAGATCGACTCGCTGAAGGTCACGGCGAGGTTGCCTGTTCCGATGTTGTATGCGGCAGAAGCAAATGTTGGCAAAACCGTGTCAGTGACGACGGTTGTTTCACCGACAAGTGATATTGTTTGGTCTGCGACAGCGTCGATTTCGTTGGTGGCAGTGTCGGAGACTGCGCCGGCCTCAATGTCAAGCTGCGGTGTGCCCAGGGCGTTGACCGTGTTCTGTTGGGACGTGGAAAGTTCAACTGTGAGGGTGCTGCCTGATACTGACTGGTCGGTGGCGCCGGTCAGGGTGGCGCCGCCCGAGGTCTGGCCGGAGTCGCGGACATGCAGCTTTGAGAGGTCCGCGGGGGTGGAGATCGACTCGCTGAAGGTCACGGCGAGGTTGCCTGTTCCGATGTTGTATGCGGCAGAAGCAAATGTTGGCAAAACCGTGTCAGTGACGACGGTTGTTTCACCGACAAGTGATATTGTTTGGTCTGCGACAGCGTCGATTTCGTTGGTGGCAGTGTCGGAGACTGCGCCGGCCTCAATGTCAAGCTGCGGTGTGCCCAGGGCGTTGACCGTGTTCTGTTGGGACGTGGAAAGTTCAACTGTGAGGGTGCTGCCTGATACTGACTGGTCGGTGGCGCCGGTCAGGGTGGCGCCGCCCGAGGTCTGGCCGGAGTCGCGGACATGCAGCTTTGAGAGGTCCGCGGGGGTGGAGATCGACTCGCTGAAGGTCACGGCGAGGTTGCCTGTTCCGATGTTGTATGCGGCAGAAGCAAATGTTGGCAAAACCGTGTCAGTGACGACGGTTGTTTCACCGACAAGTGATATTGTTTGGTCTGCGACAGCGTCGATTTCGTTGGTGGCAGTGTCGGAGACTGCGCCGGCCTCAATGTCAAGCTGCGGTGTGCCCAGGGCGTTGACCGTGTTCTGTTGGGACGTGGAAAGTTCAACTGTGAGGGTGCTGCCTGATACTGACTGGTCGGTGGCGCCGGTCAGGGTGGCGCCGCCCGAGGTCTGGCCGGAGTCGCGGACATGCAGCTTTGAGAGGTCCGCGGGGGTGGAGATCGACTCGCTGAAGGTCACGGCGAGGTTGCCTGTTCCGATGTTGTATGCGGCAGAAGCAAATGTTGGCAAAACCGTGTCAGTGACGACGGTTGTTTCACCGACAAGTGATATTGTTTGGTCTGCGACAGCGTCGATTTCGTTGGTGGCAGTGTCGGAGACTGCGCCGGCCTCAATGTCAAGCTGGGTAGTCGTCATGGAGTTGACTGTATTCTGCTGGGCAGCAGAAAGTCTCACCGTAAGGGTGCCGACTGAGACCGGCTGGGGGATGGCGTTGGTCAGGGTGACGCCGCCTGATGACAGGCCGGACTCGCGGATGTGCAGCTTTGAGAGTTTGGTGTCAGCACCGTAGATTGGCTCGCCGAATGTAATTCTGAGTATCCCGGTTTCGGTGTCGTATGTTGCAGAATCAAAGGTCGGCAGGGTTGTGTCATTAATAGTGATAGGCCGGTCTGCGATACCCACGATTCTGTTGTTACCGGCGTCCAAGACGGCGCCTGCTCTGATGTCAAGCTGTGGGGTCGTCATGGCGTTGACATCATTCTTTTTGGAGTCTGGAAGGAGCAGTTTGATGGTGCTGCCGTAGACGGATTGGCTGGAATCTGTCAGGTCAACGCCGCCTGTGGACTGGCCGGACTCGCGGATGTGCAGCTTTGAGAGATCGGTTGTACTGGAGAGAGGCTCGTTGAGTGTCAGGCTGAGGGTTCCATCAGAGGTAACGTATGCGGCAGAATCAAAGGTTGGCTTGATTGTGTCATTAATAGTGATAGGCCGGTCTGTGACAGCCACGATTTTGTTGTTACCGGCGTCCGAGACGGCGTCTGCGTCGATGTCAATCTGCGGGGTGATCATGAAGTCAACGTCACTCTGTTGGGAGACAGAAAGGTTGACTGTGAGGGTGCTGCCGTCGACGGATGTGGAGGTGGCACCCGTCAGGGTGACGCCGCCTGATGACAGGCCGGACTCGCGGACGTGCAGCTTTGAGAGGTTAACCGTAGTATCGGAGATTGGCTCGCTGAACGTCATGTCGAGAGCCCCGGTTTCGGGGGTGTATGTGGCAGAGTCGAAGGTGGGTGGCGTTCCCGAGGACTGTTTAACCAGGATGCTAGGAGAGATGGAGGGCGTCACTTTGGAAAAGAGGCCCATCTCCGTGGTGTTGGCAACTATTGTTATGTCATAGCTGGATTTGGCGGAATAGGTAAGAGGTCGCCTTTGCGAAGCGATTTCGTGCCTGATCTGCCCCGATTAATTACCAACTGAGCTACGTTTTCGGCCATAAATGCCCATTTAATTGGCATTATTCAGGGTTTTTTCCGGGCGGGGATGAGGCTCGGCTGAGCTGTATTTTGGCCGATCCGGTGATCGGGCTTGCGAAGTGGCCTTTTTTGGCGCTGTCCGGGGCGGTGCGTTGTGCCCGAATCGGGTGGCGGGCCGGCACGGCGGCCTGACATGTGTCAGGCAACCGGTGCTGTGGGGGTCGCGCAGGACATGCAGGGCAGCCATGGATGGATTTTGCAGGATTTATACCGTTGCTGCTGCTGCTGCCGGTATTTTTTCGACCATGCCTCGCATGTAGTCGACCAAAAAGTCGTGCGGGTTGACGCCGCGCATCCTGCACGTCTCGCGGATGCTGGCCAGGACGGCGTGGTTGTATGCGCCGGCAAGGCTCTTGCTGCCGCCTGAGACCTTCCGGGATGCGACGCTGGGCCGCAGGGGGCGCTCGGCATCGTTGTTATGGCACTTTGTGTTGAGGCGGATGAATGGGAACAGGTGGGTGATCTCGCGCCGCAGCCGCTTGACAAACCGCTTGCAGTGGGGTTCGGTGTAGCTGCCAGACATCAGGCGCCTCACCCGGGCCAGGAGGTTGCGCACCTTGAGGTTTCGCGCGGCCGCATCATCGTTCGGGTTGAGTCCCTTCTCTGCGTGCCAGGAATCGATGATTATCCCCTTTAGGGCCTTGGCAAACTTTTTGAATTCTGGCCCCGGGTTTTTCATGGTCAGGGTGCGGATGATCTCGCGGAGGTAGTGGTAGTGGCACTTTTGGTGGGTCCTGCCGATGCGGTTCCACGCAGCGTGTGAATCAGAGGTGACGTGGCCTGCGTACCCTCCAAACAGGGTCTCCAGCACGTCTCCTCCCCGGCGCTTGTCCACGTAAAAGACAGTCGAGTTGTCACCGACTAGTATCCACAGCCAGTACAGCACACCGGCTACCCTCCAGCTGGTCTCGTCCCCGAAGACATGCTCTGAGAAGAATATCTCCTTGAGCATCTCCTCGTAGAGCGGGTGGAGGGATCCTGTCACGGCATCCACGTGGCCGATGACAGTCGACTTGGCAAGGTCCGTGTGGTAGATTATGTTGATCAGCTTGCGGATGGGTTCGTAGGGAATGTTGTACATCCTCATCGTCGTCTCAAGGCACGTCAGGCTGGCGCCGAACCGTCCGCCGGGGACGACCCCTGGGATCTCGGGGGCAAACTGCCTGCCGCATTCCCTGCAGTACCTGCGGACGACGGTATACTGGATGCCGGTCAGCTTCCCGTCGATAATCTCCTCGACTACCCGGATGGTCACCTCGGTGGGCTCCTTCGAGAGGGCATGGCCGTGCGGGCAGGCGGGCATGTCGACTAGCTTTTTTTCGGATATCGGGGGAGGATCACGGCCGGTGCGCAGGCAGACGACCTTCCTGAACGGGTCTGGTGCAGGCCCGGGTGATTCCCGGAGCCGCTTCTGGGAGCGGCGGCTTTTGATGCCCAGATTCTCGGCTGCCAGCGCCGAGTTGGCCGCGCGCGCCTCCCTTAACTGAGAGGCATGCTCTGATGCCTGCTGCTCCAGGCGGGCTATCCTGTCCATGACTGCCTGCGAGACGTCGCATCCCTGCAGCAGGGCGGCATTCTCTGCCCGCAGCTTCTCTACCTCTACCTTCAAATTCTCCATATCTCCTCCCAGATTCTCTATCTCTGCATCTTTCAGCTCTATCTCGGAGTCCTTTTGTTCTATCTCGGAGTCCTTTTGTTCTATCTCGGAGTCCTTTTGCACATTCTCTTCTTCCAGCAGTTTGATCCTGGCATCCATCTCCGTCAGCATCGCATGTTCCCCTGAGAAGGCCTCTGCCTCCTCCTTCAGCTGCTCGATGTCTTTTCTCAGCGCCATGCTCTCCTCGTCCTTGGATTTGAGCATGTCCAAGACGGATTCGAAGAGGGACTTGGTGTCGGTTACGGAGTTCCAGTCAATCTTTTCCAAGTCGATTACAGGCACCACGCCATAACACGGGAAGGCATGATCCATAAAGCTTTTGGGCACGCAGCGCCTGCCGGAAAATGCGGCGCAAAAGATCCAACCGGAAGAGCCTTGATCCGAAAACCGCTCTGCCTGCCTGAGGACCGTGTTGATAACGTGCAATTAATCGGGTATTTATGGTCAAAAACGTAGCTCAGTTGGTAATTAATCGGAACAGATCAGGCACGGAATCGCTTCGCAAAGGCGACCTCTTACCGGAATAGTCAGATGCAGAAGTGAGGACGAGCTGCCCATCTGTGATTGCAAAGTCGTCGGCATCGGCACCCGTAACCTCGTAACTGTCAATGTCCGTATCAAAGCCCACACGTGCGGATATGTTACCCACCAGTATCTCGCTGTTGTCAACTGACTCATTCTCCAGAATGATGAACCATTGCCCCAGATTATGGTCGAATGCGGTGGCATCAGAGAACATGAAACTCATGTACCTCACCTGAGACACGTTCCAGCCAATGATGTCTGCGTTGAAGGAGCTGGCGGTAGAGAACATGGATCTCATGTCTGTCACCGTGGAGACGTCCCAGTCGGAGATGTCTTGGTTGAAGGAGCTGGCGCCAGAGAACATTAGAAGCTATGCGTAATCCTTCCATTTCGCTGGATTAAACCGGAAAATTCCGGAAAATATTAAAAATTCTGATTTAATTCTCGCCATGTTAGCCATGTGGGGATCCTGTCCTGCCCGAAATACGAAATAACGTGCGCAGCCTTGCAGCACCACGATGTGCACGGGATTAATTGTTTGAGACGGCGCTGCCGGGGGCGTTTGCCTGTTCCCAGTTTATCACCGGCCCCAGATTGCCGCCTGAAGGAGGCGGTCCCTTCTCCAGGTAGTTCCACACGAGGTCCAGGTTTACAAGCCCGGCTATTATGTTAAATTCCCTGTTAAAGTCGCCAATCTTTCCTTTGTATGGCGCGGTAAGCCGGCCGTACCGCTTCAGCCTGCCGATGGAGTGCTCCACCTTTACCCGGGCGGAGTTGATTTTATGGTTGTGCTCTTTTTCCTCCTTTGTAAAGCGCTTGTGGTTCTTGGTCTTCTTGTGCGGCTGCAGGGTGTTTGTGCCGGGCAGATCCTTTGCAATTCCCTTGTAGCCGCGGTCAGTAAGGGTGTGGATCCTGTCCTCTTCGGGGGTGTTCTCGTCGCACATGCGGTCCCACCATTTTCCAAATGGCAGCGGGCTCTCCCTGAGCAGCGTGATGTCGTGGACGGATCCCACGGTGCTGCCGGATATGGCGACTATCACCCCGTTTTCGTTTATGCACACGGTGGTGTTGAGCGTGAATTTCTTCTTCTTGCCAGAATACATCATGCTCCTCATCTGTTTTTCGTCCGGCCTCTGTATGGGGCAGTGCGTGCCGTCGATCATCATAATGCCCCCGTCAGGCCCGGAAATTATTTTTTTGAGATCCTCTTTTGTCTCCGTGTCCTCTATCTCCTTTGAGATGTTGGCAGCGGTGGGCAGCACCGCCTCAAGCACCCCGTCTAGTACATCGATATACCGGGACACGGTCGCCTGGTCTATTCCAAAGAATGCCGCAAGCACGCCCTGCGTGGGGTTGCCCTTTTTGTACATCAGTGACATGAGCAGCGCGTGCCTTGGGTACAGCTTGCAGCGGTTCCCGGGATCCGACGCCCTCGTCTCGTCACTCCTGAAGAGCGGGGATTTGCCGCTTTGCCTTATCCACGCCTCGGCCCTGTCAAGCATGTATTGGAACTGTTCCCTGCGCTTCAGCGTCGCGTCATGAAGATTTTCCCCGACTCTGATGATCTCATCAAGCACCTCCACGCGGTGCAGCAGGGCGGGCTCTCCTGCGGCTCCGGACTCGGAGCCGTCCCGTGTGCGCCACAGGCTTTGCTCGTGCCTGGCAGCTGCGTCCTGGCGCTTGATGTCAGCGTCCTGGCGCTTGATGTCAGCGTCCTGGCGCTTGATGTCAGCGTCCTGGCGCTTGATCATGTCTCTGAGAGCCTTGTTCTCTTTTTGCAGGTCACTTGTTTTCTGTTCCGACAACAGTATGAACCGGCATATTCTGGTTTTAATTGGATGGATCATAAATTTTTGACAGCAGGACTAACGTCAACGCGGAGTTTGAAAAAGTTCTGGATTACGCATATTTTCTATTGCACCCAGGTCTGTCACCTTGGAGACGTCCCAGCCGGAGATGTCGGCGTTGAAGGCGTAGGCCTGATAGAACATGTAATCCATATCAGTCACACCCGAGACGTTCCAGTCGGAGATGTCGCCGTTAAAGGCGTAGGCCTCGGCGAACATGTATGTCATGTCAGTCACGCCCGAGACGTTCCAGTCGGAGATGTCGCCGTTAAAGGCGTAGGCCTTGTTGAACATGTAGTGCAGGCTGGTCATTAGGGACACGTCCCAATTGGACAAGTCGCCGTCAAAAGCTTCGGTCTTGTAGAACATGTTAAGCACGTCGGGGTCGGAGGAGAGATCAGGCGCATCGGTTGCCTCGTATTGCATGTTGACGGCATCCCTGAACATCGCTTCCATGCTGGACCATTGGGTATCGCCCCACTGGTCTACAGACAGCAGCAACTGCGGGGTATCGTACATTACGGCAAGCCGAGTGTCATAGTCAAAATAGAAGCGTTGCAGGTCGCCGGTGATTGCGACTGTGGCGCTAGTGGGCGTGCCGGGACTGAGGTTTGTGTAATAGTGTCGCGGTTCCCCCGTCGCGTTGTACGTGTCAGTATCGCCATCACCCCAGTCTACGTGCACTTCTCCACCGGATTCCACGCCTATACTAAACTTGACCTCGGCGAGGCTGCTGGGGGCAGAGGTAGGCGGTCCGGTAATGTTCCACGTGGTGACAAAGGCGGAGCTAGGCGGTTGCGCATACGCATTCGGCAACAGTATTGAATTTGCCACCACCACCTCTGTCATGTCAGTCCAAGCACTGGCCACAGGATACAACGAGTTGTTCGCCCCTGTCTGCCACGACTCGTCGTGAAATACCGCATACAATCCCGATACCATCACCGCGCCCAGTAGCAGCAGCATGGCACCTGCAGCAAGCCGCCTGCGTGATTTGAAGTTGTAGCATACCTCATAGTTTAGAATACAACGAAGCGCAGACATTTGTCAATTTATTTCAAATTATTTATAATTAGTGCGTGTGATCAAAGATTTTACAAATGGAGTTCATTAAATAAGCTGTTTTCGCGGTTTGCCTTTTTCTGGCCGCAGGCGATACACCACTTATCGTGGTGGCATTGGTTGCACAGAAGCACCAAACTGGGTCCAGCATCATGCTTACCACAAGCATGCAGACATGGCGTAAACGGAAGCTCAACTTCTGCCCAAGAATTCGGCCGTCTCCTGAATGCATGTGTCTGGTCCATGCCGATACGAAACGCGTACATCAGCGCCTGACTCTGCTAGATGGATAATGGCATCAGAGATCCTAAGGCAAAATGGCATCCGCGATTTCTTGTATTCATACTGCCTGTGCTGTTCTCGATAGTGTTTGGCTATGCGGCAATGGCCGACATACTTCAAAAGCCTGACCACGCCTTCAATGTGGGCCTAGTCGAGATTCAATCTCATGACTTCCAAGGGGTATCGTAGGATCCCCGATAACTTCTGCCATTATTGGATGGATCGCGTGGGGGATCCGTACCCACTGTGCGAGTCCCTTTATGCCCGCATGATCTTGAGCCGTTCTGGAATGATTTGGTCGTACAGGGAGAGGAGCGCTCAGGATAACGTTACGCTCAGGACGCAGCTGCGTCCTCATCGCTGCCAACAATCCTGCCCACCTCGTCTCCCAGACCCTCGATGCACGTACTTATCCTGTTCTCCCTCTTTGTGAGATCCGTCCGGTACCGTTCTATTGCGGCAACGCGGTCTGATATCATCCTCTTTTGCTCGGCATACCCGGACGAGCCGTACGAGTTTCTGGCCTTCATGGAGGATGCAACGGTGGTGGAGGACACTATTCTGGACACAACCTCCGAGTCCACCCCGGTGTCCTCGACTGACTTTAGTATGTCTGCAGAGTCAAGCCTCCGAATGGGCCTTTTGGACATGTGTGCTGCCTGCACCAGGGAGCCTGCAATCTTGTGCGTGATGCGGAACGGAATCCCCTCCAGCACCAGCCGCTCTGCTATGTCAAGGGCTATCAGGTTACCGGATACGGCAGCCCTTCTCATCTGTTTTTCATTGACCCTCATGGTAAGTATCACGGACCTCATTATCAGCAGCGCGCTGACTGACATTCTTGAGGCAGCCCAGACAGGCACCTTTATCTGCTGCAGGTCGCGCCCGTATCCGGAGGCCAGCCCCTTGAGGGCGGACAGGACGGCAACCAGGCTCCCGATGGTGTGTGCAGTCTTGCCGCGGGTCAGCTCCAGTATGTCAGGGTTCTTCTTCTGCGGCATGACGCTTGACGGGGACGTGAACTCGTCTGCAAGCTCGACAAATGAAAACTCTGATGTCGACCACACCACAAGGTCCTCTGCCATCCTGCTCAGGTTGGTCATCATAATGGATATCATGGCGATGTATTCTGCCACAAAGTCGCGCGTTCCCGTGGCATCCAGAGAGTTCTCTACAAGCCCGTCAAATCCCAGCATTCGGGCCGTGTCATGCCGGTCGATCGGAATGCTGGTCCCGCCTACCGGGCCTGCGCCAAGCGGGCTCAGGTTGACTCTCTCAAATGTTCCGTAAAGCCTTTGAAAGTCCCTCAGCAGGGCGTCTGCCTGTGCCAGAAGATAGTGCGAGAAGAGTCCGGCCTGGGCCTGCTGGAGATGCGTGTACAGCGGCATGACTGTCCTCTGGTGGATTCGGGCCACCGATATCATGGCCTCTGCCGTATCCAAAAGACACCTGCAGGCGGCATTGATGTCATCACGGATCTTCATCCGCATGTCCAGAGCCACCTGGTCGTTCCTGGAACGGGCAGTGTGCATCCTGCCGCCTGACTCCATTCCGGCCCTTTCAATCACCATGGACTCTATCATCTCGTGGACATCCTCTGCTGCACCTGATGCTGATGCTGCAGCAGCAACAGCAGCCCCTTCGTTCCGGATATCATCCAGTGCAGACAGTATCCTCTTCAGATCATGCATCTTCAGGATTCCGTTCCGGTGGAGCATCAGCACGTGCGCCTGGCTTCCAAGGATGTCATAGCGTATAATCTCAGAGTCGTCCTCAACAGACGAGACATACTTGAGTGTAACGTCGTCCAGATCATTTCCAAGGCGGGAACGATACATCAACTATGATTCTTGAATGGTTATATATAGCATCGACGCTTTTGCCGACATGAGCCAGGAAATCAAACAGATGAGGGTAAAGATATTTGACGAGCTCTCCAAGATAATGGATCCCGAGATAAACACGTCGATAGTGGAGCTGGAGCTGATAGACGAAGTTGACATCAAGGACAAGAACGTCAATGTCGACTTGCACCTTACAAGCCCGTTCTGTCCTGCGGTATTTGGTTTCAAGATATGCCAGGACATTCATGACAACCTCCTAAGGGTGGACGGCGTAGACGATGTCAAGGTGAACGTATCAAACCACTTCATGGCAGAACAGATCAACAACCAGGTAAACAACAGTCCAAAGCCGGCGTAACTATCGCATGCCCGTGTTGTGTGTGCAAGAGTCCCACACCGTCAAGTAGGTGCGATCCCGTGTCAGGACATGCATTATGATTCAGTCTAGGACGGAAGAATCTATTTTTTGAATCCCAGCATGTAGCCGCGGAGCATCTGGATTCCCATGGCAGGATCCACTCCCTTGGGACACACCTGGCTGCACGATCCTGCAAAATGGCACCGCCATATTCCGTGCGACTCGTCTATCACCTTGAGTCTGGAATCCTTTCCGTGATCCCGGTTGTCCCCCACATACCTGTACGCCTGGGCAAGCGCCTGCGGACCGACAAACTTCGAGTCAGTGGCCATCGTGGGGCAGACAGAGTTGCACAGGCCGCACTTTATGCATCCGGCAAACTGGATGTACTCCTGCACCTCCTTGGGCGTCTGCAGGAACTCCTTTTTGGGGGGATCCTCAGAGTCGTCAAGCATCACGAACGGCTTGATGGTGCGGTGGGCCTCAAAGAGCCTGTCAAACCTTACTGCCAGATCGCGAATAATTGGAAAGTTCTTCATGGGCTCGACTGTGACAGTGTCAGAGTCCAGTTCGCTGATCTTTGTAAAGCACGCAAGCCTTGGCCTGCCGTTGATTATCATGCCGCACGAGCCGCACGTGGCCTGCCTGCACGAGTACCTTACCGCAACGGAGTGGTCAATGTACTTTTTTACCTCAAGTATGGCGTCAAGGACGGTGGTCCAGCGCCTGTACGGAACGGTAAACTCCATGAAATTTCTCTTTGAGTCATGTCCGGGGTTGTACCTTGAGATGCGGAGCGTTATGGTCTCCTGTGCAGGCTGCTGCTGTTGTTGTTGCTGCTGTTGCTGCTGTTGCGGTTGTTGCTGCTGCTGCACGGCCTCGGTTTGTGCCATGCTATACCATCCCCATGTTGGTCATAATAATTGTTCTGGAGCCGTACGCTATCAGTGCGAACATGCCTGCAAGGCACCCGTAGGATACTGTCTTCTCATAGGCCCTCCCCTGCTTGAGTTCCAGCAGTATCACCCGCAGTCCGTTGAACCCGTGAACCGAGAGAAGTATCAGGATCAGTTCAAGCAGTATCACGTACGGGATGAACTTGTAGTTGGCAAGGACAGTCTCATACTCGAGTGACTCTGCAAACCCCGTCGTAAGGCGCATCAGCACGTGGACTGCAACCAGAGCGACTGCGGCAAGGGCAGTCCCGTAGTGAATCTTCATTATAACGCTCTCCCTCATCTCATTCACCAAACATTACTGCCAGCCCGTACATCATGGCGACTGCGGCAAGGACTATTGCAGAGTATATCCCTATCTTGTGCCTGTAGTTCTGGGATGCCGGAGTGTACGGATAGTCTGGACGGGCCGGCCGGCCCACGCCTACGCCTCCATGTCCGAGCATCACCCGGATTCCATTAACCGTATGAAACACGCACATCCCAATCACGATTGCCAGCACTATGTGACCCTCGGTGGTCTGGGTCATGGCAAGGACCTCGTCCCATCCCACCCTGCCGCGCAGTATGTTGCTTGTCTCGTAAATGTGTGCAATAAAGTATACCAGCAGACCCAACCCGCTGAGCCGCATCAGCCAGTATGCCAGGCGCTCTATTCCGTAGCGGCCCGGATTGGCCATCCCCCCGATGCCCTCCTTGTGCTCGTCCTGTGTCATCTAGTATCTTCTCTCCACGGGCTTGTATCTGGTAATGGTGACCGGATACTTTTTCATTATGGGTGCCTCAGGATCATAGTAGGCAAGGGTATGGTGTAAAAAGTTTGCATCGTCACGCTGGGTATAGTCGGTCCTTGCGTGCGCCCCGCGGGACTCCTTTCTGTTTATTGCGCCAATCAGCACGATCTCGGCCACCCTGAACATCGAGTCAAGCTCCATGACGTTTTCAAAGTTGGTGTTGTACTCTTTTGCCTTGTCATCCACGTGTCTCCATGACTGCCTCCTCAGCTGGCGGATCCTTTTGAGTCCGTCTACAAGATCCCTCTCGTTCCTGTACACGTATGCCTTGTCATTCATGGTATCGGTCAACTGCTGCCTTATCTCATACGGATTGTCATGGCCGCCGCCCCGGAATATTCCGTCGTAGATGCGCTTCTCCTCTGCTGCCACCAGGTGATGCGGCCACGAGTCGGCGCCGGCCTGTTTCTGTACATACTCTGCTGCCAGCTCCCCGGTAATCTTCCCCCACACTATACACTCGGATGTGGAGTTTGCCCCAAGCCGGTTTGAGCCGTGGACGCTGTTGCATGCAGCCTCGCCGGCAGCCCACACGCCCTGGATCTCCGTTGCCCCCTCGATGTCGGTGTGAATGCCGCCCATCATGTAATGGCAGACCGGCCGTATGTCAAGCAGACCCTGCGCCGGATCGATTCCGGAGAACTTGATGGAGATCTCCCGGATGCCGCCAAGCTTGTCCTTTATCTTCTCGTCCCCGATGTGCCTAAGATCAAGCTTCATGCAGTCAACGCCGGACTCGTGCCTGAACCCGCGACCCTCCTGAATCTCAGTTATGATCGCACGGGAGACGATGTCCCGCGGTGCCAGTTCCATCTTTTCTGCAGCGTACTTTTTCATGAACCGCTCGCCGCTGGAGTTGAGCAGGTATCCGCCCTCCCCCCTTGCGCCCTCGGTAATCAGTATCCCCGAGGGCAGTATCCCGGTGGGGTGAAACTGCACAAACTCCATGTCCTTGAGGGCCATTCCCGAGCGCAGTCCCATGTCCAGGCCGTCAGGCGTGGAGGAGAGGGCATAGGTTGAAAAGCTGTACAGCCTTCCGGCGCCGCCGGTTGCAATTATCATGGCCTTGGCCCGGATGGTATAGAATGTGCCAGACGAGAGCTCTATTGCAGTAATCCCCATGAACTTCCGCCCGTCGTGTATTATGGAGGTTGCAAACCATTCGTTAAGGTACTCTATATTGTCAAACCTCTGGCACGTGTCATACAGCGTCTGCATCGCAAAGAAGCCCACCTTGTCTGAGGCATAGGTGGCCCTCGGGAAGCTGTACCCGCCAAAGTTTCTCTGGTCTATCCTGCCGTCGTCCCTTCTGGACCACGGCATCCCCCAGTGATCCATCTGGTATATCTCCTCTGAGATCTCGGTGCAGAGCTTTTCTGCAACGTCTTGGTCTGCAAGAAAGTCGCTCCCCTTGACAGTGTCATATATGTGGGACTCGACGGTGTCCCCCTCGTCACCAAACAGGACGGCTGCGGTGCCTCCCTCTGCAGAGACGGAGTGTGATCGCATAACCTGCAGCTTTGAGACTATCCCAATCCTGAGGTTTGGGGCCTTTTGAGCAGCTGCGATTGCTGCGCGCAGGCCGGCAAGCCCGGAACCGCACACCAACAGATCAAAATCTATTGAATCCACCATTTTCTAAGACAGGCTTGTTTTGTACAGGATAAATATGTAATAATCTCCAGACAGGAAGACTAAAATATATCGCTACTGATATCACTAGTGATGATTTCCGACTGGTTCCAGAGGGTGGGAAGTTCCGTTCCCAGGGGATTCTCACGATACTATGTCTTGGAACTGCTCAAGACAAAACCGCACACCGGAAAGGAGATAATCGACCACGCAGCAGAGCAGAGCAGCGGGATGTGGAAGCCCTCGCCGGGACTTGTCTATCCGCTGCTAGGCAGGCTGCTTGAGGAGGGACTGATAGAGGAGACGCCTGACGGAAGATACCAGATTACGGCAAGGGGCACGGAGACTGCAGGAGACATAGACAAGATAAACGATACTGTCAGGAGGCAGCTTGACGTGCTGCTGAGGCTGGGAAACGTTGGAAGGTTTGTGGCAATGGATCTTCTTGAGAGGATATCAATGATGGGAACGGTTCTAAGCGCCAACATGGAAAGCATTACTGACGAGGAGAAGGAGAGGTACAGGGAATTCCTCAGGGACGAGCTTGACAAGATTGACGGCAAGGATGCAAAGGAGATCAAGGTAGAGTAGACGGTCCATTTTTCGACGGGCGCTGTCTTCATACTGCGCCGTTCACCAGTTCTTGTGGATAGAAAGATCCTGGTGGCCGTAACAATTGCAATTCTTGCAGTATTGGTGATAGATGTGATGACCTCGATGCTTCGGTCTGAAGAGGCAGGCATGCCGGCAGAAACCGGCATGGAGGAGGGAATGCCGGAGACATCCTTGCCGCAGCCGTAAGCCTCTGCCTGGAAACCATGCAGCCAAGATATGCCCTTAAAGTCATAAATAACTCCATGGCAAACCCAATCTGTGAAAACCCTGCGCAGGATGCTCAAAGGTGACGGGCCGCTGGTCATTCCGGGCGTATATGATGCAATGGGTGCAAAGATTGCAGAGAAGGTCGGATTTGAGGCGATGTTCCAGACCGGGTACGGCACGTCTGCAACCCTGTTTGGAATGCCAGACTACGGGTTCATCGGGGCAGCAGAGACTGCAGACAATGCCAGGAGGATATGCAACGCAGTCTCGGTTCCGGTAATCGTGGATTCGGATACCGGCTACGGGAATGCGCTGAGCGTGTGGAAGCTTGTAAGGGAACTAGAGTCGGCCGGGGCGTCGGGGATTTTTTTGGAGGATCAGAGATGGCCCAAGAGATGCGGGCACATGCAGGGAAAGGAGGTCATATCGCAAGAGGAGTACACAGAGAAGCTTGGGGCTGCAATCGATGCAAGGCAGAGCAGGGACTTTGTCATAGTGGCAAGGACGGATGCAAGGGCGACTGACGGGCTTGATGCTGCAATCCAGCGCGGCCTGGAAAACAAAAAGACAGGCGCCGATGCCATCTTCATAGAGGCGCCAAGGTCATACGAGGAGATGCAGAGGATAGGGAGGGAGATCAAGGCGCCGCTTGTCGCAAACATGATTGAGGGAGGGGCGACGCCGCTGCGGCCGGCCCAGGAACTCTCCGATATCGGATTCAAGATAATACTGTACCCGCTGTCCGTGCTGTTTGCAAGCACGTTTGCTGCCATGGGCGTCCTAAAGGAGCTCATGGAGACGGGGACCACCGGAAGGTTCAGGAGAAGAATGGTAGGCTTTGACCAGTTCAACGACATGGTGGATCTTTCAAAGTTCAAGGACATGGAGCAGAGATACGGATTTAAAGAATAAAAGAAAAAGTTTCAAGAAACGCTTATGCTGTTGTGTTTCTCTTCACTTCGATCTCGATTGTTGAAACATTTCTGTTTTTGCCGTCTTGTGACTCGAGGGACTCTGAGCCGATCTTGATATCACCGATGGTGTATCCTGCGTTCTCTGTCTTTCTTGCAATGATTTGGGCTACATCTACAGCTCTACCAATGCTGAGTCCCCTAGCCTTGATGTTCACGGCAGGTAAGCTTGCCAGTTGGATCAACGTGGATGTCACGTATGCCATCAACGGTTTCTTACCAATGAATATGGTGTCTCTTGCTTCGGTTGACATGCAAAATTTGATATTAAACGATAATTTAAAGCTAGAAGCATTGCCACAGATTAACGGACGCGTACAGGATAGGATATGTACCCCCCAGGGTCAGACAGCCCTGAGAAGAGGTGTCTGGTGAGGGTTTGAGCGTCTCAAAAATTCTCAGGTCAGGCAGGAGCGCAGAGAAGATCAGGATCCTGCAGACAATCAGTTCAATCTGCGACATGGAGGTTCTAGAGGAGATAGTCTCGAGGCTTGACGACGAGGACATTCAGGTAAGGGGCGAGGCCTTTGGCCTTCTGGTGCTCAACGACGGGGACATTACAGACCTTCTGGCAAGGAGCATGGGATCGCCGAGCAGAAACATCAGGGGGTTTGTGGCACTCGTGCTGGCAAACAGGAATGAGCAGTCTGCAATACCAGAGATAGCCAGGCTGGCCGACGACGAGTCGTCCATGGTAAGATCCTGCGCAATCGGAGCCCTGGGTCACCTGAAGGCCAGAGATGCAGCAGATGTCTTTGTCAGGGCACTTGAAGATGCCAGCCAAGAGGTAAGGAAGAGCGCGCTGTTTGCGGTGATTGGCATGAACATCCCAGTATCCGAAGAGAGGATGCAGGCTGTTCTCAGGGACGGCGATATGGAGACTACCAAGATGCTCTCTCGCTTGAAGATATAGTGGACCGGAAGGGATTTGAACCCTTGATCCGATGCATGCCATGCACCTATCCTACCAGACTAGACGACCGGCCCAAGAATCAGAATTCTGACTTGGTAATGGTCTCAGTGTTGGGTATTAACGTTTAGCGGTTGGTTGGCAACATCTGCACATGCAGGCCAGACCTGTAAGAGCAGACCATGCAGGGGGCGTGCATGCGTGACTGGAATACACAATTCTAGTCCGACATAATATATTTAACCATGAGAAGAAGACTGATCAGTTGTGGTTGTAGATAATAAAGGAACTGTTACGTACGTTCATTTGTTGAAGGAGGATCTTGTAATTATCAGGATGGTGCCAGACGACGGTCCGGTGCCAAACTACAAGCCGGGCCAGTTCATCACGCTGGGACTACCAAACCCCGTGGAAGGCGGAAAGATTGTCAGGCGGGCATACTCCATTGCATCGCATCCGGAGAACAGGGACTACATCGAACTTGTAATCAGGTGGGTAAGAAAACCTCTCCCCGGAAGGCTAACCACCCAGTTATTCAACATAAAGGAGGGCGACGAGATCCTCTGGCTCAAGCCCACCGGCAGGGCGCTGCTGATCAACGACGAGCTTCCAAACGGAGAAAAGGACAACAGAAGGATAATATGCATTGGGGGAGGCACCGGGCTTGCACCGTTTGTCAGTTTTGCACAACACCTTCACCATGCCCAGGACAAGAGGGAGATCATAGTTCTTCACGGCGCAAGCTATCTTGACGAGCTGGCCTACAAGGACGTCCTGACGCGTCTTGAATACGACAGCATCAAAAGGGGCAAGGACGAGTGGAACTTTAGGTACAGGGCCTCAGTCAGCAGGCCGCAGGAGTGGTTCAACAGATCATGGACAGGCCAGATAGGCAGGGTCGAGACGTTTTTGAGGCCCAAGGAGGGCGGAATGTCCCCGCTTGAGGAGATGCTCGGCGAGAAGGTAACGAGGGAGAATACCATATTTTACGTCTGCGGCTGGCAGGGAACCATCGACGGGGTGATGGACTTTCTAAAGCCGATGGGCTTTGTAACAGAGCATAACAAGCGCGAGGACAAAAGCTTTGAAGTCAAGTACGAGTCGTATGGGTAGTAGTAGTAGTAATAATAATAACAGTCGTATTGGTGGTAACAGTCCCATGGACAGATACCAACACTCCACAGTACCCGTTTAGCCGGTGCATGTTGACTACCGCGCTATACCTTGCACACCTGAATCCGGTAACCAACGCCCATGTCAGGATAATCTCGGAACTGCAGGCAGACGCAGGCACGGTCAAGGTCATGCCGGTGGTGTTCAGGGATGGGGACAGGGAGATCAACACCAGGAGCTTTCCGTTCAGCTTTGAGACAAGAAGCAGGATGCTGCAGTCCGTCTTTGGGAATTCCATAGAGATCACCGACGACTATGCCTTCCACGCACCGTTCAAAAGATACATGCCGCCGCTGTTCTCCCCGAGATCGTGGCAGCTGAGAAGGCAGATTCTCAGCGGGGTCAGCGGGGATTTCTTTTCATACACGGGAGACAAGGCCGAGGGGTACATGCTCAAAATGTACAGGCTGAGGCCCAAGACCGGCCAGAGAAAGCCGCTCTCTGCAACGTCAGTCAAGGAGGGACTGTACGAGGCGGCCCTTGGAGGGGATTCCGGGTGGAAGGGTGACGTCCCGGAGAGCATCACAAAGATAATCGAGGATGACTGGGAGACTGTGAAGATGTTTGCAGGCATGCCTGATGCCACCACCAGGGTTGCGGGAATGAAGTTCCCCAAGGACGGATGGTCAAGATAAGCGCATGTCAGTCCCACCTGACGGCAGCGGATCCGGTCAGGCATGGCCGCCGCTACAGGGAATCCGCAAAATGACTAGAAGTTAATATACGGATCTGGTGCAATTGCCCCATGACAGTGTCGTTTTCAAGGTATGCATGGCTGGACCAGAGATACGTCCTGACAAAGGATGCCGGCATTCCCATAACCACGCACGCCATCCACTACGGAACCTCCGTCTTTGAGGGAATAAGGGCGTACTGGAACGATGCAAGCCTCAACGTGTTCAGGCTTGATGCCCACATAGCCAGGTTCAGGAGATCCGGTCAATTCTACGGCATGCCCCTGAGGTTTTCGGATGCAGAGGTTGCAGGAGCCATCACCGAGACCTGCAAAAAGAACAGGATCAGGGAGTCGTGCTACATCAAGCCGTTTTACTTTGTGGGGGAGTACGGAATCAACCTTCACATTACCGACAGGACCCCCACAAGCATGGGAATAATCACATTTCCGTTCGGGGAGATATTTGACGGGAACGGGATCTCGGCTGCGGTGGTCTCGTGGAGAAAGTTCTCAGGCATGTCAACGCCTGCACAGTCAAAGATCAGCGGAAACTATCTCAACTCAGTCATTGCAACCAACGAGGCAAGGGAACGCGGGGCAGACGAGGCGATCCTGCTTGACCACCACGGAAACGTAAGCGAGGCTGCAGGGGAGAACGTCTTCATTGTAAGTGACGGCCAGCTCGTCACGCCGTCGCAGGCATCAGGCCCGCTCGAGGGGATCACTATGGATACCGTAATCAGAATCGCAGGGGACATGGGCGTCGATGTCATCCAGAGGAGGATTACGCGGGACGAGCTGTCAATGGCAGAGGAGATCTTCCTTACCGGAACCGCAGCAGAGATAACCCCGGTCACGTCAGTCGACTCCGTGACGATAGGACGAGGCACGCCGGGAGACATGACATGCAAGATCAAGGGCATGTACGCAGACATTGTAATGGGCAGGAATCCGGACTACTCCCACTGGCTGACCGGGGTATACTAGATGATGAGGGTAGTACAGATAGGGGTCGGCGGATGGGGCAGGAACCACTCCAGGATTCTCTCACAGCTAGGCGTGCTTGGCGCAGTGTGCGATGCTGACCCTGCACGCAGCAAAGAGTACGGAGAGAGATACTCTGTAAACCACTACCGGTCAGTCGATGAGATGCTGGCAGCAGAAGAGGAGTTTGACGGGGCCTTTGTAGTCACGCCCACCAGAACGCACGCAGACATTACGCAGAGGCTGCTGGAGGCAAAAAAACACGTCTTTGTGGAAAAGCCCCTCACGCATACAGCAGAGGACGGGGAGAGGCTTGCATTGCTTGCAGAGAGAAACAGGGTAGTCCTGACATGCGGCTACATCGAGAGGTTCAACCCCGCAGTGCGCAGGGTAAAGGAGATTGTAACGGACAGGACATACGGGGATCTCATCATGCTGGAGTTTCACCGCGGGAACAGGATTCCCCTCCACATCAAGGACGTGGGCATCATCCACGACACTGCCACGCATGACATCGATACTGCAAACTGGCTGTTTGGCCGGATGCCGCACGTGGTCTTTGCAAGGGCAGGCAGCATAAGGCACGAGCACGAGGACTTTTCAAGCATAATGCTTGGGTACGAAGACCAAAAGATTGCCATGATATCGTCAAACTGGATCACCCCAAAGAAGATCAGAAAGTTTGACGCAGTGTGTACCGACGCGGTGATATCCTCTGACTTTATAACGCAAAAGATAACAGTGGAGGAGCAGGACAGCACCGTCACGATAGACAACGTAAAGCAGGAGCCGCTCCTGCTAGAGATTCAGAGCTTTCTTGGCGCAATGGAGGGCAGGAACAGGCATCCCGTAATGGCCTCAGAGGCAGTCAACATCACAAGGATTGCCGAAGCGGCACTTTTATCTAGCCAGAAGGGGATCCCAATCTATCTGGATTTGAGATGAACAGGACAATGATGGACATTCTGGCGTGCCCAAACGACAAGAGCTACCCGCTGGAACTGTTCGTGATTAAGGAGGGGAAGGGGGAGGACGGCAGGGTCTCGGAGGGGGCCCTGTACTGTCAGGAGTGCTCCAGGTTCTACCCCATAATAGATGAGATTCCCATCATGCTCCCAGACGAACTGAGAGACAGGGAGCAGGAGGTGGGCTTCCTGCAGGAGCACAAGGACAACCTGCCTGAAAAGATTATTAGATCGGCAGGCCCATGGCACCTTTAGGTTGGTTGTTGTTAACTTTGTATCCGAGTCGGCAAAGATCGGCAAAAATGTCAAGATATGGCACTTTGCATACGTTGGCGATGACGTGGAGATTGGCGACAACGTCAAGATAGGATCGCTTGTCCACCTAGACTATGGCGCAAAGGTCGGGGAGGGCACAAAGATAGAGGGAAACGCGCACATCTCGTACCTCTCCAGAATAGGAAAGAACGTCTTCATAGGGCCCTCTGTCACCACCACCAACGATCCCTACCCGATGTCTGACAGGCTTGCAGGAATCACAATAAAGGACAACGCCGTGATTGGCGCAAATGCAACCCTCATGGCAGGGATAACCATAGGCCGGGACAGCGTGGTCGCGATGGGATCGGTGGTGACAAGGAGCGTCCCGGACGGCGTGGTCGTCATGGGGGTGCCTGCAACCATAAGGTACACCAGGGCAGAGTACGAAAAGAAGAGAAAGGCGTGGATGGAGGGCAGCTAGTACCGTATCCGCCTCCCAAGCACCCAGTTCTTCATGCGCGACAGCACCAGCACCCACACCACCACCATGCCTATTGCCACTGCGCCCTTTAGGGCAGACGTGAACAGCGGGTCGACGCCCTCAAGGTGCAGCGGTCCCAGCACAAGCACCGCGATTCCCCCTCCCCCGAGGATCAGCAGCCACATTACTACCAGCATGACGTATATGGACTTCACTGGAACACACCTGCCAGAACAGCTGTGGCCACTGCAAGGCCCCCCGAGAAGGCGGCAAGCCTGAAGATCGCCATGGCCGCCTGCCGTTCTGACAGCGGCCCCCATGTCAGGATCAGTCTCGTCAGGCTCTTCGGGGCGGTCTTGTCGCCCGTGTCCCGGAGCAGCAGGTCGTCGGTCACCTCCACCGGATTTCCCGGGACCTTCCGGTACTCGACTATCCGCCTTGTGCTGGACAGGAAGAGAAAGGAGTTGAATATGGCAGGGAGCAGCGCGACTGCGGCTATGACCTCGACTCCCCCGACTATCGCGATTGCGCCGTACATGGCACCGAACGCCAGCGCTCCCGAATCCCCGGGGAATATGCTGCTTGGGATCTTGTGGTACCTGTAGAATGCCAGCGCCACAAATCCCAGCGGCAGGCTGACCAGCGCCATCTCAAAGTTCTGCAGTATGAAGAGGCAGAGCGAGAGCGAAAATCCCGCAATAACCATGAACCCGCTTGCGGCGCCGTTCATGACATCGATGGAGTTTATCGTGTTGCCGGTTACTGCGATCATGATGGGTATTATCCCCAGGTACAGTATTGGAATCCTCACCTCCCCGAACAGCGGAAACGCAAGGTTCGTATCATACGTGCCGAGCAGGATTATCGGCGCTGCAGAGACCGCAAGCAGTATCGGCTTGAACCACCCGCCCATCGTCCTCCGGTCATCTACATACCCGACGGCAAACGCGGCCCCCGTGGTGGCCATCACCGCAAGGATCGCGTCAAGCTGCAAAAACGCATACAATACTGCCTCAGAGGCGATCATTCCGGCGACGATCGAGATGCCTCCGGGGCGCGCGACCATCGCGTCCTTCTTGATGACGTCCCGGACCACCATGCCCTTTTTCTCCAGGTACCGGGTCAGCGGGGGAGTCATGGCATACACTATAACGAATGCTACGATGCATGATGCCAGCGCCGGAATTACTAGATCTGCCAACTACCTACCTGATCCTTTTCAGTTCGGACTTTATTTTGTTTGCAAGCACGGGTCCTATCTTGTCGACTTCTGCAAGCTTTTTTGGAGTGACCTCGGAGAGATCCTTGAGGGTCCTGATCCCGCTCTTGTATAGCGCCCTTGCCCTCACCCGGCCTATCCCCCTTATGCGCACAAGGCCCACAAGCTCCTCGTTAATTCCGTTGACCACCCGGGTTCTCAGCGTGTTAACCTCCTCGAGCAGCTCGGTCCGGTCTGCAATCTTTGAGATCTCTCCCAGGCAGTAGAGGAGCCGGTCTGCGTTCTCGACCAGCCTGTGCATGTCGCCTGACTCGATTCCCAGGCTGTCAGATATGACAAGCTCGGATGACTCTGATATCCATGAATGAAGCGCAAGCAGGCTTCGGGACACGTGATGGGCGGCAGCATCAGCAGCAGCAGCAGCTGCAGGCACGGACTCTAGCATCTGTTCGGGGTGGCTCTCAACGAGCGCCTGCGCCAGGTCATGATCCCTGCTCCTGAGGGCAAACTTTGGATAAAACTCCTCGCATTCGGTCACCAGGTGCAGGAACCCAAGCGTGTGCGTTCCCGGGGTCGTCGCGTCCCTTGCAGCCTCAAGGAGGGTCGTGGCAGTCACGGGATCAAGGTACAGCAGGGACGTCCTTCTTCCCAGCCGGGTTGCAGCATACCTGCCGCCCTTTTGTACTATCATGGAGCTGCTAGCGAGGAGCCGCAGCGATATGTTCACGCCGAACTTGACAGAGGATGTGCGGGACTGCTGCCCCCCCAGCGTCCCCATGAAAAAGTCCAAGATGTCCTCTTTCTTTATTCCCGGGTTCGTGACGATTACGCTGAGCGTGTGTATCCTCAGGGACCGGTCATCCATCATCTGGGACTCGATCGGTTCAGGCTCACCGTTGACATAGTACTCCATGAGATCCCCGTACGTGTCAGTCTCGATCACTATGGACTCCCCGTACTCGTCGTACTGGGGCCGTCCGGCCCTTCCGCACAGCTGCTTGTACTCCAGCACGCTGATCGGCGCGTTCATGCCCGCCCTGACGTCATACCTGCTGACACTTGATATCACCACCCTTCTTGCAGGCAGGTTGACTCCTGCAGCAAGCGTGGGAGTCGACGAGAGCAGCTTGATCGTTCCCCTTCGGAACTCGTCTTCGATCGTCTCCCTGCAGTTCTGGTTCAGTCCGGCGTGGTGGAATGCAACGCCCTTTTTGACCAGTGTGGCAAGCGTCGTTACCAGTTCGGTGTGCTCATTCTTTGACATGATGTCGCCTGACACCTTCTCAAGCCTGCCGGCGTCTGCTGCCTTGAGGGTACCCGATACTGCGTCTGCTGCCTTCGTCGCAAGGGACTTTGAGCGGATGCGCGTCGATGCAAATATCAGGGACTGCCCCCCGTCAAGCACCGACTGCACGCCAAGGTCCACCGGCGTCCCCCGCACGCTGTGCGGAACCTCGAATGTCCGGCCGTCATTCATCGTGACCACTCCCCCGCTGTACACCCCCTCTGAGAGCGGGACCGGCCTCCAGCTGTTCTGGACCAGCTTGCACCCTAGCCATCTTGCTATCTCTTCTGAGTTGGTGACAGTGGCGCTCAGGCCCACTATCTGGGGGTTGGTGTTCAGCCGTCTGAGCTGCGTGAGCGTCATCTCAAGGGCGGGGCCCCTTCCCCGGTCCCCTATCAGGTGCACCTCGTCAGATATTACCAGCCCTATATCCTCAAGCCAGTCCTCGCCGCGCCTTATTATGGAGTCCATCTTTTCATTGGTCAGGACCAGCACGTCGTTCTTGTCCAGGTTTCGCCGGGAGCCCTCGTAGTCACCGGTGTCCATTCCCACCCGGATGCTCCTCTCAAGGGCGACGTTCTGGAGCTCCCGAAACTCTGCAAACTTTTCTGCTGCGAGGGCGCGCAGCGGACTGAGATATACCACCTTCCCGCCGTTCCCGGAGAGGTATCCCAGCATCGCAATCATCGCAATCAGGGTCTTTCCGCTTGCCGTGGGCGCAGACACCAGGATGCTCTCCCCCTCAAGCAGGCCGGCCCTTACGCTTGCCGCCTGCGGCGGGTACAGCTCCTCAAACCCCTGCGACATGAGAAACTCGATTGCTGGGTTGGGAAGTTTCAGGTTCTCTATTTTCATACCCGGTTATAGTGGCCTGGCCTTGATTCATAAATAGTTCCATCTCTCTGCATCCTTCGGATGTACTCCCTTGCCTCCTCCTCGGTAAACTTTTCAGTCTTTTCGAGCTCCTTGACAAATGTTCTCTCCTCCACGGGTATCTTGTTGTCACCCTCTAGCGACTTTAGCACGTCCACGAACAGATGCATCTTGGATACCTCGCTTCTTGGCTTTCCCTGCAAGACGCCCAAGTCCACCTTGCCGGTGTTGACATCCACGCCTGCGTCCTGCAGCATGCTCTGAATCAGGAATATGGCGCGCTCTGCATCCTCCTCCTCTACTATGTCCTTCATCAGCAGCCTGGCTCTTGCCGTGGAGAGCCTGATTATTCCCTCCAGTTGTCTGGGAGTTACTGTGATCATCTCCTCTGATTCCACGTTCCTCATCTGAAGGTAGTAGTCCAGTATCTTCTCCTCTGCCTCCTTTGTCAGGCTGGGCGCAGAGCGCTTTGCATACGAGAGGTATTTTGTAAGCAGATCCACGTCGATCACCGAGCGCCTGTCTGTCCCCTTGGGGGTGTGCAGCTCTATGATGTGCCTTGCAATCACCTCGTCCCTCTCCCGTGCAGGTATGTCCCTTACTACAAATATCAGGTCAAAACGCGTCAGAAGCGGGATCGGCAGGTTGACGTTTTCTGTGATGTTCTTGAAGGGATCGTACTTGCCGTACATCGGGTTGGCAGCAGCCAAGATGGATGTCCTTGCATTGAGCGTGGCCACGATTCCCCCCTTTGCTATGCTTGCAGACTGCTGCTCCATGACCTCGTGCAGCGCGCTTCTGTCCTCGGCCTTCATCTTGTCAAACTCGTCGATGCTGACCAGTCCCTGATCGCCGAGCACGACGGCACCTGCCTCGAGCATCATGATTCCCGTCTTGTCCCGGACTACGGCAGCTGTCAGGCCCGCCGCAGT
This sequence comes from Candidatus Nitrosopumilus sp., assembly GCA_965218695.1. Classification (GTDB taxonomy): domain Archaea; phylum Thermoproteota; class Nitrososphaeria; order Nitrososphaerales; family Nitrosopumilaceae; genus Nitrosopumilus. Next base: position 1,685,851 of record OZ244651.1, read on the forward strand.
GGAGCCCCTGCCCGACGTGTACAGGCCGCGCGGGGCGATCCTTGAGCAGAACTTTAGCATCTCGCTCTTTGCGGTTCCCGGATCCCCCACCAGAAACACGTTGATGTCGCCCCGAATCTTGCTTCCGTCCACCAATATTCTCTGGTTGGAGCCTACGATCAGCAGCAGTATGGCCTCCTTGATCAGCGACTGGCCCTGGATGTGCGGCGCAAACGAGTCTATCAGCCTCTGGTATACGTCCGGACTCTGGGCCAGGGCCCTGATCGTCTTCTCATCCTCCGGGGCGATCTCCTCCCTCTCAATCTTGCGCGAGGTCTTTGTGCCCCGGCCGCCCAGGAACTCTACGTTGTTTCCCTCGATTCTCAGCCTGTACAGTCCGCTGTGCCCCCTCTGGACGCCTGCCACGGACTCCTGCTCTACCCGGACCAGCCCGGTAAGAATTATCCTGTCTCCCGGCCTTGCGCTGTTCACCAGATCCTGCTTGATCGAGACATCGATGTAGTGGGGCAGCTGTCCGGGCGGCAGATCCTCCGGAAGCTCCTGCAGCCTGAGAATCTGAAAGTCGATAAACCTGCTCTCCTCTGGTTTTAGCTCAAACTCGCGGTGCTTGCACTCCGTATTGCTGCACCTCACAGGGGTTGAGACGTCCATTCCCTTTATCCGGACCACCCTGTTGGGGTGTTCGTCGGGACAGACAAAGAGCAGCTCCTTGGCAAGCGGCTTTACCTCAGAGGCCCTCACCACCATCCCAGACACGCTGGTTATGGTCCCTATGGTCTCTGCATTGATCTGCCGCAGGCTCCGCTCCAGCGGGTAGTTGACTATTCTGACGCGGATCTCGTCTTTGATCTTCTCGGCATACTCGGGGAACCTTGTCTGGAGGGCCTCCTTGATTGCATTTGAGAACGTCTCAAGGATGCGGTCAGGATTCTCCGTAAACATGGCCTCGATCTCGGGCTGTGTCACCAGGTCGTTATAGTCCACGATGATATACTTTGCATCCTTTGGCATCATCTGGTCTATCGCATCCAGGTACCGGTATGCGCCGTCCCTGTCTTTGAACCTGACAAGAAACTGCTTTACCAGATCAGACAGCGCAGAGTCGCTAAACGTCCTGACCTGCGTCTCACTCATGGGCGACATCCCTTATCTGTGTCTCAAGGGCCTTGCTGTTCTCGTAGATGGTCCGATAAAAGATGCTCTCCTCCACAGTCAGCCTGCCGTACAGGTCCGAGTTCAGCTTGATAGAGTCTGCCAGCTTTACCAGCTTGCCGCGCCTCATCCTGAACAGCTCCAGCATCATGCTCTCGATCCTGTCAAAGTCGTCACGGGCAAGCTCCCTCATGGACTCTCTTAGCTTTATGTAAAAGTGGGAGTCAAGCGTGGCCATCTGGTACTCCCCGACCATCTTCTCCTTTGCAAGGGCCTGTTTGAGCTCGGTAATCATGTCAGGCGATTCCAGCACCCCGAGATTGTTCTTGGTAAGAATCTTTCCCAGCCACCGCGGTATGTTGTTGACCTCGCCCTGGGTTCCCTTTACCTTGGTGCCGGCAACGTCGAATCCAAAGTCCCGGCCGACGGTAAACTTTGCATCCTTTAGGCCATATCCGATCGAGTGTAACCTTTCCACGCTGCCAATATCCATCAAAATTACCATTCCCTCACTGAAGACTCAATTAGTACAGCATTGACAGTTAGAATCAACAAAGTTGTAAGTAGAATTTAGTCCAGCGTTCAAGTTGCCCATACCGTACATTGGGCACACGTCTGCATTTTAGATGCGGGTTATAGTGTAATACCCAACAGGGTGAATACGCCCAGAGCGTGTCCAGGCCGGCGCGATACGCGCAGGATTCATGCCTGCCCCCGGGCGTGCCGGCCAGAATCACTACTGCAGCAAATCTGCCCGATTTATTAGTGGGAATCACGTGCGTACCATCATGTCAGGCGCGGGCATGTGGGTGGAAAAGTATAGGCCCAAGACACTCTCAGAGGTAGTCAACCAGACAGACATAATTGGGAGTCTAGAGGCGTTGATCAAGGATCCCACGGACATGCCGCATCTTCTGTTCTCGGGTTCTGCAGGAGTGGGCAAGACGACCACGGCCATGTGCATTGCCAGGCAGATCCTCGGGGACCACTCCAAGGAATACACCCTTGAGCTTAACGCCTCTGACGAGAGGGGAATCGAGATGGTAAGGGAGAGGGTAAAGAGGTTCTCAAGGTTTGCAGTCATGAGCGACCTGCCGTTCAAGATCATAATACTGGACGAGGCAGACGAGATGACTTCCGGCGCCCAGACGGCGCTGCGGAGGATCATCGAGGACACTGCAAGGACGTGCAGGTTCATCCTGATTGCAAACAACGTATCAAAGATCATAGATCCGCTGCAGAGCAGGTGCGCCACATTCAAGTTCACATCCGTTGCAGAAGGCGATGTCATAGCAAGACTCGAGGAGATCGCAGGGAGGGAGGGCGTCTCCGCTGACAGGAACGGCCTCAAGGCAGTCTATGGCTACTCGGAGGGGGACATGAGGCATGCAATCAACATCATGCAGGCTGCTGCAAGCCTCGGCCCGATTACAGAGGAGAGCGTCAAGGCATCTGCCGGGCTGACAAGAACCTCCGATGTCGACACCGTTCTGAAGGCGGCGCTGTCAGGCAGGCTGGCCGAGGCAAGGGAGAAGATGATCGAGCTGATCCGGGTGTATGGAATGTCCGAGTCGGACTTTCTCAAGTATATCAACTCTGCAGTGTTCAAGTCAGGGCACGACAGGCTCCCGGAGATTCTTGAGATTATTGCAAGGTACGACTACCGGGTGCTGGTGGGCGCAAACTCGGAGATCCAGCTCTCTGCAATGCTTGCAGAGCTTGGAACCCTGAGGGACTGAGCCACCAAGGCCGGCAGCAGGCATGGTTGGAATAAGGCGCAGAGAGAGGGATTTGAACCCCCGTATGCTTGCACACACAGGCTCTCAAGGCCCGCGCCCTACCGAGCTAGGCGACCTCTGCAAGGACTTGTAAATGGCGGTGGTTAAAATTTGTTGAGGATCTCTCTTTATGTGGCAGGATCAGGGCTGGTTGGGAACGGTGCTGAGCGGCATGCCGTCTAGTGTCGTGTCTTAAAAATAAGAAAAAGGAAGAGATTTCCTTAATGGAGTGAGTGTGGACTGCTACCGGAGCTTGGCATCACGACGTACGTGCCTGCCTCCTTCTCATGGTATTCCAGGTATGATGGCTCGATCAGAATTGCATGTGTTGGGCATACCTCCTGACAGGCCATGCACTGTGTACAGTCGTGCTCCCTGATTGGTTGCGACTTGTCCGAGTAGTCTAGACGCTCATCCTGCTCTGTCCCGCCTGTTCCATCAAACGTGGCATTAAGACAATCGGCTGCAGGAATGTCCTGCTCAGTTCTGTACCACTGGAAGGTCTGTACCGGACAGACGATCATACATTCGCCTGCTGCGATGCAGGAGTCCCAGTCTACGGCGACAGTCGTTCCGTGGATACCGAGTGGGACCTGTTCCTCCCCTCTCTCCTCGTATGCTGCAAGGACATTCTCGTCTGAGAATGCCTCACCGTCGGTCCTGCCTTCGCCCCAGATAAAGTGAAGATTCTCACCGTCTGAGTGGTTGGTCTGTCCAACTACTTCTAGATTTTCAACAAACTTTTCGTCTATTGGCATAGACTCTTTTATTTTCGATTATTATTTAAATCTAGACAAAATTAGTCACGACTAAATCGGAGTTTTAGAGAACATGTGGGCATCACAGGGACATGGCGGCCTTGTCGTGTGCCTCCATGTTTGACTGGTCGACCTTGATGGCCTGCGGCGGACATACCGAGACGCATGCCATGCACCAGATGCAGTCATGCTCCCTGATCGGATCTGCCTTGTCGGTGAAATCATGCCTGTCGTCCTTGACGGAACTGCCGATACCCTCGAAGGTCTGGCCCACCACATCCTTTGCAGGAATGTCCTTTTCGGTCCTGTACCACTGGAAGACCTGCACCGGGCACGCCTCTATGCATGCGCCGTCTGCAACGCACGAGTCCCAGTCCACTGCAACAGCCGTGCCGCTAATTCCAAGGGGAACCTGCTCCTCGCCTTTTGCCGCATACGCAGACTGTACATCAGAGTCTACAAGGGACTCGACCTGCGAGCCGTCCTCGTTGGCAGTCCTGCCAGGACCCCACATGATGTGGAAGTTTCCATCGGGATCAGATATCTTTCCCAGCGGGTCAAACCCCTCGGGAAAATTTTCCGGTATTGGCATGAATCAACATCGGCGTGAATGTTATTTAAAGATAGATGATGTCGATGTAGGTTCGGGTCGACGCCGGCCACGCCCGTCAGGCCGTCATGTATTCACAGGGACACGGTAGGCCTTGGCGTGGTTTTGCAGGCACGATACGGAGCCGGTCGTGGCCACCACCGGCGGCATTCCCCTGGGATCTGCCCGATCCGGCAATTACGAATGCACGGGCAGAACCCGCTGTATGAATTCACCTGTCCTTCCTGTCACAAAAAAATGATCATACTGATCCATATGCTGGCAATACACATCACTTTACATGGTAAATTCACGGCACATGAGCAGGGACCAGCTAAAAGAGGAACTCCTAGCACGGAACCGGGAGATTGCCACCCTCAAATCCGATCTTGAGAAGGCACTTGGCAGGATAGAACGTCTTGAAAGGGCCTTGGGGTACAGCGAACGCCTCATGACATACTATACAAACCCCAACACGCCGCCCTCATCTGAATCCCTGGAATGGAAGGCCCAGAAGAGGGAGCGGGCAAAAAAACAGGAAAAGGAGGGCAAATCCAAGCGCGGGGGAAGAAAGGGACACGCGGGGGCGTCGCGCCCCCACGACCCGGAAAGGACCGTATCCCACAGGTTCGGGCGCAGGAAGTCGGGCAGGAGGCGGGTGCCGGTGCTCCCGGAATGCGGGTGCGGCGGCGGCGGCGGCCGGATGGCGATTGGCAGTCCGCGCGTGCGGGACATCACGGACATCAGGGTGACTGCGTGCGAGACGCGGCACCGCGTGGAGACTGCAGTATGCGGCTCATGCGGCCGCAGGGAAGATGCTCCAAACGACCTGCCGCGGCGGGGCAACTTCGGCAAGGGCATGGTCGGACTCGTCTCAGAACTGCGCGCGGCACGGGTGCCGCTCAAGGGAATCTCGGTCGCGGTGCGCTCCATAACGGGCATTATGCTTGCAGGATCCACCGTCAACAACATCATGGCACGCGTCGGGGACGCCTCGGGCCACGAGGCAGGCAGGATCCTCGGGGAAGTGGAGGCTTCTGACTGTGCCGGGTTTGACGAAACCAGCTGGCGAAACGACGGCCAGAAGGTACACGCAAACGTGGCACAGTCGGGCAAAAACATCGCAATAAACATCAGCCAGAGCAGGGCCACGCTCATGCTCGATGCCATGGACAAATTTGACGGGGTGGCGATAACTGACGGGTACACCGGATATGACAGGTTTGACAAGGACGGCATGCACCAGTCGTGCTGGGCGCACGACCTCCGGCAGACAAGGCACCTGGCAGAAAAATACTGCGCCGTGCCTCCCGAGACCAAACGTGTCCGGCGGCGGCGGCAGCAGCTCCACGAGGACCACAAGTGGGTGTTTGAGAGGGCAAAACTGCTGGCCGCGCAGGAGGCGCGCTCGCCACAGCTGCGGCATACGATGAACCGCACCATGCAGGACGTGCTTGACCGGTACCGCGATGCCGGTGGTGGTGGTGACGATGACGACATGCAAAAGGTGCTGGACAAGCTCGAGAGGCACCTGCACCGCATGTTTGCGTTCCTGGAGCATCCCGGCGTCGAGCCTACAAACAACGCCAGCGAGAGGGCGCTGCGCTACCTGGTGGTGTTCCGCAAGATAAGCGGGCAGACCAAGGGCGGCTCCAAGGCCATGAAGCGCCTTGCAGATTTTGTCACGTGCGTCCTCACGTGGAGGGCACATGGCAAGAGCGTGGCCGAAGAAGTTGGTCGACTGATATAAGGGGCAGGTGAATTCATACAACCCGCTTCAAACAAGATTCATAACGCACGACAGGGCCATCCGAGGACATGGATATCATCAAGTATGATGTGTACAGGGGATCAAACATAGGGGTGTACATCAGGACGAATGCGGATCTGGTTCTGATCCCGATGGGGTTTGCCAAGTCAAGGGCAGAGAAGCTGGGGGCGTACCTTGGAGTCAGATACATGTACATGTCAGTTGCAAACACCAGGCTGATGGGATCACTGTCGGTGATGAACAACAAGGGAATACTGCTGCCAAAGACGGCGTATCAAAACGAGTATGACCTCCTGAAGGAGGAGACTGATCTGGAGGTCGGCGTGCTGGATTCAAGGTTTACCGCGCTTGGAAACGTGATATGCGCAAACGACAGGGGAGCGGTGGTATCCCCGTGGCTCTCAGGCAGTGACTGCCAGACGATATCAGACGTGCTGGGAGTCGAGACGATTCAGAGAAAGATCGCAGGATTCAACCAGACAGGGGCAGTCATGGTTGCAAACAACACCGGGGCTGCAATCCATCCAGAGGCAGACGAGAAGGACATGGAGATCTTTGCAAGCCTGCTGGGGGTAAAAGTCGAGCAGAGTTCCATAAACAACGGTGTCCCCTATGTGGCATCGGGGATTCTTGCAAACGACAATGCCGTGGTGGTCGGAACGCTGACCACGGGTCCCGAGATAATGATGCTTACGAGGGCCTTTCTAAACTGAGGACGGATCTTGGATCCTCGGTGAGTTTTTCCAGGAGAATGACTCCCTCGGTGCCGTCCTGCATGTCACGCAGCACGACGCCCCCTTCTGCCAGTTCCTGCGGCCCCACAATTATGGCAAGCCTTGCGCTGCCTGCCATATCCATCTGCTTTTTAAGGCTTCTGCCTGCAAGATCCATGTCGGCATGTATGCCGTTGAGCCGGAGGAGCGACGTGATGGAGGATGCGACCTTTTGCATCTCGTCGTTGACATAAAGTACCGCGACTCGTTCCCTGACAGGGGACGGCACTATTCCCTGCTGATGCATCGTCAGGATTATCCTCTCCACGCCCCCTGCGACGCCGGATGCCCCGATGTCGTCCCTTCCAAAGGCCCGGGTCAGCGCGTCATACCTGCCGCCGCCTGCCAGCGCGCCAAACCCGGAGCCCTCTGCAAACACCTCAAAGACGGTACCAGAGTAGTAGTCAAGCCCGCGGACTATGCCAAAGTTGATCCTGATATTTGAGACGCCCCTGTTCTCCAGGGATTCAAAGAGATTCTTCAGGTAGTCCCACCGCTCCAGATGGGCGGTGTCAAACATTTTTTCCACCTCGGGTATGGTTCCCCTGACCTGGGAGAACTCCAGAACCATCTCCAGTTTCTGCCGGTCATATCCCTTTTCTTCAAATTCGTGCAGGATCTCTTTGTGTGACTTTTTTGATGTCTTGTCTACTGCGCGCAGGATGTCGGCGACCAGTCCGGGATCCTGCGATTCGAAGATCCTGTTGATGTACGACTCAACCAGGTCCCGGTGGCTGATCTCGATTGTGATTCCCTTTAGGAGCAGCGAGTCGAACAGCCGCGATGTCATCTCGATTATCTCGGATTCTGACTCCAGAGACGGCCTGCCGTAAATCTCCACATTCCACTGGTGAAAGTAGCGGTACCGCCCTTTCTGCGGCTCGTCATACCTGAAGACGCCCCCAAAGCTTGAGAGCTTGGCAGGGAGCCTCATGGACTTTTGGGATGCAATGTACCGGGTCAGCCCCATGGTAAAGTCAAAGCGCAGCGCCACCTCCCGCTCCCCCTTGTCCTCAAAGTAGTATATCTCCTCCCGGATTGCAGGTCCCGACTTGGTCTCTAGGGTAGAGAGCAGTTCTATGGGGGATGGCTGCATGAACGAGAACCCGTACAGGTCAGAGAGCCTCCGAAAGTGGTGCCGGACGTGCTCGATGTCTGCTGTTTCTGCGGCCTCAAAGTCCTTCATTCCGCGCGGCAGTTTCAAATTGTTCTTTGGTGAGGGATTGCGGATTTAAGCATTGTCTAGCGAAGGCCCGGACACCAACCGTAGGATGAAGGCCGGGAATAAATGACGCACAGGATCATTTAGAAAATAGTGTAAAAATTGGTGCCAAAAACAGGGATTCAGATCAATATAGTTAAACCTGATAGTAACCAAAGACAAATTGGTAATGTGGCTAATTAAACCCACAAGAGTGCAGGGACGAGAAAAAACAAAAAGAATTGCTGCCAGAGGACGGTGGATTGAACGTGTATTTGGTTTTGAGTATACCCCATTTGAAATGCATCAAATTGAGGAATTTAACAGGGCCAAAAATGCAAAATTGGTTGAAATTAGCGGATTTGTGTCTTGGATAGATCGAACAAAGTTTTTACTGCTGCCCACTAAAACCACAAACAGCATCTACTTCATATGTAAAGTAACTGATGGGTTGGATTTTCCTGCAAATCACCAATATGTCTATTGCAAAGGACGATGGAAATATGATTTAGCGGGACAGTCGGCTTACAAAATTCTTGTTGCAGAAAATATCGCTTCTGACGAGCCTGACCACAGCCAATTTATATCGGATATAAAATCCTCTGACTTTCAAGGCAATCTCTTTGAAAACTGGAGCAATATTGATTCCATTCAACCGGATTTTTTAATACGGTACTTCGTAAGCTCCCCATCGCTACCTAATCGAGTGGGAGGAATCACAGTGTCACTGTTTAGCCCGCCACGTGAATTAAAAATTATCAGATTCCTTTACAATGATTTAGTAATGTTCATTGCTCCCGAATTACTAGGATCTAAAAAAATGATTTTTGATGTTCCGGAGTTAAAAAAATCGCATAGATTGCTTCCGTTTCAATGGAGTGAAAAAACGCTTGATTTTGAAAAAATTACAAAAAATACAGAAGGATTCCTCAGTAGAAAGCCCGATCAGGGTACCGTCGAACAATCAATAGCATTATTGTCAAAAAAACACAAGCCAGAGAATTTTGAGTCATTAGGGCTTGTCAACTCGGATTACCCCATTACAGTTGAGGAACATGCAGGGAGGAGAAGGAGAAACATTTCCCCACACACAGATTTGAGAATGACTCAGTTTCTCGTTGCTGCACATATGAATTCCCCCAGCATCGATCTGAAGACTCAGGATGAGTCATTAGTTTATGTTAGAAATGAGATCCAGAAATTTGCCGACACAAAAAAGGATTTGATTAGCCAATTATTGGGTCCCAATAAAATGTTAAATTTAGATTTTAATGGAAAGCCTGCATCCATTTTAAACCTGGCAATTTCATAGCAGCGTGTTTCAAATACCGGCACCGTTGATAAGGATATGATCATTTCAACTACGAAGGATTATATCAAAAACCTAAATTTCGCCTTTAGAATCTGGGATGAGAAAACCACAGGCGGAGTTCTCAATCCATTTAAAAATCAGCTAAACCTTGAAGATGAACGTGTTCTGGTATTTTTGTATAAAGAAGGCCCACGCACGTTTGATGAAATTCGTGTAGCCACAGGTCTTAGTCACGACATGTGCAGTAAAGCAATTAATTATCTTTATGAACGGGTAAATCTAATTTATTTATACTCTCCAACGAAGTACGATGCGGTTCACCGCAATTTGGGATAGTTTATGGAGCATTCCAATCTCTAATTTTAAAAATTTTTAGATATTTTGAGAGTATGCTACAGAAATAGGATTCAAGATCATTCCTATCTAGAGATTTTAGATAATTCTATAGCTTTTGAGAATTATGCGGATCATTTCTCCAAAAACTATGCATGCTTGTCTGATTATCTGTCTGATGCTAAATGTTGATCTGTGTCCATAATTATCAATTTGATTTGGTGGCAACCGAGATCAAGCATGACAGTCAGGTGGGAAAATTATTTGGAACAGGCCATCTTGCAACGCCCGTGAAACCAGCAGGACTATTACTTGTAATTTGCAAAATCAAAAGGCGTGCTAGTGCCGCTTTGGAAGGAACGGTATCAGTGCCCTTGCAAACTCCATGATGTTCTTTGTCTGCATGTAGACTGTTCCGGGGCCCGTAATCTCTACTACCAGCGCCTCACCTCCAAACAGCGTGGTCTTGAGACTACCGTGCTTTGCGACGCGGTAGTCTGCAGTGGCACTCATGGCCACCAGCTGGTAGTTGTCGACTATCATCCTCTCGCCGGGAGCCAGTTCCGTCTTGAAGATGCCGCCCCACGCGTTTACAAACATGTCCCCCCGTCCGAGAGTCTTCAGCATGAACAGGTTGCTTCCAAAGACGCCCTTGGTAAATCCCTGCCACTGCGTATCCAGCGTCAGATCCCCGACGGAGCACACGAATGCACCCGACTGGACGATAAACTCCGAATCAACGGTAATAACCTCAATGTCTCCAAGCATGTTTCCGGTGAGGCCAAGCCTGCACCCGTCCTCCCGCGCAGTAAACTCGTTGACAAAGAACGACTGACCTCCAAATGCAGCCACCTTCAGCGACTGAAAGAGGCCGCTCTTTCTTTTCCGGGTTTCTGTCTCTATGTTGCCCCGCATGAAGACCATTGCCGCAGCCTCTGCAGTTACCTTCTCCCCCCTGTCCATGGAGAACTGTATCATTCCGGTGGGGTTTTTTATGATGTCATGCTTCAATGATGCCGAATAAGATATGGGAAATTTAGATGTTGTTGTTTGAATCTATCATGACAGCACCATCTGAGATGCATCTCAGGTTTATAGATGACATGGCACCCCGCACAGGCATGGCATCCAGGCTCAGGGAGATCAGATCCTTGAACGGCAAGATTTTAGAGTGCAAAAGATGTCCCCGGCTTGCATCATACATCAGGGACGTTGCACGCAACAAGGTAAGGCGGTTCAGGGACGAGGAGTACCACGGAAGACCGCTGCCGGGATTCGGCGACGTCAATGCAAGACTGATGATAGTCGGGCTTGCGCCTGCAGCCCACGGGGGAAACAGGACGGGAAGAATGTTTACCGGAGACTCGTCTGGCGACTGGCTTGCAAAGGCAATGCACATGCATGGGTTTGCGTCAATCCCGACCAGCCAGTCGCGCGATGACGGACTGGTCCTCAAAAACGCATACGTCACTGCGGCAGTAAGATGCGCGCCTCCCCAGAACAAGCCCACGAGAGAGGAGACAGACGCCTGCATTTCGTACCTGGAGCAGGAGAGAAAGATCCTGGACAGGGTTACCACCATCCTGTGCCTTGGAAGAATCGCCTACGAGGCAGTATGCAGGATGTACGGGGTGAGGCCTGCAGGGTTTGGCCACAACAGACTCTTCAAGCACGAATCAATTCAAATTCTGACCTCGTATCACCCGTCAAGGCAGAACACGCAGACGGGACGGCTGAGCTGGGAGGAGTGGTCGGCAGTCTTTGCAAGGGCAAAGGCACTGACAGAGCCGTAACTTTTATGACAAGATGGCATCATTCTCAGACATGAGAATTCTGATAGTCTTGCTGGCACTGTTGTTGATTCCTGCAGCAGCAACAGCATCTGCACAGGAGTATCCGGAGCTTGGGGTAAGGGTGGATGTGGTGGCCGAGAACCTGGCGGTTCCGTGGAGCATGGACTGGATGCCGGACGGTGCGATTCTGTTTACAGAAAGGGAGGGAAACCTCAGGGTGATCCAGGACGGAATGCTTGTGCCAGAACCGCTGGTGTCGGTGGGGGACAGCAACGCAGAGGGCGGGCTGCTTGGAGTCGCAGTCGATCCGGACTTTGAGGAGAACGGCTATGTCTATCTGTATTATACCTACAGCGATCTTCTCTCTACGGCAAACAAGGTGGTCCGCTACCAGTTTGTCAATGGTGTACTCGCCGAGGACAAGGTGCTGGTTGAGGGAATTCCAGGCGGATGGTTCCACAACGGCGGAAGGATCCAGTTCGGACCGGACCAAAGACTCTACATCGCCACGGGGGATGCGGGGGATGCGGGCACGGCGCAGAATCCGGACTCTCTGGCAGGAAAGATTCTCAGAATCAACCCTGACGGGACGATACCAGAGGACAACCCGTACGGCGGCTCCCCGGTATGGTCCATCGGACACAGGAACCCCCAGGGGATGGACTGGGACGAGTCCGGCAACATGGTCGCAACAGAGCACGGACCGTCAGGGTGGAGGGGCGTTGCCCATGACGAGGTCAACGTCATAACTCCGGGGACAAACTACGGCTGGCCTGACATAGTGGGGGACGAATCAGCAGACGGCCTGCAGGAGCCCATACTGCATACGGGGAACGACACATGGGCACCGTCAGGTGCTGAATTTTATGACGGGGATCAAATCCCGGAATGGACAGGCAGGTACTTTGTCGCAGCCCTCCGCGGAAGTCATCTGCACATGATCGACTTTGACCTGCAAAACAACAGGGTGATCTCCCACGAGAAACTCTTTCAGGGAGAGTTTGGAAGGATTCGGGACGTGCAGACCGGGCCTGACGGATTTCTATACCTTCTGACAAGCAACCGCGACGGCAGGGGAGCCCCCGAACCCAACGACGACCGCATCCTTCGCATCACCCCGATACCCGGAGACATGCCATCATTCCCTGCAGAGGCCAGGCACCTAGAGTACGGGTATGACGGGGAACAGCTGAGCGCAATGATGTCGTACGCCGGATACGAGGTATCGCCGATCAGGTTTGACCTGGATTCAAAGAGTATCAGTTTTGATTTTGTAAGGATTGACGGGGCAATCCATGACCGTATCGAACTGCTGATTGAAAGGCCCCTGATCTCACCGCCATACACCATACAGATAGAGTCAGAAGACGGAACCGTGTGGAATCAGGATGATCCTGACATAACGATTACGGAGGATAATTTTTACAGATACGAACCGGTGCCGGACCAGACTGTAAAGGCAGGAACCGTTACGGTAACCGGAACGTACGTGATTCCGGAGTTTGGAACCGTCATGCTGTTGCTGGTGGCCCTGACAGCGGGCTTGATTCCGGCGGTACTCTGGTCAAGATTCCGGCCTGGACTGTGGATCCGGGGATAGGCACCTCCGGGAACAGCAGCAGGCAAATGTGTGACGACATGACATTCAGGGCGGCAACAAAGTCTCAGCAGAGCCAAGACCGATCGCCTCGCCAAAGTAGTATCCGGCCAGGATGGTTCCGGCGGCCCAGACACACGATCCTGAAAATGTGTAGAGTACAAACTTTGGCATCCTCATCCTGAGCAGTCCTGCAGGAATGGAGATCATCTCCCTCATTACAGGAACCATCCTTCCCAGAAAGACGGCCTTGTCACCATGCCTTTCAAACCATGCCTCCACACGCTGCAACTTTGCATCAGACACCCTGAAACGACCCAGATATCTAAGCATGACTACCCGTCCGAGCTTCAGGGACACAAGATAGATGATAAAGCTGCCAAGGGTGGAGCCCATTGCACCAAGAAGAATCATCAGGGCTACCCCGGCAAGCGGAACCCCGCTCTGCGATGCCAGAAATCCTGCAGTTGGAAAGACTGCAAGTGTTGGTATTGGCGGAACCACCGTCTCAAGAAGGGCCGCCAGAAAGGTTCCCTCGTAGATATGCTCTCCGAGAAATGTTGAGATCCATACCAGAAACGAGTCAATTGCCTCCATGGGGTTCTGGCAACGGAATCGTCCTAAATTTCTTGCCGGCATGCACCGGACGATCCGCATCAGGGTACATGGGAATCGGAGGCAACAGGGAGTCCCGAATCTGCCGGTACTGACGCAACCGCAGGACGGCCGCATCTTGAATTTTCAGGGAGTCACGGATTGGGTAAAATATACTAATAGAGCCAAGGGTAAAAATCCGTATGAACAAATCATGGGCAATTATCGCAGTAGCAGTGATAGTTGGGGCAATTGCAACATATGCAGTGGCACCCTACTTTACCGAATCAACTGTGGATGAGGCACTGCCTGAAGGGGCCATCATTCCAGAGCCAACCGAGGCTGAAATGATGGAAAAAGACGAGATAATGATAGATGACTCAAGGACGATGTATGAGGTAGGCAGGGCAGAGACGATAGACCTAAGCGAGATGAGCATGGAGGAGCTGGAGGCCATAAGCGAAGAGAAGGGAATAGACATGGAGGAGCTGGAGGCACTGAGCGTGCCAGACAACACCAAGGACGAGGCCACCATGAGCGACCTAGAAGTGGAAGGCGTGACAGAAACGCAGATGACCGAGATGGAGATGGCAGCTGCCACGCACTATGCGGGAATGTTCGTAGGGGTCAACGACGGAATCCACAATGCCAACGGTGACGCATACACAATTCCGCTAGAAGACGGAAGCACCATACTGAGGCTGGAGAATTTTGCAGCCACCAACGGACCTGACCTGCACGTCTACCTGGCAACGGACAAGAGGGCTACAGACTATATTGATCTTGGAAAGCTCAAGGCAAACAAGGGAAACCAGAACTACGGCATACCCGAAGGCACCGATCTTGAGGCATACAGCAACGTCCTGATCTGGTGTGAGCCATTCAGGGTTCTGTTTGGAAGCGCCGAATTGTCACCCCAGTAATGGGCACCAAGTGTTTTTTATTATTCAAACAACCATGGGAGACTCCCGGCAGCCTTGTGTGAATCGGTCATGCTAGAAACCGTGGGTTGCCTGCCGCAAATACAGGCGCTACGTCATGCTCTGTGATTCACATCACAATACTCTTTATGGGCTGGAGGAGGAGGAGGACACCATGTCCATTCGCCCCAAACTGTGGTTTGCCACCCTTGCTATTACCGGCATCATATCCTCCAACATAGTGGCTGGCATACTCTACAGCCTTCCGTTGATCGGAGCAGGGTGTATCAATCTGGCGGCAGCCGCTGTTATGGGGGCACCCTTTGTGGCAACTGTGATAATCATGCGCAGGAAGGGCATGCTGAGGTGGTGGCATGTCGCGCTGGTGGTGGCAGTCGGAGCGGCACTGTTTCCTAGCCAAACCCCGACCATCGGGCATCTGTGCATCTCGGGGCCTTACGCCCCGCCGCCAGGGTTCCTGCTCGATTGATATACCTTTCCTACCGTCACGGGCATAACCCGCACTGGTGCCAAATAGAGTCAAAAGTTTGCACCAAACAGTGCGTGCCATGACGTGCCCACACCAAGGCAAGCTGACACACGCCATTAGGCCTGTTTTTTTTATTTTGATTTCCCATGGGATCCCTGGGCACTCAGGTTGTCTCATGCGGTCTTACAAAGACCTTCATGACGTCAGGCCGCCTTGCGTGTTCTACTGCCTCGGAGAATCTTTCCAGCGGAAAGGTGGAATCAATCACGGATTCGACGGATATAATTCCGGATGCAAGCGCCTTGATTGCAGGCTTGAACAGGCCGCATCTGGAGCCCACAATGGTCACCTCGTTTATCACTGCAGGGGTAAGATTCGGATTCCCCCTTGATGCGACAGTGGACTTTAGTATTATGGTGCCCCTTGGCCGTACGAGCCTCATGGTGTCGGCAAACCCGGAGTTGCTCCCGGAGGACTCCACCACCAGATCATATTGCTGTTCATCAGGGGAGCCTATCCCGATCTTGGTCGTTATTCCGAATTTTGCCAGCCGGGCAAGCTTGCTTTTGTGCCTTCCAAAGCACGAGACGTGCGGGCAGGCAATCCTGAGTACCTGGGAGATCAGATGCGCCAGCCTGCCATCGCCCACTACTGCAACATTCCATTCGGGTTTCAGGCGGATCTGCTCTGCAATCTCAAATGCTGCAGCCAACGGTTCCACAAATACTGCCTGCTCGTCACTCATCGAGTCGGGGATGGGGTGCAGGTTCCTTTCAGGGAGCGAGAGGAGTTCTGCAAAGGCGCCGTCCCGCCCCAGTATTCCAAGGACTGTCCTGTCAGGACAGTGCCTTGCCATTCCCCGGGCACAGTACCCACATGTATCGCATCCGGCATTGATCTCGCCTACGACCCTCCGTCCGATCATCCCAGGATTCTCAGATTTCAGGACTGTTCCGACAAACTCGTGGCCCATGATGCCCCTGTATCCCATGTAACCGTCAAGAATCTCCAGGTCGGTTCCGCAGATTCCCGCCAGGTCGACCCTGACAAGCGACTCTCCGGGTTTTGGAACCGGATGGTTCTCATCCATGACTGCATGTGGGAATTACATACAAAAGTTACATTCTTACCGCATTTTTTGGCGTTTTCTCGGCAAATGGCGCTTTTAAATAATAACGCGCCATATGTGCAATATTGATCCTCACCAAAACGCTCCGCGTCAAGCAATCCAAAGAAAATTCGTCAAAGATATGGGATCTGCACCACGCCGCAAGGTGGTGTTTCAACGAGGGAGTAAAAACTATGTTCACGCGCGACATTTCTTCAAGAAAGGCAGAAGGCTTGCTGACAAAACTCCGGAAGGAGCAAAAATGGCAGCTGAAATATCCAAGAAACATGCTGCGCGCAAATTTCAACAACGGCTGCAAGGCTGTCAATTTGGCAAGAGCTGTCCGGAGGAAAAACAAGACGCCGCCTCCGTTAACGCCTGATCCGTATTTCAGGAGGAAGCAAGGCGGCAGGCAGCCCGCGATCAGCTCGTTTCAAAAATTAAAGATCATCAAAAACACGCTGAACATGGGGCCGTGCAAGATTGGGTTGGCCGACGCGTGCGACGAGGAAATAAAATCGTTCCAGATAGTCGAGACCACGCGCAAGATAACCAGACATACAAGGCCCGAAGACCGCACGTACGAACTGCACGTCCAGTACGAGCACGTCCCAATTGCCAAAAAGGACGGCGACGCCAAGGCAATAGATCTCGGAGCCGACAACATGATCGGCATGTCGGTGCTGGACAACGGCTCACACGAACTGATAAAGCTGCCAAAAGGCGCAAAGAGGCACAAGCATGACGCCCTGGCAAAAAGGCAGTCAAGACAGTCCAAGAGGCACAAGAACGGCAGGAATTACAGGCAGGAACAGAGGCGGATCAACAAGAAGAACCTGAAGATAGTACGCAAAAAGGCTGATTTCGTGCGCAAGTCATTGTGCAGGATTTTCAAGGACGCGGCCGTCGTGGTGTTGGAAGACTTGAAGACGGCCCAACTCATAGGCAAGGGTTATGGAAAACGTGGGCTTAACAGGACGCTGTCTTATGCCTCGCTCGGCTACGTCAAGGATGAAATAATCCAGCATTGTGCCAAGAACGGCATCCACGTAGTTTTGGTAGATCCGGCATATACAAGCCAGACGTGCTCGGTTTGCGGGCACGTGGACAAAAAATCGAGGGACGGAGAAAAGTTCCAATGCACGAAGTGCACGCTGGCAAATCACGCTGACATCAATGCCTCGGAGAACATGGTTTACAGGGCGGTATCAGGGGCGGCAGGGAATGTCGTCTGCAAGCAGAAGGACGGCATGGGACGGATCGCCCTCAAGGTGAAAAAGTTCCAGAAGGAGAGAACCAATCCGGACCGTTTCCAGTTTGGCTCCAGGAGCCATGCGGGGCATTATTGCGGGAGGGCTGATGCCCATCTGCCCGCAATGGTGCCATTGCTGCTAGAAAAACACGAAAGTTGCACCAAGAAACGGTGTAACTTTTGTATGTAATTCCCCTGCATGCCTTCCATCAAAGCAGATGGCTCTCATGGTACGGCTGTATTCGTGCCGGGTTTTAAAATAACTGATTTGTATCGGAACCGGCATGCCACACACGGGATGCCAATTAATAATCGGAGGTATTTCAGACTGCAAATGAGTTATCGGTTTTTGGATCATGCAACGGATGCAATCGTTGAGGTGGACGCAAAGGATCTCAAGGAAGCCTTTGCGGTGGCTGCCCGTGCAGTCATAGACCTGACCATCGACCAGGGTACGGTGGCAGAGAAGGGCCAAAGGCAGTTTTCGGCAGGCGGCAAGGATCTGCACTATCTTCTGTTCAGCTGGCTTGAGGAGGTCGTGTTTGTGCTCATTACGGAGGGGTTTGCAATAGCCAGGCTGGAACTTGACCTAGAGGAGGAGACGACTGGCGGCACCCACAGGATACACGCAAGGGCGTACGGCGAACCGCTTGACCTCCGCAGGCACAACTTCAAGGTGGAGGTAAAGGCACCCACGTTTTACGACATGCAGATCAGCGAGAAGGACAGGGTCCGCATGAGGTTCCTGCTTGACTTGTGAATAATTATTCGCAAGATCATATAACAAAATACACATCTTTTTTAAAAGTCAGATAATACAGAACTAGCATGATGCAGACGGTGGCAATATTTGCGGTTCTTTCGCTGGCCATCGTTGCGATCATCCCCGCATATGCAGAGGTTACCTCTATGTCACTGACAGAGGATTCATTCTCTGTAGATCAGTCCTTTACCATCAGCGGCATCAATGATGAGGGGGGAATAGTCAATGTAATCATTAGAAATTCCAACGGAGATTATAAGGGATTAGTATCCGGCAGAGCTGTAGGAACTGGTGATGGCTTTGAGACAATTGCCAAGCCGGTATCGGATTTTTTCACTTCATCTGGGGTTTACACTGCCACTGGATTTGTGGGGAAACAGAAAGAGGCTGACGGTGTAATCATCCAGATACAGTTTGACGGAGGTAAAATCTTTGAGGCTCCAGACTTTGAGCTAAAACTCAGCGCCGTCCGGGACAAGAGAGTAGAGACAGGGGAGAGACTGACGTTTACTGCAACCACCACGGATCGCAGCCTGACGGGTGTGGAATATAGCCTAAGGAGGGACGCGCCTGTAGGTGCCACGATAGATGCAGAGACGGGCAAGTTTGAATGGACGCCTGCTGCATCGCAAGGGTCAGAGCGTGGAACCGAGTATAATTTTGATATTGTGGTAGAAAAATCATCCCAGGAGGACAGGCAGTCAGTCAGGATTACCGTGACGGTGGCTCCCCCACCGGAGCCCGTACTGCAGATACCTGCCCCGTTTGTTGAGGCCTCAAATGGCCCCCAGTACTACGTGGACAGGTACAACAACGAGCCAAGCTACAGGGATTGGTTTGATTCCACATACCCAGGGTACGCCTCAATATACCAGGCAGTTGGACTAGATGAGCCTCGAGCAGAACCAGTAGCAAGCGATACGCTTGTGATTCCTGCCCCGTTTGTTGAGGCCTCAAATGGCCCCCAGTACTACGTGGACAGGTACAACAACGAGCCAAGCTACAGGGATTGGTTTGATTCCACATACCCAGGGTACGCCTCAATATACCAGGCAGTTGGACTAGATGAGCCAGGGGCAGGCCCTGATACACCAGACGGTTCCCAAGGAACCTCAAATGAGACCCCTGTGATTCCTGCCCCGTTTGTTGACAAAACAAGGGATCCCCAGAGCTACGTGAACAGGTACAACAACGAGCCAAGCTACAGGGAGTGGTTTGACAAGACACATTCAGAGTACGCCTCAATATACCAAGCAGTGGGACTAGACGAGCCCAAGGAGCTGGCACCGTTTGTAGACCCCGCACAGGATCCCCAGTACTACATAGACAGGTACAACAACGAGCCGGACTACATGGAGTGGTTTGACAGGACGTACCCCGACATTACAATCTATGACGCAGTGGGCGTTGATCCGCCCAAGGAGCTGGCACCGTTTGTAGACCCCGCACAGGATCCCCAGTACTACATAGACAGGTACAACAACGAGCCGGACTACATGGAGTGGTTTGACAGGACGTACCCCGACATTACAATCTATGACGCAGTGGGCGTTGATCCGCCCAAGGAGCTGGCACCGTTTGTAGACCCCGCACAGGATCCCCAGTACTACATAGACAGGTACAACAACGAGCCGGACTACATGGAGTGGTTTGACAGGACGTACCCCGACATTACAATCTATGACGCAGTGGGCGTTGATGAGTCAGGAACGGAGGCGCCGGAGGAGGAATGCGGCAAGGGAACTGAACTTGTAGACGGCCAATGTGTGGCCACATCTGACAACGGCGGCGGATGCCTTATTGCGACAGCAGCATACGGATCCGAGATGGCACCACAGATCCAGATTCTCAGGGAGATTCGTGACGACCAGCTGATGAACACCGCATCGGGCGAATCATTCATGACAGGGTTCAACCAGGTATACTACTCGTTCTCGCCATCCGTTGCAGACTACCAGAGGGAGAATCCGGCATTCAGGGAGATGGTCAGAGTCGGAATAACCCCGCTGCTATCGACGCTGTCAATCATGGAACACGCAGATACCGAGACGGAGGTCTTGGGGTATGGAATCGGTGTGATTCTGCTTAACCTTGGAATGTACGTCGCAGCACCGACGATGCTGCTGTTCTTCGGGATAAGAAGGGCCAGACGAGTCCTTGTCAAGACTGCAAGATAGCGCGCCTTCCATCCTGTCTTCAAATATAGATTTTTAGTAGAGCCGATGCCAGTACGCCTGTTGTCCGAAGATCCAGAAATAGAGAGGATAAAGCAGAGAAAACTCGAAGAGATGCTGAGGCAACAGCAGCAGAACAGGCCATCGCCAAGGGAATCTGGAATCGTGGACCTGAACGACTCCAACTTTGACCAAATAATATCAGCAGAGAGCCCCACGCTGGTGGACTTTTGGGCCGAGTGGTGCGGACCGTGCAAGATGATGCACCCGGTCTTTGAGAGCCTGGACAGAAAGTATCCGAGGGTGAGGTTTGCAAGGGTGAACGTTGATGCCAGCCAGGGAATCGCCATGAGGTTTGGCGTCCAGTCCATTCCGACATTCATCATGTTCAGGTCGGGGCGCATGGTGGACAAGATGATGGGCGCAGTGGGCGCCCCTGGGATTCACATGATCTGCAAAAAGCACTCCGGCTGACCCGCCGGGCCCTGCCGCAGAATGCCGCATTCAGTATGCGTATGCAGCGTCCCGTGACCGCTGAATCTCTACAATCGCGTTTAGCGTCTTTTGCTCCTCGGGGTTCAGCCTGTGCATGTATCTGGCAAGGAGCATCTTGGCCTCGCGTGAGTGCGGCAGGGTATAGTACGTGTCATCCTCGAAGAGATGCTTGCCGATCACGGCATTCTGGACAGAGCATGCAACCTCGTCGCCCTTTCTTGCCGAGTCCACAGTCTTGCCGTCCAGCTGAAGCTGGTGGATGGTCCCTACCCTTCTGCCGTGCTTGTCCATGAACGAGACCTTCTGCCGCAGCACCCCGGTGTCTATGGTTATCCCAAAGACTGCGGGGCTGCTGTTTCTAAAGACGAACCCCTTCATGAACGTAAACCGGGAGATCGGCGTGAGTTCTGCAAATATGGCGTCGTCCTCGTGCGCAGTGTCCTCCTCTACCCACGCGTTGTAGCCGTCAACCAGGCTGTAGATTATCCTGTCCTCAAATATCCTGACGTGGGACTCTTCTGATGCCTCCCTTGCGTCAGGCAGGACGCGCACGTTGAATGCCAGGACCACCCCCAGATGCCGGTCCTTCTCCTTGACGGTTCCTGCGTCCACGACGTCCCGTCGGTTCACGGAACCGATGTCGGCCTTTGCTATGGGCACCTGTAAGCGCCTGAGCATCTCGGCTACGGCCTCAAGGGAGCCGATCGTGTCGCACTTGACCACCACTCCGTTGCTCATGGTGTCGACAAATACGGTGCTCATCTCAGACTCTATCAGGCCGGTAAACCTTTTGATGTCGTCCTGGTCTGATGCGACATAGAGCGTGCTGCCCGGGAGGACCCCCTCCAGGTCCGGCGATGCTATCTTGAGGCCGGCGGCGGCCTCCACCTCGGACACCGACATGAACTTGTCTCTCGGATCCCGCATCTCGTCAAGCGGCTTTGGCAGGAGCAGCGCCTTTGGCTTTGTCACCACCACCGAATCCCTCCTTGCCACCACGATCCTGTCCTCCTTTCGCATGGTTCCGTCAATCAGGATTATGTTGGCAGTCTGTCCGAGTCCCGTCTCGTCATTCACCTCAAGGACGATCCCGCGCGGGTCCTTCTCTTCCTGATCCAGCCGCTTCTGCAGGTACTGCTGGGTCAGCCCCACAAGCACGCTGAGAAGTTCCGGGATGCCGACATCAGAGCGAGCCGAGATCGGCACGATTGCTACTTCTGACTTGAAGTCCTTGACCCGGTAGAACGCCTCGGACTTGTAGCCCAGTATGGACAGGGTCCCCACAACATCATAGAGTTTTTGTTCAAGATCCGCCTGGACAGACGCGTCCTGCTCCTTTATCACCTGTGAGATGAACCGGGACTCTGACTTTCTCCACCCGGAGATCTGATCGCACTTGTTCAGAGCCACCACAAACGGAACCTTCCTGCTCTGGAGTATCCTCAGGCTCTCGTTTGTCTGGGGCTGGAACCCGCGGTTGACATCGACTACCAGTACTGCAATGTCGGCAGCCGAGCCGCCCCGTGACCGGAGGTTTGTAAAGACCTCGTGGCCGGGAGTGTCAATTACCAGTATTCCGGGAATCTTGCTGCCTGCGTGCTCCAGCCTTTCGTACAGGCGGCCGCACGTATCCCGGATGGTATCAACGGGAAGAAAGCTTGCGCCTATGTGCTGTGTGATGCCGCCTGCCTCTCGTCCCTGTACGCCTGTTCCGCGAATCCGGTCCAGAAGGGATGTCTTGCCAGAGTCTACATGACCGAGAACTGCCACTATTGGCTGTCTGATGTGCAAGATGGATCACTCAAACGCTACCCTCGATTCGTGATCAAAACTTGCCTGTGAATCTGATGCGTGGATTATGTTTTCGCTGAATCCCAGTCCAAAGTCGCCCCTGACGGAGCCTGGTGCAGCCTCTGCAGAATTTGTAGCGCCGATGATCGTCCGGGTCGCTGCAACTGCGCAGTTGCCCTTGATGACTGCTGCCACCACCGGCCCTGACGTGATGAATGATGTAAGCTCTCCAAAGAAGGGCTTGTCCTTGTGGACATCGTAGAATCTTTCTGCCTGCTCCATGCTAAAGGTAAACATCCTTAGTTTTAGAATGCGGAATCCCTTCTCCTCAAACCGGGATATGATGCGACCCACCAGGTTTCGTGCCACGGCATCAGGCTTTACGATGAACAGCGTCTGTTCGGTCAAGGCTCTACTTTCTCCTGATTCCACCCTTGACGTACTTGTTGGTCCACTTTAGCTTTCTTGGATCGCGCTTGAGTTCAAGTGCGTTCTTTTTGCATTTGGCAGAGCAGTACCACAGGACAGTGCCGTCGTTTTTGGCAAACATGGTGCCTGAACCCTTGGCGACTGGCCTATTGCAGAAATTACACGGTTTGACTAAGAGGCTCATGCATGCTCACCTACTTTATCTTCTTGGCTTCCCTCTCAGTCTCCCTGAGCATCAGGATCTCCCCTATCCTGACGGAGCCCTTTACGTTCCTAGTGAGAATCCGTCCCCGGTCCTTGCCGGTAAGAATCTTGACGCGGACCTGGATCACCTCGCCTGCAATGCCGGTACGCCCGACGATCTGAATTATCTCGGATTGGACCACCTCGTCAGTCGTGGCGCTCATCAGTCAGTCTTGCCGCCCTTAATCTTAGAAATTGATGAGACAACCTGGTCTACAATGTGTTGTGCATCACCGGCATCCAAAATTGCAGCCGCAGCAGAAGTAATGTCAATGCCCAGCGATTTGCCGAGTTCCTGTTTGCTTGGGACGAATGCAAATGCCGCGCCCTGCTCCTCGCACAGAATTGGAAGATGTGCTACAATTTCAGGGGGCTCCACGTCCTCTGCGATGATAATCAGCTTGCTTATGCCGCGCTCTATTGCCTTTGTTGCCTCGTTTGTGCCCTTTTTGACCTTGCCGCTGGTGGATGCAACCCTGACTGCCTCCAGAATCGGATTTACCAGATCCTGTGGCGTCTCAAATTTAACATAATACGCTTTTGCCATCTTTTTGATCCTTGTGCATGGTTTTAAAAGTGTTAGCCGGTAGGCCAGCTAACCCAAATCTAATTCACTACACGCAAGTCCAACACGTGATGCCATGCATTCTGATGTAAAACTGCCCGCAGGTTCCATGAAAACGGAATTAGTCGACCGACACGCGCATCCCAAACCCGGAGTGCTGGCATCCTGTCCATGTGATGTGCAGATATCGACGCGGCGTGAAAAAATGTGCGCAATATGCCCTGTCATGCGGCATGCAGGCAGGCAGGCAACAGATGAGATCAGGCGGGCACTGGCCGGACGCCGGGCAAGTCAGGCAAGCCCGGCGGGGGTTCGGGACCGGGCCGCTGCCCAAGGATCCACAACAGCAGCACGAACTTTAGCGCAGTCTGCGTGGTCTTGGGGCCGGCATGGTCTCCTGACCGGAACGCCAAAAGCGCGTTGGCTGCAACCCACAGGTTGAATAACAGCAGGGAGTACAGGAAGCAGAAGAGGCGCGCGACGCGGTTGCGGCTGCGCGTCTTGGCCCTCATGCTCTCTATCTTGGCGTATCCGGTCTCTATCCCCCATCGGGCGGCATACGCGTCGGGGTTTATGCCCGGCACGCTGGTGGCAAACCCGATGTACTTCTCTTCTGGTTTGGCGTTGGGATCTTGGCAGCCCTTTCGCCTCACTATGGACAGAAAGCACGATGCCGACTTGCCCCGGCCGTGCATGACGTACTCTGAGACTGCGTTTCTGGTGCCTTCTGCAAACTCCCGCAGCGCCTCTGCCACCCCGGGGGTGTTCCTGGCAGGCATGAGGTAGTCGATTCCCCTGCTGTTTAGCGCGTCGATCGTCTGCATTGCAAAAAATTCCCTGTCCATCAGGACAAGGCCGATCTTGGCTCCTGCGGCAAGGCAGCCGTCAAGCACGGCTCCTGCCATGTCCGGGCCTGACGTGAGCGCCGGCACGCCCAGCGCGGCAAGGTTCAGGCGCGCGCCGGGGTTGACTGCTTGGGCGGTGATGTATCTTTCAAAATATTTTGTCCCGTTTTTGTACCTAGAGCGCGCAAGCTCGGGACCGCGCGTTCGGTCATACCGGGATATCAGGTGCATGTCTATGGCGACTGTGAGCCCCTCGACAGGCAGCATGCCTGCCTGTCCCAGCCGGTCCAGCTGCCCAGAGACTGCCTGCCTGAACCGGCACGCCATGTTGTCCTCGTCGATGCCAAGCAGCCTCAGCCGGAACCACTCGTCACTTGGAACCGCATGGCCTGCCCTTGCGTCTCCGGCCTCCGATGCCGACCGCATGCCGTTGGCCGCGCCGCCGACTGACGTGTCAAGGATGGCTCCCCTCACCATGCCGTCGCTCAGGTCCGATACGCCGTATTTCCTGTTGCGTCCGGCCGGAAGAGGGACGATCGACCCGACGACGTCGCAGAGTCCCGGCATCATTTGGCAGCGGATCCGGGAGTTGTTTCGGAAGTCGCGCATGATCTTGTTTGCCCCCTGATTGGAGGGCACGCCGTGTCTGCTCATCCCGGCTGCCTCCCCGGGGCGTGCTGCGTTTGTGCCTGCACGGCACGCCTTGCCGCCGCACGGGTGCGCTTAAATAAAAACCCGGCAAGGATATTATGGATTCTGGGTTGTCCTGTGTGGTGGTGCATGCCGTGCATCCCCGAATCCACTTATCTGCACAACAACCATCCCGAGCCCGGAATGCGGTCCGATGTGACGTGCGTTGACACTGATCATCTAGGTCGAATGCTTCTGCAGCCATGTTTTGGCGCATGTGCGTTACGTGGACAAAATTACTTTTGGGTTAGCTGGTAGGCCAGAGGGACTGTGGGGGTCTTCATAATATGCCAAGCGCCTCCTGAGATCGGTGATCATCACCTCGCGCTCCGCATCCTTTAGTGAGTTCCGCATTCTCTGCTTGCATTGCCTTTATGATCTCGACCATCCCTCCAGTTGTTTTTCATATTTCCCGATGACCCTTGCCAGTTCGTCGCGCAGTATCTTGATTTCCGGGTTTGACAATGGGTGCTGTTGGGCAGCTTGTGATTTAGATCATGATGGTTGCAGAAAAATGGCTTAGGCGTAAACCTAAACTGTTACTAGGCCAGACTATCCACTGAGAATCGAGTTTATTTTTCCGGTGTACTCTGACATTATTTCATCCAACCTGTCCTGGCTTTTGGCCTCGGCATATATCCGGACTATGGGTTCTGTGCCGCTGGGTCGAATCATCACCCACTCCCCGGAGTCCAGCAGTATCCTAACGCCGTCAGTCGTATCAGATTCTGGAAACTCCTCGTTCAGTGCAGAGATGAGTCCCGGGACGTCCCGTGCAGGACACGGAACCCTGTCCTTGGTGGTAAAGGATGGGGGCAGTTCCAGTACCTCGTCAGACAGGCCCTTCCTCCCCCCGGACGACGCTGCAAGGACGTCAAGCATCAGTGCCAGTGTCATGCAGCCGTCCCGAACCTGGTTGTGCGGTCCGTACATGAATCCGCCGTTCTCCTCAAAGCCGATAAGCGCACCTGTCTGGACCATCATCCTGGACACCTCCACGCTTCCGACCTTGGTGCGGATTACCTTGGAGCCGGACTGCGCAGCCAGCGACTCTATACCGGAGCCCGAGTTCAGGCAGGTAATGGCAAGGGATTCCGGGGAGTTCCCAAGGATGTGCCTTGCAAGGACGAGTGCGGAGCTGTCGCCGGTCAACACCTTTCCATGCTCGTCACAGAATATGCTTCGATCCCCGTCGCCGTCAAAGGCGATTCCCAGATCCGCGTGATTTTCCACGACTGCCTCGGAGAGATCCGAGAGGTTCTGCGGCGTCGGCTCCGAGCCCCGTCCTGGAAAGTTTCCGTCAATGTCTTCATTTACAAGGTACACCCTGCACCCCAGCATCCTGCACAGGTCCGGTGCAGACACTGCCTGTGCGCCGTTTCCAAGATCCAGCACCACGCCAAACCCCCTTGACCTGACCCTGTCAGAGTCTATCCTGGATGCAACCCCGTCAAGGTACGCCCTTGTTGCGCGCTCTTCCGTACCAGTCTCCCCCCACGAGGCAGCAGCAGGCTTGCCCCATCCCTTCTGCAGGTATATCTCCTCCACTGCAAGCTCGTCACTCCTAGATATCTCCACCCCGTCAGGCGCGACAGGCTTGATGCCGTTGTACTCTGGCGGGTTGTGCGAGGCTGTAATCATTATTCCCCCAGAGTATCCCAGGGATCTCACCGCGTACTCTAGGCACGGGGTCGGGACTATTCCTGCCACGCTACAGTCGACTCCTATGGAGTTTAGCGCAGAGCAGACCACTTTGCACAGTACGGGCCCGGACTCCCTTCCGTCATACCCGACCAGCACGGGGGGCCCTCCAAAGAACGTCCCTAACGCAAGTGTCATGTCATGGACAAATTCCAGTGTGAGGTCCTGTCCGAACACCCCCCGAATGCCGTTTGTCCCAAAGAATCTTGCCACAATACCACCAGCGTACTTGATGAATTTGTGGGTATCTGTCAGCGTACCGCATGGCATCGTCCGGACGGCAGACGCCCATACCATTCTGGCAGGGCATCCCGCCGGACCACGCCGGCCTGGATAAGTTAAATTTATGCCCTGCCGTACACCGTGTGCGGGAGTTGCCCAGCCCGGTCAAAGGCGTAGGGTTTAGGTCCCTATCTCTCAGGAGTTCGTGGGTTCAAATCCCACCTCCCGCATTACAATCCGTGCGTAGTTGCACAACCTTCTGCGGTTCGACCTTCATGATCAAGACAGCATGGCCCAAGACGTATCTTTGTCTCACGTCCTTGCGATTGCCTCCTGCGATGCGCGCAACATGCGGTTGTACGGCCAAATCTTGATCCGGATTTCCTGTTTTATGTTCTTCCACTTTGCGGCCCAGACGGCATCACCAAATACCCCCTTGAATGCCGATAATGCAACCTCCACATTCCACCGCTTGCCATGGCCTACGCGAACCTTCCATCGTTCCCTGTTCTTCTAGCGCTTCTTCGCGTTCAGGGGCCGCGAACTTTTTGGGGTCGGTGACGCCGCCTCCAAGCTGATCCGGCACGGCGCTGGTGCGGAACCTGTCCACGCAGTTCGAACGCGCGTTGGGGTTCCCGTCGTATTCAAACGGACGACCGTTCTTCTTGCGGTTCATCCCCGCAACCCCGTTGGTCCAGTCCGGATCAACGCAAGGTGCAGTGCCGTTCCACGGTCCACGTACCTTGCGTCGTTTTGCGCATGCGTGATGCGTAGTAATGATTTCTGTCTGGCAGGTTTTGCAGCATCCGTCTTGCTCGTTATCACACGCACAGCACGCACTGATCTTTGTGCATATAGAACAAACACGATTGATCTTTTGGCTGATCATGATTGATCCAAGAGATGCCAGACAGCACGGGACGCGTAATGGTAATCCTTGGAACAGCTGGCCGACAGTCCAGATGATTACAAACGTAACTGCTGCTGAACTGCTTCGTATCCGGACATAGTTGTGCAACTAACTGCCACAAGGCAACATGTTTTATTTGACCGTATCTTGACGTGAATCTGTAATGATAATTCTCCACGCCGGCGCCCACGAGAGAAGCATAGTTCTCTGGGGGGAGAAGGCGCACAACTACAGTACTGGTGCCGTACCGTGGTGGAAGGGCGTGAGGCTCTCCCGGGCAAGGAAACATCCGCTAGGTGCCGACTCTGAGGATCTGACCCGAACCTTGGGGGCTGTGTTGCCTTCGGATTCAAAGACGGCCGGGGAGTGCACGGTAGCCGTCTGGCTGCCCACCAAGGGTTCCTACCCTATCCCGTCAAGTGACATAATCGCAGATCCTCCCCCATCCCAGGCAGGTACAAAGATGGCGGCGTGGAAAGTCGCCGCACGCAGGCTATCTCCAGTAGAGGCAGTGGGTCTGTTGAGCGCGTCTGCCGGCAGGCGGACTGTCGCTCCCGGCGTGCTAGTCGGTCCCGACATGGCGTACTGGACAGACGCGCTGCGCTTTGCAGGCTTTTTGGTCGCGCGGCAGCAGTTCCTTCCCGGCCTAGATGGTGACAGACGGCGGTACGTGGCAAAGTGGAATCCGGTCTTTGTGGGCAGGGATGCCGAGAGGTTTGACGTGTTGGCCCGGCGCATGCCGGCTGCGGCAAGGGCGCTTTCAGAGCCGGGTGCACGAAAGGCCCCCGAGATGCCTGCAGCCGTGGTGCTCAAAGGGATAGTTGCCTCGCTGACTGATCACATGGTACGCGGGGCCGCCGCACCGTACGTGTCATCCGGGCGACACCGTGCCAAGTTCGACAGCATGCACGATTCTTGGCTTTACTCCCTAAAGTCTGAAGACGGGATAACCCACGGAGATTCTTCCGGCTTGGCCGAGCTTGCCGCCCGGATACACGAATGGCAACGATCTATGACAGTCTCAACTGCATCTCCCTTTCGGCTCTGCTTCCGCCTAGAGGAGCCTGCCGGCGGCGCAGATGCCGGCGGCGCATGGTTTGTCCGCTACCTGCTCCAAGCCAGGAACGATCCCAGCTTGATAGTGTCGGCATCCGAGGTATGGGACGGCAGGGCCGCCGTGCTGGACAGGGGCGGCCACAACGCCAAGGAGTTTTTGCTCCTCTCACTCGGACAGGCCTCGGGCATATGCAGGGGCATTGCCGCAGGCCTGAAGGACACCCGACTGGAAGGTCACGCAGTCGACACCACAGAAGCATACGAGTTCCTTGCAGCCGAGGCTACAGCACTCGAGCAGGCAGGATATGGGATCATGCTCCCGTCTTGGTGGACTAGCAAGAGCGCAAGGGCCAAGCTTGCCGCGCGGGTCAGCGTACAGTTACCCAAGATGAAAGGGTACGGGGGACTGTCGCTTGATGCGATAATGAGATTCAAATGGGAGATTGCGCTGGGCGGACAGAAGATCACGCTTGAAGATCTCGAGGAGATCGCCGAGATGAAGTCGTTGTTGGTCAGGGTTCGCGGACAGTGGATGGAGGTCAGCGCTTCTGACATCCAGTCTGCCATCAAGTTTCTCAAGAAGGGCAAGGGCAGGGCGCAATTCAAGGACGTGATCCGGATGGCGCTGGGAGCAGAAGAGACGCCCGGGGGGCTTGAGATCGACGGCGTCAAGTCCACCGGCAGGCTTGCCGAAGTGCTCGGGCAGATTGACGGGACGGTGGGAATACGGGATCTTGACCATCCCGAAGGGTTCTCAGGCACGCTCCGGCCGTACCAGGTCCGTGGCTACTCTTGGCTTTCGTTTCTCCGCCAGTGGGGTCTTGGAGGATGTCTGGCAGACGACATGGGTCTTGGCAAGACCGTCCAGACGCTGGCACTCGTACAACGTGACTGGCAGGCAGGCAACCGGCCCGTCCTGCTGGTCTGCCCCACGTCTGTGGTGGACAACTGGTACCGGGAGGCTGCACGATTCACACCCGGACTGCCGGTGATGATCCACCACGGCACGGGCAGGATGCGCGGGGCGGCGTTTAGAAAGGCGGCAGAAAAGCAGGCCATCGTCATCTCCAGCTACGGGCTGATACAGCGGGATGCTGACATGTTCGGCAAGGTCGGCTGGGACGGGGTGGTGTTGGACGAGGCGCAGAACATCAAGAACCCGGAGACCAAACAGGCACGGGCCGTCAGGTCGCTGGGGGCCCAATACCGCCTTGCCCTGACAGGAACGCCGGTGGAGAACAACGTAGGCGACCTGTGGTCGATCATGGAGTTTCTGAATCCTGGGTTTTTGGGTACGCGGGAGGAGTTTCGGCGCAAGTTCTTCGTGCCGATCCAGGCAAAGCAGGACGCAGAGGCAGCAGAGCATCTCAAGCGTGCCACCGGACCGTTCATACTCCGGAGGCTAAAGACTGACAAGTCCATAATATCCGACCTGCCCGAAAAGATGGAGGCAAAAGTGTTCTGCCCGCTGACAGAGGAGCAGGCATCCCTGTACGCCTCCGTTCTGGACGAGTGCATGAGGGATCTGAAGGCGTCTGAGGGCATCCAGAGGAAGGGCATAATACTCTCCACCATATCCAAGCTCAAGCAGGTCTGCAACCACCCGGCACAGTTCCTCTCCGACGGCTCCGGCATAGCCGGCCGATCCGGCAAGCTAGCCAGGCTGACAGAGATGCTATCGGAGGTGGTGGAATCCGGCGACCGGGCACTGGTATTCAGCCAGTTTGCCGAGATGGGCCACATGCTCAAACGCCACCTGCAAGAGACGTTCGGACTGGAGGTGCTGTTTATTCACGGCAGTGTCCCCCGGGGACAGCGCACCCGGATGGTCGAGCGTTTCCAGAACGACCCGGACGGACCGCAGATATTCATCCTCTCATTAAAGGCAGGCGGCACCGGGCTGAACCTCACGGCTGCAAACCACGTCTTCCACTTTGACCGCTGGTGGAACCCGGCCGTGGAGGACCAGGCCACAGACAGGATCTTCCGCATCGGACAGAAGCGCAACGTCCAAGTCCACAAGTTTATCTGTGCGGGAACACTCGAGGAGAAGATAGACGGCATGATCGAGCGCAAAGTAAGGGTGGCCCGCATGGTGGTCGGGACAGGCGAGAAGTGGCTGACGGAGCTGTCCGACGACGACTTGAGGGACATGCTGTCGCTTGGCGGGGAGGGACGGTAGTGTCGTTTTGGTACTACAGATTCACAGGACCCAAGGAGGTCAGGGGCGGCATCAAGGCGCAGACCAAGCGCGGCGCGTTTGGCCAGAGCTGGTGGGCCAGGAGGTGGATCAACATACTTGACGACTTTAACATAGATGAGCGGCTTGCGCGCGGCAGGTCATATGCCCGCCGGGGTCAGGTGGTGTCTGTAAGTGTGAAAAAGGGCATTGTGACCGGACGCGTGCAGGGCTCTGATCGCACGCCCTACAAGGTGGAAATCAAGGTCAAGACTCTGCCCAAGCGGGCCTGGAGTATGGCGGTGCCGAAGCTTTTTGCGCGGCCAGACATTGCCGCAAGCCTGCTGGCTGGCCGGATGCCCGATGATATAGAGGAGATCTTTGCCAAAATCGGATACTCGCTGTTGCCATCCCGTGGCAAGGAACTCAAGACAGGCTGCGACTGTTTTGACTGGTCAAACCCGTGCAAGCACGTGGCGGCCGTATACTACATCCTGGCAGAGGAGTTTGACCGTGATCCGTTTCTCATATTCAAGATGCGCGGGGCCGATGTGGAGGATCTTCTCAAGGCCGCCAATCTCAGGCCAGTGGAAGTGACTGCCCCTGTCGGTCCGCCGGCAGAACCTCTTTCGACGGATCCGGAAAAATTCTGGGGCCGGGAGGGAGTGGCAAGCAAACCGGAGATGCATGCACACGTGCCAAAGATGCAGGCAGCCCTGCCCAAGCAGCTGGGCAGCTTTCCGTTTTGGAGGGGAAAAGACGAGTTCATGCCTGCAATGGAGGAGATATACAAACACGCCTCGTCTGCGGGGATGGATTCATTTCTGGGCGGCGGGCGGCAGGAGTCGTCGGAAGCCTCGCGCGATACAGGCCACGTCCAAAGGCGGCACACGCGGGGCCGTCCTTCCCGCACAACATCGCCTCCATCAGACAAGGCAGGCACCCAAAAGGGGCGCACGCGCAGCAGGACGCCCATATAGACACAGGCTCCTGCAGGCGTACCTTCGGCCCTTCATGCAACCTGTCGGGGTTCATGATCCGGCCTGACTGGAATTCCACCCCGCTCTAGCGGGTACGGCCAAACCTAAAAACGCCACGCGCCGTTCCAACCATCATCCCTCAGGCGCGCGATCATTCTAACCGTCTCGGCATCTCCTTCCCTGAAAACATCCTGCATTCTC
Source organism: Candidatus Nitrosopumilus sp. (assembly GCA_965218695.1). GTDB lineage: Archaea > Thermoproteota > Nitrososphaeria > Nitrososphaerales > Nitrosopumilaceae > Nitrosopumilus. Next base: position 1,718,516 of record OZ244651.1, read on the forward strand.
TCCTTTGACACCCGGATGCTCATCTTGATCACCGCAGACAACGCGCTATTTCTTACCCACTGGGCGGTGTCAAACAAGTACGCCATCCACTTTCTGGTGAACACATCAACCAGACGCGTTAGCCATGTGACTCTGTGATCAGCTGGTCTTGCCGCCTCTTCCCGAGTCATTTTCGATGGAATCTGCCACGGACGGCATCCTGCCGGCACATCAAGGCATACTCTGAGCAACTGCGTCTTGCCCCAAAGACGACAGAATTGGCCCTGAAGTATGTAGACATGATCACTGGCAGGGGGTTTGGCGTTGGAAGAAAGCCGAGCGGGTTGGCAGCGACCATACTCTATGCGGCATGCAGAGAATGGGAAAAATACATCACAAAAAACTCACTTATAGCAACGCGCAAAAGTCCGTGTGCGAATAATCGAAAAGTTTGTAGATCAGATCTTCTTTCAGCAAGGCATGGACGACACTAAACGGGAAGAGCTCGAAAAGTCGTGCAAAAAAGAAAAAGACCACAAGGTTCGAACCAGAATGGTCGCGGTACGTATGGTGCGCGTGCGCAACATGCCCGTGGAAGAGGCTGCTGACATCCTGGTACGGTGCCCCACATGGGTCCGCAAGTGGCTGCGCCGTTACGACGAAGGAGGCCTGCAAGGCCTCCGGGATCTTCCCAGATGCGGACGGCCCAGAAGGGTCCCGCGAGACGTCATGGACAGAATAATGGCAAGGGTGGCAGGTTCCAGAATCACTCCCGTAGGGATGCAGCAGCACATACGAGATGAAGCAGGCACAAACCTTCACATCACGTACATTCGCAAGATCATGCATCAGTACAACCTGTCTCCAAAGGTAGCGCAAAAGATCCACATCAATCGGGCAGGCAAGAAGGCAGTCTGGAACTGGAGATACTACCTCAAACGACGAATTTCGTGCCTAGAAAAGGAGGGATTTGCCGTGATCATGCAGGACGAGGCGTTTTTCATACACGACACCGTGTCTGGCCGAAAGTACTGGTCCCCCAAGGGCGGGCGGATAAACGTGCCATACACCGGAAGCCACAGGAAGGTCACCATATACGGGTCGCTTGCCCTAGACGGCAGGCAATTCTTTCGGACGTACGACCGGTTCAACGCTTCCACCTTTGTCGCCTACCTCAAGGAGCTGCAGCGGCATTTCGGAAAAGCGGTGATAATAACTGACCGGGCGCCGCAGCATCGCTCGAAGATGGTGAGGGAATTTCTTCGCACGAACAAAAGCATCAGGATCATGTATTTCCCCAAGGGCTCGCCGTACCTGAACGCCGTGGAAGAGTGCTGGCGTCAGGGAAAGCGCAAGTTGCTGGTTTCCGAATATTATCGGACATTTTCGGACATGTGCCGGGCCGTCTTTACCTATTATCGAACGGCACGGTTTCGTCTGGAATTGATCAGCTATATGAACAAAAAAACCGTGTTGCTCCACACGAACTTATGATCTTTGCTATAGGGCAGTATCCGGACTGAGTCAACCAAGCTTTGACAACCTGTGCAAGAGTGCCACATATTTCATCGAGTGGGCCGGTTCCAGCTAAAACGGGAACGAACAAGATCCTCCCATGTGTTACGGGTATCCAAACCCGTTGATGTCGTGTGTTGGTAATGCGTCTGGTCCAGTCCGATTTGGGTTGGTTGGGCAATTTTTTAAAGATTTGCGGATATGTTCGGTGTACATGGAATTGTCCGTGCCGGATCCGACAGGATCAAACGAGGGTTTTATGGTTCTGGACTGTGCCGGTGCAGAGGCCGACAGGCATTTCTGCGGATCCGAAAGAATGGTGTACAGCTACCGCTATGGGTTTTCCCGTGTCCCGAGGCAGATGCGCCAGACGACTGCTGTCAATATTGTTTTCGGCAAGCCAGGGGGCATGGAGGAGGCGTTGAGCCGCCCCCCGCTGTGCAGGGGCGGCGAAACGCATCCCGGGGCGTCCAATCATCCCCATGATGCCTAGACTCGGGACTCGGCGATCCGCTTTACTCTCTGGAACTTCCGCCTGACAAGATCCTTGTCCTGTGTCCTGTATTCGGTGCTATGCTCAAGCATCTCCCAGACCCATTCGAGCATCTGCCTGGCTACGGCGACTCTTGCCTTCATGGGCCCTATGCGGGTTGCCAGTTTTTGGTAACGTGCCCCTATCCGGGCATCGTGTTGGACTGCAACGAACGCGGCCTCGACCATGGCACGGCGCAGCCAGACAGAACCGCGCTTTGTGATGTCGCCGGTCCTGAGTCTCCCCGCTGTTGTGGTGTTTTGGCACCAGGCCAGCGTACGAGGCCACCTTTTCGGCGTCGGCGAACCTTTTGTGGTCGACTATTTCGGCAAGTATGGTTACTGCCGTGATGTAGCCTATTCCGGGTATGGTCATGATCAATTGTGCCCTCCTGTCGCTCATCGCAATCCCGGCTATCTTTTTCTCAAATCTTGCTACCTGCTTTAGTATGGTGTCGATGGTGGTCAGGTGCGACTGTACCGCCATGCGGTCGACCTCTCTCAGGGGCACACTCTGCAGCCACTCGAGCCCCGGTCCTGTAAACAGTCCCCCCTTGGGCTGCTCGTGCGGGTATTTGGCTAGGATCGCGTGGATGCGGTTTTTGGGACTGGTGGCGTGCATCTTCATGCCCAGACGGGTGCGGGTCAGTTCGCGCAGGTCCCGCGCTGGCTTGTCTGCCACGAACGACTCGGGGATCATGTCCAACCTGCACAGGTCTGCCAGCTTTTCCGAGTCCGCCTTGTCGTTTTTGTACACGGTTTCGGTTATGATCTTCGTGTTGTGCGGGTGGGCCAACAGGGTGTTGATTCCTGCATCCTCGAGCATGTCGTGCACGACTATCCAGTAGTTGGCAGTGGATTCGCAAACGGCCGTCGCCGGCACGTACCCGTCCCGGCGGATCATCTTGACGAATCCGGTTATTCCCCAGACGTTGTTGTCAAATTCGGTCTGCTTTAGTATCTTGTTGGTTTTGCCCTTAATGGTTGAAACGCATTTCTTTTTGTGAACGTCTATTCCAATGTAATACGTGTTATCACCTCCTTTGCAGCATATCGGACCCGACCAGCGGAAAACTCCCATTCACCGTCAAAGCGGTATTTGACCATCCGCATACCTTGAGTCAGTCTTATGCACGCCCTCATATGTGGCAAGTTCGTGTCGACTCTCAGGTCCAACAGGGTAAATGCCACAGTCGCCGCTATAACGGCAACACATGGCGTCTTATGCTTTTAGCTATAGGCAGAGGTGTAGATATTGTCAACTGGATCATGATCCAAGCCGCAAACACCGCCATCAGGTACGATGACAGGATAGCCGGGTTCTGCGAGAGGGTCAAGGCACGGCGCAGGGGACGGCACCAGATAGCAATAACCCAATCGCAGACAAGATGCTGACGATCATCTAGCATATGCTGAGCACCATGATGCCGTATTCCACCATGAACAGGAGCAGGTACCAAAGAAAGATTAAAAGAATCGACGAGGCATAAAATGTGCAGATCGAGAGTCAGTTGGGATCAACACAATTTAGTGGGAACGGATGTTGACATATGTGGGTTATCTGAAGAAGCCAGTTACTTTTTAACCTACAATAATGGAAAAAATAATGAGCATGGTGTGGTACATGATAGCGATTCCGATTGTAGTAGTTGTAATAATAAAATTGGTCATTCCTTACATAAAAAAAAATCATATCAACGATACCGCAATTTGCGGGATTTGCAGCAGCACATACAACAAAAAATTAAATGGCTGTCCCAAGTGCGGTGTCGGCCAAAGATGATTTTCATTAGAACCGTACTTGTTGATCATAGTAATTTACCCGGATAGGCAGAAATTGAAAACCAGATACTTTGCCATTGGTGCAGCAATACTGCTTCTTTTGGGCGTTGCCGTAATCATAAAGCATGGAGATGATGCCCTCTGAACCTGCAGAGGATTTGCCAATGGGCATGACTCCCATCACTCCCGAGGTAGGAAAAACAACAGCAAATCCTGTTGGAATGTATTTGACTGTTGCAGGCATTGTTGCCTTGATTGGAAGTGGGATTTACTCTCCAATTGGAGTCCTAAGGAGAAAAATTGGAAGATGGGGTTGTTGCCTTGATGCTCTGTAAAACCATTGAAGAGGTAATTTGGAAAGATGAATACTAGGCTTTTGGCAACAGTTGCGGCGTTCCTCTTGCTGATCCCCTGGGTCGGCATGCTGGACTTTGGCAGGGTCGGGGCAGACGGAGTCTACACAAGCGAAGTCGTGGCCATGACTTTGGCTGTCTTCTTTTCCATGGTGTCGTGGGCGATGCTTTCGTGGGCATCAAAATGCATCAGGCCTGCAGGAGTTTTGCTGAGCATAATTACAGGTGCATCCTTGGTAATCCCGTTTATTGAAAAACTGGGACCCATGGCAGCAGTAATCGTCGGGATTGTGGCCGGGTTTTCAGCATTCATGCTCCAAAAAAAGATGATAAACCCGGCAGGGAACCGTCCCGTCGTAATTGCAGTCCTCACCCTTGCGGCAGCATACTTGGCCCTGATCCTCCTGGTCTTGGCAGCTCAGAGCTCGCACAGCGGCATCGACTCGTGGAGCGGCACCGCAGAAGGCATTGAGGAGTCCGGGTTTGACAACATCTTCAATAACGGTATTGGGTTTGCGTACTTTTTGGTCATAATTCCATCATTGGCGGCAACCGTGCTGGCGCTTCGAGTGGGGAAAATGAAGACCAGATACAAAATCATAATAATCGCAGTCTTGTCGTTTGCAGTTCTTGACCTGCCCTTCTTCACGTCCATAACCGTAATCAACGATGCTTTTGAGATCGCCCACCTCTTGCATTTTTGGAGCATACCCATTCACACCGAGGTCTCCGGGATAAAGCAAGCTTATGAGGCAGGGGAGCCAATTGAATTCAACGTGACCCATTACAACTTTGGATACTATCAAGAACATCCTCAATACGAAATAGTTCAAGGAAATGGCAGCATTTCAGTAGTTGGTGGCGGAATGACAAACGGCTCCGTCGGTTACGGGCCATTTACAATCTTGACAATATGGCACGGGGACTGGGAGATCAGCGAATACACAGAACACAATCTTGTGGACCGAGACGGGAACAGGATTGACTCCAAACCCCAAGATGACAACTGGCGCGTAATCTCAGAGGAAAGACCCATTGCGTTGAACGAGCCCGGAAATTACACACTGCGTATTCACACAGAGGCAAGGCACGGGGAGATTTCAGTCCCCTTTGAGGTCGTAGTAAATGAAGGCTGAGCTTTGCATAGTTTTCGTCATGGTGCCGCCCCTCCCGCACTCTAAATGATTAATAAAAGACATATGGAACACAGAGTCATGAAGGATACTGTAATCGGCATTACAGTGATAGGCAAGGACAGGGGCGGAATCGTTGCCGCGTTTACAAACTTTGTCTTCTTTAGGGGCGGAAACATCCAGAAGATAAACCAGAACGTCTACAACGACCTCTTTGGCATGTACCTGGAGACCTCGTTTGCAAGGCCCATCGACGTCAAAAAGTTTGATGCAGACATCCAGGAGATGGCCAAACAGGAGAGGATGGAGGTCAGCACCCAGCACGTGACGGACTCGAAGGCAAACATTGCAATATTTGTCACAAGGGAGCCGCACTGCCTGGATGCCATCCTGAAGAGCTCCGGGTCGCTAAAGGGAGTGATTTCGATAATTATCGGCACAGAGGACACGCTTGCGCCAAAGGCTGCAAAGGCAGGCATTCCGTTTGTGGCGATTGGGAACAAGAACCAGCAGGAGGCAGAGGACAGGATCCTCCAGGTGTGCAAAAAGCATGCCATTGATCTGATTGTTCTGGCAAGATACATGAGGATCCTGACGCCAAGCTTTGTCTGGCGGTATCCCAACAGGATCATCAACATTCATCCGTCGCTGCTGCCTGCGTTTCGCGGCGCATCGGCATACTCGCAGGCCTTTGAGAGGGGGACAAAGGTTGTGGGCGTGACATGCCACTACGTTACAGAGAGTCTGGATCAGGGACCGATAATACTCCAGGACGTCTTTCAGGTGGAGCCGGAAGACACCCTGGAGAGGATAAAGTCGAAGGGACAGAGGCTGGAGGCAAGGACTCTTCTCAAGGCCACCAAGATGCACCTTGAGAACAAACTGGATGTACGCTGGAGAAAGGTCCACATCAAGTGAGTCAGATGCAGGAGATTAGAACCAGAACCGATCCCGGCATCAGAAGAACCATCAGTGCCGGGAACCACACTGCAGTCATTCCGGTGGGCTCCACGGAGCAGCACGGCCCCCACCTGCCTGTATCGACTGACTCGGATATCGCAGGGGAGGTGGCAAGAAGGATCGCAGAGAGGAACAGGTACCTCCTGTGCCCGGTTCTGACGTACGGCGTCTCCTTTGAGCACGCGCCGCTGTTTCATCTGAGCGTCAGGAAATCGACGCTGCGCCGCGTCCTGACTGACCTGTGTTCGTCGCTCCTCTCAAACGGGGTGGAGACAGTCTTTGTGATAAACGGGCATCACGGAAACCAGGACGCCATAAGGGACGTGGGAAGGCACATGGGTGCAGCCTCAGACGGGAGGCTCAGTGTGCACACATTCTCATACTGGCACTTCATGGAGGGGGATTTTGACCATGCCGGGTTTGTCGAGACCTCGCTGATGCTGGCAGTGTCAGACAGGGTCAGAATGGGGCTGGCCCGAAAGGGGCTGGTCACAGACGGCATGACAGACAGGGAGATCCAAAGGATCGGACGGCTGGCCCAAAAGTCTTTCCCGGAGGCCACAGGAAACGGGATCTGGGGCGATCCGACGCGTGCCACAAGGCAGGACGGGCAGAGAATCCTCAGGGAGATAGTCAGGAACCTTGGCAAAAAGTGCCAAGAATGCCTTGCAGGCCAAAGCCAAAGGTCAAATTTAATATAATGCCTCGACGCCAAGACAGTGAGTGAGATAGATGTCTGTTGATATGGCCGTTAAGGTATTGGATGAGAGCATAAACGAAGTGGTACTCATAAAACTCAAGGGAAACAAGACGATCAGAGGCAATCTTCTTGGATTTGACCAGCACATGAATCTGCTACTTGACTATTCAGAAGACATTCCTGCCCAAGGCGAGCCAAAGGGCTTGGGGACCATCGTAGTCAGGGGCGACAACGTAGTCATGATATCCCCTCCGCCCCCGCAGAGATAGGTGGTCTGGATGGTCAAAGGCACAACTTCCATGGGGGGTTTTACAAAAAAGAAGGTTCACATCAGATGCAGGAGATGCGGCAAGAATTCACTCCACAAACGCCACCACAAATGCGCAAGCTGTGGGTTCCCCGATGCCAAACGCAGAAAATATTCCTGGATTAAATGGTACACATAGATGCAGGAGATTGCGATTATTCTCGGTTCGCTAGCTGGAGTGGCCACAGCAGCGGCTGCCATACGAATCGCCCCCAAGGGTAACGGCGTGCCTGACGGCCCGCAGAACACAGGCGAGTCAAGATATCTGGAGATCGAAAGGGACATTCTTACCAAGACGATTGCGAGGCTGTACGAGGCAGACGCCGGGCTTACCAAGGGCCAGAGGAACAGTCTCCTGATCAAGTACCAGCACCGGTTGGAGACCATACAGCTCAAGATACAGAGGCTAAAGCATACAGGCAGCAGCAAGGAGACAGACGAAGGCGTAAGCAACCTGATGATCAGGATGGATGAAAAGCTCTCCAGACTGGATGAAAGGATCCACGAGCTGTCATCAAGCATGGCAGAGACCAGGGAGAGGCTGCTCCAGGAGACACGGGCCAGAAGGCAGATACAGGAGCCTCTTCCCCCAGGCGTGCCTGCCAGAACAATACCTGTTGAGGCACCGGCAGGCATTCCAGTAACATCGTTGCCCGAGGCGCCAGTCGGCATACCCGAAGACATTCCAGCAACGCCATTGCCCGAGGCGCCGGTTGTAATGCCTGCAGGCACAGATGATGGTGGTGGTGGTGATGGTGATGTCAAGACAAACGACCCGGCCAGAGCAGGCAGCATCTCAAAGGAGGTGCCGCCGCATCCAAGGGGTCAGGAGATAAGACCCCTGCCAAAGCCGAAGAAGATCGATGCCGAGGTGGAACCAAAAAAGGAACAGACCGCCCAGACTGTAGCAAGCCGCAAAAGCAAGACTGATGCCAAGACGGCAACCCCCGAAGAAGGCGCCGTGGACAAGGCAACCCCCGATACGCCGCTGGCATCCCAGACAAGCATACCGGAGCTGGAGGAACCAAGCGATGATATTGACGATGCAGAGGAGCTCAAAAAGATCAAGGACGACATCAACAAGGCCCTGACAAAGCTTGCCCAGACAGAGGTGGAATAGATGTCGTCCTATGATGAGGCCATAAGGGCGGTGGCAGACGATGCGCTAAAACACGTCAGGGAGAGATTCGTCGTGGGACTGGGAAGCGGAAGGGCCGCAGCCGCGCTGGTAAGGTCGCTTGCAGAACGGAACAAAAAGGAGGATCTGCATGTCGTGGGGGTTCCAACCTCGCTTCAAATCAAGATGGTTGCAAGGGACTGCGGCATGCCACTAACCGAGGCAGACCAGGTGGACGACATCGACGTGGTGTTTGACGGCGCAGACCAGATTGATTCTGAAGGGTTTGTAATCAAGGGCGGAGGGGGCGCCCTGCTGCGCGAGAACATCCTGTTCAGCCTTGCAAAAAAGGTCGTGGTAATGGCAGACGAGACAAAGTTTGTAGAGGATCTCTGCAGGGAGGTCCCAGTGGAGGTTCACCCGCTTGCAAGGACGACGGTAGAAAACTCCATTGCCGAGCTTGACGGAAGCGCGGCCCTCCGTACGCTTGAGAGGGGGTATCCGTTCTTTACAGAGAACGGCAACATAATTCTGGACTGCGATTTTGGCACCATAGTGGATCCGGCAGTCCTGACCCAGAGGATCAAAAGCATACCGGGGGTCATGGAGTCAGGCATATTCCTGAGGAGGCCGGATGTAATCTACAGGGCCGGAACAGACGGCAAGTTTGACGTGCTCTAGGTTCAGGCAGTCGGCGTAGCGCCCAGACATAGCGACGACCTTGAATCCCCTGCAACCCACTCAGGTCACAAACAAGAACCTGTCCTCCTGCCATCCCTCCTGCAGCCTGCCCTCTATCGGGATTCGGTTCCCGCAGAACGCGCAGCAGTTGTTCTGATCAAGGTTCCACTGCCTTATCCTGAACCCGTACCTGTTGACTACCACGTTCTGGCATTCGGCGCAGTAGGTATGCTCAAGTTTGTGGCCCGGGGTGTTTCCCAGGTAGACGTACCGGAGACCCTCCTCTTTTGCAACATCATAGTGCCTCTCAAGGGTCTCAACGGGAGTGCTCGGATACTCCATCATCTTGTAGTCCGGGTGAAACCTCAGGAAATGAATGGGCATCTCTGGCCCGAATTCGTCATAGATGAATTTTGAGAGTTTCCTTGCATGCTCCAGGTCATCGCCTGCACCAGGCACGATAAGATCGGTGATCTCCACGTGAATGCTCGTCTTGTCGCGTATCTCCAGCAGGGTGTCAAAGATTGGCTGCGGGTCAGGCACCCCGATGAATCTTCGCGTAAACTCCTTTTCTGCGCTGCCCTTAAAGTCAACGGTGATGCCGTCAAGGAACTGGTCCATCATGGACACGGATTCCGGGGTGTCGTACCCGTTTGAGACGAATACGTTGAAGAGTCCCCTCTTTCTTGCCTCGATCCCGCAGTCGCGCGCAAACTCGATGAATATGGAGGGCTCGTTGTACGTGTACGCTATGCCGTGGGCGCCGTGTTTTGCGGCAGTCTCTGCCACCTGGACAGGGGTCATGTCGTTGCCCTCGACCTTTCTTCGCTGGCTGATGTCAGAGTTCTGGCAGTACCGGCAGAGCCAGTTGCATCCGGTGGTTGCAATGGAGTAGATCCGGCTTCCCGGATAGTAGTGTGTAAGGGGCTTCTTCTCGATGGGATCAATGTGGCCCGAGATCACCTTGCCGTACGCATAAAGCTGTAGCCTGCCGTCCTCGTTCCCCCTTATCCCGCAGAGGCCGATCTGCCCCTTGCCTATATCGCACAGCCTTGCACACGCCGTGCACTGCACCCTATCGTTTGGGAGCTTACGGTACAGTTCGGCCTCCTTTCCAGGTATACTCAATGTTTTTTATGGCTACTGTGCATATTTAACAGTGTGACAGAACCTGCAGACCTCTCAGACGAACAAGGGGCGGAGCTGGTAATTGCCGCACGGAGGATCGTTGCGGAGTTTCTGGGGGGGAACCAGAAAAGAAGAGGAGATGATGATGATGATGGCAAGTTTGACTCCAGGTTTGGCTTTCACGCCGGAGTCTTTGTGACGCTGAACAGGAACGGCTCCTTGAGGGGGTGCATCGGGTACCCTCTCCCGTCAATGAGGCTGTGTGACGGACTCGCAGAGGCTGCAGTCTCGGCTGCAACCAAAGACCCCAGGTTCAGCCCGGTGACACCAGGCGAGTTGGACACGATCACATTTGAGGTGACCGTTCTCACCGCACCGGTCCGGATCGTTGCAGGGGATCCCGAAGGGTACGTCCGGGAAGTCACGGTGGGAAGGCACGGGCTGATGGTGGAAGATGCGTTCTCGTCTGGGCTGCTGCTCCCGCAGGTTCCTGCAGAGTACGGATGGGATGCAGAAGAGTTTCTGGCCCACACCTGCATCAAGGCAGGACTTGACAGGGACGCATGGAAGGACCGCTCCACCAGGGTCTCAAGGTTTGAGGGGGTGATATTCAAAGAAGAGTCCCCCGGAGGCAGAATAACCAGGGAGCCGCCCGGCTGGGGGACATCAGAGTGACTGCACTCAAAAGACCGGCAGTCGTCGCAGGACAGTTCTATCCGGAAAAGGCAGAGGACCTGGAGGCCATGATAGCATCGTGCAGTATGCACAGGTGCGGCCCCGGCAGGCAGCAGGCAGACGACGGCAGGAGGGTGTACGGGGTGGTAAGCCCCCATGCAGGCTACATGTACTCCGGACCCACCGCATGCCACGCTTACAGGGCCATATCGCTGCAGGAGCCGGAGCTTGTAGTCATTGTGGGGCCGAACCACTACGGCATAGGAAGGGATGCGGCGACCATGACAGATGCAGAATGGGAGACGCCGCTGGGGATGGTCAGGGTGGACTCGGATTCTGCAAGGAGCCTGTCAGGCATATCAGGTACCGTCGAGATCGACTACCACTCCCATTCCAGGGATCACAGCCTTGAGGTCCAGATACCCATGTTGCAGTCCACGTTCCCAGGGGGGTTTGAGATTCTTCCGATAATCCTGAAATCGCAGGACCGCGACACGGCAGAGGATGTCGGGGTGGCCATATCAGAGGTTGTAGCAAAGAGGAAGAAGAATACAGTCATCGTCGCCTCGTCTGATTTTACCCACTACGAGGAGCAGTCCTTTGCCCGCATGCAGGACATGGCCCTGATCAAGCCCATACTGGACATGGACGTGGAGGCATTCTATGACGTGCTGGAAAGAAAGAGGGTGTCTGCATGCGGGTACGGGGCCATCGCATCGGCCATGACTGCATGCAGGAGGCTTGGCGCAACAAGGGGCGTTCTGTTGGGGTATGCCACAAGCGGGGACGTGTCGGGGGATACCGAATCCGTGGTGGGGTACGGCGCGATAAAGTTTGTCTGAGGCGTCTGCTGCCGTCGTGCCGGAGAATCAGGCAGGAGGAGGGCTATCCTGAAGGCGTTTCTGCCTGACGCGTTATCAGGCTGCCGTATCCTGGACGCCCGATCACCTCAAAGTCTTCGGCGACTGTCTCCCCGCGCACGATCGTCTTAACGGGCCATCCCCTGAGGACCATTCCCTCGTACACAGCATAGTCTGAGAACCCCCCGAACAGATCAGAGGTTACCTTCTTTTCCATCCTCAAGTCGATCATGGCAATGTCTGCATCCGATCCCTTCCGGATTGCCCCCTTGCGCGGATACATGTTGAATATACGGGATGCATTGTAGCTTGTAACCCTTACAAACTGCTCCAAGGTGATCCTGTTCCGGTTGACGCCGTCGTTGAGCAGTATGGGAATGATCGTTCCGATGCCGGGGAATCCTGCCAGGGCCCCCCACACGTCATCGCCTCCCAGCTTGAGCCTGAGTCTGTTGGCGACATGGTCAGTACCCACGGTGTCAACGAGATTCCCGGACAGCGCGCCCCAGACTGCCCTCTGGTCCTCCAGCGTCCTGATCGGCGGCATGACCTTGGCAAGGTATCCATTCTGAGTCTCGTGTGAGAGGGTCAGGTAGTGCGGGCATGTCTCCACAAATATCTTGGTGCCAAGCCGCCGCTCCTCCTGAATCTGTGCAAGCGCCCTTGCCGATCCCACATGGACAAAGTAGATGACGCATCCGTGCCTCCGCCCAAACTCTGAGACTGTCCGTATCGCCTTTGCCTCAGACTCTGGAGATCTGCTGTGCGACCATGCCGACAGCCCGTCCTGCTTCTTCTCCTGCGCGATCCTGATTCCGCACCCGCACGACTCGTAGTCCTCGGCATGAACCAACACCGGACAGCCAAGGGATGCGGCAGCCATCACGGTCTTTTCCACTATCGCATCGGTAACCTCCACCTGTGCTGCCACGAGCCCGGAGGATCCAGGCGGCATGTCCATGTAGACATGGCCCACCTCGCCGCCCAGGTTCATGTAAATTTTAAACGACGTGATTCCCCTCTCAACGCAGAATCCCATCTGGCTGATCTGCGCGTCGTTGAAGACAGACGCGTGGAGGGCATAATCGATGTGGTGGTTTCTGGAGGAGGCATCAAGCTGGGCAGGAAGGGCATCGCGGAACGGGCCGCCCAGCCTCAGCATTCTCATCATGGTGGTTATGCCCCCGATTGCCGCAGCGTGCGACTCGGTCTGGGCAGCCTGGTCAATCGGGGAGTAGACGCCGTAGTGTACGTGCGTGTCTATCGGGCCGGGAACAGAGACCAGTCCGCGGCCGTTGATCTTGCGATCGCATGGGGGCACGTCGCTTGAGATGCCGACTATCCTCCCCCCGTCAATTATGATGTTCTTGTCGACCATGCCGTCTGGCAGCATGACATGCGAGTCGACGATCACAGCATCATGGGTCATTGGAGATTCATGCTGACTGCATGCTATTATGCGTTGAGAGGAGGGGCGGCGCATGTGGGATCCCGAAAGTAGTTCGCCCCCCTCCAAGACTTGGAGGTACTTCCATGTTTGATGTTGCCGGCTGTTGCATAATTGTCTTGTGTTGGATCCTGCGTCCGGAATCATGAATTTTTGTCATTTCCACTCCACGCATGACGACTTTCAAAAAATTGTGCGCAACATCCCCCAGGATGGGGCGCGGTTGTGACGTCGTGCCGGACAGCTATTCTGCGCGGTATTCCTCACCGGTCTGGCCGTCCACTACCATCTCTCCTGCAGGGGGCATCTTTCTTTCGAATGCCTGCGCCGGGGTCTCGAGGTTGTCCCAGTCAAGGGACATGTGCGGCCGGTCGTGGTTGTACCACTCCATGAACCGCTCCACGGGATCCTTTGCTGGCGCGGTGCAAAACGGCCCTCCAACGTGGGAATCCCCTGAGGCGCCGCGCCTGGTCTTGGCAGAAGATGCCGCCTCGAACCGGCGCAGCTTGCGCTGCATCTCCCCGTGCAGGCGCTCCAGCTTGCCGTTGGTTTGGGGGTGCCGCACGCGCGCCAGTATGTGCCTGATTCCAAGCTCGACTAGCCTCTGCTCGAACCTGGAGGCTCCCTTCTTCTTGACCTCGGATTCCGTGGCATAGAACTGGGCGCCGCGGTCAGTCAGGATCGATGCGGGCTTGCCGTAATTTTTTATGGCCTCGTCGAGCACCTTCAGGGCGTTTTCGGTTGTCGCCTCCTCAAATACCCCAAATCCGGTCACGAAGCGCGAGGCGTCGTCTTCATAGCACAGGAACCACCTGCCGTCGTCAAGCTGTTTGTAGTCTGTGTGCCACATCGAGTTGGAGTGCTCGCGCTCGTAGCGGATCCACTTGCGGCGCTGGCTCTTCCTTGGCTGGGTGTCTGCAAAATCGGCATCCTTCAATATCCTGTGCAGGACGTTGTGTGGGATATGTATTCCTGTAAGCGACTTTATGATGCGCTCCAGGGACGCTGCCCCGTGGACTGCAGTGGACGCAGCCGATAAAACCGCCGAATGATCCCGCCTCCCGGGCGCGCACTTTTTGGGCCTGCCCATGGGAGCAGGATACGCGATCCGATCCTTGTCCCTGTACCTCTTCCACAGCTTTTGGACCCAGCGGACCGACACTCCCATGCTTGCTGCAATCTCTTTGTTGCGGGAATTCTTGCGCTTTTCTTGTATGATCCATTCGACTTTGGACTGGTCAAGCTTTTTCATCACTCGCACTCTCCGTCTTCCTATATGACGCCACACGGCCGAGCGTCTCCACCGACGGGAAACCCACACACCGTCGTTTCTGGTAAGGGACAGGCTGACTGCATTTCCCAGTAATCTTGCACGCGATGCCATGCCGCGGATAATGTCCTTCATTGGGCATGTCCACCCCGGGCCGGAGCCTCATGTGGGGGGTGAACAACTTTCGGGACTATACAAGGAGGGGCGGCGCACGCCATGCATGTCCTCCATCCGGAACGGCCCTGCCTGCCAAGAAAATGATTAAAAACGCGATCCTGTGAGACTAACGGGGGCCGGTGGTTTAGGGGCATAATGCCTCGTTCGCAACGAGGATGTCGGGGGTTCGATTCCCCCCCGGTCCACCTTGGTCCCATACAGGGTTTGTGGACGCACAGGACCGGACGGGGTGTGCGCGTGGTGACCGAAGAGTGGTCTTGGTCTCAAGTTCCCCAGCCTGTGTTTCCCGGTGCCTAGAAACTATTATACGTAAACAGGAAACACCAAACTACATGGAGACGTTTGACGGCAAAAAGGCCGCACAGGAATACATGTCAAAGCACACCTTGGCGTTTTCGACCCCGGAGCTGACGCTGATGAGGTTTGCGTTCTGGTTGGGGGACTCCGTTCCGGATCCTGACAACGCCGGAAAGGGAAGACCAAGGATGATGACATTCATGACAGAGCAGGACTTTGAGCCTGTGCTTATTGACGATGACAAGTACGAGCCCACGGGAGCCGTCCGAAGCGCGGCCGTTTACGGCAATGCCTACAAGGAGGAGAAGAGCGACGGAAGGTTCTGTTCAGAGTGCGGCGCAGGCATCTCTGCTACGGCAAAGTTCTGTCCCGAGTGCGGGACAACACAGTAACGGATTCACGCCAAGCCTGCCGCAGATATAACAACAGAGATTATCTTCCATCCGTGCCCACGGCAACGGATCCGGTCGCTAAACCTTGGTGCCACACTTTGTACAGAACTTTGCCCCTGCTCTAAGATCCGCACCGCATGAGGCGCAGTTGTTGGATCCAATACTTGCAGGCTGCTGCTGTCTTGGCAACAGTGCCGGATCCGGCGAAGGCAGGGTCCCGACATCGCCAAACGACTCGGCTGCAGAGACTATTCCTGGCGGACCCCCTACAGGATTCTGTGCCGTGCCTGCCCTTGGAGGCACCCCCATTCCTCCTCCTGCCATCATTCCCGGATTGCCCATTCCGGGCATAAGGCCTGGGGATTGCGTGGTGCCGGCCTTGGATCCCATGGACTTTTTCATCTCAAACATCACCTTGATTGCCAAAAATTCCAGTGCAGAATACGCAACTACGTAATCGCCGAGTTTTTGGAAGAACTCCTTGTCAGACAGATGGCCCTTCTTGTACATGTTGTTGGTGTCCAGAAAGGATTCATAGTACCCCTGTGACTCGCTAAACAGACTGTCCAGCTTGTCAAAGAGCATGTTCAGGGTGTCTACTTCTCCAAATGACATGAACATGGACAGTATTCGTGTTATTAATTACTTATGGATGGTTTTAGGTAACTGGTTAGGTTCACGACTTGATTTTGAGGTCAACAGACAGCGAACCTAACCGTTTACGGTTTTAGTGTTGTTGCAAGTTGTAGATTCTCGCATATTCGTGCCTGCGCAAAGGCCTCGGCCGGATATGAAGGGTGTCAGCCAGTCCAAGGTGTCCCCGTTCCGGAAATCGGTGGCAAGTCCGGCGGCGACGGCCAGCACGGATGCGACGGCGACGGTGGCCGCCAGCCTAGCGACTCTCCCCTTCCCCCAAATTGGCCGGACGGCCTTACGCGGGTCATGCGTTACATGGTCTGGGTAGCAAAGTGCTACACTGCGCGATACCCGCAATATGTGACATCATATAACGGTAAATGAGACATAATCCGTAATTAGCAGTTAGGCAAAGTGGACGTGGGTGCTAGGCACAGATTCACAACAAATCGTTCATTACGGATTATGTCTCATGGATAGACAGCATTTTTTGTATTTTTTCCCCGAACCACAGGGGCAGCGTTCGTTTCTGCCTACCTTCGGGATTGTGTGTGGCCCGGCACTGCCTCTGTCGCCGTCCGCATATTTGTATGGGTTCTCATCGTGATACGAGAAAATGTACAGGGGATCCATTGGAACCCCGCGTGATGGATTGAACGTGCCAGCATATACGCCGTCAAGATAATCCAGATCGAAATAATCATCTAGGATAAAGCCTGTCTCCAACGAGTCCTTTAGGTATCCGTACAGGTCGGGATCTTTCAGGTCCAGCAGGACATTGACAAGTACGGTCCTTGTTACAATGTCAGTCTCGTTTTGTGCGGCATCCTTTATCGATGCAACTATGCCCGATTTTACCTCCGGATTGTCCATGGCGATCATAATCAACGCGTCTGCCGTGCCGCCTCGCACGAACGTGTCGGCACCATCGTACCGCATGAGGGCAGTCAACGTCGGTATGGCACCGACCCCCATGTGTGCCAGCACGTACGGCATGTCCTCAGTCAGCCAGTCACCGGTTTCTTCATAATGCCTTATGATGGCTGTGTTTATGACCAGCTGCGCCCTGTAATGTTTCATCTTGGCCAGAATATGTATTGCACATATTGGAACCAAGCTGTCATCATCCAGATCGTTCCAGTACTCGTCATCTGTCGCAAGTTGTGCCAAACGATGGAACGACTCTTCCCCCATTTCCAATATGCCGCGTACGGTCTTCTCATCAGTGTAGATTCCATCCGATTCCAGTATGGAGATCATGCTTGCCATAACCAACAAGCCATGTGAAACGCCGCGATTCATTAATGTTGTTCAGTGGCGGCTCTGTAAGGTTACGGTGACCCGCGACTTGACTGATCCGCATCGACTGAAGTATTCGAATCCGGCATCCCGGATCTAGCCCTCACCACCGTCGCTTCACTTGCGGATCCGACTGGGCCAAACCACCACAGCCCACGCGCCAGGATGTTGCGCCCGGCATTCTTGTCACGATCCATGAGACATTATCATCCGTAATTGGGCATAACCACGCGATTGGGCACATTGTCGAACCAAATCCGGTCGGTTGCAGGGATTACAGGTCAATTCGGGCTCACCCGATGATCAAAACTATACGTCAGCCGTGTTTTATTCTGATTGCCAATGTCAAAGCATGTCATTATACGACAGATTGGCAAAAAAGCCCAAACTGTTCACCCGGTGCACTGGACTGACAGTCTCCGAATTTAATTTGGTGGCAGGGCGGCTGGCAAAAAAATACCCCAAGGCAGAGCAAAAGCGACTCTCCAAAAGAAGCAGGGTGCGCGGCATCGGTGCCGGACGCAGGTGGAAACTGGATCTGAAAGACAGGTTCCTTCTGGTCCTGTTTTATTACAGGACATACGCCACGCAGGATCTTCTTGCCATGGTGTTTCAGGTGGGCCAGGCTAGCGTGTCCCGCAGCATGGGGGCACTAGAGCCGTCGATCCGGCAGTGCGTTCCGCTTCCGTCAAAGATCTACGCCAGCATCAAGGCCACCAGAACGCTTGACGATCTTGAGGAGATCATTCCGGGCATGACTGCCCTGATTGATGCATCCGAGCAGCAGATACAGCGGCCCGGGCGCAAGGACATGGAACGGTCCCACTACTCGGGCAAGGCACACAGGCACACATCCAAGGTCCAGTACACATCGGCCACGGACGGCCTCATCCTTCACAAGACCAGGCATTCTCCAGGCAGAATCCACGACTTTACAGTATTCAAAAAGAAACACCCGACGTTCCCTGAGAATCTTCCATGCAAGGACGGGAGCAAGGACAAGGAAAGGATCAAGGTCAGAGAGATCCTGGATGGCGGATACCAGGGGATCAACAAAGAATTTCCTGACCGGGATGCCGTAGTGCCGTACAAGAAGCAAAAAGGCGCAGAATTGTCCCCCGAGCAGAAGGAATTCAACAAAAAACACTCAAAGATGCGGGTGTATGTAGAGCATGCAATCCGCAGGGTCAAGCGGTTTCGCATCATGAGCGACGTCTACCGGAATCGCCTGAAAAAGTACGACACCGTCAATGACATCGTCTGCGGATTTGCCAACCTCAGGGTTCTCCTAGTCCGGGAAGCAACCGGATAGGAGTCAAAAAACCTACACAGTATGGGAAAATATGTACAATTGCTAATTACGGATTATGTCTATGGTAGTCGGCCTAATCCGCCGGACAAGGGTTCTCGCAATGGGCGTGACCGGAGGCGCGTTTTGGGTTGGCGTGGCAACACCAGATCCGCTCCCGGCTGGCCGTCCCGGGCTTTGCCGCCTCCCTTAATCCATGCGGCTTGTGGCAACCTAGCAGCGTGCGCCTATGAAGTATTGTCCATGAACTATATAATTAATATGTATATATTCACATGTATATATATTGATACCCATATATAGACATATATCGATATAACTAGCTTTATCAAAGGTAAACGTGTATATCCAGCGTGAATAAAGTGTTGGATTTTGTATCCGTAGTATCCCACCAAGGAAAAATGAGGGTGATCGTCATCCCAAAACGATTCCACAAGAACGTAGATGACCTTGATGGAAAGCAGATCCGAATTATCGTGGAAGATATTTTGGCAGATCTATAGGAAGAAGTCTAGAATTTTTGTGTCTGATAGCCCATGGTTGCTGCATGCCTGATGCTCGAGCCCTTTTTTTGGGCGCCTGAACTGCAATTCAAAGGCTTCCTTTTGACAGCTTGGTCGGCGGTGCCGTGCCACTATCGCGGCGTCGCATCGTATCTCCCGGCAAGCCAGCAGTGCCCGGGTATCTGCGGATCTACCCCAAGGATAGAGCCAGGTGTGGCATGAATGTCACTAATCAAAAAATAGAAAAGATGTGCGTGTAGATTATGCAAGCGCACGGTTGATCATGTTCTGGTATGATTCCTTGGAGGCTGCGCCGACCTGCTGGCTGACTACCTCTCCCTTGTTGAAGAGTATCAGTGTCGGAATGCTAAAGACGTTGTATTTTGAAGCCAGTTCTCCGGCCTCGTCGACGTTAACCTTGACAAACTTTACTTTGCCTTCATACTCGCCTGCGAGATCTTCGACTACGGGACTGACCATTCTGCATGGACCACACCACTCAGCCCAAAAGTCTACAAATACAGGTACGGAGGAGTTCATCACGTCAACCTCCCAGGATCGTGCATCTGAAACTTGAGTAACACCCATGTAGGGTAACATAAACTGCATACCTAAAAACGTTAACCAGAATTCAACATCTGATAGTGTCGATAAAACGGTAGAAAAAGTTACCATCATACCGCCATCCAACCGCGTTCTGCCGGCAGACCAAATGCTGCGGTTGCCCAATATGCAGCCGGTATCGGCTCATATGACCAAACCGCCATTTCCATATACTTAAATGATGTATTGTGAAATGTTCAGGCATGAGTTCGGAATTGAGATCGAAGAAGCTTCGAGGTTCTGGAGGATATGTGATGGCAAGTGTCACAGACGAGCAACAGGTAAAGGGAAACCTAGGCGGACCTGACCTGTTTCTGGCTCCAATTGGCAGGTTGGATGATGAAAAAATTTCCAAGTATTTCTGCAACACGTGCGACAAGGATTTTGAGGGCCCCCCAAAAATTGAGTTTGAAAATCCCAACGAGGAAGTTGCAGAGAATTTGATTCTTGTAGAAAAGGGACAGTACATCTGCAGTGCATGCAATATGACGATTGCAGAGTACAGGGACTTTAGAAAACCTGACGAGGCCCAAGACGTAGGAAGTGCAAAGCCAATAGAACCCCAGGCGGCTCAACCGGAACCTGTGGCAGAGGCTCAACCGGAACCTGTGGCAGAGGCTCAACCGGAACCGGCAGCAACTCAGTCCAGTTCATCGTCAATTGAAACCATCGAAGGAAGATCAGTATACGATGAGAATGCAAACAGGATAGGCGTGGTAAGACGTATTGGTATTGATTCGACGCAGTCAATGATTCTGGTTATTACAAAAAACGACGGCACAGACATACATGTTTCATGGAATAGTGTCAAAAAGATTGGCGAGATAATTCTTCTAGGAAAGTCGCAGCCTGATGCGCAATCTGGAAAATGCGCAGGTTGCGGATTTGCAAACAAGGACGGGGCCAAGTTCTGCGAAGAGTGCGGTGCCAAGATCTAAGAAAAATACAGTCAAATTAACGCGCCCGTATTTGGAGAGGTATTAGTTCCCTAACAAATTTAATCAGTAACATCAACAAGCAGGCAATGAGATTTTTCTCAAGGTCTGTTAAAAGAGAGATAGGCAAGAGTGTAGCTATCGTAGTGGTCGGAATTGTAATCATCTGGATCGTGCTCCTGATAGGCTTTGGAACGATGAATCCATTCTATGTTGTCGCAAGCGGGAGCATGAGGCCGGCCCTGGAGGTATACGACGTGCTGGTGGTGCAGGGGAACATACCGTTTGAGGATGTGCGGCTGGGCGACATCATTGTGTTTGACCGGCCCTCGGATCACAACAGGGTAATAGTCCACAGGGTGGTTTCCATCATGGATGACGATCCCAAGACCATCATGACCAAGGGCGATGCAAACAGGGCATCGATTCCCGGAACCGACTTCCCCATCACAGAGGACGAATACCTTGGAAAGGTCATATACACGGTTCCGGGTGTGGGATACGCCACGCAGGTACTCAAGCCGCCGGTCAACTACATCATAATTGCAATTGTCATAGGAGTCGTGGTGATGAGGCAGATTAGAAAGGGCAAAAAAGAAGAGAGTTCTGAAGAGTCAGAGCCGTCATATGACATATCGGACATGACTGACCTGAAGAGGGATCCAGAGTACGAGGATGCGGGGGTTCAGGATGGCAAACCGGAGAATCACCCGGATGATGCAGACAAGGGTGATGGTGATGGTGATGGTGATGGTGATGGTGATGGCAAACCGGAGAATCATCCGGATGATGTAGACAAGGGTGATGGTGATGATGGCAAAAAATAACACATTCCATTAACCGGTTTCGTGCCAAGGAATTCGTCTGTCTTGTACCGTCGGATTGTTAATCCTCACACATGAGCAACCAAAAAGGAATGGCCAGGGGCATGACGGGTGTTGGAACGCAGGCGTCACTCAAGTGCCACATGTACCTACAGGACCGAGTCCTTTGTCTTAAAGACCCTCTTAAAGTACTCGGAAGGCTCTGCAGGCTCCTGGATGTCATTTGTGATGCCTGCCAGATTCTTGGCAAGGTTCTTCTTGTAGCCTATCTGCATCTGCCGCTGGATCTGAATTCTCTGGGCCTGCGGCGAGCCGGCGCCATGCATTGACTCGGTAAGATAGCCTACTGCGTTTCTGCCAAGCGTCATGTTCTCAATCAGTCTCAGAATCCTCATCCTGTTCTCAACGTCGGTGCCCTTTCTTCCTGCCAGGTACTTTTTGAGCAGCGGGCCGGCCTCGGGATGCCTAAAGTCCTTCTCGGATGGAAGCGTCACCACCAGTCCTCCTGCAATGTCCTGTGCAAGCCTGCTTATCTCATATGGGAACCGGGTCACGTTGTGCTTGCAGACCTGGGCGAGCATGTCATCGTTTAGATAGACGCCGGACTTCATCTTGTGTCCCTGGTATGATGATGCAATTCCTGCGGCAAATATGGTCTCGTTGAGGTGTGTCATCTCGGTGATCTTGTCCTTTATGTGGGATACATTGGGGATTCCGTTGTAGTCGGCAATGGTGGCAGCCGCGCCTATCAGGACGTCTCCAAGTCCGGTCTTGCAGACGTAGCTCCTTCTGTGGTAGCAGGTAAAGCGCTCAATGAGCATCGATGCAAACTCGTACTCCCCGTCCATGAATATGTGCTCCCATGGAATAAACACCCGATCGAGTACTATCAGTGCCTCCTGTCCGCCAAACTTTGCGTTGCCGTCATCAATGTCGCCCTCCTCCATGCTTCTCGTATCGCAGGACTGCCTGCCATAGATGTAGGTGATTCCCTCTGCGTCCGGCGGAATAGCCCCGACAACGCACCATTCCCTGTCGTTTTCAGTAAGTCTGACAGTAGGCATCAGTATTATCCAGTGAGAGTTGATGCATCCGGTCTGGTGCGCCTTTGCGCCTGAGACATAGACGCCGTTCTCGTCCCTGTCCACCACTCGCGTGAACAGATCCGGATCCTCCTGTTCTGACGGACCCTTGCTTCGATCCCCCTTTGGATCCGTCATGGCGCCGCCGATCACAAGGTTCTCCCTCTGAACCATCTTTACAAACTCTAGAAACCGCGTATGGTAGTTGGTGCCGTGCTTTTGGTCGATCTCAAATGTAGTGGAATGCAGCGAGTTGAGTGCGTCCATCCCCACGCATCTCTGAAAGCATGTGCCCGTATTCTGGCCCAGTCTCCTCTGCATCTTGTTTTGCATGACCAGATCCTCTGCACTCTCTGCAATGTGCAGGAAACGGTTGATTCTGAGTCCGGTAAGTGAGGAGTCAGCAGATGCAAGGCCCTCTTCGCGTATTGCAAGGTCGTACGTCTCTGCCACTGCGTTGATTGACGGCCTTATCATGGGGTGATCCACGGGCTCCTTGACTAGTTCCCCAAACAGGTAGATCTTGAGATTGCGATTTCTAAGGCTCTGAATGTAATCTTCTCCGGTTCTGATGGTTTTCAATATGTTAGCCATCCCATTCTATTCGTCTTTATGCTGTATAAATATTAGAGGTTATACGGGGATACGCGCATTCGTGCCATGGGTACGGGTAATATTGTATCATACGGCAGTCATGCACCTGCAGGCTTTATGCCCGGGAATGGGTTCTGGATCAGAGGCCTATCCGGACATCCAGGATGCGGCACCCGCTGCCCTTCTCCATGACAAGGACCGGATTCATGTCAAGCTCCCTTATCTCCTCAAAGTCCGAGACCAGCTGGGAGAGTCTCTGGATGCACTCTGAGAGCTTGGCAGTGTCGGAGGGCTTCTCGCCACGGACCCCCTGAAGGAGCTTCTGGGTCTTGATCGAGGCAATCATGTCGTCTGCCTCCCTGTCGGTGACGGGGGCAAGTCTGAACGTGACATCCTTTAGTATCTCCACGTATATCCCTCCCATGCCAAGCATGATTACAGGACCGAATCCTAGCTCCTGCTTGGAGCCGATGATCATCTCCTTTCCTCCCTTGACCATCTCCACAATCAGGACCCCCTTGATCTCGGCCTTGGGATCATACTTTATGGCGTTTGCAGTGACTGTCTCAAAGGCATCCCTCACCTGGTCATCGTCTGTAAGATTCACCATGACGCCGCCGGCATCTGACTTGTGGATGATCTGGGGGGATGCAATCTTCATCACCACGGGGTATCCTATCTTTCCTGCAACCTCTACTGCCTCCTCTGGGTTCCGGGCAAGCGCGCTCTCTGGCAGCGGCAGGCCGTATGCCTTGAGCACCTCCTGTCCCTCTTCCTCGAGCAGGCTGATCCTGCCGTCCCTCTTGACTGCCGCAAAGACCTTTCTTGCCCTTGTGCGGTTTACCCTGAATCTGCGAATCGTCCCGTCCGCAGAGTCGACCCATTCTGAGAACCTGATCATTGCTGCAAGCGTACGGATCGCCCCCTCTGCATAGGTGTAGTACGGGACGTTGCCGGCAGCCAGGATCTCCCTGTTGGTGATTCCCTCGTCAAGTCCCATCAGGCTTGCAAGCATCGTCTTTTTGTGCTTGCCGGACATCTTGACGATCACCCTTGCAAGCCCATCGTAGTCGAGCGTTCCGGAGGGGGTGCACATTGAGATTACCGAGCCCACGTTTGGGTGCCTCAGGACATGGTCCAGCACGCCTGCAAACCGCTCAAAGTTGGCATCACCTACAATGTCGACCGGATTCCTGGAGCTTCCCCAGGGCGGAATGACAGCATCAATCTTCTCTCGGATGCTTGTAATGTCTGCCATCTTGATCTTCATCTTGGAGCATGCATCAGTCGAGATGATTGCAGGCCCGCCTGCGTTGGATACTATAGCAAGGCCGCCCTTTGACGGAAGCGGCTGCTTGGAGAAGGCAGTGGCATAGTCAAACAGTTCCTCCATGGTGTCGACCCTGATCGCGCCGGACTGCTTGAGCAGGGCATCATAAATCTCATCAGAGCCCATAAGGGCCCCGGTGTGGGACATTGCAGCCTTGGCGCCCTCGGGGCTGCGTCCTGACTTGAGAACGAGGACGGGCTTTTTGAGATTCTTGGTAATGTTCCTGCAGACCTTGAGGAACTCCTGGCCGTCGCCCATGTCCTCAAGATACATCACTATGACCTCAGTCTGCTTGTGCTCTGCCAGAATCTTCATGACGTCGACTTCGCTCATTGCAGCCTTGTTTCCAAGGCTGACCACAGCAGAGAACCCTATGCCCTGTGCGCTTGCATCCTCCACTAGCGCCGCACAGATCGCGCCGCTCTGGGACACCAGGGCTATCTTTCCTGACTTGGGGGTGATCTTTAGGAACGTGGAGTTCATCATGGTTTTTGGATCAAGGTTCATCACCCCAAGGCAGTTTGGTCCGATAATCTGGATTCCGTATCTGCCGGCAATCTCCTTGATCTGCTGCTCGCGTTTTGCGCCCTCCTCGTCGACCTCCTTGAAGCCGGCCGTGATAATTATGACTCCCCTAATCTTCTTCTTGCCGCACTCTTCTAGCACGGATGCGACCAGGGTATTTTTAATGACGATTACTGCAAGATCCACCTGTTTGGGAACATCCAGGACGCTCTTGTAGGCCTTTCTGCCAAAGACCGTATCCCTTGATGGGCTGATGGGGTAGATGACTCCCTTGAATCCGTTCATTATGTTTGATGATATGGTGGCCCCCACGCTTCCCTTCTTGTCGGACGCACCGATTATTGCAATCGACTTGGGGGAGAGGAACACGGATTTGGCCATGGGATATGATGGATCAGGAGATTCGCACAATAATAAAGCTACTCAGGAGAAAGGCAGCATCCGGCCACGCAGGTTCGTGCCATTCTGCACCATGGCACACCTGAAGATCCTCCAGTCCGGATTCATGAGGCGGGTTTTTGCCTGGTGTCGGATGGGAGATGATGCCAGAATGCAGACGATGCATTCGGCAATCGAGGCGAGATCGGGATGGTTTGGGGATGCGTCGTAGGCGGTCCTGCAGAGACTTGCAGGGTGCCGATGCAGAACATGGCTCAGTCCACTGTAATCTTCAAAAATGCCAGCAGCCCTGCCATCTCTGCAATGCCGACACCCAGCATGTACGGGAATATTTCGTGGGAGAATATCTCGTCCATGGAAAAGTATGCAAGGGAGCCTATGGCGTTATGCAGAAACAGCATGACGCCGACTACGATCAGGCCCAGCGGGAGCTGCGCGCGCGTCTTGGCATACATGTTGCCAAATATAGCGATCAGGATGCCCAGAATCCCCATGTTGACTATCGAGATTATCGACAGTACGAGGGTTATGGGTTCCATGGAGTGAAAAACGCTCTCATTCTCTTATGTACTTTTATCCAATTTTTTTTTCAATGTCTTCTAAAAGTTCGATGTTTACCTCCAGGTATGTAGAGAGAAAATACGCCACGCCGTACTTTTCGCCGACGCTGGCAACAAGGTTGTTCTTTTCAAGCACCTGGATGTGGTGCTGGATTGCCTTGTAGTCAAGGTCCAGCTCGTTTGCAAGCTGGTTTATGTTGAGCGGATTCTGCTTTATCCTTGAGATGATTCTTAGGCGGTTCAGGCCCCCGCGCGTGCCGGCAAATACAAACCAGAGCAGCCTTCTGGCGTTGGGATCGTTTTTCACAGTCTGAAAGGACTGTCAACCTGTAACTAAAGTGTTGGGACGGCATGGGGGGAGGTGTTTCGTTGCAGGATGCAGTGTGACAGATACTCCCGGAATCATCTGCAGTCTGCCAACCGGTTGCCGGCTCAAGATATCCAAGATGATTGCATGCAAATCCAGCAGATGTCCCATATCCGTACAGCGTGTAGAGGTGCCCAGTATACAAAATACGTTATACCACCAAGATCTCCATGCGACAGTGTGGATGGACATGGGTTACCTGCGACCACAATAGCAGACATGCCAAGAAATGGGCATGTTGCAGTATTGGCACCTGATAGCTTCAATATATGACGACAGAAATTCCGAGGTTTTTGGAGATGCTATAATAAGATAACAAAAAAGAATTTTTAATCAGAACCAGAAGAACAGTCATGGAGTAATTATCCGTTTACATGGATTCTTGCAGACAACGAAATGATGATTGTGTCGTTTTTGACAGTGCCAGAGGGCATCGAGGTTAAAGCTTTGTTGACAATTATTATTATTGCCCGGTATTGGCAAAATGGACCGCACGCAGCCAAAAAAAAGCAATCTTGTTTTGCCGGCATCCCACAAAAATCACGCAGACAGGCATCATGCCAAAGTTTTGGGTTGTCTGGCCCTTGGGAATCCATGGACACACAAAAACCCGGATGCCCCCAGAGCGCAGGGAGGGTTTAAAACTATAAAAAACACGCCAAGAAAATCCCCTTGAAGAGAGTTGCTCAACTACGATGCCCCCCTGTACAGGCCGCCTTCTGAGGCAAGATCCCTGATATTTCAGGTGACGCTCGGGTGCTCGTTTAACGAGTGCTCCTTTTGCGACATGTACAGGTCAAAAGAGTACTCGGAAAGATCGTGGGACGAGGTGAAGGCAGAGATTGACATGATGGCCAGATACATGCCGGAGACCAGAAGGGTGTTTCTTGCAGACGGGGACGCGCTGAACCTTGACACAGAATACATGATAAAGATTGTAAGGTACATCAAGGAAAAGTTCCAACATATTGAGAGGATATCCTGCTATGCAATGCCGATGAACATTCTCAAAAAGACTCCCGACGAGCTGAGAAGGATGAATGAGGCCGGCCTTGACATGTTCTATCTTGGAATCGAGAGCGGATCAGACGTGGTACTCAAAAAGGTGACAAAGGGCGCCATTGCAAAGACCATCATCAAGTCAGTCAACAAGGCAAAGGACGCAGGGTACGTCATGTCGTGCATGATAATTCTCGGACTAGGCGGCAGGACGCACTCCAAGGAGCACATCAGGGGCACTGCAGAAGTGATCAACGCATGTTCGCCGCACTACGTGGGTGCCTTGACCCTGTATCTTGAGAATGGGATAAAGCAGGAGTTTCTTGAAAAGTTCAAGGAGCCGTTTGTCAGGATTAATGATGACGAGTCGCTTGAGGAGCTCCACGACCTGATCAGCCGGATCAAGACACAAGAGAAGATCATATTCAGGGCAAACCACGGCTCCAATGCGTATACAATCAAGGGCACCTTCCCGCAGGACAGGCAGGCAATGCTGGACAGGGTCGGGTGGATGATGCAGCATCCCGAGATTGTGCGCCCCCAGGGACTGCGCGGTTTCTAGCCTAGAGGCTGTCTATGACCGGTGCCAGACTCTCAGGCAGATCCGGCAGCTCCGTATGGCTTTCATTGTTTTGAAGAATCTCAGGACCAATGCGCCTTACCCGCTGCGTGCCAAGAAGGGTGTCGATGCTCCTCTGAATGTCCTTCTCTGAGAGTACGGCCCTGAGCCTTTCAGTGACAGTCTCCTCGTCCTCATACTTTTTAATCGCATGCTGGACAAGGATTATCTTCTCCTCGGATGAGAGATCTGCCATACCACCGGCAGGCGTCGCAGGACTAATAACCGTTGTCAGAACAATCGTCCCGAATGGCCTCCGGACCATTCCAGTAATGGTTAAAATACGAAGAAGACGTAACCGTTCCAGATGGAAGGCAAACTAGAGGTTGTTTCAAACGTACTGAGGATCAGGCGATACGCCACAATAGCAGTGATCAGCGGACTGGGGATGGGCGTGATATACTATCTTCTGACCATGTCCATGCTGCCTGAGCATATCGACATAGTATCCGAATCCATGCCGTTCTACATTGCCACATCCCTCACGCTCACGGCCGTGGTGTCCGGTCTTGCGGGGGTCAATTTTGCCATGGTGGCATTCAAGATCAGCAGGATGAGAATGATGAGGTCGGTAAAGTCAGACTCGTCTGCCGTGCTCGGAGGCGCGTTTGCAGCATTCACCCCCGGGTGTCCTGCGTGTACTGCGCCCCTGGCAGTGATCCTGGGCGCAGTCGGAGGGCTGTCGCTGTTTCCCATGCAGGGCCTGGAACTAAAGTTCGTCTCAGTCGGGGTGCTGTGCTTTTCCATATGGTGGGTTGCAAGGGGGCTTCAGGCCCGCAGCTGCTGCAAGATTGGATAACATTCCGCCGGAGTTCCCGCGGGTATGGCACACGGCATCTCTCACTCGGGATTCCTCTCAAAGAAGAGTGCTGACTGCCTGAATCCCAGATTCCCGTAGAATTCGTGGGCATCTGCCCTCTGGTTTCCGGATTCCAGTCTCATCCTGTGGCATTCCTTCTTCCCTGCAATATGCGCACACCTGTCGACAAGCTTCTCCCCTATTCCCATTCCCCTGTACTCCGGGAGGACTACCAGTTCCGGGATGTACATCTCGGGGGTCTTTTGGTTGAGCCGTGGCAGCAGAATCATGCTCATCATGCCCACGATCTTTACATCGTCGATCTCTGCCACAAGCACGTACTTGTCCTGGTCCCTGATGTATTCCCCGAGGCGCCTTCGAAACAGATCGACGTCGTCATCCTCCTGCGGTTTTGGGCGTCCAAGCTCGTAGAGCAGTCCGAGTATGACAGGAACATCGGCATCGGTGCCATCCCTGATGAGGCAATTCATAGGGTAGACAAGTCGTCTCAGGTATAAAGCCCATCCCCTCGGGCAAGGCCGCCGCCGCACTAGACCCTTGAAAAGAAGATCTCAAGGCATTCTGCGAACCGCCCGTTCAGTTTCTGAAGGCGGGTCTGGTCCATCTCGAGGGAATCCCCATCAAACCAGGACGGTGCCAGATACATGCTCCGGTTCATCTCAATCTGAATCCATGGTATCGGGTTGTTGCCGTATGTCCTGGTTATGTAGCCCCCGTGGAACGGATCGTTAATGGAGACGTCCTTCCTGTCCACCTGGAACGACTCGGATATGCAGTCGGCCAGAAGATGCATCATCTCCTCAGACGAGGTCCTGCCGTCCCAGTTTGACATGCAGAATGCCGGCCTGCCGCTCTTGTTCCCGTCCGGGGAGACATCAGGCGCATGCGAGGCCATGGAGTGGCAGTCAAGGCACACCTGCACGTCCAGCTCCCGGACGCTCCTTTGGATCTCCCTATGGTACGGCATGTAGTACCTTCGAACCAGAAGGGACCTGAGGGACTCGTCAGGCTCGGCGCCGGCGCGGTATATGGGCCTCTGATGGCACGTGGCGCTCTTTATCAGGCCGTCAGGATTCTGCGGGGGCATGTCCTGAAGGGAGCGGTTCATGTCAACAAACGCCCGCGCAATGTCAGTCTTTACCACGTGCTGCACCATCCCCCCCAGGTCGTAAATCTCAGCCACAAACGGGTCAGAGTCATCAAAGAGATCCTTCTCAGTTATGCGCAGGCGGCCCCGCAGCTCCTGCGGTGCCGCGGTTCCCCCGTGGGGTATCGACAGGAGCGCCGGCAGCGCCGTCATTCCGGCCCCTCTGCTGTTCCGTCGCGCCTGACCTCGGCGACCCCCTGGAACCCCTCCCCGCTGTTCCTCTTCAGGACTGCGTGTATTGCGCCCATAAAGAACGAGTACCTGTCCCGTACGTCTATCTTGTAGCCGGTCTTCTTCAGCTGTCTTATGATGTCAGAGGCATGCTCGTCTTTCTCTATGCTTACCTTTCCGTCAAGGGAGCAGTGGATTCTGGGCTTTGACATTGCCACATTGATCGGGTCGCTACCGTCAATCACGCGCGATATGAAATGGCT
The DNA here is from genome assembly GCA_965218695.1 of Candidatus Nitrosopumilus sp. GTDB lineage: Archaea > Thermoproteota > Nitrososphaeria > Nitrososphaerales > Nitrosopumilaceae > Nitrosopumilus. The sequence continues at coordinate 1,748,805 of OZ244651.1, forward strand.
CACGACTGAAAAGATTCTCGAGGAACCCGGGCTTCCCAGGACCATCCACGGCTCGTGGTTGTAAAAGATGATTGCAGGGGATACGGACGTCCAGGGGATCGAGTTCGGCCTGAGATAGAACGGGTGGTTCGGGTTCTCAAACTCAAAGGCGGACATGTAGTTGTTGTACAGAAATCCGAGGCCGTCGGCTGCGGCCTTTGAGCCGTACACCAGCTCGATGGACTGGGTGATGCCCACGGCGTTTCCCTCCCCGTCCATCACCGAAAGGTGCGTCGTATCCTCTATGTCCGGCGACTCCCTCAGCGGCAGGTCGGGATCGATAGAGTCCCGGATTGATTTGGAGAGGGATCTTGCAAACTTTCTGCTCAGGTGGGTCCTCTGGTCTATCTGGTGGTATGTCACGGGGTTGAACTTTCTCTGCGTCCTGTACAGCAGCGCCTTCCGGAACGTCTCGGCTACAAAGTGGTACGACTGCGGATCCTTGCCTCTGAGAAACGGCCTCTTCAGGTTTTCAAGCATCATCAGCACCAGCAGCATCGTATCGCCTGCGGAGGGGGGCGGCATGGTCGAGACCCTGATTCCGCGGTATCTTCTGCTGAGCGGCTTGCGTTCGACGGGTTCGGGTATCAGCGCAAGGTCCTCCAGGTGCAGAAACCCGCGGTTGATCCTCATGTCCTTGTCAATCAGCCTGGCGATCATTCCGTGGTAGAATGAGCGGTAGCCGTTCTGTGATATGTACTTGAGGGTCTCTGCAAGATCCTCCTGGACAAACAGATCCCCGACGCCGTATGGCTCCATGCCGTCCTTGAGAAAGTACCTTGCACCGGACTGGGATCCCACCCTGAAGAACTTTGCAAGGTTATCCACCTGCAGATCGTGCTGGAGTTGGGTTATCCTGTATCCGTTCCTTGCAATGCGGATTGCCGGCTCTGCCACGTCTGCCCAGCCCAGCCGCCCGTACGTCTCGCTGAGGTATCCCAGTGTCGCAACCGTGCTGGGAACAGTCGTTGCCTTGTATCCTATGAACCTGCGGGAGTGCTTCTCATAGAATGCTCTGTGCGCAAGGGACGGGGCCCTGCTTGAGCCGTCGACTGCTATGGTCTTGCCGTCAATGCTCATGATGGCAAGGGACTGGCCGCCTATGCCGGATGACTGGGGCTCGCAGACTCCCAGCGCAAGGGCCGTGGCACATGCAGCATCGACTGCGTTTCCGCCCTTTTCAAGCATGCTCACCCCCGCCCTGGTGGCCTCGGGAAATGCAGAGGAGACCATTCCGCCCCGGGCAGCAGAGCACTTCTTGTCAGGCGACGGCCGGAACGAGTCCTCTATCTTTTCAATGTCCATATAGATCCTTCCCGCAGTGGGGGCATTTGTTCCCGCCCTGCCCCCTCTTCCTTCTCAGCTCCTCGGTAAACGCAGATGCCATTATTCCCGCCGGAATGGCATACACTGCGATCCCAAGTATGGCAACCCCGCTGGCAATTACCTTGCCTAGGACAGTGACAGGGTATGTGTCGCCGTACCCTATGGTAGTCAGCGTGACTATCCCCCACCACATCGATGCCGGAATGCTGGAGAAGACATCCGGCTGCGCTGCGTTCTCTGCATAGTACATCAGGCTGGAGGCAAAGATCACCATTATAAACAGGATAAAGAACGCAACAGACAGGTCGCCGGCCTTGGCACGCAGCACTGCGCCAAACGTATGCATGGAGTCCGAGTATCGGGCAAGTTTGAGGAGCCGGAAGAGCCGGAGCAGCCGGATTATTCTGATGAATCGAAGATCGACCACGACAAACGGCAGGAAGAACGGCAGTATGGCGGCCAAGTCGACGAGCATCATAGGGCTGAATACCAGCCGGAGCAGGGAGTACCTGGTGGTGCGGTGCTTTGGGTTCATCCGGTACACGACTATCCTCCCTGCGTACTCTGCAGTGAACACTATCACCGAGAATACCTCAAACGGGGTGAAAAAATAGCCGTACTCGTCCAGCACCGACTCCTCAGTCTCAAGCATTACAAACAGGACGTTGACTACTATCATGGAGACGATAAATATATGAAACCCCCAGGTCGCCTTGTCCTTGGCGGTTCCCTCGAGTATCTCGTATGTGCGCAGGGTTGCCCTGTTAGCCAGGGTGCCAGACGCCGCCACTATACCCAGCTCCTCTTCTTGAACCACACCATCATCACGACCACTATAACCAGCATGCCTGAAAGCATGACAAAGTAGCTTCCATCCCATGCCAGCTCCGGGATGTGCTGAAAGTTTGTCCCGTATATGCCGGCGATGAACGTGATCGGGATGAATATGCTTGCAATTATCGTCAGGGTCTTCATGACCTCGTTCATCTTGTTGCTCACGCTGGAGAGGTAGGTGTCAAGCATCCCCCCTACCATGTCCCGGAGCCCCTCGATGTTGTCCATCACCTGGACTGTGTGGTTGTAGACGTCGCGGAGGTATCTTCTTGTGGATTCGCGGACGATCTCAGACTCCATCCTGCCGAACCCGTCTATGACCTCCCTGAGCGGCCAGATGGACTTTCTCAGGGTCACCATCTCCCTCTTCAAGCTGTGGATGGTCTGCAGCGTCTGCGGGTTGGGATTTGTCATCAGCTCCTCTTCAAGCTGCTCGGACTGGATGCCTATCTTTTCCAGTATCACGTAATAGTAGTCGATTATGGCATCGGCCAGCGCATATGCAAGGTAGTCGCTTGTGCTCTCCCGTATACGTCCAAGGTTCTTTTCCAGCCTCTCCCGGATGTTGTCAAAGACGTCATCGTTGGTCTCCTGGAACGACACCACGTAATCCTTCCCCACAACCAGGCTGACCTGCTCCATGAACAGGCGGTTGTTGGACAGGATGTGCGGCAGCTTGAGGATCATGTACAGGCAGTTGCCGTGATCGTCTATCCTTGGCCGCAGCTCGGTATTCATTATATCTGACTGCACGAGGCTGTGCAGCGCGTAGTGATCCCCGACCTTCTTGATGACATCAGCATCATGCAGTCCGACTATGTTGGTCCATGTCACCCCGGACCGACCATCATCGGCAAAGCATTCCTCGACGGATTCTATCGTATTCCTGGAAAAGTTGTCCTTGTCAAACTTTATCTGGACTATGTCGACTTTGTCTACCAGCTTTGCCCCCACGTGCACCAGCTCGCCTGGCTGCAGCCCTATGGTCTCAGAGGACGTCATGACATCGGCATGCCCCTTTCGGAGAATCTTCGAGAGATCCATCATGTTGATAAAGCCTGTATTCTGGGCAATCTGGGCAACCCCGGAGGTCCTGCTGACGATGCCCACTATTGCAAACCCGGCGATCATGGAGAACAGCAGGCTTATTCCAAGCGGCCCAAGGTCCCCGGCCACGGCCGACTGGTAGATTGCATGGACGTCGGTGGCATCACCGGCAGTCACCACGGAGCCTATCAGCAGGTCGATCAGGAAGAAGACGAACGATATCATCGCGCCCACGATTATGACGGTAAGCGGGGTGATCCTTGCCGGGATGTTGATGTTCTTTTCCTGCTTGTACGGCGAGAGGTATCTCTTGTTCTTTACGATGAGTATGGCAATCATGGTGATGATCACCGTGGAGAGTATCCACCAGGCTATCACCCACAGTCCCTGGCCCGAGTCGGCCTGCTGTATCCCCCAGATCAGATCCTGGATGTTTCCGGTGAGGGGCAGCGACAGAAGGGAGGTTGCAGCGCCGACAAACATCTGGTAGACAAACGCAAACACAAATCCCAGAACCAGCCTGTTTACGACTATTCCTATTTGTGCCCTCAATCAGTCTTTCCTCCGGCGTATGCGTATCCTGGTGGGCCTGTTCTTCTCCACCTGCTCTACGGTAAACTCTAGGGAATCTACAGATACAGAGTCGTCCGGTTTTGGTATGTCGCGGAGCCTTTCATGCAAAAGGCCGCTGAGTGTGGAATAGTCGTCGCCTGGGGGGATCTCTGTCTTGAAGTATCTGTTGATGGCATCGATCTCGATGTCGCCGTCGGCAAGTATCGTTGAAGAGTCCACCACGGCATACGGAAGACGCCGCAGATCAGTCTCGTCATAAATCTCGCCCACTATCTCCTCGATCACGTCCTCAAGGGTTACCAGCCCCTCGACTCCGCCAAACTCGTCAACTACTATTGCCATGTGGTTCTTTTCTGACTGCATCTGCCTGAGCAGGTCGCTTGTCCTCTTCTCCTGGGAGACGTAGATGGGTCTTCTGACCAGATCCTCAAGCGGGGTCGCATGAAGACTCGGATCCCTGAGATGCTGCAGCATGTCCCGTACGTGCAGGATCCCCATTATGTCGTCTGTGTCCCTGCCGTATATTGGAATCCTGGAGTGCCCCGTCTGGTGTATCAGGTCGGCTGCATCTGCAAGCAGGGTGTCCTTTTGCAGGCAGAACATCCTTGTACGCGGAACCATGACTGAGCGGATGACGTTGTGGTTGAATTCAAGCGCGCTCTGCAGCAGGTTCCTCTGGTCCAGTCCCAGTGCCTTGTCCCGGTGCCCCTGGTCTATTATCCCCCGAATCTCATCGCCGGTCAGTGCAGGCGGAAGATAGTCGCTTCCGGTGATTCGTATTATTCCCCGCGAGATCTTCTCCAGGATCCACACTGCAGGATAAAAGGCGTAGCTGAATGCCAGCAGTACCCGGGCAAACCTCAGGGAGACCTTTGTGGCGTTTGCGTTGCAGTATGTCTTGGGGGTGACCTCGCCAAATATGATTACAAGAAAGGTCATGATTCCCACGGCAATTCCCAGCCCGTTCTCCCCGAAGATCTCGATGGACACGACAGTCGCAAGCGAGGCGGATCCTATGTTTACAAGGTTGTTTCCAAGGTTGACACTTGACATCATCCATCCGGGATTTGACTTTAGCTTTTGTAGGGAGCGGGCCCCCTTTGCGTTCTCCTTTACCAGGCGCCCGATCGTGGCCTGTGATGTGCCGACCAGTGCCACCTCGAGCCCGCTGAAGAACCCTGAAAGGCCGATAAGGGCTGCAAGGGATGCCAGTGCAAGTTCAAGGGCCATTACGCAGAACACCTGTAGATTACCGAGGTGAGCAGCGAGGCCCTCTCGACGATGCTGTCATGGACTATGTATTCCTGGGGGGTGCGGTACATGTGGCCTATCGGGCCAAAGCCGTCAAGGGACGGAAGCTCGGTGGGAACGTTGCAGATGTCCGATGACATTATCTGCTCGTGCCGCTTGATCTTGATCTCGTGCTTGCGGGCAAGGTCCTCGACCATCCCATAGAATGCCGTATCCGATTCCACCTCGATTACCGGCGGCCTGCTCTGGATCTTCTGGATGGTAACGTCGAGTTTTTGTGCGCCGGCCTCGTGCTTCTTCATGATGTCCCGTATCCTGGCATCAAGGAGCGTTCCCAGCTGGGACGTCTTGTAGCTGCATATGAGTGAGAGGGTGGCATAGTTTGGGGTGTGGCCGTGCGTTCCCTTGGCCACAACAGAGGTGGTCTTTACCCTGTAGTCCCTTTCGTCCCTTGATATCTTTTCTATTGCAGATATCTTCTTTGCCAGTGAAGGAATTATTCCATGTATGTCCGATGAGGTGTTGGGTGCCGTGAAACGGATCTGGTAGTCGTCCCTCCCGTAGCATGTTGTGATTATTCCCCCGTCCTTGCTGGCAGACTTGAGGCCTACGATATACTTTGATGTCTTGGAGTAGTGTTTTACCAGGTTCTTGCTGAACTTTCCTCCCAGGCTGTCGTCGGTGGTGAGAAGTATGGCGCACCTTACCTTGCGCAGTCTTTTTGCAAAGCGGAGCGCATGCAGGGCGCTCAGCATCACTGCCAGCCCGCCCTTGCTCTCGGCTATTCCGGAGCCAAACACCTTGTAGTCGTCCTCGTGGTAGTTTACCAGCTCGCTTGGACCGTAGTGGGTGTCGGTATGGGAGACTATCAGGATGTCGTTTTTGAGTTCGTTGTGGTTTTTGAAATAGCGAAAGTCCCCCACGTCAAACTGCCTGTGGACGTACTCCCTGAATCCCAGGTGCCTTAGCCTGCGGGACATGATCTCCCCGAGCTTGTTTACGTTGTCTATGTTGTATACGTGGGTGTTGAGGTTTACAAGATCCTTCAGCGTCTCCTTTATGCTGTGCAGGTGCCCCCTCAGGTACGTCCTTGCAACCACGCGCAGGGGCTGGGTCATGTCCGGCTCGTCTTCCAGGTGGTGGGAGGCACCAAAGTAGCGCATCACGGCAACGTCAAGAATCTTGTTGATTAGCGAATCATACGTGTATCCGGTTGTCTTTGCAGCATGGTACAGCGAGCCACCCATCCCCAGGCTGGCCATCGAGTTTAGCTCAAGGATGTAGAGGTTCTCGTCCGGGTCCATCCGAAGATCCACCCTGCTGTAGTCGTTGAGCCCCAGGCACCGAAATGCCTGCATGCACAGCCGCTTCATCTCCCAGGTCTTCTCGTCTGAGAGTTGCGCCGGACACGTCTTGTCTGTCCCGCCCTTCTTCATCTTGTCAGATATTGTCTGTATCTGGTTTGGATTATCCAGGTTTATCTCTACTATCGGAAGGACGTCTATGTTGGGATTGTTCCCTATCACCCCCACTGCAAACTCCCGGCCCGGGATGAACTGCTCCACCAGGATCTCCTGCTGGAACTTTTCAATCTGTTTCTGCACCGCCCTTCTGAGGGAGTCCCAGTCGTCCACCACCTCCATCCCCATGGAGGTGGATTCCAGCTTTGGCTTTACAATTACGGGAAATGCCAGATCATCAAAGTCATCCTCAGGGGTCTTGAATTCCCAGAATCCCGGAGTGGGGATGTCATTCCTTTGCAGGATTATCTTGGTCATGACCTTGTCCTGTACGATTGCATGCCCCGCAGGCCCCGAGCCTATGTATGGAATGCCAAGCATCTCCATCATTGCCGGGACGTGGGTGTACCTGTTCTGTCCCTGAATTCCATATGCCATGTTAAAGACCATCCCCGGGGAGTCCCCGGCAACCACCTTTGGCATGAACTCGCGCAGCTCGTCTGCCATGTGGATGTCCCCCTCGATCACCTTGACTGTGTGTCCGCCCTTTTCCAGTGCCCGTGCGACGCGCTCGACTGCCTTGGTGCTGTAGTGCTCCTTGGTGACTGTGCCAAAGACGTTGATTACATCATTTGGGTTTATCTCTTTTTCATTATAGATTAGCGCGACCTTCAATTGAGCTCTCTTCTCAGGTATTCTTTGGATAATCTAGTTTAAAAGACATTGTTAAGGGTGGTTGGTCTTATGGCCCGCGCATCCAGACTCTCTTCATGTCGGGGGTTGACAGTCTTTTGGACCATACGGGAATTTCAACGCAAACAAGACAAGGGAGTCTCTTGCCAGGCATCACATCGCCTGAACCGCCGCCCGATCCTGTCTCGCCGTGATCACATCCGGATTATCTGTCCTCCCGGTATGAACTCACCTGTTCCTTATATCAGTCGGCCAACCTCTTCGACCACGCTCTTTCCATGAGCCCTCCACGTGAGGACGCATGTGACAAAATCTGAAAGGCACTTCATGGCCCCCCCTGCGTCTCAAAGTTTAAATGGTTTTCAACAGCGCTGGTCTCTGGGCTCATAGTCCAGGTCGGTTATGACGTCGCCCTTACACGGCGAAGATCCGGGGTTCAAATCCCCGTGGGCCCACATATACCTTCATTGAGTCCGAACACGCAAGAGAATCTACAAATTTGATGACATCCCATGGAATTCGTGAGAGCCACCATCGACTTTTTTTCAAGCCCCATCGGACTGGGCCACATAACTAGGGATATTGCAATTGCGGCAAACCTCGGGGACGTCTCTACAAACTTTGTCTCAGGGGGCGGCGCAATCAAGATCCTGGACAGCCTGGGCATCGAGTCCACAGACGCATACGTTCCACCTCCGTTCGTGGTGGAAAACGGCACCCTCAGAAACCCGGCAAGATGGCTGTGGAACTACTACAGGTACTACAAGAGATGCAAGGATATCTCACGCGGCATACTGCTAAGGGACAAACCCGACATGGTCGTCAGCGACGAGGACTTTGCCTCGCTTGCAAACGCCCAGGACATGGGTATTCGGACCATACTTGTCACAGACATCCTTGAGACCCGCTTTACAGGCGGCCTGGCCTCAATAGTAGAAAAAAGGATGAACAAGTCGATGCACAGCATCATGAAAAAAGCAGAGGCAGTCATCGTTCCCGAACACGGGGACGACAGGGACAACATCAGGATGGTCGGCCCGATCGTAAGGCGCATAGACACCCCAAGGGACAAGCTGCGGGAAAGGTTCGGGTTTGAAAGAGAGACCATACTGGTATCAATAGGCGGAACCGATGCAGGAATATTTCTGATTGAAAAGGTACTGGAGGTGATTCCAAAAATTGATCCCGAACTGGATGTCGTCCTGGTGTCCGGTCCCGCAGTAAGCAGAAGATTCAGGGGGGTCAGGGATCTTGGATGGGTGGACAACCTGCACGAACTGATCCTTGCCTCAGACGTCCTGATATCACTTGCAGGAAGGTCCACCATGGACGAGGCCCAATCCTACGGCACTCCTGCCATATTCATTCCCATAAAGGGGCACTTTGAGCAGGAGGACAATGCAAGAAGGCATGGGTTCTCCTTTGGGGATCTCAAAAGACTGGATGTGTTGGTTGCAGAAAAGTTCCAAGAACGCAGGAACCCGGTTCAGGCCAGCGGCGGTGCAGAGAATGCAGCCAGGATAATACTGCAGGCATTCAAAGATTAATAGAAGGTACCAAAAGTGCAGATATTACCATGACAAGACTGGTCGTAGCCAAGTTCGGCGGCAGTGCCATTGGCCAGGACGGCGCATCCATACCCCAGATTGTAAGGCGAATCGGTCAGATGGCAAGGGACGCCAAGGTGATTGCGGTGTTTTCAGCACCACTAACCATCCACAACGAAAAGAGACGCTCCCTTACAGACGTGGTACTGGAGCAGGGCAGAAACGCCGAGACAGGAACCGTCCCGTCCCTGAACATGGCAGAATCGGCCTACCAGAAGATCCTGGACATGGTCAGCACAACACACAGGGACGAGTGCAGGGAGATGATCGCCTCACACCTGGCAAAGGCGCAAGAGGCGCTGGATGAGGCCTATAAGAATAAAAGGTTTGCAGACGAGACACGCGCAAGGGCGCTGGCATTCTCAGGAGAGATCCTGATGTCCCACGTAATGAGATATATCCTGAACAGTAACAACATGCAGACGGATTCGGTGGGGTTTGACGACTGGCCGATAATCACCGATGACAACGTAGAGTCGGCCAACTTTGTGGCCTCAGAATCCAGAAAGAGGATGGGCAGGATAACAGAGATGGTAAGGGACAATGCGATAGTTGCCATCGGCGGATTCATCGGAAAGACGGCAGGCGGAACCGTCACCACGTACGAGCGGGGGGGCACCGACAGGACGGCAGTGGACCTTGGAATACTCTTCCACTGCATGTATGATACCAGCGTGGACTTTGAAAAGGACAGCGCCGTGGTATCGGCTGATCCGAAGGTGGTACGGGAACATCTAAGGGACGTCCCACACATGTCATACAATGAGGCGCGGCTTGCAGGAATGTTTGGAATGAAGATTCTGGACCCAATCGCGATAAAGGAGATTGTGGAGAACGGCGTGGACATGCCAATGACCATAACGGACATGAACCGTCCTGAGAGGATCACCACCATCCAGAGGATGCCTGACGTGCAGGGGACGGATCCCATCAAGATAGTGGCCGGAAAGGGAAACTGTGCAATATTTAGGATCGAGGCCCGCCTCGTTCAAAGGCTGCTTGCATCCCTGGGAAACGACAAACGCTACAGCGAGTTTGTGATACTCTCGCCGTTCATCAAGGACGACATAGAGTTCTCCAGGATACTGTTCCTTGACGGGGACTATGTCAGGAGGAATGAAAAGTATCTGCTCAGCTTTGATCCGCTTGCGACCATAAGGTATGACAGGGGCGTGATCACCCTGATCGGCGATGACATGTGGAAGGTGCAGAAGGTTGCCTCAAGGACCAGTTCAAGGGTAGGCCAGGAGGGGCTCAACATACTGAACATGGACGCCCAAGAGGAGACCTCCCGGATAATCATAGTGATCGAGGATGCGGGGGACAGCATCAAAAGGGCAATCATCGGGATCCACCAAGAGATTACTGAGATTAATTCGAGTTAAGGATAAAGGCGGCACGGGTTTTCACCGCGTACGCCAACAAGGGTTTATTCTTGGACCAGTATCATGATTTAGTCCGGCGTTACCCTGAACACGCGTTATCATATGTACACGGAATGAGTATTTAGAGTTGATCTATATAGAATGCGTCAGAGGTGCTCAGCCGTATACCACAGGACGATTCCCGTGCCTATAACCGCATACCACTTGAAGTTTCTCCGGTCTGTGAAGATGTTGGGGGAGCCCAGATCGTCTCCCGAAGACGAGATGCGTATCCTTCGCATCTCGAATGCCTGACCTACCAGCCCCACCACGAGAAGGGCGATCGCTGCAAGCCCAAGCGTCCACTCCATGGGGCAGCTTGCAACGCGTCTGATTTGTACCTTTCAGGGAACGATTCTGCCAGACCGCCGTCAGGCACGCACAAAATGCCAATCTGATGACAATTCTTTAAATTGATCATTAGCCATCCAGTTTTTCATGGAAGAAGTTGGAACGATATGGATGAACGGCAGCATGGTGCCCTTTAGGGACGCAAAGGTCCACGTCCTGACGCACGCACTGCACTACTCCACATCGGTGTTTGAGGGAATCCGGTGCTATGACACGCCTGACGGCTCTGCCATATTCAGGCTGCCTGAACACGTTGACAGGTTCTTCAGGTCTGCCAAGATGTACTCTATGAAGATGGAGTTTTCCAAGGAGGAGATTACCGATGCCATCATCGACACTGTCAGGGCCAGCGGACTCAGGGAGGCATACATCAGGCCCCTGGCATACTACGGGTACGGGCATATGGGGCTGACCCCCACGCAGAACAAGGTGGACGTGGCAGTTGCATGCTGGGAGTGGAAGATGGGCGAGACTGATGCAGGCAAGTTCTCCGGGGCAAGATGCAAGGTCTCCAGCTGGGCAAAGATCGATTCCAGATGCCAGCCCATGCAGGCAAAGGCCGCCTCAAACTATGCAAATGCCGTACTTGCAAGGATGGAGGCGCTCAACAACGGATACGACGAGGCAGTAATGCTAAACCTGCACGGAAAGGTCGTAGAGTGCAGCGTGGAGAACATCTTTATCGTAAAGGACTCTGTCATACTGACGCCGCCGCTTTCTGCAGGAGGGCTAAACGGCATAACAAGGAACAGCCTGCTCCAGATCGTCGAAGGGGACGGCGGGAAGATACAGGAGAGGGATCTTGACAGGGACGACTTGTATGATGCAGACGAGATATTCATGACGGGCACCGCAGCCGAGGTAAAGTCAGTCACCCAGGTTGACGAGGTAACGATAGGGGACGGAGAGGTTGGGGAGACCACCAAGAGACTGCAGGGACTGTTTACGGATGCCGTAATGGGCAGGAACCAGAAGTTCCGCTCGTGGCTGAGATTTATCTGACCGGCGATCTTTTTTATTCACAGATTCCCACACAGGATATCATGGATTCGTGTACGCCTGGCGACGCCGAAGAGATCTGCTGGTTCTGCAGGAAGGGACGCCATAACGACTGCATGGGAGAGATTCCGACGCAGGAGAGATCAGACGGGCCGCACGACTGCGCCTTTGGGACCAGCATGGTTCCGTGCAAGTGTGACGTGTGCGTGCAGCCTGCGCCATGAATGCAGAAGAGATCTCCTAGCTTGATTCACGTTGGATTCTGTCCGTGGGATGTTTTCCGGAATCGACACCACCAACCAGGTACCGTTACCAAGACATCAGGCGGCTAAGCGGTTGTTTTGGTGTTTTTGCAGGAGAGGCGCGATGGATCTGGTCTTTTTATCGACGGGTACGGCAGCGGCGGCAGGATTGACGGTTCCGAGATCAACCATCCATCAGTCTAGCATCCATGCTCCTCTTTCAGATATGAAAACGAGTCGTTGATCTTGGCCATGATTCGGTTTGATCTCTTTTTTTCCGGTGCGGATTTGTGGATGATTCCCTTTGAGGCGTCATACTTTTTTGCCAACTCCCTGTACCTTGTCTTGATCTCATGGCATGTGGCATTCTTTGATATGCCGAATATTTCGTGTGGGGTTTTGGCACGCAGAATTCTCTCAGCCTCGGTCAGCAGCTGTTCTGCTGGCCTTTTCGGGGGCGTGGTCTGCTGCTGCTGCCGCCGCCGCCCCTTCGGCACAGAACCGTAATCATTTCCAGGAATACTGCCAAACCGGTTGTGGGAATCACGCAGTATTCTGGCTGCTTCATCCAGAATGTCATACGGTATCCCTTCAAAGGTGTCGTCATCAAAATATGACTGGGATGTTTCTTTCTTGGTCTTTTGTCCTGCTGTCTGGCTGGTCTTCTGATCTTTTTTCTGATCTTTTTTCTGGCTGGTCTTCTGATCTTTTTTCTGATCTTTTTTCTGGCTGGTCTTCTGGCTGGTCTTCTGTTGGGAACCGTACTGCCCCTCATGCAGGTTATGTCTAATGCCCATCCTGTTCATTGCGCACCTAGAATCATCACAGGGATTGGTCACAGGCGTGTTCTCAATGATGTGATGTGGTTCATGGTATATTCCCTGCCTGTTTAGCGGACATTTTGGATCATCGCAGGTGGACATTACACAGTCTTGCCAGAACTCGGAAATAGGTGTTATTGGGGGGTTATGGCGGCGGCATGATGAGGCACAGACCAAGTCATTCAGGTGCATTACCCAAAAACACGATACCGCGGATCTCCAAGCACTTGCAGCACACCCGGATACGCACTCGAACGATTAGCATCAAATAGTGCCCCATTCCATGGAACGCATGGAATACGACAAGGAGTTTTGGGATGCCTATGCAGAGGGCAACGAATCACGATACAACGAGGAGTTTGCAAAGTTTGTCAAAGACCTTGCAGGCTCGCTGCGCTGCACAAGCGTACTTGAGATCGGATGCGGCACGGGAATAGATCTGAGATTATTTCCGGATACCTTCCAAGTCACGGGAATCGACTTGAATGATTCGGCCCTTGCAGTTGCAAGGGACAAGATGCCGGCTGCTGCCTTTGAGACGGGCTCCATTGCAGACCTGCCCCTTGAGGACTCTTCTGTGGACTTTGTCTTCACGCACCAGCTCCTGAACTACCTGAACGATGATACGCTGGAGAAGGGCGTAGCCGAGATGTACAGGGTGGCAAGAAGATACGTCATGAACTGCGAAAAGTACTCCCCCACAGAGGAACGGATTGATGACCACCACAGGTATCGCAACATGTTAGAGAGATGGATGAACTACAGGGTAAGGATGGTAAGCAACGTGGACATGCACGAGGATATTGACCCGGACAAGTCCAGGTTCACCCTGCTCAGAAAACTCTAGCGGTGCCTGCCACACCGGTGCCTGCCACACCAGGCAGGCATGCCCGGCACCCATGCAGCACGGCTATGCGTTGTGGGATATCTTTGAGGGCTCCCGGATCTGCACCTTTGATATCAGTCCCAGAGAGCGGCATGCAAGCGTCCCAAGAAGGAGGGCCACGGTAATCATCACTATGGTCCCGGACGGGGCAATATCGAGATAGTACGAAAGGATGATTCCAAATACTGCAGAGAAGACTGACATTGATACGGATATTCCCACCGTCCTCTTGAATCCCATTCCAAACAGCATTGCAGTGATGTTTGGGATAACAATCAGTGCAGAGATCAGCAGTATTCCCACCAGCCGCATGGACGTCACCACCGTCACTGCTGCCAGCACCACAAACAGATAGTTCAGAAGGGTCACGTTGAGGCCCGATATCCTTGCATGCTCCTCGTTAAACGAGATGTGCAGGAACGGCCTGCGAAACGCAAAGAGCATAGCCACGATCCCCGCACTTATCGCGACAATCAGTATGACGTCAGAGGTGCCGACAAGCAGTATGCTCCCAAACAGAAAGCTGAACAGATCCACTGAGAATCCTCCGGATGCGCTGGTCAGTATTACCCCAACTGCAAGACCCGACACAAGGACGACTGCGACTGCCGAATCGCCTGATATCTTTGTGCTGGAGCGCAGCTTCTGAAGTCCCAGGCCGCCAAGAATGGACACCACAAACGCACTCCACAGCGGAAACACTCCCAGGAACAGCCCCACGGATATCCCCCCAAATGCCACGTGGGCTATCCCGTCGCCAAACAGCGAGTATCTTCTCAGCACCAGAAAGATGCCCATGAGGGAACATGCGGCTGCTACTGCAACGCCTGCAAGGAGCGCCTTTTGCATGAACCCGTATGATAAAATCTCAAGTACCATGTCCCTAGTGTCCGTGCATGTGCGCCTGCATCGCAGACTCTGTGTACGTCTTTAGAATATTCTCGTCTGCAAAAAAAGCCTCCTTGTGGCCGTGAAAGAAGAGCTGCCGGTTCATGCATGCAACCTTGCTTGCATACTTTTCCATCGTGTCAAGATCGTGCGAGGACCATATTATGGTGGTTCCGTTCCGGTTAATCTCAGTCACCGCATCATAGAATCTTGTCTGGGATTCGACATCGACGCTTGTAACCGGCTCGTCAAGCACCAGGATCAGCGGATCGTTTATCAGCGACGTCGCGATGAACACCCGCTGCTGCTCCCCGCCTGAGAGCTCCCCTATTCTGCGATGCCCAAGATGCCCCAGTCTGACAGTCTTTAGCACCTCTTCAACCCTAGAGTCGGTTCTGTCTATGTCCCGGTATGTATGGTTCCAGGAGTAGCCGTTGTCCCTTACCAGCTCTTCCCCCCTTGCCGCTCTCTTCTCGGATATGATTCCCATGGAGACGATATCATGCACGGTTGCAGGAAAGTTTGGCTCAAAGGCAACCTTCTGCGGCACGTACCCCACAAGTGGCAAAATCGACTGGAACTTGTCACGACCGTACCCGAAGACGTTTATGGTCCCGCTGTACGGCTGCAACCCAAAGATGGCGCGAAACATCGTGGTCTTTCCAGAACCGTTGGGCCCCACTATCCCCAGAAGATCCCCTACATCCACGTCAAAGTTGATGTCATCTACTGCCACATGCTCACCGTACGAGACGGTGAGATTCTGCACGTGAAGAATACTCATTGGCATTCCAGCGCGCCTCGAAGCGACATTAGGTTCCTTTCCATCTTGTCAATAAACGTAATACCAGCTGTCGTCTCCTCGGGCGTGAGTGCCTCGATCGGACTCAGCACAAGGACGTCGGCGCCTGCCTCCTCTGCAATGGCCTCGGCAAGCCGGGGATCAACCAGATCCTCAGAGAAGATTATCCGGATGTCATTGTTTCTTACAAAGTCTATGAATTCTGCAATCTCGGTGGCAGACGCCTCGGTATCAGGCGCCTGTCCGCCCAGCGGGTTTATCTTTATTCCGTACCGCTCTCCAAAATATGCAAAGGCGCTATGGAACGGAACGATGGTGTCCTGCCGGCAGTCTGCCAGGCCCTCCCGAATCAGGACATCAAGTGAATCCAGCTGCGCGTTGTAGTCTGCGGCATTCTGGAAATAGTATGACTTGTTCTCGGGGTCTGCCAGAGCCAGTCCGTCCCGTATGTTATTCACCTGCTGCTTTACAAGTATCGGATCCAGCCACACATGGGGATCAAAATCGCCATTGGCGTGGTCATCGTCATTGGCGTGGTCATCCTCTGCACCCAAAAGAGTAATGCCGTCTGATGCCTTGACAAACAGTATTCCGTCAAACTCGCCGGACTCGATTATGTTTGAGACATACGGCTCAATTCCAAGCCCGTTGTAGACAAATACGTCCGTATCCTCCAACAAGAGTATCTCGCTTGCCCTAGGCTCCCAGTCATGAGCCTCTGTCCCCGGGGGAATATACTGCTCTACGACGGCACGGTCCCCTGCGACGTTTCTTGCAAACTCATAGTATGGAAAAAACGATGCAAGCACGCGAATCTTCTCGGACTCTTCGGTAACGGCATCATCCGATGCAGGCTGCTGCATGCCAAATGTTACTGCAAGTGCGACTGCAAGCACTGCTATGACGCCTATACCAACATAGCGTTTGTCCACCATGTCCCATCTTTATTAACACCATATATAAGTTTAATAATTATTATTATAAATTCTATATTTTTAATCATTTATTGTCTGCTGTAAATATAAAAATTATTAAGATTATCTAGCAAGTTTAAATAATGATTAACAAGAATACCAACAGATGCCCGTAATCTCAATATCGCTAAACGACAAGATGCTAGACGAGCTTGACGGCCTTCAGGGATCCATGGGGTTTACGGGGCGCTCAGAGATCATCAGGGCCGGCATCAGGAGCTTCGTACAGGAGGAGAAGGAAAAGAGCGGCATAATCGGCATGCAGAGTGCCGTGTTGCTGGTGGTCCATCCCGACGAGTTCGATGATCAGGTTGCAAGGATAAAGCACAAGTACGAGGATCTGATACGGACACATCTGCACAGCAAGATAGACGGGGACAGGTGCGTGGAGATGTTTCTGCTGGATGGGGACTCTGAAAGGATACACGAGGTAACGTACGGGTTTCAGACCGACAAAAGGATGGACACGGTAAAACTGGTGGCCCTGTGAGGGTTTTGTCAAATTCAGGGTTGCCGTCACTGCCTGTAAATTTTCGGTTATTTGTAGAATTCCGTGAAATATCTCACAAAAAATATGGATTCACGAAAGCATGCAGGGGGATTGGAAAAACGATTGATGACTGGCGAGAAACAAAAGAGAGGAAAACAATGAAAGGATGGATCAGACGGTTATATCGCCTGCAGGTGGGTTCTGGTTCGTTTTGGTGATCTGAACAATAAAACTGACTCGAACCTATTTGGCCAATTTTTCAGCATTTTCATACCCTTTTAGAATCCACTTCATGGCATCATCTGTTGTGGTTAGATCTGAATCAATTTCAATCCATCCCATCCTAGCACCGTGCGAAAATGGTTTGATTGCTTTTGATTTTATAGCAATTTCCTGCTGATCTTTAGGAAGCCTAATGATGATTTCGTGGTTGTTTTTATTGCTGAATCCAACAAAAAATTTCTTTTTTATTGAAAAACATTGATAGCCGAACATGGGTCTGGTTGTTACATGCTTCATAGATTCAACCTTCTTTTTGATTGAGTCGTAACTATTCAATGATATTCTCCTTTGGTTTCAGTAGTCGGAAATTTACCCTCTAAGCCATCCAACAGATGTTCGCAGACGTGTTAACATTTTTCGAGCATACGGATCTATTATCTACGGCGTCCTTGCCCACCCTAGTGTTTGCGCAAAAAGGTGGGCAGGTACACCGTAACAAGATCGGAGAAAGGATGCTTAATACCTTGTCAGGAATACTGTGGTCTGCACCCATAGGATTCCCTACTGGGAACAATGCCCAATACGGGGTGGGCGAGTTTGCAGCCATACTGATGAAGATGTCTGAATCCAACATAGCCTCCGAGGAGGCAATCAGGCTGCTCAAGCATGCCAAAAAGAAGATGCCGTCACCCAAGTGGTTTCGCAACATGGTAAACTCGCTAGAATCAGACGGTGCAGACGAACTCTGCAGGGACATGCTCACACGCACCGCAAGGCTTGCCAAGAATACGTGCCGGTACAAGGGAGGCGTACTGGTGGCAATAGACAAGCACCTGATACCAAGGCACGACAAGGACAACATGTCACACCTGATATGGTCCAAACCAAAGGGCGGTACAGGCAGGTTCGAGTGCTATGCGACAATGCACGTGGTAGCAGAGCAGGTTCCGGCCATTTTGGAGTGCATGCAGGTCACGCGCAGCGTGGACAACGCCGATTTTGTGCGTAAATTCATGCAAAAACTCAGGGATTACAGGATACGGGCCCGGCTGCTGCTGATGGACCGCGAGTTTTACTCGACTGAGATAATCAGGCTTGTATCCGAACAAAGGCGCAAGTTCCTGATGCCGGCAGTCAAGAACGTGGGGATGAAGAGGGCGATACGGGAGCACCACGATAAATCACGCAGGGCAGTCTCACGGTACACCCTCAGAAACGCAGCAGGCCAGTCTGTTACATTCACGTTGATAATCACGCCCTCAAAAAAGATAGACGATCCTGATGCCGATGCCACGGAAAGATACCATGTCTTTGCCACCAACCTTTCCCCTGCCAGGGCGCTAGACGAGATTGAGACGCTTCCAGAGGAGTACAGGAGAAGGTGGGGGATAGAGACAGGATACAAGCAGGTAGAGCAGGTGCGTCCGAGGACGACAAGCCGCAATGCGTCGTTTAGGGCAATCATGTTTTACGTCTCGCTGTTCATGTACAACACGTGGGCAGTGGAGCAGTACCGTGCGGATTCGAGTTATGATCGGGTGACTCTGGCGCTTGTCGCATATGCTGCGGCCATGGCTGCATTGGAATTATGTAGGATTGTGGGTCAACCGTATGATGTCGGGGGACCTGCCTAAGGGGTAAATTTCCGACTACTGAGTATGGACTCAGGTCGCCAAACTGCGCTACGCTGCCACTGCGGGTGCAGAAACCTTCTGATATTGTTCGGGTGGCTTGAATATGCTCCAGCCAGGATCCATGATGATGTTCTCGACTGCTTGGCGTGGGAAGATGCCCTGCTTGTGGCAGGTGCGCGCCACTGATATCAGCACCGAGAAGACCTCCCGCCCCTCGGGTTCGGACAGCTGGTGCCGCACGTTCCTGTGCAGCACCGCAGTGTCGCGTATCTCCAACTCTGCTGCGTTGTTATGCGGCGGCATGCCCGGATGCCTGAGGAACGTGAACATGCACGGGGCCGCGTTCTCAAGCGTCGTGCGGAAGTCGTGGGACTCCCCGTAGTCCGAGGCGATTTGGAGCACCGTCCTTTCCAGGTCCAGGCACTCGCCGGATCCGGCAGACTCCCTGTCCTTGACTGACCGGTACAGGGCAAGCAGCCTGCGGTAGCAGGCAAGATCGTTGCCGCCGTTCTTGATGGCGTACTCTTCTGCGGCGCGCAGCAGGTGCACCCAGCACCTCTGCTTGACTGGGAACATGTTGTAGACGGTGTACCCATCCACCACCACCGGCTTGCCAAGCAGCCGGGCAAAATGCGCGTTTATCACCAGGGCCGCCCTGCTCGGGGCGGCCACCAGATACGTGGCGTCCCCGGTGGTGACCAGCCACACGTACCCCTTCTTCCCGTTCATCTTCATGTGGGACTCGTCAAACTGCACGAACGCGGCCTCGGCGATGTGGGCCAGTATGCCCTCGTACGCGCCCTTGAGGATCTTTTTGAGGGCCTTGCGCGCGTTCCATATGGCGTTTGGCGATATGCCAAACCCGTACAGCGCCTTGAAATAGTATGATACGGTATAGTCCGTGCTCCTCTTGTCGTAGTACTCCTCCACAAACCCCAGGGCCTTGGGGCCAAGCGACGTGCCGGGGATCGTGGGAGGCACGGCAGAGCTGACGTGATTGCACCTCTTGCACAACCCCTGTCCCACCAGGTACGCGACGCGCTCGATCCTCATGGCACCGTCGTCGGGAAAATCATACACCATCTTGACAATGGACGGCATCCGGACCAGGTGTCCGCGTCCGCACTTTTCGCACCTGCACACTGGCAGACTCTCGGTCCTCTCGGCCCTGTTCTTGTGCGAGGCGCCGGCGTGTCCTGCCGGCGGTCCCTTGCGGGTCTTGTCTCCGGCGCCTTCGCCTTCTGATTCAGGTCCGCCTTCCGATTAGGACTTTTCTCCTTCCTTGGGCCCGCTGCCATCGGACTCCGTCTTGGCCTCCATGTCCATCCGCTTCCTGAATGCCGTGCGGTCCGAGTTGTACAACGAATATGTGGACGAGGACATGTTGGGGTTCTCGTACTTGCGGAGCCTCCTGCGGTATCCTGCATTCTCCAGGGTCAGGCGGTCGTTTTCAATCTCGAGCAGCGTCACCTTCTTGGTGAGTTCGGCATTTGTCTTGTACATCGTTTTCTTAAACTTCTCGAACTCCGTCACTACCCTTGCCAGCTCCCTGCGCAGGAGCGATATCTCTGATTTGCTCACGTGGGTTCGCGGATTCCGAGATCAATAAATCGGCATGGTCTAATTTGATGCACAAGCGATTAAAATCTAGGCACGGACCTGAGTCCATACCTTTGGAGTACCTTGAGGGACAGGGGCTGCTGGATTAGGAATCCCGGCGCGCGGGCGTCCGTGTCATCTTTGCCGCACTGGGGACGCCGCGGGGACTCGGCCAGTGAAGGTGCCGTGGAACCTAAAAAAGGTAACATTACAGGCCGAATCCCTCTAGACCCGCTACCAATGTACACATCGGGTGTTCTGCCAATCATCCAAAGCGCCATGAATCAATAATCCAAGATCAGAGAAGGCACGAGGCATGATTCGCCATAACGACACCGGTTGGGAACAGTTCGGTTTTGGTGTACTGGGCAAGCCTGTCGGTTGGGTGGTTGGCATCTCGGTGATGCCATTGCACAATTACGTGATAACTAGCGCGCCACACGCAACCCAAACATCATATTTTTAACGTTCAAAAATAAGACCCATGCAGATTTGACTACCGACTCTGGCGTATTGGACTATTTTGAGGGAACCGTGAGGGAATTTATAGTACGCACGCTCTCGGGCACAAACAACTGGTGGAAGTCCTGCATCCCGCAGGAGATAAGAAATAATGCAGACAAGAGGCACGGGGATGAAAAAAAGATGGCCGACGTGCTAAACAAGCCCGTATACGAGGCGTGGCATTACGTTAATTTTGATGGTTACGGAAAGAGTAAGTGTTCACGTGGTTTAACTCATTTTTAGGCGTATTTTGCAATCTCCGCCAAGTAATCCAATTTCTTGTTTTTCCATGTCATTACACATGAAAAGAAATTCGCCATCCACGTCATCGTCTCCTCTGCCCTTATGCTGCCCCGTATTTTTCTGTGCACGACTATCTCGCGCAACCCGCGTTCTGCAGCATTGTTTGTAGGCGGGATCTTTGGGTTCAGCACGAACCGGAACAGGTCGCTGCCAGCATTGCTGATCTTGACCATGAATTTTTCCAATATTGGATCGTCGGCGTACCTTGCAACGATCTTTTCGATGCATGACGTCAGCATGGCAGACGCGTTGTCCCGGAGAGAGCGCGAGCGTTTCCTGCTTGCCCTTCTGGCATAATCATAGATTATGCGCAGGTGCTTCAGGACGTTGCGCGCGCCTGGGCAGTCCGGATTGCGGTTGCAGATGTCCCTGGCCTCGCGTATTATGTGCGACCAGCAGCGCTGGACGCGGTATTTTCCGTACGCCGTCCAGCCGTCGCACACTAACGTGCCGTCCCAACCCCCAAGCGCTTCTTTCAGAACCTTTGCCCCCCGGCTGTCCCGTATCACGTACAGCGCGTGCCCGGTCAGCGGATCGTGCAGTATCCACACCCAGACGTTGCGGCCGTTTAGGTGAATCGATGTCTCGTCGGCGTGCAGTATCTTGGCCTTGCGTATCATGGCGGCAATGGCTGCCGCAGGGGCGCCCAGCGACGTTCCCAGCCTGCGCATTATGTTGTGCGCCGTGCCCGAGGAGAGTGTAATTCCGTACCGCGACATGCGGTCTGCGATCATCCTAAACGGCATGCGACACACGTAATCGTCTGCAACATCAGTCGTTATGCTCGGATCGTAGCTGCCCTTGTCTGGAAGGCCGGTCTCGGGCTTGATGTCCACCAGACCGCAGGAGCAGCGACACGTGTTTATGGTGTGGCGCGTGGTGATGACCTTTATCGTGCGCTCCACCCTGGTAATGTCGCGTTTTTCTGACTGCACTATGGAAAGGCTACCCGAGCCGCATTCGGGGCAGGCCTCCGGGGTGTGTTCCTCAAACTCGGTGGGTTTTGGCTTGCGGGTGCGGCCCATGTGGCCTTTTTGCCCCCCGCGCGACTTCCCGCTGCCGGCCGCATCCACGCGGTCCTTTTGATCCCGGGAGGCTTTTGTGGATTTATTGTAGGCATTCTTTTCGTCGCCTTTTCCCTTTGTGTCAGGCCATCCGGGCCCCCTTTTTTGTGATGACGGGGTGTTGTAATTGTCATGCCGCACCAGCCTGCGCTTAAGATCAGCAACTGCCAGATTCAATTCCTCAATTATCTGCCCTTGCATCTCAATCGTCTGCTTGAGCTTGATGTTCTCAGTCTTGAGATCCGTGTACATCTTTTTGAGTTCAGCCTGGCTTTTCACATCGGGTTTGGATTACCATCCTATTTGGATCTGTGGTTTGCACAAAATTTACCCAAGAGTGAACTGAATTAGGCACGACGTGAACACTTACCCAGATTCAATTCCTCAATTATCTGCCCTTGCATCTCAATCGTCTGCTTGAGCTTGATGTTCTCAGTCTTGAGATCCGTGTACATCTTTTTGAGTTCAGCCTGGCTTTTCACATCGGGTTTGGATTACCATCCTATTTGGATCTGTGGTTTGCACAAAATTTACCCAAGAGTGAACTGAATTAGGCACGACGTGAACACTTACCGGAAAGATAATCGCAAAAAGGGATAACTGGAGGAATTACTTCGAGGGCATATTCCTAGACAAGCATGTCTTTGAATACAAAATGAAGGTTATACTCTCTCTTAGAAATGACGTGAGACATGGGAGAAATCTTGATCACGTAAACAGCCTTAGGCTTAGAATACACTGCTATGATATACTCTCACAGATATATGAAAAGGACGACACACTTTCATATGACATGGACAGCCTAGTCACACATACCGGTCTGGGCTAGAATCTACCTGCCTATGCGAGCTGCCGTGTTGACTTTTTTGGCTAAGTTTCATTACCCCTACGATTTCACTAAAAATGAAAATTATGGTAACTGTGTAGTTTTTTGATCAAATGTTGAATTCCATGCCTACAAACGTCTGTGTAGTTTTTTTGAAACTATTTTTAATCACTTGATCGAGTTTTTCTCTCCATTCCAATTTTTAGATCATCAGTTCCCACGGTTTGCATTATGTCTGATGATAATTCCGAGTCAAGGATTGCAGAACTGGAGGAAAAAGTGGAGATGATGGCAGGGCAGCTGGCCAAAAAGGACCAGCAGATAGCCAAACTCACTGATCTTTACGCTGCCGCCCTCAGGCAGATCCAGGACCTCACGGCAGAGTTGCAGGAAGCAAGGGGCACCATATCGGCTGCCGTTGCAAGGAGCATCGGCGCAAAACCTGACAAAAAGACGGGCAGTGCCAGACGCCGCACAAAGGCCAAGGGCAAGCCAAGCGTCCACAGGCGCACGGGCCTTGCGCGTCCTGAAAGAATAGACGCAGAGGAGACGGCAGATCCCCACACGTGCGACAACTGCGGCAGCTCCGACCTCTCCGAGTGCGTATCCACGTACACAAAGGTGGTAAGGGAGGCTGCCAAGACGGAACTAAAGCACATCAAGGTGACAGTAAAGAGAAGACGTTGCAGGAACTGCAAGAAGACCGTGTCCGGCAGGACTCCGCTGGCACTGCCAAACTCCAGGTACGGGATCAACTTTATGATAATGATGGTCATCCTCAGGCTGCACGGCATGTCAGACCTCAGAATATGCAATATTGTCATGATGATGTACTCGGCAAGAATCACGGAATCTGCGATAAACCGTATGGTGTGCAGGATGGCCCGGGAGCTCGGGCCGCTGTACGAGAAGATCAAGGAGGAGGTAAGAAACTCGCCTGCGATAAACGGGGACGAGTCCGTCTGGCGCGTCGACGGCACGAACTACTGGCTGTGGGCGGTGGTAACAAGGTACGCCGTAATCTACGAGGTGCACCGCCGCAGGAACTCGAAGGTTCCAAAAAAGATGCTCGGCAAGGACTACCCGGGATGCGTGACGTCTGACTCGTGGGGAGCGTGGAACGTCATAGGAGCCATGCACCAAAAGTGCCACCTGCATTACGTCCGGGACGTCAAGGCCACCCTGAGATACAAGAATCCCGGCCAGGACTACCGTCGGCACGCAAGGACGCTGCGCGCGATACTGCGGGACTCGCACGTCGACGGCGCCGTTCCGGGAGGGGCAGACGCGCTTGCCGCAAAGAAGAGGCTGGATCGTCGCATCGCGTCCATGATAGGCAGGCTCGAGAAGAACCGCGACTGCAAGCACTGCAACAGGATGCGCAAGAGGCTGGTGCGGGAAAGGGATCACCTGTTTGCGTTTCTGGAGACAGACGATGTCGAATACCACAACAACCGGGCAGAGCGGGCCATCAGGCCGTGCGTCATCCTGCGCAAGAACAGCAACGGGAGCAGGTCAAAGAAGGGCGCAGACGCCATTGCCACGCTGATGAGCATCAAGCAGACATGCAAGGCAAGGGGAGATGATCTTGGCACGGTCCTGCGCGAGGGTCTGGTCCTATGTCAAAAAAATACATAGTTTCTTGGAGACATGGAATTCAGCATTTGATCAAAAAACTACACAGTTACAAATTATGTAAATCTGTAGGGACATCAACACACGGCAAGAACTAGGGAAAGACATCCTGCTTGTTCGCTATTTTTTTAAGCAAAGTCTTATACGCCTAGTCATGACAGGCACCCAAAACCGGATTCCATATGATCAGATTCCGGATGCAGTCATGTACATTCTGAACAGGAAGGGCAGAACCGTAGAAGATCTTGAAGGGGAACGCGGCAGCAGATATGTGGTGGCGCCCGCCCAACTTGGCTCTAAAAATGTAGCCGTATGGCACCGCAAAAGACAGCTTGACGAGTCCGTGGCACAAATCCTGAAACTGCATCCTGACGTATGGGGACCTGCCAGGCACTCAAACGATTTTTCCAACGCCACATCCCAGTATCTCTCCAAGCTCAGGAAGAATGGAACCATAGCAGACCTGAACCCAGGCAAGCGGTATGGGATATTCAGGCTTGTACGTTCATCCCCGCTCGCGCAGGACATGCCAAAGATGAGCTATGAACGGCGTTTCACTACGTCATCGTCCACATCCGGTACGGAACCCGCATCAGAAGTCGAGATGAGACAGGCATTCCTCTCAATACTTACCATGGGAGTCAAGGACAACACATACAAGTTTGCACTTGCCCGGGCAATCCTGGATCACTGCCGGGAGTCTCAGGGCATGGAAAACTCCCTAGATATACCATACGAGAGTCTTTCAGACAAGTTCCTGCAGTACTACTGGCACCAAGAGTGCCGATTCAGGATAAAACAGGACTTTCACACAAAAAGCATGCCAAAGGTAATCCAGGTAATCAGGGGAGTCTTTGGCCAAAACACCCCGGGCCGCTTTGATCTTCTTGATGATGCCGATGTGGCAAAGGCAAAAAAACAGATACTAAAGACCGTCTTTGGGCATGCAAGAAACAAGACGTCCATGGTCGTGCCCCGGTTTCAAAAAGTCAGGGTGGGTTCACGTTCAGAGGAGAGGCGCGTCTTTTACGACTATAGTGATGACACAAAGATTATTCGCCTCAGGCCCGAGGCGTTTGAGTTCTTCAGGAACAACCACGGCATACTGATGGGAACAGTTCTTGCAGAGTGGACTAGATTTCTTGAGCGGACAAACATCGGCCTTCCAATGCTTCTGGCAAAGATCCACATGGACGAGGCTTCAAGGGGCCCGCTTACCAAATACAAGAACCTCTTCTTACGACACACCGGCCACTGCTTTTACTGTGGTAGCAGGCTGGAAAAAAACTACACCCATGTGGATCACTTTATCCCGTGGTCGTACATCTTTGATGACAACGTATGGAACCTGGTTCCGGCGTGCCAAGACTGCAACTGCAAAAAGAGCAACTCGCTCCCACAAGACGAATTCCTGCAGAGCCTCATACGCAGGAACGACAAATACTATGACACCATCGCCCCACTAAGAAGATCCCTGAAAATGCTGGATGCGCGCCACGGCTGGAAGCCAGAGATAGAAAACCACTACAAAACCTGCCTCTACTATGGATTCAACATAATATCCATGCCATGATATTTCACAGGGACAGCTTGGACCAGCTTAACCTATTCCTTCAAAAACATGATTGATTTTTGCCTTGATAATTACTCCTGTGATCTTTATCTTTTTTTTTGCAGGTTTTATGGCTCCGTCCAGAGTTTTGGCAAATTAAAAAAAGGTAAGTGTTCACGTCGTGCCTAATTCAGTTCACTCTTGGGTAAATTTTGTGCAAACCACAGATCCAAATAGGATGGTAATCCAAACCCGATGTGAAAAGCCAGGCTGAACTCAAAAAGATGTACACGGATCTCAAGACTGAGAACATCAAGCTCAAGCAGACGATTGAGATGCAAGGGCAGATAATTGAGGAATTGAATCTGGCAGTTGCTGATCTTAAGCGCAGGCTGGTGCGGCATGACAATTACAACACCCCGTCATCACAAAAAAGGGGGCCCGGATGGCCTGACACAAAGGGAAAAGGCGACGAAAAGAATGCCTACAATAAATCCACAAAAGCCTCCCGGGATCAAAAGGACCGCGTGGATGCGGCCGGCAGCGGGAAGTCGCGCGGGGGGCAAAAAGGCCACATGGGCCGCACCCGCAAGCCAAAACCCACCGAGTTTGAGGAACACACCCCGGAGGCCTGCCCCGAATGCGGCTCGGGTAGCCTTTCCATAGTGCAGTCAGAAAAACGCGACATTACCAGGGTGGAGCGCACGATAAAGGTCATCACCACGCGCCACACCATAAACACGTGTCGCTGCTCCTGCGGTCTGGTGGACATCAAGCCCGAGACCGGCCTTCCAGACAAGGGCAGCTACGATCCGAGCATAACGACTGATGTTGCAGACGATTACGTGTGTCGCATGCCGTTTAGGATGATCGCAGACCGCATGTCGCGGTACGGAATTACACTCTCCTCGGGCACGGCGCACAACATAATGCGCAGGCTGGGAACGTCGCTGGGCGCCCCTGCGGCAGCCATTGCCGCCATGATACGCAAGGCCAAGATACTGCACGCCGACGAGACATCGATTCACCTAAACGGCCGCAACGTCTGGGTGTGGATACTGCACGATCCGCTGACCGGGCACGCGCTGTACGTGATACGGGACAGCCGGGGGGCAAAGGTTCTGAAAGAAGCGCTTGGGGGTTGGGACGGCACGTTAGTGTGCGACGGCTGGACGGCGTACGGAAAATACCGCGTCCAGCGCTGCTGGTCGCACATAATACGCGAGGCCAGGGACATCTGCAACCGCAATCCGGACTGCCCAGGCGCGCGCAACGTCCTGAAGCACCTGCGCATAATCTATGATTATGCCAGAAGGGCAAGCAGGAAACGCTCGCGCTCTCTCCGGGACAACGCGTCTGCCATGCTGACG
This sequence comes from Candidatus Nitrosopumilus sp., assembly GCA_965218695.1. GTDB lineage: Archaea > Thermoproteota > Nitrososphaeria > Nitrososphaerales > Nitrosopumilaceae > Nitrosopumilus. The sequence continues at coordinate 1,776,221 of OZ244651.1, forward strand.
TCATGCATCGAAAAGATCGTTGCAAGGTACGCCGACGATCCAATATTGGAAAAATTCATGGTCAAGATCAGCAATGCTGGCAGCGACCTGTTCCGGTTCGTGCTGAACCCAAAGATCCCGCCTACAAACAATGCTGCAGAACGCGGGTTGCGCGAGATAGTCGTGCACAGAAAAATACGGGGCAGCATAAGGGCAGAGGAGACGATGACGTGGATGGCGAATTTCTTTTCATGTGTAATGACATGGAAAAACAAGAAATTGGATTACTTGGCGGAGATTGCAAAATACGCCTAAAAATGAGTTAAACCACGTGAACACTTACAAAAAAAGGAATCGTATTTGGTATTATATTTTTTGGAACAACAGCAGTGTTTTTTGAATTGTTTACTCCTTGGGATTGTTTTGGTGAATCTTTATATTTACTGGCTTGTGAGTAATTTTTGTGGATTGTTGGATTAGTAGCGACATGCGTGGTATTTAGTTCCATCTACAAACCCAGTAGTCGGAAATTTACCCCTTAGGCAGGTCCCCCGACATCATACGGTTGACCCACAATCCTACATAATTCCAATGCAGCCATGGCCGCAGCATATGCGACAAGCGCCAGAGTCACCCGATCATAACTCGAATCCGCACGGTACTGCTCCACTGCCCACGTGTTGTACATGAACAGCGAGACGTAAAACATGATTGCCCTAAACGACGCATTGCGGCTTGTCGTCCTCGGACGCACCTGCTCTACCTGCTTGTATCCTGTCTCTATCCCCCACCTTCTCCTGTACTCCTCTGGAAGCGTCTCAATCTCGTCTAGCGCCCTGGCAGGGGAAAGGTTGGTGGCAAAGACATGGTATCTTTCCGTGGCATCGGCATCAGGATCGTCTATCTTTTTTGAGGGCGTGATTATCAACGTGAATGTAACAGACTGGCCTGCTGCGTTTCTGAGGGTGTACCGTGAGACTGCCCTGCGTGATTTATCGTGGTGCTCCCGTATCGCCCTCTTCATCCCCACGTTCTTGACTGCCGGCATCAGGAACTTGCGCCTTTGTTCGGATACAAGCCTGATTATCTCAGTCGAGTAAAACTCGCGGTCCATCAGCAGCAGCCGGGCCCGTATCCTGTAATCCCTGAGTTTTTGCATGAATTTACGCACAAAATCGGCGTTGTCCACGCTGCGCGTGACCTGCATGCACTCCAAAATGGCCGGAACCTGCTCTGCTACCACGTGCATTGTCGCATAGCACTCGAACCTGCCTGTACCGCCCTTTGGTTTGGACCATATCAGGTGTGACATGTTGTCCTTGTCGTGCCTTGGTATCAGGTGCTTGTCTATTGCCACCAGTACGCCTCCCTTGTACCGGCACGTATTCTTGGCAAGCCTTGCGGTGCGTGTGAGCATGTCCCTGCAGAGTTCGTCTGCACCGTCTGATTCTATAGTGGCGATCAAAAGTTCTTGCAAAATAATTCGGCTTTTCTGTTAAAGAATTTGATCAAATCCAGATTGAATCTCGCAGTTCGATAGTACTGGGAGACGGCACTGTGCATGTCCAAGAAGGTTTTGTAGTATTCTGAAACAAGCAGGTTCCGTTTTCCCTGGTGCCAGCATTCTTCCACGGCGTTGAGATACGGTGAGCCTTTTGGCAGGTATATGATCCTGATGTTCTTGTTCTCGCGCAGCAGCGTCCGGACGGCTTTTGCGCGGTGCGGGGACGCCCTGTCCACCAGGACGGCAACCTTCCCAAAATGCCTCTGCATGGCCTTGAGATAAGCAACAAAAGTGGGCGCGTTAAACCCGCTGGCAGTCCTGAAGAACTGCCTGCCATCCATTGTAATTGAACCGTACGCGGTAATTCTTTTGTGGCTTCCAGTGTATGGCACGGTTATTGGCACCCCCACGGGGGACCAATACTTGCGGCCAGATTTTACGTCGTGTATGAAGAACGCCTCGTCTTGCACGGCCAGGACAAAACCGTCTTTTTCTAGGCGTGAAATTCTCTTTTTGAGGCGATATTGCCAGCTTTTTACGGCTGCCTTGGTGGCCCTGTTGATGTGGATCCTTTGCGACCCCTTGGGGGACAGACCGTATTTTTGCATGATTTTCCTGATGTTCGTCCTGTGCATCTTTGTTCCCGTCTCCCTGTGTATGACCTGTTGCAGTTCGGCAGGAGTGGTCTTGAACCGGTCTACCTTGTCCAGTATGCCGTCCATTGCTTCAGGTGAAATCTTGGGCGGCCTGCCGGATCTGGGAAGATCCCGGAGGCCTTGTAGACCTCCATTCTCGAAGCGTTCCAGCCAGTTGCGTACCCACCTGGGACATCGCAGAAGATTGACGGCCGCATCATCTATGCTCATTTTACGAAAATGTACCATGTGTACTGCAAGCATTCTGGCTCCCACCCTGAGGTCCTTTTCTTTTTTGTATGCTACTTCGAGTTCTTCCCGTGTTACTTTGATCATGCCGCGTTAGGCGACCGGCTGATCTACATAGTTTTCGGTCTGAGGTGCTGAACTTGGAACGAACTTTCACTTTTCACTATAGCGAGTTTACCATGTTGCGAAACCACTTGGGTGACGGCATCTTCTTTTTGGCATGCTTGAGCAGCCTGATTGCCTCCTCGGAGGCTATGTTGGATTCAGACATCTTCATCAGTATGGCTGCAAACTCGCCCACCCCGTATTGGGCATTGTTCCCAGTAGGGAATCCTATGGGTGCAGACCACAGTATTCCTGACAAGGTATTAAGCATCCTTTCTCCGATCTTGTTACGGTGTACCTGCCCACCTTTTTGCGCAAACACTAGGGTGGGCAAGGACGCCGTAGATAATAGATCCGTATGCTCGAAAAATGTTAACACGTCTGCGAACATCTGTTGGATGGCTTAGAGGGTAAATTTCCGACTACTGATACTAGCTAAAAGCATAAATTCGTGCGCCCAAACATTATTTTTTGAGGAAAACACGCCCCATTTCCAGACATGATGGTGCCTACAAGCATGCTACGATAACACAATCACGGAAATTGGCAACAGGTTAGACTGCATGAACTTATGCGCGTCGCTATAGGTTCATACAAGTTTACATAATCCGTGATAGAAACTGTTTTGTATTGATGTGTCTTGAAACATGATCTTGACACAACAGGATTTGGAACTGTCTGACGTGCAAAAGCGCATCGTGGACCACGACAGCGGCCATCTGAGGATTGTGGCGTGTCCCGGTTCAGGAAAGACCGAGGTTGTAAGCAGAAGGGTCGCGGAGCTCATACGGAAGGGAGTGGAACCGTCAAGGATAGTCGCCTTTACGTTTACCGAAAAGGCGGCAGAGGAACTAAAGCTGAGGATCAGGAGACGGCTGGAGGACATGTGCAGTGAGAAATCAGATTTCGGCGACATGTACATCGGAACGATAGACTCGTTTTGTCTTCACATTATTCGGGAGATAAGACCTGAATTCAAAGCCTTTGAGGTACTGGACGCGGCAAGAAGAATGGCGTTCATAGACAGATGGTATCTTAACATGGGGTTTGATTCGATGCAGACTGAAAATGCCGGAAAGTGGAGAACCATGCAAATTTTTTGTGACAGTTCGGACAGGGTAATGAACGAGATGATCGACACATCGAAGATAACAGACGATGCATTTGTGAAATGTTATGACCGATATGTAGGAAAACTGAGGGAAGAGAGATTTTTTGACTTTACGTCGATAATATACACGCTTGTCGAACTGCTTAGACATGACGAATCTGCATTAAACTACATCGGCAGTCTGGTAAAACACGTGGTCTTTGATGAATACCAGGATGTAAACAGGCTTCAGGAGTCACTGCTTGACTATATGTCGGTTGGTTCGGATTCGGTATGTGTGGTGGGGGATGACGATCAGAACATCTTCCAATGGCGGGGAAGCAGCGTTGATCATATTGTGAATTTTCGAGAAAAATATTCCAAGTACGGGGTTACAACGGAGGAACTTGATACAAACTACCGTGCCACTGATGGACTGATCGATGTTGCAAGCAGGTTGATAGCAAGCAACACGAGGAGGCTGGAGAAAAACATGAAGGCGTATGACGGACAGAACTATCCCTTTGAATTAAACGACATAGTGCACCGCCACTTTGATAGCGACAGGGAGGAATTCAGATTCATACTTGACAGCCTGAACAGGCTACACGGTACGGACTTTGTGGACAAGCACGGAAATGCATATGCGCTGTCATACCGCGACATGGCGGTAATAGTGAAAACCAACGAGGACGCTGCCCGGATAATAGGTTTTTTTGAAAGCAACAGCATGCCGTGTATAGCAGACAGCGGCAGTGGCGTATTTGAGCGCCCCATCGTCATCCTGGCCGTGGACTGCATCTCGTATGTTTTTGACTGCGCAGAATACGCAACAAACGCGGTTCCAGAGATGGATGTTCTTGCGGAAAGATATGCAGGTGTGGTAGGAGGCGACAAACAGAAATTTCGAGACGGATTGCAGAAGATAAGGGCGGATACCGATGAGATATCGGAGAAAAAGAAAGGATGGCTGCCCAATCTTGGATTGCAGGAATTCTACCAGCGAATACTGGTTTCAATGGGATCTGAAAGAGGCGTATTTGCCGAAGTCGACTTGTACAATCTTGCGGTTCTAAGCACTGCGATTTCCGATTATGAGTATGTGTATCAGACACTCAGGACGGGGGAAATCAGTGGCTTCAAATGGTTCATCAGGCAGTTTGCGGAGAGGTATTATTCCGATCCGCAACACAATGATCCGTCCGAGGTGGATGCAGTCAGAATACTTACCATATGGAAGGCAAAGGGTCTGGAATTTCCGGCGGTCTTTGTTCCCTCGTTTGTCTACAGAAAAAGACCTCGCGCATCCCCATGTTTTGCAGACGATCATCTGTATGACAAGGAAAGATACGACGGTACGGAGGAAGACGACAGGAGGGCGTATTATACTGCAATAACTCGCTCGCAAAAGTACCTGTTACTGACCGGTGCATCCAGGAGGGAGATTGTGGTAAGATCCGATCCATCAAAAAACATGATCAGGCCGCATCCGTTCATTGATGAGATGAAAAACGGACGGTTCTCTGAAACGTTTCATGCCAAAAGATCAAAGACTGGAAGGGAGCAGAGAATGATGGAAGGGGGAACGTTTCCAACCTCGTACAGCAAGATGAGCATCTACGACAGATGTCCATACGACTACAAGCTCAGACACGTTCTGGGATTCAATGCCGGCGTACCGGCAGCATTTGGATACGGAACCAACATACACAACATATTGAACCTGATCCATTCAAAATACATACGGGAGAGGAAGGTTCCAACGGAACAGGACATCAAGAAAATGTTTGATCAGATGTTTTATCTGAGATTTGCCCCCGGAAGGCAGACGGAGAACATGAAAAAGGCCGGCATGAGGGTGGTATCCAACTATGTCCAGAATCACAAAGACGACTTTGAGAAAATCTTGGACACGGAAAAGAGGTTCGAATTCATGCTGGGACAGGCAATGATATCCGGCGACATTGATCTGCTCAAGAAGATTAACGAGGATGGGCAGGTAACCGAAATCGAGATTATCGACTTTAAGACCGACCGGCAGAACGGGGACGGCGTGTATGATCTGGACTATTCAGAACAGGTGAGGCTATACTCGTATGCGGCAAGGTTTTCACTTGGGACCAAACCGCAGAGGGCGGCTGTACACCATCTTGACACGGGCAAGGTGGATTATGTGGACATAAGTGACGGACAGATGGAAAAAACAAGGGGCGACATGGAGTCAAAGATAGGAAGCATACTGTCCAAGGACTTTGAGGCGCAACCAGAAGACAGCAAGTGCAAGGGATGTGACTTTAGGGCGTTGTGTTCCCACAAGGGATTCGATGTGGGAGTCGGCTTCAAGCCGGCAGAACATGTCAAGCGCGACAGTCCTGCCAGGGACGACGAGTCTGAAGCAGACGCCGGAACGAACCTTGGCCCCTCGGTCATAAGCAGGGGTATGAGGACAAAGGCCGCAAGAATGGCGGAAAAAATACATGCGGACGGGATCGTCCCAGATGCGGACGGGGCATACAGACTGCAGTCAGAAAGTGATTCGGACAGATCGTACAGGGTTACAGCGACGAGCTGCCAGTGCAGGGGATTCAAAAGCTACGGCGGCAGGAACCCGGACAGCATACCCACCTGCTCCCACATAGAGGCTGTAAAAATCGTAAAAGGGGCCACCTCATAGACTCATCCTATGCCGTGTCGGCCATTATTTCATGAACCGCGGTATCTTTGCAGCAGAACCATGCAGTCTACCAAAAAATTGAATTTTAGTAATGGACCATGCCTCATGTTATACCAGAGCCGGATTGTTGATGAATTGCGTTAGGCCCTACCGGAATTATTTCCTGCTGCGCAGGGTCGCAGAATCTGGCGAGACTCGTCGGGTATGACGCTGTCGAACATCTCGATCCTGTGCAGAACCGTGCTGTACCTAGGATCCCAATCCACCTCCCTGTTCTTCCACAAGCGGCGCTCGATGTTCAGATCCTTGTCCTTTCGCACCGGCTCCCTGTCTTTTTGGTTTAATTCCCTGTCCTTCGTTCCAAGATTTCTTTGTTTTTTGATTTCCTGCTGCATCCTGCGTGTGGCCCGTTCAGATAAATCCTGCATTTGATGTGTGGCGTGACCGTGCATGATCTGAACTTATTGGACTGGTTTGGGGGGGGTTGCACACAGGCTCCAATAGAAGCCATGCGTAATCCCTCCATTTCGTTGGGTTAAACCAGAAAAACCCAGAAAATATTAAAAATTCTGATTTAATTCTCGCCATGTTAGCCATGTGGGGATCCTGTCCTGCCAGAAATACAAAATAACGTGCGCAACCTTGCAGCACCACGATGTGCACGGAATTAATTGTTTGAAACGGCGCTGCCGGGGACGTTTGCCTCTTCCCAGTTTATTACCGGCCCCAGCGTGCTACCTGAAGGAGGTCCTTTCTTCATCTGGTTCCACAGGAGGTCCAGGTTTACGAGTCCGGTTATTATGTTAAATTCCCTGTTAAAGTCGCCAATCTTTCCCTTGTATGGCGCGGTAAGCCGGCCGTACCGCTTCAGCCTGCCGATGGAGTGCTCTACCTTTACCCGGGCGGAATTGATTTTGTGGTTGTGCTCCTTTTCCTCCTTTGTAAAGCGCTTGTGGTTCTTGGTCTTCTTGTGCGGCTGCAGGGTGTTTGTGCCGGGCAGATCCTTTGCGATTCCCTTGTAGCCGCGGTCAGTAAGGGTGTGGATCCTGTCCTCTTCGGGGGTGTCCTCGTCGCACATGCGGTCCCACCATTTTCCAAACGGCAGCGGGCTCTCCCTGAGCAGCGTGATGTCGTGGACGGATCCCACGGTGCTGCCGGATATGGCGACTATCACCCCGTTTTCATTTATGCAGACTGTGGTGTTGAGCGTGAATTTCTTCTTCTTGCCCGAATACATCATGCTCCTCATCTGTTTTTCGTCCGGCCTCTGTATGGGGCAGTGCGTGCCGTCGATCATCATGATGCCCCCGTCAGGCCCGGAAATTATTTTTTTGAGATCCTCTTTTGTCTCCGTGCCTGCTATCTCCTTTGATATGTTGGCAGCAGTGGGCAGCGCCGCCTCAAGCACCCCGTCTAGTACATCGATATACCTGGACACGGTCGCCTGGTCTATTCCAAAGAATGCCGCAAGCGCGCCCTGCGTGGGGTTGCCCTTTTTGTACATCAGTGACATGAGTAGCGCGTGCCTTGGGTACAGCTTGCAGCGGTTCCCGGGATCCGACGCCCTCGTCTCGTCGTTCCTGAAGAGCGGGGATTTGCCGCTTTGTCTTATCCATGCCTCGGCCCTGTCAAGTATGTACTGGAATTGCCCCCTGCCCTTCAGCGTCGCGTCATGAAGCTTCTTCCCGACGCCGATGACGTCGTCAAACACCTCCACGCGGTGCAGCAGGGCGGGCTCCCCTGCGGCTCCGGACTCGGAGCCGTCCCGCGTGCTCCACAGGCTTTGCTCGTGCTTGGCGGCTGCCTCCAAGCGCTTGATGTCAGCGTCCTGGCGCTTGATGTCAGCGTCCTGGCGCTTGATGTCAGCGTCCTGGCGCTTGATCATGTATCTGAGAGCCTTGTTCTCTTTTTGCAGGTCACTTGTTTTCTGTTCCGACAACAGTATGAACCGGCATATTCTGGTTTTAATTGGATGGATCATAAATTTTTGACAGCAGGGCTAACGTCAACGCGGAGTTTGAAAAAGTTCTGGATTACGCATATTTTCTAATGCATGCAGTCTATTCGTTGAGTTTTCTTCTTATCCGTCTCATGCACTTGTCCGGGTTTTTCTCGATGTCATGCTCCCAGAACCTGAGCACGGACCACCCGTCCCTGCGGAGCCTACGGGAGTATCTCCTGTCCCTCCTCATGTTTTCTTCTATCTTGTCCCGCCAGAATTTTTTTGCAGGTCTCTTTTTCGTGTAATACCTGTAGCCGTGCCAGAAGTCCCCGTCACAGTAGATCGCTATGCGTCTCTGCCGAAGTACAAAGTCCGGACTGCCGAACATCTTTGGATACATCTCAAACTCGTATCCGGCCTCGGACAGCATCTGCCCCATCCTCATGTCGATCTTTGTATATTTTCCACGTATCCTAGACATGATCCAGGATCTCTTTTCAGGGGAAAAGATGTCTGTCATGGGCAGCGGCAGTCTCCCCGCCGGCATTCACCCCTGTCGGATACGGCAGGGCAGGGTGATGTGTGTCCAGGCGATCTTTGGCACGCCTGCACGGCATACCTGTATTTTTCAATATATGTCATCCCCGCACCCATGTGAGTTCCGTATGGTGTTTTATTAATTTGAGTATCTCCGGTAGAGATCCCACGCAAGATCCTCCAGGGCCTGCCACACGTCGTCCTGCAGGTCATTCCTGAGCTGGTCAAGCAGGTGCCGCACAGTCCCCAGCGTGCCGGTATCTACATGAAAGGACAGACCTCCAAGATCACTCGGATCCAGTCTCTCGTCAAGCCTGCCTATCCTCTCAAAATATGCAGTAAACGTGTCCCAGGAAACCAGGTTCTGCCTCGCCCTTGCCGCGTCTTTGCATTTGTCCAGCAGGTCGTCACCTGACATCCTGCCTCCCTTGTCGACATATGCAAAGAACATCTTTCCATGTTCCTTCATGATGTCCTCGATGCTGACTTTTGCAGAATAAACCACTATGGGAATCCGCGTAATCCTGAGACGTCTTCTCAGATCGTCGATCATGCAGTATCCGGTTTTGTCGGAGTCCTTTATGGATACGTCCGTGACAATGACGTCAAATCCGCTGTCTATCCTCTCGTCCAGTTCCTCCTGGGTCGAGCACCACGTGACCTCGTAGTCATCCTCCAGCGAATCCCTGACCAGATCGGCGGTCTTTTGATCATCGTCAAACAGAAGTATTCTTGGTCTGTCTTGCATTTTACTTGCCCCGCAGGTTCTCAAGCGGAATGAGGATCTGTATGGCGGTCTCCCCCTCTCCGGGACTGTTCTTTTCATGCGTGCTTGAGCTTACCTTCACGGCTCCTTTGTAGTCGTCCTCTACGATCTCCCTTACGATGGTGGTGCCCATGCCGGTACCGTCATCGCCTCCGGTTTTTGATGTAGAGTAGAACGGATCAAATATTTTGTGAAAGTTGTCCTCCGGAATCCCCACACCGTTGTCGTATACCTCTATCTTCAAATGCGGTTCGCGCTTCTCGAACAGTATTTTTATACGCTTGTTCTTGCGCTGGACTCTGGTCAGTGCCTTGATCGAGTTTGCCATCAGGTTTATCACTATCGATTCCCAGGATGCACGGTTCATGTACAGGCCGTCCAGGTTTCTCGGTCCGACTTGCACCTCGACATCTATTGACAGGGACTGTAAAACATCGTTAAACCCCTCCTTGAACCGTTCTACCGACTCGTCGAATTTTATTATCTCCCTTCCCCGTCTTGTTCCATCCGGACCGCTAAACAGCGAGGCGAATTCCCGTATGTATGAGTTGAGATCGATCATGGTCGAGACATCGTCTATGGTTTTACTGACGTAGTCCTGTTTTTTGGTGTCATCCCACCGGCTCCATTTCGTAGCAAGTAGTCTTTGTCTTTGGTTGATTCTGCCGATTATTTGACGGACTTCGTGATGGAACGCCAACGCAGATATCCCCAGCGAGGCCAGGTTTCTATACATCTCCAGGTTTGTCGTGACCCTGGTTATTGCCTCTGCCCTCTCCTTGTCTTGGATTTCGATCTGCCTCATGGCCTCCACCGTCTGTTGTCTTAGAGCGGCTTTCTCATCATCATTGATATTCGTGCCCTCTACATGATCAAGAAGGTGTGCAAGTGTTGATTGCGCCTTTGCAGATGCCATGCTCCTGGGCTTTTTTTCTTGCTGCCGTTCCTCATATGTCCTCCTGTACTCCTCAAGTTCTTCCAGGACGTCCGTTACCAGCCGTTCCTTCAGAAATTCGAACGCCTCGTTCTGAACCAGTCCCTCCCTCGTGGTGGTTTCCACGATATCCGGATTTTGCTCTCTGGTCAGGAAAACATATCCTATGACGTTTCTGTTCCTCACCTTGCCCCCCATTTGGCGTATGTATCTCTTGTCAAGTCCCGCCCAATCGTCTCCCTTCTTTCCATAAGGCATGATTCTAATACCGTCATTGAAGATCTTGATTCCACAGTTTTCCACAAGCTGATCCTCCAGCTCCTTTGCCATCCTCACTGATTTGGGTGCCCACTGCCTTGCCCTGCCTTCAAAAGCCAGGAGGACGATCTTCGCATCGCCGCATGTCCTGTCTCCTGCGGAAATGGAACCCCGGGATTTTGCTCTGCTGCTCAGGTCGGATGCGGGTTTCCGTGCATCCTCTCTGCCAGTCCGGTGGTGGATCTGGTAGTTTACCTTGTTTCCCATTAGCTGCGCCCTGATCTCCCATGGCGCGTATTTTTCCACAACACTCTCAATCTTGGTTCTCCTTGGTCTAAACCCGTGCGGGACGATCCTTACATCAAACGAATTCTCGTCGGATGTCCTTATGACTGTGGGCGACACCAGGGTTCCTGCATTCACAACTATGGCATCAATGTCTTTCAGCGTCCACCGGTCCTTTAGATCCGTAATTTCTATCCGAAGCCCGGATCCGTGTCCCGCAGTGTCCAGAATCCTCAACTTGTTGGGAATGGATCCAAAGTCTTTCCCGGCAACATACTGGTTCCAGTCTATCACAAGCTCGATCGTGTTGCTTGGATAGTCTGATTTTACCCTTCCGGCGTATTCCCGTGGATTCGATGTGATCCTTACCACATTGCCCAGTCTCTGCGATGCGAACCGTCCCATCCCTTTCTCTCCGGCCACCCGTCTCTGCAGTGCCGGGGAGTACTTTTCCTGCTCCTTGTGCGATGTGGCAACCCGCATCCATTTATCCCGGAAATCCTCAACCGTCATTCCGATCCCAGAATCCTCTATCACTATTTTTTTCATCGATATGCCCTCCTCCATCTGACCGTCCGCATGAAAATGCACGCTGCATTCAAGGGCGTCTGCATCAAAGGAGTTCTTGATCAGCTCCAGGATTGCCTGCACGTGCGAGGAGACTGACTGCTCCCCTATGTTCATGGCAAGCTTTGCGTCAAATGAGTGGTGCAGTTCGATCTCGGCCATTTCGGACTGTCCTGCTGTCTTCACGCCGCCCGCGTCACGTATTTCCGTGCCCGCAGTAACTGGTTTGTGATTCATGATATGCCGGAACATTCCAAGGTATTTAAAGCCAAAAACCTGAATGGTTTTCTCGTACGGTTATTGTGTTCCCTTGTGTATCCTGCGGATTGTGTTCCTGGGAGACAGGAATCCCTTGTATGACTTCCTGTCTGCATAGATTTCAGCTTCAAGCAAATCACTGTCGAGGATCTGTCCCAGGCTTCGCATGATGGTTGAAAACTCGTCATTACGTTCCTTCTGACACAGTTCGATCTCGGCTATGCGTCCGCTCTGCTCGGCTGCAATCACCAGTGAGCTCTCCAGCAGAGTTTTGGTATTCTTGTGTTGCTTCAGGCCAGCAAACACCACGTTCATCGGATATGAGAGGACTGCCTCCCTTATACGGAACAGATCGATTATGTCCTTGAGTGGTAATCTGCGTTTTCTTTTATCGTACAGGCCGTCCAGTTTTTTTATCCTTTCAGACAGATGGATGCTCTTGATGGCATCGCCCAGTACGGACATCGGATCCTCCTTGATGGGTTTTACCAAGGAGGTCTTTCCTCTCCCCCCGCCGGGATCATATGTCCAGTCTTGGCCCTCATAGTCGCTAATGATCTGGTAGATCTTGTCCCTGCCGGGAGGTTTTTCATACCTCGGCCTGTTTCCAAGCCGCCTGCTCTCTTTGCAGAGAATCTTTTCAACGTCCTTGACGGATATCCCATCGGGATGCTGGGAGACGATCTTTTTTACCCACGCGCGGTCGCTTTCATAGTATTTCGTCACGAAAGTCCAGTGTACGGAGCATATATTATCATTACCATACGGAATTTCCGTACGGTATGGGGGAGTTATAAGCAAATCTGCCGCATGTGTAACATGCATCGAAACCAAGTATCGGCGGCTCGGTCATCAAGACCTAGGTGTTTCACAGTACGGATTACCGACTTTGGTTTGAAGAGCCTTAAGAAGACCGTCAGAAGAAACGGCAGGTTCAGGGGTGAGGTTGACTGCATCATAGATAAGATTGTACGCAATCCGGAAGCGGGAAGGGAACTTACCTCAGATCTGTTTGGAATGAAGGTCGTGACATCCGAAGACGGAAAATACAGGGTCGTTTACGAGGTTGATGATGCAAGACGTGAAGTCGTTGTACATGCAGTTGGAGGCAGGAGGCATGTCTATGACGATCTGGCGCGGATACTCAAGAGGATAATGCCATACACCGGAAGCGGATCTTTTGGCAAGTGGCAAGACAGAAATGACGATCAGCGTTGATTTGCTTGGAATCCAACAGCATGACGCCGAATTCGTCTGCTTCGATCATTTCCGCCACATCCCGACATATTAGTTGATGACTATTTGAAATAATGTTTCCCCCTTGCCCTGTCTGCATCTTTGCCGGGACGGGCATGGCATGGTTCAGCGTCAGGCGCATCGGACACGCATCCGCCTGCAGGGATGCCGGTAACTATGATCCTGTTCCGTTCCAGCAACCTGTATTGTCATAAAGTTTGTCCGTTATCATATCGTCCTTGTGGTTGACCATCAGCATATGGACAACATCATGAAATTTCATGCCGGACTCTCCAGAATCCTAAAAGAACCCGGGTCTTTCTTGCGTATGTTCCAGTACCGGTGCCGGGCATCCGGCCCCTGGATCCTTTGAACTTTTCCACGATACCGCCGCGCCGGCACGGATTAAGACATGTGCGAGGGTCATGGATCCGCTTATAGGCAAATTTTGCAACGTATATGCATGGCTACCAAGGCAAAGATCCCGTCGAATGCGGTCATAATCAGGGAGGCGATTGGGCTGTTGGAGAACAGCAGCCCCAACCCGCTATCGCCCGAGTCGATCCGGGCTGGATTCTCGGACTCCCTGGAGATCCTCTTTGGGACTACATACAAGGTATATCAGAAATATGAACGGGATGAGGAGGATGCAATCCTGTCCAAGAAGATTAGCAGTTTGAAGAACGACACGTACACAAGAGATGATGTGATTGCCATGCTCAGGGAGACAATGGCCGACGGTGCGAGGATGGGGATGAGTCACAAGCAGTCAAGAGCGTCAAGGGCCGGCAAGTCATTCGAGATCATCGTAAAGGAGCTCCTTGACAGGCTGGACATACCGAATGAGGGAATCACAAGGGAGGACAAGAAATCCGGTCTGAACCGCATAGATCTGGTAATTCCCGACAGGGAAACGGCCATCAAATCTCCGGACATGGCGCACTTTCTATCCCTCAAGACATCCCTCAGGGAGAGGTGGATGCAGGTGGCCGAGGAACAGGTACAGGGACAGAGAACCCACCTGCTTACCATGCTACAGAATGAAACGCTGTCTGACGAGGTGGCCAATAAGATCACCAAACGCGGCATATTCCTGTACATTCCAGACAGCGTGAAGAGGGATCGCTTTGCCGGCAACCCGCGGATCAGGGGCTTCTCGGAGATACCAAGGGTCGTCGGATCCTGATCGTCGGGATCGGTTGTATCCGGCAGGTTTGTCCGATATCGGGCAGATTCGAGGAGAAACATGTTGTCAATCTACCAGATCTGGACATCATCCAAGGGCACTGCGGCATCATCCCAATTTCTAAAACAGGCCCAAGTTCGGCACAAACCAAAAAGTGACAGCCCTACGGATAAATTACCTCTTGCGGCGGCAGTGAGTTCTTGCCCCACTGGGTGGCCATGGCCTTTGCTATCCCTTGAAAAGTTCTGGATCTTATCTTCCATCGTTCAGGCGACGGCGGGGTGCGGAACACCCTTTGCTCCCTGCCATCTACTATGTTGGTGGGCACGAGTTTTGGTAGGTTCTTCAGCCACAAACAGGTCGCCTTGGTTTCCCCATGCCCAAACTGCCAGGGTTGGATAATCTGATCCGGTTTTCGTATGTGTGATGAGATGACCGATATCGGGTTTTCTAACGCAATGCGTGGGATGTTGCTGTCCATCAGATCCTGTACAAAATCAAGTGCGTCTGCCTGCTCCTTCTTCTTGAACCTGAACCACTTCGCGCCTGAAACTGCCAAATGGGTGCACGGGGGATGCGCTATCATCAGATCCCAATCCCCATCAAGCAGATCTCTTATGTCCCCTCTGTAATGCTTTCCCGGAATTTCAGAATCCAGCAAGTCACAGCTCACTGCATCATGTCCCATCTTTGAAAACTCTTCCCTCACGATGCCGCTAAATTCACAAGCCACTAGAACCTTCAATTTGTAATTTGTAAAGATCGGAGGCTTAAAAAGATTAGTCATTTGGGGTTCTCTTGCAGATTCGGTTGGTCTACGCCAAGTGACTCAAATTCCACCCCCTGATTCCAGCAGGTACAGGTTGGAACAACTTCTACACCCACGCATCCACGCACCCTAACCTGTCTCAAGCACCGACCGAATCTGCAAGAGAACCATAGGAACATAATCATTTTTTAGTATAACACTACACCTTCACACTGATTGTCACCTATTACTTCAGAAGATAAAACAATTCCAAACGTTCCCAGCCCACTGGCCACAGGTGGCGCCGGAACAGCCTTTGAGCAGCATGTGGGGGCCATGTTTCTTGCGCTCCTACTCACACGCGGGATTCCGGCTGTATTCAGAGACTGTCAAGTAGAGAAAGTCGGTTTTCAGACGCAATATCTTGGATGGGAGACTGACGACCTTCTTGCCACATGCTCAACGGACGCAGACGGGAGCCGCCAACTGGCAATACAAGCCAAACGTACGTTTACTGTTGGAAGTAGTTCGCCTGATTGTGTCAAAACATTCCAAGGATTCTGGAAGGATTTCAAGGCGGCAGGGGGATTCAACCCTGACAAGGACGCACTCCTGCTAGCCACGTTGCACAGCACCAGTGCTTTAAAAGGGCTCGGTAATCTGTTGGAATGTGCCCGGAACTCACCTAACGTAGAAGACTTTGGAGATAGGCTGAATGCCCCAGGATTCTTGTCTAAGCCGGCAAAGGATTGCCAGCAGGTAATCAGAACCGCCATTGAAGAATTGGATTCTTCTGAGGTGGACGAGGCGGAATTCTGGCGTTTTCTCAAGACGATCCATATCCTATTCCTCGACTTTACTACATCAACTGCTCAACAGGAAGCTATGTGCAAGTATCAACTGGCTCTGGCTGCGGATAGCTCAAATGCAGCAAGTACCGCAGAATCTACTTGGAATAAGCTCTTGGAAATTTCCTCTGCATGCGCATCAGGGGCGCGAGTATACAGTCGCTCTGACTTGCCTAGTGACATGTGCGCATCACATGATGCCATCCAACCTCCCCGAACCACGCTACAGCCCCTGATTGAGCATTCAGACATTACTTTGGATGCAATCAGAACAACTATTTCAGGCGTAACACTGCCGCGCAGGAAAACGATTACAAAGGCAATTGAGGCACTCGCCGAGAATCAGGCAGTCATATTGACAGGCTCGCCAGGCTCTGGAAAGTCTGTACTTGCCAAAACGCTAATTCGGCAGCAGGCAAGTGACTATTTCTGCCTGTCTTTTAGGGCCGAAGAGTTTGCAGAGAGCCATATTGACCCGGTACTGCACGGCTCGGTAACTGGCAAGCAGTTTGCGGTTCTTCTGGGCGCGCAAGAACGGGTCTTGATACATGTGGAAAGTTTTGAACGCCTGCTTGAGCACACTACACGCGATGCGTTTACTGACTTGGTCACGATGGCAGAACAGCATCCAAACATTAGGCTGCTGCTGACATGCAGAGACCATTCCATTGGCACCGCCTTGGCAGCGTTTTTTGAGCAAACCGAATTGACGCGTGACGTGGTCGAAGTACCGCTGCTTGACGAAGATGAAGCGGTACAAGTCGCCAGCAACTTTCCCAATATCGTGAATCTCATATCCAACCCTAGATTAAAACGGATTTTGTGCGTTCCGTATCTTCTTGACATGGCGGCAAGAATGGACTGGTCTGAACAACAGGACATGCCACAAGACAGCAGGTCCTTTCTGGAAAAATGCTGGAGCAACGTTATCCGAAAAGACAGCATGACATCTGCGGGATTGCCTGACCGGCGCGAACGCGCCCTTGTTGAACTTGCGGTGCGCCGCGCTCGTGAATTGCGTCCTTTCGTTTCGACGGACGGAATTGATGTTGATGCACTTGACTGGTTGTACAAAGACGGCATTGTGTTAAAAGAAAGGCAAGGATTTGCCGCACCGGCGCACGACGTCATTGAAGACTGGGCAATAATACGATGGATCGAATCGCTTGCTACAAGGCACGAATGGCAGGCTTGCCCAATATCTGAGGATGTCAGCTGGCACCCTGCTATCCGTCGGGGATTTCGCGAGTGGTTGAAGGATAATCTGGATGCAGGCTTCGAGAAGGCATACAGATTTGTGCTCTCCGCATACAGAGCCGATTCTCTTCCCCAACACTTTCGAGACGACGTGCTGGTTTCAATGTTGCTTTCCAATTCCGCGGGGGAGTTTATTTTGCGTCAAAAAGACGAAATGCTGGCCGATGATGCTCGACTGTTTGCTAGATTGATACATCTGGTGCGTGTTGCGTGTAAAAAAGTCGTAAAACGATCAGGAATATCAAATATGCCGCTATCTGTATTGCTTACGCCGGAAGGGGATGCGTGGCAGGCATTACTGGAGGCAGTCGCCGATGAACTTGACCGGCTGTTACCCAAACACAGAGGATCGATACTTGGACTGCTTGAGGACTGGGCGGATGGAGCAGACGCGGATTCATCAACGCCAGACGCAGTCTCGTTTGGCAGGATAGCATACCAGCTGCTCAATCAGTTGGAAGACTATCGTGATGATGACGTTCGAGGGCAGATTCTAAAGGCCATTGCAAAAGTGCCCCATGCCGACGATGAAAGATTCATCGATCTGATTGAGCGGGCATCAATTAGATCAAAGCGACGTGACCTTCTGGCAAGGGAATTTAGTGAACTTCTGATCAGCACGTGGGATGGAGCCCCAGCGTGCAGATGTTTCCCAAAACATATGGCCAAACTTACTCGGTTCATGTGCTGCCTATCGGAACATGGCATTAGGCCCGAATCCGATTTTGACGCATTCTTACACACCGAGCCATATTTCGGATTGAGATTCAACGCTCATTTCCGTTTCTTGCCTAGTGCCATTCGAGGCCCGTTTTTCTCCTTGTTGTTCTATCATCCACAAATCGGCCTTCAGCTTGTCCTGGATATAGTCAATCATGCGGGAGATTGGTATGGAAATCGCAGATGGCCTAGGACCAGATTGGAGCCAGCATACCAAATCACAATTTCAACTTCCGGTGGAGAGGTTCAGCAATGGGCAAATGACATCCTTTGGCAGGCATATCGAGGAAAGCGTCCCATTCCCAATGTCATCCAATGCGCGCTTATGGCCCTTGAGCATTGGCTGCTGAAGATGTGTAAAGACTCAATTCCTGTTGAGCATTGGCTGCTGAAGATACTAAAAGAGAGTAATAACGTAATGACTACCGCAGTAGTGGCAAGCGTGTGTAATGCTTATCCTGACCTTTGTGGCACGGTGGCATTCTCTTTCATCAAGTCCAAGAAATGCATTGAACTGGATAATCAGCGGGTGTCAAATGAACACGAATTCAGATTAGCATTATCACTCAGTTTTCATCCTGCAGATCAGATTTACTTTGATGAACGCAAAAGATCAAACGCACTGGAACATCGTCAGCGCAATCTTGAGACTCTGGCACTCTATCTGCAATCGAGAGGGCAAGCAAGACAGATCCATAATATTATTGACGGCCATCTGGCAGAGATGCCTCCCGAGGTCCAAAGGACAGACGAGGACAGAGCTTGGCTGTTGGCATTACGCCGGATGGATTTCAGGCGCCTGAAGGTTGCCAACGCGTCATTCTCTTCTGAAGGCAATGATTCAGAAAACAAATCTGCAAAGAGCGTGACCATGTCCCTCGTACCCAAAAACTTGGATCCTGATGTCCAAAACCTTGTCAACGCCAGAGCCGAGGAACACAGTCAGTATGTCGATATGTTATCACCATTAAATTGGGGACTTGGGCAGTGGGATCGAAACTCCGAGAAGAAGGATATCGATTCTTGGCGGGATTTCCTTACCAAGGCACGAGATACGCACCAAATGGAAACAACAGCAGGCTTGGGATGGATTCTAAAAAGCGGCAGGGGAATAATTGCCGCCGTGTGTGTCCGGGATCATCTGGAAGACATGGAAGCCGATGACCTGCGATGGTGCATCGACACACTCATTGCCGAGGTTGGACAGGATAATGAAAGCGAAGATCCCGTAGTCAACACATCTAACAACCCTACGAGTCCCGACATGCATGCGGCCTACGTTTTGCCAAAGATCCTATCTTGCAATCAGAATGATGCGGAAATCTTGAAAGCCGTCATCAGGGCAGTCACTCATCCATCACCAGAAGTTTCGGCTTGGGCGGCAGAGGGGATTGCAAAGTATCTGGGACCTGAGCATCAGAATACAGTGCTCAGCTGCATTGGGGCAGTCGCCATGCACTCAAATCTTTTAGTGCAAGATGAACAACTACAAACTCAAAGAAGAATGCAGGGAATTTTTGAAGAGCGTGATTCAGAAAACATGCGAGAACGGGTCAGGAAAGAGTGCATCCAAGGCTCCATCAACGTGGAGCAGGAATTGGCAGGCATTGATCCCGTGTCTGGGTATGGATGGTACGCTACCGAGCGCATTTTGGCAATGTTGGGCACGTCACAGGATTTTGTCATTACAAAAGACATCGTTACGGAGACCGGGCAGGCTGTCGTGAGGGCGTGGTCTGCCACACATGAGGATCATGATACCGCGGTAGGTTCTCAGTCCGTTCTCTCCGCGGTAGATAAGTTAACGAGTATCGTTTTGACCATGACGCCCGACGCAGCACTGCATTGCTGCAAACCGTTCTTGAATGCGGTGGATGAACATCCAGACGAGGTGGACGACTTTATTGGGATGCTAATAATACATGAGTACAGGCAGAATTCTGACGAAACTTGCTTCTGGACTTTGTGGCAGGCCTTCGCTGATCGCATAATCGATGCGCAGTGGTCTTGCAGGATTAGCTCCAGTCGTTCGGTTGGAAAAAAACTGATAGACAAAATGCTGTTTGGAACACATTGGAAGAATGGACTACGAGATTGGCACTCCCTTGCTGATCACAGGCATCAGATCAATGCATTTATGACCAGCCTGCCTGCCGTGTCACCAGTATTGATGGGATTTGCCCACTACATTTACCACCTGGGGGGAAGAACGCTGCCAGACGATTTTATAGTAGTAGCTGACCGTCTGCAGGCGGGAGACCCAGCAGAATTGTTCAGTAAGCGAAGCACCATCCTTTATCTGGAGCCTCTTCTTCAACAATACGTTTACGGTCAACCAGCAGTCCTAAAAACAGACCCAAATTTGCGAACGGCCACCCTTACAATTCTAGACCGACTTGTAGATGCAGGATCTTCCGGGGCATACAGGATGCGTGATGATTTCGTGACCCCGGGGGCAGATTCGTCTAACTCTCAAGCATGAATCTGATCTGGATTCATGTTTTTGATACCAGTTTTCATGCATGTGTCAAATGGTCAACACCCCTGCTTATTTAGACATAACCAATTCCAGTGATCTATAACGGCATGCAAAAATTCGTGAATGCGTGTTAGCCACGCCCACACCACACAGGGGGCCAACCCATAGCGGTGCATGGCCGTAATGACCCCACTGAAAAGACGTTTAACCCAAACCATTCCAATCAACTTGTTGGATTATGATTCGCTGCACCACTTCATCAAGTACAAGATGAGCATGACGCACGTCTACCAGCCAATCATGATACGTACGCTGCTGGAATCCGAGGACTGCAAGGCGACCCGAGAGGCGATTGCAAGGCAGTTCTTGGGCATGGACGAGTCCCAGTTGAACTACTACAAGGCGATAACTGCAAGGTGGCCGCACAAGACGCTGAAGGGGCACGGGATAGTAGAGTACGAAAGGAGGGGACAGGTGTACACCCTGCTTCTTGACGGCGCGACGGCAGGGCAGAAGGAGAGGCTGACGGAGCTGTGCGACCGCAGGCTTCACGAGTTCATCGACAGGGATCCGGCGATACGGCGATTGCGGGAGCATGACAGGCGCTCGCGTTCCGGCAGCCTCAGGTACGACGTCTTGGCAAAGTCCCGGGGCTTCTGCGCCGCATGCGGCGTTTCGTCCGCTGAGGCGCTGCTGCACGTAGACCACATAATACCGATCAGCTGGAATGGCAAAGACCAAATGGACAACATGCAGGCGCTGTGCTACAAGTGCAACACCCAGAAAAGGGACAGGGACGATACGGACTTTTTGCTGTGGCGCAAGAGGCTCCAGTTCAGGAAACCCGGATGTGCCATGTGTTCCAACGAGGCACACGCGCTTGGGAACGACCTGGCGTACTGCGTTCTGGGAGGGGCAGGCGATCCTTCGATGGTGGTCCCCCGGAGGCATGCATTATCGTTCATGGATCTGATACCTGCCGAACGGCACCTCTGCATCGCGCTGGCGGATCGCGCCGTGCGGTGCTTGAAGGAACAACACGGGCGCGTGGCAGATTTTGACGTGAGGTTCGACGTGCCTGCCGACCACTACTCCATCAGGATCGCCCCAACAAGCAGGCAGTGATTCTGCCGTCAAACCGTTCTTGTTCGCGGCCGATTGGGATGACGGCATCCATCAGTCTCCATTTTCAAGTGCCCGCTTGATGCCCCTTCTGCGCTTTCCTTGGCACGCGTGAATGTATCATGCGGACGCGGGATACGCACCCGAGCAAAACCTTCCGGTTCGGCGCAGACATCCAAAAGATTCAGGCAACAAGCAAGCGAATCTTTATGGCCTCGACTTTGCACAACCGTTTCATGGGATCCGATCCGAACAAGCTGGCCGTACTGGTTGACGGAGACAATGCGTACTTGGAGTACATCGAACGCGTGATGGCCCATGCCGGCCGGCACGGCCAGGTGGTGGCCCGCCGCATCTACGGCGCCCACGACAAGATAGACAGTTATTTGGAATGCATCAAGTGCCACGGGTTCAAGCCTACATACGCGGAAGGCCAGAACGCCGCGGATACCAACCTGATAATAAATGCAATGGATATGTTCCGCTCCAAAGTGGCCGACGGCTACTGCATAGTAACGAGCGACAATGACTTTGCCGAACTGGTCAAGCGACTCCACAAGGAAGGGGCATTCGTGGCAGGGATCGGGGCGTTGGACAAGGAAATATCGCCGTTCAAGGACGCATGCGACGACTTTACGTATTTCGAAGATCTGCCCCCGCCGGACGACCAGGATCCGGCCATCCGGGAATTTGTGCATGGTTGGGAGGAGGCAGTCAAGGAAGCCATCCGCGCGTGCGCGAAAGAGGACGGATGGACCTTTCTCTCGGATATCGGGAACAGGTTGAGGGGCGCTGGATACGACCTTAATCCTGCCGCCCATTGCCACAAGGGACAGATGTCATTAATTGGGTCATGCCCGGAGTTTGAAATAAGGGCAGAATCGAATCAGGTACGACTGCGGCAGTAGCAACCACGATCCGGCTATCCGGACGGCAGTCTAACACTGGACAAGGTTCTGTAAAATCTGCGGGTGGTGGGATCGGTTGTTGACGAAGGACAAGACCGAGGCCTTGGACAAACCGGGGTTGAGGTACTGCCCAATCCGGACGCGCTAGTTCGAGCCGGCGTAAGACAGACACCATCCCACAATGTACGCCGTCCCACCATTCTACAAAGTCTGCCATGCAATCCGACTCTTCCTTTGGGGGCTCCGCCGGACACGGTGAGATGAAGCATTCCAGCGGCCTCATTCGGGTGGAACGCGCAACTTTCTTGGACTGCATACCGAAGGGGTTCGGAGGATCCGGGCTTGTGGAAGCGTGATGGTGCCGACGGCTTCAAGGAATGGGCGATTCAGGAGGGAATTGCTCAGGAGGGAATTGCTCATTTCTGGACCTGTTACTTTGACTATTCTTTCTCCTGACAATGCCATTCCTTGACCACGGAAGTTTCTGAAAATACTCATTCCTTGAGACGTACTAGTCATTCATGGACGATTCCATACCATGCCCCGAAACGTTCCATGGTGAACTATTCCGTGACATGCGGGGCTTGTTATTCCAATCCAGAAGATCCATTCCATGGAATCATTCCACGATTACGTTTGAGGATGCCGTTTTCATGGAACCCTTCCTTGTCATGTTGTGGGTCAAAACGGGGGGGCATGTCATGTCATGCCAGACGCCGAAGGCGTCTGGACGTCCACGTAAGGCTCGAGTCGGGTTGTGCCATGCCGGCCTTATGACATGTTGGGATGAGCGGCCCTATGGGCCGCTGGGACAAGCCCGGCTTATGCCGGACTGAAGTATACAGGCTGTACCATATCGGACTTGGGTCCGACTACCATGCCAGTCGAGGTGCGGGTGCCAATGAATCCGGAGTGCCATTGGGAACCGGGTGTGTTCATGTGCGGCCAGAAGCGGGGGCCTGCGTGCTAATAGCAGTCAGGACAAGCCAGATGACTGCGGACTTTGTGAAAAAAGATCGGAACTATTCATGTACCAAGCTAACCGAAGGCGTTCGGGCCTTCGAGCGGACCCTCTCTGTCTCTCCTCAACATCTCTTTCTTGACGGCCTTCTTGATCCTCTCTGGGGTGTAGTACGGATTTGCTTCCTTGAACTTCTTTAGGAGCTCCTTCTTGGTCTTGAGGCGTTCAGCCGACTTGATGTGACTTATTCCCTTGTGGATCAGGGTTATCATGTCTGGGTTGGGATAGGCCAACAGTTTGCCGTCCTTTTCCTCGATCCATATGTCGGGCTCTAGGTTGAACTGTTTGGCCTTTTCCTTGATTCTGGGGAATGACTTCCGAACGTACGCCTCCGTCGTGCGACGTCTGAGGGATTGTACGGTGAACTCTTCCCGACATTCGAGGTGCGTCTTTTGGTTGTTGCTCGTGATGTCGGATTTTGGGATGATCTCATCACAGTGTACACAGATTTTGCGATCCTCGACCTTTATCACGTCGGAGCATTCCAAATGGCGATCCTGCCCTTCGTAAGTGATGTGCGTAGAGTCCATTATGTCGTCACATACGACGCAGATTCTCGGCTTGAATTTTGGCCACTTTATTGTGGGTTTGGATTTTCTTCTGCCCATACATTTGAAAAAACTTTAGTTCTATTATATAGTTGCGAGTTTACAATTAGACTGTATATCAGGCCTTATCCGGAAGAACTGCCTTCCGTTCCGGGCAATCGAGCCGTACGCTACGATCCTCTTGTGGTTGCTTGCGTATGGCACGTTTATGAAACGACCTGCCATAGACCAATATTGACGGTCGACTATCACGTCGGGCACGAAAATTACCTGGGACAAGCGCATAAACGCCCAGATCAAAACGGCGAATCCATCAAAACAAGGATTGAAACCTCAAAAGATGGACGTCTCCAGGGATGAGACCGAGTCAAAACGACGAATCCATCAAAACAAGGATTGAAACAACCACGCCGGTCACGCCGGTCACACGTTCAGGCAGTGTCCCAATTTTAGACTATTATTTTGCCTAGCTTACAATATAGTGTTATTCAGAATAATATTTATTTCAAGAACGGTCAATATGGCCATGCCCCGCCGTGCCAAAAAAGAGCTCCGCAACTTCACCCGCTCACTAAGGCTCGTCAAGCGATCCATCCGCCTCAACATACCCAGCTTTGTCAGCCGATCCCTGTGCGTCAATCCCGGCGACCGCTTGGAGTGGTCGTTGAAATCCGGCATCCTCTGGTTCCGGATCGGTTCCGGGCCGAACAAGTTCTTCCTGCAAGGGCGCTCCCTGTACTGCACCGTCCCCATGAACTTGGCCAAATCTGCCGGATACTGGGACGGCGACTGGGTGCGGTTGAACGTGTACAGGGACGACTACCCGTTAGCCATATCCCTATCCCGCGCCAAACCGCCGCCCCCCGGCACGTTCGTCCGAGACAGGTGGAAGGAGGAAGAACGCGAGTGGGACAAAATGGTCGATGAACTACGCCGGATCGAAGACGATAACAAGCGCCTGAAGAGAGAGAAATATGAATTGGAATTCGAGGTGAGACGCTTGAGGGCCACGGTAAGAGGGTACAAGATCGGCGGTTCGTTCTCAGATTCGTGGTGGCTAGAGAAGCTTGACAAGATGAAAGATAACGTGGAAGGACCCCTGAAGGAAAAATTCGCCCGCGAATTCGGCAAGGAATGGTGGCTCAACCCGTACTTCATCGCATCCAGCGTCGAATTTTTAAATATCACACCCAGCCGTAACTTGGAGGCACACTTTGCCGGCCTGCTGGCTAATTTCGACCTTGACGATCCGGGCATCGACAGGATAGAGGTTGAGGCGTACCGCCCCGTGCTAGAGATGGTCAAGTCCGGCATGTCACTGGCAGAAGCCGTGGCCTCCAACATACGGGCTTTCGCGGCTAGATCTTCAGGATCATCACCCCGTAGGTCTTTCTGATTCCCGAATCCCCGTCACACGGGGCAGACATGGCATTTGCAAGGCTCCCGCAAGCGACTGTAAGGGAACGAGCGGGGCTCGATTCGCGCGTTCTCAGGATCCTGTCAGAATCTCACCTGTCATCTATCCCCCGCGCGCCCGGCCCCGTCACGCAGGCAGCTTGGAGTGCCAAGCATGGGAGAAACGACCCGCAGGCAAGCAAACCGTCAGGATCCCGGGGCATCCGCGAAGGCTTTGTACAATGGGTCGAACACCTGAGTACGGGTGCGGCCTCGTGGGGCAGAACTCGGCGGCATCTCACTGCTACCCTTCTTGCGGCATTCCCTGCACCCGACGCATCAGAGGATCATTGGCGCCGACCAAGGCACGCCATGGATGGACGCGCTTCGGGACCGGGCTGCACGGGGAGCGAGTCACGGCGCACAGTTGCGTTTCCCCGCAGAGGGAAAACGGATTCGTGGAAAGCGGCAGACGTTCCCGTTTCCTGCCAGGCCGCGGCACGCACAACACGTCACGCCTCGGGATCGTAGGTTCCTGCCCTGACGGACTTTGATATCTTGCTGACCTTGGGACGGGAGATCGGCCGGTTCCAATAGGGCGACCGGCAACTTCGCACGCGGCAGCTGCCCGGCGGCTTGGTGCCTTTCAAGATCGTCCAAGTCCCACCGCACCGTTCGCAGGTGCACTTGATGGCCGTGACCGTGATCTCTTCCATCATGACACTACGTGTGCCATGTGTGACATATAGCACTTTTTAGTCCAGTGTGCGTTTTCCATGCGCCATCATGACATGCATAAAAATGAAAGATGTGGTGGGTCAAAAGGGCATCAGAATGTTGTGCTAGCAGGAATCATAACTGTTCGGGAATCTCACCTTCATCTTGAAAATATATGCTCCACATGGTACATGTTTATATATGTACCATACGGTATATGTTATATGAAAACACAGGCCGCAGCGATCAACCGAAACGGAAGTGCAGGTGAATTTTTCTACAAAAACGCCTGTACTGCTCCTGTCAATACCACTTTAAGAGTAGCAAAATGCCATGTGTCCCCGGTGGAACACATCCTAACAGAAGGCATGGCAGACGCCCACAAGCGATTCGTCGTCGAATTAGGACAAGACGATAGGCAACCGGATGCCTGCCAGACGGGACGGCTCCGGGAGGCTGGCAAGCGATGACCCACTACGCCGTTCGGCTCTACACGGATCAATTAGTCAAGGTTCACAGCACGCGGATCGAGTGCGGCCGGAAAGACATCCCGGGCATGCTTGCCTGCGTCGTGATACACTACCTCAAGGACGCCCCCTATCCGGGGGCCATGCAGGCCCGCGTCATAGTCGGCAGGCGCTACACCGAATACGTGATCCGGCTGAAAAACGACGCTCTGGACGTGTACCGCCACGTATTGCGGGCCAACAGGGCGGAGGTACAGGAGCACCCCGCCGGTTCCGCGGCGCCTCTAGATGGAGAGGAAGAGGGTGCAGCCCGGTGACCCGCTACGCAGTTCGACTCTACACAAACGGGGGAGATCGTATCCGGGGCACGCGGATTGAATGCAGCAGGAGGGACATCCCGGACTGTCTGGCAGATATCGCGATGGACTACCTGAGGGATGCCCCGTATCCGGGCATCATCCAAGCCCTGGTCAACGTCGGCCGGAACTATACGCAATACTTGATCCGGCTTAAAAATAACACCGTGACGGTATACCGCCACGTATTCCAATGCGACATGGAAGGGGTGCAGGAATGATGCAGGCTGCGTGCATCCGCGTCAGGCAGAACGCCGACGAGCCGTTTCTGACGCGTGCCGACAGGATGAACACGGAGCCGGCGCCATGATCCTCTGGTGCACCAAGTGCAGGGAATTCCGCAAGAAGAACACGCCTGACTGGTCCGAGTGCAGGTACTCGTCCCGGCACACGCTGGTGCCGGGCCACGAGAGGATGGAAAAGGAGCTGCGGCAGGTAAGGGAGAGGATCACCGCTTCCGGCAAGCCTCGCGACGAAGATCTCAAGAGGCTCGGCGCGCTCGAGGCCGTCAAGAACGCCGAGTCCGACAGCGACGACGAGAGGGGGCACATAGCTGCTGTGGCAGACGGGATGATCGCCGGGCACGCGTGCGTGGAGCGTGACCCCGGCGGGGCGTTCTTTTGGATGAAAAGCGGCGGCTCGTGGTACCTGTTCCGGCACGATGACGGCATGGTGACGGATCTGATCCAGGCCGGGTACTTTCGGAAGTACGGCGTGGTGGCGCCCGACTATTACGTGACGACTGCGCTGGCCTCGCACAGGCTGCGCGCCAAGTTTGATGGGCTGCGCGTGGACCGCGTCTGGAAGCGCGCCGGCTTTGACGGCCGCACGCTGTGGGTGGATCTGGGCGGGCAGCCCCGGCGCCTGTACGGGATATCTGCCGAAAAACACGGACCTGTCATCCCGTATTCCCCGGACGTGCGCGTGGTGATCGAGCGGCACGGAGCCGCGATGCCCGAACCCGAGCGGGGAGGCGAGGGGTGGCTGGAGAAGTTTCGCGCCATGCTGCGCGTGCGGGAGGAGCAGGCGGAGCTGTTCTGCGCGCACCTCTGCCACATGTTCTGCGCACACCACCAAACCCCCGCGATGCTGTTCTCCGGCCCGCCAGGCTCCGGCAAGACGGCGGTCGCCCGCCTCGTGCGGGAGTTGGTGGATCCGGTCGGGTTTGAATACGCCGTCGCGGTGCTGCCAAAGTCGGCAGATAGCCTGCGCAGGATCCTGGCAGGATCGCCGGCGGCATCGTTTGACAACGTGCGGCAGTTAAGCAGGGAGTCAGCCGACGCGATGTCGGGAGCGCTGGAAGGGCTGGCGATGATTGCAGGCGTGCAAAAGCATCCTGCATCTTTTGGCAACGTCCGCCTCGTAATGGCCGCGCCGGAAGGCAGACCAGCACGGCTGCATTCCCTGGAAGGCAAGACCGTCCGGTACGAGCTGTCGCCGGTGGAAGAGTGGAAGACCATGGGCGAGATGGCAGCCGATTTTTACGCCATGAGGCCGCACCTGTACCACGAGATGTTCGACGTCCTGCACCGCGCCTTCGGGGATTCCCCGGTTGCCCGGCCATCCACCCGGATGGCCGACTTTGAGGTGCTGGGACGCTCCATTGCAAAACATGCCGGGCACGATGCAGACGGGTTTGTCGGATCTCTTCGTTTTGCGTTGTTGGATGGGACGATGCCGGGCACATCCTGACCGACGGCAATCAATCCGGTTCAAGCCTAGTGTTTTTGCACGCCTTTTCGAGTTCTTCCCGTTTTATGTCGTTCATGTACCCAAGTAATGAGATCTGATCCACAGTCTTTTCGATTAACTATTCAGGAACTTACGTGTCGCTATACTAGACTGTGCCGATGACATTCTCGGACAAAGACATCAGATGCGATCAGGCAAAGCGACTACAAGTGAGCAAAAGGAGACACGCCGTTCCAATAGACCGTGGTTTCAAAAAGTCCTTCAATGTAATGATAGGGCACGCCAAGGCGAAGTACCGGGGTAAGGAGGCATGGATGAGGCACGGTCATGAAAACCGTTCTTTTCATCATGTGTGCTGCCGGCTACAGCTGAAATGACTGCATTTTCCATCAACCATGGGTCAACCTCCATTCAATGATCAGACATTTAACTCTGGAAACGCATCTGAGAGTAGTGATTAAAGCAACAGGTGGGACGATTTTGGCGGTCATGTTATTGATTGCCTTGTTTGGTTCACTTCCAGGTGGCGATGTGGTAGACTCTAAATCTGCTGCAACCAACGCGCAACAGAACATTGCAACTGATACAGTTGTCAAAACAGGAGGTAAAGTAATCAATACATTAGAAGATATGCGTAATCCACCCATTTTGCCAACCCGGCCATAAAAAACCGGAAAAATACGGCCTAAAACTGCTCGTGTCGTGTATGTGGCAAGTCCGTTCACCCCAAAATCCAAAATGACGTGCGCAGCCTTGCAGCACTTCATCGTGCCCTGAATTCTACTTGACCGGAGCTTCGGAGCAGGCCCTGTCCCAGTCTACTGACGTCTTCCACTGCCCTGGCGGTGGCGGACCCTTTTCCATGCAGTCCCACAATGTTCAGGTTTACCAGCCCGGTGATCACGTTAAACTCCCTGTTGAACTGGGCCGCGTTGCCGTCGTACGGGTCGGCAAGACGCGCGTAGCGCTTGAGCCTGCCTATCGTGTGCTCCACCAATACCCGGGTGGAGTTGATCCTGTGGTTGTGCTTTTTTTGCTCCGGCGTCAGCGGCGTGTCCCTGGTCTTCTTGTGCGGGATCTCCGGCGTGGTGCCGGGCAGGTGGTCTGCGATTCCCTGGTAGCCGCGGTCGACGAAGGGGTGGCACCTGTCTGATTCTGGCAGGTCCGGATCGTGCATCGCCTCCTCCCACTTTCCAAACGGCATGGGGCGTTCCTTGAGCAGCGTGATGTCGCCGACTGACCCGACGGTGCTTTTTGATATGCCGATCACCACCCCGTCCCGGTTGGTGTACACGTTGGTATTGTTGGTGAACTTTTTCTTCTTACCGGAGTATCCCATGCGCCGGACTGACTTTACAGACGGGCGCTGCACGGGGCAGTGCGTGCCGTCTATGAATATCTCGCCCCCGTCGGGTCCGGGCACGATCTTCTTGAAATCCTCCCTGGTCGGGGCAGCAGCTACCTCCTCGGATATGTTGTCTGCCGTCGGAAGTATTCCTGCCAGCATCGCATCCATCACCGGAATGTACCGGGACACGGTGGTCTGGTCTATCCCGAAGAATGCGGCAAGCACGCCTTGGGCGGGGTTGTCCTTTTTGCGGATAAGTGCTAGGAGCAGTGCGTGTCTCAGGTACAGTTTGCACCGGTTTCCGGGATCGGATGTCCGGGATGCGTCATCGCGGAACAGCGGCATCTGGCCCGAATGCGTCAGAAACGCCTTGGCCCGCTCCAGCATGTACCGGAACTGTTCCCCGTCTGCCAGCGTGACATGGCGGAGCTTGTCCCCGTCGCGTATTATGCCGTCTAGCACCTCTAGCAGGTGCAACGCGGGCCCCTTGCCGGGGTTCCAGCCATCGTTCCTGCCCTTCCACAGGCCGCGTTCAAGGCCCAACTCCCTGTCTTTCTGTTCCAGCTTTTTGTCTTTCTGCTTTAGAATATTTTTTAGGCTTCTGTCTTTCTGTTCCAGCTTTTTGTCTTTCTGCTTTAGAATATTTTTTAGGCTTCTGTCTTTCTGTTCCAGCTTTTTGTCTTTCTGCTTTAGAATATTTTTTAGGCTTCTGTTTTCTTGTTCCAATCTGTGCATGATCTGATCAGGCGAGTCTGGCATTTGATGTGAGACGCGATCGTGCCTGATCTAAATTTATCGATGTGAACAGGGGGATTACGCATATCTTCTATTGGGTGACCAAGCTATTAATTCATCATGCAAGGATGCAGCATCACAAGCATGCTCAACTGCAACTACAACAGTAAATATGGCCGGAATTGCAATTACCGTACTTGTAGCTGCGTTGACAGTTTCTGGAATTTTGGGATTTGTGAAATTTGTTATGAATGTAGTTGAGAGTTTTTAGGGTACACCAGCAGGTTGCCGCAGAATGTATTCTAGGATTTGTGGCGGGTATTGGCCTGTTTGCATCCGCCGTATTCCAAAAGACGTTTGGGCGGCACGACGCTGCCGCCTAGCAAAAGTTCTGCGTCGCGTAGACCACCTCATCGGCGCTTATCTCCACGCCAACGCCAATCCTGTCATACGTACTGCCCAAGATATTTTCCCTGTGTCCCGGGCTGCCCATCCATCCCGAAAATATTTCACTGGCCACATCTAATTCGCTCTCATGCCAATCATACGAGCTCGTCACGCCTGCCGTCACGTACGACGAATAGGTATGACCCTGCGAGATATTTTCCGCAAGCCCCTCAGTGTAATGTGTTCCGTAATCCTTCACGCACGAGTAGCCGGCCCGCTCTCCCCTGGCAGTGGGATCCAGGCCTTCCGGCGTGTCGTGCGCAAAATAACTGCGCTCTGACATGTCCACGCTGTGGTTTCTGGCAACCGAGTCTATGACCGAAACCCTCGCAAGCTGGGGAATGCCCATGCGCTGCCGTTCGTCATTTGTGAACTGGTAGATGTAGTCTTCTATCACTCCACTGTCAAACCCGGATGCGGTTCTGACCGGGAGCGTTTCAGTGACTGACGTCACCCGGTTTGACAGATCGTCGCTTATGTTTTCGATGTCAGGCATGTTGACTGTTATCTGGTTCTCGTTCAGTGTGATGTGTTTTGACACCTCATCCTGGACAAGTTCAGCCGCCCTGTCCGTCCCAATCCAGTATAGCGCGCCTGCAACCAGCACGACGGCAACCACTGCGACTATTATGCCCGTAAGGCGCTTGGTTCCACGCGTCCTGCCTCTTGATCTTTTTCCACATTTTGAGCAGTAGAACGAGCCCCTAGCGTATTGAAAATTATGAGCACCCCATGTGTCAGATTAACTGGCTCAAATAAAAACAGTGCATGCTTGGACGGCGTCATGGAACCAGTCGCGGCAACGCATGTTTGCGTCAAAATTTCAACGCCGTCATGCACAGGGAAGGCCATCCACCAAGTCCGGAAATGAGCTGGAACGGTCACTCAGACGGCCTGCGTGATAAGAACAGGGTGCTACGGCGGCCAGGGCCGGGCGCACTCGCACTTGTGCCGAAGTTTGTTTGCGTACGCCGTAAAACTTAAGGAATGATTGCCAGAGTACGGCCAGACGCGGTACAAATGACATTCCAGCCTGCAGGAAGCGCAGAAGGACGCGCCCGTGCCACCATGTGCTAAGCGTAAGCGCCATCTGGAAAAAGCGTGACGGCGTGGATTGACGCATGTCTGCCGCGATATGTTCAATAGGTTCTAATTTCCCACAGGGGTGATTTCGAATGTGGGGGAAATGAAGAATGCCTTGCCATCGTTTGTACTTTCCGCATTCCTACTATCGTCTGCATTCTTGCTGGTCCCGTCCGCCGCTTACGCCCAAACGGAACAGATTCCGCCTTGGGTAAAGACCGTCTTTGGGTTGTACGTCCAAGGCGAGATATCCGAATCAGATCTACTGGCAGCCATAGAATACCTGATCCAGATTGGCCTGATAGCAGTCTCCACGCCAGACGCTTCAAACGCGGTCCCGGATGAAAAAATTCCTGACGACGGGGATTTTTACATCACGTACGGCCCCAAC
Source organism: Candidatus Nitrosopumilus sp. (assembly GCA_965218695.1). GTDB lineage: Archaea > Thermoproteota > Nitrososphaeria > Nitrososphaerales > Nitrosopumilaceae > Nitrosopumilus. Next base: position 1,808,708 of record OZ244651.1, read on the forward strand.
CCCAATTCTAGGTACGAGGGAGCCGACACTGCCGAGGCATGGCTGCAAGACCTGGAAATTATCGAATACGAGGTCGAATTCCTCAACGAACATTTCCGCCTGCCGTACGACGTGGAGGTGGCCGCCGAAGAATGCGGGGAGATAAACGCGTTTTACTATCCAGACGATGCGAAAATAGTCATATGCTACGAATTTGTAGACGATCTGTTCGAGACGTGGTATCTGTTCAACGAGGACGGTCAACCAGACGATGCCATTTCCTACGCGTACGACGTGCTCGTGTACACGTTTTACCACGAGCTGGCACACGCCATGATAGACGTTTACGATCTGCCGATTACCGGACTGGAGGAGAATGTGGCGGATCAGTTTGCCTCACTCATATTGTCATATACATATGATGACGAGGTGGGTTATTCGCTTGGCCAAGACATGCTGTACAATGTGGGGACGTACTACCTTTACGAGGATGAATATTGGAACGTGCTGTGCCCCGAGATGGCAGAAACGCCGGAAGAAGCCGAATGGTGCGCCCATTCATACTGGGGCGTACATGGGTCGGACATCCAAAGGTTTTACAACATTTCATGCTATACCTACGGGTCAGATCCAGCATACAACGAGGATTTGATTGAGGACGGGTGGCTGCCGGAGGAACGTGCAGCAAACTGTGAATTTGAGTACTGGCAAATCGATTCCAGCTGGAGCCGTTTGCTGGAAGGATTCACCGACGGGTTCTTCGACGAAACAACCTGACGTGGTGGATTTATGCCAACGTTTTGTTCCGGCATTCACGCCGACTGCGGGCGCGGGCATCAGAGTGCGTGTTGCCCGAGGGGACGCTAGTCGTTCCCGTGTCTCGGATCGTGGCCCTCGGACAGGTCGCCGTCGTACTCCTTGTTCCTGGCCTCGTACTCTGCCAGCGGGTCGCCCTTTACGTCCGGGCGCTTGGACAGCCTGCGCACCATGTCCTCCAAGACGCTTATCTTCTTGTTCTGCCTGGCAGTCACCTCCTCGATGTTGGCCCGGTGGATTTCCTCCATCTGGAGCAGGAGCGCCTTCAGGGCGTCCGTCTCGCTTGCCACCGCCCCGTCCTTCTTCGTGGCCTTGGGCCTCTTGAGGACGTTTCCCATTCCGAACATCTTGAGGCGCAGATTCTCCAAGTCCTCCACCTTCTTTTCCAGCCGCGCCATCTTGGCGTCTTTTTCCGGCTGGGCCTCGGCGGCGCTGGCTGCCACATCCAGCAGTTCCTTGGCCCGGGCCATCTGCTTTCGCAGTTCGGCCTCGTGGACCTCCTTCTCCGACTCGAGGTTCCGTATGTTCTCGGACATGCGTCGGGTGGACTGCTTGAGCCTGGTCGCGTCGCTTACCGTCAGGTCCGGCACGACTGCCAGGTACTCCTGCGCAAGCTCCAGCACGGAGGTCTTGAAATAGTTCTGGTCAAGCGAGATCATCCCCTTGTGTCCCATCATGAACTCCTTTTTTATCAGCGAGGCAAGCGGCGAATCGGACGAGAGCGCCTCCTTGCACGTCTTGTTGTAGAACCGCCTGAACCCGTTGGTGAGTGGGACGTTGTGCCTCCTGGACTTGCCCGTATTGGGAGGACGCAGCTTGGCGTGCGTCACTATCCTGTCCAGCCGCTTTTTGACTGACTGCATCGAGGCCCTCTTGGGGATGCCCCTAATGGCAAGGAATATCGGATCCTTCGGGCCTGGCTGTCGTCCCATGTGGTCTGCCCACGTGAGTCCGTACACCTTGAGGGATTCGTACGCCTCCGGGGTTATGAAGGCCATGTAGTTTGCCGCCGAGCCCCGGTACACCTGCAGCATGGCGCACGCGACTTCGCAGGCCTCTGCCCCGGGATCCAACACGAGATTGCCGTTGACGCGGTATATCGGCACCAAGTCTTCCCAGTTCAGGTCTATCCCGCCTATGCGCGCGCCCGAGCTTGACAGCACCAGCACCAGCGCCTGTTCCATGGGATCGCGCGCGTGTTTGAGCATCATGCTTATTTCTTCCCTTGACCACCCACGCGATTCCTGGATGTTGTCAAGTTCCGGGTACGTCGCGTAGAGCCGCTTCCACGGCATCACGATATCGTTCATGTCGAATAGTTTCTTGATCGGCTTGAAGTAGTTGCCAAACGTGGTCGGGTTGAGGTAGTCCGGATCGTCCTTGGGCAGGGTGGTCCTCTCCCGCAGCTTCCTAGACAGGTTAAGCAGCAGGTCGCGCGTCCACTCCTGGTCCTCCCTGCCGTGTTTTACCAGCTGCGCCACGCGCTCCTCGAAGTCGCCTTCGAGTATCTCCTCAAAGTACTGGCACAGTATCTGGCGCAGCGTCCGGGTGTACTTTTCCTGGGTGTACTTTGCCTTTATGCCCTGCATGAACAGCTCCAGCGGCGCCGCGTCCCCGCTCCTGACGATCTCGTCTTTTGTCAATCTCACACACATGAATACGTGTGGAACCTATAAAAGTTCTTTAAAGGTAGCGGGTCTAGAGGGATTCGAACCCTCGACACCAGGATTAAGAGTCCTGCGCGCTACCTGGCTGCGCCATAGACCCACCAAAATGGATGTGGCTGGTCTTGTTATTAATCTTGAGATTGTGCCATCCGGCATGTCCGGCCTCAATGGATATGGTCACGAAGCAGTCAGTAACATGCATGGAATGGTACACGACGAAAACGGACAGTGATAGTTAAGGAACTTGGATGTGTAATTTAGTTTTGTGCTGTTGCTTCTATCTCGTTGTACTTTTCAATGATTGCCGTAAGTGCAGTTGATACCGGAACGTCGTTCATCTTTTTCTTTTCTGCAAGAAGCTTCTGGTATGCATCAAGTGTAATGTATACCGGAATTGAACCGTTCCCCTCAAGCAGGCCCCTCACGTTATACAGTGCAGTCTCCATTCCCCTTTCGGCAGACTTTGCAAACTTTGCCTTGTCCATTATGGCTCCTAGCGGACCAAATGGCATCTCATAGTCTGCACTCATTGTCACCCGGGTAAGGTTGCCGCCCAGTGCCTGAAACTCGTTGGTGATCTGCCACCTTTTGAACGGGCCTTCAATCTGCTTTGCAGATATCCTTTCATTCCGGATAAACTCAGTCGTCTCGCAGTCCCATTCCAGACGCTTTCCGCCAAAGTCGCCGATAATCCTAAACGTTGTGCCCACACCCATGCCTTCCTTGATATCCATTGGAACGACGGTCATGCCCACGGCATCAGTCTTGATTTGATCGGATACATGTTCTGGTCTTGCAAAGTATGTAAAGACGTTCTCTATAGGCGTCTTTATGTCAATTGATTTGGTGACGAGAGTCAACGAGTCTGTTTCTAGTCAATTAGAATTTAAAGGTTTTGAGAATTTTTTTGTGCCCGGCGATATTCTAAAAAATGAATTACAGTCGTGATAGAACCCATCATGCACACGGCCAGATCGCAAGATGCCATCCGGTAGTATCGGGCGTACCAGGCATGATCGGCATCGCTCTTTCCCCGCAGGACGATATCGAACGGCACACATGCGCAGCATCCATGCCATCAATGGACTTGCAATATATTCATCCTCGTTCCATGACATACAGATGATCCGGAAGCTGCTCGTGCTGATCGTTTTTGGCCTACTGCTTGTGCTGGCCTTGGCTCCAAGCGACGCATACTCGCATTCCATGTTCAACTCGGCCGAAAAGTTCAGTGCAGGCTACAGGGTGCAGGTGGCCACGGCGCCTGAGTTCCCGCAGATAGACGAGCCGTCCCAGTTCAGGGTAAGGGTCACTGATGCAGACTTTGAGGAGGTCGACAGTTTTGTCATGGGGATCCGAGTATTCTTCCATGACAAGCAGGTCGATGCCATCCCCCCCACGGCCATTGAGGCAGGGCACTGGGACTTTGACTACACCTGGAGAAACCCGGGGAACCACATTGTAAAAATCGACCTCTACGGCGTGAGTGAGAACTCGGACGTCGTAACATACACGTTCAACATGGGAACCCAGAGTCCGTTTGGCTACATCTTCATACTTGCCATAACCGTCGGAGCCATGTGTTTTGGAGGGATCATGACATACATCTATCTGCCATGGATCATCAAGAAGATCAGGCAATAGGCAGGAGGCACACGGATGCCACAATCAACAGGCATCCAGGCATGTTCATGCCTTCCGGCCTGCACGAACTTTGGCCTCTAGGCGCGCCCCTTGTATCTGCAGGGTTCGTGCCATCAAGGCATGGCATGTCCTGGCCAGACTCAGTCAGTCAGACGGTCGCTCGGTTCCCGCGTAAAAGTTGTCAAAATGAGCCTCCACATTCCAGCCAGCTACCCAATAGTCATACACCCCCAGCCTCACAGTCACCATATCATGTCCTGACACGGCCTCTGTGACGTCATAGTTGAATGTCTGCCATCCGCCCTCCAGCGTCCCGCCCCGGCCAAGCCAGCTTCCCCACAGCAGGTTTCCATCCTTGTCCAGTATCTGCATGTTGGCATTTACCACAAGGGGCACCGTGTTGCCGCCTCCTGCCGTGTAGTCGACTCCCACGAACAGGTCGTCGTCTCCCAACAGATCCAGCCGGATGTCTCTTTGTATCCCCGCGTATGATGCAAAGCCGTCCCCGCTTATCCGGGCAGAGGGTGCTGGGCTGCCTGCATTCGGGTCTATGCTAAACCTGTACCGTTCAAACGCGGCGCGGGTGGGTTCAGACGACGGGACGTGTTCGGCCACCTCTCCAAACTCTTCCCATTCTTGCCCATCCTCAAACCCATCCGTTATAGTCGCAAACGTTGAGGTCACCGTAACATGCTGCACCTTGACTGAGACGTTGTTGGCAACGTCCCTTGCATACCACGTAATTACCGTCGTTCCAACCGGAAACCGGTTCTCATCCTGCACCACAAACGGCCCGGCTACATCCCCCCTAGAATCAAACGCAAGCGCATATCCCACCAGGTACGGGTCGGGATCCTGCGAATCCTTTGCCGTGATGTCACCCAGCATCTGCATGCTTACCTGTATGGAAAGGCCGTCGGCCTCAAACGTCCGATCCTCGACGCCCTGGATCACCGGCGCCATTATGTCCGTCTTGTCATCTAGCATGAACCGCAGGACGTTTTCAAACAGCCTGGTGTCGGGCCCATGCCACCCAATTATCATATGCGTGCCTGCACCGACTACCATCCCACCGTTCCAGTCGGGGTTGTCGTTGATTATGATTGCCGGCACGTCTTGAACCGTGTGGTACCCGGTCGGTTTGTATGACTGGCCCGACACCGTGGACAATACCGTTATGTGATCCCTGTCCACTATCTCCTCCACGTATGCATCGCAGCACCAGTCAGAAAACTCCGACACCTTGTTGGGGACGTTCCATATTGGGTGTTCCTCCTGCCCGGGTGCCGGATATATCGTGCTGTACTGCACAGAACCGCCGAACTTGAACCCAAAGGCGTCCCTTGTAAAGTCCTGATGGCACGGCGCATCAGACGAGCCTGAGGTGCATCTCTGGTAGGGCGTGTTCACGAGTAACAGCAGCCGGCCTCCTTCGTACACGTACTCTTCAAGCGCCTTCTTGACACCCTCATCTCTTGAGAGTCCTGTCCTCCACGCCAGCACTACCTTGGCATCCTTCATCTCGTCTGCATCTGCCGAGCCGCTGCTTGTCTTCACCACATACCCCCTTGACTCCAGCAGTGCCAGATGTTTGGCGCCTATAGCGTCCGTTCTGTCCTCATCATACCCGTACATCAGCACATCAACCGGTCTTTCTGCCTCTGCCTCCAGCGTCAGGGTCGCGCATGCTGCCACGGCCAGAACCGCAAGGAGGATAACCTTGAAACCCACGCACTAGTACACTGTTTTGGGTATAAATCTCCGATCTTGCGTCCCCATCTGCCACGCAAGCATGTCATCAAGACGCCAGAGTTCTCATCCAGCCCGGGTCTGCTGCCGTCGCCGTGCGATTCTTCTTGTGCGGCACCGCTCAACACACATCATTTGGTTGGGGCACGAGCGGATTCAAGCCTTAGAGACTATCTGTTCGCGCGATATCCTGAACGCAAACAGCGTGGTCAACAGCACCATTGCAAACAGCAGTATCCCTATCCCCAAGTGGATGGAGACAAGGACTGCGTGCAGCTTTAGATCGATTACCAGCGCGCCAAGCGTGATCTGCGTGATTACAAACACCGTGGCAAGCGTGCTTGTCACCTTGATCTTGGAGTCTGCCTGCCGGTTCAGAAAGCTTGCAACCATCGTTGCGATTACCAGCGCGCCGGTGGTAGCAGCTGCCAGCCTGTGAATCCACTCGATCAGGTACTCCTCGGACGGCATGATGCCGTTGGGGCACAGCGGCCACTCAGGACACGTGAGGCCGAGACCGGCAGCAGATATGTACCCGCCCAGAAACATCAGCGAGTACAGTACCACCATTGTTGCGAGGGCAAGGTACTGGATTGCCAAGACTACTCTTCTACGATAAACGTGCCCTGCATTCCCTGCAGGACGTGTCCTGGAACTGTACAGATATAGTCATAAACTCCCGGCGCTCCTGCCAGAAACGTCACGCTGCCCTCCTCTCCGGGCCTCAGGGAGGCTATTGCAGAGCCGATTCCAGACTCCCATATCACGCTGTTAAAGTCGTTGGGATCGCTTACCACCCCGAATGCATGGAACGACCTGCCCATGTTGGAGACCATTACGGTCACCTCGTCGCCGGATTTCACTACAATGTCAGGGTTGTGCCCCTCCTCGCCTGGCAGCGCGTTGAAGGCCAGATCCCTAAAGTCGTCAGACTCTACAAAGTTCAGGACAAACTCGTGCTTGACGCCTGTCGGGGGTGCGCCCCCGCCTGTATCGACCCTCTCCTGTTCTTGCTGCGCTGCCATTATCTCGACGATCGGTGCGGGTTCTGATATCCAGTAGTCCCACATGGAAAAGAAGATCAGGCCGCCTGCCACGCATATGCCCACCATGATCGCCATCATCTTGGCTGTCCTGGCAGGCGTTGTCCGGTAGTAGGTTTGTGGATCGTGTTTCATCTTACATATCTCTCCTAATGCGCCGGCGTCTTTGCCTCAAACGGATAATAGTACTTTCCGCCCACGCCAAACGGATCCTCTGTGTTTGCAATCTCTCCCTTGGCCGAGCTGTAAATCATGTTAATCAGGAACAGTACCATGCTGGCACCTATTATCATTGCACCCACTGACGCTATCTGGTTCATGGCGATCCACTCGGGGATTGGCGGGTAGTCAAAGACCCTCCTTGGCATGCCGTACAGTCCCAGCACGTGCTGCGTGAAGAAGACCATGACGGTCCCTATCATGGACATGATAAAGTGGATCTTGCCCAGGGACTCGTTGTAGAGACGTCCTGTGACATATGGGAACATGTAGTACAGGTATGCAATGGAGCCAAAGGCGATCGTTCCCATCACAAACAGGTGGAAGTGTCCCACCACCCAGTAGGTGTCGTGCGTGGTAAAGTCAAGCGGCATGGCGCTGTTTACCACTCCGCCTGCACCGGCTGAGAAGAACAGGGCGATCCCTCCCACCGACCACATCATTGGGGTTGCAAACTTTATTCGGCCGTTCCACATGGTGGCAATAAAGTTGAAGACGTGCATGGCAGATGCAGGAACCGCTGCAAGCGTTCCGACCATGAATACGGTCTTTTCCGTAAAGGACATTCCCGTGGCGTACATGTGGTGCGCCCACGAGGAGAAGCTCACTATCGACAGCAACACGAACGCAAAGATGCCAGAGTTGTAGCTGTAGATCGGTCTCCTTGAGAACCGGGGGATGATCTCGTACATCATGCCTATGGCAGGTATGACCAGCACGTACACCTCCGGATGGAAGGTAAACCAGAACAGGTGCGCATACGCGATCGGGTCGCCTCCTAGTGCGGGATTGAAGAATCCGCTGACCCCCAGGCGGTCTGTAAGCAGCATGAGGAGGGCTGCTGCAAACGTGGGGATGGCCACGAGTATGATTAGTGAGGATGTCAGGAATGACCATGCCAGGAGCGGAACCTGCCCTATGGACATGTCAGGATGCTTGCATTTGAGGATGGTCACCACAAAGTTGATGGCGCCAAGCACCGAGGAGACGCCCAGAATCTTGAGCCCGAATATCCACATGTCAGCAGCCGGACCGGGCGAGCTGATGATGGAGTACGGGGGGGTCGCATACCACGTAAAGTCGGCAAACCCGAGCCAGATTAAGGCTCCTGCGGGAGGAATCATCCAGAACGCAATTGCGTTGAGCTTTGGATATGCCATGTCCTTGTACCGGACCATTATTGGTACAAAGTAGTTGCCCACCGCAGCGGCAAACGGTATGATGAAGAGGAATATGAGCGTCGTACCGTGAACGGTGAATATTCGGTTGAATGTCATGGAGTCGGTAATGATCTGTGAGCCTGGAAGGAACAGTTCGACCCTGATCGCCAAGGCAAGCGCGCCTCCCAGAAACAGGAATGCCAGGGACGTTATCAGGTAGAGAAGGCCGACATCGGTGTGGTGGGTGGAGAACATTACCTGCCAGATCGGCCGTGGGCGTTGCAGTTCTAGAGTCATCAGTTAATCCCTCCGCAATCAGCATCTGCGGATAGTGATAAAAGCGTTATCAAGTCGATGCCTCCTCTACATACAGCGTTCCGCGCATGTTGTAGTGGATCAGTCCGCAGTACTCCCTGCACTGGATGTCATGCTCTCCAGGTGCGTCGGGTGCAAACCATACGGTGTTGACCCTGCCCGGCACCGCATCGATCAGAACCACATAGTCGTGAATGTTAAAGGAGTGGATGACGTCGGTGGCCGATACCTCAAACTTGTAGGCCTTGCCTGCCTCCACATGGAGCTCGCCTATCTCGACTGTGCCGTCCATGTGCTCAAAGGTCCAGACCCACTGCTGCCCGGTCACCTTGATTATCTCGGCGTCCTCCGGGACATGCTCGACCAACCTCTCGACATTCCAGGCCTCTGCCCCGACCCATGTCATAAGTGCAACTACAATGCCGACGTATATCCATTCAGGCCAGTTGGAGTGCGATCCCAATCCTACCAGTCCGTCCCTTCGTATGGAGTCGGCTTTGCCTTGGGGTGCGACTCCCTGAACCGCCAGATCTGCCATATTATGGTGCCAGATACCACTGCACCCACAGTAAATGCCACAGTCATCATCCTAAAGAACAGGTTCCAGATGAGCACCCTGCGATCTACATATTCGCCAGGCTCATCACCTGCTGCAAATGCAGCCTCCAGAGCTGGAACAGCCATCATAATTGCAAATACCAAGAACAGACCAATCATACCATTCATTAGCGATTGACAGTCGTCTTATGTAAATTCTATTTAAGGGTTTACAAGGTTCGGCCGTATGAATTCACCTGCCCCTTATATCAGTCGACCAACTTCTTCGGCCACGCTCTTGCCATGTGCCCTCCACGTGAGGACGCACGTGACAAAATCTGCAAGGCGCTTCATGGCCTTGGAGCCGCCCTTGGTCTGCCCGCTTATCTTGCGGAACACCACCAGGTAGCGCAGCGCCCTCTCGCTGGCGTTGTTTGTAGGCTCGACGCCGGGATGCTCCAGGAACGCAAACATGCGGTGCAGGTGCCTCTCGAGCTTGTCCAGCACCTTTTGCATGTCGTCATCGTCACCACCACCACCGGCATCGCGGTACCGGTCAAGCACGTCCTGCATGGTGCGGTTCATCGTATGCCGCAGCTGTGGCGAGCGCGCCTCCTGCGCGGCCAGCAGTTTTGCCCTCTCAAACACCCACTTGTGGTCCTCGTGGAGCTGCTGCTGCCGCCGCCGGACACGTTTGGTCTCGGGAGGCACGGCGCAGTATTTTTCTGCCAGGTGCCTTGTCTGCCGGAGGTCGTGCGCCCAGCACGACTGGTGCATGCCGTCCTTGTCAAACCTGTCATATCCGGTGTACCCGTCAGTTATCGCCACCCCGTCAAATTTGTCCATGGCATCGAGCATGAGCGTGGCCCTGCTCTGGCTGATGTTTATTGCGATGTTTTTGCCCGACTGTGCCACGTTTGCGTGTACCTTCTGGCCGTCGTTTCGCCAGCTGGTTTCGTCAAACCCGGCACAGTCAGAAGCCTCCACTTCCCCGAGGATCCTGCCTGCCTCGTGGCCCGAGGCGTCCCCGACGCGTGCCATGATGTTGTTGACGGTGGATCCTGCAAGCATAATGCCCGTTATGGAGCGCACCGCGACCGAGATTCCCTTGAGCGGCACCCGTGCCGCGCGCAGTTCTGAGACGAGTCCGACCATGCCCTTGCCGAAGTTGCCCCGCCGCGGCAGGTCGTTTGGAGCATCTTCCCTGCGGCCGCATGAGCCGCATACTGCAGTCTCCACGCGGTGCCGCGTCTCGCACGCAGTCACCCTGATGTCCGTGATGTCCCGCACGCGCGGACTGCCAATCGCCATCCGGCCGCCGCCGCCGCCGCACCCGCATTCCGGGAGCACCGGCACCCGCCTCCTGCCCGACTTCCTGCGCCCGAACCTGTGGGATACGGTCCTTTCCGGGTCGTGGGGGCGCGACGCCCCCGCGTGTCCCTTTCTTCCCCCGCGCTTGGATTTGCCCTCCTTTTCCTGTTTTTTTGCCCGCTCCCTCTTCTGGGCCTTCCATTCCAGGGATTCAGATGAGGGCGGCGTGTTGGGGTTTGTATAGTATGTCATGAGGCGTTCGCTGTACCCCAAGGCCCTTTCAAGACGTTCTATCCTGCCAAGTGCCTTCTCAAGATCGGATTTGAGGGTGGCAATCTCCCGGTTCCGTGCTAGGAGTTCCTCTTTTAGCTGGTCCCTGCTCATGTGCCGTGAATTTACCATGTAAAGTGATGTGTATTGCCAGCATATGGATCAGTATGATCATTTTTTTGTGACAGGAAGGACAGGTGAATTCATACGTTTGGCCGGCCGTCCAAGAAGATTGGGAATATGCAGGTGCAAAACGCAATTTCGTGTACGGATCTGGTAAAAAGTCACCAAGGCCTCCTCTCCTCCCGGCAGAAGAGGCGATCCCGGCGGGTCTCGGGATTCATCGGGGGCCGGCACTCTGACTGCCCGTATCCTGCTGCTGCTGCCCCTCCTTTGCTGCTGCTGCACCCGGAACGTTCGTCTCCTGCGTGTTCGGGTCCGGCCTAACCACAAAGATCTTCACACCCCTCTTCAGTTCCTCATCTAAGGCACCATGCCCCTTCCTGATGTCCTCTGAAAACGACCAGACGTGGCACTCTTTGAACCCGAGTTTTGGCCACTTTGTCATGTTGTACCTGACATGCTCCAGATGCGATACGCACTCCGATCCAGACTCCAATTCTATGCTTATCGGGGTGTCGGTGGAGTAGTCGTATGCCACAAGATCCGTCTTGTCAACTGCCTCGTGTATCCTCTGTGATGCGACGGCGACAAAGCATCCCCTGTCCAGATAGTGGGCGACGGCCTTTTCGAAGAGCTCCGGGATGTCTTGTGCCGTGCCTACTGCACCGCAGTCAAAACCAAAGTATTCCTTCCGTGTCTCCTCGGCAACGGCATAGGGGTCCAGCCGGCCGGTGCGGGGTGCCAGCAACCCGTCATGTACCATCTCGCGGAGCAGGCAGGAGACCGTGTCGCGGGGCGTCGTGCCTGCCACACTGGCTCCGGTCGGATTGTACCGACTCGTCACCTCCTTGAGGTTGAGCGGGCCTTTACGCAGCAGCAGCAACAGCAGGTGCCACCTTTCACGCGAAAGAAACTCCGCATCCATGTTCTCCATCCACCTGTTCCTCTCCTCCAGACGCACATCAACTAGCGGATGCGTGTCCCCGTCCCGGGTTCCGTACCTTTCACGCTCGGATGCGACAAAACCATTCCATTCCTCCCGGGTCATGTTGGGCCTGCACGCCTGGCCCGACTCGGGATCGAAATGTGTCCAGAACTGAACTGGCAACGGTTGCTCTCCCCCGGGCTTTGGTGCAATGCGTGCAGTCCAGCGGTATACCGGCTGCGTGGCTATCATGTTTTTGATGTCGTTGACGTACTTTGGATCCCATGCGCTTGCCAGCCTCTGCGCGTCATTCCCCTCAAGGTGTCCGGCCATCTGTATGCCAAAGTTTGTCGTAATGCTGCTAAGATCACTCTCGTCGAGCTGTTTGAGGCTCTGGTGCGCAAGTATCAGCCCCAGTCCCTTGGACCTTGCCTGCGATATCATCGTCTCGAGCACGGATATGCCCTTCATCTTCTGGAACTCGTCGAGTGCCAGAACCACCTGCGTCCGTTCCCCTAGCGGAGTGGTGCTGGAGCGGTGCAGTATCTCGAACCACAGTTTCAGCACAAACGTCTGCATCACCAGATTGATCACATTCATCGGTATGTCCGACTCGGAGAACCTCACCACGGTATAGTGTCCGGGCTTGATCATCTCGCTGAACAGTGCAGTGGATCTTCTCTGGCAGAACATGTGCTTCATCTTGGCACTTACGGCAAAGATGTCCAGCCTGTTCAATACGGGTTCAAACGACCTGGCATCCATGGCGGCTATCGATTTGAGCGCCGCATTCAGCTCCTCGCTTGGCCTGCCAAGGCTCCGATACATCACCTGCAGGTACTTCTTCTTCCTCTCCTGTATCTTCAGTATCAGGTCATACAGGTCGATGAATGTGGGCTTGTCGTTGTTCAGATAGATGTACTCTAGAAGGTTGCGCATGATCCGGTTCATCCGCACGAACGCCTCGGAGTTCCCGTACCACCCCTTGATCATCTCAAAGAAATACCCCACGTACAGCGCCACCAGCTCGTCGCGCGCCCCCTCCTTGTCCCTGTCGTACGGCGGAAGTTCCAGCGGGTTGATTGAAAAGTTGGTCCTCGAGGGATCCATATAGTGCACCAGGTTCCTCTCCACGGTAATCTTTTCGCACTGCCGGATGAACATCTCAGAGTCATCCCCCTTGGGATCAAAATAGATGAACGCGTTTGGCCAGCCGACATCCTGATCCGCCAGCGTCTTGGCGCGGTCAAGGCCGGACAGCATCTTCCGGGTGCGGGCACCGCCTCTTATCTCCGATACCGGGACCTCCCGCGGGAGGGACGCATAGATGTTTGTCATCTCAAGGTGTTTGGCAATGACCCTGATTACAGACGACTTGCCGCTGCCGGTACCGCCCGGGAGGTACATGTGGCGCGCAAAGTCCGCCGGCGAGACTGTCACTGCATCGATGTCACTTGATACGTGCTCCCGGCCAAACCGTGCGTAGTATTCTGCGCCATCAAACGAGTCTTGCTGGCTGAGACGGCCTATGCTGAATCCCCGTTTGTCCAGCTGCTGGGACGGCAGCACGTTGTACCTGGTGACCCTCAGGTTGGGGGTTGACGAGTCCGGCAGGTGGACAAACGACGGCATCTCTGATTGGAGCACTATGTTGAATGGGGGCGACTGCCTGGGGCGGTATCCCCCGATCATTCCCTTGGAGGCATACCTGCCCACTACCCTGTTCATCTTCTCGCGGGGGTCCGGGATGGCCCTCGATTGGTAGATCTCTATGCGCTGCCTCTTGGTCTTCTCCCGTCCGATCCTGATGCCGTCAAACTGGAATCCTGCAAGAGCCAGGAGGGACTGCCACTTGGTTTTCTGCTGTTCGGCCTTGTCCATGTCGTGGCTGAAGAATCGTGACGCCGGATACGTGTATGGCGTGAGAAAGTCATGGTTTGAGCGTATCTCCCCAAACGATATCGCATCGGCCACGTTGATGTCCGATGTCGTTCCTGCGTCGATGAGTCCGCGGACTGAGACGATTCCGTGCGGCCCCCGCGCCTTTTCGATCGCATCATGCTGCAGCGCAGAAAAATTGTTGTGAAACTCGCCGCCTGACTCCGGGTGTGCCGTCGGGGGCGCGTCGGTCTTGTTGCCACCGGACACGTCCGGCATTAGTCCGTCCAGGAAGCTGCTGCCGGGCGGTTTGTTCGTCCGTATGTCCGCGTGAAACCCGTTGATCCCCTGCAGGTGTCTTTGGAGAAATGCGGTAAAGTCATACCTGCAAAACGCAAACTGTATCCACGCGAACCTGCCCTGCTGGATCGTGCTTGCCAAGTTTGACATCATCCAGGGCGGCGCATCGTCCTGCCTGAAGAGGGACGCGTAGTGGCCGTGGTACACCCCGACATCAAAGAATTTGTATGGCGTTCTGCGGTCAAACCATTCCGGCGTGTTGTCTTTTAGTGCGGCGTACTGTGCCCCGGGATACATGTTGCTAAACGCCTTCTGGTATAGGGCAAGGTCGCCGGGCACGGCTGCAATCACCATCATCAGTTCCTTGCGCTCCCCGTCCCACCACATCTCAAAGGAGCGCACCGCCTCGGAGAACAGTTTTGGCGCGTAGTGCATTACCCTCTCCCTGTCCGACTCCAGCTGGACTGACACGGTGGCTGCCACGTGTTTGGAGTATTCCCCGATAAACCTCTTGGCATCGCCCAGCATTCCCTTCTGCTTTCTCAGGTTATAGAGGTGCCAGCGGTTCATTGCCCATCCTCTTCCTCCTCCCTTTCCTCCTCAAACACCGCATCCGGGTGCGTCTCCGGCGGGCAGCAACAACTTTGGACTGCGCGTCGGCGTCGACGTGTGGCCTGCCGTAGCATCTGGAAACCGGTTTGCTGGCATGTGAGACAGGACTGTCCCACTTAAAAGGGGCAGAATTGCGAGCAAAAGAATCGGATTCTCCTGTCCAGATGTCTGCCTGAACCGGTACGAAACCGGAGATGCTACCAGACTTTGCACTTGGCCGGGCTTGCCAAGGTCGGCATACATCCTGAATCTCTGCCAAGCTGTCTGCATGGCACAACCGAGCCGGTGGCGCAATCATCCAAACCGGAAGGGATGTACAGCGACAACATGACATTTTTAGGTACTACCGTGCCTGCAAAGCCGTCTCACGTCATTCCAGATGTGAGTGTTTTCCCCGGAAGATAGCATCATGTAGGAATCACAAATCAACAGGATTCCCGAACGGATCTGCCGGCACGCCCGTCAGGTGCCCCTTGCAGGCAAATCATTGACGGCATCAGCGTATCTGCATGCCTTCCCGATATCCAGCATCATCCGGACATCACCACTCAAGCGGATTCTTGGTCTATTCGACACGAACGGCTCGGTTATGGCTTCGAATAGACATGAGGATTTACCAGCACACTACGGATAATGGCGTTGTCCACCTTTTGATAATCCTGCTCTATTTCACACTATTTTTGGTTCATTTTGGCATCCCAAACCTGGACTCTGAAGGGGTTTCTGGTGTCGGCAGGCTTGCGGTTGGTCGTTTTTGAGCCGTTTTCATCTAGTGGTGCATGGCATCCGCTGGAACCGGAAACCGGCATTCTGCCCCTACCGGGACCCCTATGCTATCAGGTTGTAGCAGATGCTTCGCAGGATTATCTGGAGTCTCTGCATGGGAAACGTCTTTGCGGCCACGACGGAACCGAACCTCTCCTTCATGGATGAGAACACGGACTCGACAAGACTGCGCTGGTGGTACACCTTCTCGAACCCTTCCCGATCCCGCCTGAACCAGCGGAGCATCTCTGCCCTGGGATTGAAGCCCTTTGCGGTGTGGTTCTTGCGGGGCCAGATCACCGGTTTTCTGCCGCTGTCGTAGATCATCTTGCAGTTTGCGTGCGCGTCATACGCCGAATCCAGCATGACGTGCCCGTCGCCGTCTGGCGTGCGGGCAAACATCTTCCGGAATATCGGCGAGTCGTGGGCAAGTCCGGGCGTCACCATGCATGCGGCGATCCTTCCGTGCGGGGCTACCAGTATGTGCAGCTTGACGAACTGACGCCTGGGTATGATGCCCTTCTTGGCATCCTCCCAGTCGGCGTAGATGTTGATGGAAAATCCGCTTGCGTCCCCAAGGAGCGGACCGTGAGCGTCACTCCCTGCCTGTCCCAGGATCACTTCCATCAGAATCTTCTGCTTTTCTGCCAGCCTCTTGGCTGCCGCATGCAGGCACGATTTGGACGGAACGGCTTTTAAGCCGCAGACGTGCAGTGAACCTGGGTTTGCCTCGAGGTACGAGACGTGTTCCCGGTACGAGTTGCCGCGAAACTCCTTGTCCATGAGGCAGATCAAGTAGGAGATCATGCGCCGGTCCTTGTCGGACTTGGGCTTGCAGATCTCGTACAGGATGGTGGTAAGGGCGAGGATTCCGATTGACACTCGTTTCCCCTCCCCACTCCTTCGCATCTCGTATTTTTTGCTGTAGCCTTTCGGGCGCACCCATTTCTTCTTGTCTTCCTTGTCTCTGTTCTTTGCTTTCCTCTTTTTTCTATTGGAATTCATTAATTGTGGGCAGGATCGGTGATCCAAAACTTTTCGGATGTCTGACGCTAATGATCTTTAAGCGTAACGCTGCTTTTTTGAGGAAGATGTGGACAACGCCTACGGATAATGCTACTATTAAATATGATGACGTGTCAACCCTGTGGTATTATGAAGAAAACCGCATGGTATTTGATTCGGGATGATAAAAAATATAGGCAGTCTTTAAATGACTTCCTAATAAAGGTGAACTAAAAATTTGGAAGATTTTCCAAAGCCTAATGGCATCTTTGTAAAAACAGACAAGAGACTCGATTCATTTGTTCCAAATCTTTTACCGCCCGAATTGGATTTGACCAAACTGATGGTGTATGCCAATGAGGCAAGTCATCTGATTGGAACGTTAAACGGGTTTGGCAGACACCTCCAAAACCCGCATTTGCTGATAAGACCGCAATTGATGAAAGAGGCTGTGCAGAGTTCTAAAATAGAGGGCTCTCAAGTTTCACTGTCTGATCTTTACCGTTATGAGATAGGAATCCGAGATAAACAAGACGGCGTCATGGATTCAGAAGAGGTCAGTAACTATGTGGATGCGCTTGAAGTTTCCCTAGAAAAAGTGGGAGACGGCGCAGTTTTGAATCTGGAACTAATCAATGAATGCCACAAAATACTGTTACGCGGAGTCAGAGGCAACTACACGAACATAGGAAAACTACGTGAACAGCAAAATTTTATCGGCAGAACTTCAAGGATTGAGGAGGCAAGATACATTCCCCCGGTTCCCTCAAAGGTTCCCGAACTGATGGAAAACCTGATTAGTTTTATGGATTCGCCCCCACATAATATCTCCCCATTACTACAATAGAAGCCATGCGTAATCCCTCCATTTCGTTGGGTTAAACCAGAAAAACCAGAAAATATTAAAAATTCTAATTTAATTATCGCCATGTTAGCCATGTGGGGATCCTGTCCTGCCAGAAATACAAAATAACGTGCGCAACCTTGCAGCACCACGATGTGCACGGAATTAATTGTTTGAAACGGCGCTGCCGGGGACGTTTGCCTCTTCCCAGTTTATTACCGGCCCCAGCGTGCTACCTGAAGGAGGTCCTTTCTTCATCTGGTTCCACAGGAGGTCCAGGTTTACGAGTCCGGTTATTATGTTAAATTCTCTGTTAAAGTCGCCAATCTTTCCCTTGTATGGCGCGGTAAGCCGGCCGTACCGCTTCAGCCTGCCGATGGAGTGCTCCACCTTTACCCGGGCGGAATTGATTTTGTGGTTGTGCTCCTTTTCCTCCTTTGTAAAGCGCTTGTGGTTCTTGGTCTTCTTGTGCGGCTGCAGGGTGTTTGTTCCGGGCAGATCCTTTGCGATTCCCTTGTAGCCGCGGTCAGTAAGGGTGTGGACCCTGTCCTCTTCGGGGGTGTCCTCGTCGCACATGCGGTCCCACCATTTTCCAAACGGCAGCGGGCTCTCCCTGAGCAGCGTAATGTCGTGGACGGATCCCACGGTGCTGCCGGATATGGCAACTATCACCCCGTTTTCATTTATGCAGACTGTGGTGTTGAGCGTGAATTTCTTCTTCTTGCCCGAATACATCATGCTCCTCATCTGTTTTTCGTCCGGCCTCTGTATGGGGCAGTGCGTGCCGTCGATCATCATGATGCCCCCGTCAGGCCCGGAAATTATTTTTTTGAGATCCTCTTTTGTCTCCGTGTCCTCTATCTCCTTTGAGATGTTGGCAGCGGTGGGCAGCACCGCCTCAAGCACCCCGTCTAGTACATCGATATACCGGGACACGGTCGCCTGGTCTATTCCAAAGAATGCCGCAAGCGCGCCCTGCGTGGGGTTGCCCTTTTTGTACATCAGTGACATGAGTAGCGCGTGCCTTGGGTACAGCTTGCAGCGGTTCCCGGGATCCGACGCCCTCGTCTCGTCGTTCCTGAAGAGCGGGGATTTGCCGCTTTGTCTTATCCATGCCTCGGCCCTGTCAAGTATGTACTGGAATTGCCCCCTGCCCTTCAGCGTCGCGTCATGAAGCTTCTTCCCGACGCCGATGACGTCGTCAAACACCTCCACGCGGTGCAGCAGGGCGGGCTCCCCTGCGGCTCCGGACTCGGAGCCGTCCCGCGTGCTCCACAGGCTTTGCTCGTGCTTGGCGGCTGCCTCCAAGCGCTTGATGTCAGCGTCCTGGCGCTTGATGTCAGCGTCCTGGCGCTTGATGTCAGCGTCCTGGCGCTTGATCATGTCTCTGAGAGCCTTGTTCTCTTTTTGCAGGTCACTTGTTTTCTGTTCCGACAACAGTATGAACCGGCATATTCTGGTTTTAATTGGATGGATCATAAATTTTTGACAGCAGGGCTAACATGTCAGCGCGGAGTTTGAAAAAGTTCCGGATTACGCATATTTTCTAATGTGCCATCGTTCACTACCAGTTCGAATCAATTCACCCATATGAAGATGGCAATGGTCGAATAGGAAGGTTGCTGATACCGCTGATGCTGGCAGACAGGAAATTGCTAAGTGTCCCGTTACTTTATCTGAGTGGATACATCGAACAACACAAGGAGCAATACTATGACTTGCTGATGAATGTAAGTACTAAAAGCCAATGGGTCGAATGGATTAAGTTTTTCCTGTCGGCTGTCATTCACCAAGCGCGGTATTCCATAGATCTAATTGAAAAATTAAACGCATTACGCGATGAGTATCGGGAGAAAACTAATGTTAAACGAATCTCGGGCACGGTAATCAAAATAGTGGATATGCTGTTTGAGAGTCCAATCATAACAAGAAGACGTGTTGCAGATGAATTTGGGGTAAGCGAATTGGCTGCAAGAAATGGAATAAACAAACTGGTGGATTTAGGAATTTTGAAAGATGTGGGAATAATAAAGACCAAAAAAGTCTACATTGCCGAAGAGATTTACCGGATGATAAACTTCTGATGTGCCCGAATGGCCCAATGTATACCACCGAAACAAAAATCGAGAACATGATAGTCATAGATGGGTTGTATTTGCTGAATATGGGTTTGAACGACAGGGCAGCAAAGCAGATTTTGAGAAGATGTACTACGACGGATACATGGGGCCGGGGCGCAATCATCCAAACCTGAAGAGATCCGGCAGTATCATTGTGCTGTCTTTTTTTGGTTCCCAGAATGCCGTATCGTAAGGTCAGGACGGCAGTCATATGCCTGTTGGAAACTGCCCGGGCATGCACCGTGACAACACAGGATGCGGTCTGCCAAGATGCAGCCCCGCAAGACTCATGCCCCCAGATTGTCGTTTATCCTGTCGAGCTTTTGCAGGTTCCTTTCAGAACCGATATCGCGCCTGTACTCCAGCTTGCCCTGCAGACACGTGTCTATGGCCCTGTCCACCAGGGATGATGCCCCGGGGATCGTCTCGGATACGGCACAGAACGCGACTGCGCGTGATTTTTTGAGCGTCTTGTACCTGTGATCACCCGTCCTCACGCATGAGGCAAAGAACGTCTTCACTCCCAGGCCGGCTATGGCCTTCTCGTCAAGGGTGAAATGGATCTCGCTGCTGCTTGCATCCGGATACTCCTTGGCCACCATATACTTGACTACGCTTGCCATTCCGTCAAAGGACACCTCATCCTCGGAGAGTGTCTGGTTCCACACATGCACCAGCAGTTCAGAGAAGGATCCCTTGAGAACGCTGAGTATGTTGAGTACCTCTGGATCACCAAAGCGCCCGTTAAACTCCATGAATCTGATGCCGTTCTTCGTCTTGAAGAAGCCGCCGTTGAGAACGCCGATGAACGGGTGGTTCTGCGATCCCATCTCGTCGATAATGGTCTGCATGATGTAACGGCAGTCGTCCAGATCCTTCCCGCTCATGAATGGCAGCCTTTTTTCCGAGTTGGTAAAGCAGCCCATGCCGCCTGTTCCTGCACCCCGGTCATCGTCATACCGGAACGGGTAGTCGTAACTGGCAGGGCAGGCCACAAGGGTTCTGCCGTCGGTAATCCCCATGATGGTAAACTCTATCCCCTCCAGTCTCTCCACTAGCAGGACCTCTTCGCTGCTGTTCCTCTCAAGTAGAAGGCAGGCGTAGCCTGCGCAGTCCCGGTAGGTAGGCAGGTGCTCTGGCATCACCTTGACGCCCTTGCCGCCTGTAAGGCCCTGGGGCTTTACCACCACGTCAACCCCCTTGGACTTGAATTCAGATAGGGCCGCCTCGACCTCCTCTGCACTCGAGACGATCCTGTGGAACGGCGTAAACTCCGGACATACCTTCTGCATCACCCCAATGGAGTAGACCTTGTCCCATTCGATGCGTGTTGCAGCCCTTGTCCCGCCTATCGCCTTAAAGCCGTTCTCCAACAGCACATCAACGACGCCGTTGGCCAGGGGCTGGTCGGCGTTGACAAAGGTATAGTCGATGCCGTGCTCTCTTGCAAATCCCAGAACAGTCTGCGGGTCGTTGGCATCGCCAATCGCATATTCCCCGCCGGACCGCTCCACGCAGTCCACGATTGACGGGTTCTTGTGAGACATTACGGCATAAAGTTGCGTGTCTTCCATGAGACGCATGGCAAAGATGCCCTCGCGCCCGCCGCTCCCAACAATGAGGAATTTTTTCCTGTTCACAATGCGGGGTTGAGCGTCAGATTAAAAAAAGATTCGGACTTGCGTCTGCATGTGTGTGTGTGGACACACGCATGGAACAGGCCGTCCGGAGAACGGCTCCAAAGTGATTCTAGGCGTGTTTATCACCCAGGCTGGCTATCAAGTCTGTCTGTATTGATGCCATCTCCGGCAGCGACGCAATAAAGTCGATTGAGCCGCCCGTGATGTCAATCCCGAACATGAAGCGTAACATGCCGTCGACCAGAATCGTCCCGATTACAGCCCCGCCAATATAGAACAATAATGAATGTCTTCTTTTAGGCTCCTCGTACCCCTCGGACATGGTATCAGGTGACTCGATACAATAAAAGGGCAGATTTCAGTAGAATGGCTCCCCCAGGGGGGCGGTTCGGCTATAGGGATGACTTCTCGTGGGGGACTCTTCCATGGGATGGCCCGGCAGTATGCCGGTATCCCCGTACATGCATGCGGGCCGGGTTTTGTGATTCTAGACGGAACTTCCATACAGATGCCGGTTCCACCTCTCCCTGGCCTGCGGAAGCTCTGCAAGAAGCCACTGGTACCACTTTACAAACTCCCTGGTCTCGTCTTGAATGTACTCTTCAATCTCTGCGTATCTGCCGGTGCCATACCAGTTCGGCACCGACGTGCCGCTCTGCCTCTTGCCGGTAATCTTGTCAAGGCCCGAGTCCCTGAACTCGCCGCGGTTCATCATGATTCCGACGCTGTGCAGATCCACACACGGATGCGACAGCACGTCTATCTCCGGCAGCCCGTGCATCCGGGACTTTGCAAGCAGGAACCTGTGCTCAAACCCCAGGTTGTAGCCGACGGGGATAAAGTCAAACTTGTACATGTTGGTTATGGGGGTGCCATAAACAAGCTGGGAGAGCATTCCTCTCTCCCCGAGTTCCCACTCCTTGAGTATGGACAGCTCGCCGACGGGCCTTCCCGTTCCGCGCTCCAGCTCCTGATACTGGATGGTAATGATGCTGCTGTTGCCCGGATCCAGACCTGTAGTCTCTATGTCCAGATAATAATTGGCCATACCGGGGTTGGCTCTATCATGTTTAAATACGAATTGGCCTCTCCTCCTCCCGCATGACCACACACTAGGAAGTCACGTATGGCGGTTCAGGCAGAACCCAGGACGAGACACCTATTACCAGGACTGGTCAAACCGGGCCGGATCCACCAGGTTGAGCCCGGATACCAGAAACTTCCCGTCACTCTCCCGAAAGACGTTGAGGGATCCGTTTGCTATTATCAGCTCAAAGAGGTTCTCAGGGGAGAGGCTGAGCGTGCTTGAGAGCATCGCCTTTATGGGGTCCATGTGGGTTACCAGCACCACGTTTTTGTCCGGATGTGCCTTCGTGACATGGCTGACCATCTCCTGTACGCGCTTTTTGACCTGCGCAAATGTCTCCACCCCGTTGTGCGCAATCTCCAGCTCCCCGTTGTAAAACTTTAGGAACACGTTACCGTGATTCTCGTATATCGCATTGTACCCCATTCCGGTAAACTTGCCCATGTCAAGCTCAGTCAGGTGCTCGTCAATGGTGACATCGACGGAGTTTGCATGTCCCACGATTCTGGCAGTGTCACTTGCCCTCTGAATCGGGCTGGAATACACCGCAGATATCTTCATGTCGCCCAGCAGTTCTGCTGCATGCTCTGCCTGCCTTGTTCCCTCATCAGTCAGCGGGAATCCCGGCGTCCTTCCTGCCAGAATCTTCTCCACGTTGTTTTTTGCCTGGCCGTGCCGCAGGAAGATGATATTTCCCAACCTGTCCAAGATTCAAATAGAGCTAATAATAACATTATCAGAGAATCATCATGAAGGTAGGCATTATTGGCGGGACCGGCGGAATGGGCAAGGGATTTGCCCTGAGATGGTCACAGAACCACGATGTCATTGTCGGCTCAAGGGATGCTGCACGGGCATCTGATGCCGCTGCAGAGTATACAAAATTGGCAACAGAGGCGTATGGCCGAATAAATGGGACCATCACCGGAAACGACAACGTCTCAGTTGCCAGGGAGAGTGACGTGCTTATCCTGTCAATCCAGTATGAGAATATCGACTCGACGTGCTCTGTAATACTGCCTGAAACAAGGGAGGACTGCGTGGTGGTATCCCCGATAGTTCCAATGACAAAGACCGATGTGGGATTCGAGTTCATTCCAATCAAGGAGGGCAAGCCGTTCTCGTACCAGATGGTCTCAAAGCACATCAGGGATCCTTCAATGCTCGTCTCTGCGTTTCACGTGATATCAGAAAAAAAGCTTGCAAACCCCAAGCTGGTGCTTGACTATGACATATTTGTCTGCGGGGACGGCAAGGAGGCGGTGAATACTGTCAACTCCCTGATAGGCGAGATCGAGGGGCTCAGGCCGATCTATCTGGGGCCAGGGGAACTTTCATACATGGCAGAGATTTCCACGCCGCTGCTCCTCAACGCAATGATACGCAACAAGATAAGAAACCCCGGCATCAAGATCGTCTGAACGGAATTGAGTCACGAGTACTACAGGAGGGGCAGGAACTGGTTTACTGCAATCGGGGTGCTGTTTTCTGTCATGGCAGGGATCGTGCTGATACAGCAGGTTCTGATATGGGGTCCCGAGTTCGCCCTGGACTTTCTGCTCAACGCAGAGTTTACCAACGAGAAGGTCTCGGTGGCGATGCTGGGGTTTGGCATTTTTATGATAGTGCTGGGACTGAGAAGGCATGGCAGCAGCAGCAGCAGCAGCAGCAGCAGCAGACAGGCATGAGTTTCTGGGTAGCCAGAAGATGCTGCGCCTGGGGACGGTCGGGCCAGACGGCATGCCGCACGTGGTGCCGGTATGGTACTGGTATGATGGCCAGGACGCGTTTTACATCGGGACAAACACCAAGACCAAGAAGGCAAGAAACGTGATGAACAACAACCGCGTCTCGTTCTGTGTGGATGTGGGGGTGAACGCGCCCGACATCTGCGGGGTCATGGGGTACGGGAAGGCTTCTCTCATCCAAGACGAAAGGGTCCGTCCCATTGCAGAGAGGATCCTTGGAAGATACTATGACACCCTGGAGAATCCTGCAGCGCAGGAACTGCTCAGGGACACCGACTGCATAATAGAGATAGTCCCGCAAAACACCACTATGTGGCGGTACTGACAAAGTCCTCAATCTTGGCCAGGGCCCGCTCCAGCACGTCCATTCTCGGAAGGTACACCAGCCTGAAATGGCCGCTGCCGTACGTCGTGCCGAACCCGGAACCGTGCACCGTCAGGACTCCTTTTGACTCCAGCAGGTTCAGGACGAACTCCTTGTCGGTTCCAAGGGCGTCGTCTTCTATCTTGGGAAACGCGTAAAACGAGCCGCGCGGGGTCGGGCAGGAGAGCCCGGGGATCTCGTTGAGCCTCCTTATCACAAAGTCCCTGTGAATCCTAACCTGGGAGACAAAGTCTTGTATGTACCCCTGCGGGCCGCGGAGGGATTCAAGGGCGGCATACTGGAAGGGGAGGTTCGTGGCTATTCTCACCCTTGCCAGTTTGGGCAGGTGCTCGCGTATTGCCTCAAGCCTGGGGGACTGGTTGAATGCAATGTATCCCACGCGCCAGCCGGACATGAGGTGTACCTTGGAGAACCCATTAAGTACGATTATCGGCAGGTCCTGTGATACGCTGCCCACTCCTGCAAACTTGCCGTCAAAGATTATCTGGTCGTATATCTCGTCGCATATGATGTACAGGTCGTGCTCGGCTGCGACATCTACCAACTCCTGAAGGGACTTTCTGTCAAATACGGCGCCCGTTGGGTTGTTGGGGCTGATGAGGCATATCGCGATGGTTCTTGGCGTGATCTTTGATCTTATGTCGTCTATGTCAGGCGTGGAGTTTTCCAGATCCACTGCAAACTCTATAGGAATGCCGCCGTGCAGGCGGACGTATGATGCGTACGGCGGATAGTATGGTCCGGACAGCAGAACCTCGTCGCCGTCCTCGACTATGGAGGACATTACCATGTCAAGGCCTTCGGAGACTCCGTTGGTGATCAGGATGTCGTCTGCGCCGGCTGTCAGCCCCTTGGATGCCTCCTTTTGCGCGATTGCCTCCCGGAGTTCGGGGATGCCCTCTGACGGGGAGTAGTAGTTGTCGCCGCGATTAATGGCATCAATCAGCGCCTGCCTGACGTTGTCAGGCGGCTGAAAGCCAAACTGGACCGGGTCGCCAATATTGAGATAGTCTACCTGCATCCCCCTCTGCTGCACGTTTCTTGCCGCAAGCACCACGTCCCTGATGGCATATTCGACTTCTGCGACCTTCCTTGAGATCTTCAAAGTGCTTAGACAGGTATTTAGACACGTTAAAGTCTTATCTTTTCGGACTCGTAGCACAGTCAGGATAGTGCGGGCGGCTTCGGACCGCCAGGTCGAGGGATCGAAGCCCTCCGAGCCCTCTTTAATTACACATGGCAGCAGCCATCCATGTCCCACCATCCGAGCATGGCGTGGTGGGGAGGGGAACAAATTACTGCCGGCAGAATCTGCGCACATGTCCTGTTGTGCTGCATAATCATCAGGATTCATGCCGGATCTCCCATCAAGAGCGGCACTCAGATGACATTATAAGGCGCGATCTGCACCGGTGATAAAGTGAAGGCATCCGTGTTCAGAATAGGACTAGCACTGGTGATCATCGGCATGGTCTGGATATCACTCGTGTTTGCAGGGGCCGAAAAGACCCACATGGTCACCCTCCTAAAGCAGTCAGAATCAGCCGAGATGGGCATGGGATTTTCCGGTACGGGCATAGGGTTCTATCGCATCCACATGCCGGAGTTTGCCGGAGACGAAGTGTTTGTGCAGGTGCGGGATCCTGCCAACAACGTAATGCAGGAGCAGATGGTTCAGACAAGGATGTCGGTGGGCTACTTTGAGTTTGATGCAGACGGAAGGCATTCGGTCATACTGACAAACGTCTCCGGGGATCCGATTATGCTTGAGGCGGATCTCGGGGAGACTGACTCACAAGAGATGATGCCTGCAGGAATCATGATTCTGGCAGGGTCTGCGGCCATGATGGTGATGGCGTACCTGAGGATCACTGCCTACAGCACAGAGCAGCCCGACGAGAATATCTCATAGACCGGTATGCACTGGATTACATGCCCAAATATCAGAAACAGGTTGAAGGCAAGCCACACCACAAAGAACAGGAACGTCACAGTTGAAAACGGCAGCAGCAGCCTGAGCCGGGTATACTCCATTCCCTTGAGTATCAGCAGCGCGCCCAGGGATCCCAGAACCAGCCCGAACTCAAGCGGCTGGTGCGACCAGGAGACCAGCCCGTCGATTCCAAACAGGTCATGGGATATGAAGTCTGCAAAACCCGATGCCATCTGGATGGCACCGCCAATCATAACCAGCTTAATTCCGGTCCTGATAGAACCGCGCACCATGCCGCGCACCAGCAGAACGCTCCCCAGGACTCCTGCGCACGCAGTCATGGAGACCCCTGTGTACACCACGATGTGCGGGGCGCTCCAGAAGAACTCCGGCTCCTGCAGGATGTGCGATATGGCGTCCCAGAATCCGGCAGACACGACCACCACGGGTCCTGCCACTGCAAGAACCGCAAGGGGCAGGATGAATTTGGATCCTGCAATCCTTAAACTGGCGATTCGCGGGAGCAGATTCATTATTGATTCTGCACCAAAAACGGCATATTTGAATTGCAGGGGAACAGTCAACTATATTTAGACAGTACGCGGTATGACTCCCATGAGCCCTGGCATAGGACTAATGAAGAGGCGGCTTGAAAAGGAGCGCGACGCCATTGCCCTAGCTATATCAGGAATCGCAAAGAGGTACGAGGTGGCGCCGGACGGCATCAGCACCCTTGAGACAAAGTACGATGATGACGCAGGCGACTGGTACGTGGCACTCGGATGGGACACGCAGAGGGCCGTAGTCAGGATGGACTCTGTCCAGGCAACGATAATTGAGATTAACGAGATCTGATCTGCTCGTTTTAAATATGGAGTGACCACTCCGGCATGAAGTGAACACTACCTACTCGTCTCTTAGAACCGTGGAGTGGAAGGACGGCAGGGTGATAATGATCGACCAGACCAGGCTGCCAAACGAGCTTATTCTTGTAGAGTATGACAGGTGGGAGCAGGTGGCAGAGGCCATCAGGACCCTCGTCGTGCGCGGGGCGCCTGCAATCGGGGTGTCCGGAGCGTTTGGACTGGCGCTTGCAGCACAGCAGAGCAGCGCTGCATCCCGCGAGGGCCTCCTGTCTGACCTGGAGGAGGCAAGAAAGGCGCTATTTGGGACCAGACCCACCGCGGTAAACCTCGGGTGGGGGCTGGACAAGATAATGGACGTTGCACGGGCAGCAGGCACCGTACAGCAGATCAAAGAGGACGTGGTCTCTGCTGCCAGAACGATGGCAGACGAGGACGTCAGGATCAACCGCGCCATGGGCAAGAACGGCTCTGCGCTCTTTGATAATAATGACACCGTGATGACCCACTGCAATGCAGGCGCGCTTGCGACCGTATCCTACGGGACCGCGCTTGGCGTCATCCGGGCCACCAGGGAGAGCGGAAAGAACGTCAGGGTGATTGCAACCGAGACGAGGCCCGTCCAGCAGGGCTCAAGGCTTACGGCCTTTGAGCTAAAGCACGACGGCTTTGACGTGAGTCTGATTCCGGACACGGCAGTAGGGTACTCCATGGCAAACGGGCTAGTCGACAAGGTGGTGGTCGGCGCAGACAGGATAGTCAGGACGGGCCACGTGTTCAACAAGATCGGGACGTACCAGGTGGCAACCATGGCCAGGCAGCACGGCATTCCGTTCTATGTGGCAGCCCCGCTGTCCACCATAGACATGAAGGGGGACGCCAAGGACATAGTAATCGAGATGCGCAAGGGAAGCGAGGTCACGGGGACCGGTTCTGGCAGGACCGCCCCCGAGGACGTCGATGTGATCAACCCGGCCTTTGATGTGACCCCCCCTGAACTGATCTCGGGGATCATCACGGAGAAGGGGGTGGCGTTTGCGCCGTACGGGGAGTCCATCCCAAAGTTATTCGAAGCTAATTTATAGAAAGTTTTTATTGTTTTTGAGATCCTACTTTACAATATGAGCGCGGTTTCATCAAGTGCAGTAGAGGAGTCCCTCAGACAGTGCATGGATCCCGAGGTCCCGCTCAACATAGTCGAGATGGGGCTCATCTACGGGATCGATGTGGCCGAGAACAACGACGTCAACATCAAGATGACCATGACCACGCAGGGCTGCCCTCTCCATGAGACGCTGGTGCAGGATGCGACAAGGTATGTTAAGCGAGTGCCAGGCGTCAACAACGTCAACGTGGACATCGTGTGGGATCCCCCATGGTCCATGGACAAGATGTCAGAGGAGGCAAAGAAGAAGATAAAGGACATGGGTACGGGCATGAACACGCCGGCGCCGATAAACTACGACACCGCCCTTCCCCAAGGAGTCGGCAAGATCGTCCAGCAGGAGGACGGCTCCATGGTGCTGCTAAACGAGCACGAGCAGGGGTTCATGGTGAACCAGGCAATAATCAACTTTTGGAAGTCATGCAACGGGCACCGCAAGGTGACTGACCTGGTGGACATCTTTGCAAGCCAGACCGGAATGCAGAGGAACCAGGTGGAAAAGGAGGTGATGCAGTTGTTGCAGCAGCTTCGCGACGGCGGACTGGTTGCCATTGCAGGCCAGCCCGAGGTCCCAAACGTCGAGTTTAACAGATGAGATTCTAAAAGGCGTATCGGGAGTCTGCCCCGTCAAATGTTATGGTGACGCCTGAGAGGTACTTTACGTTGTTCTGGATGATTCCCTTTACGAACCCGCCAATCTCTTCTGGCCTTCCCATCCTGCCCATGGGGAGGGACTTTTGAAACTCGGGGGTGTCCTTGAGAATGTCCTTGGTTCTGTCCGTGCTGATGAGGCCAGGTGCTATATTGACGCAGTTTATCTCCCTTGCCGCATACTCTTTGCTTAGAACCTTGAGTACCTCTACAAATGCCGCACGGTACGCAGACGAGATTACCAGGTTTGGGACAGGCTCCCTTACCACGCCGGAGCTGACAAGGAAGATGTATCCCCCGTCGCGTATCTTGATGTTCTGCAGGATGATGCAGAATCCCAGGAACAGCTGGTTGTGGTATCTGTTCCACTCCTCTTCGGCAACCTCTGCAAAGGGTTTGGGAGGCGGTCCGCCGGTGTTGAGGACCAGGATGTCAGTAGCTGGATGATCCCGAGTGAACCTGCGGACGCTGTCAAGGTCTGACGTGTCGATGTCGGCGCGGGATGCTGCAAGTACATCTATTCCGATGGATTCCAGGGATTCGGATATCGCCCTGCCTATCCCCCTGGAGCCGCCAAGCACGATTGCCTCAGTCATGGTATCATCAGGGGGCACGGACGATTAAATCTCTTTGGCAGGCAACCCAGACCGTTACCTGGGATTCTCCCCGGCCATGCACGCGGCCGTCCCGCGGCCGGCGGTGGCGGTGGCCTTGCGCGACACTAGAACGGCTTGTCGTACTCCAGCGTCATTCCCCACTGGTTCAGCGTGCCCGTATCGCCGTCCCGGTAGTCCCCCACGGATATGGTCCAGTCACCTGCGGTGCCAGACCCCATAAGCCGCTCAAGATCGCCGCCCGTATCAGAGCTGTACACTGCCACGACGTTGTTCTGGCCGCCGCCTGACCTGCCGTGCAGGACCGCCTCGGTCCCGTCGGGTGCCGTCAGCACCACCCTGAGATCGCCCCGGTACGGGTGGGTTATGTCCACTGACACGTATATCTCAGTCAGGACTCCCTCGTACGGGATGTGGATTACGCTCGAGGCCGCCGCCTGGCTGTCCGTATCATCGGGAATTGCAAGGTCAGGCTGCACGGCGTGGCTGTACCCTGGAACCGGATGGGCCGGGGCAGGGGGTTGCTTCTCGTGCCCCACCCGAATGTCCCAATCATGTATCGTTCCGGTGTGATCCGGGGAATAGTCTCCCACCGAGAGCGTCCAGAGGCCGGTGGCATTCATCCCCAAGAGGGGAAGGAACGGGTCCCTGTCATCAGCAGGAAGCTTCAGCCAGAGGTCGTCCAGATCGCCGCCTGACCTGCCGTGCAGGACCGCCTCGGTCCCGTCGGGTGCCGTCAGCACCACCCTGAGATCGCCCCGGTACGGGTGGGTTATGTTTGCCAGCACGAATACATCAGAGACGGTTCCGCCGTCGGGGATGTCGAGCACGAACGACGTGTCCTGGCCGTCGGTGTCGTCCGGGATCGGAATGTCCGGGGACGCATCAATGCCGCTTACAGTCCGGATCGGATTGGGGACAGGCGGCAGTAGTACGTATGTCAGCTCAACCCAGATGCTCTCCATCGTTCCCACGCGGCCCTGCGAATAGTCTCCCACCGTGATCGTCCACCGACCATCGGAGGCCTGCCCGGCAAGGGATGCAAGCGCGCTGCTTGTCGCAGACGTGTACTCCTTTACCACGTATGGGGTATGTCCGCCCTCCCTGTTGTGCAGTATGACCTCGGTCCCGTCGGGTGCAGTCAGCACTATCTTGAGATCCCCTTGGCTTGGATGGGACAGGTCGATGGATGCCGAGATCGCAGTGACTACGCCACGCTCGAACATGTCTGCAAAGTTACCCAAGGACTGATCTGACGTATTGTCTGGTATCGTCGCCGTCCCGCCAAAGTACACGTTATTTATTACTGTCCTCTCGGTGCTGCCAGACGAGGCAACGGGGAACGTGTCTGTCGCCCGGACATATCCGGATGGATCATAGGATGGCAAGCCGGAGCCAAGAGCCGGAGGGGCCGGCGCAGGGTAGAAGGAGAGCAGCATTATAGACATGACGAGGATTGCAAGAAGAAGGGCCGCCTGCAAAGTCTCACCCCAGGCGATCTATCTCGGCTGCCCGGGCCGTGGATGCCTGCCACCCGCGCTCGCTCAGATCCGGCACGCTAGACTCCATCATGCAGGCCGTGTTTTGTCCGTCGGGCCGGAGCATCAGCTGCAGGCCGGGCTTGCAGTCTATGCTGTGGGGCGGGATTCCGTTCTCGGCCTGGAGGCGGGGGGACATGACCTCGTGGATCCCCTGAAAGTCCTGCCAGTCTGAGGCATGCTCTGCAAATACCCCGCTGCCTGGCGGGAGCAGCTTCTCGTTTATGATTACGGGTCTTTGCAGCACCACGTCCATCCCGGTGATTCGGATCGGGTCGTTGCCCGTGTCTGGGATCATTCCATTTACCGTCCCGATCCTGTCAAGTATGAGGTTTCTTTCGATCGCCCGCGGATCAAATCCCACGTTCATGCGTACGAGCCACTTGCCGAGCGGTTCGTACCGTTCCCAGAACTCCTCGCCCAGCCGATCCTCGTCGGATCTTGGAGTCGGGTCAACGTTGCCATCGCCAACATTGCCCAAGTATTGCACGCCTATGGTGGGGGTACTCCACGACACCGGCCTAGTGATCCCTTGCGGTTCCTGCGTTGCGCCCGATGGCAAAACCGTCGCTTCGGGAGGTGCCGCCGGCTTGTCTATGAGGTCCATAAACAGCACGTCGACTCCGGGAACATAGTACGGAAAGATGCCCAGCGCATACAGCGTAAAGCTCATGGG
Source organism: Candidatus Nitrosopumilus sp. (assembly GCA_965218695.1). Classification (GTDB taxonomy): domain Archaea; phylum Thermoproteota; class Nitrososphaeria; order Nitrososphaerales; family Nitrosopumilaceae; genus Nitrosopumilus. The sequence goes on from OZ244651.1 coordinate 1,840,290, forward strand.
ATCCATATCGTGCGCCATTATCCTGAGCGGGAGCATCGGGTATTCGCTCTCAAACACGAACTCGATCGGCCGGAGGTTTCCGTTTATCATGCCGCCATCGTCGAGATCTGCCCTGTCCATGTTTACCTTCATGGCCGCAAAGTAGTAGCCCCCCTTCTCGACATAGTATTCAAAATTCTCACGATCCTCGGCCTTGAACTCAAAACCGTTGCCGTTAAGCCACTCGACCAAGGCGTCTGCAGTCTCCGCAGTCAGGACGATCGTTGTAAAGTCCCCCACGTCCTTTCTTTCCACCACGACGACCCCTGCGCTGCTTGGCCTGGCTTGCTGTGTTATCAGGGCGTCTTCAAGAGTACGGGTGTCGTCGTAACGTATAGTCGTGTATCTCAGGAGGGTATCAAACATGTCCTCTGGGGCCTCGTTTATTGCGGGCCTGGCCGGAAGCGGCATGACCATCCCAAACTCCGTGGCGGTGCCAGAGAATGCTGGCTGTATCACCAACGTCTCTGTCCTGTCTTGTTCCGAATACATCAGAAACACCTGGGCGTCATCGTCTGGGAGTATGGTGTACCCGGGGGGAGGAAAGATGGGAGGGCATGCGGCATACGCTGAGGTTCCCAGGCCTGCAAGGGCAAACACGAGCAGGGGAATGATGACTACTTGCCTTACCGTCATCACCCTTGCCATGGTGAAATAGCGGCCGGCGATTATATGAGGACGCAAAGGTCCCCTGCGGGAGTTCCCGTGCATCATCATCATCATCGTGGCTTTTCTCTGTCTTCTGAGGCGCGCTTCCGGGTCTTGCCGCCGCAGATAGGCTGTGAATGTAGCACGGTTCTGCCCTGCATCCTACCAAGAGTAGCAGTCCGGACTGTATGAGACGGCCGCAGTTGAACCAATATATCCCCAGAGACACAAAGAACACAGTGCTTGATGGGAAGACTCTGAAGAGGCTGGACTCGAAGGGAATGCATGTGATTTATGACGGGTGGCCGGAGACTGCTAGGAGTTCGTTTGAGTTTAAGCATGAAAAAACCAGATTTGACGACGTAAGGGATATCGTGTTTGCCGGGATGGGCGGTTCCGGAGCCATCGGGGACGTCTTTGCATCAATCCTGTCCAAGACGGACATCCATGTGAGCGTGGTCAAGGGGTACGTCCTTCCAAAGACTGCCACCAAGGACACGCTGGTGGTGACTACGAGCATCTCCGGGAATACGATCGAGACGGTGACTGTCCTAAAAGAGGCCATGGACAGGGGATGCAGGATGTCTGCCTTTTCGTCTGGAGGAATAATGCAGGATGTCTGCACAAGGAATGGCCTAGAGTACAGAAGGATTGGAAAGATTCATTCCCCGAGGGCGTCGTTCATGTCATTCCTGTACGGGATGCTAAACGTGCTGCATCCCATCCTGCCCATAAGCAAGGGGGACATCTGCGAGTCGCTCGCAGAGGTAGAGAGGCTTGGTGGAATGATCAACTCGGATAACATGAACAGAAATAATCCTGCCCTGCAGATGGCAGAATGGATTGACGGAATACCCATGATATACTACCCGTTCGGGCTGCAGGCAGCTGCCATCAGATTCAAAAACTCCCTGCAGGAGAATGCAAAGACGCACGCCGCAGTGGAGGATGTCATCGAGAGCTGCCACAACGGGATAGTCTCATGGGAGGGGGGCAACGGATTCCAGCCCATCCTGCTGCAGGGTGAGGACGACTACATCAGGACAAAGGAGAGGTGGAAGGTGTTCAAGGAGTACTTTGAGGAGAATGGGATCGATTTTTGGGAGGTCCGCTCCGTCAAGGGAAACATACTCTCAAAGATCATCACGCTGGTGTACCTCTTTGATTATTGCTCCATATTCCTTGCAGCAAAGAACGGGATCGATCCCTCGCCAGTAAGATCAATTGATTTCATCAAGGGCAGAATATGAAAGAGCGTGCTAAGGTGCATCATGTTTGATTTTAGACCGGTTTAATTTCGTTACAAAAAACAATGCAAAAGCATGCATACGGAAAAATAATCTGAGGGATAATCAGGTAACTACAAAATTATTGACAATCTCCTAGTGAAACGATTTCGAATTCTGTTTTAGCGATATAAAATTTCTGCATATCTACTGTTTTTCTATTATTATTGTTGCCTCCTCTTTTTGCATGCCATTTATTCTTTGGATCGTAAATTCATGCCTGTCAATCCCAAAATCAAGCAAGATGTCTTCAAGTTGACGCACAGATAAATCATTAAAATAATAATGCTTTCTCTCATTTCATTGGATGTTGTGGGGGGTAGATCGGGTAAGTATCCTCGATACGAGTTTATGTATACCAAAAGTGAAAAGTTGATGCGATTGTCACATATTTTACCGCATCTAGAGTTATACCAATTTCACGTCCCACAGTCAATGAAGATCAAGACGATGTTGAAAAGATACACCGCTGAGACAGACTGCGATACCAAGGACCGCATGATGCTGATCATCAGAGTCAAACGTGATGGAATAACCATGAGGGATTCTGCAAAATCCCTGGGAAAGTCAGCCTCGTGGGGCTACAAGTGGCATGAGCGCTACCTGGAAGTCGGATTTGACAGGCTGGGAAACATGCCGCGCTCCGGCAGGCCGACCAAGGCGAGCAAGGCAGACATGAAGAAGATCAGAAAGGCCGCATGCAGTAAACCGGTCTGGACGGGCAGGGAGATGCAGCAATACATCCAACAGAAGACCGGAGTAAAGTACGAACTCGGATATGTGCGCCAGATACTGCGCGGGTGGGGCTATTCCCAAAAGGTTCCCGTAGGAAAACATGCAAGAAGGGCACCTGACGAGGAGATCAGGAAATTCCAAAAAGAGATGCCAGAGATTATAAAAAAAGAACAGTGAAGGAACAGTCGTAGCGATACAGGACGAGTCCATAGTAATCTCCGATGCGCGGCCGCGAAGACGCGGCTACACCAGGAAGGGAATACGGGCGTTTTTCACGTACACCGGCTCACACTCCAAGACGATAATCCATGGACTAATCACCACGGACGGCAGGGGCATGTTCCGGCAGTACGATGCGTTTACCAAGGACACCTTTGAGGACTTTCTAAGGCAGGCGATGTACAGGTTCAAGAAGATCTGCCTGATCATGGACAAGGCCTCCCAGCACAGGGCATCAAACATACGCAAACTGCTTGATGGCACAGACGGCCTGGAGATAATCTTCCTGCCAACTGCAACCCCGGACCTGAGCGCCATAGAGACGTACTGGAGGGATCTCAAACGGGCAGTGCTTGACGTGCCGTACACCAGCCTGAGCATGCTCCGCGAGGCGATCACCCGGTACACGAGGTACAAAAAACCGAATCTGGTAGTCGAGAATTTTCTGTACAGGGCCATCTAGAACGACATCAAACCGCACCGGATCCACGCCGCCTAGCGTGTGCCATGCACGGCGCACCAGAGCATGCAATGTCTAATGTTTGGAGCGTCTTTTCTCGTCATTTGGGAATTCAACGCACCTCGTAATTTCCAGAGACGGCTGTTGCATCAAAAATTTATGAGCGATTTTGATATGAATTTTTCATTGCTGGTATATGTGTATTTGGTAGTTGAGTCAGCAACTTTGCGCATAAATATATGCCACGGAAAGTAAATCCGTGAACGAAAATCAAATTTATCGCAAAATTCCATTCAAATTACTTCCATGACAGAGGACATTCTCCTCATTTAGTCGTGTAGAGGGATTGAGCCATTCAGTCAAGATGATATGCACATAACCCCCAATGAATAAAGTCTGATATCAATGATTGATGGTCAGAGTATAGGACAACATGATTCTCACATAACACATTCCCGATAACGCAGGAGAACCAGTACAGATAGAACTTATAATAAATACTGTCATGGTACATACAGAGGAAAGCATAGGAGTAGAAGGATATTGAATCAAATCAAAGTTGCAATGGCAGATTCATCCGGTGATGTGCTGATAGATGGTGCAAAGGGGAATAAATCACAATATTATTTTTTTCATCATGCCATATTCAGGAACAAGAATTTGGAGATTGATCGTTTCAGTACCTTGGACAGAATCAATGTTTCAAAACTGGAGAAAGATTATGACGTAGTGCTGCTGCCACGTATTAACATCAGTTCCAGCCTAGCCCTGGCAGGCATTAAAAACTGCAACATTCCGGTAATTGGAATGCCAAGTGATCCTCATACTGTTCTAGTACGAGACATGATCGGACTGGCTGACAGTCTCAAGATCGATTGGTTTTTTGATTTTTATGCTCCGGCTTCCTTTTATGAATACTATCCAAAGCGATTTCGGTACGAGACAGTTCACATTGGACTAGAGCCATCATTGTACGAGTATCAGATACCATGGGCAGATAGAACGCCGGACAGGATAGCGATAACGGGAATACTTGACAAGCCTGATCTTTTGCACAAGATGTATTATCGTGTGTACCTCAAGAGGCCAAAGGCACTGTCATCAGACTTTCACTATAAACTCAGAACGAAATGTAACAGGCTGCCATATATGATACATGCACGTGACATATACCCCGGACAAGGCACTGACCAGTTAAACCAGATACTATCCGGATTCAGAGCTGCAGTTGCGGCCACAACCACATTCCCAACTGTAAAATATAAGGAGACACCAGCTGCCGGTTGTCTAACATTCATGGAGATAACTGAGAGAAACCACGGTTCATTCCTAGGGTACGAGGACGGTAAGAGTGCCGTATTCATAGACGAGTCCAACTACAAAGAAAGATTCCAAGAATACCTCGACGGCCCGGATGACCCTCGATGGGAGAGAATAGCGCAGGAGGGTAGAAGGCACGCGTTTGAAAACCTGTCCAACGATAGAGGGGTAGAGATGCTAGTAGGGATAATGCGAAAGGCCTTGGGGGAGGAGAATGTTGAGATATAGCGCGGTCATAATAGATAGGAACGAGGAGATGCATCAAAAAGATGGTGGAGTCTACTGAGTCGGTCTCTAGGGCCATATCAGGTCGTATTTGTAGATGACGACTCAACTAATGGAACATCGGATATCCTAAATGATATGCCAGTTACTGTCAAGAGAATACCACACCACGACGGAGACGAGTCAGCCTGGAAGCTGTAAACATCTATGAGGGCTCAGTACTCAGAGATACAGCAGCTCGGATAGTCCCATTCAACAGAAAGGTCTTGATGACCATGCATAATTAGGGATCAGTCCACCACGCATGGTGGGTGGGCAAGGTTATCATGTGTTCAACAGACTAATTAGTTACAGACTGCTTTCACAAAATCTAAGAATGATTTCTGAAACACAGAAGTATTATATCGTTCTACATGTTTCTGCAAGAAAGGCAGATGATCATCATATTCCCCTGCAATGGCCTTTGCAACCTTCTCTTGCATCGCATTCAAATCATTAGGCATATACCGCAAATCTGACACCGGTACTGTCTCTTTGGTTCCGCCAGCGTCAGGTACGACCGGCACGCATCCAGCCGCCATGGCTTCCACCACCGAGATGCCAAAATCCTCGATCTTTGCATGCAAATATACCTTGGTGCGGCATAATTTGTCTCTCATTTCCTTGGCTGACACGTTTGGCACTAACTGCACGCTTGGATACTTTGCCCGTAGCATGTCATGGTATCCCCGTTCTTTGGAATCGTGCATTCGTCCCATGATAGTATAGGGTGACTCTAGGCGTGTCATGACATCGCAAGTAAGCCCATATTGCTTGCCTTCACTAAACGTTCCAACGCTGGCAACGCCGAATCTCTCTGTTTGATCTTTAACCCTAAACTTCCCTGTATCAACTCCGGGATATATCACTGTTGATTCATGACCAGTATCCTCGCGTACCATGCCAGCCGTGTATTGGGAGTTTGTAATGACATGGATGTTTTTGTCCTCTCTTATGCGCCGACGCATCCTTTGCATTCGTCTCTCAAACATGCCGTAATACAGTTTGCGGACTCCCGCACCAGAGGAACGAACTCCATACCTGTATCCAGCGTGGTTGTAGAGAATCACAGGTTTCTTTGTATCGGGGATTCCAATCAGGGAATCCGGATATACCAGCACATCACAGTCATGCGCCAATCTGCCCACTCTCGCACCGCTGCACCATTGTAATACCAGCAGGCGGCCTAGCCTAAACGGAAGAACGGATCTGCTCTTTCCAATGACATTGCCATGTTTGGCGAACGTGCACGTGATTACCTCATGTTCTCCATTCAGAGCTTTTCTCATGTCGCTTATGACATGATGCATAGTCGCGGCCATAGCAATCCGGACACCTGTCGGCCATTAATCCAAAAAATCCCATTGGTGAGTACCAAGAATTGTTTCAAAAATGATTTGCAAGAACCCATTATTTCCTGACATTGCAGCATAATAGGTTGGCGTGTAAGTCATTCATATTGCAACACAGGAACGAACAAACACACCAAGTTATCTACACCAGATCTCCATTTAAGGTAATTGGTTCGGTGCCATCACGGCAGCGGGATCACGCCAAACCCAACTGCCGCCCTCAAAAACTTCCATCGGGGAACAAATTCATGCCGAAGACAAGGGCCAGAAAGATAGCCAAAATTGCCAGAAGGGTAAAGGGGGTGGCTAAAATCAGGATGATGGCTGCCTGTCTGAGAAAAAGGGGCATGAGCATTCGAAAGATAGCAGCAGAACTGTATGTTCCGCGCAGCACCGTATATGACTGGCTGCTCAGGATGCACAAGCGCGGACCAAAAGGCAGGTTCGACAAGAGGCGCAGGGGCAAAAAGAGGATACTGGACAACGCATGCCTCAAGAACCTAAGCAAATGGCTGGCAGAGAAACCTGACAAACACGGACTGGGGGCCGGCGACTGGCAGTGGAATACCATACTGGAGCTGATCAAGGTCAAGGCGGGAACCGTCTGCAGCATGCGCACGATTCGAAGGGCGCTGCGCAAGATACACAAGTCATACAGAAAACTCAATCCCGTTCCGCATAATTCGGCTTCAAAAGATGAGCAGGAGAGGTTCAAGGGGGAGACAAGTGCCAGGCTGGAGGATTTACGCACGGAGAAGAAGGGATACGTCGCATTTACGTGGGACGAGGGAACCGTCCAGATGTATTCGAACAACGGCTACGCATGGCGGACCACCAACGGAGGGGACACGCTTCCAACCAATTTCTCAAAAAAGGGAGCCAAGATGTTCTGTGCCGTAAGGGAGGGAGGGCTGCACGTGTGGACTGCCGATGCCACAAACTCCGATACGTTTGTGGAGACCCTGAAGGAACTCCAGGGGGAATACCCAAAAATTGTCATGATCCTGGATAACGCCTCGTACCACAAATCAAAGACAGTCATGAATCATGTCGAATCAGTCAACAAGGATCCGCGTTTGGGCTTGGAACTGATATTTCTGCCACCCTACACGCCCCAGCTGAACCCGACTGAAATCCAGATCAGGGAGATCAAAAAACGGGTTGCCGGCATGATGCTTGATTCCGTGGATGATCTAAAGGAGACGATCACGACAATGGTCAAACGAGCCGAGGCAAGGCCGGTCAAGCTGATGGACTACCTGCTGCCCAAAAAGGATGATCCGCTTGTCTCTTGGAACCTGTTCATTGACAGCCTGGATGCGCAAGCATCCTAGGGCATAGTCAGACATTTACAGGCGCAGCACCGATGACGCGACTTGCACGGTCGCCCACGTGTATTCTGGCGTATTTTTCTGGCATTGCATGAAACCTGCATAATGTGGGATTTAATTGTGGTAAATGATGGGGTTTTTGCTAAAAGTGTCCGGATTGCTATGGCCACGACTATGCACTCCACCCCCTGTCGTCACTCGATTCAAGGCCATGCCAATCTTCATAATTATTTATTTATTAAATTAGGTTTAATTTAAATAATGCGTAGTCACGGCCACAGTAACCAGAACACCCGCTAACCATTAATCCGAAAAATTTCATCGATGAGTCCTCAGAATGTCGTTTTAAAAATAGTTTACAAGAACTCATTAGAAGCCATGCGTAATCGCTCCATTTCGCTGAATTAAACCAAAAACCTGGAAAATGTTAATTCTAATTTAATTCTCACCATGTCAAGCATGTGGGGATCCTGTCCTGCCCAAAATACAAAATAACGTGCGCAGTCTTGCAGTACACCAATGTGCGGGGGATTAGCTACTTGGAGGTATCAGGGACGTCTGTCTGGTTCCATTCTATCACAATCCCCGGTGCGTCATCAGTTGGTGGTCCCGTCCATATATGGTCCCAAAGAAGATCCAGGTTTACCAGTCAGGTTATCATGTTGAGTTCCTTGTTGAATCTGCTGATGGTCCCATCGTACGGATCAATCAGCCGGGAATACCGTTTCAGTCTACCAATGCTGTGCTCCACTGTTACCCGGGTGAAATTTACATGGTGGTTGTGCTCCCTCGCCCCTTTTGTCAGGTGGCGATAGTTCTTTGTCCTTTTGTGGGGATACATGTATCTTATGCCAGACAGGTGCCTGTCAATTCCTCGGAGACCGCAGTCAGTATACTTGATAATCCTGTTCCGGTCGGGAGTGTCAGGATCATGCATCTTCTCCTCCCACTTCCAAACGACAGCGGATGACACTACATCCCAGTCCACGGATCTATTGTATGCCCAGTTCCGTCTTGACAAACTCGATAAATTCTCTTGCAATGTTCTCGCCGGCCGTATCCTCTACGGCAATCTTTCTGCCATGTTTGCCCATCTGCATGCCCATGTCTGGATTGTCAAGCAGATATGATATCTTTTCAACAATACCATCAGAGTCACCTGCATTCACAAGCAGGCCTGACTTCCCATTCTTCATAATTTCTGGGACTCCACCAATATTTGTCGCGACCGCCGGTTTTCCCATCAATAGAGCCTCTCTGAGTGAAATTGGTGCCATATCTAAACCCGTGAATAAGGCATAGATATCAATTCCCGAGAGGAACTGCCGTACACCATCCGGATAGTCCATGTCTCCCAGCCACTTGAAGTTGGGATATCTTTCTAGGTTGTGGAGTATCTCTTCTGCGTATGGGCCACTACCTGCCCAGTAGAACATCACGTTGGGGAGTCTTTCAAGCACGTCATTAAGAACAAGCATTTCCTTGGCCTTGTCCCAGATTGTAGCCTTTTGAACCATACCCACACACGGGTGTTTTAGGCTTCCCTCGTCAGTGTTTTCCTTAGGGCACCATATGGATGGATCCATGATGGTAGGTAAGACATGAGTTGGTTTGTCAGGCAATCTCTCACGTACTATCCCATCTAGGTATTTGGAGATGGGCATGATTATTCTTGAGCCATGCAAGATTTCATAGCCTATTTGTTCCAATTTGCCTATAGCTAAACTTCTTGGAAATGAACTGTATTTGGTTTCTTTTGCGCATTTTATTTCGGTCCAAAAATCTCCTCCTAGATACACTATTAGAGGAATATCAGATTTGAGTGCAGCGGTTCCAAAATGTCTCAATCCATCAGTCATGATTGCGTCTGGATTAAAATCGCTGATCAGTCTGTTGAAACGTCTCATAGATCCTCTCCACTTGTGTATTTTTTTGGTAGGGAACCCGTCCACAATCTCTATGTTGTTTACGACTTTGCATTCTACACCAAATTTGGAGAGAACTCTACCGAATTCATTCCAATGAAACAATCGGGATTTGTCTCTTGATCCGATTAACAGCCGCATGAATTACATGTGCAATGTTTTGCTTTTAAATTATAGTGAAATGCAAAAGTTTTGTATAGTACCAAAAGTTCTTTGCCCATCATATGAAACTATGGGCTATAGCGACACGTAAAAATTCGTGCAGTAATACTAGATTGCTACGATTAATTATGTTCTTTCTGGTGATCGGTGGATTGACTGGAATAGTTGTTACAAGACTCAAGTCGGTTGTTGCCGAATCACTTGCACATGATGCTGAAATCACGCCCAAAATCGATTATTTTTTAAAACTACGACCTTAACCGGCGATCCTAAATTTAGCGTGTAACCAACATGACTGCAACTAATTCGTTTTTTATTTAAATCGTATTTTCCATCTGCACAAACTTTGACTTTTAGATATAGGATTCGGCAAATTCATGAGTGATGCCTTCTGAATGTTTTGATCGGAACACATGAGGTTACAAGATCCCAATGCGTGCACCAAATTGTTTCGTTGTATTATCGAACTTTTAGGCGCAAGTTTGATCTTCTCAAATCCATCAGCAGAAAATACGTTATGCTGTGCACAATCTTTTGAACCTCAGTATAGTTTGGATTCTTGCAGGCCAAATTCCTTCAATAGAAAATATGCGTAATCCGGAACTTTTTCAAACTCCGCGCTGACATGTTAGCCCTGCTGTCAAAAATTTATGATCCATCCAATTAAAACCAGAATATGCCGGTTCATACTGTTGTCGAATCAGGAAACAAGTGACCTGCAAAAAGAGAACAAGGCTCTCAGATACATGATCAAGCGCCAGGACGCTGACATCAAGCGCCAGGACGCTGACATCAAGCGCCAGGACGCTGACATCAAGCGCTTGGAGGCAGCCGCCAAGCACGAGCAAAGCCTGTGGAGCACGCGGGACGGCTCCGAGTCCGGAGCCGCAGGGGAGCCCGCCCTGCTGCACCGCGTGGAGGTGTTTGACGACGTCATCGGCGTCGGGAAGAAGCTTCATGACGCGACGCTGAAGGGCAGGGGGCAATTCCAGTACATACTTGACAGGGCCGAGGCATGGATAAGACAAAGCGGCAAATCCCCGCTCTTCAGGAACGACGAGACGAGGGCGTCGGATCCCGGGAACCGCTGCAAGCTGTACCCAAGGCACGCGCTACTCATGTCACTGATGTACAAAAAGGGCAACCCCACGCAGGGCGCGCTTGCGGCATTCTTTGGAATAGACCAGGCGACCGTGTCCAGGTACATCGACGTCATGGACGCGGTACTCGAGGCGGCGCTGCCCACTGCTGCCAACATATCAAAGGAGATAGCAGGCACGGAGACAAAAGAGGATCTCAAAAAAATAATTTCCGGGCCTGACGGGGGCATCATGATGATCGACGGCACGCACTGCCCCATACAGAGGCCGGACGAAAAACAGATGAGGAGCATGATGTATTCGGGCAAGAAGAAGAAATTCACGCTCAACACCACAGTCTGCATAAATGAAAACGGGGTGATAGTCGCCATATCCGGCAGCACCGTGGGATCCGTCCACGACATCACGCTGCTCAGGGAGAGCCCGCTGCCGTTTGGAAAATGGTGGGACCGCATGTGCGACGAGGACACCCCCGAAGAGGACAGGATCCACACCCTTACTGACCGCGGCTACAAGGGAATCGCAAAGGATCTGCCCGGCACAAACACCCTGCAGCCGCACAAGAAGACCAAGAACCACAAGCGCTTTACAAAGGAGGAAAAGGAGCACAACCACGCCGTCAACTCGGCCAGGGTAAAGGTGGAGCACTCCATCGGCAGGCTGAAGCGGTACGGCCGGCTTACCGCGCCATACAAGGGAAAGATTGGCGACTTTAACAGGGAATTTAACATAATAACCGGACTCGTAAACCTGGACCTCCTGTGGAACCAGATGAAGAAAGGACCTCCTTCAGGTAGCACGCTGGGGCCGGTAATAAACTGGGAAGAGGCAAACGTCCCCGGCAGCGCCGTTTCAAACAATTAATTCCGTGCACATCGTGGTGCTGCAAGGTTGCGCACGTTATTTTGTATTTCTGGCAGGACAGGATCCCCACATGGCTAACATGGCGAGAATTAAATCAGAATTTTTAATATTTTCTGGGTTTTTCTGGTTTAACCCAACGAAATGGAGGGATTACGCATGGCTTCTAATATGTACATGAATTTCGTGGCGGTGGCATCGGGCGAAAAATTATTCATTATAAATTCTCTCCCATATGTTCCCATCTGCCGTAACATTTCCTTATCAACCAGAAGTTGCGAGATCTTTTCGGCTATTATAGTTCCATCTCCCCGCTCCACCAAGAATCCTGTTCTACCGTCCTCTAGCATCTCTGGAACACCTCCAATATTTGTCGCAATCACGGGTTTTTTCATCAATGAGGCCTCTCTCAGTGAACTTGGTAATGCATCTAAACCCGTAAGTAGGGCGTAAATGTCAACCTCTGTCAAAAACTGCCTGACCCCGTCCGGGTACGCCAACTTGCCAAGGTATTGAAAGTTAGAATATCCTTGTAATTCTTCTAATATTTTATTGACGTACGCGCCGTAGCCTACCCAGTAGAACGTTACATTCGGAAATCTGTCCATGACTTGCTTCAATATGAGCATCTCCTTGGCCTTGTCCCAGACTGTGGCTTTTTGCACCAGTCCCACACAAGGATGTTTCAGTGTCATTCCCTTCTCAGGATGCCATGCGGATGGATCCGTTCCACTGTACAAAGCGCACACTGGCCTATCAGGGAATCTCTCTTGAACTACTTTCTCAAGATATTTGGAGACTGTTATGATAACAGCCGCACCACACATGCATCGTTCCATCGTGTCAGCATATCTCTTGTTGGCAATTCTACTTAGGAACGACATGTGATCTACTTTTTTTCTAGTCTCCTCTTCCTGCCAGTAGTTTCCTACCAAGTATACTATAGTGGCGATCAAAAGTTCTTGCAAAATAATTCGGCTTTTCTGTTAAAGAATTTGATCAAATCCAGATTGAATCTCGCAGTTCGATAGTACTGGGAGACGGCACTGTGCATGTCCAAGAAGGTTTTGTAGTATTCTGAAACAAGCAGGTTCCGTTTTCCCTGGTGCCAGCATTCTTCCACGGCGTTGAGATACGGTGAGCCTTTTGGCAGGTATATGATCCTGATGTTCTTGTTCTCGCGCAGCAGCGTCCGGACGGCTTTTGCGCGGTGCGGGGACGCCCTGTCCACCAGGACGGCAACCTTCCCAAAATGCCTCTGCATGGCCTTGAGATAAGCAACAAAAGTGGGCGCGTTAAACCCGCTGGCAGTCCTGAAGAACTGCCTGCCATCCATTGTAATTGAACCGTACGCGGTAATTCTTTTGTGGCTTCCAGTGTATGGCACGGTTATTGGCACCCCCACGGGGGACCAATACTTGCGGCCAGATTTTACGTCGTGTATGAAGAACGCCTCGTCTTGCACGGCCAGGACAAAACCGTCTTTTTCTAGGCGTGAAATTCTCTTTTTGAGGCGATATTGCCAGCTTTTTACGGCTGCCTTGGTGGCCCTGTTGATGTGGATCCTTTGCGACCCCTTGGGGGACAGACCGTATTTTTGCATGATTTTCCTGATGTTCGTCCTGTGCATCTTTGTTCCCGTCTCCCTGTGTATGACCTGTTGCAGTTCGGCAGGAGTGGTCTTGAACCGGTCTACCTTGTCCAGTATGCCGTCCATTGCTTCAGGTGAAATCTTGGGCGGCCTGCCGGATCTGGGAAGATCCCGGAGGCCTTGTAGACCTCCATTCTCGAAGCGTTCCAGCCAGTTGCGTACCCACCTGGGACATCGCAGAAGATTGACGGCCGCATCATCTATGCTCATTTTACGAAAATGTACCATGTGTACTGCAAGCATTCTGGCTCCCACCCTGAGGTCCTTTTCTTTTTTGTATGCTACTTCGAGTTCTTCCCGTGTTACTTTGATCATGCCGCGTTAGGCGACCGGCTGATCTACATAGTTTTCGGTCTGAGGTGCTGAACTTGGAACGAACTTTCACTTTTCACTATACCAGCGGTATGCCAGATCGCAGTGCTGCGGCACCAAAATCTCCGGGACTACTGACCACAACATCTGGTTTAAAGTCGCAGACCAATCTGTCGAATCTACTCATGCATTGTTTCCACATATACATGTGTTTAAGTGACCGATCAGCCACAAGTGGATCGCTTACCGCTCGGCAATCTGCACCAATCTTGGAAAGCTGTTTTATGTATTTCTTCATGTCCCCGCTTATCAGTAGTTTCATGATAATCGCATCACGATTTTTCGATGCGGTACATGGAATAAATATACTTTCATAATTCCAGTAGATGGAAATGTATTGTTCAAGAATGGAATAATGCGAAGATGAAAACCAAATAGAACAGAAATACTATAAGTGGAAGATCTTTGTGTGTTACTATCACATTTAGTCACACTGACATGTCGACGTTCTTATCTATAGATTTTTTCAAGAATGCCCTATGAGTTACAAAATGTACACATTAATGAGAACAGCAACATCAGAGATGTCTTAATAACATGCACACGTCTTGTTTCAAGGTACTATAGTGGCGATCAAAAGTTCTTGCAAAATAATTCGGCTTTTCTGTTAAAGAATTTGATCAAATCCAGATTGAATCTCGCAGTTCGATAGTACTGGGAGACGGCACTGTGCATGTCCAAGAAGGTTTTGTAGTATTCTGAAACAAGCAGGTTCCGTTTTCCCTGGTGCCAGCATTCTTCCACGGCGTTGAGATACGGTGAGCCTTTTGGCAGGTATATGATCCTGATGTTCTTGTTCTCGCGCAGCAGCGTCCGGACGGCTTTTGCGCGGTGCGGGGACGCCCTGTCCACCAGGACGGCAACCTTCCCAAAATGCCTCTGCATGGCCTTGAGATAAGCAACAAAAGTGGGCGCGTTAAACCCGCTGGCAGTCCTGAAGAACTGCCTGCCATCCATTGTAATTGAACCGTACGCGGTAATTCTTTTGTGGCTTCCAGTGTATGGCACGGTTATTGGCACCCCCACGGGGGACCAATACTTGCGGCCAGATTTTACGTCGTGTATGAAGAACGCCTCGTCTTGCACGGCCAGGACAAAACCGTCTTTTTCTAGGCGTGAAATTCTCTTTTTGAGGCGATATTGCCAGCTTTTTACGGCTGCCTTGGTGGCCCTGTTGATGTGGATCCTTTGCGACCCCTTGGGGGACAGACCGTATTTTTGCATGATTTTCCTGATGTTCGTCCTGTGCATCTTTGTTCCCGTCTCCCTGTGTATGACCTGTTGCAGTTCGGCAGGAGTGGTCTTGAACCGGTCTACCTTGTCCAGTATGCCGTCCATTGCTTCAGGTGAAATCTTGGGCGGCCTGCCGGATCTGGGAAGATCCCGGAGGCCTTGTAGGCCTCCATTCTCGAAGCGTTCCAGCCAGTTGCGTACCCACCTGGGACATCGCAGAAGATTGACGGCCGCATCATCTATGCTCATTTTACGAAAATGTACCATGTGTACTGCAAGCATTCTGGCTCCCACCCTGAGGTCCTTTTCTTTTTTGTATGCTACTTCGAGTTCTTCCCGTGTTACTTTGATCATGCCGCGTTAGGCGACCGGCTGATCTACATAGTTTTCGGTCTGAGGTGCTGAACTTGGAACGAACTTTCACTTTTCACTATAGGTAAGTGTTCACGTCGTGCCTAATTCAGTTCACTCTTGGGTAAATTTTGTGCAAACCACAGATCCAAATAGGATGGTAATCCAAACCCGATGTGAAAAGCCAGGCTGAACTCAAAAAGATGTACACGGATCTCAAGACTGAGAACATCAAGCTCAAGCAGACGATTGAGATGCAAGGGCAGATAATTGAGGAATTGAATCTGGCAGTTGCTGATCTTAAGCGCAGGCTGGTGCGGCATGACAATTACAACACCCCGTCATCACAAAAAAGGGGGCCCGGATGGCCTGACACAAAGGGAAAAGGCGACGAAAAGAATGCCTACAATAAATCCACAAAAGCCTCCCGGGATCAAAAGGACCGCGTGGATGCGGCCGGCAGCGGGAAGTCGCGCGGGGGGCAAAAAGGCCACATGGGCCGCACCCGCAAGCCAAAACCCACCGAGTTTGAGGAACACACCCCGGAGGCCTGCCCCGAATGCGGCTCGGGTAGCCTTTCCATAGTGCAGTCAGAAAAACGCGACATTACCAGAGTGGAGCGCACGATAAAGGTCATCACCACGCGCCACACCATAAACACGTGTCGCTGCTCCTGCGGTCTGGTGGACATCAAGCCCGAGACCGGCCTTCCAGACAAGGGCAGCTACGATCCGAGCATAACGACTGATGTTGCAGACGATTACGTGTGTCGCATGCCGTTTAGGATGATCGCAGACCGCATGTCGCGGTACGGAATTACACTCTCCTCGGGCACGGCGCACAACATAATGCGCAGGCTGGGAACGTCGCTGGGCGCCCCTGCGGCAGCCATTGCCGCCATGATACGCAAGGCCAAGATACTGCACGCCGACGAGACATCGATTCACCTAAACGGCCGCAACGTCTGGGTGTGGATACTGCACGATCCGCTGACCGGGCACGCGCTGTACGTGATACGGGACAGCCGGGGGGCAAAGGTTCTGAAAGAAGCGCTTGGGGGTTGGGACGGCACGTTAGTGTGCGACGGCTGGACGGCGTACGGAAAATACCGCGTCCAGCGCTGCTGGTCGCACATAATACGCGAGGCCAGGGACATCTGCAACCGCAATCCGGACTGCCCAGGCGCGCGCAACGTCCTGAAGCACCTGCGCATAATCTATGATTATGCCAGAAGGGCAAGCAGGAAACGCTCGCGCTCTCTCCGGGACAACGCGTCTGCCATGCTGACGTCATGCATCGAAAAGATCGTTGCAAGGTACGCCGACGATCCAATATTGGAAAAATTCATGGTCAAGATCAGCAATGCTGGCAGCGACCTGTTCCGGTTCGTGCTGAACCCAAAGATCCCGCCTACAAACAATGCTGCAGAACGCGGGTTGCGCGAGATAGTCGTGCACAGAAAAATACGGGGCAGCATAAGGGCAGAGGAGACGATGACGTGGATGGCGAATTTCTTTTCATGTGTAATGACATGGAAAAACAAGAAATTGGATTACTTGGCGGAGATTGCAAAATACGCCTAAAAATGAGTTAAACCACGTGAACACTTACCACTATAGATATGATCTTCTTCGATTGTTTTGCGCCTTCTGCGTCCCAAGCCTCTGAATACAAGTCCTGCCTCTTCTGCCAAGTGTATGTCAACTATTCCCCGAGCATCCACTAGGACCGGGGTTCTCATCTTTGCAAAGTGCCCTAGATCAATATCCTGGAATTCTGCGTGTGCCGTGACGATCACGGCCGCGTCTGTGCCAGATATGGCCTCATTTAAACTAGACTCTGTGCGTATCCCGTATGCCATGACTCCCTTGAAATAGGGATCGTATATCTTGATCATGGCGCCTGCCCTTCTGGCCTCTAATATTACCGACTCTGCAGGAGAAACCCGCATGTCCATGACATCCGGCTTGTATGATACACCCAAAACCAGTACCATCGAGGACTCGATCTCCTTACCTGCCTCTCGTAGGGCGTCCTTAAGCAGATCCACCACATATGCTGGCATCTGCTCATTTACCTGTCTTCCCGTCTCTATGATTCTTGGCAGTCTGCCGCCAGTCGCCCTAGCGGAGTTGAGTAGTTGATATGAGTTTGCCGGAAGACATGGGCCTCCCACTCCCGCCCCTGGATAGTGGATCTGAAAGTTGTACTTGCTGTTGGCAGCCTCCAAGACTTCCTTGGTGTCTATGCCAAGCCTGTCAAAGAGCAATGCCAGCTCGTTTACAAAGGCAATGTTAACGTCCCGAAAGACATTGGCGACCAGTTTGGCGGCGTTGGCAGTCTTGCAGTCTGGTACCATTCTAAAGTCTACAGGGAATGCGTGCCTATAGACCTCTGCAATCTTCTTAGCAGTCTTCCCGTCTGTAGCACCCACCAGCCTTGGCAGTCTTGCAAAGTCCCTGAGGATCTCACCGGGGTTTGCAGCCTCTGGACACACACCCACACCTACATTAACACCTGCCATGGCTTCAGCCTTGCCACCCTCCACCAAGCCCAGAAACTCATTCTCCAAGAATCCGGGCTCAATGGTACTTTCCACTACAATTACGGAACCGACCCTTATCAGATCGCTTAGCTGTCTACTCACCGTTCTCAGTGCAGAATAGTCAGGTATGTTGTCACCTGCCACTGGTGTAGGTAGGGACAACACTACGATATCCGAACATGAGATACCGTCTTCTAGGCTTGTAGTTACCCTGAACAGCCCGTCATCTACTACCTGCCTGAAGACGTCCTCAAGGCCGGGCTCATCCTTGAGGGAAAAATTTCCAGAGGACAGCCTTGCCACCAAATCTTTGTCTATGTCTACCCCGACGGTTTTGAAGCCGGATCTTGCAAACATCAGTGCTGTCGGCAGTCCGATCCTGCCGATTCCCACTACGCATACGGACACTTCGTTCTTTTCAACCAACCTCCTAACCTCTTCGAGCTCAAGCGAAAATATACTGTGAACCATGTGCCTGTTCATTCTGATGTGTGCGCGTACCTGTCTTTAATAGTGTTATAGGAACCAGATCAAATGGTTAAATTCCTCCTATCCAGTGCCATACACATGAACTTTGCAGTAACTGGAGGCGCAGGATTCATAGGAAGTCACTTGGTACGCCGTCTGGTCTCTGAGGGACACAACGTCACTATAATCGACGACTTCGCCCGCGGCAACCTAGCCAACCTGGACGGCATACATGAGAAGATACACATTAAGAAGATGGATATCTGTGACCTAGACGCACTGGACGGTGCATTACAAGGAACAGACGGCATATTCCACCAAGCTGCACTGGGTTCTGTCCCGGAATCATGGAAGAATCCGGACACGTACCATAGGGTGAACGTAGGGGGGACCAAGAATGTCTTTAAGACTGCAAGCAAGCACCACATCAAGGTAGTCTATGCCAGCAGTGCCAGCATATACGGAGACATCAAAAAGATACCCATCACCGAGGATTTTGAGAGAAAACCCATCAACCCCTACGGCAAGACAAAGTTTGACTGCGAGGTTTTGGCAGAAGGATATGTAAAGGATGGATCACAGATAATTGGACTGCGATACTTTAACGTGTTTGGAACAGGACAGAATCCAGCCTATGCCGGGGTAATAACAAACTTCATGAATCGACTAACCGCTGGGAAAGCTCCCATAATCTTTGGTGATGGAACCCAGATCAGAGACTTTACCTTTGTAGGTGACGTGGTGGAGGCCAACCTGGCCGCGATGGGAAGCGGCATCGTGGAAGGATTCTTCAATATTGGTGGAGGAAAGTCCACTACACTTACAGATCTTGCGCAAATCATGACAAGACTGTCAGGGGAAAATGTGGAACCCACATATGAGAATCCCAGACCAGGAGATGCAGAGATTAGCACGGCTGACATATCCAAGGCCACAAGGCTGTTAGGATGGAGGCCCAAGACATCCCTCGAGGATGGACTGCAAACTCTGTTTCAGGGTTCTGCCAACAAGTCCTCGTAGAACTTGACGTATCGCGGCAGCATGACATCCCATGTCAGATTCTCCATGGCATACCTGTACCCTTTCTCTGTAAAGGAACGTGCCGTGTCCTTCTCACGAAGCATCCTGTTTACCGAAGTAACCAACTGTTCTGGATCCTCCGGGGAGATCAGCAGTCCGGTCTCCTCGTTGGTAATTACCTCTGAGACTCCACCCACATCAGTAGCCACGACAGGAACACCTAGGTAAAAGGCCTCCAGAATTACCTGCGGCAGGCTCTCCACTCTAGATGGCAAGACAAGAACACTTGACTCTTTGAGCTTAAGCATCGCATCCTTCCAGTCAAGATCCGTGCAATATATCACGTCAGCGTCGATCTTTTCCTCTACACCTCTGAGTATGTCTATTCCCTTCTCATAGCTGTCCCGACCAACGTATACTACTTGCCTCTTTTTTGGGACATCTGGAATGTCTGCAAACTCGTCTGGATCAAGTGGCGATATAGTACACGCAAAGTCGACACCAAGTTTTTCCATGTACCTCCTTCTGGTTGCCTCCGAATCGGTGGCCAGCTTGTCTGCCCACCGTATTGCCTGGGACTCTGCAAATGCGATCAGACATCCCGGCGTCTTGGAGTGAATTATATCCATCTGATCCGAAAATACCCCGTGAATGGACAGTATCCTCTTTTTTGCCCTAGTGCACCGCATGGCAATCGCAGATGGAACGTTAAATGCATGAACTATGTCGTATGATTCGGTGTTTAAAAGTGCCTTGATGGCGGCAAGTATGGCAAAGCTCGGATTCTTTAGGTTTTTGATCGGTATGTGGGGTGCCTCAAATAGACTTACCTCAAAGCCTTGTTCAGCAAGCTTCTTGTAGATTCTTGTGATGAATACTCCTATTCCTCCCGTATATGAGGATGCAATAAAGAGTATCTTCATGGAATGTACCCCACGATTCTGTATCTCGCATAACGGTTTTATCTGTAACTTAGCCAAGTATTTGAACAGAATGTATCCCAGCCAACCAGATCCCACGATCTGAATCGCCATACATTTTACCAACATTCAAACGGCAGTTATGTAAAGGACTACTCTGTGGAGTTTTTGCGTCTGGATATCTCCGATAGTGCCAGTCGGAACAGTCTTCTGGTCTTGTAGTCGATCGCATACGTGATACCAATGTATGTTACACCACACAACACCAGTTCCAAAAGCAACCCAGGCACATACGAGTAGATGCTTGCCTCGAACTCGACTATGTGTTCGTTTGTGAGCATAAAGACTACCACAATAGCCGCACCGCCGGCCAAGTGTCTGAGGATAACAGGGTATGGTATGCGGAACGGTGCATGCCTCTTGACAAGAAAACCATAGTAGACAACAAAGGGAACAGATACGGTAAGAAATACCGCAGACCAGATTGCGACCAGATCCAGATCTGACATACCACTGAAGGCGAACAGAGATACGGCCAGCACGCCAAGGTAGAGCACGTGGTGAACGTTTGCTAGGGTTCCGACCAGAAAGAGCCTACTTTTCAGCAAGGCAGATGCACGCGGCCTCTCATCTGCATCCACCGTATCAGTGCCCATTAGCACCTGCTGGAAGAAGTCGATCAATACACGCACAAGTGCATTGAGTGCAAGCAGCACGGCGGCAAACCACGCCCCGGCATATTCGGGGTTCAGCAGGAACATCGCATGTCGGGAGAAGAGAATAGCCACTACCAGTAGCGGTACGGCAAAGTACATCACCCACGTAAAATTCTCGGATATGTGATCCCGGCTTCCCTCTGCCAACAGCTTCGGGTACAGTGCCTGCGAGATACGTCCTGCACGACCCACGATTCCTGCCACTGCCATGGCAGCTGCATAGTATGCTACCCCCACGACAGAGCCTACTATTATGGTGTATATGATGACGTCCAAGCTGACCAGCACGCCGGGTATGCGCCCATACAGTGGAATCCAGGCCTGCCTGATCCAGTCCTTCAGGTATGAAAAGTCAAGTAGGACTGCAAGTTTTGGTCTGGCATAGCGCAGTTGGATTGCTATGTCCACAAGATACGCAGCAAATACTGCAAGAATGGCTCCGTCTAGACCCAGTCCAAGGAAGAAGACCAGTCCCAGTCCTGCAGGTATCTTTACAGATTGGAAGACTGCCATTCCGATGCTGACTGCGTGCGGCTTGTGGCCCAGATTGACAGCTGAGAGAGTACCACGCACGAATGTCACCGGGATTAGAATTGCGCCCAGTATCATGGAGTCAAGGAATGTGGCCTCGATATTGGCAAAGAGTAGCACGGATACTACGTATATGGGAATGGAACCGCCGGCAAAGAGCGAGGTGGATGCCATAGACGTCCTCCCGACAGGTTTTCCTCTTGCGACCTGTCTCGTGATCCAGTAGGAGATTATCGGCTCGGCGGTGGCAGAGTAGGAGGCCATGCTTCCAATGACTATCCAGACCCCAAATTCCTCGGGCGTCAGTTGACGGGTCACTATAATGGTAAATGCTAGACCGGCCAGAATGCCACCCATTGCCACGGCAAATCCGAGCAGGCCAGAGTACGTGACCCGTATGCTATCCAATTTATTCTAGTGACACAACACCATTAATAACGTGATCACATAGCGTTGGGGAGTTTGCACAGTGTCATGAACGGGCATCAGATGGCCCATTCTGGAATTGCGTGTGTGGCAAGAGGAATCCAAGACACGTTGCCAGATACGGCACCTTGCAGCAGCATGGGTGTCGCAAAACCACCTTGACATAGTTTGGATGAACCTGAATACCTCGCCCTTTTTTAGAGATTCCAAAAATACAAGAGGTTTGAGATGATATTAACGTCAAGCCTCTCTGTATTCTGCGTTGGAAAAGCCTGCCAGATAATTGGGATCATGCCACGCCAAAATAGTACAGGCGTGTGAATAGATGTAGAATCGCGTATGACTGTTCCATGCTGGGCTTGACTGACATACAACAGCATGCAAGTTGATTCGTTCCTGCTTGTGGTCCAAGGTCTGGTTTTAGCTTCAAAACATAGATCAGTTGTTAATTGAATTAATTACGGATGTCAAAACCTTAAAGGGATCACTCATCTGTGATACAAATTTCTCAGACTTTAGTTTAAATGAGGTATTTTCAGAGGATAGCAGTTCGGATGCGGCAGAGACAATCTGTTCAGGGGTTTTTGCACGGACTAGTAATTTTCTCTTTACAAGATATTTTTCCACCGTGCTGGGAATCGCCTCGTAGGATATGGTTGGAATTTTCCGTAGGACAGCCTCGGTAGTCATGGTTCCCCCGGATCCGACAAACACGTCGGTTATCGAAAAGATGGCATTGCCGTCAACCACATCATCAAGAATTATGAGATCCTGTTTTGCATATTTTTTCTTAAGATCCTCTATCTCGTCAAAATATCTGCCCATCACGATTATGTTATAATTTTTAAATTCTTTAATCAACGAGTCGATTATCTTTTTAATATCCGTATGATACGGAACATACGCTGCCTGCGACTCGTGGGTTCTAAAAAGAATGGTTTTACTGTCTTTTAGTTTCATTTTGGGTAGTTTAAAGGGAACATTATTGTTGTTTATAATCAGCAACTCGTCCATGGCGTCATATTTGATGATGTCTTTTGACTCTATTCCATACCTGCTAAATTCCTTTTTAGTAATGTAGGACGGGATCAGGAGTTTCGTTAAAAGTGGAACAGTCAGCCTCATGACAGCGTCATGGTGGGGGGAGTTGGAAAACCCTATGTGTTTTATTCCCAGACCAAACGAGATTCTTGCCGCGTCCGGGGAGCAGAAACTGATTGCAAGATCCGGCACAAACCCTTGAATTTTTTCAGACAACAAACGCATTCGGTCAATGCTTGCATTCAGTTTTCCAGATAATTTGCCTCCGCCAAACTTTCCTACTGGTTCCAACTGGAGGTTACGAATTTTTCCCAATTCGTTGACCTCCCTGTAATTTCTGGATGTGCACAGTATGGTGTGTGTTTTCTCCAGCCTGTGAACCATGGATTCGAAAAACAGTATCTCTTTTGGGGTCAGTATGTCAAACCAGATTTTCAAGTGGTTGTATGAAAAGAGGAAACACAAAATAAAGTTTTACGGAATCCCGATGGATATGCAGGTCTCTCAGGGTTTTCCTGCATAATGAGTTGGATCGTCTTCCTGCAGAGGCCTTACATTTCATGTATTCATAATTTTGAGAGATAATTTGTTTGTCCTGAGAACGGTTCTGAGCACATTCACATGGCCAACAGATTCCAAGCGTGGTAGATTAATGCAGGATAAGTTTCCAGAGAGTCGTATATTGTCGGATAAATATGGCTGGTAAACCGGCTAGAGGTTATTCTCGACTGACTACTGCGAATCAGAATCGTCTGGCATCAGGCATTTTTCTTGCGCCTCAGGGATTGTGGCCGGAACAGATGGCATGGTAGGTTCGGCGTGGATCATACCAGTGTTATCATTTAAATCGGCAGGCACGGTACCGAGATAAAAGTTGTCAAAGTACGCATTCTGGTTCCATTTTGCAATCCAGCCATCACGCAATCCCAAGCCTATGGATATGCCGTCATGCCCTGATACGACGTCAGTGATGTCAATGGAGGATCTCTGCCATTCGGTATCAGTTATTCCTCCACGGACAAGCCAATGACGGTAAATGGTGTTACCCTCACCATCATAGATCTTCACGTATGCATTGGTAACCGAGGAATCCGGTGTGCTGGATGTCGCCCTGTAGTCAACGCTCAAAAACAATTCATCGCCCTCATCCAGTCCGCGCAGGTCTACATCCTGCCGTATCTCCGAATTGGCTACAAACCCCTCGCCGCTGATTCTTGCAGACGGTGATGGATTACCATTGTTGTAGTCTATGCTAAACTGATAGTCGTTATATGGCACGTATGAGTGGTATTCGCCTATCGATGTAAACAGCATCCACGGTCCATACCCATCAAAGCTGTCTGTTATGGTTTCAAAGGGAACAGGCAAGGCCCGGGGCGGCGAATCCATCAGGACGTCCACCACAACCTCAAAGCTGGCCTCTGCGGCATTGCACGCATCATCAAAGGCAGTACAGGTAACGGTGGTGGAGCCTACAGGAAATACAGAGTGTGAACTGGGGGTGCAGTACACTGCAACGGTGTGATCAACGGTATCCGAAGCCCTGGGGGTTGCAAAGTCAATCACAAACGAGTTGCCCGTGGCAAAGGTCATCTGGATTTCAACGGGCACCGTGGTAAAGTATGGCGCCACGCCATCGCGCATGGTGACAGTCTGGAGGGCAGTTGCAGTATTGCCGCGGGAGTCTTGGACACTCCATTGTACTATGGTTGTGCCGATGGGAAATGGCCCGGTGGCGTTGTTGGTAATGGTGAGGTTGGAGTCCCGGTTGTCGGTGGCAGTTGCAGCGCCGATGTCAACGGTACTCAGCCGACCGGTGGCCTCAAGGACCACATCTGGGGGAGCAGTGATGGTGGGGGATGTGCTGTCAGCAGAGACTGCCCCCTGCACGGCCTGTAAAAATGCCACTCCTCCATCATCACCAGGTATGGCAAGTCCGATGCCCAGAATCATTACTGCTGCCACGCCGGCCATGACAGGTACGAAAACGATCTTTGAATTAAAACGAAAAAATGCGCGAGAAACCATGTCTATAAACACCAAATATCGTATAATAATGATCTACACCCAACATGGCACCCTGCAGGGATGATGATGGCAAATCAGTATGAAATCAAATAGAATGCATTAGATAATTATTTGGAAGACTATTACGTGGTGGCCTGGGCCGCGTCATGGAACATCTGGGACTTGGCACAACCCGCTGCAAGCTCGTCGCCTGCGCCGCGCCTCATCAAACCGCGATAAAGGCCGTCTTCAAGCTTGACTCCCTCGCGTTCCTCCCATTCCTCGACGGTGATGGAGTATTTCTTTTGGATCCTGTCCCGGTACCATTCGGGAATGACGTTGAACGCGCAGAAGGGAACGATTCTGAGGTCCGGCGTGACATAGTGGATGTCGCACCTCTGCAGTCTCTCAAGATCCTCGTTGTACTTGTCCTGGAAGTGCATCATGCCCAGGAACAGCCCCTTGACATGCCACGAGCCTACCGAATCAAACGACCTCTTCATGAGGATGTTGCCAAACATCTTTGCCAGATCCAGGCCGGCCGGCTGCTTCTTGGTGTCTACAAACCCTTTGAGCTTTCTTACCACTTCCAGCATCGTAAAGTACTTGTTCTTGCCGGAGCGGATCTCTTCGGCCTTGTCCTCGAAGAGTTCCAGCATTCCCTGGATGTCGCAGAACTTGGTGAGCGGGACGAACTTTTTGGTCTCCGCGTCTTCAAAGATGTACGTGCCTGCGCCGCATGCAAAGTGGATCGACAATTCATACTTTGGCTTGCTTGAGAAGGCCTCGATCACGTTGGTCAGCGGCATGCAGCTTGGAACCGGGAACCAGTCATCCACTGTGACCTCGCCGTTTGTCTGCTCCTCGATCCTCTGAATGCAGTCTGGTATGGTGATTCTGTATTTTTCACGCTCAGTCTTGCCCATTCGTCCTGTCAGGGAGACTGGCTGGAAGTTTACTGCATGGACCACGTCCATGTTCTTCTGGGCGTATCTGATGATTCCGCCTAGTTCGTGATCGTTGATTGACTTGATTACCGTGGGGACAAACACCACAGTCGTGCCGGTCTTTCGGCAGCTGTCAAGGGCGTACGGGATCTCCCAGTGGTTTTTGGGGTTGGTCCTTGCGGTGACGCCGTCAAAGGATAGATAGAGATTGTTGCATCCGGCAAGCCTCACCTCGCGCGCGGCCTCGGGATCCATCGCGTGCCTGATGCCGTTGGTGTTCATCTGGATGTGGTCGACTCCCTCCTCCTTCATTATCTTGATGACATCGGCGATGTCCTCGCGCAGCATCGGCTCTCCGCCTGTTATCTGCATGGAGTTGCCTGGGATTGGTCGCTCGGCCCGAAGCGTCTTCATCATGGCGCGCACCTGTGTGTGATCGGGCTCGTACATGTATGCGCCCTCGAGTCCCTTCTTGACGTAAAAGAAGCAGTACCAGCAGGTCAGGTCGCACCGGTTGGTCACTATCATGTTGGCAAGGCCGCTGTGCGACAGATGGTTTGAGCATAATCCGCAGTTGTTTGGGCAGGAGCACCTGTCAACCATCACGTTTGGAGCATGGGCACCCTTGCCGTCCATCCAGTAGGTGCTGAACTTTTTGTACATCTCATAAGAGCCAAAGTAGAGTTCCTCGCATTCGCCGTGGGTTGGGCAGACCTTGGTCATGAATACCTTTCCGTCCCTCTCAAAGACTTCTGCATCCAGAATCATGTTGCAGTCGGGGCATATGCTCTGCGTGAACCGGATCGTGGACTTTTTGCCCAGGTTTTTAACCGCCTGGTTGGATATCTGGATCAATGCCATGCTTGATCAATACGAGATCTGATATTATATAATGTCTTGCACCTTTACCCCCGTGTGTAATTTAGGCATTCAGGCGTGACTTAAATAGAAAGCAGAGCCGATCAGATCGCATGAGCATATCTGACAAGACCAAAAAGTCCCTCGAGAAGATCGGCATGACGGGGTACGAGGTAAAGGCCTTTGCAGTACTGCTAAAGTCAGGGAGGCAGAACGCCTCGAATTTAAGCCAAAAGTCAGGCGTGCCGTACTCCAAGATTTACGAGGTGCTAGGCACGCTGGAGGAGAAGGGCTGGATAGACTCTGACGAGTCGAGGCCAACTGTGTACTCTGCAAAGTCGCCTGCAACGGGACTGGAGACTACAAAGCAGAACATGGACGACGAGTTCGTAAGGAACCAAGGGGTGATACTGAGCGAGCTGATGCCGCTGTACGAGGGGAGCGGGACCAGTGAAAAGCCCGACATCTGGGTGCTCTCAGGCACGATCAACATCGCATCCAAGATTCTTGAGATGGTGGATGCGTGCAGGAACGAGGTGATGATCGCGATACCGGAGGCAGGAGAGGAGCTGGTCAGGCAGGCGCTGCCAAAGCTGAGATCGCTGTATGACAGGAAGATCGACATCACGGTGCTGACATCAGACAAGATGGACGCAGAGGCCATCAAGGCCATCAAGAGGATTGCGACTGTAAAGATCAAGGAGGGACTGTTTGGCGGGGGGATAATATCGGACAGGAGGCATGTCATTATCCTGCTGGGACCGGATGTTGTGGGCTCAAACCAGTCAGAGGTGATCGCTATTTGGGCCGACCATGCCGGGCTTGCAGGATTTGCGCGCCAATACTTTGAATATTTATTAAAAGACTCGAAGATAGGATAGTAGTATGGACGAACCTGTTACTAATGACGAGGCTCTGTTTGTGGGGACTGCAGAAGCCGAGCACGTGGAGATGTACCTCAAGGCGATATGGCACATCAAGGAGAGGGGCGAGGATGTCAAGATTAGCACCATCGCCAAGACGCTCAAGGTGAGGCAGCCAAGCGTGGTGCAGATGCTAAAAAAGCTCAACACCCGGGATCTGGTAAAATACAACAAGACCGGGGTGAGGCTGACAGAGGACGGCAAGGCGATAGGCTCCAGCATGATGAGGAACAGCCGGCTGCTTGAGGTGCTGATGAGCAACGCGCTAAAGGTGGAGATTGACGAGGAGATGGTGTGCGGGATTGAGCATCACATGAAGAAGCAGTTTACAGACGCGCTGTGCACCATGCTGAACCATCCAAGGGAGTGCCCGCACGGGCACGAGATTCCGATGGGCGAATGCTGTTCGGTGTAGTAGTAGTAGTAGTAGGGACCGGTTGCCTGGACAGGCATTTGTGGGAGGCTTTATGATTTTTCATTATTCGTGTCGTGTCCTCTGATGGTTGGGCACTCCTAACGCAGTAAGCGACAAACGTCTCGCCCATCTTCTCACCCAAACCACAGGAGAATGCCCGGTACTCATTGGAATCATGCAGGGCGTGCATGAGATGTTGCAAAGAGCGATCCCAAGACAGGGATCCACCCACAGACGGAATCTGGAACAATGTAACGCTTGCAGGGACTTTTTTTCCCTGCAAGGGGAATCGGCGGGCAGGACAACGCCTGCGGGGGGGGGGGTTCTGCCGCAGACACTTGTTATCCGTTCGACTTGGCTGGTTCGGTTTTTTCATTGCCGTCCTTTCATACGACTACATGTCATGGAGCATTCCCAGACAGACCCACAACTCCCAAGCGGCAGGTTGGCTGTCTGCCGGGTACCTTACGCGGAATGCCGCCGCGCCGCGGGGAGAGGATCTTCGAGTCCGCCCGCTTCGAGCCCCACAGCTGGGGTGAACGTCTTGAGATCCCACACGAAGAGGCGCCAATCATAAGCTTAAAATCATCTAGCAATGGGAGACGAGCAACATGGGTAAGAGACCGCTAGTACGAAGGCGAGGCCGGGGAGGCAACCAGTTCCGATCCACGTCCACTGGAAAGGTGGGTGCCAGGGCAATCTATCCGCGCTTTGCCCTCTCAGAGCAGCACGCAGGAGAGGTAATCGATCTGGTTCATGAGCGCGGCCGCGAGGCACCGCTGGCCAAGATCAGGTTTGAGGACGGGTCGGTCTCGTTCGTTCCTGCGGTGCTTGGAACCAGGGTCGGAGACGTCCTGCAGTTCGGGCTAAAGTCAGGCATCGAGAAGGGAAACGTCATCAGCGTCCAGAACATTCCTGATGGAACCATAGTGTGTAACGTTGAAAAGCACTACGGCGACGGCGGTGCCATAGTAAAGTCGGCAGGCACCAATGCAACCATCTTCTCGCACGGAGAGGAGGGGGTAACAGTAAAGCTGCCATCTGGCAGGTTCACGACACTCAACCCAAAGAACAGGGCCATGATAGGCACGCTTGCAGGCGGAGGAGCCGGCGAAAGACCGTTCATGAGCGCGGGCGGAAAGTGGCGCAGCTTCAAGGCAAAGGGCAAGAAATACCCGATCGTGCGCGGTGTGGCCCAGGCAGCATACGTGCATCCGCACGGAGGAGGACGCCACCAGCACGTAGGGCAGAGTTCCACCGTGTCAAGGAACGCGCCGCCGGGTGCAAAGGTCGGCAGCATCGCAGCCCGCAAGACCGGCAGGGCCAGAATCAAGGACAGAAGATAGTTCTTCTGGCCTAAAACTGATTAATAGTTTACATATCCACTATATTGATGCCCCGCCAGAGAATCCGAATCATCATTACTGGAAAGGTCCAGGGAGTGTTCTTCCGCCAGACCCTCAAGGCGATTGCAAGAAAGAACGACGTCTCAGGATGGGTCAGAAACCGCAAGGACGGCAGGGTGGAGGCCGTCCTGGAAGGGGACATGTCCGACGTGGGACGGCTTGTAGAATGGGCGCACGGCGGGCCTGCCAACGCAAGGGTCGAGGACGTGGAGATTCGAAACGAGAAGTTCACCGGCAAGTTTGCAGAGTTTGACGTACGGTACTAGGTGATCTCTTCGTACGCCCTTTTGAGGATGGTGCCTCCGGACCCTGCAAGATCCTGGCTGTTCTTTATCCTGATCGTCTGCGCAGGCTCCTTTCTGCTCCTCTGAACCTTGATGAGCAGCCCGTCGGATTCTGGCTCCACGTCTGCAAACCATCTAAACGTCATGGTCTTGCCAAAGACCACCCTGTGCATCCTGACGTCTTCTACCACGTTGGAGCCAAGCGACATGCAAAAGTCCCTTGCCGAGTCAAACAGGGGCCTCACGTTCTCAGGGACACTCCGCGCAAAGTCATCATAGCCCCTTCTGCCGCCCGGTGAGAACATACCGTCCATGACATGGGATGATCAAACTCTGATTATAAAGGTAATAGTAGTAGCCCTGCCGGTCCCACTCCATACCAGCAACCCCATCTCAAGGCGTACAAGATCCGCCACGTTGACGGGGAAGCGTGGATGCTCCACCTTAGGATTGCTCCCTCCCGGACCTCATCCATTTCGGCGGTTCGGTCTTGGAAGTCATCCCTTCGGATAATTCCAGCCCTGCAACCACCCGCCCCGGCGTGATTTCATATCCGCACGCCAAGCGGGAATTGCCAATCTGGAGATTTACCCGGCAGTTACTGATCTCTGCGTATAGCCGGTTTCAGAACGGGGCACGGCTGGCACCCCAATCCTCCCTACTACCACGGTTTCTAAAAACATCATGTTATATTTGCATTAGGTTTGCCCCCCTCCTTGAGACCCATAACGGTACTGCACACGGAGCACACCTTGCCGGTACACGAGTTGCCGCACCTCTGGCAGGTCGTCCGCTGCTTGCTCCCCGCATCCCTCATGTTCTGGGAGACTCTCAGAACGGACCGGTACATGTTGTTTTTGATGCCGCTGTGCCCTGCCTCAAGCGAGTTGAGAAACTCCCTGATCTCTGTGCGTATCCCCTCGTTCATGTGCGGGCAGGGCTCGGACTGGAACGGCAGGTTGTTTGTAAAGGCGTAAAAGACGATCTCGGACTCGTATATCTCGCAGAACGGCTTTATCCTTCGGGGAGGGGGGGCGGCCTGCGCCCCGGGATCCATCCAGCCTATCCTCTCCGAGTCCCCGGAGAGCATGTTTATAACAAAGGTCTGGAGGATGTCGTCCAGGTTGTGTCCCGTGGCGACTACGTCTGCCCCGATGTCCCGGGCGGCAACATCGATGGCGCGCCTCCGCAGGGTGCCGCATATGGAGCACGAGGACGTCTTGGCACCACTACTCCCCCTCAGTTCGAGTGCCTCCTCGAGTGTGATCTCAAAGAGGTCCTTGTACGAGTATACGGTGTGTTTCACCCCCAGCCTCTGGCAGAAGTCCTCGACGATCCCGAGCGCCTCGTCCCTGTACCCCGGGATTCCCTCGTCCACTGTTACGGCCCTGATCCTAAAGTTGTGGGTAGACTCCATCTGGTGCATTATCTGCAGTAGGGCAAGGGAGTCCTTTCCTCCGGACACTGCCACTGCCACAAGGTCGTCATTCTGGACCATGCCGTACCTCGAGATGGTCTTGGCAGTCTTTCGCATTATGGACTCTGAAAAACACTGAGAGCAGTGGCTCTGCCCGGAATACTTTCGGGAGTATACTGCCTGTCTGCCACACCTGTCGCATCTCACAGGCTCGTATGACACCATATCATTAATGATTCTTGCGAGCAGTTACTTTTGTAATCTGAGATTTGACTGTATCTTGTTCTGTAGTTGGTTCAGGAGGTGTTATGTTTCATCCGAGAAACTGGGCGCGCGCCAGATCCGTTTTGCGTGTTTTTTCACATTTAATTTCCTAAATTTGATTACGGCTTGAAAAGCCTGTTTCGAGGCGGCCTCATGCATGCGGACGCTGTTGATCAGGCTGAATTCCCTGCGTCATCTGGTTATCAGGTTGTTGACGTCAAACTGCGTCATTCTGGGATGCGCCAGCTTCATCAAGAGTGACCGAATTACTCTGACTCCGTGTACCATGACAGCAGGCATGAAGTTAATGAAAGTGGCGAAAACCTTTGCCTGAAGATTCTTTAGAACTAGGGGAGGAGCTCCAACAGCCCTAGATGGTAAACCAGCCGGACTTTACATAGGAGAGGGCGATGTTGAGTCCAAACAGCACAAACGTAAAGGCGTAGATCCCCCACATGATGCCGTTTACCGTGCCCTCTGAGGCCCTCTTGTCGATTATCGTGTGGATGAACTTTCCCCCGTCCAGAATGGGAAGCGGAAGCATGTTGATTATGCCGATAAAGAACGAGATCATCCACAGCCACAGCAGGAACAGCGAGACGTTGGGATCATTCCACTCTATAAAGTTCATCACCGGCTTGTAGGCAAAGGAGTTGTCCCTCATGATGCCGATGAGGCCCCGGTCGGGGTCGTCAGGCGATTCCATTACGTCCACGTCAAACTGCATCTCCTGGCCGTTCCTGATGATCTCAACGCCTGCTACGTCACCCGGATTCAGGCCCGGAAAGTCGGCCGGGCTTGCAATCGACCGCCCGTTTATCGACGTGATGACGTCGTTGGGTGCAAGTCCTGCAGATTCGGCCCCCGACCCATCCATTATGGATAGGATCAGGACGCCGTCGGGTGCCTCGTAAAACACGCCCAAGATCGGCTCTGGCAGCACTATCGCAAAGAACGGGTTTGTCAGGAGGATGACGCCGAGTGCCAGTGCAAATATGACGTTTGAGGTGGCGCCTGCACCGATCACCCTCATCTTTGAGATCTTTTTTGCCTTGTTGAATTCCTCCTCGTCAGGCTCCACAAACCCTGCAAACATTGCAATGAATATGGCAAAGCCGCCGGTCTTGATCTTTATCCTCTCAAGGGCCGCCACGATCCCGTGGGCCCCCTCGTGCATCACCAGGACGATTGGGATTGAGAGCAGAAAGTATGCAATTGAGGAGGCAGAGGTAAGGGTGACTCCAGGGATTAAAACGGTCAGCTCGGCAAACTCTTCTTCTGCCACGAAAAAATTGGCAACGTTGTTCAGCAGGAACCAGAAGGCAAATCCCATCATGAGAAACCCCGCAACCACGCTGACGTCTGCAAACACGCGGATTCCGCGCCGCGTCCTGCCCAAAAGCCTGACGAGGACGTCGTTGACCTGCCTGTTCTTGTACGTGAGGCTGTACGCCTTTATGTCAAAGCCGTGCCTGTCAAGCTTGAGGCCCTTTGCTGCTATCAGTATGACCACCCATGCAACCAAAACGTAGATGATTGCGTTCTGGGTGATAAAATCAAGTTCCAAACTGTTGCAGGCTTTGTATGCAACAGACATTTATCGGTTACTGCAACAGCAGCTAAGCGAAATGTGCTTTGATCTAGGCAAAATCTGACAAGAATGCAAGCAGATCAATAAGGGTACGGCCCTATGGTTTTTGTTGTCTAGACAAAAAACCAAGCAGGGCCGCGATCTACTGAACAATCCAAGAATATATCAAGATGTCGCAAGCGGCATGAAAAACATGCTTGCCTGCGCCAACACGTCAAACAGGTACAATGCGGTATTTGGAACAGACAATCTAAATCACGGCATGCTGAGGGGAGCCACCATGGATTCGTCCGTAGGCGGGTGCGCAAACGCGGTAAAGCGCACGCACTGCGACGCTCCCTCCGACAGGTGGCATGCATCGGCAATCAAGGGGATGGAGCAGGGCACGGTTCAGCGCGCATTCGAAGAAATGGTGGCAGTGCAACTTGACACATTCAAAAAACTGGGCAAATTCCCAAAAGAAGGACTGGACATCGCAATCGACATGCACCTCATACCGCGTTATGACCGGGCACCCGGAGGGGAGCTGACCCGTTCCAAATACAAAAACGGAACCACGTATTTTGAGCGTTACATGACAGTCCAGTGCGTAAACGACAAGATGCGCATGGTCCTTGCAGCATCATACCTCAAAAGGCTCGAATTCGTGCCTGATTACGTGGATGCAGTCCTCAAGACCATGGCAGGGATGGGCATCAGGATCCGCCTGGCGCTGCTTGACCGGGAATTCTTCTCAGTCGACACGATAAGCAGGCTGCGGGCAAACGGCGTAAGGTACCTGATGCCGTGCAGGAACACGCCCAACGTGGTGGAAGCCCTGCAGGATTTTGCACAAGGAAAGAGGGAAAGGATCTCAACAAACGTGATTGAGAACAACCAGGGCTCCGTCGAATATTCCATGATAATAACTGAAAGAAAAAACGCCAAAGACCCTGATGTCCCGGAAGAGAAATACATCGGGTTTGCAACAAACCACCCCACAATCAAGACGGAGGCTTATGCCAAAAGATGGGGAATAGAGACCGGGTACGGTAAAATCGAGGAGTGCAGGGCCAAGACGCGGATTTCGGACATGGAATCGCGGATGTTGTGTTTTTACTATTCCCTAACATTGTACAATGAATGGATAATCGTCAGGGCAATGCTTTCTGACGGTACCGAAAGGCAGAGTGTCATGACCATGCTCACGTTCAAGGTGCAGTTGGAATCACTCCTCATACGCCAGTCCAAACCGCCTACCTGATCTCAGATGAGGCACTTTTCGCTTAGCTGAACAGCTATATCCGTATCTGTGTAGTTTTTTGATCAAATGTTGAACTCCATATCTACAATCAGAAAATCCGCGTCTGTCTAATTTTTTAAAACTATTTTTGATCACTTGATCGAGTTTTTCTCTCCGTCCTAATTTTTAGATCATTGTTGCCCACGGTTTGCATATGTCTGATGATAATTCCGAGTCAAGGATTGCAGAACTGGAGGAAAAAGTGGGTGTGATGGCAGAGCAGATGGCCGAAAAAGACCGGCAGATGGCCGAAAAAGACCGGCAGATGGCCAAACTCGCTGATCTTTACGCTGCCGCCCTCAAACAGATCCAGGATCTCACGGCAGAGTTGCAGGAGGCAAAGGGCATCATATCGGCTGCCGTTGCAAGGAGCATCGGCGCAAAACCGGACAAAAAGACCGGCAGTACCCGGCGCCGCGCAAAGGGCAAGGGCAAGGCCAAGGGCAAGCCAAGTGACCACAAACGCACGGGCCTTGCGCGTCCTGAAAGAATAGACGCAGAGGAGACGGCAGATCCCCACACGTGCGACAACTGCGGCAGCTCCGACCTCTCCGAGTGCGTATCCACGTACACAAAGGTGGTAAGGGAGGCTGCCAAGACGGAACTAAAGCACATCAAGGTGACAGTAAAGAGAAGGCGTTGCAGGAACTGCAAGAGGACCGTGTCCGGCAGGACCCCGCTGGCACTGCCAAACTCCAGGTACGGGATCAACTTTATGATAATGATGGTCATCCTCAGGCTGCACGGCATGTCAGACCTCAGAATATGCAATATTGTCATGATGATGTACTCGGCAAGAATCACGGAATCTGCGATAAACCGCATGGTGTGCAGGATGGCCCGGGAGCTCGGGCCGCTGTACGAGAAGATCAAGGAGGAGGTAAGAAACTCGCCTGCGATAAACGGGGACGAGACAATCTGGCGCGTCGACGGCACGAACTACTGGCTGTGGGTGGCTGTAGCCAGGTACGCCGTAATCTACGAGGTGCACCGCCACAGGAACTCGAAGGTTCCAAAAAAGATGCTCGGCAAGGACTACCCGGGATGCGTCACGTCTGACTCGTGGGCCGCGTGGAACGTCATCGGATCCGAACACCAAAAGTGCCACCTTCATTACGCCCGGGACATCAAGGACACCCTGAAATACAAGAATCCCGGCTACGACTACAAGCGTCACGCAAGGACGCTGCGCGCGATACTGTGGGACTCGCACATCGACGGCGCCGTTCCGGGAGGGGCAGACGCGCTTGCCGCAAAGAAGAGGCTGGATCGTCGTATTGCGTCACTTATCGGCAGGCTCGAAAAGGACCGCGACTGCAAGCACTGCAACAGGATGCGCAAGAGGCTGGTGCGGGAAAAAGGCCACCTGTTTGCGTTTCTGGAGACAGACGGCGTCGAATACCACAACAACCGGGCAGAGCGGGCCATCAGGCCGTGCGTCATCCTGCGCAAGAACAGCAACGGGAGCAGGTCAAAGAAGGGTGCAGATGCCATTGCCACGCTGATGAGCATCAAGCAGACATGCAAGGCAAGGGGAGATGATCTTGGCACGATCCTGCGCGAGGGCCTGGCTCCACGTCAAAAAACTGCATAGACGCGCGTAGGCATGGAGTTCAACATTTGATCAAAAAACTATGCAGTTACCTATATCCTAATTGCAAGACGGGATCTCGTGTTCAGCATCACCACCGTCAGCGTAACGGCAGCTGCCAGAACCGCCATGACGATCGCGCCAAACTCGGGCACTATCACCTCGACGGTCTCCATCTTTAGAAGGATGAGATCAATCTGCTCATCTACCTGTTCTATGGGAGCCCCGTTCCGCATCATGCCGCGCAGGTCCTGGCGCATCATGAGCTCTATCTCATTCATCAGCTCCCTCTCGCCTGCATCAATCAGCGGGCCCTCCAGAAACTCATAGTTGTCAAGGTACGCCTTTGTGGCATAGCTTAGCGCAAGATCGCCGTTGCCCTGCCTGTACTCGGATCTTGCGTCCTCAAGGAGCATCTGGATCTTCTGGACATAGTCCAAGAGTTTGTTTTCATCCTCGACGCCTGTAATCTCGTTGATCTGATCGATGATTCCGGCAGTCAGCGTCCCTACCACTTCGGGGTCCTCCTGCGTGCCGTATGCGTCCCAGAGCTGGGAGTATAACGCATCAATCTGTTCTGCCCGGTCAGGATCGACGTCTGGTCTTATCTCGCCTAGGATCTGTTGTGATCTCCAGACAAAGGCGGATCCGTCCTGAAACTCGGCCACGTTTGTGATGATTCCTTCGGATACTCCCACCTTGTACTCGACGGCTGATGTCTCCAGAAGGCTCTTCATCAATAGTAGTCTGAAGTCAGGATCATCACTCAGCGCATCTCTTACCACCGCACTGCGTACCGTCTCCACCATTGCCTTAGCCTCATCCACTGCCTCCTGTGCCTGCTCCCGGGAGACATCGGCTGTGGCCTTGTGCCGAAGGTCAGTCAGGATGGTCCGAAACTCCGCATCAAGTATAGGGTCTGCCTCCTGCAGGACGGGCTTTATGCTGTCGTACAGTTCTGCGATCGGGTGCGTTGCGTGAACCACTGCAAGCTTTGCGTTTCTCTCGTCCAGGTTAAGTTCTATGGCCCAAAAGTGTCCCAGTGCCTCCTCAAGGGTTGCAGCAAACTCCAAGTCACTGCCATCATCTGCAGATGCGCTCAGAAGTAGCGTGTTGCATAATTCAACTCAGTCACCCAAGACTTGTACCGGATTCGCCTATCCGACTCTACATTGCCCCTGCTCCCATGTCTATCAGCTTGTTGTAGGTGGCCACCTTGAGGTTGACCTCCTGGATCATGTTCTTCCATTTCAATGAGTACAGGTGCTCCCCGAACATTCTCTTGAATGCAGAAAACACAATCTCCACAATCCATCTCTTGCCGTATCCGACTCGAGTCTTCCACTCATCTTGGTTGCTTTTCTTCTCCTCGTCGGGCAGCCATTTCACCCGATTGGGATCAGAGCCGCCAAACTGGTCCCGGACTGCCATGCCCCACACGTCGCCTGCGCCTTTTCCTTTCGGGGTGGAGCTTACCTTGAGCTTGATGAGCGGGGTCACGTTACGCTCTTTGCATGCCTTTAGGTTGTCCCTGGAGGCGTAAGCGCCATCGCCATACGCAGAACATTTTGCGGGACTGTCGGCATGGCCGGGTTCTGATGCCGGGCCCACGCAGTTCTCCAGGGCGTCATCAAGCAGCGGAACGAACATGGGAGAATCCCCTGTCCGATCATCGGTGACACGGACTGCCAGTATCTTTTTTGTATCCACGTCAATTAGGACGTGCATCTTTACAAACCCGCGTCTTACCTTCCACTTTTGCCGTATCCACTCCCCCCTGTTGTGCTGTTTGAGGCCGGTAGAATCCACTGCAAGCCTGATTGCAGCGCCCTTGCTGCCGGTGACCGTGATGATTCTGCCATTCCTCTGGACATCCAGCGACTGGATCCTTCTGAAGATGGTGGTATAGTGGGGCACTTGCTCCTCCCTGAGCACCTCCAGGACCATGCCCATCAGGTTCTTGTAGGGGATATGGATCATTGACTTTACTGCTGCCAGGGAGGCAAAGAACGAGTCTGCATACTGGAAAGGAGCCCCGACCTTGTGACGGTTGGCCTTTTTGACCTCGACGCATCTCTCCGGGTCATCGTGAATAATTAATGCCTGGCCGCGCCTGATGTATTTTTCGTTGTCCGTCTTCAATCCGACACTCTAGGATCCACTGATCTTTAGCTTTTTCGGTCTAGAACACAGTCAACATCACTCACTGCAACTAGGCGTAATTATGCAACACGCTACTCAGAAGCGGTGCCGCCATGAGGACTGATGCTGCAAGCAGAATCATGGCACGGGTCATCAAACTGGTAACAGGGAATGTATTTTTAAACGGTTTGAACATCATACGGACGTGTTTTATCGGCATGGAACTATGGCGTAATATCAGAGACAGAACCGGCAGGCATCATCCTGGTGCCGACATGGTTTTTAGTGGAGGGACACACTGTATTCCATGGTGGTACCGGTAGTGATAATCTCCACGTATCCAAGCAGGAGCGACATCATGAGGATAGCAGAGATTCTGGTAAGCGAGAAGACTGCTGCATGCGTCAACGTCTCTAATGTATCCTCGGTGTACTCGTGGAAGGGCAAGGTAGAGAATGCATCAGAGTGTATTGCAATATTCAAGACAACAGACAAGAACAGGGAGTTGCTAAAGAAGAGGATAGCACAGACGCACCCCTACGACGTGCCAGAGATAATGGAGGTTGATGTTACCTCAGTCAACGGACCATACCTAGACTGGCTCGAAGAGTCTGCAGGATAGCATCACACGGCATATCTCAGTATGGCGACGATTCCCCCCATGTTTGAGACCCTCAGTCCGACATCGGTTGAGGAGTCCACGCTGTAGACGTTTACCCCCTTGCCCTCGGCATCATTGAGCAGGTTGATCATACCCTGCTCGTCGTTGTCCTGTATGACCCGGTCTGAGAACACCAGTGATTCTACTGCGCTCATCTGGTTTGCCGTGACGGTGTCATCGAACCCCATGGCGAATTTTTTGCTCTTCTTGCTGACCATTACCATTACATCGTCAATGAGTGATGCGGCTCTTGCAAGCTTGTTTCCCGACATCATCTCCCTCATGGCCTGCGATCGTGTAAAGGTGTAGATTCCGTCCTCGCCGCCAGAGTCGATTCCCTCTGCCACCCGGATGTCGTATCCTGTCATTCCCTTGAAGTTTGCAAGCCTTCTCTTGGTCTCGCCAGGCCCGAATATCACCACCGCGTCCCCCTCTCTGAGGGTTGCCGCGACGGCCTGCCGGACCTGTTCCAGGAATACCTCAAGCCGGAATCCTGTCTTGTATCTCTTTCCGCCTGCGCCAGAGTACATGTTGGGGATGAACTCAAGGTGCGTCCCCTTGAGCCTTGCAATGCCGCAGTCGCCGGTATCGATTGCGACCAGTATGTATCCTGTCTGGTTCCTGCCTGATTTGAGCAGCCTCCTCTGGACCGGCAGCCACCTATTCTTGGATACTGTGATGCCCTGTCCTGTCCTCACCACCAGGGAGTGGTGCGAGCCGTGGGGGACGGCTTCGTGGCTTGACTCGGTGATGGTTCCCTGTATTCTCAGCCTGTCAAGGACGCCATCCAGCGATATCTTCTCCACCTCCATGGATATCCTGACATGGATCCGCTCGCCCTTGTCAGGCCTTGAATAGTCCCGGTCCTGTTTTATGACCCGGGTGGTGTCCCCTACGACCCTGTCGCCACTCTGTATTATTCTCCGCAGGTTCAAGAGATCGTCTGAATCCTCAGGCATCACGGCAACTGAATTATCATCTATACTCTTTGTGATCATGTAATGTCATTTCCGGGATGCAAAGAGAAAAGAGTTTAGTCCGTGGCGGAGTCTGCCTTCTCCTGGGTCTTTTTCTTCAGGTACGACTCGACCCAATCCAAGGTAAGGACGCCCGATTCTGCCAGGTTTGTAAGCGAGTTTGCAGACGCCTCGCCTGTGACCTTGCCGTTGTTTCTTCGTAATTGGCGCCACTTTAGCGACGTGTTCCCGCTCTTTGAGTTGTAGATGATCCCGAGTATGTCCCGTGCGTTTACAAATGTGATGTCCCGGATCTTCTTGAGGGTTACCTTGTCTGCGGCTTCAACGTAGATTGCGCCTTTGGTATCCTCCCGTTCTGCAAAGATCTCATAGTCTCCAAGATAGCTTCTTGGCGCATAAGACTTACATGTGCTTGATATGACAAACCTCCTAAAGCTTTCCAATGATGCAGGAATGTCAATTGCAACCATTTTGACTGATTACGGGACTAGCCATTTATCAAGCTTCTTGAAAGATTCAAAAGGAATTCACACATGAGAGAGCATGCGGGCAGTGATGAACCTATCCCTTTGAATAACGATGATGAGGATCTTGAGTTCTGAGCCACGCACCATGACATGATCTGATTCCCTGATGGTTTTAATTGGATGCAGTGTTATACACCACATGAAGTCGCTTACCGAGTACTTGACGTTTCACGTGGATACGCGGAGGGCCTTTGTCAACATAACCCCCGATATTCGTAGTCTTGTTGAGAAGAGCGGAGTGCGGGAGGGTCTGTGCCTTGTGAATGCAATGCACATCACTGCCAGCGTCTTCATCAATGACAACGAGGAGGGGCTTCATGCAGACTATGAGAAGTGGTTGGAGGGTCTGGCGCCGCACGAGCCCACAGAACAGTACCTTCACAACAGGACCGGCGAGGACAACGCCGATGCCCACCTGAAACGGCAGGTGATGGGAAGGGAGGTCGTGGTTGCCATAACCGGCGGGAGGCTGGACTTTGGACCCTGGGAGGCCGTATTTTATGGTGAGTTTGACGGCAGACGCCCAAAACGGGTGCTGGTAAAGATCATCGGGGAATGATTAACCAAAGTCGACATCGCGCTTTTGGCTTTGTGATTCGTTCTTTCTTGCAGATTCTCGGAATGCGTCGTCGTGGTTTTGAGGTCCGTGCCCGCATTTTACGCAGGCTATCTTGAATCCGTCCTCGTACTTTTCATATGTCTGACATCCGCAGAAGCAGGCCATGATGGTGTGGGGGGTCTGATGGGATATATCTCTATACCAATGGCTGATGCATGCCCAGATCCCAACCCAAGATGGGCGCAGATATTCTCTAAGGAATACCTGGCAGGAAAGACCAAAACCGTTCCGTCTGGAAACGATCCAAGCACGGTTACTTCCTGAGACGGCAGAAGATTTGGCAGAAGGCCTGCCGGCATTGCAGGCATCTGTCCACGCCATGTCACGCCCCGATGCAGCCTGTCAAATACGCTGACATGGTTTTTCGGGCAGCAAGCCAACCGGTATGGGTTTAGCTTCAAGATACCGATCAGCCACCAGATCAATCAATTGGGTATTCCCGGAATGGATCAATCCGGGTATGATTGACACGTCATGCTGCAAGGGATCATGTGCAGGCACGAACCAGAGAGACCATCTGCACAAGTT
This sequence comes from Candidatus Nitrosopumilus sp., assembly GCA_965218695.1. Lineage (GTDB taxonomy): Archaea > Thermoproteota > Nitrososphaeria > Nitrososphaerales > Nitrosopumilaceae > Nitrosopumilus. The sequence continues at coordinate 1,881,705 of OZ244651.1, forward strand.
CGGATCTTCCGGCATGAGATTGTACGGACTCAGGTCCCCAAACTACACAAACTGGGCATGTGGTCTGACTGTGCAGGTACTCAACACTATGCGGCCGTTACCGGAATGGCGATCTGCTGATCCGGCGGCTTGAATATGCTCCAATCCGGGTCCATGATCAAATTTGCCAGTGCGACGTGCGGAAACATATCATGCTTGTGGCACGTGCGCGCCACCGATATGAGTACCGAAAAGACCTTCCTCCCCTCCGGGGTGGACAGCTGGTGGCGCACGTTCCTGTGCAGCACGGCCGTGTCGCGTATCTCCCGCTCGGCTGCGTTGTTATGCGGCGGCATGCCCGGGTGGCGGAGAAACGTAAAGAGGTGCGGGGCTGCGGCCTCGAGCGTTCCCCTGAACTTGGACTCGCCGTACGAGGCTGTAATCTCGAGCAGTGTCTTTTCGAGTGCCAGGCACTTGCCGCAACCTGCCGACTCCTTGTCCTTGACAGAACGGTACAGTGCAAGCAGCCTGCGATAACATGACTTGTAGATGCCGCCGTGCCTGCATGCCAGTCTCTCGGCCTTGCGCAGTATGTGTATCCAGCACCTTTGCTTGACGGGAAACGCGCCGTACACGCCGTACCCGTCTATCACCACGGGAACGCCGTACGGCCTGCCAAAATGCACGTCCAGCACTGCTGCGGCCCTGCTGGGGGCGGCCACCAGGTACGTGGCGTCCTTGGTCGTGACCAACCACACGTACCCCTTTTTGCCGTTCATCTTGAAGGGGGACTCGTCAAACTGCGCAAACGGGGCGACCAGCACGTGGTCCAGAATCTCCGAGTAAGTGCCATCCAGCAGGGATCTTATCTCCCTGCGGGCGTTCCATATGGCGTTTGCAGATATGCAAAACCCGTAAAGGGCCTCAAAATAATACGCGATGGTGTCATCAGTGCTCCTCTTGTAGTAATACTCGTACACGAACCCCAGCGCCTTGGGGCCAAGCGACGTGCCGCGCAGCGTGGGCATGCCTGCCGTGCCGACCTGGCCGCACGCGCGGCACGCGGCCCTGTCAATCACGTACGCCACGCACACCACCCTCATGGTGCCGTCGTCTGCAAAATCATAGACCATCTTTATCTCTGGCGACAGGTGGTCTATTTTCCTGGAGCCGCATTTTCTGCACCTGCGCATCTTCAACTCGACAGTCTTTTCTGCCTTGTTCTGGTGGGACGCGCCTGCGTGTCCCATGGGTGGTCCACGGCGGGACGCGTTTTCTTTCAGGTCCCCCCTGGGTTCGTCCGGGTCTTGCGCTGCATCTGCCTGCTCCCCATCCAGCTTGGCCTTCTCTGCCTCGTCCTCCTTGGCCATCTCTTTTCGGAATGCGGCGCGTTCTGCGTTGTACAGCGAGTCCTTGGACGGCGGGACGTGCGGGTTTTCATAATATGCCAGCCTTCTGTCGCGATCCGCAAGCGCCAGACTCAGGCGGTCAATTTCAACATCGCGGCGTGCCAGCTTGTCAGTAAGATCTTTTACCACCTTGTCCGTCTTTTCCAGACGATTCTTGAATTCCTTAGTAACCTTTACCAGCTCCTCTCGCAGGAGAGCAGTCTCTGACTTTTTCACGAGGATTAGACAAACATCGGGATCAATAAGATAGCATGGTCTAATTCAATGCACAAGAAGGGAAAATCTAGGCACGGACCTGAGTGCGTACCATGAGATTGCTACAAAGATATAAAACTCAGACAGAATGTTTTCATATATGAGCCAGAACTCTCTGTCACTCAAGGTACTAGAGGCGTACACCCGGGACGTTGGAAGGGGCGTTGCAAGGATCGACTACGATTCCATGGACACCCTCAATGCATCCACAGGCGACGTAATCGAGATCAAGGGCAAGAGAAGGACGGTCGCAAAGTGCCTTCCGCTGTATCCGTCCGACGAGGGAAAGGGAATAATCAGGATTGACGGGCTCGGCAGGAACAACTCCGGAATTGCGATCGGGGACACCATTGCAGTCAGAAAGATCAAGGCAGTCGCAGCAGAAAAGGTGGTGGTGGCACCACTCGAGGCCATTCCGCCAATAGATGAGCGGTACCTTGCAGACGCACTGGAGAGCGTTCCATTAATCAAGGGCGACAACGTCATGGTTCCATACTTTGGCGGACGCCTGACATTCCAGGTGATCGGCGTTACGCCTGCAGTAGATGCGGTTCTGGTAACACAAAAGACGACATTTCACATAGCAGAAAAGGGCGAGACGCTGCGCGGCGTCCCGCAGGTAACCTATGAGGATATTGGAGGGCTTACAGACGAGATAAAGAAGGTCAGGGAGATGATCGAGCTTCCGCTGAGGCACCCGGAGATATTTGAAAAGCTGGGGATTGAGGCGCCAAAGGGGGTGCTGTTGTACGGTCCTCCCGGAACAGGCAAGACACTCCTTGCAAAGGCAGTAGCCAACGAGAGCCACGCCCACTTTATCAGCATATCAGGGCCTGAGATTATGAGCAAGTTTTACGGTGAAAGCGAGGCGCGCCTCAGGGAGATCTTCAAGGAGGCAAGGGAGAAGGCCCCATCCATAATATTCGTAGACGAGATAGACTCCATTGCCCCAAAGAGGGAAGAGGTGACAGGAGAGGTCGAAAGAAGGGTGGTATCCCAGATGCTCTCGCTCATGGACGGCCTAGAGGCAAGGGGCAAGGTGATCGTAATATCTGCGACAAACAGGCCAAACGCAATCGATCCCGCACTCAGAAGACCCGGAAGGTTCGACAGGGAGATCGAGATCAAGGTGCCTGACAAGAAGGGAAGAAAGGACATCCTTGCAATCCACAGCAGGAACATGCCGCTTTCAGACGACGTCAACATAGACAAGATATCCGCAGTCAGCCACGGATACGTCGGGGCGGACCTGGAGTACCTCTGCAAGGAGGCTGCCATGAAGTGCCTGAGGAGGCTGCTGCCGATTCTCAACCTGGAGGAGGAAAAGATTCCCACAGAGACCCTGGACAAGCTCATCGTAAACCACGAGGACTTTACAAAGGCGCTAATCGAGATTACCCCGTCAGGTATGAGGGAGGTGTTCATTGAGAACCCCGATGTCATGTGGGAGGATGTGGGAGGACTGGAGGCTGTAAAGCGGGAGCTGCAGGAGGCAGTCGAATGGCCCATGAAGTATCCCGGCCTCTATGACAAGCTGGGCCACAGCATGCCAAGGGGAATTCTGTTGCACGGCCCAAGCGGCACGGGCAAGACGCTCCTTGCAAAGGCAGTAGCCACGCAGAGCGAGGCAAACTTTGTATCGGTAAGGGGCCCGGAGCTCCTCTCAAAATGGGTGGGCGAGTCCGAAAGGGGCATCAGGGAGATCTTCAAGAGGGCGCGCCAGTCTGCACCATGCGTCATATTCTTCGACGAGATAGACTCGATTGCTCCCGTAAGGGGTGCAGGCGGTGAGACTGCGGTGACAGAAAGAGTCGTCAGCCAGCTGCTCACGGAACTGGACGGAATGGAGAACATGCACGGCGTCGTGGTGCTTGCAGCAACAAACAGGGCAGACATGATAGACCCGGCACTGCTCAGGCCCGGAAGGTTCGACAAGATAATTCAGATTCCACTGCCGGACAAGGAGAGCAGGGTGAGCATACTGAAGATCAACGCAGCACAGATACCCATAATTGACGACGTTACCGATCCCCAGTATGTCGACTTGAACAGGATCGCAGAACAGACCGATGGAATGAGCGGTGCCGACACTGGATCCATTGCAAACACGGCAGTCTCGCTTGTCATTCACGAGTTTCTGGACTCCCATCCGGATGTCAAGGATATTGAAAATGACAAGCTCACGGCCAAGGTGACAATGAAGCACTTTGAAGAGGCCGTAAAGAAGGTCAGGGAACAGAAGGATCTCAAGCTGGGCGAAAAACTGGCAGTTACCTATTACAGGTAGCAGTAGTAGCATTCTAGCGTGGTTTTAGCATCCCATGGTGAGACACCAGGCATTCTTTGGAAGTTAAACAAGAAAGAGAAAGACCGACGCTGGAATCATCACATATTCCGAGTGGACGTCAAGACGATCCTTGGAGATGACCAGTCCTTTGTTGCTTGTGTTGTTTAGGAATTTGTACATGCCTGCTAGATCCTTAGTGGCCTTGTTTCTGTATTTTACCTCAATGGGTACTTCGATCTTGTCACCATCATAGTATACAAAATCTACCTCCTTGCCATCCTCAGTGTAATAAAAGAGGCGATAATGGTGGTCAAAATTCTGCTTATTGGGACTAGAATTAAAGGCTAGTCTAACAAGGTGATTGGCCACTATACTTTCAACAAGGACTCCCTTGTTGTCATCATGGTCCAAGTATTTCGAACTTGTGTCAAAGTAGCCTGTTGACTTTGTCCAAGCGTTAAACATATGGAAGAAGAACGGATCGGCAAAGTAGATCTTTTTGTTGCGGCGAAACATCGGACTCTTGTCATTCTTGTTGCATCCGTAGACTGTCAGCAAAATAAAAAGATCTGACAGTGTCTGCACGGAATCTTGCACTGTCTTGTGGGTGCTTATGTCCGCACTCCGGGCCATATTGTTCCAAGAAGCATTACTTCCATGCGACTTTACAATCTCCCTTCCCAAGCGTTTTAAGAGATCTGGGTTCCTGCCTAGTCTAGACCACTCTCCGGTGATGCTGTCCATGTAGTTGTTATACACATTTTCCGAGATTGGCCATGCGGATGCTTGGGAGTTCACCACGAATGGTATTCCTCCGCTGTACATGTATCTCCACAACAGATCATCTAATGTGGCCTGATACATGTGGATCTGTTCTACTGATCTGTCAATCTCACCATTCACCAAGTTGCCAAATGTCGTAAGTCTGTTCTGGAATGAGAGGAGACTATTTCTGTCAATTAATTCCTCAATGTCACGGTCAAGCGCACTGGCGTATTCTGAAAACTTCAACGGCGGCAAAATCTTGTCATAGCTCTCCGTGATTCTTCCTCTGCGTCCGGGCAGCCGTTCGATAGATTTTCTCAGATCTATTGCGTCCGAACCTGTTGCCATGATCGTGCTGTTTGGTATTTTGTTTCTGTCCACTAGAGATTTGATCCCTTTCTGCCAGTTTGGAACAGTCGATACCTCGTCCAAGAAAAGGTAACACCTATCGCCATCACGCATTCTGCGCGTTATTCGTCTATACGCCTCTACCACATCCACTAGCTCACGCGGAGTCTTACACAAGTCAAGGGAATAATAAAATATGTTCCATGGCAGTGTGCCTTCCTCTAGAAATTTCTTAATCTGCAATTTTATCATAGTCGTCTTGCCGATCTGTCGTGTACCTCTCAACGTGTATACAACGGTATTTTCTGGCTCAAAATCATAGGTTATCATGTGCATTATTCTTGGTGTAATATGCAGTTTCGATCTTTCCCATGCTTGAATCTCTGGGTCATCGTAGATCTTCTCTATACTCCTCCACCAAGGATTTGCGCTTATGATCTCACTTTCCTTAATCATGTATGTTCGCTACCAACCACTTTATATAATCTTACAGTTTAGACTACCAATTACTTTATATAATCTTACAGTTTAGACTACCAGCTGTTTCGTATGACTTTGCACGGTGCATGTCTTGAAATGTCTTAGTATTCGGGCACAGGCAGGACGCGCTTTTCCCGGTGTTAGCATTCTTCCATCGTGTTGAGGCACGGTAAGTCCCTGATCCGAACCTCGTGGTTTTTTTTCTTTTCTGTACGCCCTTTCAGGTTATTCCAATTTAGTGCTGTTTAGACATCACCACATATTCTTTTTTTTTCATTTAATTTTTGTCCCTCCTGGTATTGCTCAATTTGTGAATTATAAATTAGTTTTTCTTCCCTAATTTGAAGAGGTAACAAGTGTGTGTTTTATTTTTGCTTTTAGCTTAGAATATATCCCGACGATAACCAATTTTTCAAAAAACTTGCGCTGTTCCCTTCAGGGAAAAGATCGTTCTTCACAACGGATACAGTTTGCAAAAAATATTTTATTTCCCCAAAAAGCATTTGAAAATGCCGTAAATATTGCGACAAACAAGATTGCTGACGCACCCTACGCAGAAGAGACGGTTTGGAAGGAATAAAATGAAATATTGTCCGGTCATGCTCTTCTGTGCCCTCTAGATTACGCTGCAGAGCATTAGCCTTTCAATATGATCATTCAATCCGGATCTCAGTTCCATTTCCACGTGGAACACTAATCCATGATTATTTATTTTTAAAAGAAATAGTTGTGTGCGTGCCCTCGGAAAATGCTCACCCCTCTGGTGCCCGGAAACAGCGCATTCGGGTAGGACATGGGACATGAGTAGGATACTCGTGCATGCTAACCCATCGGATTAGCTGCTCTTGCAGTGGATTGATGGCCGCGCCAGGCATCAGATTTGCCGATCTTGATGCTGGGCCAAAACCGGCACACAACAGGTAGTTTTAATAAAATAACCATCAAACTTCCCGTATGTCAGGATATAGAGGAAGGTCGCTTGAGCTTCTAAGTTCCAGCGGGGTGTCAGTCGGGGATTCTGTAACGGTTCATTCTGACATGACATACCGGGGAATAGTCATGCCAAGGTACGAGCACGGCGATGATGCGCACATAGTCCTGAAACTTGACAGCGGGTACAACGTGGGACTGGAGATCTCCAGCATTCAGAGCATCAGCAGGAATCAGGAGGAGGTGCAGGAGACTGCAGAACCTGCCAGGCCAGTCGGCAAGACAGAGGGACTGCCCGGAATCCTGCTGCTGTCCACCGGGGGGACCATTGCAAGCAGGGTCGACTACAGGACCGGTGCCGTGACGCCTGTTCTGACAGCAGAGCAGATCAACTCGGCTGTACCTGAGGTGGCAAAAATTGCCAACATCGACACGGAGGTGCTTTTTTCAGAATACTCTGAGAACGTGGTGCCCGGCCACTGGCTGAAGATGGCAGAGGCAGCCAGCAGGCATGCAGATTCGGATTATGCAGGAATAATCATAGCGCACGGGACTGACACCATGCACTATACCTCGTCGTTTCTCTCATTTGCTCTTGCAGGTTTTCCCATTCCCATTGTTTTGGTGGGATCGCAGAGATCGCCGGACCGCGCCTCATCGGATGCGGCACTGAACCTTATCGGCGCTGCAAGATTCATCACCAAACGCAGGACGCCGGGGGTATACATCGCCATGCACCAAGACAGAAGCGACGGAGACGTTTCATGCCACGCCGGAACAAGGGTAAGAAAGAACCACACCAGCAGCAGGGGGGCGTTTCAGACCATCGGGGGAGAGCCGGCATTTGTAGTAACAGGTTCTGGAATCACAAGGAACCTTTCTGGAGACTACTATGACGTGGACGGATTCCGGCCCCGGATACACCTGGACGAGAGGGTGGCGCTGGTAAAGTACCATCCCGGGTACGGCCCGAAGATGATCGACTGGATGATTCAGAATGAGTACAGGGGCATAATATTCGAGGGGACGGGGCTGGGACACATCGGAGATACCATGTACGAGGCAGTGGGCAGGGCAGCAGACAGCGGGATGTTTCTGGGCATGACATCGCAGTGCATTGACGGCAGGGTCAGGATGACCGTGTATGAGAGCGGCAGGGACCTGCTGAACCTTGGCATCATTCCCTTGGAGGACATGATTCCAGAGACTGCGCTGGTAAAGGCCATGTGGGCAATGGGCGGGACTAAAGAGGGCAACAACGACATCAGGGATATTATGCTCAGTAAAGTGGCATCGGAGATTACACCATGACTGAATTTTCAATCAGTGATGCTGGGGTGAGGGTCGGCCTTGAGATTCACCAGCAGCTTGCGACAGGCAGGAAGCTGTTCTGCAGCTGTGCGCCGGTGGAGTCAGAGGAGCACCCCATAAGGTTCCGCAGGAGGCTGCGTGCAACCAAAAGCGAGCTGGGCAGGTACGACCCTGCCGCGCTGTTTGAGGGAACAAAGTCAGAGACGATAGAGTACATGGCAAATCCGGAGAGCAGCTGCCTGGTGGAGCAGGACGAGGAGCCCCCGCACGAGCTGGACTGCGGTGCAAGGCGGATCGCCCTGATGGTGGCTGGCATGCTAAAGTCCAGCGTGTTTGGGGAGATGTACCCCATGAGAAAGACCGTGGTCGACGGCTCCAACACGACTGGCTTTCAGAGAACCATGCTGGTCTCGCAAGGAGGGCACTACGAGGCAGGCCCAAGAAGGATAGGCATCCAGTCAATCTGCCTGGAAGAGGACGCGGCCAGAATCCTAGAGGGGGACGGCACCGTAAAGAGGTATGGCCTGGAACGGCTTGGAATACCGCTGGTGGAGATTGCAACCGATCCCTTTGAGGCAGAACCCGGACAGACAAGGGAGAACGCCCTGGCGCTGGGAAGAATCCTGAGAAGCACCAGAATGGTGAGAAGGGGCCTGGGCTCAATCAGGCAGGACGTCAATGTATCGATCAGGGGCGGCAACGCGGTAATAGAGGTAAAGGGCGTGCAGCAACTGGACCAGTTGGAAGGTGTCGTAGAGTACGAGGCAAAAAGGCAGCACGGGCTGCTGGGAATCTCAAAGGAGATACGGGGCAGGGGATGGTCCCATGACCCAAAAGATGCAGCAGACGTTACGGGGCTGCTTGGAGGGTGCGGCTCAAAGATAATCCGCAGTGCCCTAAAGAAAGGACACAGGATCCATGCGGTGCGGTTTAGAGGAATGGCCGGCATGTTCGGGTACTCCCCGTACGAAGGCATCAGGCTGGGAAGGGCGGTTGCAGAGATGGTGAGATTCTTTGGGATAGGAGGCGTCTTTCATTCAGACGAGCTGCCGGGATACGGCATTACAGGGTCAGACGTGGACGGTGTCAGGGAGTTCTTGGGTGCGGGAGGTGACGATGCGTTTTTGATCCTGGCTGCCCCGGAGGGCATGATTGGGACGGTGACAGGCCACATAATTCAAAGGGTTGCAGATGTAAGAGACAGGGGGATTCCAGCAGACACCAGGCTTGCCATGCCGGACGGCACCACCAGGTTTCTGAGGCCAAAGCCGGGGGCTGCAAGAATGTACCCGGAGACTGACATACCCCCGATAACGGTCACGCAGAAAGAGCTTGTGGAGGTGAGGGAAGGCACGCCCAAGTCATGGGACGAGTCGGTAAGGGACATCCGGGAGAAGCACGGGATCAATCCCCAGCTTGCAGAGCAGATCTATGACTCAGAATACCTGGATCTCTTTGAGGGGATAGCAGAAAGGACCAGCATAAGCCCCACTTTTGTGGCATCGGTGCTGTGCTCTGTGATAACCGGCCTGGAGAGGGACGGCCTGGATTCGGGACTGCTGGATGGCAAGGAGATCGCAAGGACATTTGAGCTGCTCGACGAAAAGGAGATCGCAAAGGAGTCAGTGGAGATGATCTTTGAGGACATAATGAGTGGCAGGTCCAAGACTGCACAGGAGGCCATGGGGAACAAGATGATGATTGAGACGGTGGACGAATCGGAACTGAACGGCATCATACACGGGATACTTGAGGAGAACAAGGACATGGTAGAGAGTCAGAAGGAGAGGGCCATCGGGCCCCTGATGGGAATTGCGATGAAGGAGCTGAGGGGAAAGGTGTCAGGCGAGATGGTAAACTCCCTTCTTGCGCGCGGGATCAGGGACATGCTGGTGGATTAAGTCGCGGGTAGGAGCAGATTGGTTTTGCGCAGAAGAGATCCCTGAAGACGGGACGAGTATGATCATGGTGCCATTTCAGGTGCCATCTCGGCGAGCCTCTCGGTAATATTCTGGATCTCCTCCAGGTTCTGGGCGATCACCTGCTCAAGCACCTCAATCTCCTGGCCTGCCTGGGACGTCTCGTTGAGTCCCGGGTCTGCGGCCCTTATCTCGTCAAGCGCCTCGCGGTTGGACTCGTTGACTCTGATTAGATCGTCCCTGTACTTTTCCAGCTTCTCAAACGCAGATGTCTCCTCGGGCGCCCCTGCACTCACGGGGGCTTCAGGCTCTGTCAGGAATCCAAGCGTGATTACTGCTCCCCCCACTACAAGAACCGCGGCCAGTATTATGATGGACAGTCTCATGGTATCACTCAGGACTGTTGCGGAATCTTCTTCTTTCTGCGTCTGCGGGCAAGAAATATCCCTACGCCGGCTGCCGCTGCAACCGGTATTATTATCATGGTCACGTCAGGGAATGCCTGTTCCTCCTCCACGGAGGGCTCTGAGATGAATATTACGGTATCATGGGATACGATCGTCTCGTCGCGGATGCTGTCCTTGTACCTTACATGGACGGTGATCTCATGCTCGCCGTACCGGGGAGGCCCGTCAAACTCGATCGGGGTGTTAAAGGGCACCGGAGAGTCGGTCTCTATCTCGTCGATGAACTGCTCGACTGGCATGAGGTTGGAGCCGCCCCGCGGCTCGACTGAGATGAACCCGAAGAGTCCGGCCTCGTTTCCCTCGTTGATGATCTCCCCCACTATCAGCTGGCCGGCAGACAGATCCACCACATGCACGTTGAATACGTTGAGGTCTACAAACCCCTTGACGTAAAAGTCCACCACCCGGGATATCTGCTGGGGATCGCCGTACGAGTTGTAGTAGGATATGGATAACGGGATCTTCAGCGTCTGATCCCTGATGGACTCTGGCACGTATACGGTCAGGCCGATGCTCTCAGAGGAGCCGGGCGCTATCTGACCTACGTTCCAGTTGGATTCGGGGATCACCACGTTTTCCAGGTTGTTCTGGAACTCCATGGAGTCGGACCTTGCAGGTATGTCGGTGGTAATGTCCACGCCGGAGATTGGGTCGGTCCCGTCGTTGGTGATCTGGATGGAGACGTCGTTTGTCTTCAGGGATGTCAGGAACGGCTGCTCTGCTCTTGCGTTGATCACGTTGTCGCCGGTCTGGTCAACAAACCCCTTGACGAAGAAGTCCACTGCCCGTGATATCTGCTGGGGATCGCCGTACGAGTTGTAGTAGGATATGGATAACGGGATCTTCAGCGTCTGGCCCTTGAGGGACTCTGGCACGTATACGGTCAGGTCGATACTCTCAGAGGAGCCGGGCGCTATCTGACCTACGTTCCAGTTTGAGACGGGGATCACGACGTTTTCCAAGCTGGTCTGGGAGGCGGGCGCGTCGGTGCTGATATCCACGCCTGAGATCTGGGCGGTCCCATCGTTGGTGATCTGGATGGAGACCTCGTTTGTTCTCAGCGGCGTGAGGAACGGCTGCTCTGCCTGTGCGTTGATCACGCTGCCGCCGGTTACCTTGAAGTCGAATTCCTCATGCACCACTCGGGTGCCAGACTCCCTCAGCCGGGAATAGTCCACCTTTATGGTCGCAGGATACTGCCGTATCTGCAAGTTCTTGTCAAGGTTTACAGAGAAGGTGAGATAGAAGATCTCCCCTGCCGGCGGGTTGGAGCTGCTGTCTGCCCGGATGACTGGGCCCGGTCCGGACCCGGAAAAGCCGAGCGGCAGCATCAGCTGGCCCTGGATCCCGGTGATGTCATGCGTGCCCACGTTGGCAAGAACCACGGTGAGCGGCACGTTGCTGTCACCGGGCTCGACTTCTAGCTTTCGATCCTCCGTGCCAAAGTACGCATCCAGAAACTTGACGTCCCCATACCCCCTCTCAAAGGGCGATTCCCCGACGGGGATTGACTGGGCGTACGAGTAGCCAAACACGGACGGTATCGCAAGAGCTGCAATCAGCAAGAGAAGATACCCCGTCATGCCCGAATCGCCATCCTCGTGTCCTCAGTAACGGCCCTGCCGTCCTTTATCGTGATGACCTTGTCGACGTCCCCAAAGTGTTCGCGGTCGTGTGTAACTATGATGAATGTCTGGTTGAGTTTTCTGGCCATCGACTTCATCAGCTGGACGACCATATCAGAGGTGACTGAGTCCAGGTTCCCTGTGGGCTCGTCTGCAAGCACCAGCGCAGGCTTGTTTATCATCCCCCGGGCAATGGCTACCCTCTGGGACTGCCCGCCGGATATCTTGTTTGCGCGCTTGTTCATCTGGCTCTCTATGCCGACTGCCCTGAGCAGGTTGGCAGCATCGGTCATGGCGGTCCCGTCGTCCCCGCCTATCTCCCGGGGAAGCATGACGTTTTCCAGTACGGTAAGATCGGTAATCAGGTTGGAGAACTGGAATATGAATCCGAGCTTTTGGTTCCTGAACGAGGAGATCTGGCCCTCGTCAAGCGCGCCGGTGCCTGTGCCTTCTATGACGACCTCCCCGCGCGTGGGACGGTCAAGCAGGCCTATCATGTTGAGGAGCGTGGACTTGCCGGAGCCGGAGCTGCCCACTACCAGGACAAACTCTCCCCTCTCTATCGAAAACGAGACATCGTCGAGTGCCTTGACGCGGTTCTCCCCGTCCCCGTATACCTTGCTCACGCCGCGCACCTCCAGTACCCTAGACATTCCTCATGGCCTCCACGGGCAGCATCTTGGTTGCCCGGTACGACGGGTACAGCGACGCAATTATTGCAAGCGCAAAGGATGTCAGTGCCGTCTGTCCTATCTTGGCCCAGTCGTAGCTGACCTCCAGCGGCAGGCTGTTGTTGAATGTAAGTTTTGTCTCCTTTGCATAGACTGTGTATCCCAGCCCCGCAGCAGTCCCTGCACCTGCCCCGATGGCCCCGATTATCATCCCCTGCAGTATGAAGATTACCAGTACGTCCTTTCTCCGGGCCCCGAGGGATCGCATGACGCCTATCTCCCTTGTCTTCCCGTTTACCAACATCATCTGGATGGTAACGATGGCAAATGCAGATGACATCATTCCAAAGTATCCAATCATGTTTATCATGGCTATTCCGGACCTGAACCCGGCAAGCTGCTGCTCGGCTGACTCCTCTATGGTCTGGGCTATAAAGTCGCTGTTGGGAAACGATGTAAGGAAGAGATCCCTGACATGTTCTGCCTTTGTAGGATCGTTTAGTTTTACCATGAACGAGTCAGAGTTCCCGTCCCGATCCAGCATGTCCCTGAGGGTGTCAATGTGGAGCACGGCTGCATAGTCAAACCCCTGGCCGCCCGGCGATGCTGCAATCCCGCTTACCGTGAACCGCCTGACCTGCTCCTGCCCCCACCGGTCCACCACCATGACCTTGATGCCGTCGCCTACTATGGCACCCCCAAGATCCCGTGCTACGGTGGAGCCCAGAACGATGGAGTTTCTTGCAAAGACGTAGGTTCCCTCGTTTACCGTCTCGTGAATGGTCGAGGCACGTATGTCATTGAAGGGATCAACGCCGATGAGCGGGATGCGCGATTCCTGCACGAGGACTCCGTTCTTGGTCATGTTGATCTCCCCCGACGATGAAAGCCGGGGAGTTGCAGCATGGACGTACGGGATCCTCTCAAACCAAGAGATGAGTGTCCTGTCTGACGTGTCGATATAGTTTGCCTCGTCTGTGACAAGGATGTCCCCGTTGCGATAGTCGGTGATGTCCCTGACGATTGCATCAAAGAGTCCCTGAAATATTACAAAGTTTACGTGAATGACCAGTATTCCTATGGTGACTGCAAGTACTGCGCCCATCAGGCTTCCCTTCTTGTTGAAGAGCATCCGTTTTGCCAGGCGCAGTCTGTACACGGAATTAATAGAATAGTCTGATATTTAATATCTCGTATAGTAAATATTTACATTATAGACAATTTTATATCAAACTGCCCATCCATAAACAATGAAAGCAATGGACGATCTGGACGTAAAAATTCTGAGCAGGCTGCTCAACAACTGCAGGGAGCCTGCAAGGCAGATAGCCATCAAGGCAGAAAAGACAAGCGCCACGATCAACTCCAGGATTCAGAGGATGCAAGAAGACGGCGTCATCGAAGAGTTTGTAGTCAGGGTCGAGCCGTTCATGTTCGGGTACGGCGTCTTGTACTTTGTAGTCTCAGGTGAGGACGCAGACGAGGTTCTTAAACAGATACGCCAAGTGGGGGAGCCTCACTTTGTGGTGCCGTGCATAGGGGGAATTACAGTCTGTAGCATAGTCGTAAGAGAGAAAATGCAGGAGAAGATAAGCATGCTAAACAAGGTTATGAACGACATCAAGATACTCTCCATCTTTGAGGCAGGGGATCTGGGGCATGGATCAGGCCTTACAAAGACAGACTTGAGGATTCTTAGAGAGTTGGGGAGGGATCCGAGGCAGAGGGTGGAGGCTGTCGCGCACAGGGCCGGGTATTCGACCAAGACTGTCACGCGGTGCATGGCAAGGCTGCAAAGGAACAACGGGGTGCAGTTCACGCTGGTGTATGACCCCAGAAGGTTTGACAACTTTATTCCCCACGTCATAATGGTGCAGATAGACGGGGATGTAGACAAGACGGCCAGGGATCTCCACGAGCGGTTCTCGGCTTCATACCTGCAGATTCCGTATATCGAAAAGAACCAGATCGTGATGTTCATGTACAGCGACGGCATATTCAGGATGGACGAGCTAACACACGCGGTGCGGACGGTCAGAAATGTAAGATCCGTAGATCTCTTCATTCCAAAGAGGATACTACTGTTCAACAAGTGGCTTGAGGACGCGATAAGCGAGGCCGAGAGGCTGCCGGGACTGCACGTGAATACTAGGTGGGTTAGGCGTTGAGACGGATGGGTCGCTGCCGGACAATCGTGCCACAGATTAAATAACAACATCCCAGAATTTTCCCGTTGGAAAAGACAAAGATCTATGATGGAAAGATCTTGGGCTTGAGCGTATACAGGGGCGAGATTGAGGGAAGACGGGTCACGCGCGAGGTGATAGAACATAGGGGGACAGCAGCCATTTTGGCATTTGACGGGGACGACATAATCATGGTCAGGCAGCACAGGTTCCCCCACGGGTATGTCCTGGAGATTCCTGCAGGAACGCTTGAGGAGGGAGAGGAGCCGGCGAAGTGCGCATTCAGGGAGTTGGAAGAAGAGACAGGATACGCCGCAGAGACCATGACTCCACTAATCACGTACTATCCCTCGATCGGCTACAACATGGAGGTAATACACTGCTTTGTGGCGTCCGGTCTCAGAAGAACATCCGGGCAAGACCTAGATGAGGATGAGATACTCTCGGTGGTCAGGATGAAGCCGCGGGAGGTTCTTGAGGGAATACGGTCAGGGAAGATCCAAGACTCCAAGACCATATGCGCGGTGCTGATGCATCTTGCATAGTTGCTTGGATTACTTGTAAATGGGCTTTACCAGATCGGCAAGATCCGCCCACGACTGCGTTATCCTCTCAAACATGTACACCAGATCAAGAAACTCTGGAGGAATCTGCTCCGTGTCCAGAGTCGTCCTCAGGCGTATCAGATTGTCCTCAAAGCTCTTGTGAAGCGATATGGCCTGGATTGCCAAAAGCCTGTCAGGTGTGGTAAAGGCCTCGATCGACTTCTGGCCCAGCTGCTCAAATTCGCGCACCGCATCATAAATCTTCTCGCAGTGATCCCCGGACAGGGACGAGCCAAGGACCAGCTCTGAGAGAAGCACTATGGAGTCGCCTGCCCTCTCAAGCAGGCTTGCAGCAACCCTGTAGTCCAGCACGTCGACGTTCTCTAAGTTGAACGCACTTGCCAGCCTCTTGTCTACAAGCGTGCTGCGGAGAAGGCGCACAAGCAAAAAGTACTGCCTGTTCACCTCAACGTCGCGCTTTGACATGGTCTTCAGGTTGGACCTGTCATCAGAGACCAGCCCCCGTATCACCTCGTCATACATGCCAAGTGCAATCGAGCTCATCCTTTTGAGGATCCTTCCGGGATTCAGGGTGGCAGCATCAAGGAGAAACTGCATGTTGATGTGCGAGGCGTCCTCTTCGATGATCTCCATTCCGACTAGCCTCCTCATGGAGTTGCGGATATTCTCCCTTTCCTGGGCAGGAATGCTGCGCTTTGAGTCAATCCTGATCATGTCAAATCCCAGAAGGTACGCGCCTGTAATGTCAGCCACGATGTTCTCCTCTTTAGGCAGCGGATACGATATTACGATCTCCCGTGAAGGACGTGCATCCGGATTTGCAGATACGGAGATGCTCTCCGAGCCCGTGTCAAGTTCCACCTGGCTTCCCTTGCCAAGGTTGTTTGCATCAATCCACTCCTTTGGCAGCGACACCAACATGCTGTTTCCTATCCTCTGCAGGCGCCGGATAAATTTAGTCAATTTATACTAGTTCAATTAATTTAATCCATATTCTTATATTTTGTGTACAATTTAAACTTAGAATAATGAAAGCGACGGCATTCTGTCCTGCCCACGTTACAGGATTCTTCAAGGTACATCTGGATGAGAAACACGTTATTACGGGATCCGTTGGAGCCGGATTCTCAATAAAGCACGGGGTTACGACCAGGGTAAGGGTGGAGCCCAGAAGGGATGGGGAGCCATACTTTAGGATAACCACGAGCAAGTACAAGTCGGAGAACACGGATGTCTCCAAGTTTGTGTTAGATGAGTTTGTGGGGATGGGAAACTACTCTGACAAACTCTTTGATGTAAGACACGAGATAACCGTGCCGGTGGGATATGGCCTGGGATCAAGCGGCGCAGTCGCGCTGTCCACGGCGTACGCACTGGACAGGGCCCTCGGGACCGGACTGGAACGGACCAAGATAGGGGAGATTGCCCACAATGCAGAGATCGCATGCAGGACCGGGCTCGGGGACGTCCTGGCATCATTCCATGGAGGATTTGAGATCCGCCTCAGGCCGGGGGCACCGGGGACAGGCGCCGTTCAAAAGATACAGGCAGGCGGCATCAGAATAGTCATGGTATGCTTTTCACCCGTCTCAACCCGAGAGTTTATCAAGGAACGCCTCCCAAGGATCAACGGAATTGGTGGAATAATGGTGGACAGACTGCAAGAGTCACAGGACTTTGGAGACTTTCAGGACATGTCCCTTGAATTTGCAAGGCGTGTGGGTGTAATGACCCCCAGGATGCAGAACGTGGCTGACAGGCTCTCACAGATAGGCATAAAGTGCGGCGTTGCTCTGTTTGGCGAGACTGTCTTTTCAATGATACCAAGTAGTGATGATGATGAGGAGCGCATTCTTGAGGTTCTGCAAGAGTATCCCGAGGGAATCGTGATAAGATCGGAGCTGGATGACGGTGGAGCAAGAGTCGTTGGCAACTGACCATGTGCCGGTGTCGCATCCAAGGGCCAAGTCCCTCCGGATCCGCAACAGGCTGGTAGACGGATTCGATCAGGGACTGGTGGCCACGGAGGGGCTGCTGGCACACGGAAGGGGCGAGGCCTTTGACTACATACTTGGAGAGGAGACGAGTGGTTCTGCAAGGCTCGCCATCAGCGCGGCGGCTGCCCACATAATCATGGCCAGAAAGCCGGTAATCTCCGTAAACGGGAACGTTGCAGCATTGTGCCCCGGACACATAGTCAAGCTTGCAGGGCAGATAGGCGCCACGCTGGAAGTCAACCTGTTTTATGCCAGCGTCAGAAGAAAGGATGCAGTGGCAGCAGCCCTCAGGGAGAACGGGGCAGAAGAGGTCCTAGGGATGGATTTGGATGACTCTGGGGTACTGTCAGGGATAGATTCTGCAAGGAAGGTATCAGACAAGAGGGGAATACTGACAGCAGACGTGGTAGTCGTTCCACTGGAGGACGGAGACAGGACTGCGGCGCTGGTCAAGGCAGGAAAGAAGGTCATCACCTTTGACCTTAACCCGCTATCAAGGACGGCACAGACTGCAACCGTTACCATCGTGGACAACGTGATGCGGGCAATCAACCTGCTGACTGCAGAGTGCAGAAGGCTCCAGGCCGAGGACAGGACAGTCCTTGAGGAAATCATGTCAGGCTTTGACAACAAAGAGAACCTCAGGGAATCCGTGATACAGATAAGGGAAAACCTGGAAAGAATGGCAGATGCATAAGACGGTACAGGACATAACAGGCAAGAAGGGCGGCGCCAAGATATCGGTCATTACAAGCTACGACTATGCCTTTGCGTCCCTGTGTGACAGGGCCGGAATCGACATACTGCTGGTAGGGGACAGCGGCGGAATGGTGATGCTCGGATACGACAGCACCGTCCATGTAACCATGGAACAGATGTGCATGTTTACAGAGGGAGTCAGCAGGGCAAGAAAGGATTCGCTGCTGGTATCTGACATGCCGTTCATGTCATACCAGACAGGCGCACAGGATGCCATCAGGAACGCCGGAAGACTGGTAAAGGCAGGAGCCGATGCCGTAAAGCTCGAGGGCGGCGCTACCATTGTGGGAATAGTCAGAAGTATTACCGATGTGGGGATTCCGGTAATGGGCCACATCGGACTGCAGCCGCAGACCAGCGTGCTCTCGCGGGGGTACAGGATGCAGGGGGAGACAAGCGAGGCGGCTGCAAGGATGGTCGAGGATGCCAAGGCAATCGAGGAGGCAGGCGCATTCTGCATAGTGGTGGAGAAGACAAGTCGCGAGGTGGCAGACATCATAACCAGTACCGTGGGCATACCCACCATAGGAATTGGCGCCGGGAACGGGTGCGACGGGCAGGTGCTGGTGCTCCAAGACATGCTGGGCATGTATGACAGGATGAGGCCCAAGTTCGTAAAGAGGTACATGAATCTTGCGCAGGATGTTACTGCGGCACTAAAAGAGTACAAGGCCGATGTGGAGTCGGGAGCGTTTCCCGCAGAAGCCAACTGCTACCGAATGGATCCCGCCGAGGTACGGCGGCTTCCTGACCAGCTGCGTGAGAAATGCGATGTCTAGCAGTAGGGGGAAGGATCATCCTTCACTGGACATAGTCTCCTCGCACGGGACGGAACTTGCAGGCAGGAGGGTGGTGCTATGCGTGGCAGGAAGCGTGGCAGCATACAAGGCAATAGAGCTTGCAAGGCTCCTGATGAGGCACGGCGCCGATGTCACGTGTGCGGCAAGCAATGCTGCTACCAGACTGATACGGCCCGACTATCTGAAATGGGCCACGGGAAACAACGTGATAACAAAGCTGTCAGGCAGTCTGGAGCACATCAAACTGGCCGACTACGGACAGTCCGATCTGATAATAGTGTATCCGGCCACGGCAAACACGCTTGGCAGACTGGCAAACGGGATGGACGACACTCCGATATCCACCATACTGACTGTGGGGTTTGGCGCGGGGATTCCCATTCTGATGTGTCCTGCCATGCACAGTGCCATGTATGAGAATGCAGCAGTCAGGAGGAACATCGAGTTTCTAAGGAAGAGGATCCAGTTTGCAGAACCGGTCAGGGTCGAGGGAAAGGCAAAGGCCCCGGAGCCAGAAGATGTCCTGGCGCTGGTGATCGAGAGGTTTGGTGTATGTTCGCCCCTCAGGGACAAGAGGGTGTTGATGACTGCAGGTCCCACCATGGAATACATTGATCCTGTAAGGGTGATAACCAACCTCAGCTCGGGAAGGACGGGGACCCTTCTGGCCTCAGAGATGGTTCGTGCAGGCGCAAGGCTTACGCTGGTGTACGGCCCGGGACGATACGAGCCGCCTGACGGTGCCAAGGTAATTCGCACCACCACAGGGGGACAGATGCATGAGGCAGTCAGGAGGCTGCTCAAAAAAAGATTCGATGTGATAGTTATGGCCGCAGCAGTCTCTGACTATGTCCCGGAGGCTCCATACGAGGCAAAGATGGACAGCTCTGGTGGTGGTGGTGGTGGTGGTGGTGGTGGTGGTGAAGTGACAGTCAGGCTCAGGAGGGCCCCGAAGATAATCGATACCATCAGGCAGAGCCAGAAGGGTGCGCTGCTGGTAGGGTTCAAGGCAGAGGCAGACGTAACAAGAAAGAAACTTGTGGAGTCGGCCCGCAAAAAGATCACAGAGTCAGGTGCAGATGTCGTCATGGCAAACGACATCGGGGCAAGATACAAAAGGAATACCGATGTAAACGAGGTCCTTGCAGTCGACTCAGAGACGGTGGCCTCATCAGGCAGGAGGAGGAAGGAGGAGGTTGCAGTGTTTATCAGAAGAGAGATCGAGCGCAGGATAAGATGAAGAGGACGGAGATCAAGGGGATGCTTTCACGGTACGAGGCCATCAAACGCAGACACGAAAAGACGCCAGATGCCAGGCTTGCAGGGATCCTCAGGGACATAGAGCACAGGTATTATCACGAGACCGGGGAGCCCATAGGGCACCGGGAGGACTAGGCATGGAGCCTGCAGAATTCAAGAGGCAGAACATGACAGTCTGGAACGAGATGGCACCAAGGTATCACTCCAAGTGGGTAGGCGCAGACACCGGTCCGTTCCAGAGCACGGCGGAGCTGGTGGACATGGTCGGGGTAAGGGAGGGAAACCGCGTCTTGGATGTTGCGTGCGGGACAGGGGCAGTCACCCGAAGGCTCGTAGAGAGGGTCGGGGGGGACGGATACGTGGTGGGGGCTGACATGTCAGTGTCTGCAATACGGATTGCAATGGCCCATAACAGAGAGCCCAACCTTCTGTTTGTCAACGCCGATGCAGAGAACCTCTCGTTTGGAGACAGGTTCGATGTCATAACGTGCCAGTATGCGCTGTTCTTCTTTCCGGATGCATCACGCGCCCTGAAGAACATGAGGAGGAACCTTGAGGAGTCGGGGGTGTTGGGCATCTCGGTGCACGGGTGCAGGGTGCCATACTATACCAGCATCCTTGACGCGGTGACGGAGTTTATTCCCGACTATATCGCCCCCGGGACGCCGCGGCTTGACAGGTACGGCACCGCAGAATCCCTCAGAGACGAGGTGGCGCAGGCCGGATTCTCAGGCGTGCGGGTGCGCGAGTTTGTCTTTACGTACAGCCCTGGAGATTTTGAACGGTACTGGAGGATGTACCTAGAGTATGTCTCAAGGCCCGCCAGGGAGAAGATTGACTCGCTTGGAGTGGCGCAGACCGAGAGGCTCAAGGAGGCAGTAAGGGAGAATGCCAGGCAGTATGAGAGGAACGGAGTGATGGAGTTTCCCTGGCAAGTTTTAATTCTAACTGCCAGATACTAGTCTCAGGGGAGTGAAGATGGCCAGGAAGAAAAAGGACGTTGCAGAGAAGAAGAAGAAAAAGTCCGACTTTGGCGCATTCCTCAAGAAGAGGGCCCCGATCTACCTGGGAATAACTGCGCTGTTTCTGGTGTTTGTGGTGCCGTCACTGACGGCAAAGAGCCTGGATGATACGTTTCCTGATCTCTCAGAAGAGGAGCAGGTGGTGGTGGATACGCTGATGGGGTATGACGGGGGTGACGGGACGGGACTGACGGTGATGGAGGCAATCGAGGAGAAGATCGACGACTTGTATCCGGAGGACGGCATATATGACGACAAGAGGACCACGGTGAGCCTTGCCATAAACAGGACTGTCGGTGACGATCTGCCCAACGACGAGGTGTACAGGGTGGTACTCGGCTTCGAGTCGTACAGGGGCCAGATGGAGTACAGATGGAATGTCGATGTGGTATCAGGCGGCATTACCCCAAACAATGCAGAGGCAAAGCACGTCACAGAGCTAGTCGAGTTTTACGACTAGCCGCGCCGCATCAGGCCACCAACAGGTCCTTGGTAAACTTGTGCATGACGGTAGGACGGTCGCCTGCTACCACCAGCGAGTCCTCTATGCGGATTCCAAAGGAATCCTCTATGTATATGCCCGGCTCCACGGTTATGGCCATGTTCTTTTTCAGCTCGGTCTGCACCCCCGCAGAGACTGCCGGAGGCTCGTGCACCTCAAGGCCTATCCCGTGCCCGGTGGAGTGGATAAAGTACTGGCCAAGGCCGCTCTCCCGGATGTACTGCCTGCAGGACTCGTCAACGTCGCCGCATGTGGCACCTGGTCGGACGCTCTTCAGGCCGAGCCTCTGAGATTCCCGGACCACCTCGTATGCCTCGACTGCCCGGGGCCGGATCCCCCCTATCGCAAACGTCCTTGTCGCATCAGACACGTATCCCTTGTATCTCAAGGTGAGATCAACTACCACGAGATCGTGCCTTCGGAACCTCCTTGAGGTCACCTGCGCATGGGGCAGGGCGCCGTTGGGGCCGCCTGCGATTATCAGCGGGTTGAGCGTGGAGGAGTAGCCGGTATCAAACATCTGGCGCGAGCATGCATGGGCCATTATCGCCGCCTGCAGTTCGGACTCCTTCTGGCCGGCATGGATGGACTGGGCACACACCTCGAAGAGCTCGTCTATGATTCGGGAGGCCTTTTTGAGTATGGCAATCTCCCGGGTATCCTTGATGATGCGTGAGTTGTAGAACGGCTGGACTGACTGCAAGATGGCCGGAATGCGGCCCTTCAGGGACATCATTGTGGAGTAGTCCCGGCAGTCGGTGCAGGGATGCTTGCCGCGAATCTGTCCGGCAAGCGAGGAGACTAGTCCTGATCCCCGTTCTGCCCGGACCACGTTGCAGTCACGGGACTCCTCCCGGGCCCTCCCCATCTCAAGCTCGGGTGCGACTATGGTGGTCGTTCCGTCAGACTCCAGCAGCCCCGCAGCCTCGCCCCAGAATCCGGTCATGTAAAAGAGGTTCTCAGGCTCGAAGGTTACCAGCGCGTCGCAGCCGATCTCTTCAGCATGTCCTAGGAGGTCCTGTCTGCGCCGGTCCACGCAGATGGGGGGGCAGGTCTCAATTTATGTATATATAGATCTGATCCGGAATAGTGTGATGGAAAAGAAGAAGAAGAAAGTTGTGGCACTGCTCTCCGGCGGCCTGGACAGCCAGCTTGCAGTGAGGATGATGCAAAAGCAGGGCTTTGAGGTGTCTGCAGTGGCAATCAAGACCCCCTTTTGCGACTTTGACTGCGGCAGGGGCTGCGGGTTTGAGATAAGGGAGAGGGCAGAGGATCTCAACGTGAATTTGAAGACGGTCTACCTTGGAGACGAGTATATCGAGATGCTAAAGAGCCCAAAGCACGGAAGGGGCGCAGGGTTCAACCCGTGTATCGACTGCCGCGCCATGATGTTCAAGGCTGCAAAGAAGCACATGGAGGATATCGGCGCCGAGTTTGTCATATCAGGCGAGGTGTTGGGACAGCGCCCCATGAGCCAGCACGGGCCGGCCCTGAGAACCATCGAAAAGGAGTCCGAACTGGCGGGAAAGATAGTGCGGCCGCTCTCTGCAGGGCTGTTGCCCAAGACTGACCCCGAAAGGGACGGGCTGATAAGGAGAGAGGACATGGGGTTGATCAGGGGCAGGACCAGAAGGAACCAGCTGCAGATGGCAAAAGAGTACGGGATAGAGGATCCGCCCAATGCCGGCGGGGGGTGCCTGCTGACTGAGCCGCAGTTCGGGGTGAAGGCCAGGGATCTCTTCGGGCACACGGAGACCCCCACCATAAATGACATCGACCTGCTGAAGGTGGGCAGGCACTTTAGGCTAGATGAGGAGACAAAGTTCGTGGTGGGAAGGAACAAGGACGAAAACGAGATGATTGCGGCAATAGCGCTGCCAGGGGACATACTGCTTGAGGCACAAGACCACGTAGGGCCGGTCTCGATTCTGCGCGGGAAGAATGCAGCGTCCCATGTGGAGTTTGCAGCATCGGTGACCCTCAGATACTCTGATGCGCCAAAAGACGAGACGGGAACCGTCTTGGTAAGGGAGGAGGACGGGAAGAAGACCAGAAACATTGGCTCAGCATGCGCAAAAGAGTCCGATTACATCGGGTTTAGACTATAGGCGCAGAAAAATCCCGGGCTCATGGAAGAGTTTTTGAGGAAGTAGATCGCAGTTTAGCCAGAATGCAGAAGCAGGAGAGTCCCACGTACCTCAAGGCGATAACAATCAAGGACGTCAGTGACATGCATTCCATACGGGAGGACATCAAAAAGGAGATGATTCTGATTCTGAGGGTGACTCCCCTTGCACAAAAGGATGTCGGGCAGCTGCGCAAGCTGGTCGAGGAGGTGTACGCAGTCGCAAAGGCCTCCGATGCAGACATTGCAAGGCTTGGCGAGGAGAGAATCATTGTGACTCCCCCGAACATAAAGATCTGGAAGCCCGAGTACGACTTAAAATAGCTTGATTGCTTCCTGTACCTGCGGATAGTGAGAGGTGAGCCTGTACATCCGTCTTATGCTGGTGGCAAGGTTCTCTGACTTTTTGCGCTCACCGTGGTTGACCAAGACGCGGCGGAGCTTGGGCCTGAGCCTCTGGACAAACGACATGAGCTGGTTGTAGTCGCTGTGCCCGCTGAAGCCGTCGAGTTTTTCGACACTGCAGCTGATGGTGACTGCCTCAACCTTGCCTGCCTTGCCCAGCATGGTAACCTGTCTGGAACCGTCAAGGACCCGGCGCCCCATGGTGCCATTAACCTGATAGGAGACGAAGAGAATCTTGCTCTTTTTGTCAGGGGTAATGTTCTTAAAGTATTCCAGGACGGGGCCGCCCTCAAGCATGCCCGAGGTAGCAAGGATGATGCACGGGGAGTTCTCCCTCATGGGCTCCTCCCTGGCATCTGCGTGTTCGATGTTGGTAAAGTACTCCGAGTCAAACGGGTTGTCGTCTGTCTCCAGAATCTTCTGCCGGAGCTCCTTGGCAAGGTACTCCGGATAGGACTCGTGGATTGCAGAGGCCTCAGATATCATTCCCTCGGTGAATACGGATGCCTCGATCATCTGGCCGGACTTCATGTAGTGGTCTATTACCATCATGATCTCTTGGGCCCTGCCTACCGCCGGGATTGGTATCAGGACCTTGCCGCCGTCTGCAAGGGTGTTGTTTACCGTGTTTATGAAGGCAGACTCTACCTCCTGCCTGCTTGGCTGTATGTCCTCCTTGAGGCCGTACGTGCTTTCAATGAGAAGCGTCTCCACCCGGGGGAAGTTCCAGCTGGCAGCCTCAAACAGGATGCTCTTGCCAAACTTAATGTCGCCAGAGTATACAAAGTTGTGGTCGCCATTACCGATATGGAAGTGGCACAGCGCAGAGCCCAGTATGTGGCCGGCGTTTGCAAGAACCAGCTTGATGTCAGGGGATATGTCAGTGACGGTATTGTAGGGTAGCGTGATGGCCTGCCTCATGATCTGCTTTACGTCCCTCTCCGAGTAGATCGGGGTCCTGCCCTGCGCGGCTGCCACCTTTATGGCATCCAGCTGGATGAGGTTCATCATGGGGAGCGTGGGCTCCGTGCAGTATATGGGGCCCTTGTATCCGTACTTGGAGAGGACGGGGAGGAACCCCGTGTGGTCCAAGTGTGCATGGCCGATGACCACGGCGTCAAGCTCGTCCAAGGTCAGATGGAGGGAGTCAAGTCTCGGGAATGTGTCCATCGGGGAGCGCGCGCCGGGGTTTATTCCGCAGTCGATCAGAATCTTGCTCTCCGGGGTGGACAGGAGCAGCGAGGATCTTCCCACCTGGCCGAATCCACCAAGTGTGTACAGGGAGACTTCTGTCCTCTGCGAGAGCCTAGGCCTGAATATCTCGTCGCCTATCTGCTTGAGCTGCTTGCTTCTCTCAGAGGAGGCCTGCTTCAGGGTCGCGTTGATGGTCTGGATGGTGCGCGAGGGTATGGTTGTGGCCTTTCGGATGCGCAGCCTCCAGCCTGTCTTTTCAGTTATCAGGACATGGTCAAACTCCTTTGCGTTTCTCTGCAGCAGCCAGGGTCTCTTTGCCTCGACGGAGACCTCGCCTGTGGTGGTGTCAAAGATGGCTCCCTGCAGGTTTGCCTCCTTGGGAACGGATTCGGATATTGTGTGCCAGGCCTCGTCCTCTGATTTTCTGATGGACTCGTCGGTTCTTATCACGATCCTCTTCTTTATGACGTTTACAAGGTTTGATATCTTCTCGCCATTCTCCATGAGGTAGCGGGGGGAGTTTGTGTAGAGGGCGATTCTAGGGCCCTCGTACTCTATTTTTGTAATTTTTGCCTCTTTTGGAATACTTGTCAGTATGGTAGCCATGATGTTTTGGCTAGTAGGAGCTGGTTCTCTCGGGTGGTTTTTTCTTTGCATTGAATCACTAAAGTTTGATGACTGCCTTCTTTTGCTCGTCAGTCAAGAGGCGGAATCCGTCTTTGTCTATGACTGCGACGTTGATCCCGTCGCCGGTTCCGATGTTTCGGACTATTGCCGCCCGAACCGCACGCAGGGCAATCTTCTTGGCACTCTCCACGGTAAGGTTCTCCCGGTACTCCTCCTCAAGCAGGCCGTATGCCACAAGCGAGCCGCTGCCGGTCGTAACATACGACTTTTTCTCGACGGAGCCGAACATGTCTATGTTGAAGAGCGCGGAGCCCTGTGCGTCATACCCGCCCACCAGAATATCGGCCATGAATGGGTATCCGCGGTTCTGGTGGAATATCAGCGAGCAGAGTCTTGCGATGGAGTGGATTGGGATGGGGTGTGGTTTCTCGACCCTGTGGAGGTTGGAGTGGTATCGTAATATGTCAACAATGTTCTGTGCGTCTGCAACCCCTCCTGCCAGAGTCAGTCCTGCGTGAAGATCGATCTTTTGAATCTTCATGGTGTTGTTGTTTGCAATGAAGTATCCTGCGCTGGCCCTCATGTCGGCACACAGCACCACACCATCAGTAGCCTTGATACCTACAGTGGTTGTCCCGTGCAGAATTTTTTCCTCGACATTGCTTGACAAAAATACACCTATTAAGATAATGAATATTGGATATTACCCTTTTAAATAACTTTTTGATCCTTCCAATAATGGGAAAAAGTCAGGACAGAACAAAGTCGCACACAATGGAGCTCCCCAGGCTGATGGAGATCGGGGAGGGAAACATGGACAGATTCGGAGGGTTTCTGGAGTCGTTGGGCAGGCCCAAAACAGTCTCCATGATATCGGGCGCGAACGTTCAGGGCATACTGGGAAAGAGAATCCAGAGATCGCTTGAATCAAGTGGGATCAGGTTTACATGGCATGCGCCAGGAGACAGCCAGATCAGATCCATCAACAGGATTCAGAAACAGGTCACAGAGGACGGTTCGGACATGATTGTCGGGATGGGGGGAGGCAGATCCGTTGACACTGCAAAGATGATCTCATACCGACTGGGCAAGCCGTTTGTCAGTCTGCCCACGGCAGCATCCCATGACGGAATGGCAAGTCCGTTTGTCTCCGTAAGAAGCCACAGGCCCCATTCCATCGTTGCATCTGCACCCATGGGGGTCTTTGTGGATATAGACGTGGTCAGGAAGGCGCCTGCAAGACTGCTTGCAAGCGGCTGCGGGGATCTTGTGGCAAACATAGTTGCGGTAAGGGACTGGCAGATTGGCCATGAGAGGAATGGCGAGTATTACGGAAGGTATTCATCGGATCTGGCCATGATGAGTGCCAAGATAGTTATGGAAAACTCTGCAGAGTTTGCAAGGAACGGTCTGGATGCAAGGGTGATTGTAGAGGGACTGATCAGCGCAGGCGTGGCATCATGCATTGCGGGAAGCAGCAGGCCGTGTTCGGGGTCAGAGCACCTCTTCTCACACGCACTTGACAAGATTGCCCCGGGCATCGGGCTTCATGGAGAGAAATGCGGACTGGGTTCCATAATGATGGCAAAGCTGCAGGGACAGAACTGGAAGAAGATTGTAAAGACGTTAAGGGATGTAGGGGCCCCAACTACTGCAGCGCAGATTGGCATCGGGCAGGATGCAGTCATCAAGGCACTGACCATTGCACAGGAGCTGAGGCCGGAGAGGTACACGATTCTCAAGGAGGCAGAGATGACTGAAAAGAGCGCAGCGGATCTTGCAAGAAGCACAAGAATAATCTAGAGTCTATTGTTCAGGGGCCTGGCCTGCACTTGGAGTTTGGGCCGATGTGTCAGTGTCCGGAGCCTGGTCGGCGTCCGGAGCCTGGTCGGCGTCCGGAGCCTGGTCGGCGTCCGGAGCCTGGTCGGCGTCCGGAGCTTGGTCGGCGTCCGGAGCCTGGTCGGCAACATCTGTCTCGGTGGTGCTCTGTGGGAGTGGGCGCTGCGGGTTTGTATACACCTCGATGAAGCTGATCTCGTCTATAGTGGGCACAAACTTGAATATGTCGGATTGAACAAAATTCTTTCCCATACGCAGATCGTTACGACGCGACTCCTCGGTGGGAATTGTAATGTTTAGCTTGTTCCCGGCAAGCTCAAAGGAGGCATCCGATGTGTGCAGATGCAGTCGTTCCCTGATGATTTGGGCGACCCGGTCGTCTGCGTCATCGACGGACTTGACTACGTGTACGTCGTAGACGATCGTCTTGCCGGCGTATCTGTGGTTGTAGTCCATCTGGACACGTCCGGATCCGATAAAACGTATCGTTCCGATCTTGCCGTCAATCTCAACCCTGTCTCCGGCAGAGACCTTCTCTGCGTCATCACCAAGCTTCCTAAGGGAGATCATTCTGATTTTGCTGGGATCCTTTTCGCCAAAGGCCATGTCAGGTGCAAGTTCGATTGTGCGCCGCTCATCGACTACGGTTTCTGCCAGTATTTTGTCGACCCCTTCCAGAATTGGATACGACGTGTCACCTACGGAGATCAGTTTTGGCTCGTAGTGTGCGTGCTCGTCATGCATAAGATGCTTTTCTGCCACATCCGCAGACGTTGTATCAAAGACATCTCCGGTCTCCTTTATGGTTGCAGTGTAATCCACTAGAATCAGAGAGCCCTTCGCGAAAGCCATTGTACTCGATCTTGAATTTCCATATATTAAGCTAGACACGGGGAGCCCAGAAACGTATATGGTCGCCTGTCATTTTACGTAACACGTCGACCTCCAGGGGGATCATACCGTGATCTTTTAACAGATCATGACGAGGCCATTCTGGTAGATGGTCTCAGGCATGCATATCTATGCCTATAAGTCAAAATGCAGTTCCGGCACATGCCAAAATCAGAGGGCGTTTAGCTTCTCTTCTGCCACGCGCAGGCCTGCCTGTATGTCCGTGTCATAACCCATCATGGCCAGCGTGGACGCAATTCCGGAGATGGCCCTCATTACATGGTACCTGTTTATCTCTCCCATGCATCCTACCCGGAACACCTTGCCTTTCAGGTCTCCAAACCCGCCTGCAACCAGAATTCTAAATTTTTTGGACAGCGTATCACGGAATATCTTGTCCTCCAGTCCATCCAGATAGTTTAATGCAATTACAACCGTGGAGCGGGAGTCCTTGTCTGCAAACGGCGTCAGCCCGATCTCAGACAGTCCAGAGTATAGGGCCTCAGAGCAGACCCGGTGGCGGTGAATCCTGTTCTCCATCCCCTCCTCAAGGATGATTCTCAGGGCCTCCCTGTATGCGTAAAGCACAGGCAGGGCAGGCGTAAACGGAGTGTGCTTTGACTCGTCATAATATTTGAAGTATCTTGGAAGGTTAAAGTACATCGTTTTTGGCGGGTTTGCCTCCATGTATCTCCTGGTCCTTTGATTCACACAGATCGGTGAGATTCCCGGTGGGGCGGCAAACGCCTTCTGTCCACCGGTCATGGCAATATCAATTCCCCACTTGTCCATGTGAAGCTCCTCGCCGCCCACAATGGACACACCATCAAGTACATAGTAGGAGTCGTTTCTTGACGTGAGATCCTTTACCCTGTCAAGATAGTTCAGCATGGTCCCAGTGGAGGTTTCGTTCCAGACGCAGTAGAATGCCTTGACATCGCTGTTGTTGTCAAATGCCTCCTTGACCTGATCAAATGTGGCATTGACGCCAGGCGTGGTCTCAACTCGAATCGCCTGGCCTCCGGCCCATTCAATCTGCTGTGCCAGCCGGGAGCTGAACTCTCCGTTTACTGGAATTATCACCTTGTCGCCCTTTTTGATCAGGTTTAATACAGAACACTCAGTGGCGCCGGTACCGGATGAGGACAGGCATACTGCGTCCCCTTCTGTCTCAAAGACGCTCTTGGTGTTGTCCACGCACTCCTTGTAGAGCTCCACAAAGTCATCGCTACGGTGGTTGATTGGATAGGTGATCATTGCCCTAGTTACACGTTCAGGAACATTTGTCGGTCCGGGCAACATAACTAGGTATTCCAAATCAGTCTCAAGTAGTGTTTTTGCAGGCATTATTTAAAATTAGAGGAATGCACGCGTGAGGCGCCGGACTCTTCTAGGAACCTGCGGGTTCCGTCAGGAACCAGACTTCTCCAGTCTCCGCTGCTGCTGCCGCCACCTGCAATCAGACTCCTGATGTTGGTACCGGAGAGAAGATCCCTCTGCAGGAACGGGATCGACTCTACCAGGACACCTCTCTCGGAGTAGAGGCGTTTTGTCAGTTCGTCGTTTGAGAAGATGGTTCCAAAATCAGGCACAATGGTACTGATCATCTCAATCCATCTGATATGGTTGTCCACATCAGGTATGGGGTAGATGGAGATCCTCTTCATGGTGCCATCATCAATGGATGCGAGGATCATCTGCCTTCTCTCGTCAGCCGAGAACGGGTTGTTCCTGTCTGGAGTTTTGTTGGAGCTTCCCAGGCCCACCCACAGGTTGTTCACCCGGGACAGCGCAAACTGCAGTGCCTGCAGATGTCCCAGATGGAATGGTTGGAATCTTCCTATAAGCAGACCGTCCATGCAGGAGCTTTGGATACCTTTTTAAAAAAACTATCATAGGGGTTTCAGGCAGGAGACGCGATGGATCCTCTGGAGATTGACGGCGGGCGTGGCGAGGGCGGGGGACAGATAGTCCGCTCTGCAGTGGCCCTCTCGTGCATTACGGGAAGGCCCATACGTCTGAAGAATATCAGGAGGAACAGGAGGGTTTCAGGGCTGAGGCCCCAGCACGTTGCGGCAGTATCCATACTCCAAAGGATTGCAGGCGCGGAGGTGACAGGGGCCGGGATAGGATCCACGGAACTGAAGTTTGTTCCGGGCACAATGGGCAGCATGGAACTGGTCGAGGATGTGGGGACTGCTGGAAGCATCCCGCTGATTCTGCAGGTCTTGATTCCGGTTGTAGCCGCCTCCCGCAACAGCCTGGATCTTACAATCAGGGGCGGGACTGACGTGGCCTGGAGCCCCTCGATGGATTACACCACGCACGTACTGGGGGAGGCATACTCCAGAATGGGTATGACGTTTTCACTTGAGGTGAGGAGGCGCGGATACTATCCAAGGGGCATGGGGGAGGTTGTTCTGCATGTGTCCCCGTCTGATCTCAGACCGGCTGCATTCTCCGGCAGGGGAACAGGCAGGGCTAAGATGGTCTGTACGTTCTCAAGACTTCCAAAGGAGGCAATACAAAGCGAGATCAGAAGAATCGGCGGGAACCTGACAGGATTAACCTTGGATGTAAGAATCACGGAAGATACTGCTGCAGATTCGGGCGCGTCCATGCTGGTCTTTGAGACCGGTGACCGCATAGCCGGGACAGATTCGTTGCTTGACAGGAAGACACGCAGGTTCGGGGTCG
Source organism: Candidatus Nitrosopumilus sp. (assembly GCA_965218695.1). Lineage (GTDB taxonomy): Archaea > Thermoproteota > Nitrososphaeria > Nitrososphaerales > Nitrosopumilaceae > Nitrosopumilus. The sequence continues at coordinate 1,913,021 of OZ244651.1, forward strand.
ATGCGGACAGATTTGCAGAGTCCCCAGGGGTAGACGAGAATCTGGCAGACATGCTTGTTGTGCCTGCAAGTCTGTGTGACGGAAGAACCTCATTCCGGGTTAGAAGCATCACAAGGCATATGGAGACGAATCTGTTTGTCGCCTCCAAGATTACGGGATGCAGGTACGGGATTGGTAGGCTTGATGACGGGTTCGAGGTGATAATTGACGGTGTCTCACACACCGGCGTCAAGCAGTGATGCAAAGAACAGGATTGCCACTGACAGCACGACTGTAACCTCGCCGAGAATGATGATCTTCTTTCTAAGTTTTTGAATCTGCACATCAGATAACTGACCGGACATGATCTTCTTTTCCACATCCCCGCGTATTATCCGTACATGTATGAGATAGGTGATTATCAGTGCGACTACCAGGGTAATCTTGACTATGAGAAACATGCCATAGCTTGTAGCCACGAGGAGTTCAGGCCTGCCCAGCAGGGCGTGTGAGGTATACAGTCCTGTTGCCATCAGAATTATCAGCGAGGGGACCGCTATCAAGTTGAACCGTCTTCCAACACGGATCATGATCTGCATCCTCTCCTCTACGGATTCTGCTATTGTCTTTAAAAGCGGGGAGAACACGACCCCGATGAAGATCGAGCCGCCCACCCATATTGCAGCAGAGATGAGATGAATCCACGTAAGAATTGCCTGTTCAAGCGCAGTCATAGACTACAATGGACAGGGATCAAATATTATGTATTTGGGTAAGTCCACCTGACTAGTTGCGGCGGCTTATCCTTTTGCGGACCGTGTGGACTGCCAGGATTGGTCCTGCCACGTATACTCCTCCAATGGCTGCAATCGAGAGCATGCCAAAGACCAGTATCGAGACTTCAGAGCCTGGGTCTGCAAACGTCATGATGTTCATGGTGTACAGTCCCGGCGTGATTAATGCCAGTACGGCATCCCTGAATAGCGGGTTCTCCCTTTCAAGGTCTGCTATTGCAGGCGAGAAGGAGTAGTATACCTGGTTGAATCCTGTCATGAACGACGTTCCGGATGCAGTGGAGAGCAGTGCGTTGTCCCTGATTTCACGGAGGAGCTGTACCTGTGGTGCAAGCTCACTGCCGTACGCTGCAGTCGCAATCAGGCATCCGCCGGTGCCATCTGGCTCAACTGGCTCAACTGGCTTCTCTTCCATGGCAAGCTCGACTGAGTCGGTCAGGGTAAAGTACACGCCGAGTTGTTTCCACTGGCCGTCTGAAACCGTCCACACGTCATAGTTTACCTGGGCCAGATCACCATACTCGTTGAGTTTTGTAGAGCCAAGTGCGCCCATGTGTTCTGCTGCCACCTCTGGGAATACCGCAGTCAGCTGGGTGACGTCGGTGCTTTGTATGCGCTCCATGGAGAGACCCAAGAGCCAGATTGCATCATACGCAGAACTTGCATACGTCTTGGGGGTCCTGCCAATGGCCTCCTCGACTGCCTCCTCGACCTGCTTGCTGATATCGTTCTTGCCTGACGCTACCTGGAGCGTCGTAAACTCGGTGGTGGTGGCAAATTCTAACGTGATTGGGTCGTCTATGATGACGGTATCCTTGGTGACGGCATCGGCACCGAACCACTTGACATCATCAAGGATGTCATGGGATGCTGCGGACTGGAATAGAATCTGTGTCTCGCCGAATCCAAAGCTTGCAACGCCCACCTTGTCTGCGCCATGCTCGTCTACGTATCCCTGTACTATCTCTGCCAGAACGGATGCCTCGCTTGAAAAGTCGCTGGCCTCGGGGTTGTATGGTATTCCCTCATGGACTGTTCCTCCTACGGCAGAGAATGCATCACGTATGGCACGCTCCAGTCCCACGCCCCATGCCTCGTCCCTCCATATGGGAACGATCACGTCGATTCCCGCATCTTGGAGAAGGCGGACCAGCGCGACTGCCTGGTTGGAGTCGTCAGGGGCCAGTCTGAATATGCTGTCGCCCCCGATTGCAAGGAGCGGCGATGTGGAGGAGGGGCTGATTATCATCATGTTGTTAGAGTCGACATACCCCTTGATGCTCTGGATGTTGCCGCTGGACTGCGGGCCTATCACATGCTGGATGCCCTTGGCATTGAGGACCTGTACCTTTTCCAGCGTCACTGTAGACTTGGTCTGGGAGTACTCAGATACTACCGAGAGTGACCAGCCTGCGTCCTTGTCTGCCAGATATTGGTTAAAGTGGTCCACTGCAAGCTCGTATCCGATCTTGTTCTCCTCTCCGGATCTGGCCAGCTTGCCCGTGAGCGGTATGATTGAGCCGATCTCGATCTCACCGGACAGTTTCTCCTCCATTGCATCCATGGCAGCAGGCACGATAGAGTTGCTATCGGCATCATAAGTTCCAAGGAACGTCCACTCCTCATTTGCGATTGCCCATATGTCATAGTTTGCCTGTGCAAGATCCCCCGCATCATTCAGGCTGAGGGATCCAAGTGCGCCCGTACGCTCTGCTGCAACCTGCGGGATTGCATCGGTCAGAACGTCTACATCCGTACTCTGGGTCTCCTCCATTGCAAGGCCCAGCAGCCATACTGCGTCATATGATGCGCTTGCGTAGGATGTCGGTGTAGTTCCAAGTACCGCCTCTACGGACTTGTCCACATGTGTGCTTAGATCATTTAGCCCTGAGGCCACCACTACGGAGGTAAAGTTAACGTTGGTTGCGAATTCCAGTGCGAGCGGATCATCGACGATTTTCTGACTCTTTGCGGTTGCGTCCGTACCAAACCATCCAACTGTGCTTAGTATGTCATGGGCCTGTGCCGACTGGAAGAAGGACGCCCCCTCTTCAAATCCAATGTATGCCACGCCCACATTCCCTACGCCATTCTCATCTACATATCCCTGTACTATCTCTGCCAGAACGGATGCCTCGCTTGAAAAGTCGCTTGCCTCAGGGTTGTATCCGAATCCGGCGTCGACTGTACCTCCAATTGCCGGGAAGGATTCGTTAAGTGCGTCCTTCAGTCCAACACCCCACGAGTCTTCCCTCCATACTGGAACCAACACGTCGATTCCGTTCATTTTCAGAAGCTCTACTATTGCAACTGCCTGATTGGTGTCATCAGGTGCCAGCCTGAATATGCTGTCCTCCCCAATGGCAAGCAGTGGCGACGTGGAACAGCAGCTGATAACCAGCATGTTGTTGGAGTCAACGTATCCCTTTACGCTCTGCAGGGAACCACTGGTTTCAGGTCCTATTACGTGCAGAATGCCTTTGGCACGAAGTGACTGTATCTTCTCAAAGGCCACGGTCGGAAGCGTCTGTGAGTCTTCTGATACCAGTAAGAACGACCATCCTGCGTCCTTTTCTGCAAGGTATGCGTTAAAGTCATCTATTGCAATCTGTTGTGCAAGGTTATGCTGAACCCCATAGGTAGCAAGATCACCACTGATTGGGACGATTGCGCCTATCCGAATATCGCCTGAGAGTTCTGCAGATGCAGATTGAGAAAATGCACCCATTCCCAACATACTGATCGCAACGAGTGCAACAATTGTGTGTAATTGGAATTTCACTGTAAATTTTCAAATATATAGGATTAATAAGAATTTCTAACACATCAACGTATTATGTTGTACAAAAAGTATTACATCCCTAGCATGAGACTCATAACCAGAGTGGGCAGACTCATAACGGATATTTTTCACTGCATGACATTTCATATAAAATCTCTGAAAAATACTGTCATCCCGTCACTTGTGGGAAATTGTGGGTTAGCCAGTGGAGGCGCTCCAAGGTATGACACCACATAGGAAGACGTAGAGTGGAAGTAATGAAAAACTGGATCAGACAAAAGTAGAATGGAGCATCATGAAGAAGCACAAGAATGCACACAACTGAGTAGCAGAAAGCATGAGATATCAGGTAGCCGAGTTCAAAATCTGCAGAAGAGGGGCAAGGCCAAGACAGCATTCTTGCCTCCATGAGCAGATCCAGAAAGTGTCCATCCGGACGCTAGGAGCACCCGAAGGTTCTTTCCGCCTACCATATCTGTGCTAATTCATCCTCGGACTTGTCCTGTCTTGCCACTCCACTTGTGTTGTCCGGTAGAAGAACACCGCCAAGAGGCACTGACAGTCAATCATAATGAATTTTGGAGAAGAAACTAGTTGCGGCGGCTTATCCTTTTGCGGACCGTGTGGACTGCCAGGATTGGTCCTGCCACGTATACTCCTCCAATGGCTGCAATCGAGAGCATGCCAAAGACCAGTATCGAGACTTCAGAGCCTGGGTCTGCAAACGTCATGATGTTCATGGTGTACAGTCCCGGCGTGATTAATGCCAGTACGGCATCCCTGAATAGCGGGTTCTCCCTTTCAAGGTCTGCTATTGCAGGCGAGAAGGAGTAGTATACCTGGTTGAATCCTGTCATGAACGACGTTCCGGATGCAGTGGAGAGCAGTGTGTTGTCCCTGATTTCACGGAGGAACTGTACCTGTGGCGCAAGCTCACTGCCGTATGTGGCAGTCGCAATCAGGCATCCGCCGTCGTCATCAGGAGGCACAACCTCTGGGGGCTCAGTCACATCTGGGGGCGTAACCACTGGAGGAACTAATACCTGTATGATGGAGTTGCTGCCGGCGTCATAGGTTCCAAGGAACACCCATTCCTCGTTTACTATTGCCCATATGTCATAGTTTGCCTGGGCAAGATCACCTGCCGCATTCAGTTTGTCTGATCCCAACGCGCCCATGCGCTCTGCTGCGACATCGGGAATCGCCTTGGTCAGTACATCAACATCGGTACTCTGGGTTGCCTCCATTGCAAGTCCTAGAATCCAGACTGCGTCATATGAGGCGCTTGCATAGGCAGTAGGAGTGTTTCCAAGGGTTGCAGCGACGGATTCATCCACATGCGTGCTGATGTCGTTCTGGCCAGAGGCCACCACTACGGCGGTAAACTCGGTGTTGGTTGAGAATTCCAAGGCAAGTGGATCCTCGATGAATCTTGGATCCTTTGCGCTGGCATCTGCGCCAAACCATCTAATTTCGTTTAGTATCTCATGGCTCTGTGCCGACTGGAAGAACAGCACTGCCTCTCCGAATGCAATGTATACTACGCCCACATTCTCTGCGCCATTCTCATCAACATGTCCCTGCACTATGTCTGCCAGAATGGATGCCTCGGTTGAAAAGTCGCTTGCCTCAGGGTTGTAGCCGAATCCGTCGTCGACTGTTCCTCCCAGTGCGGGGACGGACTCACGAAGTGCGTCCTGTAGTCCCACGCCCCATGCGTCCTCCCTCCATATCGGAACGACTACATCAATTCCGTTGCTCTCTAGGAGTTTTGCTATTGCAACTGCCTGGTTGGTGTCGTCAGGGACTGTCCTGAAGATGCTGTCGCCCTCGATTGCAAGTAGCGGTGATGTGGAACAGCAGCTGATGACCAGTATGTTGTTGGAATCAACGTATCCCTTTACGTTCTGCAGGCTTCCGCTGGACTCTGGCCCTATCACGTGCTGGATGCCCCTTGCATGAAGAGCCTGCATCTTTTCAAGTGCTACGGTTGGAAGTGTCTGAGAGTCCTCAGTGGTTAGTGAGAGTGACCAAGATGCTCCCTTGTCCTCAAGGTATGCGTTAAAGTCGGCTATTGCAATCTGATGGGCAGCGTTATTCTCTGCTCCAAAGTTGGAAAGATCACCGCTGATTGGGGCGATTGCGCCGATCTCGATCTCGCCGGACAGCTTTTCTTCCATCATCACGTCTGGCATGGCCTCAAGTTCGACTGAGTCGGTCAGGGCAAAGTACACGCCGAGCTGCTTCCACTGGCCGTCTGAAACCGTCCATACGTCATAGTTTACCTGGGCCAGGTCTCCGTGCTCGTTGAGTTCTGTAGAGCCAAGTGCGCCCATGTGCTCTGCTGCCACCTCTGGGAATACCGCAGTCAGCTGGGTGACGTCGGTGCTTTGTATGCGCTCCATGGAGAGACCCAAGAGCCAGATTGCATCATACGCAGAACTTGCATACGTCCTGGGGGTCCTGCCAATGGCCTCCTCGACTGCCTCCTCGACGAGCTTGCTCTGGGCGTTCTTGCCTGACGCTACCTGGAGCGTCGTGAATTCGGTGGTGGTGGCAAATTCTAACGTGATTGGGTCGTCTATGATGACGGTATCCTTGGTGACGGCATCGGCACCGAACCACTTGACATCATCAAGGATGTCATGGGATGCTGCGGACTGGAATAGAATCTGTGTCTCGCCGAATCCAAAGCTTGCGACGGCGACCTTGTCTGCGCCATGCTCGTCTACGTATCCCTGTACTATCTCTGCCAGAACGGACGCCTCGCTTGAAAAGTCGCTGGCCTCTGGGCTGTATGGTATTCCCTCATGGACTGTTCCTCCTACGGCGGGGAATGCATCACGTATGGCACGCTCCAGTCCCACGCCCCATGCCTCGTCCCTCCATATGGGAACGATCACGTCGATTCCCGCGTCCTGGAGGAGGCGGACCAGCGCGACTGCCTGGTTGGAGTCGTCAGGGGCCAGTCGGAATATGCTGTCACCCCCGGTTGCAAGTAGCGGCGATGTGGAGGAGGGGCTGATTATCATTATGTTGTTAGCGTCGACATACCCCTTGATGTTCTGGATGTTGCCGCTGGACTGCGGGCCTATCACGTGCTGGATGCCCTTGGCATAGAGTCCCTGCACCTTTTCAAGCGTCACTGTGGGCTGGGTCTGGGAGTCCTCGGAGACTACCGAGAGTGACCAGCCTGCGTCCTTGTCTGCAAGGTACTGGTTAAAGTGTTCCACTGCAAGCTCGTATCCGATCTTGTTCTCCTCTCCGGATCTGGCCAGCTTGCCCGTGAGCGGTATGATTGAGCCGATCTCGATCTCGCCGGAGAGCTGGGCAGATGCGGATTGAGAAAATGCACTCATCCCTAACATGCTGATCACAGCGACTACGATAATTGCGTGTAACTGTAGTTTCACTATAGATTGTCAAATCTATTAGCTTAATAAGATTTGCTAACACATCAGCGTATTCTATTGTACAAGAATCATGTTATCTGAAGATACTCAGACGCGCTATCCAAGACTACTCCATACTGCACAGAATCAGGAAGGCAATGAGGCCAAAACTGATTGACAAGTCCATGCGTTACGTCATTGGGCAGATAAAAAAGGCACGGACACGCATGCTGTGGCAAAGGAGGTGCGCGTGACGCGGCGGCATATCCATGTTGTGGGCATAGTATCTCAAGACAGGAACCGCTCACCAACAACGCCCTGCCAGCCGGCCAAGGAGTACAATCCCATCCCAATCGGATCGTCACGGGAAGATCATAGGTCATTTTTATCCTAGGCGGCATACGTCGGAGATCTTTTCCTCCGCAGTTGCCACATCGGTTCACACTCAAGGTGGTTGTTTGGCATGCTTTGTTCTTGCACTAAACTCCCTTCCTGAACACTGGGTTCTCCCTTTCAAGGTACGTAATTGCAGGTGAGAAGGAGTAGTAGGTTTGGTTGAATCCCGTCATGAATGATGTTCCATAGGTTGTGGAGAGGTCCCAGGTATTTGTTGTGCATGTGTCAGACCGTGACACGGTCAATCGATGCATGGTGTATGAAATCAGACAAGGTTTTTAGTTGTGCATGGTATGGTACCATTGAAATGACACTCCAGAGCAGGACGACGGTGTATGTGGCACTAGCCGGAATGTTTGCGCTGATGGGCGGAATCGTATATTATGCAAGTCTGGACAACGAGTCGCTGGAACAGGTCGAGATCAAGCTTGACAGTGTGGAGTTGATAGACGTAAACAATTTGAAGAACCAGGCAAAGCTTGACGTCGTCTTTCTTGTAAAGAATCCAAGCGAGAAGACGTTTACGGTTGCAGTTATAGGGTATCAGTTGTATGGAGATGGAGAGGAGTTGGGTTCGGGCCAGTACTCCGTGGTGGACATAGCACTGCCGGGAAGAGCTGTCTTTTATCCGGGTGCCGAGGTTCCGTTGAAGAGCATCTTTGTACTCTCAAAGTCCGATGTGGGTGCAGAGACGTATGAGGCAATAATAAACAATGAGATCAGCAGCTTTACTGTAGAGGGAATGATAACAACGCAGACCTCGTGGAGTACCATTGACAAAGAGTTCAATACGGGAATCTGAGTGAAGAGTGGGCCGAGTGAGATTCGAACTCACGATCACCGCCGTGTCGAGGCGGTATCCTAACCAGCTAGACTACCGGCCCATTGAAGTAAATGGCCGGACGATGACATTATTAACGTTTAACGGAGAGGGGGTGCATCACGCTTGACGTCTGACTTTACCGAGGAGGAGAAGAGGGGATTCTACAAGACCGTCTACTCCAGGAGGGATGTAAGATCCAGTTTTACATCAAGGCCCATAAGCGACGAGGTTCTCTCAAGAATACTTCATGCCGCACACCACGCCCCGTCGGTGGGATTCTCCCAGCCATGGAACTTTATCCTGATAAAGGACACCGGGACAAAGAGGGAGATCAAGGCATCATTTGAAGAGGAGAGGGACAGATCGTCAGGCATGGTACAGGAGGAGCCCAGAAGGTCAAAGTATCGCTCGTTGAAGCTGGAGGGAATCATGGAGTCCCCGGTAAACCTCTGCGTGACGTATGATCCTACAAAATTTGGCCCGTTTGTAATAGGAAGGACGAGCATTCCGGAGGCCGGGCTGTACAGCGTATGCTGTGCGATCCAGAACCTGTGGCTGGCTGCAAGGGCCGAGGGGATCGGAGTGGGCTGGGTCAGCATCCTGTCAAATCAGACGCTGAGAAAGGTTCTGGCATTGCCAGAGCACGTCGTGCCGGTTGCATACCTGTGCCTGGGACATGTCAGCGACTTTGCACAGAGACCGGATCTTGAGACTGCTGGCTGGTTGCCAAGGCTTGATCTAAAGGACGTAATATACTTTGAGAGGTGGAACGACAATAAGGGCGAGGACTGGAACGGCATCCGGGAGATGATCAGGGACGGCATGGAGGACCGTATCTAAGATTCTCACATCTCGACTATTACGGCCGCCCTTTCAGACTTTTCCAGATCCAGCCGGATTGCATCCATGATCTTCGAAGAGGACGTAAGGCTGGAATAGTCAGAGAGTTTCAGATCGTTGAGGCAGAACACCTTGGGTGCAATCTCGGATCGCCTGGACTCCAGAAATTCGTCAAGTTCCTCGATTACCGATATTCTCCCTCCCTGCATGATCCTGCCGTTCTCCATGGTGAGCTTGGGTTTGCCGTACCTGTCCATCACCAGAATAAAGTGCCGGTTCTTTCTGCTGAAGAGTTTTTTGACCTCCACATGGCCGGTAAATACAAGATAGTGATCAGTCTCATAGCTCAGATCAATCAGATCCTCTGAGATTCCAATGATCTCGCTTGCCCTGATCCTTGCATCATCAAGTGTGAATATATTCTTTGATGTGTCCACACTATCCAATTCCACGTTTCCGACTGCAGTGACACGCAGCAGTGCCTTCTCAGGTATGTACTGGCTGTTAATTACTACGGATTCTGGAACCGCGCCCTTGTCCACCAGCATGGTATGAATCTTCTTGGTCACCAGACCAATCTGTTCGGGGGTCGGATTATTCATGGTCTGTTCTATCTCCTCCTGAAGCATGGAGGATGCAACGCCGATGGAGGAGATCACGTCGGCGTGATCGGCCTTTTCATAGGAGAGCCCCATCTGCTTTGCAACAAACGGAATCAGAACCGACGCGCCCCCGCCCCCGCCTATCAGACGGACTGAGCTGCTCAGTTTGAACTCCTTCATGATCTTGGAGATGGTCTTTGTAATCTCAAAGGAGGCAGTCTGGATTATGGACATTGCCGCCTCGTAGTATGACACGCCCATATGTCTTCCGAGTATTTTAAGGGCAGTCTTTGCAGATTCCTGGTTTCCAAAGGAGTAGTCGCCCGCGTCGATCATCTCAAGGGCGTTTGCCGCGCACGTGTTTGTGATGGCGTATGTTCCGTTCCTGCATCTGACTGCCACGTACTCCTCAATATCGTTCTCCCGGGGTTTTATTGAGATTATTTCCCCGGTCTTTAGGTCTTCGGGGTCTGCAAAGCAGGAGTATTTCAGGCCCGCAATGTGGGCGCTTCTTGGCCCCACCTGGGAGACCCTGTTGCTGCTCAGGGAGACCATGCTGCCGCCGGCAACCCCCAGAATCCGCACATCCATGGAACGGATACAGGTGGGATGGTTGCTCACTGTGACATAGCGGATCTCTGGTTTTCCGTTTCTGATTATGCAGATGTTCGTACTGGTGCCGCCGACCTCGACAAAGATGCCGTTTGTGACCTTGAGGTAGAGCAGGGCGCCTGCGACGCTTGCAGCCGGGCCGGACAGGACCGTCAGGATGGGTTTTGTCCGAAACGTATCCATGCTGGTAACGCCGCCGTCTCCCTTCATTATCATCAGGGGCGCAGCAACGCCGATCTTCCTGATCGCCTCCTCAATATAGTCTGCCACCTGAAACGTCTTTGGCAGGACGCTGGCATTTACTGCCGCAGTCAGGGTTCGGATCTCCAGGCCGTAGACGCCGGAGAGTTCGTGTGAGCCTGTCGAGGGCATGCCGTGCTTGGAGGAGGTGTTCATTACAAAGAGCTCGTTGGACGGATCGTCCACGCCAAAGGCCTCGGTTGCAACTATTACCTCGGCACCCCTTGATTTGAGCCGGTCAACGGAGCCTGCCACCTCGTCTTCGGTGATCAGATGGGACGTGTCCAGAAACTCGTGGAATGTTGTAATGTTGCAGTTTGCATCTGACATGTTGCGGAGATCTGTGCGTTTTATTACGTCCTTTTTTGAGGGGCCGACGCCCATTGCTATTATCCCCACGCGGGAGGTGTCAGATTCCAGAAGGGCGTTTATGGCCTGCGTGGTGCTGTGCGAGATTAGCTCAATGTCGTTCATGTCGATTCTTGACTGTTTCAAAATGTCTGTAAGAACGTGCACTATTCCCTCAGAGACCCCTCTTTCTGACATGTGGGTGGTAGGAAGTGTGGATTTTGAGAGGATGGTGCCTGTCTTCACGTCGATGGCTACTGCCTTGGTAAACGTTCCTCCCACGTCTATGCCAACGCGGATTCTCTGCCTATCAGGCACTGTCTTCCACGTGTGATTTTCTCATTGATGCCAGACGTCTCTCTTTTCTGGGTTTCACTATCAGGACGTACGTTGATGCTACCAGATAGACACTAAGCAGTGCAATCTGGGCTATCACCGTCTCCAGTGTGGGGTATATTCCAGTCATCGTGGCCAGGTTGATGTCCAGTCGTGGAATGGTTCCAAACATTGCAGTGTATGGTACTATGTCCAGTATTTGAAGCTCCCTTACGGCGTTTCCAAGGAATGCAATGGACATGTATGCTCCAACGCCCATTGTAAGGCCGAACAGGGCGCGCAGGGGTAGCCTTCTTCCAAGTTTCCGCATCAGATAGTATATCAGGAACAGTACTGCCATCCCGGCAATGAATCCGACTGCCACGTATCCCTCCATGTATTTGGCAAATCCGGCTATTGCCTGGTAGAAGAGTACCGTCTCAAATCCCTCCCGGTACACTGTGAAGAATGCCAGCATGACAAAGACCATCACGCTGCCGGTGGTGGTTGCCTGCCACACCTTTGCCTTGACAAACTCCATCCACTTCTTGTGCTCTATCTTGTTTAGAACCCAGAAGCTGACATAGAAGAGCATGGCAGTTGCAGACAGCGCCGCAATGGCCTCTATGAGTTCACGGTTTGCGCCTGATATGCCTATGACGTACGAGGCGATAAACCAAGTCACGCCGGTGGCTCCGATGGCTCCGATGACTCCGTAGTATACGTGTTTTTTAAAACGGGTGTTCCGTGATGCCTCAAGATACGTAAGAATGGCTCCCAGAATCAAAACCGATTCCAGACCCTCGCGGAATATTATGGCAAAGGATGTCGAGAACGCGATTATGGGTGCCAGCGTTCCTGTTCCGGTTACTAGTCGTTCGGACTCGTCCAGATTGCGCTCTATGGCAATTGCAACCTCGCGAACCTCCTCAAGATCGGCCTGTTGATTTATGAGGTTTCGCAGCGTGGCAAACTGGAACTCGACTTCGAGGGTAAAGTCAGGATCGATTGCCCTTAGTGGAATCTCCACGTACTCGTAGCTGTCAAGATATGCGGTTCGTGCAGACGTGTAGGCTGCCTGGTAGTCCCCTTTCTCGTGCTGAATCAGCATCTCCTGAAGGGTGACGCGGATAAAGTCAATCTCGCCTCTGACGCCGGATTTTTCCTCACTTGTCGCATCGCCCCTCTCCAGAAGGACTCTCTCCGGGACTATTTGGGTAAGTTCTACTGTACCCAGTTCTGACACCTTTGATTCGGCGAGGTCAAGTTGAGGCAGGATCGTTTCTTCTAGAAATTCCCGGATCTCCCCGGCGTCTTGGTTCTCCTTGATCATATCCCGTAGCACCTCTCTCATGTCCCACTCCAATGTGAAGAGTAGTTCGGAGTCGACCTTTTCAATGTCGGGTTCCAGATACTCAAAGTTTTCAAGATATGCTTCCACTGCCAGTTCCTCGGCTGCTACGTAATTCCCGTCATCTACGGCTTCAAGCAGTTCTACGTACAGGGTGCGAATTGTATCATAGAGTTCCTGTTTGTCATATGCGACCGGTTCGTACCCTGTAAAATCACGGTTAATTGCAGTGATCAGGGTTCCAACCGAGTGAAAGTCGTCCTTGTCCTGTATCTTCCCGCTGAGCTCTACTAGAAATGAAGAAATCTCCTTGGTCAATCGGTCGTCGTAATCGGTGTTTGGGAATAGTTCATGGGCCCGTTCTGTCAGCGCCAAGGAAAGGTCATACAGTATCTGGTTGTCGTCTGTAATGGCAATCTGGTACTGTTCATCTACTACCGTCAGTATCAGGGCAATGGCCTTTCCATAATCAGGATTGATAGCCTCATACTGGCCTAGGAAACTCTCAGTTTTGTCAATATCCGAGATTGTCTGCTGGGGGTCCACAGTACCAATTTCGTTATGAATATCCAGCAGGAGCAGATGAATCTCGTCTGTGACGGCGGAGTTTGAAGCCCTTAGATTCTGCAGGTGTAGTGGAAAGATCTCGGTAGTGACCCTTGAAAGTGTCTTTGCATCTTCAGTACTATCCAGGTGTTGTTTGGTCAGATCCAGCGAGGATGACAGGAATTCGGAGATAAATAATGCGGACGTGTCGGACTCCGAAAAGTCTCCGGTGTCTGCATGAATATCAGTTTTAGGCACCAGTGCCAGTACAAGGAGAGATACGACGAATATTTGTGCGTAAGTTAGTTTGCGGGAAAGCAAGGTATGGAGAAACATGCATGAGGTCAATATTTAAAAGAGATTCTCATTTTATATGTATAGAACAGACGTGTGTTAGGTTTACCAACAAATATTAAAATAATAACGATTTCTGAGATGGTGCCACAGACTTTTGATGAACAGTCATCTCAAACCTGTCCAATGACAGACAGAACAAAATTTCCATGAATTGAGGCGCATAATGACATGCAAGAACGCCATAATATATCGGATATTGGAAGAATTCAGAATCCATAGATTCCAATGTTGTGCCTGGACTTCGGCATATGCCCCAAAAGATGGGCTTAAATAATTAGAAATGTTTTGTTCACCGGGCTTGTGGCGCAGAGTCGGTTTGACGCGAAGTATGGATAGCGTGGTAGCCTCCTAAGTTACAGGTCGAGGGATCGAAGCCCTCCAAGCCCGTCTTATTTCAAACTACAATAGAAAATATGCGTAATCCAGAACTTTTTCAAACTCCGCGTTGACGTTAGTCCTGCTGTCAAAAATTTATGATCCATCCAATTAAAACCAGAATATGCCGGTTCATACTGTTGTCGGAACAGAAAACAAGTGACCTGCAAAAAGAGAACAAGGCTCTCAGAGACATGATCAAGCGCCAGGACGCTGACATCAAGCGCCAGGACGCTGACATCAAGCGCCAGGACGCTGACATCAAGCGCCAGGACGCAGCTGCCAGGCACGAGCAAAGCCTGTGGCGCACACGGGACGGCTCCGAGTCCGGAGCCGCAGGAGAGCCCGCCCTGCTGCACCGCGTGGAGGTGCTTGATGAGATCATCAGAGTCGGGAAAAATCTTCATGACGCGACGCTGAAGCGCAGGGAACAGTTCCAATACATGCTTGACAGGGCCGAGGCGTGGATAAGGCAAAGCGGCAAATCCCCGCTCTTCAGGAGTGACGAGACGAGGGCGTCGGATCCCGGGAACCGCTGCAAGCTGTACCCAAGGCACGCGCTGCTCATGTCACTGATGTACAAAAAGGGCAACCCCACGCAGGGCGTGCTTGCGGCATTCTTTGGAATAGACCAGGCGACCGTGTCCCGGTATATCGATGTACTAGACGGGGTGCTTGAGGCGGTGCTGCCCACCGCTGCCAACATCTCAAAGGAGATAGAGGACACGGAGACAAAAGAGGATCTCAAAAAAATAATTTCCGGGCCTGACGGGGGCATTATGATGATCGACGGCACGCACTGCCCCATACAGAGGCCGGACGAAAAACAGATGAGGAGCATGATGTATTCTGGCAAGAAGAAGAAATTCACGCTCAACACCACCGTGTGCATAAACGAAAACGGGGTGATAGTCGCCATATCCGGCAGCACCGTGGGATCCGTCCACGACATCACGCTGCTCAGGGAGAGCCCGCTGCCATTTGGAAAATGGTGGGACCGCATGTGCGACGAGAACACCCCCGAAGAGGACAGGATCCACACCCTTACTGACCGCGGCTACAAGGGAATTGCAAAGGATCTGCCCGGCACAAACACCCTGCAGCCGCACAAGAAGACCAAGAACCACAAGCGCTTTACAAAGGAGGAAAAAGAGCACAACCATAAAATCAACTCCGCCCGGGTAAAGGTGGAGCACTCCATCGGCAGGCTGAAGCGGTACGGCCGGCTTACCGCGCCATACAAAGGAAAGATTGGCGACTTTAACAGGGAATTTAACATAATAGCCGGGCTTGTAAACCTGGACCTCGTGTGGAACTACCTGGAGAAGGGACCGCCTCCTTCAGGCGGCAATCTGGGGCCGGTGATAAACTGGGAACAGGCAAACGCCCCCGGCAGCGCCGTCTCAAACAATTAATCCCGTGCACATCGTGGTGCTGCAAGGCTGCGCACGTTATTTCGTATTTCGGGCAGGACAGGATCCCCACATGGCTAACATGGCGAGAATTAAATCAGAATTTTTAATATTTTCCGGAATTTTCCGGTTTAATCCAGCGAAATGGAAGGATTACGCATAGCTTCTAATATACGAAAAGGCATGTCCATACAATGACACAACACAGAAATGATATGGCCACAATAACGGTAATGCATGTGGGTGTTACGTCTCGCAGGACATTTTCTGTCAAAAATACTACAAGAGGGATTAGATAAATGGTTCAAAATTGGCAAGAATGCAAATGACCAGCGGTAATAATTCCCATATGGGTGGTGTCTGGCATGGCAGACTCGTGTTATTTTATTCTCTATACTCTAGTGGACCCGCACGACGTTTGCCGTCAGATTTGCTGACCAGTACCCCCAGATCTGCCGTAAATTCCCGTCTGAAAAAGAATAATCCTAGACCCTGTATGTGAGCCTGGTTCGCATGCTAAGTGCGACAACTGAGACTATGGCCGTTGCCAGAACTGCCATGGCAATTACGCCAAACTCTGGCACGATGACTTCCACAGTCTCCATCTTGAGCAGGATCAGGTCAATCTGTTCATTGACCTCTGATACAGGGGCGCCATTGCGTATCATGCTGCGCAGTTCCTCGCGCATCAGAATCTCTACTTCTTCCATCAGTTCCCTCTCTCCGGCCTCAACCAGTGGTCCTTCCAGGAATTCATAGTTGTCCAGGTACGCCTTGGTGACATAACTCAGTGCAAGATCAGCGTTTCCGCCCTGATACTCGGACTTTGCGTCCGCAAGCAGGGTTTGGATTGTTTCCACATAGTTGGACAGACCGTCGCCTTCTTCCTCAACTCCGGTAATCTCGTCAATCTCGTGAATTATTCCGCCTGCCAGCGTCTCGATGGTGTCTGGATCCTCATAGGTGTCGTATGCAGCCCAGAGTTCCTCATAGATCCCCTCGATCTCTTCGGCCTCGTGTGAATCTACATTAGACTTTATCTCGTTGAAGATCTGCTGGGAACGCCACACGAAGGCGGAGCCGTCTTGGAACTCTGCGACCTCTACAATGACGCCGTCGGCTATCGCCTCGCCGTACTCTGCAATGGACGTCTCTAGGAGGCCCTTCATGAGTAGCAGCTTAAAGTTGGGGTCGGCACTCAACGCGTCGTTTATGACTGCACTGCGGACCGTCTCTACCAAGTCCTTTGCATCATCGACTGAGGCTTGGGCCTGTGAGCGTGACACGTCAACTGAGGCCGTGTCCTTTAGTTCCAGCAAGAGGGTTCGGAATTCTGCATCAAGGGAAGGGTCGGCAGCCTGGAGTGTAGGCTTCATGGAGTCGTACAGTTCTGCGATTGGGTGAGTCGCGTGGACCACTGCAAGCTCTGCGTTCCTCTCGTCCAAGTTAAGTTCTATGGCCCAAAAGTGTCCGAGTGCCTCCTCAAGGCCTCCTGCAAATGCCAGGTCTGCCTCGTGGCTTGCCTCTGTAATCTCGTCAATCTCGTGAATTATTCCGCCTGCCAGCGTCTCGATGGTGTCTGGATCCTCATAGGTGTCGTATGCAGCCCAGAGTTCCTCATAGATCCCCTCGATCTCTTCGGCCTCGTGTGAATCTACATTAGACTTTATCTCGTTGAAGATCTGCTGGGAACGCCACACGAAGGCGGAGCCGTCTTGGAACTCTGCGACCTCTACAATGACGCCGTCGGCTATCGCCTCGCCGTACTCTGCAATGGACGTCTCTAGGAGGCCCTTCATGAGTAGCAGCTTAAAGTTGGGGTCGGCACTCAACGCGTCGTTTATGACTGCACTGCGGACCGTCTCTACCAAGTCCTTTGCATCATCGACTGAGGCTTGGGCCTGTGAGCGTGACACGTCAACTGAGGCCGTGTCCTTTAGTTCCAGCAAGAGGGTTCGGAATTCTGCATCAAGGGAAGGGTCGGCAGCCTGGAGTGTAGGCTTCATGGAGTCGTACAGTTCTGCGATTGGGTGAGTCGCGTGGACCACTGCAAGCTCTGCGTTCCTCTCGTCCAAGTTAAGTTCTATGGCCCAAAAGTGTCCGAGTGCCTCCTCAAGGCCTCCTGCAAATGCCAGGTCTGCCTCGTAATCTGCAAATGCGATCTGAGAAGAACCAGTTATGCCAATAAATGCTACAAATAACAGAACTAAGCTGTATTTCATCATTAATGTGGCCTGCAGTTAATTATTAAATGGTTGTAAAGTTATTCAAACATGTTTTATTAATATGGAACAGAGATATGTATCGTATAAAACCAAATGTATACCAGCAATGAAAAATTCATATCAAAATCGCTCATAAATTTTTGATGCGACATCCATCTCTGGAAATTACGAGGTGCGTTGAATTCCCAAATGACGAGAAAAGACGCCCCGAACATTAGACATTGCATGCTCTGATGCGCCGTGCATGGCACACGCTAGGCGGCGTGGATCCGGTGTGGTTTGATGTCGTTCTAGATGGCCCTGTACAGAAAATTCTCGACTACCAGATTTGGTTTTTTGTACCTCGCGTACCTGGTGATCGCCTCGCGGAGCATGCTCAGGCTGGTGTACGGCACGTCAAGCACTGCCCGTTTGAGATCCCTCCAGTACGTCTCTATGGCGCTCAGGTCCGGGGTCGCAGTTGGCAGGAAGATTATCTCCAGGCCGTCTGTGCCATCAAGCAGTTTGCGTATGTTTGATGCCCTGTGCTGGGAGGCCTTGTCCATGATCAGGCAGATCTTCTTGAACCTGTACATCGCCTGCCTTAGAAAGTCCTCAAAGGTGTCCTTGGTAAACGCATCGTACTGCCGGAACATGCCCCTGCCGTCCGTGGTGATTAGTCCATGGATTATCGTCTTGGAGTGTGAGCCGGTGTACGTGAAAAACGCCCGTATTCCCTTCCTGGTGTAGCCGCGTCTTCGCGGCCGCGCATCGGAGATTACTATGGACTCGTCCTGTATCGCTACGACTGTTCCTTCACTGTTCTTTTTTTTATAAGCTCTGGCATCTCTTTTTGGAATTTCCTGATCTCCTCGTCAGGCGCCCTTCTTGCATGTTTTCCTACGGGAACCTTTTGGGAATAGCCCCACCCGCGCAGTATCTGGCGCACATATCCGAGTTCGTACTTCACTCCGGTCTTCTGTTGGATGTATTGCTGCATCTCCATGCCAGTCCAGACAGGTTTCCTGCATGCGGCCTTTCTGATCTTCTTCATGTCTGCCTTGCTCGCCTTGGTCGGCCTGCCGGAGCGCGGCATGTTTCCCAGCCTGTCAAATCCGACTTCCAGGTAGCGCTCGTGCCACTTGTAGCCCCACGAGGCTGACTTTCCCAGGGATTTTGCAGAATCCCTCATGGTTATTCCATCACGTTTGACTCTGATGATCAGCATCATGCGGTCCTTGGTATCGCAGTCTGTCTCAGCGGCGTATCTTTTCAACATCGTCTTGATCTTCATTGACTGTGGGACGTGAAATTGGTATAACTTTAGATGTGGTAAAATATGTGACAATCGCATCAACTTTTCACTTTTGGTATATGTCTGGTCTGCATTCTGGTTAGGCATCAATTTGAGAGTTGCAGTCATGGAATCATGGAAGGGTGTTGCCAAGTTTCTAATATTATCCGGGTTCGGCATCATCATACTGAAAGACCAAGGACGACTAGCCTATTTGCTCAATGCAGAAAGATGTGTGTCCACGCCGGTTACGCAAAAAGTTTAATCTTTGGCGGCTAACGAATCGGATTTATGAGTATATTCCACGCCTAAGAAATGAGAAAATTGCACTAGTGAAGGTG
Organism: Candidatus Nitrosopumilus sp.; assembly: GCA_965218695.1. Lineage (GTDB taxonomy): Archaea > Thermoproteota > Nitrososphaeria > Nitrososphaerales > Nitrosopumilaceae > Nitrosopumilus. The sequence goes on from OZ244651.1 coordinate 1,932,024, forward strand.
TGTTTGAACACACAGTATGTGGGCACAACAATTGCATACGGTTGATATTGTCATTCTGCATTTACCGCATTTTGCTAGCGTCTTTGTCTGACAATCACACAGGCGACACAATTCGATCTTCATATCTTTCACTTCAAAAAAATTAAGGTGTTTCGTTTGTCATCTTGACAGAAACGAAAGGAGAGGCATGGCATTCCACTCGTATATCGAATACTCCAATAACCCAGAGCAGATCGCGTCATATTTCTGATAAAACTCGTTTGCTTCCTGTTGTGTTCCTTCAAAGACGGTCATGGATGTAGCATTGTCATCAAACATTCCAGACCACATAATTTTCCCTCGGGACTGCCATGAATCTGTCAGATCCTGAATCGATGATGAAATTCTTTGGGGATCGCTGATGGACACGTCCTCTTTTAACACAGTTATAATAACCCAATTTTTTGTTTCCTGCATTTGTTGTTGACTCATAATTGTGCCACAATAACTGTTCTAATAAAATTTTTGTTGGATTTATTTTTTTATTACATGTTATTAGAGCGACATGTTAATTGTAACAGAGTTAAACTACAAGACCTGTATGATCGTTGATTAATCCCAACGTTACGCAGCGTATGGGATTTTAAGGATTTCATAATCGGGTATGCCATGCCTACAAAGGATGTGTTGGACAAACTATGCACCAACCATCAACACTGAAATTCTGACTGAATTATCCACATGGTGTTGGCTCAACCGGTTACGCATGCTACCGGCAGACGCTTTGTGGCAGACAGACGGAAATATAAGGATCGGTGTGAGGGATTCAGGGTATGAGGGTCGTAGTGATATCAGGCAGCCCGAGAAAGGACGCAGTAACGCAGGTGATGATGAAGTACGTCTTCGAGTACGCAAAGTCAAAAAACCCGGATACGAAGCTGATCAATCTCTCAGGAGGCCAGATAGAGTGCTATCGCGGTTATGGCGAGCAGTACAACGAGGCCACGATGGAGGCGGCAAGGGACATCACAGAGGCCGACGTCTGGCTGGTCGGCACCCCGATCTACAACTCGTTTTTCAGTTCTGCGCTAAAGAACCTCTTCGAGTACATAAACTACAAAAAGACGTCCGGAAAGGTTGCAGGCATGGCAATCATGGCAGCAGGCAACATAGGGTTTACAGACGTGCAGACGCTGCTCACGCAGCTGATGTCATACTTTAGGGTGGTGGCAAACCCAAAGGCGGTATACCTTACCACCGAATCAGTCAGCGGGAATGCCGTCTCGGATTCAGGGGCACAGGACAGGCTAAGAGAGATGGTCGACGAGACGCTGGAGATGGCCTCCAAGCTACAGACGTCAGGTCAGTCATGACAAACCCCATCATAGAACATGGGTACGGCAGGGAGGTCCTGCAAAGGTCAAATATTGATACGGTTGTAATGCTGGTGTGAAGGATCCCACCGAGATGTGCCCCTGCAAGTGTCATTACGGGGGGGCCGTAAGCTGCCCCGGGTGCAAGGACAATCACGAAATATCATGCAGTCACTGCAAGGGCATAAACTAGCCTGTTACGGGCCGCCCCTGTCTGAGGCAGTCTCGGTATAGCTTATGGCGCCAACCTGTTTTTCGGCCTTTGGGAGCTGCTCCTGATCGCCGGAGGTTGTTATGGAGATTATCGGCACGCCTACGGTAGACTGTCCTCCTGCATCATGGGCGATGGAAAGCTTGTGCACATAGTCGGCACTCTTTTGGGCCAGCCAGCACATGAGTGTCAGAAACCAAGTGATTGGGACTGCCATGGTGAATATAAAGTTCAGTACGGGAGCCCAGTCAATAAAGTAGAACCACAGGCCGGTCAGAACGGCCGCAAAGGCGCCTGTCGAGACGGTGGCCAGCTGATTTCCCATATAGCCCATGAATTATGTAGGAATTCGTGTTTTATATTAGTAATGTTATGGCGGGAGGAGGAGGAATCCGGATTATTCCGGGGGCGCAGACTCCATCTCAGATATGCGTGACTGAAGGATGTCGATCCTCTTGAGCATGTCCAGCCTCAAGTCCCGCGCAACCCTCCTCACGGTAGGTCTTGGGACTTCAAGATCAGCGACTATCTTGGTGTATATGTCCTGCTTGTCTGTAATGCCCTGTTCTATACAGGACTCGATTGCCTTTTTGATCTCCACGGTCTGGTTTGTCTGGTTTGTCTGGTTCAATGGGTTCAAATACCGATCATCATATATATAATTACTATAATCTCTGCCGCACCAGAACGCCTGCGGCATCAGGAGGTATTCTGAACTTTGTTTCCTAATTACTCTCGACACAGATACCAGTCTGTGCAATTCTGTCTATGTCATCGTCTTGCCCCCTCATCCCTTGCAGTTTTTGGACCGGGCTTGTAGACTTGCACGATCCTTGGCGTGCCGTACCCGCCGTCGATCGCAGTATCGATCATCTGGTTGTACAGCTGCACTTTTCCGTATATCTCGGCCTTGACGTTCTCCCACTTGCGCGCGCTTATGCACTCGCCCAACACCCGCTTGAACGTGGAAAATACAATCTCGACTGACCACCGGTCGTTGTACCCGGACTCCCTGCGCCACGCCTTCTGGAATTCCCTCTTTTGTTCGCGCGTGAGGCCTGCAAACTTGAGTCCTGCCGTCTTGTCCATGCAGTCCATGCCACCCAGCTGCCTGAATCCTGCCTCCTTGCGGGGCATGCACCCGTCTGCCTTTCCGGCAAAGTCAATGCGGACGGGAATCAGCGGCTCGATTCCCTGTTCGTCGCAGTACCTGCGGATCTTCTTGGTGTCGTACGCGCCGTCGGCTGCCGTCTTGGTGCTTGCAGAAGTCTCTACGTTTGGGGATTTTTTTGCATTTGCAAGGGCCTGCCCCACCAGTTCCTCAAACTGCGGAGAGTCCCCGCACTTGTCGTCGGTTATGGCCACGGCGTAGATCTTTTTGGTTTTGGCATCCACCCCGACGTGCAGCTTTATGAAGCCCCGCCTGGTCCCCCACTTTTTTGTCATCCAGTCGCCGCGGTTTGTGGGCTTGAGTCCAGTGGAGTCGAAGGCAAACAGCTTGATCTCTGCTCTGGTGTTGCCGTCTGAGAACCACGCAGAAGCCGTGCCGCTGCCATCATCATTATCTGCAACAGTGCAGCCCAACCTGGTCATCCTCTTCTGGAACACCGAATACGTGGGCGCGTCTTCCCTGCCGACTATCGTCTCTGCCACGCCCTGGAGCTGCCTGTACCTTATGCCGGTGGCGTTTCTGAACAGGGATGCTGCTGCAAAGCACGCGTTTGAAAATACGTACGGGCGGCCGACCTTCCCGCAGTTTAGCTTCTCGACTCCCTGAGTCAGGATCTCCGGGCTTATCTGGAGCGTCCACAGCTGGCCGCGGTCTATGTACCTGCGGTCATCGTATTGGAACCGGCGTTTTCCGGATTTGAAAGATTTTTTAGCCTCATGCGTGCCCGTTTTGTCTGGAGAGGATGTGTTTTCAGTCATGGCTGTAACCTGACTGTCTGCACACCTCTCTGATCAATGCAGTTTTCTATTGAAAATGTTTGATATTATGTTCAAATTCAGCTGATCTGGCCTAATTCTGGACATGTTGGGCGTGGTTGGGAATAATTAGGAAACAAAGTTGTATTCTGAAAAGACTCTTATGATAAGACGTCAAAGCAGTCAAGATGACGGACGTAAACATCGAGACCAATTTCGGAAGAATCTCAATCAGGCTCCTGCCTGATTTGGCTCCCGAGACGGTTAGAAATTTCGAAAAGCTTGCAAGGGACGGATTCTATGACGGAACGCTCTTTCACAGGGTTATTCCAGGATTTATGATCCAGGGAGGGGATCCGAACACAAAGACGGACAACAAGGGCTCATGGGGTACCGGGGGACCCGGATACGCCATCAAGGCAGAGTTCAATTCCAGATCCCACCGGCGCGGCATGGTCTCCATGGCAAGGTCACAGGATCCGGACAGTGCGGGATCGCAGTTCTTCATAGTCACTACCGACAGCCCGTTCTTGGACAGACAGTACACCGTGTTTGGCCAGGTGACAGACGGCATGGATGTGGCCGACAAGATTGTGAATCTCCAGAGGGACAGAAACGACTGCCCGCTGGAGAAGGCACAGATGCTTCACGTAAAGGTGGGGTAGATGAGGACCAGTTTTTTTGTATTTTTTGTAATTCCGTTAGTTCTTGCAGTCCAGTATGCAGAGGCCCAAGATTCCGGGAGTCAGCCAGCAGATCAGAGACTTGTTGAGATGACCTTTGACAGACAGGGCAATGCGCATGTCAGGCACGTGGCAGCACCGTCTGACATCCAGACGCATATCGCACTGATACCGGGGGATGCCAGAAACATCTCAGTTGCAGACCAGTCCGGCCGGCTGCAGCTGGTAGTCAGCGACGGCAACATAGTGACCATCATGCCCTCGGAGAGCCACACCATAGTGACCTATGGCCTGAATGATGCAGCAGTGCTGATCAACGGCATGTGGACCATAGAGTTCCTGTACCTGGAGACGACTACGTTTCTCTTTCCCGAGGAGGTGGACTTGGTGTTCATAAACGACGGGCCGCTGCGCTTTGAGGATGCCGAGGGATTCAACTGCCACGGATGCCAGCTGGCCTTAAAGTTTGCCACAGACGAGCCAAGGAACCTGATGCCGGCAAGCTGGGAGGGGCAGGAGTTTATGGTGGAGGTGAGGACGTTTGCAGAGATTGAGAACTTTGAGTTCAGCCAACCCTCAAAGGAGATCAGTTTCAGATCCGACTGGAACGGCCGGTTCGTTACGGCGGTAATCCCCCAGGAGCTGCTGTGGGGGCCGTACGCCGTACTACTGGACGAGAAGACGATTCCGTTTAACGAGTACATAAGCAATGGAACCCACGTATGGGTGAACATGAAGCCTGATGCTTCCGGCACAATTACAATCGTGGGAACCACGGTAGTTCCCGAGTTTTCCGTAGTGGCCCCGCTAGCAGTAGGATTCCTGGCAGTCCTTGCAGTGCCGCTGATAAGAAGGACTACTCTCCGCTAGAGCCGCAGGAGCAAAATCCATACTCGTCAATTCGGGTATTGCAGAGGGGGCACTTTTCCCCATAGGTTACCTCCCATGCCTCCTTTCCAAAGAGGCGCAAGTGATCATCGATCTCTATTGGGATGATTCTCTTCTTGTCCAATGAATGGTATAAGTAATCATGGTATAGATACATTGCCAAGATGAGGGTGGAATGTGGATGCCACTGCATAAGGTGCGGCAACACGGATCTGGAATCGTTCAGAACCGGGAAGACAGAAGAGGATGGATATTTTGACATGCACCACACGTGCAGACGCTGCAACACCCATTTTGATCATCTGGAAGGGGAGATCTTTACAGAGTGCAAAGGGTGCAGATACCCTACTACTAGCTAGCTGACTAAAAGCGGTTTTCTGCCAGCAGCATAGCAGACATGGTTTCCGTCAGAGTCCTTTACAAGCATCTTGTCTGTAGCCATCAGCACCATTGCCTTGGATACGTCCAGACGGCTTGCAGCCCAGCCGTTCTCCCTCAGGTGCTGGACTGTCTCTGTGACGGTCCGTGGAGTGTCAAAGAATCCGGTTGTCCCAATCGCCAGCAGTTTTGAGGAGATCTCACCTGCGGTGATGTTCTCAGGTTCGGTAAACTCTGGTTCATGCACCTCGGCCTCATCAAGCATGCCCAGTACCTGGATCCGAGATGCACCAGACAGTTCTTCTGAGGATGCAGAAAGATCCGTTTCAGGCTGTACAACAGTCTCCTCATCAGATATGGGCTCGTCGACCAGATCCTCTACGGCATATACGATCTTTGCCCTGCTCTCTGACAGATGCTGTGACAGTCCGTCTATGACATCTCCAAGCGTCTGGTTGTCAACATAGACGTCCCTAGAGTCGACTTCGATCTCATTTTCGCCCAGCTTTAGACGTATACGTGCCAATGTAGGGTAATGGGGAGGGAGAGATTTATCCTATAGTATCTAATCTACTTAAAGATTAGATCAAAAAATTTACACAAATTATCGGGGTTTTTTATCATTCGGGTTAAATGGTTCTTCCCCAATACACCACAATGGCGTCAAGAAGACAGGGAGTGGGAATCATATGCATACTGGGCGTGGCCATATTCGGATATACGCAGTACATGCTGGTCTCGCAGGTGGAGGCAGACATCATCCAGAGCGACCGCCGGGGTGACGGCGGGACGGGTTCCGAGTATGACATCAAGTTAATGTTTAACAATCCCTCCCTGCTGGTACTGACAGCCGGCCAGACGGAGTTTCTGGTGATCGGAGACGACGGGGTGCTTGGAGAGGGAAGCCTGGGGGCATTTACGATCAACCCGCTTGATGATGCCGTCGTCAGCGGCACCTACCGTGCAGATTCCGGAGACGACAGGGCCGAATCGGTATGGATAACCGGGGTTACAAGATATGACATTCTTGTGGCATCAGTCGACGTTCCGTTTACGTACCATCCAACAGACATGCAGGTAATGGAATTTATACATCAGGGCTGAGATCCCCTCAGATGCTGACTGTGTTTGGTTCTGTTGCACTGGATACAATCAGGTGCCCCGGATGGGTCAAAACCGAGATGCTGGGCGGCTCTGCCACGTATGCGGCAATCTCTGCAAGCAACTTTGTAGACACGGGGTTGATTACGGCAGTCGGAAGCGACTTTCCGGGGGGGTATCATGACATACTCTCAAGACACCTGAATCTGCAGGGGCTGACAGTTAGGGAGGGCAAGACCTTCAGGTATGACGGGGAGTATGACGGCACGTTCAGCACTAGGACGGCCTTGAAGACGGAGTTGAACGTGGTGGAAGGATTCGTGCCGGCGGTTCCAGAGGAGTACAGGGATTCCAAGTTTGTCTATCTGGCAAATAACGACCCGGAGCAGAACACGTCACTGCTTGGAGAGTTTGACGGGGTGGAGTTTTCAATGTGCGATACCATAGATTTCTGGATCTCCACCAAGCGGGAGGCGGTAATCAGGATGATAAAGGCAGTAGATGCAGTCGTGATTAATGACGAGGAGGCCAGACTCCTTACAAAGGAGCACAATCTAGTAAGATGCGCAAGAATCATGACGGAGTGGGGGGCAGACTATGTCATTATCAAGAAGGGGGAGCACGGCGCCCTGACGTTTTATCAGGACGAGGTATTTCCCACGCCGGGATTTCCGCTGGGAGACGTTGCAGACCCTACCGGAGCCGGGGACGCCTTTGCCGGAGCCGTGATGGGGTATCTTGCAGACGGGGGAACAGCAGGCATAACGGAGATCAGAAGGGCAGTCACATATGGGAATGTCCTGGGATCCTTTGCAGTCCAGGGGTACGGCCTAGACGGACTGCTGGGGATAGGTGACGGGGACATAGCTGCAAGGACAGAGGCGTACAGGAACATGCTTGGGATATGAGGCAACGACCAGATCCGTCTGATTTTGGTGCGGGCCTGTGTTTTATCCCATGCGATCTGGGTCCTAGGTATGGGAATCTTTGAAAGACTTAAGTCGTGGGATCCGCTGGGTAAGATTGCTGTTGGCACAAGACATGGTTGAATCAGAAGACAGGCTGGACAGGATATTCGGGCTGCAGAAGGGTCTGGCAGACATGATGAACCTGGACAGGTACCCGTCAGATACGGAGGGACGGGTATCGGCGCTCTGTACTGCCATTATTCATGAGGCAGTCGAGCTGCAGAGAACCACCAACTGGAAGTGGTGGAAGACGCCTATGAGATTCAACGAGCAGGAGGCAAGGGGGGAGCTGATTGACATATGGCATTTTGTGATCCAGGCCTCAATCGAGCTTGATCTGACTCCCGAGGACATAATACGGGAGTACAAGAGAAAGAATGACGTCAACAGGCAGAGACAGAAGGACGGATACTAGAGTCTTTTAATCTCCTCACGGATCTGTTCCAGATCGGTCTGGCCGGTCATGTCCACGATGGTCACATCCTTTTGGAAGTGCTCTATCATGTGTTTGGGGACGGTAATGTATGGGTCGGGGCTTGTCGAGCCGACTATCCTGCCGTTCCCGTCGGTGCCGTTCCTGTGCAGTTCGGACAGCGAGTGTCCGGCCTTGTGTCCCCAGACGTCCCTGCCGCACACCAGAAGGACGGTTATGCGGGGGTTGCCGTCCAAGTGCCTGAGGACGGAATCTATGCCCTTGTTCTCGGAGAGGAGCCTTCCGGCTATCGAGATGCTATTCATCGTATCAGAACTGGCAAGGGTCTTGAGCAGGTTCATGCTTGACAGGGTGCAGACTGCCAGACCAGAGTCCGGATTTCCCTGGAATGATTCCTCGGGGATGGGTAGGACGATCTTGCAGACCTTGCCAATTGCCTCACCCAGCGCGTTCATAGTGCCTCACGCAGGGTCTCTGCAATAAATCTGATGTCCCTTGTGGTGACCTGCGGATGAACCGGCAGGGAAAGCACGCGTGATGCGGCCCTCTCTGTGTTGGGAAGACGGATGCCAGACCTGTACAACGGGGTTCTGTGGACAGGTGTGGGATAGTATGATGCAGCACCGATCCCTGCATCGTTGAGCCTCCTCAGAAGCCGGTTGCGCCCACGGACGGCGATGGTATACAGGTACCAGTTGACGTCCTGATCCTCTTGCTCGCAGGGAAGGGTGACCTTGAGATCAGATATCATGCCGGAGAGGAGTTTGGCATTGCGCCTTCTTAACTTTAGGAATCCTGGCAATCTCTCCATCTGAACTGTTGCAATCGCAGCGCTAAACTCGGGCAGGCGCATGTTCAGACCGGGGATCCTGGTGTCGAATCCGCGGACCGTTCCGTGGTTTCTAATCATTAGCAGCCGATCCCGGAGCCTCTTGCTGTTAGTTACAACGAAGCCTCCCTCTCCGGAAGTCATCACCTTGGCAGGATACATGCTGTAGCACCCCATCTCAAAGAAGGTGCCTGCCTGTCTTCCCTTGTAAACCGAGCCCAAGGCCTGCGCCGAGTCCTCTATGACGGGGATGCAGCACCTGGCAGATACCTCCGAGAGCCCCTCCACATCTGCCACATGCCCGTAGAGGTGGACGGGTATGATGGCGCGGGTCTTTTTGGTGATCTTTGCCCGGAGATCCTCCATGTCCACGGTATACTGTCCCTTTGCAATATCCACAAAGACCGGCGTTGCCCCGGTGGAGGCTACGGTGTTTGCAGTTGCAACAAACGTAAAGGACGGAACCAGCACCTCGTCTCCTGGCCCCACATCTAGCGCATGGAGGGCAGCCTGCAGAGCCGCAGTGCCGGAGTTGACTGCGACTGCATATCTTGAACCCGTAAAGGATGCAGCTGCCTTCTCAAAGTCCCGAACGTGCGCACCTCCCTCCCTTGCAGACGACGTAAGCGCGCCACTCCTGAGCACGGAGACGGCAGCGGAGATCTCCTTTTTGCCTATCATGGGGGTGTTGATTGCAATTCTCAACGGTGTCGTTTGTGCGAGACAGTCTATTAAATCTGGGGCCGGAGCCGCCCCGCATCACTTGACCAAACCATGACGATTGGCGGGCAAGGGCATCCTGCCACATCGTCAGATGGTTGGCCGGCCGGCCGTGAACCGCCTTCAGGACGGCATGCGTAAACCCCCGCGGTATGAATTTTTATATTTCAAGGATGCCACACGGCATAATGAGAATACGCCACCTTGACGAGACAGACGCAGGGTACAGGGTGTACCTGTACGTGTTTTATGTCTGCGGGTTTGTCATGGCCTCGTCACTGGTCTTCGGGGTGTACGTAACCATGATCGAGTGGATGGAGAACGGAACGTATGTCATGGGAGAGGCCATCCACAACACGACGATTCCGTTTGAAAATTTTGCAAGGGTTTCAACATGGATATTCTTTTCAACGGTAATTGGCTGGTACTGCGTATCTAGGATTGGCTGGAAGCGGACTGCCGGAAGCAAGATAACCGGGACAAGGATGGCGCTGCTCCAGCTGATGCTGCTGGGATTTGTAATAATTACATTCTATGAGGTGCTGTACAATTTTACGGTGCTAAACGCGCAGATCACAGCGGGGATAATCAACGGTATGGTTCCGGACATCGACCGGCTGTCAGTGGCGTACCCGGATCCGGATAGACCGTGGAATCTGGTGTTTGCAACAAAGATCTTTCTTGCCTGTTTTATCATCAGTTCCCATGCATTCTACCTCAGCATAAAGCCCAGAAAGAACATAGGCCCGGAGATCTAGGACGGTCTGGCAGGTACGGGAATAATGGTCCCAGACGGCGCGTGCCGCTGCAGCGTATGGGTCCATGACGCATTCAGGTTTGGGAGCCGTTCTGTCAGGGATTTTTAAATAACTTTATACATTTGAGGCCAAGAATTCACTTGATTTGGACATTGCAAAGAAGGTCGCTCTGGTCGAGAAGTCCACTGCGGAGGTGGTAACCCATGAGGAATTGGTCAGCCTCTTTGAGACAAACCAGTCCCCAAAGCACTACATTGGGCTGGAGATCTCCGGATTTCTCCACCTTGGCAGCCTGATCAGCACGGGATTCAAGATTAACGATTTTATGAAGGCCGGAGTGCGGTGTACGGTATTCCTTGCAGACTGGCACACCATGATTAATGACAAGTTGGGCGGGGACTGGGATACGATCTCAAGGGTATCAGAATACTATCGGGATGCCTTTAAGATGATCTGTCCGGGTGTGGAGGTTGTCTTGGGATCCAAACTGTACGAGGAGAGGCCCGAATACTGGTCTGATCTTCTCAGGTTTACAAAACACATGTCGCTTGCCAGGACAATGAAGACGCTGACCATAATGGGTCGCTCTGAGAGTGAGAAGGTAGAACTGGCAAAGCTGCTCTACCCCCCGATGCAGGCAGTCGACATCCACATGCTGGATGTGGATATTGCCCATGCCGGAATGGACCAGAGAAAGATCCACATGCTGGTAAGGGACGTCTTTCCCAAGATGGGGTGGAAGGTGCCGGTGGCAGTCCACCACGGCCTGCTTCCGGGGCTTGGAAGGCCTGCAGAGGCAGGCTCCCAGGCAACAAAGATGAGCAAGTCGGATACGAGATCAGGCATATTCATACACGATGCTGACGACGAGGTAAGAAGAAAGGTCAACAAGGCATGGTGTGAGGAGGGGAGCATTCAGAACAATCCGCTGTTGGAGATTGCAAGGACCATAATCTTCCACGAGTTTGCAGAGATGAACGTGGAGAGGCCCGCAAAGTACGGCGGCAACGTCTCGTATGCAGAGTACGGCCAGCTCGAGTCGGACTTTGAGGCCGGAAGGCTCCATCCGGGGGACCTGAAGCGGGTAGTCGGCGAGTACCTTGTAAGGGTAACGGCGCCGATCAGGGAGAAACTAGCCATGGATCCTGGGCTGTACGAGATGATAAGGGGAACCTATTAGACCTTAAGGTTCGGGTTTGTCTGCTCTTCCAGGTTGTACTTTGACTTGTACCCCCTTGGATTGATCATCAGATCCTCGTAGGTGTATGTGGCAGAGTTGCCAACAATGACTGTGCTGATCATGCCCAGCTTGTCTGAGTGGTTTGGCAGATTCTCAAGGTCGGTCAGGACCACGGTCTCAGAGGACCTAAAGGCACCCTTTATGATTGCAACAGGGGTGGCAGGTCTCCTGTACTTTAGAAGAATCCTCCGGGTATCCTGCAGTTGGTGTATCCTCTTCTTGCTGGCAGGATTGTATATCACGATTACAAAGTCGCCCTGCGCTGCGGCCTCGACCCTCTTTTCGATGATCTCCCACGGAACCAGCAGATCGCTCATGCTGACTACTGCAAAATCGGTCATTAATGGGGAGCCGACTATGGAGGCGCACGAGTTGAGCGCAGACACGCCTGGAACGATCTCAACTTGCAGGCCGTCTTTTGGACTCCAGCCGGTCTCGGCAAGTGTCTCATATATGAGTCCGGCCATCCCATAGATGCCCGGATCCCCGCTTGACACCAGCGAGACTGTCCTGCCGGACTTTGCAAGATCGATGCACTGGTGAGCCCTCTCGACCTCCTGCGTCATCGCGTAGCGGTATACGGTCTTTCCCCCAATGAGATCCTGGACCAGGTTTACATAGGTCTCGTACCCGACGATCGTGTCGCTCTGTTCAATTACCTGTCTTGCCCTAAACGTCATGTGGTCATGGTGCCCGGGTCCGACGCCGACTATGTACAGCTTGCCAGTCAATTTCAAGACAGCTCTCCGTCCAAGTAATTTATCCCTTTAGAGGGGGAGCCCAACCAAGGAGACATCGGCACGGCCTCACGGCTGCGTGCACTACTGGAACGGATCTATGAAGGGACAGTTGACTATGTGATCGCTGTTTGTGGGACGCGCAATGCTTACTGTAACCATGTCTGCATCGCGGAACGCATCGATGTCGGCCGTAGTCTCCATTACCTTTGCAGATTCCTCGTCATGCCACTCGACCAGATAGATCCTCCACATCGGGCTGTAGTTCTCGTCGCCCAGGGCTGCAGTGGATATGCCTGCCTGGAATCCCAGCGGGCCCGAGCCCCTCACCCCGTTGTTGAACTGGAAGAGATCCACGGCGCCGGTACTGGCTATGAGGCCTGCAGAGACAGGCGAGGAGACTACTCCCATTGTTCCTGCAGGCGCCTGCGGCGTTGCATCAGTAACGATATAGTATACGGTTCTTCCGTCAGGTCCCCAACCCCTGTGGGCCACAAACGTCACAGTCATGGACTCTGTGTCGATCTCAGTTATCTGGCCTCCCCCGTACGGCGTGCCGTCGGTAATCTCCGGATCCTCCCGAACCGTCATCTGACCGTCAGGCCAGACGATCTGAGGGATGTTGATAACCACGCCTGTGTCATCAAGTGTGATTCTTCCGCCCTCATGCGCATCCAGGATGTCCTCGACTGACTCCAGCACAGACTCCCTCTGCCCGTTCTTCCATGCAACCTCTATAACGGAGTTCAGGGCGCCATACTCGGACTCTTGCAACGGGGTGTTGGAGAATACCTCTCCCTGGAATCCGTATATTCCGTCACCTTCCACGCCGTTTGTAAAGACATACAGATCCTGCAGGATGTCTGCAGGGATATCCTGGAGCGGGGGTGCAAGCTCGACTCTCCACCCCTGCATCTCTGAGAGGGTGTTGGCATATTCCTCATCGCTTCCGTCGGTAATGATGTAAAGGATCTCTCCCCCGTCATACATTCCCGTGTGGAGGGGGATGGTGGCAGGAACGTTTGCCCTTGAGAGCTGTATGGGGGGATCCTCTGTTTCCACCGGGATCTCCTGCGTCATTACAGGCGTCGGCTCGCCCCTGGTCCATCCGTCAAGTGACAGGGTTGCAACAAACTTGTCTGATGCAGGAGTGTACAGCCCGAGGGCGGCTCCGGTAAACTCGACGGTGCCGGTCATGGCAGAGGGTTCAAGCAGCGTAAGGGCATAGTGTGTGATGTCGTCGACGGTCCAGACTGCCTGACCGCCGGAATCGCCCTCCTGTATATCATGCAGGATCATCACCTGAACAGGCGTGCTGGAGGTAAATGTCATGGAGCCGTCATAGATGGTTCCCTCGTTGGGCGGGAGGACAAGGGACAGCTGGTGGTCTTCCTGACCCAGGCCGGGAGAGGGTAGGGATGTGACAGTCTGGGTAAAGTGGATCTTTTTAATGGAACCGGCAGTGGCAAACTGATCCGATACCGAGGATACGGCAACGATGCCTGTTGCAAGGACTCCGATTATCGCTATTATTACCAGCAGCTTCAATAGGTATCCACGCCGCCGCGTACATAATTAATTTTCTGTTTAGACAGGGTGTGTCCTAGAGGCATATGCCCCCGGATGACAAAAGATATGGATCGGCGGATCACGGCATCGCCTAATGACTACAAAGAAACGCGACCAACGACAGTACGATTTGGTTCAGCAGTACCTGTCGGGCCTCATGCTGAATACCGTGCTGGGAATAATCAAGAATCTTGGGGATCCGTACGCCGTCAGGCCCGGCCTGGGCGGCATGACGGCATACCCGCCTGGCGCCATGGCAGCTGTCTGCATCATGCTTGAGGCACAGCGCACGACCTACCGTAAGATGGTCGGCATCCTCCGAAACAATAGCGCCATGGCAGCCAAGATGGGCCTAGAGAAAATTCCCTCCAAGAGCACGATAGCACGCGCCTACGGCCTGATCCCGGAATGGTACCTGGCAGAGGCACACCGGATTGCCATCAGGGAGGTGGAGGCAGGCTCCCTGGCAGCAGACGGTACCGGATACTCGTACCTGCGGTTTGTCAGGTGGTTTGACGTCAGGACCGACAGTTTTCGTACCAGAAAGGGATGGGTCAAACTGCACGCAATCGTGGATATCCGCACCAGGGTGATAATCGACTGCATGGTGACTGACAGCGCAGTGGCAGACATAAACGGGCTGTACGCGATGCTCGGCAGGTTAGGCCGGGGCACCGGCGACTTTTGCCTGGATTCTGCATACCTGGCAAGGCTCATGTGCAACATGATATCTGCGATGGGAATGGTGCCCCGCATCAAGCCAAAATCCAACACCATACGCAACGCCAGGGGAAGCCAGTCGTGGCGCGAGATGGTAAGCCTGTACATGGATGAACGGGACAGGTTTGACTCGGAATACCACCAGCGCAGCATCATCGAGGCAGTCTTTGCCGCCCTCAAGAAGATGTACGGGGACAGCACCAGGTGCCGAAAACACGAGAACCGGACAAGGGAGACTGCGATCCGTGTCATGTGCTACAACATCGAGCTCGTGGCCAGATTGCAGGCAAAAGACGGCAGGCTCACACAGGATCAAATCGCGACACTTGCAGCATAGCTGGCGCGTCTTGACACGCGCCTCCTAGCGGAGCCTCCGCACAGTGTCTTGGATTTGGGGGATTTTATGGGTTGTGGAGGATTGACGGTGCGGCACTGTTGGCGTCGACGGGTTCTGGCACCAATCATGTCTTTGGCATTCTGGTACATGGGATGGCATTTTTTATTACTAGGACACACCCGTTTAGACATGCTAGTTGATCCGATCCAGCTCGAAGGCATCGTGCAGTGCCCGCACTGCGGCGCTGGCGTCGGCATTATTGACGACAAAGGCAATGTTAAGCTCAGAGGAGCCCTGGGTGATCATCGACACGTTGAGTCCCTTTCTCTCGACTGCGCCAAAGACCCGTGATGCAACGCCGACTGTTCCCCTCATCCCGGAGCCTATCAGTGCAATTATGGCCATGTTCGTTATGATGTCCAGCTTCTTGATGATCTTGCCCAGAAGCTCTATCTCCAAGGTGGTCACGGCCCTGTCGAGATCGTCGTTCCTTACCACTATTGTAATGCTGGACTCGGACGGGTTCTGGGAGATCATCATCACATTGACTCCTGTCTTTGCAAGAGTGGTAAATATCTGGGCTGCATTGCCCGGAGTTCCCATCATGTTGCCGCCATGTATGTCGATCAGTCCGCTGTCACGTATGCTGCTCACGCACTTTACCGTGTTTGTAGCGTGTGCGGAGGGCAATGCTGTGACCAGGGTTCCCTCGTTGGCCGTGTTGGTGGAGCTTCTAATCTTCATTGGAATGTTCGTTGAGAGCAGGGGTTCAAACGTTCTGGGATGTATCTGCTTTGCGCCAAACAGGGCCATCTCGACTGCCTCGCTGTAGGAGAGCTCCTTGAGCAGTTTTGCGTTCCTGACTATCTTCGGATCCGCAGTCATCAGGCCATCCACGTTACTCATCAGCCATATCTGGTCGGCCTTGATGCAGGATCCTATTATGGTTGCAGTATAGTCAGAGCCTCCCCGGCCAAAGGTGGTCACGTGTCCGTGCTGGTCTGCGCCTGTAAAACCACCGACTATTGGAACGATCTTTTTTGAGAGGGTCGACTCTATGGTCTTTGAGACCCTCAGCCGGGTGGTATCCATGAGGGGTTTTGACTCGCCGAAGTTGGAGTCAGTCACGATTCCCACATCCTTGCCTGTAAGCGGGACTGCACGCCGGCCATGGTCAGAGACGGAGGAGGCCACCAGTTGTATGGACAGCCTCTCTCCAAACGAGAACAGATAGTCCATTGTTCTTGGCGTGATCTCCCCGAGTAGCATTATCCCGTCAATCAGTGCATGAAGTTGTGCAAAGTCCCTCTCAAGACTCTCCAGTAGCTTTTTGCGCACTGCCGGTCTCTTTATGGTCTTCCTTGCAAGATCCATGTGTCTGCTGACGATTCTTGATTCAATCTGTCCTGCCTTGGGCCTGTTCTTCTTTTTGATCGATTCTGATATTCCTATGAGATCATCAGTCGTCCCGTCCGTTGCAGAGCATACGACGACGACGTGGTTCTTGGCAGACAGCGAACCGATGTAACTGGCCACATTTTGGATGTCTGTGGGGGAGGAGATTGATGTCCCACCATATTTTACTACGAGTCTCAATTCAAGATACCTGAAAAGTCAGTCTTTAAATGCTTTTTAGCTCTCCACCCTTGGAGCCAGATAGAAGTGGATTCTTCCTATGTTTGCAACCTTGAACTCAATGCGGAGTGGTTTTGAGGTGGAAAATTCACAGGTGATGTTGCCTACGGTGTTGCCCACGGCCTTGACCACAGGGTTGAGATACTCAAGGCTGTATGTTCCGGTGCTCTCGTCCTGCGAGGAGATCTCCTCTATGGCATCATCGGCAGTGTCAATATCGATTACAACCTCGCCTGAGTCACCCTTGCCTGAAAAGTCGCCTTTGGACTCGGTTGTATGTACTGTGAGATATTCTGATACGGCCTGCACGTCGCCGAGAATCTTGTCGAATTTTGAGGAGGCAAGAACGATCTTCGAGTCGTATGGGATCTTTGGCAGCGGCGTGTCGGTGGCAGAACTCTCAATCAGGCGCATCTTGTACTTTTTGTTTCTTCCAACCGTAACAAGCAGCATGTCCTGATCAGAGATGCTGATCTCTATGTCATCTTTCTTGTCGGCCCTCTTGATGATCTTTGAGAACTCTTCTATTCTTACTCCGAACTTTATGTCACTGTCGCACTCGTACATCTCAAACGCAGAGTTGGGCCAGGATATGTCGATGAGGGCCACATGGGACGGATCCATTCCACGGAAGGTTATTCCCTCAGAAGTGGCAACAAAGGTGGCCTCCTCGACCAGCGTG
Source organism: Candidatus Nitrosopumilus sp. (assembly GCA_965218695.1). Classification (GTDB taxonomy): domain Archaea; phylum Thermoproteota; class Nitrososphaeria; order Nitrososphaerales; family Nitrosopumilaceae; genus Nitrosopumilus. Next base: position 1,949,191 of record OZ244651.1, read on the forward strand.
GAGATGGCAGATATGATTGCCTTAAGATCGTCTGATCCGCTGGTCTTTGTAGCAAATGTCAAGTCAAGACTTCTGGTTTTGGTGCCAAATAAAACGTTATTGTAGTATTAGCTGTACATACTCAGGTCCCCCTCAAACTCAGGCGTGAATATACGTAAAACAGTACATGTTTACGCCTAGACAATACCGGGACCTGAGCATGTACTATTAGCTCAGCAGGCGTTCTGGCACGTCAGGCGTAGTTGCGCCAGGTATGCTTGCACTTTGTACACCGGTAGAATTGGGTGGTGGGCTCGTCTGCACTTCTGGTCTGTAGCATCCACCAGACTGCCTCGTCGTTTCCGCACTTTTCGCAGTCGATCTTGATTGTAGGGTGTGCCTCCTCGCCCTCGTCGCCCTCAAAGACGTTGAACGGTGTGCCCGGTTCGGCGGTGGGCTTGTCTTCTGTTTTCTCCGGTTCTGTCGTCTGCAACTCTACAGTCTGGGAATCCACATAACCGCACTTGGCACACTGGAGTTCAGAACCGATCTTCTTGAGTTTGGCTTCACATTTGGGGCAGAACTTCAACCTACTCTACCTTGATCTTTGAGTTAAGCAGATCCTTGAACTGCCCGGCCAGCTCTATTGCAGAGTCTGTAGCCTTTTTGATCTTGTCAAGGGGTTTTGTGTCGGAGTTTATTCTCATCCAGCATTCATTGGTAAGGGGGTGCTTTACAATAACGCCTGCGAAATTGATGTTTGGGTTCTTTAAAAGCTCGTGCTGAATCACATACAGGATGCCGATGTCAGCCTTCTCTACTGAGAGGTTGATCTCGCTAGATTCTGAACTGATCACGCTGGCCTTCATGTAATCGGAAAAAGAACTTATTGTGGATATAAATCATTGTGAGCAGATGGGAGAGAGTAGAATTTCAGAGATCAGGCTGGAAAAGTCAAACGAGGAGTACCCGGATAACGGCAATATCGAGGTTAATGTGAGGTTCTCGATAGAGGGGGGCATCAGGGAGGCATTTAACGAGGCAAACTGGACTGAGGCATACAACGCAAACGACGTTTCATTCAAGATAAAGTATGGCATAAAACTGACAACCGGTGGGTTCAGGAAGAAGGAGCTTGGCCGCACCATCGACACGTACAGAAAGGCTTCGATCTTTTGGACCAGGAATCCAAAACTTGTCAATCCCATGAAGGAGAGAAAGATATGGGTGCAGGTGGCCAAGAATTTTGAGCCGTTCATCAGGCTCTCTGAGGACGAGACGAGGCAAGAGCTCTTTGATTTTAACGAAAGATTCGTCTTCAAGGCCTCGGATCTTGGCGAGGGTAGCCACAAGATAGGGGCAGAGGTGTATGCGTCATGGCAGAAACACTACTATACGGAGCCGGGCAGCATCAAGAACCGATCAGAAGAGATCGAAGTTGCAGTAGTCTAGTAACGCAGCCGTAATGCATTCAGGTTCAGGATGTGAATATGATCGATTCTGTGAATAGTCGTGTTGTAACAGTTTAGGTTCGTGCCTAAGTCATTTTTCTGCAACCATCCTGATCTAAATCGCTGGCTGCCTAACAACGCCCATTGTCAAACCCGGAAATCAAGATACTGCGAGGCGAGCTGGCAAGGGTCATCGGGAAATATCAAAAATGGTTGGACGGGACAGCCGGGATCATAAAGACAGTGCGGGTAGAAAAGCGGAGCTTGGAATGGAAAATGCAGATCTCCGAAGGCGCCTGGCGTACTATGAAAACCCCCACAGCCTCCCGTAGTCGTGCTGGCTCAAAGGGATATAAGGAACTTGTATCGATCCCGAGTATGGCAAAATACGACGGTCTGTTGGGACAGCCAGTGCTTGAAGTCGAGGAACCTGACAAGGAGGGCGGAATCACATTCATCTTCAAGGACAACAGGTTTCTGTTCATCAAGGCCGTGGACGGCAGGATCGAGACCGTATCGATTCCAGAGTAGGTGCGGATGGATGGAAAAGTTTGAACCAATCAAGATGCAGGAACTGGTAAGGGTCATTGACCCGGATCCGGACGGCGGAATCACCATGGTGTTCCAAGAAGACAAGACCTTGAAGATCAGGATCGTCGACGGGCAGCTGGTCTCAGAGTTTGCCTAATTCGAGTGCTTTTCATAATATTTAATTGCCGTCTCCTGTACCTCGGACTGGACGGAGCCGGGTCTCTTCCCCCGGATCATCGTGATTGCCGCATCTGCAGAATAGCCACGGTGCCTTACAAAATAGCAGGCAAGGACGGTGCCGGCTCTGCCCAAGCCGGCTGCGCAGTGGACCATCACCGGCCGGTTCTGCTGGATCTGCTCATGGATGAAAGACACGGCCTCATCCAGCCTGTCCACATCAGGGGCCGTAAGATCCGGCGTGGGGACATGCAGGTAATCCATGTCACGTGTCCAATCTTCTGGCAGAGCCCTTTCAGTCATGGTGACTATGGCCTGCACGTTCTGGTGCATAATCCAGTCAATCTCAGAGCGGCTTGTTGGCATCCCGGAACCGGCCAACCTGCCTTCCAGTAACCAAGAAAAGTTTGTGGGTCTCTCTGTGATCCTGCCATGAACCTTTCGCCATATGTTTCCAGGCTTGCTCATGCTACTTGTCTGGCAAGCACCATATTTTTAGCATTGCAGATCTACAGGGCTACGGCTCTGACCGGGGAGCCGGTAGCGCCTTTGAGGTTCAGCGGGAGGACGGCAAAATCAAACTCCATGGATGAAATCTTGTCCAGGTTTGCCAGATTCTCTACGATCAGAATGTTCTCTCTGGAAAATATGCAGTGGGTGCCAAATGACTCGTTGCGCCCAAGGTCTATGCTTGGAGAGTCTGTTCCGACCAAGTTGACTTTCTTTGATGCAAGATATCTGGCAGCCGATGCGTCCAGTCCGGGATTACGCGTGAAATAGCTTTTGTCCTCCAGATTCTTCTGCCACCCAGTAAAAAAGAAGACTGACGAGTCGTCGGGAATCACTCCGTTCTCCTTTTCAAAAAGCATGATGTCTGCCTCTGTTATGGCAGAGTCAGCGTCCCTTGGAAGTTTGAGGAGAATTCCCTTCCTCCCAATCAGCCTGTCAAGCGGGATTTGGTGGATTGCAAGGCCGTCGGATGCAAAGTGGTACGGTGCATCAATGTGTGTACCTGTGTGGGAGCTTAGGAACAGCAGTTCAAGGTTGTACCCGTCGTCTTCGATGTCAGACCACTGTATCAACTGTGGCCCGGGGGATCCTGGAAAGACGGGCAGGGTAGGAGATATGGCAAGCGTAAGATCTATTGGTTTCATACCAACGTGATGGAATGGCAGTTTATCAGTTTTTCAGTATGCTCACAGGATTGCAATTTATCAGATAAATGTTTCCGGGTCTGTTGCCCTCGGACGGTTTGGCTGTGTTTTTTGGATGGAGGGTATGGATTTGTTCCCGCATGTATGTCGCAGTATTCTTCATAGTCTTGCGCGGCATTCCGGATTAAAAAATATCTGGCGATGGGCACGATCTGTGCGTGTGTTTCAAAATATCAACGCCGTCCTGTTTCTTCAGAGTGATGCTCCCAATTCCAAAAAAGATTTCGGCATTCGGCATTTTAAAAAAATTATTGTGCGGGCAGGGGGATCACATCAGACGGCGGATCGCAATAAATCATCGGTGTTGGCGTAAGGCCGTCTGCCAAAAAATAGGCGTAAAATTTGTGCAGGTGTGTAAACCGGTACGTTGAACAAATAACACTAGTTTCGTATCCGGCATACTGAACTTTGTTTCCTAATTATTCCCAACCACGCCCAACATGTCCAGAATTAGGCCAGATCAGCTGAATTTGAACATAATATCAAACATTTTCAATAGAAAACTGCATTGATCAGAGAGGTGTGCAGACAGTCAGGTTACAGCCATGACTGAAAACACATCCTCTCCAGACAAAACGGGCACGCATGAGGCTAAAAAATCTTTCAAATCCGGAAAACGCCGGTTCCAATACGATGACCGCAGGTACATAGACCGCGGCCAGCTGTGGACGCTCCAGATAAGCCCGGAGATCCTGACTCAGGGAGTCGAGAAGCTAAACTGCGGGAAGGTCGGCCGCCCGTACGTATTTTCAAACGCGTGCTTTGCAGCAGCATCCCTGTTCAGAAACGCCACCGGCATAAGGTACAGGCAGCTCCAGGGCGTGGCAGAGACGATAGTCGGCAGGGAAGACGCGCCCACGTATTCGGTGTTCCAGAAGAGGATGACCAGGTTGGGCTGCACTGTTGCAGATAATGATGATGGCAGCGGCACGGCTTCTGCGTGGTTCTCAGACGGCAACACCAGAGCAGAGATCAAGCTGTTTGCCTTCGACTCCACTGGACTCAAGCCCACAAACCGCGGCGACTGGATGACAAAAAAGTGGGGGACCAGGCGGGGCTTCATAAAGCTGCACGTCGGGGTGGATGCCAAAACCAAAAAGATCTACGCCGTGGCCATAACCGACGACAAGTGCGGGGACTCTCCGCAGTTTGAGGAACTGGTGGGGCAGGCCCTTGCAAATGCAAAAAAATCCCCAAACGTAGAGACTTCTGCAAGCACCAAGACGGCAGCCGACGGCGCGTACGACACCAAGAAGATCCGCAGGTACTGCGACGAACAGGGAATCGAGCCGCTGATTCCCGTCCGCATTGACTTTGCCGGAAAGGCAGACGGGTGCATGCCCCGCAAGGAGGCAGGATTCAGGCAGCTGGGTGGCATGGACTGCATGGACAAGACGGCAGGACTCAAGTTTGCAGGCCTCACGCGCGAACAAAAGAGGGAATTCCAGAAGGCGTGGCGCAGGGAGTCCGGGTACAACGACCGGTGGTCAGTCGAGATTGTATTTTCCACGTTCAAGCGGGTGTTGGGCGAGTGCATAAGCGCGCGCAAGTGGGAGAACGTCAAGGCCGAGATATACGGAAAAGTGCAGCTGTACAACCAGATGATCGATACTGCGATCGACGGCGGGTACGGCACGCCAAGGATCGTGCAAGTCTACAAGCCCGGTCCAAAAACTGCAAGGGATGAGGGGGCAAGACGATGACATAGACAGAATTGCACAGACTGGTATCTGTGTCGAGAGTAATTAGGAAACAAAGTTGCATACTGTGAAAGGTTAAATACTCTTTGGGGGGGAAAACTCTTGTGCCAACTGCATATGTTCTATTGAATTCTGATTTGGGATCCGATGAGTCGGTAATCAACGAGGTAAAGCAGGTTCTAGTCAGCGAGGAGCTTGAGCACGAGGTTCAGGGGGTCTATGGGGTCTACGACATAGTTCTGAAGATAGCCTCTGAGGACGGAGAGAAGCTGCGCGCAGTCATTACCAATAGGATCAGGAAGATCGGCAAGGTTCAGTCGACGCTGACCATGATGGTAATAGAAGAACAGGAGAACCTATAGTCTTCTTAGCGCATCGGCCACTTCAAGTATCTGCGACTCGGTGTTGAAGAAATGAGGTGATGCCCGTACGGTTCCAGTATTCATTACACCTCTGACTGCCAGTATAATGTTCTGTTTTTGCAGCCGGGTCACGACATCGCGTGGGTCAATCCCGGATATGTTGAAGGATACAATGCTGGTTCTCTTCTCCTCACTTTCAGGCCCGTACAGCGTGACGTTTGGGATGCGGGCCAGCTCGTCACGGAGCAGTGTTGAGAGGTTCCGGTTCCTTTCACAAATGTTGTCCATGCCAAACTTTTTCAGATATCTGGCAGACGATTCAAGCCCGACTGCTCCAGCATAGTTTCTAAACCCTATCTGAAACCTGTCGGAGAGTTCCTTAAAGGCAGGGTCTGTCTCATCGTAGTGCGGAACAGACGCTCTGCTGACGGTTGCAGGCTCAAGCAGATGGTTTAAATCCCGGCTACAGTAAAACACACCAATGTCCATCGGGCCACAGAGCCACTTGGAACCGTTAAAGGACATAAAGTCGCACCCGATCTTGGAGACATCGACATCGTCCAGGCACCCTACGGTCTGGGCACCGTCAATGAGGAAAGGAGCCCTTCCATGGATTATTCGTCCGGCTTCCCGTACTGGGAGTATTGAGCCTATGTTGTACAGGGCATGGCTGAGGGTCACAAGCCCGGTATTTTCGTCCAGCATGGTTTCCAGATCATCAAGGTCAAAGAAACCGTTCTGGTCTACTGAAAGGCTTCTAATCTCGGTTCTGTCGCCAAGTCTGATCCACGGATGCAGGTTGGATTGATGCTCGTGAAGCATTTGACGCATTATCATATTGGAGCCTGCACCGAGCGGGAGCCTGTCTGCCACTATGTTGATTCCCTCAGTAGTGCTCCGAGTAAAAACCACCTCCTCAGGTCTGCAGGAGATTATCTGTGAGATGGTTTGTTTTGCACTAAAGCTTCTCAGTGACAAACGACAGGGACTCTTTTGAGTCAGGGCCGACGGAGTTGTATGATATTAGAAACTCCTTCATGGCATCTATGCTCTGGGATGGCATGGTGGAGGCAGAGGCACTATTCAGATAAATCTTTTCAGAGTCTGGAAAGTCGCCGGAGATGTCCCTTGATGCAAAGTTCATTATTATATCTGTGGAATGCTAGTGTGGTGTTGGATAAAAGTCCTAGACAGGTCTCTGAGAGTCCGTCATCTGTCATGGAGGAGCTTGGCAGATGCATGCCCGGGGTAGTGCTCTGCTCGGAGCCGTTTGACAAGATGGAATTTCTTGACATGATGATCGGGTGTATCAGATATCCGGTGGTCTTTGTAGACATGGATCTGCTTTACACGGGATATGTCGAGTCAGGTATGATTCACAGAAGGAGCGATGTGATGATATTTCACCCCGGCAGACAGGACTGGGTGACGGAGTTTTCCAAGATAGTCTCGGCAGCATCTAGGGAGAGAACCCTCGTAGTCATAGACTCGCTTAACGGGATACACGGCACGTTTGATGATATAGAATCGGCCGGATTTGTCAACTCCTGCATAATGCTGCTTGCCTCACTTGGAAGGCAGGCAGGCTCTCCGGTCATAGTTACGGCAAGGGCAAGAGCAAGGAACAATCGGGGATGGGTTCTATCCCCAGGAGGAAGGCAGATTATCAGATCAAGGGATGCAGGCTACTACCTTCTCAAGAGGGTGGACGACAAGCTTATGTTGGAGCAGGTCCGAAGGGATAAAGTCGATCAGCCATAATGCGATCGGTTTCAAACGCCGTTATAAAGTTTCAAACGCCGTTATAGCCAGATTTTTTTAGGTAAGTTATATTAAGTACAAATCCAGATTCAATTTCGATATGCCAGTAGGAATTATTCCGGACATCAGCGAACAGATGTGCATTGGATGCGCATTGTGTGTAGAGATCTGCACCACATTGGGACCAGATGTACTTAGGGTAAAACCAGTTGAAGGCTGGAAGAGGGGTAAGGCATTTGTCTTCTACCCAGAAAGATGTATCTCTGACGGTGCATGCATAGGTGTATGCCCGACAAAGGCAATTTTCTGGATGAGGCCGATAGACTTTACCGTAGGACAACCAGTTCCACTCTACAAGGACTCAGTCTTCGTCAAAGGTTGGACTGAACTGATCGATTAGATTTGTTCAACCATTTTAATTTCTTTTTTGCTTTTTAGAGTGTCAATGGGTGTACCTTGCCCTCAACAGTGTTTATTTTCCAAATCCAAGCCTTGATGCCCAACGGCTCTTGGGCCGAGACGGCTTTCTTGAGAGATTGGCAAGCATATCATATGTGATGGTAAATCCGGCGCCCACCAGAGTAGCATCCTTCCCGTAGATCTCCCTGTCAGGCACGAACTCGTCGGCCAGGCTCCTGATCTTCCGGGTCTTGAGATCAAACAACCGAATTCTCGTGCCGTCCTCCAGCTGGATTATTGCATCGCCGCTAAGGCCCTGGATTGAGAACTTTTCAAAGAACCGTATCAGGCCGCCGCGCCGCAGTTCTATTACCGAGTCGTATGTGAGCTTGCCCCCATAGAACAATACCTCCCGTGCAGAGATTCTTACGTCATCCTCCACGTTTAAGACTATTACCGTATCAGCCTCGAGGGATACTGTGTTTACAACGTTTTCTGCTATGATCTTTCCCTTCGGGGCCGATATGCGTGTACGGTGTTCTCGGGTCTGGTATACCCCGACTCTTCCTTCTGCGTCATCAACCCTGTATTTTCTGCCAAAGATGTTTCCCACTACTGCGTTTCCATCATCAACGGTAAGCCAGGCACCGTTTTCAATCTTGTACTTGTTTTCCAGCGGATCTATGAATCTGAAATCACCGCGGATCAGATGTATGTGAGTCCGGTATTCCTCCGTCCATGATGGGCTTGTGATGTTGCCCTGCATGATGACAGGCCCGTCATAGGTAAGGGATCCGGCCATAAAGTTGCCCTTTATTGACAGGGCGCCTGATACCTTCCTTTCAAGCTCAATCTCGCCAAGCGTCTTTGAGCCAAACAGTCTTGTTGCAGTCACTCCGGTCCTGTTGAGCGCTGCGACCCACTCTTCTGCAGTCTTCATCTCCTTGAAGATCTGTTGTCCCAGAATCTGATTCCTTCTTCTGGCATCAGTATCTACGTCCTCTGCATACACCTTGGTGTTTTTTATCTTTTCAAGATCCGTATCGGGGTACTTTTTGCCTATCTTGAGATCCTCGTATGCCTGCTTGATCTTGATAAACTGTTCGTTTTCGCCGCCTCGGTCCGAGTGGAATTGGAGAGCTAGGCGTCGAAATGCGTCCCTGATCTCTTTTTGTGTGGATCCCTCCGCAATTCCCAGTATGTCATAGTTGTTCTTCATGTCATGCCAACAGAATTAGTGTGTGGGGTTTCCCTACTTTTAGGTTATCAGGGCCCGGGGGAGAACTGAAGCTGTGGTGTTTCCTGCCAGACATTCCTGCAGCCTGATCCCAGAAGGAGAATTCCTCTGAAAGGTATCATTGTAAGGACCGCCAAATCCTCAATGTTAAGAAATGTGCAGGACTTGTAAGTGCCGATCATTGACATTGCAAAGCATTAGTCTTAGCTGGCTGGACTCCTCTAACTATGCTGTAAACATGACATCCATGCTGGAGCGGGCCTTATTTTTTGGATCTTGCAAGCGCCGTTGCAGCAACGGCAATGCCTATTACCCCAAGAACGATGCCGGCATAGCCGATCATCTGCGCAGATTCCATGTCTGTGACAGACTGTTTGAGATCCTCAACGTCGGCTGCAAGTGCGTCATGATCCACACGTAGCAGATTTAATGTAAGGTCTAGGGGTTGGGGAAATTCTATCTGGGTGCGGTCGTTCACCTTTGGCGGATGCATGGACAGGCTGATAGGGGTGCCGTGTATTTGCCCTAGAATGTTTGCCTGATAGAATCCTGATACTGTCGGGGTTACAAATGCATAGTACTTGCCAGGTACGTTGTGGGCAGCTGCAAGCGGGAGTATGATGTCGTTATCCTTGAAGATCAGTTGAATCTTGATGTCCTTTCTCAGTCCATCTATGCCATTTTGAAACACCTGCTCTTCAAGTTCCAGACCGGGCTCAAGCGGGCTTACATAAAACTCAATGCCGTTTGCTTCGCCGGAGACGACAGGCTCATTCAACCAGCCGATCTCAACTCTGTACTCTCCGACAGAATCTACCGTATGTGCGTATGCAGTCCCAAACAATCCCGGGACGACAAGCAGGAGAACCAGATATTGAGATCTCAATAATTACACGGCGCGGCAGAGAATAAAGAATGTTTGGAGTTTTTGGGTGTTGTACCATATTTCATGTCTGCGTGTGATGGATTTTCAGATTGGCATACCTGCAAAGTCTGCCGAGAATGCCTATAGAACAGAAATCAAGGGGTGTGTTTTGATCATTGATGGTCTGGAGAACCGGTTCTGCATCCAACATGTAATTCCAGGCCAGGTGGTTTGTATTACTAAATGGTGACTGGGGTTAAGGGATCAACTGGTCTTTGCAGACTTGATGCGGGTCAGTTCCTCTTCAAAGAAGAACTTGTCACCAGATATAGGCTTTAGGTCGTCAAGCCAGATTGCATCTGCATCATACTTTGCAAAGAATGGGTTGCGTGTCCAGTCAGGATTCCTGCCCTGTAGGAATCTCAGAACCAGTAGCTTCTCACCATTAATCTCTGTGGTTCCCACTACCTGTACCTTACCAGGTGTTGCAGACATGCTTGGTCCACGAACCGTCCTTCCCAACCCGCTTACAGCAGAGTACGCCTTGCTGAATATCTCGTATGCTCTTACCAGAGGGACACCAAAGTAGTGCTGGGCACCGGTATCTCGGACTACAAACATGTAGTATGGAATACAGCCCATCTGAACCTGCGTTCTCCACATCTCGGCCCACATATCTGCATCATCGTTAATGTGGGCAAGTAACGGTGACTGCGTCCTGATTTGGGCACCAGTCTTTCTGACCTCTTGAACTGCTGCTTTCAGGGAACCAGTCGACATCTCGTTGAGGTGGTTAAAGTGGGCCATGATTGCCAAATGCAGTCCGCTGTCAGTAATCCTACTAAACGTCTCCAACATCTCTTGGGAATCTACATCGGTAAGAAACTTGTACGGCCAGTAGGATAATGCCTTTGTTCCAATCCGGATAGTCTTGAGATTTGGAAGTTTGGATTCTATAAGCGCATCAACGTATTTTGCAAACATCTTTGCCCGCATGATCATTGGATCGCCTCCCGTGAAGAGCACATCAGTAATCTCTGGATGTTCTGAGACATACTGTACCAATTGTTCACCTTCCTGCATGGCAAACTTCATCTCATCCATTCCTACAAACTGCGGCCACCTAAAGCAGAAGCTGCAGTATGCGTGACATGTCTGGCTCTGACTTGGGAAGAACAGACAGGTCTCCTTGTATTTGTGCTGCATCCCAAACAGCTTGGTTCCGTCCCGGAGCGTTGGAACGTTGAGCTCCATCTGACCTGCCGGATGGGGATTCAGCTTCAGACGAATATCATTTGCAACGGCGGCAATCTCTTTTTTATCAGAATTATTCTTTAATGCAGTCTCCATCATGGTGTAATGCTCCGGTTTAAGCATCCCCTTCTGAGGAAATGTCAGGACGAACATGGGATCGTTGGGAATGTTGTTCCAGTCAATCAGTTGTTCTACGACGTAGTTGTTTGCCTTGAAGGGCAGAACGTTTCCCACCACCTCCATCTCAAATTTGGCCTCCTCGGTCATCTCTTCAATCTGTGGAAGCTTGTGAAAATTGGACAGCGTGTATGACTTTAGTGAAGGTCTACTGTTCCAGACAGACTCTTGATACGTCATGCGCTGTGTAAGAGTCCTTTAATTTTAAATGTATGGTTTTATGATGATTATGGTTCCTATCGAATGGTTCCTTTTGTAATTGAAATGGATGGTTCTGAACAGAAGTTTGCAGTAGTTTTGTACGTAATATATAAAGAAGTTTGCAGTAGTTTTGTACGTAATATATAAAGAAGTTTGCAGTAATGAAAATATGATCAAGGAAAAAAATCTACGCGATCAGAATCCGTGGTGGAAAGGAGGAAGAGAAATTTCCAAGGATAAAAAAATCAAGGAATGGAAAAGGGTCGAGATAAAATACGAGCCCGGACTCAGGCATATGATCAGACGTGATTTCGAATCAGATAACACGGTTGTTTATACATTACATGGACCAAGACAGGTTGGTAAAACGACACTTGTTAAATTACAGATCAAGGATTTTCTGGAAAAGGGAATAAACCCATGGAACATCCTGTATTATTCACTCGACTTGGTCAAAACACCAGAAGGTATTGTTGAGATAATTGAACTGTATCTGAAACTTAGTGCCCGACAAAGAAAAGACAAGCGTTATTATTTATTTTTGGATGAGGCCTCATCAATCACCGGCTGGCAAAATGGGATCAAATGGTTGGTAGATTCAGACAAGTTAATCAATTGCACAATAATGGTTACAGGCTCACAGGCCATTAATATTAAAAATGTAACGGAAAAGATACTTGGGCGAAAAGGAGTAATCGATGGCAATTATAACAAAATTCTACCTCCCATGAAGTTTGTAGAATACGCATCGTTGTTAAATCAGGACATAAAGGAGCTGATTGGACAGAATAATTTGTTCAGATACGAGAATAGAAGGCGTGTTCTAAAAAAATTATTCGCAGGAGAGATGGATGAAAAACTGGATAGACTACGTACGTATCAAAACGAAACCGATGAGTTGCTTGGGGAATACATGTTGACGGGTGGAATTCCAAAAATAATTGATGGAAAAATTAAAACAAATACCATTCAGGAGAGTGTCTATACGACTTATCTGCGCGGCATTACAGGACAATGGAGTAAACTGTCAAAGAATGAAAAATTGTTAAAGCGGTTTGGAGCTTCCATGATCAAAATCCAGGGCAGTCATGTTTCGTGGAACAGTCTTGCAAAAAATGCCGCACTGGGAAATTCAATCACGGCGATAGATTATGCAACCACTTTGAAGAATATGCTTGTCCTGTTAGATATACCTCGATATTGTGACAAACAGAAGGCATTAATGAACATCAAGGATAAAAAGTTCTATTTTCATGATCCGTTCTTTTTGCATATTTTGTAAGTGTTCACGTCGTGCCTAATTCAGTTCACTCTTGGGTAAATTTTGTGCAAACCACAGATCCAAATAGGATGGTAATCCAAACCCGATGTGAAAAGCCAGGCTGAACTCAAAAAGATGTACACGGATCTCAAGACTGAGAACATCAAGCTCAAGCAGACGATTGAGATGCAAGGGCAGATAATTGAGGAATTGAATCTGGCAGTTGCTGATCTTAAGCGCAGGCTGGTGCGGCATGACAATTACAACACCCCGTCATCACAAAAAAGGGGGCCCGGATGGCCTGACACAAAGGGAAAAGGCGACGAAAAGAATGCCTACAATAAATCCACAAAAGCCTCCCGGGATCAAAAGGACCGCGTGGATGCGGCCGGCAGCGGGAAGTCGCGCGGGGGGCAAAAAGGCCACATGGGCCGCACCCGCAAGCCAAAACCCACCGAGTTTGAGGAACACACCCCGGAGGCCTGCCCCGAATGCGGCTCGGGTAGCCTTTCCATAGTGCAGTCAGAAAAACGCGACATTACCAGGGTGGAGCGCACGATAAAGGTCATCACCACGCGCCACACCATAAACACGTGTCGCTGCTCCTGCGGTCTGGTGGACATCAAGCCCGAGACCGGCCTTCCAGACAAGGGCAGCTACGATCCGAGCATAACGACTGATGTTGCAGACGATTACGTGTGTCGCATGCCGTTTAGGATGATCGCAGACCGCATGTCGCGGTACGGAATTACACTCTCCTCGGGCACGGCGCACAACATAATGCGCAGGCTGGGAACGTCGCTGGGCGCCCCTGCGGCAGCCATTGCCGCCATGATACGCAAGGCCAAGATACTGCACGCCGACGAGACATCGATTCACCTAAACGGCCGCAACGTCTGGGTGTGGATACTGCACGATCCGCTGACCGGGCACGCGCTGTACGTGATACGGGACAGCCGGGGGGCAAAGGTTCTGAAAGAAGCGCTTGGGGGTTGGGACGGCACGTTAGTGTGCGACGGCTGGACGGCGTACGGAAAATACCGCGTCCAGCGCTGCTGGTCGCACATAATACGCGAGGCCAGGGACATCTGCAACCGCAATCCGGACTGCCCAGGCGCGCGCAACGTCCTGAAGCACCTGCGCATAATCTATGATTATGCCAGAAGGGCAAGCAGGAAACGCTCGCGCTCTCTCCGGGACAACGCGTCTGCCATGCTGACGTCATGCATCGAAAAGATCGTTGCAAGGTACGCCGACGATCCAATATTGGAAAAATTCATGGTCAAGATCAGCAATGCTGGCAGCGACCTGTTCCGGTTCGTGCTGAACCCAAAGATCCCGCCTACAAACAATGCTGCAGAACGCGGGTTGCGCGAGATAGTCGTGCACAGAAAAATACGGGGCAGCATAAGGGCAGAGGAGACGATGACGTGGATGGCGAATTTCTTTTCATGTGTAATGACATGGAAAAACAAGAAATTGGATTACTTGGCGGAGATTGCAAAATACGCCTAAAAATGAGTTAAACCACGTGAACACTTACCATATTTTTAATGGATGGTCAAGCCCAAATGCCAATTTTGAGACTGCGCTAGCATATCTTGAGAATGAGGTCAATCAAAGTAAGATTGTAGAGGGTGTTGTCGGGGATCACTTGGTCAGATTCGCGTTTGCAACCAGTAAGAAAAAGCAGACATTTGACTACCATAATCACGTATTCTACTGGAAGGATGGCAGAAACAGAGAGGTGGATTTTGTTTTATACAACGGGAGCGATGTCGAGGTTCCCATTGAGATAAAATACAGAAACAAGATCAATCACAAGGAACTGGCACCTTTGGTGAATTTTCTTGACCGTACAGGGAACAATGCAGGAATAGTAGTCTCAAGGTCAACATGGGATGTAAGGATGGATTACGTGATTATCCCTGCATCCATATTTTTATTGTTGATATGATAATTCTAGGTTTGTTTTTTACTGTGCTTCTGGAAATATCCTGAAAGGGTTAGGCCGATATAATTCCCGGTTGCAGAAATCGGCCAAGAATTTCTGCCAATCCGCCGGACAGGTGTCAGACAGGGAGTAACTTTCTGTTCAGGCATGCAGTCGACAATACCAGATACGCCGGGCCGCCTCCAAAACCAGGCATGCTGTTTGCAGAACCTGCATGCCCGAGAGTAGGGTGCATGCCAGTCATGGATTTTAACAAAATTATAATACGTCCCGACACCTGTTGTAAGGGGTATGACTCCAAATGGAACCGTGATTAATCATGGCTGAGGAACTAGCGCAGGTGCCGATAGGCGAGTTTGAGGCCGCATCACGCCTGCTGACTACATCAGAATCATTGCAGATATCATTCATCATTATGATTCTTGGAATAGCCGGGATTACCATAGGGTACAGAAAGTTTTCATTCTGGGTTATGTCACGAAGATTCTACTACCAGAGACCACACATCTCAAGATTTGTAAGGAGGGCCGTCCTGCCGTTCTTTGCCATTGCGCTGATTACGGTAATCAATGCCCACATACAGGTTGACATCCTGTCAGATGACGTGATCAGTAGTGAGGACATACAGGCACAGGAGATATTTGCAAAGATTCTCAACACATTCAACATCATAGTAATCGGATACACCGTGGCGCATCTGATTCCAATCATCCTAACCAAGCGTGAAAAATCAATCCAAGAGAAGAGTGATTTTGATGCCTGGTTCGATATGAGGGGGTTCGTGGATGATACAGAAGATCTCTTTCACAGGCTGTACAAGTGGGTTCCGCCAAAGATCAGGCCCGAGGAGATCGAAGAGGAAGAGTTTACGGAGTTACTCAAGACTGAGGAGGGAGTCAGACGCCTAGAGGAATTTCGTACCACAAAGGGAACCCCGATCGGAGGGTATGAGAAACTAACCAAGGAGCCCTTCGAGGAATGGAAAAAGTCAGAGCGTGTAAAGTACGACAAGTACTATCAGAACTGCATCACAGGAGAGAACCAGTCCGGCAGGAAACTAAATCCAAGTGCAAGGCCCGAGGAGATATTTCCAATCGATACGTGGAGAGAGGAGAAGAGGACATACGGGTATGCGCCGATTATTCCAAGTTCCCGTCCTCCGGGGTACACAAGAAAGAAGAAAAAAGATATGCCCAGGTCCACAAAGCAGATACTTCCGGTGGGAATATTTGTGGCAATAATTCTGGGAGTCATGGCATGGTGGGGAGTCGATCTGTTTGTGCTTGCCACTGCGACCGGCGGTTTTTCAATCGGTCTGGGACTGGCGTTGCAGGAGACCATGCAGAATTATTTTGCATACATTATGATCAGGAAGGACAAGATCTTTACGGAAGGAGACAGGGTACAGCTGGAGACTGGATACAACGGATACGTGCACAAGATTACCCCCAGGGTCACGTACATCAGGGACGCTTTGCACGAGTCAATCGCGGTCATACCAACCAGGCAGCTGGTTACTGCACAGATCATAAACTACACCAAAGATAACAAGCTTGTTCCGGCCGTGGTAAAGGTGGGAGTGTCATATCTGAACGACCCCAAACAGGTCGCATCAATACTAACCAAGGTTGGAAAAAGAGGGATGACGGAGATCATCGATGGCAAGAAAAGGCACTTGGTAAGACAGAGCAGGTGTCCTTATCTGGACAAAAACATGCCAAGCTGCGGCTGCGACACTAATCTCCATGTGGATCTGACGCAGCCCGTGGTCAGATTTGACAGTTTTAATGATTCGTCGCTTGATTTTTCGATGTGGTTGTGGGTCAGAGATTACGGCGCACAGTTCAAGACAAAGACTGACCTGAGAATGATGATATACGAAGAGTTCAAGAGGTACGATATCAGGATTCCGTGGCCGATACGGACAATATACCAGGGAGACGAGAACAGGGAGAGTGAGGAGATTGCCAAGCACGAACAGGCCAGAAAGAAAGTGATTGACGAATATGGTATCGGGGATATCGGGCGAGGCGGAGAGGACGAATAAATGGTCCTAGGCGTTATTCCTCTCAAAACTTAAGAGACCCATCAATACAGGTCATTTGATGAATGCCTCAGTAATTGCAGGAGCGGCATCAGAGGGTCTGGCAGAAAAGATTGCAGAGAGGCTGGATGCAGACCTGGTAAGAACCAGTACCAAGGTGTTTCCAGACGGCGAGACCAGGATAACGCTGGACGGTACGGTATCAGAGGGAATGACAGTTGTGGTACAGTCAGCATATCCGCCGGTTGATACAAACCTGATTGCAGCACTGTCGCTGATCTCAAAGGCAAGCCAAAAGTCGGACAATGTGGTTGCCGTGATTCCGTACATGGGATATGCAAGACAGGACAGGGAGTTTTTGCCGGGGGAGATAGTCACGATAAAGATGCTGGGCAGGTTATTTGAGGGTGCCGGTGCTTCAAGGATCATCACCGTTGACATTCACAGTATGGTGGGACTGGGACACCTTGGCAGGGCAGACAATGTAAGTGCAATTCCAGGCCTTGCGCGGTACTTTGGCGGTTTGAAGTTAAAGGAGCCCATGGCCGTATCGCCGGATCAAGGCGGACTGGACAGGGTAGAGGAGTTTGCAGGAATAATGGGGATTCCGTGGACGGTTCTGGAAAAGTCAAGGGACAGGAAGACGGGCAGGGTGCGGATCAACACAGGCACGGCAGAGGAGGTCAGTGACAGGGATCTCATACTGGTTGATGACATGATAAGTACGGGCGGAAGCATAATCAAGGCAGCGCAGTTCCTAAAGAGGAACAAGTGCAGGAGAATGTTTGTTGCGTGTACGCATGCGCTCCTGATAAATGACGCATACAAAAGGATAAGGCAGGCAGGTGTGTCAAGGATTGTCAGCACAAACACCATCCCCGGAAGGACATCGGCAGTTGATGTCTCAGACGTGATCGCAAATGCAATAGCTGCCAGGACATAGGCATAAAAGCCTAAGAAGAGCAGTTTTGATGAAATGAGATTTGTATTCCTTGGAACGTCTGCTGCCCAACCCACCAGAAGGAGGGGACTGTCATGCCTGTGCTTGGAGAGGGAGGGGGAGATTTTGATGTTTGACGCGGGAGAGTCTGCACAGAATGCCTACATGCGGGCGGGTCTTGGATGGAACAAAAAGATGAAGGTGTTCATAACGCATATGCACGGGGACCACTGTGTGGGGGTTCTGGGGCTGCTGCAGACAATGTCGATGCAGAAGAGAACCACGCCCCTGGAGATATTTGGGCCAGATGGGATAGAGGAGTTTATTGCAGCAAACATCAGGATGCTGAACTTTGGTCTGTCGTTTCCGGTTATGATCGAGACTGTCAGGGAAGGGAAGGTTCTTGACGGTTCGGGGTATGTCATCAGGGCGTGCAGGGCAAAGCATTCCGTTGTCACCTTCTCGTACCTGTTTGAGGAAAAAGACAAGCCGGGCAGGTTTAATGCGGCAGAGGCCAAAAAGTTGAAGATACCGGAGGGGCCGCTTTGGGGAAGGCTGCAGGACGGCAACGAGGTTACGGTGAACGGACAGGTAATAAAACCGGAACAGGTGCTCGGAAAGAACCGTCCGGGCACAAAGATAGGAATCTCAGGGGATACGAGGCCCACGCAGGAGTTGGAGAGATTCTTTGGGGGGTGCGACTATCTTGTGTTCGATTCGACATTTCTGGACGAACATGGGGAACGGGCGCACAAGACATTGCATTCCACCGCGGGAGAGGCAGCGATGCTGGGGAGGAGTGCGGGGGTAAAGAACCTGGTGATGACGCACTTTTCTGCAAGATACAAAGACGAGTCAGGACATCTGGCAGAAGCGTCCAAGATTCATGGCTCGGTGATAGCCGCAAGGGATCTTCTGGAGATTGAGATCAGATGAGTTTTGAGGGAATGCAGGACAGGATCCGGTCGGTCAAGAGGATAGTGTTTGTGACAGGCGCCGGGGTCTCGCAGGAGAGTGGTATCCCCACATTCAGGGGAAAGGACGGGTTGTGGAGGAGGTACGATGTCATGAAGCTTGCAACGATTGATGCATTTTATGAGGATCCCGTGCTGGTATGGGAGTGG
This sequence comes from Candidatus Nitrosopumilus sp., assembly GCA_965218695.1. Taxonomy (GTDB): domain Archaea; phylum Thermoproteota; class Nitrososphaeria; order Nitrososphaerales; family Nitrosopumilaceae; genus Nitrosopumilus. The sequence goes on from OZ244651.1 coordinate 1,967,822, forward strand.
TACAATGAGAGAAGGAAGGGAATTCTTGCCGCAAAGCCAAACCCGGGACATGTAGCCATTGCCGAGTTGGAGAGGTATGTCGATGTACGTGTCCTTACACAGAACATAGATGGGTTGCATCAGAGGGCCGGAAGCTCGCACGTCTCGGAGCTGCATGGGAGCATTGTAAGGGTCAGGTGTGTCTCATGCGGTGAAGGCGGGGAGAGGACAGGTGAGTTTGCCAAGGTTCCCCCAATGTGCGGCTGCGGTGGCATGCTCCGGCCCGATGTGGTGTGGTTTGGAGAACCGCTGCCGCAGGACGTATGGGGGGAGGCCATCAGGCAGGCAGGCAGGTGTGATGTAATGGTGGTTGCAGGCACGTCCCTTGAGGTCTCCCCGGCAAACACGCTGCCATACCATGCACGGCGGGGCGGCGCTGCCATAATAGAGGTAAATCCGGCAGAAACTTGCATGTCGTCATACATGGATCACACCGCAAGGGGGACGTGTGCAGGCATCCTTCCGGGATTGGTATCGTTGTTCAGATAAGGTCAGGCAGCATATACTCCAGGGAGAAAATATTCGTAAATAATACGGCATAAAATCATAATTATGGCGGGGTGTCCTCGAATTCACCATCGGCGGAGTTCTGCGGTCCCTGGATGGCATCCTCGATGAACTTAAGTGGATTGATGTTTGAGAGCACGTCGGCGGTAGTGTCCTTTGAGGACTCACCCACTTCATGCAGTGTGCCGGAGACCTGCTGGCCGGTGTTGCTGATTTCCTCAGTTATGGCACTGCCTGCCATGTCAAACGAGTCATCTAGTCGCTCCTGTAGGGAGTCAGTCGTTCTGTCGCCGAGACTGTTTATGTCGTCTGTCAAGGCGTCATTTATGACGGCGGTGGTGGAAGGGAAGATGTTGCCGATCTCGTTGTAGAATATCAGACCGCCCAGTATCACAATACCTGCAATTATGCCCAGTTTTATCAGCATTGAAAGAATCTCATGAATTAACGATTTTACAGTAAAACTAAAAAAAATACTCGGAGATGATTGAATTTTATTAACTAATCATGCCAGATGCCATCCAGGCTGTAATCCTGTCAATGTCCCGGGATGTTATGGTTACAGTGATTGGCCCCAGTGGGGATTCTGAGGCACTCTCACAGATTGCAACCTTGCCAGCAAGTGCCGCCTGCCTGTTGAGGTAGAACCAGGTGGAGTCATCCTGCGTGTTTCCCAAAAGACGTCGCCTGTATGTACCCTGCGACTGTCCTGCCTGAATCGTCTTACAGATCTGTTCAAGGGACTGCAGGTTGACAGACTCTGCACTGACGCAAGATGCATCAAGCTGCGTTGTAGAGTATGGGAATATTTCGGATACTGCCTGCATGACCTTTTGGGGATCCTCAGACGGGTTTATCCTGGCAGACATCCGTATCAGACAATCCAGAACGGGGGTCTTCATGTCCAGCCCCGGATGACCCGGAGGGCATCTGCAATCAATGTCTCCTTTGACACGCCTATGTTTGACAGGGTATAGTCAGAGAGTACGATGGAATTGCTGATGCCTACGTTGAGTTCACGGCCATCCCGCTCGTCAAAGTGCTGCCTTGTCTGGGGATCGTCTGATCTTGCCCTCTTTTGCAGAAAACCAAATCGGACATCCGTTGAGGCGTGTACTGCCAGCAGCTTTACTTTGCCAAATTTCTGGAGTACGGCTACCTCGTCGTTGGATCTTACCCCGTCAACCAGTACGACATCAGATGCAGACGACTCGATCTTGGGCCTTATCAGTTCGGCTACGGCACCCGAACCGCCGTCTTCTCTGAGTTCAAGCATAAGTCTTCCAAGGTTTGTCCGGGTAGGCTCAAGACCGCGTCGGGTCGCCTCGTCCCTTACGGCATCACCCATGCTCAGTGCCTCATATCCCTCCGTCTTCAACCCGTCTACAATGGTGGTCTTTCCGGCACCTGGCATTCCAGTCAGACACACGATCAGTTTTGACAATGTGTAGGATTGGCAGAGCTGGTATATTGAAGTTGGGAGATATCATTATAGTAAGTTCCTCCCGGAGATGGAGTTGTGAGAACCTTCGTGGCAGTCCAGATATCAGACACGGGCATAATTGACTGGATAGGAAGAATCCGGTCAGAAATTGGGGCAGGTCACAGGCATGTAAGGCCGGAGAATCTTCATTTTACGCTACAGTTCCTAGGAGAGATCCCAGAGGACGTCCTTGGAGAAGTAATCAGGGCCGTCGAAGGCATCAGGTTTTTGGGGTTTGACGTGTCGCTAATGGGGATCGGTGCGTTTCCCAGTGCAAGACGCCCAAGGGCGGTATGGGTGGGCACAGACAGTGCAGGAGGCGACATGCTATAGTGACGCGCAAAAGTTTTGACAAATTCTGCCCGAAAACTATGTAGATCCGTGGTCCTTGAACGCAGCATGGACGAAACAAAACAGGAAGAACTCGAAAAGGCGTACAAAAAGGAAAAAGACGGCAGGGTGCGTGTCAGAATGCTTGCAGTGCACATGGTACACGTGCGCAAGATGAGCATAAGCGATGCCGCAGACATTCTCTTGCAGGCTGACCGGTGGGTATACCGCTGGATGCGCAGATACGAGGAAGGAGGCCTCGAAGGCCTCCGGGATCTTCCCAGATCCGGCAGGCCGCCCAAGATTTCGCCGGAAGCGATGGACGGCATACTGGACAAGGTAGTGGACCGGTTCAAGACCACTCCTGCCGAACTGCAGCAGGTCATACACAGGGAAACGGGAACAAAGATGCACAGAACGAATATCAGGAAAATCATGCAAAAATACGGCCTGTCTCCCAAGGGGTCGCAAAGGATCCACATCAACAGGGCCACCAAAACGGCCGTAAAAGCTGGCAATATCGCCTCAAAAAGAGAATTTCACGCCTAGAAAAGGACGATTTTGTCCCAGTCGTGGAAGACGAGGCGTTCTTCATACACGACGTAAAATCGGGTCGCAAGTATTGGTCGCCTGTGGGGGTGCCAATAACCGTGCCATACACTGGAAGCCACAAAAGAATCGCCGTGTACGGTTCAGTCACGACCGATGGCAGGCAGTTCTTCAGGACTGCCAGCGGGTTTAACGCGCCCACATTTGTTGCGTACCTCAAGGCCCTGCAGAGGCATTTTGGGAAGGTGGCCGTCATGGTGGACAGGGCGTCCCCGCACCGCGCAAAAGCCGTCCGGACGCTGCTGCGCGAGAACAAGAACATCAAGATCATATACCTGCCAAAAGGCTCGCCGTATCTCAACGCCGTGGAAGAATGCTGGCACCAAGGAAAACGGAACCTGCTTGTCTCAGAATACTACAAAACCTTCTTGGACATGCACAGTGCCGTCTCCCAGTATTATCGAACTGCAAGATTCAATCTGGATTTGTTCAAATTCCTTAACAGAAAAGCCGAATTATTTTGCAGGAACTTTTGATCGCCACTATAGTAGGGCTGTCAGGTAAGGTGCAAGAAGCACTTGAACCGTTAGGGCTGTCTCCGGACAAGCCGTTTAGACCACACCTGACTATATTTAGAATTAAAAAGAAGGCAGATGATATGACAGAGGAGTTGAAGAGGTATGAGGGAGTGTGTCTCGGGACACAGAGGATAGAGAGCATCAGGCTCAAGAAGAGCGTGCTGGAACCGGACGGTCCGACTTATTCGGATCTGGCAGTAGTGGGTGCCGTATGAAGGAGATCATCTCTGAGGTTGCCAAAAGGTCAGTTCCCTCAGGGGAGGAGAGCCAAGAGATGGATGGTATTGCAGACAGGGTGTTTGCCATGGTACAAAAGACGATCGAGGGGTTTCCAGATGTTGTCGGACTGGAGTTTGGCGGGTCGTTTGCAAAGGGGACATGGCTGCCACTAGATGCAGATGTGGACATATTCATCAGGTTCAAAGAGTCCGTTACGGACAGTGAGTTTGAACGAATCTCAATGACGGTGGGCTTTGAGGCCCTGAAGGATTATTCCCCGTATGTCAGATACTCTGAGCACCCGTATGTGGAGGCCAGGGTTGGCGGGACAAAAATCAATGTGGTGCCATGTTATGACGTGGAGGCAGGAAGGTGGAGGAGTGCTGCAGACAGATCCACGTTCCATACCAAGTTCATGAAGGACGCGCTGAGTGCGGAGATGAAAAACGAGGTCAGGATTCTAAAGATGTTTCTAAAGGCAAATAGGATCTATGGTGCGGAGATAGCCAGGCAAGGCCTAAGCGGGTATCTGACGGAGGTGCTGGTGCTGGAGTTTGGCAGTTTTGAGGGCGTGGTAAGGGCCGTTTCGGAGATTGAGGAGGGGCAGGTTATTGGAAAGGCGTCAAGGAGTTTTGACAGTCCGGTAGTGATAGTGGATCCGATTGACGGGGACAGGAATCTGGCTGCGGCAATCTCCGGTGAGAATCTTGGAAGGCTGGTGATGTCGTGCAGGGCCTTCATGGAGAGACCCTCGCAGAAATTCTTTGAGAGCAGGGTGCCGGTGGCATCAGAGAAGTACTGGAAGAACATACTGGTAGTAGGATTTGAAGCCGAGGCAAGGGGTTCGGACATACTATGGGGACAGATAAAGAGAGCCGCATCCTCGCTGTCAACGCAGTTGGGACAGAGCGGATTCAGGGTGCTGAGAAGCAAAGCCCATACCGATGGGCAGGGAGAGGTGTGTCTATTCTTTTTGCTTGAGTCGCCAAGCATTTCGCAGGTGTATGCAAAGGAGGGACCAGAGTTTTTCAGAAGGGATGGTTCGGACAGGTTCGTCCAGAAACACCTCAAGGATTCGGAGTTTGTGTGGGTTGGGGACGGAAGGATCAATGCGTTCAAGACAAGAAGTCATACGGAGGCAGAGGCATTCATGGGGGATCTGTTGGAGAACAGTCTCAAGACCTGTGTGCCGCAGGGCCTTCAGCAGGATTTCAGTCGCGGCTTCTGGATCAGAATGGGCGATAAGGACGTGGACAAATCAATTAAAGAGGCTGCAGGGGAATTGATCGCGACTGACGATGCACTCCTTTATTTCAATTGAAAAGTTTGCAGACAAGCCCTACTCGGGCATTCTGGGGTATCCAAAGGCCACCAGACGCCAGCTGAATGCAAGGATCAGGGAGCTTGAAAGACTTCGGGTAGGCACAATCGCACTGTCAGGTCCCACCATGCTTGGAAAGCTTGCGGTTCTGGGGAAGGGATACGCAGGGGTGGTGGTACTTGCAAGAAGGGACGGGCTGCAAGTGGCCCTGAAGATCAGAAGAACTGATTCCCAGAGAAGCAGCATGAAGGACGAGGCCGTACTGCTGGGACTGGCAAACTCCATAGGCGTCGGGCCAGAGAGGCTGGCTGTAAGCAGAAATTTTTTGATCATGGAGTTTATCGAGGGAGTTATGATAGGCCAGTGGGTGGGCTCGCTGAAGGGTGCAGGTAGCGTAAAGAGGCTCAAGGGGACAATCAGGAAGATTCTGGGAGAATGCTACAGGTTGGACAGGATAGGAGTTGACCACGGCGAGCTGAGCAACATCACCAAGCATGTCATAGTCGGAGAGGCAGGCCCGGTCCTGATTGATTTTGAGAGTTCAAGCGCCGACAGGAGGCCGTCAAATGTCACATCCATAACCCAGGCAATCTACATCGGCTCGGGAATTGCAAAGAAGGTGCAAAGGATCTATAGAAACCCGTCCAAGGAGGAGATTATCACGGCGCTAAGGAAGTACAAGCGTGAAGGGACGCAGGAGAGTTTTGACGGACTCCTCAAAGTGTTGAAACTGTAGTGGCGGGTCTGACGCAGACAGGATCTTTGCCGGTGTGACTTTTGGGAGTGGGATTGCCGGGTTCCTGCGCCGTGGCCGCCATTGAGTAGTAGTTATTCAACCCACACACGGAAGCAAGATCCAAACGAGCTGCCAGAATGGGAACGTGTTAGGGTTGCATGGTGGGATCGGCAGGATTTGAACCTGCGACCACTAGTCCCCCAGACTAGTATCATACCAAGCTAGACGACGATCCCTGTATGGAGGCAGCAGGTGAAATTATTAAATCGTCGTATTATACACAGAACACATGAAGATCTGCAATGTCTGCAACAGGGTGTCTGCCACAGATGAGGACCACACAGACTGCATCCAGATGAGGAGGGTCGAGTTGGAAGATGACGATTTCAAGAACAGTATTCCAGAAAAGATGGACATGATCGGGAACCCGCAGGATCTGGGCGTCGAGATCAGGGCTGTTCTAGAACACCTTGCAAGAGAAAAGACAGAAGACTAGCGTTCCTGTGTCGTGGGCCTTATCAGAACCTCGTTTACATTGACGTAAGGGGGAGCACTTACCGCATACAGAATTGCCTCTGCTATGTCCTTGGCGCGCAGCGACTGCATCTTTTTTGCCTTCTCCACAAATCCCTGCAGGGACTCGTCAGTAATGGTGTCGTTGAGCTCCGTATCCACAACCCCGGGTTCGATGCTGGTAACCCTGATGCCCAGGCGTGTGCTGAACTCCTGCCTCAGTCCCTCGCTTAAGGCGGTAACTGCATGCTTTGTAGCACAGTAGACGCTTCCTGATGGAAAGACTATCCTACCTGCCACCGAGGAGAGGTTTACAATGTGCCCGGATTTTTTCTCCTTCATGTGAGAGATTACTGCAGCAGTGCAGTACAGCACGCCCTTGATGTTCACGTCAACCATCTGATCCCATTCATCCACCTTGAGGTTCTTGAAGAAGCTCAGTGGCATCAGCCCTGCATTGTTTACAAGTATGTCAATGGAGCCCCATCTCTCCAGGACCGCCTTGGCAAAGTCCTCACACTCGGATCTTTTTGTCACGTCCAGTTTTTGATAGAATGCTTGGCCGCCGCCGGCAGAGATCTTTTCTGCAAGGTCTGCCAGCCTATCAACCCTCCTGGCACCTATGGCAACCTTGGCACCTGCCTCAGACAGTGCAAGGGCAGTCGCAAGCCCTATGCCGCTGCTTGCACCCGTCACAATTGCAACCTTGTCTTTAATCATCTAGATTCACAGTCTCCAGACATCGTAAAAATGTTTATACACTAGATCCGCAGGCCACTGGTAACTTTATTAGAAGAAAAGAATAACGTGTCATGTGAAGGCTGAAAAGTGTGCCTATTGCGGTGATATGATAGACATGCCGTTCCACTGTAACTACTGCAAGGATCCGTTTTGTGCAGAACACCGGCTCCCAGAAGAGCACAGGTGTGTCAGACTCAGTCAAATCAGAGCAAACCGGTTTGGGGAGAAGAAGGTCATTCGGGACGGCGGACCAAACAAACCAAGCATCTTCAAGCGCATGTTCGGACGATCCTAGAATCAGTACGGAGTCTTGTCAGGAGATATCTTTGCCCTCTTGCCCTGGTATAGCAGTGCCACGGCAAGTGCAAACATTACAAGGGCCGTAAGCGGAAAGTTCTGTGGTTCCGGCAGGATAAACCAGTAGTATACGCCGAACCCTATCAAGACTGCCGCCTGAGTCCACAGCTTTGCCCACTTAGGTGCCCTTACCAGCCTGCTTGCACCCTCGACTATGAATATCCCAATCACTGGATAGATGGTATAGAACAAAAAGTCAACAACGTCGACTCCTGTATGGGACATACCATATCAAGAACAGGGCATAATTTCTATCTAGTCTTCCCAGCGGACCTTGGCTGCGACATTCTTTACAATCAAGGCCTGGGCGTTCTCGTATGGGATCGTTGCAATGTCTTCTGCCTCAAACGGGCCGTACATCTCAAGGTCTGCACCGACGATCTTGTCAACCTTTTGCAGGAGTCGGACTACGACCATTCTTGTCTTGTGGTTCGTGGTAATGGATTCAAGAAGCTTGGATCTTCCGTTGATGGTACTCAAGAGGATCATCTCCATTCTCTCCTTTTGCTCCTCCCCAGAGTCCAAAATGAACTTTTCCTCGTCTAGGAGACGGTCTGTCACAACGTCTGCGGATCTTGATATCTTGTCAAGCCTGGTTCGTATCAGCAGGGTGATCAGCTCCGTTGCAGTCTGTATCATGGTGTCTTTAATCTGGCCCTCCACGCCATCGTACTCCTGCCTATTCAAATTCCCCATAAAGTCAGACAGGTTACGATAGAAGTCCGGGGCAACCTCCAGCAGGGAGTCGTTTTCTATCTCCCGCTGAACCATGTGGTGGAGGGAGCCGATATCTAACTTGTTTGATTCTGACATTTCCTACCTAATCCTTAAATGATAGTCTTATTTGTGTTTGATTGAAGCAGTTGCCCTATAAAGTAAGTCACGGAAAAGCAGTTAGGATTGCGTACTCACCTGATGAGATTTTTGCCATAATCGAACACGAACAAATAAAGTTCATTGATCTCCAGTTTACCGGACTGACCGGCCACTTTCACCACACCACAATCCCAGCTAGCACATTTACCCCGGATCAGATGAGGGACGGACTCCCAAAACTGGACGGATCCTCCATTGTGGGATTTACAAGCATAGACGATTCGGACCTTCTTCTAAAACCGGATCCCAACACGTTTGCAATAATTCCATGGATGACAGAGCACAAGACGGCAAGGATGCTCTGCGATATCTACTGGGGAGTGAACAGGGGAAGACTGTCAAGGGATCCCAGGGGGATTGCCCAAAAGGCCGAGGAATACGTCAAGACGCAGGGATTTGAGTACAGTACGTGGGGTCCGGAGGTGGAGTTCTTTGTGTTTGATAAGGTGCGCTGGGATGTCCTGACGCCGTACAAGGGACAGTCCTATTCCATTGAATCAAGGGAGGCGCCATGGAACCAAGAGGGGGATGGATACCCCATGGGGCTCCAAGAGGGGTATTACCCAAGTACGCCGTCTGACACCCTTATGCTATACAGGAACGAGTGTGTGGATATTCTCCAGAAAAACTTTGGGATCCTGTGCGACAACCATCACCACGAAGTGGCCACAGCCGGGCAGTGTGAGATTGACATCAGGTACGATCTTTTGACAAACTCGGCAGATGCTGCACAGTCATACAAGTACGTCATTAGAAACGTGGCCACAAAACATCACAAGGTTGCAACCATGATGCCAAAGCCGCTTGCAATGGATTCTGGTTCTGGCATGCATGTAAATGTCAGCCTCTGGAATGGAAAGAAGAACATGTTTTTTGATCCTGATGATGAGATCGAACTCAGTCAGACTGGAAGATACTTTTGCGGAGGGATAATCAACCATGCCAAGGCTCTCTCGGCAATATGCAACCCTACGACCAACTCATATCACAGACTGGTTCCAGGGTATGAGGCGCCGGCATACATTGCATGGAGTTCTGGAAACCGTTCTGCAATTGTGAGGGTTCCAAAACACCTTACAGGAACAAAATACGCATACCTGAAGAGGTTGGAGTTCCGGGCGCCGGATCCCTCATCCAATCCGTACCTGGTGTTTGCCGCAGTCACTGCAGCCGGGATGGACGGGTTGAAGAAGAAGACTGAGCCTGGAGACATGGTTCACGAGGACATCTTCAACATGACAAAGTCGGACAGAAGCCGGAAGGGAATTGAAATGCTTCCAGGGAATCTGGGAGAGGCGCTTGACGAGCTGGAAAGCGACAAAAAGTTCCTCAGTCCGATATTTACCAACGATGTAATTGACAAGGTAGTGGAACTGGAGAGAAGGGATCAGCGGGAGATATCCATCAGACCGCACCCTCACGAGTTCTACATGTATTTTGATGTCTAGACTTGGCCTGCAACATTCATGATGAGGAACAGTGAGGTTCCCATCAGGACAAACCCGCATCCAAGAAGAATGGGTTTCTTATTCCAGGATAACGTGGCCCTGTAAAGCAGGAATCCGCCTCCAAGCCCTATAAACAGCACAAAGACCCCGTAGATGACGATGTCAAAACTTGTGTCGGTAATCAACGGATAAAAGAATCCGGCAAGCAGCGTAAAGAATATGATCAGATAGATGTACTTGAGGCTCGCCAGAATGGATGACTTGTTCATTGTTATGTTCGGTATGTAACTAAAGATTAAAGGGTTTCAGGCCTACATCATGCCGCCCATGTCAGGCATTCCACCCATGCCGGGAGGCATTCCACCCATGCCGGGAGGCATTCCACCTTCGCCTCCGGGTGGTCCGCCTGCGGATTTTTGTGTTGCAATTACATCATCAATTCTAAGAATCATGCAGGCAGCCTCAGAGGAAGCCGAGACGATTTGGAGTTTTACCACAAGCGGTTCGATAATGTCGCTATTCTTCATATTGGATATCTTTCCCTTCATCACGTTAATTCCGGTCCACTTTTCGCCCCTTTGTTGTTTTGAACGTAGAAGGGTTATGGTGTTTATCGGATCCATTCCGGCATTCTCTGCTAGCGTCAGCGGAATTGATTCCAAGGCGTCTGCAAATTTCTCGGCGGCCAGCTGTTCTCTTCCTTCCAGTGTCTTTGCCCAACCCCTGAGTTTTGTTGCTGCAAACGTTTCAGGGGCGCCTCCGCCTGCAACGATAAATGGGCTCTGTATTACATCCTTTACAACCATGAGTGCGTCATTAATAGAGCGTGCGACCTCGTCTACCACTCTTTGTGAGCCTCCCCGGAGAAGTATGGTAACGGATTTTGGATGCTTGCATCCCTCCACAAACACCCACCGGTCCTCTTCGATCTTTCTCTCTTCTACCAGTTCTGCGGTTCCAAGATCCTTCTCAAAGAGGTCGTCCAGATTTGTAACCACTCTGGCACCTGTTGCCTTTGCAAGTTTGCTAAGATCACTTTCCTTGATTCGCCTGACGGCAATCACGCCGGCCTTGGCAAGATAGTGCTGCGCCATGTCGTCAATCCCCTTTTGGCACAAAACCACGTTTGCCCCGGAACCGATAACCTTGTCAATCATGTTCTTTAGCATACGGTTCTCCTCGTCAAGGAATGATTTGAGCTGCTGAGGGTTTGAGATGTTAATCTTTGCATCAGTCTCGGTCTTGTTGATCTCCAAGGCGGTGTTGATTAGTGCAATCTTGGCCTCATCTATCTTCTTTGGCATGCCGCCGTGGACGATCTCCTTGTCAAGCACGATTCCCTGTACCACTGCAGAGTCCTTGATCGAGCCGCCGGCCTTCTTCTCCACCTTTATATCATCAACATCGATGTTGTGGGTGTCGTCTTCCTTCTCAACCACGGACAAGGTGGAGTCCACTACCATGTCGGCAAGCTGGTCTGAATCTTTTCTGACAAGCTTGGTCTGCATTGCGGTCTTTGCTATCTTTGTCAAGATGGTCTTGTCACTTACGGAGACAGCAGTTGCAATGCTTTCCAGAAACTCCTTGGCCATCTTTCCTGCCTTTCGATATCCGTCAACTATGATTGTGGGATGTACGTTCTGGTCTATCAGTGATTCTGCGTTTTCAAGCAGGGCTCCTGCAAGAACCACAGCAGAAGTGGTGCCGTCGCCTACCTCGTTGTCGGTGGTCTTTGAAATTTCAACAAGCATCTTGGCTGCAGGGTGCTGGACATCAATCTCCTTAAGAATTGTAGCCCCGTCATTTGTAATGGTAACGTCTCCCAGAGAGTCCACCAGCATCTTGTCCATGCCACGCGGACCCAGACTTGTATGAATAATCTCTGCAATTATCTTGGATGCGGCAATGTTGTTCTTTTGTGCATCCTTGCCTTTTGTCTCAGAACTGCCCTCTTTTAACAGAACCACAGGCATGGTTCCCTTTGAAGTTGCCTGTATCGCCATATCCAATCGGTCATAGAATCCCTTATTATATTTTAAGATCGGCTACGGGTACGCACTCAGGTCCCTTATAAACACAGACATAATTCCAGTAGATGGAAATGTATCTAATTACACATGCCCGACACTGCCTTTACCAGACCCATGATTAACAGCTAACCGTCCACAAATACAGAAGATCATTCCAGTCGATGATCCTGTGCACATTCCATTGGCACCTAGGCACCGGTTGCTGCATGTTCGCGCAGCCTTGCAGCCGGTACTTGCATACGAATGCGTCAAGAAATGCAAGTCATGTGGGGGGTTTGGTCAGACCTAACTCTCTCATGAACCTGAGAAACAGTCTGAGCATCTTCTTGAGCGTCATGTGCACGCCGGGACACAAGGTTTGGAGTAGATGGCGAACCAGTGCCCAGGCGTTGTAAATGAATATCGGGAAGAACAGCAGCAGCATCCGCACCGACTCGTTCCTGCTCGTGGTGCGGGGCCTGAGGGACTCGTAATCCTTGTACGCAGTCTCCACTCCCCAGCGGAGGCGGTACTGTTCTGCGAATCCGTGCGCGCCTGTCAGGCCGTCAGACTCAAACCCCAGCACCTGCGGCACCGTGGCGTTGGTGGCAAGCGTAAAGTGCCCGTTCTCTCTCTTTTGGATTATCAGCGTAAACTCGGCAGTGCTGCGTCCTGAATCTATGGAATGCCGCGACGCTGCCTCCCTGCTGCCGTCCTCGAACTCCTTTACGGCTTTTTTGACGCCCTTGGTCTTGATTGCAGGCACCATAAACGGAATCCTTCACGCTTGAGCATGTCCATGATGTCCACAGAAAAGAACTCCCTGTCTATCTTTAGTGATTTGATCCTCATTCCCTGCTTTCTGCAGTCTGCTATCAATCCCGAGACCACCTCGAGACTTGTATCTCCCCTTCTTACCAGCCTTGCGGCCAGAAATGCCCTGGAATCTGCCGCGATGCAGTTTGCAGTAGCCAGACAGTTAAAGTTGTACGTTCCCTTTTTTGGTTTTGACTTTATGGTGTTGACGATCCTTCGGAACCTGTCGTACCTGCAGACCAGATGCTTGTCGATTGCGACATCCACCGGCTCCCTGAACATGCCGTGCCGCCTCATCCTGCGCACGGTACGGTCTGTCACCGCCTGGCACCGCTTCAGCATGTGGTCGTACCTGACATGGCGTATCCGGTCAAGCAGCCACGTGCCCGTAGGAATGCCGGTCCCGCCGTCCGGGTCGCTAGAGTGTGCAGTCTCTGCGTATTCGGCGTGCCTGCACATGCCAAACACGCGTTCAAAAAAATCAATCGGGCCATACAGGGCGTTGTACCTGTCTGAGAATTTGATCTGCAACAGGGAAAACAGCACGGGGCCGATGATCTTAAATGCAGATTCGGCGGACTGTATTTGGAGCGATTGCTTGTTTTTCATTTGGTCGTGTTAGACTTGCGTCCTCCATTTTTAACACCCAGAGTCTAATGATGATGAACGCGTGGTGATCATGAGGAACGCGGCAAAATTAGACGATCCTGAAAAAACACATTTCTATCTACTGAATTCATTGCAAATTCGTGCCTAGAATTGTATTGGACCTGAGTGCGCACGGCTACGGTAAGTCGGAGTCATACACGAGTCCATAGAACCAAGAGTGTCGGTTCTAACAACGCAATCACATCAGTAGATCCTATGCAGAATGCGCCTGACGCGGCAAACCATAAAATCACGTCCGAACTGCGCTGGGCATGGCCGTATCTGAAAATCCCACCTGCCACATATTTTACAAATTCGTCTTGTTCGTCCATGTGAAAAATCTAGTTTCCAAGAATGAAAAGCAAGACATGTCCGGCGGATGTGCGGCATCTGTCCACCAGAGCGGCAGATTGTTTCATGGTGAATTGGAGGGGGAGATTCATGCGAATCCGAATGCTATGCGCGGCATTTTTGCACTGCTGCATCTTTTACTCCGTCCAAGCGGCTCATGCCGCCCTGCCTCAGAGGCGCGCCCTTTCTTCTGCCAGCCTCTTGAGAAGGTCCGCGTCCCTGAGTTTTATTTCGTCCCACATCAGATCCTGGTTTACCATTCCTGCAATCGCGTTGAGCTCGTCGTTGTACTCCTCTTCGGTGCCGTCGTACGGGTCAGTCAGCCTCTTGTACTGCTTCAGGTTCTCCCTATGACGTGCTCTATGGCCACCCGGGAACTGTTTACCCTCTTGTTGTAGGCGCGCTGCTTCTTTGTCAGGCCACCTGTCTTCTTGTCGGCACCAGGCTTTTTCTTGTACGGGTGCCTGATGTGCCATCCGGGATATTCCTCCCTTGTCCCCTGGTAGCCCTTGTCGGTCAGGACATAGGGCTTTTCCTTTTCGGGCACGTCCTTCTGGCCCATCCTTGCAGTGATGATTCCAAGGTTTGGCGGATCCTCGTTGAGCAGGGTCTTGTCGTGGACGCTGCCCGGAACGGTCTTGCTTATCGCAACTATCACGCGGCGCTTGTTGATCACGATGTTGGTGTTGTACGTGTGCGCCTTCTTCTTGCCAGAGTACGTCTTTTTGCGCCTCTCCTTGTCCGCGGATCTTCTGACCCGGTTGTGCGTGCCGTCCACCATCAGTTCTCCTCCCCTCCTGCCGGGTATTATCTTCTTGCTCTCCTCAAACGTCCTGGCCTTTTGTGCAGCCTCGCTGATTTTGCGCGGCGCCGTGCCTGTCTCGCCTAGCAGCCGGGTCATCAGGGGAAGATACCTGGAGACGGTGGCCTGGTCAACGCCAAGCATCGTGGCCAGGGCTTCCTGCGGTATGCTCAGCCTTGACCGAAACAGCCACAGCAGGTACGCGTGCCTCAGGGGCAGGATGCGCCTGCTTCCGGAGTTTTTTGATCTGCTCCCAACTTCCCAAAAGAGCGCAGTCTCCCCGTTCCGCTCCAAAAGCTCCTTGAGGCGGTTCAGCGTGTGGTCAAACCTTTCCGGGGTGCGCAGCGTCATGGCGTGCAGGAATTCAGGATATTTTATGATGTCGTCAAGAAACCTAGACGTGATGGTCCAGTGGTCAGTCAGGCGTTCCTTGAGGGCCTCGCCCTTCTGCCTGTCTGTCCTGCGTGCCTCCCTGAGGGCCCTGATCCTCTGCCTGTGGAGTTCTCCTGATTCCCTGAGCGACTCGTTTTCCTGCCGTATTCTCTGCACGATCGGTTCTGCCAGCATTGCCATCACGGTGTGGCGTAAAGACCACCGATCTTAATGTTTCGGTTGCCGTTCCTGGATTGGCATGTTTTACGGTTCTGTGAATATTCGACTGCATGTGGTGCTGCATGTAGGAATAACCCAGTTTAATTCAGTTTTTTAGGTCAGGCACATTCTGCATGAGATCTAGTATCCACGTTATATCGCGCATACCTGTCAATCCCAGAACAGGCCTATGAGACCATGCCGGTCCGTAGCGTCCAATGTCTGGTCTGACACATGTGCTGATCCTGTATGTCAGGCGTATTATCTGATCAAACACGCCACGCAACACCCCGTAATTTAAAAAATAACACGGTTAAAGTGATAAAAATTTTCAAAACTGTTGATAATTTAGTTGATTTAAGATACAGATCGTCTTATAATGAAAAATACTTCAGCCGCTCATCGGAGGCAATGCTTGATGGGCCGGATCTTCAGAACGTGTGATGGGAGAACAAACAAATTCCCAAATAAAAAACAAGGTTGGGTACGGTGCGCTTCTCTCATTCTGCCACTTCGAAATTTATTAAAGGGGATGCAGGCCCTCGCGTTTCTGGCAATCCCATCCCACGATAGAATATTGCAGGAATTACCATGTATCAAAAAATGTATAGTTTAAAAATGAAAAATTTGTTTGGTGGGCTGTTTGATCTTTGTCGTGGGGGCAGGTTCCAAACCACGACCGCCCTGCAGTCACTCTACAGGTCGAGGGATTCCTTGAGGCCCTTGTACCTGTTTCTAATGGTAACCTCGGTGACGTTTGCCGCCTCGGCAATGTTGTGCTGTGTCTGGTTCTCGCCGTTCTTCACGCAGGACAGGTATAATGCAGCCGCTGCAAGTCCCATTGGATCCTTGCCTGCAGAGATCTCATTCTCCTGGGCCTGTCTTAGAACCGTGACTGCGTACCTCTTTGTCTTTTCTGCGATGCCGATTCTGCTTGCAATTCTTGCGACGCATTGGATCGAGTTGGTGACAGACATCCTCAGATCAAGCTCCTTGACAAGTAGCCTGTAGCATCGGGCAATGTCCTTCTTCTTAATGTTTGCAGCCTGTTCCACATCCTTGAGATTTCTAGGGGTCCCCGTATCACGGCACGAGGCATACAATGAGGATGCCATCAGTGTTGATATGGAGCGGCCCCGGACAAGGCCCTTCTCAATAGCCTTTCTGTAAATGTATGCTGCCTTTTCAATCACGGCATCAGAGATTACAAGTTTGTCCTTGAGTCGATTCAGCTCGCCAAACGCCTGTCTAAAGTTCCGATCAACGGGCTCCTGTACATGGCTTCTGCTGTCCCATGTTCTCAGCCTCTCAATTGGTGTTTCTCATAGTAGCCGAAAGCGGCCTGCCTGAGGCATCCTTGTTAATGGGGTTGATTATGGTTGCTAGTCCCATGTCATGCATTGTCAGTGAGGTTGGTGCGCCGGTTCTTGCCCGGTCGCCGTGCTCATCTGATACAAATGATCGCCATTCTGGACCTGTTTCCTGCAGTTTTTCGGTGATTACAAACCCGCACCGGGGACAGAATGTCTCCCCTGATTCATTGTCTGTGACCAGTTTTTCCCCTGCACATCTGGGACAAACCATCGCCGCCTTAATTGACATAGTTGTTTCTAGAGTCATGAATTTTGTACTATTTATGAATCAACGGGACTTTTGTAGGGGGGGTGTCTCATGCCAGACTGCATGCATTCGGAGTTCTGCGCCAGACAGGATAATAGTCATAACGGAGTAACGCGGGTTAAGAGGCATGAACCTGTTCTGGATTATACCGCTGCTGGCAGCATTCCTGGTACTAGTCTCAGATGCACACGCCAGTACCGAAACCATGAATGTGGAGGGCGGTATAGAAGTCAAGATTACGCATCCTGGTGAGATTGTCGCGGGCAGAGAGGGAATAGTCTCCATCTTGGTAAGGAACAACGGATGGGAGGACAAGCAGGACATCTCGTTTGTCTTTTCACTGCCTGATGTTCCGTCGATCACCGTGGAACCGTCAGAGGGGATCACCATAGACAGACTCGCACAGGGTGGATCGTACGGCAAAAACGTCCGCCTGCAGGTTGCAGAGGAGACAAGGCCCGGCGTCTACTTTCTAAATATGAGGTACACGCACGTCCTTGTTGCAAACAACGAGACGCCGCAGGATCCATTCATTCAGGACATAGCAATCCCGATCACCATAAAGGAGGATGCAAGGGTGACAGTCATCACAAAGACGCCCGAGTCGATCTTTGCAAATGCCCAGTTTCCAATCGAGGTGGAGGTTTTCTCAGAGGACATAGACATTACAGATGTCAGGATTAGAATGGTTCCCCCCGAAGATATCGAGTTTCTGGGCGAGACGCTTTACGCGTTCTCAAGGATTGAAAGGGATACGCCCGTTGGAGTAACCGCACAGATAATTACGCCTGCAGCCGTGGACACGGAGCGCAGGATTCCGTTTGGAATTGTTGTAGAGTATACAGACGACGTCGGAGCCGAAAAAGCCGACTCGCAGACAGTCTCCCTAGTTTTAAGGCCCAGAACATTCATGGAGCTTACCGGTGATGGCGGAATCTGGGTTGGTGATTTTTTTATTGCGCCGTATGTCAGTATTGGGACGATCATAGGAATACCTGCAGGCACAATAATGACACTGTTGATAAAAAGAAGAAATACGGGCAAAAAGCACGGTTCCTAAGATTTCAGCATGTCTGTGATCGCCTGAATGTACCTTTCATTGTACCTATTGTACATCTGGATTTTGCCTTGGGCCAAGGCCATTGCGCCTGGCCTGCTGTTGATATGTGCTCCTACCACCCTCTGCTCATCCAGAATTCGCTCAAGATGGTCCCTTGTACATGATTCAAGTTGTGCAAGCAGGCCTGCAAGCTCCCTCTCAAGAATATCCCGGGTGTCGGGAATCTCCGGAGGCCATGCGCCAATAATCTCCTTGACGGTAATCCTCCCAAACACCTTTTTGTCCAGTTCCAACAACAGGCAGGATCACACCCTGCCATTATAAACCGAGTCTGCGTGTACGGCTTCCGGGTCAGGCACGCTCGCCCAGAAAATGAACGGTGCTGTCTGTCACTATAACTGTCCTGTCCTTTGGTACCCTGTACAGCTTTTTTGTGTCGTTGGGAAGTTGGATAATAACCTTGGAAAACGGATCCTTTATCGACTTGTACAGGACGCTCCTGTCGCCTACTGACTGTGACCAATGTGTGCCCTGTACGAATGATATCGACTGAAATCTCACAACATGATACGAGTAGACCATTCCTGATTAGGTAGTAGCGGCGTTACGGATAAAGGATCTTCCAATCAAGGCGTATGAATTCACCTGTCCTTCCTGTCACAAAAAAATGATCATACTGATCCATATGCTGGTAATACACATCCCTGTCCATGGGGAACCCACGGCACATGAACAGGGAACAGCTGGAGAGGGAACTGGCTGAGGAAAGGAAGAAAAATGCCATGCTCGAGTCCAAGATTGAAGAGGTGCTTGCCAAGATCGAACGTCTTGAAAGGGCCTTGGGGTACAGCGAGCGCATCATGACATACTATACAAACCCCAACACGCCGCCCTCATCTGAATCCCTGGAATGGAAGGCCCAGAAGAGGGAGCGGGCAAAAAAACAGGAAAAGGGAGACAAAGCCAAGCGCGGGGGAAGAGATGGACACGTGGGGGCGTCG
Source organism: Candidatus Nitrosopumilus sp. (assembly GCA_965218695.1). GTDB lineage: Archaea > Thermoproteota > Nitrososphaeria > Nitrososphaerales > Nitrosopumilaceae > Nitrosopumilus. The sequence goes on from OZ244651.1 coordinate 1,986,417, forward strand.
CGCCCCCGCGACCCGGAAAGGACCGTATCCCACAGGTTCGGGCGCAGGAAGTCGGGCAGGAGACGGGTGCCGGTACTCCCGGAATGCGGGTGCGGCGGCGGCCGGATGGCGATTGGCAGTCCGCGCGTGCGGGACATCACGGACATCATGGTGACTGCGTGCGAGACGCGGCACCGCGTGGAGACTGCAATATGCGGCTCATGCGGCCGCAGGGAAGATGCCCCAAACGACCTGCCGCGGCGGGGCAACTTCGGCAAGGGACTGGTCGGGCTCGTCTCAGAACTGCGCGCGGCACGGGTGCCGCTCAAGGGAATCTCGGTCGCGGTGCGCTCCATAACGGACATTGAGCTTGCAGGATCCACTGTCAACAACATCATGGCGCGCGTCGGGGACGCCTCGGGCCACGAGGCAGGCAGGATCCTCGGGGAAGTGGAGGCTTCTGACTGTGCCGGGTTTGACGAGACCAGCTGGCGAAACGACGGCCAGAGGGTGCACGCAAACGTGGCACAGTCGGGCAAAAATATCGCAATAAACATCAGCCAGAGCAGGGCCACGCTCATGCTCGATGCCATGGACAAATTTGACGGGGTGGCGATAACTGACGGGTACAACGGGTATGACAGGTTTGACAAGGGCGGCATGCACCAGTCGTGCTGGGCGCACGACCTCCGGCAGACAAGACACCTGGCAGAAAAATACTGTGCCGTGCCTCCCAAGACCAAACGCGTCCGGCGGCGGCGGCAGCTCCACGAGGACCACAAGTGGGTGTTTGAGAGGGCAAAACTGCTGGCCGCGCAGGAGGCGCACTCGCCACATCTGCGGCATGCGATGAACCGCACCATGCAGGACGTGCTTGACCGGTATCGCGATGCAGGTGGTGGTAACGATGACGACATGCAAAAGGTGCTGGACAAGCTTGAGAGGCACCTGCACCGCATGTTTGCGTTCCTGGAGCATCCAGGTGTCGACCCTACAAACAACGCCGGCGAGAGGGCACTGCGCTATCTGGTGGTGTTCCGCAAGATAAGCGGGCAGACCAAGGGTGGACCCAAGTCCATGAAGCGTCTTGCAGATTTTGTTACATGCGTCCTCACGTGGAGGGCACATGGCAAGAGCGTGGCCGAAGAAGTTGGTCGACTGATATAAGGGGCAGGTGAACTCATACATCAAGGCTGCGTGCAAGAGTAGTTCTGCAGCAGCACAACAAACAGTTGCACAGGTATGGTTCCAAGACGTTTTGGGTTGCGCCGCTAGCAGAGACGTGCCATGACACATCCGGTCATGTTTGTGGCGTTCTGTGACCATTTCGTTGCCCGAACCGTCGGGTTGTGGGCAAAAACGCAGAATATTCAGGATAGGGTTTTATAGTTTAGCGTATCCTCGATACTAAATGGTTCTCAAATTGAGATGTGAGGAGTACGGTTTTGAATGTCCATTTGCCATAGATGGTGAGGAAACGTTGGAAACGATCGGTAGACTAAGGAAACATTTTGACGATGTTCACGGTATCGACTATACCATAGAGGCAGTAACGCAGATGATTTCAAACCGGGGATATTCACTACAATCAATAAAAAAGTAAGAGTCCGATGCGGCCAGAAGGATCGTAACAGGCGTCCACTTGGTGCGGATCCATTCTCAACAGGGTTGTTTTTTGAGCCATATTTCAATCCCGTCTGATTGTACGCATACCATCATGATGGTCAGGTGTGTTGAAAAAGGGATACGGGCCAAGGCATGTCTTTCTCACATGTAGAAGAGATCACAGTCCCACGCGGATAGTTGTTAGTATGCGCGTTTGTATTTTCAAACAGGTCAATGTTTATTACATTGTAGATATATCAAATATTGCATCCGTACTTGTTGCAAGGGAACAGGAATTTTTTGCATGCAGGAGCATGTTTTAGCACTAAAATTACCTGTAAGATATTCCTTTTATTCTAAAAACGCCAATATAAGGTGAGTGATAATAGGGTATTCAGATAATTTTGAAGGCAGGTGCGAAATTGATACCTGCCAAACCCAGCCCACCATAACAGATTCTGAGAGAGGAGAGGTTGTGTGCGGGGGATGCGGGACAATCCTAGAGCAGAGTATGTCTGACATGTCGCATGAGGTGGGTGGCCACGGTGCAGACGAGTACATGAAACAGACAAGGACCGGACCCTCTACATCACTGACGATGTACGACAGGGGGTTGTCAACGGTAATTGGCAGCAACAAGGATTCTGCTGGAAACATCCTGTCCAACGAGACAAAATACGAGTTTAGTAGGTTGCGGACATGGGATCAGAGAAGCAGGTCAAGAAGGACTGCCGCACTGAGTAAGGCGTTTACTCTGCTTCACGGAATGAAGACAAAGCTTGGAATCCCGGTCAATGCTGTGGAGTACTCGGCATACATCTACAGAAAGGCAGTCGCCGCAAAGCTTACCAGAGGAAGGACGATGGCATCGCTGGTTGCAGCGTCCCTGTATGCAGGATGCAGGGCCAACAACATTCCAAGAACGCTTGACGATATCGCAGATGCCGGGAATGTGGAGAGAAGGATACTTTCGCGGGATCTGAGAACCCTGATCAGGACGCTTGGTCTAAACCTGAACCAGTATGATACAACGTCGTTTATCTCAAAGATTTCAAACAACATGAAACTCAAGGAGAAGACAAAGAGGGATGCGTTTGAAATACTCAAGCGGTGCGAGAAGGAACGGATCACGGCGGGAAAGCATCCTGTGGCACAGGCCGCAGCCTCGCTGTACATTTCGTGTATTATGAACGGAGAAAAGATCAGTCAGAAAAGGTTTGCAGCAGAGGCCGGGGTAAGTGACGTCACGATAAGAAACAGAATCATCCTTATCAAAAAGACCCTAGATGTCTAAAGGTCGATGCCGGAAGCGGCACGCAATCATGAGGGGGTGTATCATTTGTAAAAGCTGGGTTCCTGATCCCTCTTTTGTTTTGGAAGATCATCCATAACTGCCTGGATCACCTCGTCGTGGTTGTATGTCAGGTGTCTAAGAAATTTTGCCGATTCGTATGCACGGGCCTTGTCATCACCGGACAGTATCTCCGGGCTGCACAGCGCAGCCATCATAAAGTCACATTGTGAACACGGCTCAAAGTCAAGATAGATCTTCATTATATCATATCGCCGTCATCCTCAGTATTTAGATTGTTGTATGGCGCATCAGACTGTCTGGAGACGCACCCTCTGCAGTCGGAAGGGGGGGGGTGTGGCTCCTGGCAAGCATGGGGAAATTGCCGCATATTTTAGAACGTCTAGGAGGCAACAGGTACCACCTTTCTTTCTGGATCCACCGTGTACACAGCATCCACCAGATCCTGTTGTGTAATCCGGATGTCTTTAATGCCCGGGTGCTCGCCGCCTACGTGTCTTCTCAGGGCTGCAATCGAGGCCCTGTTGGCCACTGCGGCAATCTCGGCTCCAGAGAATCCGTCTGTCAGAACCACAATGCTGGCAATATTGGCATCGTCTGCAAGGGGTTTTTTCCGGGTGTGGATTTCAAGGATATGGCGCCTTCCTTCGGCGTCAGGCACGGGCACCCTGATTATCCTGTCAAACCGGCCAGGTCTTAACAGGGCCTCATCTATGATATCCAGCCGGTTTGTCGCGCCCACCACCAGTACGTTGTGAAGTTCTTCAAGTCCGTCAATCTCGGTCAGGATCTGGGAGACTACGTTCTCTGTAACGTGTGAGCCAGAGCCATCGCTTCCCCTTCGCGGAACAAGCGCATCGATCTCATCAAGAAAGATGATACATGGTGCTGCCTGCCGCGCCTTTCTAAAGATCTCCCGTACACCTTTCTCAGACTCGCCAACCCATTTTGAAAGCAGTTCCGGGCCCTTAATGCTGATAAAGTTGGACTCGGTCATGCGGGCAAGGGCCTTTGCAATCAGGGTCTTGCCGGTTCCAGGCGGGCCGTGCAGCAGTATTCCGTGCGGAGGCGTTGCGTCAACATACTCAAAGGCCTCCTTGTACCGGACAGGCCACTCAACTGCCTCGCGCAGTTCATCCTTTAGCTGATTCAGGCCTCCCACATCGTCCCATGTCACATCTGGAATACGGGCTTGGACCTCCCGCAGGGCACTGGGACCGATCTCCTTTAAGGCATCCTCAAAATCCTTGTCTGTAATTCGTATGTTCTGAAGAATCTCTGGGGAGACCTCGTCCTCGTCAAGATCAATCTCAGGAAGAACCCTGCGCAGGGATCTCATCGCGGCTTCCTTGGAGAGCATCTGCAAGTCGGCTCCCACAAACCCGTGTGTGATTCGGGAGAGATGCTTAAAGTCCACGTCTTTGTCAATTGGCATTCCGCGCGTGTGAATTGAGAGTATCTCTAGCCTTCCATTTTCATCCGGAATGCCGATCTCGATCTCCCGGTCAAATCTTCCCGGCCTCCTGAGTGCGGGATCGATTGAGTCCGGTCTGTTGGTGGCAGCAATTACCACAACCTTCCCCCTAGACTTGATTCCATCCATCAATGTCAGAAGTTGGGAGACAATTCTCTTTTCAACCTCGCCGGATACGTCGTCCCTCTTTGGCGCAATCGAGTCGATCTCATCAATGAAGATAATGCATGGGGAGTCTGCCTCGGCATCTGCAAAGATCTTGCGGATTCTCTCCTCACTCTCTCCATAATGGCTTCCCATTATCTCAGGGCCGCTAATCGAGATAAAACGGGCGTTGGTCTCACCGGCTACTGCCTTTGCAATCAGGGTCTTGCCTGTTCCAGGTGGACCATAAAGAAGGACGCCTCTTGGAGCATCCACGCCGATCTTCTTAAAGAGTTCAGGGTGTCTCATCGGCAGTTCGACTGTCTCACGGATCTTCTGAACCTCGTTCTTCAACCCACCAAGTTCATCATATGTAATCCTTGAAACCGAAGCATCCACGGTCTTGGTCATGGTTCCAAGACGAAACACGGTACTTTCCGTAACAAGGACCGGCCTGACGGGTCTTGTCCCGGTCACTATGAACTGTACGCGATCCCCCATCTTTGTATTCAGGGATACCGAGTCTCCCGTGGCAAACACGTGGTTGAGATAGTTATGGGTCATAAACTCCTGCAGTCCCTCGACTGCGACCTTCTCTGTCGGGGACAGGACGATCTGCTCGGCGTTGGCCGCCTCCACTGATCTCAGCGTGACTCTGTCCCCTATACCTGCGCCCAGGTTTTGTCTTGTAACACCGTCAATCTTGATGATTCCCTCGCCGTACTCTTCGGGGGCTCCCGGCCAGAGCTTGACATGAGTCTTCCTGTTGCACGTCAGCTCCAAGATTTGGCCGGTGCTCCACTCTTGCTCCTCAATGACCCGAGGGTCAACAATTGCCCTCCCTCGTCCAACATGCAACAAGGGAATCTCACCTATCTTTAATGTGGTTTCGTTCATACCATTGCCCCAAAAAAGGGGGGGGTTATTCCACCTCCACCTTGGTGCCGGTTGGTTTCTCTGAAACCAACCCAAACACGAGCTGCAGGATCCCGTTCTTGTAAGAGGCCTTTGCAGAGTTCTCATCGATCCTGCGTTTTATGGGAACCCTAGCATGGTATCTCGTCTTATCGCGGGCAGCAGAGATATCCACTACTTTGTTGTCGACTACGATCTGGATGTCGTTCTTCTCAACTCCGGGTATCTCGGCAATGAGTTTCACCGTGTTGTTCTTCTCGTCAACGATCGTGTCCACGACCGGCTCCCTTGCATTACCTTGGCCGGGTGCCTCTTGGCCTGTCCCGCACTCCCTTAGAACGGGTCTTCCGTTGGGTCCGATACTCAGGGTATAACCATACCAGTACGGCCCGGTTTCAGAGTTGCCTCTGTTTCCTTCAAAGATGTCGTCCGTGTCAAAAAAGGATCCAGACATTCTTCTGAAGGCTCTATTGATCTCATTATCAAAGAACACGTCATATTCACCTATCTAATGTAATATATATTACATTATATAATTTTTACTATGTTATATGGAAATGTTTGACAGTACATAATCTTATTTATAAACAAGTGAAGAACCAGAGTGATTAATTACACAAACTAATTATAAATGACATGGTGGAATAACCGTCATGAGGACATCAGTACCCGATGCAGTAAGGGAGATCATTACCAGAAACCGTTCCATCTACGACTGTATGAGGATGGATCTGATAAACTACACGGCCCTTGCAGTAAGGATACGGCCCGAGGTTGAGAGGATTTTGGGAAACGTAGTAAATCTCAACACAGTGGTAGTTGCAATCAAGAGATATGCAGACTCTTTTGATCTCAGAGAAGAGGTGAGAGACGAGCCGGTTCTAAAGAATGCGCGACTGGTCCTAACAGGCGGAATCATGGATGTCAGGTTCTCAGCAAAGGAATCAGATGGGATGGATCCGGCCGACATCCTAGACAAGTTCTCCAAGGTGACTAGCAATTATGAGTTCTTCAGGGTGAGCGACTCTTTCCGGTTTCTTGCCGAGGACATGGATGATGTCAGGCGGATCTTTGAGAATGTGCCGGGAACCAAGGACATGTTCAATACCGGTCTTGTAAAGATCAGGATCATAATTCCAGAGGCCAGAGGCCAGTCAGGTGCAGTTTCGTACGTTGCAGAGGTGTTGCATAGAAACGGAATCGAGCTTGTAAATGCATTCTTCAGTCAGGATAGCATCACCGTCATTCTAAGGGAGAGTGACGCGCCAAGGGCATATGACATACTGCATTCAGACATCACAGGCGACTGACAGTATTATATTTATGGCATATGCCAATAGAAAATCGAGATTGGTTAAAAAGAAGAACATAGTTGTGGTAGGAGGCGGTTTTGCGGGTGTAAAATGCGCCAAGCAGTTAGAATCCGAGTTTGGAGACGATCCGGAGATCAGCCTGATAATGATAAGCGAGGACAACTATCTGCTGTTTACGCCGATGCTGCCCCAAGTGGCGTCAGGGGCAATCGAGACGAGGCACATTGTCACGCCCATCAGAGCCATATGCAAGAAGACAAAGTTCTACAAGGGAAGGATCAAGAGTATCGACCCGTATGGAAAGAGGGTTACGTTGTGGGGGACTGTTGACAGGAGAAGTGTATCAATCCATTATGAGTTTCTGGTGCTTGCCCTAGGCAGCGAGACCAATTTTTTCGGGATGGCGGATGTGGAAAAGAACGCATTCAGCATGAGAACGCTGAATGACGCAGTCATGTTGAGGAACAGGGCAATTGACATGCTTGAACAGGCAGAGAATGAGACGAACCCAATCCTTCGAAGGGGTTTTTTGCATTTTGTTATTGTAGGCGCCGGTTTTGCGGGAATAGAGACGGCAGGCGAACTCATGGGGCTCCTGCGGGATGCAAGAAAGCATTACCCAACAATCCACAAAGAGGATCTCAAGGTAACGGTGGTGGAGGTGGCCTCTGCCATACTGCCGGAATTCGACCAAAAACTGGCCCAATACGCAAAGGAGAAGCTCATGGAGGGTGGGATTGACATAAGGCTGAACACGGCTGTAACCAGTTTTGATGGAAACGAGGTCACGTTGAAGCCCGCAAAGACAGACGATGAGGACGACATGGGGGGAATCATAACAAAGACTATGATCTGGACTGCGGGGGTGACGCCGGTAAACACAATCAAGAGATCAATGTTTAAGACCGAGAGGGGAAAGATCATAGTGAACGACTATCTGGAGGCGGAAGGGTTCCCAGGGGTCTTTGCGATTGGGGACTGCGCCGGATTTACAGACCCGAATACAAAAAGACATCTCCCACCTACCGCGCAGGTCGCAGAATCCCAGGCAAAGACTGCAGCAAAGAACCTAAAGGCCATAATTAAAAACGCCCAAAAGGAAAAATTTGTCTTCAGGAACAGGGGGCAGATGGCAATTATTGGAAAGCGATCCGGCATCGCCCGTCTTAGAGGGATAAATTTTACAGGTTTTCTGGCATGGGCTATATGGAATAATGTGTATCTGTCAAAGGTCGCTACCGTGGACAAGAGGACCAGAATAGCCATCGACTGGATAGTAGATCTAATCTTTGACAGGGATGTGGCCCAGCTTAAACTGATGAAGCGTGATGTCGAAAAAGAGTACAGGGCCGTCGATGACGTCGATGATGTCTGGTAGTACAGGTTCGTAATGGTGCAGTCACGGTTTGGCGTTCTGGCCAGATGGCAGAATACGCAGGTGGGGGTTTTTCTTCAGGCCGTATATGAGAGTCACGGGTGCTGCAACATACATGCCCACGTTTAACAGAATTACGCCAATTCCATACCCTATCATCTCTGCCTCCGAGTCAATGCCGGCGTGGTTGAGAAGTGGCAGTGTCGCGAGGAGTGGGGTAATTGCCAGCCTGACGGCCTCTTTGAATACGGGATTCTGACGCTCCATGTCAGCTATTGCAGGCGAGAATGAATAGTACAGTTGGTTGAACCCCGTCATGAATGCAGAGCCGGATGCCGTTGCGAGCACCGTGTTGTCACGCAGCTCACGCAGTTGCTGAATCTGGGGCGCAAACTCAGAACCAATTGTTGCAGTTGCAATTAGGCACCCGCCGCCATCAAATCCCGGTCGATCCTCTGCCGGTATGGGTGACTCAGAGAGGATCTCAAAGGAGTCTAGGGTGTTCTGAAACGCCGAGAGTTGTGAACCAAAGTCCTCTATTCCGTTGGCATAGGTGATGGTATAGATGTTGTCAGCGCCATAAACCACAACCTCTTGGAATCTTGTGTCAAATTCTGCGCCGTCAGCAGTGGATGCGCCGTCAGCGACGGTCACGTACGCAAAATGGTCGTTAAGGGTAAGGACCTCCCGTGAGACGATGTCTATTGTTCCCGCAGCCGCGATCTCATCAATCCGTAAAGAGGTCTCAGTAAAGATGTCATCGGTGGTCCTCTGGTTGGTGCTCTCTATTATTATGGAGATGAAGGGGGTCAGGGTGCCGGTCTTGGGCCCCACCGCGACCACGTTGGGGACGCCCCCGCCTGCGTTTGGAGGCTCCTGCAAGAGCCAACCGCCGGGCGCGTTGAAGGCAAACTGGTATTCTTGGCTTTCAAATCTCTGACTACCCGATGTTGGAGTCGTAGAGGAAGTGGGGGGGGAGTCTGTGCGTTCGGGTTCTGGCAGTTCAAGAAGATCCCAGACGTCGAAACGATCCACTATGTCTATTTTTGTTATTCTCACCTTCCCCGGATCTAGGGGGGCGTCTCTGTTTCCGGTGGGGGCGGCGGCAATAAGATCCAGAGTCTGGAAGCTTTCCTCGGTTACAATCCGTCCAAACACGGTATATTGTTCATCAAGAAAGGTAGAGTCCTGATGGACTATGAAGAATTGTGAGCCGGCACTGTTTGGATCAGTTGCTCTTGCCATGGACACGATTCCGCGGTTGTGTTTTATGGTGTTAAACTCGGCATCTACGTTGTCTGCTGGGCCTCCCTGACCCCAGGTTGAAGGATCGCCGCTTATTGTGTTGGGATCCCCTCCCTGAATCATAAAGCCGGGAATTATTCTATGAAAGATGGTTCCGTCATAGAATTCGGTTTCTGCTAGTCTTACAAAATTCTCAACGTGGTCTGGTGCATCGTCCGGAAAGAACTCCAAGGTTATATCCCCAAGATCGGTCTCAATTACAGCCAAGGTTTCGGATTGTGCATGTGCCTGAACACTAGACAGTATGAGAAGGAGTGGCACGAAAAATAACAATAATTTATTCAATGGTGTTATCGCATAATTCCTACTTAAAAGTTGTAACAGCCGGCGCATGCGTTCCTGCAACCACGCAAGCTAATAGTATTTAACAAAGACGTCTGGGTTAGCAGTATGCAGCCAGACGAGAGGATTCAGGCACATTTGGTCTCGGTTTGGAGGGAATCCAAAAAGTTTCTTTCGATTGGGGGCAGGGAAGGGATGTTGGTACTTACGGACAGGCATCTAATGTTTATCCATAAAACGGAGGCAAAGATAAACTGGTGGAGGGCCATAACCCAGAGACAGGTGATTAACTTTATCAGATCAAGGAATACGATGATCCGGCACGATGGTTATGATGAGGAGGAGTTGATGGACGATCTTGAAAATGAGAAGAACGTGGAGGTTGCCTTTGACGACATATCTGCCATAGAGTACGAGGAGAAGGTTTGGGGCAGCGTGCTACAGTTGGAATATGAAAAGGGCGGAAAACGTGAGAGCCACCAATACACCATAGCCCAAGACTGGGTAAAGTACCCGGCCAAGGAGCCTACAAAGTACATGAAGGTGGACTGGGGGCCCTTTGTACAATATATTAAGGAACGGCAGAGGTTTACAAGATAAGATTGGGAAGGGTGTTTGCCGTCGGCGTCGGTCCTGGCTCTCCAATGTATGTGACCGGGGTCGTAAGGGATATCGTGTTGAGGTGTGATGTGGTGGTTGGCTACAGATACACGCTAAAGACCATAGAGGATCTACTTCGTGGAAAGGAGGTTCATGAGATTACCATGGGAAACCAGGAGGAGGTGTATCACGGCGTTCTGCAGGAGCTTGGTGATAGGGTGTTGGTGATTCCATTTACAGGAGATGTGAATTTTTCAGAGTCAGAGGTGGTCGACAGGTTGGTGGAGATCTTCGGTGCGGTGGAGATCGTCCCTGGCATTAGTTCAATCCAAGTTGCAGCTTCCAGGGCGCAGGTTCCCCTTGACAAGTCCAAGGTAATCACGATGCATGTAACTGCCCCGATCGAAGACAAGAAGGCAGAGATGAAGGAGGCGTTAGGCGGGGGCCTTAATGTCATCGTGGTTCCAAGGCCGTGGCCCAGACAGCCTGACAAGCATTTCATGCCCTCGGAGATAGCCGGATATCTCAGGGAGTCCGGCTTTGACACCGGGAGAATGACGGTGCATGTCTATGAGGCATTGACTACCCCCGATGAGACCAGTTTTAGTGGGATGGTGAGGGAATTGGAGGGGAGGGAATTTTCAGACATGTCTGTAATGGTGTTCAGCCAGACAAAACCCGACTCGTATATCAATTATAGGTGGCAGTGGGAGGAGAGTCGGTAATCCAGGCATGCCCAAAGCAGGGTGTTGTGTGCAGGCAGTCATGATCAGTACAGTGGGGCACGAAGGCCGTCCTCTGCAACCAAGGTTATCAGGGCGTATTCGATGTATGCTCCTGCCAGAAGCAGCCCCAAGGCAGCCCCAATCTCTATCAGTGTCAGTTTAAGGTGTTTGGAAAGGCCGGTTCTCTTAACGATCGCCAGTATTAGAATAAAGCTTCTGGATACTCCAAGGGTGTATGCAACCACCTCCATCAGCCCAAACGGGGTAAGAAACAGTATGGACAGCGGGGAGACTCCTGCAAGTTGGGGGGTTGTGGAGGCGATTGCTGCAAAAGCAAATCCGGTGGACCATGCAGAGAACATTCCCCAGCCCAGCCCAAACCCGGGAATAAACATGGGCAGGGCTATGGTTGCATTGTGCTGGAAGATGCCAAACGCATCAATGCCCTCAATAAGATCCCTGAATTCGTTCATGAATGTGTCTGCCTCCTCTGGACTTACCACGGTCATTGAGCCAATCTGATATATGGCAACAAAGGCTCCAAGAGATGCAAAAAATACAATTATCCGGGTACCGTCCATGTTGGGTTGGTTTTGCGATGGTATTTGAGGGTTGAGAGGTGTTAGTGTTGGGCCACGCATGTGGGGGTTTTCCTGCTTGGGTTAGTGCTTTTTCATTCTTTTGGCAAACATCAGTGTTGCGGGTGCGCGGCTCTGCATGCAGATTTAATTAAACCAGAGTATGTTTGTTGGTGTGAATAGGGAGATCGCCTTTGTACTCAACTATGCGTTAAGCAAGGGTGTTCAGATTCACCCAGACGCCTTTAAGATTCTGACAGGGATAGATGGCGGGAGGCTTGAGAGGATCATCAAGGGAATAGTCAAGGAGAAGGCCAGGCAGGGGCAGTTTCAGATCAACAGGAGTGATTTGGAGGACTATCTTGGAATTAGTGAGGATCCGTCGTTGCGGGGGGAGGTCAGGGTACAGTCTGACCCTACAGGCAGTGTTGCCACTGGGGAGGGGGTTAGTGGGTATAATGCCCTGTTTGCCAGTAGGTTCAACAAGTTAAAACAGATAATCTCCATGAGGCCAGAGGCCAGAATGCTCAAGACGGTTGCAGCAGCCAAGTCCCTTAAATCCGCAAAGCCCGGCGACGATATCTATGTCTGTGGTTTGGTGTCTGAAAAGAACGTCAACAGGAATAGGATGGTTTTGGTTTTGGAGGATCCGACCGGAAATATTAGTGTGACGGTGTATGACAACGAACTGCAAAAGACTGCAGACACCCTCTTGTCGGATCAGTTTATCATGGTCAGGATCGGTCTGGGGAAAACCGGTTTTGCTATGAGGGATTTGATCTTTCCAGACATTCCAGACCACGCCCCAAACAAGGCCGAGAGTGATGTTTACGCGGTGTTTCTCTCGGATCTCCATGTAGGAAGTAAGTATTTCATGGAAGAGGAGTTTGTGCGGTTCGTCTCTTGGCTTTCAAGCCCGGATCCGGTGGCAAGAAAGGTTCGTTTTGTTTTGATTGCCGGGGACATAGTAGACGGTGTGGGAATATATCCAAACCAAGACAGGGAGTTGGTCTGCCAGACCATTGAAGAACAGCTTGCAATGGTCGAGGGTGTAATAGACAGGATTCCCAAAAACATTAAGGTTGTAATCATGCCCGGGAACCACGATCCCGGCAGGAGGGCGCTGCCCCAGCCGGCAATTCCGCAGAAATACAACTCTGGTCTGTGGGAGAGGGATAATGTCATAATGGTGGGCAACCCGGCGGTGGTCTCATTAAACGGGGTAAGGGTTCTGATGTTTCACGGGCAAAGTATTGATGATATTGTAAAGACCACGCCTGGTCTCAGTTACGACAAACCTGCAAAGGTAATGAAGCACCTACTCAAGGCGAGGCATTTAAGTCCAATTTATGGTAGCCAGACGCCGATAGCGCCGGAGGTGGAGGATTTCATGGTAATAGAGGATGTGCCGGACATATTCCACGCAGGACACGTTCATAGGGCAGAGTTGGATATGTACAGGGGGGTCCTGGTTATCAATTCCGGTTGTTGGCAGAGACAGACCCCTTTCCAGACCAGTGTTGGAATAACCCCCAACCCATGTATAGCATTCATAGTCAACCTGAAGACGTTTCGGGTACTCATGAGTGATTATATGAATTCAGATGATGTCGTGGAGGGTTAGGTCGTCTTGGAACGCCTTTTTTACCATCTCAGACGAGACCGTAATTTTGTATTTTTTTGTCCTTCCATGAATTCCTTGGTGGATCAGCCTGCCTGAGATAATCCCAGACAGTTCAATCTCGCTTAACATTTGGGTAATTCGTCTCTGGGTGAGGTTGTCCCTCCCGACGACCTTGCAGAGGCTCTTGTAGGAGGCGTATATCTCTCCGGTACTTGATCCGTTTGCCTTTATTATTGCCAGAATTAGTAGTTTTTCGTGTAGTGGGTAGGATCTGAGTGATGCCTCCTCCTTGTTTTCCTCTATTTTTTGGGAGGCCTCCCGGACATTGTCTGCCGTTACGTGGCCGGACTGTCGCCGTTCTGCAATCTCGCCGGCCACACGAATCAGATCTATCGCCCTTCTAGCATCCCCGTGTTCGCTTCCCGCAAGAGCGGCGCACAGGTTTAGTGCAGATTCCTCAACAGATCCGGTCACAAATGCCTTGTTGATTCTCTCCTGAAGGATTTTTTTGATTTGTTCTGTGTTGTAGTTGGGAAAGACGATCTCCTCCTCCCCCAAGCTGCTGATTACTCTGGGATCCAGTTTCTCTTTAAATGTTAGATCGTTTGAGATGCCTACTATTGTAAGGAACCCCATGCCCAGTCTCTCGTTTGCCCTGGTAAGTTGGTATAAGATGTCTTTTTTGGTTTTTGTGACTAGTTGTGCTAGGTAGTCAATCTCATCTATTACAAATATTGTGTTAAGTTTATCGTGGTTAATTTTGTTTAGTAGTCTTTTAAATACCTCGCTAATTGCAAGGCCGGTGATTGGTAGTTCCCGTTCCTCAATACCAAGCTGCCTGCCCATATTTACCAACAACCCGTAAAGTGTGGTCTCTTCCTTAGCATTGGAGTAGATTAGTTTGATTGGAAAGTTTGATTTTTCTACCCTGTCCTGAATCTTTGATATCACTTTCTTAACCACCAGTGTTTTGCCGGTGCCTGGTTTGCCATACACCAAGAGGTTTGACGGCCTTGATTGTTTCAGGATTGGGAGTAGTGATTGGGTAACTGTCTCCTGTTCTGCATCCCTATGAAGAATGGTGTCTGGTATGTATGTGAGGTGGAGTATGTCTCTGTTCTGAATGATCACGTCTCCAGACTCGGCTGCGTCAAGCAACCTATCTATCGGATCAGACAACCCACACACCTATGTTTCCTGTCAACACCATCTAACCTATCTCCTTTCTGGTTTAGGGTGGAATGGTTATTCTAGTTAAGTTTGTAATTAATTATTTTTGCTTTAAAAAAAATTAAGAAAAGAGCAGAGTGGAAATACAGGTGTGTGGGTTGCCGTGGGCCTGCAGTTAACATTGTGTTGGATGTTTGTTAAGAAACACACCAAAAAGGGTGTTTCTGACCCCTTCATTTCCACTCCAGGCGTTAAGATGGGTCTTAACAGGGTTAACATGTGGTTTCTGACCCCTTCATTTCCACTCCAGTCACAAACAGGGCAGTTTTCCATCAACCACACTCACCAACGCGTTAACAACACCAACCACCCAGAACCCCCTAGGCAGTCAATGTTAACAAACCAATTCATTAACAAATTTTAAAGGATCCATTAATCTGTTAACGGCAGATCCATATGATCCCATGACAAGGAAACGGATCCGGATAGACATGGAGGACTCTGACGGGGCCAAATATGACATAAAACTGGAAGGAAACGTCACCCGAGAGAAAATTCTGAAGATCTTTGAGATGATGGATCTGATGAACATCGAGGAGGAACCAAAAACACCCAACATAGACTCAACGGGATCAAAGATCTGGCACACTGTGGATAAATTCTTCCCTACAGGAAATTTTACCTCCACAAACATACTTGAAAAGTATGAAGACGAGTTCAACGAACCAATCAAACTAAGCATAATATCCACATACCTATCACGGTTCTCATCAAAAGGGAAGATCGGCAGAACCAGAACCGGCCGGGAATGGATCTACCAAACCACAAAGATCACCCAAAAATAGGCAACCCCTACCCCACACAAACTTACTGCGGCACTGCATTCTGATGGTTGCGTGTGGGTGTTGTGAGATTAAGAGGATCCAAGGCCACAAACCCACACACACCCAAGACCAACACGTTAATGACGATTTATGGTCTTGGCCGTGTGACGTTTCAACCACACACAACACACGCCCCAAACACACCATTCATGGTCCAAACCAACCCGTTGTGGAACCGGCACACACCCTATTACACGAACGCCCTGTTCGTGTTGGAGACATTCTACAGGAACCACCCCACACTATATTTTGATCCTTGTCATACCCTTCTCCGTTATGGAGTACGTGTATGGTTTTGATTCCATATTTCTCACCACACATCCCTCATCATACAACCTCTTCATTAACCGTGACGTGTGTTCCCTGCTCTTTTTTAACATGGTTTGTATATCACGTGACGTCATTGGGTTATTTGTGATTAAATGCAACACATAATCTGTAGAGTTAAGGTGTTTGTTGGTGGTTTCTGGTAATGTAGCAACCTCTGGGCTGGTTGTGGTTTCTGGTTGCTGTGGTGGTTGTGTTTTGTTTGGCGTGGTTCTTGTTCCTTCCCCCCCCCAACTGGTGTGTGGCCGCACCGAAACCTGTTCCTGGACACCACTTTTTACACCCTGCACACCCAAACCATCCAAACGTATTTTCATGTCTATTATCTGCCTCTCATAATACCTGAGCAGCTCCGAACGTGCGTCATCATCGGTCTTGTTTTTAGATTTGAAGTGTGCATTGATGATATAATACACATACACGCCCCCCACACCCACCAAAAACGCAACAATCACACTAAGAATCACCCCCAAATTCGGAATCTCTACCAACATCACAATATCTGCAACCACACTGTGATTTATTGTAACCGAATTAGATGATTTTACATTTTACGTTGACAAATTACACACATGGTCACACCTAACCCCAACAAAACAACCCCAACAACCAGACCATCACAACCTAACCATTTGCCGGATCAGCTTTTCTATCACATCAACCACCTCCTTCTCCTTTTCTGGTAACACATCACCATCTTTTATCACACTAACCTGATCTGAAATTTGTAAAATCACATCAATGTTATCAGGCACAAGTATGCCCAATCCGCGCAAAAGCACCACCGTGTAAAATAACGCAACCATCTTGTCTCTTGACTGACCCACCTGTCTATAGTATGCGCCTTTGGTGATTGCAAACTGCGCACGCTGCAGATCCATCTGATTTGAAATAATTTCAATTTGTCGTTCTGTAAACAAAGATTTTTTAATAATATGACGAATAACGTTGTTAAAACTGGATTGATTAGAATCGGCCATAGCTATACAAATCTGTATGCAACACCACAATTAAACTTTAAAGCGTCATCTACAAACCAACCACATGGCGGGCAGAGTGGAGTCATTCCTAAGATCCGAACTAAGGGAGAAGGACACACTGCTCTTTGTACTGATAGACTCTGAGACATCAGATCTGGAGGCGTCTGCCAGATTGGCAGTTGATGTGGAGAAGATCGGAGCATCTGCAATCCTAGTTGGTGGTTCCTCCATTGCAGACCAGATGGGGATGGATGGTGTTGTTGCAGGAATAAAGAAGCGGGTTAAGATTCCCATTATACTGTTCCCCGGTAACATAACTGGGGTCGTGCCTAGTGCAGACGCGATCCTGTTCAGCTCACTTATGAATTCTGAAAACCCATACTTTATTACACAGGCCCAGGCGTTGGGAGCCCCAACCGTTGCCAGGTTTGGTTTGGAACCGCTACCCACAGCATATCTGGTGATAGGAGATGGAACATCTGCGTGGTTTGTCGGCTCTGCTCGAGGCATACCGTTTAACAAACCCAAAATAGCCGCCGCGTATGCTCTGGCAGCCAAGTTTCTGGGCATGAGGTTTGTGTACCTTGAGGCAGGCTCGGGAGCCAAAACCAACGTGACGCCCGAGATGGTCAGGACGGTTAGGATGACGTTCGATGGTTTTTTGATTGTTGGGGGAGGTATCAGAGACGCTGAAACCGCCAAAAGCTTGGCAAAGGCAGGCGCAGACGCCTTGGTTATTGGAACATTTCTTGAACAGGGCGGCCGTCTGGACAAGCTTCGGGGGATGGTAGATGCCATCCAAAGCAGGGCACAACCACACCATGTCTGAAAACACATCAATCTCCAGAATCAGGGGCATCCCAATGCCCGAACACTATCGCAAGTACTACTCGGATCTCTCGACTAGGACATATACAATATTCGAAAAGGCCGCAGAGGCAAAATCCCACCTTGTTGACTCTTCTGGGATGGTAGAACCAAAAATAGCATTTGATCTGGCTGATCGTGTAGCAAAGATGCACGACATTGACATTGCCGACCCACTCAGGAAGCTGTTGCAAACAAACGGCAAGGAGATGTCGGCACTTATACTGTCTGAGAGGATCGCCCTTGGTAAGTACTCACCTCTAGATGCCACCCTTGAAGAGAAACTCGACCTTGCCGTACGCGTGGGCCTTGCAATTGTGACGGAGGGGGTAACGATTGCTCCCCTTCAAGGAATCAGCGAAGTTACAATTAAGAGAAACAAGGACGGCTCAGAGTACCTGTCGGTATCGATAGCCGGACCAATGCGTTCTGCGGGGGGAACCGAATCTGCCGTAACAATGTTGATTGCAGACCATGTGCGGAAAAAGGCCGGACTGTCCAAATTTCAGGCCAACTCGTTTGATGACGAAACAGGCAGGTTTGTAGAGGAGCTGAGGATATATGAGCGGGAGGCAAGCAGTTTTCAGTTTCATGTGTTGGATCGGGACATCGAGCACGTCATATTAAACCTGCCAGTAGAACTTGACGGGGTTGACACTGATCCCTTTGAGGTGGTCAACCACAAATCCATGACCCGTATTAAGACTAATCGGGTGAGGGGCGGCGCCCTGCGCGTGTTAAACGACGGACTGATCGGCAGATCCAAGAAACTCCTTAAAAGAATAGAGCTGTACAAGTTGGATGGCTGGGAATGGCTTAAGGATCTCGAGGGCGCAGTCCAGACAGACAACAACCAAGAGGGTGCCGCCACAAAAAGAATGCGCGAGGTGATTGCAGGAAGGTCAGTACTGTCAATGTCCAACAAACCCGGAGGGTTCCGTCTCAGGTATGGACGCGCCTGCAATACTGGCTTTGCCGCAATCGGGATACACCCTGTAATAGCAGAAATTCTAAACCACGCCATCGTAGTGGGGACGCAAATCAAAACTGACATTCCTGGAAAGGGAGCAACGGTTGCCTTTGTAGACTCCATTGAGGCTCCGACAGTACTACTCAACAACGGCAGCGTCGTCAAGATCCGGGATCTGGAGCACGGAACCAAGATAAAAAACGAGATTAAGAGAATACTACACCTTGGAGACATCCTCATATCCTTTGGTGATTTTCTTGAGAACAACGCACAACTGGTTCCATCCGGGTACGTTGAGGAGTTCTGGACGGAGGAGCTGAGGCACAGGATTGAGGCACAGGATCCTGACCGTCAGAGCATGATGCAGTTTCTCCTCAGGGCCCCGACCGTACACGAGGCAATAAAGACATCCCTTGAGTGTGGCATATCACTGCACCCCAGTTTCTTGTACTTCTGGGATCTGATCTCAACCGGGGAACTGAGAGAACTCCTTAAACCTCTGGCATTAGACGAATCCGCAATCCGATACCCCTTGGGAACAAAACGAACTCTTGAGATGTTGGGGGTACCGCACAGGCTTGACGGGGAGAATGTGGTTTTAGAGGGCACGGAGGCCACAGTGTTCCACCATCTGTTGTTCCAGAAGAAGCCGGACGTTGATAGAGATTCGGTTCCTGAGATACTGTCCAATTCTTCAGGAATCCAAATACGGGCCAAATCCTCATGCTCCGTAGGTGTCCGTATAGGGAGGCCTGAAAAGGCCGCCGCAAGGCAGATGAAGCCTCCAACACACATGCTTTTTCCGGTAGGCGATAAAGGGGGACCCACTAGGGATCTACTTCGGGCCTCAAGAAACGGGAACTTCTTTACCAACATCTCTAACAGACGTTGCACCGGATGCGGCCAGCTCTCGATTGGCATCAAGTGCTCTATATGTGGTACCAAGACTGCCGTTACATACTACTGCCCAAACTGCAGGAATGTAGTGGACGGCCCGGACTGCCCAAACTGCAAACGTGCGGCTCAGACCCACTCCCATAAGGAGTTTCCGTTGAAGGCAAGACTGATGCTTGCACAGGAAAGAATGAAGATACGTGCCCGTGAACCCCTCAAGGGTGTCAAGGATTTGATTGGGCAGGATCGAATTGCCGAACCCATTGAGAAGGGGCTGGCGCGCCAGAGCTTTGGGCTTACCGTCTTCAAGGACGGAACCGTGCGGTTTGACGCCACGAACTCCCCGCTTACCCAATTCAAACCATCCTGGGTCGGAACCTCCATTGAGAGGCTGAAAGAACTTGGATACTCCTGTGACGTGGACGGGGAGCCGTTGAGTAGTTCCGACCAGATCCTTGAACTCCGTATGCAGGACGTAATACTTCCATACGAAAGTGGAAGCTATCTGGTCTTGGTCACCAAATACATTGACGCCCTCTTTGAGAAATTCTATGAAACCGAGCCATTCTACAACGTTAAGGATCTGCATGATCTTGTAGGCCATCTGGTGATAGGGCTGGCACCACACACCTCAGTTGGGATAGTGGGGCGCATCATTGGATTTACCAGCACCAACGTGTGTTTTGGAACGCCCAACTGGCATTCTGCCAAGAGACGGGACGCTGATGGGGATGCCGACTCTGTCATGTTGTTGACAGACGCCCTACTCAATTTTTCAAGACTGTTTCTATCTGATCGGATAGGGGGGCTCATGGACGCGCCGCTACTCATCCAGCCCCTAGTTCTGCCCCACGAATCCCAGCCGCAGGCACACAACCTTGAGGTGATAAGGTCGTTGCCACTGGAATTCTTCGAGTCCACCCTCAAATGTACCCGTGCCTCGGATGTCTCGTCAATAGAGATTATAAAGTCCCGCCTGGATACTGAGAGGCAGTTCTGTGATTATTTTTTTACCCACGCCACCTCATCCCTGATTACATCAAAGACGCGTAGTGCCTACTCGACTCTTGGATCCATGCTTGACAAGTTTGACATGCAGATAAGAAACGCCGAGTTGATTGATGCCGTGGATACAACCGAGATCGTCTCAAACGTCATATCCACCCACTTTGTTCCTGACATAGTAGGAAACCTCAGATCGTACGCCAAACAAAAATTCAGATGCACGGCATGTGGGCTTTCGTATCGGCGCGTACCACTTACCAAGACATGCCAGTGCGGCAACGAACTGCTTCCCACCATTACAAAAGCCTCAATTGAAAAGTATCTAAAACTTGCAAAGAGGCTGGTTACCACATATGATGTGGGCAGGTATCAGAAGGGGAGGATACATGCACTCTCAGACGAGATTGAACTGGTATTTGGGAAGAGCCGTGGGGATCAGTCCCTTCTTACCGATTACTCCTAACCATGATGATGCTTGGGGTGACTAGGTGTACGTTGTCTGCTCAAAAAACCCGGCTGCTACAACCCCCGTTTACCGGGGACCATTACAACAACTGCCCGTTTATCTCAGCTTGACGTACTCGTAGGCGCCAAGACCGTTGTTAAAACAGAACCTGACCCTCTGATAGTCTCTTCTGAACGCCTTAATCTTTGGGCGTATCTTCTTTGGATCCTTTCGGTCTATCACTACCTGCTTGATGAATGAGGCAATCTCCTGCATCTGTTCCTTCCTCATTCCGAGGCGGGTGATCTCTGATACCCCGAGCCTGATTCCGCCCGGATGGAAGTAGTTTCTCCCCGCCTTTATGTCTCCTGGAATGAGCTGCCTGTTCACTATTATGTTGGCCTTCTCCAACTCGGCCTCGACCAACCCCCCATCTGAGTAGTCTAGAACGTTGACTGCAATCTGGTGTGACTCTGTAAAACCCCTGTTCTCACCAAGCACCTTGAGTCCTGCATTGCTGAGTGATTCTGCAAGCACCCTTGCATTTTTTATAACCTGGTCTGCATACTTTGTCCCAAACTCCAGAGCCTCTGCAAAGGCGACTGCCTTTCCTGCCATGTTGTTGATGTGATGGCTACTTGTAAGACCCGGGAACACCGTCTTCTTTATGGCCTCCTCATGCATCTTGGAGCCCAAGATCAACCCGCCCTGGGGCCCAAACAAGGTTTTGTGCGTGCTCATGGTCATGGTGTCTGCACCCTCTCTGAGCGGATCCTGAAACCTGCGGCCGGCTATCAGTCCTGCAACATGGGCAGCATCATAATTGATGTGGATGTTGTGACTCTTTAGAACATCTGACAGTTCTCTGACCGGGTGTGGAAACAAGAAGAGTGAACCGCCAAACATTGCAATCTTTGGAAGGCAACCGTCCTTATCCAACCGCGCGATCTTCTTCTTTGTCTTGTCAACATCAATCGTCATCTCCTCTGCGTCAAATGGATAAAACTCGATCTCTAACCCGTGTACCAGCCCCGCGGTCCCTGAATGCTCCCTCTTGCCATGTGATATGTGACCTCCGGCAGGAATGGACGGTGCCAGCATTACATCTCCCGGATCTGAGTACGCCGAATAGATGGCAAGGTTTGCAATGACGCCTGAGATTGGCCTGACATCTGCAAATTCGGCCCTGTAGAGTTTCTTTGCCAGATCCGTACACTCTACCTCCACCTCGTCGATGTAGGTGCATCCGGCATAGACCCTCTCCCCGGGCCACCCCTCTGCGTATCTGTTGCCAAAGTCAGAGACCACTGCCTCCCGTACAGCCGGGCTGGGGACGTTCTCACTTGCAATTAACGGGATCGATTCTTCAAACCACCTGTGGTGCTTCTTTAACTTTGAGAAGATCCTGTTGTATGACTCCCTGTTCTGGCTTACCACACACGCCCATGTAATGACTCCCAATTTAAAAACACCGTCGCGAGACTGGAATACGGACCACACGTTACGCCTCTGGCCATAATTTACTTCATTGTCACGAATCCGCCTCCTGTAGGTGCCGGAGGCGGCATGCGCTTGGTTCTGCCCAACCCCATGGTTGTGATGACCACCGACGAGAGGATGATAAAGAATATGATCTGCGGATATGCCTCTGCATTGGGCAGGCCTAGGGTTACAGGATATGTGGCAAGTACGGCAGCTGCCAACCCCCTTGGAATCATCGATGTTGTTACCGCCTTGTCCAGCCTTGAGAACCTCTTTGTCAGGGTAATCCGGACGATTATCGACCGCCCAAGGTAGACTGCCACCGTAATCAGAACCCCAAATATGACATACTCTATTTGTCCAAAACTTGCCATCAACCCCACAAACACAAAGAAGAACGATCTTATCAGAAACGTCAGCTGATTGTGCGTGGGATTGTCCGTCTCGATCTTTGGAAGTTTGAACCTGAGAACCCGAGCAAGATGGCTCTTGTTTCCAAGCATCAGGCCAAACACCAGCGCCGTCAACGCCCCGGACTCTCCAAACGAGGTTGCAAAGAAGAACAGGACAAACAGAATCCCCAAGGTAAGCATGTAGGCGTGCTGGGCATTTCCAAGCTTCGTGGTTATGTACATCCAGGGAATCCCCACACCCAACCCCAAGGCCAGGCCCACTACGATTGCCCTCCCAAACGTATCCTGTATGGTCTGCGGGTCAAACTGTCCTGCAAGCACGGCCTCAAAGAGGACGAACGCAATTATCGTGGCCAGAATATCAGTCAGTGCCGATTCGAAGCTGAGCATGGACTTTGTCTCCTCTCCAATCTTGATGTTCCTGACAAGACCGAAGACTATGACCGAGCTGCTTCCGCCTACGATGGAGCCCAGCAGAATGCTGTCCAGAATGGGCCACGCCAGAATGTAAAAGGCAGCAGCAGTAATCATGACCACTGACAGGACAAAACCCAGAACCGCCAGAACCACTGAAAAATGCGCAGTCTTGACTACGTGCTTGATGTCAAGATTCAATCCCCCGTCAAACATTATGATTATCAGGGCAAGTGCGGCAAAATAAGGCACAATCTGGATGACAGCATCCGGCCCGATTATTCCAAGGACCGGCCCGATCAACACCCCGAGGATCATCAGGAATACGACGTCTGGGATTCCCGTCTTCTTGAAGAACGCCTCGCCTGCAACCCCCAGAAGAATCACGACCCCTGCAGTAAGCAGCAGCACCTCGGCTGAGGCTATCTGTCCGTTCTGGATCGTCAGCGATTCCACCGTACCGCGCAGATCCGCAACCCTGTCTAGGATCATGTCCACACCTATGTCTGGCAGTTGGATCCTCTCAACCTGTTCACTTATCATACCAAGAACTGTTAGGATTGTAGGATTCAACAGCTGTACCCGCACAGGTGCCGATAAAAACCAAACCCCGTTTACGCCAGCATGAATCTGTGCGTGCACCCACAGATCTGTTGCCGGCCCGTCCTGACTGCGATACAGATAAAGTCAACTGCGCCGATGCACGTGTCAATTGAGCGCTACAGAGACACTGAGGGAGGATCACCGGCAGATTAAACGCCTAGACAGGATCATTATTAGGTGTTATACGGAGCTTTATGCAGGCAGGGAGATTCCCCTAGCAGACATTGAAAGGATTGCAAAGATAATAGATGACTTTCTAGACTCAATTCACTATTCAAGGGAGGAGGACGCATACTTTCCGTGTGTTGCAAGCTACGACCGCCTCAAAAACGAGATTAGGGGATTGCTCATAGAACACGAATTCTCTAGGCGCATCGCTGCGAAGATTAAGAAACACCTCCGGGCTTGGAGGGAAGGAACGGATGCAAGGGAACCTGTGGCAAGATACCTTAAGACATACTCCGTATATCTGGCAGACCACATGGCCAAGGAGGAGGCCTTCTTTGACAGGGCCGCATCAGAGGTTCTCTCAAAGGAGGAGGAGTACGACATGTATGATCAGTTCAAGTCAGTCATGGCAGTATCAGTTGGCGTGGATGCGATGATCAGGGAAATAGAATATCTGGAGACGCTGCCCTGGACCCGTAACTAGCGCAAACTCTTTATGGGCTGTTTTGGGACTCGTTCCCATGAAACCCTTCGTTCTCTGGATGACCGGCCTGCCATGCTCCGGCAAGACCACCATTGTAAAGGATCTGCAAAAGGACATTCCAAACCTTGCAATGCTTGACGGGGACGAGCTTCGGGAATGGTTCTCCCCCAAGGACTTTTCAAAGGCCGGACGGGACGAACACAACAAGCGGGTTGCGCACCTAGCAAAACTGCTGCTAAAGCACGGGGTTCCAAGCGTAGTCTCCCTGGTGTCCCCGTACTTAGAGAACAGATCAAGTGCTAGGTCGATTGTGGATGCAGGCAACCAGTTTGCCGAATGCTATGTGAAATGCTCGCTTGAAAAATGTGAGGAGAGAGATGTCAAGGGTATGTACGCCAAGGCAAGAAGAGGAGAGATCAAAGGGTTTACCGGAATTGATGACCCATACGAGGCTCCGGAGAATGCCGACCTCGTAGTTGACACCGAACACGAGCCCCTCTCAGACAGCGCAGACAGGGTAAGAGGCTTTCTCAGTGAGAGAGGCCTGCTTTGAAATCCTTTAGAATCCTTTCATGAATTAGTCCGTTTGTAACCAGAATTCCGTTTCGATGCCGCACATCCATGTTGTTGTACGTGATGTCGTTCCCTGACATGTCAGTCATCCTTCCCCCGGCCTCCAATATGATGCAGTACGATGCCGCAGTGTCCCACTCCTTCATCATGGTAGTGGTGGTAATGTATGCCTCGGCCAGGCCTGAGCCGATCTTTGCAACCTTTAGCGAGCTGCCAACACTTGTAAAGTTATCAATGCCCAGACTCCCGATAAACGCCTTCTCAGCCGGGGACAGGTGGTGCCTTGAGCCCACCGCCCTGCACTCTGAGATATCTGAGATGGCAGTAACCGACATCCTCTCCCATGCCCCTTTAGAGCAGTACCTGTATGCGCCACACCCCCCCTGTGCCACAAACAAAGCCCCTTCTGCAGGCCAGCTGATCACCCCCAGCACCGGCAGCCCATTCCTTACCAGCGCGATCATCACCGTAAACTCGCCGGTCCTGTCGACAAAATCCGAAGTCCCGTCGAGCGGATCCACTATCCAAACCGTATCCTCTGAAAGTCTCTGCGGATCATCTGCATCCTCCTCAGAAAGTATCACGTGTCCGGTCTGCCTGAGAACCCCCTTGATAACCTCATTGCTTGCAAGATCAGCCTCGGTAACCGGGGAATTATCCGCCTTTGTCGATACTGCAAAGTCCCCCCGATAGATCTCCATGATAATGCCCCCTGCCCTGACTGCAGCCTCCACGGCAGCGTCAAGATCCGGGATCCGGTCTGGCAGCGGCAGGCCTGACAAGATCTTCCCTAGGTCGTCAGTTCCGGTTTTAGCGTCCATACCACTCCCAGCACGATGAACGGAATCGACATGATTCCTATGATGCCAAGTATTGTGTTAAACTGAGGTGCCGACACCTCTGGATTGTTGATGATCCACGGCAACGGCAGGGTGATTATCACCCAGATGATCCCCAAAAGTATTATCAGCTTGACCTTTGCCTTTCTGTCCTTCACAGCACCTCTAGCACACAAGCTGTATTAAATTCATGTTCATTGGCAGATCTTTTGGAACCCCTATCCCGGGATGCGTCTGCCAGATCTGCCATCGATTTCCTGCCATTCCGGGCGATCCTGCAACATGCGTGTTATGGCATGTAATTTACACCCCATTACCTAGAAACGAACCCAAAACATCCAATAAAGTTATTAAAAAATTGAAATTTATTTAACTAAACCTTAAATAGTTAAAATTCCTATACATGTTGATGCCGATGGATGCAACTTCTATCGACTAACCCGGCGTAGCCCCGCAGAACAAAAAGGCGCTCAGAGTATCTGACAGCAAGAGGAAATCTCTTAAAGTTCTGCCGTGAAGGGGGTACGCCTCTTATTTCTTCAAAATGTCTACAGAGACCGCACCGTTTACGTCCCCGTTTGGATCAACAACTATTACCATCTTCCCACCAATTGGAATTGAAACGGTCTTCTGTCCGTCATAGTCCCAGGTAAAGTACTCTGAGATGCCTGTCTCCTGCAGCGTGCTCCTGAGCCTGAACTCCTCGTGGAAGTCAAGATCCTCCCCGATTAGCATTATCGACAGGATCTCCGGACTACTCCCGTTTGGAACGAACCCAAAGACATACTCCCCGCTATCTGCTGTAAACGAGTTGGTGAAGACACCGTTCTTGTACAGGCTGGGGTCTGCGAGGGTCGCATGAAACACGGCCTTGCTTTTGTCAGGTGAGTCTAGCGAGCTACCACTTACTATGGCGATTACGGCTATGACTGCCAGCGGAATTATTATCTTCCTGTCCATGGGATCAGTCAGGCGCAATATTATAAAAACGAACTTTGAATTGTTACGTGCTTTTACGCCTTGGTGCCGGCCAGAAATTTATGTGATTCCACACCACGCATCCGGGGTCTCAAACCCAACTGCCCGTTTATAATGGAACGTTGCAGGGAACGCCTTGCCAGATCTTCAAACCGTTCTGTGCATTTGGGACTCTTCAAAATCGTGGATCTTAGACAAAACTCATCCAACCAATATGCGTCAGATTACCTTATTTGAACAGAGCCGCATTTGGGGTGGCGTACAGGGCATGCCCCAAATTACTCCCAGAACTGCAGGCCTCATGCCGTGGCATGTCCGTCAGGCCTAGCCGTTCACGTACACCCCCGTGACGCTGCCCATTCTTGTTAGTGAAATTTTATGTACTGTTAATCAATATTTACACCTGAAATTAAGTACGAACTACACGACCGTGATCATGCCCAGTATGAGCGATAAGTGGTCAAAGCAACCAAAGCCAAGCATGTCCGATAAGATTAGTGATACCTTAAAACCCAAAGGTCCCCTGAAACCACGGGTTCAGCGCGCAATTGGCAAGCTACGACTGCAGACAAAGAAATTGGATTCCATGCTTGGTAACCTGCAGGAGCGTGATACAAAACTCTTCAAGAGAATTGTAGAGGCAACGCAAAAACACGATGTCCAGACCAGCAGGGTTCTTGGAAACGAGCTGGCCGAGATCAGAAAGGTCACAAAGATTCTAAGCAGTGCCCGAATTGCGCTGGAGCAGATCGAACTGCGTCTTACTACCTGCCAAGATCTTGGAGACACGGTGGTGGCAATCATGCCAACGATAGGCCTTATGAAAAACCTGAAGACGTCCCTAGGAAAGGTAATGCCCGGGGCCGAACGGGAGATTGGCCAGATGGCAGACATGCTTGGTGGCTTCATGACTGAGAGTTTTGCAGGCGATGCCACGTTCGGACTTGACGATTCAACCAACATCGAATCCGAAAACATCCTCAAGGAGGCTGCCGCCGTTGCTGAAAGTTCTACCAGCCAGATGTTCCCGTCGGTTCCATCCGAAACTGCCGGTAAGGCAAACTCGCTCAACTCCGAATATTAAATTCTGTCCGTGCCATACTGGTTCCTCCCGAATGCACAGGCTGGTACCTGTCTGATTTACAGTTCCCAGAATGGCCGCCCTGGCTGCTCAGGATCGGCACCATCATAAACTTCATATACATTTTCCCAACAACATTGAGCATGGCCTCCAAGGCAATTACGGCAGGTGTGGGAATTCCAATGATTGTGGTGGGTGCGTTAATGGCTTGGCTGTGGGCACCTACAAGTGCCGACCTTCAAAACCAGGTAGAGCTTGTGGGAAGCACAATCGGAATTTTGGGAGTCGTGTTCTTCATCTCCGGACTCTTCTATTCAAAAGAACCTGTAATGCATTAGGTACATAACCGAGTAGCCTTCAAACACATTACTTGAATGTCAGACTGTCTGAGATATTTACATCCGTTGAAGGCGAAGGCATCCTTTACGGAACAAAGACGTTGTTTGTAAGGCTGGCCGGCTGTCCCTTTACGTGCTTTTACTGTGATACTCCTGAATCCCTTCCGCTTGACTCGGGCACGGAGCACACTGTTGAGGAGGCCTGCGGCATGATCGACTCAAGCCTGCAGAGAAAGACATTCAAGGTCAACTTTACCGGGGGCGATCCCCTGATACAGCACCAGGCCGTGGCGCTTCTTGCACAGCATGTCCAGAAAAAAAAGATCCCCACCTATCTGGAGTCATCATGCTTTGATGTAGACAGGTTCAACCACGTTCTGCCATATTTTGACATAATAAAGATTGAGTTCAAGACAAGGGATTCAAATTTTGTAGACCCGCAACACCATGAACGACTGACCGGCCATGCCATGAAATGCCTTGAGTCGGCTGCTAGAGGAGGCAAGACAACATACGTCAAGGTTGTGGCAAGCTCCAAGACAGACCCTGGCGACATTGAGGATCTGGCATCTGCAGTCTTTGGGGGTCCGTCCGGACATGCCGTGTCCGGGTTTGTCATCCAGCCAACCTATGGCGTTTCTGAGCCATTGCTGGAACATCTGCTGGAACTGTACGATGCTGTTGTTCCGTACTATGGGGATGTCCGGATAGTCCCGCAACTGCACAAGTTCATCGGGGCGCCATAAGGTGCAGATCAGGGCACATAGTGTTTTCTGGGCATGATGCCGGCGGCTACCCCGCGGCATGGACGAACCGCAGGACATGAACACGATACGTGAGGGCTGCAGGGTAAAACACCGCGCCGTGATGTAGGATAACTGACTGAGGATCCGCTTAGGTTCAAATATCCGACAAATGCCGTACCTGTCAAATGGATCATGAACGCGTAAAGAAGCTTATCCGGGAACTGATAATTGAGGTAGGCGAGGATCCGACCCGGGAGGGGCTACGGGAGACTCCCCAGAGGATTGCCAACATGTACACTGAGATCTTTGAGGGCTACGACTCTGACTCGGAGCTGTCCGTACAGTTCTCCGAGGACTCTGATACGGTGATTGCACGCGACATTCAGTTCTACTCCATGTGCGAACACCACATGCTGCCATTCTACGGAAAGATCCACATAGCGTACTCGCCAAACGGCAGGGTCTTTGGCATATCCAAACTGGTCAAACTGGTGGAAAAGTACTCAAGGAGGCTGCAGATACAGGAGAGGCTTACAAAGAACATCGCCAACGAACTGTACGGGCAGGGAGTCCGGGGCGTGGTGGTGCTGGTTGAGGCAGAACACCTGTGCATGAAGATGCGGGGGGTCAGAAACGACGCTGTGCTGCTGTCCTCTGCATTCCGTGGAATCTATGAGAGCCGGGAGGAGAAGGCAAGCATCATGACCATGATTAAGCAGCACGTACAGGACTCGCTTTGAGGGAACCGCATTCAAAGGCGGCTTCCCAGTTTTGATATTGGAATAATTAAATAATCACCCCTCTTGATTACCAGCATGGGATCGCACCCGAACGTCCACATTCCAAAGGAATCATGGCCCAACTGGACATGGTACGCACTGGAGGCCGGAATCGTTCTTGCAGTGTCCATGCTGGTCTCACAGCAGATCACCGACTCGATTGAGGGCCTTGCAGCAGACACCCAAAACTACGTCTTCATGGGGATCGTCGGACTGATATTTCTGGTATGGTACGTTGGAATCCGGGGACTCCTTCTGAAGAAGAAGATCCTCGGGAACAGCTACTAGCGCCGCCTCAGATATCTTGTCCTGTCCGTAATGCCTGCCTCCTCAAATGCAGCCTTTCTGTTGTTGCACGACTCGCATACTCCGCAATGAAACCTCTTGTCCGTGTAGCAGCTCCACGTCTTGAAGATCAGGTCCCCCAAGGCGTCCGCTCCGGCTCTTAGCAGATCGCTCTTTGAGAGGCCGCGTCTGTAGGGCGACCATATCTCAATCTTGTTGTGCAACCCGGATCTGATTCCATCGATCTCGCCCTGGTTGAACGCCGCCTCGATCTTTTTTGTGAACGCCGGCCTGCAGTCCGGGTAGTGACTGTCCCCGGTGTGCGCACCGTATCCTACCAAGGAGGCGCCAATGGCATATGCCCATGCCGAGGCAATTGAGAGGAATATCGCGTTTCTGATTGGGACTACAATCGAATACTCAAATCTTCCAGGTATGTCCCTGGTGCCTGTCAGGACATTTGCATCCCCGTACAACTCCTTCATAAAACCAATATCGACTACCTTGTGCTGTTTGAATCCGAGCCGCTTGGCAAAGGTTCCTGCCACGGCCACCTCTCCGCCTGCCCTCTGTCCGTACGAAAAACTGATCCCGTACAACTCGTATCTTGGCTTGAGAAGCAGTGCGGTGCACACCGAATCCAAACCCCCGCTGAAAACAATGACTGCCTTTGCTGGATCCAGCCTGGCATCATCCCCTGCGTGCAGCACCCCTGGCTGGCCTGCATATGATCGTCTGTGACTCCGTGCCGGCTGTCCTGAACCCTTCTGACATGGCAGTTCTGATCGCCTCTAGATCCGCCGTGTCGTCTGTGAATGCTATTACTGAAGGCCCAGCGCCGCTAATCGTAACGCCAAACGCCCCTGCCCTCAGGGCACGGTGTTTGACTTGGGAGAACCCTGG
Source organism: Candidatus Nitrosopumilus sp. (assembly GCA_965218695.1). GTDB lineage: Archaea > Thermoproteota > Nitrososphaeria > Nitrososphaerales > Nitrosopumilaceae > Nitrosopumilus. The sequence goes on from OZ244651.1 coordinate 2,017,276, forward strand.
AATCATATGCTGCCTTGCAGGCTCGACTATCACATCCCTGACCGAGCTTCCGATTAGACGTGGATCCCTTCTCATAAACCCGGCCACCATGCCTGCCGCATTTGCCAGGTTCAGGATGCTGTCTGAGAGGCTGACCCTCTTTGGAAGCACCCCCCTTGAGACCTTGGTCTTCTTTTCAGGAACCTTGAGTCTTGGAACCGCCACACACATCCTGAGTTTTGACGGCGGCGTTATCCTGATTACGTCCAGGGGCTCGGTCCTTACAATCACGAACCCTCCCAAGACCGAGGCTGCAACGTTGTCATAGTGTACGGAACCCGCACTTGCCTTCTCCCCGGAACCCGCAAGCTCCACTAGGGTGTTTCCATCAAGATTCAGTCCAAACAGCCTGTCAAATGCCACGGCCGCCGCCGCCGCCGATGCCGCACTGCTCCCCATTCCGAATCCTGCTGGTACCCCCTTGTTGATCCTGATCTCCACGCCGCCGCCGATCTCAAACCTTTCTGCCATGTTCTTGACTACCAGCCCCGCCGTGTTTCTGGCAGGCTCCGCAGGAATGTCATCGTCTGTTACTATCACGATTCCGTCTCCGGCCTCAGTCAGGGTCACCGTGTCGTAAAACGCGTCCATTGCCAGTCCGAACACATCAAAACCCGGCCCTAGGTTTGCAGTTGATGACGGGGACTTTACAGTCACTGATGCCATCTAATCTTCCGCCTCCTCCCCAAGGTTGAGCATCCTGCTCAGGGCGCTCTCAAGGTTGACAAGGCCCTCTTCTGTAGTGTTGGAGATTGGAATCAGTCCCTGTGCAAACCCGCCCAAGTTCAGGCCGCGCAGAATGTTTATGGTAAGCGTGTAGGCCTCCCCGCCAGCCTCCTTGGACACCGCCCCCTCCAGCGCCGCCAAGTTTGTGGACCACCCGAGAATCTCCCTTAGCCGGTCCGCTATGAGATCCGTCTTTGTTATTATGTTGACTGTGGGCAGATTCAGCCGCAGCCTTATTGACGTTGCAAGCAACGCAATTGAGATAAAGTTTACAGGAGTGGTAATTAGGGCGCCATCAAACAGAAAGATGCTGGCCTTCTCGTCAGATACGATGCTGTCTACAAGGAAACTCCCGCTGGAGCGGTATGCAGACAGTTCAATCTGGCCCGGAGTATCTATGATGAGGTAGTCCGGATTTACCCCGTCGATCTCCCTTTGTATGTCATCGATCCTTGATGCAAGCAGATCGCTTGCCATTATCAGGGCGCCGTTGGGACCCAGTTCATACTGCTGCATTATGGATGTCATGTCCACATAGTCCCTGGCATCTACATCACATGTGTATGGCAGGTTCTCCACGCCGGGATCTAGGTTCAGGGCTGCTGCAAACGCCCCATTCCTCCTGTAGTGATCGCACAGTTTTGATGTGAGCAGTGATTTTCCGGCACCTGCAGTGCCCAACACAAAGATCGACTTCAACGGTATGATCACTGCCTGCCCGTATTTCAAACTAGCTTGGCCCCTCACGTGGGAGACAGGAGATGATGCTGTCTTGGAACCCTACACAGAACCATGCTCTGTTCTCTTGCAGCCTGTAGGGGAACCCAGTGCACATACGCCATGTTCGTGGTGGGGGTAATGGCAAACGCAAGCATCAAACCCGCAAAACCCTACCAACTTTCATATTTGATTCCCAAAACACACTCTTACATGAACTGGAGACTTGTCGTGATCCCTGTGACATTGATCCCAATTATGATTATTGCCATCACCTTTGATATCAAACCGGAGGATGTTCTGGCCATCGGGATTGTTCCGTTTGCAGGCGCAGTAGCTGCCATGATGATAAAACTGGGCCTTCAGGGGGCCAAGTTTGCCTACATTACAAGACGGTATGTCGGCAACATCGATTCTGTCCTAAAACTGAGCGGGGTCCGGGTCGGAAGCGAGTTCATCAAGTTCACTACTCCGATGTTTATCGGAGCGGAGTTTGTAGTAATCTATTATCTGCACAAAAAGGGCGTAAAGCCGTCCAAGGCCACATGGATAGCCATTATGGACATCGTCACCGAGGTGCTTGCAGGAGGAATAATATCCATGATTGCAGGAGTGATTGCATTGCTGCACGGGGCATACACTGTCGGCATAGTCATTATGGCCACCAGCATCACTGTAACGACCCTGTGGATGATAATGTTCTTCCTGTCCTCCAAGCGTACATTCCAGGTTCCCGGCGCCTTGGCAAGCCTTGCCCAAAGGCTTGGAAAGGGGAAGGGCAGCAGATACATCGACAAGACCAACATGTGGATGGCCGAGATGTGTGAGATAAGCAGAAAGAACCTCAGGACATCCGAATCCAAAAAAGTCTTTACTGTGTCATTTCTACTATCGCTTGCATCGTGGATATTCTATGGGATCTCGTTCCTGGTCATTGCAGTCGGGGCCGGATACGCGATAGGAATTTTTGACTCTGTAATGGCAGTCATGGGTGCCAACGCCATCGGAAACCTGCCGATTACGGTGGGTGGGGCGGGCCTGGCCGAGTTTGGGATCGTGGCATACCTGAACAACCTGAACCCCTTCGACTTTGATCCCTCACAAGCGGGTCTTGAATGGGACGCTGTAATCGGGTGGAGGATTGCAACATACTACGTGCCGATTCTCATTACCTGGCTGCTCTTGGTAAAGCTGGCCCTGAGCAAGATATCTAATACGCAGACTGCATAGAGGCAGCCTAACCCATGGTTGTGGGTTCTATTTGAGGAACAGCGTCCCATACTCTTTTGTCCACGGGGACCACTCGCCTTCAGGGCGACAGTTTTCGATATTCTGAATGACCCCCTTGACCTTGGCATCCAGATTGTCGATATGGTGCAGTGCTACGGCCTCTGGGAATCTTGGAACTACGGGGGATGCCCACTCCAGTCTTCCATGGTGGCTTAGTATCATGTGGAGGATCTTCATGGCCAAGTTTTCTGGAAACGAATCCAGTCTTCCTATTCTCCGGACGATCATGTTGTATCCCATGGGGATGTGTCCAAGTAAGCTTCCCTTCGTGGTGTAGGTGATGCCGGTGCTTGCCTCCAACTCCTCCATCTTTCCGATATCGTGAAGAATGCATCCGCATACAAGCAGATCGCAGTCCAGCATGTGATGGGATTGGACCGCCATTTTGGCAAATCCGATCATGCTGAGCACGTGCTCCAAGAGTCCGCCGATATAGTTGTGGTGGTTTGATTTGGCGGCAGGCGTCTTGGCATATCTGTCCAAAAAGCCCTCATCATCAAACATACCCTTTAACAACGTCCTGATGTCCGTGTTGCCCATATTGTTAATGACGCCCCGAAGCTCTTCCTTCATCCCTTCCATGTCTCTTGGCGCAGTCTTGAGAAGATCGCCTGGTTCAAAATCATCCGTCTTTGAGATTCCTCCCTGTTTGGGAGTGACTGAGATCTGTAACTTGCCCTGATAACTGCTGACATTTCCGGAGACCCGTATGACATCCAGTTCGTCAAAGGAGGAATGAACCTGCCTTATCTGACCCTCGTCCTCATCTCCCCAGTACCTGAGTTCGGCTTCTCCTGTTCGGTCTCCCAACCTAACCCCAAAATAGAACCCCTCCCTGTTCTTGTATTTTTGAATGGATTCCTTCTTGGTTACAGCAAAGTAGGACTCTGCAGAACCCCCGTCCTTCAGATCCGTAACATACTGCTTTGCCATAAGGCTGGTTCATACCCCCTGTTTATCATAGTATCGTTGTTCTCTTGATGACCTGCAGGCCTGGTTCTGTATCCCGGTAGGGCACGTCGGCGGGATGTACATACTCAGGTTCCGATTAGTTCTAGGCACGGATTTGTAAACAGTTTCGCATTTTCACGCCTACACCGGTGATGGACCTGAGTATATACGGCGGGATATGGATAACCATTATATGAACTGGAACCGGCTTGTTGCTGATGACTCCTACTGAGGGTGAGCAGCGGCTGGCAGAGCTGCTAGCCGAGACTGAGGCATTCAAGTACTCCCCGGACAAGCCATTTCAGTTGGCCGCAGGCGGAACAAGCATGTACTATTTTGATCTAAGGCTTCTGAACGGCCATCCGGAGGGAATCAACACCGTGGCCTGTGTGCTTTACGATCGAATCAGGAGGCTGGGTGCCAAGTCAATTGGCGGTCTGGAGGCAGGTTCCATTCCAATTGCGACTGCTGTCTCGCAGCTGAGCTATCTGGAAAACAAAAGGGATCCATCAAACCCCCTGCTGGAGTCATTCTATGTGCGCAAGAAGCCCAAGGAGCACGGGACTAGAAAGATGATCGAGGGAAGAATTTCGTCACCCGTGGTGGTGGTTGATGATGTAATTACCAGCGGCAAGTCTGCAATAACTGCCATGGACGCAGTAAGGGCCGCAGGGCATGACTGCAGATGTCTTCTGTCCATAGTGTTCCGGGGAACCCAACAGGATCTTAATAGGATCGAAGGGCACGGCGCATTTGAGTCCATCTTCACTGCAGATCAGCTGATAGGCAGGTTCAAGGAACCCTGAACTGCAACCTAACGCAGAGTAGATCCGCACCAATTGGCGATGTTACACCAAAAGATCATCTGCATGCACAGACACCCCAATCGAAACTACTTTATCCAAAAAACACCCCCACCTGATCTGTGGATTTCCAAGGTAAGACTGTCCTAATTACTGGCGCATCTTCTGGCATCGGCAGGGAGGCTGCCGTCAGATTTGCAAAACGCGGCGCCAGCTTGGTTCTGGTTGCAAGAAGGGCGGACCTGCTTGAGCAGCTTGCAGAAGATCTAGGAAAGATTAATGCAACGACGCTTGTCTGCAGGTGTGATGTCTCCAAGAGGGAGGAGGTGCAGGACATGGTCAGTACCGCCCTTGAGAGATTCGGCTCGGTTGATATCCTGGTGAACAACGCCGGATTTGCAGTGTACGGCTCGGTAACCGATCTCTCCATTGGGGACATAGAGTCCCAGATGGAGACAAACTATCTCGGAATGATCTACTGCATAAAGAACCTTCTTCCGTCCATGATACAAAACGGCTCCGGCCATATAGTAAATGTCGCATCCGTTGCGGCAAGCTTTGGCCTTCCGGGGATCGCCCCATACTGTGCCACAAAGCACGCAATGCTGGGATTCTCCGAGGGCCTCAAACATGAGCTGCAAGACACCGGAGTCGGCGTTACCGTGGTTAGTCCAATAATGGTACGGACCAGCTTCTTTGACCATCCGTCCTTTGAGGGGATGCCCAAATACTCCCCGACATCACTAAGTCCTGGGGACGTGGCAGGGGCAATCCTGAGGGCTGCAGATTCGCCCCGGCTTGAGATCATAGTCCCCTGGGTAGCAAGGGCAGCAGTATGGCTCAAGCACACATTCCCCTACATCATAAATCCTATTCTTGGAAGATTCTTCAAAAGGCAGATGGAACGCGCAAGGTCGAACTGATTACTCTTCTGGAATCTCTGAACTTACGTCCAGCAGATCCGACGACCTGAGTTCAAACCGGTATGTGGCAGTCATGTCGATCCCTTTTTCCTCCTTGAGATACTCTGAGACCTTGCTGCTCAGATGTGCCTTGTACTGGTCAAAGATGAACTCATAGACGACCCCCTTCTCAAGATTCTCCATCCCTTCTGGCAGATCCATTGTGACTATGCGTCTTCCGTCCTCTACAGGCTCGTACAACTGCACATCAATCTTGCCGTCTGCATCGTACATCTCCAAGATGTATCCTGTGTGTTTTTGCTCCGTAGGGCTACCAAACTCGGCATTTTGGATATCCTCTGAAACCCATTCTGGGATCTCGCCCTTCTTTTTTGCCATGCTATACTCTATCCTGATAACTCTGCTTCTCTTTCTTGCTCTTCTGCCACCAGTCAAGGTAGTCGTCCTGTCTGTCCTGACGCGTCTTCTCCTTCTGGTTCAGCCTGTACCTGATGTCCGATACCTGCTCCCTTGTCGCGTAAAGACCGCACCTCCTACAGATGAAGTGCTTTGTGGCCACGTCAATCTTCATTGGAATGTCAATCTCATCAAACAGTTTGTACAGATCATCACTGCTCCTGTCCTCTTCGGAGATCTGTGCCTCGTACCGTTCTTGGATCTTCTTTCTCTCCCTTGCAGAACATTCTGGACAGTTGGTCACTGTCTCTTTGGGTTAATTTTTTCCATAAAAGCCTTACCACGATGGCATTTTGCCTACACACGATCCTGTTGCCTTGGAGGGCTCCTGAGAACCACGTGGCCATACCGCCTTGCATTCTCGTGGTGCCACCTTACATCATCTGCAAAATTTACATCCGGCACGTTCGACGATCTGCCAAGCTCCACCATACGAATCTTCTGTTTACGTAAAAACTCCTTTGCCATGGCTAATTGGCATGGCACACCAATGCACAAACTAACTTGCATCTGACACGCGGATTTTTTCATCATCCCTTGCGGTCCGTTCGCCCATCGAACATCCCGCGTGCCAGACAAAAAACATTTCACAGGGGTGGCATTTTATCTCTTCTCTTCAAGGGTCTGCGAGGCAATCTTGGCAGTGTTCCGGGCACCTCCGGCAACAAAATTTTTTGAAAATTCGGCCAGACTCTCCTCAAAAACGTTATAGTCCTCCTTGATTCTGGTTATTGCCCTGACCACCTGCTTTGTCTTTGTGGCCAGCACCCCGAGATTTCTCTCGTCTGCCCACCTGATGTTGTTGGTGTGCTCGTCATATACCGGGATTCCTATGATCGGTTTTGACTTCCCGCCCATTATCTCCCCCATCACCGTGTGCGATCCGTTGACGACGGCATACCTGCACAGATTTAGAACCGTGTCCTTCTCCTGCTCTGAGAGGAACCCGACGTCAATCTGTATCCAATCTATCTTCTTGTCCAGAGCCTCCCGGACAGTATGCCTTCTCCCGTCCCTCCCAATGACTGACTCTATTCCTGGTTCATCCCTTGCATGCGATATGATCCTCTTCTCATTTTTCATCCCGTCCTGGGCAAACACCTCCTCGTACCTCTCACCTGTCCCATCGTTTGTAGACTTGTTTCCGGTACGCATCCAGTACCCAAACTCCTCATCCCTGACCAGCTTCTCAATGTCAGACTCTCCGGTTCTCCTGATCTTGCCGCCGTCTGTAAAATGTCCCACATACTCTACCTTGCCCCTTGCCCCGTCTGTTAGATTTAGGTTGTACTCGCACATGGTGTACGGCGGTGGCGAGTCTGCCACAAGAATTCGTGAGGCCTTGGCAATCTGTCTTGCGACAAACAACAGCGACGGATAAAGATATGATCTGGTGCTGTACAGCCTAGGCCTGAACTGGTTTGTGATGAACAGGCACGGTATGTTCCTGTTTCTTGCCAGAATGTTTGAGCCCATGTCGCCGTCGTTGATGACCAGATCAAACTTCTCAGTATCATACAGTTTTCTCTCCTCCCTGAGGTAGCTTACGACCTGCCTAACCAGCGAGGGGTTCTTTGAAACCGGCAGCAACAGATTCGCCAGCGACATTGAGACGCTTGGACCCAACCGTCCGTCGATGGGAGTGGGCATTAGTATCTTGTGGATCCTGTCTGCCTTGTCTGGAAACCTCTTTTGCAGCTTTTCATACACGTGATCCTTGCTTGAAAAGTGAACGTCAGGCTCTTTTATGTAGTCGCCAAGCACATCGTTTAGTCTCATCATTCTGGAGTAGTGGCCGCTCCCCCACGGGTAAATGAACTCTCCTATCTTGGGCACAACATCCAATCATGTGCGCCCGTTTAAATTCTCAATGATCCAGCGAGTCCAGAATGTCATGGACATTGTTGGGGCCCACTACAACCTGAACCCTCCTGCGGGTCTTCAGGGCCTGGCCCACCTCCGTATCTGCAGGGGCAGGAACTTGACCTGATGTGATTGCAACTGTCCTTTGCAGTCTTGCAACCGCCCTTTCAAGCCCGATCTCCCTTGCATCTGCAAGCAGATCCGTATCTACTCCTGCAAGCGGCAGAACCGGAATCCTTCCTGCCCTGAAGACCTCCAGCACCATTCCGTCTGTAAACTCTGCAGACGATACCAGCGGCGATAGTGCTAGGGATATGCGGGCCTCAGGACCATGCAGCATTATCTCCAGAATCGACCTGACATACACCTGGTAGTTTCTGACCCCTCCCGGTCTGATCCTCAGGTGAAACAACTCTAGTTCTACCTCGTCTTGTACCAGTCTTGGAATTATCCTGTTGATTATTCGTACCAGCCAGACCAGCTCCGATTCCCGTCTGTAGCATACCATAATCCGGACGTCATGACCCTGCCTGATAGCCTCAAGACACGACACTGCAGAGATCTCGTCATACACGGCACATGCAGTCTTTTGCTCCTGAGGCCGGTACGGCACCCCCCCGCACCCCCCATCCAGAAAGATGCAGACATATGCGTTGTCCTTTGTAAGATACACATACAGCATCTTGTCATGGCTCCTCTCCGTTCCCGGACGGGCGTCGGGCTTCTTCTCTATGATGCTGGACGTTGCTGCGATCTCGACGTCCCCTGCAAGAAAACCGCTTGACGTACCCTCCACCCTTACCAGAAACCTTTCTCCCTTCAGGAGCAGGTTCCCCCCGGTGGATGCAATCTCCTTTACGATGCCGTCAAAGTCGTTTCTTACGCATCTTGCAATTGCGATCTTTTCTATGCCGAAGAGGAGCCCTATGGTAGAAGAGGCAAAGACTGGATCGTTTGCGTGTACCAGGATTACGTCACCGTCACGCCTGACGGACTTGAACTGCTGGCCCCTGATCCTTAGAATGTCCTTGATGTTCTTGATCATCTGCCTGACATGCCTTCTTGAAAATATCGTTGGAAATACTACCACGTATGATACCTCATTCATACACGATACCCTGACACCTGCCTGCATATAATTTAGTGCCGGATCCGCGGGTGTGTCCTAGTAATAAAAAATGCCATCCCATGTACCAGAATGCCAAAGACACGATTGGTGCCAGAACCCGTCGACGTCAACAGTGCCGCACCGTCAATCTTTCACAACCCATAAAATCCCCCAAATCCAAGACACGGTGCGGAGGCTCCGCTAGGAGGCGCGTGTCAAGACGCGCCGGTTACGCTGCAAGTGTCGCGATTTGATCCTGTGTGAGCCTGCCGTCTTTTGCCTGCAATCTGGCCACGAGGTCGACGTTGTAGCACATGACACGGATCGCAGTCTCCCTTGTCCGGTTCTCGTGTTTTCGGCACCTGGTGCTGTCCCCGTACATCTTCTTGAGGGCGGCAAAGACTGCCTCGATGATGCTGCGCTGGTGGTATTCCGAGTCAAACCTGTCCCGTTCATCCATGTACAGGCTTACCATCTCGCGCCACGACTGGCTTCCCCTGGCGTTGCGTATGGTGTTGGATTTTGGCTTGATGCGGGGTACCATTCCCATCGCAGATATCATGTTGCACATTAGCCTTGCCAGGTATGCAGAATCCAGGCAAAAGTCGCCGGTGCCCCGGCCTAACCTGCCGAGCATCGCGTACAGCCCGTTTATGTCTGCCACTGCGCTGTCAGTCACCATGCAGTCGATTATCACCCTGGTGCGGATATCCACGATTGCGTGCAGTTTGACCCATCCCTTTCTGGTACGAAAACTGTCGGTCCTGACGTCAAACCACCTGACAAACCGCAGGTACGAGTATCCGGTACCGTCTGCTGCCAGGGAGCCTGCCTCCACCTCCCTGATGGCAATCCGGTGTGCCTCTGCCAGGTACCATTCCGGGATCAGGCCGTAGGCGCGTGCTATCGTGCTCTTGGAGGGAATTTTCTCTAGGCCCATCTTGGCTGCCATGGCGCTATTGTTTCGGAGGATGCCGACCATCTTACGGTAGGTCGTGCGCTGTGCCTCAAGCATGATGCAGACAGCTGCCATGGCGCCAGGCGGGTATGCCGTCATGCCGCCCAGGCCGGGCCTGACGGCGTACGGATCCCCAAGATTCTTGATTATTCCCAGCACGGTATTCAGCATGAGGCCCGACAGGTACTGCTGAACCAAATCGTACTGTCGTTGGTCGCGTTTCTTTGTAGTCATTAGGCGATGCCGTGATCCGCCGATCCATATCTTTTGTCATCCGGGGGTATATGCCTCTAGGACACACCCCGGATCCGCACAATCAATATAAAACTAATAGTCCAAGACACCTCCATGATAAGATTTACACCCGAGCAGGTCGGCAAGCTCAACGATTCTGTGAGGACTACCGAGGACGCACTGCGGTGGGCCTCTGAGAACCTGCACCCTAGGGTTGCCAAGGCATCGAGCTTTGGAGCCGAGGACGCAGTAATTATGGACATCATGATGAAGATCAACCCGGAATTCAGATTCTTCACACTTGACACGGGCAGGCTGCCCCAAGAGACGTATGACATCATGGAGGTGGTTCGAAGTAGATACAACACCACCATCGAGGTACTCTTTCCTGACGCGGGAGAAGTCCAGGAGATGGTCAGGGAGAAGGGCCCAAACCTCTTCTATGACAGCGTGGAGAACAGAAAACTCTGCTGCAGCATCCGCAAGGTTTACCCCATGAACAAGATGCTTGCAACCCTAGACGGGTGGATTACCGGGCTGAGGAGGGATCAGACTGACATGCGAAGGGATACGGCCATGTTCCAACTGGACCACGGACACGATGGTATCCTAAAGATCAACCCCATTATTGACTGGACGTGGGAGCAGGTCCAGGACTATATCCGGAAAAACGATCTTCCATGCAACGCCCTGCTGACGAAAGGATATGCGAGCATCGGGTGCGCGCCCTGTACCCGGCCGATAAGACTAGGTGAGGATCTCCGGGCCGGAAGGTGGTGGTGGGAGCAGAACCAGCATAAGGAGTGTGGACTTCATATAACCCCTAGTACAGAGGAGTCATGATGGCACAGGGCACAATCAGGGCACACGGGGGAACACTGGTGAACAGAATCACCAACACCAACCCTGCCGGTCTGTACTCTGTTACACTTGCTGATGATCTTGCAAACGACGTAGAGAATATAGCAGACGGGATCTTCAGCCCCCTTGAGGGGTTCCTTGGAAGGCAGGACTTTGAAAGCGTCGTGTCGCGGGGAAGACTTGAAAACGATCTGGCCTGGACCATTCCAATAACACTTGATGTGGACGGACCGACAGGCACCAAGATGAAGGATGCCGGAGACGTGCTGTTGCGCAACTCCAAGGGAGACGCAGTTGCGGTGATTCACGTAGAGGAGATATTTTCATTTGACAAAAAAGAGACTGTACAGGGCGTGTATGGCACCACCGATTCGTCCCATCCTGGGGTTGCCAAGACCATGTCCATGAACGAATGCCTCGTAGGAGGATCAATTGACTACATTAAGAGACCTGAACATACTGAGATTAGAAGGAACAGGATGACCCCTGTCCAGACTCGGGACGCCTTTGCGCAGGCAGGCTGGAAGAAGATCTGCGCGTTTCAGACTAGAAATCCTCCCCATGTAGCCCACGAGATGCTGCAAAAGACGTCAATTACCACACGGGACGGTGTATTCGTCAATCCCATCATCGGAAGGAAGAAGTCAGGCGACTTTGCTGACGAGGTCATTATAAAATGCTATGAGACCATGATAGATCTGTACTATCCTGAAAACAGGTGCATGCTTGGAACCCTTCACACCGAGATGAAGTATGCCGGTCCCAGGGAGGCAATCCACCACGCAATCATGAGACAGAACTATGGATGCACGCACATCATAATAGGGCGGGATCATGCAGGCGTAGGCAAGTTCTACGATCCGTTTGCCGCGCAGAAGATATTTGCAGACTATCGCGATCTGGAGATCTCCCCTGTCTTCTTTCCTGCGTTCTTTTACTGCAAGAGATGCCTTACGTATACCACTGGCAAGGCATGTCCGCATGGCGATGACTTAAAGGAGCAGATCAGTGGTACGAAGCTGCGGGAGATGATCCAGAACGGCCAGTCCCCGTCCGAGTTCATCCTGAGACCCGAGGTGGCAAGGGTGATCCTAGATCATCCAAAACCGTTTGTAGACTAAATATTTATTCAATCATACCTTCCCATACCTCGTGAAGTATCTGTATGTCATCATCCTGCTTGCAGGATTTCTGGTCATCCCGGCATCGGCACAGGATGTAATGAACCCCTCGCTTATCAACCAGACGATCGAGATCCCGGCCGACGAGTTCAACCGGGTTCAGCGCGTGGCCCCTGTGGTGATGCTCGACGAGGCTCATGCGGTACACTGGCAGGTAACCATCGATAACAATCTCATATATGAAAACCCTGACGGCAACGCGGTTCTCCGGCTGTACGACCAAGAGACGCACGACGAGTTCATCGAGGTGGGCATGGGCTCTAATCCTGACAACAAGTACTGGGTTGCAGTACAAACGCCTGAAGAGGGATACATCGTGGTTCACCGGGATCTGGACAGGGGATGGTACCAGCAGGCAAAGTCCATAATATCCTACACTGACAGGGCCGGCCTTACCGTGAATAACGGAGCCAGAATTGTGGTGACGAATCTGGACATCGGATTGTTCGTCATTGACGGCTACTCGGTACACGGGATGGACGGCTCGACTGATCCCCCCGCTGTAAACTCTGGCAGCATGGTTGTAGAGTTCCGTTCCGGCGATCCCGCCGAGAACGTCCTTGCACTGTTCCCGTTCTATCTGGCAGCAGGCATCGGGGTAATAGTGGGCGTGCTGTACCTAACAAAGAGGCGTTAGCAGGCATTATTCCCTTGGATGCAGATTCTCATGGCATGCCCGGTGTGCGACACCGGATGCAGGCAATCATCTCTCGGACATGACCTGTTCGGCGTTGGTATCTATGCGAAGCCTCATTCCGTCCTTTATGGAGTCAAACTGTTCTCCTGATACCGTCAGAAGGGGGATATCTGCAAGCGCACACCCTGTCACAACGGTAAGATCCACCTTTTTACATATCATGGCAAGCGGGGCCGCGCTGTTTGACTTTATGGAGTAGATGGTATATGCCCCCACACTGCTCCCCACCCCTCCGGGAAACACCAGAATCGTGTCCCTGATCGACTTGCCGGACAGGTCGTGACCATCGTCGCTTATTACTCCCGTTCTCTTCTCGACGGTTCCGAGAAAGTTGATCGGATTCTCGGACTTGAGGACAACCCCCTCTGTCCTGCCCCGGACCAGAACCTTCACCTGGTCTCCTCCCGGATTATCTGTGAGAGCGGTTTCAGATTCACATCGACCTTGTTGGAATTCTTTAGATAGAATGCGCCCTTGACGCTGTTGGTAGTCACCGCATCAACGTTGTCATGACTGATCAGCGGACTCAGGCATATACAACAGTCTGCAAGAATTTCGCAGCCTGCCTTCTTTAGCGTGTCTGCGTGGCCGGACTCTCCGGCCAGCTCCTTTGCCGTCCTCGGGCAGAACACCATGCATCTCTTCTTAAACGATCTTCCCCCCAGCATGCCGGCCAGCCCTGCAATCTCCTCAAATCCAAGCTGGGGGCTTCCAAGCGCGATTATGTCCCCCTCATCTGCAGTGTTTAACTCATCATGGATCTTTTGTGCCTCGCCCTCGTCAAAATCCACACTCTCGCCTTGGATCTCCTCGTCAAAGAAAAACTTGGCACACGTACCAGATGTTCCCATTCCTCCACACATTGCCTTGCACTGCCGCCTGTCCATACTGCCCAGCCCGCATATGTTTACAGAATCATCACCCATCCTCCCTGAAAAGAACCCAAGCATTCCGTACGTCAGCTCGTCTGGTTCCTTTACCCTCATCTGGATCGACATGCTGGGCGCATCATCCCTGCGCAGTGCAGAGTACGGACTCTTTCCAGTGATTGCACTTGCCAATGCACTAAACGCACTCTCCTTGTTTGTCCTCAGATTATCGTACGAGTTTGCGTGGATTGCAGCATTGCTCTCGGCAAACGCCACCTGCGTGCCCGGTTCCGGAACATCAAATATCTCGTACGGTATGCACGAGAATGACGGTATTACACCCATGGCCTCGTATGATGACCTGATTGAGAGCTGTTTTGAGACAAAATTCTCTCCCAACCCATAATCATTCACACTGTCAATATCAAATCCCATGGGATTCAGAGTCGTCCTTACCCTGACCCGGGCATTTCTGATGCTGGAGAGGAACTCCTCGCCTGCATCGCCTATCGTGTTGTAGTTGACCCCGGCCAGATGCGCCCATCTTATAGGAACCAGCCTCTCTGCTTCCGTGGCCTCACCTGTGGCAGCCAGAATCCTGTATGCCATCTGCATTATCTCCCCCTGTTCCCCATTAAGTGCGGCCTTCTCCGAGTCTGTAAGATCCATGATATCATTGCTGACGAGATCTACAGATATAATACTTCGTTGTACCCCCATGACATGAAGAGAATTCTGTCTGGAATGCGGGACACAATGAACTCCATCAAGCCTCCCAGAATGACTGCGCTGCGGGAGCTGCACGATGCGGAGAGGGGCGGTCCGTTCAACATCCTGATAGGGACCATCCTGTCTGCCAGAACAAAGGACGAGAACACGGCCAAGGTGGTAAAATCACTGTTCTCCACATACAAGAACGCCGAGGAGCTTGCATGTGCAAGACTTGAGGATGTCGAGGCGATAATCCACTCCATCGGATTCTATCATGTCAAGGCCAGACGAATAATCGATGTTGCAAGAATTATACACACCCAGTACAAGGGATTGGTTCCTGACAGTCTGGAGAAACTTGTAGAGTTGCCGGGAGTGGGAAGAAAGACAGCAAACTGCGTGTTGGTCTATGCGTATGAAAAGCCGGCAATACCTGTAGACATCCATGTCCACAGAATCTCAAACAGGCTTGGGCTGGTAAAGACAAAGACACCCGAGGAGACTGAACAGGAGCTCATGAAGAAGGTCCCAAAAGAGCTCTGGCTTGACATTAATGACACCTTTGTAATGTACGGACAGAACATCTGCAAACCTGTGTCCCCCATGTGCGGCGTCTGCAAAATCCGACAAAGGTGCGGCTTTTACAACTCCCTGTCATGACTCAAGACAGCCCTCCCATGCATCCGTCTCATACCCTGCCATCACACCTAGGCAGCTGCGGCACTTTGTGAAGAAAAGATTACCCACGCATGAAATTTGTTATAGACTAATATTCAATTACCACCTCGTATGGTTGAAAGGCATATGATTGCAAACAACCCCCAACTCTCGATAATTCTTCCCACATACAACGAGTCCCAGAACATACTGGGAATCCTCAAGTCCATTCGCGAGAACATTCCAAAGGGAATCCGCTCAGAGACCATAGTGGTCGATGACAACTCGCCGGACGGAACAGGAAGGATAGTCGAGGACTACATCTTAGGCATCAAAAGGATGGCAGAGGACACGATTGACGTGATCCACAGAAGGACAAAGAACGGACTCTCCTCTGCGATCCTCAACGGAATCCAGAACGCAAGGGGAGACATGATAGTGATCATGGACTCGGACTTTTCACACCCGCCGCAGATCATCCCCAAGATGATCGAGGCCTTCAGGCACCACCGGTGCGATCTTGTAGTGGCCTCAAGATACATCACAGGGGGCCGCATTCGGGGCTGGACTGCCAAGAGGCGGCTCATGAGCAAGACTGCGACCATGATTGCAAAGAAGGGCCTGGGCGTTCAGATAAAGGATCCAATGTCGGGCTTCTTTGCCTTTCGGAAGAGCATCATCAAGGGAATGAGCTTTGACGCACTGGGCTACAAGTTTCTGCTGGAACTGCTGGTAAAGACCAAGGGAGTCAGCGTAAGGGAGATTCCATACACGTTTGAGAACAGAAAGCTTGGCTCAAGCAAGCTTGACGGGGCGACGGTGGTAGACTATCTCAGATCCGTCTGGCGGCTGTACAGGAAAGGAAGACGGGACACAGGCGAGAGGCGCAGCTCCGTGCGCTTTCTGTCCAAGGCGGCACGGTTCTTTACAGTCGGAGCATCCGGTTTTGTCGTAAACTATGTGGTCTCGATGCTCTTTACGTCGGGACTTGCAGAGATGTGGTATCTTCATGCCAACATAGTTGGAATAATGGTATCCATATCGACCAACTTTATACTCAACAAGATCTGGACATTCGAGGATAGGGACTTTTCAAAGTGGAGGACGCTGACCCAGTATGGCAAGTTTGGCCTGTTCAGCTCGCTGGGCGCGCTGGTGCAGCTTGGAATGGTGTTTTGGCTTATAGATACACATGATGTAGCGTATCCGCTCGCACTGATCCTGGGAATATCATCTGCAGCATTTGGCAACTTCCTCCTCAACAAGAAGCTGACCTTCAAAGAGAAGCTCTGGGGCTAATCCCTGATTAAAACAAAAAGAAGGTCTGTTCGTCTTCTACTCCTCAAAACTGGAAGTAGTTGTTTTGGACGAAAGTCCGATTGAAGTTGGCGCTGATGGGAATTTTTCTCCTATCTGTTGCTCGGCAACTGCTGCTGCCTCCTGAATGATCTTCTCTGTCTCCTCGTTTGAGAGGTCGGAGTCCATATTGCCGAATGAATCTCCTGCGAGCGAGTCGACCATGAGCCCGTTGAGCGTCTGGGTCATCGCATTCAGTTCCGAGTCTGCCTCTGGCATGAATCTTCCCAGTGAGGATTTTAATCCCTTCATGGTTGACATTGCTGGACCTATTGCCACCATGGCATCACCAAGATCATGAATGGTTGTTAGTCTTAGTTGAACCTGTTCCAGTGATACCCTTGCGTTACTTAGCATCTTTGTAACCTTGCGGATCTCTGCTAGTTCGTTGGACAGGACTCTGCTTGTGCTGATGTCGTGCTGCTGCATGGCAGTTACGACCCTCTTGAAGAGGTGTGCGTCCCTTTCATGCAGCTTGTTTAGCATAGAGTCCATCTTTGAGACTTGGACCTGTAGCTTGTTCACTGCAGTCTGGATTCGTGGCTTCAAGGCCCCCTGAGGCTTTATGGCATCATGGAGTTTGTCGCTCATGCTTCCTTTTTCCTGTTTAGACCAAGTTTTGTTGAAGTTTGGCATGACTGCTGGTTTAGAAATTTAGTCTTAATGTATCGTGTATATTTAGATCAACATTGGACTAAATTTAGCTGACAATAATCTATCCGCGGCAGACACGATCCAACGGGGTCATTCCAACGCAGCCGCCCTGAAGGCATACTATTATGACAGAATCGCCTTTAAAATGCGTGGCAAGAATTGCCGTCTTTGATTCGGGTCTGGGATCGCTTTCAATCATACTGGCAATCCAGAGTGTGATGAAGGCAGACATTGTGTATTTTGCAGACCAGCAGAACTTTCCCTACGGACTCAAGTCACACTCACAACTCAAGTCCATAATTACCAGAACCATCCGGATGCTTGAGGAGAGGTTCTCCCCGGACGGCATTGTAATGGCATCAAACACACCTAGCCTCATGCTGGACATTCACAATCCGAAGGTGATCGGCGTAAGACCTCCGCTGGCCGAGGCCTGCAAGGCCTCCAAGTCAGGAAAGATTGGAATTCTTGCAACCCGATCGGCGGTGAGAAGCAGGGGCCTATCGAGATACATCAAACAGAATGCCCTAGGACGGTGCAGAATTCACAGGATTGACGGCTCCGGGCTTGTAGATCTGGTAGAGTCCAAGCGGTTCCTAACAGACAAAAATCTGTGCAGGAAGACAATACGGGAGAGATTGGAGGATACAATATCCAGAAACTCTATCGATACTGTCACCCTCTCCAGCACGCACCTTCCCTTCCTGCAGGACATGCTGGATGGCGAGTTTCCCCAAGTCAAGTTCATTGATCCGGGCAGGATGGTGGCCTCGGCTCTCTCAAGGCGGCACGACAGTTCTCCAAGAAACTCACTGAGAATCTTTACCTCGGCAGAACCCGGGAACCTCCAGGAGAGCCTGACGGGCCTGGGGATCAAAAACAGGGTTTTGCGCCTGTCTATCTGACTTTGGCCCTTCTGTAACCATGGCTGAACTCCTTGTCATACAGTTTAGAGTACTCGTATGACTCGGGCTCTATGACATCGCCGATAATTATGATGGCAGTCCTTGTGATCCCTGCCTCCCTTGTCCTTTTTGCAATGTCCTCCAGCGTTCCCTTCAGGATCGTCTGATCCTTCCAGCTTGCCCTGTATACGACTGCAGCAGGCGTGGTCTCCTTGTAGCCTCCGGCCACTGCCTCCCTGGCAAGTCTTGCGATTAGCTGTGCGCTGAGGTAAAAGATCATCGTTGCCCCGTGCCCCGCAAGCTCGGATATCTTCTCCCTGTCTGGAACCTTGGTTCTTGATTCTACCCTCGTGATGATTATCGTCTGGGTGACTCCCGGCAGGGTAAGCTGTGTTCCCAGTGCGGCAGCCGAGGCAAGAAACGCAGTGACTCCCGGCACGACTATGGATTCTATCCCCTTTGCCTTGAGATTATCGATCTGCTCCCTTATCGCACCATATATGGACGGATCTCCGTCATGAAGCCTGACCACCCGCCTGTTCTCCCTTGCATTCTGGTACAGCAGATCGAATATCTCCTCCCTGACAAGCCCTGATGCGTCATGCAGCTCCCCGTTCCTGCACAGCTTCAGGATGGGTTCGGGGATCAGGGATCCTGAGTACACCACCACGTCTGCCTCCTGAATTAACCTGCTGGCCTTGACTGTAATGAGTTCGGGATCGCCTGGCCCGCACCCCACAAAGAAGACTTTAGACACGCTTTACCACCAGTATTGAAAAGTATTTGGTCGTCAGGGTGCTGTCATTTACCTCGCCAAGCGTCATCTTTCTGACGATCTCCTTGTCGGTACCAAGATCCTGTCCTATTGCAAAGATAGAGTCTGCAGGGAACCCGGATTCCCTTAGCACGTCTATCACCTGATCAAAGTACCTCCCATCCTTGAGAAAGACCACAGTCTCGGAGTTTTTTGCAATCTCCCTGACGCTAGACAGGTCATAACATGATGGAATTATTGCAACCTTCTCTGCCCCCTCTGCAATACTTACGCCTATCTTCGAGGCAAACGTGAATATCGAGACGATTCCAGGTATTACGCTTATGTCCATGTCCGGATGGCTTTCCATAAGATTCCTGTGCATGTAGATCCACGTACTGTACAAGTATGGATCCCCTACAGTGACATATACGATGTTCTTCCCTGACAGGACTCTTTCTGCCATGATCTTGGCATTTCTCTTCCATGTCTGCTCAAGAACCGCCCTGTCCTTTGTCATCGGAAAGATCAGCTTTACAACCTCCTGACCTGCCGACTTGTCGATCACTTGTGATATTATTGAGAATGCTATACTCGGTCTGTCCTCTCCTGATGCCGGGCACATTATGACATCTGCGTTCTGGATTGTCCTTACGGCCTTTACCGTAAGCAGATCGGGATCCCCCGGACCCACCCCTATTGCAGTCAGACCAGGCATACGGGTTTTTGGACAGCCCCAATTAAAAATCTAGGTTAACTCCCCGATCCATGGCCGGTCCTGAACCTGCCTTGATCCAAATCCAGTATCCTGTCCGCCTGATATTATTAATACAATTGGCAAGCACGGTATGTATGGACGGGAAGGATAATCTCAGAACAGGCTACACCACGGGAAGTTCGGCCACGGCAGCTTCCAAGGCCGCACTGCTGGCAATACTCGGCCAGCAGGACATATACAGCGTAGAGATCCAGCTGCCCAAGGGCAACTGCATACAGATTCCGGTAACCTCCTGCATGTATTGGTCAGATAGAGCAAGGTGTACCGTAGTCAAGGACGGGGGAGACGATCCCGACGTGACCCACGGCGCTGAGATTGTAGTGGATCTGTCCCTTACTGATACGGCAGGAAAAATAGATATAGACGGGGGCCAAGGCGTTGGAATAGTTACGAAGCCTGGTCTGGGACTGGAGATAAACAAACCTGCCATTAACCCGGTGCCCAAAAAAATGATTACCAAGAACCTGCAAGATACCGGAGGACAAATACTTGACAAACGCGGGATCCGGGTGGTAATCTCGGTTCCCAAAGGCACCGAGCTTGGCCCAAAGACTGACAATCCGAGAATAGGCATCAAGGGCGGCATCTCGATTCTAGGCACCAGTGGAATCGTCATTCCGTTCTCCACGGCATCATACGCTGCATCAATCCGGCAGAACCTGGATGTTGCAGTGGCTATGGGTAATGATACCATGGTGCTGACGACTGGAGGACGAAGCGAGGAGATGGCAAAGAAGATAGTGAGTCTTCCAGAGCACTGTTTTATACAGATGGGCGACTTTTCCGGATACACCATACAGCAGTGCGGCAGGAAGGGAATCAAAAAGGCATACATTGTGGGATTCATCGGAAAACTTGCAAAGATGGCAGCCGGAGTTAAGCAGACCCATGTCAAGGGTTCCAAGGTAGACATGGGGTTTCTTGCAAGATTGGCAGAACAGTCCGGTGCCGATGCAGATACTGTCAGAGAGATAAGGAGGGCAAACACTGCAAGGCACGTCTCTGAGATCGTTCAGGGCAGCCGAACCCGCGGGTTCTTTGATCTGATATGCAACCATACACACAAACACATGAGAAGGCACTGCAACGATTCGGTCCCAATCGAGGTTGTGCTGTTTGACTTTGACGGAAGCATTCTGGCCCGGTCAAGTCAGTAGTGTCTGTAAACCTGATGACTGATCGATTCTCCAAGGACAGATGCCACCAGCACTCGAAAAATACATGCAAAAAATCTCAAAAAGACGCAACGGTTCCCAATGCGGCATATACATAATCAGGACAAAAAATTATTCTTTTATCTTTAATGCGCCTGACGGACATTCCTTGACTGTTCTACTTATCTCCTCGGCAGGAGCGCCATCCTGTATTATGACAAATTTGTCATTCTGTTTTGTAAACACGGAGGGGAGGTTCTTTACGCACTTGCCTGAGTGAATACAGACGTCCTCATCCCAACTAACTTCCATGGGTTTGTTCTAGCATGCTGTTACAAAAACCTATTGTTACATCCAGAATGATTCACCTTGCACCGCCTGCCTCCTGAATATTACCGTCACCGCATATGTTACAGCCGGAGCCTTGCGGGGTATGTGTGAACCAATTAAATACTGCTTTTTAGATTTTATCGTTTTTTGAATCACGAACGCGTCGGTTACTGCAAACGCGTCTAAATCCGTGCCAAAAAATGGATCCGGTATTTGACTAAAGGGAGAAACTACGGCCCGTCCCAACATAACACAAATTAAAATCTCGTCACTGACAAATTTTTAAAAATTACACTGCATGCAGGCCACGTAGCCAGGAAGACCGCGATATTTTGCACAACAACTACATACACATATACTCCAATCCTGTCAAATAAAATCTGACACCATCCATCCTAACCAGCACCGCCAATGGAATTAAGGCCAGGGTGACTGCAACGACAAACAATATTTTTCCATTAAGAAAAACACGGACGTGTTTTAATTCGTGTGCGGGTACCTGTGGGGATCATGCATGTGGTCTATCCTGTGTGGGCCAGCAGTCTTTCTGCCATGTCTGGCTTGTGCTGTCTGTCTTTGACGATGACTATAGTGGCGATCAAAAGTTCTTGCAAAATAATTCGGCTTTTCTGTTAAAGAATTTGATCAAATCCAGATTGAATCTCGCAGTTCGATAATACTGGGAGATGGCCCTGTGCATGTCCAAGAAGGTTTTGTAGTATTCTGAGACAAGCAGGTTCCGTTTTCCCTGGTGCCAGCATTCTTCCACGGCGTTGAGATGCGGTGAGCCTTTTGGCAGGTATATGATCCTGATGTTCTTGTTCTTGCGCAGCAGCGTCCGGACGGCTTTTGCGCGGTGCGGGGACGCCCTGTCCACCATGACGGCCACCTTCCCAAAATGCCTCTGCATGGCCTTGAGATAGGCAACAAATGTGGGCGCATTAAACCCGCTGGCAGTCCTGAAGAACTGCCTGCCGTCCGTCGTGATTGAACCGTACACGGCAATTCTTTTGTGGCTTCCAGTATATGGTACGGTTATTGGCACCCCCACAGGCGACCAATACTTGCGACCCGATTTTACGTCGTGTATGAAGAACGCCTCGTCTTGCACGGCCAGGACAAAACCGTCCTTTTCTAGGCGTGAAATTCTCTTTTTGAGGCGATATTGCCAACTTTTTACGGCCGTTTTGGTGGCCCTGTTAATGTGGATCCTTTGCGACCCCTTGGGAGACAGGCCGTATTTTTGCATGATTTTCCTGACATTCGTCCTGTGCATCCTTGTTCCCGTTTCCTTGTGTATGACCTGTTGCAGTTCGGCAGGAGTGGTCTTGAACCTGTCTACCTTGTCCAGTATGCCGTCCATTGTTTCCGGCGAAATCTTGGGCGGCCTGCCGGATCTGGGAAGATCCAGGAGGCCTTCAAGGCCTCCCTTCTCGAAGCGTTCCAGCCAGTTGCGCACCCATCGAGGGCATCGCAAAAGATTGACGGCTGCATCCTCTATGCTCACTTTGCGAAAATATACCATGTGCACTGCAAGCATTCTGACTCCCACCCTGAGGTCTTTTTCTTTTTTGTATGCTGCTTCGAGTTCTTCCCGTGTTACTTTGCTCATGCCGCGTTAGGCGACCAGATGATCTACATAGTTTTCGGTCTGAGGTGCTGAACTTGGAACGAATTTTTGCTTTTCACTATAGTTCTGGCAGTCCCTGCAACAACCCGTGTCCATACTCGGACTGTCTTACATGTAACTGTGTAGTTTTTTGATCAAATGTTGAATTCCATGCCTACAAACGTCTGTGTAGTTTTTTTGAAACTATTTTTAATCACTTGATCGAGTTTTTCTCTCCATTCCAATTTTTAGATCATCAGTTCCCACGGTTTGCATTATGTCTGATGATAATTCCGAGTCAAGGATTGCAGAACTGGAGGAAAAAGTGGAGATGATGGCAGGGCAGCTGGCCAAAAAGGACCAGCAGATAGCCAAACTCACTGATCTTTACGCTGCCGCCCTCAGGCAGATCCAGGACCTCACGGCAGAGTTGCAGGAAGCAAGGGGCACCATATCGGCTGCCGTTGCAAGGAGCATCGGCGCAAAACCTGACAAAAAGACGGGCAGTGCCAGACGCCGCACAAAGGCCAAGGGCAAGCCAAGCGTCCACAGGCGCACGGGCCTTGCGCGTCCTGAAAGAATAGACGCAGAGGAGACGGCAGATCCCCACACGTGCGACAACTGCGGCAGCTCCGACCTCTCCGAGTGCGTATCCACGTACACAAAGGTGGTAAGGGAGGCTGCCAAGACGGAACTAAAGCACATCAAGGTGACAGTAAAGAGAAGACGTTGCAGGAACTGCAAGAAGACCGTGTCCGGCAGGACTCCGCTGGCACTGCCAAACTCCAGGTACGGGATCAACTTTATGATAATGATGGTCATCCTCAGGCTGCACGGCATGTCAGACCTCAGAATATGCAATATTGTCATGATGATGTACTCGGCAAGAATCACGGAATCTGCGATAAACCGTATGGTGTGCAGGATGGCCCGGGAGCTCGGGCCGCTGTACGAGAAGATCAAGGAGGAGGTAAGAAACTCGCCTGCGATAAACGGGGACGAGTCCGTCTGGCGCGTCGACGGCACGAACTACTGGCTGTGGGCGGTGGTAACAAGGTACGCCGTAATCTACGAGGTGCACCGCCGCAGGAACTCGAAGGTTCCAAAAAAGATGCTCGGCAAGGACTACCCGGGATGCGTGACGTCTGACTCGTGGGGAGCGTGGAACGTCATAGGAGCCATGCACCAAAAGTGCCACCTGCATTACGTCCGGGACGTCAAGGCCACCCTGAGATACAAGAATCCCGGCCAGGACTACCGTCGGCACGCAAGGACGCTGCGCGCGATACTGCGGGACTCGCACGTCGACGGCGCCGTTCCGGGAGGGGCAGACGCGCTTGCCGCAAAGAAGAGGCTGGATCGTCGCATCGCGTCCATGATAGGCAGGCTCGAGAAGAACCGCGACTGCAAGCACTGCAACAGGATGCGCAAGAGGCTGGTGCGGGAAAGGGATCACCTGTTTGCGTTTCTGGAGACAGACGATGTCGAATACCACAACAACCGGGCAGAGCGGGCCATCAGGCCGTGCGTCATCCTGCGCAAGAACAGCAACGGGAGCAGGTCAAAGAAGGGCGCAGACGCCATTGCCACGCTGATGAGCATCAAGCAGACATGCAAGGCAAGGGGAGATGATCTTGGCACGGTCCTGCGCGAGGGTCTGGTCCTATGTCAAAAAAATACATAGTTTCTTGGAGACATGGAATTCAGCATTTGATCAAAAAACTACACAGTTACTCTTACATGTATAGCAATTGCAAAGATATTTTATCAAAGTAACCAACTCTTTGTTTATGGAAAATGTGTCCGTTCTTGTCATTACCAGAAACGGGGTAAGAATGGGGGCAGACCTCAAGAAAATGTTTCCGGACTGGCATGTCCTTGCGCCTGAAAAGCTCTCCGACGGAAGCGACACAATAACCTGGTACGCTGAATCCACCACCCAAAAGATAGCCCAGCTGTTCCAGACCAGCGATGCGCTGGTATGCATCTTCTCCCTGGGTGCCGTAATCAGACTGATCGCACCGCACCTGAAGAGCAAGAAGACGGATCCGGCCGTGGTGGTGATTGATGATCAGGGGGGCTTTGTAATCAGCACGCTGTCCGGACATCTTGGAGGTGCCAACGAACTGACCCTGAAGATTGCAGACCGGATGGGGGCCACGCCTGTAATCACTACTGCCGCAGACGTGAACAAGACGATATCCGTAGACCTGATAGGGAGGAATCTGGGATGGCAGATTGAGGATGACTCCGCTGTTACTAGGGTCAGCGCCCACATGGTAAACGAGGAGGCCATAGGCGTCTTTCAGGATGCCGGCAGCAGGGAGTGGTACACAAAACTACCGCACAACGTTACCATGTACCATGACATGAACTCCCTGAGGGGGTCCGGCTCCAAAGGACACATTATAATCTCGGATCGGATAATTAGCGGCGTGATGCCTGCAGATTCCGTGGTGTACAGGCCCCCGAGTCTGGTGGTGGGCGTG
This sequence comes from Candidatus Nitrosopumilus sp., assembly GCA_965218695.1. Classification (GTDB taxonomy): domain Archaea; phylum Thermoproteota; class Nitrososphaeria; order Nitrososphaerales; family Nitrosopumilaceae; genus Nitrosopumilus. The sequence goes on from OZ244651.1 coordinate 2,042,349, forward strand.
GGGCTGCACTGGGACACCCACAAGGACACCATCAAAGCCGGGATTGCAGACACCCTTGAGAGGTTCGGCCTCAGCCCAATCTCTGTATCAGGACTGGCATCGATAAGGAAGCCGCAGGACATACCCGGGTTGACACAGGCTGCACAGGAGATGAACGTACCAGTAGAATATGTGGATCGGGAGGAACTGGCCCGAATCCAGACCCCGAACCCCTCAGACACTGTAAGGTCCTTTGAGGGAACTGCAAGCGTCTCAGAGGCTGCCGCCATGATATCTGCTAGTGGCAACCTAGTTGTAGAAAAACAGAAATTCCCACCTAATCTGACCATAGCCATAGCAAGGAGAATGAATTGAGGCGCGGACTGTTACTCATAGACAGGGGAAGCCGGCAGAGGGAGGCATCTGAGGAACTTGAGACGATCTGCTCGGAGATAATGTCACGGAATCGACATGCCTTTGTCGATTTCTGCTTTCTGGAAGTTGAGCCGCCATACATAGAGGACGGAATTGCAAGATGTCTCAGGCAGGATATCGACTCGCTAACAATTGTGCCGTACTTTCTGTACCCAGGAAGAAAGGTCAAATGTGCCGTCACTGACGTCATGAAGTTCCAAAAGGATACGGAGGTAAAGTTTGTCGTTACAAAACCCATGAGCATGCACAAGACCCTAGTAAGCCTAGTCCGGAACAGGATAACTGCCGCCATGGAGGAGAACCACGTAACCCTTCCAGAGAAGGATGTAGATGTTATGCTTATTGGGCACGGAAGCAAAGATCCCAACGCGCGTCTGTCTCTGGATTACATTGTAAACAAATTGCAGGACTCGTACCGGAACGTAAGCCGGTGCTGGCTGGAGATAGAGCAGCCGGACATATTCCAAGGAGTCAAGAAATGCTCAGACGACAAGCCCCGGGTGCTGATAGTGGTGTTTTACTTTCTGCACGAGGGTGTACACGTAAAGACTGACATCAACAACGATCTGATGCCTGCACTTGCCGACTCTGGAATCAAGACATTCTACACAACAAAACATCTGGGCACCGACCCAAAGATGATCGACTTGATCATGGAGAGGGCAGGGGACGTGGAAAATGCAGACTGAGAGAGGACAGTCCATAGAGGACGCAAGCATGCAGGTCATCGACGACGAGATCGGATCACATCACTACGACGAGACGGAATGGCCCATCGTCAGGAGGGTGATTCATTCCACTGCAGACTTTGATTTTGCAGGAAAAAATAGGATAATCTTCTGTAACAACGCCATTCGGAGTGGCATGAATGCGCTGAGGAACGGCTGCAGCATAGTCGTTGATGTCAACGGCGTTCTGGGAGGCCTCAACAAGCAGAACCTCAGGGAATTTGGCAACAAGACTGTCTGCAACATCTCGGATCCGACCGTCATGGAGGCTGCAAAAAGACAGGGAACGACACGTTCCAGAGTCTCCATGCGGATGGCAGCCGGACAGATCGACGGCGGCGTGGTGGCAGTTGGCAACGCACCCACTGCGCTGCAGGAGGTGGTTCAGATGACCGCGGAGGGCACGGTCAGCCCCGCACTGATAATAGGCATTCCCGTGGGATTCATATGCGCTGCAGAATCAAAGGAAGAGCTCTCAAAATCTGCAGCACCACACATTACCAATCTAGGCCGAAAGGGCGGCAGCCCGTCGGCCTCTGCAATAATCAACGCACTCTTCAAATTGATCCGGGCAGAATCCCCCTGATTGGCACCTACCCTTTTGAGTATCTGGCGCAGTTCCTGACAAACATCTCTGCGTAATCCGAACTGTCAAAATACAGGTGCCCGTATGAGGCAAGCGTGTCATACTCAACCATGCCGTCCCTGCTGCCGTCAATCCCCCTACCTATATCCATCTTGTATGCAAATCTGGAATCTTGTGAGACTGAGCCTATGCGGGAGTAGTGAAACTCATGCCCGCGAAAACTGCACGGTCCTGAAGATACGGGAGTGCCGGCAGCAACTATGTTCCCTCTGGTGTAGCCAAGCGTCATCTGTCCTGTCATCTCCGTCTCTGCGTCAAATACGCCAACCATCCTGTGTCTTTTGCCACCTGACGTGATCTGTCTTGTAAGATACATTAGTCCCCCGCATTCGGCATAGATTGGGAGGCCGTCCTCTGAGAGACGTTTGATGGTATCCTGCATGGGACGGTTTCCTGCAAGCCTGTCTCCGAGAACTTCTGGAAAACCACCTCCGATGTAGAGCCCGTCGCAGTCAGGCGGCCCCGCATCTGTGACTGGACTGAAGAACTCTAACGATGCGCCGCAGCGCCGCAGCGCCTCTAGGTTGTCGTGATAGTAAAAGTTAAACGACGCATCAAGAGCCACTGCTATCTTGATCTTGGGCTCCTCGTATGTCGGCCTTGCCATGTCTGGCAGGGAGGCAGCACCATGTGCAATCTGTGTTATCCTGTCAATATCTAGGTGTTGTGACATGGTCTGCGCCACTTTGCTGATCTTGGCGTACAGGGCATCCCTGTCTAGCGTGGAGACAAGTCCCAGATGACGGGATTCCATCTCCAGCGCCGGATCCCTTGGAATGGTTCCAAGCACCGGAATGCCTGTCTCTTCCAATGCGGTTCTGCATGCCTGCCCGTGCCTGTCGCTGCCAATCCTGTTGAGAATCACCCCTGCGATCCCGGACTCCCCGTGAAACATCTTAAAACCTGTGGCAGTTGCTGCAATGGAGCGGGCCGTCTTGGATGCATCCAGGATCAGAACCACCGGCGTCTTGGTTATGTACGCTGCATGGTGGGTGCTTGCATAGTTCGAGTCACCCCCAAAGCCGTCATAGTAACCCATCACGCCCTCGACTACGGATACATCCGATGCCGAGTTGCAGATGAAGCTCTCCAGTAGGCGATCCTCGCCCATCAACCAGGCATCAAGGTTGCATGCGTCCTGGCCTGAGATGCTTGAGAGGTAGCCTGGGTCGATATAGTCAGGACCCACCTTGAATGGCCTGACCGAGTAGCCCTTCTTCTGGAGCGCATAAATTATTGAGCATGTGACTGACGTTTTTCCGACTCCACTGCTTGTGCCTGCCAGGACGATTCTGGGAATTTTCAATCCGTGTGACTAGGTTCGTTTTTTATTTAAACCACATGAATGGCATCTCCCACTCCTGCACAAATCCCCAAGATCATGGCATGCTACAGGACAGACACTCCCTCTTTGGATGCTGTCATTCCCTGCCAACAGCATACAAAGGCAATACGGAACCTGCATCAATACCCGTCAGAAATGTCTGCAGATACAGCATGCGCCAGAAAAAAGATCACACATACTGCAACAACACGGGAATCATGCAGACGATCAGGCGCATGGAAGATTCCCTCACCTGCGTTCTGAATGGAACCATGAATGATGCAGTCCCGAACCCCCAATCTTTTTAGCAAGACCCATCAAGGGTGATATCATGGAACCAAACGGCATAACCATAGTATACACCGGAAAGGGCAAGGGAAAGACAACTGCAGCACTGGGAATAGTGTTGCGGGCATCCGGGTATGGGAAAAAAACCTGCATGATCCAGTTCATCAAGGGATCCTGGCATTACGGTGAGATGAATTCTGCCAGGAGGCTCGAGCCGGAGTTCGAGATGATTCGGGCAGGTAGCGGGTTTGTCGGGATTATAGATGACAAGAGCCCCCGGGAGGTTCACGAGATGACTGCAAGACATGCAGTCCAGACCAGCAGGGAGAAGATCCAGTCTGACGCATACGACATTGTTATACTTGATGAGATAAATTATGCCGTGAACCTTGGACTGGTCAACCTTGAGGACGTTCTGGAATTAATCAGTACAAAGCCTGCACGGCTTGATCTAATACTGACGGGGAATTATGCCCGGGACGAGGTTCTGGACGTTGCGGATCTGGTTACCGAGATGAGGGAGATAAAGCATCCGTTTCAGCACGGCATAAAGGCAAAAAAAGGCATCGACTTTTAACGGGAGCCATGTGATCCTCAGAAATCATATATGAGACTGCTGCCAACTCCATGCGGTCTGTCCTGTATGGACACAGAATCCGTTAGAATGCCCTGGTGCCTGCCCCTGATGACCATCTCAGTAGCGAATCGCAAGGAATCCTGCGTGAAATAACGAATTAAACAGCTGACAATGTAGCCATACCTCACAACGTTACCATCAGACTGCAGCGCATAATTCTGAATAAAGGAGGATTAAATCTACAGTGAGTTGATTATGTCTTCGAATCCGGAGCTTGACTTTTCGATGAGGCTTGGTCTGCAGTCTTCAATTAGCCTGTCCACCACATCCCTCGTTTTGACGCAATATTTTTCCAGGTCTACAAACCTGATTTCAATCAGCTTGTCAGAAACCATCTGGGATAAATATACCGAAACCGTTGATGGTGATTTCCCAACAGCACTTACAATCTCCTTGAATCCCAACTCGTTATTCTCTATTAATGCAAGCAGTATGTCTCGCGGCGTCTGCCTTCTTAATGCCCTGATTACATTGGATTCTTCCTCTGAAATCTGCGGCGGATAGAATCCTGTCCGTCTCGGGGTTCTCATAACCTTGACTACGCCATTTTTTTCGAATTTCTTAAGATAATGACTCAAAACTTCGTTTTTCAACCCGGACACCCTCATAATTTCCCTGAAGTGAATTCCAGGATTGTTCTGAATAATCTCCATCAGCAGCAAATTCCTGTCAGTCATTTCTGAACACTCCCATTGCCAGCAACCCCAGCGTGCTAAATACCAACAGATGTCCTATCTCGCCTAGGGGAACATCTCCCAGATCGTAACTGTACGGCCATGTCGCATCAATCAGCAAAACAATTTCTGCTTCAATAAAACATGTAAAGGCAATTGCGCTTAGCATTAGAACTTATGAGTAATTCCCTCACCTCACATCGATAAATTTAGATCAGGCACGATCGCGTCTCACATCAAATGCCAGATTCGCCTGATCAGATTATACGCAAGTTGGAACGGGAAAACAAAAAGCTAAAAAAGATTCTAAATTAGAAAGACGGGGAACTGGAGAGGAAAGACGGGGAACTGAATCTCGAACGCGGCCTGTGGAAGAGCAGGGACACCGCATCGAACAGGGACGCCGACGGAAACGGGATGCTGCACCGGATCGAGGTTTTTGACGAAATAATCGGCAGCAAGACCAAGATTTACCGGGCCACGCTGAAAGACAAGGAAAAGTTCCAGTTCATGCTGGAGCATGCCAAGGAATTCATGAAGGATTCTGGCCAGATGCCGCTGTTTCGCGACGACGACTCCAGAAGGTCCGATCCCGGAAACCGCTGCAAGCTGCACCTGAGGCACGCCCTGCTCATGGCGCTGATGCACAAAAAGGACAACATTACCCAGGGCGTGCTTGGCGCAGTCTTCGGGATAGACCAGGCCGCCGTGTCGCGGTACCTTAAGGTGCTCGACGCGATGCTGGAAGGGGTTCTTCCCACGGCAGACAAGATATCAAAAGAGATAGCAGCTGCCCCCACCAAGGAAGAGTTCAAGAAGATCGTGCCCGGGCCCGACGGGGGCGAGATATTCGCAGACGGCACGCACTGCCCCGTGCAGCGCCCGTCCGAAAGGACGGTCAGGCGCATGAGATACTCTGGCAAGAAAAAAAAGTTCACCATCTATGTTAACCCTCCCCCGGACTTATCCAGTTTTTGCAACCAGTTTGTCACTTTGGGTATGTTTTTTGCCTTCTTAAGCATTACCTGCAAGCAGGGTGTGTCCTAGTAATAAAAAATGCCATTTCATGTGCCAAGATGCCAAAGACATGATTGGTGCCAGAACCCGTCGACGCCAACAGTGCCGCACCATCGATCCTCCACAACCCATAAAATCCCCCAAATCCAAGACACGGTGCGGAGGCTCCGCTAGGAAGCGCGTGGTGAAACGCGCCAGCTATGCTGCAAGTGTCGCGATTTGATCCTGTGTGAGCCTGCCGTCTTTTGCCTGCAATCTGGCCACGAGCTCGATGTTGTAGCACATGACACGGATCGCAGTCTCCCTTGTCCGGTTCTCGTGTTTTCGGCACCTGGTGCTGTCCCCGTACATCTTCTTGAGGGCGGCAAAGACTGCCTCGATGATGCTGCGCTGGTGGTATTCCGAGTCAAACCTGTCCCGTTCATCCATGTACAGGCTTACCATCTCGCGCCACGACTGGCTTCCCCTGGCGTTGCGTATGGTGTTGGATTTTGGCTTGATGCGGGGCACCATTCCCATCGCAGATATCATGTTGCACATGAGCCTTGCCAGGTATGCAGAATCCAGGCAAAAGTCGCCGGTGCCCCGGCCTAACCTGCCGAGCATCGCGTACAGCCCGTTTATGTCTGCCACTGCGCTGTCAGTCACCATGCAGTCGATTATCACCCTGGTGCGGATATCCACGATTGCGTGCAGTTTGACCCATCCCTTTCTGGTACGAAAACTGTCGGTCCTGACGTCAAACCACCTGACAAACCGCAGGTACGAGTATCCGGTACCGTCTGCTGCCAGGGAGCCTGCCTCCACCTCCCTGATGGCAATCCGGTGTGCCTCTGCCAGGTACCATTCCGGGATCAGGCCGTAGGCGCGTGCTATCGTGCTCTTGGAGGGAATTTTCTCTAGGCCCATCTTGGCTGCCATGGCGCTATTGTTTCGGAGGATGCCGACCATCTTACGGTAGGTCGTGCGCTGTGCCTCAAGCATGATGCAGACAGCTGCCATGGCGCCAGGCGGGTATGCCGTCATGCCGCCCAGGCCGGGCCTGACGGCGTACGGATCCCCAAGATTCTTGATTATTCCCAGCACGGTATTCAGCATGAGGCCCGACAGGTACTGCTGAACCAAATCGTACTGTCGTTGGTCGCGTTTCTTTGTAGTCATTAGGCGATGCCGTGATCCGCCGATCCATATCTTTTGTCATCCGGGGGTATATGCCTCTAGGACACACCCCTGCAAGCAGAATCCTGCCCGACCGGCAGAAAATACGGCTTTTTGCCCCGCGGTGTGACACGCATAATCCCTTCCGGGGGGTCTGGGGGGCTGGCCCCCCAGCATTCATGTAGAAACATCCCATAGTTCCCATAATTTGTGCACAGCATCCGCTAGACTCGGCATTGCCTACTGGCACCACCACCGGTTCCACACCTACTCGTCCTTCATGACTTGTCTGATCTTGGAGCGATACAGCTTTTCGTTTCTGTCCTCGTACAGGGTGTCTTCTGTCAGCATGTGCCAGATGATAGTCAGCATCTTGTTTGCCACGTGCGTTATGGCGACGTGGTGCTTGTGCCTCTTCATGATGCGCGTGTAGTATTCCTTCACCCTTGCGTCATGGAGCACTGCAGCAAGCGCGCACTGGACCATGATCCAGTTGACCTTCCTGTTTGAGTCCTTTTTCATCCTGCCGTGGTATGACGTGTCGCCTGACTGGTGAAGCGTCGGGCACATGCCGGCCCAGGACACGAACTTTTTTGGGTTCCCAAACCGTTTGATGTCGTCGATCTCTGCTGCCAGCAACGCTGCAGAAAATACGTTCATCCCAGTCATGCTCAGCAGCAGCTTCGGGTAGTGGGTGTCGCGGACGTATCCCTTGATCTCGACTTCGGTCTTTTTTATCTCGTCGTTGCAGTGCCGTATCTGCGATATGCAGCCGTCCAGCACGAACCTGTCCCGAGAATTCTTCATGTCTGCCTCTTCAAGATACTTTAGGGCCTTTCCCCTCCAGATGTGGCGTCCTCCATCCTTTGGATTTATGTCGCATTTGTCTGTCAGCGTGTGCACAAAGTTGATCACTTTTGTCCGGTCCTGCACCAGGGTTATCTGGTACCTGAGGATCTGCTTCATTCCCCTGGATTCGGCCGAGCCTATGTGGCAGCTCGAAATCAAGTCGGCTCGCAGCAGGTGGGCAAGCATCCTTGCGTCTATGGTGTCGTTTTTTATGCTGGCCGACGAGATTGCCTTGATCTTGAACGGATTGGCAAGCATCAGCGGGATTCCGGCAGATTCAAATGCATCAGCAGTCTTTATCCAGTGGTTTCCTGTGGATTCGCAGACTGCCCTGCACTGACCGTATGTGGCCTTTGCGTATGCGGCAAACTCTGATGAATCCCGGGACGTGTTGCTGTACGATGACTCTTCCAGGATTGTCCCTTCATGGCTCATCACGCACGTCACGCATTTTCTCTTTCCTATGTCGATTCCAATACTCTTTTCTATTTCTTTCACCTCCTTTTTTTTGTGTGGCAGGCCGGAAGCTGCATCCATCTATCAGGGCTCGAAGCCCAGTAACACAGCAGCTCGGATCGCCCCATTCAACAACTAGGTCTTTGTGACCAGGTGAATTTAGGGGTCAGCCCGCCACAGGTAGTGGGTGGGTGGGGTTATCATGTATTCAACAACACCAACGTGTACGCCAACAAAAACGGGGTGATAATCGGCATATCCAAGAGCACCGTCGGGTCAGTCGGCGACATCACGCTTCTCAAGGAACGCCCCATGCCGTTTGGAAGATGGGAGGAGGCGATGCACGACCCGGATCTGCCCGAGGCAGAACGGTGCCACGTCTTTGTCGACCGCGGCTACCGGGGGATCGAAAAACACCTGCCCGGCACGACCCCGGAGATCCCGCACAAGAAGAGCAAGAAGGCGCCCCTGACGCCGGAGCAAAGGGAGCACAACCACAGGATCCACTCCGAGCGCGTGCTAGTCGAGCACACCATAGGCAGGCTCAAGCGCTACGCGCGTCTTTCCGACCCGTACGACGGAACCGCGGCGCAGTTCAACCGGGAGTTCAACGTGATCACAGGGCTGGTGAACCTGGACCTTTTGTGGGACTACGTGCAAAAGGGCCCGCCGCCACCGGGCCGGTGGAGGATGCAGGTAGACTGGGACAAAGCCTGCTCCCGGGAGCCTGCCAAGTAGGATTTTCAGGGCACATCAAGGTGCTGCAGGACTGCGCACGTCATCTCGGATTTTGTAATAAATTAATTTGCCACGCACTTGGCATGATGAACATTTAACCATGTTTTTCTGATTTTATGGCCCAAACCGGCAAATGGGGGGGGATTACTCATGAGTTCTAATGGGGGAATGCTTGTCTGCATGGGAATGCTGTTGCTCACCGGTTCGCTTACCATGTTTTCAGATTTCTTTAATGACGTCCTCAACCCAGATCCTTCCTTGTCATTCCAAAATTAACAAACAACACCTGTAGAATCTAGAACGCATTCTATGCCATTTGATGCTGTTGTCTCTCCTACATACCTCTTGGCAAAATATCTCGGTCTTGCACAGGGTGGATCCGCATAGCACCGACTGTTATGCGTGTCCTGCCTGCGGACTAAAATCCGGCTAGCAACATTAATTTACGCACCGAGGATCTCTAGAAGAAATGTCTGCCGAAACGCATGAGCTTCCGGAACAAGGCGAGATAGTGCTTGCCACCGTTACCCGGGTGATGGATCACGGTGCATACGTGACGCTTGACGAATATGACAACATTCAGGGATTCCTGCACATCTCGGAGATCGCACCAGGATGGATCAGAGCCATAAACAGGTTTGTCCGTGACGGAGACAAAAAGGTACTGCTTGTAAAGAAGGTCAATCCAAAACGGGGCGACATTGACCTGTCCCTAAAGCAGGTATCAAACGACCAGAGAAAGCAGAAGCTCAAGGAGGTCAAGAAGTTTGAGAAGGGAAGGACGTTGCTCCAGAATGTGCAGGAGAAGGCGGATCTGACAGACGCCCAGATTGAAAGTCTGGAGGACAAGATATACTCAAAGTTTGACTCTGTGTATGATGCCTTTGTAAGGATTGGAAGGAATGGGATAGGGGCAGTCAGCGATCTGGACATTACCGAGAGAACCGCAGGCGCCATAGAGGAGATCGCATCCAAGATGAAGCTGCCCTCAGTCGAGATCAGAGGCATCATGGAGATTACCAGCGAGAGACCCGATGGAGTGGAGATTATAAAAAAGACACTGCTGAATGTGCTGGGACGGGATCCTACCATTCGCATTACCTATCTGGGAGCCCCCAAGTACCGACTCTCGATAGTCTCAGAGGACTTCAAATCCGCTGAAAAGTCCTTAAAGCCGATAATAAGCAAGATCCAGACCGGGATAACCAAAAAGAAGGGCCTGTTTAAGTTTACCCGGGAAGAGTCAAAAAAGACGAGGGAGAATTAGATGCGGTTCCAGATGAGGCGATGTTCTGCATGCAACCGGTACACACTGAAGACAAGATGCCAGGCATGTGACTCTGAGACCGTCTCCGTGCATCCTGCCAGGTTCTCGCCTGATGACAAATACATGAGATACAGGCTGCCTGAAAGATACGACTAGGGACTCTGCCCGTACTCGTCATTGACCTCGTATACAAATACCCCAATTACCGCAGTACCCCGTTTGTCTACAAAACTCTGGGAGGCATAGGCCAGTCTGAGCGGGCCGTCCCCATCGGCAGGATACTTTATGTTCTCGGCATAAATTGGAATCAATCCATTTACAAACACCGGTGACTGTTGCACAGGATTGTTTGGGTTGACGTACACTACAGGAGTAAACGGAAACATATTTCCAAGGATAGTCTCATTCCAGAAGTAATCCGTGCCGCTTACGCCGTCTGCATGTAGGTACTTGGCGATGTCCTGGCCTGCTATTCGTATAAACCAGTGCCTCTTTGAATCATCACCCCCGTAATTCAAGGTGTACAGCGGCTCTCCGGCGTCCGATGGCAGTCTCTGCGCTGCCACAAAGACAAGTACATAATCTGCCTCCATCTCCTGCAGGGCGTTCCATGCCTGGTCAGGCGTACTCAGAAACATCTCGGCGATGTTTTCAATCACGACGGTGCTTACGGTAAAGTTGTCAGCTATGCTTGCCCTCTCCCCCACTGTAGATATCCAGTATCCGTAGTCCCACCATGATGCAATCACGGCATCCTCCGGCGTATTGGTTCTTATCCATTCCAGCGCGCCCAGCCAGTCATTGGTGGCAACTGGAAAGTATGACGCACCATTGAGGATTGGGGGCGGCTGACTCGTGACTGCAAACACCTGTGACTCCTCCCCAGCATACACCATGGGAACGATCAGAAGGATTATGATTCCTGCCACATACGGCAGCCTTATGCGGTTCCCTATGGGACTCTCCGTGTTCGATCTCTTCCTGAAGAACTCCCTTGTCAGGACGGACAGCCCGATGGCGGCCAGGGCGATCACTCCCACACCTGCAAAGACCTCTAGTCTGACAAAGGCGGAGCTGATGTATACTCCTGCCATCCCAAGTATCAGTACGAATGCCAGCATGTCGTGTCTGATCGGCGCCGGATTTTCCGAACCGATATTCTTGAGTATGAGCCAGACCCCGATGCCGGCAAATATCATGAGAACCGAATGAAACACGAACGACTGGGTTATTGTGGTGGTTGCATGTTCTGAGATCGAATCCACCAAGGCGTTTGTCGTGGTCATGAACGGGTTGACGGCGTTGAGATACCTGAAGCTCGGGTTCGGTATAATCTCTGCCTCTGCATTCACTGCCAGCATACCTGTCCCGACTATGACAAAGGCGGCCAGCAACAGCAGGCCGTTTCTGGTCTTGTGCCTGCCGCTTCTGGACTGGAGCATGACGCAGGAGACCAGGAATATAGTCGGAACAATCAGCGCGATTCCCTCCATGGAGACAGGAGACAGTCCCCGTGCGAACCCGACTGAGGCCAGAAACGAGACGGCAGTATATACCGGGATGGCCCATACAAGAAACCTGTGATTGTCGCGCACAAACGGCAGCACTAGGATAAAGACCCCCACAGGTATTATGAAGAACTGGTTTCCGCCCCATGCTGACATGGCAAACGCCGTGAATATGCCGCCCCCTACGATTCTGGCTATGCCTGACATCCTGTTTCCTGCGCCTATTCCGCTTAGGAGGAGATAGATTCCCAGGATTCCATAGAACAGTCCCAGGGGTTCAGACTTGAACCATCCTAGGGGGCCCCTGACGATTATGGGTAGTGACACAGAGTAGAGTATGGCAGCAAAGAGCCCTGCAGTCGTTCCGCCCATGACCCTGATCAGGGCAAACAAAACCACCGCAGTCAGCGAGCCGATGACTGCAGGAAAGACTATCGTAAAGTCGTAAAGACTAGATCCTCCGCCAAACACTTGGTAAGTTGCAGCCGCCGTCAGATGGAGCATAACCTGGGATGTGTCCGATATGTCCCTGCCCGTGGGATGCCAGCTCAGGTCATCGTGCCACTCATAGTACTGGACAATTCCATTCTCCACCATGTACTGCGTGGCCCGGTAGTTGTAGAATGGATCAAACTCGTTGAGCTCAAAACCAAACTCTGCAGGCTGGGAACGAATAAGCATTGATATGGTAAATGACAGGGCAAGGACGCCGATTATCAGAAGATGACTGTACCTTAGATTAAAAGAGCCGACGGATATGAGAGAAGGATCTGCTTTCAATTACACTCTTTTTTGCCCTTTGCATATTACTCTTTATCTATCCTGGTGAGTATCTTCCTTTCAGCTTAGCCTCTGCAATAATGTGACCGTGCATTGCATCCTCGATCTTGGCCTTGGTGGAGTCTTTCCCGCACTCCAGCATGGAATCCAACGCATACAGTTTGAAGACATATGTGTGCTCCCTGTCTGGAGGGGCCGGACCGCCATACCCCGTGTTGCCAAAGTCCGTCATGCCCTGAAGGCACCCGGACGGGACAGAGTCCTCCCCAATTCTGGTGGTGGCAGGATCAATATTCCACACAACCCAGTGCACCCAGACCTTTCCAACTGCACCCATGGCATCCGGGTCGTCCATTATCAGCGCAAGTGATGCCGTTCCTGCTGGGATCTGACTTATCTCCAGCGGAGGGCTGTGGTTTCCATTCTTGTACCCGTATCTTCTTGGAATGACGCTGCCGTTCTCAAAGGCAGCACTTCTCAAGGCAAGGTTTCCCATGAATGGATTTGTGAATACCCAAAGTTAAATTTTTCTAAGATTCTAGGATTATTATATTCCTTGAGAGAGACATTACCGTGCCTCCGCGCTCCTTTATCCCTCTCTTCAGACCCGCGTCCATCGTGGCAACAACTCCTCCATGCCCTGAGACATGCCTTAGAATCTCCCTGTCGGCAAACGTGCCCGTGATGGGGATCGTCTTGAGATTCTTGGCATACTCTAGAGTGTCCAGAGCGTCCCTGCTCTTTGATGGATCTTCTGCCAGCCTGGACAGCTCAGTCTTTACCACATGGGGGACGACAAACTCTATATCCCCTATCTCCACATCAAGCCTGTCGATGTTCTTGATGCGCCGGGTCGCAAGATGAATCAAAAAGCTTGTATCACAGATGACCTCAACCAACTATTCCTGCACCAATCAGTCTCCATCTCTCGGCAATCCTTCTGCTGATTGCCACATACCCGCCCTCAAAGATGCAGGCAGGCCTTCCCAGTTCGACCTCAATGCTGTCTGAAACCATCTTGGAGACCTTGCCTAGCACTGGGGCGGTTCCTATGTTCAACCGGAGCATCTCGCCAGACTGTATGGGCTGCACCTTGACATCCTGCGTGGTTCCCACGGCTGAGTCAAACAGGTTTACATTAATCTTTAGAGTTGTGGAGTTCTCCGGAAGAGTGTCAGGCCTCCCAATGACTGAGCCGATAAAGGAGTCGCTTCTGGTCATGGACGGATCCAGTTTTGTCCCTATGGCGACTAGGCCGCCTGGTTTTACCGAATCGACTATTCCTGCTGCAGTTCCAAGCGATGTAATCTCAGTTGTCAGCGGCCGGTATGATTTTTTCTTCTCACTCATGATGCCGGGTTTTATCTCGATCTCGTCGCCCACGTTAAAGACTCCCTGGGTTAGGCTTCCGCCTACAACCCCGCCCTTGATGTTCTTGAGTTTGGTACTGGGTCTGTTGACATCAAACGAGCGCAACACATGCATGACTGCATCCTTCTTCTCGTCCCTTGCAGGCGTCTTTACGGTGGACTCTATGCAACCAATCAGCGCATCAATGTTCAGTCCCGACTGAGCCGAGATTGGAACCACAGGTGCCCCTGCCGCATGTGTCCCCTCCACAAACTTTGAGATGTCGCGATAATTGTCCAGCACCTCCTGGTATGAGAGCAGGTCCACCTTGTTTTGCACCATTACAATCTGCCGTATGTTGAGAGTCTGAAGTGCCAAAAGATGCTCCTTTGTCTGCGGCTTTGGAACCTTCTCGTTTGCGGCAACCAGTAGCAGTGCACCGTCCATCAATGCAGAGCCGGACAGCATGTTTGCCATCAGGCTCTCGTGTCCGGGACTATCTACAAAACTCACCACCCTGGATAGCTGGCTCTCCCCTCCGCAGTTGTTGCACTTTGGGACAGTCGAGTATCCCAGGGGTTCCTCACAGCTGCTGCACTTGTAGAATGCCGCATCAGAATAACCCACACGGATGGTGATTCCGCGCTTGAGTTCCTGGCTGTGGACGCTGGTCCAGGAACCTGTCAGTGCCTGGATGAGAGTCGTCTTTCCATGATCCACATGGCCTGCGGTTCCGATGTTCACGCATGGCTGATACCCATACTTTTCAACGTACCATTCCGGCAGCGTCTCTCTCCAGTGCATAAAGCAAAGTCTTCAGCCGGTATATGTTAAGCTATTCCTTTCAGGGTAAGTGGTTGGGTTTATGCCTGATTCCACAATATTGCAGACGTCAAACCTAAACAGTTGCTCTTTCAGGCGGTTCCTGCATCGGGGGCCTCTGCCGGAAGTTCTCCGTCGAGCCTGCAGTTAATCTGATAAATCTCCTCTGATATGGTGTTTCCACGCATCAGTTTTCTTACCCTCTGGCCCGACTCTGCATCCTGAAGGCCGACTCCCTTGGAGAGCAGGACATGCTTTCTTGCCGCGCCGTGAATGTCGCTCCGCATCGGAACGCCTGACTTGTCAGAACCGCCCGTAATCCTCAACCTGCCAGGAAACCCCACAACCGATGCATCCGTCTCGTCTCCCACCTGCAGACCAAGCAGGGGACTAGCATCACTGTCCTTGAGCTCCTTTGAGACTGCCTTTCCTTTAGTATCTGATATCGTTATCTTGAAGTTTACCAAGCATTCCCAAAAAAAATCGCACGACTAATTAATCTTTGGAACATTGGGTTCTCCTGCATCATCGGTTGGTGGCACAAATTCAGGATCTTCTCCAGATTTACTTGCCTGTTTTACGCACCGTTATGCCATTCCCCATTAAATCATAATTCCTCTAGGGAGAATCTGCCAGTTGTGATGGATAATCCCAGTCATTGCCATGACATGCATTGATGGGACATCCATCACGCCAAGGCCAGTCTGGGCTACGTGTGTCGCTGCCGTTGCTACAGCTGCCGTTGCTACTGCTGCTGCTGCGACTACGCTGCTGCTGCAGCAGCTGCTGCATTACTGATGAGGGTGATCTGCTTGTCCGTTCCAGATATGACGATCCCTGCGGCCTCTGCGGGTGTAATTTTGCCAATGCCGCCATGGGGGCGGAAAAAGTTGTGGTGGACGATCATCAGCCGCACAAGCGCGGGACTTTCTGTCCCGAACTCGCGGGCGGTCTTGATGCGATCCTTGAATTCGCCGTTAAGCCTCTCGTGCTTGTTGTTATGACTGAAGCGGTTCTTCAGGTGAATCTCCCGGACGTGGATCAGCCTGAAGCCGTTGCGTCTCCAAAACGCCCTGCGGGCGGCAGGACAAAACGCCTGCAGGCCGTCTGTTACCAGCACCCACGGGGTGGTTCCGGCCAGATTCCTTGCGGCTGCAAACAGGGGGGCGGGTCTGTAGTTGAGTTTTGTCTCAGACACGTCATGGGACAGTATGAACCTGCTGGCGCCGTCCATGACGGCAAAAAGCCACCGCGCCTGCGCGCGAACCTTGAAATGTATCTCGTCGCAGTGCCACTTGTAGCTCGTGCGCGGCTGCAGCCGCCTTGAATATTCATCCATCAGCGTCGAATAATGTGCAGTCCACCTGTATATCGTGCTTGAATGCACGGTTGTTCCGTCCTGTGCCATCACTGCCTGCACCGCAGCGCAGGACAGCCCGTACGCTGCCTCCCTGAGTGCCCGGGATATCGCCTCTGGGCCGGCATGGCGCTTCTTGAAGCCCGGCCGTCCGGAGAATGTCCGGCCGCACGGCTTACACCGGTACCGCCGGATCGGCCCGTACGCGTTGTGTCGGTGCCCGTTGCGTGCAAACACAGTCGACTTGCAATGGTGGCATGCAGTCTGAGGCATGCTAATGACAATTGTATTTTGGTTCCTGCACCGGTCCCACATCCGGCCAAGCAACACGTCCACTGCCCGCACGTGCTTGCACAGGCCGTCACAATTGACGTAATGCTGGCACGCGCATACAAACCCGGCAGAGCCAAGAATCACCAGATACCACAGTCCTGGAATAGACTGCGATGCCACATTCCATCGTCTGAGACTTGTCATCCTCACCTGCTTTGGGTCGTTGCTGATCACCTGTCCCTGCCTTGCCGCCGTTTTGGCGCGTTTTGCCCTGTTCATAAATAAACCAATTGGTATTATTACATAGATCTTTCTACCAGTCTTAAATAACAGGCAGCTAAAAAAAATTCATGACCCAGTGGGCCAAAGACGCCAAGGAATTTACCGTTTCTGTGATCAAAAACGAGAAGCGTCTGACAAACTACAGCTACATACCAAAACCGATACTTGAAATGCTTGGCAATCCCGACAAACTAAAGTTTGTCATTTCCGGTGATGACATAATGGTGCGCAGGCCAGACGAGTGAATCTGGAGAAGATCCTGATTTTGTGTCACCAACCGATGATGCAGGAGAACCGGAACATTGTGGGTGTGCCCTAGAGGCATATGCCCCCGGATGACAAAAGATATGGATCGGCGGATCACGGCATCGCCTAATGACTACAAAGAAACGCGACCAACGACAGTACGATTTGGTTCAGCAGTACCTGTCGGGCCTCATGCTGAATACCGTGCTGGGAATAATCAAGAATCTTGGGGATCCGTACGCCGTCAGGCCCGGCCTGGGCGGCATGACGGCATACCCGCCTGGCGCCATGGCAGCTGTCTGCATCATGCTTGAGGCACAGCGCACGACCTACCGTAAGATGGTCGGCATCCTCCGAAACAATAGCGCCATGGCAGCCAAGATGGGCCTAGAGAAAATTCCCTCCAAGAGCACGATAGCACGCGCCTACGGCCTGATCCCGGAATGGTACCTGGCAGAGGCACACCGGATTGCCATCAGGGAGGTGGAGGCAGGCTCCCTGGCAGCAGACGGTACCGGATACTCGTACCTGCGGTTTGTCAGGTGGTTTGACGTCAGGACCGACAGTTTTCGTACCAGAAAGGGATGGGTCAAACTGCACGCAATCGTGGATATCCGCACCAGGGTGATAATCGACTGCATGGTGACTGACAGCGCAGTGGCAGACATAAACGGGCTGTACGCGATGCTCGGCAGGTTAGGCCGGGGCACCGGCGACTTTTGCCTGGATTCTGCATACCTGGCAAGGCTCATGTGCAACATGATATCTGCGATGGGAATGGTGCCCCGCATCAAGCCAAAATCCAACACCATACGCAACGCCAGGGGAAGCCAGTCGTGGCGCGAGATGGTAAGCCTGTACATGAGACATCATCCGTAATTGGGCATAATCACGAGATTGGACGCATTGCAGGACAAATCTGGCTGACTGCATGGAATTGCATGTCAATTCGAACTTGCCCGATGATCAAAACTATACGTCAGCCGTGTTTTATTCTGATTGCCAATGTCAAAGCATGTCATTATACGACAAATTAGCAAAAAAGCCCAAACTGTTCATCCGGTGCACTGGACTGACAGTCTCCGAATTTAATTTGGTGGCAGGGCGGCTGGCAAAAAAATACCCCAAGGCAGAGCAAAAGCGACTCGCCAAAAGAAGCAGGGTGCGCGGCATTGGTGCCGGACGCAGGTGGAAACTGGATCTGAAAAACAGGTTTCTTCTGGTCCTGTTTTATTACAGGACATACGCTACGCAGGATCTTCTTGCCCTGACGTTCCATGTGGGTCAGGCCAGTGTGTCCCGCAGCATGGGGGCACTGGAGCCGTCGATCCGGCAGTGCGTTCCGCTTCCGTCAAAGATCTACGCCAACATCAAGGCCACCAAGACGCTTGACGATCTTGAGGAGATCATTCCTGGCCTGACTGCTCTGATTGATGCCTCCGAGCAGCAGATACAGCGTCCCGGACGCAAGGACATGGAACGGTCCCACTACTCGGGCAAGGCACACAGGCACACGTCCAAGGTCCAGTACACGTCGGCCACGGACGGCCTCATCCTTCACAAGACCCGGCATTCCCCGGGCAGGATCCACGACTTTGCAGTATTCAAGAAGAAACACCCGACATTCCCTGACAACCTTCCACGCAAGGACGGGAGCAAGGACAAGGAAAGGATCAAAGTCAGAGAGATCCTGGACAACGGATACCAGGGGATCAACAAAGAATTTCCTGACCGGGATGCAGTAGTGCCGTACAAGAAGCAAAAAGGCGCAGAATTGTCCCCCGAGCAGAAGGAATTCAACAAAAAGCACTCAAAGGCACGGGTGTATGTGAAGCATGCCATCCGCAGGGTCAAACGGTTTCGCATAATGAGCGGTGTCTACCGAAACCGCCTGAAAAAATACGACACCGTCAATGACATCGTCTGCGGATTTGCCAACCTCAGGGTTCTCCTAGTCCGGGAAGCAACCTGATAGGAGTCAAAAAACCTACACAGTATAGGAAAATATGTACAATTTCTAATTACGGATTATGTCTATGGATGAACGGGACAGGTTTGACTCGGAATACCACCAGCGCAGCATATCGAGGCAGTCTTTGCCGCCCTCAAGAAGATGTACGGGGACAGCACCAGGTGCCGAAAACACGAGAACCGGACAAGGGAGACTGCGATCCGTGTCATGTGCTACAACATCGAGCTCGTGGCCAGATTGCAGGCAAAAGACGGCAGGCTCACACAGGATCAAATCGCGACACTTGCAGCGTAACCGGCGCGTCTTGACACGCGCCTCCTAGCGGAGCCTCCGCACAGTGTCTTGGATTTGGGGGATTTTATGGGTTGTGAAAGATTGACGGTGCGGCACTGTTGGCGTCGACGGGTTCTGGCACCAATCATGTCTTTGGCATTCTGGTACATGGGATGGCATTTTTTATTACTAGGACACACCCGAACATTGTTCCGTACATACTCAGTACAGTAATCCCAGATGTGCCATCTAGCACCTGATGCAAACAGATCAATGGGGGCACGCCCAGACGATCCTTATGTACCACCAAAAAGATCGCCTGAGACGCGATATGATGAACAATGGCAAAATATATGAATCTGTTGAGAAGGTGCTGAGAGAAAGCATCGTGCCGTCCGCCGAGGTCTCCAAAAGGTACAACGCGACATATGGCGCAAGCGACTTTAACGTCGGCATGCTGCATGCCGCGATGCTTGACACTTCGGTCGGCGGATGCAGCTTCGCCATGAGAGAAATCACGGCGCAGTCCATCGAGAATCCAAGATATTCACGTCATTCTCCAAGCGACGAGTGGTTTCGCGATATCCTGTCCAAGACGGACGAGGGTAAGGCGCTTGAGACTTTTAACCAGGCGGTAAGGGCACAGCTGGATGAGCTTTACCTGTTTGGCAGGCTGCCTGATGTGCTTGATGTGGCCATCGACATGCACCTGATACCGTGCCACAGCAAGAAACTTGGCTCTGACCTGAGAGGCGGAGAGCGCAAGAGCGGCACCAACAGATTCGAGGCGTACATCACGGCGCAGTGCGTCAACTCCAAATCGCGGCTTATCCTTGCGGCCCTATACGTGGACAAGTCCTCATCCGTGCACGAATCCCTGCGTGAAATCCTCAATTCGTGCCTAGAAAACGTCTCCGCCGTCGGATCCAGGCTGGGACTGATCCTGGTTGACAGGGGCTTCTTTTCAGTGAACTCAATATCCGAGATTGAGCGTCTTAGCCTTGAGTACCTGATGCCGTGCACCAGAACCAGTAGGGTGAAAGACTCGCTGCGCAAGTTCGTGGCCAAAACGCTCGGCCCCATCTCAAAATCCGACATGACGAATTCTGACAAGGCAACGGTTCAGTACCACATGATCATAGCAGAGAAGAAGAGAGTAAGGAAGGAAAGTGAGGGGGCGAAGAACGGGGACAAGAAGGCAGGTGCGCCGGAAGATCGATACATTGCGTTTGCCACCAATGCCCCGTGGATGGATGTAGAGGAATATTCCAAAAGGTGGACCATCGAGACATGCTACAGACTGGTAGAGAATGCCAGGGCGAAATCGTTCGGCAGCAGTAGGCCTGCCCGGCTTTTCTGCTTTCTGTACTCGCTGATGCTATTCAATGCGTGGGTGCTGGTAAACGCGCAGCTGGCCAGCTTTCTGAAGCTGCGTGACGGAGTCCTTCCGGTGACGCAGCTGTATATGAAAATTGTCACGCTAATAGCAATCTATCGGAATATTACGATTCAGCCCGAGCCACCGCCAGATCCCGTGGCTCCGTGAGCACATCTGGGATTACTGCAGTACGCGTTCACCTCCCCCCTTGCCAATTCCACGTTAGTTGGGATGTCATACATGGGCATGTGATTGACTCCATCATGGAAGCATCCACCAGAAGACACGTCGGTGTGAAAATGCATGGCAATGTCATCCTGCAGGCAGGCCTGGGGCTTTTTGTGGCATGATCTGCAACGCATCCTGCCAAGATGGTGCGGCAACGACTAGGATCTGCGGGATGTCGTGGCGCGATTATTTGAGATTCTGAAATATCGGCGGCGGCGTCCCGGCCTCGAACATGTTCCACGAGTCGCATGCGGTGACCGCGTCGCCTGAGAATATTCCGCGTTTTGCGCACGTGGCGTGGATCGTCTGGAGCGTGGCAAGGTTGTCTGCGGCGCGCCAGTTCGGAAGTATGCGCTGTATGTTGCGCGGCCTTACGACATACCCGCGTATGGTCCTCTCGCAGGCGTTGGTGCTGCCTTCCATCCCGGGATGTCCGATGAACGTGAGGAGGTGCGGGATGGCGTTTTCAAGCGTGTCTGCAAACTTGCGGCTGTCATCATCAGAGACTGCGCCGTTCCGGTATGCATGGGCCACCTTTTGGAGGCGCCTGAGCAGGGCCGACCGGCTTGACTCGACGTGTTCTGCCAGTCCCGGGACGGTCCTGACGGCGGTGCCGATGTCGCAGGCAGACCGTGCCGGTTCCCCGGCCATCTCGAGCGTCCTGGCAGCTGCTGCCTTGGCGTCATGGTATATGCGGCGCATCATGACGTACAGGACGTACTCAAACGAGCCGGTGCCGTGACGAATGGCCAGGCCCTCGCTCTTGCGGTTCACGTGCACAAAGCACGACTGGAACTCTCTCCCAAAGGCGTTGCCTCCACGGTACATGTCTGCCACAAACGGCCTGCCCAGCACCATCCAAAAGACGCTTTCCATGGTCTTTCTGGACTTGTCCTGCCGTATCCGTATGAGGGCGGCATGCTCTGTGTCCAGCACCATGCCCTGCGCCTGCCTGCCCCCGACGTTCTTGCGCGACTCGTCTATCTGTACGCATGGTGCCATGCTGATCTTTTCTTCTATCTGCCAGAGAAGCGGCTGTGCTGCTGCTGCTGCCGCTGCTGCTGCCGCTGCTATCGTGCCGGACCAGACGGCATCCCGGCTCACATCGTACGGCCCGTGGTCTGCAGACGGCGGCAGAAGCAGGAGCGGTGCCTTGGAGACTAACGGTATTTCTGCATGGTCGGGGGCCGTTTCCGGACGGTTCCCTTTTGCGCGTCCTGCCGTCCCCGACAGGCAGTTGGATATGCATCCTGTAGATAGCGTGACGCCGTGGTTTGATGCCAGGAGCTTTTGGATGGACCTTACGGATGGCACGACTGCGTGTATGTTGGTAATTATCCTCCTCAGACCGGGCCCGAGCGATGATCCCGCAATGGTGCCTGTCTCGGGGCGCGTGACGGTGCCGCACCCGATGCAGTATGCCGGCACGGTCTCCTCCACGTGGCAGACTGCCATCCCGTTGCCGCATCGGGGCAAATCAAGCACCACTTTCCAGAACGCCCCTTCGGGCTGCGTGTCCGTCCTGCCACAGTTTTTGCACGTGTCTGCCCGATACGTCCTGGTCCCAGTCGGCTTGCAGGCGTGGGAGACTCCCTTTGTACCGGACTGATGCCCGCGCCGCCTTCCGGCAGGACGGGCGCTGCTGCTGCTGCTGCTGCCGCCTTCTGCCCTGCAGGTTCCGCCGTCTGCCATTCTCTGGAACTCTTTTCGCTTCTTGGCAAACAGGACCGTCTCCCTGGAGGAATGGTTCCAACTCTCGTGGACCGACAGCATCCTTTTGAGACTGGCCACCTCTTTTTTCAGGTCGTCATTCTCCATGGTCTTTTGTGCCAGCCTGTCCCTCAACGAATCCACCAATCCCAAACACATCGCGACCACCCCGATCAGACAATCCACCACTCCCCATGCGCGGCGCAGTTCCGCCTGCAGGATCAGTTTTTCAGATTTTGGGGGGGTCATGCCTAAAGGGACACCTGCCCGTGGCATCCCGTGGATGCCGGATCGGTTTTTTTAAATATTGATTCCGTGCATGGATATTGACGCGCATGTTTCATGTGGATTCATCGTTTACTGAATCATGCGTTGTCATTTTAAGCACAGATTTGGAAAAAATTCATTCATTGGTTTGTGTTGTTTGATGCCTGTGCATTAGGATGATTGGCATGGAGTGGGTGCAGTGTCAAGGAGGGGGGGACGTGAACGCTTACCATACTCAGGTCCCCCTCAAACTCAGGCGTGAATATACGTAAAACAGTACATGTTTACGCCTAGACAATACCGGGACCTGAGTATGTACATTGTTCCAGCAAATGGCTGGGTTTACGCTTGATTCCACAATGTTGTAGGCATCGAACCTGAACAGTTGCATTGTTCTGCACATGGGGTTCTGCTTGAGCCTACAGCCCCGGCCTGTCGGGAATATAGTCTGTGGCCATGTTCACTGCCTGGTCCTTCATGATCTCGATATAGTCGTCATACTCTGCCTCAAAGTTGCAGTGGGGACAACTTACCTTCGTAATCTCGTCGTCTAGAACCGCGACTTTTTCGCACTCCGGGCACCTTGCATCCATATTGTACCATGTTTCCCAAGATATTTAATCATACTTGACATAGACTCCGCACGCGGAGTTAGTTTAGCCCGGTATGACGTCAGCTTCCCAAGCTGAAGGCCGCGGGTTCAAATCCCGCACTCCGCATTACAACTCCCTGATTGCCTGCTCGATGACTCCTCTGTCTGGTGCGCGCGGAAGATACCTCAGATACCTCTTGAGATCATTCCTTGCCTCTGGGCCGTTCGCCTGCTGCTGCATCAGATAGGCCCTGTTCTTGTAGATTCTGGCCGATCTCTTCGGGTTGATTCCGATGGCCTTTGTATAGTACGACTCTGCCTCTCCAAACTGCTTTGTCTTGAGGTAGTAATTTCCAAGACCGTTGCATGCAAGATATGCCCTGTCGTTGATCTCCAGGCACCTCTGATAGAACTTTACGCATTCAGACAGGTTCTGCTCGTTCATCATTCCGCCAAGCATCTGTTGTGCAGTCGGATTGTCTGGGTCCTGCCTTGCAGCCTCCTTCAGCGACGTCACTGCCCCGACGCGATCCCCTAGTATGGACTGCCTCTCTGCTTCCAGGCACAGCCGGTTTGACTTGCTGCCTGACTCGTTTTCGGGCCTTGCACCCGACAGGACATCCGGCGGAGCCAACAGAATCAGTAGCCGCCCGTCCTCGGACCACTCCTGTTCAAAGACATCCTGGGGTATTGCGCCCTCCTGCTGCTCTCCCTCTGCAGTGCCTGTCTGGATGTAATGCAGTATGTTCTCCTCATCATAACCTGTAATTACTGAGGCGTGGTGGGTAATCTCCGGAATTCCCGGCAGGATGACTATCGGGGGAATTCCCAGATCGATAACCCTCTTCAGTTCCTGTACTGATGAGCGTACCATCATGCATTTAAGGCCGTGCCGTTCTGCCATCTCTATTCCCTCAATCAGGACACTTCCGTCAAACCCCTGGTATCTTTTTGCGGTCCTGGCTGCCTCTTCTATGGGCAGGCTGACATTCCAGTATCTTGACACTACGTTGATTGGCAGCGGAAGGCAGATGTTCTCCCTGTCCACCAGCGGCAGGATGAGCTCGTTGCTGTCTTCCATGGAACTGGTGAATCATACGAGTTATTAAAATCATAGCAGACAGAATCTTCTTATGAGATCGCAGCCGTCTGCGCTCATCTCGGGATGGAACTGCGTTCCAAAGATGTTTCTCTCCCGGTGCATGATGATCTCGTACCTGCCACCGGCAGACTCTGCCACCGGCACCAACGTTCCGGGCAGCTTGGATATCTCATACCTGTGACTCTCATAGACGCTCATGATGCCTTCTGATATGGGATTCTCCATCGTGGTCATGACTGTTTGTCTGCCCTTCTGCAGCCTGCCTGTTCTCCTTATGGTTCCGCCCAGAGTCAGTGCCAGAATCTCTGCGCCATAACAGATTCCCAGCAGCTTTGCACCGCTCCCCATGGCATGTGTGATAACCCTTGAGTTGATCTCGTTGATGCGCCTCTCGTTTCTCCTCCGTCCTGAGAGGATTACCGAGTCAAAATCCCCAAGGGAGTCCTGCCTGAGATCATACGGAGTCTGCCTCTGGAACCGAACCCCTGCATCCTCCAGCAGGCAGGTCAGATTCTCTGTGTATATGGAGTCGTTGTCGACTACCAGCAGCAACTAATTGCCTACCTCGATGGTGACAAAGTGCATCTCTGGTACGTCGTCCCTCACTATTATGGTCCCAACATTGAAGTCGTCGTCGTCGTCCCATACAAAGACGCGCTCGGTGCGTGGCTTGACAAAGTCGTCAATGAAGCCCAGCAGAAGCTCCTCTACATCTTCACGCTCGTCCTCTGTAAAGAAGAATATCTCTCCTTGGTTGAATGCAAGCGGAACCTGTATTGATGTCGGTTCTGCAACCGTTATCTCGTTCTCCTCGAATACGGCCTTTATGATGTCGACTCTGGCGGCCCTGTCAAGCTCTATAAATTCCTCGTTGGCTGCCACTGCAGTAGTAACTCCTGAGACCTTCTTGAGGTATGCCTCAAAGGCCTCCTGCTGGGTGTCGCCAAGTCCTACAAAGTATTCGCCGTTGAAGGCCGCGCCCACCGCTGCAATGGTTCCCAGCTGGGCGACCACGCCTCCGGCCCCCGCCGTATACACCGGAATGAAGTAGATGTCCTGATCGCCTACCCGGTACAGGATGTTGTCACCAATTCTGGGGTTTCTCAGCAGCGTGTTTAGCTGCGCAAACTCGGGATCCCTGTCAAGTGCCTCCCGGACCGCAGTAGGACCAATTAGCTTGGTGGTGGAGTTGAGCGGGACCTCGTAGAACTGCAGGTTTCCCAGGTTGGCAAGATCGTTTTCTACCACCATGTATCCTGCAAGGTTCCGGCCCTGCGAGCCCCTCAACTCAAGCGAGAGCAGTCCCAGGAACTCTGTGCGCTCAAACCCTGGTGGCTTTGCCTCTACATAGTAAGTGTCAAGTCCGCGCGGAATCTCGTAGAACTCGTTTGCTTGGATGAACGTATCGATGCTGGTCACGTGATAGATGTTGTACATCTCAGTCTTCCAGTTGAAGAGCTCCGCCGGATACCTGATCTGCTCCTCAAGCCATGCAGGCATAAGCTGGAACTGTTCTTCGTACTGTTCATAGAACATCTCTGTGAAA
This sequence comes from Candidatus Nitrosopumilus sp., assembly GCA_965218695.1. Taxonomy (GTDB): domain Archaea; phylum Thermoproteota; class Nitrososphaeria; order Nitrososphaerales; family Nitrosopumilaceae; genus Nitrosopumilus. Next base: position 2,068,231 of record OZ244651.1, read on the forward strand.
AAGTCATCACCGGTCTTGAGCAACTGGATGTTGCCATCGTACGAATCCACTAGGGCATATCCCACAAGCCGCAGATACGGATTGCCTACGGACCAGGGGACATTGTGGGTGTCAAATCCGATTATCAGCGGGATCAGCCAGTATGAGTTTGTTCCATCAGTAACAGGAAGCGAGTCCAGCTCCGTTCCAAACAGATTGTAAAGGAAGTAAGGGTACAGTATAGACATTCTGTCATTGACGTCCTTGTACCTCATGACATGCACCGCGTCAGCCGGATACGAAAGCAGGAAGTTTGGCTCAAATATCCAGCTTAGCGGAGGCGGAACATCCAGCCCCCCCCCACCAGAATAGAATGCATTGCCTAGCTCGTCAGTATTCGTACCGCGGGACGTGGGATATCCTGACCATTTCGTCTCAAACAGCCCGCCTTCTCCATAGTAGATCTCCCTCTGCTGGAAGAACTGACTACTGTCGACAATCTGACCTTCGGTTGCCTCAAGAGTGAGAAATCCGTTGGGAACGTGGGTGTATACGAGGTGCTCGTTATACCACAGGTTGTCTGCCGCAACTGATGTGGGTATAATGGGTTTCATCGACGCAGTCCAGTACAGCGTGTTGTTGAATCGAAGAATGTCGTTGTCCTCAAAGTCCACGTACGGGATCAGTCCTATCTCCGGCTTTAGCTTGGCAAATGCCGCCTCCCAGTCCCAGACCCGGACGACATCTAGGACATCGCTGTTCTGATCTACGTAGTTGTCTATGTTGTTGGGCGATACCGACGTAATCTGGACATCGTGGACGTTCTCTTGGATATCGTTTAGTTGGCCAAGATACCTGTTCACCCCTATCTGCTGGGCTGTGTACGGACCAAGATACTCTATCTTCTTTGCATCTGCTATACTGTCGTTTACTGTAATGATTACGAAGATGGCTATGGCAATTGCAATTATGGTTAGGAATCTGATGTATACGTCCCGCTTGAACATATGCGTCAGCACGCGTGCCCGTATTCTGTCAATAATTGAAAAGACGATTAGTGCCGCCCCGATGAGCAGCGTCCCCCCTACGACATACTTTGTGTTGTAATCAATCTGATCTACAAAGAAGGAGTTCATTCCCGCCCAGAGCACGGCAATCCCGGCAATACCCTCGATAGTCGAGACGTAGTTGAGATACCTTGGCTTTCCATCTACCGAGTCCCTGACATATGATGTAATTACATCGATGATCCTGTGAATCCCGACGTAGAGTACTATGCGCAAGCCGGCTGCTGCAAGGACTGCCGGAATCAGTATCACTAGGGCCGGAATCATCGGCACCACGTTCTCTACGGCATAACTTGGTTCCGTATCCGGGTTTATAAACGGCAGCGTGAAGATCGCTGGAACGTTCTCTATTCCAAGCGTGTTGCCCTCAAGGAATGCGACTGCGGCAAACCCGAACATGATGTTTGAAAAGAACGCACCAAACAGCAGAATCTTGGTGACCTGCCAGATGCCAAACTGTACAGGCGAGAGCCTGTACTCCTTGAACCTTGCTATGCTTGATGCAAGAGGCTGCTGTCCTCCCTTACCAAGGTGCCCTATGGTGGTGTTGACTATATACCAGAAGATCGACGCCCTGCCTGCAACATTTACACGTACAAGGGCAACTGCGGAAAGAATGATGGCGGAGACAAGCGTGTAGTAGAGCGGCTTGCTGAACTGCTCGCCAAACTCTGTAAAGTTCATCGACAGTATGACTGCCTGGTTTCCCACCATTGCAAAGATTGCAATTGCGATGACTGCTACTATGATCAGCCTGATATACCTGCCAGTATCCGGTGGCGGGTCCTGCTTGTCTGTAGTGGCGCTATACAAAATCAATTTCTATTGCCGCATGGTAAATTAATGTCTTACCAGCGTTGTGTAGAATAGTAACATATATGTCCTGCCTGACATTCATCCCACGCTTGCCACTCCCTTGCATATCATATATGCTGCAGCGTACATGGGGACACTCACCTTTTCATTGGGGTATGGGCCAAACCATCTGTTGCGCAGCTGGAACCGCACCGGGCAGTCTGCCCGAACCTCCGTCGCATCGTCATCAAGAAGGGACGCTGCAGTGTACGGGTTGAACTCTGCCGGATCCCTGCAGCGGATCTTTACAAGCCCGCTCTTGCCGTTGATGGAGCCGGGCAGTCTGAAGATCCTGTGGATGTCAGTTGTTACGTTGGGATCTATTCTGACCCCGATCTTGCCTGAGGCATCTTCAAGAACCCTCTGAAATAAGATGGGACCGTCTGCAAATAGTCCCTTGATGGTCTTGACCCTTGCAGATTTTGAGCCGATTACGGATCTTGCAAATCTCCCGCGCCATCCCTTCTCGTCCATGCCTGGAAAATCCTTCTGGGCGGGCTGCTTGTTCCTCATACCAAACGATCTGGGGATCGCCCCCTTGAACATAATATAATCTGCAAGCTCTACTCGCTCTCTGGATCCTGCCTTCTGAAACTGCGAGCCGTGCACATGGACATGAAACCCCTCGTTTCCAGAAAAATAGATCCGGATGCCATCTCTCTCCACACCAAGATCGTCTGTCAGGATCCTGGACAGTCTGTCAACCTGTTTCCCTGCCCCCCCAATACACTTTCTGCACGACAGGGATTTTGACTTCAGCCTCTTGGAACCGCATGCAGTGCAGCTCTGCCCCTGCCCGGCCCTGCCACACTCTGTGCATACTGATACTGTATGCTCCTTCCTGCACGGCAGGCCGAGATCCTTGGCATCGATGTCAAAGATAAGCTCTGCCTCCTTCCAGATCTTCTCGGACATGGGCAGGTTGGGAAAGTGGTAGTATGCATTTGAGCAGTAAACGTCTGACGGCACGTTCTGCAGGAGCAGGAGGCGCAGCTCCCCGTCGTTCCTTACTGATATGTGGCGGATCATGCCAGAATCAAACTTCTGATACCCAAACTCCCTTTCAGGCGCACGCTCCGGCGTCTCAACCAGTCCTGAGTGCTCAAAGTAGTATCTCTTGAAGGCCCTCTTCAGGATCTCCATGTCTGCCTCGTGCATCATCTTCTCTTACCAAACTGCATGGGGTTGATGATGTTGTTGCACTCGGGTGTGGCAAAGCATAGATCCTGCGTCCTGATCTTGTCACATGACGGACAGGCGTACTGCGTGCCGCTGCTTCCTGCAAGGTGGTTCAGTTGGTATGCTGTTATCTTCTCGTTGTAGTCCGGGGCGTTCTTGAACAGCGGTGCGATCTGCTTGACTGACTGGCCCCTTGCCAGCAGGAACGTGGCCAGCATGAAGCGTCCCGAGTGTGGAAGATTATCCCCCTTCTCCAGCACATCTATTGCATGTTTTATACACGGAGGATACTCCCCGGCATCGACTGTGGGAACCACAAACTGCCTTGAGATCTCGACCAACCTCCCCTTGTATCCTTCAAAACCCGGAATCATCTCTGGAGTCTTGGCCTCTGTGATCTTTGTGGTGATGTGCTGTACCAGCTCGTGCCTGATCAACCTCGCTGTCTCATGGGAGGTAATATGGACTCCGCCGTCCCAGACCTGCCTGTTGATAAGCTTCCACTCCCTTTCATGAAAATGAACCGAATACCGTATGTAGTCTGATACGGGAATTACATAGTAGTTGTCCTCTCTTCTGATCTGGATTGAGAAGAGCTCGTAGAGTATTCTTGTTGCCAGTCTCTGCCTTGAATCATCCGTGCCGGCCAGATCGCCTTCAAGATACTTTTCTGCGCGTCTTGCCTCTCCCAGCGCAAACCTCCTGACCATGCTCTGGTTGCCGCACAGCTTTAGCATGATGATTGCCAGAAGGAACGAAAAGACCTCAGTCGGCAGTGCCGCCTCGTCTGACAGATTCTCTGACCTGTAGACTCCGCCCCCGATGCCGGTCCTGACCCTCTCAAAAGACTTCTTCATTATGTGTGCAAGATCTGGATCTGTGCCAAACTCCTCAGGCGTGAACTTCTTGTCCCTGAGGTATTGTCCGGCGTCTGCCAGAAACGGATACTTGGCCATCTCTTTCTCCCCCAATGCATGCATGCCTGTCTGCACCACGCCATCCGTGCTGTTCTGAGGACCGATCCCTCTTCTGACAAACCTGATGATCTGACTGATGGCGCCGTCTCCGTAGTCCCTCATTATACCCTGATTCCTAAACGATCCAGGATCGAGCGCTCCTGCAGAATCCGTCTCCAACCTCTCAAGTAGCCCGTCCTGCAGCCTCTCACACATCTCGCGTGTCGTCTTACCGGAGGCTGCCCGCTTTTGGAGCTCTAGGCCTGCCTGGTCAGGCCCGCTGTTGTGGACCAGCATGTATCGCAGGCATCTTATTGCCTCAGTCGTCTCTTCATCCAGTATGCGTGCAGTTCTGTCCTTCCCTACCGCAAGCCATATGTTTGTGATGAATCCGGCAATGTCGTCGCCTGCCTTTGCCCTCTTTGCGTCATCGGCAAACGGGAGCAGGGCTGACAGCTCCGTGTCTGCCCGCATCCTTAGCAACTCTCTGGACAGGCTCTTGCGTCTCTGGTCTTCGGTGCTGTACGCAGCATCCTGTGCAGGGATCGGCCTGCCTGACGGATCAGCCTTCTGCGTTGTGCCTGCCTGCCTGCACTCCAAGACATCTCCGGTAAGAACAGTCACCCACTGTGTCCACATCAGTGCCATCTCAGTGGCCTTCTCCTCAGCCCTGCCCATGGTCGTGATGCCATCTGCACTCCCCAGCGTGATCCTAAACCCAGTAATACTGCGCGGCTCCTCCTCGTCCCTGACAAACTCAATAATATCGTCGTCTGCAATGTCATCAGTAGTGATCCTCCCAGACAGATCAAATGCAGTCTCCCATGTCTCTGGCATCACGTCCGCTGTACTGTGAGGTTCTGGCATCTACCCTACATTGGAATTATCATCTAAAAGAAGTATCTCTTCTGAAGGTGTGGTTCCGCACCGATCAGACTGAACCTACTGGATGTGGGCACGCTCTGGATACGGGTTTAAATTATGTTCAAGGCAGTCTGAAGACATGCAGGTAGGATGCCATGTCTCAATATCTGGTTCCATTGACATGGCAGTAGACAACGCAGTCCAGAGGGAGTGCTCTGCCTTTCAGATATTTACCCGAAACCCGAGGGGCTGGCACGCAAAGCCCCTGACGGATCAGGACATTTCTAAATTCAGGTCAAAAATGGAGGCAAGCCGGATAGACAGGTTTGCGACATGCGCGCACATGCCGTACCTGCCAAATCTTGCAACCCCCAAGGACGACGGCTTTGAAAAGTCAGTAAAGACCCTGATCGGAGAGGCCGGGCGGTGCGCACAGCTTGGAATACCGTACCTTGTAACGCACCTTGGAAGCCATCTGGGCACAGGCGAGGAAGCCGGGATGCGGAGGCTGGCAAGCGGCCTGAGCGAGGCCGGACGCACTGACCATGATGTCATGATACTCCTAGAGAACACCGCAGGCCAGAAGAACTCGGTGGGGTCTGACTTTGAACAGCTCGGGGAGCTCTTCGGACATCTGAAACCTACTGAAAGGTTCGGGGTATGCCTTGATACGTGTCATGCATTTGTGGCAGGTTATGACCTTCGGACAGAAGAGAATGTAGAGAAGACCTTTGAAGAGTTTGATCGGCATGTGGGATTGGAGCACCTGAAGATTATCCACCTGAACGATGCCAAGGGAGAGATAGGATGCAATCTTGACAGGCACTACCATCTGGGCCTGGGCGGCATCGGGGAGGATGGGATATCTGCCGTGGTACGGCTTGCCAACAGGAGAAAAATCCCGATTATCCTGGAGACGCCCATTGACGATGTCCGGGACGACTTTGCAAACATTAGAAAAGCAAAGGAGCTTGCGTAGGAATTTATTCAACGGCAAAGCCCCCAAGACATGAATTACGACGCAGTCATGAAGCTGGCCCTTGAGCGCGGGTTCTACTTTCCAAGCTGCGAGGTGTACGGGGACGCGCCTGCCGGATTCTGGGAGTATGGCCCTTCCGGCGTCGGCCTGAAGAACAAATTTCTCGAACTGTGGAGGAGAGAGCTTGTCAGGAGAGACGGAATGCTCGAGATTGACGGATCCCAGATAATGTCAAGGTCAGTCTTTGAGGCATCAGGGCACCTTGGAAACTTTGCCGATCCCATAACACGATGCACCGGGTGCGGCTCCACGTTCAGGGCAGACAAGATGATTGCAGATGCTGCACAGATTGAGATTCCCGAGAGTGCAGACCTTGAGGAGTTTGACGGGGCGATACTGCAAAACAACATAACGTGCCCAAGATGCAAGGGCGCACTTGCCAAGACAAGAAACTTTAACATGATGTTCAGGGTGGGCATTGGCCCTGACGCCGAGGAGGCATACCTGAGGCCTGAGACGTGCCAGTCAATCTTTGTTGATTTTCCCAGACTCTACAAGACCATGAGGGGAAAGCTGCCGCTGGGAGTGGCGCAGGTGGGAAAGAGTTTCAGAAACGAGATAGCCCCAAGACAGAGCCTGCTCCGTCTTCGGGAGTTCTATCAGGCAGAGATCGAGGTGTTCTGCAATCCGTCGAGACTTGATGACGTGGACGGATTCGGCCAAGTACAGGACACCATGCTCCGGATTCAGACCGATTCTGAGCCGGTCTCTATGACATGCCGGGAGGCAGTAGACTCGGGAATGATTCCAAACAGGTTTGTCGCATACTATCTGGTATTGTTGACCGAGTTCTATGAGAAGACAGGCATCGACATCAAAAGAAGCAGGTTCAGAAGGCTGGGTCCAAAGGAGAAGGCGTTCTATGCAGAGGCGGCATTTGACTTTGAGGTGGAGACTGCAACGGGGTGGCTGGAGCTGGTGGCATGCAACTACAGATCCGACTACGACCTGTCATGTCATGCCAAAAAGAGCAAGGAGAAGTTTGAGGTGATGGATGGCGCCGAGAAGGTGCTGCCGCACGTCTTTGAGATATCCATGGGAATCGACAGAAGCCTGTACACCATACTGGAGCACAGCCTCAACGAGGATGCAGAACACGAAAGGACGGTCCTGTCACTGCGACCGTACTTGTCCCCGGTACATGTGGGGGTTCTGTCCCTTGTCAAGAAGGACGGGCTAAAAGAGAAGACAGACGAGATCTATCTTCAAATCAAGAGGAGGTGTGATGCGTTTCTGGATCACTCCGGGGCGATAGGCAGAAGGTACAGGCGCCTTGACGAGGTAGGTTCCCCGTTTGCCATAACCGTTGATCATCAGACACTGGAGGATGACACAGTTACAATCAGGGAGAGGGACAGCATGCAGCAGAAAAGAATCGGCCTTCAGGAACTTGATGCAGTCATTGCAGACTCCATAGCATACCCATAACCGTATGTGCCAGAACCGTCTATCTTCATGGAATGCCCTTCCTCCTCCTGTGAGAATGCATGGTTCGGCTCAGGCCGTCTTCTGATACGCCTCAGACTCCCCATAACCGATATCCTTGATCTGGCTCTTTCCTGCAGGAAGCACGCGCACAAAGTCGTCAATGCTGATACCCCTTGTAATGTCCTCTTCCAGTCTGGTAAACTCGATCCTGATCCTCTTTGCTGCCTCGGCCATCTCTTGACCGTGCGGCTCGATTATTGCATAGCAGACTGAATACCTTTTGATTGGCTCCGGCGGGCCGCACGTCAGGGCGTGGCCGTCCCCCTGTGAGATTATCCCTACTGCCAGCCTGAGGGTCTGCGGCTTGATAAAGTTCCTCTGCCCCTCGATGGTAAAGGATCCCCTTGGCAGAAACTGTCCGGTGGGCGCCGACTTCTTTACCTGGTGCGGCATCACCCAGTATGCGCTCATCCCGTACATGCCTTCCCTCCAGGCCCTGCTGAAGCAGACTGTTGCATGTGCGACCTCGTTCATGCTGTCTGCCGGGGTGCCTGCTGCATCCTTTAGTATGAAAAATGGGGATCCGTTTACCTCTGCATGAAATATCCTGTCATTGTTCTGCATCTGTTTTCTTACCACCGCAGAGTTTGAGGCAGCATCCCTTCCGCCCACTGCAAGCAGTCCGTCTGATGTGGGAAACCACCTGTAACGCTCATACCAGCTCTTTCTTCTGATCTCCGAGGCCGTGACTGCACCCTTTTCTGACTCGCTTCTGTTCTGAAGCCTGTCGATCTTCTGTCTTGTCTTGACCATGATCCTCTCTATCGACGGAACGGCTCTTGACTGGTGCTTTGCCTCGTCAAACAGGACAGACGCAATTGAGTGCAGCGGTGATTCGGGGTTTATCCTGATCTTCTGGCCTGCAACTACCATCTGTGGGATCCCCTTCTCGCTTCCAACCTCTGCATTATTCCCTGATAGGATCTGCCGGGCCCTGTCATCCCGGATTGCGGTGATCCCCTGCGAGATTATTCCGAGTATGGAGTTTGCCACCGCCGTTATCGTCTTGGATCTCTCCTTTACGGTGTCGACTGCCTTCTCCTGCTCTTCAAGCTGTGCCTGCAGCTCCCTGATCTTCTTTTCGGAGCCGCCTGACTGGATAGTTCTTCCCTCCCTTAGAAGCGACTCTGTAAAGACGGCATCAATTCCCCCGATGAAGTCATCGACTGGTTTGTATGACTCGCCCGGGAGGTCCAGTGTGACTGGGAGGACCTCTACCTGCTCGTCTCCCACTATTACGGGGTTGTGTCTTCCGGAGATCACGTCTGAGACAACCCCCTTGGTTGTCTCAAACACGCCCCTGATCTGCTCCGGGCTTAACTTGGTGCCTGCAACCTTTGGGTTGATCTTGGCAATGCCGAATATGCCTTCTACATACCTTCTTGGAAGCCCCAGTGTCCTTCCAAGCCATTTTGCAGCACCGAGTTCGGTCGTTCCAAGCCCGTCAAAGTCGGACTCTGTAATGTTGAATATGTCCAGACTGTTCTGCGGAGGTGGAACATACTCTAGCCCCACGCCAAGCTTCCTGTGCCTGACGTCGATGGAGTGCTGCAGCGCAAGAATCTTCATCTGGCTGTTGCAGAGTATGATGTTGCCGTCGCCGAAGAACTCGCCTACCAGAACGAACTCCCTTTCAAATCCCTCAAAGACAAGATAGGCCACCCTCTCTGAGCCGATCTGCCGTATCTGCTTGAGCTTGAGCCTCAGCAGATCGCTGCGCAGCCTCCTTTGCAGCCTGTTCTCTGCAATCTGCCCTATTCTTACCGAGGTCAGCCAGATGCCCGACGTGGAGATCATCATGAATATATCACTCTTCTCCGTGTGGTGCATCTTGAAGAGTATACTGTCCCGGTTTATTCCATAAATATTACTGACGTAGTAGTCCCTAACCTCTTCGGATATCCTGTCCACAAGATACCGCAGTTCAATTCCAGCCAGAGCCATCGGGTTGTCACTGGGTATCCGGGTTTATACTTTTACTGTTTGTTGCATTTATCTGGAGTCATGAACCCTCGTCACCCGGATACGCATCTGGAGTATGGGATTGAATTCTGGAAATTATATGCATGAATTTATCCCGACAACCTCCCCAATCCTTTCATAAGCAAGGCTTTTATTCCAGAGGAAAAGTTGCAAATCTAGTGAATAATTAGTGGCCCAACCGAATAGCTCAAAAAGACCCCTAACAACTCTTCAAAAAAGTACGAAAAAGAGGGTAACAGTAAGACTCAAGAATGAAGTCGAATACAAGGGGAAGATGGACAATGTTGATTCATATATGAATTTGATTATGACTGATGCAGAGGAACTTCACGACGGGAGAACCATTGCAAATTATGGCAGAGTGATTGTCAGAGGCAATAATGTCCTGTTTATCAAACTAGAAAATGAACTCTAGTTAGGCGATCTTATGACCAACGGTTTTCTATTTACATCCGAATCCGTAACAGAGGGGCATCCAGACAAGCTGTGCGACAACATCTCTGATGCATTCTTGGACGAGTATCTCAAACAGGATAGGGACTCGCGGGTGGCAGTCGAGACGATGGTGACTACTGATTTTGTGGCAGTCTCCGGCGAGGTAACATCCAAGGCTGACCTTGACAGGAAGGCACAGGAGGATCTGATACGAAAGACGATCAAGGAGATAGGATACGACAACAAGGATCTGATGTTTGATGCCGACACATGCCAGGTAAACCTGAGGTTGCACTCGCAAAGTCCGGATATTAGCCAGGGCGTGACTGCCACTCAGGACAGGGAACAGGGCGCAGGTGATCAGGGATTGATGTTTGGTTATGCAACAGACGAGACTGAGGAGATGATGCCCATGCCTATTCTGCTTGCGCACAGGCTGACTCAGAGGCTCTCTGAGGTCAGAAGGAATGGAACCCTGCCATGGATCAGGCCAGACGGCAAGTCGCAGGTATCGGTACGATACGAGGATGACATGCCTGCCGAGATTGAGACGGTTGTGATTTCAACCCAGCACAGCCCGGAGATGTCCCATGATGTGATTACTTCTGAGATCACAGAGAAGGTAATCCGGCCTGTTCTAGGCGCGCGCTGGCATGACGGAATTAAGATCCATATCAACCCTACCGGAAAGTTTGTAATCGGAGGACCCCACGGTGACGCCGGACTGACCGGAAGAAAGATCATCGTTGATACGTATGGCGGATTCGGCAGGCACGGCGGTGGAGCCTTTTCCGGGAAGGATCCCTCCAAAGTGGACAGATCCGCCTGCTACATGTGCAGGTATATAGCAAAGAATCTTGTTGCTGCAGGACTGGCCAGTCGGTGCGAGGTGCAGCTTGCATATGCAATCGGGGTGGCAGAACCGGTATCCCTGTATGTAAACACGTTTGGAACGAACAAAATTCCTGAAAAACAGATTGAGAGTTTGGTCAGGGAGAACTTTGACATGAAGCCGTCGGGAATAATCTCGGAGCTGGATCTGAAGAGGCCTATATATAAAAAGACGGCATCATACGGGCATTTTGGAAGAGACGAGCCGGAGTTCTCATGGGAGAGAACCAACAAAGCCGAAACCCTAAGAAGGTCTGCTGGACTGTAGAGCCCCAGTCACCGATCGGAACCTCATCTTGGATATCCTTTGCAGTCTAGAATGGTTCCCACGGAAGCCGCCTGCCAGTATGCCCAGATCGTCAACCCCAAAATACGTTCTCGGGTTAACTATTGCGGTGTGGTATGCCTCCTCCATACTTGTCCTCTTGATCCTCGTATGGATTCCTGCAAGGAATCTGGCATACTGCTCAAGGGTAACTGATTCGGAGCCTACGAGATCAAGTATCCTGTTTCTGAATCCAGGATATGTGACGGATCGAAGTATCACCTCTGAGACATCATCTATGTGAACCGGCTGTATGACACATCTGTCCGATCCGGGAATCTCAATTGTTCCATTTCCCATCTGCCTTCTGAAATGTCTTGTAAGGGAATCTCCTCTTCCCACTATGTACGATGGCCGGAAGATGGTATGGTCCAGTCCTGACCCTGCAACAATCCTTTCGGCCTTGAATTTTGAGATAAAGTATGCCAGAGGCGTGCCTGCAGAGGCGCCCAAACCGCTGACGTAAATGATCTTTTTAATTCGAGCACTCCTGCACAGATCCACGGCATTTTGCGCTGACTCGACGTTTACTGCATCATAACCTGTCCTGACAGACTGCCTGCCGATCCCTACAAGATGAACCAGTGCATCTGCATCGGCAGCCTCTGAGATTACACGTCTTTTGGCATAGTCTCCTGACACAACCCCGGTCTCGCCATGGAATGTCTTGATGCTGTCCCTTGATATTGAGACCAGCCGGTTGTCTCCTGCAAGATACCTTCTGAGATTCCGCGCAACATAGCCGCTTGCCCCGGTAACCACCAGCTTCAGACCCATGGAGATACCGAGTCTCTTCTGACTTTAAGTCTATTTGGGGTAAAACCGTTCCCGGTGCCTGCTCATTCCGGCTTGGTAGCTGACACTATTGTTACCGGATTCCGTGCAAGCATCATGGTGCCAGTGCTGGTCCTTCTACTCTTGGAGATTGTAACCTGTGTGATATCGACAGAATCAAACTCCAGCGCATCAAGCACCTGCAGTACGGCATAAAGCGTCTCGATCAGTATGGTCCCGATGACGATTCTTCCCCCGCCCTTGAGCCTCCTGTGGCACAGCTCCACGATAGCAACAGTATCTCCGCCGGTTCCGCCTATGAATACTACATCTGCAGTATCCATGCCCGGAATCCTCTCCTTGGCATCCCCGTGAATCTGCAGGACGTTTGAGAGTCCGAACCTGCTGACATTCCTTCCTGTCAGTTCTATTGCGTTGATGTCGCGATCCACTGCAAGCACCCTGCCTGACTCCCCTATCTGGATTGCAGCCTCGACTGAGATTGAACCGCTTCCGCAACCTATGTCATAGACTGTCTGTCCGGGACGGAGTCTGGCCTTACTGATCTGGATTACCCTTACCTCCTCCTTTGTTATCGGAACCTTCTCGGTGCGCTCAAACATCCCGTCTGGAATCCCGGGAGTCCTAAAGTCCCACATGATCACTCTTCAGACTAGACGTTGATCCCACTGGAAACGCTTCCCGCATTGACTAATGTATGGGTGACTATCCATGTAAACAGATACAAAAAGACATAGCTTCCGATTGCCTGTGTGACTACCTTCTTCCTGTCAGACGAGGCCAGCTGCATCTTCATGTTCTTTGCAACCACTATCGTTGCAAGAAATATGATGATCATGAATCCGATTGAGGCCCACCTCTTGTCCTCACCTTCTATATCCTCAAAGATGAATGTCGCAACAACCCCTGCAATTACGGCAAGGCTTACCCGCAACCAGTAGAGAAGGTTGAGTTTTCTGGCGTTCTCGCTTCTCCCGATCCTTTCTATTCCGGGGTCACCTGAAGGTGCCGACGGCAGGGAGGTCCCGGAATCCTCTGCATTCGGGGGGGCATCCCCAGGCCTCTCCTTGGACGCATCGGATGGCACCTTCTTACTGCCGGGATCAGACGTTGGTTGGGATCTCTTTTTTTTGAATCGTGCCAAGTAAATTTCTAGCGTGTCTTCATCAAACCTTGTTTAAAATCTTTGGTAATTTTTAGTCACAATGTGGAATACGAAAAGTAGTTCCTCCCTTACTCCACATGATACTCCTCCCCTGTCTGCTCGTCTATTACTATAGTACCCGTCATAAATATCCGGAATGGTGACGGGGATTTTGGCACGTCACGCGTCCGGCATCGCACTACCGGGACAGCAGAAACGTTTAGATCATTCCACTCCCAGACCATGCCGTGACCGGAGAAAAACACCCGGACGACAAGGTGCCCAAGGGGGACAAATTCATGGAGGGCATATCTGCCAATGACATCCGGGCAGTACACGGGATGGACAGGTATGCCTGGAGCAGTTTTCCGCTACTCATTTGCCTACGGCGCAAGGAAGGTGACGGGTGCTCGGAGATTGCAGACATGTTTTACATGTCACCCGATACAGTCGAGGACTGGCTGTGCCGGATGCACCACGGCGGGCTAGATGCGCGGCACGAGTGTCGTGATCCATACTCGAAGGATCGGGCCTGACTCCCACAGGTACGCGCACCTCGCCCCCAAGTCGTCAGGCAGCAGCAGTCGCCTTGGCGCGCCTGATTGCATCTGTCGCGTATTCTGGCAGTTGGGGCAGACTTACCGTGCCTGACTGAATCATCTCGTCCATGGCTCCCGTCATGTCCTCCACACGCCGGTACAGGCCGTTGGCGACGTACCTCTTGAGTTCTTTCCAGACCATCTCGACTGGGTTGAGATCCGGCGAATATGTCGGCTGGTAGGCAATCCTGACGTCCCCATCGTACTTTTTCAACTCTGCCATCAGCTTTTTGGATTTGTGGATGGATGCATTGTCCATCACCAAGAGTACCTTCCCGTAGGCATCGTGCAGGCCATTGACAAAATCAATCATCGAATCGGTGTTGCCGCAGTCATAGTACCTGTGGTGTAGCAGACCGTCCAATCCCAGTGCCCCAAAGCACGTGTAGCTCCTGCCAAACGGCTTGATCACCTGCGGTATTGACAGGCCACGCGCAAGCCAGGTCATGCCGCGGATCGTTTTTGTGGTAAAATGGGACTCGTCCATCCAGAAGAGGCGGTGTCCATCCACGGTATTGCTAAAAATCTCCTTTGCCAGGCCGCGCTTAAATTCTGCCTTTACCTCGTCAGAAGGCGAGCGGCCGTGGCGCGGCCTTCCGGGTTTTCTGTATGTCTTGTTCAGCCTGTGCATCGTCCTGTATGCCGTACTGGGAGAGACGTTGTCAATGGAGAACAGACTGGAGATCATGATCAGAATCAGCCTTCCGGTCCAGACGTTGGATTTTATCCCACATCCGCCCGGCTGCCTGTCGATGGACTCGGATATCTTTGAATGGATTTCTGGCTGGATCTTTCTTGGCCTTCCGGGCTTGGTCTTGTCAGGACATGCATCAAGACCGCCCAAGTGCATGCGGTGCAGCCGGTCGTAAATGGTACTGACCGGCACGTGCAGCTTGCCTGCGATCCATACCCCGTCTTCTCCCTCACGCCTCCACATGCAGGCAAGCAGTATGTTGACTGCTTTGCCGTTCTTCTCTTTTTTGAGGGCCTCTTGGATCTCCCTCATGGATGTGCCTGCCATGAACGCGTCTCCCTTGGGTATGTTTTCGTTTCGGCGTTTTGTACCAGCCATGATTAAGCGCGGAGGTATCGCTGATCTTAAGGTTTTGATTATTCAGGCAGTACCGGAACCAAAACTGGGTTTACCGTTCCGGATCTTTATGATGGGCACTATATCTCTCCTTTGGGTGGCATCTTGCGCACAAACGCCTGGGCTGGCGTCTCCTCCCCGTCTAGGCCAAGTGACATGTGCGGTCTGTCGTAATTGTACCACTGCATGAAGAGGTCCACCGGGTCGCTCTTGCGCATCATTATCGCCTCAAATTCGGGCAGCTTCCGCTGGATCTCCTCGTGCAGCCTCTCCAGCTTGCCGTTGGTCTGCGGGTGCCTCACGCCTGCCAGAATCTGCTTGATGCCAAGCTCTGCCAGCCTCTTTTCGAACTCGGATGCACCCTTTTTCTTTGCCTCTGATGCGGTGGCGTAGAACTGGGATCCGCGGTCAGTCATTATGGATGCAGGCTTGCCGTGGTTTCTTATCGCCTCGTCCAATACTGACAGGGCGTTTTCTGCCGTTGCGCGCTCAAACGTGCCGTACGCAGTCACGAACCGCGAGGCGTCGTCCTCGTAACACAGGAACCACCTGCCGTCGTCAAGCAGCTTGTAGTCGGTGTGCCACATCGAGTTGGAGTAGGTGCGCTCAAAGCGGATCCACTTGCGGCGCTTGCTCTTGTTGGGCTGTCTGGCAGCCAGATCCTCGTCACGCAATACCATGTGTATGCGGTTGTATGGAATATTTATTCCGGTGACGTCCCTTATGCGCCCGTGCAGGCGTACGGCCCCGACGTGGTCATTGCCCTTGGCGCACAGTACCGCAGAGTGTTCCTTCCGGCCGGGAAGGCCGCATGCGGGCCTGCCCATGTGCATCGGATATGCCACGCTGCTGCGTTCCTGTCCCTTGTACCTGGAATACGGCTTCCTTATCCACCGCGGCGACACACCCATGGTCTTGGAGATGCATGAATTGGTGGATCCCTTGTCCTTCTCCGAAAGTATCCACCTTACCTTCGATTCGTCCAGCTTTTTCATGATGCGTACTCTCCGGGTTCCCATATGCCGCCACCGATTGGAGTACATCGTTCTTGCCCACACACCCTTGCTTCCACTCAACACCAGGCTGATCTTGCTTCCAAACACGCCGGCTCCATTGGCTAGGGGAGGAACTACTTTTTGTACAACGTAAATTTTTAGTCACAAACCATATCATATATCCCACACGGCATGATCCGGGTGTCGCATAGGTGGTCAATGTCTTTCGTGCAACGGCCCTGCAATGCCGTCTGAATGTGTTTCAGACATGAATACCTGTACCGTTTAAATCATTAGACATACTTTCCAGAGCGTGCCTGGCATACCTGACAGAAGACTGCTCAAAAAGGGCTCACTTGTTGCAATAGAGACAAAGAGGAATCAGAAGACAGGAAATCTGACGTATGGTGTAATAGAATCCATTCTGACTTCAAGCAGATTCCACCCGCACGGGATAAAAGTCAGACTGCAGAACGGGCAGGTCGGACGCGTCAAACAGATGATTGGTTCCATGCCTGGGGCTCCGGACTGATCAGGTTCCATGGGTGTAATCTGATGGCAGGCCTCTGAACCTCCATTACTGCATCTCCAACGTCCTTTGTTACCCGCACGGCCATAATGCATGCCACACCAAGAAATGTTCACCTTTCCAGCTTCGCCGTGACAGAAACCCTAAATTTTCTGCACGTGTTCTGATAGTTGGATTGATTCCCACCGGCCTCCAAAAGATTGACAGGTTTCTGTCCGGTGGAATCCCAGACGGCGTAATTACCGACGTCTTTGGGGAGAACGGGACAGGCAAGACGCAGCTTCTGCTCCAGCTTGCAGCCGGCTCGATCATGGGCGGGGGGCGCGTTCTATACCTGGATACAACAGGAGGATTCAGACCCGAGCGTATCTTAAACATCCGGAATATTCGGGACTCGGTTCCGGATGTTCTTGACAGGATTACCGTGTCCCGCATAATCAACACATCCGAGCAGGTAAGGGCGGTCCAAAACCTAAGGGGCGACACATTCTCACTGATCGTAATTGACAACATTACTGATCTCTTCTCCTACGAGTACAAGGAGAAGGTACATGAGAAGAACGTCCTGTTCATGAGGCACATGCATGAACTGTCCCGGTTTTCCACAGAATCCAGAATTCCGGTGGTTGTTACAAACATGATCAGAATGTTTCAAGATCGAGAGGTTGAAAACATGAAGGCCGCCATTGATCCATTCACGCACATCAAGATTCATCTGAGCAGAGCCCAATCGGGTTTCCGGGGAAGGATCTGGTGGGCCATGGCAGGCATGGACTTCTCCTACATGATTCATGCGTCAGGCATATCCGAGGACTGTTCTGTATGACATGGCAAAACCAAACGATTGTCCAAAAGCCATTCTCGCTAGATATTTAACAGTTGGAGTCATAGTCTATGAATGGCAGGAATATTTGACTCAATCCCAATAATCACTGTAGCCATGTTTATCATCGGCTTGGTTGGCGTAGTTGCTTATGAAAGAACACGATCAAACACGGCAGACAAACAAGACTCTTAGATCCCTGTTTGAAAAATTTGGTTTTTCCAGCCTGACTGAGATTCAGAAAAAGGCATCCCCGACAGTCCTGCAGAAGCGAGACTGTCTGATCATTGCCCCGACAGGCTCGGGCAAGACCGAGTGCTCTGCAATCCCGATCTTCTCCCTTCTAAAGAGCTGCCGGGCAGACGGGCGAATCAAGGCACTCTACATAACCCCGCTTCGCGCGCTGAATCGCGACGTATTCCGAAGAATCACAAGATATGCCAATGAATCAGGCCTGTCCATAGCGATCAGGCACGGCGACACCTCCCAGAGGGACAGGAAGCGAATCACCGAGAACCCGCCTGACATCCTCATCACAACACCTGAGACACTAGTTATTCTTCTGACACAGCCAAAGGTGCTTGACGCACTATCCGAACTGGAATGGGTCATAGTCGACGAGGTTCATGAACTGCTTGCAAGCGAGAGAGGTGCCCAACTCTCGCTGAGTATGGAGCGGCTGGAATTCAACTCCCGGCACTCCCTTACGAGGGTGGGACTGTCTGCCACAGTGGGTAACCCCATGCATGCTGCAAAGTTTCTGGTGGGCACCAAGCGAAAGTGCCGGGTAGTAAGGGACACATCGGTAAGGCGGTACGATGTGGAGATAAAATATGTGGAAGGCACCATCACTGACGTCTCAGAGGAGATCATACGGTACATCCAGAAGATGGAACTTGACTCGCCGATACTCCTCTTTACCAACACACGGGGCGAGGCGGAGTTTCTGGCCTCAATTCTCAAGGAGAAATCCTCGCTGAGGATAGATCTGCACCACGGTTCCCTGTCCCGGGAGGTTCGGGAGGATACTGAAGAGTCCCTTCGCCAGGGAGGGCACCACATCGTGGTGTGTACCTCGTCACTGGAACTGGGACTGGACATAGGCTCAGTCGAACTGGTAGTCCATTACGGTTCCCCAAGACAGGTATCAAAGTTTGTCCAAAGGATAGGACGCAGCAGACACAACAGGGCAGAGTCGGCTCAGGGCCTGATAATTACAAACAATCCCGACGACGAGTTTGAGGCAAGGGCCATACTTGAGCGCATACAGGAGGGTTCAATCGAGGAACAGAAGATTCACTCAGACTCCCTTGACGTCCTGGCACACCATCTAGTCGGGCTTGCCATGCAGCTTGGTGAGGTCACCGTGGAACAAGCATACATGCTGGTTACAAAGGCCTACCCGTTCCGGAACCTGCATCTGAGTGATCTGGGAGGCGTGCTTGATCTGCTTGACTCCAACTTCATCCTTCTCTTTGACCGGAACCGCATGTCCTTTAGGAAGAAGGGTGGCTCCTTCCGGTACTACTTTGAGAACCTCTCGACCATCCCGGACATCCTAAAGTTCAAGGTCTTTGACAGCGTGGGCAAGAGAATCATAGGCTCGCTGGACCAGAGGTTTGTAGGCGACTTTGGAGACACGGGCAACATCTTTGTGCTCAAGGGGTCGCAGTGGAAGATACTCAACGTGGATGAAAAGTCGTTTTCTGTTAACGTCGAACCGTTTCGGGGCGGCGGGATCACCGTCCCATACTGGGAGGGCGAGAACATTCC
The DNA here is from genome assembly GCA_965218695.1 of Candidatus Nitrosopumilus sp. Taxonomy (GTDB): domain Archaea; phylum Thermoproteota; class Nitrososphaeria; order Nitrososphaerales; family Nitrosopumilaceae; genus Nitrosopumilus. Next base: position 2,087,040 of record OZ244651.1, read on the forward strand.
AATAGATTACAGGACGGCAGAAAAGGTGGCAGGATTCCGCACCCGGGTCAGGCATGGTTCTGCCAAGCTCTCAAGCAGGGTGATCCGGGATCTGGACTTTGAGATGCCTGAAGGCAACCACCTTACAGTAGAATCAAACAGGATCCAGGGATCCATAGTGATTCACTCCTGCCTTGGAACAAGAATCAACTCGACCCTGTCTACACTCCTCTCCTCCATGCTCTCTGCAGTGCTGGGCTCCACAGTCGACTCCCGTTCAGACGGCTACAGGATAGCCCTGTCGTCCCGATCCAGAATATCCCGGGATGTGTTCCTTGGCGTTCTGAATGACGACTATGACCTTTACTCCGTGGTGGGGGCGTCTTTGACTGGAACACACAACGTCAACTGGAGGACATGGTGCGTTGCCAAAAAATTTGGAATAGTGGGACGCGGAGCCATCTATGAGCGCAAGTCTGCCAGATTCCTCTACGAGCGGTACTCCAAGACCGTGCTTGTCGACGAGGCGCTCCGCGAACTGTTCCATGACAAGTACGACTTGGATGGAACAGAAGAGATCCTCAAGGGGATCCGCCGGGGGGAGATGCAGGTGGAGTGGCTTGAAGTCGACAAATTCTCCAAGCTGGCAGAGCCCATTCTGGACCACACCTCAAAGTACTATGCCTCGCCTGCGAGCCTTGACAAGGGAATAATTGATCTTGTCAAGGCAAGGCTGGACAAGACAAGGCACCGGCTGCTCTGTGCGCGATGCGGAAGATGGGAGAAGGTCGTCGAGACCCGTCAGGTGAACGGCCCCTTGGCATGCCCATACTGCAAGTGCAGGCAGATCACCACCACATTCTACTCTGACTATGACCTGCAAAAGATCATCCAAAAGAAACACGAGGGAAAAAAACTGTCTGCGCAAGAGCAGCACAAGTTTGAGCGCGCCTGGAAGGTCTCCTCGCTGGTGGAGAACTTTGGCAAGACTGCAATCGTTGTAATGTCCGGGTACGGGGTGGGTGCAGACACTGCGGCTAGGATTCTGAGGAACATGGTGGATGAGGAACACCTCTTCAAACAGATCTACGAGGCAGAAAGACAGTATGTCGTGACCCGGGGATTCTGGGACTAGTCTTGCTGAAGTTTGTCCTTGGGCTGGTTCTTCTTCTTTATCTTGGAAAATGCAGTCAGGGACAGCTCGACACTTCCCTCAAAGCCCGCCCTTGCATTGACTCCGGTGATATACATGATGTCCCCAAGCTGGCATCCGTCAAGGAGTGCTGCCTGATCCCTCCATCCCTTCACTGAGATGGGACCTGTATCATCCTCCACATACATCTCCGAGAGTGCGACTAGATCTCCGGACTTTGTCTGGATTTCGCGCCTCTCGCCGACCTTTAGGACTATGGCCTCGATACAGTAGACCCTGTCAGGCTTTATCTGGTTTATCTTTGTCCTGACTTCTGACAGCGACGGGATGGCGCCGTCATCATCCATCTTTCTTACAAACGAGTTATTGTCAAGCGTTACAGAGCTGCCATACACCTTTGAGGGCATAAACTCCACCACATCACCCTCGACACACGTGCCTGTCATGTTTGAGGAATCCGTTATGCTGTATATGGTCCTGCCCGAATCCGTCCCGAGTATCAGGTTTCTGCCTCTCTCGGTCCTGTTTATGGACAGGATTCTTACGGCCACGGGCTTTATGTCCCCGCCCTTGATCTCAATTACTGTTGCATCATCGCCATGGATCTCCATTCCCTGGTTTCCATTCTTGACCCTTATTCCGAGCAGCCTTGCCTCCGAAGACTCTTCGATCATGTCTGGAATGCTGGATTCGTCCTTTCCCCAGAGGACTACCGGCATTGCAGCTCCGCCCTTTCCCCTGAGCCTCATCTTGAGTGCCTTGCCTGGCTGGCCCCTAGAGTTGGTAAACTCCATGCCAAACACCCTTCCTTCAATGACTCCCCTTACCACCACATCCTTCTGTCCCTCCTGCAGTTCGCCTACATCCTTTGTAATGGAGTCTATGGACGGAATTGTGCTTTGTGTGTCTGCCGGTTCAATACTGGAACCTGACCCTACATTGATTGTAGGGGCGCCTGTCATGTCCGATTTTACGTATGCCTTTATTATCCTGACCAAATCACCTGGTCTGAGATCCTCAATTCCTGGAAGCATTGCCTTTTCATCCCACATCTTTACGCTTGCCGTTGCGTCTGCATCATACACTGTCATGGTTCTGAGGTGGAACGGCGAGCCGTCCTTTCTTGAAAACTGCTTTGCCGGCGAGATGTTCAGAACCTTTGCCTCAAGCGTAATCTCCTTTGCACCCGCATACAGATCCTTCAACTCCATCTCTATCTTTTGCGGCGTTGCAAGATCCAGTCCCATCTCAGATGCAATCAGAAACAGTGCCCCACTGTCAGTCAGGTATCCTGCACCAATCTTGTCCTTCTTTATCCTTATCCTGTCCCTGATGTCATCTGCTGTCAGTTCAGGTTTGAGCTCAAGCAACTTGCTGAGAAGATCATCATACTCTGTCAAGCATTACGTGGTAACCCAGTTTCATTAATAAGAATTTCATTATGGCCGGTCCGGGTCTGGATATGGCAATCTGCACATGCACATGCAGGAGATGCAACCGGCGCTGCAGGCCGGTCATATGTTGCACCATCATATCCCAAGGCACGCACAACCTGCCGTGGCTGCAAGAATTGACTAAATAAGCGGCAGCATGATGATCCCTTCATGATGTCCATTGATGTAAGACACCTCTCAAAGTCGTACGGCTCAGTCAGGGCAGTGGACGACATTACACTTTCAGTCAGACAGGGTCAGGTGTTTGGATTTTTGGGACCCAACGGGGCAGGAAAGTCAACCTCCATCAAGCTTCTCACTACCCTCATTCCCCCCTCAAGTGGCTCGCTTTCCATACTGGGTGTGGATGCAATAAGGGATCCCCTCAAGGTGCGTCACAGGATAGGAGTTGTGCTACAACAACCAAGCTACGAGTCGACGCTCTCCGTTGAGAAGGCCCTTGACAAGTACGGAATGATGTGGAACGTGTCAAGGAGAGAGCGCCGGATCAGGACAGAACAACTGTTGAAGGATTTTGATCTTGTAGCGATCAGAAAGAAACGAAACGAGGATCTCTCCATAGGACAACGGAGAAGGGTTCAGGTGGCCCGCGAGTTCATGCACGACATGGATCTTCTGTTTCTGGACGAGCCTACTGCCGGACTGGATCCCGGCGCCAGGCGAAACCTGTTGGACTACCTAAAGGACAGGGTGCGCGACGGACTTACAATATTCTACACCACACACATACTGACTGAGGCCGAGTATCTCTGTGACGAGATTGCAATAATCGATCATGGGAGGATACTTACTGTTGACACTCCTGATGCGCTAAAGAACAGATTTGGCAAGGAGAAGACCATCAAGATCCATCTCTCAAAGAGGATGCCGGAGGTATCCCCACTGCTCTCTAGAATACCGGACTGCAGAATTAGTCTTGAGAGTGGGACTGACATCATAATATATTCAGTACAGTCGGAACTGGTGCTGCAGCAGGTATTGAAGATACTCAGTGACAACCATATTACAGTAGATGATCTCTCGGCGGTTCCGACAAACCTTGAGGAGATATTTCTAAAGATGGTGGGGAAGAATGCACCCGATAATTAGACTTGTCAACCGAAACCTCACGGTATCCCTCAATCCAGGGTTCTTGATATGGCAGGTCATATTCCCGTTGATCTACATCTTTATTGCAGGATTTGCCTATGCCCAGCTGATCCCCGAGGTTCAGTTCGGCTCAAAGGGTCTGAGCTATCCGGCGTTTCTGGCATCAGGAATGATCGGGTTTAACATCATGAATAGCACGCTCATATCCGGCATACTCATCTGGAACGACAGACGGAACGGGATGTTTGAGCAGATAATGTCCGGACCGTTCACCAGAAGCCACTACATACTTGGCAACATATGCACGATAGGCATAATCGGCCTGATTAGTGCAGCCATGATAGCCTTGGTCGGGTTCCCCGTATTCGTCGGGTCCATAGAGTTCTCACTGATTACCATCCCACTGATAGTGTTTGGTGCGGTTGCAGGCTCCGTGCTGTTTGGATCGCTGGCATCGATAATCTCTACAAGAATGCGCTCAAGCGAGGGGTTTAACGTGATAATCAACACCGTCTTTCTGTTCTTTGCGTTTGTCAGCACGGCGTTTTATCCTGCAGAGGGGGTACCCGAGCCGCTGCGTACGGCATTCTACCTGAACCCACTGACCTATCTTGTAGACGTGATCAGGGCCGGAATCTTTGGAACCTTTACCGAGTTTGTCATTGTTGAGATTGCAGTTCTTGCTGGTCTGGCATCTGTGCTGTTCATAGTTGCATCCAGACTCCTCACAAGACTGGACTTTTAATATCCTGCAGGCCTCCGGTACAACCAGTTTGTGCATCAGGTACTGTCATGACATCCATGGATGCCAGACCATGTTTTAGAGCAGTGCACCGCCCCGGCATGTCGGTTTTAAGTCATTGAACTTTAGAAGTTTTTGGATGCAAGGGACTGCAACCTCAGGTGTATAGCCCGGCCCAGATTCGAACTGGGGTCGAGGGCTCCAAAGGCCCCCATGCTTGACCACTACACTACCGGGCTGCAAGATCGAGCACGTTTGTTCCCTTAATGAACTTTCTATGTGGCGTATTGTCCAGAAAGCAGCACACCCCCTCTCCCGGAAATGCGCAGGATCCCAGTTAAGTCAAATGTGCACCAAATGAACCCGATTAGGCTGGAACCGAAACAGATCTATGAAAGTGCGTTCCAGATGACATATTGCGACCAAACAAACGCCACCTGAAACGCAACATTGGACACAATGTTTCCATATATTCACGTATCTACGTGGCCATGCTGGGGGGCCTGTCGTGCATCAGTTTTTCGGACAGGTACAACACCGTCTACGATCCCGAAATATTCCACAAGATGATGATAAAGGCGGTGATGACCGGCTCCAACCTGACGTCGGTCGTAACAGCCATCCGGGAGTCGAGGATGGCGACTTCTGCACGGAACCCCCGCATGCCGACTGCAGAGTGGTTCAGGCAACGCACAAAGAACGTAGAGACTGGTCTCGCGGAAGGATGCATCGGCACGATCATATCCGGGCAGGTCGCCTCGATCAGGGCAGCAGGAAGGTTCCCAAAAAGACCCGTCGTGGCAATAGACAAGCACCTCATACCGCGGTACGACAAAAAATGGGAGAACAAGCTGGTGCGCAGCAAGCGCAAGGGTGGCACGAACGTGTTTGAGACGTACATCACGGCCCAATGCGTCAACGCGGGCTCGCGGCTGAACCTTGCGGTCCTGAACATGACGCAGCACTCCTTGAATGCAGTTTTCGTGCGTAAAATCATCGAACAAGTCAGGCATGCAGGCGTAAACCCCAGACTGTTCTTGCTTGACCGCGAGTTTTACTCCACGGACGTGATCAGGACGCTTGACTCCACGGGAGTGCGGTACCTGATTCCGTGCATCAACACAGGTCCCATCAAGAAGGCTCTGGCACACCATGCATCCACCGGATCCAAAAAGGTATCCAAGATGAGCATCTCCAACCCCGACAAGATCAGCGCGTCATACTATGGAATCATCGTCCCAAGAAAGAGAATCAGCAAAAAGAAGAAAGAAAAGAAGGATCTAAAGCCTGAAGAAAAATTCATCATGTTTGCCACGAACGCCCCCTGGCTTGACGTTGAAAAGTACGCCATGCGCTGGGGGATAGAGACCGGATACCGGATGATCGAAAATACCCGGATAAAGACCTCGAGCGCCGGCGTGGCCCCCAGGACGATTTACTTTGCGTACGCGCTGCTCATGTACAACATGTGGGTGTGCGCAAACGTCGAGTTGGCACAATCCCGATGGGACGGCGAGCCAGTCATTGCACAGATCACATTTTTGGAGACCTTGATGATGGCCATGTTCGAGATCAAACCGGAGCCTGAACCGCCTCCGTAGTTGGGGCGCACATTTGACTTAACTGGATCCTGGTTTATTCCTTAATTGTCTGTCTGTACGTCCAAAGAACGCGTATACCCGGGAGCAGAAGTGCTGACCTGCGTACTCAAATCCTGCATTATACGAGTTTGTTCAATAAGTTTTTTTGTTCTATCATGTTTGTACTTGCATGGGGATAGCCAAGGTAGTGGTGTATGGTCTCAGTACGGAAGGATATGCTATTGCATGTCAGATGGCGATCAGGGGCGCAAATGTCTGCATAATAGACGAGTCCACCACCTCTGCAATCCAGATCTCAGCAGAGATTGCAAGAACCTATCCTGATGTATCCTCCTTCAAGGAGGACGAACCCATACTGCCGATGGAACCTATCAATACGGCCATCTCACGTGCACAATACCTCTTCTTTACCCCACTGATCCGGCAGACTGGCCAGGACATCAGAATCGAGATCAGTTCCAAATTCAAGGATGCAACTACCCCGCTGAAGAGGAACAGTTCGGTGGTATTTTCGCTCCCAACTAGACTTGGTGGCAACAGCGAAACCATTACACTGCTTGAGCATGTGACGGGCTTTGAGGTGGGAAAGAGCATCTCATACTTTTATTATCCACTGAACGACCAGAGCAGGCAGCCCAGATTTATTGGCTCCTTCAACGGAAAGAATGACGAGATTCTGTCCGGCCTGCTTGCAAGCGGCAAGAAGGAGAAAAAGTTTGTCACAATCACATCATCTGAGAACTTTCATGCAATTGACGTCCTGACAGGATTCTCGAATCTCTGCAGTATTCTGGAGACTTGCAGACACGTACCTGACGAGACCACGAGGAACAACATGGCGTCTGACGGTTTTGAGGATATGTTTCTAGACGGGATGGTCAGTGGCCTGTTTGATCTCAAGATACTGACCTCGTCCCTTGAGAGGACAAACACGCTGATGTATCTGATTAACGGAGGCGTCAAGGGCATTGACGGTTACATTAAGCGATTGACTGATGAGATTCGTGCTATACTAAAGAAGAACGAGATCAAGGCAAGCCGGACCAAGGTGGTGCTGTGCTGGGCACTTGACCGGTATGCAATGCGCGGAGACAAGATTGAGATACGTCACATGCTGGCATCCCGACTCAGGGACTATATAGGCGATGTTGAGATGCATGGAGAACATGACTTTGACATGTACCACACAGACAAGACCACCATCTTTGTAGTGTGTACCAAGTCTGATCTTGAAAACACCCGCAAGATCGGAGGTGACTTGGCCCTGATGATTGTAAAGGCCAATCCGATGTGCGATGTAATTCAATAAGCGTATAAATTAGATTGGTCGGCATTCTGAATTGATATTGTCCAAAACCAATCCAGACGAAATTCCCGCAGACGAGCCACCCGGGGAGCCATTTGACGAGCCACCCGGGGAGCCATTTGACGAGCCACCCGGGGAGCCATTTGAGAATGTGGCAGAGCCTGAACCCGATATGCTGGATCGGGAGAGAGCCAAAACTGCCGAGTATGAGGAGAAGCTGAAGCGGGCACTTGCAGACTATGAGAACCTGTCCAGAAAGATGCAGTCTGACATAGAGGGCGGCATTCGTGCAAAGATAGACGAGTTCGTACTGGATCTTCTCAAGATACATGACGACTTTGTCAGGGCCATCACCGTCTTTGCAGAAAACGGGGTCAAGACAGACGGTCTTGACTCCATCCTGAAAAACATGGACTCGATGCTCAAAAAGTACGACGTATCTCCGATCGATGCACTCGGGGAGATCTTTGATCCAAATCTTCACGAGGCAGTGTCCGTGGTGGATGATCCCGATCTGGATGATGGCACCATCGTCAGAGAGATTCGGAAAGGATATATTTCTCACAACTTAGCAGTAAGACCGTCGCTAGTGGAAATTTCAAAAAGGAGTGTGTAAAATGGCTAAAATAATCGGTATTGATCTAGGAACCAGTAACTCTGCTGCTTCTGTTGTAATGGGTGGAAAACCCACAATCATACCTGCAGCCGAGGGTGTGACTGTCGGAGGAAAGGCATTTCCATCCGTTGTGGCGTTTTCCAAGACCGGCGATCTGCTGATAGGAGAGCCTGCAAGAAGACAGGCTGTGACAAACCCGGACTCCACCATAGTTGCAGCCAAGAGAAAGATGGGGTCTGATCACACGTTTCGGATTCTGGACAAAGAGTACAAACCCCAACAGATCTCCGCATTCATTCTGCAAAAGATAAAAAAAGACGCCGAGGCGTTCATCGGGGAACCAGTAGAGAAGGCTGTGATTACAGTTCCTGCGTACTTTGATGACAACCAGCGCCAAGCAACCAAGGATGCCGGAACGATTGCCGGCCTTGACGTAGTCCGGATTATTAATGAGCCGACTGCAGCATCCCTGGCCTTTGGACTGGACAAGGCAGAGGAGGACATGAAGATTCTTGTGTTTGACTTTGGAGGGGGCACGCTAGATGTTACTGTAATGGAGATGGGCGGCGGTGTCTTTGAGGTGATGAGCACGTCCGGGGATACCCAGCTTGGTGGCACCGACATGGATCAGTCCATAATTAATTACATTGTAGACGAGTTCAAAAAGAAGGAGGGCATTGATCTGTCTCCAGACACGACTGCAATGACCCGAATCCGGGAGGCTTCTGAGAAGGCCAAGATTGAACTGTCGACTGTAATGGAAACTGACATCAACCTGCCGTTCATCTCACACGACCCCTCATCAGGGGCCAAGAACCTTGAACTGAGGGTTACTCGGGCCAAGCTTGATGATCTCATCTCCCCAATTGTAGAGCGGTGCAAGCCGTCGATACTCAAGGCGCTTGAAGATGCAAAACTTACCGCCTCTGACATAAACAAGATTGTCATGGTAGGCGGCCCCACAAGAATGCCTATAGTAAGGCGGTTTGTCAGCGATGTAATCGGAAAGGATGCAGAATCAGGCGTTGACCCAATGGAGGCAGTAGCAATGGGCGCTGCAATCCAGGCAGGAATAATCGCAGGCGACGTTACCAGCGATATAGTCCTTCTTGATGTTACCCCTTTGACACTGGGAATTGAAACCCTTGGGGGAGTCAGGGAGCCACTAATTGAGAGAAACACCACCATTCCAACATCCAAAAGCAAGGTGTTTACCACTGCAGCAGACAACCAGACAGCCGTGACCATCCATGTGGTTCAGGGCGAACGCCCAATGGCAACTGATAACGTTTCGCTGGGAAGCTTCAACCTGACTGATCTTCCACCAGCTCCAAGGGGAGTACCGCAGATTGAAGTCAAGTTTGATATCGACGCAAACGGAATAATCAACGTCACTGCAAAGGATCTTGGAACGCAAAAGGAGGCCAAGATCACCATTGAGTCTTCCTCAAAACTCTCCAAGGATGATATTGAGAAGCTAAAGAAGGATGCAGAGAAGTTCTCCGAGGAGGACAAGAAGAAGAAAGAGAGCATTGATCTCAAAAATGAGGCGGAGAGCTACATCTACACCACTGAGAAGCTGATCAACCACGATCTCAAGGACAAGATTACCCAGGAACAGGGAATTAAGATTACTGATGCTGTCAGAGAGGTCAAGGAGGCCCTGAACAAGGATGCCTCGGAACTAAAGCCCAAACTTGATGCATTGCAGGCACTTGTTACCGAAGTGACAGTAGAACTTTACAAGAATGCAGCCCCTCCAGGTGGCGGGGAGGGGGCAGGTCCCGGAGACCAGGGCACATCAGGACCAAACCCTGAGGACTTTGGCACGTCAGAACCAAACTCTGGAGACCAAGGCACGTCAGAACCAAACTCTGGAGACCAAAATACCGGAGACTCGCATGAATCTGACACTACAAAATCCTAAACTGCAAAACTCTAAAATTTATACTGAATTACTAAAATGATGAGTCATGGCTGCAAAACGCGATTACTATGAGGTTCTGGGGATCTCAAAGGAAACCACCCCAGACGAGATTAAAAAACAGTACAGAAAACTCGCATTAAAGTTTCATCCGGATCGCAACAAATCCTCGGAGGCAGTAGAACACTTCAAGGAGATCTCCGAGGCATACGCAGTCCTGTCTGATGCCGAAAAGAGGCAGATTTATGATCAACACGGTCACGCAGGAGTGGACGGACGATACAGCAGCGAGGATATCTTCCAGGGTGCACGCGGCAACTTTAGTGATGTCTTTGGCAGCAGCGGTGGTGGGTTCAATTCCATCTTCGAGTCCCTCTTTGGAGGCGGCCGATCCGGTTTTGGTAGGCACAAGGGATCGGATCTCCTCTACGAGACCTCAGTTACATTAGAGGATGTCCTTAATGGCAAGGAGGTCAGGATTGATCTGCAAAAGCAGATTCAGTGTGGCAGCTGCAAGGGTTCTGGATGCAAACCTGGTACTTCCAGAAAGCAGTGTGTGAGTTGTGGCGGCCACGGACAGGTGCGCCAGACCCGCAACGTCGGGTTTGCCTCGTTTGTCACAGCCATGCCATGTAACACATGCAGGGGCAGGGGCTCGATAATCCAGACCCCATGCAGCCAGTGCAAGGGACAGGGAAAGAGCCGCGGCAAAAAAGAGGTCAAGTTTACAATTCCCCCCGGAATCGAATCCGGCGATTACAACGTGTCCGGAGAGGGAGACGAGATTCCCGACGGTCCCAACGGCGATCTGATAGTCCGGATCCGGGTACAGCCGCACCCCCACTTTAAGCGCGACGGCAGAGAGATCTATTACGATCAGGATGTCTCGATGGTTGATTCAGCACTCGGGTGCGAGATAATAGTCCCAACATTGCAAGGCACCGAGAGGATCAAGGTCGACTCGGGCAGTCAACCAAACACCATAATCAGGTTGCGGGGCAAGGGCGTGCCGCACATAGGATCCAGAGGAAGAGGGGATCAACACGTCCGTATCGTGGTAAACATACCCAAAAAACTCAACAAACACCAGAAGAATCTTCTGCGCGAGTTCAAGCAGACCGGTGATTGATGGGTAAATGAGGATTGCACTGGATTTAGACGGCGTGCTTGCCGACGTGATACTGCCGTGGATAGCCTACAACAACACAATCAGACTCCCAATAACAAAACACGACATAACTGACTGGATGTTCTGGAAGAGACTGAAGATTAAACCCGAGCAGTTTTATGCAGAGCTTGGAATGTGCTGGAAGGACTGGAGATCTATCCCTGTAACCGAGGAAGGCCTGTCAGATACTACAAGGCGCCTCTCCGAACTGGGGCAGGTGGATATTGTCACTGCACGGGAGCCATTCACCGACTCTTTTGTGAGGGAATGGCTGGCCCATCACAGGATAGCGTATGACGGGTACGTATCTGTGGCTACGGGGACGATGAAGGCTGGTCTGAATTATGATGTCTTCATTGACGACTCTCCTCTGAATGCACAGGAGTTCGTCCGGCGCGGCAGATCCGTCATACTGTATGCCCAGCCGTGGAACAGCCACATCCAGGAAGGGATCCCCCGGGTTGCAGACCTGAAAGAGGCTGTCCGGAGAGTCAGTCTTTTGAAAACTTCCTGATGTTTATCCTGTGGCCTTCCCTGACGTGTATGGAGTGAGACGCCTTTAACACTTCCCCAATCTTGTCATCATTGTAAAACTTGATGTTGTAGCGTCCCAATATCTTCTTGCAGCTGGTGCAGTAGATCTCCCTGAACTCCATCTGCCATCCTGACGCGTCTGTCGTATAATAAAGAACTTATTCAGGATATCAGAAAACCATGTTGCGGGAGTCGCCCAGCCTGGTCAACGGCGTAAGGTTCAGGTCCTTATCTCTCAGGAGTTCGTGGGTTCAAATCCCATCTCCCGCACCATTTCATGCATCACTTCTAGATTCATATAGTTTCAAACTGAATGAGATCTGTTGGAGACGCATCGAAAACTTATGGTACTTGGAGCCGTCCTGCTGGCCGGAACCCTGATACTGAACCATTACGACTATGAGATTCCCGGAATACAGGTCAGCTATGCGTATGTGACCGGATTTGGGATGCTTGCGTGTTTTGCAGGCAGCCTGGTCATGTTTACAAAAGATAAGATATGACACAAAGATCCTTGTGCATGTACTCCCATGAATGGAGCAAGACTGCAGTGCTTGAGTGAAGGTTATAAGCAATTACTTGATCTTGCGATCATGCCAGACAATGAGATCGCGGTTCCCAAGGAGATAAGGGAGTTTATGCCTGAAGGCGCAGAGGAGACCGTCTTGGGCCAGAAGAACGGAGCACGTAGGCAGTACCGGTACGGCAACCTGCACATAAGAGAGTATGATGACAAGTTTCTGGTTCACACCGACAGGGTTGATCCCAGGATAGATCCCATTGGACATCTGGTGACTGATGCCCCGGAGGTTCTGGCAGGTCTGGCATGTGCAATATTTTCCGGTTCCCTGACTGCGGGAAGCAGGAAGCCGTCCCTTGCCTCAAGACTGGCACTGTCTGCTGTTTCGGGGTATCTGGGATATGTTGCAGCCAAAAAAATCAAGGATCGCATGGGGTAGATGCCATGTCCACGCTCAGAACCGTCCGGGTACTAGTCAAACTTCTTCCCTCAATCATCGCGTTGCGCAGGGACAGAAAGAGATGGGTCAAAAAGGAAGACAGGGTTGATCAAGCAAAGTTTCAAAGGCATGCCCGAAAGATGCTTGATACGTTCATCTCGCTTGGACCTGTATACATAAAACTGGGACAGTGGCTCTCATCGAGAGCAGACATACTGCCCCAACCGTATCTTGTGGAGCTTGCAAAACTGCAGGACAGCGTCCCTGCAGCCCCGTTTGATCTGGTAAGGCCGGTAATCGAGAGGGATCTGGGATCCATATCCGAGAGATTCGACGAGATAGATACCAACCCAATATCCGGCGCATCGCTGGGCCAGGTCTATCTGGGAACATCCGCCGGCAGGCAGATGGCCATCAAGGTAAAGAGGCCCGGCATTGAGAAAGTCGTGGCCCTGGACATAAAGGTCCTGAAGAAGGTGCTTCCGCTGGCACTTAGGTTTGTAGATCCGGCCCTGCGGTATTCTGCAAAGGCCATGCTGGCCCAGTTCATAGAGACCATTTACGAGGAGATGGACTACGCCCACGAGTCGGCCAACCTTAAGAGGATCAAACACGACATGAGGGGGAACAAAAAGGTCGTGGTCCCGTCCGTATACGACGATCTCTCCTCAAAGAACGTCCTTACGATGGAGTATGTCCCCGGAATCAAGATAACGAACATTGAATCACTCGAAGAGAAGGGAATCGACAGGAAGGCACTGGTCATTGATGTCCACAAGGTCTTCTTTACGATGCTTTTACGGTACTCTGTCTTTCATGCAGACCCCCACCCGGGAAACATCTCGGTGACTGATGATGGCAGGTTGATTCTGTACGACTATGGGATGGTGGGAAGGCTTGACAACGAGACCCGGCTCAGGCTGGTCCGGCTGTACCTTGCCCTGGTGGAGAAGGATCCTGCAAGAACCGTCAATGCGATGGACGATCTTGGCATGCTGACTCCGGACTCCAACAGGATGGTAATAGAGAAGGGAATCGGGATGACCATTGGCGCAATGCATGGCAAAAAGCCTGATGATATGGAGGTGGAGAGTCTGATGGAACTTGCAAACAGGACCATGAGCAAGTTTCCATTCGTATTGCCAAAGAACTTGGCCCTGTACATGAGGATGGCGTCGATCATTGAGGGAATCTACAAGACGCACAAGGTTGACTTTAAATTTGTAAGGGTGGTCCGGGAGATACTCCGGGAGGAGAGACTGATCAAGGACGCATACATAGAGGAGCTCAAGTACTCCTTTGAGAGGCTTGCAAAGTCCATTGACGCCACCATATCTGTCGCACCCGAACTCAAGAGGTTTTTGGACGAGAACCGGTCATTACAGTACGGCCCAAGATCCCGAACCGACAGACTGGTTCCAGGCAGCATACTCTCGGCTGCAATATTTCTCGGCTCGGCTGTAATATACACGACTGATGCCACGATTGGTGCTGCCGGCATGATATCATCGCTGATACTGATGGGCGTATTCGTAGCGTTTAGAAGGTAGCTACTCTATGGTGATGTCGGTTCCGTCCTTCCGGATGGGAATTGTAACTGTCAGGATCCCGTCTGCGTATCTTGCAGACGTGACTGCCTCCTCTGCCGGGTGAACCGGCAGTCTAACCCTCTTGTCAATTATCTCCGGCCGCTGATTGCAGATCATATCGTGTTCCTTTTTTGCATCCCTGCTGGCCTTGATGCCAAGAATCCTTCCCCTCAATGACAGCTTGATGTCCTTCTTTTCGAATCCCGGCATGTCTGCCTGCAGCACCAACACGTCCCCGTCCAGATGCATGTCTACCGGTGGCAGGACAAACTCGTAAAACTCCCTTGATTTGTTTTCAATCTCCCTCATCATCTCCCTTGCCATCGATCCGGCCAATCCCATTTTCTATTGTATCTGATTTTTACTTATAAAGATTGATGGATCCAAAACGTATGAATTCACCTGCCCCTTATATCAGTCGACCAACTTCTTCGGCCACGCTCTTGCCATGTGCCCTCCACGTGAGGACGCACGTGACAAAATCTGCAAGGCGCTTCATGGCCTTGGAGCCGCCCTTGGTCTGCCCGCTTATCTTGCGGAACACCACCAGGTAGCGCAGCGCCCTCTCGCTGGCGTTGTTTGTAGGCTCGACGCCGGGATGCTCCAGGAACGCAAACATGCGGTGCAGGTGCCTCTCGAGCTTGTCCAGCACCTTTTGCATGTCGTCATCGTCACCACCACCACCGGCATCGCGGTACCGGTCAAGCACGTCCTGCATGGTGCGGTTCATCGTATGCCGCAGCTGTGGCGAGCGCGCCTCCTGCGCGGCCAGCAGTTTTGCCCTCTCAAACACCCACTTGTGGTCCTCGTGGAGCTGCTGCTGCCGCCGCCGGACACGTTTGGTCTCGGGAGGCACGGCGCAGTATTTTTCTGCCAGGTGCCTTGTCTGCCGGAGGTCGTGCGCCCAGCACGACTGGTGCATGCCGTCCTTGTCAAACCTGTCATATCCGTTGTACCCGTCAGTTATCGCCACCCCGTCAAATTTGTCCATGGCATCGAGCATGAGCGTGGCCCTGCTCTGGCTGATGTTTATTGCGATGTTTTTGCCCGACTGTGCCACGTTTGCGTGTACCTTCTGGCCGTCGTTTCGCCAGCTGGTTTCGTCAAACCCGGCACAGTCAGAAGCCTCCACTTCCCCGAGGATCCTGCCTGCCTCGTGGCCCGAGGCGTCCCCGACGCGTGCCATGATGTTGTTGACGGTGGATCCTGCAAGCATAATGCCCGTTATGGAGCGCACCGCGACCGAGATTCCCTTGAGCGGCACCCGTGCCGCGCGCAGTTCTGAGACGAGTCCGACCATGCCCTTGCCGAAGTTGCCCCGCCGCGGCAGGTCGTTTGGAGCATCTTCCCTGCGGCCGCATGAGCCGCATACTGCAGTCTCCACGCGGTGCCGCGTCTCGCACGCAGTCACCCTGATGTCCGTGATGTCCCGCACGCGCGGACTGCCAATCGCCATCCGGCCGCCGCCGCCGCCGCACCCGCATTCCGGGAGCACCGGCACCCGCCTCCTGCCCGACTTCCTGCGCCCGAACCTGTGGGATACGGTCCTTTCCGGGTCGTGGGGGCGCGACGCCCCCGCGTGTCCCTTTCTTCCCCCGCGCTTGGATTTGCCCTCCTTTTCCTGTTTTTTTGCCCGCTCCCTCTTCTGGGCCTTCCATTCCAGGGATTCAGATGAGGGCGGCGTGTTGGGGTTTGTATAGTATGTCATGAGGCGTTCGCTGTACCCCAAGGCCCTTTCAAGACGTTCTATCCTGCCAAGTGCCTTCTCAAGATCGGATTTGAGGGTGGCAATCTCCCGGTTCCGTGCTAGGAGTTCCTCTTTTAGCTGGTCCCTGCTCATGTGCCGTGAATTTACCATGTAAAGTGATGTGTATTGCCAGCATATGGATCAGTATGATCATTTTTTTGTGACAGGAAGGACAGGTGAATTCATACTCCAAAACTAGGTGTATAGTCCCGAAAGTTGTTCACCCCCCACATGAGGCTCCGGCCCGGGGTGGACATGCCCAATGAAGGACATTATCCGCGGCATGGCATCGCGTGCAAGATTACTGGGAAATGCAGTCAGCCTGTCCCTTACCAGAAACGACGGTGTGTGGGTTTCCCGTCGGTGGAGACGCTCGGCCGTGTGGCGTCATATAGGAAGACGGAGAGTGCGAGTGATGAAAAAGCTTGACCAGTCCAAAGTCGAATGGATCATACAAGAAAAGCGCAAGAATTCCCGCAACAAAGAGATTGCAGCAAGCATGGGAGTGTCGGTCCGCTGGGTCCAAAAGCTGTGGAAGAGGTACAGGGACAAGGATCGGATCGCGTATCCTGCTCCCATGGGCAGGCCCAAAAAGTGCGCGCCCGGGAGGCGGGATCATTCGGCGGTTTTATCGGCTGCGTCCACTGCAGTCCACGGGGCAGCGTCCCTGGAGCGCATCATAAAGTCGCTTACAGGAATACATATCCCACACAACGTCCTGCACAGGATATTGAAGGATGCCGATTTTGCAGACACCCAGCCAAGGAAGAGCCAGCGCCGCAAGTGGATCCGCTACGAGCGCGAGCACTCCAACTCGATGTGGCACACAGACTACAAACAGCTTGACGACGGCAGGTGGTTCCTGTGCTATGAAGACGACGCCTCGCGCTTCGTGACCGGATTTGGGGTATTTGAGGAGGCGACAACCGAAAACGCCCTGAAGGTGCTCGACGAGGCCATAAAAAATTACGGCAAGCCCGCATCGATCCTGACTGACCGCGGCGCCCAGTTCTATGCCACGGAATCCGAGGTCAAGAAGAAGGGAGCCTCCAGGTTCGAGCAGAGGCTAGTCGAGCTTGGAATCAGGCACATACTGGCGCGCGTGCGGCACCCCCAAACCAACGGCAAGCTGGAGCGCCTGCACGGGGAGATGCAGCGCAAGCTGCGCCGGTTCGAGGCGGCATCTTCTGCCAAGACCAGGCGCGGCGCCTCAGGGGATTCCCACGTTGGAGGGCCGTTTTGCACCGCGCCAGCAAAGGATCCCGTGGAGCGGTTCATGGAGTGGTACAACCACGACCGGCCGCACATGTCCCTTGACTGGGACAACCTCGAGACCCCGGCGCAGGCATTCGAAAGAAAGATGCCCCCTGCAGGAGAGATGGTAGTGGACGGCCAGACCGGTGAGGAATACCGCGCAGAATAGCTGTCCGGCACGACGTCACAACCGCGCCCCATCCTGGGGGATGTTGCGCACAATTTTTTGAAAGTCGTCATGCGTGGAGTGGAAATGACAAAAATTCATGATTCCGGACGCAGGATCCAACACAAGACAATTATGCAACAGCCGGCAACATCAAACATGGAAGTACCTCCAAGTCTTGGAGGGGGGCGAACTACTTTCGGGATCCCACAGGATCCAAAACTAGGCCACCCCCAAAACCAGACGGGGGATTAATTAATACGGGATTGACTACCGTCTATACTCATGATTATTGTAATCGAGGGTGGGGATCAGGCAGGCAAGATGACCCAGTCTGCCATGCTCAAGCAGACCCTTGCTGCGCGTGGAGATAAAGTCCAACAGTTTGACTTTCCGGATTATACCACCCCGATAGGACATGAGATCAGGCGATACTTGGAGAGGAAACAAGAGTACGCGCCACAGGTAATCCACTGTCTTCTAGCTGCAAACCGGTGGGAGAAGCTTCATGACATTGAGGAGGCCCAGAGGAACAACGACTTTTTGATAATGAACAGGTACTACCACTCCAATATAGTGTACGGTACTACCAACGGAGTGGACCGCCGGTGGCTTGAGAATCTTGATTCCGGACTGCCCAAGGCAGACATCGTCATTCTGCTGGATATTGCAGCAGAGGAGTCGTTCCGCAGGAAGAGCCTTGATCGTGACCGGTTTGAAGGAAATGTGGAGTTTGTCAGGCATGTGCGGGATGCATATCGTGATGCCGCTGCAGGGAATAGCCACTGGCATGTGATCGATGCATTAAAGCCCAAAAAGGATATTCATGAAGAGATTCTTCAGATATTAGAGCAGGCCGGCAAATGAAAAAGTATCTAGACATTATTGATCCGATCCATGACTTTGTCCAAGTCTCCAAGTCCGAACTGGCACTGGTTGACAGTCCGCTCTTTCAGAGACTTAGGCGGATAAAGCAGCTCTCCTGTGCATTTACCGTGTATCCCACGGCGCTTCACACGCGGTTTGAACACTCCCTAGGAGTCATGTATATTGCAGGCCAGGCAGGCCAGGCACTGTACGAAAAGGAGGCAATAAAGTCAGACGAGATCGACGTTCTCCGGCTGGCAGGACTGCTCCATGATATAGGACACGGGCCGTTCTCACACATCTTTGAGGAGGTAAGCGGGACAGGGAAACCCACGCACGAGGACTTTGGGAGTAGACTCATTTTAGAGTCCGATATTGGCGACTCCCTGCAGAGCAGTGGTTTTGAGAAGAGGCTCATAGCCGATGTCGCATTTGACCGATCCCGGTTCAGGTACCTCAACGAGATAATCTCAGGCAGCCTCAGCGCCGATCTTATGGACTATCTGCTCAGGGACAGCTATTTCACAGGCACCGAACATGCACGGATCGACTACAAGAGAATCACGCACTCCCTTGACGTACACCAGGGGCATCTGGCACTGGACCAGTCAGCACTGTACTCCTTTGAATCCATGGTGTACTCCAGATACCAGATGTTCAAGGCAGTATACTTTCACAAGACCGTAAGGGCAGCTGAAGTCATGCTGGTCGAGGCACTGAAACTCTCTGATGACGAGTTCGGATTCACCACGTTTGGCCCCGATGAGTTCCTTGACCTGACTGACGAGCAGGCACTGATCATGATTGCATCCTCCAAATCCCCAAATCTTAGCCGTGCACGGAGAATTGTTGAGGACTATAAAAACAGAAGGCTGATCAAGTGCGTATTTGAGAGGATCCACACAGGCAGCACAGACACGGAGATGAACACCGATGACGTCCGTGCAGAGATCTCTAAGAGAACACACGTAGACGAGGATGAGATCTTTGTTGACAGCGCGGCTGCCTCCTCGCTGCCCACCATGCCCTCAAACAGCATGCACCAGTCGATCCTGCTGATGACGCGCCGGGGAGAGCAATCCTCCGGACGGGAGGTGCTGGTCTCAGACATGCCGATAGTCTCGGCCATCTCCGGCTACATGAACATACTCCGGGTCTATACATATCCCCAAAACAGAAAAAAAGTTGAAATTGCAGCAGGCTCAATACTTGGGGATCTGAAATGAAGAGGGTTGTAATCAAGCTGTCAGGACGAGTATTTGGCATGGACAACGTAAAGGTGCTGGCCGATTATGCCGAGTTCCTGGCAAGGGTGAGCAAGGTATGCCAGCCCATCGTGGTTGCCGGAGGAGGAACCATTGCGCGCCACTACATATCCCACGCCAGATACTCCGGCGCAGACGAATCCAGTCTTGACGAGTTGGGCATTGAGATCTCGCGGCTCAATGCCAAGCTGTTGATATACGCCCTCAAGAACAGGGCTTATCTGCACCCGCCTGTCACCCTACAGGAGATTCGTCATGCAGTGGACGGGGGACTGATAGTGGTCACGGGTGGACTACACCCGGGCCAGAGCACCAACGGGACTGCAGCACTGATCGCAGAGAAGGTTCAGGCCGAGCAGTTTCTCAACGCAACTGACGTAGACGGGGTGTACGACATGGATCCCAAAAAATTCAAGAACGCAAAAAAGTTCAGGCGCATCGAGCTGAAGAATCTCAAGGCCATGCTGGTTCACGAGGACTCTGTCGCAGGAGGATACGATCTGATGGACATTCTTGCCCTGAAGGTAATAGAGCGCTCCAGAGTCAAGACGAGAATAATAAAGGCGGATCCGAAGATCATTGAAAGCGCCATTAATGGTGCCGACGTGGGAACCGAGATTACCCTGCCCTCATTCTGAATCGTTCTGGACGGTACGTTTTGTCTCAGTCCAGATGCGGATCTCGCTTTTAGGATACTCTGGTATTCCGGTCTGGCGCAGCTTCCCAAAGACTGACACGGCCTCGTCTCTTCCCGTCGTCTTTGACTGCGCCTTTGTAAAGCCGTCACCGTCTACGATAATTGCCACGTAGCCGCCCTCAGATTCAATCACTGCCGTATACTCCTCCTCCCCTACGGGCTCAAAACTCTGGCCGTTCTTCTTGGTGGTAAGTGTCAGCATGCCAAATCCGGCTGCCTTGAACATCTTCATCTGCGATCTGTTTGCCCTCTGCCTTCCCTTCTGAACCGCCTGAAAGTACTGCATTACATCCTTTTGCTCCAATGGTATAATAATCATCTTAACACAGTACACAGTGATGGTCAATCCCAAGATCTTTGTGGGGGCAGCAGCTGCCGTACTTGCAGTCATACTCGGCGGCATTCTTCTGACAGGATCGTCACTAATAGAGGCCCCCGGTACGGGCGGGTCCCAGACACTACAGATACAGCCCCTCCAGGTCGAACTTGACGAGATCTCCGTGGCCAAGATCTCAGAGCGGACCGCCACAATTGACGTGGTATTTACAATCTCCAATCCCAACCCGCGTGCAGTACTAGTCCAGACCATGGACTATCAGCTCTATGAGACAGGCTACTCCGAATCCGAGCAGCTCTCAGGCGGCCAGATAGGAAGCAGGCCTGAGGGAATAGTGGAGTTTGGCTCCAACTACTATACCCTTCTTGGCGACAACATGATCGTCTTAAAGGACACCATCACACTGAGAAACTCTGGCAACACGCCGCAGCTATGGGCCAATCTGCAGGACGATTCGGCCTCTTGGAGGATTACCGGCACGGTATTTTACAATCTAAGCTCCATGACCAGCGGACAGGAGAACGAGGTCCACTTTGAGTTTGTCCGATAGGTATCATAGAATGATAAAATTATGATACTTTGTTTTTAAAAAAAATAAATTGGAAAAGTTATAAAAGCTCGTTAAGCGTTTTTTCATTAAATGGCAGAAGCAGGTATGGCCGCCTTTGGCGCGGCAGCAGGAGTCGCAATTGCACTAGCAGTAGTGTGTTTTGCTCTTCGTGGCAAGGGACATCCCGAACCACTGGATTAAACAAAGGAACGCATCCTTTACAATATTTTTCATTTATCAAGAATTCAGTCTGTGGTGGGTCTCTCACGGGCACGAACCTGCACGGGAATCATACGGGTTAGGATGCACACCATCTGCGGTCCGGGCTAGTTCTTGTCGCCCAATCCAAGCATCTCTGCGAGGGATATCTGCTTGGTGTTCTTTCTCTTTGTAAAGCACCGCTCATAGTACTGGCATTCTGCACATCTGGCCGACGGCTCCAGAACCGGCACCTTCTGCTCCTTGAGGAGGCTGGCCAGCACGCGAACCCTTCTGACGGTCTCCTCAAACATCTTTTTATTGCGCGTCAGCGAGAATGTGGTCTCCCTTCTGTCCCCGGTGATGTAGACTATGATGCCGTCGTACTTGTCGTATATCCACATGCATGCATTAATGTACAGCATGTCGTCTGCCGCAGGATTCTCCGGCTCGACTGCTGCTGACCTGAACAGCAGTATGGCATCATCTGCTATCATGTCTGCATGCCCCCTCAGCTTGAGATCGTCTATTGCAAAATCCTTGGGCTCGCTGCCGTACTGGAACTTCTTGAGCAGCCCTGAGACCAGCTCGTTGAATCCCCTAATCTCGATATCCAGAGAATCCACCCTGTCATAGTACGAGCGCCTCAGACACTGGACTGCCTCCTTGAGGTGGATGGTCTTGATGTCCTTGGAGTCTATGCTGACCTCCAATTCCTTGCTTATGGATCCAATCGCACCGCGTATTGTGGTCTGAAAATCCCTGTCACCCATCATGATGTATTACCCGCCCGAGTATTCCTTATAACCTAGCTTACTATTCTGGCCACTGCCCTTGAAATTCTGTCTGAGAATGCCAAGGTTGCAAAATGGACTCCGAATCCGGCCACCGCCCCGACTACCAGCTGGCCCGTCCCAAGATATATTCCCAGAAATATTCCAAGCGGCGGGAGTGCAAATATCATCGCCATGAATGAGCTGCCCCAGATTGTACTGATCAGGGTCTCTGCGGTAGGACCGGCTCCTCTCTTCAGGCCCGACATCCCATCACTCCTCCTCTAGGATCAGTTTTGACATCGTAGTTGCAGTTGGAATCTTCTGTTCCACTGCAAAGGCAACGGCTGCAAGGTTTCTTACCTCAAATGCCGTCAGTCTGGTGATCCCCACTATGGTTGCAAAACTGAACATCTTTGTGAATGATCTCAGGCTGGTGCGGTAAATCTCCATCTCAAAGGCTCTCTCAAACGCCGCTATCAGGTCCAGATCGCCTTCAGTCTGCGGAACAAGTCCCTTGTACTTGGTGCCTGACAGCTCACCTAACGCATCCCTGATAGTCGCAGCTCCCATCATCCTGCCAAGCAGATCCCTTGCATGCGGGCTGGTGGGGATTATCAGATCCTGGATCTGCTCTTCCTGCAATTCCCAGAACTTCCCCCTTATCACGCTCTGTATGTTGTAAAAATCAATGTCCATTGCAACCAGCTTTGTTGCCTCCTTGTCTGAGTAGTTCTTCATTGCACCTGCCAGATACTGGTACAGCATCTTGTCAAAGTACGTGTCAAATATCTGGATGTCTCCCTTCTCGTTGTACAGCGTTGCAGCCTTTCCGATCTCCTCGCCAAACTGTGCCTGGTTTAGGCCTGCCACGGCCTCATCTACATCCTTTGCAGTCAGTGCCTTCACTATCACATCCCTCTGTTTGATAAGTTCCTCTGCATGAAGGTTGACATGTCGTTCAATCTCCCTCTGAGGCTTTCCTAGGACTTTCCCCTTGAGGATCACCTTCAGGTTTGATATGATAAATTTCATATAGTATGCATCCAAGACGCCCGAGTCCCCTGACGTCTTTGCAATGGAGTGGTGGGTGTCGGCAAGCCTGCTTCTGAGGGCCGACTCGATGGCAATCGACGTGTACGGCTTTTGAAGGCCCGCAACCGCACCGGCATAGACTGTATTCTTGATTCTGGTAATCAACTCCTCCAGGTTTCTTGATTCTGCAAGAACCTGAAAGTCGGCCCTTGTCAGAAGCTTGCCCTTCTTGCTGTATGCCTTTACAGATGCATAGACGTTCTTTGAGGAGCCCATTTCGATGAAACCTTTCTGAACTGCGGATTTTAATGTTTGGCGTTGGAATGGTACCATCCTATCATGCAGCAGGGAATACGGATCGCATCCTGCAGAGACGATCCCAGTCTAGGCACCATCCTGGGCCCGGGCTTGTGGAGCCGCGCATGTGGCATTCTGCCGGAATCATGTAATCTTGTCCAGAAACCTGATGGCATCCCTCTTCTCCTGTCTTGAGAGTCGCAGGAATGCTGACAGCATCTCCTTTTGGATCGTCAGCGAGTCATCTGAGATCTCCCTCAGTCTTGTCAGATCAAAGGGCAGCAGATCCTCGATCTCCCCGTTGCAAAACGCCCTGACATACATCTCGATTATCGAGTATGTAAAGCTGGGACTGACTCCCAGCATGCTGCGTATGATTCCCTCAAACTCCCTCTCTTCGGGCTCTGCCCCGGCAAAGAACTCTGTCAGGAGCTTCTCCCTGCTGCCGATCTCCCTTATTGCCACTGCTGCCAGAATTCCCCTTCTGGTCAGATGATAGTATGGAATTCCCTTCTCCTGAAGTACTCTGGGCCCCCTG
Organism: Candidatus Nitrosopumilus sp.; assembly: GCA_965218695.1. Taxonomy (GTDB): domain Archaea; phylum Thermoproteota; class Nitrososphaeria; order Nitrososphaerales; family Nitrosopumilaceae; genus Nitrosopumilus. The sequence goes on from OZ244651.1 coordinate 2,110,878, forward strand.
CTCAATGGAAGCCTGCCGTCCTCCTCTGCCATCCCCACAGGCAGCAGAACCTCATCAAGATCGCGAAATATCCCCGAATAGATGTTCTTTGATGCAATCCCGTGTCTCCTTGCGATGTTCTGGGAGATTCCCGTCCTAGTCCTCTCCGTGGGATTTGGATTCTCTGCAAGAATCGCAATAATGGCCCGCTGCCTGTCTGCCTCCCCTGTCCTGACGCCCCTCTTGGTCTTGAACGTGTTGAAGATCGCTAATCTTGTGCCTGATGCTGCCATCGTCTGCTCACAGTGATTTAATTTTCATTTTCTATGTTAGTATCAAGATATACTAAAATATAACAATTTACTTTTTTCCAACTTTTCAAGTCTTGAATCTTTAAATAATTTTCATCGCTGGATAGTTTAATGAATTCTAAGAACCACAAGTATGCTCTATTACTTGTGGCCGCAGTAGCCATGACAGCAACTGGCGCATTGTCTCAGGCATATGCCCAGAATGTTGAAGATGGTATGGACGGATATGTCAAGGGGACCAGTGGTATCTACACTGGAAACCCCAACGAATGCTGGTATGACGACGGCGAAGGAGGTATGCTCCCATGTCTTATTGACACGGGTGATACTGCCTGGATGCTGACGGCAACATCACTGGTACTCTTCATGTCTCCGGGAGTCGGTTTCTTCTATGGCGGTCTTGCCAGATCGAAGAACATCGTCAACGTACTTGGTATGACCCTGATAGTTATGGGCCTCATGTCAGTGCAATGGATTCTATGGGGGTATTCGCTGGCATTCGGCGCAATTGATTCGGACGCAAACATGTACATGGGTAATCTGGACTACGCAGGGTTTAACTTGGTATCGCCGTACGCACCGTTAGGTGAAGTCGGGCCATGTCAGGACACGTGGGCCGCAGCCTATCAGATGAATGAGTTCAAGGACGGGGACTATTGTAGCGTAAGTTGGCCGGGGACTATTCCTCACCAGCTCTTTGCAATGTTCCAGGGAACCTTCGCAATCATCACACCAGTTCTCATAATTGGTGGTCTGATTGACAGAATCAAGTTCAGCGCAATAATCATATTCATGCTCCTGTGGGGAACCTTCGTCTATGACCCAATAGCACACTGGGTCTGGGGAGGAGGCTACATAGGAGGAGGCTCGTTAGACCTCAATCCGGACCTATCTCCATCGTACGCGCTGGACTTTGCTGGTGGTACTGTCGTACACATATCTTCAGGATTTGCCGCACTGGCAGGTGCCTTGGTACTTGGCAGAAGGCTCGGATATGGCAAGATTCCAATGGAACCACACAACGTCCCACTCGTAGTCCTCGGCGCAGGAATACTGTGGTTTGGCTGGTTTGGTTTCAACGTTGGAAGCGAGGTTCAGGTCGACGGAATTGCAGTAAGTGCATGGACGGTTACAAACACCGCAACAGGCATGGCTGTAGTTACGTGGGTTCTGATGTCTTGGGCCCATACCGGAAAACCAAGCATTGTAGGAGCTGCGACAGGGGCAATATCTGGACTGGTTGCGATTACACCCGCATCCGGTTGGGTTGGCCCGATGGCTGCAATCATTATAGGCATTGCAGCCGGCACCATCTGTTACGCGAGCATCGCATTCAAGAATGCTCGCAAATGGGATGACGCACTCGATGTGTGGGGAGTCCACGGAATGGGCGGTCTCACAGGTGCAGTCCTGACTGGTACCCTTGCAAGTCCACACATCTGGGACACTGGCGATGGTATTGGTGCATGGACAGGCACTCCGGAAGGAATGGAGCAGCAGGCAATCAGCATTCTCGGCGCCGCAATATCCATAGCATACGCCTTTAGCGTTACGATCGTAATTCTGAAGGTAATGGACGCAGTATGGCCTGGCGGAATCAGGGTCACTCCAAAAGAAGAGGAGATCGGCCTCGATCTTGCACAGCACGGCGAGAGAGCATACGTCAACGAATAGAAAATACACTTTTCTTTCCTTCTTTTTATTATTTCATGACAAAAAATTTAGATGCGTCCACCACATACCGACGCATGCTGGCATCTGTTGCAGAACTCTCCTCAATTCTTGAGGATCCTGATCTTCTGGTTGTCGATACCCGCTCCTTTGCCGAGTACTCGGCGGGTCACATTCCGGGAGCCGTAAACCTGGATCTGTTTGCGTTTCACTGGATTGATACCACCGCAGACGGAATCAGAAACTTTGGAAGGCAGGCAGCAGCCCTGTTCTCTGCTGCCGGCGCGGATGGCCGGAAGGTCGTCCTTTATGACAATGTCTCCGGGATGCTGGCAGCCAGGGGACTCTGGATGCTCATGTATCTGTCACATCCTGATGCCGTGATGCTGGATGGCGGAATCACAAAATGGCGCAGGGAGGATCTCCGAATCGAGACTGGAACAAACGGGTTCAGGCCATCCGGGTTCTCCGGAAGGGTGGACCGCAGCCTGATCATCGGCTTTGAGGAGATTCGCGACAACCTAGACTCTCTGGTGGTCGTGGATGCCCGCTCTCCCGGAGAATATGAAGGGAGCGTAATCCGGGCTGCTAAGGCAGGCCACATACCTGCATCGCTTAATCTTGACTGGAACCTCAACCTGTCAGAGGACGGTACCTTCAAGAATCCGGATGACCTGTCCGTGCTGTATCGCATGCCAAGGGATTCCCAAATCGTGACATACTGTCACGGAGGCTACAGAGCCGCACACTCCTTTCTTGCCCTAAGGAGAGCAGGATTCAAGAATGTCCGGGTGTATCCTGGGTCATGGGGCGAGTGGGGAAACAACATGGATCTTCCAGTTGAATAGAGGAACACACTGATCCCAGGATGGTAAATTCTGCAAATAATCGTGGCCCGGTTTTGGCAGCAGAACACTCCGAGGGAATGTTATCTCCTCTTCCAGACGAACTGGTTGTAGATGAGCTCCGGTCTTATCTGCCTGAACTGCGGTGCGCCTCCCACATACCACTTTGTAAAGAACTCGTACAGGTGCAGCCTGAGCGACTGGATGTACACGATCAGCCCCTCAATCATCATGATTCCAAGGTTTCCGCCGATGATCATGGCTATGGCTGCTCCGGACTCGATACCGCCCAGTGATGTAAATGCGTTGTTTACAGTCAGCAGCAGGGCCGCATGCACCAGCAACATGATGCCCAGCCGGGCGTAGCTTATCGTATGGGCAAGGCTCTCGACGGTCTTTCCTAGGAACACCTCCATGATAACACTTGCCGGGTCGCTTCCGTCCTCTGGATGCCTCTTTGCGTGCATGATTCCCCCAATCATCATTATGACCATTGACGCAATCACGATCACTACTGCAATTCGTGTGACTATCCACACCTGGGCCCACTCTCCCAGAAATACCGTAACCCATGGAACCGCCTCGGTGTGGGCCCTAGAGTACATGTTGATTACATCGTACTGGGAGCCTATCGCGCACATCATGATGACTACGATTCCGCCGTACAGGGTAAGGTTTGGAATGGACTCCATGAACACTGTCATCCTGTGTCCCTCCTTTAGGAGCCTGATTATTCTCAGAGTCATTGCCCACACCAAGTGGACGATCCCCAAGAAGAGCGATACCTTGAGTATGTCAATTACCTGGTCAAATGTCAGTTCTGCAACACTGAGTATTCCGACTATCCAACTGACAGAGTACAGTGCCCCGCCCTCCTCAAGCAGGCCTTCAAAGGGTGTCAAGTGATCCAGATGGTAGCCAAACGCCTCTCCTGCACCAACTCCGGCTATTGCAGCCGATGCGCCGGATATGGCAATGAGCATCCCCCATCTGGACAGCTCGCCCTGCCCCTTCATCTTGAAGAGCAGGCCCATCCCCATGAGGAGCAGCCCGTGGCCCATGTCTGCAAACATAAGTCCGTAGAAGATTGGCCACATCAGTGCAATCATCGGAGTGGGATCCGGTTCCCCGCGCTTTGGAATCCCCTGGCTCTTTGTAATGACTTCGAATGTTCGGACAAACCGCTTGTTGTCAAAGAGCGTTGGAATCTGTTTTATCTGGTCAGGTTCCGTGACCTCCTCCACCACGGACATCCACTTCTTTGTCAGATCTGTAAACTTTGACTCCATCTTTTTTGGGATGAAGCCCTGGATTAGTGCAAAATTCTTGGTGCCGCCGGGCTTTCTCAGGGTTTCAAGGACATCCTTTGTCACCATGGCCTTTTCGTGAAGGGCAAGTATGTCGCGTCTGAGCTTCTTTGCAAGTCCTGCCAGTTCTTTTGTCATTGCAGCCTTGCTTACATCCAACTCCTTGATCTTTGCCTCTACCTGGCCGTAGGCCTGGCTTGGAACCTGTGGGAATCCGTCTGGAATCCTGAACGGGTTTGAGTTAAAGTTTCTTAGAACCTTGAGAACCTTCTCAGAGTCTGCCGCACCCGCAATTACCACTACTGCTGACTTGTTCTTGCCTTCCAGCTCGTATCTGGTGAGTGCTACCCTGTCAAGGGAACGGTCTATCTCCTCAAAGTCCTGCGTTTCAATCACAAAGAGGCCTGTAAAGAAGTGCCTTGTAAGGCCGAATCCCGAAAGATCGATATTCATCCTCCTGACCACCTCTAGCGTCTCCTTGACGGCTTTGTACTCCTCGATGGACGATCTTGTAGAATCTATGTCCTTTAGCAGTTTTGCAGGCCTGTCAATGACCGACGGGACCTCGCCCTCTATCCCTGAGACCATCTCTGCAACCTCCCCAATCTCATAGTCCTTCTTTTTGATTACCGTGCCCTTGAAGAGAATCTCCATTATGCCCACAGTGGAAGGAATGTTTATGCCCTTGAGGACCTCGTCAATCGACTGGAACGACTGCTGCGCCCTTAGCAGGAGATCATCTATCTCAGGCGTCACCCGGTCATCCGAGGAATCGACCTTGTGGAACCACTCAAATTCAGTCAATCTTGAAATGGCCTTTGGCGATTCGCCCCTTGGTAGGATGACGGTTCCCAGTCGTATGTCTGCAGTTGCCAAGACAAGTTTGGGGTATTTCCATTGTGTTTAATACCTTTCTGATTTTATGACTGAGGCCGGGGTGGGGGAGTGGGGATCTTGAAAGAATCCAGATCTTTCCAAACATTAAAATCTATTATGACTCAACGCCTCCCATGACGCCTGATTTGGCACTGGAGGTCACGATCGACAAGATTTTGGCAAACACCGACAAGGAGATCATCTCAGGCACTAGATCCGTGTATGAAAAGTCCCTCCAAAGACTCGACGACGCAGCCAAGATGCTTGAGGGAGAGTACGAAAGGATAATCTCTGATGGCAATAGGGAGGCTGACAAGATCTCAAGGCAGATCATTGGAAGCGCCGATCTTGAGGCCAGAAACCAGCAGCTGATAACAGTCGAGGATGCAGTGGTTAGGGTGTTCTCCCAGGCACTTGACGGAATAGCCGACGCCAAACGGGATAAAGAGTACGAGGGTCTGATCAGGACCCTTTTGAGGGAGACCGTCGAGATTATGGGAACCTCGGATATTACAATATTTACAAATGAACAGGATCGGACCGTGGTGCAGTCCGTACTCTCAGAGTTTCCGGGGATCGAGCTGTCCTCTGATGTGGTAGAGTGCCTTGGAGGTATTACTGCAAAGTCACAAGACGGCTCCATGACCTTTGACAATACCATTGATGCAAAACTAAAACGTCTGAAGCCTTTAATAAGGAAAGAAATTGCATCCAAATTCGGAGTAGGAGATTAGGATATGGTAGCTCAGGGTAGAATTGTTTGGGTTAGCGGTCCGGCCGTGAGGGCTGATGGCATGTCCGAGGCAAAAATGTATGAGACTGTGACCGTAGGCGATTCCAAGCTGATAGGTGAGGTGATCCGGCTTACCGGTGATGTTGCATTTATCCAGGTGTATGAGTCGACCAGCGGACTGAAGCCAGGTGAGCCTGTCATAGGTACCGGAAACCCGCTCAGTGTAATGCTGGGACCGGGAATCATAGGACAGCTGTATGACGGGATTCAGAGGCCTCTCCGGGAACTCTCGAAGGCATCCGGTTCGTTCATCGGCAGGGGCATTGTCACCACCCCGATAGACATGACCAAAAAGTATCATTTTGTTCCAACTGTAAACAACGGTGACGAGGTGACAGCAGGAAACGTAATTGGAACCGTTCAGGAGACGGATCTCATAGAGCACCATATCATGGTTCCACCGGATCATCCGGGCGGGCAGATCTCAGGGATGGTGCCTGAGGGCGATTATGATCTAGAGACGGTTCTTGCAACGACTCAGAAGGACGGCCAGAGTACGGATCTAAAGATGTATCACAAGTGGCCCGTCCGAAAACCCCGTCCATACAAGGACAGGTACGATCCGACAGTGCCGCTACTGACAGGGCAGCGTGTCATTGATACGTTCTTTCCAATAGCAAAGGGAGGAACGGGTTCGATTCCGGGAGCGTTCGGAACCGGCAAGACTGTAACCCTTCACCAGATTGCCAAGTGGGCCGACTCGCAGGTGGTCGTGTATATCGGCTGCGGTGAGAGAGGCAACGAGATGACTGAGGTGCTTGTGGAGTTCCCACACCTGAAGGATCCGCGAAGCGGAAAGCCGCTCATGGACCGGACAGTTCTTGTGGCAAACACCAGCAACATGCCGGTGGCTGCAAGGGAGGCTAGCATCTACACGGGTGTGACGATTGCAGAATACTATCGGGACATGGGCAAGGACGTAGTGCTTGTAGCAGATTCCACCAGCAGATGGGCAGAGGCACTCAGGGAGATGAGCGGAAGACTCGAGGAGATGCCTGCAGAGGAGGGTTATCCGTCATACCTTGCATCAAGGCTGGCAGAATTTTATGAGAGGGCAGGCCGTGTAAGGGCCGCCGGCAGTCCTGACCGCGACGGTTCTGTAACCCTGGTAGGTGCAGTGTCCCCATCAGGCGGCGACTTTACAGAGCCGGTTACGACTCACACCATGAGATTCATCAAGACCTTCTGGGCTCTGGATGCAAATCTTGCATACTCTAGACACTACCCGTCAATCAACTGGATGAGCAGCTACTCGGGGTATCTTGCAGATGTCGCAAAGTGGTGGGGCCAGAACATCCACGAGGACTGGCTTAACCTGCGAAGCGAAGCGTACGGCGTCCTGCAGAGGGAGGAGACCCTAAAGGAGATTGTTAGGCTTTTGGGTCCTGAGGCGCTTCCAGACGAGGAGAAGCTGATACTTGAGGTTGCAAGAATGATCAAGATCGGACTGTTGCAACAAAACTCGTTTGACGATGTGGATACATACTGCAGTCCTGAAAAACAGTACAAGCTCCTCAAACTGATGGTGGACTTTTACAAGAGTGGCCAGCATGCACTCAAGGAGGGCGCCAATCTTAACGACATCAAGAACCTGCCGATCCAGTCCTCGCTTCTCAAGGCGCGAATGGATATCAAGGACGATGAGATCTCAAAACTCGATCAGTTTGAAGTGCTGATGCAGGAGCAGTTCGAGAGTATAATGGGAGTCAAGATATTAAGTTGACGGCGCAGGGCGGAGTCCAGTACAGCAAGATTGCAGAGATCAAGGGTCCACTGGTAGTAGTTGACGAGGTTGAAAACGCCGCCTTTGACGAACTGGTAGAAGTAGATACCAACGACGGCCAGAGGAGACTCGGCAAGGTGCTTGAAGTGGGAAACGGCAAGGCCATAGTACAGGTCTTTGAGGGAACCACCGGACTGTCAATTGCCGGAACAAGCGCAAAATTCGTAGGCAAGGTAATGGAGATGCCCGTATCCCGGGAGGTATTGGGCAGGGTCTTTGACGGACTGGGCAGGCCAAAGGACGGACTTCCCGATCCAATAGCCGACAAGTTTATCGATATCAACGGGGAGCCAATGAATCCAGAACAGCGCCAGTATCCAAAGGACTTCATTCAGACAGGCGTCTCGGTGATCGACGGCATGATCACACTTGTCCGGGGGCAGAAGCTTCCAATCTTTTCAGGCTCTGGAATGTCCCACAATCTGCTTGCCGCACAGATAGCACGGCAGGCCAGTGTGGTCGGCACCGACGACGACTTTGCCGTGGTGTTTGCAGCCATCGGCGTGCAGTACAGCGAGGCCGAGTACTTTAGAAGGAGCCTTGAAGAATCCGGCGCCCTGAAGAGAAGCGTACTGTTTCTCAATCTGGCAGATGATCCTGCCATCGAGAGGATCATCACGCCCCGTGTGGCACTTACCGTCGCAGAGTATCTGGCATTTGAGCTTAACATGCACGTACTGGTAATCCTGACTGACATGACAAACTATGCCGAGGCACTCAGGGAGATCAGCGCAGCAAGAGAAGAGGTTCCGGGACGAAAGGGGTATCCGGGATACCTGTATACCGATCTCTCCACAATATACGAGCGTGCCGGCAAACTGGAAGGCAGGACGGGAAGCGTTACCCAGGTGCCAATCCTCTCAATGCCCTCTGATGATATCACCCACCCGATTCCGGATCTTACCGGATACATTACAGAGGGACAGATAGTGCTGGGACGGAATCTCTTCAGACAGGGAGTCTATCCGCCGGTAAACATACTGATGAGCCTGAGCAGACTCATGAAGGACGGAATAGGCAAGGGAAGCACAAGAGAGGAACACAGCGAAATATCAAACCAGAATTATGACTTCTACGCTAGAGCACAGGAGGTTCGGGCACTGGCAGGAATCGTAGGCAAGGCCGGACTGACTGAGATTGATCTACAGTACATGGATGCAGGGGATGCCTTTGAAAAGGAGTTCCTCTCACAAAAAATCGACGAGAACCGCACAATCGACGAGACGCTGGGCATACTCTGGAAGATTGCCTCAAAACTGCCAAAGAATGAACTGACAAAGGTTAAGGACAAATACGTAGAGCAGTTCTATCAGGACAAGTAGACATGTCGTTTGGACAAAATGTGGCTGCGACCAAGATCGAGCTGTTCAAGTACAAGCGTTCCCGCCAGGTCGCAATCATGGTGCAGAAGATTCTTGACGACAAGCGCAAGGTGCTTTTAAAGAACATTGAGGAGATGATCGTAGAGGCCTCCAAGGCAAGGGGCGGAATCTGGGATCCGCTCCAGGACATCTACAAGTCTGTAAACGAGGCGTATCTTTCCCTAGGTACAAGCACCGTAGACTCTGTTGCAGAGTCCACCCCGCCCGTCATGGAAGTCGACGTCAACGTGCGAAGGGTAGTCGATGTCAAGATTCCGACACTGTCAGTAACCGAAAGCGATACCCGCTCCATGCCGTACGGCTTTGCCGACACAAACTCGTCGATCGATAGGGCATCAAAGCAGATAAAGGAGCTGCTCCCGAAGATCTGCAAGGCTGCCGAACACGAAAACTCCATATTCAGTCTTGCAAAGGCACTGGAGAAGACACAAAAGCTCCTCAACGCACTTGAAAACGTCATTATCCCGCAGTACAAGGAGAGGATCCGGTTCATCCTTGCGACCATAGAGGAGAGGGAGCGGGAGGAATTCGCAAAGTTAAAAAAAGTGAAGGCAAAGATGGAGAGCAAGAAATAATGGCAAAAGACGAGATTAAGAGGCTGATTGAGGACTCCAAAAAGGCACTGGGTGCAGACTATGACGCCTTTGAGAAGTCCATTAAGGAAGATCTGGCCTCGTTCAAAAAGAATGCACTGGATCGAATCTGACTCCCAGCCAGGATCCTATAGTGCGGTCCTGTGAATATCACCATTGTGCAGAGCCGATGTCTGCCATCAGCAGTCCGTGGCACCTGTAGGATGACATCTTGCGCTTGACTGCCAAGACGGCATGATTCTTGGACAATACACTAGGCAGCAGATCCTAGACGAGAATGTACGGACTCGTCGTCCAATACAGTCCTAGGCACGAATTTGCAATGAATTATGCCTGTGGTTATAATGGATAAGTGCGGTAAGCGTTCACGTCCCCCCCTCCTTGACACTGCACCCACTCCATGCCAATCATCCTAATGCACAGGCATCAAACAACACAAACCAATGAATGAATTTTTTCCAAATCTGTGCTTAAAATGACAACGCATGATTCAGTAAACGATGAATCCACATGAAACATGCGCGTCAATATCCATGCACGGAATCAATATTTAAAAAAACCGATCCGGCATCCACGGGATGCCACGGGCAGGTGTCCCTTTAGGCATGACCCCCCCAAAATCTGAAAAACTGATCCTGCAGGCGGAACTGCGCCGCGCATGGGGAGTGGTGGATTGTCTGATCGGGGTGGCCGTTTGTGGCAGACATGTACCGTGGAGGCAACGCCTTTGGGGGAGAGTTCCAGTCGTGCTTTGTGCACGTGAACCGCAAGAGCGAGGGCCTGGCCATTCGTCACGGCACCGGCTCGTTTGAGTACGTCCTGTACGTCATGATGCGCCGCATATACCATGACGCCAAGGCAGCAGCTGCCAGGACGCTCGAGATGGCCGGGGGACCGGCACGGTCTGCCTGCGACATCGGCACCGCCGTCAGGACCGTCCCGGGACTGGCAGAACACGTCGAGTCAAGCCGGTCGGCCCTGCTCAAGCGCCTCCAAAAGGTGGCCCATGCATACCGGAACGGCGCAGTCTCTGATGATGACAGCCGCAAGTTTGCAGACACGCTTGAAAACGCCATCCCGCACCTCCTCACGTTCATCGGACATCCCGGGATGGAAGGCAGCACCAACGCCTGCGAGAGGACCATACGCGGGTATGTCGTAAGGCCGCGCAACATACAGCGCATACTTCCGAACTGGCGCGCCGCAGACAACCTTGCCACGCTCCAGACGATCCACGCCACGTGCGCAAAACGCGGAATATTCTCAGGCGACGCGGTCACCGCATGCGACTCGTGGAACATGTTCGAGGCCGGGACGCCGCCGCCGATATTTCAGAATCTCAAATAATCGCGCCACGACATCCCGCAGATCCTAGTCGTTGCCGCACCATCTTGGCAGGATGCGTTGCAGATCATGCCACAAAAAGCCCCAGGCCTGCCTGCAGGATGACATTGCCATGCATTTTCACACCGACGTGTCTTCTGGTGGATGCTTCCATGATGGAGTCAATCACATGCCCATGTATGACATCCCAACTAACGTGGAATTGGCAAGGGGGGAGGTGAACGCGTACTAAGTGCGTACCATGAGAATTCTACCATGATTTAAATATGGATCTGAACGAGCCTCAAACATCAATGAAAACTATAGCCTTGTTACTTTTGGTAGCATCAGCGGTTTCAATTCTGGGCTCTACCGGAGTTGCATTTGCACAAGACGATGCATCCAGCGGTGACTCTATGAAGCTTCTGGGTGCTGGTCTGGCCTTTGGTATCGCAGCCGGGGGAGCTGGAATAGGTCTTGGTCAGGTGGGTGCAGCAGGTCTTGCAGTCATCAGTGAGAATCCGGCACTGCAGTCCAAAGTATTCATCTTCGTAGGCATGGTTGAATCCATCGCAATCTACGGCATAGTCATGATGTTTATCATACTGGGACAATAGTTCTGACTAGATATTTTTCAACTCAAAATTTTTATCCTAATTATATCTCAACTGGTCTATATCCAGTATTCTTGCACAGTACCTGCATCTGAGCACCCTGCCCTCCCTGTCCACCAGCTCCATGACGGATTCGATGTGTTCTTGGCTGTTTGTTATGCAGCCCGGATTCGGGCACTTGAAGATCCGCTCTATCTCGTTTGGAATGGCGACCCTTCTCTTCTCCATAAGCTTGTAGTTCCTTATCATATTGATGGTGGCGCTAGGGGCGATCACTGCCAGCTTGTTTGTATCGTCATCCCTGAGGAACCTGTTCTCCACCTTGATAATGTCCTTCTTTCTGAACTTGCCGCTTGGGACGTTGAGGGCGATGGTAATCAGACCTCCGTCCCCGTCGTTGAGCCCCAGCGCGTCAAGAACGCGAAGGCCCCTGCCTGCATCAATATGGTCAATCACGGTCCCCTCACGGATTCGTCGAACCAGAAGCTCGGACTCTTCCATAAAAATACTTGTATAGCCACTTGTATATATCATTGAGAATATGAACGAGTTTTACGGGAAGGACATAATCTCAATCAAGGACTTTACCCGGGAGAAGCTTGAAGAGATCTTTGGCGCAACCGACCGACTGATGGAACTTGACCCGTCAGTCCGGAGCGAGATCTGCAGGGGCAAGACGCTTGGATACCTCTTTTATGAGCCCAGCACCAGAACCCGGCTGAGCTTTGAGGCGGCAATGGCATCGGTGGGCGGAAGCTCCATTGGAATATCTGATGCCTCCTCATCATCAATCCAGAAGGGCGAGAGTCTCTCTGATACAGTGCGGGTCACGTCGATCTATTCAGACGTGCTGGTACTGCGGCACACCCTGGACGGCTCAAGCAGGTTTGCAGCCGAGATCTCCGAAAAGCCGGTAATCAACGCAGGCAGCGGAACCGAGGAACATCCCACCCAGGCAATCCAGGATCTCTTTACGATTAAGAAGGAAAAGAGAAAGATCGACGGCCTCAGGATTGGGATAGCAGGCGATCTAAAGTACGGAAGGACCGTATACTCCCTGCTGTACGGATTGAGAAACTATGATGTCGACGTGCACCTCTTCTCCCCGGAGTCCCTCAGGATACGGACCGACTCAGTCTATGAGATTAAAAAGAAGATGGATTTTACCGAGTCCAACGACATCGAGGATCACATTGACGAGCTTGACGTCCTTTACGTGACAAGAATCCAGAAGGAGAGGTTTCCCGACGAGGAGGAGTACCGCAAGGTAAAGGGAAGCTACACGGTGGGACTTGACACTCTCAGGCAGATGAAGGATGATGCAGTCATAATGCACCCCCTTCCCCGAATCGATGAGATCTCCCCTGAGATTGATGCGACCAAAAACGCCAGATACTTTGAACAGGCCGAATACGGCATGCACATCCGCTCTGCCCTGCTGGGGCTGATCCTGAATCCGGACGGCTTCTGATTCGGCATCAATAGACCTTATGGCGGGTGGGATTAACATGCGTACATAAGATCTAATATATCCTGATGCGTGCCAGTATGACTGTTGACAAAGACCATACCGATATTCCCGCTGGATCTGGTGCTGTTTCCAAGACAGAACCTTCCACTGCGCATATTCGAGCCCCGCTACAGGCAGCTGGTTGATGACTGCATGCTCGGGGACGGACAGTTTGGCGTATGCCTGACAGACAACACCCGTACCGTCAGTGGATGGGAATCTCCAAGATCCGTCGGAACCGTTGCCAAGATCACCGAATGCAAGGATGTCGGGCTTGACGGGGCACAGCTTCACATTGAGACTGTCGGCAGGAACCCGTTTAGGATCAGAAGAATAATTCCTCCGTCGCTTCCCCGGCCTGCAGACTATGATCCGCAATCCCCAGAAGGAGTCTCAGGTATGCGCACGGATACAACCGACACCCCGTACATACGTGCAGAGGTGGAGATGATACCTGAGATCGACCAGGATATAACCCTGGGCAGATGGAACAGAATGGTTGATCTGTGGAAGCGCAAGGTTGCCGCAGAGGCACTGCCGCAAATAATCGAACCCCGCGCACTTGACCACCTTCTGAAGCAGTATTATCTTGTAACTGAGACCCCCACCATGGACTACGTCTATTCGCTGGCAGCCCTTGGCGCAGGGAGTCCGGACGAACTTCAGCCGATCCTGGAGGCTGCATCCGTAGACGATCTGATCGACAGGATCGAGGATCTGCTGACAATAAAATAGATGTGATGGAGATGATGATGCCGCTACCGCTACCGCTGTTCAAATCATGTGTTGTTCTGGCAGCAGCCTGCATGGTTCTTGTTCCGGCAGGCGCATACGGACACGGGCTGGACCTGGACCACATCCGCTCAATAGACGTGCAGGGAACGGACATAACCGTGTCAGTTGCAATGTCCCCCAATATCGGGCCAAGCGATGAGAGGCGACTCACACTTACGGCAACTGAGGATGACACAAGGGACAATGCCAGTAACGTAACCTTTCTGATCGGCATGTTTGACGGGGGCAAGATGCTGCTCAGGGACTACTTCTTTGCCCCTGACGGAGTCCTGCACATTGACATCGCACCCTCACAGGGCGAGCTTGAGATTCATGGGGAGCAGGATGATATTCTCAGGGCGTGGCACGGAACCGAATCAAACCCTGTCCTGATAACCGGTCCGATATTTGACTCGGGAGGCCTGTACACCTTTGAGATTGAACTGAGGACCATAGACGAGCCCACCAACATAATAGACGACTCCCAGACACACAATGCCGATCTGAGTATCGTGGACACGGCACTGCATGTGGTAGCCGATGCGCAGGGGAACGATGTTGAGTTTGGGACAAAGTCGTACTTTGATAGTGTGTCTGAATTCGGATACGATCCACAGACTGGCCAGGTCACCGTCAAGATGCCCTTTGACTGGAGTGAGAGCGTAATGTCGCACATTCCGGTCCTTCACGTGGAGGTCTCCTTTCCGGACGACTTTGAGGAGTTTGTCTCCCCAAGCTATACCGGAGTCGCAAACGGGATAGATCTCTTCAAGGCATCAGTAATAATCGACGACTATACGGCAGACGATTCAAGGATAGTCCACCTAGTTTTGTTGCAGGATCATCTGAGGTTCCTAAAGAACAATATGAAAAAGTCCGGCGAGCCGCTGCCTGACGCCATTACCTTTACCATTTCCTCCAACCAGAACCTGGCATTTCCACTTAGTGCCTACACCAAGAGCGAGGACTTTCTGGTGAACCTTTCATGGGAGCCGATAGAACCCGAGCCTGACGTCGCAACAACATTCGTCTTTACCATCCGGGAGAGTGCAACCGGCGAGCCGCTGAGAAATTCAGAGTACACCTTTGTGGTGGTTCAGAACGGCCAGGAGATACACCGGACATCCGGACTGGCCCAGATTGGCGGCCACTTTGAAAAGTTTACCTTCGGGGAGGGACAGACCGGCCCCACAATCATAAGATTTGAGAACATCCGGAATACGGGACAGGAGACCGAGTTTGGAATGGTGGTGGTTCCTGAGTTTGGCCCGGCCATCCTGCTTGTGCTGGCAGTCTCCATTGCAGGAGTTATCGTCGCATCCCGAAGGATTGGTTACGTTGCAGTGACCGGCTGATTATGCCATCATCCTGCTGCATCACGTGGGTTCATCTGCTGATGGGGCAGTCTCGGACTCTTGCTCGATCATGCCGTTGATCCTTCTCTTGTCGTGAACGGATTTTACGTAGAACAGGGCAGACGCAATGATTCCTGCTGCTATTAGCGGCGAGGCGATCTCAGAGTATGCCAGGCTCGAATCTCCTGATGATGCCGCCTGCTCTGCTACCACCGGAACCTCCGTGATCTTTACGGTTCCAAGCTTGTTTGATTCCTGCTCTGCAAACCAGATGTTGGAATCCCCGTCTGCTGTCATAAACTGGATCCACGATGTCTCGCTGGGAATCGGAACCTCCAGAAGATCGTTGTTGTCAGGATCAAATACTGCTATCTTGTCAACCGTATGCAGCGCAAACCAGATGTTGTCGTATCGGTCCTGGGCCATTCCAAAGGGAAGTGACTCCGAGTCTGGAACGGGAACGCTCTCAAAGGTCTCCAGGACGGGGTCGAACCTGGTGATTGCAAGACCCGTATGCTCTGTGATCCACAGGTTTCCCTCCCCGTCAAAGAGCATGGCCTCCGGACCCTTCAGAATACTGTCAGTTGGTATCTCTACTGCTCTGCCTGTTGCAGGATCCACGTATCCTATCTTGCCGGTGCCGGTGGTGCTGTACCACACCCTGCCTGACTGGTCCACTGCAAGCGCAAACGGCAGCGTCTCCCTTCCATCCAACACAATCTCCTCAAACACGCCGGACTCTGGCAGATACTTTACGATTCTGTCCTTGTTGATTACGGTCACCCAGATGTTGTCGTCCTGGTCTGACTGGATGGAAAATAACACGTTCCTTGATATTGTGGGATCCAGGTGCGGAACCGATATCGTCGTGATGTTTCCGGTGCTGATATCGAGGTATCCTATCTGGTTTCCAGGACCGTCTGTAAACCAGACTCTTCCCATGTTGTCCAGTGTGATGAATATTGTGGCACCCCCCTCATACGAATGCGACGAGAACTCCTGCGTCTCCAGAGAAAACTGCCACAGCCGGGGGGCAGACGGATCGCTTATCCATATGGAACCCTGACCGTCATAGATTGGCTGCAGGGGCGTTGCTGCCTCGGGAAGATCGTACTCGACTATCTCGACTCGGATGTCTGAGAGCCTGGGCTTTACAGACAGATCCAGTATGACTGACTCGCTTGCATTCTCCGTTCTCTGGGCGGTAACCTCCATGAGCCACTCCCCGGAGAACCCCAGAGTCATCTCGCCCTGAAATCCGGTATCTCCTGTCTGCTCCATCGGAACCTCGATGGGGAAGATGTTTCTTGACGGGTTTGATATTTTTACCTTGATGCCGTCCAGATCGTCCAGCGGATTCCCGTCAAGATCCACTATGCTGACTGAGACCGTGTTTGTCCCGCTGGCGAATGGAAACATCTCAACTTCAAATCTTGCATTCTCCGTAAACTCTATGGTCTCATACCCGTAAATCGTCTGGCGTGCCTCCGTCCTCTGAATCTCCCCTGCAGGCAGCGTCCCGTTGGTCAACAGTGCCACTATTCCCAAAATGGCAAATCCCAGCACAATGTCTGTCTTGAGCATCTTTTTGATCTTCCTGTGTACTGTTGCTCTTCCTCCTCCGGACAGGATACTCCTCTCGGCTCCCCTCTGCACCTTGAACTGCATGTATCCTCCCATGCCTACCATGATTCCGGCAAGTACTATCTTTAGGATGATCAGCTGCCCAAAGACGGATTCTGTAATCAACCCCACGTCGCTTTCGATGAGCCACATCAGAACCGGTCCGGTGACGATTACCACGCCGACTGAGACGACAAACATCATTGAGAATCTTGGAATCATGGCCAGGCTCATGTGCTCCCGCTCCCTGTCTGCCAACTTGGATAATGCCGGAAGCAGGGTAAAGACGAGATAGAATATGCCTCCTATCCAGACTGCTGCCACCAGGTTGTGTACATAGTCCAGCGAAAGGCCGGCAATGCCGCCCAGAGACGAGCCGTGGCCTATCATGCTGGTAGTCGCAATCAGCGCCAGGGACGCTGCAAGAATTGGAACGTGTGCCCTTCCTGACAGCGTGGTTCTCCTGTTCATGGCAAACCATATGCCCAGAAGAATCACAGTCATGATCATTCTGGCAAGCCAGATGGTTCCGAAACTTGTCCCAATGACACTCAGCGGCGAGGCATCCAGCCTGACTGACTGGACTATGATGATTAGAATGTCTGATATCAATACAAGTACAAGCCCCACCCCGGTGGTCAGCATGAACCTTCCGTGGTGAATCCCCTCCACTGCGCCCAGTCTGTCCCTGATTATTCTCTTGTTCTGCGTTCCCCATACCATGAGGGATGCGACTGTAGCACCCAGCACGATGGTCTGGCCTATGAGGCCTGGAAACTTGGCAGCAGCTCCTGCCACAAACACAATCTCTTCTGGTCCCTGTTGCTCCCGCAGCGAGGGGTCGACTATGACATCACCCACGGCAAACAGGAACGTGCCGGGCACCAGATGTCCATCAATCTTGGATAGCACCTTGGTTGATGCAGTATAAATCCCGTCCTGAAGCGGCGGGGTAGTTACAATGAGTGACTCCTCGCCCTCGTAATATTTCGTATCCCTGTTGTCGATCTGCTCCCCGTTGCCGTCAAAGACCTTTATCTCGCTAAAGTCAATATCCACCGCCTGCGAGAAGAGGACGATCACCTCCGTGGTGCCTACAGGCGCATTTGAGGACAGATCCGGAGTTGTCTGCTCTGTAAATGGGTGTCCCCATGCCATGGGAACCGACATTGAGAGGAGTACCAGCATGACAATCAGAGGCCGTTGCATTTGCTTTGTAGACTGTGACTGATAATTTAAACAGTATACTGGTTCTGGGAATGTACCAGTCCGCATAAGAATAATAATATCGATCAATTAGACGATGAACGTGAAGATACTGGTTCTGGGAATTGCTGCAATGTTCCTGATTGGGATGATGGGCACCGAGTCATATGCCCATACCACCGTCCATGTTGGAGAGTATGAGATTGAGGCCGGATGGGGCATAGAGCCCCCAATCGTGGGAATCCGAAATGACATAGTCATAAAGGTGCTGGAACCCGGAGAGACCCCGGGCACGGTAAAGGGCGTCACCAACGTGTTTCGTGATGCCGGGGCGACAGTAACATTTGGAGGTGCATCCAAACCGCTTGACATCAGCTCTGACCCGCGACCAGGATACTACTTTTCACCCATAATCCCAACCAAGACCGGCGGCCCGTATTCGGTGTCGATTCAGGGTGAGATTAACGGAACCCCGATCGATGTCAAGATTCCAATCGAGGACATGGAGCCTACCGGAATTCTGGATTTTCCTCCAACCAGCGGTGGGGACTCTGTGGATGTCAGTGCCATGAAGAATGCAATCTCGTCAATACAGCAGGATATCTCTGATCTGAAATCCGGCCAGACCGACATTCCCTCAGATGGCGGGGCGGCATACGACTATGCAGTGTTTGGAATGTCAATTGCGGTGGCAGCCATTGTGTTGGCAATTGTTGCCATGATAAAAAGAAAATAAGATATTTCCAAGTATTGGACTCTTGCAGTGGTTATGATGGTGCCTGTGATCATGACATCTATGCACTTGGCAATCCTTGTCATAATAAAAAGAAAATAAGAAAGAGAATTCCTAAAGTCTTGGAACCACTCTAGATTTTGCAGTCACAGCGACGATGCTTATGATCGCGACAGCCAGTACCATCATTGCAATGGTACCAAATTCTGGAATAACATTTGTGAAAGTTACCCCTTCACCTACTGGTCCTGTGAACTCTTCAGCGTCTGGGAGACCAAAACCATTGAAGGTAACCGTGATTTCTACCGGATCTGCAGATGACAGTGCTGCTGTCATGTGTGTGGCCTTGCCATCGTGTGTATGTGCACCCTCGTCATTCAGGACGATCTCGCCGTTCTGTGTTACTACTATGTCGTAGTTGACATGTTCCACGCCTCCGCTCATCATCTTGTCGCCGTCCATCATTTTGTCTTCCATCATGGTTTCGTCCATCATTTCGTCCTTGTCTTCCATCATGGTTTCGTCCATCATTTCGTCCTTGTCTTCCATCATGGTTTCGTCCATCATTTCGTCCTTGTCTTCCATCATGGTTTCGTCCATCATTTCGTCCTTGTCTTCCATCATGGTTTCGTCCATCATTTCGTCCTTGTCTTCCATCATGGTTTCGTCCATCATTTCGTCCTTGTCTTCCATCATGGTTTCGTCCATCATTTCGTCCTTGTCTTCCATCATGGTTTCGTCCATCATTTCGTCCTTGTCTTCCATCATGGTTTCGTCCATCATTTCGTCCTTGTCTTCCATCATGGTTTCGTCCATCATTTCGTCCTTGTCTTCCATCATCATGCTACCGTAGTTGGCAAACTTGATGAAGAGCTCCATCATCTCGCCTTCAGCTGGTGCATCGGCCCAGATTTTGACCACTGTACCGTCTGATAGCATGCCGTAGACACTTGGATCTTTCATATGCTCGCCGTCCATGCGTTCGTCGTCTTTCATCTTGTCATCGTCCATCGCGGCTTCTGCTTCCTGTACAATGATTGTACCAAACATCCATGGGTGTACATAGCAGAAGTGAGGAACCTCACCTACTTCTGTTGGTGTCCACTCAAATGATGCCCCTGGCAGTACCAGAGAGCTGTCAAATTGACCGCTTAGACCGTCATCTATGGTTCCAGCTGCAAACACATGTGCTACCACATCGGTGTTTGAGAATATTACCTTGCCACCAACATCAACTGTTGCAGTCAGTGGAGTGTAACATCCTTCATCGGTTTCTTCACATCCTGGAACGGAAGTGCCGTCTACTGGTGTTACTGTGACTTCTGCATGATCTGCAAAAGTAGCCGGTGGCATTGCAACCATTCCGACCACAAGAACAGAAAGTACGAAGAGAGAACTTATCGTTATAGTCTTCATTAGGATTCTTAAATAGAGCGGGACATAAAAACCTGACTAGAATTTCAGTCTTCCCAGAAGTACCTGAAAACAGCCCAAAATCAAAACAGATCAATTAGGGCAATCTCAGAAGGTCATCGAACTACCAATGAACCAACTGAGACGCGACTTGCTTAACAACCCACGCATATATCAAGATGTTCTGGACACGGTAGGGGCAGGCATGTCCCCGTGCATCATGGTCTCACACAGGCACAATGCCATCTACGGCACCGAGGATTTTCACAGAAGCATGGCAGGCGCATGTGCGCACGGCAGGCAGGTGGCCGGATGCACCAGGTCCTCCAAGAGAATCGGCGGTGCAGACGGGGACTCACGCCCAAGTGATGAGTGGATGCGCGATGCGGCATCCCGGACGCGTGGCAGCGACGTCTACAAATGCTTTGCCAAGACAGTCGTCCTGCAGCTTGACCAGATGCGCAAGATGAGACTGCTCAAGAAAGACCAGGAGATTGACTTGGCAATCGACATGCACCTGATACCCAGATACGACAAGAGCTACGGGGCAGAACTGGTGCGCTCAAAGGCCAAGGACGGGACACACGTCTTTGAGAGGTACATCACGATACAGTCCACGGTTCAGAACCTTCGCCTCGTGTTAGGCGTCCTGAACATGCCGTCACTTGAGGATACTGCCGATTTCGTGCGTAAAATCATCGGCTCTGCACGGGACGTGGGGGCCTGCATCGGAATGGCGATGCTGGACAGGGAGTTCTTTACGGCAGACGTAATGGGGACGCTTGGGGACATGGGCATCAAATATCTGATACCATGCAAGAATACGGATACTGTGGTGGATGCCATCGCAGAGTTTGCTACAGGCAGGCGCGGCCGCGTCTCCAAATCCGTCATCGTCGGGGGAGATGGCAGGGAGGTGTCGTATACGATGACCATCACAGAAAGGAAGAAGAGGAAGAAAAGAAAGGACGACGACGAGCTGCTGCCGCACGAGAAATACATCGGGTTTGCCACCAACGTCCCCGACGTGGATCCGGACTCGTACGGGAACAGGTGGGGCATAGAGACTGGATACCGGATGATAGAAAACACAAGGGCCAAGACGCACAGCAAGAACCCGATGGCGCGACTTTTGTGCTTTGTGTACTCTGTAGCCGTCTTTAACGCTTGGGTAATGGCAAACGCAACGCTGATGCACGTTACCGGGATTTATCCCACGGATCCCCCGATCACCCAACAGGATCTCAGGGACATGCTGCTGTTGCTGATCGTATTTGGCTACAAAGAGCCGCCGGAGCCCCCGCCGCCGGTGCTACCCTGAGCTACTTCTGGGAAGACTGAATTTCAGTCTTCCCAGAAGGTACGCGTTCACCTCCCCCCTCCATTTGGTGCGACACTGTTGAGCCTTTTGGCACATATGACAATTGGATGGGTCAGAATTTACAAACAAAATTAGATTTTTTAGATTAGGTGATTAAAACGGCTGCACGTGAGATGTGAATTACCATGACCCACACGCACGTGCGCCAATATACACACGCAGAATCCGTATTTAAGAATGCAAACTGCACGGCGTCGCGGCGGATGCAGGTGCAGTCCTGAATGGTTGTCCCGAAATCCGAAAGGATCATACTGCAGGCAGAGCTGCGCCGCGTGTGGGGAATCGTGGAGATCCTGCTGGGCCTGGTCGCAGCCTCTCTGGGAACCACCGGAAAGACGCTGGCTGTCGTTATCGAGGAGACGGCGCACCAGGCAGAGGAGATCCGGACCCTGAAGGCAGAGAAGAAGCAGCTGGCCCGGGAACTTTCAGTCCACGAGAGTTGGAACCATTCATCCAGGGGCGCCGTGCTGTTTACCCGGAAGCGAAGAGCCTTCAAAAGTGATCCGCAGGTAAGGGCAGACACGGGCGATGCCCCAGATACGGGCAAAAAGCCCGGACACCGGCCGGGTCAGCCGGGAGTCTCCCACGGCCGCAGGCCGGCTGACATCAGGATGTGCAGTGCGCCCATGTGCAAAAACTGCGGCGGCACCTACATGCTGCCCGAGGATGCCTTTTGGAAGACGGTGATAGATGTCACCGAATCCGGCAAGCCAGTCTGTTATGCCGAGATGATCGCGCCCGGGTACTGCCTCACGTGCCAGGCAGTCACGTATCCTGACGCGGACTCGATTCCCGGAACGTGGTTTGGCCCCAACCTGAGAAAGAAGATTGCCAACATGCACAGGGTATCGGTTTCGCTCAGAAGCATGCAGTACCTGCTGGCATCAAACCACGGCATCAGGGCATCACTGGGGTGCATATCCCACGCCCTAGAGGCAATAGCAACGCGCGGCAGCCTCGGAGACGCCCCGAGGCTGCCGGAGCCAAAGGAGGACATGCCGTCTCCCTTATTCGGGGCGCCGTTCCCCACGCCTGCGCGCCCCGAACCCGACGCCGGCGGCCATACCGCATGGAACGGCCTGATGAGGCGGCCGCTCATCACGCAGATAACAGAAAAGATGAGCATGGCGCCAAGCGTGTCCGAAGACGAGTCCGGCGAAAAGGTCGCAGGAAAGAACGTGCAGGCCATACTACTGATCTCAAAATACTGCGTGCTGGTATGCATCAGGCCTGACAAGACCAAGGAGACCATGAGGGACGTGCTTTGGATGGTGCTGAACAGGCCGTTCGTGGCAGACATGTACCGTGCCGGCAACGCCCTTGAGGGGGACTTTCAGACGTGCTTTGTCCACGTGGTTCGCAAGTGCGAGGGCCTGGCCATACGCCACGGAGTCAATTCCTTCGAGTATGCGTGGTACGTGACGCTGCTCAAGATATATCGGGACGCCAAGACCGCCGCAAGGAATGCACTCGAGATGGCCGGCAGGGCAGAAGAGTCGGCCTGCGACGCAGGCCGACTCGTCAAAAACACCCCGGGACTGGAAGAATACGTCAAATCAAGCCAGGATTCCCTGCAAAAACGCATCCTGACGCTCGTCGATGCCTGCCGCAACGGATGCGTCTCAGACGAGAAGAGCCGCGATTTTGCAGGCTCGCTTGAACGCGCCGCGCCATACCTTACAGAGTTTATCAGGCATCCTGGAATGGACGGCAACAACAACGCGTGCGAGAGGGCCGTACGAACGCACATCGTAAGGCCGCGCGACATACACCACGCGTTTCCCAACTGGAAGGCAGCCGACACTTTTGCCAAACTCCAGACGATTCACGCCACGGCAGAAAAGCTTGGAATGTTCTCGGGGGACGCGGTGACTGCCGATGCCTCGCAGGACATGTTCGGGTCCGGAATACCGCCCCCGATATTTCCGAATCTCAAATAACCGTGCCACGACATCCCGCAGATCCGGATCGTTGCCGCACCATTTGGCTTAGGCAGGATGCATCGCAGATCATGCCGCAAAAAGCCTCAGGCCTGCCTGCAGGATGGCATTGCCATACATTTTCACACCGACGTGTCTTCTGGTGGATGATTCCATGATGGAGTCAATCACATGCCCATGTATGACATCCCGACTAGCGTGGAATTGGCAAGGGGGGAGGTGAACGCGTACCCCAGAAGTAGCTCAGGGTATAGTGTCAATCAAAAGTCTTCTACGTCAGTCTGAGCGTAACATTTTTTGATCACTCCGCACTACCGCCCACATGGATGAAAAAAGCAAAAAGCTGTTAATCCAGGCCTACAAGAAAGAGAAGAGGGGAACCATAAAGGACAGGATCCACGCCGTCTGCATGGTCAAGATCAGGGGGCTGGGCGTATCCGAGGTGGCATCACTGTGCTTTTGCGACCCGCACACTGTCACAAGCTGGGTCCGGCATTTTGATAGCGAGGGTCTTGCAGGCCTGGAAGACAGGCCCCGCCCGGGCAGGCCGCCCAAGGTCGGGCTTGAGAAGATTGCGGGGCTTGCAGCAAGGACTGGCAGCATCACAACTCCAAAGCAGCTCAAAGAAAACATACGCAAAGAATTCAAGGTGACATACCACATTTCAAACGTCACAAAGATAATGCACAGGCTTGGCCTGTCTGCCAAGACGGTCCAGCGCATCCACGTCAACAGGCCAGAGATCAAAAAGATCAGGCAGTGGCAGCGCAACGCCAAAAGGCGGATTTCACGCCTGCAAGAGAAGGGTTTTCTCCCAGTCGTCTTTGACGAGGCCATATTTGTAGACGATCCGGCATCGGGCGTAAAGTATTGGTCGCCAGAAGGCGAGCCGATTGTCACGACATACAAGGGACGGCACGGAAAGGTGGTGGCATACGGTTCCATTGTAACAGACGGCAGGCAGTTCTTCAGGACGCATGAAAAATTTGACAAGGAGACGGTCCTGCAGTATCTCAAGGATCTGGTCAGGCATTTTGGAAAGGTGGTCGTAATCATGGATAATGCGCCACAACACAAGTCAAGGATCGTGATGAAATTTCTAAAGGAAAATCCCGACATCAAGGTCATGTGGCTTCCAGCTGCAACGCCCGAGCTTAGCGGCGTGGAGGAGTACTGGCACCAGGCAAAACGTAACGTGCTGGTGTCCGAGTACTATGCCACGATAGTGCAGATGCGCAACGCGATGTCGGAGTATTTCAGGACCGCGCGTCCAAGGATTGACGTAATGGAGTTTATCTGTAGAAAGTCCCTAAATGTAAAAAACTTTTGATCGACACTATAGCACCGGCGGCGGGGGCTCCGGCGGCTCTTTGTAGCCAAATACGATCAGCAACAGCAGCATGTCCCTGAGATCCTGTTGGGTGATCGGGGGATCCGTGGGATAAATCCCGGTAACGTGCATCAGCGTTGCGTTTGCCATTACCCAAGCGTTAAAGACGGCTACAGAGTACACAAAGCACAAAAGTCGCGCCATCGGGTTCTTGCTGTGCGTCTTGGCCCTTGTGTTTTCTATCATCCGGTATCCAGTCTCTATGCCCCACCTGTTCCCGTACGAGTCCGGATCCACGTCGGGGACGTTGGTGACAAACCCGATGTATTTCTCGTGCGGCAGCAGCTCGTCGTCGTCCTTTCTTTTCTTCCTCTTCTTCCTTTCTGTGATGGTCATCGTATACGACACCTCCCTGCCATCTCCCCCGACGATGACGGATTTGGAGACGCGGCCGCGCCTGCCTGTAGCAAACTCTGCGATGGCATCCACCACAGTATCCGTATTCTTGCATGGTATCAGATATTTGATGCCCATGTCCCCAAGCGTCCCCATTACGTCTGCCGTAAAGAACTCCCTGTCCAGCATCGCCATTCCGATGCAGGCCCCCACGTCCCGTGCAGAGCCGATGATTTTACGCACGAAATCGGCAGTATCCTCAAGTGACGGCATGTTCAGGACGCCTAACACGAGGCGAAGGTTCTGAACCGTGGACTGTATCGTGATGTACCTCTCAAAGACGTGTGTCCCGTCCTTGGCCTTTGAGCGCACCAGTTCTGCCCCGTAGCTCTTGTCGTATCTGGGTATCAGGTGCATGTCGATTGCCAAGTCAATCTCCTGGTCTTTCTTGAGCAGTCTCATCTTGCGCATCTGGTCAAGCTGCAGAACGACTGTCTTGGCAAAGCATTTGTAGACGTTGCTGCCACGCGTCCGGGATGCCGCATCGCGCATCCACTCATCACTTGGGCGTGAGTCCCCGTCTGCACCGCCGATTCTCTTGGAGGACCTGGTGCATCCGGCCACCTGCCTGCCGTGCGCACATGCGCCTGCCATGCTTCTGTGAAAATCCTCGGTGCCGTAGATGGCATTGTGCCTGTGTGAGACCATGATGCACGGGGACATGCCTGCCCCTACCGTGTCCAGAACATCTTGATATATGCGTGGGTTGTTAAGCAAGTAGCGTCTCAGTTGGTTCATTGGTAGTTCGATGACCTTCTGAGATTGCCCTAATTGATCTGTTTTGATTTTGGGCTGTTTTCAGGTACTTCTGGGAAGACTGAATTTCTTGATCTTTTTTGCCTGTTTCTATACAACATTACAGTTCCAAATACCGGAGATCCTACATACATTCCAAGATTCAGCAGTACTATGGAGACTCCATAACCTAACATCTCCACTTCAGAGTCGATATCTGCATGATTCAGCAGAGACAGAGATGCCAGCATCGGAGTCAGTACTATTCTTACCGTCTCCCTGAACACGGGATGTTCCCTTTCCAGATCAGCTATTGCAGGAGAGAACGAATAGTACACTTGGTTGAATCCTGACATGAATGCAGCGCCTGACATTGTAGACAGAACCGTATTGTCCCTAAGCTCCCTTAACTGCTGTACCTGCGGTGCAAGCTCCGAGCCGTATGCGGCAGTTGCAATTAGACAGCCCCCGTTCGGTGGGGGGTCTGGTCGTGTGGTGTTTGCTTGTGTGGTGTTTGCTTGTGTGGTGTTTGCTTGTGTGGTGTTTGCTTGTGTGGTGTTTGCTTGTGTGGTGTTTGCTTGTGTGGTGTTTGCTTGTGTGGTGTTTGCTTGTGTGGTGTTTGCTTGTGTGGTGTTTGCTTGTGTGGTGTTTGCTTGTGTGGTGTTTGCTTGTGTGGTGTTTGCTTGTGTGGTGTTTGCTTGTGTGGTGTTTGCTTGTGTGGTGTTTGCTTGTGTGGTGTTTGCTTGTGTGGTGTTTGCTTGTGTGGTGTTTGCTTGTGTGGTGTTTGCTTGTGTGGTGTTTGCTTGTGTGGTGTTTGCTTGTGTGGTGTTTGCTTGTGTGGTGTTTGCTTGTGTGGTGTTTGCTTGTGTGGTGTTTGCTTGTGTGGTGTTTGCTTGTGTGGTGTTTGCTTGTGTGGTGTTTGCTTGTGTGGTATCTGGCACACTACCTGCAACAATCGCAAAAGATGCTGTCTCTGTTGGGATAGGCTGGAACAGTATACCCTCAACCTCGATATCCATAGTGTATTCCCCATCACCTTGATTAAACTCGATTGGAATCTTTACCGAACCCTCAGAAGTATGGATCAACGGAGTCGGACCAAATACCTCTTCGATACCCTTTGAGACTGTAACCCTATAATCGATATGCACCTGAATTTTCTGCGTCGTCGGATTGATAAAGTCGATACCTATCCTCGTCTGATCCCCTGATTCTATTGCATCGTATGTCAACTTGATATCCAGCGTGCCGTCCTCTGTAGGAAGGGTCTGGGTCTCTGCAAATGCAGGTACAACCAGCACCGGAATCATCAACAGCAAGGCAGACATTAGAAGCCTCATGGCATATGTTGTCACCCAGCAAATAAAAATCGTACCTTGTAGAAATTATGATTTGCCGGCGGTCCAAATTCATAATCCCACATGGCATCATTCCAGGCATTACCAATCTACCTGAAACTAAAGTAAGTGTTCACGTGGTTTAACTCATTTTTAGGCGTATTTTGCAATCTCCGCCAAGTAATCCAATTTCTTGTTTTTCCATGTCATTACACATGAAAAGAAATTCGCCATCCACGTCATCGTCTCCTCTGCCCTTATGCTGCCCCGTATTTTTCTGTGCACGACTATCTCGCGCAACCCGCGTTCTGCAGCATTGTTTGTAGGCGGGATCTTTGGGTTCAGCACGAACCGGAACAGGTCGCTGCCAGCATTGCTGATCTTGACCATGAATTTTTCCAATATTGGATCGTCGGCGTACCTTGCAACGATCTTTTCGATGCATGACGTCAGCATGGCAGACGCGTTGTCCCGGAGAGAGCGCGAGCGTTTCCTGCTTGCCCTTCTGGCATAATCATAGATTATGCGCAGGTGCTTCAGGACGTTGCGCGCGCCTGGGCAGTCCGGATTGCGGTTGCAGATGTCCCTGGCCTCGCGTATTATGTGCGACCAGCAGCGCTGGACGCGGTATTTTCCGTACGCCGTCCAGCCGTCGCACACTAACGTGCCGTCCCAACCCCCAAGCGCTTCTTTCAGAACCTTTGCCCCCCGGCTGTCCCGTATCACGTACAGCGCGTGCCCGGTCAGCGGATCGTGCAGTATCCACACCCAGACGTTGCGGCCGTTTAGGTGAATCGATGTCTCGTCGGCGTGCAGTATCTTGGCCTTGCGTATCATGGCGGCAATGGCTGCCGCAGGGGCGCCCAGCGACGTTCCCAGCCTGCGCATTATGTTGTGCGCCGTGCCCGAGGAGAGTGTAATTCCGTACCGCGACATGCGGTCTGCGATCATCCTAAACGGCATGCGACACACGTAATCGTCTGCAACATCAGTCGTTATGCTCGGATCGTAGCTGCCCTTGTCTGGAAGGCCGGTCTCGGGCTTGATGTCCACCAGACCGCAGGAGCAGCGACACGTGTTTATGGTGTGGCGCGTGGTGATGACCTTTATCGTGCGCTCCACTCTGGTAATGTCGCGTTTTTCTGACTGCACTATGGAAAGGCTACCCGAGCCGCATTCGGGGCAGGCCTCCGGGGTGTGTTCCTCAAACTCGGTGGGTTTTGGCTTGCGGGTGCGGCCCATGTGGCCTTTTTGCCCCCCGCGCGACTTCCCGCTGCCGGCCGCATCCACGCGGTCCTTTTGATCCCGGGAGGCTTTTGTGGATTTATTGTAGGCATTCTTTTCGTCGCCTTTTCCCTTTGTGTCAGGCCATCCGGGCCCCCTTTTTTGTGATGACGGGGTGTTGTAATTGTCATGCCGCACCAGCCTGCGCTTAAGATCAGCAACTGCCAGATTCAATTCCTCAATTATCTGCCCTTGCATCTCAATCGTCTGCTTGAGCTTGATGTTCTCAGTCTTGAGATCCGTGTACATCTTTTTGAGTTCAGCCTGGCTTTTCACATTGGGTTTGGATTACCATCCTATTTGGATCTGTGGTTTGCACAAAATTTACCCAAGAGTGAACTGAATTAGGCACGACGTGAACACTTACAAACTAAATTATGGCGTTGTTCAGCTTTAAATATGGTTTTTGCATAATTCTTTTGTTGTATTATCTGTCTGGACTGCTTGCGGTGGTGGTCGGCGTACTTGCAATTTCTGTTGCTCTTCCAACTGCCTTTGGACACGGACTGGGAGGTGATCAGGCTGAGCCCATCAGCTTTGAGGGCATGGAAGTTACGGTACGCACTGACATCACCCCGGCAGACCTCACGATCGGAAGTATTGATGATGTCAACCTGAAGATTAGGTTCTTTGATCTTTTGACAGACAATACGCTGGATCAGGTGACATACAGGGTGGAGGTCTGGAAGACTGAGGATCTGCTTGCAAGAAACCTCTTTTATGATACTGACGGTATACTCTACGTAGAAGTTCGTCCAGACAGTGATTGTGACGAGGCAGACCTCGACAAATGTACCATTTACGGCGGTTCCCAGCATGTGAGTTCCCCGGGAGCGCTTTTTGTGCAAGGGACTGAATGCAATGATGAAAATGTCGATATATGTGCCAGACCAACTATTACCGGACCCGTATTTGACAGGGGCGGTCTGTACAACATCAAGATAGATATCGAAGGTGCAACCAGCCCAAAGGTACAGGTTGCACAGAGATTAAGCTACGATACATTTGTCAGCATCGCACAGGAACAGGACTTTTTAATCAGTACGGCACATGCACAGGAAGTTCCCGTGGTTGTCAAGACATACTACGACGATGTGAAAAACTTTGCATTTGATACCTCTGACAACTCCATCACGTTTGACATGCCTTTTGACTGGAGTCCAGACTATGTGAATCTGGTCCCTGTGGTGCACGAGGAGATTCAGATTCCATCAAGCTTTGCACCCTATGCCGAAGGAACGCAGTTTACGGGATATGTCAACGGGATTGAGCTTGGCCAGAGGGCACTGCTCAACGATCCATACTCCATGGACGACACAAACATCATTCATTTCCTAGTATCCCAGACCGAACTGGTAAAGATCAATGATGCCTTGGGTTCGGAGCATCATGCCAACAAGAACATGAACTTTAGACTGGTTCCATCAGACGGGGCCTCGAAGAACTTTGCCGAGTTTTATCTTGTGGATTTGAAGGAATTTGAGCCAACCCCGACTACCGTCCAACTCTCATGGGACGGCACATACGGTGCAGGCCAGACAATTCCGTTCGAGTTTACATTCTTTGATGCAGACAGACAGCTGATCCAGGATGTCTGGTACGCATATTCTGTGTTTGATGGATCCGGGCAGGAACTGTTCTCGTCTGTAACTCCTGAAAATCCTGCAATCCTCTCCTCTGAGGGAATCGATGTACAGGATATTCATATCCAATCAGAGGGCCTGTTCAGGATCGACGTTAGGGTGGTAGGAACCGGACTGGACTATGATCCCACCTACTCGGGAATCGGCTCTGCACATGTAGAGATAGGTCCCGGCCAGCTTACGTCAATTCCGGAATGGGTAAAGAACACCGCGGCATTTTGGGCAGATGGCACGATTGATGACACCGCCTTCATAGGGGCAATCCAGTTTCTGATTCAACAGGGCATCATAGATCTTCCCCCAACCGAATCCGGTGACGGCTCCGGCTCAGACGAGATTCCAGAGTGGGTAAAGAACACCGCGGCATTTTGGGCAGATGGCACGATTGATGACACCGCCTTCATAGGGGCAATCCAGTTTCTGATTCAACAGGGCATCATAGTGGTTTAATCCATTTTCATGTGCTCTGCATTATTGTCATTTACACAGCCTACAGATGACCCGACTGCGTAACTGGTTAGGTTCACGACTGGATTTTGAGGTCAACAGACAGCGAACCTAACCTTTTACCCCCGACTGCATGTCATAGGTTTTTAAGGAAATTCTACAAAGCCCTGATGTGAGAGACATCAATGAAATAATGCCCAAGGTTCCAAACATGCGATGGGGAGCACTGATGAATCGGCGACCTACCAGTGAGAGGATCATGGAGATGAACAGACTCTTTCCGGATAACGGCAGATGGCATACCGTGTTTGAGGAAAGCGATCAGGTCACCATCGACGGCAGGCAGATCCGAAAGGCGGATCCCCAAAGATGGACCTAGCATGTCCTGTCCGGACGACATGTCAGAGAGAGCCAGATTAACAATACCGTGATCAGATAACCCAGATGTGACGCATACAGACAAACTTTCAATGCAAACAGATCAATAAGGTACACGCCCCAGACGACCTTAATGCATCACCAAAAAAGTCGCCTGGGACGCGACATGATGAACAATTCTAGGACTATCAAAGTATTGTAGACGAGACTGACAAGATTACGTCCTGCGTCAAGATCTCCAAGAGATACAACGCAGTTTATGGATCCGGCGACTTTCACGATATGGCGATGCGGGCGGCATTGGCCAATTCCTACATATCAGGATCCGCGTCTGCCGTGCGGCGGGCGGCATCATCAGACTGCGGCCCCGCAAGGTCGGCGCACCGCATTCCCACAGACGAGTGGTACAGGAACATCCTTTCTATGATGGATGACGGCGAGGTATCCGAATGCATCGGAGACGCCATATCATCACAGATTGACAGGCTGCGCCGTATGGGAAAGACGCCTCCGGACGGCATGACCATTGCCATTGACGCGCACTTGATACCATGCTATTGCAAGGACCACGGAGTCTAGCAGATACGCTCAAGATCCAAGCAGGGGACGGATCGTTTCATCAGGTACGTCACGGCGCAATGCGTGGATCGGGGCGCCCGCCTGACGCTTGCCGCCATACACATGCCCGCACTCGAATCCATGTCGGATTTCGTGCGTAAACTCGTCGATTTGGCCAGGCAGGCAGGCGCGAACATCAAGCTGGTGCTGCTGGACAGAGAATTCTTTGCCACCGACGTAATGAGGACGCTTGACGGCATGGGCGTCGGATACCTCGTGCCAAGCAGGAATACTGACACGGTAGTCAACGCCCTTGATGAATTTGCAGCAGGCAGGCGCGGTGCCGTGTCCGAACTGGACATAACAAACTCCGACGGTGCCTCCTTTACGTACACGATACTCATCATGGAACGAAGAGAGCGAAAAAAGGATTCCAAGGATGAGTCCAAAAACAGGTACATTGGATTTGCCACCAACATGCCAGACATTGACGTGGCCGTGTACGATCAGAGGTGGGGGATAGAAACCGGCTACAAGATGCTAGAGGCGATGAGGCCCAGGACGCGCAGCCAAAACATCGCTGCAAGGAATTTTTGTTTTCTGTACTCTGTGGTGATATTCAATGCATGGGTGCTGGCAAACGCGATGCTTGCAAGCTGCCCGGCAGGAATGGGTCAGAAGGGCACTGCAATCACCCAGACCCATTTCAAATTCATGATAGAAAGCATGCTTCTTTTGCTAAGCATTATACCGCCCGAACCGCCGCCAGATCCTGTCGCGCCGTGAGCACATCTGGGTTATCTGGTGATGCCTTTAGATTTTTAATGGACGCACGCAGATTCAAACAGATTGAAACAGCTTTGCATGTTGGCATTCCTCTCGCTGGGAATCCTTCTCCTTGTGCCCGGCAGTGCGCATGGCCACGGAGATCCAACCGAGGTCTTTCCCCCGGTAGAGTTGGACGGCAGGTTTGTCACCCTAGAGATATCCTCCGACCCAGTTACCGATAACGATGATCAACGCATCTCAATTTCCATGATTGACTTTGATTCCAAGATTACACTGCGGGATGTCACGTTCCTGATAAAAGCCGAACGGGGGGAGACGTTCCTGTTCGAGCAGGAGTTTCGGGCAGACAGCGGTTCCATAATATTCAACTTTGTATCCGAAGATACTGATTCCGTCGTGGTGCAGGAGGCAGAAGGGGGCCTTTTTGGTTCCCTGCTGGGACTTGACAACTACCTGTTTCATGTAAAGGGGCCGAACCTCAGCAAGGGGGGACTGTACAAGTTTGATGTAGCCGTACTTGCGGCAGACGGCTACTCCAGAACGCTTGCCAAACCACTGGTATTCAACGGTGGAGTCTCAATTGCACAGAATACGACACATGCGATTGCTGATCCAAACTTTGGGGACCAAATCATTAACGTAATTACATACTATGACGAGATATCCGGCTTCGAGTATGACTGGGAGTCAAAGGGCATCAGATACTCTATGCCATTTGAGTGGAGCCAAGAGAACATCAACCAGACATCGGTGGTACACGAGGAGATCTCCATTCCGTATACATTTGGCGATCTGCTGGTGTCAGGATTTACCATGTATATCAACGGGGTTCAGATGCCTGAAGACGTGGTGCAAGTTGATGATTTTTTTACCGACTGGCGGACTGTCCATTTTATCATACCCCAGAGAATCCTGTTTGAGATACTTGAGGACAACCAGAACCCTGACGGGATGGATTTTGTGATCCTGCCGGATCGCAACTACCCGCACATGAGTTTGGTCACAGAAAACGTCCAGTTTCGGATCCTTCTACAGTGGGAGCCTGAAGATCTCAGATCCGGTTCTGATGCAAGGATACTCTTTGATGTTACCGACATCTTCCTCAAGAACAGGCCGGTTGCCGTAAGCTACGAGTTCTCAATGACCCAGAATGGCAGGACAATCTTTGAGCAGAAAGGTACAAGTTCAGACTCCCGGGAATCCCACAACATTGCAGAGTTTGTCATCCCGGAGGACGTCTCGGGGATAGTGCATCTCAACTTTGAAAACCTTGCAGGCAACGATTTTGCAAAGACGACACTTCCGGTGGTGGTGGACAGGGTCATGCCCCAGAGTGATCCTGTGCAAATCCCTAACTGGATAAAAAATAATGCACTGCTGTGGTCACAGGGACAGATTGATGATGGTACATTCATCGGCGCAATACAATATCTTATCCAGAATGACATTATTACAGTATCCCAAACATCGCAGGATGATGGATCGCAGGGTATTCCAGACTGGGTCAGAACCAATGCTGCATTGTGGGCAGATGGGCAGATTGACAATGGCACGTTCATCTTGGGACTGGAGTTTCTTATCCGGGTGGGGATAATCACTATCTGATCCGGCACTGTTTGAATGACATACCCGCACGGTAACCATGAATCGTCCTCATGTACTGCCGGGAGAATCAGAACCGTTCAGTCACCGGCGCGCAGTAGCCATCCCAAAGGGATATCATATTAAGGCAAAAGATCCTCTTGATAGATTAATTGAAGACCGTACACTTGGCCTGCCTTGCAGGCATAGTCATTACAGGACTGCTCTGCACAACCCTCCTTCAAATGGCAGATGCCCAGGTGGTCATACCATCAGACGAGTATCTGGGGTACCATGACGCCCTCGGAATCTATACCGTGGTGGGCAATGTCAAGAATGAAGGCGACTTTGCAGTGATTCCGACCATTACCGTCTCCGTGACTGACGGCTCCACGATTGTCTCTGAGACGATGAGGTACGTCCCGATACCGTCAAAAGGAGAGATCCCGTTCAAGGTAAAGTTTCCCCATCTTACCACCAATGCCCCAATCCTTGGGGAACCGATAGTCACGTTTGAGAGGACAGTTGCTGACAGGGTTCCAATTGACGTACTATATGACAGGACACTGATAAAGCACGAGGACGGCCACCTAACCGGACGAATCCAGAACAACGGTGATCAGACCATCCACTATCCCAAGATCTTTGCCGTGGTTCACGGGTATGATGCAGTACTGGATATCGCCCAAAACATCGAGTTTATCGAAAAGATCGAGCCCGGCGAAATCGTAGAGTTCTCCATGTATCCCGATCCTGCAATTACCGAGGATGTCTTTTACTACAGCTGCTTTGGACCAGTCGATACCACCGTGGTTCCGCTGACTGCCAAGAAGAACGGCGGAGACTTTAACTTCAGATACGACTCGGGTTCGCAGTATTCCGGGCCGATCTTTGACGAAGAGGGAACCACAATGACCCTTCAGGGCTACAACAGTTTTGCCATTGGAACCTATGTCAACTTTGAGCTTCCACCCATATCTGGAAACGAAGAGTTTGCAGTCACCGTAAACGACCAGCCCATAGACTTTATCCAAAGCAAGGACGATCTGGGGTACTGGCATATTGCATTCTCCGTCGAGCCCATCTCACAGGACATCGTAAGGATATCGGGGTTTGAGAAGGGACTTCCACCAGATCTGCCGCGTGTACCTGAGTGGGTCAAACTTGGTGCTACGTGGTGGGTTGCCGGAGAGATATCTGCAGGCGAGTTCCTTGAGGGAATCAATTTTCTGTTTGAAAAGGCGATCATATCGGTCCCGTCGCGGAACATTGTTGCAGAGTCACAGTGGACGGTTCCCTCGTGGGTGACAGCGCCTGCCAAACTGTGGTCAGAGGACAGTATTACCGATGATGAGTTTCTGGCCATGATGGAATACCTTGTGGAAAAGGGCATAGTCGTAGCGTAGGTTTTGTGATCCAGGTTAGGCCATACCCTGATACAACAGGTTCAAAAAATCTTATTATACAAATTTTCACCATGCAGTATCATGTTCCCTCTGCGCGATGAGAATCCACATCCTCCCGGATTCAAGCCGAGGGTCACGTATGCCCTGATGATAGCCAACATTGCAGTATTCTTCATGGAGGTGGCATACACGGGCCAGTTCTTTGATTTTACAAACAGGAACGCCTTTGACCTGTTCTACAGCTGGGGTGCTGTTCCGTACTGCGTTACAGGCGGAGATATCATAAGGATCGACTTTGGAGCAGGTCCTATATCCGTATCATGTCCTGCCATGCCATATATCTCCCTGATAACCTCCACATTCCTTCACGGAGGCCTGATGCATCTGGGGGGCAACATGCTGTTCCTGTGGATCTTTGGCGATAACATAGAGCAAAAGTTCGGGAAGCTAAAATATCTTGGAATCTATCTTATGTGGGGAGTTCTTGCAGGGCTGGTTCACATATATGGCGATACCGCCAGTGCGACTCCTGCAGTCGGTGCATCCGGGGCCATCTCCGGAGTGTTGGGTGCATACTTGATTATATTTCCCAAGGCAAGAATACAGACATTCCTGATGCTGGGATTCTTTTGGAGAATGATACACATTCAGGCAAGATGGTTCCTGCCGTTCTGGCTGGTCTTCCAGAACCTGCTTCCGTTCTTTATAGGAGGGTTTGGAGTAGCAGGTGGCGGCGTGGCGTACCTTGCCCACATCGGAGGATTTGTAGTAGGTCTTGCAACCGGGTACCTCTACAAAAAGACGCACAGCTCCGAGAGCCTGTACGGGACGCGATACGGCTACAGGTCTGACTACCGGTAACTAAAAATTCCGTATTCTGCCCCTAAATGTAATGCCGTTAATTAAAGTATCAATGTATCCTGGCAGGACTCAGGAACAGAAGGATGCGTTTGCAAAGGCCGTGACAAGGTCTGCTGTAGACATTCTCAAGACCAAGGAGAGCCACGTAATCGTCATCTTTGAGGACAATCCCCGGGAGAACTGGTTTCTTGCAGGAGACCGACTCTAATTATTTTTAAGCTACAGATGAATCCATTCCTGCGCGACTATGGCCTTGGCACCGGCAGATTCTTTTTATTGCAATCCGACAGACATTCCTTGTGAAGGCAGCAGTAGTCCAGTTCAAGGCATCGACTGACAAGGCAGCCAACCTCAAGAGGATAATCTCGTTTATCTCCAAGGCCGCATCAGACGGTGCCGCGCTGTGTGCGTTTCCAGAGTTTATGATGTTTTATACTGACTCATCACAGACGCCAGGACAGCTTGCAGCCATGGCCGAGACTGTTGACGGAGACTTTGTAACTGCCCTCTCAAGGGCTGCCCGGGAGAACCGCATAGACGTAGTAGGATCGTTTTATGAAAAGAGCGCAAGGAGGAACAGGGTGCATGACACGTCTGTCATAATAGACAGAACCGGCAGAATCGTCTCTACATACCGCAAGATTCACCTCTATGACGCTCTGGGATTCAAGGAGTCCAGAAAGATGACACCCGGTTCTGAGATTGCAAGACCTGTAAGGACGTCTGTGGGAAGAACAGGCATGATGATCTGCTACGATCTGAGGTTTCCCGAAATGTCCCGCTGGCTTGCAGCCTCCGGCTCGGAGGTTATTGTAGCGCCGTCTGCATGGGTTCAGGGGGATATGAAAGA
Source organism: Candidatus Nitrosopumilus sp. (assembly GCA_965218695.1). GTDB lineage: Archaea > Thermoproteota > Nitrososphaeria > Nitrososphaerales > Nitrosopumilaceae > Nitrosopumilus. The sequence goes on from OZ244651.1 coordinate 2,147,945, forward strand.
AGAGCACTGGCTCACAATTAACCGGGCGCGTGCAATCGAGAATGGATGCTATGTAATCGCACCAGACCAGGTAGGCAACATCTACTGCGGAAGAAGTCTAGTAGTTGATCCGTTTGGCAGAATACTGCTTGACATGGGACAGAGACAGGGCATAGGATATGCCGATATTGACATGCAAAACGTGCAGAAGACAAGGAGGATATTGCCACTGCTTAAGAACAGAAGAACCGATGTGTACCGCTCCCCGGACTGCTAGATTCTGCTGCTGCATACAATGTTTGAGCACTGTCTTGTCCAGCTCTGGATTCTTGTGTACCTGAAGATTATTACCGGCCACCTGCAGACATCGCATCTGTTCTTTGTTGCCCGGAGCTTTGCCTTCTGCAATAGCGGTGAGGATGCCTTGCATCCGCCGTAAAAGTTCGAACATCCCATGAACCGCTTTCCGGTTGTTCTTGATCTGATTATCATCAGCTCACCTAGCCCGCATTCGGGACACTGTACAAGTCCCTTCTTTGGAAAGTTTGTCCCTAGAATCATATACTTTTTCTCCCTTGGGGACCATGACAGGTATCCTGTTGGATCCAGATACTGCTGGATCTCCTTCTTGAAGCCTTCTGTTCCGGTCTTTGTCATCTTTACAGTGTGCCTGGGAACAACTCTGGGAGTGGTCCGCACCTTTGGTTTCTTTGTCATGGTACCTGCTCTGGGAGTGGTCCGCACCTTTGGTTTCTTTGTCATGGTACCTGCTCTGGGAGTGGTCCGCACCTTTGGTTTCTTTGTCATGGTACCTGCTCTGGGAGTGGTCCGCACCTTTGGTTTCTTTGTCATGGTACCTGCTCTGGGAGTGGTCCGCACCTTTGGTTTCTTTGTCATGGTACCTGCTCTGGGAGTGGTCCGCACCTTTGGTTTCTTTGTCATGGTACCGATACTGCTAAAACGATTTTTATATGGACTCCGATCAGTGGCGATGTGGAAAAGGTTTGCGTTCTTGGTGCAGGCAGCACCAAATATGGAAAGCTTAACGACAGCATCGCCGATATTACGACACAGGCATCGGCAATGGCAATCGAGGATGCAGGCATTGATCCCAAGGAGGTCAAGGCAGCATACATCTCAAACGTCTTTGGTGTTGCAGACAAGCAGGTGCATCTTGGCCCGGTTCTGATGAGCAATCTTGGAATCTCGGATAGGCCGTCATTGTCCATCGAGTCTGCCTGCGGAAGCGGCTCTGTCTCATTTAGGGAAGCATACGCAAACGTTGCAGCCGGCTTTTATGATTGTCTGGTAGTTACCGGGGTGGAGAAGGTGACCCACACTGGAACCGAATGGACCACAACATACTTTTCATATTGTTCGGACTTTTTTTACGAGGGACAATCAGGTGCATCATTTCCGGGGCTGTTTGCCTCGATGGCACGTGCATACCTGACTGAGTTTGATGCCACTGAAGAGGATCTGGCACTGGTCGCAGTAAAGAATCACAAAAATGGCATGCTCAACCCAAAGGCCCACCTGCAAAAAGAGATCACACTTGATGACGTAATGAATTCGCCGGTGGTTGCAAGCCCGCTTAAGCTTTACGACTGCTGTCCCTTCTCTGACGGGGCTAGTTCTGTAATACTCTGTTCTGAAAAATTTGCAAGGGAGCAGGGAGGTAGCTACATAGAGGTAATAGGTTCTGGCAGGGGAGGTTCGCCTGCAGCCCTACAGGGCCGGGATCGCCTGACTACAATTCCAAGTACAAAGATCGCAGCGGAGGCTGCATACAAGATGGCCGGAATAACCCCTGGGGATGTAGATTTTGCAGAGGTACACGACTGTTTTACAATTGCAGAGGTGGTGGACACTGAGGATCTGGGGTTCTTTGAGAAGGGCACAGGCTTCCAGGCGGTCCGCGAGGGCAAAACCGACCTGAACTCGGACGTATCGATCAACCCGTCTGGTGGTCTCAAGTCAAAGGGACATCCGATCGGAGCGACCGGCGTGGGTCAGGTAGTGGAGGTGTATGATCAGCTGACCGGGAGGGCAGGCAAGAGAACCGTCAAGGATGCTAGAATCGGTCTTACTCACAACTTTGGCGCAACCGGGGCAAGCTGTGCAGTCCATCTGTTCCAAGGAGTATGATATGTCCATAAAGGAGAGTCTTATTGAGAACGCAAGACAGGGAAATATCCTTGTCCACAAGTGCACTGCATGTGGCAACCTGCATCTCTCTACTGTCTATTTTTGCCAGGGATGTGGTAGTAAGGACTTTGAGGATGTCATACTGGCAGGCACCGGCTCTGTTGTTACCTATACGATAATCACCGTGCCCCCTACAGGCTTTGAGGAGTATACCCCGTATGCCTTTGTCGTGCTTGGGCTGGACGACTCTGATCTGAGAATATCTGGATTCATGGCAGGAATAACGACACCTGCGGATCTTCCGGTAGGGACCAGAGCTAGGGTTGTAGGTTATGATCAGCGTGGCATTCTGATTGAAAAGCAGTAAAATTATTTGTCCTGATTATTAAAAAGAATTAGATCAACTTTTAATTATTCCAGGCATGCGATAATTCTCATGTCAATAGAGATTACATGTGGCAAGTGCGGAGAACAGATTGTGCGGATGAAGATGCTAAAACCGCTCAAGAATATTCTGAATTCGTCAGGGGGAAAGTGTCCTTCATGCGGCCAGAAACTCTCCACATCCGAGTTTTCTCTTGACATCCAAGATGCCTGATACCATTCCCTAAAACCCCTGTATTCTCTGTCAAAATGAATTGACATTATGTTTATTTACTTTCACATCAAGATACTCTTATGGACGACGACGCCGAACCGAAGCGGAGTGGCATACTCAAATCCACCTCAAAGCGTGTAAGGATGATCTTCTCTGTCATGGCAAGTCCCAACCGGATCGATATTCTTCGGATTCTTAACTCCAAGGGCCCCCTGACTTACTCTGAACTAAAGTCGCTTGCCGGGTTCAAATCAAAAAAAGAGAGCGGCAAGTTTGCATACCACCTGAGAAAACTGCTCCGGCAGTCGCTTGTGGCACTCAACAAATCCGAAAGACGTTACACCATTACCAATCTGGGAAAGCTGGTGCTGAGCTTGGCACGGCAGATCGAGGAGAGATCCATCATTGAGAGCGGAAAGATGTACGTCAGGACATCACACAACTCGTTTGAGGAGTTTAATCCCTACAAGATAGTCCAGTCGCTGGTTCGCGAGGGGAACCTTCCACTGGAATTGGCTCAGAAGATTACCGAGGAAGTGGAGAACCGCATCTACAAGTATCAGACCACCTACCTTACAGGCTCGCTTATCCGAGAGCTGGTCAACTCCGTCCTGCTTGAGCACGGCCATGAGGAGTACCGGGGCAGGCTTGCGCGCATGGGCATACCGCTTTACGACATAAATGAAATGATCTCCAATCTGGAGGGAATGAACAACGGCGTAGAGGATCTCCAGTTTGCCATAAGCCAGAAGGTTCTTGCCGAGCAGCTTATCTCCAGCACACTGCCCAAGGATCTGGCAGACTCGCATCTGTCTGGCGATCTGCACATTACCAATCCCGGAGCCTGGTCGCTGATTCCTGACATCGTCTTTGTCAACATCAAGGAGATCTTTGAGGACGGAGTAAACCTTGGCGGCAAGTATCTTGATGTGTCTAGGGTTCCATCATCCAGACAACTCGGCGATCTTGCAATCTCGCTTTCAATCATGATATCCCTTCTCTCAAAGGAGGCGTCCCGAGAAGTAGTACTTGACGGATTGGTCGCGCTGTTTGCCAGTCACATCTCCGCCCCAGATCTAGAACAGAACATTACCAATGCGTTTGTGGCTGCATCCCCCACATCAAAACATAATGACCCAGGCACTGTAGTCTCAGTCAGACTTCAGCTGGGCTCTGACCCAGAGACGACTGCTGCCATAATCGGTGCATACAAGAACTATACAAGGATTACACCGACTCCAAAGATAGGTCTCATAATTGACTATGGCAAGGAGACAGTTTCCGGCATCTCCGGTCAGATATCTGAGATAATACTGCTCGGGGGACGGGTCAGTTTTATCAATGGACACATGTCAAGCTCCGGACTGGCCACCGGCTCCAAAAGGAACCACGGACCGGTATCAGTAGCACTCCAGTCTATCTCGATTAATCTTCCAAGGCTTGCATTCGAATCAAACAAGGATGAGACCTACTTTCGGGCAAGACTTGCGCTGCTGATGAAGCCGGCTCTTGCGGCAATGGCGCTAAGAAAGAAGGGCATTCTGGATCTTACCCGGAAGGGACTCCACCCAATTCTTGCACAGAACATCCAGTTTATGCAGAGGAATTCCGTGTCCCTGATCATAAATCTGGTCGGACTCAAGGAGGCAGTATTTGGTATTCTGGGACACAAAAACGACAAGGAAGGCCGTGAGATCCTTCAAAAGGTAATTACGACTGCAGTAGATGTGGGCAACAAGAGCGGCAAGGATCTGGGCGATCCAGTCTTTGTATGCATGATTGATACTGACAGCTCGGCGCGTTTTGCAGGGATGGATGGCGAAAAATACGGCAAGAATTCAGTCATTGGCACCCCAGAGGATAACTCCTACTCCCAAGGAGTGACAATCAATGCATCTGAAATCCACCAGTACACCAGCAGAAGCGAGCCGGTATCCGAATCCAACAGGTTCTCAAGATTCCTCAATGGGGGCGTGTCCATTACACTGCAGATTGACAGGGATGCCGGGTACGAGGCAGTCAAGGATTCCATAGAGAAGATGTCAGAGCTTGTCTCTCACTTTCGGCCCGTCAAGGACATCGTAATGTGCAACGAATGTGGCTTTAAGGATGAGCCGTTTGAGGACAGGTGTCCAAGATGCAATTCCCGTTACACCACCTTAAACCAGAATGATTTCGGAGATTGAAGCATCATTATAATTGGATTGTTATGAGTTTAGTGATAGTATTACCACCTATATGGTATCCGCCATCTACTATATTTGGTAGATAGATTTACATATAAACCTAATATATAATTATACCCAATTCTTATATTATTTTTTGTACTGATACGATAAAAATTGGATCGGTGCATCTAGAACCAATAATACCCCAAATTCGTGCCTAGATCCAGCCCACTGCCCTGACTGTGCCTTGACTAGGTTCGTTAAAGTGAGCAGTATATATCTGTGTCCAATAAGTACTCATATGCGAATTCATCTTTTTCTTAACTTGGTGTGTTATGCATTAGAATCAAAAATTTATAACCATATAGATCCAAGGACTTGTGATGTTTCGATGAATAATTCTCAGATAGAAAATTCTATATCCCAAATCACGAAGCGAAGCGGAGCCGTTACTGTGTTCAATAAGAACAAGATCTCAAATGCCATATACAAGGCACTGGATGCCACCTCCAAGGCCGATCGCAGTCTGGCCGATCAGCTTGCAGACCGGGTTGTAGCCAAGCTGGCCGAACAGGGATTTACAAAGTCCCATACCCCAACAGTGGAGCACATTCAGGACATTGTCGAGATGACACTGATTGACCACGGTCACAGTGACATAGCCAAGGCGTATATCGTATACAGACATGAGAGAAGAAAGCTCCGGGAGGAGAAGATGAAGGTTCTGAATCTGCGTGCGCTTGATCCGGTCTCAAAGAAGTTTGATCTGAACTGTCTGAGGGTGCTTGCATCAAGGTACCTGATGAGAAACGACAGGAATGAGATTATCGAGTCCCCTACACAGATGTTTGAAAGGGTTGCAATAGTGGTGGCAATAGGGGATCTCATGTATGACTCTGCCATATTTGACAGGGCAGGGGGCCATGTTCAGAACACGGACGAGGCAGCGTCATACCTTCAAAAACTGAACTCGTTTGACTACAAGTTCAAGATAGGGCAGTACTACCTCAACAAGTATCACTTTAGATCACTGATCAACCTGTATGTGGAACTTGGCAGACGGGAGCAGATGAGGATCAGTTTCAAGGCCTTGTTGATGTTGCTGGTAGGCAAGAAGCTTGACAAGTACGCCGACCGTGTTACAGAATATTTTGAGCTTATGACATCACAGGACTTTCTACCAAACTCGCCTACGATGATGAATGCAGGAGGGAGGCTTGGACAGCTGTCTGCATGCTTTGTTCTGGGAATGGATGACGGCATGGAGGAGATCATGAAGTCTACATCGGATGCGGCACTAATCTTCAAGTCTGGAGGTGGTGTCGGAATCAACTATTCAAATCTGCGAGAAGAAGGCGATATAGTGGCCTCTACTTCGGGAGTCGCATCAGGCCCTGTCTCATTTATGAATATAATCAATACTGTGACTGAGGTAGTCAAACAGGGAGGGAAGAGACGTGGGGCCAACATGGGCATCATAGAGTCGTGGCACCCTGATGTCGAAAAATTCATCACCAACAAGACCGAACCCGGGGTGCTGGAGAATTTTAATATTAGCGTTGGAATATGGGAGGATTTTTGGGATGCGCTGGTAAATACAAAGGACGGTAACTATGTCCTGCGCAGTCCTCGTGACAAGACCCCTGTCAAGGAGATAAACGCACACCAGCTGACTGACCTGATTGCGCTGTCTGCATGGAAGAGTGCAGAGCCCGGACTCATATTCTTTGATCAAATCAACAAGTACAACGTATTTGCAAAGGCCCGGAAGGCCCCCCTGAGGGCAACCAATCCGTGCGGCGAGCAGAGTCTTTATCCGTACGAGTCATGCAATCTGGGATCCATCAACTTGGCAAACTTAGTCAACAGGCAGGCAGACGGATCCTACAAGTTTGACTGGCAGCGGTACGAGGAGATGATCAGAAAGACGACAAGATTCCTTGACAATATAATAGATGTCAACAACTACCCAATTGAAGAGATCAGTAAGGCGTCAATAGAGTCTAGAAGAATAGGGCTTGGCGTAATGGGGGTGGCCGATCTTTTGTACAAGCTCCGCATTCCGTACAACTCCGAGGATGGCTACCGGATGCAGGCAAGGCTCTCTGAGGCCCTGACATACTATTCCATGGAGGAGAGTGTTGCACTTGCACGATCCCGTGGCGAGTTTCCGCTGTGTTCAAAGACAGAATACCCTGACGGAAAGATCCCCGTTGCCGGATACTATGAGAAGCCAAAGGAGCAGCACTCGTATGAGTGGGATGCCCTGATTGAGAAGATCAAGACACACGGCATCCGAAACGTCCTGACTACCACCGTGGCGCCCACAGGAACCCTCTCCATGATTGCAGACTGTTCCAACGGAATGGAGCCTGCCTTTGCGCTGGTCTTTGAAAAAAGGGTCACCGTTGGAAGATTCTTTTACACAAACAAGGTAGTCCAGGATGCACTCAAGGAGGCCGGGCTTTACAATGACCAGATTCTTGCCAAGATCGCAGACAACTACGGTTCCCTGAAGGGAATTCCAGAGATTCCTCAGTGGATGCAGGATACGTTCGTGACTGCCATGGACATACACTGGACTGATCATCTTATGGCACAGGGTGTATGGCAGGACTGGATTGGAAATGCCATTGCCAAGACCATAAACATGCCGTATGATGTAACTGCTGAAGATGTAAAATCCGCATACCTGCTGGCCCATGAAATGGGTCTCAAGGGAATCACAGTATACAGGGACGGCTCCAGACACACGCAGGTACTTCACATGACAAGCCAGAATGCAGAGAAGACATTCGAGGTCAGGCCCAGCCGGTTTGTTACCGAGTTTATAGAATCCAACATTACAAACCCGTACGTCAGATCCCATGCGATTGCAGCACTTGCGCTAAAGCCCCATGACAGTGAGATCAAGACCGAATCCCAAAAACCTGAGAATATACCCGAGGATCAACTGTGTCCCACATGCAAGAATCGTCTTGCCTTCATGGAAGGTTGCAGCATCTGTATTGAATGTGGACACAGTGGCTGCACACCCGGATGATCAAATCCTGCAAGATTGCCGTGTCAAAACAGTAAACCTACACTGTGATCAGACCCACGCATATGCCACAGGGTTTTCAGACATGGGTGCGGCATCCGGCGGGCATGTTTAGGACACATACAGTTGCCAATGATTAACCATGATCATGTATCCGCGCTTTTCTAGTGGCACGGATTCCCAAAAGTATGATGGGATTCCTGGCCCCTAAAACATGTGGAGTGATATTGAAAAAACCGATTTACAATTCAAATCAGAGTTGTCTTGTTTGTTTATCTGTTTGAACACAATAGAATTCTTCCACATTTACAGGTATTTCCAGTTGCCTTTTCGTGCGCTATGATGCTTCATTGGGAACAGATTTTTCGGTTTTTGTTGTTTTTTGAATTTAGTGCATCAGCAAATCCATAAAAATTCCACTAATCCGGACATTGTATTTGCGGATCTGATTGATATGTGTCCTCTGATTTTCCGTGTAAGATTTGGTAAGTGTTCACGTGGTTTAACTCATTTTTAGGCGTATTTTGCAATCTCCGCCAAGTAATCCAATTTCTTGTTTTTCCATGTCATTACACATGAAAAGAAATTCGCCATCCACGTCATCGTCTCCTCTGCCCTTATGCTGCCCCGTATTTTTCTGTGCACGACTATCTCGCGCAACCCGCGTTCTGCAGCATTGTTTGTAGGCGGGATCTTTGGGTTCAGCACGAACCGGAACAGGTCGCTGCCAGCATTGCTGATCTTGACCATGAATTTTTCCAATATTGGATCGTCGGCGTACCTTGCAACGATCTTTTCGATGCATGACGTCAGCATGGCAGACGCGTTGTCCCGGAGAGAGCGCGAGCGTTTCCTGCTTGCCCTTCTGGCATAATCATAGATTATGCGCAGGTGCTTCAGGACGTTGCGCGCGCCTGGGCAGTCCGGATTGCGGTTGCAGATGTCCCTGGCCTCGCGTATTATGTGCGACCAGCAGCGCTGGACGCGGTATTTTCCGTACGCCGTCCAGCCGTCGCACACTAACGTGCCGTCCCAACCCCCAAGCGCTTCTTTCAGAACCTTTGCCCCCCGGCTGTCCCGTATCACGTACAGCGCGTGCCCGGTCAGCGGATCGTGCAGTATCCACACCCAGACGTTGCGGCCGTTTAGGTGAATCGATGTCTCGTCGGCGTGCAGTATCTTGGCCTTGCGTATCATGGCGGCAATGGCTGCCGCAGGGGCGCCCAGCGACGTTCCCAGCCTGCGCATTATGTTGTGCGCCGTGCCCGAGGAGAGTGTAATTCCGTACCGCGACATGCGGTCTGCGATCATCCTAAACGGCATGCGACACACGTAATCGTCTGCAACATCAGTCGTTATGCTCGGATCGTAGCTGCCCTTGTCTGGAAGGCCGGTCTCGGGCTTGATGTCCACCAGACCGCAGGAGCAGCGACACGTGTTTATGGTGTGGCGCGTGGTGATGACCTTTATCGTGCGCTCCACCTTGGTAATGTCGCGTTTTTCTGACTGCACTATGGAAAGGCTACCCGAGCCGCATTCGGGGCAGGCCTCCGGGGTGTGTTCCTCAAACTCGGTGGGTTTTGGCTTGCGGGTGCGGCCCATGTGGCCTTTTTGCCCCCCGCGCGACTTCCCGCTGCCGGCCGCATCCACGCGGTCCTTTTGATCCCGGGAGGCTTTTGTGGATTTATTGTAGGCATTCTTTTCGTCGCCTTTTCCCTTTGTGTCAGGCCATCCGGGCCCCCTTTTTTGTGATGACGGGGTGTTGTAATTGTCATGCCGCACCAGCCTGCGCTTAAGATCAGCAACTGCCAGATTCAATTCCTCAATTATCTGCCCTTGCATCTCAATCGTCTGCTTGAGCTTGATGTTCTCAGTCTTGAGATCCGTGTACATCTTTTTGAGTTCAGCCTGGCTTTTCACATCGGGTTTGGATTACCATCCTATTTGGATCTGTGGTTTGCACAAAATTTACCCAAGAGTGAACTGAATTAGGCACGACGTGAACACTTACAAGATTTGTATCATTAATTATGATATTTTCCCTTGTTTTAGAGACTCTTCCCATCTCATACCCTCGATCCCTATTGTGGTGCAGTGTTTTATCCGGGTTTGTTTTCTGATGTAGTGGGAATGGCCGTTCTGCAAGTGCCGTCTTGCCAGAGCCTGCGATGCCTGTCATGAAAATCACTTCTGTGATGTGTTCGGGACAGACTAGAAGATAATTCTTGATGTGTTTGTGACTTTTTGACTACATCCCTGCAGAGCCAAACACCACAATGATTTTTTACCTGTTCTTTCTTTTCAGCATATGTGAAACGATGGATTCCGGGAATAGCTGCAGGCGCAGCTGCTGCAATTATAGTATTGGTTGTGGTAACAGTGTCAGAACCGGATGCAGTCGACCCGGTTACATCTGTACCAGATGTAACTGTTCCTACACACAATGACAAAATCGGCTTGGTGGTCAACACGCCAAGCAAGGCAGTATCGCTTAAACAGGTTGACAAGGCATTTCTGGACGCCTCATCCACCGGGATAGGAAGAACCAACATGTATCTCTTCTGGAATATAATAGAGCCCAAGCAAGGTGAATTTGACTGGAGCCAGTCAGACATACTTATGGGACTAAGTGAAAAGAATGATCTCGGGGTGACGCTGTTCTTCTCTGTAATAAACGGCAAGATACTCGGGCCGTTCCCAGACTGGATGGAACAGCCATCGCTTGGCTCCATAGGGGAAGACAACCTTGCCAATGTTCTTGATGCGATTCTTCTCCGGTATGACATAGTGGATACTGTCATCATAGGCGGATCCACAGAGTCCCAGTTTCGTTACAACGAGCAGAACATCCCTGCATACAGGGATCTGTTTGTCGGGGTTTATGACATACTCAAGGAGAAACATCCGGATGTGATGTTTGGAAACTCGTTTGCACTCCACCACGTGATAAACAAGAACCTGGATCATATGGTAGGCGAGCTTGCAGTGGGTGATCTTGTGGCATTTTCGTATATTCCTGTTGACAGCCTCAACGACATAGTCAGGACGCCTGTAGAGGCAGCAGCCGATCTGGACAGGGCCATCGAGCTTGCCGCAGGAAAGCCGGCAGGATTCCTAGAGGTAAGCTGGGGCACATCGGACTTTGTGGGGGGCAGCAATGAATCCCAGAGGGAGTTTGTAGAACAGATGTTTGGGTTTTATTCTGAGAACGAATCCGGAATAGAGTTTCTGACATGGGCCAGGCAGCATGACAGGCCGGAGGGAACCTGTGTCACAGAACAGCAGGACATAGGTTCAGAGAGGATCACCGTGGGAGGCAACTCCATTCTTGGCACCAGCGAGTTTGTTATCGAACGGCTGGATCGTTACGTCTGCAGTTCCGGACTTGTAGATGTGGATGGAACTCCCAAGCCTGCCTGGAACGAATTTAAGAATCAAATAGAGATGATCAGCACAGGATGATCTCGTTGGTTCTGGCAGAGTCGTCTCTGGAGCTGGTACCTGCGGAAATTCGGTCCCACCCGTCAGTAGTCCGGCATGCCAAGAGGCTTGGCAGGATGCCGTCTGAGATACTGCTGGACAACTCATGGCATTTTGCTGCAATGAGAAAGATCGACTGCCAGATCAAGCGGGGACGGCCAGACCTAGTCCATTTTTCAATACTTGAGGCAGTCACAACTCCGCTGTACCTGCGGGATCATCTGAAACTGTACATCCACACCATTAACGACAAGGTAATACGATTTGGATCCGGCGTCCGCATACCAAAGTCATACCACCGCTTTGAGGGCATCATGGAGAGGCTGTACCGAGACAGACAGATTGCAGCAGACGGCTGCATGCTGCTTGAGCTTGCAGACGTAACCCTGCCGGCACTGCTTGAACAGATTAATCCTGCAACAACGATAGGGCTGTCCACCAAGGGAATGCCCTCCACATACGAGGGCATTGCAACAGAGATTCCGGATAATGCCTGCATTGTGATCGGGGGGTTCCAAAAGGGACATTTTTCTGATTCTGTTCAGAGTCTGTTTGATGCAGTATACTCTGTAGGGGACATGTCTCTTGAGGGCCATGTGGTGACTGCCAGAATGCTCTACGAGTATGAAAAGACCATTTTTATTTAGGCATCTGAATCCGCATACTGTCGCAGTCATAGTATAGCCTGGTTAGTATTCGGGGTTTCCAACCCTGCCACGCGGGTTCGAATCCCGCTGACTGCACTCTTATGATACCATACGGATGTCTGCATACGGCGCAAACCAATTTTTAGGCGCATCCCGGAGCAGTGTCGTGAAACCTGCAGTCCGGAGGGTGGCATTGGAGAGGATGGAGATTCTTGTCAGAACCGCAATCTCCAATGCAAGATCGGATCCAGGCCTTGCCCGACGCCAGGCGATGCTGGCACGCAGAATCAGTACCCGGCACAGGATACGAATGCCATACCACCTCCGAATGGCATTCTGCAAAAAATGCAAGTCGTTTATCGCACCGGGAATTGGCTCCCGTATCAGAGTAGGACGATCCCCCGTCAAGTCGATCAGGATCTCCTGCCTGCTGTGCGGGCACACGTACCGTAAAATTATATCTCAATGATTTATAAGACGATTCACGATTTTCTGTCTTCATGGCAAAGGTCTATGACGTACCTGCAGATGTATTGATTGAACAGATGGCAGAGATTCTAAAGGGCGAGGACATTCCCGCCCCGTCGTGGATTCCGTTTGTCAAGACCGGGGCACATGCAGACAAGCCCCCGCAGAACAGGGAGTGGTGGCATACAAGATGTGCCTCCATACTAAGAAAGATCTACCTGTACGGTCCTGTTGGCATTAACAAATTACGACACAACTATGGCGGCGGCAGGCCGTCAGGATACGGTGCTGCACATCACAGGGATGCCGGGGGAGCGATCATCCGCAATGCCGTACACGGGCTGGAGAAGCTTGGCTATGTCGAGAAGATCGACAAGAAGGGCAGGATGGTTTCCAGAAACGGCATGCAGAAACTTGATAGGCTTTCAACTGAGATTCTTAACGGAATGATCGCCCAGAACCCCCAACTAAAGGTGTACTCCTAGATTCGCGATGAGCTTTCCTGAACCCAACGAACAACCCCCGAACAATGAGGTAGCCGCCCAAAAGGAACAGATTCTCAAGCAGATTCTCTCCCCGGAGGCCAGGATGAGACTGGGTAACATTAAGATGGTAAGGCCGGAGATGTCCAACCTTGTAGAGCAGTATCTCATTGGGATGGCAACCAAGGGGCAGATTCACGGGCAGCTCACAGATGCCCAGCTCAAGCAGATCCTGCTCTCCATCCAGCAACCCAAACGCGACTTTAAGATAAACCGTGTCTAGCAGCGTTGGGAGTTCTCACAGGTGCTGCGTGTGACGCATTGCCTGAATTGCCCCCCCATTACCACATACCAGAATGACTCTGCAGGACAGAACCCCTTGAAAATCATGCACGAATTGCCAATGTGGCCCGTACATGCTCAGGTCCCGATTGGTTCTAGGCACAAATTTGTAAGCAGTTCCGTATTTTCACGCCTACGCCGGCAGTAGGTCAGTATGTGCTGGTGCCCGTAACTGTTTAGGTTCGTACGTAAATTTCAGGATTGGTAGGCGTGAACTTGATCCGTTGCAAACTTGGCGTAGGCGTGAACCTAGACAGTTACCTGTTGCCCACTGATAAAATATAATTATGGGTAAATATCCGCTTTAAGCATGAAGGCAGTTGTATACAGCGAATATGCGTCAGATGACGACTATGCCCGTATACTCAAGGTTCAGGACATTGATGACCCAAAACCAAAACCCAACGAAGTGGTCTTTGAGGTAAAGACAGCAGCCCTTAACTATAACGACATCTGGGGCATGAGGGGCCAGCCGGTTCCTGTACCACTGCCACATGTTTCAGGTTCTGATGCGGCCGGTGACGTTGTTGCAGTAGGCGAGGATGTAAGGAACATCAAGGTGGGAGACAGGGTAGTGTCCCACTCCAACATGTCATGCAGGGTCTGCAAGGCGTGTACCGACGGAAGAGAGTTTGACTGCATCCACAGGACAATCTGGGGATTCCAGACGGGTCCCACCTGGGGAGCCTATCAGGAACTGACCCACCTGCCGGAGGTCAACATCTCAAAGATTCCCGAAGGGGTATCCTATGACGACGCGGCTGCCGCGTCAATGACAATACTTACATCATGGCACATGCTTGTGGGAAGGGCAAGGATCACACCCGGACAGACTGTCCTGATTATGGGAGGCGGTTCCGGGGTAGGAAGCTTTGGCATTCAGATTGCCAAGCTGTACAACTGTGACGTGATAGCAACTGCCAGTCCGGACAAGCTTGACAAGTGCCTTGAACTCGGTGCAGACTATGCAGTTGATCACAGAAAGGACGATTGGCACAAGGAGGTTCGGGCAATCACAAAAGGCATTGCAAAGAAAAAGGGAGAGGCACCAGGAATCGATATCTCCTTTGATCACATAGGCCAGACCCACTGGAACAAGCAGCTCACCCTACTCAAATACGGTGCAACACTTGTCTCATGCGGAGCCACCACCGGATATGACGCCAAGACGGATCTTAGACATGTCTTCTTCAAGGGTACCAACATTCTGGGATCCACACAAGGCACCAAGGCCGAACTGGATCAGGCACTCTACTGGATGGGTCAGGGCAAGATAAAATCTGCAATAGATTCTGTATACTCTTTTGAACAGGCAGCAGAGGCGCATACAAAGATGCTGACAGGAAAGGGTCTGTTTGGCAAAATCTTAATGAAGCCCGAAGGCGCCTAACCGCTTCATGACGCAGCTCTTTCGCAGTCTCATATTTGTCCCCGGAAACAATCCAAGGTTTCTAGAAAAGGCAAAATCATTCCAGGCAGACATCATGTGTCTTGATCTGGAGGACTCTGTACCGGATGCAGAGAAGGCAGGAGCGCGAGGGCTGATAAGGAATGCCCTTGAATCGCACAACTCATACAAATCCACCCTATTTGTCCGGACAAACTCTCCGGCATCCGGGCTGGTCCGAACTGATCTTGAGGAGACAGTCGGGGAAGGTTTGGGCGGGATCGTGGTGCCAAAAGTCGATGATACAAAGGCCTTGGAGGACATAGCAGGGATTCTGTCCGGGCTTGAGGAGGCAAGGGGAATTGAACCGATTCGGATACTCCCCTCAATAGAGTCGGCCAAGGGTGTGGTCAACACGTACCAGATAGCATCCTTTGGGACAAGGGTGCCTGCGGTGGTCTTTGGCGTCTTTGACCTGCTCAATGATCTGGGGGTAGAGTACGCCAAGGACGTGCCTGGCATTGCGTACTCCCGGGCAAAGATTCCAGTGGATGCGCGCGCTGCAGGCGTTGCTGCAATTGATGCAATATGGCAGGATCTTCGGGATTCAAAGGGGCTTGAGGACGACTGCCAGGCAGGCAAGAGCCTCGGATACTCTGGAAAAAGCATAATACACCCGGATCAGATCGAGACTGTCCACAGGCTGTTCTACCCGAACCCGTACGAGATCATGTGGGCCCGAAAAGTTTGCAGGGCATACCTTGAATCGGCAAGGGGCGGGACAGGCGCCACCACCGTCGACGGCAGAATGATAGACGAGGTCCACTTCAAGCAGGCAAGGGCGCTTCTTGATCTTGTAGGGGAATGAACAATCACCCAAAACGGCTCCTTCCAGATAGATTAAAGACTGTCCACTGTCCACACATGTGTAATGGTCAATCTGCTTGATCCCACAAACGTGATTACCCGCATGTTCAACGCACAGAAATACGACGAGATGTACAGCTACTGCAAGGACCTGCTTGAAAAAACGCCTGACGAGATGGTGGCCCTGCAGAACATCTCCCTTGCCCTTGTCCATCTGAAGAGGTATCCAGAGGCCATAGAATACTGCGACAGGGTTCTGAAGATAAAGGATTCGGACATGTATGCGCAAAAGAACAAGATCTACTCCCTGGAATGTCTGCACAGGAATGCAGAGGTTCTTGAGATCTGCAACAGAATCCTCCAGACCGGCTCTGCTGACACTTGGATACTCAACAGCATGGGCCTCTCCCTCAACGAGCTGGATCGGCATTCTGAGGCCATTTCATGCTATGATCGCTCGCTCGCTATCAATCCCGATGATGTCACTGCCCTGATGAATAAGGCCATATCCCTGAGCCACCTTGGCCGGTACCGGGAGGCACTTGAGTTCTATGATACAGCACAGAGGATTGATCCGAGCATTGCAGTGATCCCGCCTGCCAAGTCACGTCTATTTGAGAAGCTGGGGATGGCAGACGAGGCATTCCTGGCAGCACAAGGGGTGCTGAACCGGGACATGGAGAGGATCGCAGCCGACGCAAAGACGAACAAGTGCACCGTATTCCACCAGTTCTGCGAGAACGAGTTTGCAGAACTTGACTCCAAATGACTGCGCCTGAATCATTCAATAACAATGCGTTGTTCTAATTTATGGACATTTGCCCCACCCATACTTGTACATGACTTGCAAGATGCCGCCCACTCGTGTCTGTGCAGGACAGGGCAAGAACACGTTTTAAGCGTATAAATCCAAACAGGCAAACATAATTGCCGATCTTGCATGTCGCCATGCGCCTAATCATTGTATGACATGAAAGAAGACCCGACTTGTGATCTCATAAATAATTCCGTGTGAGAATCAAATGATCATGATCATGATCATGATTCTGTGCGGATTTCTTTCTTTGTAGGCAGCATGGAAAACCAGGATCTCGGAGAACCGCCCTTACCCTCCAGTGCCACCAGCACCTCGTCTACGTGCTGGATCAGTTTGGTGGAAATCAGGTGGTCCGTTTTTGTAACCGTAATTACGAACTGGATGTTGTGTGTTTTTGACCGTTTGACCATGCCGTTGATTAATTTCATGATGCCGTCATATTGGGCAAAGAGCCACCCTTCCTCTATTACTATCACCTTTCTCGTCTCTGACGGTATCGAACTGGCGCACTGCCAAATGGCGTCCAACGCGCAAAACAACACGAAGAGTTCGGACTGTTTGGTGCCAATCGTAGGGGCCGAAAACACGCAGCCCCTCTTGATGTTCAACTTGCTGTCGGACTCGTCGTTAAGAAACTGTGCCGACAGGCGCGAAATTTCGTTCCTGTGGCGTTCTGGAACCAGTTCCAAAAACTCCCGCAAGGAAGAGGCGCGTTCGGCACACGTTCCGAGTTCGTATATCACATCGCCGTCCAGCCCTGCAAATTCGCCCAGCAGGTTGGCTATATTGAACGGATGGGAATCCCTTATGGGATCAAGCCCCAGTGACGGCTTGTCCTTGACCGATATGTTTTGTATGCTGAACCGTTCCCGTTCATATTCATACTCTCCTGTAACGTCCAAAACGAACACTACTGCCCCGGATTTTATGGAATGCTCTATTATTGATTTGGCAATGAAAGATTTTCCGCTTCCAGATTTGCCCACGAGTGCGAGATTGCGAGTGGTTGGTTTATCTGAAACGAAGTTGGCTAAGGCCCATTCGTCAAAAACGATCGTATCTTGACTCTTTGAATCTTTCACGCATACAGACGCACGTCTGCATATAAATAAATGTACTTTTGGTTCTGCCAAACCAAGAAAAATATGGCCGCTTCATCCTTGTATGTGACTTGGAGGACGTAGTCCACTCGTGCCTGCACAAACATCGGACACGGGTGAATTTCACGTATAAAGAACATTATTGCTGTTCATAATCATTTTATACATAGTGCCTGCCATCACCCCTTGATGTTTACCGGGATAGTAGAGGGCACAGGCAGGATCATGGGCATTACCCGCTCTGACCGGAGAAGTGCCATGAGGGTTACTGTAGATCTGGGAGCACACTCTGAGGGACTGCAGACAGGGCAGAGCGTCGCCCTGAACGGCGTCTGTCTTACTGCAACCAAACTGTCCGGCTCCGAGTGCGTCTTTGAGATGATTGAGGAGACTGTAACCAGGACGGACCTTGGCAATCTGAATGTGGGGGGAGTGGTAAACATAGAACGGAGCCTCAGGGTGGGCGACAGACTTGAGGGGCACTTTGTGCTAGGCCATGTAGACGGGGTCGGAACCATCTTGGAGATCCAAAAGAAACCCGACGAGGTCAGCGTGTCCTTTGAGGTTCCAGAGGACCTCTCAAGGTATATAGTACAGAAGGGCTCTGTTGCCATAGACGGCATCAGCCTGACCGTAGTCGATGTCCGGGATAACGTGGTATCCGTATCGCTTATTCCCCACACAGTCGATATCACAAACTTTCACACCAGAAGGCCTGGCGACAGGGTCAACATTGAGACTGACATCCTTGGAAAATATATCCTAAAGTAGGGGAGGATTACCATTTTAGTGGTAACTACCAGTTTTTTAGTAACCTTTATAATCAAATTGCGGAAAGTTGTATCATGTCCCTTGAATCGGCACTGGAGTCGCTACGGCACGGAGAGTTTATACTGCTTTATGACTCTGTAGGCAGGGAGAACGAGATTGACATGGTCGTTGCAGCCGAGTTTGTAACCCCCGAGCATGTTGCACGGATGAGGGTGAACGCCGGAGGGCTGCTGTGCGTAGCAGTGGATTACGGCCTTGCAGACTCGCTTGGGCTTCGATACATGCACGAGATGCTTGCAGAATCCGTACCTGACAGGGAGATGATCATGGGTCTTGCACCGTACGGGGATCACCCCACATTCTCGCTGTCAGTGAACCACTACCGAACCTACACGGGTATCACGGACCGGGACCGTTCCCAGACGATACGTGAGATGTCTGCCATATACAATGTAGAGAACAGGCAGAAGAAGTTTGTATCATCCTTCAAGACCCCTGGACATGTTCCATTGCTGATTGCCTCAAAGGGACTGCTTGCCGCACGCCAGGGTCACACGGAGATGTCCGTGTATCTTGCACGTGCTGCAGGACTGACCCCGGTAACTGCGATCTGTGAGATGATGGATGCCCAGACGTATGCCGCACTCTCGGTGGACAAGGCTGCCGTGTTTGCAAAGCAGAACGGAATTCCGCTGATCGATGGAAAGGAACTTTTAGAGTATGCCCGGGTGAATCGGTATTGAATATTGGAATTGTGGCATCGGAGTTCAACGATGCAGTTACACTAAGGATGCTTGCAGTGGCACGGGAGAAGGCAGACTCGATGAACCTGAAGATAACCCACACATGCATGGTTCCAGGCGCATACGACATGCCTGTTGTTGTTGACGCGCTGCTGGAGCGGGATGATGTGGACGGGGTGGTCACTCTGGGCGCCGTGATAAAGGGACAGACAAAGCACGACGAGGTGATATTGCACTCTGCTGCACGGGCGCTTACCGATCTGTCCTTGAGGCACCGGAAGCCAGTCTCCCTTGGAATCTCAGGCCCCGGAATGCAGGCACGACACGCGCATGCCAGAATACAGCCGGTTGCAGAACGCGCAGTCGAGGCGGTACTAAAGATATACCAGGAGTTGCAGAGAATTCAGAGATGATCCAGCTCAGCATCCTCAAGATCAGCGGGTATGGTCCGTGGACACTGACGCTGGGAAGCGACAGGGAGCACGAACTGCAGATGCTGCAGGCCTCCATGTACGGCAAGATTCAAAGGCTTTTCTCTGAGAGGGGCTGTCTGGTGTTTCACAACCGGGCCGATGAGTTCTTTGTAGTCTCAAACGGGCTCCTGCTCGAAGACCATATAGGGATTCAAAAGTCCCTTGAGGAGTCCTTTGATGTGCGCCTGACAATGTCGATAGGATCCGGGGAGTCGCCGTTCCAGGCAAACCTAAAGGCGCACAGGGCAAGAGTGGACGGCACAGAACTGGACCAAAGGTATCGCATCTTCGGGTCAGTTGACGACGGGTCCAGAAGCGTCTCGATCATGCATCTGGATGTGGACAGTCTTACCGCCCGCAGCCGTACCGACTCGCCGTATGAGATCACCTCTGCCATGTTTGGTCTGTACTCTAGGATGTCCGGATTCTTTTTGGAGCGGGACTCACTTGCATTCTTTCTGGGGGGAGACAACTTTATGGTGGTGGCAAGCGATGCGGCCAAGGAGTCGGCGAGGCAGTTCATCCGGATGGTGCACGATGATGATGGAATCTCCCTTAACTGCGGAATCGGCAACGGACGGACAGGAAGGGAGGCTGCAGGGCTGGCTACAGAATCACTTGATATGATACGAAAGATCCGGGATTCTGGGGAAGGCAGCCCTGAGGTTTACGAGATGTCATGCTGATTAGGAATGTTGCTGCCCTACTGGGCCCTGATCTTGAGTATGTCCCGGACACGTGCATACGAATACGGAATGGGCGTTTTGGAGTGATGGGGTCTGGACTGAGGCCGCACGGTACGGAGAGGTCAGTTGACGGCAGCGGGTTGCTGATGATTCCGGGGTTTGTCAACGCCCATACGCATATCGGGGATTCTGTCGGTAAGGACATTACCCTTGACGGCTCAGTCGACCAGAGGATTCATCCCATGCATGGCGTAAAGTCAAAAATTCTCAGGAACACGCCTCCTGGTATACTGTCAGGATTCATGGCAGGCACGTGCGATTCGATGCTCAGACGGGGAATTACCACGTTTGTCGATTTTCGAGAGGGTGGCTTGGATGGCATAGCACTGATCAGACGGGCCCTGCGGAAAACTCCAATCAGGGCAGTCATTCTGGGCAGAGTCGAGTTTTATCAAGATGCGCACGATGTGGTAGGCAACGTACCTCTTCCGGATTCAAGGGTACGGGAGCTTGCCATGCTGGCTGACAAATGCGACGGACTAGGAGTCAGCGGCGCAAACGAGAACAGTACATCGGTGCTCAAGAGATACTCCCGGACTGCCAATCTCAGGGCGATCCACTCCTCTGAGACTAGGCAGAGCGTGCGTGTGTCCGAAGAGGTTACAGGGACTGCAGAGACTGTCAGGGCACTGGACCTCAAGCCGCACTTTCTGGTGCATATGACCCATGCCTCACGCAGCGATCTGAGAGATGCGGCAAAAAGGATCCGGGGGATCGTCATATGTCCCAGGGCAAACTCTGCGCTGGCAGAGGGGATTCCTGATATTGGAATGATGCAGGAGGCAGGATGCACACTGGCGCTGGGAACTGACAACGTGATGATAAACCCGCCTGACATGTTCCGGGAGATGGACTTTCTTTGGAAGGCGACCATGGGGGTGTACCAAAGGAGGGTAGATCCCCGGGAGATTCTCAAGATGGCGACGGTGAACGGCGGGAGGATACTGGGCAGGGACGTGGGTGTGATTGCAGAGGGGATGATGGCTGACTGCATCCTCCTTGATACACATGTGATTGATCTGGAGCCCATGCACAACCCGCACGCCTCGGTGGTGCACAGGGCGTCTGAGTCTGCCATAAGGGGAGTAATGATCGGGGGGAAGACGGTTCATGGCAGCATCTAGGCCGCACGTGATTCTAAGCGCAGCCGTCTCTGTGGATGGAAGGATTGCCACTAGGACAGGCGACTCTGCGCTGTCATCAGGGAATGATACTGCAAGACTGCACAGGCTGAGGGGCAGGGTGGATGCAATCCTTATAGGAAAGAATACCGTACTGCGGGATGATCCAATGCTGACTGTGCGGCATGTACGCGGGAGGAGCCCTGTCCGAATAATTCTGGACTCTGGCGGGACGATATCCGGAAACTACCGGGTTGTAAAGACTGCAGGTGACGTACCTACCATACTGGCAGTATCTGAGAGGGTGGATGCTAGGCACCTTGAGGATCTCAGGTCGCACACGGACGTGATCGTTGCAGGACGGGACTCTGTGGATGTCAGGCTTCTGCTGGAGCGACTTGCAGCGAAGGGAATCAAGACGGTGCTTGTGGAGGGGGGAGGAAGCATAAACTGGGAGTTTGTCCGGCTTGGCCTGTTTGATGAGATGATAGTGACAGTCTCCCCGTATCTGATAGGAGGCAGTGATGCCGTCTCCCTTGTGGAGGGGGGAGGATTTGCCATGGTTGCAGACTCGCCTGAACTGCACCTCAAATCCGCAAGGAGGCTCGGGGATCATATCGTCCTGCACTACATCCGGAAAGAACATGGGCAGTAATCGGACCGGCTCACCTTTGCTGGTGGCCCGGGGCCTGCATCATTCATAGGATTCAAAGGCATTCTCGACTCCCCAGCCGGCTCTGTACTTCCTGCCAGTTCCTCTTGATCACCGTGCAGATCACGGTTTAGGACGGTGGTTGCAAATGTGTGAAATCTGGCAGATTTTTTATTACCCCCCGGCACATTTTGTTTTATTCGTTACACGCAAAATAACAAAACACCAAGAATTTTTATTATGCGCCGTTAACCAAGGACACCGATGGAGCACAAATATAAAATCGTAATACTGGTTACGTTGCAAATATCTCTAATAGTTGCAAGCACTTTAATCATTGTATATTCTGAATCAGAGATAAACCTCACTGGAAACACTGTAAATGTTGCAGGAAAAAACAGAGTACTGACCAGCCAGGTACAAATTGAACTGAACCACCTATTACTCTATGATTCAATGCACAACACTCAAGTCCTTGAGGCTCTTGAGAATCTGGAGAACAATGTTTTATTTTTAAAGCACGGCGGCCAGTTATCTGAAATAAAGATATCCCCACTTGCATCGCGATTTGACAGTGATTGGAACGAGATCTGGAACACTTTTGAGGGGTACAAGGTAGAAGTGTCCGATTTGGTAAGCCAGGAAAATACTTCGTTAGAAGGCATTGTAGACGCAGAGCAGACAGGCAATGTGCTGGTACATCTGTCTGATGTACTCACAGACAAGCTGGGCAAAGACATCGAGCAGTTGTCATCCCGTCTGATATTCCTGCAGATAATGCTTGGTCTCATTAATGTTGCAGCGCATATCTCTATGATCTCTTTGATATGGCGAATCTTTAACCGCCACGCTGAACAAAAAATAAAGACAGAAAAGTTTGTCGCCCTGGGCGAATTTGCTGCAATGGTAGCACACGACATGAAAAACCCGCTGGGCACAATACGCAACTCCATGACGCTGATTCAGAGTAAGGGCGGCGGCAGGACAATACCGGAGGAGACGCAAAGAATAAATCGCGCCATTAAGCGAATGTCACACCAGGTGGAAGGCGTCTTGAATTATGTACGCACCATTCCGCTTGTTCTGGAGACGGCGTCAATCCGGGAAATAATAAAGCAGTCCCTTGATAATGTGCAGATGCCTGACACCATAAGTCTGTCCATCCCAGATGAGGATGCCGTAGTACAATGCGATACGGAAAAATTGGAGTTTGTCTTTACCAACATCCTGCTAAATGCAGTGCAGGCGCTCGGCAATGATCACGGATACATAACGGTAAAACTTGATGATAAACAGAATGCGGTTGTGCTGTCATTTGAAAATTCCGGCTCTAGCATTTCAAAGGATGATGCATTCAGAATATTTGAACCGCTGTTTACAACAAAACTGCAAGGCACGGGACTAGGCCTTACCAGCTGCAAAAATATCATAGAACGGCACCATGGAACCATAACTGCAAGCAATAATCCAGTAACATTTACAATAAGCCTCCCAAAGCAAGTGTGAAGATGGCAGATACAAAGAAGATTCTCGTAGTTGATGATGATTATGATTTTCTCGAATCCTTGCAGTTGGTACTGATAAACGAGGGGCATGATGTGTTTCCGGCCGCAAATGGCTATGATGCCCTTACGCAATATCAGAAATTCAAACCGGATATCGTGTTTTTAGATGTAAAGATGCCAGGCATTGACGGGTATGAGACATTTTTGCGCATAAAAAAATATGATGATGGTGCAAAGATAGTGTTCACCTCGAGCTACGTCCTGGATGATGCCAAATACAAGCAAGCCAAAAAACAGTCCCTTGCAGGCCTGATGAACAAGCCAATTAATCTGGACACTCTGCGCAGGATGATCAAAAAGCACATGAAATAATTTCTAAAAAATATTAGAGTTTTCTACTGCACGCAGTCTTTGGGCGTAATGGTCTTTTGCTTGTTTGAAAAAATCCATATACCATCTTAGCAGCTGTTCGTCCTTGTTTAATGTCTTTTTTAGTTTTTTGGGATGTTGGTACAGCAGATATGTATAAAACCAGTATGAGATCTGTTCTGCCAAATCAAGCTCTGATATTGACTCAATATTCCGCCTGTATTTGATGTGAATGTATGACATCAACTCGTAGAGGGGATTGTCTGCATGTGCCATTTTGGGATTGTTAAGATACAGCCCCTTTGACAGTATTTGTAGGTTGTATGCGTCTGGACCTAGAGTAGATTTGACGTCTTCCCACCTGCCAAATATTCTGGGAAGCAAATGGGAATAGCTTACAGCCATCCTGTCCATGTCTTTTTTGTCCGGTTGCAATGCATCAATGCAGTACAGTATGCCGTATAAGGAAAGGCTGTACTTTGCGTATGGCTTTGCATTCTTGTTCCTAATTACAAGACCGATATCCAGTATGCCGCCAGAATGTCTTTTTCTATCCGTTCTTCCAACTAGCAGACGCCTGTACGTTTTTTCCTGTTCTCTTACTGCAGATACCTTGTGCAGCATGGTCTTTGCCATATCCCATGTAGTGCCCGCACCATTAACGAACAAAATATGTAGCAGTTCATGCACGTTTTGCTGGTGCTTTGATTTTTCTGTTCTGGCGTTACCGTACCGCCTGTGTGCTTCTGGCCTGACGTAGAACTTGTATGACATTAAATTACCATACACGGGTGTATCATTCAAAGGCATACCGCAAGTCATTATCAATCGCTATATAATCATATGCCATACCGACTAGTAATGATGTGGAAGAACGCAGAACCGATCTTGCCAGCATTTGACGAAGTAGATTTTGCCTATGAATTTACTTGCAGTAATGCATGTAGGGTGGCAGAAGCAGAAAAGATTACATCACTTGCAAGGACAGTCTATTATGCCGAAATTTTAATAGACAAATTAGTGGGAGAAGATGCCACTGGCTGGTAACGCATTATCTTGCAATTAGGGGGGCGTGTGTCTGGCCCCCTTTTTATTAATATTATGTTTATAGTATGGATTAACAAGATTTACATCGATTGGCATGTCCAAAATAGATAATATGATTACAAACCCAACGAACTTACGTCATGGCACAAATCTAAAGCGTATTTGGTAGTAAATATCTCGCCAATGACAGGCATAATCCAAGATGAGAGGAGTCAACAGGATTACTTCAGATGATGCAGAGGGAATAACATCCCTGTACACAAAACACTACCCCATAACATGGTCTGACGAGGACATGTCCTGTGGGAATCATGAACCCCAACCTGTATCTTGAGGATCAAGGCGTTCCCGACATTTCACTCGGTATGCACCGCCGAGCCTCCCCGTCACTATCTAATACACCAAAACCGATACTTAAGGAGTAGTCATTCTACATAGTGGTTGTGCACCAGGTTGTCATAGAACCTGACTGACTTTATGTTTAGAAACTCCAGCATCCCATACCTTGAGAGCTCCCTTCCAAACCCGCTGTGCTTGATTCCGCCAAACGGAATCCTCGGATCCGAGACCACCACATTATTGACACTCACTATACCTGACTCTATCTGTCTGGACATCCTCTCTGCCTTTGTGAGATCCCTTGTCCAGATGCTTGCGCCTAGGCCAAACTCGGTGTCGTTGGCCATCCTTATGGCCTCCTTTTCATTCTCCACTATCGTAATCGGGGCCACCGGCCCAAAGGCCTCCTCCCTTGCAATTCTCATGTCAGGCTTTATGTTGGAGAGGATTGTCGGCATGTAAAAGAAGCCGTTGCCATCCATTCTGTCGCCTCCGAGCAGGACCTCGGCACCCCTGCCCTTTGCCTCCTCTACCATCTCTGATATGTTCTCAAGACCCTCTCTGTTTGAAATGGGTCCGATGTCAGTCTCCATGGATGACGGGTCTCCGACCTTCAACTGCGATGTCATTTTGACAAACATCTCGATGAATTCCTTTGCTACATTCCTTGTGACAAAGAATCTCTTTGAGGCTACGCAGCTCTGTCCGCAGTTGATGAACCTGCCCTTCACTGCCCCCTCTGCTGCCTTTTCAACGATTGCATCATCAAGCACTATGAAGGGATCGCTCCCACCAAGCTCCAGAACGCATTTTTTCAGGTTTGATGCGGCCCTTCTTCCCACTTCTATCCCTGCATTTGTGCTTCCGGTAAATGTGATGGCATTGGTGTTTGAGTCAATCAGGTGGTTTGCAGACTCAACGCTTCCCACTATGGTCTGGAACACACCCTCAGGCACGCCAGAACTGACGAATGCCTTTTCAATCTCGATTCCAGACTGCATTGTCACCCTTGAAGGCTTCATCGCGATTACGTTTCCGGCCATTAGACATGGGGCTGCAAACCTCAGCGCTTGCCAGTACGGAAAGTTCCACGGCATGATGGAGCCGATAACACCCAACGGCTCAAACGTCAAAAAGCTCTTTCTTGCATCCGTGTTGAGCACCTCGTCAGTCAGAAAACTGTCTCCATGGTCTGCATAGAACTCTAGGGCCCATGCACACTTTTCGACCTCACCGACTGATTCCTTGATGGCCTTTCCCATCTCTTCTGTTGCAACCTTTGCAAGTTGCATCTTGTTCTTCTTGAGGTGCTCTACCAGGTTGTAGATGTAGCTTCGGCGCTTCTCATAGTCGCCCTTCCACTCTGGAAACACCCCCTTGGCCTTTCCCACGATGGCAAACACCTGATCCCTGTCCATGGCCTGGTATGTAGCAATGCATTCACCGGTTGCCGGATTGACCGTCTCTATCTGGTTCAACGCGTATCTCTGTAAAACCTCTCATAATATTCGGCGACGCCTGCAAGCATCCCTGCGTATGGATTAATCAACACATGCACGGATTCGTCATAGAGCTTCATGTATGTGATTCTCATTCGGGTGTACCACTTGAGATAATCGTCAAAGTCATCAACATGCTTGATCCACATGTCAGTCATGCTGTCTGCATACGGCCGTATGTACTCCAGAAGATCCTGCAGAGGAAGCATCCTTTCAAAGGTATTCTCTGCCATTATGCACGTACCATACACGTCATCAAGCGTGTGCAGATACTCCTTGTACATGTCTGAATACATTTGAAGATGCACAGGCAGGTGCATCTCCATCCTGTTGATTACCTTGGACATGTTGTCCTTGTACATGTTGCAGACTGATGGGGTCTCTTGGACTGACATTACTACGCGTCTCTACAGGCTCTATATCTTTATTTTGCATGTGACCTGCCAGATTCTGCCAATGGTGCAATTCCATGAAATATCCTATCCGGATGCACACCATCTTCACTGCAGACGTGCATGCACCTTGTGTGTCATCCCTGCAACAGACGTAGCTACAAATGATCATACCCAGATACCTGCATGCCCCATACTAGGATACCCGTTGCGAATCCTGTCTGCCCTCCCCCTGTGTGATTATAATTTATAACAGAAGGTTGTCTGGAATGTGGTTGGTAGACAAATACGAGGATCCATTTGTCAGAATCGCTTCCATGATTGGAGGGGACGAGTATCTCAAGGTTGCAAGATCCCTGCTCAAGGCTGAGGATGCCACAGACGAGGAGATTGCAAGCTCGACTGGTCTTAGAATCAACATGGTGCGGAAGGTTCTCTATGACCTGTTTGGCAAATCACTCATTACCGGAATCAGGGTCAAGGACGAGAGGAAGGGATGGTTTGTCTACAGGTGGAGAACCAGAAGGGACGAAGTCGAGCATTTTATCGAGAATCAAAAGAAGAAGATTGGGGAGAGACTGCAGCAGAGACTAGACTATGAGAACGCCTCTGACTTTTACCATTGTGGAAACGAAGACTGTCCAAGGGTGGCCTTTGAAGATGCCCTTGAAAGCATGTTCAGGTGTTCCTCGTGCGGAAAGGTGTTGAACCTGAAGAAGAATGACAGATCAAAGAAAGCCTACTCCAAAAAAATCGACGAGATCAAAAAAGACATACAACAGGTATTCTAGGTCAAGTGGGAACCTTTGCTTATTCTAGTCCCAGAAGAACCCAATTCCGGGGTTACTTCTCCACGATCACGTTCTTGCCGCTACCTGAGGGAACTATCCTTCTCATGGCACCGGGAAACTCCCTTTCAAACTGCCTCCCCCCATGGATGCGATCCAGCAAGACTGCAAGCGCGCTTATCTCCGAGTGGGGTTGGCATCCGATACCCACATTGTAGTCTGCCAGTTCGTATATCTCCCTTGGAACCTTCTCTGCCCCCACAACAACCAGCAAATTCTCCTCGCTCCTGAGCCCCTCCTGCACCTCGTTGATGCTCTCACCGTACATGGACAGGTGCGCCACGGCAAACCCGTCCTCCTTCTTCCTTCTTATGACGGGTCTCCACTTTTTGATAAACTCTACTTGAAAATCTCCTCCCCACGTCCTGCCGACCTTTCCAATGGTATCTTCTATCTCGGGGTTGACTTCGCTCATGAGTATCCTTGCAGCGCCAAACGCCCTAGCAACCAGTGCCACATGTGTCGTAACCCTGTCGTCCCTGACAAGCCGCTGGCCAATCCTGACTACCTCAATTACCAAGTAGGCCAGCCCCTCCGGGTTCCTTCCCGTACCAAACCCCTGCTACGTCTCTGATTGCCTCCTTGAGATGCTTGGCATTCTCCCCTGTTCTTGCAGACACCGGAACAACCCTCCTGCCTGTCAGCCCGAGCATCTCAATTGCCCCGCTGATCTTCTCATGCCCTATCAGGTCGGCTTTGTTTAGCGCATAAACCATCCTCTCCCTTTGGACGCCCAGCTCCCCCAGTGTCCTCATGCAGCTTGAAAACTTTTTTTCCATCTTTTGTGGCGGATCGCCTGCATCAATCACCACCACCACGGCATCTGCATGGAGCAGCTCCTCAAGCGTGGACTTGAATGCATCTATCATGTATGCAGGCAGCTTGTTGATGAATCCCACGGTATCTGACATCAGAAACAGCTCCCCGTCCACCTCCAGCCTTCTGGTCGTCGTCGACAGCGTGGTGAACAGCTCCTCACCCTCTGCCCTCTCCTCTCCTGTCAGCCTGTTGAATAGGGTCGTCTTTCCGGCAGACGTGTACCCTGCAAGCGATATGGTCTTGAATCCCATCCTCTTTCTTCCCTGTCTGTGCAGCTCCCTTTGCTTTCCTGACTTTTCAAGCTTGGTCCTTGTCGTGTTTATCCTGTGTTTGATGTCATTATAGTATACATCCACCTCGAATTTGCCTATACCCATGAACCCGGCCTGCTCGCCCATTCTTGAGAGGCGGACCCTCTCCCTTGCCCTTGACATCTCATATCTCAACTGCGCCAGTCTTACCTGGAGTTTTGACTCCGCACTTGAGGCCCTGCTCTCAAAGATCTCCAGTATCAGCGCCTCCCTGTCCAGTATCTCTATGTGCAGGGCAGATGCAAGGTTGTAGTTCTGGCTTGGCTTTAGAATCTCGTCGTATATTATGACGTCCGGGTGCACCCTCTCTGCGATCTCCTTAAGCCTCTCCAAGATGCCGCTGCTTATCCCGTATTTTGGCCTCTTGAGAAACCTCTGCCTCACCGTATGCACTATCTGGTATCCTGCAGCATCGCACAGGCCTGCTGCCTCGTCTGCAATACCCTCCCTGTCATATGTGATTAGGATTGCCTTCATGTTCCTGTACGCATCTCCGCAGAATCATTCCTTCTTTTTGAGAACCTTCTCTATGTTCATGTTCAGCACGATCTCAGATATGTCGCTTGCATACTCTGCTACTCTCCTGATATTCTCTGCCATCCTTCTGACCCGGTAGATCTCCTCGTCATTCTCAAGGGATTCTGATGCCTCCCTCACCCTCTTTTCGTACACTGTGATCTCCAAGGTATCCATGATGTTCTTTTCTGCTTGGACATAGTCCTCCTTGAATAGTGCCAGGCAGGAGTCGTCTAGTAGCGACAGGCAGAACTGGTTCATATCCTGCAACCTATCTAGGACGCCTGCGGGTATGGGTTTTTTAAACTCCAGCAGATCCCTTGCAATCCACGCGGCATGATCGCCGGTCCTCTCGATGTTCTTTACTATCAGCCTGTACCCCAGGCAGTTCCGGGCGTTCTTGAAGCCCATCTCCTTTAGCATGTATTCGTTCTGGATCGCGATCTTTAGCTGGCGGATTATGTAAAATCCGAACCTGTCCACCTCGTCGTCCGTGTTAATCACCTCCTGTGCAAGCTCCTGGTTGTTCTCCCTTGCTGCCAGGATGGCATCGTTTGACATTGATTTTGCCAGGTGGAGCATCCGCTTGAAGGCCCCATCCACTGAGAGCTCCAGCAGGTTGACTAGCACCTGTATTGTTATGCCCTCGCTGGAGTCTGAGATGATCTCCGATCCCATCAGCATCCGCTTTACGGCCTCCTTTACAGTATTTCTCTGGCTGGGAACAAGCCTGCCGAGCTTGGATTTTAGATGGATGGTCTTGAATCCAAGAAAGTACAGGGATATCAGCTTTCTTACAATCGACGAGGGGTCTTCGTTAGCCTCAATCTCGATTAGCGCGTCCTCCTTTTTTTGCATATTGGACTCAAATTTTGGTGGATGCAGCTCCAGAGTGGATAAGCCCTTTCTGACTACCCTGAGCTGGTCGCCCTGTTTCAGACCCAACTCAATGATCCATTGTTTTGGTAGTGAAACTATGTATGATGACTTGCCGGTAAACTGAATCTTCCTCGTCTCCTCTCTTTCCTTCACGGGATATAGTGGATGTGGCTATTCTATATAGTTTGAGATCCGCAATCGGCATCATCATTGGACTAATATTTGGTCGGGGGTGTCCATACCCATGGATCATATCCTGAAACTGCAACACACGCTTGATGCACTGTTTGGGAAAGGCGTCTCCAGGCACATGCCAAAGGACGTGGAGATGACGTTTTCGCGCAAGACAGGACGGATCAGAACTGTCATGTCCGGGGGCCGGCTGCTGTGCACGCTGAGAATCGACGGCGGCCTGGCATTAAGTCCGTACTTTGCCCAGATGCTACTGGGCAGCAGGACGTTCCGGGAGAACTGTGTCGAGGTAAATTCGGAGGCTGCCCCGTTTGTAGAAGAGGGACGCTCGGTATTCTGCCGGCATGTGGTGCGGTGCGGCAGAAACGTCAGGGCGTCTGCCGATACTCCTGTAATCTTCGAAGGCAGGGTCATTGCAGTGGGCAAGGCAGTTCTCTCATACCCGATGATCGGCGATTTCAAGCGGGGCGTGGCAGTCCGGACAAGGCATAGCTTAAAAAGTTCCGCCGTGAAGGCATAGTCATGATGCGAGGACAAAACCGCGGCATGCGGAGGTCGATTAACAAGATGGGTATGGACATGAACGAGATGCAGGATGTTCAGGAGGTGATCATCCGGACAAGCAAGAAGGAGATCATAATCAACAAGCCCAATGTAACTGAGATGAAGGCCAAGGAGAGCGTAATCTTCATGGTTGATGCAGGCGACTACGAGGAGAGGGAACTGGAGGTTCCAACATTCTCAGAGGACGACATCCAGATGGTCAGTCAACAGGCAGGCGTAGACGAGGCCAAGGCCATATCTGCCCTGACAGACGCCAAGGGCAACATCGCCAAGGCCATTCTGCTCCTGACCGCTGGATGAGCAGCAGCCCGTCTGGCAACGCCTTTCTGAAAAGAAATCCTAAGAATGATTTAAGTATGGAACAGTTATCGTCAGGAACATGTCTGAATCCCGCGTATCTGTGGTGCTCAAATCACTCCACGCCCTAGAGGATGATCTTGATTCGCTTAATGCCAAGGCCGCTGACATAAAGCAGGCCCTGTCAATCAAGGTTCAGAATGAGATTGACTCCATGCTGGAAAAGACCCAAAAGATTGCTACAGGCCAAGTCGAGATGATAATCAGCGCATCCCGGGAGAAAGCCAACGCCGAATCGCAAAAAATCATCAAGAACGGTCAGACAAGGCTTGCCGAGATTCAGGGAAAGATTGATGCCAACTTTGATGAGGCAGTGGCACACGTTGTGTCAACTGTTTTGAAGGAATAACCCTAAATTCCACATACTCCAATATACCTAGTATAGACCCGTTGCTTGATGCCCGTATCGGAGTTGCAACTGCCTATGGAAGGCCGTACTACCGGTTCTCCACGCTTTTGAAGAGGTTCAATCTCTCGTTTGATTCCATCCTTCCCGGGGAGATTCCTGGGTATGCAGGGCA
Source organism: Candidatus Nitrosopumilus sp. (assembly GCA_965218695.1). Taxonomy (GTDB): domain Archaea; phylum Thermoproteota; class Nitrososphaeria; order Nitrososphaerales; family Nitrosopumilaceae; genus Nitrosopumilus. The sequence continues at coordinate 2,180,132 of OZ244651.1, forward strand.
TCTTGTACTTACCACATATGGGGAATCGCTTGGGGGATGCAGGATGCCGGTACTCTTTGAGGACATTCTTGTACACCACCCGACTGTAGCTCGGGGACTTATGATGCAGAAGATCATGCCCGGCTTTGAAGACGAGGATCTCGTGCTGGGAATAGATCCCGGACAGAGGACCGGCCTGTCAGTGTCATACTGCGGAATGGAGATTGACGGGTCGTTTCATTCCTCCGTCGAAGCTCTTGCCGCGCACGTAGCCTGTATCCTCAAGGGCCTTGAGGCGGGGCGCAGAATAGTAAAGATTGGAAACGGGAACATGCACATGGCAGGGCAGATAATCCGCATGCTTGATCTGAAGTGCTGCCCACCGTTTGTGCTGGAGTTTGTAGACGAGCAGAACACCAGTCTGAAGATAAAGAACTTCAACCAGCGCGGCAGGAGGGACATCCTCTCGGCAAGATACATCTCCCAACGCCAGGGATACACGCACCCCGAGATGATGATGATTCAGTCTGCCGGATCCGGAACCGTCTGAACCTTACAGGTGCTGCTGCATGTATCAATCCCAGAGCCCGGCAAAATCAGACAGGCTAGAACATAGTCTCACGGACACGGCCTCCATGTGGTGCCGTTGCCGAACAGCATATCGGGAAGCGAATCCCGATACTTCATCATGAAGTTTCCACTGAAACCTCTAGGTGATGGATCATTCCTGTATACCATGATAGTAAAATGTATGGACTCGTCCAATACAATTCTAGGCACGAATTTGCAATGAATCATGCCTGTGTTTATAAGGGACCTGAGTGCGTGCTGGTAAAATGTATGGACTCAGGTCGCCAAACTGCGCTACGCTGCCACTGCGGGTACAGAAACCTTCTGATATTGTTCGGGTGGCTTGAATATGCTCCAGCCAGGATCCATGATGATGTTCTCGACTGCTTGGCGCGGGAAGATGCCCTGCTTGTGGCAGGTGCGCGCCACTGATATCAGCACCGAGAAGACCTCCCGCCCCTCGGGTTCGGACAGCTGGTGCCGCACGTTCCTGTGCAGCACCGCAGTGTCGCGTATCTCCAACTCTGCTGCGTTGTTATGCGGCGGCATGCCCGGATGCCTGAGGAACGTGAACATGCACGGGGCCGCGTTCTCAAGCGTCGTGCGGAAGTCGTGGGACTCCCCGTAGTCCGAGGCGATTTGGAGCACCGTCCTTTCCAGGTCCAGGCACTCGCCGGATCCGGCAGACTCCCTGTCCTTGACTGACCGGTACAGGGCAAGCAGCCTGCGGTAGCAGGCAAGATCGTTGCCGCCGTTCTTGATGGCGTACTCTTCTGCGGCGCGCAGCAGGTGCACCCAGCACCTCTGCTTGACTGGGAACATGTTGTAGACGGTGTACCCATCCACCACCACCGGCTTGCCAAGCAGCCGGGCAAAATGCGCGTTTATCACCAGAGCCGCCCTGCTCGGGGCGGCCACCAGATACGTGGCGTCCCCGGTGGTGACCAGCCACACGTACCCCTTCTTCCCGTTCATCTTCATGTGGGACTCGTCAAACTGCACGAACGCGGCCTCGGCGATGTGGGTCAGTATGCCCTCGTACGCGCCCTTGAGGATCTTTTTGAGGGCCTTGCGCGCGTTCCATATGGCGTTTGGCGATATGCCAAACCCGTACAGCGCCTTGAAATAGTATGATACGGTATAGTCCGTGCTCCTCTTGTCGTAGTACTCCTCCACAAACCCCAGGGCCTTGGGGCCAAGCGACGTGCCGGGGATCGTGGGAGGCACGGCAGAGCTGACGTGATTGCACCTCTTGCACAACCCCTGTCCCACCAGGTACGCGACGCGCTCGATCCTCATGGCACCGTCGTCGGGAAAATCATACACCATCTTGACAATGGACGGCATCCGGACCAGGTGTCCGCGTCCGCACTTTTCGCACCTGCACACTGGCAGACTCTCGGTCCTCTCGGCCCTGTTCTTGTGCGAGGCACCGGCGTGTCCTGCGGGCGGTCCCTTGCGGGCCTTGTCTTCGGCGCCTTGCCTTCTGATTCAGGTCCGCCTTCCGATTCGGACTTTTCTCCTTCCTTGGGCCCGCCGCTGCCATCGGACTCCGTCTTGGCCTCCATGTCCATCCGCTTCCTGAATGCCGTGCGGTCCGAGTTGTACAACGAATATGTGGACGAGGACATGTTGGGGTTCTCGTACTTGCGGAGCCTCCTGCGGTACCCCGCATTCTCCAGGGTCAGGCGGTCGTTTTCAATCTCGAGCAGCGTCACCTTCTTGGTGAGTTCGGCATTTGTCTTGTACATCGTTTTCTTAAACTTCTCGAACTCCGTCACTACCCTTGCCAGCTCCCTGCGCAGGAGCGATATCTCTGATTTGCTCACGTGGGTTCGCGGATTCCGAGATCAATAAATCGGCATGGTCTAATTTGATGCACAAGCGATTAAAATCTAGGCACGGACCTGAGTCCATACGGTAAAATGTATGGACTCAGGTCGCCAAACTGCGCTACGCTGCCACTGCGGGTACAGAAACCTTCTGATATTGTTCGGGTGGCTTGAATATGCTCCAGCCAGGATCCATGATGATGTTCTCGACTGCTTGGCGCGGGAAGATGCCCTGCTTGTGGCAGGTGCGCGCCACTGATATCAGCACCGAGAAGACCTCCCGCCCCTCGGGTTCGGACAGCTGGTGCCGCACGTTCCTGTGCAGCACCGCAGTGTCGCGTATCTCCAACTCTGCTGCGTTGTTATGCGGCGGCATGCCCGGATGCCTGAGGAACGTGAACATGCACGGGGCCGCGTTCTCAAGCGTCGTGCGGAAGTCGTGGGACTCCCCGTAGTCCGAGGCGATTTGGAGCACCGTCCTTTCCAGGTCCAGGCACTCGCCGGATCCGGCAGACTCCCTGTCCTTGACTGACCGGTACAGGGCAAGCAGCCTGCGGTAGCAGGCAAGATCGTTGCCGCCGTTCTTGATGGCGTACTCTTCTGCGGCGCGCAGCAGGTGCACCCAGCACCTCTGCTTGACTGGGAACATGTTGTAGACGGTGTACCCATCCACCACCACCGGCTTGCCAAGCAGCCGGGCAAAATGCGCGTTTATCACCAGAGCCGCCCTGCTCGGGGCGGCCACCAGATACGTGGCGTCCCCGGTGGTGACCAGCCACACGTACCCCTTCTTCCCGTTCATCTTCATGTGGGACTCGTCAAACTGCACGAACGCGGCCTCGGCGATGTGGGTCAGTATGCCCTCGTACGCGCCCTTGAGGATCTTTTTGAGGGCCTTGCGCGCGTTCCATATGGCGTTTGGCGATATGCCAAACCCGTACAGCGCCTTGAAATAGTATGATACGGTATAGTCCGTGCTCCTCTTGTCGTAGTACTCCTCCACAAACCCCAGGGCCTTGGGGCCAAGCGACGTGCCGGGGATCGTGGGAGGCACGGCAGAGCTGACGTGATTGCACCTCTTGCACAACCCCTGTCCCACCAGGTACGCGACGCGCTCGATCCTCATGGCACCGTCGTCGGGAAAATCATACACCATCTTGACAATGGACGGCATCCGGATCAAGTGTCCGCGTCCGCACTTTTCGCACCTGCACACTGGCAGACTCTCGGTCCTCTCGGCCCTGTTCTTGTGCGAGGCGCCGGCGTGTCCTGCCGGCGGTCCCTTGCGGGCCTTGTCTTCGGCGCCTTGCCTTCTGATTCAGGTCCGCCTTCCGATTCGGACTTTTCTCCTTCCTTGGGCCCGCCGCTGCCATCGGACTCCGTCTTGGCCTCCATGTCCATCCGCTTCCTGAATGCCGTGCGGTCCGAGTTGTACAACGAATATGTGGACGAGGACATGTTGGGGTTCTCGTACTTGCGGAGCCTCCTGCGGTATCCTGCATTCTCCAGGGTCAGGCGGTCGTTTTCAATCTCGAGCAGCGTCACCTTCTTGGTGAGTTCGGCATTTGTCTTGTACATCGTTTTCTTAAACTTCTCGAACTCCGTCACTACCCTTGCCAGCTCCCTGCGCAGGAGCGATATCTCTGATTTGCTCACGTGGGTTCGCGGATTCCGAGATCAATAAATCGGCATGGTCTAATTTGATGCACAAGCGATTAAAATCTAGGCACGGACCTGAGTCCATACGGTAAAATCAGCTATACATATTTATTGAAGTTTTCTAGGTTTTCTTTGCAACTAATGAGGCTAGTTGTGTTACTAGTTGGAATACTTCCAATGTTTAGCACTCTTTTGTTAATATTTTATCGATCTATCCTTATATAGTTATAAAATATATATTAGTTACCAAGATGACTTGCAAAGGAATTTGTGTTAGATATAAGGCTCAAAAGCCTGTTGGAACCGGACGATACGCTTCGGGACAACGTCGATGCCAAATTTGTGAAATATTCATCAAATGGGAAGGACTCTGGTGTCCATGTTGTGGCTACAGACTGCGAACCAAACCACGCAATCTGAAGTACAAGGCAAAACTGCGTGCCCGAGTTGAAGCCGACTCGATCGAGGCCAAACCGGACATGACTGTCCAGCCTGAGGTAGTAGTGGCATCAACCAAGGTGGCAAAAACCAGAGAAAAGGCACCATGCAGATACTGCGAGAGGCTGTTTGTCTATCCTGGCAAGCATGAAAAGAACTGCAAAAAGAACCCCACACATGCTGCCATCCCCCAGGAGCATGAATCAATAGCAATAAAAGCATAGGACAATGTTCAAAGTGTGTTGAACTCTCCAGACGGAACCTGTCAGAAGATGGTATGTCTGGAGAACCGCACTTTTTCTTTATTGACTCAACGGTTCGAGAATGGATGTTCCGTATTCATCAGCGAGGGATCGGCCCGGATAGGATCCATGACTGCATCCTTGGCAGGTGGGCCGGCGCCGGTGACCATTACCATCATTCCATCAAAGACCGAGTCCCTCTTCCTGAAGCTTGCAGCAGAGCGCCTCAGTACGCGGATGCGTGGTATTGCGCTTGTCTCGGTGTTTGTACAAAGGGAGTTGGGATCAGATACTGCCAAGGCCCTGATGAGCCAGATGATGGAGATGATCGAGGATGACTGACCTGAGGGAGTACATCTCCAAGATACGAGACAGCGGGGATCTATTGACTGTAAAATCTCAGGTATCTCCAGTCTTTGAGATTGCCGGGATCACGGCAAAGTCCGACGGATCTCATGCTCTGATGTTTGAGGATGTGGAGGGGAGCGACTTTCGGCTTGCCGCCAACCTTGTAGGGACCAAAAGCAGGTTTGCAGCCGCAATCGGGGCACCTGAGGGTGGTATCCACAAGAGGATAATCTCAGCAATCAACCAGACAAGGCGGCCGGAGACTGCCCCGTCTGGCAGATTCATGGAGAACAGAACTAGAGACGCCTCATGTCTGCCTGTTATCACCCACTTTGAAAAGGAGCCAGGCCCGTTCATCACCTCGTCTATGGTATATGTCAAGAATCCGGATACCGGTATGCAGAACTCCTCATTTCACCGGATGATGCCCATTGATGATACGCATTTCTCAATAAGGCTGGTCGAGGGGCGTCATCTGCACAGATGTTTTGTGGATGCAGTGGGGCACGGGGAGGATCTGAAGATAGCAATTACTGTGGGTGTTCATCCCGCAGTCTCGATTGCAGGGGCATACCAGGAGGAGTGGGGCTCAGACGAGATCGACATTGCAAACTCCCTGCTTGGCGGCAGGCTTGCCCTTGCTAAGCTTCCGATTACCGGCCTGGCAATCCCGTCAGGAGCTGAGATTGTGATGGAGGGAAGAATACTTGGAGACCGGACTCACGAGGAATGGATGGTTGAGATGCTTCAGACATACGATCACAAGAGACACCAGCCGGTCTTTGAAGTAGACTGCCTGTACTATAGGAACAATCCCATATTCCATGACATTCTGTCAGGGTATTCTGAGCACAGACTGCTGATGGGAATGCCGATCGAGTCAAAACTGAACAGGGACATCAAGGAGGCGTTTCCGCAGACCCGCAGGGTATCGCTGACAGGTGGGGGCTGCAACTGGCTACACGCAGTGGTGCAGATTGAAAAGAGACAAGAGTCGGATCCCCGGGAGATAATCGACAAGACGTTTGCATCCCACCGCTCCCTCAAGCAGGTGGTGGTAGTCGATACAGACATTGATCCGGATGATGCCAGCTCAGTCGAGTATGCCATGGCCACTCGGTTCCAGGCCGACAGGGATCTTGTAATTCTGAGAAACGTAAGGGGTTCGAGTCTGGATCCATCCAGTGATCAGGCCAAACTGCAGACTGCAAAGATGGGCATCGATGCGACCCGATCGTTTACAAAACGCCAAGAGGGGTTTGAAGTGGCAAGGATTCCTGGAATCGACGGGATCAGTCTTGATGGGTATGATTTGACGGATCGTACCGCTTAAATCCGCGGGTCTGAATTTTTATACCATGTCTGCAGGATACCGGCCGGATCAGAGAACCTCTTCTGAGTCACGCGCCGAGGTGATAGTCCGAATGTTTCCATCAGATGCCAACCCTGCAGGCAACGTCTTTGGAGGCCAGATACTCAAGCACATTGATATGGTGGCAGGGATAGTTGCCCAGAGGCACTCTCGGTCCAACGCTGTCACAGTGTCAATGGACAGTGTCAGCTTTCTCAAACCGGTCCTTGTCGGAAACGTCCTTACACTGAGTGCCCGGATAAATTACGTCCATAATTCATCAATGGAGATCGAAGTCAGGACCGAGGCCGAGGACATAATTACCGGGATCAGTACGGTCACCGGTACTGCATTTGTGACGTTTGTGGCACTTGACGAGAATGGAAACCCCACGCCCGTCCCCGGACTGATTCTCAGTACAGACGAGGACAGGATCAAGTTTGAGGAAGGACGGCTCAGGATGGAAAAGCGACTGCAGGCCAGACACCCGGATCGAACCACATCCACCGGAGCAAACCTGCCATAGATTGGTTTAAGAGAGGCAGCGTGTTACACCAATTAATGTCCGGACAAGACAACGATGCACAATGGGATTCATTGTGGCAGGAATACTCCAAGTCACTTGAAAACTGGAAGACGCTCTTTGAGCAGATGCAGAAGGCAAGCACCGAGATGCAGTCCAAGTTCAACGAGGTCTGGGAAAAGGCCACTGCCGAATCCAGCAACGATACCCTCAAGTCGTTTGGAGAAAATTGGCAAAAGGCCATGACTGAGACCAACATGAGGGCCTTTGAGGGATGGCAGAAGAGCCTTGGCGATACAGGCAAGTCTACGTTTGCACAGTTTGCCGACAGCTGGCAGAAATCCCTCGGCACGTCGGGACTGGATCAGATGAACGCCTACGGGGAGATGATGATGAAGTTTGCCGATACCTGGAATTCGATGTGGCCAAAATCAGGCTAGCATGAATTGAGAGAGAAACTCTTATTTTTTTGCACCTGCACGGCCTTGGAGATAATGACTGCCGTCGGGGTTGCCGGGTACCTGCTGTACCTTGGGGAACACATACTGGCGCTGATCTCAACTGTAGTGTTTGGCAAGCTGATCGTGTTTCATTTTGTCATGGAATATTTTGACAGGAGCAGTAATCCCAGATGTGCCATCTAGCACCTGATGCAAACAGATCAATGGGGGCACGCCCAGACGATCCTTATGTACCACCAAAAAGATCGCCTGAGACGCGATATGATGAACAATGGCAAAATATATGAATCTGTTGAGAAGGTGCTGAGAGAAAGCATCGTGCCGTCCGCCGAGGTCTCCAAAAGGTACAACGCGACATATGGCGCAAGCGACTTTAACGTCGGCATGCTGCATGCCGCGATGCTTGACACTTCGGTCGGCGGATGCAGCTTCGCCATGAGAGAAATCACGGCGCAGTCCATCGAGAATCCAAGATATTCACGTCATTCTCCAAGCGACGAGTGGTTTCGCGATATCCTGTCCAAGACGGACGAGGGTAAGGCGCTTGAGACTTTTAACCAGGCGGTAAGGGCACAGCTGGATGAGCTTTACCTGTTTGGCAGGCTGCCTGATGTGCTTGATGTGGCCATCGACATGCACCTGATACCGTGCCACAGCAAGAAACTTGGCTCTGACCTGAGAGGCGGAGAGCGCAAGAGCGGCACCAACAGATTCGAGGCGTACATCACGGCGCAGTGCGTCAACTCCAAATCGCGGCTTATCCTTGCGGCCCTATACGTGGGCAAGTCCTCATCCGTGCACGAATCCCTGCGTGAAATCCTCAATTCGTGCCTAGAAAACGTCTCCGCCGTCGGATCCAGGCTGGGACTGATCCTGAGACATAATCCGTAATTAGAAATTGTACATATTTTCCTATACTGTGTAGGTTTTTTGACTCCTATCAGGTTGCTTCCCGGACTAGGAGAACCCTGAGGTTGGCAAATCCGCAGACGATGTCATTGACGGTGTCGTATTTTTTCAGGCGGTTTCGGTAGACACCGCTCATTATGCGAAACCGTTTGACCCTGCGGATGGCGTGCTCCACATACACCCGTGCCTTTGAGTGCTTTTTGTTGAATTCCTTCTGCTCGGGGGACAATTCTGCGCCTTTTTGCTTCTTGTACGGCACTACTGCATCCCGGTCAGGAAATTCTTTGTTGATCCCCTGGTATCCGTTGTCCAGGATCTCTCTGACTTTGATCCTTTCCTTGTCCTTGCTCCCGTCCTTGCGTGGAAGGTTGTCAGGGAATGTCGGGTGTTTCTTCTTGAATACTGCAAAGTCGTGGATCCTGCCCGGGGAATGCCGGGTCTTGTGAAGGATGAGGCCGTCCGTGGCCGACGTGTACTGGACCTTGGACGTGTGCCTGTGTGCCTTGCCCGAGTAGTGGGACCGTTCCATGTCCTTGCGTCCGGGACGCTGTATCTGCTGCTCGGAGGCATCAATCAGGGCAGTCAGGCCAGGAATGATCTCCTCAAGATCGTCAAGCGTCTTGGTGGCCTTGATGTTGGCGTAGATCTTTGACGGAAGCGGAACGCACTGCCGGATCGACGGCTCCAGTGCCCCCATGCTGCGGGACACACTGGCCTGACCCACATGGAACGTCAGGGCAAGAAGATCCTGCGTAGCGTATGTCCTGTAATAAAACAGGACCAGAAGAAACCTGTTTTTCAGATCCAGTTTCCACCTGCGTCCGGCACCAATGCCGCGCACCCTGCTTCTTTTGGCGAGTCGCTTTTGCTCTGCCTTGGGGTATTTTTTTGCCAGCCGCCCTGCCACCAAATTAAATTCGGAGACTGTCAGTCCAGTGCACCGGATGAACAGTTTGGGCTTTTTTGCTAATTTGTCGTATAATGACATGCTTTGACATTGGCAATCAGAATAAAACACGGCTGACGTATAGTTTTGATCATCGGGCAAGTTCGAATTGACATGCAATTCCATGCAGTCAGCCAGATTTGTCCTGCAATGCGTCCAATCTCGTGATTATGCCCAATTACGGATGATGTCTCTGGTTGACAGGGGCTTCTTTTCAGTGAACTCAATATCCGAGATTGAGCGTCTTAGCCTTGAGTACCTGATGCCGTGCACCAGAACCAGTAGGGTGAAAGACTCGCTGCGCAAGTTCGTGGCCAAAACGCTCGGCCCCATCTCAAAATCCGACATGACGAATTCTGACAAGGCAACGGTTCAGTACCACATGATCATAGCAGAGAAGAAGAGAGTAAGGAAGGAAAGTGAGGGGGCGAAGAACGGGGACAAGAAGGCAGGTGCGCCGGAAGATCGATACATTGCGTTTGCCACCAATGCCCCGTGGATGGATGTAGAGGAATATTCCAAAAGGTGGACCATCGAGACATGCTACAGACTGGTAGAGAATGCCAGGGCGAAATCGTTCGGCAGCAGTAGGCCTGCCCGGCTTTTCTGCTTTCTGTACTCGCTGATGCTATTCAATGCGTGGGTGCTGGTAAACGCGCAGCTGGCCAGCTTTCTGAAGCTGCGTGACGGAGTCCTTCCGGTGACGCAGCTGTATATGAAAATTGTCACGCTAATAGCAATCTATCGGAATATTACGATTCAGCCCGAGCCACCGCCAGATCCCGTGGCTCCGTGAGCACATCTGGGATTACTGAGGAGGTCTGCTGCGATCCTGGCAGCCGGAAAGAGCGGCTCATGTACCTGTTCAGGCAGCCTCCAAAACTAGGAATGGTTACTTGCATGATTCATGTCTTGATGGATTCTGGCCCTGCAAACATACATGTTCCTTCCGTATAGGGGAATATCTGTCATTAGGCACTGCTGAGCATGTCCGGTTTCTAGGATGCATACCTTGACTGTCTCTTGAGGTTGGTTGCCAGCTCCTTGAAGATCTCATTCACACTGACATCAACCAGATTGATTGTGGCGTTCTCCTTTACGATCTGTTTTTCAAATTTTTCCTTTATTGCAAATGAGACCGACGACCAGTGCAGGATTCCCCTCAACTGTTCATCGACTGTTGCGTTCGTGGTGGGAAAGTTCGCCGACGAAAAGACGATTCCGTTTGTCCACTGCATTGTCGGGATTCCACCTCCAGATGTACGCGTACTGAATGCTATCTGTTTTACCCAGTCATCAAACTTGTATTCTATTACCTCGTGAATGATAAGCTTCTTCCATGGCTCAATGGATATGTCCATCCCTCTTACTTGGTTTATGCACATTATAACCTTGTTCACTAGAACACCTGCATGCACTACAGTCCGGCTCCATACAATGCCAGACATGGCGTGCACGATTTTACCAGTCCTGGCATGACCCGGAGATGTTCTATCCGTCGTGTTTATTTACCGGTTGCTATTCATTATTTTTTGAAATGAAGAAATGGGCAGACTATCTGATCTCTCAGGTTCAGTACGATGCTGATCATCTGATCTCCTTTGCCATGTGTCATGAGGACGTAGGCCAGACGCTTACTGACGGGGCACTTGTAGACAGAATGACGCTGTCCTCTGAACTTAAGAAGAACCGCAGGTACGCCACCGTATATGACTGGGGAAAGTCTTGGAAGGTTGGACACCGGATCCGGTTGCATAAGGTTGGCGGCTTACCATACATACGAATCGATGACAACCAGGTCAATCTGGATTACTTGGGGGATCTGCCGGAAATATCTGCACCCATGTTGGAAAACTCCTCAGAGTAGATCCATCCACGATTGATTCCCACTGTAGATTCATGGAGTGCACACGAATATACTGCCGGCAGACTATCCTTGGCGTTTCTGACTACCAAACCAGGATGCATATGAGATGCACATGCGGGTTAGCACACTACCAATGCCTGGTTGAATTTCTTTATGGCTTCCTGATACACCGTTATCGAGTCGCTGCTTGATGTCTTGAGGAATTTTTCCCACTGCTCGTTGAATTTGTTTATCGTCTTGATGTTAGTATTCCCAAAGATGTTCTCAATCATGCTTGTCTGTTGCCTTATGTATGTCGGACCGATTACTTCCCATGTATTCTGCCAGCTTGCGCTGATCCTCTTTAACACCTCTGCATCCGTCTCCAATGCCCTCTGGTAGGCGGCACGGTAAGTAACCAGGGTTTTATTTGTCGTGTCATACCACCACGCAAGAGCATCCTTCCAGTTGTCTAGAGCATGATTGTACTCTTCCCACGTCTCCTCAAACTCGGATCTGATCTCCTCTTTTGTTCTGGCCGGTTCCATGATGGTGGTCTTTCGTGGCGCACTGGCCGGTTTCCCTGCGGGCTTTTGACTCGTTGCAGGCTTTACCTTGGCCGGTTCCATGATGGTGGTCTTTCGTGGCGCACTGGCCGGTTTCCCTGCGGGCTTCTGCGTACCTGCGGATTCTGCCTTGATGCTGACTGTAGCATTCTTCCTAGAATCAACTGTAAACCTCTTCTTCTTCCTAGCCATGTAAAACCCCAAGTTCAGTCATTGTTAAACTTTTCAATTGTATTCTCATGGCGTCTATCTGATGCCCTAATAAAATTCGATGCATGCTTGACATCCTTGTCCACAAACAACGCATAGTGTTTTTTGCACAGGTTTCTCTTCTCCCTGAACCCAACCCTCACTGTTTTGACTGCCTTGGACTTGCACTCTGATATGCTGCACTGCAATATGACAGATCGCACAGATTCACTAATAAAACTTTGAAACCGTTTCCATACAGGCTCCGAAGTATATTTCAAGTGAAACCCCGCTTATCCATTATCCTGTCTGCAATACCGGCCCGTCTATTCCCTACAGCGCAGAGTCTACCATCAGCGCGATAAACAGTACTGCCAGGTACGGGCTAGAAAACTTGAACAGGGTCCATGAGGCTTTCTCCATGGGCTTTGCGATCACCCATGCTGACAGGATTATCATCAGCCCGCCTGATGCTATGGCAGTCCAGAGGTATACGCTACCCACCATCGCCTCACCGTCCCCCGTGGTTATGAAGAACGGAGCAATCGAGAACAGTACCATCACCACAGTTGAGCCTGCAATGGCCCTTGCCGATGTCTTCTCAGACTGCACCGCAGTCAGCATCGGGATGTTGACCTTGTTGTAGTCCTCCTTGAAGTGCAGTGTAAGGGCCCATATGTGCATCGGAATCCAGATGAATACCAATCCTGCCATTGCCAGTCCCATCGTCCACAAATCAGACGTTGTTACTGCAACCCATCCTATCATGGGAGGCGATCCACCGCACAGTCCGCCCAGAATGATGTTGGTTCTGGAGTTTCGTTTCAGGGCGTACGAGTAGACAAGTACGTTGTTTAGCAGTCCAAATGCAATGAATGCAGCAGCCCAGGCACCCTGCTCTACGGTTGTAGTAAGCGATATTGCAAGGGCCAAAACCATGGATATTGCTGCCAGCGCGAGTCCGAAGTTTCTTGCCTTGACTGCCGGATAGATTCTCTTTGAGGGCAACGGCCTCTTCTTGGTTCTCTCCATGATTGCATCAATGTCCCGGTCGTGATAGTTTGTCAGGGTGTTTGCCGCCGCCGATCCGGCAGCCACAGAAAAGAGCATTAGTGCCCATGTGGCAGGCGATATCTCAATCTGGTATATGTTGGATGCAGTAAGGGCCGCACCAAATGCGGTAAACACCAGCAGGTACCATATCTTGGGCTTTGTGAGTTCATAGTATACTGCGATCCTTGATTCTGTTCTCTGTCTCTGCAACGCTAATCCCTTCTGCTTGAGGGCATATATGGCATTGCCTTTCCGTGCGCCTTCATCTCAATGAACGACTCTGAGGATCGGATCCCCTCTATCCTGCCGACTCCCTCTGAGACTCTCTTGTGCATCTGTTCCAGTGATGTGGAATACATGGTTACCAGTATGTCAAACCTCCCTGTCACCTCTGCTATCTCCCTGACCCCCTCAATCTTGAACAGCTCCTCGATTATGTGATCCCTCATCTTTGTATCAATGTTTATTCCGACCAAGGCCTTTACGCCGTATCCAAGCTCCTGGTCATTTACCACTATTGTAAACCTCTCTATCAGCTTCTTTCTGACCATTCTCTTGATTCTCGAGTACACCACTGATGCGTTGACGTTGATCTTTTTTGACAGGCGCGGAATCGACATCGAGGCGTCATTGGAGAGCTCTGAGAGAATGAGAAGATCCAGATCGTCTATCCTTGCCATCCAAAACACCAGCTCTAGTGTACATTTACAGTTCTTATAAAGCTATTATTGCAAAAATTACAATAAAACCGATTTAATCTTACCTTTTTTGTAGAGCATCTCTGCAAGCAGAACTGCACCCTTTGCAGAACCCATCTTTTTGTTGTGTGAGAACAGTATGTACTTGATGCCGGAATCAAAGAGCTCCTCCTTCTCGACACGTCCTATGGTGGTTGTCATGCCATCCCCTACGGTTCTTTCCATTCTTGGCTGGGGCCTGGTGGGATCCTCGTGAAACGCATAGTAGTCCTTTGGCGCCGAAGGCAGGCCTGCCACCGTAACAGTCTGGTTGTAGGAATCGTACATCTCCTTTGCCCTGCCAGGATCTATGTCATCACGCGTCTCCACAAAGACAGATTCGGTATGGCCGTCAATTACTGGGACCCTTGTGCATGTGCAGCTTACCCTGATGTCGGCATCCTCTATCCTGCCGTCTGCAAGACTTCCAAGAATCTTTCTGGTCTCGGTCTTTACCTTTCCCTCCTCCTTGGGTATGAATGGCAGTATGTTGTCTGTGATGCCCATTGCAGATACGCCGGATTTTCCGCCACCCGAGATTGCCTGCATTGAGGTCATCAGGACCTTCTTTACACCATACTTGTCCAGAAGCGGCTTGAGCGTGATGGCAAGACCCGTCGTGGTGCAGTTGGGCAGCGGTGCCACCCAGCCCTTCCAGTTGCGGTTTTTCTTTTGCACCTCAAGCAGCTCGGCATGCTCGTCGTTCACGCCGGGAATGAGAATCGGAACGTCATCTTCGTACCTGTATGCAGAACTAGTCGAGATTACAGGCACATGCTCTGCCATGGCAGTCTCTATGTCCCTTGCAGCCACGGATTCGACTGCAGAGAAGACCAGATCCAGCTGGGATGTGTCAAGCTCGTGAATCCGCCTGACCTTCATGGATTTGATGTACTTGGGGATCTCCCCGCCAACATACCATGCTATGATTCCGCTTGAATCCCTTATGGCATCCAGATAGTTCTTGCCGGCCGATCGCTCGGATGCTGCAATCTGGGTCACCTCGAACCACGGATGGTTCTCCAGCGACTGAACAAACTCCTGTCCAACGGATCCGGTAACGCCGATGATTGCTGTCCTGATCTTTTGCATGTTCTGGGTTGGTTCTACTCAATTAATAATAGTTTTCTGTTGTCTCAAACCACCCAAGTGGCGGTTCATACCCGGCCTGCAGATTCAAACGAGCAACAGCATCCTTTGCAGACTGCAAACCCCGCAATTACCAAAACATACTATATCTGCAGGCACCATCCAAAACCATGAATATGAATCCCCAGCCCTCCATTCTCAGATACACCCCTGCCCTGCACGGCGGCAGATACTCCATAGAGGGAACCGATCACACCACGATAGACTTTAGCTCAAACATTACCCCTCTGGGGACTCCGCAGTCAGTCAGGGCAGCAATCAAGAGGAACATCGACAGCATAGCAGAGTATCCTGATCCGGACTCGTCTGCCCTGTTGTCTGATCTTGAGGGGTATACCGGTCTGCCTGCAGCCAACTTGGTTGCAGGAAACGGGGCAGTCGAGATAATCCACAACTTTTGTCATGCGTTCCTCTCAAGGAAGATGCGCGTCCTTATGCCTGTTCCAACATTCTCAGAGTACGAGGCCGCATCACTCCTGTACAATGCCCGCACCTCCTACTTTGAGACCCTGAACCTCTCTGACTCCATTGATGAGTTCCTTGCCCGTATTCCGGATGGCGGATGCGTCTTTTTGTGCAACCCAAACAATCCCACCGGGGAACTGCTCCCAAAAAACGACGTACTGTCAGTGGTAAGGCGTGCGCAGGAGGCATCCTCCGTGGTGCTGGTGGACGAGTGCTTTATCGAGATGGTCGGGTCTGATGAATCCGTCATAGGGCATGTCCAAAGACATGAAAACCTGATGGTGCTGCGTTCCCTGACAAAATCCTTTGGCATGCCTGGGATCAGAATCGGGTATGTTGCTGCTCCCGTAGAGGTGGCCAAAATCCTGCGGCGTCTCCAGGTTCCGTGGAGCGTCAACTCGCTTGCACAGGCTGCCGCACGCGCAGCGCTTGCAGACACGTCACACCTGGCCAAGTCCCGGAAGATCATCCAAAGGGAGTCCAGATACCTAAGGCAGAGGATATCAAAGATCAGGGATCTTGAGTGTCTTGAGTCGTCTGCAAACTTTATCCTGATCAAGACGGCACGCGACTCCCGTGTACTGCAAAAGATGCTGCTTGCCCGGGGAATCCTGGTACGCGACTGCAGCAGCTTCCGGGGGATGGGCTCACACCATATACGGATCGCCGTGCGATCCCACGCAGACAACCAGAAGCTGGTCAGTGCGCTGGAGGCGGTATCATGAGATCCCTGATGGTCCAGGGGACGTCCTCAGGTGCAGGCAAGACCACGCTGGTTGCCGCATTCTGCAGGATATTTTCGGATATGGGATACAGGGTAGCCCCGTTCAAGTCCCAGAACATGTCATGCCTTTCATACCGCACCCCTGACTTTGAGATATCACGTGCGCAGGCCATACAGGCAGTGGCTGCAAGGTGTCCGATTACCACTGATCTCAATCCGATCCTGCTCAAGCCAGACGGAGACCAGTCCAGCATGGTATACCTCAACGGCAGGCCCCG
This sequence comes from Candidatus Nitrosopumilus sp., assembly GCA_965218695.1. Classification (GTDB taxonomy): domain Archaea; phylum Thermoproteota; class Nitrososphaeria; order Nitrososphaerales; family Nitrosopumilaceae; genus Nitrosopumilus. The sequence continues at coordinate 2,196,397 of OZ244651.1, forward strand.
CGGCAGGATGCATGCACAGGAATACTACCACACCTTTGTAAATACAGAAGGGGTCAGAGCCGCCTCCGCCTCGCTTGCAAGGCTGCAAAGGGAGTTTGATCTGGTGATACTGGAAGGCGCAGGTTCCCCTGCAGAGATCAACCTGCAGAGGTTTGACATTGCCAACATGCGCATGGCATGCAAGGCAAAGGCATGCGTCCTGCTGGTCTCTGATATTGACAGGGGCGGCTCCTTTGCAAGCCTTGCCGGAACAATGGCCCTGATGAGCCCAAGGCACCGGAGCTTGGTACGGGGCTACATCCTCAACAAGTTCAGGGGTGATGTTGATGTCCTCAAACCCGGATTCCAAAAGATCAAAAGGATTACCGGGGTGTCGGTAGTCGGCACCGTCCCGCTTATCCGGCTGAATCTGCCAGAAGAGGACTCGCTGGATTCGAATCCTGAAGAGTTTGTCTGGGATGATACAGGCATTAGTCAGCTTGATGCAGAACTGGACAGACTGGCCGAAATAATAAAGGAACATGTGGATCTTGTACGAATCAAGAGGATGATACTGTGATGTTTGAGCCGCTCCTTGTCATGGCAGCTGCCCTTGCAATAGATGCGGCCATTGGCGATCCCGGAAACAGATACCACCCCACCGCCTGGATGGGCGGAATGATTGCAGCCATTACCATCCGGGCGCGGAGCATTCCTGGCAGACTCGGCGGCGTTGCAGTGGTGGTGCCGACAGCAGCTGCCGTGACAGTATCAGTAATGATAATACTGTACCTGTTTGATGCAGGCGCATCCGTACTTCCAGAATACCTGCAGGTTGTCGCATCCGTACTGTTTGGCGGGATCCTTCTCAAGACGACCCTTGCAGTTAGGGGCATGAAGAGGCATGCCGAGGCGGTGATCGCATACCTAGACCAGGACGACATTGGAGCTGCCAGAATCGGCCTGTCTGCGATAGTAAAGAGGGACACCCGGGACCTGAACAAAAGGCACATCATATCCGGCGTACTTGAAAGCATCAGCGAGAATACAGTCGACGGAATTACAGGGCCGCTGTTCTACTATGCCATATTCGGACTGCCCGGTGCCTTTGTGTACCGTGTCATTAACACTGCCGACTCCATGATAGGATACAGGACCCGCATGTTCCGGGACGTGGGATGGTTTGCAGCGCGGTGCGACACCGTACTCAACTATGTCCCGTCCCGCCTCACAGGACTGGTCATGGTGGTCTCTGCAGCCCTGTTGCGCTACGACTGGAGGGGGTCCTACTCCACCATGATGCGCGACGGCGCAAAGACTGCAAGCTCCAACTCAGGATACCCGATGGCGGCCCTTGCAGGCGCCCTCGGGACTCAGTTTGAAAAGGTTGGCCACTACAGCCTGGGAAGCGGGAGCACACACCTGACAAGGGAGCATGTGCAGGCTGCAGTGTCCATAATGAGGCTCACCTCCATCCTATTTGTTGTAGTGGTGTCTGCCCCGATTACCACAGCCCTCTTCCTTGCAGGATGGTGGATTCATGCTTAGGGGGGCAGGCTCGGCCCTCTCGTTTCTGACCATCCTTCCGTCGTCCGGTGGCAGTCTTGAGGAGACTGCAAGGCACATGTACCTTTTTCCTGCAGTCGGGGCACTCATCGGAGTGCTTGCCGGCTTACTGGCATTCGGGATGTCACTGTTTCTGGATCCGCTGCTCGTCGGGGTTCTTGTTGCGGGATTTCTTGCCATAATCACCGGAATCCACCACGCAGATGGCCTGGCAGACTTTGCCGACGGCCTCATGGCAAAAGGCGACAGGAAGCACAAGCTTGCAGCCATGAAGGACGTCTCGACCGGCTCTGCTGGAACAGTCAGCGTTGTCCTGTACATGGCAGGCCTGATAGCATCTGTATCCCTGGCAGACGGCCTTGACCTGCTCCGGGCAGTCCTGATAAGCGAGATACTGGCCAAGTTCTCGATGGTACTGATGGCAGGCATTGGCAGTTCTGCAGCATCCGGCTCAAACTCGCCGTTTCTCCTTGCCATGAAAGACAAGAGGAGGCTTGCAGCCGCATTTGCAATCATGCTGGTGCCTGTGATGATGCTGGGCGGAATCGAGGGACTGCTGATGCTTGGCATTGCCATTGCAGTGACGCTGTTCCTCCTAGCAGTCTCCACTAGGAGCTTTGGCGGGATTACCGGGGACGTCCTTGGCGCCTCCAACGAGCTGACAAGGCTGTCGTGCATGGTGGTGTTTGTATCGGTATGATTGGAATCATAATGGCAGGAGGCCGCGGCACCAGGATGAACGCCAAGACTGAGAAACTACTCCTCTGCTACAAGAGGCCCGTGGTTGTTCACGTTGCAGACTCTTTGAGAGACTCGGGATGCTTTGAGAGGATCATTGCTGCAACCAGCCCCAACTCACCGGATACTAGGAGGCTTCTCGCAGGGCAGGGCATCGAGATCTTTGATACCCCCGGGACTGGATATGCCGGGGATCTGAACCGCGTCCTGAGATCGATTGGCGGCCTGGCCCTTGTCACCTCAGGCGACCTACCGCTGCTTGACGGCGACATAATACGAAAGATACTCCGGTGCCACACGCCGCAAAGCACATGGACCAGCATACTTGTGAGCCAGTCGTTCCTTGGCTCCCTAGGACTGGATGCCGGGGAGCGCATAGAACACGAAGGCAGGATGTGCTGCTACTCTGGAATATCCGTTGTAAACTCGGACGGGATATCCTCGCTTGAGTCGATACCTGAGAACCGCGTGATAGTTGATGACCGCAGAATAGCATTCAATATCAATACGCCAGAAGACTATGACCTACTCGGCGCTGCCTGAGACCCTGCCGTATATGACTGCCTTGGAGCCTGTGGGCTCTGCAAGCACGTTACCGCAGGAGTTGCATGCAACCTGGGTCGAGGCATGCGAGTACAGTACCTGCTGCTCCTCGCATTCGCCGCATATGACCTTCTGAAACCTGCTGGAAGGCTTTGGAATGTCGATGTGATTCTTCTTCATGTTGCCACCAACTCAAACTTTTTTATCCTGATGCCAGGCTTGTTGAATTTTTTCTTGCATACGGTGCATGTAAGGATCGGCGTGACCTTCTTGGTGACCTTGGCAGGCTTGGCCAGCTTTGGGAACTTTTGCCCCCCGTAGCCGTGTTTGCGCTCGGCATGTCTGCGCTCACCCCTGGCAGAACCGCGCCTCTTTCCGGCCTTGTATATGGAGACTTTTTGTTCCGTGTGCGTCATGCACTTTGAGCAGTACTTCCTTATCATCTTGGGAATGTTCACATCAACAAGACCGCCCCATCCGTAATTTAAGCATTGAATCTAAATAGGAATCATTCGGAGTGCATGGTATGGATTCGCGTCTGGCAGACATGTTCCCATCGCTGACAGCAGTGGCCATGGGGGACAGAAAGGCCGATCTCATATTGAAGGACTGCCGCCTAGTCTCGGTGTACACCCGGGAGATAATCCCCAGGATCCAGATTGCCATATACCGGGACAGGATTGCATACGTGGGTGATGATGCAGGCCACACGCAGGGCCCTGACACAAAGGTAGTCGATCTTGGCGGCCGGTATGTATGTCCGGGACTTGCAGACCCGCACCTGCACATAGACCAGTTCGTGCTGCCTTCAGAGTTTGCCCGGATGGCGCTACCCTGCGGCGTCACATCACTCTTCTCGGATCCGATCGATGCTGTAAGCGTTGCCGGATACAGGGGGTTTGAGGAGTTTCTCCGCCTTGGGGAGGACCTGCCAATCCGGATATTCCAGACGGTTCCAGGCGGCCTTCCAGTTGATCCAAAGTTCAGCAAGAGTCAGACCATGACCCTGTCTGAGGAGAAGGCCGCCCTCAGGCACCGGCACGTGCTTGGGATGGGGGAGGTATTTTCATGGACCAAGGTGACCCTTGGCGATTCCCGCACTGCCAGATCCATATCTGCCATGCTTGATAACAACTGCATAATCAACGGGCACACTGCAGGCGCATCCGGAAGAAAGCTCAATGCGTACGTCGCCTCCGGAATCATCTCGTGCCATGAGCCGATAAACCTTGATCAGACCCTTGAGAGGCTGCGCCTTGGGATGTGGGTGATGATACGGGAGGGCTCCATAAGGCGCGACCTGAAGGAGATAATCCCTGGCATCCTTGCAGGAAACACGTCCATTGACAGGCTGATGTTCTGCACCGACGGGCTGGATCCGGCAGAGATTGCAGGGCATGGCCACATTGACCACTGCATCAGGGAAGCAGTCAGGCTCGGCCTTGATCCAGTAGATGCCATCACCATTGCCTCGCGGAACAGCTTTGACTACTACGGCATGGGGCGGGACCTTGGGGGAGTTGCGCCCGGCAGGCTTGCCGACATGGTAGTCTTTGAGGATCTGCAGTCGTTCAGGCCAGGAATGGTCTTTGTCGGCGGCGTGCTTGTGGCATCTGACGGCAGGATGACGGCACCTGTCAGAAAAAAGAGGATCCCTTCATGGGCGCGCGATACTGTCCGGCTGGAGAGGCTCTCTGCAGGCGACTTCCGGGTGCGATCAAGAAAGGATGTCACGGCAAACACCATATTCATGATTACCGAGATCGTCACCCGTATTGGTTCTGCCCGTCTGCCCTCTGACGGTCAGGATGTCGGTGCGTCGCCTGACAAGGACGTATGGAAGGTGGCAGCATTTGACCGGACCCGGGGGACTGGCAGACGCTGCGTGGGGTTTCTTGAGAACTTTGGAGCCGAGATCGGCGCTTTTGCCTCCACGTGGAGCTTTCATGAAAACGACATGATAGTGATAGGATCAAACGACTCTGACATGGCCGCTGCCGCCAACTGCGTCATCCGGAACAGGGGGGGAATGGCAGTGGCAAAGTCCGGCAGGATTCTTGCCTCGATGCCTTTCCAGTTTGCAGGCATTGCATCTACGGACCCGTTTGAGAAGGTGCTTGCAAACTTTGAGGGGATAAACCACTCCATTATCGATGCCGGCTGCAAATTTTCCAGGCCGTGCCTGGTTCCGGTGTTTCTGCCGTTTCTGGCCCTGCCGTCAGTCCGGATACTCTCAGGCGGAATGGTCGATGTAAAGACAAGGCGCTACATCCGGCCCATCGCAGAGACCCGCTGATCGTTCCAGCAGGTCTCATCTGGCGTGCCGGCTGACGATTGGCAGTCCAAGCGCGTGTTGCATCTGCGCCAGGATCCAAATCCGGGCAGCTGCCGAATACATGCCAAACAGAGACGGTTCAACATACAAGAGTGGATGCTAGCCTGACAGCATCCGGTGCAGCATGAGGAGGCCTCCCTGGTACACGTCCTCCAGAAATTCCCAGAAGAGCCTTGCAGCCGCGCTGAAGATCAGCGCAGAAAGGATTATCTGCATCTGCCTGCCTTTCAGCCTGCCAGACAGCCTGACTCCGAGCAGTCCGCCAGCAAACCCTCCTGCCAGCAGCAGTACGGCCTGATACATGTCCGGATGACCAAGCGACCCGTGCACTATTAGCCCTACAAAGGCGATGACCAGCAGTGCAGGCTGGGACATGACTGCCACCTCCTTCATCTTCATTCCCATGACAAGCACCATAGACATAATCCGTAATTAGAAATTGTACATATTTTCCTATACTGTGTAGGTTTTTTGACTCCTATCAGGTTGCTTCCCGGACTAGGAGAACCCTGAGGTTGGCAAATCCGCAGACGATGTCATTGACGGTGTCGTATTTTTTCAGGCGGTTTCGGTAGACACCGCTCATTATGCGAAACCGTTTGACCCTGCGGATGGCGTGCTCCACATACACCCGTGCCTTTGAGTGCTTTTTGTTGAATTCCTTCTGCTCGGGGGACAATTCTGCGCCTTTTTGCTTCTTGTACGGCACTACTGCATCCCGGTCAGGAAATTCTTTGTTGATCCCCTGGTATCCGTTGTCCAGGATCTCTCTGACTTTGATCCTTTCCTTGTCCTTGCTCCCGTCCTTGCGTGGAAGGTTGTCAGGGAATGTCGGGTGTTTCTTCTTGAATACTGCAAAGTCGTGGATCCTGCCCGGGGAATGCCGGGTCTTGTGAAGGATGAGGCCGTCCGTGGCCGACGTGTACTGGACCTTGGACGTGTGCCTGTGTGCCTTGCCCGAGTAGTGGGACCGTTCCATGTCCTTGCGTCCGGGACGCTGTATCTGCTGCTCGGAGGCATCAATCAGGGCAGTCAGGCCAGGAATGATCTCCTCAAGATCGTCAAGCGTCTTGGTGGCCTTGATGTTGGCGTAGATCTTTGACGGAAGCGGAACGCACTGCCGGATCGACGGCTCCAGTGCCCCCATGCTGCGGGACACACTGGCCTGACCCACATGGAACGTCAGGGCAAGAAGATCCTGCGTAGCGTATGTCCTGTAATAAAACAGGACCAGAAGAAACCTGTTTTTCAGATCCAGTTTCCACCTGCGTCCGGCACCAATGCCGCGCACCCTGCTTCTTTTGGCGAGTCGCTTTTGCTCTGCCTTGGGGTATTTTTTTGCCAGCCGCCCTGCCACCAAATTAAATTCGGAGACTGTCAGTCCAGTGCACCGGATGAACAGTTTGGGCTTTTTTGCTAATTTGTCGTATAATGACATGCTTTGACATTGGCAATCAGAATAAAACACGGCTGACGTATAGTTTTGATCATCGGGCAAGTTCGAATTGACATGCAATTCCATGCAGTCAGCCAGATTTGTCCTGCAATGCGTCCAATCTCGTGATTATGCCCAATTACGGATGATGTCTCATGAACGGCACGACGACTACGCCCCCGCCGATTCCAAAAAAGCTGGACACGATTCCTGCAGAGATGCTTCCAAGAACCATCATGATTGTCATGAACCGCATCGGGCTGTTCCCCCTCTCCTTCATCTTGCCCCGAAACAGCATATACGCGCTGATCGCAAGTATGCTGCCAAGCATGACGTTGAAGAGATCCGATTCTGTATACTCGGCCATCAGCGCTCCGAGGGCCGTACCCGGAATCGACATGAGGCCCAACTTTAGTCCAAGGGAGTATTTGATCTTCTTTCTTACTGCGTGGGTGAGTGTGGCTCCGCCAAGGTTGCCAAACGTGCCAAAGAGACTGTTGCTTGCAATGAGTGACGGGGGGAATCCGAGAAACGCAAGAACCGGAGATATCATGATTCCGCCGCCAAAACCTACCATAGATCCTGCAGTTCCTGCGCCGAACCCCAAAAGTATCAGCCACAGGCTCTCCAGCATTGCATTCCTATCGAACACTACTATTAAACTTCGTACAATGGATTCTTTCTGCAAACGGCGTCCTGTTTTTTCACGGCAGCACCATGACCTGGCAGTACGTCCCGTGGAAGTCTGACAGTAGGTTCCGGATGGCGGTTCGGCAATATTACACTGCAGGCGCTTTGCAGTATCCGGCATTATGGGGGATTCATGCGTGGCAGCCAGGTCTGGAAACCGGCAGGATGAACCAGACACCCATGCCGGCTCTCGTCAGAATATGATACGGCAAAACCCGGATGATCCCTGATTCGTAACAGGCGTGGCATGTGCCTGCTGTATCCCAAAAACCACAAAAAATGTTATGCTAGGACTGAGCCGCGTTCTGCCACATTCCGATGGTGTTTCCCTCGGTGTCTGATATCTGCGCATAAAATCCGTATTCTCCCACCTGAATCTTTGGCAATACGATCTTGCCTCCTGATACCTCTGCCTTTTTCAGATGCCCATCAAGCGATTTGACCTTTATGACGATCACCGGTTTCATTTCTGGGTGTTGTCTCTTCATCATGCCGCCGTTTATCGCACCCGGCTGATTTGGCATCATGGTCTGCGGGTCGGTTTCTGCGGTAATGGCATGGTAGTAGTCCATCTCAGGATCCTTGGCGATCTTCCAGCCAAACAGCTCCTCGTAGAACTTTTGCGCCCTGGGTTGGTCATCGTACGGAATTTCAAAATAAGCCACGCTATCCATACGGGGTTGCCATGGCAGTCAGAATTTAAATTTTTGTTCAGGCCGGTTGAGCCCATTCGCCGCCGCCAAAACCAGGCATGGTTTTGCATGATTCGTGCCCAGACAGATCCTGGTTCCGTGCATATGCCCGAACCCTAGACCCTAGATTGAGTAATATTAAAAAGAGGGACTTTGTGCCCTGAAATCAGAATGGCATCGATTCAGCAAGGACCAAACGGCCCAGTTCTAGTCTTGAAGGAGAGCGCCCTGCAGCAGAAGGGCAAGGACGCCCAGCGGAACAACATTGCTGCCGCAAAACTGGTCGCAGAACTGGTAAAGAGCAGTCTGGGGCCACGGGGGCTTGACAAGATGCTGGTTGATTCGCTAGGAGACGTTACAATTACCAATGACGGTGCAACAATCCTCAAGGAGATCGATGCGCAACACCCCGCAGCCAAGATGATGGTGGAGATATCAAAGGCAGTAGACAACGAGGTGGGTGACGGCACGACCTCTTCTGTAGTGTTTGGAGGCGCACTACTTGCACGTGCAGAGGACCTGCTCAAAAAGGATGTGCACTCTTCAGTTATTGTAGAGGGATTTCAGGCAGCAGCAGACAAGACCCTTGAGATACTTGCCCAGCTTGCCAACACCATACAGCCTGACGATGCCCAATCACTGACAAAGATTGCAACTACAAGCATGCAGTCGAAGCTGATATCAGAAGACAGCAGCATACTATCCGAGATTGTTGTTGATGCAATACTCAAGGTGGTTACAAAGAGGGGCGGCAACTACTCTGTTGACCTTGACAATATCAAGGTGGAAAAGAAGACCGGAAGCTCAATTCAGGACACCCAGGTGATAGAGGGAATAGTCTTGGACAAGGAGATAGTCCACAGCGGAATGCCCACCAAGGTAGACAATGCCAAGATTGCGCTTATCAACTCGGCACTTGAGATTGAAAAGACCGAGATGAGTTCAGAGATAAGAATTACCGATCCCACACAGATGCAGATGTTCCTTGAAGAGGAGAACCGGATGCTCAAGGGCATGGTTGAAAAGCTGCACCTCGTAGGGACAAACGTCCTGATATGTCAGAAGGGCATAGACGACATAGCACAGCACTATCTTGCCAAGAACGGTATCCTGGCGGTGCGCCGCGTAAAGGAGAGCGACATGACAAAGCTTACCAAGGCCACAGGCGGCCGCGTTATCAATAACCTAGATGATCTCTCAGAGGAGGATCTGGGACAGGCGGATCTTGTACGCCAGAAGAAGATAGAGTCTGACAAGTGGGTCTTTGTAGAGGGATGCCACAACCCGCAGTCTGTTACCATGCTGATTCGCGGAGGCTCCCAGAGGGTTATCGACGAGGTAGACCGCTCCATTCATGACTCCCTGATGGTGGTAAAGGATGTAATTGAGACGCCCCAGATCGTCGCAGGCGGAGGCGCCCCCGAGGCGTTTGTTGCCACCCAGATCAGGGAATGGGCAGACCACTTTGACGGACGCGAGCAGCTTGCCATTAAAAAGTTTGCCGAGGCGCTAGAGGTAATTCCATTGACCATTGCGGAGAATGCGGGCATGGATCCAATTGACACCATGGCCACGCTGCGCTCAAAACACGCACAGGGAAACAAGTGGACCGGAATTGATGCCAGAAACGGAAAGATTGCCGACATGTTTGCCATTGATGTAATAGAGCCTGTCGTGGTAAAGGAGCAGATAATAAAATCTGCCACAGAGTCGGCATGCATGATTCTCAGAATCGACGACGTGATTGCCGTGTCCGGCGGTCCCGGCGGCGGCGGACCCATGGGATAAGATAATACCGTCCATACATACAATTCCATTATTGCACCGAATCGGCGTGGATCTTGGTGGCACGAAGACCGAGGCTGTACTGCTCAACGAATATCTTGACGTGGCGAGACGAACCCGCGCCCCCACGCCGGGGGACTATCCAGGCATCATCGACGTGATATCCCGCCTGGTCGCAATCATGTCTGAGGGCATATCCTCCTACTCTGTCGGCGTGTGCACGCCGGGCGTTACATCTGACGATACCGGGTTGATAAGAAACAGCAATACCGGCTGCTTGATCGGCCGGCCGCTCAAGAAAGATCTCCAGGACGCCTTGGGCACGAAGATCGTGATGGACAACGATGCCAACTGCTTTGCACTGGCCGAGGCCCGAATGGGTGCTGCCCGGGGGTTTGGGCTGGTCTTTGGAGTGATAATGGGTACCGGCGTGGGAGGCGGGATTGTCATAGACGGAGAAATTCACCACGGCCGAAACGGCCTCGGGGGAGAATGGGGTCATCATGTGCTGCACCGAGCTGGCCGCCCCTGCTGGTGCGGCGGGGCCGGATGCGTAGAAAAGTATCTCAGCGGGCCATCACTAGAGGCAAGGTGGAAGGAGATTGCCGGCGCGGAAATGCCCATTCAAGAGATAATGCGCAACCTCGACTCCGAACACGGCCGGGCGTGGAAGGCCGAGTTTCTAGAGGACTTTGGGTACGGCATTGCCGGCATCATAGAAGTGCTGGATCCTGACGCGATCGTGCTCGGCGGCGGGCTGTCAAACATAGACTTTCTGTACACCTTGGGAGTCGAGTCCGTGCACAACAAGGTCTTCTCGGATCGCCTCACTACCCCGATACTGAAAAATGCGCTAGGCGATTCTGCGGGCGTCATCGGGGCTTGCCTGATCTGAGGCCGCGCATTCGGGGAGGAGGAGGCGTGATTCTGGCACTGCCGACCTGAACGTACCGGATCGCACTATTGCATCTCGATCGTGGACGGGGGCTTGCTTGATATTGCATACGTGACCAGTGTGACGTCTTCGATCTCGTTTGTAATGCGGTTGCTCATCCTCTCCAAGACATCGTGGGGCAGCCTGGTCCAGTCTGCAGTCATTGCATCTATGGAATCGACTGCTCTGATGATCACTATGTTTCCGTACCTTCGCTCATCGCCCACCACGCCTACGGCCCTGTCGTCACCCACTGCCGCATATGTCTGCCATACTCCCTCGTACAGTCCGGCCTTGATCAGCTCGTCCTCGACTATCCTGCTTGCCCTCTTGGCAATGTTGAGCTTGGCAGGTGTTATCTCCCCGATGATTCTTACTGCCAGGCCGGGACCAGGAAACGGATGTCTGATGAGTATCTTCTCAGAAACCCCCAGAATCCCTGCAATCTTTCTTACCTCGTCCTTGTACAGATCCCTTAACGGCTCCAGAACATCCAGATGCAGCCAGTCAGGCAGCCCTCCCACGTTGTGGTGCGACTTTATCACGGCTGCAGGCCCCTTTGACACCCCGCTCTCGATGACATCCGGATAGAGCGTGCCCTGCGCCAGCCATTTGAACGGACCGTTCCCCTCGGCAAACTCTGTAAAGACGCGGACAAACTCCTCTCCTATTATCATCCTCTTCCTTTCCGGGTCAGTTACCCCCCTTAGCATTTCCAGAAACCTCTCTGATGCGTCAACGGCAGTAAAGTTTACGGCAAAGTTGTCCCTGAACATCCTCTCCACCTCGGTCTCCTCGTCCATCCTCAGCAGGCCGTTGTTCACAAAGACGCACTTGAGCCTGTCCCCTATGGCCCTGTGGATGATGAGTGCCGCAACTGTCGAGTCGATGCCCCCGCTGACGCCGCACAGCACGTTGCCCTCGATACCAGCAATTCTCCTGACTGCCTCCTCTACGAACCCCTCCATGGTCCACTCCTGCCCTGCCCTGCACACATCAAGTACAAAATTACTAATAATTCCGGTTCCCTTCTCGGTGTGCGCCACCTCTGGATGGAACTGGATCCCATATACGGGCCTCTCCTCTGAGACGATTGCAGCAGCCTTTACGTTGTCTGTATGTCCTATAACCCTGAATCCCGGAGGGACTGCCTCTGCCTCGTCGCCATGGCTCATCCACGCCTTTACAGAATCCCCTATTCCTCCCAAAAGATCGCCTGCGTCATCTATCCTGAGTTGTGCCGAACCGTACTCCTTGTTTGCCCGCTTTACCCTTCCGCCATGCCTGTCCACAATCAGCTGGTGCCCGTAACAGATTCCAAGTATGGGAAGTCCCATCTCAAAGATCCCGTCGTCTGGAATGGGGGCATCCTGCTCGTATACACTTGACGGACCGCCTGACAGAATGATTCCCTTGGGGTTGTGTTTTTTCAGCTCCTCGCAGGTAATGTCATAGGGAACCAGCTCTGCATACACTGAGAGATCCCTTATCCTTCTGCAGATTAGGTGGCTGTACTGTGATCCAAAATCTAGCACCGTGATCCTGTCCATACCATCACTTGCCGGTCTTTTCAAGCATTCTTGTAAGCGACCATTCTGCCGCATTGATAAGATCCCCTGTCCTGTCGTCTCCGCCATAATTCCTGATTACTATCTCCCGGATGCCGGTCTTGTCGCTGTCCACCGTACACTCTATGACCGACTCTGGTAAAATATCCCCCCTTTTGGCCATGGCCTCGTCCTTTCTCCTTATGTCCCCGATGATCCTGTCCATGAAGAATGAACGGAACGGCGGCGTATCCTCCCTTACCCTGATGTGATCCTCAAGCGTAATGGAGAGCCGATCCTGTGTGATGCGCGCCCTTGCGATAAGATCCCCACCATTTCCCCTCTTGATTGGAATCGAGTCGTCGTCCTGCACCGAGTCCTCAGGAATGTCCTCAGGGGCATCCTCAGGAATGTCCTCAGGGGCATCCTCAGGAATGTCCTCAGGGGCATCCTCAGGAATGTCCTCAGGGGCATCCTTTGGAGCACCATCTGTCCTTGGGGCCATCTGGGACGCCCTTGTGAAACTGGATTCCTTCAGAACCGTATCCAAAATGCGGAGGTTCTTCTCCAGGGAATCGATGGCCTCTTGGTGGTCGCTTATCTTTCTGGTCAGTTTCTCCTTGAGTGTTACAATGTCCCTTATCTGCTCCTCTGAGAACATCATGATTAGATGATCGTCAGGTTGGGTATTAAATGCATTCCAGCCAATACTGGCACGCATCACTTTGCAGAACTGCCCACCATCCGCCCCAGCGTTTCATAGGATATCCTTTCAAATCCCCGAATCTGCCTTGACGTGGTGTACAGTTCGGATTCCGTGTGTACTGCAAGCCATTCCAGAAGCTCCTGACCCTTTCTGAGCTTTGCAAGCTTTGTCTGGTTGTCCTGCATTGGTGTGCCAGAATGCCTCCCGATCCTGTCTCCAAAATCCATCCCAAACAGGACTATTCTGTCTGCACCATAGTGGCTTGCAAGAAAGACTGCCCTGTCCCCGTCGGTAAACCCTCCAAAGTTTTGAATCCTGCCTGACTGTCCTGACTGGGCCGTCCCGATGCAGTTTTTGAACCTTCCTGCAATGTGCAGCCTGTCCCGGTTGTCCCCGTGGGCATGCACGACAAATATGGTCTGCGTATCTGCCATCCCATCAAAAAGGTCCAGATCCCCGTCCAGATCGGTAACTATGACATCCGGCACGATTCGGTTCCTCATGAGCAGTCCTGCCGAGCTGTCAGCTGCAATTATTACCGTCCCTTCCCCGTATCTCCTGAGATGCCTTACTGCAGACGGCAGCGAGGGTCCGGCACCTATCACAAAGATTGTACTGCCGCGTATCATCCTGGCGATTCTTGCCTCCGCGTCAGATTCCCTTATGATGGTTCCAAGAAGGGCAGCCGATCCCTCGTCCCTGTACCTGTCATACCCGAACTCCTTTAGGATCCGGGCATACTGGTGCTCCCAGTCCGGAATGGTCATATGACTAAAATTGTCCGGACACCCATAAATGATTATGACTGTGATTGGAGGCGTGCGGGTGGGCAGGCCCCACAGGGTACGCATAATGGGAATTCTCAATACCAGTCCCGAGTCGTTCTACAGCGGGTCGGTCCGCACCGGCAATACTGCAATACGCGATGCTGCAAGGCAGATGGAGGATGACGGGGCCGACTTTATCGACGTGGGGGGAATGTCCACTGCGCCATACCTTCAGACCATGATATCCGAGGAGACAGAACGGGACAGAATTCTCAACGCGGTGCGCATAATCCAGGACGCGTCAAACCTGCCCATATCAGTTGACACCTGCAGGGCCTCGGTGGCCCGGGCCGCCATGGAGTGCGGGGTCCGGATAATTAATGACATCACAGGACTAAAGTACGACCCGGAGATGAGAAATGTGGCATCCAGGTATGCGCCGTCTCTAATCCTGTGCGCGTACAGTTCCCGGCCTGTAAAGGGGAATCACGTGGATGTTACATCCGGACTACTACAGGAGAGTCTGGATATAGCAAAACTTGCATCCGTCCCGGCAAACAAAATAGTACTGGATCCGTCGATAGGATTCTTCAGAAGGGATGGAAACGGCGGCCCATTCCATACAAGGATTAGGGGCAGCTGGGTATCCCGGGATCTTGAAGTGATCCGGAATCTGAGTCATATATCCCCGGACATTCCAATCATGGTATCCGTATCCAACAAGTCGTTTCTAGGATACCTGCTGAAAGAGAATGATCCCTCCCGAAGGCTGGCAGGCTCGATTGCAGCCGAGACTGTATCTGTCATGTCAGGTGCCAGCGTCATCCGCACCCACAACGTAAGAGCTGCTAGGGATGCGGCAACCGTTGCCGCTGCGCTGATGCGCAGCGACCGTCGCAAGGATCCCGGCAATTGTTAGAGATTGGCACCTCTCGGATATGGCTATCACACACGGTCTGCGACACCAGAAATTTTACATCTTTCAAAGCATCCTTGCATGCCGATGCAAACTGCCAAAGCCCCGCCGGCCCCCTCAAAACAAAGGCTTATAATCAATATGGACACTTCCTAACAAGGTTTCATTGGAATTCAAAGAGGGGTTGACATTTGACGATGTTCTCCTTGTTCCCAAATACTCCAACATTACAAGCAGGAGCCAGACTGATCTGACCACCCGGCTGTCCCGCAACATCTCAATCAACATTCCGTTTGTAAGTGCAAACATGGATACTGTCACAGAGTCCTCCATGGCAGTGGCCATGGCCCGGGCAGGCGGAATCGGCATCATACACAGGTTCCTGACGATAAAGGAGCAGGCAGACGAGATCCTCAAGGTAAAGCGGTCAGGCAGCGTCATAATAGAGAACCCGTACCTGATATCCCAAGACAGATCCGTTCAGGATGCGATGAACTACGCAACAGAAAAAGACGTATCCGGATTGCTGGTGGTGGACTCTGAGTCCAGGCTGGTCGGAATAATAACTGACAGGGATCTGCTGTTTGCCGATCCGCAGAACACCGTCATGGAGTGCATGACCAAGGACGTCATCTCTGCAAGGCCCGGGGTGACCCTTGATGTCGCAAAGGAGATGCTGCACAGGCACAGGATCGAAAAGCTTCCCATTATTGACGACTCTGGCAAGGTCATGGGGTTGATTACAAGCAAGGACATTACAAACATTGCAGACTTTCCAAATGCCTCCAAGGACGGCAAGGGCCGTCCGCTGGTGGGTGCAGCAGTGGGTGTTAGGGGGGACTTTTTGGAAAGAAGCGAATCCCTGCTGGATGCGGGTGCAGACGTGCTTGTAGTGGACATAGCGCACGGCCACAGCGAAAACGCACTTAATGCAATCCGCAGCATCAAAAAGGCGTTCCCGGACGGGGAGCTGATTGCAGGAAATGTCGCAACCGCCAATGGCGCCAGAGATCTTATCCGGGCTGGTGTCGATGCCGTAAAGGTGGGGGTTGGTTCAGGCTCCATATGCATAACCCGCGTGATTACGGGATCCGGCGTGCCACAGCTTACTGCGGTGATGAACTGCGCACAGGTGGGACGGGACGAGGACATTCCGATAATCTCAGACGGGGGCACAAGAAACTCCGGTGATGCCACCAAGGCACTGGCATCCGGCGCATCATCAGTCATGGTGGGAAGCATGCTGGGAGGAACAGACGAGTCGCCGGGTACCGTCCTGACAAAGAACGGGAAACGCTTCAAGGTGTACCGCGGGATGGCCTCGCTTGCAGCATCCCTGGGACGCAAGTCAAAGGAGACCGGCCAGACATTCATCGACGACGAGATCAACGACTATGTGGCAGAGGGCGTCGAGGCGATGGTCCCGTACAAGGGAACAGTAGTCGACATACTCAAGCAGCTTACAGGCGGGGTACGCTCCGGCCTGAGCTACTGTGGGGCGCAAACCATACTCCAGATGCAGACCAATGCCGAGTTCATCAAGATGTCACGTGCCGGATTTGCAGAAAGCCAGCCGCACGATGTCTCGCTGATGTGAGATACTGCAGGCCAGGATTGTGCATGCAGATCTGATTCTATACTACTTGTCACATCCGGCATGAGTGCTCTGACGCATGAACGGATTTGGGGCAGACATAATATGGATCCCTAATTTTAAAAAAACGCAACCCATACTGACCATCTGCATTGTTTCCCTGCAGGCATTGAATATATCATGTAAATTAATGTCTGGATGGATGGATGGAGTGTACGGCGCCATTTTTTATAATATTTTTATACATCCGATACCATATACCGTCATGCCACAGGTCAGTACTAGTGACGACATAGAACGAGAATCAAGGCGGGTCATAGGTGCATTGTACGGTGATGTCAGCGACTTTCGGGTCAACGCAACGTTTCAGATTCCGGAGAAGGGCCCTAGGGAGGCATGGGACGTGCAGGTAAACTTTATGCTCAACTCCCTAAAGTATACCGTCGATCTTGAGATGCAGGAGAAGGACGGCCAGGTAACCAATGCCAGGCTAATCGACACCATGACGCCTCTCTAATTTTTAAAATCTTTCAAGCCTATACTGTCAGAATCTTTTTTGCTTCCCTGATCCTTCCAAGCAGGCTGTTAATGTAGGTGTCTGCAAACCGCTCAAATGTTACATATTCGTTGGCTCTTTCCAGACTCTTCTGTTTTTTGTACTCTGCTTGTAGCCATTCAAAATCGGACTCCTTGAGGTTGATGGTGCAATTCTGGGAGTCAAACTTTGACTCTATCACGTTGGCGATGAAATAGCTGACAAACTTTGTAAAACACTTTACCCGATACTTCTCATAATACTCCTCTCCAAGCTCCGTATGGTTTGCCTCCAGCCACTGCTGTATATCCAACCTGATGGTCATGGTGTTGTATCGTCCTGAAAGATCAAGCCTGATCCTGTGCGACTCCACGGAGTAGTAGTCGCGCTTTACCTCATTCATCATGATGATCAGCGTGCTTGGAAGAAACATCCCCGGATAGTTCTTGTCTGTTACATCCTGCAGTTTTGCAATGATCGCAGGCTTCAGACCCACGGTAGCATAGCCTTTTCCGGGCATACACAATAGACTGATCTGATGCTTATATCATTTTCAGATTTTTGTACGTGTCTGTCCTTTCAGCACCATATCGCATCCGGTATTTGCTCCCCGGACATCATACGTGTATGATTCTGCATCGCAGACTAATCCGTACTATTTCTTGAACTCCTTTACCAGTCGGATTGCCACCCACGCTGTTCCCATTATCATGGTTCCGACACCAAGACCGCTATAGAACGGATCTTCTCCACCGGTCTGGCTCAGGCCGATTCCCAGTATAATCAAAATAACTGCAAACGCATACTGCTTGTCCACATCTCTCTTAGGGTTGATGAACTAATAAGATTTTGAAGGTGATGTCATATGCATGTAGGCTCCGGAATCGGATTTTTGACCATCGGTGTTCTGTTATCTGTCCGCAGGATCAGTTCCCAGATTTGATCCGTTTGTGCCATCAGAAACATCCAAAAACGTATCTGTGTAGTTTTTTGATCAAATGTTGAACTCCATATCTACAATCAGAAAATCCGCGTCTGTCTAATTTTTTAAAACTATTTTTGATCACTTGATCGAGTTTTTCTCTCCGTCCTAATTTTTAGATCATTGTTGCCCACGGTTTGCATATGTCTGATGATAATTCCGAGTCAAAGATTGCAGAACTGGAGGAAAAAGTGGGTGTGATGGCAGAGCAGATGGCCGAAAAAGACCGGCAGATGGCCGAAAAAGACCGGCAGATGGCCAAACTCGCTGATCTTTACGCTGCCGCCCTCAAACAGATCCAGGATCTCACGGCAGAGTTGCAGGAGGCAAAGGGCATCATATCGGCTGCCGTTGCAAGGAGCATCGGCGCAAAACCGGACAAAAAGACCGGCAGTACCCGGCGCCGCGCAAAGGGCAAGGGCAAGGCCAAGGGCAAGCCAAGTGACCACAAACGCACGGGCCTTGCGCGTCCTGAAAGAATAGACGCAGAGGAGACGGCAGATCCCCACACGTGCGACAACTGCGGCAGCTCCGACCTCTCCGAGTGCGTATCCACGTACACAAAGGTGGTAAGGGAGGCTGCCAAGACGGAACTAAAGCACATCAAGGTGACAGTAAAGAGAAGGCGTTGCAGGAACTGCAAGAGGACCGTGTCCGGCAGGACCCCGCTGGCACTGCCAAACTCCAGGTACGGGATCAACTTTATGATAATGATGGTCATCCTCAGGCTGCACGGCATGTCAGACCTCAGAATATGCAATATTGTCATGATGATGTACTCGGCAAGAATCACGGAATCTGCGATAAACCGCATGGTGTGCAGGATGGCCCGGGAGCTCGGGCCGCTGTACGAGAAGATCAAGGAGGAGGTAAGAAACTCGCCTGCGATAAACGGGGACGAGACAATCTGGCGCGTCGACGGCACGAACTACTGGCTGTGGGTGGCTGTAGCCAGGTACGCCGTAATCTACGAGGTGCACCGCCACAGGAACTCGAAGGTTCCAAAAAAGATGCTCGGCAAGGACTACCCGGGATGCGTCACGTCTGACTCGTGGGCCGCGTGGAACGTCATCGGATCCGAACACCAAAAGTGCCACCTTCATTACGCCCGGGACATCAAGGACACCCTGAAATACAAGAATCCCGGCTACGACTACAAGCGTCACGCAAGGACGCTGCGCGCGATACTGTGGGACTCGCACATCGACGGCGCCGTTCCGGGAGGGGCAGACGCGCTTGCCGCAAAGAAGAGGCTGGATCGTCGTATTGCGTCACTTATCGGCAGGCTCGAAAAGGACCGCGACTGCAAGCACTGCAACAGGATGCGCAAGAGGCTGGTGCGGGAAAAAGGCCACCTGTTTGCGTTTCTGGAGACAGACGGCGTCGAATACCACAACAACCGGGCAGAGCGGGCCATCAGGCCGTGCGTCATCCTGCGCAAGAACAGCAACGGGAGCAGGTCAAAGAAGGGTGCAGATGCCATTGCCACGCTGATGAGCATCAAGCAGACATGCAAGGCAAGGGGAGATGATCTTGGCACGATCCTGCGCGAGGGCCTGGCTCCACGTCAAAAAACTGCATAGACGCGCGTAGGCATGGAGTTCAACATTTGATCAAAAAACTATGCAGTTACCCAAAAACCCAAAAATTACATAGTTTTTCCAATAAAATGTACTATACGCATTATTTTTACACACTAAAACGTATTATACCTGAAAATTTCAATATTTATATAATTTCCTGCGCATCTATAATCGATGGTAGAGATTGATGGGTTTGGTATTGCAATTATCGGATTCATCGTTCTCACGCTTGTAGTGGGCATCCTTGCAGGCAGGCTGGTAAAAAAGAGCGGCAAGAGGCTGATAGTTGCAGGCAAGAGCCTGCCACTGGTCATGGTCGGAACAATGCTTGCAGCACAGGCAGTGGACGGAAACGCGTCACTGGGAAACATCGCACTGGTCTTCAGTTTCGGCTTCTGGGCCGGGGCAGTAGTTCCGATAGGCCTGGGCACGTGCCTGTTGGTGGTTGCCGCATTCTATGCCAAACCGCTAAACAAGATGTCGATGATTACCCTCCCTGACTTTTACTACCGACGATTCGGAAATGGGGCCGAGGGGATGTCCGGCGTGCTCATGATTCTTAGTTTTATAATTCTCGTGGCAGGCAATCTGGCTGCCTGTGGGTTCATCCTAGAGGTCGTATTTGGAATAGACTACTTCTGGGGTGTACTGCTCGCATCCCTGGCCGTCGTGGCATATACGATAGCCGGGGGACTGTTTGCCTCTGCATATACGAACCTCTTCCAGGTGTATCTTGCAATAGGTTCGTTCTGGGCTGCATTCCTGTTCTTTGGAGGCGGCTTTGCATCGGTACCGTGGGACGTCATATACAACAACGCCCCGCCGGAGTTTCTGGATCTCTCAGGACTGTATGATGTTGCCAACGGGGCTCTGATCAACTGGGGTGCCATATTTGCACTCGGGCTTGGAGACATCATCGCACTTGACTTCATGGAGAGGGTGTTCTCTGCCAAGAACCCAAAGACTGCAAGGAAGGGTGCCCTCATGGGAGGCGCACTGACACTCTTTACGGTTATTCCTACAAGCATGCTGGGAATCGTGGCATTCTACTATCTTCCAGGAGACACAATACCTGAATTGGCCATGCCGATACTTGCCACGCAGTTTATGCCGTTTGCAATAGGAGCTGCCATACTGATGGGAGTGATCGGGGCATCCATGTCCACTGCGAGCGGAGGGCTGCTGGCCATATCAAGCGTGGTCTCGCGGAACATACTGCAGAGGATAATCCGGCGCAGGTGGCTGGGAAAGCCGGCCTGGAGTGACAACAAGCTGCTTGTAGCCACGCGGATTGTCATTATCCCCATGATGATCGCCGGTGCCGCACTGGCATACTTTGTGCCTGCCCCCGGATTCTTCCTTATACTGGCATTTGACATCGTCTTTGCCGGGGCCCTTGCGCCTCTCACATTCGGACTCTTCTGGAAGAAGGCAAACATGCCTGCAGCCGTTGCCTCCCTGCTTGGAGGTTCACTCCTGCGATTGTCGTTCTTCTTCATAGTGCCAGGAGAGTTATACGGATTAGGCTCAATGATACCGCCTGCATTCTCGTTTGTACTGTTTATAGTAGTCGCACTTGCAACCCAGGACAAGTATCCCGGAAAGGCAAGGCACGACATACGGGACTATGTTCCGCCAGAGGAGGATATCATTGCCGGCGAGGATCTCAAGCACTTTCAGGAGAGCGACGAGTCGCTGTCCGGCGTGCAGAACACAGACACGTCAGGGCCGGACTCCGGCATGGCGCACAAGAATGCCTGAGTCCCTCCCACGTATGTTTTAATATTTTATGGATAATGGGAAATAGATGAAATATCCTGACTTGCTGCCTGCGGACCTTGCACGCGTGGGAACCGCAGAATCAAGAAAACTCAACCTCATAGTGGGCCAGCTGGTAACTGATGCCGTAAAGACGTCCCTAGGGCCCCGTGGGATGGAGAAGATCTTCACTGACATAATCGGCGAGGACACCATAACCAAGCACGGAGGCGCGTTTCTGCGAAAAGTCGACGTCGAGCATCCTGTGGCCAAGGCGATCGTGGAAGGCGTCAACACGGTGGATACGCACGTGGGGGACGGAACAGTCTCTGCTGCAATCCTGATAGGCTCCCTGCTCAAAAAGGCCGACGGGATGCTCAGTATGGGGCTGCAGCCTGCCACAATCATCAGGGGGTATGAGCGGGGACTGGATCTTGCACTGGAGACGCTTGACGGGGTAAAGGTGGCCAGGGATGCCTCGGACAGACATGTCCTGGAGCAGCTTGCAGCCTCGTGCCTTGGCGGAAAGGCCATAACCAGCCTGGTCTCTGATGCACAGGGGCTCCGGCAGATGATAGTTGATGCATGCTGCCATGTGGCCGATCTTCAGAACGGCTCCATTGATGTTGATGACATCAAGATAGAAGAAAAGCTTGGAAACGCAAACGACATACAGCTGATCCGGGGAACCGTGCTTGACAAGACCATTGACAATGCGGCAATGCCACGGTGCGTTACCGATGCCAGGATACTGCTCCTCAACGAGCCGCTTGAGACTATGCGTACCAAGACTGATGATGCCATAGAGATAGACTCCCCGGAGCAGATGTCGCGCTTTCTTGAACAGGAGGTCATCGACGTGCGCAATATGGTACAGAAGATTATTGATTGCGGAGCCGGCGTGGTCGTGTCCCGAAAGGGGATAAATGACATTGCACAAGAGTGCCTTGCACAGGCCGGAATAATCTCGATAAGAAGGGCCAAGTATAATGATCTCTGGTGGCTTGAAAAGGCCACGGGAGCCTCTGTCTGCAAGAGTCTTGATACAGTGTCCTCCTCGGAATTGGGATATGCGCAGAAGGTGCATGAGAGGATGGTCGGCGACGAGAGGATGGTATTTGTAGAGGGCTGCAGGAATCCGCGCTCAGTGACCATCCTGCTGCGCTCAAACTCCAAGAGGTATCTTGACGAGTTCCACCGCAGCGCCCTCAATGCGCTGTTCGTACTGAGGGACTTTATCCAGACCCCGTACGTGGTGCCCGGATGCGGCTCCATCGAGGCGGTGCTGGCAGACAGAATCAAGGAGAGATCAGTCAGCATAGGGGACAGGAGCCAGATTGCAGTTGCAATGTTTGCAGAAGCCCTGGAGGAGATCCCGTTGACCCTGGCAAGAAACGTCGGCATGGATCCGCTTGACACACTGACTGCCATCAGATCCCACTATGGGAATTCCCACGGCAGGTCCGGATGGTACGGCATAGACTCGGAGAGAAGGTCAGTCTCTGAGGTGTTTGGCACGGGGGTGATAGAGCCCCTTGTAGTCAAACAGCAGGTGCTAAAGACTGCAGCAGAGGTGTCTGTGATGATCCTCAACGTTGATGACATATTCATGAAAGACGAGATTGACAACACGCACTGCCACATAGACGGAACTGTCCACGCGCACCATGACGGCGGGAAGGCGCACAACCACTTTGAGCAGGAGGGGCTGGAGCAGAGGCAAATGCACCATTACTACTAGTACCGTTACATGTACGCCACGTCACACCAGGCTAGAGGATGCTGCCTGTAGTGAGTATGCCGTAGATTATGTGCGCCCCTATTGCAAGGCTGAATGCACCTGCCAGATACCTGGCAATCCTCTGTACGGACCCTGCCCTTGAGGTAAGGGCAAGCGGCAGGCCGATCAGATTGCTTATCAGGGTCATGCCGATTATGGAACCGAGTCCGAATATGAGAATGAAGCTGATCACCATTCCTGCGCTGTCCAGCGTGACTGCAGTCAGGACGACCAGGCTGCCGCTGCCTGCAAGTCCGTGGATCAGCCCTATGATGTACGACTTGTGGCCGTGTCTGTGATCCGTGTGACTGTGCTCATGAACATGGAATGTTCCGTCATCGTGTCTGTGGGGGTGCCTGTGCCTGAGGCTGAAGAGCCTCCTCCTGTCCAGTATTGTGACTGTCCCCAGTACGATAAGCATAACCCCCACTGCCGCCTCAAGGCCGGTAAAGACGTTATCCTGAATCTGTATTGCAAGGACGTACACCAACAGTCCCATTATGATCAGAGTCGTCGTGTGTCCTGCGCCCCACAGTATCCCGATTACCGATGACCGGGCTATCCCTTTTCGGACGACATCCCTGATCCGCCCGCCCGCCTTGGTCCCGGATGCCCTGGTGGCCACTGCTGCAACATGATCCGATTCGAATGCGTGCTCCAGTCCTATGGCAAGGCCCAGTCCCAGTGCAAGCAGGGGACTAAAATCAAGCAGGTTCTCCAGTGTCATGGCACATCAGAACCTGCATACCTTGTGCCAGTATTACCCATGCCGGCAATTCCCATGCCTGTGCACACCGGTACTGCCCTGACCCGAAAACCCGGACACACTATGATCCCCTCAGGACATACCTGCTGATTCTTATCGGGGAGTCCAGATTCAGCACCGTCTCTGAATTACCGGATGTCATACGGAATACGAGCCTTCTCATGCTCTCCGGAACCCCAATCATGACATTGTCAGGTGAGATGAGATCGCGTACCTGCTCCCTTGCGTCATCTGTACTCACTCCTGCTGCGATCTGCCTCATGACGTATGCTGCCATTGCCATTACTGCCTCGTTTATGTTGATGCGTATGCCTCCCTGAATCTTCCTGTCGATGGCCTTTGCCGACTCTAGCACCACATCCTGGCCATACCCTGAAAAGATGATCATTGGCTGCGTGTCCGGGTCGCCTTGAACCTCTGCGCTGAACCTCATTGCCTGTCCGGAATCTCTGCACGCGGGCCGTCACTGAAGTGGTATGTGTTGCCCGTTCCCCTGTAGCTGTTGGGCCTCACGGGACTTCCGTCCTCCAGCCCCCTCTTTGTCAGGGAGAGACCTGCAAGCAGCTCGACTATGAGCCTCTGGCCAAGTCCGGATGTTATTCCCCCGTTGTACGAACTGTTGTCGCTGACATCATACGCAGGTGCGACTTCCACCAGATCCATGGCGAACCTGTCCGGATCAAAGGACTTTGAGAGGAGCCTTACCATCCTCATTCCTTCCCTGGATGTGAGGCCGTTGGGTTCGGGCTCGCCGGTACCAGGGGCATATGCCGGATCAAACGAGTCAATGTCCCAGCTAAGGTACACTGCATCGGTCCCGTCGTTGGCCCTGTCTGCAATCTCCTTTGCTATCATGTCGATTCCAAGCTCTTCTACATCCAGCATGGTAAACCACTGGAAGTCCTGGTCAGACATCCACTTGTACAGGTCCGGTCCCGGCCAGTATCCGCGTGGACCCACCAAGGTGTAGTTCTTTCCCTTCATGCAGCCCATCTCCATTATCCGCCGGATGTGCGCGCCATGATCGTACTTGTAGCCTGTGAGTCCCTGTGGCGCGCAGTCTGCGTGGGTATCAAAATGAATCATGCCTATGTTTTTGTATTTTTTTGCAAACGCCCTGACATTGGCATATGTAATCGAGTGATCGCCTCCAAGCATTACCGGTATGCCCTCCTCGTCAAGCACCTCCTTGACCTTCTTTGTCATGCGCTTGTGCGACTCTATGACATCTCCGGGGGAGACATGGACGTCTCCGTAGTCTACCGTCCTGAACGTTCCAAACGGATCCGCCCCTGTCTCAATGTTGAATCTCTCGTACGGGGGGGACGGAATCGTTGATGCGGCGCGGAGTGCCCTCGGGCCGTACCTTGCCCCCGGACGGATCGTGGTCCCAAAATCAAACGGTTCGCCAATCACGGCAACGTCAGGCTTTGCCTGCTTTAGCTCCTCGTGCGTTCTTATCCATGGCAGGTGCAAAAACGTATTGATGCCTACGAACGGCGCAACATCGGCACCCCTGTAATCATCACCATAAAACTCCATGCCCATGACACCCAATCTGTAAATTTGATAATTAAAGATTCTAGGTAAACTACGCATGTTATATCATTGCCGGTTCATGTGGCATGATGGGATAAATTTCGGAATATGTAATGTACGATTTAACTATAAAAATAATATTTGTCAAAATACCATTGATGATAGGTGCATCCAAGAGTTCGACTGACTACATGAACGAGGGTCTGACTGCAGTATACTATAACGAGTTCAAAAAGGCCGTATCAAAGTTTGACCGGGCAGTCTCAATTGATCCGGAAAACATCGTGGCGCAGCTTCACAGGGGCATCACGCTTGGCAAGATTGGTCGCCACAAGGATGCCGTGGCATGCTTTGATGCAGTCCTTGATGCTGATCCCAAGAATCTTGATGCGCTGTACAACCGCGGCCTGTGCTTGGAAAAGATGAAGCAATACGAGGAGGCCGTAGACTGCCTTGCCGAATCCCTCAGAGTCGATCCCGGGTTCCTGGACTCCCTGACTGAGACCGGTGTGTGCCTTGGCAGGATGGGAAGAAACAAGGAGGCCCTGGAGATGATTGAGCGTGCGCTGGACATCGATCCGAAATACTCTGCTGCGTTATACAACAAGAGCCTGATCCTGGGACGGTTGGGCAGAAAGGCTGAGGCAATGTCATTCCTGCAGGACGCAATCGAGGAGGATTCCAGACAGTCTGATGCAGTATATCAGGAGGGACAAAAGCTTGCCCAGGAAGGAAAGCACAAGGAGGCAATACGGCTGTACACCCACGCCCTGGAGATTGACGGCAAGAATACTGAGGCTCTGGTTGCAAAGGGATGGACCCTTGACTTTGCAGGATTCTCAAACAAGGACGTATTCGTATTCTATGACAAGGCACTGGAGATAGACCCGCATTGTACAGATGCCTGGCTGCACAAGGGACTGGTGCTGGACAGGACGGGCCTGTACAAAAAGGCAGTAAAGTGCTTTGATCGCATCCTGGAGTATGATTCGCAAAATGTCAGGGCGCTTTACAGCAAGGGCATATCGCTCTTCTCGCTCAAACGCTTTGGGGCCGCGCGGTTCTACTGCGAGTGCGCCCTGGAGGCCGACCCCAAGAACATCCAAGCCCTATGCAGCATGGTGTGGCTTTTGGAGCATGCAAAAAAATACAACGAGGCGCTGGCCTACTGCGAGCAGGCGCTGAAGATCAATCCAAACTATGTCTACGCCGTAAGCTACAAGGGAAAGCTGCTCATGCGGCTCAAGCGGTATGCCGAGTCCCTGGAGTGGTACGACAAGACGCTGGCCCTTGCGCCTGACAACCAGACTGCAATATACCACAGGAACATGGTTATTGATGCAATCGAAAAGGCCAAGAAGGATGATTCTGCATCCAGAAGGTTCTTCCCAAGATTATAAACTTCTGCACGGTGCGGATACGCGTCAAGTCCGGATGACGCAAATGAAATTTTAAATTATAATCCTTGCCGTTGACTTTGAAATTGGATGTCTGATGCTGCCGCGTCAACCATTCATGCAAACAATAGTCAGGCTACCCGCACGACAGCAATGCAGAAGCTGATTTATTTTCATATCGGCATGATCAAAAATTTGGACTTAATTATACCAACCATTTCTATGGCATTTTATGTCTTGGATGGCTCATCCACAAGGGCTCAATATTCCACAGACTGCATAAGGGAAGCTGCTAGGTGTTTTGGCTGGAAGGTCTTTCTGGTGGCACAACAAGGATTTACACTGCTTGATCCTCAAGCTTGCCACCTTCCAACACGCATCCGGGATTTACAACCACAAGAATCCCTTTGCTTTTATTGACATTTCTGCATTGGAAACCAAAACAGCCGACACTGAAATTTTTCAAGGCTTTAATTCATCAAGCCTTCCAATTCCTGATACTGTCACATGGCCCAAAACGATTACCACGTACATCCAAACCCGGAATATTCCTGCCGGTTGCACGCGCCGTGTGCGGCAATCCGTCATGCCAGACCGGAGATCCGTCTCCGCTAATCTTTTAAACTGTATTCTGACCAGTTGAATCATGATCTCCAAGAGAACCGTCATTGGAATGATAGCCGGGTGCATAATAATTGGAATCGGAGCAGCCTCCCTTGCAGTGCACATAGGACCCATCACAGTCAACGAGTCCTACGGACTAGTAGTGGGAGATTCGACGCTCTACACGATTCCGGCACCGGCAGGCACTGTACAGACCATGCAGATTACCGGCGAGTCCTTTGATCTCAAACTGGAGATTCCAGGAGACGACCGGCCTGTATCCCGCACCTCCTACAAGGACGGGGTGGATTTGAACTGGACCCACATATCTGAAGGCCCAAGCATACTCCAGATTCAGAACACGGGGGGGACGGATCTTGAGATTAGAGGCGTATTGGTTAGAAGCTCGGATCCAATCTGGTTCACATACGATCTCATGGTGATGATATCAGGCGTGGTCATAATCGGGTTCAGCATGGGCTTTACCATGCGAAAGCCCAAGGGATTCTAGCCTGTATGTGCAGACGGATACGAACCCAGCACCTTCATGAACAGCGTCTGCGACCTTATCTTCTCAAGCATGCCGGCCACGCGCGGATCTGATGCGTGCCCGTCAAAGTCAACGTAAAAGTTGTACTCCCAGGTACTTGTCTGGGTGGGCCTTGACTCTATCTTTGTCAGGTTAATGTTGTTGTCGTGGAATTTTTCAATTATTCGAAACAGTGAACCAGGCTCGTGTTTTATGGAAAATATCAGCGAGGTCTTGTCCTTCCCGGTGGCCTGCCGTCTCCCCTTTGAGAGTATCAGAAACCTTGTATAGTTATTGGGATTGTCTGCGATGCCGACTGCCACCACCGGCACACCGTGTATCTCCGATGCCCTCCTGCTGGCAATGCATGCACAATCACTCCTGCCCATCTTCTTGATTATTTTTACGCTTCCTGCTGTATCATGTGTTGAAATTGGCTTGATGTGGTTCCTCTCAATGAACCCCTTGCACTGTCCGAGGGCCTGCGGATGGGAGTATACGGTGTCTATCTCTTCAAGGCTGCCGGTGCCGATCAGGCAGTGCTCTATCCTGTGGTAGATCTCCCCGGTTGCATTCAGCGGAGTGGAGTACAGCAGATCGTAACTTCTGCCGACGCTTCCCTCTATGGAGTTCTCTATGGGAAGAACCGTATATTCTGTTCTTCCCTCTGCCGTGCTCGTGAGGGCCTCGTCAAACGTTTCACACGGCACTGCCGTTGTCTCCGGGCCAAGAAACTGCACGGCTGCATCCTCGCTGTACGCGCCACGCTCTCCCGGGAATGATACCTCCGTCATCTGTTTTCTCTTAGGTTTACAAACTCGCCGTTGCCAAAGTTTGAGGAGAGCTTTCTCTCGTCGATCCACGAGCACTCCCTGCACTTTATGGCGTCCCGCATGGGCATCACCTCGCGCCCGCACTTTCTGCACTTGGTAAACAACACTCCAAGATGGGACTCGTCGATCGTGGCGTGGATGGTGCCGTTGAGATGGCTGAGAATTCTCAGCGTTACTATGTCGCCTGCCAGCGCTATGTTCCTCCTTCTGATGTTTCTAGTTGAGCATACGCATTCCACCTTGGACGTGGTGGGTTTGCCGTTGATATAGTCTATGGAGATTGCAATCATTGATGACATTACTGCAGCCACAGTCCCCACGATGACATCGCCCGGATTGGGCACGGAGAGGAGTTTTGGGTGGCTTATGCTGGCAACGCGCGCTGCCTTGTCAATGTGTGTTCGGCCCACTGTTGCTGCCCGGACCATGCTTCCGTCATCAAACGTGTTCCTGCCTGCCTCGTACTCTTCGATGGATGATATGGCATCCCCTGGAAATATTACATTTTCAGACATGCATGGGGTCTGTCTGCTGTGATTATAATTGTTTGTGGAATCGTCAGCTAAGCGAAAAGTGCCTCATCTGAGATCAGGTATACCAAAAGTGAAAAGTTGATGCGATTGTCACATATTTTACCGCATCTAGAGTTATACCAATTTCACGTCCCACAGTCAATGAAGATCAAGACGATGTTGAAAAGATACACCGCTGAGACAGACTGCGATACCAAGGACCGCATGATGCTGATCATCAGAGTCAAACGTGATGGAATAACCATGAGGGATTCTGCAAAATCCCTGGGAAAGTCAGCCTCGTGGGGCTACAAGTGGCATGAGCGCTACCTGGAAGTCGGATTTGACAGGCTGGGAAACATGCCGCGCTCCGGCAGGCCGACCAAGGCGAGCAAGGCAGACATGAAGAAGATCAGAAAGGCCGCATGCAGTAAACCGGTCTGGACGGGCAGGGAGATGCAGCAATACATCCAACAGAAGACCGGAGTAAAGTACGAACTCGGATATGTGCGCCAGATACTGCGCGGGTGGGGCTATTCCCAAAAGGTTCCCGTAGGAAAACATGCAAGAAGGGCACCTGACGAGGAGATCAGGAAATTCCAAAAAGAGATGCCAGAGATTATAAAAAAAGAACAGTGAAGGAACAGTCGTAGCGATACAGGACGAGTCCATAGTAATCTCCGATGCGCGGCCGCGAAGACGCGGCTACACCAGGAAGGGAATACGGGCGTTTTTCACGTACACCGGCTCACACTCCAAGACGATAATCCATGGACTAATCACCACGGACGGCAGGGGCATGTTCCGGCAGTACGATGCGTTTACCAAGGACACCTTTGAGGACTTTCTAAGGCAGGCGATGTACAGGTTCAAGAAGATCTGCCTGATCATGGACAAGGCCTCCCAGCACAGGGCATCAAACATACGCAAACTGCTTGATGGCACAGACGGCCTGGAGATAATCTTCCTGCCAACTGCAACCCCGGACCTGAGCGCCATAGAGACGTACTGGAGGGATCTCAAACGGGCAGTGCTTGACGTGCCGTACACCAGCCTGAGCATGCTCCGCGAGGCGATCACCCGGTACACGAGGTACAAAAAACCGAATCTGGTAGTCGAGAATTTTCTGTACAGGGCCATCTAGAACGACATCAAACCGCACCGGATCCACGCCGCCTAGCGTGTGCCATGCACGGCGCACCAGAGCATGCAATGTCTAATGTTCGGGGCGTCTTTTCTCGTCATTTGGGAATTCAACGCACCTCGTAATTTCCAGAGACGGCTGTTGCATCAAAAATTTATGAGCGATTTTGATATGAATTTTTCATTGCTGGTATAGGCGGTTTGGACTGGCGTATGAGGAGTGATTCCAACTGCACCTTGAACGTGAGCATGGTCATGACACTCTGCCTTTCGGTACCGTCAGAAAGCATTGCCCTGACGATTATCCATTCATTGTACAATGTTAGGGAATAGTAAAAACACAACATCCGCGATTCCATGTCCGAAATCCGCGTCTTGGCCCTGCACTCCTCGATTTTACCGTACCCGGTCTCTATTCCCCATCTTTTGGCATAAGCCTCCGTCTTGATTGTGGGGTGGTTTGTTGCAAACCCGATGTATTTCTCTTCCGGGACATCAGGGTCTTTGGCGTTTTTTCTTTCAGTTATTATCATGGAATATTCGACGGAGCCCTGGTTGTTCTCAATCACGTTTGTTGAGATCCTTTCCCTCTTTCCTTGTGCAAAATCCTGCAGGGCTTCCACCACGTTGGGCGTGTTCCTGCACGGCATCAGGTACCTTACGCCGTTTGCCCGCAGCCTGCTTATCGTGTCGACTGAGAAGAATTCCCGGTCAAGCAGCGCCAGGCGGATCCTGATGCCCATCCCTGCCATGGTCTTGAGGACTGCATCCACGTAATCAGGCACGAATTCGAGCCTTTTGAGGTATGATGCTGCAAGGACCATGCGCATCTTGTCGTTTACGCACTGGACTGTCATGTAACGCTCAAAATACGTGGTTCCGTTTTTGTATTTGGAACGGGTCAGCTCCCCTCCGGGTGCCCGGTCATAACGCGGTATGAGGTGCATGTCGATTGCGATGTCCAGTCCTTCTTTTGGGAATTTGCCCAGTTTTTTGAATGTGTCAAGTTGCACTGCCACCATTTCTTCGAATGCGCGCTGAACCGTGCCCTGCTCCATCCCCTTGATTGCCGATGCATGCCACCTGTCGGAGGGAGCGTCGCAGTGCGTGCGCTTTACCGCGTTTGCGCACCCGCCTACGGACGAATCCATGGTGGCTCCCCTCAGCATGCCGTGATTTAGATCGTCTGTTCCAAATACCGCATTGTACCTGTTTGACGTGTTGGCGCAGGCAAGCATGTTTTTCATGCCGCTTGCGACATCTTGATATATTCTTGGATTGTTCAGTAGATCGCGGCCCTGCTTGGTTTTTTGTCTAGACAACAAAAACCATAGGGCCGTACCCTTATTGATCTGCTTGCATTCTTGTCAGATTTTGCCTAGATCAAAGCACATTTCGCTTAGCTGAATCGTCTGTGACCTGTTAACAAAAACAAGCTTGTTGGTAAGAGGTCGCCTTTGCGAAGCGATTCCGTGCCTGATCTGCCCCGATTAATTACCAACTGAGCTACGTTTTCGGCCGTAAATGCCCATTTAATTGGCATTATTTCAGGTTTTTTCCGGGAGGGTCAGACTGAGCTACGTTTTGGCCGATCCGGTGATCGGGTTTGCGAAGTGGCCTTTTTTGAAGCGGCCGGGCGGTGAATTGTGCCGGGATCAGGCGAGGTTATGCCAGGCTGCCGGCGCGACGGGTCTGCATGGAACAGTCAGGGAGTGGATTTTGCAGGATTTATGCAGTTGCTGCTGCTCCTGTCGGAATTTTTTCGACAAGACCGTGCATATAGTCAACCAAAAAGTCATGCGGGTTGACTCCGCGCCTCCTGCACGTCTCGCGGACGGTGGCCAGGACGGCGTGGTTGTATGCGCCGGCAAGGCTCTTGCTGCCGCCTGAGACCTTCCGGGATGCGACGCTGGGCCGCAGGGGGCGCTCGGCATCGTTGTTATGGCACTTTGTGTTGAGGCGGATGAATGGGAACAGGTGGGTGATCTCGCGCCGCAGCCGCTTGACAAACCGCTTGCAGTGGGCGTCTGTATACTCGCCGGAGATCAGGCGCCTCACCCTGGCCAATAGGTTGCGCACCTTGAGGTTTCGCGTGGCCTCGTCGTCGTCCGGGTCGAGTCCCTTCTCCGGGAACCAGGAATCGGTGATTATCCCCTTCAGGGCCTTGGCGAACTTTTTGAATTCGGGCCCGGGGTTCTTCATGGTCAGGGTGCGGAGGATCTCGCGGAGGTAGTGGTAGTGGCACTTTTGGTGGGTCCTGCCGATGCGGTTCCACGCAGCGTGTGAATCAGAGGTGACGTGGCCGCCGTACCCTCCAAGCAGGGTCTCCAGCACGTCTCCTCCCCGGCTCTTGTCCACGTAAAAGACAGTCGAGTTGTCACCGACTAGTATCCACAGCCAGTACAGTATCCCGGCTACCCTCCAGCTGGTCTCGTCGCCAAAGACATGCCCTGAGAAGAATATATCCTCGAGCATCTCCTCGTAGAGCGGGTGGAGGGATCCCGTAACGGCATCCACGTGGCTGATGACTGTCGACTTGGCAAGGCCTGCGTGGTAGATTATGTTGATCAGCTTGCGGATGGGTTCGTAGGGAATGTTGTACATCCTCATCGTCGTCTCAAGGCACGTCAGGCTGGCGCCGAACCGCCCCCCTGGGACGACCCCTGGGATCTCGGGGGCAAACTGCCTGCCGCATTCCCCGCAGTACCTGCGGACGACGGTATACTGGATGCCGGTCAGCTTCCCGTCGATGATCTCCTCGACTACCCGGATGGTCACCTCGGTGGGCTCCTTCGAGAGGGCATGGCCGTGCGGGCAGGCGGGCATGTCGACTAGCTTTTTTTCGGATATCGGGGGAGGATCACGGCCGGTGCGCAGGCAGACGACCTTCCTGAACGGGTCCGGCGCAGGCCCTGGTGATTCCCGGAGCCGCTTCTGGGAGCGGCGGCTTTTGATGCCCAGATTCTCGGCTGCCAGCGCCGAGTTGGCCGCGCGCGCCTCCCTTAACTGAGAGGCATGCTCTGATGCCTGCCGTTCCAGGCGGGCTATCCTGTCCATGACTGCCTGCGAGACGTCGCATCCCTGCAGGAGGGCGGCATTCTCTGCCCTCAGTTTCTCTATCTCGGAGTCCTTTTGCACATTCTCTTCTTCCAGCAGTTTGATCCTGGCATCCATCTCCGTCAGCATCGCATGTTCCCCTGAGAAGGCCTCTGCCTCCTCCTTCAGCTGCTCGATGTCTTTTCTCAGCGCCATGCTCTCCTCGTCCTTGGATTTGAGCATGTCCAAGACGGATTCGAAGAGGGACTTGGTGTCGGTTACGGAGTTCCAGTCAATCTTTTCCAAGTCGATTACAGGCACCACGCCATAACACGGGAAGGCATGATCCATAAAGCTTTTGGGCACGCAGCGCCTGCCGGAAAATGCGGCGCAAAAGATCCAACCGGAAGAGCCTTGATCCGAAAACCGCTCTGCCTGCCTGAGGACCGTGTTGATAACGTGCAATTAATCGGGTATTTATGGTCAAAAACGTAGCTCAGTTGGTAATTAATCGGAACAGATCAGGCACGGAATTGCTTCGCAAAGGCGACCTCTTACCATTTTGGTCATCATGTCCACTCAGAATCAAAGCGTAACGATCAGGCGGAACCTGTCTTCCGCTAGAATCAGTCTGGTCCCACACAATCTCAACGAACCCGTTTTG
This sequence comes from Candidatus Nitrosopumilus sp., assembly GCA_965218695.1. Lineage (GTDB taxonomy): Archaea > Thermoproteota > Nitrososphaeria > Nitrososphaerales > Nitrosopumilaceae > Nitrosopumilus. The sequence continues at coordinate 2,230,284 of OZ244651.1, forward strand.
CTCGATTGTCTGAGGCTCCGTAAGCGTAATGGCGACATCCCCGGTATTGGTATTTTTTATCCTTACAGAGTCGACTGCGATGTCAGCGTCGCCGATATTGGATATTCTGAAGGGTATCTGCTCGTCTGACAGATACTCTGTTCTCGGATATTCCGAATCATCAATCCAGATCCGATCGTTTTGGTGTGGTTTTACATGTTCAATTACGTTTACGGTGACTGATCGTGACTCATCCACCGCAGATAAAACTCCGGTTCCGGAATTTATGGAAATGCGCGAAATAAAGCTGCAGTCATCCATTATGTCAAATTCAAGCGTGCTATAGTGAAAAGCAAAAATTCGTTCCAAGTTCAGCACCTCAGACCGAAAACTATGTAGATCATCTGGTCGCCTAACGCGGCATGAGCAAAGTAACACGGGAAGAACTCGAAGCAGCATACAAAAAAGAAAAAGACCTCAGGGTGGGAGTCAGAATGCTTGCAGTGCACATGGTATATTTTCGCAAAGTGAGCATAGAGGATGCAGCCGTCAATCTTTTGCGATGCCCTCGATGGGTGCGCAACTGGCTGGAACGCTTCGAGAAGGGAGGCCTTGAAGGCCTCCTGGATCTTCCCAGATCCGGCAGGCCGCCCAAGATTTCGCCGGAAACAATGGACGGCATACTGGACAAGGTAGACAGGTTCAAGACCACTCCTGCCGAACTGCAACAGGTCATACACAAGGAAACGGGAACAAGGATGCACAGGACGAATGTCAGGAAAATCATGCAAAAATACGGCCTGTCTCCCAAGGGGTCGCAAAGGATCCACATTAACAGGGCCACCAAAACGGCCGTAAAAAGTTGGCAATATCGCCTCAAAAAGAGAATTTCACGCCTAGAAAAGGACGGTTTTGTCCTGGCCGTGCAAGACGAGGCGTTCTTCATACACGACGTAAAATCGGGTCGCAAGTATTGGTCGCCTGTGGGGGTGCCAATAACCGTACCATATACTGGAAGCCACAAAAGAATTGCCGTGTACGGTTCAATCACGACGGACGGCAGGCAGTTCTTCAGGACTGCCAGCGGGTTTAATGCGCCCACATTTGTTGCCTATCTCAAGGCCATGCAGAGGCATTTTGGGAAGGTGGCCGTCATGGTGGACAGGGCGTCCCCGCACCGCGCAAAAGCCGTCCGGACGCTGCTGCGCAAGAACAAGAACATCAGGATCATATACCTGCCAAAAGGCTCACCGCATCTCAACGCCGTGGAAGAATGCTGGCACCAGGGAAAACGGAACCTGCTTGTCTCAGAATACTACAAAACCTTCTTGGACATGCACAGGGCCATCTCCCAGTATTATCGAACTGCGAGATTCAATCTGGATTTGATCAAATTCTTTAACAGAAAAGCCGAATTATTTTGCAAGAACTTTTGATCGCCACTATAGTATCAATTACGGTTACTGAGCCACCCCCGTTTGGAACATACAGTTTGCCACGTACGTGATCAAAATCCATATCGAATCCTGGGCGATGCAGATTTATTGTGTCCGTCTGGTAATCTATTCCATCAATTATCAGCAGTGTTCCGGCAAAACGGCTTAGGAGGTAGACTTCATTGTCATTCTCGTTGATCTGGATCTTGTCTGCCCAATTGTCAACGGGTATTTCCGCCTCAGCAGAGTTTGTGTGCCCGTCTACCACATACAATGCGCCATTTAATACGTAGATTTTGTTGGTCGCCGAATTTACCTCAATGTCTTGGGTTCCAGAGTATCCATACTCGCCCAAATGAAGCTTCGTAATGACATCCTCCGTATCAAGATCAATCACGTACAGGTTATCTTCACCTGTCAGGGCATACAAAGTATTGGTCTTCGGATTTACAGCAGTTGATCTGACATATTCGCCCTCGCCTGATTTGTCGTAATATTCTATTGTTGAAATAATCGAATGGCTTTCCCCATCCAGCACCAGGATCCTGCCATGATCCTTTCCACTTACTCGTCCATTGTCAGCCATATAGATCAGGTTTGTTTCAGGATTTATGGCAATATCCGATATTCTTACGCTGGATCTTGGGCCGTATAGAGCCAGATTCTCTTTTGTTTCGCCAGAATTTCCATATATGGTTGGGACTATTGTCGTGTAATGCTCATAGACGTAAACAAGATCGGTGGCGGGATTTGTGATTATTTTCCAGTCGTTATGAGATTCCTCCACCATAAAATCATTTTTTACGTTTCTTATTATCGAGTTTGATTCAACATCAAACATGGCTATACGGTCATACCGGCCATCCAAATCTTTGCCACACGCGTCTCTTTGTACAACATTGTTTGGTTTATCAGAAACATACGAATAGCTTTCAGTCAGCGTCACGAATATTTTTCCATCTATGAATGCGCCACTTGTAGCAATAATCTGCCAAATACCGGGCTCTGTTGGCTTGATTGTTACCGTTGTCTGGGGAGGAAATCCAACATCCCTAACAACAGAAAAGAAACGATAATCATCGGAAATTTGTCCACGCATTCCATAATAGGGTCTGCCGTCAGAAAAATCATCATCAACAATTTCAAAGCCCTTTGGCAAAATGATTGTAAATTCTGTTGACCATGTTTTTTCATCAGAAGCCTGTGTCCAATTTTCATCATAATTATCAGGTGTGGGAGAGATGATAAGATCAAACTCCTGGCCCAGTACCGGAAGCTCAGATATCTCTATTTGCGTAAATCCCGGAGGAGGAGAAGGCGACGTAGCAAAGGCGTCATGGGATGCAATTGAGATCATGATGATTACAAAAATGACCAGAAAAATTTTAAATTAATTCAAAAATGAAATCTCTCCAGTACCAACAGCGTATTTTGGGATCGAGTGGTTATAAGTACACGGTTGGGGCGGTTCTCAGGAGACGGCATATTAGATGATCAGATTGATAGTCCCATAATAGAAGCCATGCGTAATCCCTCCATTTCGTTGGGTTAAACCAGAAAAACCCAGAAAATATTAAAAATTCTGATTTAATTCTCGCCATGTTAGCCATGTGGGGATCCTGTCCTGCCAGAAATACAAAATAACGTGCGCAACCTTGCAGCACCACGATGTGCACGGAATTAATTGTTTGAAACGGCGCTGCCGGGGACGTTTGCCTCTTCCCAGTTTATTACCGGCCCCAGCGTGCTACCTGAAGGAGGTCCTTTCTTCATCTGGTTCCACAGGAGGTCCAGGTTTACGAGTCCGGTTATTATGTTAAATTCCCTGTTAAAGTCGCCAATCTTTCCCTTGTATGGCGCGGTAAGCCGGCCGTACCGCTTCAGCCTGCCGATGGAGTGCTCCACCTTTACCCTGGCCGAGTTGACGGCGTGGTTGTGCTCCTTTTCCTCCTTTGTAAAGCGCTTGTGGTTCTTGGTCTTCTTGTGCGGCTGCAGGGTGTTTGTGCCGGGCAGATCCTTTGCGATTCCCTTGTAGCCGCGGTCAGTAAGGGTGTGGATCCTGTCCTCTTCGGGGGTGTCCTCGTCGCACATGCGGTCCCACCATTTTCCAAACGGCAGCGGGCTCTCCCTGAGCAGCGTGATGTCGTGGACGGATCCCACGGTGCTGCCGGATATGGCGACTATCACCCCGTTTTCATTTATGCAGACTGTGGTGTTGAGCGTGAATTTCTTCTTCTTGCCCGAATACATCATGCTCCTCATCTGTTTTTCGTCCGGCCTCTGTATGGGGCAGTGCGTGCCGTCGATCATCATGATGCCCCCGTCAGGCCCGGAAATTATTTTTTTGAGATCCTCTTTTGTCTCCGTGCCTGCTATCTCCTTTGATATGTTGGCAGCAGTGGGCAGCGCCGCCTCGAGTACCGCGTCCATGACGTCGATGTACCTGGACACGGTCGCCTGGTCTATTCCAAAGAATGCCGCAAGCGCGCCCTGCGTGGGGTTGCCCTTTTTGTACATCAGTGACATGAGTAGCGCGTGCCTTGGGTACAGCTTGCAGCGGTTCCCGGGATCCGACGCCCTCGTCTCGTCGTTCCTGAAGAGCGGGGATTTGCCGCTTTGTCTTATCCATGCCTCGGCCCTGTCAAGTATGTACTGGAATTGCCCCCTGCCCTTCAGCGTCGCGTCATGAAGCTTCTTCCCGACGCCGATGACGTCGTCAAACACCTCCACGCGGTGCAGCAGGGCGGGCTCCCCTGCGGCTCCGGACTCGGAGCCGTCCCGCGTGCTCCACAGGCTTTGCTCGTGCTTGGCGGCTGCCTCCAAGCGCTTGATGTCAGCGTCCTGGCGCTTGATGTCAGCGTCCTGGCGCTTGATGTCAGCGTCCTGGCGCTTGATCATGTATCTGAGAGCCTTGTTCTCTTTTTGCAGGTCACTTGTTTCCTGATTCGACAACAGTATGAACCGGCATATTCTGGTTTTAATTGGATGGATCATAAATTTTTGACAGCAGGGCTAACATGTCAGCGCGGAGTTTGAAAAAGTTCCGGATTACGCATATTTTCTAATGCATTCCCCAACCAGGATCAGTTGTAACGCCATACGCTGGGATCAATACGGCAAAAAGGCTGCGGGTTTGGCCGGAACACACATGAGGACAAATGACCGATACTGATTCAAAATACCGCACGATGCCACCCGGCTCTTCAAAGCCACACCAGAACATGCTTCCGAGACATCGTGAGGAAATTTTGCATCAATCCCGTACTGAATTAATGTCATTTTGTACAAAAATCGCATCTGGAACCCGTATGAGAATGGCGTTTTCAACACAAGATCAGTGCATAAACTAAACACTCAGCTGCCAGCTGCATTTGCAGAAGAATCCGGTTGCCTTAAAAGCCTTAACTAAAGACACTAAACTAGATTTGGTCCACTCAGAGCACAACAGATCAAAGAAGAGCGGTGGGTTTGCCCTGATAATCCTAGGCGCGTTGCTGTTGTTTCTTGCGCCCAACATCTATCCCCAAATGCCCCAGTTTGGCACCGCCGCCTTGATTGGGGGAATGGTAGTAGGGGGAATCGGGTTCTATCTGAAATTTGTAAGGGGACGTTCAAGGAACAGATAAGGAAAGATTCATCAATTAGAAGTGACACAAAAGAGCGTGAGATTCTTTCCCAGAAAGGACAGCGCAGTCTCCAAGGATAGTGACGAGTACATTGTAAAAGAAGAGCTTGAGGCACGCTCAGAGGCACTGCAGGCCGAGGTAGACAAGAGTCAAAGTGAACTGGACAGGATTCAAGAGGAACGCGAGGAGAGGCGTGCTGAACTGCAGGACATCACTCAAAAGGTTCAGGTAGTAAAGGAAGAGTATAACACGTCAGTCGGCACCCTGATGTCAATCAAGAAGGACCTGAATCAAAGCAGGATGGATCTTGATTCCATACACAGGGAACACAAGGAGGTCTCAACTAGGATCAGGAATTCTGAGGTCAGTGTGGAGATTGGCATGAGTCTTTCCAAGGCAAGAGATTTGCTCCTCAATACAAGGAATGAGATTAGGAAGGCAACGCAGGAGCGCGAGAGGGTAAAGGAGCAGATGGAGCAGGAGAAGACTGTCCTGTCAGGAATCAAGGAGGAGACCAGGAAGGCAGCAGAGTGCGATGATGCAGGGGAGCAGAAGATTCTATCAGGAATCAAGGAGGAGACCAGGAAGGCAACGCAGGAGCGCGAGAGGATAAAGGAGCAGATGGAGCAGGAGAAGACTGTCCTGGCAGGAATCAAGGAGGAGACCAGGAAGGCAGCAGAGCGCGATGATGCAGGGGAGCAGAAGATTCTATCAGGAATCAAGGAGGAGACCAGGAAGGCAACGCAGGAGCGCGAGAGGGTAAAGGAGCAGATGGAGCAGGAGAAGACTGTCCTGTCAGGAATCAAGGAGGAGACCAGGAAGGCAGCAGAGCGCGATGATGCAGGGGAGCAGAAGATTCTATCAGGAATCAAGGAGGAGACCAGGAAGGCAACGCAGGAGCGCGAGAGGGTAAAGGAGCAGATGGAGCAGGAACGCAAAGCCCTGTCCACCGTAAAAAGGGAGCAGATGAAGGCAAAGGAGGAGCTGGAGGAGACCAACGCCATGCTGTATAACGCAAAGGAGGACATGGGTAAAAAGACAAAAGTCCAAGAGACAGGTCCCCTTACCATCAAGGAAAAGGAGTTTATTCATGGGAACAGTACTGATCAGAGAGGTTCTGCAGGGATAATTGAGGCGGCAAGTGCAGTAGTCAGCTCCCTGAAATCAAAACTCAAGGCAACACAGGACAAGATTGATTCGGTCCAGGCTCTTTTGGAGGAAGAAAGGGAGAAGCATAAAAAGACCAAGCAGAAACTGGAGTCATTCAGGAAGGGCGCAGTCAAGTCAGAACAGAAGTCAGAACAGAAGTCAGAACAGAAGTCAGAACAGAAGTCAGAACACGGCAAGGATGCATCCTAGGAACGGTCACAGTTCCTTAAAATGCTTGATCCATTTTGATTTGATCTCCTGTTCTGAGAGGCCCATATGGTACAATGGGGAGAGAACCTGGGAGACCTGTGATACGTCCACCATGATAATTGACCTAATCGGGCTTGTCACGCCACGATCCCGGTACCGGCTTATGACTGCCTTGCTGAGTGCATCGTCATCATCAAGGATTCTGGCCTGTCCCTGAAACAGGTAGCCTCTGCGTAAGATCGGATCAATTACGTTAATCTCAACATTGGGATTGCTCTGCAGGTTTTTGACTGTGTCAGGCGAGCAGATGTCTGCAAAGGCCAGAGTCTTTGAGTCCCAGTAGATTATCGTGCCCTTGGGGGAGACGTTGGGTCTCTGGTCGGGACTCACAGTTGCAACATATCCAAGATTCTGCAGATCCAAAAAAGCGCTTATCTCACTAGTAATCATTGCCATTCATGCACACCACATCACTACCGCATGAGCTCTGTTAGGAACTGGGAGAGAAAGAAGAATCCGATTCCGCCTCCGATTATCGCAATCCAGGCTGCAATCTGTTTGGGTTTGGACATTTGTGTGTGATGTTGCAGGCTCACTATTGAATCTAATTGAGAGGAACAGGTACATACTCAGGTCCCCCTCAAACTCAGGCGTGAATATACGTAAAACAGTACATGTTTACGCCTAGACAATACCGGGACCTGAGTATGTACAGGAACAGCCAGGTTGGCAGTGTTTTGTATTGCAGTATGGCTTGTGACGCCGGATGGTAGGGAGTATCAAGTGTTTGTCGCAGGACGGATGCCCCAGTCAACACGGGCTTGGTTTTCCATGGCGAGTTGCGGCAGGATGACGACGGTTCCATATTGGAGAGCCATGCATTCAGACAGTTATAATTAGGATGATTGTGCTCTTGGCATCATTGGTAGGCATCCGGAGTGTTGGAAGGTTTTTTCTCTTTATAGCAGGAGGCATAGTGGCCATAGTGGTAGGCGCCTTTATGATCAGAGGCACCATGCACATGTGGGACAAGCCAAAAGACGATGATAATGACTAAAAGGCATGTATGGTAAACCAGTATCGTAATTGCTTGATGATTCATCCATAAGAAGATCGCTGGACATATACGTCAAGAGACGGATTCAGGAAATTCCAAGTGAGATCAGGCAGACATTTCCAGCCGTAAAGAAGATCTGGAAATGCAGAAGCGATCTGGATTTTATCTACGGGTACTATGTGGGAAAGATTGAGGAAGGCTCGCTCCACTATCTGCTCAAGGCAACGCGCGCATCCGTCGGGGGCTACGTGGATACCTTTGAAATCAGGGGCGTCATAGAGACGCACAAAAAGGAGCTGCAGGATGCGATAAGGAACGCGTTAAATCAAACTAGAAATACCACGTGATGCCAGCATTTGTATGGTAGGCCCGCAGGATGGAGGTTTTGGATTTGACCAGTCCAAAAAATACACAAGCGTAGACAATATTGATGAGATCTGTGTCCAATGTCAGGCAGGACAGCATAAAAAATGCCTGAAGAAGGCAAAGCAGCAGAGTGTCTGCGAGTGCGAGCACTGCATGATTTTTGGTTAGCAGTGTGCCAGGGATGTCATTGATTCTCAGACACTTGCCTGGGAACAGAATCACATGCAGGTATACACAGCCAAAATCCGTTGCATTTTTCCGTATTTTTTTTGGTGCTCGGCAGATCTTTTCTGATTTGGCTCCCGTCTGATTCTTTTCAGGATTATGGCAACGTGCAGAGCCACACATGGGGGCACCATCCCGGCAAATGTCAGTGCGATGAACCTTGGGGGGTGATTTCAACACATGACGCCGAGAATTTTAATACCATTCAATGATATTGATGCATAATGTCAAACGAGTACAAGTTTGAGTGTGAATTCTGTGGAAAGGATTTTGGTGCGGAGGTTGTGGAGCTGGCGCTGCATATTGGCAGGATGCACGACAGGCCAAGAGACTAGAGTCACGTTCAGAAATAATTTCGCCTCCCGAAAGGCAACTCGACCGAAAAGCTTTTTGATCGCAGGATTCCCGGGCCATCACGGACGAGAATGACAGGAAGATACGGGAGCTCACGGAGGCCATGAGGGCAGAGAAGGACGCCAGGATCCGCAACAGGATCATGGCAGTACGCGGGGCGCTCGCAGGATACGCCACAAGGGACGCGGCGTACTTTGCAGACGTGGACCGGCGCACGGTGCAGCTGTGGGCGGCGCGGTTCGACGAGGACGGCATGGATGGCCTCCGGGACGCTCCCGGAAGGGGCAGGCCCCCACGCGTAAAGTACGAGCGGATCAAAAAGCTTGCAGACAGGCTCAGCGGCAAGAACATGCTAACCCCGAGGAAGCTGCGGAACTGGATACGCGGGAAACTATTTGCAAGGTACAGCTTGTGCAGCGTGCGCAGGATAATGCGATCCCTTGGGTTCTCGTCCAAGAGGTCTACCACGGAGTATGCCTCGGCAGCCGGCGGCGGCGACGAGGTAAGGCAGTGGCAGGCTGACGCTGCAGGCACGATATCCGGCGCAAAACAGCGTGGATCTACAATCGTGGCGCAGGACGAGTCCATATTCATCAGGATTGGAACGAATGGAAGGAAACCGTGGTCGCGCGTCGGGGATCCCGTGGCCGTCGGCAGGAGCGGCAGGAGGGACAAGACGATCGTGTACGGCGCGCTTGCCGGGGACGGAACCAGGCTTATGCGGCAGTACGAAAAATTCGACGGCCCGACGTTCGTGAAATACCTCAAGGAGGTGCGCCGTAAATGGGGCAAGGTCCTGCTCATAACGGACAATGCGAGCCAGCACAAGCACGGGAAGGTGCGGGAATATTTGGAGGGGCACGACGAAGTGAGGATCCTGTACCTGCCTACCGCGACGCCAAAGCTCAGCGCCGTCGAATCTGTATGGAGGGATGCAAAATACAGGCTGGTGACCTCCGAACACTACGAGACGCTGGAGGACCTGACGCACGCGGTGTCAGAATATTTCAGGACGTGCTCGATCAAGCTCGACATCTACAGATTCCTGTACCGCTGCATATGAGGCGAAATTTTCACTGATCGTCACTCTAGGCCTCGGACTAGGCCGCAAGGCATGACGGATGTTCCATGGGGAGTCCCCCAAGGCAGGCCGTAGTAGGGCATTCATAAAACCTGCAGATCAGGCGTCTGCCGGCTTTCAGATGATGCAGGCATGAACTCCTTGTTCGGGTTTTTCGTGCGTCAAAATGTATACAGGAACAGTCTGCCCCAAATCAGGATTGGCCGGCTGGGCACGTCATAGTACCCGAAGGCACGCAACGTCGGTTGGTCCGTGACTGTTTTTCCTGGGATATATGATAATATATATTACTTTCTGGGTTTTAGAATTTTAAGACGATATTAAAAAATATATACTACCATATTACTAGAAGCCCATGCATATGAAATACGAGATGGGTCAAATGAGGCAAGAGATTGCCAATCTGCGTGCCGCATGCGGGAAGGGCGATGCAGCCAGCACGTTCGGAGACCGATGCATGACGACCACCGGATCACCACACGGAGAATTCCGGATCATGGCAGGTACCCAACGTAATCCACTATTCATGACCCACACACACGACAGGCATATCACAGTATACCGATGCCAGGAGACAGGCACAGACTCGTGCAGCCTGTGGGGAGTCGTTGGCTTCAGGTGTGAGGAGATCGATGACTAGTGCCCTATTTTCTGGTGTCGATTAATGACGAGAAGGAGACAGAGTATGTCTGTCTGGAGGCAGAGACCCCGCTCAAGGCAGTCAGGGCAGTCGAGATAGACGACAAAAAGTATGCAGGAAAGACCCATGTGGAAGTAAGATGCTGGCTTATGAACCACATAATGGAAAATTCCTCTGCCATCCATAGGATGATAAAACAACCCGAAAAATATTACAAAAGCCTCGCCGTCGCACACATGATATTCCCAGGCGTATGGACATCTGCAGAGGATGATGACTGATACTGCCTCCTGGGACGCCGTTTCCGGCTTGGACAGGGCGCGCAGCCTGCCAGGTCCATGGCACAGACAAGCAGACAGACGCCGATGCGGCAAAATCCGCACACGCCAAGCACGACAATTTAACCAAATTCCCACACGCCCGAATAGGGCATTGACTGCAAAGGAATCGAGGACAGAGAAGCTATGCGCCGGGATTCGGCGTTGCAGCTAGCGTGCCGAGGATTTTGTCAATCTCGTAAAGTGCTATCTTGTCCCGCCCGATCAGGTCAAATTTCTGCAGGATTGCTTCAAACTTTGTCTCCTCGTGGGTCTGTTCAGCCACAAACCATTCAAGAAATGTACGCGTGGAATAATCCCCTTCCCTTTGTGCAATGGCAACCATGTTGTGAATCGCCTTGGTGACTGCCCGCTCGTTTTCCAGGGAAATTTTCATGACGGATTCTAGGGATTCAAAGGAGCTGGCCGGTGCGTCAATGGAGAGGGGCGCGGCACAGGCCCCCATCTCATTCAGGTAGCGAATTATTTTAATCATGTGGGCTCGTTCCTCGTCGGACTGGGCATAAAAGTATGCAGCAGCGCCCCCATATCCGGTAGTCTCAGACCATGATGCCATTGCAAGATAGACGTTCGATGCAGCAGACTCGAGTCGGACCTGATTGTCCAGTGCCTGTTTCAATTCGTCAGATATTCTCATGATGAATGGCGTGAAGCACTCAATTAAAAACCATTCCCAGAACAACGGGTGTGTCCTAGAGGCATAGTAGTGGCCAAAGCAATCCGATCACCCTCTGCCAATAATTCCGAAAACTACCGAGCCTCATGAAATAATTTGTCCATCCGTGCTGTGACTGGCAGGCCTGAATGTCTCCGGGCATACATTCAGATCACAGGCATGCTCATATCCGCTCATGATGACTGTTGTCAAGAAAAAGCAAGGCGCTGCCGACCCCGGCAGTCGCACAAGGACAGTTCCCGCAGCCGGACCGGCATCAGGGCAAAAGAGGCTCAAGACGGGATCCATGTTCATGCCGAACGTGAGCGAAAAGAGGCTGGTGCGGATGTGTGCAAAAGAAAAGAACAAACTGGCCAAGCTCAGGCTGCTTGCGTGCATCATGAGAAAGCAGAGCCATAGCATCAGGGAGATCTGCAGGAAGCTTGTCATGCCGTATTCCACCGTGCGCGACTGGCTGGTGCGGATGCAGGAGCGGGGATTGAGGGCCAGGTTCAACAGGGTGCGGCATGGCAGGAAAAGCAGGCTGCCCAAATCATTCCTCAGGACGGTTCGGTCGTGGCTCAAGAACAGGCCAAAAAAGTACGGGTTCGAGTCAGGCTCCTGGCAGCTCAACTTGGTGTTGGAGATGATCCGGCGGAGGTTTGGAACGGACTGCTGCTGCAAGGAACGCACGCTGCGAAGGATGCTCAAAAGGATCGGGTTCTCCTACCGAAAGGCAAGGCCGGTTCCGCCCAAGTCAGCCTCCAAAAGCGAACAAGAAGAGTTCAAGGCGGCAGCCGGCAGGAGGGCAAAGGAACTGGTCACTGAGGGGTACGACGTGTTCGTCGAAGACGAGGCCGCAGACGGCATGTCGCAGGAACCGGGCTACGGGTGGAGGCCCAAGGGAGGACGCGACGAGATCCAGACCGGGTTCTCAAAAAAGGGTGTAAGCCTGCTTGGCATCATGGGCACGGATACCCTCTACGTCCGCATGGCAGATTCTGCAAACTCCGAGACGTTCAAGGGGTTCCTCGGGGACGTGCGCAAGAAGCACCCGAAATTCTACATGGTCCTGGACAACGCGTCGTACCACAAGTCGCACACGGTCCGGGAATACGTGGCCGGCACAGGCGGGGACGTGGAGATGGAATTTCTCCCGCCCCGCACGCCGCAGCTTAACCAAATTGAAAACGTCTGGAGGGACCTCAAGAAGCGCCTTGCCGGCAGGTACTTCAAATCCACAGAGGAACTAAAGGCGGCGATAACGGCAATCCTTGAAAAAGAGATGGGCAATCGACTCGTTGGTTATCTGGTAAATTAGCCACATTAGCGTGAAAATTCATTCTTGCGTGTGAAATAATACGGATCCTTGTTTGCATGTGGCCTGATTTCTGTGCAGGCCGTGGCTTCAACCACGTCAGGTTTGACAAGATGCATGATTATGTGGTTAATTTAGACAAAGGTGAGCGGATTGTTCTGGCCTATACTAGGCATATACCCCCGGATGACAAAAGATATGGATCGGCGGATCACGGCATCGCCTAATGACTACAAAGAAACGCGACCAACGACAGTACGATTTGGTTCAGCAGTACCTGTCGGGCCTCATGCTGAATACCGTGCTGGGAATAATCAAGAATCTTGGGGATCCGTACGCCGTCAGGCCCGGCCTGGGCGGCATGACGGCATACCCGCCTGGCGCCATGGCAGCTGTCTGCATCATGCTTGAGGCACAGCGCACGACCTACCGTAAGATGGTCGGCATCCTCCGAAACAATAGCGCCATGGCAGCCAAGATGGGCCTAGAGAAAATTCCCTCCAAGAGCACGATAGCACGCGCCTACGGCCTGATCCCGGAATGGTACCTGGCAGAGGCACACCGGATTGCCATCAGGGAGGTGGAGGCAGGCTCCCTGGCAGCAGACGGTACCGGATACTCGTACCTGCGGTTTGTCAGGTGGTTTGACGTCAGGACCGACAGTTTTCGTACCAGAAAGGGATGGGTCAAACTGCACGCAATCGTGGACATACGCACCAGGGTGATAATCGACTGCATGGCAACTGACAGCGCAGTGGCAGACATAAACGGGCTGTACGCGATGCTCGGCAGGTTAGGCCGGGGCACCGGCGACTTTTGCCTGGATTCTGCATACCTGGCAAGGCTAATGTGCAACATGATATCTGCGATGGGAATGGTACCCCGCATCAAGCCAAAATCCAACACCATACGCAACGCCAGGGGAAGCCAGTCGTGGCGCGAGATGGTAAGCCTGTACATGGATGAACGGGACAGGTTTGACTCGGAATACCACCAGCGCAGCATCATCGAGGCAGTCTTTGCCGCCCTCAAGAAGATGTACGGGGACAGCACCAGGTGCCGAAAACACGAGAACCGGACAAGGGAGACTGCGATCCGTGTCATGTGCTACAACATCGAGCTCGTGGCCAGATTGCAGGCAAAAGACGGCAGGCTCACACAGGATCAAATCGCGACACTTGCAGCGTAACCGGCGCGTCTTGACACGCGCCTCCTAGCGGAGCCTCCGCACAGTGTCTTGGATTTGGGGGATTTTATGGGTTGTGGAGGATCGATGGTGCGGCACTGTTGGCGTCGACGGGTTCTGGCACCAATCGTGTCTTTGGCATTCTGGTACATGGGATGGCATTTTTTATTACTAGGACACACCCCAGAACAACCGGACACGTGTTTCGGCCCAGCACAAGGATTCATTGTGCAAAAATTTGAACCGGTTAGAATCAACGGTAGTGTGAAAGAAGTCATGCATGGTGGCCATTGAAGGCCGGTATTTCACTATTGGAAATAGCCCAAAACGGATCATCACGCTTGTGCTTTATCTCGTCTTCTTGTCACTCATGCCTCATCCCTTGACACATTCCAAAAGCGTGCAATGCCGAGCGTTGCCATTCTAGCGGAGATTATCCCACACACATTATGCAATTTTTTTAGAGTTCACAAAGACGCCCTTGCGGGATGTGACCCTGCCTATCTCATGGCTTGAGATCCCGTGTTCCTTGAAGATCGACATGATGCCTGCGGCCTGATCTCCGGGCGCAATCACGCAAAACCCCACGCCCATGTTAAACGTCCTGTACATCTCCTCTGGCTCCACCCCCTGCTCCTCTATGAGCCTCATGATGGGAGGCATCTCCGGCAGGGAGTCTATCTCATAGCCTGTGTCCTTGAGGCGCAGCAGCTTGGTAAACGAGCCACCCGTTATGTGTGCCAGTCCGTCCACTTGGCACTTTTGAACGATCTCAAGAACGGACTTGGTGTATATTGCAGTGGGCTCCAAAAGCGCATCCCCTATGGTTCCAACCCCCTTGATGCTGTCTGTTATGGAGTACTTTGGAAAGAGTGCCTTTCTTGCAAGCGAGTAGCCGTTTGAATGAATTCCCGTGCTGCCTGCCCCTATGATCACATCGCCTGGCGCTATCCTGTCTCCCAGTATCATCTGGTCCTTCTCAACCAGCCCCACCACCATTCCGGCCAGATCGAATGCAAAACCGTCACCATTAATCACATCAGGCATTATCGCAGTCTCCCCGCCGACAATCGGCACTGCTGATCTCTCTGCCCCCTTGACCAGCCCCTCCATAATCTCCCGGATAATGCGTTGGTCGTTTCTGTTTGCTGCGATATAGTCCACAAAGGATATCGGCGTCGCGCCGATGCATATCACGTCGTTGACATTCATTGCGATGCAGTCAATGCCTATTGTATCATACCTGTCCATCATGCCTGCGATCATCACCTTGGTTCCAACGCCGTCAGTATGCGTGGCCAAAAGGGTGCCGCCTGCAATCTCCACAACCCCGGCATAGTGTCCAAAGCCGTGGGCGATCCTTACCTTACTTTGAAGATTGTGCGTTGATGCAATCATCCGGCCAATCTCGGTCTGACTCTGCTTGATCTGGGAGATGTCCACGCCTGCATTCTTGTATGTCAGCGGCATGATGAGGTGCCTGTCTTCTTTGAATAAAAGAATTTGCGTGGACTCAGTTAACGCAGAAGTAGCAACAATTTAGTGCATGATTGGATAGAATGCCTATTCCAATACCCATGTTGAAAGCCTCAAACATGCCAATGTCTTGTCCTGCCTGCATGATCTAGATGCATGGCGTGGGCATGGCGGTACCGGGTGTCGGTGGCCGTGCCCATGGGCAAAAGACAAACATTCAGTGGCACGCTGGATACGTTTGAAGGCAAAACGCAGTACTGCGTCCGGTTCTTCGGAATGGCTACGCACCGTCCGTCCGTCCGTCCATTCCTGCAAGAGACGGCCCTGCGGAATCTACTTCAGGGGTGGCAGGGTGCCTTGGATGCGGCGGCCGGCCGCGCATCCGGCAGCGTGGCAGATGCAGCACGGATCCGGCGGCTTGTGCCTGGCAAGATCCCGGGGAATGGTCATCAGCAAAAGGATTGCCTTCATGTCAATCTGCCTCATTGTCAAATACACCCCGCTGCCGCCTGACATGCCCGGATTGCGTGTCAGCTCGGCATTTGCCAGAACCCACACGTTGTACAGGATCATCGAGTAGAGAAAACAGAACAGCCGTGCGGTACTGGAGGTACTGCGCGTCCTTACCCTTTGGCTCTCCACCATCCTGTATCCCGTTTCTATGACCCACCTCTTGGAGTACAGGTCTGGCTTGATTCCGGGCACGCTTGTGGCAAACGCGATGTATTCCTCCTCGGGCTTTTTGCCGCCTGATTTCCTGCTTTTTCTTTTGCGTTTTGTTATTATCATGGTGTATTCCTCGTAGTCGTTCTTGGTCTTTGCTATGCGGAACCTGGACACTGCCATGCGCTCCCCGCGATCAAACTGCGCGATGGCCCGGATCACGTTGGTCGTGTTGACGCATGGCATGAGAAAGTCCACGCCCGTCTCATGCAGTGTCCGGATGACGTCGGTGGAAAAGAATTCGCGGTCAAGCATGGCAACCCCGATTCTGACCCTGTTGTCCCTGCACGTTTTGATGATCCGCCGTACAAAATCAGAGGCGTCTTCAAGGGCGGGCATGTGAATCACGCCAAGCGCAAGGTTCATCCTCCTGTTGACGCACTGCGCCGTGACGTAGCGCTCAAAACTGCCCGTCTTGCCCTTGCTCTTTGAGCGCACTACGTCTTCGTTGTGGTTGGAGTCCCAGCGGGGTATCAGGTGCATGTCTATGGCCACGTCCATCTTCCTGCCTGCAAGCATGCCCAGCTCCTGCAACCTGTCCAGCTGGACGCCTATCTTTTCGTTAAACGCCTTGATCAGCTGATCCCTCTTGATCCTGGATATCGTGTCCCGGATCCACTCGCCGCTGACGGCCCGGCGGTGGGATTTTTTCAGCCCCGACAGGAAGGTCGTGGCATTGCGCATGGCAGACGCGTATCCAAAGGCCGAGACGCCAAGCAGCGCAGCTGCCACCATGACCCTGTGAAAATCGGCCGGCCCGTACGTGGTGTTGTGCCTTTTGGGGGGCGGAATTCCGGGATCAAACGTCTCCGATACCCCGTCCATGACCGGCCCGCCCATCATGGCCGGATTGTTTTTCAGGGAACGCCGCATGCGGGGCGTTGTCCACCTTTTGATAATCCTGCTCTATTTCACACTATTTTTGGTTCATTTTGGCATCCCAAACCTGGACTCTGAAGGGGTTTCTGGTGTCGGCAGGCTTGCGGTTGGTCGTTTTTGAGCCGTTTTCATCTAGTGGTGCATGGCATCCGCTGGAACCGGAAACCGGCATTCTGCCCCTACCGGGACCCCTATGCTATCAGGTTGTAGCAGATGCTTCGCAGGATTATCTGGAGTCTCTGCATGGGAAACGTCTTTGCGGCCACGACGGAACCGAACCTCTCCTTCATGGATGAGAACACGGACTCGACAAGACTGCGCTGGTGGTACACCTTCTCGAACCCTTCCCGATCCCGCCTGAACCAGCGGAGCATCTCTGCCCTGGGATTGAAGCCCTTTGCGGTGTGGTTCTTGCGGGGCCAGATCACCGGTTTTCTGCCGCTGTCGTAGATCATCTTGCAGTTTGCGTGCGCGTCATACGCCGAATCCAGCATGACGTGCCCGTCGCCGTCTGGCGTGCGGGCAAACATCTTCCGGAATATCGGCGAGTCGTGGGCAAGTCCGGGCGTCACCATGCATGCGGCGATCCTTCCGTGCGGGGCTACCAGTATGTGCAGCTTGACGAACTGACGCCTGGGTATGATGCCCTTCTTGGCATCCTCCCAGTCGGCGTAGATGTTGATGGAAAATCCGCTTGCGTCCCCAAGGAGCGGACCGTGAGCGTCACTCCCTGCCTGTCCCAGGATCACTTCCATCAGAATCTTCTGCTTTTCTGCCAGCCTCTTGGCTGCCGCATGCAGGCACGATTTGGACGGAACGGCTTTTAAGCCGCAGACGTGCAGTGAACCTGGGTTTGCCTCGAGGTACGAGACGTGTTCCCGGTACGAGTTGCCGCGAAACTCCTTGTCCATGAGGCAGATCAAGTAGGAGATCATGCGCCGGTCCTTGTCGGACTTGGGCTTGCAGATCTCGTACAGGATGGTGGTAAGGGCAAGGATTCCGATTGACACTCGTTTCCCCTCCCCACTCCTTCGCATCTCGTATTTTTTGCTGTAGCCTTTCGGGCGCACCCATTTCTTCTTGTCTTCCTTGTCTCTGTTCTTTGCTTTCCTCTTTTTTCTATTGGAATTCATTAATTGTGGGCAGGATCGGTGATCCAAAACTTTTCGGATGTCTGACGCTAATGATCTTTAAGCGTAACGCTGCTTTTTTGAGGAAGATGTGGACAACGCCCCGCATGCGGTTCTGCGGGCCGGGCATGGCAGTCACTTCGGGTTTCGCCGCCTGCCTGATGCAGCGCCGTTTCCGGCAGCAGCCGTGCAAACCTTAAATCCCAATTCCGTGAATCCGATATGGTGTGTGAGCCCGTTCATGGTGGTTCATTGACGGGTACTCTCACTCCATTCTTTTAAGCTGCAATGACATGTAATTTGCACCTGCCGGCAGCTATTTTTGGCAACGCCTGCAGATTCAGTGCGGATGCGCACGAGATGGCGCGGGCGTGTCCTGCATGTCAGGCAGGATCTTTTACTTCTGTGTTAACTGGGACTGGCTCTCCTGAGTCTGGATGGTTTTAGTTGACTGTGATGGAAGAGTGGCAAATGCCGTTAGAACTGGAGTTACTGTTCTGGATTTTAGGCATATTGCCCATCACAGTCACTAGTACCAAGATGCTAATCTAATATATTTAATGCGGGGGAATACACGCATGGTATGGCCACAATTGACGTCGAAGTGGAGATCAACGCCACGCCCGATGCAGTATGGGAGATAGTCTCGGATGTGGACTCTGAGCCAAGATTTTGGAAGGGAACAAAGGAGATCAGAAACATATCCAAGGAGGGAGACAAGATTCACAGGGAGATTACGATCGCATTCAGGGATCAAAAATGCCTGCAGGACGTTCAGATGTACCCCAAGGAGAGGATCGAGGCAAGATTTGTCAAGGGCATCATCGACGGGGACAAGACGATACTGCTGGTGCCAAGAGGCGACAACACCATACTCCGCACCACATGGAACATAAGGCTGACAGGCATGATGGGGATATTTACAGGCATGATTAAAAGCCACATCAAGAGCGGAACCGAGCAGGCCATGCACAGCATCAAGGCTGAAATCGAGAGATGATTCATGGATCCGGTAGCTGACATCCTCAACTATCTGCTGGCCGCGATTCTTGTTGGGGTATGCGGGGCATGGGTGTTTCTCATCAAATCAATGACGAACTCATTCAGGCTGACCCCGTACCTTGACAGGTTTACAGACACCTCAAAGTCACGCCCCCGGGTATCTGTAATAATTCCTGCAAGAAACGAGGAGGGATTTGTCGGAAGATGCCTGGAGTCCCTTGCCATCCAGGATTATGAGGATTACGAGATAATTGTAATCGACGACTCGTCTGAGGATGGCACATGGGACATAATCTCAGAGTTTGCCCAGAGATACCCCAATGTGGTCCCGGTCTCTGCAAGGCCCAAGCCAGAGGGGTGGATGGGAAAGAACTGGGCATGCATGGAAGGATACAGGAAGGCCACAGGGGATCTTTTGCTGTTTACGGACGCAGATACAAGACACTCCAAAAAGGTGATATCGATGGCAGCAGCCCACCTAATCTCGTCTGACCTGGATGCCCTGTCGGTAATTCCAAGGATGCTGACGCTGGATGTCTGGACTAGGATCACGCTTCCGATGATCTCGACGTTTCTGCATACCCGGTTTTCTGCATTGAACGTGAACAATCCGGCAAAGAAGACAGGCTACTTTTTTGGAAGCTTTTTCATACTTTGGAGGAAGACCTACGAGGGCATAGGGACGCACGAGGGGGTAAGGCAGGAGATAATCGAGGACGGCGCCCTTGGCAGGAAGGCAAAGGAGATGGGACACAAAATAAGGATGGTGAGGGGGGAGCACCTGATAGAGGCAATCTGGGCCAGGGACAGGGGCACGCTGTGGAACGCCCTGAAGAGACTGATGGTTCCCCTGTATCTCCAGGACGGACGGATGGCAGTGGGGATATTTGTCGCAGTCACATTTTTGCTGTTTGTGCCGTTTCCAGTATTCGCCGCGTCAGTAGCGTCCATGCAGGATGCCACGTCAGCAGGCGTGCTGTGTGCGGCGGCAGGAGCCGCATCCCTGCTGATCCACATCGGGGCGCTGATTGAGACAAGGGTCGGACTCGGACTGAGATCCGTCTATGCGCTGGCTGCGCCTCTGGGGGGACTGGTAGTCACGCTGGGTTTCCTAAGCGGCCTGCTTCAGGCAAACAGTTCGTCTTCCGTGACATGGAGGGGAAGAAGCTACTCCAAGACGGATCACAGCCAGGCACAGTCAGGAGTACGCATCTAAAAATTAAGGCAGGAGTCCTGCCCGCACCCACATGCGCAGGTAAACGTGTGTCCGTGCATGGCATATCGGATTCGGCGTGTTGTTTTGACCAGAGAGCCTGCCAGAAGAATCCAACAACATAAGCCTTTTAGATAGAAAACCGATCCAAAGACCACATGGGCGTCTCAAGCCAGCTGACCGTCGTCATAGTTGGTGCAATAATAGCAGCTGCAATCGTGGCAGTACCATTCATTACACCTGTAAAACAGGACACCGGGATTATCTCCGATCCCGGATTGGTAGTCGTTCCGGCAGAACCCGCAGAGGCGACAGGCCAGCAGACGCTGGAGGCAGTGTCTGCCCTGTCAGAGAAGGTGTCTGCCCTGTCAGAGAAGGTGTCTGCCCTGTCGGGGCAGGGTGGATCTACGGAAGGCATTCCCTTAGGGACTGCATCGAATGCTCCAACGGAGGCCTCCCTAATGGAGATATTTGAGAGAGCAGAGCCTGGAGTGGTCAGGGTCAACGTAGAGAGGGTGATCATGGATAATGAAGGGCAGACGGTGGGATCAGGATTCGTCTTTGACACGGAGGGGCACGTCATCACCAATGCACACGTAGTCCAGGACGCACAAAAGGTGGTAGTCACATTTCTTGACGGAAGATCATACAAGGCAGAGATCATAGGGGCAGACGAGTCTGCTGACGTTGCAGTAATCAGGGTGGATGCAGACGCATTGCTTTTGCATCCGCTGATGCTTGGCAACTCATCCAATCTCCGCGTGGGGGAGTCAGTGGCGGCCATAGGAAATCCGTTTGGCCTGTCAGGATCAATGACGGCAGGGATAATCAGCCAGCTAGGAAGGCTCCTTCCGTCAAACACGGGATACTCCATACCGGACGTAATCCAGACAGACACTGCAATCAATCCTGGGAACTCCGGCGGTCCGCTTTTGAACATGATGGGGGAGACTGTGGGGATCAACACTGCAATCCAGTCGGCCACAGGGGAATTTACAGGTGTGGGATTTGCAATTCCTTCACAGACCATCAAAAAGATAATACCCATACTGATCGAGACCGGGGAGTACAGGCACCCGTGGGTTGGAATCTCAGGAACCGACATCTATCCGGATTTGGCCGACGTTTTAGGACTGGAAGAGTCCATAGGATTCCTGATCGTGACTGTCGTGGAGGACAGCCCTGCATTCAATGGGGGGCTCAGGGGTTCAGACGAGACCATCCAGGCTGACGGGACAGACTATCAGGTAGGCGGGGATGTCATATTATCGGTGGACGGAACAGACGTCAGAAAGATCGATGACATCCTGATACACCTTCAGAGGGTAAAGACGGTAGGAGACGAGATGGTTTTGGGAATTCTAAGGGACGGCCAGACCATTGATGTTACAATCGTGCTGCAGGCAAGGCCTGGCCCGAACTAGATACGTTTCATGATGGCCCACATGCATCGCCGGCACTGGCAGAGGGGTCTGAATCGACACAAGCATAAATACAGCCAACCCGGAATCCATTCTATTGAACAAGCTTGTATTAAACTCGGAGAGTTTAAACGGCATATTGGATAACAGGGCAGTCACGCGTCAGGAACTAGTCGAAATTTATCAAGATGCCACAAGGAATCCTGGCGAGCTGTTCTCAACGGCACAGACCCTGCGAAGGAGGTTCAAGGGGGACGCAGTCACGTTCTCAAAAAAGGCGTTCCTCAACATAGTCAACCTGTGCAGGGACACATGCACGTACTGCACATACAAGGCAGAACCCGGGGAGGAGAAGGCATCGATGATGTCATGGCAGCAGACTACAGACATGCTGCATCTTGCAAAAAGATACAGGTGCGTAGAGGCGCTTTTTGTTACCGGCGAGAGCCCGGAACACAGATACGCCGAGGCGCGGGAGTGGCTGGCAGACAACGGGTTTGGAACCACGGCAGAGTACCTGATTCACGCGTCAGAGGCCGCACTGGAGATCGGCTTGTTCCCACACACAAACGCAGGAAACCTGAGCATGGAGGACATGAGGGAGTTGAAAAAGACGAACGTCTCCATGGGCCTGATGCTTGAGAACGTAAGCGAGAGGCTGACTGAGAGGGGAATGCCCCATCACATGGCGGCAAGCAAGAGGCCGGAGGCCAGAATGCAGACGCTCGTGGATGCGGGAAGGCTTCAAATCCCCATGACTACGGGAATACTGATTGGCATAGGAGAGACTGCAGAGGAGACCATCGATTCCCTTCTTGCAATAAGGGACATTCATCACAGGCATGGAAACATACAGGAGATAATTCTGCAGAACTTTCAGCCAAAACCAGATACCGGGATGCACGGCTGTCCGCCTGCCGGCCACGACCACTTTAAGATAATTGTGGCCCTTGCAAGAGTCATCATGCCTGAGATGAACATCCAGATTCCGCCCAACCTCTCCCCCGAATCATACCAAGAGTTCCTCACAGTCGGGATAAACGACTGGGGCGGGATATCCCCAATTACGCCGGATCATGTCAATCCGGAGTTTGCATGGCCCGAGATCGGCACGGTGGAGAAGAGATCGGCAGACGCAGGATTCAGGCTCGGCTGCAGGTTTCCGGTGTATCCGGAGTTCCTTGGAATGATCGGCGGCAGGCTCAGGGAGAAGATCTCAGCAATCGAAGACGGGAAGGGACTTGTAAGGGAGGAGTACTGGAGATGACGGTTACAGAGGCACTTCTCAGGAATGCAGACCCGGTCATCGCAGGCATTTTGGACAGGGCACTTTCTGACAGGGAGGTATCTGCCAGAGACGGACTGGCGCTGTACGGCGCTACGGGCACGGACTTTCATCTTGTAGGGATGGCAGCCGACGAGATCAGGAGGAAGAGGATCGGGGATGTTGTGACGTACGTGGTAAACAGGAACATCAACTTTACAAACGTCTGCATAAAGCAGTGCGGCTTTTGCGCATTCAGCAGGGACTTTAGGGAGGAGGAGGGCTACCTTCTTCCAGTCGAGGAGATCGTCCGGAGGGCAAAGGAGGCCCACAGCCTGGGGGCAACCGAGGTCTGCATCCAGGCAGGACTGCCGCCGGACATGCCAGGCGACATGTACGAGAACATCTGCAGGGAGATCAAGAGGGAGATTCCGGATATCCACATACACGGATTCTCACCAGAGGAGATCCTTTACGGCGCACAGAGACTGCAGGTACCGGTGAGGGAGTTTCTCAAAAGGATGAAGGATGCGGGGATCGGCACCCTGCCCGGGACATCAGCTGAGATCCTCAACCAGGAGCTGAGGGACAAGATATCCCCGGGAAGGATAAGCGTGAGGGACTGGGAGCACGTGATCAAGGAGGCGCACAGAATCGGGATAAACACCACGTCCACGATGATGTTCGGGCACCTGGAGACCCTCAAGGACAGGATAGAGCACATCGTGAGGCTGAGGGATATCCAAAAGGAGACGGGAGGGTTCACGGAGTTTGTGCCGCTGGACTTTGTCCATAACGAGGCGCCCATGTACACCCGCCACATCCACGAGGGAATCAAGCCGGGCGGCAGCGGCAACGACGTGCTCCTCACACACGCCATTGCGAGAATCATGCTCAACAACTCCATCAACAACATACAGATGTCATGGGTAAAGGAGGGGCAGAAACTCTCCCAGCTGCTGCTCATGTGGGGCGCAAACGACTTTGGCGGAACGCTGATCAACGAGAGCATATCCACGTCTGCAGGCGCAGACCACGGGCAGCTGCTAAGGCCCATGGAGATCAGAAGGATGGCAAGGGAGATAGGAAGGGTTCCGGCCGAGAGGGACACCGTGTATAACATCCTGAAAAGGTTTGACGGGGAGGACGAGGGCATGGAGGAGAAGGGACTGGATGCAGTCACAGACACGTCCCGCTTTGGATCATACGCGGAGCTGATAAAGATCAACAGGTTCAACTACAAGAATCCAAGAAAGAGTTGACCTCCCTAGAGGATGCGCTGACCCATTCGAGGAACGCAGGAATCGACGAGTGCGAGATAGTCCGCGCGACAAGAAGGGTCACCACAGTACGAATAACCGATTCGGCAATAGCAGAAGTCAAGCAGGGCCTGGATGACAGGTACGGAATCAGGCTGATTCACCAGAAGAGGATTGCCTCTATTCAGACGGCCAGCAGCGATGATCTGCGGGGATCCGTTGACGATGCGCTGAATTCGTCAAAGAGCCTCAGGCCCAGGGAGTTCTGGGGCGGGCTGCCGCACGCAGCACGTCCCGTGCAGCTCGAGGGTACGTTTGATGAGAGACTCAGGGACGTCTCGGGGGCAACGGCTGCAGACATTGCACAGGACATGATAAACTCGGCTGCAGACGACAGGGTTGACACCGTTACAGGATCGCTTAACATAGTCTCGGAGCGTTTTGAGATAGAAAATTCCAACGGACTGCACCACGCAGACGATGCAACGTACATTGCAGGAATCATCAATGCAGACTCTGAACACGGAGTCGTGCCGGTATCCGGCATCGGCCACTCCAGTGCAAGAACCCTGTCGGGCTTTTCGGCAGGACGTGCAGGACAGGACGCAAGGGAGATGTGCATCGGGTCAATAAACCCGCAGAAGATAGAGCCTGCAAGATACTCGGTAATACTTGAGCCGTATTCGGTGGGAGAGCTGCTCTCGTTTGTCGTCGCGCCAAACTTCAACCTCAAGACGTTTGCAGAAAAGAGGAGCTGCTTTGCAGGCAGGATTGGGGAGAGGATTGCAGCAGAGGAACTGAGCATGGCCGACGACCCACACATGCCAGAGGGGATAGGGACAAGATCCATAGACGACGAGGGCGTGGGCACCCAAAAGAGGCTGCTCATAGACAGGGGCGTCATGAGGGGCACCTTTTCAAACATGCTTGACGGCTACAGGGAGGGGACAGAGTCGTCTGGAAACGCCACAAGGCATGGCATCCCGATGGGCCGAAGCTGTGATCCAGTTCCGGACTCTGCTGCACACAACCTGACAATAGAACCCGGCAGAATGTCCCAAGACGAGATGATAAGGGATACCAGAAGAGGGCTGCTGGTCGGGAGGCTCTGGTATACGTATCCGGTAAATCCCATCAGGGGCGACTTTTCATGTACGGCAAGAAGCGGGATAAGGATAATCAAGGACGGCACAGTTGTTCCAGGAGTGCCAGTCAGGATAATACACAACCTACATGCCATGCTTGGCAGCATCTCGGGGATTGGAAGCGACCAGAGAAGCGTCATTCAATGGGCATCGCGCCCGGCAGCCGCACCGTCAGTCAGGATAGACGGCGTCCCGGTAGAGGCCATATGAGGAGTCACCACCCCTCTTTGAAGAATGCCAGGGCCAAGTATGCAGCAGCAGCAGGCAGCAGCATAACCGCCCCCAGCCTGTCTTATTCCCGTACCGTGTGACTTGACATGCATTGAAACAATCACTCTCTCCCCCCAAAAGAGAGTCCCATCGGCAGAATGCATGCCCAGGCAGATCCCGGATCCTGACACGTGGCCGGCTCCGGTTCTGTGAAGTTGTAGGTACATAGGCATGAATATGGATCTTCTCCAGATTGATGCTCGGGAGGGCACTGTTCAGAATTGTGGATCAATGTTAAATCATGCCAAGCCAGATCATCTATGGTAACCCGTCCCCGGACCTATCCTTGCCTTGCGTCCGGCTTGCCACTTTGTGTATGCCTTTTGCCCTCTTAAGCATTATCTGCGGACAGAATCCTGCCAGATCCGCAGAAGATACGGCTGTTTGCCCCGCGACGTGACATGCATAATCCCTTCCGGGGGGTCTGGGGGGCGTCCCCCCAGCATTCATGTAAAAACATCCCGTCATTCCCATAATTTGTGCACAGCATCCGCTATATCCGGCAGGTCTGCTGACGTCACCGGTTCTGCGTCTACACCCTCATCAGCTTCTTCATCTTGGTGCGGTACAGCGTCTTGTTCCTGTCCACGTACAGGGTGCCGTCCGACAGCATATGCCATATGATCGTCAGCATCTTGTTTGCGACGTGCGTCATGGCAATGTACGGCTTGTGCCTCTTGATCAGGCGGGCATAGTACCCCTTCATCCTCACGTCGTGGTGCGCTGCGACCATCGCGCACTGGATCATCACCCAGTTGACCTTCCGGTTCGAATCCTTCTTCATCCTGCCGTGGTACAACGTGTCGCCGGACTGGTGGAGCGTGGGACACATCCCGGCCCAAGACACGAGCTTCTTTGGGCTGTCAAACCTTTCGATGCCGTCGATCTCCGCTGACACGAGTGCAACCGAGAACACGCTCATCCCCGTCATGCTCAGTATTTTGGAGCTGTAGCTGCCGCTGACGTAGCGCCTGATCTCGCCTTCGGTCTTTTTTATCTCGCCGTTGTAGTGCCTTATCCTGGATATGCAGCGGTCAAGGACGAACCTGTCGTGGACGCTTCCCATGTCCGCCCCCACGAGGTATTCCAGTACCTTCTCGCTCCAGACGTCTTGTCCACCGTCCTTGGGGCTGATGTCGTACTTGTCAGTCAGCGTGTGCCCGAAGTTGATCTCGCTTGTCCTGTCCTGCACCAGACGGATCTGGTATCTGATGACCTGCTTTATCCCACGGGATTCCGTGGATCCTATGTGGCATGCGGGAACCAAATCGGCCCTGAGCAGGTGGGCAAGCGTCCTTGCGTCGACGGTGTCGTTCTTTATGCTGGCCCACGCGATTGCCTTGATCTTGAACGGGTTGGCAAGGTCGATGGGGATTCCCGCCTGCTCAAACGCGTCTGCCGTCTTTATCCAGTGGTTTCCGGTAGACTCGCAGACCGCCCTGCACTGCCCGTATTCGGTCCTGGCACTTGCCGCAAACTCGGAGGCGCCTGCCACGGTGTTGGCGTACGAGGATTCCTCGAGAATGTTTCCCTTTGAATCCATTATGCACGTGACGCACTTCCTCTTTCCAATGTCTATTCCGATACTCTTTTCTATTTTTCTCACCTCCCTTTTGCTTGTGGCAGGCCGGAAGCTGCAAACATCTATCAGGGCTCGGAACCCAGTAACACAGCAGCTCGGATGGCCCCATTCACTAAACAGGCCTTGATGGCCATGATCTGATAGGGGTCGGCCCGCTACGTATGGTGGGCGTGTGGGGTTATCATGCGTTCACCAAAAATGAACAGTACCTACTGGAAGTAATTGTTTCGCTTTTTGAAGTAACCGGATGGCCTAGCGGACATCCATGGTACCGGGAATGAATCTAATAATTTCGTACTCGGGATGACAAAGTTAGACCATCGCGATCCAAGTACGAGTGGGTGCCAGTCCCTTCGATCTTTGGAAATGAAGGAACCAGCACGCCGAACATGCTTGGAGGCGGAGGAATTTAAGGCAATGCACGAACACTCCTTGCCGCAAATCCCGCTGGATGCCGGGGCGTGCATGGAACCAGGGTGCAGGTGCTGCCTGCACTGGGCAAAAATGTTCGGCGACGTGCTAGGCCCAACCCGCAAGATCCTGGAGGCAGCCTGCGAAATTGCAGGCGAGTCGGGCGCAGACTGGAAGGAGGCCGGGCGCCTGCAGGCGCTCGTCTCGTCCCTCACAGAGGACAACAAGAGGTACGCCAAGACAAACAGGGATCTCAACGCCAAGGCAAACGGGATCAGCGTCCCCGCGCCCAAGAAGAAGGCCGGTCAGGGAAAGAAGGCCGCCGGCAGGCCCAAGGGGCAGAAACCCACCGTCAACTGCAGGCCAAAGCGCGTGGACCGCGTCGAGGAGATCGACTGCAAGGAGTGCCCCGACTGCGGCGGCGGGCTCTCTGGGAGGGTGACTGCCGAGTACGATCGCATCGTGACTGTCATGCGCGTCCTGTTGGAGAACGTCAGGTACGTCATCAAGCGGCGCTGGTGCCGCGTGTGCAAAAGACAGGTCTCCGGGAGGGTTCCCGGCGCGGCAAAACACGCGCGCCGTTCATCAAACTTTGACGCGGTCATGACGTCCCTGAACATGAATGGCATGTCGCATGCCAGGACCGCAGAATTTGGCGGCGACGCGTTGGGGCACGTAACCTCGCGCTCGTCTGCCTACCGCGGCAAGATCAGGCAGGCCGGGCGCATGGCGCCGGAACGCGATTCGGTAAGGGAGCGCGTGCTGGAGGCGCCACACCTGAACGTAGACGAGTTTCACTGGCCGCTGGGCGGCAAGCGCGGCTACGGGATAGTGGCTCTGGCAAAAAATCACTGCCTCGTGGAGGTGGCCGACTCGCGGGACATCAAGACGCTCCGCCAGACGCTCCCGGGCTACCGGGGAACCATAACGCAGGACTCGTATCCCGGGTGGCTCCACGTGGGATCGTGCCGCCAGATGTGCGTGTGGCACCAGGAACGCCTGGTGCAAAAGGACGTCCTGACCAACCCCGGGGGTGACGTTCCGGCGTTTCTGGACAGGCTGTCGGCAATCCACATGAAGATTTACCGCGCCTCCAGGATCAAGGACCGGCACCCAAGGATCGTCGCTGCCCGCTGCATAGACGCGGAGCTGCGCGAGCTGATGAACGAACCGTTTGCAGGCGACGGGGACGGCACCATCGCCCGGCACAAGAAGAGGTACCCGCGGGAGGGATATTTCATGACCACCTGCCTGCACGTGGACGGCATCGAGCCTGACAACAACGCAGTCGAGAGGGCCAACCGGAGGTTCGTGGCCGTAAGGAGCGACGGGGGCGGGAACCGCTCCAGGAAGGGCATGGATGCCAACTCGATCCTGTTCACGCTGCTGGCAACTGACAGGATCAACAAGGACAGCTTCTTTGATCACCTGGTCCGCTCGTCTTCCGGGGACGGATGAGGCGCCGTCCGACGGCACGTGCAGTGCGTCACGGGGAAAAAGAGTCCACGGTAAGGGGAAGGCTGCACCCGCTCCGCTGCCAAGCAGCCCACTTCAAAAAGCGAAACTATTACTACTGGAACAAGAAAAGGGTGCGTTAGGACTTTTCCTGCTTGTCGACCCGTGTTTTCTATATGGAATTCCATGACATTATGATGGGAGGACCGAAACAGGCCGGACCTATGGAAACCGCCTGCCCGCCCGTGAGGCCAATGCCGATGACTACCATGGGCATCACGTACCACCACTTGAACCTCTTTGCCTTCCATACGCCGACTGTCGCCATCGTGGCGAATATCGCCGTCGCGGCCGGCCCTAGGCACCACACTACCCCTGGAAAGTTCAGCCACATAACAATCATGGCCAGTTGGTACGCGGCCCCGATTATGCCCGCGCCGGCAAACCACGCGTATGCATTTCTGGTAAAAAAAAGGAGGGTGGGATGCATCAGTCTACTGTGTAAAAGAAGGCACTGGTAAATTTAGGTGATTAGATCACCCTAATTTACCAGAGTCACTGACCCCCCCCCCTAGGCTTTCAAGAGATCGCGGATCAGATTGGCAGAATCTGCCTTCTTTTGTTGTTTCAGGTGGGCCTTGTTGCTACTGTGTATCACCCAAGCTATCAGACAACTGGCTACGAGTCCTATGGCAGATCCGATTATTGTACCCAATTCTATCAATTCTAACAATGAAAGCCCGAATATTGGACTTATGTCCGTTATCAATGAGAAGTATCCATGCTTGGCACTTATGTGAAGTATTTTTTCGTCACCGAACTCAATTCAGAGAAGACTCATTTCCAGCTCCCGTAAACCCGACAGAACCAATCTGGAGAAGATCTATATTCATGCCTATGTACCGATAACTTCACAGAACCCCGGTACATACTCAGGTTCCCCTCAAACTCAGGCGTGAATATACGTAAAACAGTACATGTTTACGCCTAGACAATACCGGGACCTGAGTATGTACGAACCCCGGCTCCGCAGGTTTATAATGCAGTGTACCGTACTATACGGTACATGCAATCAAGACTCACGTGTATGACCCCGGAAGTGGCGGATCAGTTTGGAGACTTTATCATAAAGAGGGCCGAGCAGACACAGGACGTGGTAAGGGCAAGAACGAGGGATTTTAGCATGCTGTCCCTGCTGAAACTGCTGTATCAGCTCAGGGGCAGTCCCATGTCGTTTGTAGAGCTGTATACAAGGTCGGAGATCAGAATGAAGAGATCATTCCTGAATTACCTGCACCTGTGTGTGGACTATAACTTTGTCAAGAGGGAGGCAGTCGGATGCCGGGTAAGATACTCCATCACGTGCAGGGGGAGGACCATGCTGGATCTCTTCACGCAGAAAGATAATTAGGCAGATCAGGCAGTACAAGATCATGCAGAATGAATTTCCCGAGGCGGAGGTCTTTGAGACAAGAGACGTGGAGATGAACAGTCCGGTAATATTTGCAGGATTCGTAGGGGCCGGCCTCGTAGGCCCGGTAGCAATAGACCACATAATCAAGGAGCTGGAGATGGACGAGGTGGGAGTGATAAGATCAAAGTATCTCCCCCCGTCCACTGTCTTTATGAGGGGAAGGCTTCGCCATCCGTTCAGATTCTACGCAAACAAGAACGGAACAATCTGTGCAATAATCTGCGAGGTGACCCTGAGGATGGACGGACTGTACTCGATGATATCGACCATTCTGGACTGGGCTGCATTGAAAGGCTCAAGGGAGATTGTGATTTTGGACGGGGTTGCAAGTGAGGCGCATGACAACAAGGCGTACTGCGCAGCAGAGGATGACTTGATCAGGACAATGGCAGACAAGGACATCAACATGATACCGCAGGGGTTCATTACGGGTATGCCGGGAGGCATACTCAACGAATGCCTAGTAAGAGAGATCCAGGGCATAGCCCTGCTGGCAAAGGCAAACGACATGGAGCCTGATTCGGCGGCGGCGGCAACGCTCGTTGAGGCGCTTGGTAGGTTCTACGAGATTGACATAGATGCCACCGGACTGCGTGAGGAGAGCGAGAGGATTCAGTCAGAGTTCACCGAGCTCTCTGACAAGTATGTAAAGCATAGAAGAGAGATAACCGGGATGTACATGTGAGGGTATGGCTTCACAGACGGGAGACGCCGGTTCGAAATTCATTTTAAGCCGGGGATACACGCGTATGTCATGCCAGATGTCACGTATGATGATTTTGCCAAACTCGACATCCGGGTAGCAAGAATCGTTGCAGCCCAGCCCATACCTGGAAAATCAAGGATTCTCAAGGGACGGATTGATCTGGGAGACGGGGATCAGCGTGATGTGATTATAGGGGGCGCACAGTATTTTCAGCCCGACGAGATTGTAGGGATGACGGCAGTGGCGGTTGTAAATCTGGAACCAAAGAGGCTGGCCGGAGTCGAGTCAAGCGCAATGCTGCTAGCCGCAGACGTAAACGACAAGCCGTTCTGGCTTACCGTATCCGGGGATGCTCCTCCTGGAAGCCCCGTAAAGTAAGTCGGTCGGTCGGCCGGCCGGCTGCCAACGGCAGATCATGCACGCCCCCGACGAATACGGCACAGGCAGTACCCAGGCATGGGCGGTGATCTTAAATGAAAAAGTTGGATCTATGACTAGTCATAAATCATTAGATTCTTCTCTTCTAGCATCGAATGAAGGTTGTTCACTGACCGGTAAACGTCGGGCTCTTTTTTGGCACCCGTACAGACAAGCTTTCCTGAGGAAAATAGCAAAATGACTGTCTTGGGGTCTAGCATTCTATGAATGAGTCCTGGAAACTGTTCTGGCTCGTACATGCTTCGCGGCAGCGTCCTTGCGGCCTGTTCAAGATGAATCCTTCCACCTAGGTTGATCGATGCTACGATGTTCTGAATCTCTACTACTGCGTCCTTCTTTACCTTGATTCCGCCCTTGCGGAGCTTTTGAACCACCGTCTTGACTGCCTTTCTTGCCATCTCCTCTGATTTGGAGCCTGTACATACCATCTTTCCCGAGGTGAAGATCAGTGTCGCAGTCTTGGGTACCTTGAGTCTGAAGACCAGTCCGGGAAACTGATCCGGATGGTACTCTACGTCCGGAAACGTCCTTGTGATCTCGTTGAGATCCATCTTTTGATCCACAGATGCCGAGGCTACAACATTTTCCACACTTACAATAGGTTTCGTTTGTGGCATATTCCGCTTTTTGGTATTTGAACTATAATAAAAAAGTGCTTTTCTCGTCCGGTATTAGACATGCTTTTTAAGGAAAGTGTGCTCGCAGGGCGATGACCCGGGAAAAGAGGCCCAAGAGGCACGACAAGATGCTGGAATTGGAGTCCGTGGTGCGCTGGCGGGGGCAGCTCAACGAGAGCGGCATCAGCAGCGGCATAAAAATCAACACCTACACGCGCGCCGTCTACCTGTCCAAGCTGTACCATTTCAACGAGTGGCTGGTCAAGCGCGAGTTCACCGTGCGCGTGCCGGTCGTAAAAAGCAAAAGGACGGTCCGCGAAAGCAGGCGGATGCCGTTTGCCAACGTGGAGGTGCTGCTCCACTTCGGCGAGGACGACAACGCCAAGAAGGTAAAGAGGATCGTTCAGGACTACCTGGCGGTGCTGCGCGACAGGGGGCTGTCCAACTCCACCATGGCCGGAGCGTGCTCGGCCATCAAGTCGTACTTTGACACGAACGACGTGGTAGTCAACGTCAAGCCACATTCGCTCAAGAGAAACGGATCAGTGGCTGTCGACGAGACCAAGCTGACGCTGCCGGAATTCTACAAGATGATGACCGTCGGCAAGATGAACCACCTGACGCGCGCCGTCCTCATGGTAAAGTTCCAGGCGGGGCTGGACAGGAGCACGCTCGCCGACAGGTTCAACTTCCACGCGTACGCGCAGATCGCGAAGTTCTGCGGGACCAAGAACCACCGCGAATGGAGCCTCGACAAGTGCCCGATCCCGATCAGGCTCGTGCGGGTAAAGACCGGCGTCCAGTTCACCACCTTCATAGACCGCGACGCGCTGGCGGCGCTCAAGGACTACCTGGCGTGGAGGGAGGAAAATCACCCGTCGCACGATCCCGACGGCCCGATCTTCATCACCACGAAGGGCGAGCCGGTGTCCGTCGAGTGGGTGTCGCACACGTTCGCGAAGGGGGCCAAGTACTCCATGACGCAAAAGCGCCTGGGCCCACGCAAGGTCAAGCTGACGTCGCACTCCGTGCGCCACCTGCTCAAGACGACCCTCATCACCTGCGGGTGCGACCGATACGTGGCAGACTACGCCATCGGGCACGCGCCCGACACCTATGAAAGGCCGGATCTGTGTCCGGACAAGCTGAGGCGCGAGTACGCCAAGGCGTCGCACGCGATCAACATAATCTCCAAGGCCGCATCGAAGATAAACGACATGAGACCCGCAAACGCCATGGAAAAGGATCTGGAGGCAAGCAAGGCCAAGGTAGAGGAGTTGGAAAAGAAGGTCAACGAACTGAAGGCCGAGATTGCCAAGAAGAACGCCAGAAGCGCAGACGCCGTATCCAAGCTCGACATGGTGGTAAGGGCGATCATCGACGCGTCAGGCGATCCCGACGGGGACTTCCGCCAGAACCTCAAGGACAGGCTCGGCGGACTGCCTTAGCGTGCCTTGACTCCAACGCGACTCTCAATCTGCAAGAGACGGGATAATTGCGGGTTGTTCCGTGCGGACGCGATGCTTGCCCTCAGTAACCAACAGATTAGGCAACGCATGAAACAGAAACGGCAGGCACAGTCAAAAATACTGGTTCAAATGCGGCAACCATAAAGTCCTACTCGTCATCCTTTTCAATACCCCTTTTCCTGTCGTAACGGCGGATGATTACTGGCAAGATTGCGCCTGCCATGAAAAGCGGACTGGCAGTGACTAAGAACGTGAGAAAGAATACGTGCCTTTCCGTTTTTATCTCGCACGGCCACGTGATTCCGTCCACCGAACATGGCGGAATCTGCATTTGCCATTGGGGGCAAGGTTGCATGATTCCGTTCACCTCATACCAGCAATTGTCAGAATTGTGCCTGACGGCAGGCTCCAGAGGGAGTGCCAGCGCAAGATATGCGATCACGGCCACCGGGAGCAAGAAGAAAAACCCCCATGACAAGAATAATCTTGTGCCCGGTTTTCATTTTTTGATCCTCCACAATGCCAAGACGCCCATGCAGGCAAACGACACACCCAGCATGAGGAACCCAGCCGGTTCTTCTGGCACGACGTCAAAAAGATTTGTGGACGCCGACGTTCCAAAGAAGTTGAGCCCACTAATGTGTGATGACTCGTTGTTGCAATCTGGCAGCATTTCGCATGTGAGCCAAACAACGTGTGGCACCTGAGGCCAAACTGCAAAGAAGGCCAGAGTCGTGATTGCCGGGGCTTTGTACCGATTTCTCATCTTCTGAATTTCGGCTTCGTTTGTAACTGTGTAGTTTTTTGATCAAATGCTGAATTCCATGTCTCCAAGAAACTATGTATTTTTTTGACATAGGACCAGACCCTCGCGCAGGACCGTGCCAAGATCATCTCCCCTTGCCTTGCATGTCTGCTTGATGCTCATCAGCGTGGCAATGGCGTCTGCGCCCTTCTTTGACCTGCTCCCGTTGCTGTTCTTGCGCAGGATGACGCACGGCCTGATGGCCCGCTCTGCCCGGTTGTTGTGGTATTCGACATCGTCTGTCTCCAGAAACGCAAACAGGTGATCCCTTTCCCGCACCAGCCTCTTGCGCATCCTGTTGCAGTGCTTGCAGTCGCGGTTCTTCTCGAGCCTGCCTATCATGGACGCGATGCGACGATCCAGCCTCTTCTTTGCGGCAAGCGCGTCTGCCCCTCCCGGAACGGCGCCGTCGACGTGCGAGTCCCGCAGTATCGCGCGCAGCGTCCTTGCGTGCCGACGGTAGTCCTGGCCGGGATTCTTGTATCTCAGGGTGGCCTTGACGTCCCGGACGTAATGCAGGTGGCACTTTTGGTGCATGGCTCCTATGACGTTCCACGCTCCCCACGAGTCAGACGTCACGCATCCCGGGTAGTCCTTGCCGAGCATCTTTTTTGGAACCTTCGAGTTCCTGCGGCGGTGCACCTCGTAGATTACGGCGTACCTTGTTACCACCGCCCACAGCCAGTAGTTCGTGCCGTCGACGCGCCAGACGGACTCGTCCCCGTTTATCGCAGGCGAGTTTCTTACCTCCTCCTTGATCTTCTCGTACAGCGGCCCGAGCTCCCGGGCCATCCTGCACACCATACGGTTTATCGCAGATTCCGTGATTCTTGCCGAGTACATCATCATGACAATATTGCATATTCTGAGGTCTGACATGCCGTGCAGCCTGAGGATGACCATCATTATCATAAAGTTGATCCCGTACCTGGAGTTTGGCAGTGCCAGCGGAGTCCTGCCGGACACGGTCTTCTTGCAGTTCCTGCAACGTCTTCTCTTTACTGTCACCTTGATGTGCTTTAGTTCCGTCTTGGCAGCCTCCCTTACCACCTTTGTGTACGTGGATACGCACTCGGAGAGGTCGGAGCTGCCGCAGTTGTCGCACGTGTGGGGATCTGCCGTCTCCTCTGCGTCTATTCTTTCAGGACGCGCAAGGCCCGTGCGCCTGTGGACGCTTGGCTTGCCCTTGGCCTTTGTGCGGCGTCTGGCACTGCCCGTCTTTTTGTCAGGTTTTGCGCCGATGCTCCTTGCAACGGCAGCCGATATGGTGCCCCTTGCTTCCTGCAACTCTGCCGTGAGGTCCTGGATCTGCCTGAGGGCGGCAGCGTAAAGATCAGTGAGTTTGGCTATCTGCTGGTCCTTTTTGGCCAGCTGCCCTGCCATCATCTCCACTTTTTCCTCCAGTTCTGCAATCCTTGACTCGGAATTATCATCAGACATAATGCAAACCGTGGGAACTGATGATCTAAAAATTGGAATGGAGAGAAAAACTCGATCAAGTGATTAAAAATAGTTTCAAAAAAACTACACAGACGTTTGTAGGCATGGAATTCAACATTTGATCAAAAAACTACACAGTTACCTTCGTTTAATTATAATGGTTCCGAGTGTCGGTTCTGTAACGTTATCGTGTGCTGTGTATGGATCTTCTCCGGGTTGGATCGCGGTTGAGGCTACACATTCACGGGGGCTCTTCAAACAAGACGGTCTGACGCATATCGATTGGATGAATTTTGTCTAAGATCCACATCTATGTTAACCCCTCCCCGGGCTTGTCCAAGTTTTGCGTCCAGCTTGTCATATTGAGTATGTTTTTTTCCTTCTTAAGCGTTACCTGCATGCAGAATCCTGCCAGATCCGCGGGACAACAAGATCCAAACCTTGCCGTTTTCTGCAAATTTGACTGAATTCTTCTTGCAGGTAACGCTTAAGAAGACAAAGGGCATACCCAAAGTGACAAGCTGGACGCAAAACACGGATGAGTCCGGGGAGGGGTTACATATATGTGGATCTGGAATGCCCTGTGGAGCATTTCTGGTGATCCTACTGATTGGTTTGCTGAAATCTTCGCCTTAGTCTGGCTTTCTTTGTAATTCTCTGTCGTGATTAAAGAAAAAGATTAGTTGTCTACGTCTTATCCGCCTCTTCCCAGATGTTCTGTTATCTTTTCTAGGTCCAGAGCCTCGTCATCCCATTGTTCATGGTATTTACCATTTTCACGTAGAACAAATGTAGATTGAATTCCTTGTGAATCATAGTATGTTCCATGTACTAAATCATCTACGGGATTATCCAGATAAACCAAGACTTGAGCATCTCTCTCGAATGTTGGAACCGGTTCAAATTTGGTTGTGACTTGATTGTGCGTTCCACCTACAGTCCTTACTGTGATAAGAGCACCTTCTAGCCCATCATCGCCCAAAAGAACATCGGTTACACGAAGATCAGTCAGTGTAAAGACCTTGGGGAAGACCAATTCACCTACACTAAAGTAGGTAAGATATGTCCTTGAATCATCTACGATGCCTTTAACGGCGATATCGGCTTTTTCTGCCATTTTTTCTGCTGTGCCTTCGACCATAAACCCATGTGTTTTACTTTCATGAGGTATGTATCCCATCACTGCGACAGTAAAAACCAACATGACCGTTAGAG
Organism: Candidatus Nitrosopumilus sp.; assembly: GCA_965218695.1. Classification (GTDB taxonomy): domain Archaea; phylum Thermoproteota; class Nitrososphaeria; order Nitrososphaerales; family Nitrosopumilaceae; genus Nitrosopumilus. The sequence continues at coordinate 2,267,298 of OZ244651.1, forward strand.
AAACTCCAATGGCTGGAATGGACACCAATTTTTTACGGCTCATTTTCAGTATTTTCCTTGAATTTCTGATCACCTAAATTTGCCAGTGCCATGTAACATTATCAGGTGCCAAGCATGGAATATGAATTTTCTCTGAAATGGTGTGGTGGATGGAGAAAGGCATTTTATGGGAACTGGTAATGCGGTCCACCCCGTTGGAAGTATGAGCAGCTCTCTGTCTTCAACTTGGCAATTCTTCGTGCACGCCTCTGCATAATATTCCATCGATGAGTATGCTCTTGGTGTGGTAGAAGACTGATGTTGGATCCGTCGGAATGTGTTTCCCGTCAGGTGGATCTTCTGGCTACTGCTCCCATGCTCTTGCCTGTGCCTCTTCGAGGTACCTGTCGCAGTCATCACCGTCTTCTATCAGGATACAATCGCCGTACTCGCCGACGACTAGCCAGTAGTATAGGTCTGCTTCGCGCATCTCATACGGGGGACGTCCAAGCAGTGTTTGGGTCTCCACAATCTCCAGTATCTCCGGTGCCAGCACACTCATGCTGCCAAACATGTCCTCCAGGCTTTCACTGACCGCGCCTACTGGGTATTCTGCCTCCAGGTATGCGTGAAGTTTTTGCAGCGGCTCCAGATCAGGCTGCTGGTACGTTCCGGCCAGCTTGCTTTCATGTATTACGAGTGCTGCCACCTTTTCCGGATTTACTACCGCGTCTGTCAGTACAACAAAGTTGGTTGTACGTATACCCAAGTTGATGGATTCCTCCATGTGTGGGTTGCCTTTGCTTGCCTCCAGCCTTTCGTTCCAGCGGGTATAATTCCACCTGATCTCTTCTATTCCGTCAAAGTGTTCAACTAACGCAGGGGACATTTCGTACGGTATGCGGTAGCCGTCAAAGATCTTCCCGTTTGAGATGGATTCATGCCTCAACTCGGCTATTGACCGCTCTTCCTGTGTTTCCTCGCTCGGGGCATCTGCCAGCCCGTCATCATTTCCTACAAAGGACAGTCCGGCCTGCACTACCAGAAGCAATGCCACAACTGCAAGCATTCCAGCTAGGATTAATTTTTTGCCAGTCATTGCCTTTTTGTTCATTGTTGATGTGGGAAAGTTTGGTTTAATAGGCTTTGATTAAAGATCTGTGGGCTCTGGTAAGTTTTGGTGATCTGTCGTTCACTGTTCAAAAGTGTGTTTTGGGATATTCTCAGGATTCGGTTCCGCCGCATTTCATCAGGGCGTTCGAAAGTGTCATGCCCCCAATAATGTGGTTCAAAAGTGAACTGAGTCACATTCACACCTTGGTGGTAGATTTTCGTGATCTCAGTACGATCTTTTGAGTAACAAATGAGAGATCACTAGAATTTGCCAGAGCCATCGGCACCATACGCACATACAGGTCGGGGGCTTATATCGATAAGTATACAACCTTTACAGTTGTAAAGTCGTGCGTACCGCGTTGTTCCACGCCATCTTGTGGACGTACTTGATCCTGTAGTCGTCTTCCACGAGTCCGGCGTACAGTTTAACGAATCCGTCCATGTCGTCCAAAAGCGACAAGGCCCATTTGATGCCGTCCAAGACGCTAGATACAATCACTTGGCAGCCGTGTTCCATCCCGATCCGTTCCGCTTCCAGCACTGCCGCTCCCATGTCGCCGACCGGCGTAGCGGCCAGCAGTCTGTATTTGTTGGCAGATGGGGCTTTGGAACCGCCTCTTACGCGCCGCACGATCACTGGGGTGATCGACTTTCCAGGCCGGATCTCGACTAACTCGTAGACGAATCCGGTATCTGGATCGAACTCCTTCACGTGCCCGAACGCGCTAGCTCCCGTACCGCGCACAACCGTCTCGGTTACCGACGCGCCGCCCCACGCGCCGTTTCCAGCAGCTTCCCTGTAGGCAGCATGAACTGCCAGCGTAGGAAGTCTTATCCTTGCCTGGTCGCCGCACTTGAAGTGCTTTTCAAGTATCCTTTCCACATCATTTGCAGTCAGGCCTACGGGCCTGTCGAGTTTTGCCTTCCCTATCTCGCGCAAGTCAACCAAGACCTTGAGCGCGTAAACCAGAAGGTCTCTCGGATTGGCCTTGCCGTCCTCCACGTGGCCCAGCATGGACAAGAACGCCTCCCTGACTCCCCCGCCACCGATGTCGCCGGGATATTCAAATCCATACGGCGCCTTCCAGTCAAACGAATGATCAGACCACCCCGATCTCCGATCCGCAGAGAAGCCGTTGGACTCCAGAAACGGCGTGACAGTCCCGGCATCCAGATTGCGCCCGGAATAGCCGCCCGGAATGTCTGAGCGGTGCAGCCGCACGTCCTGTCCGGGATCGGTGCATTTCTTGAGCAACGACGTGATCATGACCGTGACTGCCGCCCCGTTGCCTGACGACGCCACCGTTTCCACCATTTCCTTGGCCAGCTTGTACGGTGCGTGCCCGCCACCGGAGGCAGCTATATTCAGGCATTCTCGGAGAATATGACGTGCATTCATCATTTTTGCAGGGAAGAAATGGCATATAAGCGCGGCACTCAGCGTCAGGAGGTAGCGGCTGGCGGCAATCCTCCGGGAACTGACGTTCTCTGCGGACTGGACATAAATCTTGTATTGCTCAAGAATGTCTGCGGTAAAGGAGCCATCATATGTTTTCTTGGTCTTGCGAACCAGATCCTCGTCCTGTCGGTCAGTCACGCACATAGTGGGCGGATGGTCGGGTGGCTTGCCTGCATCGTGTAGTCGCTCTTGCACCAACCACATCTGCGCCCGTCTTTCCAGATGTTTACTTCAAACCATTCCATTGCTGTCTCGTCATCGGGAAACTTTTCAAACAGTTCTGTCAGGGTTATCCCCTTGCCGATGCGGTCTTGGGGCGGTCTGGGCACGTACCCGTTCTGGTAACTGCTTAGGTTCACGCCTAGGCTCGTCTTGCAATTGGTCAAGTTTACGCCTGCTAATCCTGAAATTCACGTACGAACCTAAGCAGTTACCCCGTTCTGCGACGAATGATTTAATTTAGAACCGCGACAGGTAGCATCTAGTGAATTTTACAGACATCGGTCTTGACCAAATCTTCTCAACAGGCGACGACACCAACCCCCTGCTGATGCTGGTCTGGATCCTGCCGATAATCCTCTTTGTGTTCTACGGACAACGGATCCAGCTGTATGTGACCTCGGGGGAGATCAACAAGGCCATCAAGAAGCTTGACGGGTTCAGGACAGAGGCCAGAACCGAACTAATCAACTATGTGAATCAGAACCTAGAGCCAAAAGACGATCCGGTAAGGAAGATTAACCGCTTTCTGGACTATTTCACGATCATGCCAGTAGACATGGATCCTGCAGGCATAGTGGAAAAGGTCAGGCACACAGTCAGATCCAGGGAGGACTACACCAGGGAGCATGCACGGTCACTCTCGCCTGGAGTCGGTGATCTGGAACTGAGCAAGGTTCAGACCCTAATCGAGATTGCATCCTCGCTGCAGATGATTCACAAGATCATCAACCACATGTTCCTGACTGCAAAGAGACAAAACAACTATCCGCTGATCCTGCCCCTGCAGATGATTCTCCCATTCATAATGGAGCATGCAGTGGCGATGAAGGAGGCAATCCCCGCATTCAAGTCAGGACAGCCCATAGGCGACGGGATAGGGCCCATGGTGGTTGGAAGAATGATGTTGGAGAGCAAAAAGGAGGCAGCGGCGTTTCAGACGGTTCTGGCAAGGACCGAGTTTGAGGGCAGGACGGTGCTTCTCCTGAAGGCAAAGGGGCCTGACTCCACTGTGGGACGGCCTGCAGACGCGCTGGAGGGCATCATCTCCAAGGACAGGATGGACATGATAATAATGGTCGATGCGGCACTAAAGATGGAAGGTGAGGAGTCTGCGTCCGTGGCGCACGGGTTTGGCGCGGCAATAGGAGGAATCGGGACGGAGAGGTTTCAGATCGAGGCGGTTGCAACCGACAACGGCATCCCGGTACTCTCGATTGTGGTAAAGCAGTCGGTCCGGGAGGCCATAACCCTCATGACCAGGAACATATCCAATCAGGCAGACAACGTGCGATCCCAGGTGTATGAGATGATTCTTGAAAATACCCGGCCGGGCCAGTCAGTACTGGTGATTGGCGTGGGCAACACGGCAGGAGTTCTGCAATGATTCACATGGAGAGGAAACTCACCAGAGAGTACACCGTTGAAAAGTGCACAAAGTGCGGCTCCTTGGAACAGAGAAAGTTTTCTGCAGGTGACATTCTGTTCAACGTATCTGGCAAATGCGCCTCATGCGACGGCGCGATGCGCATCGAGAAGATCTTTGGCGAGACGCTATTCTACTAGACTGTCATTATTATGCCTCGGTGGTGATGGTCACGCCGTTCTCGTTTGGAATAAACGTGTGTTCTGCCTGGGCCACCCTCTGCTCGTGTATCTCTACAAGGACTGGATATGCCTTGACTGCCTTCTTTTTAACCAGAAACTCCAGCAGTCTTCTTGCCTCGGCCCCCTCAAACTCTTCTGTCAGCCACCTAAGCGCAAAGGGCAGCATGTTAAAGCTCTCCCAGATAAAGTCAAGCATCCTATCTGCCTCCTTGTCCTTTGTCCTTTTACGGGAGTTCAAGGCAAAGATGTTCTTTGTCTTTCCGTTCCTGACGAATCCTCCCCCGTTCTTGGTTGTGACAAACGGCTCGCACGCATAGGCTGCGCCGCTTGAAAGTGAAAATCCTCCAATCGACCACGTGTTTGGGATGGTCTTTCCTGCGTGTATGGTGTACTGGTCCAGCGAATGGCCGCTGAGGTTTATGATGGGTTTGGCCCCCATCTGCTTTATCGTCGACTCGATGGTCCGTCCGATATCCCTTGCCTTTACGTCTGCCTTTATCATCGCCATCGCGTTCTTCAGTGCCTTCTCGGATGCCTCAACAAGGCCGTCATATCGGGTATCATAGCACACAGTCACTGCCGTGTCTGCAATGTATCCGTTTATCTGCGCCCCAAGGTCAATCTTAACCAGATCGGTGTCCTTGATGGTGATTGGATCGTTTGGTTCTGCCGTATAGTGTGCTGCAACCTCGTTGATGCTGGTGTTTACCGGAAACGCACACTTTGCGCCCCTGCTTCTAATCTGGCCTTCCACCTCCTCACATATCTCATAAACTGTCATTCCAGTCCAGTCTTTTGCCCTGACCATCTCCCTTACCTGGGATGCAATCTTTCCGGCCTTGAGATAGTCGTCTGTCTGCATATCATGGATTCCCTGCATGCCATTAAAATGATTATCTGTGAGGCTTAAATTGGGTTGTTTTTAGGATTCGTTGGGATCGTGGTCTAGCTTGGTATGATTCTGCGTTTGGGACGCAGAGGTCGCGCGTTCAAATCTCGCCGATCCCATATGTTATAACCGAGCCAAGACGTGGTGTGGGTGCCGGGCAATGAAGAAGAGTTAGAGTGATGATGATGATTATACAGTGAAATAACCCAATTGGCACTGAGCTCCGGCATGTTTTTATGAATTCCAGCATCCATTACTCCTGTTGAATTTTGAAAGACGAGACATAATCCTGATTGTGGGGCTTTTGCTGTTCATGATTGGGTTGATGCCGTTCATGCCTCCAATTTATGCGGTCCTCATAGTGATTGCCATGTATTTTGGAATCAAGGTGTACGTGGGACAGCGGAAACGGTCGATACTGCGCGACACAGGAGAGGGAATATGCATGGAGTGCGGCTCCAAGGTATCCGGCAAGAAGTGTCCTGTCTGCGACGCAGAGGAACAATGAGCTTGCAGGGAAGCCATGCCGGTCAGAATCCGAATCATTCCCCCATTATGGGGGAAAGATGTATAACTTTAACAACAAGCTCAATTTTTACTATTTCTATTTTAAAATGATATTGATGGTACAAAAAACAATGATGGCTCGGAGTCTGTATGTGATACCCTTTCTGATCCTGTTTGGGGCCGTAGCGTATGCCCAGACCGGGGAGGCACCTGCAGACGATGCCTCACAGTCGCCCTTGATGGTGGATACGGACATGTCCGAGTATATCCATGGCGACACAATCATAATGTCTGCCCATACGTCGGTGCCCATTCCAGACGAGTTCCTGTCGTACTACGTCAGTGATCCCAACGGTCAGGTGATCCACAGGGAAACGATAGGTGGTTCTGGCGGCAATTTTGACAACCGCATATTTCTCACCGGCAATCTTGTATACGGGACCTATGTGATCACGGCCGACTACGGCGACCAGCACGCCTCTGCAACCTTTGAGGTGACAGGCCCCGTGGTTCCCGACGTCATCCAGGTGGCAGCCTCACTGACTGTTGACTCAGACGTGGACGTTTACGTGACAGGAGACACCATGCTATTTAGCGGGGTAGTCGAGGACATCGATTCCTACAGCGCCAGCACCCCGGTAAGGATCACCATATCCTACGACGCTGCTGCGTCTGCCGGCATCAGCAGGCAGACTGGCAGCACATCCGATTATATCGTTACGTCCTTCCCTGACGGCACGGGCAGTTTTTCAGCACAGGTCAAGGCAGTCTCAAACCTCTTTGGTACAGGAAACTATGTTGTCACTGCCACATATATTGACGGCACTGCCACAGACGCGTTCCAGGTTGTAGAACCCCTGGATCTGGACAATGCTGCAATTACTACTGACAGAGACGTGTACGGGTATGGACAGGCAGTACACCTGAACGGCACGATTCCACCAAGCGCAGTCACCTCGCTTGACATCACGCTGACGCGCCCTGACGGGACAGTCGAGGAGCATCAGGCAGACATCAGCGACCAGAGATTCTCATGGTCATGGACCGTTCCAATCACCCAGCCCGCAGGCGGCTCTGACCCCCTGGGCATTCTTGGCTTTTACACCATAGGCATCTCCGCGGAGGACACCGACAGGGAGATCATCTTCAAGGTATCAGAAGATCCCGAAAACGACTCACTCACAGAGATTCCAATCCTTGTCCGCACCGACAAACCCGTGTATCTGGTGGAGGAGACGTTCAGCGTAACCGGAAATGTGATCGTGGGCGACCAGGGAGACGCACTTGCGCCGGACAGGGTCACAATACAGGTAAATGACGGGGTGTTCTCGTTCAGGCACATCTATGAGGCACAGGTATATCCTGATCAGGGCGGCAAGTTCTCAAGCGTCTTTGACATACCGATAACGGTGTTTGAGGAAGGCACGTACTTTGTAAGGGCAATTTATGGGGATTCGCGGGCAGAGACCTCGTTTGATGTAGTCAGCGAGATTGACCTTGATGCCGGGGAACACGTCTCGGTGTTTGCATCCCCGGACAAATCCAGGTACAATCCCGGAGATGCCATCGTAATCACTGGGGGCACGAACAAGCCTGCGGACATAACAGAGTTTGATGTGAGCATAATTCAGATATCAGGGACCACGTGCGAGCCCGATGTCTGCCAGACGGCATCTGCAGCTCCGGGCGAATCCGGACTGTTCACACACACGTTCGTCATTCCGGACACCGAATCGGCCATAGGAAAGTACGCAGTTGTCGTGGATGCCGGGGTTGACACAGTATCGACCCAGTTCCAGATAGTCGGGGAGACGCCTGACCCCAGGGTAATATTTGAAAAGGGCCACAGGATACCCGAAAGAATGATTACCGTCACCACAGGAGAGAGGACGGTAGACGGCACCGCATTTGAGCCCAGGGTTGTCTTTGGCTCGGTGGTCACTGCAACCGGAAGCAGCACGTCTGATGTAAACCTCAGGGTTCTAAGCGATGCGGGAACGTGCATCATAGGCACGGCAGACGACTGTCTTGTGTCCGAGTCCACCCGAAGGCCAGGGCAGATATATGACACTGTGGATGTCGACGGGATGATGCTCAACGTGCGGTACAGCGGTCCGGACGTGCAGGTGGAAAAGTTTACGATTCTGCCTGAATCCGACGATGCCTCCCTGCCGGATGCCGGCTGGAATGTCGAGGTGGTAAAGGCCGACGAACAGGTCTCGCGGTTCTACTACAAGGTCACGTACAGGACGGCGGCACAGTAAGTTCCAAATACTGCCTGCCACGTACTCTGGTAAGATGAATCTTCAGGTTCTGATGTTCCATCAGGACGACCCAAGAAAGTGCACGGCTGCAAAGATGGTAAGGTTTGGCCTTGCCAGAAGCATCCAAAGGATTGGCAGGAGGGGGCTCGTGCTGGACCCGTTCTCAGACCAGGTACTGCTTCCCCGGGACAGGTTCCTGGTCAACGCCATAATCGGGATCGACTGCTCCTGGAGCCTTGCAGAACGGGAGTTTTCAAGACGGTTTGGCCGCATCCGCAGAAGGCTTCCGCCACTGCTTGCAGGAAACCCTGTCAACTATTCCAAACTCGGCAAGCTGACAACTGTCGAGGCACTGTCTGCGGCCCTGACAATTATGGGATTTCAGGAGCAGGCCGCCGACCTGCTTGGCAAGTTCAAGTGGGGCCACACGTTTCTTGATCTCAACAGGCACCTCCTCGAGGAGTACTCTGGGCTTGAAGACCAGGCACAGATAGAGGAAATCCTGAAAGAGTACCGCCTCGTGCAGACATGATGGTTGCCTCCTTGCCAGACCGAGGGGGCATGTGGCATCAAAATATTCATAAGCAATATCTATGAGGAAGGACGGAGTTATTCCAGATGAGATATGTACTTGCCCTGGCTCTGATACCGCTCCTTGCATACACTCCGAACGCGTTTTCAGAGGGTCTTGAGGTGTTTACATCAAGCTCGGTGTACTCTCCCGTGCACAACCTGCAGATCTACGGAACCGCGCTTCCAGAAGAGAACCTGATAATACGCCTCTTTGCCCCGGACGGCTCGATTGCAAAGTTTGACCAGATAACGACAGAGCACGACGGCAGATTCAACTACAACCTGCTGGAGTGGCCCGAGCCCACCGTCGGATTCCCCTACGGAACGTACACGGTGGAGGTGATCAGCACGGTGCAAAACGGCCTGTCAGAGAGCGTCGATGTAAAGTTTTCATCCACAGCAGAGCTGCGCGATGTGCCGGTGGAAAGGCACGTCACGGTGTCGGTGTTTGCGCCCGAGACTGCCGCAATCAACCAGCCAATCAGGGTGTTTGTACAGACTACCAGCGACGGCCTGTTGCTTGGGAACAGCCCGGAAGACCTGCTTGATGATACGCACGTCCATCTGCCGTCAGGCGTCTCAGTCAAACTCTCAGACTCCTTTGAGACGCTGCACCGGGGACTGCACTTTGTGGATTACGTCCCGGTAGAGGAGGGCACGCATGTCTTTCATGTCGTGGCATTCACTCAGGGAACCACCTCGCACGGCTCTACTGCCACCAACGTACTCAGACAGGATCTTGGCGGAATATCCGATCAGATAGTCCGGCTCAACTCCGTACTTGACGAGACCTCAGCCGAGCTTGACGTGCTAAAGTCCCAGATTGCAGACTTTGATGTGACCCTTGACCAGGCAAGCGACACCATAAACAACAGTACCGGGGCCATCAGGGACTCGGTGGACTTTATCAGCGAGGCCTCAACCCAGCTCAACTCGCTGCTCTTCCCAATCATTGCATCAATAGGAATCATAGTGGCGCTGCAGATAGCCATCATTGCCAGAAGAAGATAGTTATACCAACACCTACAAAAGGATGACGTGCACCGGTTCATTCTCATGCTGACAGCACTTGTGCTTTTTGTAGCTGCTGCAGCTGATGCAGCTGATGCGTATGCCATCTCGATAGACGAGGTGCCCGGCGCGCTCCAGCAGGACATCATACTTCCCGACAGCCGGATCATCCAGATGGAGTACGAGTTCAACCCCAATGCCGCAAAGAGATACATAGTGTTTGGCGGATGGCAGGCAGACGCGCCGCTGCTGCCGTACGGGACAGGTTATGATGCAGGGTTCCTTACAGTCTCGGTGCTGTCCGAGGAGGAGGCCCTGTTTCTGGCAAGACAGGGGTACCACGTGATCGAGGACTTTAAGCTGGACTTTCACGCCGGGGGCGTGCTACAGGACGGATCAAGGACGGTCCAGATAGCCGGCCTTGATAGGCCGGAGTACGATGCGGCAGGGGCCGGGGTGACAGTTGCAATAATTGATACCGGAGTCGACTTTTCAAATCCGGACATACGGCACTCGCTTGCACGCGACGGCATAGGCCACCCGGTAATGCTCGACCCGGACGGACAGGGGATAGTGATCACCAACTCCACGTTCTTTGGGAACATAGATGACAACGGAATAATCAGGAACTACGACAGGGCGCTTCCCGAAAACGTGACCTCGTCTGTGTATGTCAATGACGATGGGGTGTTTTTGGATTTATCGCAGGGCGGCAGGGGCACGACGATCCAGGTGTACAACTCGTTTTATCCGGACATAGGGTCATCGCCGGTACTTGACGGCACCATCATCAATGACATGAAGATCGGCGATGACAACAGGGACTACATAAGATCGATGAGCGGGATGTACCATCTTGGCGCCATGTACCAGGGGTACCTGTCCGGATCGCTTGCAGGGATGCAGGTGGTGCCGGTGCTGGTGGTGGATTCGGTGGTGCCCGGGGTGTACGATACGGTAATTCCCGATCTGAGCACGTCATGGAGCGACTATACCCGGAACAGCCTGGAGGACGGCCAGATGCCAGAGTACGACTTTGACTTTACTGACGAAAAGCCAATAGTGCTTGGGAGCGGAAACGAGTTTCTGGTGTATGACTCGGACGAGGACGGCATGGATGATTACAGTGCAGGCACCGTGGGGGCACGGGTCCTGGACATATACGATGTGATGGATATGAACGTGACTGACTTTGATGATGTCCTGGGGGCCGTAAACGGGACACTGCTGCCTGCGCTGGATCCTGACGGGATGTTCTTTGGAGTGATGACTGACTTTGCAGGCCACGGGACGGCCAGCGCATCAGTCATAGCCTCAAGCGGCCAGATGTCCTACGACCTCTACAATGACACCCAAAAGTACTCGCTGCCCGGAGTGGCGCCGGATGCAAGCATACTGCCGGTCAAGGTGCTGTGGTTTGGGGACGTGGTGTATGGCTGGCTGTGGGCGGCAGGATTTGAAGAGAACGACGGTGCATGGAAGTTTTCAGGAGCGCCAAGGGCAGACATACTCTCAAACAGCTGGGGGATCTCGGCATTCCCGCGAATCGGGGTGTTTCCGGGGTATGATTCGTTGTCCCTGCTGCTAGGAATACTTGCAACCCCGCACTCGCTGGACGATGACTATCCGGGGGTGCTGATGGTCACAAGCGCAGGAAACGCGGGGCACGGATACGGCACCATGGGTCCGTCTGCATCGTCGCCGCTGGCTGTAACTGTTGGCGCCACAAACAACAACGTCATAGTGGGGTACAGCACGCTCAAGGACCAGCCGCGGTTTGGAAACACCACCGAGCACCTGAACCACATAATAGACTTTTCAAGCAGGGGTCCTGGCGCCATAGGGTTTCCCAAGCCTGACACTGTGAGTGTCGGGGCATACGGGTTCGTCCCAAAGACTGTAACCAGCATCGAGATAGAGTCGACTGCCGGGCCGTTTTCAACGTATGGCGGGACCAGCATGGCAGCGCCGATGGTTGCCGGAATTGCCGCAGTCGTGATGGGGGAGATGACTGCGCAGTCACATGACCACGACCCGCTCCTGATTAAGAGCATACTCATGTCGACTGCGACTGATCTGGGCAATGATCCGTTTGTACAGGGATCAGGCCTGGCAGACGCAGGAACGGCCCTTGACTACGTCCACGGGAACCGGGGCGTGTTTGTGGTGGACAATACTGCCTCGTATGACAATATTCGGAACGTGCTTGATCCTGCAATGACACAGTTCAATATGACAGCAGCGCACATTGAGGAGTTTGAGTTTCCGACGCGTCCTGCCCCCATGACCAGCTGGTTTGCAGGGCATCTCCTGCCAGGCGATCGGACGACTGCCTCATTTACCATACGGAACCCGGGAGACGAGGAGCTGTCAGTCAGGGTGATTCCCCAGGAACTGTCGCTGATCGAGAGCGGGTTCTACAAGGGGGACACGGCAGTGCGCAAGCTGGACCCCGTACTGGAGGCGACTGACGGGTATGCTCCAAACTATATCCGGCTTGCCGACATACAAAACCAGACAAGCACTGCAGACTTTTTCGACAGGAGCGATCCGATTCCCGAAGAGACCTCGCTGATGGTGCTAAACGTGCACTTTCCGTTTGGCGAATTCATGAACAAGACGGCAGACGTCTATGCCGATGATCTGAGGATCTCGTCTTTGTACGTGTATGACTGGGTGGATGCAGACGCAGACTCCAAGGTGGCAAGCAGCGAACTGTCGCTTGTGAACAGGGGCGGCTCCTGGGGCACGGTACAGGAACTGAGGGTGTCGGATCCTGCAGAAAAGTTCGAGGGGACTCCACTGGTGGGGGTGTATCCTGTTCCTGAAAAGTACTCTTACTGGGTCGGCGCCATAAACCAGAACGCGACATCGATGGAGTATACCATCTCTGCAAGCTACTACGAAAGGGACGACTGGTCCATGGTGTGGCCCGGACAGGACACGGTGAATGTTCCGCCCGGGGGGTCTACAACAGTCGATGTGACGCTGGTGGTCCCCGATGATACGGAGACGGGGGTGTATCAGGGATTTGTGCGGTTTGAGGGGGACACGCACGTGGCAAACGCGCCGGTCTCATTTGCAGTCAGGAACCCCGTGTCAGAAGACGACCCGTCGATGCTGATCATGGGAGTCGAAGGCGGCGATCCAATGTACGGGAACGGGTACACAAAGGGCGCATTTGACATGACAGGCCGCTACATGACAGGCGACTGGCGGCAGTACTATTTTGACGTGCAAGACGAGTCCATCAACTCTGCGGCAATCAAGATATCGTGGGCAAGTGAGGATACAAGCATTGCAGCGTTTGTAGCGGATCCGACAGGCCAGATAATACACACAAACGTCCCATCAGGAGTATTCGGGCACTTCCTCAACTGGCCCTCAATTGACTGGCTGGGCACATCACCGTTCAGCGGCGGAGGCGGATTCTTCCCGGTGGACGACAACAACGAACATCTAACCGTTCTGCACGTGCCGATAAACCAGACCGGCACATACACGCTGCTGACACACTCGACCCTGTTTGGCGGGGATGCCATTACCGAACCCGTCACGCTTGCAGCCCTGTTTACAAGCATCTTTGAAAATGATATTCCGGAGGATGTGGCTGAGGATGTGGCTGAGGATGTGGCTGAGGATACGGTAGAAGACACCCCAACGGATATCCCGGACAATGCAGGGAACACAAGCAGTTCTGAGGTTGACACGGATGAGGCTGTAGGTGATGAGACTGCAACCCGGCAGGATGACGACGGGGTGATAAGGGAGTCTGATGATTCGGATACAATATCCAAGGACGTAACCGGGGAATCTGGAATGCCGGAACTGGAATCAGGCCTGCTGACAATAGAGCCAGAGGCAGTCACGGAGCCTAGTGCGGTGGAGAGGCCCGATGGGGCGGTGGAGCCGGACACGTCCGGCATTGGCGACAGGCCTGATGATAATGACGTGGCACCAGAGGACGGCGTAGTAGAATCTGGAAGCGACGCAGGCTCTGAATCAGGATTTGATGGGAATTCATCTGAACCGTATCTGATTGGGATTGCCGTTGGTGCAGGGGTTACGATTGCAGTGGTGGTCGGCATTGTTCTGGTGCTTAAAGAAAGAAAGGCCAAGTGGCTGCCTGCAGCGAAATAAGCCCAGGATTATACACAGTCATGCATCCGCGCTGTAGGTGTCTCTGACAAAGATCTCCGCGAGCAGGTTGTTGTCAATGTGGATCCGCCCTTCCCGAGCAGTCCATGCAGGTCACGCTGACGTCTGCGCAAACACGAACTTTGACGCATGTGCCTTGCGCGGCAAAGTTGCTGCTGTGAGAGAATGTGGGAATTTATACCTTCACGGATTGCCGTCTCTTGTAGACGCCAAGATATATGCCAATTCCGACTGTTATTGCAACCAGGAGGGCGATCCATATCCCGTACTCGGGTCCGGTCTCCACAACCTCAATTTCAGTGACGGTTTGGGTGGGCAGACTGGTGCTGTCATCAACCACAAGAAAACTCGACTCGTAAAAGTCGGGTTTTAGGACCGACTCTGACACTGCAAATATCTTGATGTTGCCTGCGCCGATTCCAAGGCTTTGCGTATCCTCTGCAGCCACCGTGATCACGGTACGGTCTGCACTTATCTCCTGGGTCTGGGACATCACCTCCCCACTGCTGCTTGTCAGAAAGTAGATGATTGAATCTGCGCCATCGGTACCTATCTCGATCTCAAGGGCCTCTCCCTTTTGAACGATGTCTGCTACATCGGCATATTGGATGGTGGGGAACTTGACCTCCTCAAACTTTGACCACTGGCCTGCCGGGAACGGGTATGACTCGTCATCAAATGCGCTGACACGGATTGTCCTTGCCTCCGGACTGTATGAATTCAGGTAGAACGGGCCGTTGCTTATCACTGCATGATCATTTTCTGCAATCCATGCTGCAGACGCGCCGTACCGGTCCTGAAGGTATTCTGTATCCAAGCCATCCAGTGCGGCAGGCACATGTCCCTCATCGTTGAACTCCAGCAGGGACTCCCTTACGAGGCCTGCATCGTTTGGAATCAGCAGTGAAAGCCAGCTGATGCCCTTGCTTGTGGCAGCTGATCTTGAAAATGACGCCTTTCCGTCAATCACCACGTCTTCCATGGCTGCTGTGATCTCCCACGGTACGGAGCTCCACAACGAGGCCCAGTCTGCAATCTCGTTTTCATCAAAGTGCCAATAGTCCACGTAGACCTCGATGGTGTCATCATCGACAGGATTTACGCCGATTATTGTCTGGGTGTACTGGGAGGCCCTTGGCGTAAATGACGAGTCAAACGTCTTGTCGTTTTCACCGGCCTCGCTTCCCCATTCCATCACAAAATAAAGCGAGTACATGATATCGTTCATGTCCATCCATTCCCCGTTGTGCCATTTGCTGAACTTGAAGTCAAATGTAGCCTTGCTTGTGGCAGACGCGTTGTGTGGCACATTGGTCCACTCCTGCAGCAGCGGATCCCATGTTATTGCCCCGTCCGGAAGATCCAGCTTGCCGTCCGGCCCTGCAGTCTCAACCTGGTAGTCTGCCCTTACCGGAAACGTCTCCCCGGTGTACGGATGCTTGAATGTTGCAGGATCCGACAGGATGCCCCATATGTGATTGCTGTAGACGTCTGTCAGGCCGGCCACCGGATTCCACGAACCCTGGTAGATGTGCTTGACTCCTATGGCGATGTCCCCGTCATCGCTTCTTGCATTAATCGGGGTGAACCTGGTTGGAATTCCTGCGCCAAAGTCGTTGATTATGCCCGAGGTGCCCTCATTTACCACATACTGGTCAGTATTGCTTGCAAGAAAGACCCTCACAGACTCTGAAATGCCCTCGGTAACCCCGTCCTGAATCAGGGAGGCCCTCTCTTCGGCGTCCGAATAGTTTCCGGTGTATATGTTCTGGGTCAGCAAATCCAGCTTTTCATTTTCATAGTTCCAGTACGTCGGATCGTTGAATCCTGGCATGTTTGAGAACCACGGGGCATACATCTGTCCGATTCCGACGGAGTCATACCTTACAAATGCAGAACTGCCCCATCCTTCCGTGTACAGGTGCCATTGCAGGCCGGCCGGATCCGAGCCATAGACCACGGCAAAGGCCTTGTTGAGATCACCAAAATCCCTGTTGACTGTGAATCCCATTCTTTCCAGCTCTGATGCCAGAATCTCGCCTATGGATTTTCTGATCGGATCATCGCTTCTGATAAATATCGTAACCTCGACTGGCACAGAGTCTGCCAACCACACGCCATCTGTCTTGACTGCCCCACGCTCAATCATGGATTTTGAGATAATCTCTTCTGCAAGCGCCGGATTGTATACAAAGTTAAACCCCTCCACCTGCTCAATGACTGTCAGGTACTCCGGGTGTGACGGATCATAGTATGACACGGTTGGCGCACCAAACCCCCCCATCAGCTCGTTTACAAACAGCTTCCTATCGACCAGATAGTTCAGTGCAAATCTGGCATCCCTGTCGGCAAATGGGTTGAGCTGTTCGGTTTCGGCCGGATTTACAAGCATGCTAAACGAACCGCCAGTAGAGTTAAACACGTGCAGCCCCCGCTGGGCATCCTTTCCCTCCAGCCTGTCTGAGGGAATGGCCCAGTAGTAGATGTCCAGGTTCCCGTTCCGGACCTCCTCCAGCGCTATGTTCTCATCCAGATACTGGATAAACTTGATGGAATCCACGTACGTGCCCTGGTCTGCAAACGCCTCTCCAAACACGGCCACACTAAGAATAATCGGTACTGCCACCAGCCACTTCATCATAGTGTCATCCACATGTAATCATATATTAATGCCGCTGAATCCCGCGGGTAGTTGGAACTTGCCAGCACCCAAAGCCTACGTTGTACAAAAAGTAGTTCCTCCCCTAGCCAATGGAGCCGGCGTGTTTGGAAGCAAGATCAGCCTGGTGTTGAGTGGAAGCAGGGGTGTGTGGGCAAGAACGATGTACTCCAATCGGTGGCGGCATATGGGAACCCGGAGAGTACGCATCATGAAAAAGCTGGACGAATCGAAGGTAAGGTGGATACTTTCGGAGAAGGACAAGGGATCCACCAATTCATGCATCTCCAAGGCCATGGGTGTGTCGCCGCGGTGGATAAGGAGGCTGTATTCCAGGTACAGGGGACAGGAACGCAGCAGCGTGGCATATCCGATGCACACGGGCAGGCCCGCATGCGGCCTTCCCGGCCGGAAGGAACACTCCGCGGTACTGTGCGCCAAGGGCAATGACCATGTTGGGGCCGTACGCCTGCACGGGTGCATAAGGGACGTCACCGGAATAAATATTCCATACAACCGCATACACATGGTATTGCGTGACGAGGATCTGGCTGCCAGACAGCCCAACAAGAGCAAGCGCCGCAAGTGGATCCGCTTTGAGCGCACCTACTCCAACTCGATGTGGCACACCGACTACAAGCTGCTTGACGACGGCAGGTGGTTCCTGTGTTACGAGGACGACGCCTCGCGGTTCGTGACTGCGTACGGCACGTTTGAGCGCGCAACGGCAGAAAACGCCCTGTCGGTATTGGACGAGGCGATAAGAAACCACGGCAAGCCTGCATCCATAATGACTGACCGCGGATCCCAGTTCTACGCCACCGCATCAGAGGCAAAGAAAAAGGGTGCATCCGAGTTCGAAAAGAGGCTGGCAGAGCTTGGCATCAAGCAGATTCTGGCAGGCGTGAGGCACCCGCAGACCAACGGCAAGCTGGAGAGGCTGCACGGGGAGATCCAGCGGAAGCTGCCCGAATTTGAGGCGATAATGATGCGCAAGAGCGACCCGGTGGACCTCTTCATGCAGTGGTACAATTACGACAGACCGCACATGTCACTTGGCCTAGACGGGGAGGAGACGCCAGCCCAGGCGTTTGTGCGCAAGATGCCACCCAAAGGAGAGATAGTAATAGACGAGCAGACAGGGGAGGAGTATCATGTGGAGTAAGGGAGGAACTACTTTTCGTATTCCACAAGCACCCAAAGCCACCCACACATGTTTGATGCGTCTGCACCGTCTCCAATTGAACTCGGACAGGCAATAATCAAGATGCAGTTTCCAAGACATGGGGCTTTGAATTTGGACTACGATGTTTGTTGTTCCAAAGTCGCAACCGGCAGATCCGGCAACGCACGAAGCAGAAACGGCAGGTACGCTCAAAGGAGATGGCGCAGGTACCGCAACCGCAAAGTTCTACCCTTTGTCTCTTTCAATACCCCTCTTCCTGTCGTAGCGACGGATAATTATTGACAGGACGGCGCCTGTTATGAAAAGCGGGCTGGCAGTGACCAAGAATGTGAGAAAGAATACGAACCTTTCGGTTTTTATCTCGCATGGCCACGTGATTCCGTCCACCGGACATGGTGGAATCTGCGTTTCCCATGGGGGGCAAGGCTGCATGATCCCGTTTACCTCATACCAGCAGTTGTCAGAATTGTACGTGGCGGCAGGCTCCAGAGGGAGCACCAGCGCAAGAGATGCGATCGTAGCTGACGGGAGCAAAAAGAAGACCCCCAGGACAAGAATAATTTTGTGCCTAGTTTTCATTTTCTGATTCCCCACTAGCCTAGATTGAAATGATGCTCAATACGGAATCCTTGGTGATGTTGTTCTGCTGGACAAACCCGGCTGTGACTTCAAGGACATAGAATGCATTACCGTCGGGGACGATGCTTGTGCATGTCGTAATCTCAAGGGCGGTCTTGCACGGGGGAACGTCCTCTGCTATATGGACCACCATGCCGTCCTGATCAAACCAGATCATGTCAAGGGCGAACTGCATGTTGAGCATCCAGATGGAATGGGGGCCCGGGTCATCAAAGACAAATATCATGCCCTGATCAGACGGGAGTGGGTCCTGGAACATCAGTCCCCGAACCCGCCTTGGGTCAGTGTCTGCAATCTGGACCTCAAGGGGGATGTCGTCTATCAGGATTGTTCCCCTGGGAAACTCGACGGATTCGAGCTTGCTTTCGCTTGGGATGGATATCAGCCCCACGATGCCAATGATTACAGCGGCAATCGAGATTGGCACCAGTGCCTGCGTCCTGGTGGTCACAAACTAGGTTGGGGTGCCTCCTTTTTAAAACTAGGCTGTCAGGGCGTATGTGCAGTCGGCATGCCGTCCTGCAGGGGTTTGGGATGAGCATGCAGGACTGGTCAGAGTACCGATTCCTTGAAGCTGCGAATGGTGCCGATTGTGTTTTTTGTCTCATGTCCTATATCGGTAATGGTTGTACCGTTGTACTTTTTGTCAAAATACCTGCCTGTTGCAATCATGGCGCCGCCTACTGCGCAGCTGACAAACGTTGGCTCCGGAATCCAGATCATGGCCAGTCCGAGCTTTTGGAGTTTCTTGCCAGGTGCCGGGGCCTTTTGAAGTGCGCCAAGCGAGCCGGCCACGTGCCGGTCGCCCACCTGGGCAACATCAGAGTACATGCTTGCCATTCTGTGCACAGACGCAGAATGCCGTCTGAGTTTGTCCAGTCGTTCCTTTAGGAGATCTGTCATACAGTGTGCCATCATGGAATGAATAGTTAAGATTCAATGATCAAATACGATCACTACGAGGTCAATAAAGGATAACAAAATTTCCAGAGCGTCACTGTACAGCCCGTCCGGGAAACACGTGCATGCTGGTCTGGAGGGAGTCGCCAGAGGAAGAGGCACCATGCAGGAGAAGGGCTCATCCATTGGACCAAGGCAGGTACGGCCAATTCTGCAAGCAGTCATGCCCGGTTTTGGGGAATGCCTGAATATGCACGACTGAAGGGGACATCCAATTATACTAGAATCAGCCAAAGGGATTAGATGAGCGACAAGAGCGTAAGAAGGCTTGACTCAATCAAGGCCGCCCACCGTCTGGAGAGGACCAAGTCAAGCGCCAGGATGGAGGACTATCTGGAGATAATCTCCGAGCTGATAGAGCTGAAGGGGTATGCGACCATGCAGGATGTCTCAATGTACATGAACGTCAGCGCGCCAAGCGTGACCAAGATGCTCAAGCGGCTTGACGAGAACGGGTTTCTAGAGTATGAAAAGTATCACGGCATCAACCTGACACGCAAGGGAGCGCAGGTGGCAGAGGGAATCAGGCAGAGGCACAGTACGCTGCTGGAGTTTTTTGAGATACTGGGAATAGAGTATGACATGGCAAGCCAGGATGCCGAGGGAATCGAGCACCACCTCAACCCAGAGACGACAAGGCAGCTGGGAAAGTTTGTTGCGTTTCTGAAATCAAACCCGGAGATCATCAAGGAGTTCAATAGTCTCTAAGGCAGACCCGGATGTCGTCAGACGACTTCAGGCCGGTGATCTTGTGGGCAGTCTCAGAGCGGCGCGGTATCTTTATCTGTCCCCGCCTGCCTATCCGCACAGGTCCCAGGGATTCATCGCCTGCATAGAGGTCTGCATGCATCGAGGCGTACCTCTTGCTGACAGTCAGGAATACTGCACCCCGCGACTCCGAGAAGGCGAACGGAAGGTCGCCGGACTCTGTAGCAGCAGCAGCATCATCATCATCCCCGGACTCCCTCTTGACGATATCAACATGGATGTTGAGGATCTTTTGAATCGACTCGATGTTGGAGCCGCCGCGGCCGATGATTGACCTGATGGACCGCTCATCCACTGACACCCTTGCCCTGTTCTCAGATACCAGTTCCACCTGCACGCCCGGATCATACATTCGAAAGGTGTCCTTGATCCTCTCTTCTGCAAGCTTTTGGAGGCCCGCCTTCTGGGACTTGCCTGCAACCGGCACGATTACGTTCTCCTCGCCAAACGTATAGATCTCGTGCTCAAGCGTGTTGTCATCAAAGTCCCGTACCTCTATTACCGGCCTTGCCAGATCAGACTCGGTCATCCCCGAGGGGACCTTCACCTTCAGCTCCAGGTCGTAGACCTTTTTGATTCTGCCGTCCATCACAAAGATTACAGTATCCAAAACGTTGGGGATTATTCCAAGTTCGATCTTGCCTATGAAGCGCTGGATTGCGTCTAGGGGCGAGTTTGCATGGATCACCCCCACCAGTCCTACCCCGGACATCCTCATGTCTGCAAACGTTCCAAAGTCCTCCCGCCGCCTTACCTCGTCAAATATGGTATAGTCCGGACGCACGAGCAGCAGGATGTCGGCTGCATTCTCAAAGCTTCCGTCGAGCTTGCCGTACTGGGTTACTCCCGAGTCAACCTGCAGATCCCTTGGGGACTCGAATGTCTTGACTATCTTGCCTTGCTGGTGGTAAAAGTTTCCGATGCTCGAGGCAAACGTGCTCTTCCCGGAACCGGGTGCGCCCGATATCACGATTCCCTCTGCCCTGTCAGTAAGGCGCACCATCAGCTTGTCAGATACCGAATAGTCCTCAAGGGTGAGTCTTGCTATCGGGTGCACTATTGTTATCTCGATCGATTCTGAAAACGGCGGACGCGTTATGGCTATGCGGTAGTCCAGGTACTGTACGACAGATGCCCCGGTCTTTGAGATCTCGACTGTGCCGTCGTCTGAGGCGTCAGCCAGGTCCAGTATCTGCGAGGAGATGAGGTTCAGGTACTCTGCAGACAGCGTCTCGTCGCCTATGACGGCCAGCAGGAACGCGCCAGGCCGTCCCCTCTTTGCCATGGGCTTCTGGTTCTCCTTGAGGTGCACGCTCATGGTCTCAGAGTCAAAGAACTTTAGGAATTCCAGGGTTGTGCTGTGGCCGGCATCCCTCAAAAGGACGGTCCGTATTCCCTGCGCCCGGGCCACCAGGTGCTGGACACGGTCTGACGTGTAGAGTACCGCCCCGCTGTCCCTGGCCATGTCTATGACAAGGGCGTCTATTCTTCCCCCGGCGGCAAGCACGATGTCGTCGCCTGAGGGATGATCCCCCCTTGTCGCAACCTGCAGGCCGTAGCTGCCGGATATGTCTGCAAGCCTCTGCATCTTCTTGAGCCCCTCAAACCCCTGCTCCCTGTTCATGGACGCCTGGGACTGCAGCTCGTCGACGACTGCCTGCGGTATGATAATCTCGGAGTTGCGTATGGAGCCGGACTCGATCTGGGCGATGAGCTGGCCGTTGATTATGACGCTTGTGTCTGCCACTATCTTGGACATTATGCTCATGAGCACGGCAGGCGCCCTAAATTACTTTTCTAAGGCCGTCTCGCGAGGGGCCGGGGAGTCATGCCCCCAGAAGGTGCGCCTGCCGGGCCACTCCCTGGAATGCTTGAAGAAAACAGACCTGTCAGACTAAAATAACTTACACTGTCAGAAAAAACCTCATTCCAGAATACATGCCATGCAACCAGACAGAAACCACCGGTTCTACAAGGATTGCGCAGAATACTTTGAGTACCTGCGGAAGAAATGCGCCACCGACTACGGCTTTGAGGACGAGTATTACTTTACCATGCCTGCCATATCGGGCAGGTGAGCAAAAGACTTACCAGTGCATGCATTCCACGTAGGATATGAACCAGGACCTACAGGAGATGGCAGACAGGGCAGTAAGGTATGCTGCAGACTCTGGTGCCAGGTACTGCGACGCCAGGGCAGAAGAGTACGAGATGGGTGCAGTGCGGATTGAAGACGGCCAGACCGACCATGCCAACATCACCAGGGACAGCGGCGTCGGGGTGAGGCTGACAGGATCCGGCTCTTGGGGGTTCTTCTCGGTTACGTGCCCGCAGTCATTCGAGCAGATTAGGCGCGGCATAGACGGCATCCTGGAAAGGTCATCAGGTTCCGGAATAGGCCTGTATCCGGGTACCGCCGCAAAGGCCGGGGTGGTGGACTATCCGGTCTTGAAGAGGCCGGACATGGAGGAGATGATACGGGTCGGGGTACAGTGCGGCAAGACGATGCTTGGCGTTCCGGGGGTCATAAAGTCGACTGTGGTCCCGCAGTACTCCAGGTGTTCAAAATACTTTGCAAGCAGCGAGGGTGCAGAGATTCTGCAGAACTTTACCGACGTGACGGTACACATGGCTGCCACCGCACACGATTCCGGACTGACGCAGTCAGTGGATGCGGTCGAGGGCGGAAGGGGAGGAATGGAGATGATTACAGACCATGACAGGGCATACCAGACCGCACAGGACATTGCACAAAAGGCATCGCAGCTGACCGGCGCAAGGCCGGCAGCAGAGTCCAAGGCCACGACGGTGGTGATGAATCCGGACTTTGTAGCGCTGCTTGCCCATGAGATATTGGGCCACCCTTCAGAGGCCGACAGGGTGCTTGGAAGGGAGATGGCATGGGCCGGCGGCGCATGGTGGAAGGGCATGACGGGCCAGAGGATCGGCTCAGAGGAGCTCAACGTGTTTGATGATCCCACCATCAGCGGAAGCCTGGGATGGTACCGGTTTGACGACGAGGGGGTCAGGACAGAGAGGACTCCCCTCGTGCAGGACGGGGTCCTGACAGGCCACATGCAGAGCAGGGAGACGGGGAGCGTCTTTGGCACAAGGCCGACGGGAAACATGAGGGCTGCAGACTACAGGCACATGCCGCTCATCCGCATGGCCTGCACCTGCATCGGGGGCGGCACCCAGAGCCCAGAGGAGATAATAAGAGGAGTCAAAAGCGGATACCTGATATCGAACATGAAGGTGCCGTCAATCGACATGAGGCGGCACAACTGGAGCATCTCGTGCCAGTATGCGCACAGGATAGAGGACGGCGTCATAACGGACCTGTGCAGGGACGTGATAGTGGTGGGGAATGCGCCGGAGTTCTTCAAGTCGATTGATGCGTGCGGGAGTGACTTTGCCGTAAGGCCGATCACCAACTGCGGCAAGGGCGATCCGATGCAGGCTATGGGGATGGGAAACGGCGGCCCCACGATCCGGGGAACGGCGACAGTCAGGAGTGCAGGCTAGATGGACAGGCTGGAGATCCTAAGGCAGGAGGTGGTATCCTGTACAGGATGCAAGCTTCACAAGACCAGGATCCGCGCAGTCCCGGGCGTCGGGAATCCTGCATCAGATGTCATATTTATCGGGGAGGCCCCCGGGAGGACAGAGGACATGAGAGGCCAGCCGTTTGTCGGGGCCGCAGGCCAGAGGCTCTCCCAAGCACTGGAGGCTGCAGGAACGTCAAGGGACGCAGTATACATTACAAACGTTGTAAAGTGCAGGCCGCCGGACAACAGGGTTCCGGATGCCGCAGAGAGGGAGGCGTGCAGGAGGCACCTTGACGAGGAGATGCAGGCAATAAGGCCGAGGATAGTCTGCATCATGGGCAATACCGCGTTTGGCTCCATACTGGGCAGGACCGGCATAGGCAAGGTCAGAGGCAAGATGTGCAGAATGGGTGATCAGCTGTACTTTCTCACCGTGCATCCGGCAGCCACCCTGTACAAGCAGGAACTGGTCGGCGTGCTGAACGGGGACATTGCAAGGCTCTTTGAGATAGTCAAGGATATGAGGAGGGGCATAGATGTCAGGGCGGACATTGAATATCCTTCCTAGGGAGTTTTACATGCAGGGTACGGTCCTGGCCGCAAGAAGCCTTCTGGGAAAGAGGCTGGTCAGGAGGACAGGCGGCGGCGAGATCTCAGGAATCATCACGGAGACTGAAGCCTACGGGCACGCAGATGATCCGGCAAGCCATGCATTCAGGGGCGCCACCGAGAGGAACAGGGTGATGTTCGGAGAGGTTGGCACGGCATATGTCTACTTTACGTATGGAATGCACTTTTGCTTTAACGTGGTGGCAAGGGACGGGGCGGCCAAGGCAGGCGCGGTCCTCATCCGCGCAATCAGGCCCGAGAGTGGCATGGAGATAATGCTTCAGAACAGAAGGGTCCGCGATGTAAGGATTCTTTCAGACGGGCCTGCAAAGCTGACGCAGGCGCTGTGCATCACACGGGAACACTCCGGGATCGACCTGACAGCAGGCCCCCTCCTGTTCATTGCAGAGGGCATCAGGGCAGACAGGATTGCAGCCTCGCCGCGCGTGGGGATCAGAAAGGCGACAGACAGGCTCTGGAACTTTAAGATGGGCTAGTTGCGATCATCGGCATCATCATCAAGAGTCCACGGGGCGACCCTCCCAAGGATTCTATGCCAGTCCAGCTTTAGGAGCAGTATTACGACTGCGCTCATCGAGGCACCAAATATTATGATGCCGATGTATACTGGTGTTGCGTCGTTGACGTTTGCCAGGAACGGCTCTGCAAGGGACAGGCCGAGGTGGTGGGATACAAACACGATGACATAACTCAGGACAATCTTTCCTGTAAGGGTAGCCACAAAGAAGCGTACAGGGTTGTACCGGGCAAGTCCCAGCGGGACGTATACCAGATCGTCAGGGATGGGCGTGGCTGCTGCAAAGAATGCAGCCCCCGCACCATACCTCTTGACCAGCCTCTCAAACGGCCGCATCCGGTGCCTGGTATTTTCGTTGATTATTCGCCGTCCCCCGTAGCTTGCATAGAAGATTATCTGCTTTGCAGCAGTGGCAGTAACAGCAGAGAGTATCGCCAGGACGTGCAGGTCGTACTGGTCGCCCACCGACATGGTCGCAAGCAGCAGGAATCCGGGCAGCGGGACAAACGGGACAAGCGAGCCGATAAAGTTTACAAGCCCGAGACTCAGATAGCCGACCTCGGGGGCAAACGGGAACAGATCGACAAGGTCCACAATCAGATCTCTTTCATGTGTTAATTAAAAGACTCTATGTGCAGGTGTTCTGCAAAGGCTGCAGATGGCCGAATGCCTCTCCCGGCTGACGCTGCGTGCAGGTGTCATGAGCCTCCCTCCTCCCCCTAGAGAGCGTCTGCCGGACAGTCCCGGATGCGGCCATGGCCTGCTTTGGGGGCAGTACCGCGCCGTCATGCACGGTTCTGATCTGCATGCACTGCCAAAGGCGATCTGGCATATCATCCAGGACAGCATGGGCAAGGGAAGCACTTTTTACCATATGCCATTTTTGCAAGAAACCATGAGGATACTTGCAGTGGATGACGATCCGGACATCACACAGATGTTGGAAATGATCGTCAAGTCCCTTGGGCACGAGTTTGACTCGGCATACGGAGGCAGGGAGGGTTTTGAGAAGATCCGCAATGGGGCGTATGACCTGGTATTCCTGGATCTCTCGATGCCGGACTTTATGGGATCGGACGTGGTAGAGACCTTGATCGAGCATGACCTGATGAACCGACAAAAGATAGTACTGTTTACGGCCTTTTATCTCGGAACGGGGCATCTGGAGAGGGAACTACAAAAAAAGGGCATCCACTCAGTCATGACAAAGCCTGCCGACATAGACCAGATCATAGACAAGATAAACGAGGTAGGGAAAGGGGCATAGCCGCCGTTTGAGGTGGTGGTGGTGGTGGTGGTGGCCGGACACGGGTCATGCATGGCCGCCTCGTGCGTTGCACCATACGAATTCGGTCTGGACACTAAAAGAACGGACGCATCTGTTCACAATACCGGTGGTCAGGCCAGGTTTTTGCGTGTCCCGGAGATCACCGGAACCGCGCCAAAGCGGTATGATCTTGAGGCATTTTCGGCAACATCTGCAGACCCGTCTCCTTGGATAAGGATTAAAATATTATGCCCTGATGGGAATGGTATGATAGGGCAGACCTTTGATGGCATCTGCAGCGAGATAGCTACATTCAGCCCGTACATCAGGTTTGTGGGCGTCATAGACGGGGATGGCCATCTTTTGGCGTACAGGAGGAGGTCGAACATGGTGCCGCTGCTGAACCAGCAGAATACCACGCGCCAGTTTACGCACATTGCCGTAAAGACGGGCATGGAAAAGTCCTTTGACACGAGTCTTGGAGAGGTGGAGTTTGTCTGGGAGGAGAGAAGAAGGGTTCAGACTATCTCCTTTGGGGTAGGATCCTTGAGGGTGTGGCTGTCAATTGACAAGAAGGTAATCAGATCAGAGGTGCTCAGAATCATCGACTCCTGCCTGCCAATAGTAAGAAAGTTTTCAGAATAGTCCTGCTGCAGGATCATCCCCCGTATATCATGCACCGGGCATCACGGATATGCGGATTTATTCTGCAGCAGGGCTCTTCTCTTCAAGCCAGCAGCGCACGTATCCGGTACCGGTCTTGAACTTTGGCGGAACCTCCTTGCATTTTTCAACTGCCAGGGGGCACCTGTCAATGAACCTGCACATGGTGGGGGCATCAAGCAGGCTCGGGGGTATTCCGGGGATTGATTTTGGCCTGTCGCCCCTCAGCCTCGGAATCGACTGCAGCAGCCCCTGCGTGTACGGGTGTCTTGGGTTATTGTAGACCTCTTCTGAGGTGCCAAACTCTACAATGTGCCCGCCGTACATCACTGCAACCTTGTCTGCAATCTCGGAGAGGACTGCCAGGTCATGCGTGATGAGTATGAACGAGACGCCCTGTTTCTTTAGGGATTTTAGCAGGTTGACTATCTGGGCCTGAATCAGGACGTCAAGGGCGGTGGTAGGCTCGTCGGCAATCACTATGCTCGGCTTGAGCAGCAGGGCCATTGCAATGACTACGCGCTGCTTCATTCCGCCGCTAAGCTCGTGCGGGTACTTGCGGAGGACGGCCGGGTCAAGGCGGACGGACTGGACTGCATCAGATATTGCGCCGTCAAAGTCGCCTTCGAACCTGTGCCGCTGCAGGATCTCTATGAACTGATCCCGGATCGTAAAGACCGGATCCAAGGAGTTCATTGCGCCCTGGAACATCATGGAGATCTTCTTCCACCTGTACCCAGAATCAAACGCAGACTCCTCCATGTCCAGAAGCGAGCGTCCGTCGAGGGTTATCCTGCCCTGCACCGTTCCGCCCGAGATCATCCGGATTACCGACAGGCCCAGCGTGCTCTTTCCGCATGCGCTCTCGCCTGCGATTCCCATCGACTCCCCGTCGTGCAGATCAAAGTCTGCATCATCTACTGCATATACCGGGCCTCCGGACGTGGCATACGTTACGCAGAGTCCGCGGGCATCTAGCAGTGC
The DNA here is from genome assembly GCA_965218695.1 of Candidatus Nitrosopumilus sp. Lineage (GTDB taxonomy): Archaea > Thermoproteota > Nitrososphaeria > Nitrososphaerales > Nitrosopumilaceae > Nitrosopumilus. Next base: position 2,294,902 of record OZ244651.1, read on the forward strand.
CATGTCCTCAGATCCAAGTTGTAGCATCTGCCTTCATTAAGGGATATAAACAACACCGTCAGAGACTGATTGGATTGGAACATTTAGCATGCATGGAGGAGTGGTCTGCAGCGTACCCGGTACCGGGACGCCTCGGGGGCGGCAGGCCATGACGTTTGTCAAGACGCACGACATAGCAGATATCGGCGCAGGGATGATCGGGGAGCGCGTGGTCCTCGGGGGCTGGGTCGAGGATCTTAGGAAGATGGGCAAGATGTCATTCATCACGCTCCGGGACGTGTCGGGAATATCCCAGGTGATCGTAAAGGGGGAGACAAACGAGGGCATGGGAGAGATCAACAGGCAGAGCACAGTCAGGGTGAGCGGAACGGTCCAGGAGACAAGGGCCAGGGACTATTCGTTTGAGATTAATGCAGATGCCGTGGAGGTGCTGGGAAGGGCCGTCCATCCGCTTCCGGTCGACCCGATTGGCAGGCTGGAGAGCAACATCGATACTAGGCTGAACCATCGCGCCCTGGACATGAGAAACCAAAAGACTGCATCAATATTCAAGATGAGGCACCACGTGCTGCAGTCCCTGCGCAGCACCCTGACACAAAAAAAATTCATAGAGATAACGACGCCCAAGATCATCGGCAGCGCAAGCGAAGGGGGCGCCAACCTGTTCTCGCTGGAATACTTTGGAAAGACGGCATACCTGGCACAAAGCCCGCAGCTGTACAAGGAGCAGATGACCATCGGGCTGGAGAGGGTCTTTGAGATATCAAACTTTTACCGTGCAGAAAACTCCCACACGGGCAGGCACCTGAGCGAGTTTACCAGCATAGACATAGAGGCAGCATTCATGGACTATGACGATGTCATGGACGTGCTGGAGGGCCTGGTGACTGCAGTGTACAAGTCTGCATCAGAGAACTGCAGGGCAGAGCAGGAGGCCATCGGGAATACCATCAGCGTCCCAAAATCTCCGTTTGAGAGGATCACGTACGGGCAGTGCGTCGAGGAGCTCCGCGTGGAGGATCAGAAGGTGGAGTTTGGAGACGACCTGCTGGATTCGCATCTGAGAATAATAGGAAAGAGGCATCCGGGATTCTTCTTTTTGACGGACTGGCCGATACGGCTCAAGCCGTTTTACATCATGGAGAAGGACGAGGATGCCACCGTCTCCCGCTCCTTTGACCTGCAGTACGGGTACCTGGAGCTGTCGTCCGGAGGCACGAGGCTTCACGATCCCGAGGTGCTAAAGGGCAGGCTGAAGGAGCAGGGGCTTGACCCGGCCCAGTTTACAGACCACCTCAAGGCCTTTGACTGGGGGATGCCGCCGCATTCCGGATGGGGGATGGGGCTGGACAGGCTGATGGCCACCATAATCGGGGTGGACAACGTCCGCGAGGTCGTGCTGTATCCGAGGGATCCGGACAGGCTCAGGCCGTAATGCAGTCGTGTATATTCGGCAAGGCATCGTCTGCAACAGTCATCGTTATCATCATCATCACATTCCGAATTACACAAAAAAATTCATGCAAAATTTAACCAGTCAGACTGAATCATGGATCACGCTATCCCTTGACGCAGTACGGGCAGGACAAAGCAGAAAAACCCAAGACAGGAAATGGCTGCCGCGACTAGGATTTCTTGATCTTTTTTTGCTTATTTCTGCATATTATTGCAGCAGTCCCAAACGCCGGAGAACCGACATACATTCCAAGATTCAGCAAGACTATGGAGACTCCATAGCCTAGCATCTCCCCTTCAGAGTCGATATCTGCATGATTCAGCAGGGACAGGGATGCCAGCATCGGGGTCAGTGCTATCCTTACTGTCTCCCTGAATACCGGATGCTCTCTTTGCAGATCAGCTATTGCAGGAGAGAACGAATAATACACCTGGTTGAATGATGCCATGAATGCAGCACCCGACCCTGTTGACAGAACCGCATTGTCCCTGAGCTCCCTCAACTGCTGTACCTGCGGTGCAAGCTCCGAGCCGTATGCTGCAGTCGCAATCAGACAGCCGCCGCCTCCTCCGTTGGATTCTCCAGTCGAATCATCCGGCGGCGGGACTTCCAGTAGGTCAGTCGGAGGCTGGATTTCCAGTAGATCAGTCGGAGGCGTGGACGGGGCCTCAGCAAGGGCAGATATCTGATCCGGCCCTACCTCTACAAGTGCAGAGCCGATTCCCGAGTAGGTGGCATCATAATCCAGTCCGGTTCCCACCACCAAAACGTCAATCCTGAGCAGGCCCTCTGATGGGACATGAATATTCTGTACATCGATTCCCTCAGAGGAGAGGATTGCAGGGTTGTCAGGATCGCGTGTAACAGACGAGGAGAGTTCCTGCCCGAATTCGTCAGATACAGAATATGCGTACCAGACATCCCGGATAAGTTGCCTGTCAGAATCAAAGAACGCAAACTCGAACGGAATTGTCTGGCCTGCACCGTACGTGCTGTCCCATGAAAGCTGGACGGTATTAGGGGTCGGTTCGAAGTTTACTGTATCCGCAAGATAAAACTCTGCAAAGTTCTTTGAGGCTCCGTCTGATGGAACCAGTTTAAAGTTCATGTTCTTGTTGGCATGGTGTTCCGGACCCAGGGCATCATTGATCCTTAGCAGTTCGGTCTGGGATACTAGGAAATGAATGATGTTTGTGTCGTCCATTGTGTATGGATCGTTGAGCAGTGCCCTCTGGCCAATCTCAATCCCGTTGACATATCCCTTAAACTGCGTTCCGCTGACATATGGTGCAAAGCTTGACGGAATCTGAATCTCCTCGTGCACCACAGGAACCAGATCCACATAGTCTGGACTCCAGTCAAACGGCATGTCAAACGTAATGGAGTTGTCAGAGGCATCAAATGCAAAGTTTTTCACATCGTCATAGTATGTCTTGACGACTACGGGAACTTCCTGTGCGTGCGCCGTGCTGATTAAAAAGTCCTGTTCCTGCGCGATGCTGACAAACGTATCGTAGCTTAGTCTCTCTGCAACCAGTGCCTTCGGACTGGTTGCGCCATCGATGTCTATCTTGATGTTATACAGGCCGCCCCTGTCAAATACCGGTCCTGTGATAGTGGGCCTTGCGCAGGCATCTAGGTTGTCGTCGTCGCATTCTGGCCCGTACACATAAAGTGCTTCAGGGGCACTCGGATGCTCGGATCCGCCATAAACGGTACATCGCCAGAGATCCACAGCATCGCAATCAGCAGTCGGGCGAACCTCCACGTAGAGTATCCCGTCATCATCATAAAAGAAACTGCCTGCAAGCAGTTCGTTCTTCCAGATTTCTACCCTGTACGTCACCTTCTCCAACGTATTATCGGTCTCAAGATCAAAGAACCTAATCTTCAGGTTGACATCATCAATACTTCCAACTGTAAGATCAGCCGGGGTGATGTCAGTGCGTACCGTGACGTTCATGCCCTCAAAGCTGATGGGCTCGGCCTGATCACCTCCGATTCCGTGTCCAAAGGCAGTTGGAAGAGCAACAGAAATAGCAAGTACGCCGACTGCCATCGCAAGCAGCCCAGGCACATAATACAACAAAAGAATTATGCAAAAACCATATTTAAATCTGAACGCTGTAATTTATTTCCGGTATTTTTCATGCCGGGGGTGGTATTCGGACGGTATCAGATATTCTAATCGCCGGCAAGTCATAACTTACAAAGCATGGTCTTTGTTTGCACGGTGGCAGCAGACGCCCTGAGAATTCCGATGTCATCGCGCCACAATTTTGAATTATCGGATATATTGGTCAAATATTCTGATTTACTAAAATGTTGTATTGTGATTATTTATGATTCCTTGTTCGCATGCAGCCGTCATTTCAAAACTAATCAGTGGCATAAACCGCAGACATGGCGACAATACAGCGTTCGTTTTGAATCAGATACGCCATGCGTTGATAAATAATTGTGAGGTTTTACAATTAATTTGATAGTGCCAGGGTTATGATCAACATGCGGATACAGGAATTTGCGTCATAACCCGGCAGTAGGTTGACAGACGCAACTCAGACTTTTATGCCACCCGGATTATGCCAATTCATGATTGAAAAGGAAAGCGCAAAGAAGGTTCTGGAGGTAATAGGCAACAACCTCATAGGCGTGTCCCATGACGGAAAAAACTTTGCCAAGCTGCCTGATGCCTACTGGGGATATTTTGCAAGGGGCCATGACAGCAAGGGGGCGTTTGGCGTGATCGTCACGTATGCAGAGGACGGCAAGGATGTCGATGATCTCATCGGCATGTATGAGGAATGGGTCAAAAAGAACAAGTCCTGAATGTTATTTTGTTTCCCGTAACAGTGTTCGGTACCCCTGACACTCCTTGCATATCGGTTTTCCCTTGTATTTGGGATTGCCATCGCGGATCTTCAGCGTGCCGGGGTTCTTCTTGCAGATACAGCATACTACTACCATGGGTGACATGAAATGATGTAACTAATAAAACATACAGAGGCGCACTCTGAACTTAGCGTTGGTAATTCTCCGTGTTAACTACCGTTTGGTATGGTTCGAACCCGTCAGACAGCACGCGTCCGAACGTTCTCATGGAAGGGCAGACGGTCTGTATATCTCAACCATCCCCCCGGTTCTGTTTTCGACCCACTCATCGAATATGAGATGATCCCCGTCATTCGATACAAAGTAAACCTTCCTCTCATTCTATAACCACATCGCCTTGGCCAGCATCTTCGCGTCGTTTCTCTTTGCCTCTCTCCCCAGATACCTAAGTTTCCGTCGTGTCCATATGTCTTCTTTCTCGGCTTCCTTTCTCGCACATTTATCGTGCAGCATCGTTCTTTTGAGTCTTAGCCACCTCCTTGCCGTCTTGCTGTCCGGCATCTCCACAATCCTGTCCATCATAGATAGCATTGCCTTCAAGTGTTTCTCGTAATCCATTCTCCTGACATCTATCTTTTCATATTCTTACGGCAGAACATCATTCACCATTCTGATAATCTCGGCTGATGATTTTAGCTGATAATCCTCTCCCAGCGTACCTGCGTTGCACTTGGCGAGGACGACGTTGGTGATCTCTGTGAGAACAGTGCCTGCTACCGTCAAGTTTTTTCCGTCCATGAAACCACGTACCTTTGTGACTTCGAATCCGGAGCACTGTCTGAGTCCCATCCCGTCCAATACCACGAAGAGAAGGGCACTGGTATCAAATATCACCGTGGCCTGACTTGAATTACTGCCACCTGCATGTACGTCACCTTGATCTCGATTGTCCGTCATCGTAACTATAATTTTCCAGTCCGAGCGGTCCCGAACATATCCCATATCTGACTGCTCAAACCCTTTATGAATTTCGATAGGTGTGCACTGGTAACTTATCTGGGTATGATTCTGCTTGGAAAGCATCGGGGTACAGGCTCTGTAAATATGGTGATCTCGTTTTAGAACAGTTAATTCTGCAAGATCTGGATAAGATCAACAAATCTCACTTTTGAACGGCAAATTCCTCAGATCATCATATTTGAACAGAGTCGCGACGCCGAAGATCAGCGCAGTAGAGTCGGTATGGAAGGATGCAAAGTACAGGCTTGTCACTTCCGAACACTACGAGACGTTGGAGAACCTGACTCATGCGGTGTCCGAGTATTTCAGGACGTGTTCAATCAGGCTTGACATCTACAAGTTCCTGTACCGCTACGTATGAAGCAAAATTTTCACTGATCGTTACTCTAGGATGTGCCCTCTCAGTTGGCAGCGCTGACGGTGTAGGACTGGTCGGAGCCTGAGGGGATGAGGCTGGACAGCGAGTTGTTTGCAGAGTCCGTGATGTCGTTGTCTTGAGTTACGTCAAGATTGTACGTGCCTTCCTGGGAAGAGTCTACCGTGACATAATACTGGCTGCCGGAGCCTGTCACGGACGTGATGGGGTCGACGCCCTCGCCTAACGCAAGGGACCAGCTGTTCAGGGTGCCCTCATCAGCGTCATAGTTATCATGGATTCGCAGCTGCCAGTCGCCGTTGATCGAGACGCTTCCAAAGTCGGGAGCGTATGTCGCGACGATGTCGCGTGACGAGCCGCCGGTGCGGTTGTGGAGCGTCTCGGTCGTGCCGTCAGGCGCGACGAGATCCACCTTGAGATCGCCTATGTAGGCGTGTGTGATGTTTACAGACACTGACACCGATGCGGCAATGGCAGAGTCAGAGACGGCGATCGTGTCTGCCTTGCTAACGTTAAATGGTACAAAGAGGGACGGCGAACTGGAATACGTAAACGTCTGGGAGTCCGTACCAGGGCTGCCCGGGGACAGCTCAAAGTCATCAGTGCCCACGCCGGTCACGGTCTCGCTGAAGGCCACCTTGAACTGGAGCGTGTCACCGTCAGTATCCTCCGCGGCAGGATCGTACCTCGTGATGGAGGCGACAGTAGGTGCCAAGTCTGCGACGGTGACTGTTCTGGTTACTTGGGTGGCAGGATTGCCGGCGTCGTCTGTGCACGTAAAGGTCACCTCGTATGTCTGGGCAACGTTGGTGTTCACGTCGTTGGACACGGCGATCCGAGACGAGATGTCGCCGTCGGTGTCGTCTTCACACGTTGCACCATCGTCAACGTACGTTGTGCCCACGCCCACGCTTACTGCAGACTGGCCCACAAGTGTGATTACCGGCGGTGTGTCGTCGACTGGGGCCGTAACGGTGTAGGGTTGGTCGGAGCCTGAGGGGATGAGGCTGGACAGCGAGGTGTTTGCAGAGTCCGTGATGTCGTTGTCTTGAGTTACGTCAAGATTGTACGTGCCTTCCTGGGAAGAGTCTACCGTGACATAATACTGGCTGCCGGAGCCTGTCACGGACGTGATGGGGTCGACGCCCTCGCCTAACGCAAGGGACCAGCTGTTCAGGGTGCCCTCATCAGCGTCATAGTTATCATGGATTCGCAGCTGCCAGTCGCCGTTGATCGAGACGCTTCCAAAGTCGGGAGTGTATGTCGCGACGATGTCGCGTGACGAGCCGCCGGTGCGGTTGTGGAGCGTCTTGGTCGTGCCGTCAGGCGCGATGAGATCCACCTTGAGATCGCCTATGTAGGCGTGTGTGATGTTTACAGACACTGACACCGATGCGGCAATGGCAGAGTCAGAGACGGCGATCGTGTCTGCCTTGCTAACGTTAAATGGTACAAAGAGGGACGGCGCGCTGGAATACGTGAACGTATTGGAGACAGCGGCGCTTGGGCCGTCAGGGGACAGCTCAAAGTCATCAGTGCCCACGCCGGTCACGGTCTCGCTGAAGGCCACCTTGAACTGGAGCGTTTCGCTGTCAGTAACCTGCGTTGCAGGATCGTACCTCGTGATGTGGGTAATGGTAGGCACTGTTTCAGAAGATGGATTGACCTTGATGCTGGCGGAAATAGATGGCTTTACGTCAAGTCCAATCGTGCGTATATTTGCAGTGTCGGCAGTTATTGTTATGTCATATCTGGATTTAGTAGAATAGTCAGAGACGGAATTGAGGACAAGCCGTCCGTCCGTGATTGTAAAGTAGCTAGCGTCTGTACCTGTAATGTTGTAATTGTCAATACCTGTATCAAACCCTACCAGTGTTGATATGTCAGCGACTGATGTTTGGCCGTTATCAACTGACGTATCTTCCAGAACAATAAACCACGATCCCAGATTCCCATCGAATTCGATGGCATTGTAGAACATTTCAAACATATTATGATAGTGGATTACAGAAGAGACGTCCCAGTTGGACAGGTCGCCGTTGAAGGAGCTGGCGTAAGAGAACATGCCGTACATGTCTTTCGCGGAGGAGACGTCCCAGTTGGACAGGTCGCTGTTGAAAGAAGTAGCAAGTAGGAAAGTTTGAGTCATATATTGCACAGAAGAGACGTTCCAGTTGGACAGGTCGCCGTTGAAGGAGTTGGCGTTAACGAACATGTAGGTCATGTCCGTTACTTTGGATACGTCCCAGTTGGACAGGTTGCCGTTGAAGGAGTCGGCGTCAACGAACATGTAGATCATGTCCGTTACTTTGGATACGTCCCAGTTGGACAGGTTGCCGTTGAAGGAGCTGGCGCTAGCGAACATGTAACGCAGGTTGGTCATTTGAGAGACGTCCCAGTTGGACAGGTCGCCGTTGAAGGAGGAATTCCTGAACATGTAGGTCACGCGCGGGTTGGAGGATAGATTAGGGGCATCATCTGCCTCATATTGCATGTTTACTGTACCGCTGAACATGTATGACATATCAGACCATGCGGTGTCTCCCCACTGATCTAGGGATATGAGCAATTCAGGGGAATCTTCGGTCCATCTAGGATTATTATAGTGAAAATAGAAACGTTCCAAGTCGCCTGAGATTGCAACAGTAGTGGTTATTGGCGAAGAGGGCTGCTGGGTGTATAGATAATATGTAGACACCGGTCCGCTTTTGGTGACGTTCTGGACGGCACTGCCATCCCCCCAGTCTATTGACACCTGGCCTCCGGATGCCACGTCAATGTGGAATCTTATAGACGCGTAACTGTGCTGGGGCTGATCTGTAGGTGCTCCAGTAATATTCCACGTGGTGACAAAAGAAGAAGTGTCAGATACTTGAGCATACGCCTGTGGCAGTAGCATCGAATACACCTTCGCATCTGCCAGGCCAGGCCAGTTATAGAACGGGGGATGTGGCAGCTGGTTCGTCTCTGCCTGCGAGGCCTCATCGTAAGGTCCTGCCAGCAGTCCAAACATCAGCACCGCACCCAGCAACACAGCATATGCGATAGGCCTTCTGTGTGACTTGGAGCTGTGGCCCTCCCCACAGTATGGAGACAAGCTAGTATCAGACATTTAGCAAATTCTACAAAATTGCATATAACTGGATACAGATCAAAGATTTTACACCTCCTGTAGGGTGTGTAACCTTATGTGTCTCGATCAAAGCATTCAGAAGGTATCACTCATGAACCCGTCGCCGGAAAGATGCATCTGAGAGGATAAAACAAGATCCGAAGAAGGATAACAGTACGAAGAAGGATCCGCATTCACGATCGGATCCGGCATGAACCTTCACGGCACGACTATACCTGAAATGCACGGAGCTGACCCACACACACAGCGTCAGAGGGATTTTACGATCCGTTCTGTAAATTCCGAGGTGGTCATGTTCCCCCCGATGTCCCTAGTCGTTGCACCCGACTTTACAAGGTCAAATATTGCAGATTCCAGTTTTGCGCCGGCGTTGATGCATGCCGAATCGTTGTGCTTTGAGCCGAGCCAGTCCAGCATCATCTTAATTGAGAGCAAAAACGAGGACGGATTCACTATGTTCCTTCCTGCAATGTCAAATGCGGCCCCGTGGACCGGCTCAAATAGCGCAAAGGAGTCGCCGATGTTGGCAGCAGGGGCCATTCCCAGCCCCCCCACCACCTGCGACGACTCGTCAGAGAGTATGTCCCCGAACAGGTTCGTAGTGACTATCACGTCAAACTCCTGCGGCCGGCGGATCAGGTTCATGGCGCACGCATCAACGTACATCTCCTCAAAGGAGACGTCAGGGTAGTCCTTGGAGACATCGGCACACGCGCCTGCAAACAGCCCGTCAGTTATCCTCATCACGTTTGACTTGTGGACGCATGTCACTTTTTTTTTGCCATCCCGCCTCCGGGCAACCTCAAATGCATGCCTTGCAATCCTTCTAGACGCCTTTTCTGATATTATTCTCAGTGCCACAGCAGACCCACCCAGGTCAAACTCCTTTCCCGTGTAGAGATCCTCGGTGTTCTCCCGGACTATCACCATGTCTATGTCATCGCGCAACGCAGGCATGCCCGGGTATGACTTTGCGGGCCTGATATTGGCATAAAGGTCAAGCATCCTCCTCAGCACCACGATCACGTCTGCAGCACTCTCCCCCACGGGTGCCTTTAGGCAGGCATCGGATTTTTTTATGTGGGATATGGTGTCGCCTGGAAGCGCCCTGCCGGTATCGGCAAGCGCGCCATCGCCTGCAGGCAGTTGCGTAATCTCAAACTTTGGGCCCATCCTGTCGTCGCTGTCGCTAATCGCACCAAGCACCGACACTGCGGATTCGGACAGTTCGGGGCCCACACCGTCACCGGTAATCAGCGAGAGGTTATACATGATGTCACACCGGAACGGGGGGATTTTAGGATTTAGTCTTCCTTTTCCTGCACCATCTTTTTGAGCATGATGCGGTTGATGCCGTCAACTACTGCCTGCACGCTGGTAGTGACGATGTCCTCGCCGACGGACTTTGAGGAGACCGTGTTCCCGTGCACGTCCTCGACTGTTATGGTTACCTTGCAGAGTGCAGAGGCGCCGCCTGAAATTGATGCCAGGTTGTAGTTTTTGATCTTAATCTCGGATACCTTTCCGGTGATATTCTGGATCGCCTTGAGGGCAGCATCCACCGGCCCCACGCCGTGGTCGGTGCTGACAAAGTCCTTGCCGTCGATGTTGAGTTTCACAAACGCGTACGGCATTGCGCCTATTCCCGTGGATACTGAGAATCCTGCCAGCTGCACTATTCTCTTGATTCCGCCCCCGTCTAGGATCTCGCCTGCAATCGAGAGCAGTTCGACGTCAGTTATCTGCTCTCCCCGGTCGCCGAGCGTCTTGACCCTATCAAGAATCTGCTGTGACTGCTTGTCAGTCGGTTTGAGGCCGTATTCCTCAAGCATGGCATTCATCCCGTGAATGCCTGCATGCTTTCCCACCTGGAGCCATCGCTTCCGTCCCACCAGTTCGGGGCTTATCGGTTCATATGTCAGGGGGTTGTTGAGGATTCCATGGGTGTGGATGCCGGACTCGTGCCCAAATGCGTTGTCGCCCACTATCGCTTTGTTTGGCTGCACCTGGATCCCCACAAGCCTCGAGACGTACCGTGACGTATCATAGATCAGTTCTGACTTTATGCCGGTCTCGTACTTTTGATCAAACGGCAGGCACTGCAGTGCCATGGAGAACTCCTCCAGGGACGCGTTGCCTGCGCGCTCGCCGATTCCGTTTATGGTGACATGCGCGCACGAGGCTCCTGCGCGAATTCCGGACAGCGCGTTTGCCACTGCCAGCCCAAAATCATTGTGGCAGTGGACGCTTATCGGAAGGCCGGTGGCATCTATCGCATCCCGGGTAATTGCGGCCATGTATTCCGGCGTAGAGTACCCCACGGTGTCCGGAATGTCAATCCTGTCAGCACCCGCCCCTGCAACATCGCCAAACACCTTTTTGAGAAACTCCCTGTCAGTCCTTGTGGCGTCCTCTGCCGAAAACTCCACTTGAAGGCCGCGCGACTTTCCATACTCCACTGCAGTGACTGCCTTTTCAAGGGCCTGCTCCCGGGTCATCTTGAGCTTGTACTTGAGGTGGATGTCAGATGTCGCAATGAAGGCATGGATGTACTCCAAGCCGCCGTCCACTGCAGCATCAATGTCCTCCCTGCGGGTTCGCGCAAGTCCGGCAATCTCACAGGACAGCCCGGCGCCAGTAATGAGTTTGACTCCGGCCATCTCGCCTTCGGATATTACCGGAAACCCCGCCTCGATTGCATCCACTCCCAGTTCGTCAAGCCTTCTTGCAATGGCAAGCTTGTTTTCTGGCGTCAGTGATATTCCGGGCGTCTGCTCCCCGTCCCGCAGCGTGGTGTCAAATATTCTAACCCTCATGCCCCGCTTCGCTCCAGGGCGGCAACGCCGGTCCTTGCAATGCCGGCTATGCCAAAGGGCTTTACAAGTTCCTCAAAGGCACGAATCTGCGCGGGCGTGGCGGTAAGCTCCACCATGATGGAATCCTCCCTCGCATCGTGCACCCTGCCGCCGTAGGCGTTTGCAATCTTGTTGACCTCCATGCTCTGGCCGGCACTGGCAAGCTTTATCCTAAAGATGCACAGTTCCCTGTATACGGTCTTGTGCTCGTCGAGATGAACCACCTTTACTGTGTCGATCATCTTGTCAAGCTGCTTTACTATCTGGTCTATCTGGCGCGCATCACCGTCCGTGGTGATAGTCATCCTGGAATAATCCGGATTCTCAGTAATCCCGACAGAGATGCTCTCAATGTTGAAGTTTCTGGAACGGAACAGGTGAGTCACCTTGAAGAGGATTCCCGGCTTGTTTTCAACGAGTATTGATAGAATTGCCCACATGATCAATCACTATGACGGGAGTATCATCTCCGTAAGCGGGGTTCCCGGGGCCACAAACGGCAATACGTCTTCTTCGGGATCGATTGGAATGTCTATTACGGTTGCAACATCGCTGCCCAGCGCGGTTCGGACTGCTCGGTCCAGTTCGTCCATGGACTGTGCCCGGATTCCCTGGGCCCCGTAGGATTCGGCAAGCTTGACATAGTCCGGGCACCGGCCCTGGTCCACCCCTATCATCCTCCGGTCGTAAAACGTCCTCTGCCACTGGGCCACCATCCCCAGCGTAAAGTTGTTCATTATGAATACTATTACCGGAATGTCCTCAAGGACTGCAGTCGCAAGGGAGTTTTCAGTCATGCTAAAGCTTCCGTCCCCTGCAATGTCCACCACCGGGACATCCGGCCTTGCCACCTTGGCACCGATTGCAGCGGGGAACCCCCAGCCCATGGTGCCAAGGCCGGTGGAACTGAAGAATGTTCCAGGCTGGATCACGTCATAGAACAGCGATGCCCACATCTGGTGCTGGCCCACCTCGGTGGTAATTATGGACTCAGGCGGCAGGAGCTGGCGCAGCTTGCGCAGAATCTTGGCTGCCCCCATCTCGCCTGGATGAATCTTGAGGTTCTCCTTCCAGTAGGCCTTTGTCTCCTTGACGTGCTTTACCCACGGGGACTCCTCTGTCTTTCTGATTGCCCTTTGGAGCAGCAGCTTTACCATGATTCTAAGCGAGGCCCGGACATCTCCCACCACGGCAACATGGGCAGTCTGGTTCTTGCCGATCTCTGCGGGGTCAACGTCGATGTGGATAATCTTGAGCCGCTTCTCAAAGGCCGCAAAGGTTCCAACGGAGCGGTCAGAGAACCTGGTTCCCACCGCCAGCACGCAGTCAGCCTCGGTCATTATCCGGTTTGCCTCTGCGTGTCCGTGCATTCCTATCGGACCCAGCGAGAGGGGGTGGTTTTCAGGAAACGCGCCCTTGCCCTTGAATGTGGTCACCACGGGCAGCATGAGGGCCTCTGCCACTGCCTGCAGTTCGGCAAACGCAGACGATATGACCGTTCCCCCTCCTGCAAGGATTACCGGTTTTTCGGAGTGGAGTATTACATCGATTGCCTTTTCCACGTTTATGACGTCAGGATCAGTCCACGGGTGATACCCCTGGATTCCAAACTCGTTTGGAAATACCATCTCGGCCTTGTTCTCCTGAACGTCCTTTGGAATGTCAATCAGGACAGGTCCCGGCCGTCCCGTCTCTGCAATAAAGAAGCCCTTTGCCACGGCATCAGGAATCTCGGCTGCGGTTCTTGGCTGGAACGCGTACTTGATTACGGGATTTGCCATGCCAATGATATCACTTTCCTGGAATGCGTCCCTTCCTATCATTCTCACAGGCACCTGCCCCGTAACTGCCACCATCGGGGCAGAATCGGCCTGTGCTGTCGCGATGCCAGTCAGGATGTTTGTCGCCCCTGGACCGGATGTTGCAAAGCACACGCCGGGCTTTCTGCTGACACGCCCAAAGCCGTCGGCCATGTGGGCTGCAGACTGCTCGTGCCGTACCAGAATGTGTCTTATGTCGCATCGGGCAAACTCGTCATACATTGGAAGGTTTGCGCCGCCCGGGAGTCCAAAGACTTGTTTGACTCCCTCACGCTCCATTGCCACCATCAGTGCCTTTGCGCCACTCATTTTTTCCATTTTATTCATCAAACCAATCGCCATAATTTTAATGTGTTAGGACTGAGGAATCAGTTCAGCAGATCCAGCAGAAGAACATCAAGTAGTACTGGAACTGTCATGATATATCAAATTGTATAATTGTTTATAAGATTAACTGATCATGCAGTTAACGCAGAAGTAATAGCAAATTAATACATAATTGGATCGAATACATATTCTAATATCCATGTTGGAAGCCCAAACAAGACAAATCCCGCATGGCCCGGATTGCCGGCACGGGCATGACGGTGCCTGATACATACGACAGGCACCGCATGATGCAAAAAGGCGGATGTCCCGTGGCAGAACAGTGCCATTCAAGATCTTCAGGCATGGCAGCGCAGCGTCCCTGCCAATCCCCGCGGCAGGCGGCAAGGCATGGCCTACTGCAGGGGCCGGCCGGTGTTTTGGATGCGGCCTGCCGTGCATCCGTCCGTACGGCAGCAGCAGCAGGGGCAGTGCCTGTCCGGCGGCTTGCGCTTGGCAAGATGCCATGGAACGACCATCAGCAGGAGAATCAGCTTCATGTCAGTCTGCCTCACCTTGGCGTAGACGCCGCCCGGATTGCGCGTCAGCCCGGCGTTTGCAAGGATCCATACGTTGAACAGGATCACAGAGTAGAGAAAGCAGAACAGCCTGGCGGTGCTGTTGCTGCTGCGCGTCCTTGCCCTTTGGTTCTCTATCATCCTGTATCCCGTTTCTATTACCCATCTCTTGGAGTACAGGTCGATGTTGATTCCGGGCACGCTTGTGGCAAACGCGATGTATCTCTCCTCGGGCTTTTTGCTGTCCGATTTCCTGCCCTTTCTTTTGCGATTTGTTATTATCATGGTGTATTCCTCGTAATCCTTCTTGGTCTTTGCTATGCGGAACCTGGACACTGTCATGCGCTCCCCGCGGTCAAACTGCGCGATGGCCCGGACCACGTTGGGCGTGTTGACGCACGGCATCAGGTAGTCCACGCCCATCTCATTGAGCGCCCTGATGACGTCGGTGGAAAAGAATTCCCGGTCAAGCATGGCGATCCCGATCTTGATCCTGTTGTCCATGCATGTCCGGATTATCCGGCGCACAAAATCAGAGGCGTCCTCGAGGGCTGGCATGTGAAGCACCCCCAACGCGATGTGCATTCCCCCGTTGACGCACTGCGCCGTGATGTACCGCTCAAAAAGGCCGGTCTTGCCCTTGCTCTTTGAGCGCACCACCTCGGCCCCGTGCTTGCGGTCCCAGCGCGGTATCAGGTGCATGTCTATGGCAACGTCCATCTTCCTGCCTGCAAGCATGCCCAGCTCCTGCAGCCTGTCCAGTTGAGATCCTACCTTTTTGTTAAACGCCCCCATCAGCCTGTCCCTCTCGATCCTGGAGATCATGTCGCGGATCCACTCGCCGCTGGCTGCGCGGCGGTGTGATTTCCCAAGCCCGTGCAGCAGGGCCGCGGCGTTGCGCAGGGCCGACGCGCATCCGAATACCGAGACGCCAAGCACGGCAGCTGCAATCAGGATTCTGTGAAAATCTGCAGGTCCGTACGTGGCGTTGTTCCTTTTGGGGGATGGAAGGCCCGGATCAAACACCCCGGATATCTCGTCCATGACGTGTCCGCCCATGTCCGGATTGTTTTTCAGGGAACGCTGCATGCGGCCTGGCAGGCGGGGCGCGTCTGCACCTCCAGGCGCATCCTGTCTGACCGGGTCCCGTTTCAGGCAACCCGGCAAGCCTTAAATTCCAATTCCGTGAAGCCGATATGGGTGTGAGCCCGTTTCTGGTAGTGCATTGACGGGTACTCTCACTCCATTCTTTTAAGCTGCAATGGCATGCGATTTGCACCTGCTGGCAACTATTTTTGGCAACGCCTGCAGGCTCATTGCAGATACGCACGGGACGGCGCGGGCGTGTCCTGCCTGTCAGGCTGGATCTTTTACTTCTGTGTTAACTGCATGGGCACTGCCACCGACACCCGGTACCGCCATGCCCACGCCATGCATCTAGATCATGCAGGCAGGACAAGACATTGGCATGTTTGAGGCTTTCAACATGGGTATTGGAATAGGCATTCTATCCAATCATGCACTAAATTGTTGCTACTTCTGCGTTAACTGTCATGATGATTTGATCCCATATTTCTTTGGATGAGGCCAGACCAGAGACGACGCACCACAGAAGACTTAACTCATTGCCCGCATCAGTACAGATGGCTGTTTTGTCAGATAGTGAGGATATCATCAACGTTATTGAGACCCTGTTTCAGGCTGGAATCACAAAGGACGTCACCCCGCTAAGGGGAATTCATCTTGATGATTCCAGGTTTTCAAGCTTTAGCGACCTGCCGCCATACGACCTCAAGGACTACCAAACCACCATAGAGCTTGAGGAGCTGAGGTTTGTGAGCATATCAGACTACCAGTACGAGATCAAAAACCCCAAGATCAGCATATTCGGGGACGCCGCAGTGGTTGCAATCGAGTTGGTCCAGAAGGGAATGCTGGTTGACAACAAGGCGTACACGGGAGAGCACGTGGTGATCAACGGCAGGGCGACATTTGTACTGGTAAGGCAGCCCACGTGGAAGATTGCACACATACACCTGTCAAGGATATAGCGCTATTTGCCGGAATCCTTTGCCTTTTCGGATTCTGCCGAGACCAGATTCTGGTACAGATCGTAGGCGTGTTCCACATCGGAGTTGCCGTGGACGATGCTCCTTACTGCACGAATCATGGATACCGGGTGATCTGACTGCCATATGTTTCGGCCCATGTCCACCCCGACTGCGCCGCCCTGGATTGAGTTGTATGTAAGTTCCAGCGCGTCGCGTTCTGGAATCTTCTTTCCGCCCGCTACAATGATTGGGGCCGGGCACGAGTTGACGACCTTTTCAAAGTTTTCACAATAGTACGTCTTGACAATGTGTGCGCCCTGCTCGGCTGCAATCCTGCACGCAAGGGAGAGATACCGGGCATCCTTGCCTAGTTCTTTTCCCACTGCCGTAACTACAAGTACGGGAAGTCCATATTCCTGGGCTTCTCCTACCAGTTTTCCAAGGTTTACTATAGTTTGGTACTCGTACTTTGAGCCGACAAATATGGACATTGCAAGCGCGCTGGCATTGAGCCTGATGGCATCCTGGATGGATACTGTAATGTCCTCCTGGGACAGATCATCGCCTATTATGCTGGAGCCACCGGATACCCTAAGCACCATGGGAGTGCGGGTGGCAGGCGGAACCGATGTCCGCTGAACGCCTCGTGTCAGCATCAGAGAGTCGCAGTACTTGAGCAGCGGGGCGATTACCTTCCTTGGGTTCTCCAGCCTCTCGGTGGGGCCAAGAAAGTATCCGTGATCCACTGCCAGCATGAGGGCGCGGTTGTGTGGCGGCCTTATGATGGATGACAGCCGATTTTCCAGTCCCCAGTCCATTTCTAACGGAGTAGGGGCGCCTTTCTTAATTCTTTCTCACAAGATGGATCCAAAGAGCATCAGGGTAATGGCAAGAGGGAGCCGCTTGCGGGCCTGCCCACGCGCCCGGACCACAGATTACGTACCAGCTGCGGCGATGCCCCCGTGGTTTGGGGGATGCATGCATTGGCAGATCCCTCGACCCCCTCTGAAAGTATCCGCCCCGTCTTTGGTTCGTCTGGTTTTCCCATCAGGCGTGCTTGCCAGGCTCCCGTATGCTGCTGTTGCTGCCGCCACCTGCCGGAACACGCCGGCATTGGCCACGCGCCCTTGTCTTCATTTGGCATCATGCCGGTCCTGCCGCCCGGCAGTCCTGCCCCTCAACGGGAAAGGGACCGCTTTTCACACAACATGCCTGTTTTGAACAGTCTAAAGGTTTTTTTAATTTCAGTGGAGTGTACCCTCATTGGTTACCGAGTTTGACGTAATTCCGACAATCATAGGCGTATTATTCTTAGTCATTCCCGCGTTACTGCTTGGAAGGATCTGTTCCCATTTTAAAATACCAGAAATAATCGGATTCGTGATTGCAGGAATTGCCCTGGGGCCGTCCGCAATAGGAGGAATAGTCCCGATTTTTGGAAAGCCCATAGTGGAACTAAACGAGGTAATGCTTGCGTTATGGCAGATCTCCGGAATCGTAATTTTATTTTCTGCAGGACTGCATTTTACGTTCCGTGATCTCATCAAGGCGGGTCCAAAAGCTGCAATAGTCGGACTGTGCGGGGTCATCGTGCCGCTTGGGACAGTATATCTTGTGATGGTTTGGATGGGGCTGGACTGGACTGCCGCGATGCTGATAGGGGCGACATTCGGGGCCACAAGCATAGCCGTGTCGGTCATAATTCTGGAGGAATTGGGCAAGGAAAAAACAACGGAAGGAAATATTTTGATAAACGCCGCAGTGCTAGACGACGTCATAGGTCTTGCAATTCTTTCTGCAGTGATTTCGCTGGTCACGTTGGAGACAGTCCCAACGATCGAGTCGGTGGCAATTACAACCATTGTCCAAATAGGGTTTTGGTTTTTGATGCTGCTTGGCGCAGTGTATTTCCTGCCAAAAATCGTCCGGGGGTTGGGACAGACCCATCCGACGACACTGGAGGGAAGAGGAGCCAGGCAGGGGGTTGCCCTGGGATCCGCGTTCGGACTGGCCGCAATCGCGTCAGGCCTTGGCCTGAATCCGATTGTAGGGGCATTTGCAGCCGGGATGGGGCTGGCAGGATCAAACCTGGTGCTCCAAATACGCGAATTTGTAGGCAAGCTCAAAGTGATCGTCGCGCCGCTGTTCTTTGTCATAATTGGAACCCACGTAGACATAACACAAATCTCATCAATAAACTGGGTTTTGTTCGGGGTGATTCTTTGCGTGGCAGTATTCTCAAAGGTTTTGGGATGCGGCATTCCCGCATCCCTGTTACTAAAAAACAGGAAGAGCGGGTTCAGAATCGGGTATGGCATGGTAGCAAGGGGGGAGGTGGCGTTCATCGTGGCCGGGATTGGGCTGGCGTTTGAAATCCTTTCAGAAGAGATTTACTCCACGGTCATTTTTGTGATTTTGGCAACGATCATCATTACGCCCGTTTTGGTCAAGAGGTCATTTAAGGAAAATCCGTCAAAATCGGTTGAAAAGTGAAAGAACCGTTCAGGGCTAAATCGTGCCAATGTTTGAAACATGCAAATAAAAAATAAATGGGAAATGTTGAGTGCCGCTGTGCAGGATGTCTGTTGACGGGATTTTTGAATTAATGATGCCGTACGTCTTGCCGGTGCCTTGATCTTGTTGTTTTGGTGCCACCGTACGGCCTGTGGGCTTCTGGCCTGGCGTGGAACTGACTTGTATGATACCACCATACGCAGGCGTGTCATTCAAAGGCATGCCGCAAGTCATTATCAATTGCTATATAATTATATGCGTGCTCAGGGGCAATGGGATTAAAGAGAGCAAAAACGGTTTTGTGTGCTTCCTTGATCGATGTTGCCGCAATTGCATGGTGGGGTAAATTCTGCATATGCATTTACTTACGGCAGCAGCAGCAGCATAGTCAAAACGACAGAAGCAGAAAGGATTGCATCGCCGGCGAGGTCAGTCTATTGTGTGGACATTTTAACATATGAATTGGTGGGGGAGGGTCCGGTTGGATGGTAATGTGTGGCGACGATCAAAAGTTCCTGCAAGATGATTCGGTCTTTCTGTTAATGGACTTGGGCGGCTCCGGATCAAATCGTGCGGTTCCATAATACCGGGAGATTGCGCTGCGCATGCCTGGGAGATATTCCAAAACAGGCAGAATCCGTCTTCCCCGATGTCAGCAGCAGCAGCAGCAGCAGCAGCAGCATCACCATTCCCCAGACCGGCGTATACGGCGGTGCGCCATGTCAGTTGACCGGACACGCCCAATTCGGGTGTTATCCGGTAATGATTATCTTCATGGCGCGATCCCCGCTGCGGGCATGATCAAATGCCTGCTGTGAATCGGAGATCCCGTACGTATGGGTGATCAACCCCCCGACATCAATCTGTGAGGATTCGATCATCTGAAGTGCCTCTGCCGTGTCTCTGTCCGAAGCTGCATAACTTGTAACCAGCGCAATCTCCCGGGAGTAGATTCTGCCCATGTCCAGGCTTATCGTGGCGCCCTTTGATGGGACGCCAAACATCATGACGGTGCCGCCACGTCTTGTCACGCATATTGCATCCTCAAGGGCTGCAAGGCTGCTTGTTGCAACCACTGCAACATCCACGCCCTCCCCACCGGTACCGTCCATGATTATCTTCTGCCTGTCTTTGTAGGTGGCATTTATCGCCCCGGTGACTCCGAATTTTTTTGCAAAGTCCAGTCGGAAGTCATTTACGTCAAGGCAGAATGTCCTTGAGAACTCCTTTGCCCGGGCAAGCAGCAGGTGCATCATTCCGGTTGGCCCTGCCCCAAAGACTGCAATCGAATCACCCTTCTGATAGCTGCACTTTCTCCAGGCCCGGATGCAGCATGCAAGGGGCTCAATCATCGCAGCGTCCTCAAAGCTCGTAGAATCAGACAGTTTCAGTACGCCCCCGTGCAGTACGTTCCATGCAGGCACCACGTACTCCTCGGACAGGCCGCACGGGGAGAGGTTTGTCTCGTAGTATCGGGGGCACATCGTCTCGCTTCCGTGACGGCACAGATGGCAGTCATAGCACGGCACGTGGTGGTGCGTAAACACCCGATCCCCCACCTCAAACCCTTTTACATCAGAGCCCATCTGAGATATCACGCCGGCAGGCTCGTGGCCCAGCCGCGTTGACGGCTGCCCGTACTGCCCGTAGACCTTTTCCAGGTCGGATCCGCATATTCCACACGCGTGCATCCGGACCAGTATGTCGCCTGGACCGGGAACGGATCCCTGGACGTCATCGACAGACACCACGGACGGCTCCCTGACAGACACGCTCTTCATCGCCGGATGTTACAGGGGATGATTATAAGTAGATTATAGGGAATTATATACAAAAGTAGGCCAGCCGCCGATTGATGGCGGCAGCCTACACATGTTTCTTTCTGAAGGCAGTGAAACCCTTTGATTGGCTCTCTCATTCACGGCGATTTCCCGCATACATGCGCGGGGCGCCGCGTGTTTCTTCCTCCTAACGACGACCTTCCCGGCCGCCTCCGCACAACGTGCGGCTATGTTGACAGACGCATTCTTGTCTGCGTGGTCTTCATGCCCACACTTTACGCAGACAAACACCGACTGCGAGCGCCTGGAATTCCTGTCCGTGTTGTGGCATTCGGCGCACGTGATGCTGGTGTTGTGCGGCCTTACCCTGCAGAATTCCTTGTTGTGTTTTTCTGAAAACCATTCAATGTACGATAATACCTCGCCTATCGCGGCGTGCTTTATGACGCGGTTCAACCCGGTCTTGCCCCGGCCTTTCCTGGCCATCTGTTTTGGGTGGAGATCCTCGACTGCCATGGTTTTGGCGCCTGTAAGTTCATTCTTGACGCTCTTTTTCATGAAATCAGTCCGGCGGTTCCTGATCTTTTCGACGGCTTTTGCAATCCGTCTCCGCTCCTTCTTCCACGAATTGCCGCCTTTTTTGCGCCCGGACTGCGCGGACTTTCTCTTGTCTATGTCGTCTTTCTTGTACCGTCTGGCATTTTCAGGCAGCGTGGCAAGCACGGTGGTGTTTTTGTCCAGGTTGTGGATTGCCATCATGTTGACTGCGCCGACGTCGATCCCGACGAGGTTGCCATCGCGGCGTTCGGGTTTGGCCACATGCACCTGGACGTGCAGCTCGTACGTGCGGTCACATGGCTTGGTATCTTTGGTGATTTTTTTGGTGGTTTCTATTATTTGGAAAGATTTGATTTGGTCGCGTTCTATCGGGGTGCTTTTGGGCACGATGTTGCAGATGCCGCCGATATTCCAGGAGCCGTCTGCGCGGCCTGCCGGATGCCCGTAGCACCCGATTGCCGGCAGTCGACGTTTGGCATTATTGCTCTTCTTCCTGAACAGGCTGTCCGGGGACGTGTATTTGCGCTTGTGTTTTGGCATCCGGCGCTTGGCGGCGTTGGATTCCAGGAATAGTTTGACTGCCTTTCGGCCGCAATCCATGGCATGTCTGTGAACATTCACGTTGGCATCCAGCCAGCCGTGTTCTGCCCGCTTCTTTGTGAGTGTGCTGTACAGGCCGAACCTTCCCGGATTGTCCTCCAGCACCTGCCTGACGCCCTCGTTGTAACACCAGTCTGCCTGCGGCCGCGTCTCCCAAATCAGGCGGGAAATCTCCCGTGACTGGTAAAATGGAATCGTGAATGTCTGCGTCGTGTATGGGAGGTTTTGTTTCATCAGGTATGGTATTGTACGGTACCGTGCGTTAAAAGGGTATCAGATGTCTTAGTTAGTTGCACAACTATGTCCAGATACGAGGCAGTTCGGCAGCAGTCACGTTCGGAATCATCCGGACTGTCTGCCGGATGCTCCAAGGATCGCCATTACACGTACCGTGCTGCCTGGCATCTCTTGGATCAATTGTGATCAGCTAAAAGATCAATTGTATTTGTTCTATATGCACAAAGATCAGTACATGCTGTGCGTGTGATAATGGGCAAGATGGATGCTGCAAAACCCGCCAAGCAGAAATCACGGCTACACATCACGCATGCGCAAAACGACGCAAGGTATGTGGACCGTGGAATGACGCTGTACCTCTGCGCTGATCCGGACTGGATCAACGAGGTTGCGAGGATGAACCACAAGAAGAACGGCCGTCCGTTCGAATATGCCGAGGGCCTGTTTGAGCTGCTGGCAGGAATAAAAGCAGCATGCGGAATTTCCTATCGCGCATGCGAGGGACTGGCAATAAAGGCACTGGAACGCGGCAACGCGCCTGACTACACCACGATATACAGGAGAATCAACGCCCTCAAAGTGGAGGATGACGGCAGCATGGTCATGGTCCACGGCAGGAAGGGGGCCCTGTGCCTGATTCCAGACGGCACCGGACTGTCGCCTACCAAGCGCAGCGAGTGGATACGCAAAACGCACAAGGTAAAGCACGGCTTTATCAGGCTGGGAATAATGATAGACCAGGACACGCGCGAGATTCTGGCATTTAGCATTACAGACGAGCACACCGGAGACTCTCCGCAGTTTGAGGGACTGCTTGAGGGTTCCCTGGAGAAGATTGGCATCGGAGGCACGGAATCGGAAGGGCAGGATGCGGCGGCCAGGAATCCGGACATAACGGTAAAGGCAGACGGCGGATACGACTCCCGCAAGATCTTTTCGTACTGCAAAAAGCGCGGCGTAGAGCCCCTCATACGGATACGCGGCAACTCCAACACGCGTTCGAACGGCGTGGACAGGTCCCGCACCAACGCCGTGCTGGATCAGCTTGGAGGCGGCATCACCGACCCCAAAAAGTTCGCGGCCCTGAACACGGGGAAGCGCGAGGAGAACAGGGAACAATGGAAGATTCGCGTAGGCTTTGGCAAGCGGTGGAATGTGGAGATTGTATTCTCGGCATTCAAGAGGATATTTGGTGATGCTGTTTGGGCTGCAAAGTGGAAGAACATAAAACAGGAAATCCGGATCAAGATTTGGCTGTACAACCGCATGCTGCGCGCATCACAGGAGGCAATCGCAAGGACGTGAGGCAAGGATACGTCTTGGGCCATACTGTCTTGATCATGAAGGTGGAACTGTAGGGAGGTTGTGCAACTCCCATGTGTTACGGGTATCCAAACCCGTTGATGTCATGTGTTGGCAATGCGTCTGATCCAGTCCGATTTGGGTTGGTCGGGCTGTTTTTTAAAGATTTGTGGGCAGGTTCGACGTAAATCGGATATTTTGATCATTATTGCCCCCGATCCTGCAGAATCCGATGCAAATGTCATGGCTCGTGTGCAGGTACAGGCAGGCGTTGCGCGCGGATTTGGATGAATGGCACACAGCTACCGCTAGGAATCTCTCCGTATCCGGAGGAAAAGCAGGCCAAACTCCTACAGTCAATATCGTTTTCGGCAAGCCGGAGGGGGACAAGAGGGGGCGTTGAGCCGCCCCTCATCTGTGCAGGGGCGGCAAAACACACCCGGGGTTGTTTAATCTCCCCATGGCGCCCAGACTCAGGATTCGGCGATGCGCTTTATTCTCTGGAATTTTCGTCTGACAAAATCCCTGTCCTGGGTCCTGTACTCGGCGTCGTGTTCAAGCATCTCCCAGACCCATTCGAGCATCTGCCTGGCCACGGCAACCCTTGCCTTCATGGGCCCTATGCGGGCTGCCAGTCTCTGGTAGCGTGCCCCTATCCGGGCATCGTGCCGGACTGCGACGAAGGCGGCCTCGACCATGGCGCGGCGCAGCCAGACAGAACCGCGCTTTGTGATGCCACCGGTCCTGACTGTCTCCCCGCTGTTGCGGTGTTTTGGCGCCAGGCCTGCATACGAGACCAGCTTTTCGGCGTTGGCGAACCTCTTGTGGTCGACTATTTCGGCAAGTATGGTTACTGCCGTGACGTATCCTATTCCGGGTATGGTCATGATCAGTCGTGCCCGCCTGTCGCTCATCGCAATCCCGGCTATCTTTTTTTCAAATTTTGACACCTGCTTTAGTATGGTGTCGATGATGGCTAGGTGCGACTGCACCGCCATGCAGTCAACCTCCCTCAGGGGCACGTCCTGCAGCCACTCGATGCCCTGCTCCGTAAACAGCCCCCCTTTGGGCTGCTCGTGCGGGTATTTGGCCAGGATCGCGTGGATGCGGTTCTTGGGGCCTGAGGCGGACATCTTCATGCCCAGGCGGGTGCGGGTCAGTTCGCGCAGATCCCGCGCGGGCTTGTCGGCCACGAACGATTCGGGGATCATGTCCAGCCTGCACAGGTCTGCCAGCTTTTCCGAGTCGGCCTTGTCGTTTTTGTACACGGTTTCGGTTATTATCTTCGTGTTGTGCGGGTGGGCCAGCAGGGTGTCGATGCCCGCATCCTCGAGCATGTCGTGCACGACTATCCAGTAGTTGGCCGTGGATTCGCAGACGGCCGTGGCCGGCACGTACCCTTCCTTGTGGATCATCTTGATGAATCCGGTTATTCCCCGAACGTTGTTGTCAAATTCAGTCTGCTTTAGTATGTCCTTGGTACTTCCCTTGATCGTTGTAACGCATTTCTTTTTGTGAACGTCTATTCCAACGTAATACGTGTTATCACCTCCTTTGCAGTGTGTATAGTCCCGAAAGTTGTTCACCCCCCACATGAGGCTCCGGCCCGGGGTGGACATGCCCAATGAAGGACATTATCCGCGGCATGGCATCGCGTGCAAGATTACTGGGAAATGCAGTCAGCCTGTCCCTTACCAGAAACGACGGTGTGTGGGTTTCCCGTCGGTGGAGACGCTCGGCCGTGTGGCGTCATATAGGAAGACGGAGAGTGCGAGTGATGAAAAAGCTTGACCAGTCCAAAGTCGAATGGATCATACAAGAAAAGCGCAAGAATTCCCGCAACAAAGAGATTGCAGCAAGCATGGGAGTGTCGGTCCGCTGGGTCCAAAAGCTGTGGAAGAGGTACAGGGACAAGGATCGGATCGCGTATCCTGCTCCCATGGGCAGGCCCAAAAAGTGCGCGCCCGGGAGGCGGGATCATTCGGCGGTTTTATCGGCTGCGTCCACTGCAGTCCACGGGGCAGCGTCCCTGGAGCGCATCATAAAGTCGCTTACAGGAATACATATCCCACACAACGTCCTGCACAGGATATTGAAGGATGCCGATTTTGCAGACACCCAGCCAAGGAAGAGCCAGCGCCGCAAGTGGATCCGCTACGAGCGCGAGCACTCCAACTCGATGTGGCACACAGACTACAAACAGCTTGACGACGGCAGGTGGTTCCTGTGCTATGAAGACGACGCCTCGCGCTTCGTGACCGGATTTGGGGTATTTGAGGAGGCGACAACCGAAAACGCCCTGAAGGTGCTCGACGAGGCCATAAAAAATTACGGCAAGCCCGCATCGATCCTGACTGACCGCGGCGCCCAGTTCTATGCCACGGAATCCGAGGTCAAGAAGAAGGGAGCCTCCAGGTTCGAGCAGAGGCTAGTCGAGCTTGGAATCAGGCACATACTGGCGCGCGTGCGGCACCCCCAAACCAACGGCAAGCTGGAGCGCCTGCACGGGGAGATGCAGCGCAAGCTGCGCCGGTTCGAGGCGGCATCTTCTGCCAAGACCAGGCGCGGCGCCTCAGGGGATTCCCACGTTGGAGGGCCGTTTTGCACCGCGCCAGCAAAGGATCCCGTGGAGCGGTTCATGGAGTGGTACAACCACGACCGGCCGCACATGTCCCTTGACTGGGACAACCTCGAGACCCCGGCGCAGGCATTCGAAAGAAAGATGCCCCCTGCAGGAGAGATGGTAGTGGACGGCCAGACCGGTGAGGAATACCGCGCAGAATAGCTGTCCGGCACGACGTCACAACCGCGCCCCATCCTGGGGGATGTTGCGCACAATTTTTTGAAAGTCGCCATGCGTGGAGTGGAAATGACAAAAATTCATGATTCCGGACGCAGGATCCAACACAAGACAATTATGCAACAGCCGGCAACATCAAACATGGAAGTACCTCCAAGTCTTGGAGGGGGGCGAACTACTTTCGGGATCCCACAACCTCCTTTGCAGTGTATCGGACCCGACCAGCGGAAAACTCCCATTCACCGTCAAAGCGGTATTTGACCATCCGCATACCTTGAGTCACTCTAACTAACGCCCTCATACGTGGCAAGTTGCACTCGACTCTCAGGTCCAACAGGGTAAATGCCATGATCGCCGCTATAACGGCAACACATGGCGTCTAACTAAGATGTCTACTTTTGTATATAATTCCCAGATTATACGCCAAGGATCTTCTTGAGCATGGCCCGATAGTCCACGTCGCTCTTTCCGCTTCCCGCAGCGGGCAGCGCAAAGACCAGGGCGGATTTTTCCGTACGGAGCTCGGTCAGCTCGTCGCTGATCTTTTCTGTAATGTCGTCGCTGACCAGTACCAGCGCGACGTCCGGGTCGTCAGTAAGCCTCCTGATCTCCCCGAGGGCAGTATCGGGGGTTTTGGTGATTACCCCGGGCACTCCTGCCAGCTGAAAACTGGTTACAAACGACTTGCTGCCCACTGTCAGAACCCTCACGACTCCCACTCCTGTGCGTTCTAATTTAACCCTTTTTGGACTCGCGCCGACCCCGAAGGCTGCCATGCGCCTTCTCGTCCAGCCACGCGCCGGATGGAATCGCACCTTCTTGCGCGCACAGACTTTGGGTTCCAAGCGCGGCGGCTGCCGCCGGATCCGGCCTGCGGCTTAGTGCCAAGATGCAGGCAGCACGCAAAGATTGGTTAGGCCCCGTAGGACTGCATGCATCCGACGGTGCCGGCGGCGATCCGTCCAAAACCGCAAGGATCTGCCCCGCTGCCAGAAAAACCACGAGGGCCTGAATGCCGAACGAATCCCAAGGAGGAAGGGAATGCGGCGGGCATTCCTGCCGCGTATGATGAATCAGGGCAGTTGCCTCACCCGCAACAAAGGGATCGAATCCCACTTGCGAATTTCACGAGTTTCCCCGTTTTCGCTTTTGAAGCCTGACGGCCGTGCGGCAACCGAGGTCTGCCCGTAGATATAGGGACGGGGTGACTAATAGGTTTTTCATTCGGGAGGATGCGATGTATAGTCCCGAAAGTTGTTCACCCCCCACATGAGGCTCCGGCCCGGGGTGGACATGCCCAATGAAGGACATTATCCGCGGCATGGCATCGCGTGCAAGATTACTGGGAAATGCAGTCAGCCTGTCCCTTACCAGAAACGACGGTGTGTGGGTTTCCCGTCGGTGGAGACGCTCGGCCGTGTGGCGTCATATAGGAAGACGGAGAGTGCGAGTGATGAAAAAGCTTGACCAGTCCAAAGTCGAATGGATCATACAAGAAAAGCGCAAGAATTCCCGCAACAAAGAGATTGCAGCAAGCATGGGAGTGTCGGTCCGCTGGGTCCAAAAGCTGTGGAAGAGGTACAGGGACAAGGATCGGATCGCGTATCCTGCTCCCATGGGCAGGCCCAAAAAGTGCGCGCCCGGGAGGCGGGATCATTCGGCGGTTTTATCGGCTGCGTCCACTGCAGTCCACGGGGCAGCGTCCCTGGAGCGCATCATAAAGTCGCTTACAGGAATACATATCCCACACAACGTCCTGCACAGGATATTGAAGGATGCCGATTTTGCAGACACCCAGCCAAGGAAGAGCCAGCGCCGCAAGTGGATCCGCTACGAGCGCGAGCACTCCAACTCGATGTGGCACACAGACTACAAACAGCTTGACGACGGCAGGTGGTTCCTGTGCTATGAAGACGACGCCTCGCGCTTCGTGACCGGATTTGGGGTATTTGAGGAGGCGACAACCGAAAACGCCCTGAAGGTGCTCGACGAGGCCATAAAAAATTACGGCAAGCCCGCATCGATCCTGACTGACCGCGGCGCCCAGTTCTATGCCACGGAATCCGAGGTCAAGAAGAAGGGAGCCTCCAGGTTCGAGCAGAGGCTAGTCGAGCTTGGAATCAGGCACATACTGGCGCGCGTGCGGCACCCCCAAACCAACGGCAAGCTGGAGCGCCTGCACGGGGAGATGCAGCGCAAGCTGCGCCGGTTCGAGGCGGCATCTTCTGCCAAGACCAGGCGCGGCGCCTCAGGGGATTCCCACGTTGGAGGGCCGTTTTGCACCGCGCCAGCAAAGGATCCCGTGGAGCGGTTCATGGAGTGGTACAACCACGACCGGCCGCACATGTCCCTTGACTGGGACAACCTCGAGACCCCGGCGCAGGCATTCGAAAGAAAGATGCCCCCTGCAGGAGAGATGGTAGTGGACGGCCAGACCGGTGAGGAATACCGCGCAGAATAGCTGTCCGGCACGACGTCACAACCGCGCCCCATCCTGGGGGATGTTGCGCACAATTTTTTGAAAGTCGTCATGCGTGGAGTGGAAATGACAAAAATTCATGATTCCGGACGCAGGATCCAACACAAGACAATTATGCAACAGCCGGCAACATCAAACATGGAAGTACCTCCAAGTCTTGGAGGGGGGCGAACTACTTTCGGGATCCCACATTCGGGAGGATGCGAGTCTGGATCCAGCACCGCGTGGACACGGCACCGCGTGGACACGGCACCGCGTGGACACGGCACCGCGTGGACACGACACCGCGCAGGCTGCAAAATCAGCCCCATGCCAGAATCAGGCCCGGACACATCCGCCATAGGAAAGGTTGATTTAACCAGAGGGATCAGCAACATCATGACTGACATTGATGCCCAGAAGGACGTCTACCTCTTCCTGCACGGAAGGATGGACCTCAGGGAAAAGGCAGCAGCTGCCCTTGCCACAAAAGGCTTTGCCGCAGACAAGATAGTCATGGCAATGCCAGACAAGGTCGGGAAGGTGGGCGACTACATGGCAATGCTGTGGATGCCGCCAAATCCGGATCATATCAAGATCCAGCAGATTACGGGAGTCATCGACGTGGAGCCAGAAGGCATGATCGGCCTCTGGAAGGGCGTCTCAAAGGATGACATAGACCAGGTTCCCCTTGGGGCTAGCTAGCTAGCTAGCTGGCTAACTGAATCCCGCACCAAACTCGTTTCCTTTTTCCAGCACGTTACCTGATTCGGTGCTCCTGAGCTTTCTGTACAGCAGCGTCTCATAGACCAGCTTCATTGCAGCCTCGTCATCAAGATTGCAGTCGCTCTTCACCTGGTTCCGGTACTTTGCAAGCACCGCAACGTCATGCTCGTCGGCAGAGACGTGGTCATGAACCATTAGGTTGGCAATCTTTTCTATCTCGGCATTCAACAGATCATCATCCATGACAGTCCTCAGAATTCCGGGTTATTAACAGATTCTGTCAGAGGCAGGTTACAGGTCAGATACCAGCCCCAGTACAAAGTCGTAAAACTCATCATCAGAAAAGGTGATCCTCTCAACGACGCCTGTCCCCTCCATGGCAAGCCTTGCAGCATCCAGATGGTAGCAGGCCGGCCTCCCATGCATGTTGGCAAAGTAGAATCCCGGACACGAGCAGTAGCCTGCCTCGGGGTTTATCCAGCGCTCCTTTCTGCCCACGACGGTCCAGACTCGCCTGTTGCTTGGCTCAAAGACGTGCATCTTTACCCTCCTTTGGGACACGATGGACTCGGCCTTTTTGGAATCCCTGCTCACAAGTGTTTAATCGTGGGCGTACGGTATAACCTTGATGTCCCAGACAAGGATCGTTCCAGGCAAGCCGGCCCTGATTCTGGAGGGTCAGAAGAGGACCCTGATAGTCTCAGACATCCACATAGGGTTTGAAGGCAACATGGCTGCAAACAACATCTTTGTGGGGAAAAACTCCACCATAAACCAGACGATACAGGAGGTGTCAGGCATGATAGATGCAGAGAGGCCGGATTCGGTGGTGCTGCTGGGGGACATAAAGTCAACCATCAGGGGCATCTCGAGGAGCGAGTGGGAGGAGGTTCCAAGGTTTCTTGATGAGATCAAGGCAAAGTGCGATGTGGTGGTGGTTCCTGGAAACCACGATGCAAACATCCAGAGGCTGGTCCCTGACGGCGTCACCATGATCAGCCAGACAGGGATGGTCGAGGAGAACATCCTGCTGACCCACGGACACACGATGCCTTCTGGGAAGTTCTCGCACGTGGACGGGATCATCATGGGCCACCTGCACCCGGTGTTCTTTGAGGAGGGATCGGTGGTCAACGGACAGAGGGTCTGGGTGTCCATAATGGCGCAAAAGGAGTGCATATTCCCGGACAGGTCAGGCCCGATGGAGATAATCGTCATGCCCTCGTTCAACAGGTACTTTTATGCGACACACAGGGGCGGACACAGAAGATCAATCTCGCCCATCATCGACAGGCTCGAGGGGTCGATCAGGGCAAGGATAGCGACCCTTGACGGAACCATAATAGGAAACGAGTCGGCCATCGGCCAGGTGCTATAGCAGGACATGCCGCCCGCAGATTCCAAGATATTTTTTAGTCGAGCCTGTCGTATGGCTCGATGGGCTCCCTTGTGGTCTGGTTTGTCTTGAGCCACTCCAGCGTGTTTACAAACGACTCTGCAAGCTCGATCGTAGTCAGCACCGGAACGCCAAGCTCCAGGGACTTTCTCCTGATCTGGTACTCGTCTTCGAGCATCCCGACGTACTTTTCAAGCGTGGAGGTGCTTGGGATGTTTATGATAAAGTCTATGGTCCTCTCGTAGAGAAGATCCGCGATGTTGGGCTTCCTGTCAGGCTCGGATATCTTGTGTACAGTCTCCACGTCCCCGATCCTCTCCTGGAGAAACTCTGCAGTGTGCTCTGTGGCCAGGATCCGGAACCCCAGATCCCTGAGCTTGGCAACGGTTGCAACAAGGGCCTTCTTGTTCTGCACGCCGCCCACGGTTACGAGGGCCGCGCCGCTCTTGGGCAGGTTGTAGCCCACCGAGGTGAGCCCCTTGGAGAGGGCATCATAAAAGCTGTTTCCAAAGCACGCTGCCTCCCCTGTCGACTGCATCTCCACTCCCAGCGTGATGTCTGCCCCCTCAAGCTGCATGAACGAGAACTGCGGGACCTTGATTCCGTAGTTGGTTATCTTTTGCCACTTGTTCTCGGGTATCGCAGGCAACGGCATGCCCAGAATCGCCTTGGATGCAAGGGATATCAGGTTGGTCCGGACAAGCTTTGAGACAAACGGCATGGAGCGCGAGGCCCGGATGTTAAGCTCGATGACGTACACGTGGTCGTCGTGGATGAGAAACTGCAGGTTGAACGGGCCGCGCACGTTGAAGGTCAGGGCTATCTTTTTTGCATACTCGTTTATCGTCTCGACTATCTTGTTGCTCAGGCGCCACGGCGGGATGCACATCATTGCGTCGCCGGAGTGGACCCCGGCACTGTCAATGTGCTCGACTATCGCGCCTATCACTACGCGGCTCCCGTCGCAGACCCCGTCAACGTCCACCTCGAGGGAGTCGAGCATGAACTTGGATATCACCACGGGATGATCCGGCGAGACGTCGGTGGCCTCCTTGACGTACCTCTTCAGCTCGGCCTGTGACCAGACCGCCTTCATGGCCGCACCTGACAGGACGTACGAGGGACGGACTATCACGGGGAATCCCACGTCCTGTGCAAAGGATCTTGCCTCGTTCAGGCTCAGAAACTCCTGCCACCGCGGCTGCTGTATGTGGAGCTTGTCAAGCTCTCCGCTGAACCTTGAGCGGTTCTCTGCCATGTCCACATCACGCGCGCTTGTGCCCAGTATGGGCACGCCGTGCTCGGCGAGCCCGAGCGTGAGGTTGTTGGCAGTCTGTCCCCCGACACACGTGATGACGCCCTTTGGGTTCTCAAACTCGGTAATGTCCAGGATCCTCTCCTGGGTCAGCTCCTCAAAGTACAGCCTGGTGCATATGTCATAGTCAGTAGACACCGTCTCGGGATTGCAGTTGACCACGGAGACGTTCTTCTCCCCGTTCTCCTGGAGTCCCCAGACCATGTTGACTGTTCCCCAGTCAAACTCCACGCTGCTTCCTATCCGGTACGGCCCGGCACCGACTACGACTATTCCCTTCTCGTCAGGCGATACCCTGATGTCAGAAGAGTCCCCCCCGTACGTCATGTACAGGTAGTTGGTCACGGCAGGCCACTCTGCTGCAAGCGTGTCTATCTGCTTTACAGACGGCAGCACGCCAAGCCTTTTGCGCAGGGCGCGCACCGAATCCTGCGTGCTGTCCTGTGCACGCGCAATCTGCTTGTCGGCAAACCCCATCCTCTTTGCACTCCAGAGAAGGCCCGCATCAAGATCCCGGGACCCGAGGGCATCCCCCATGGCCACGATGTTCTTTATCTTTTCAATGAACCACGGATCTATCGCAGACAGGTGGTAGATTCGGTCCACCGGTATGCCCATCCTCAGCGCAACGGCCACGTGGTACAGTATGGAGTCGTCATGGTGCGAGAGTTTCTCCTCTATCTCCTCCTCGTCGTACGTTTTGCCATTCTCCCGGTTCAGGACCAGCCCGTCGCGTCCGATGTCAAGCATGCGTATTGACTTTTGCAGTGACTCCTCAAACGTTCGGCCTACTGCCATCACCTCGCCTACGGACTTCATCGTGGGGCCAAGCCTCCTGTTGGCAAGCTCAAACTTTGAAAAGTCCCACCGCGGATGCTTGCACACCACGTAGTCAAGGGACGGCTCAAAGCAGGCAGTGGTGCTCTTTGTGATTCGGTTGACCAGCTCAGACAGGTTGTAGCCGAGGCCTATCTTGGCAGACATGTACGCAAGGGGGTATCCTGTGGCCTTGCTTGCAAGGGCAGAGGAGCGCGAAAGGCGGGGGTTTATCTCGATTGCGACATATCTGTCCGAGTCGGGCGCCAGGGCATACTGTATGTTGCACTCCCCCACGATCCTGACATGCTTTGTGGCGCGCAGGGCAGCCGAGCGCAGCATGTGGTACTCGTGGTTGTCAATTGTCTGGGACGGGGCAACCACTATGTTGTCCCCCGTGTGCACCCGCATGGAGAGGACGTTTTCCATGTTGCAGACGACTATGTTGTTTCCGTCATAGTCCTGCATCACCTCGTACTCTATCTGCTTCCAGTCCCCGATGTACTCCTCTATGAGCACCTGGCCTACCAGGCTTGCCTTGATGCCGCGCTCCACTATCTCGTACAGCTCGATCTCGTTGTGCGCCACTCCCCCGCCCCTGCCTCCAAGGGTGTAGGCCACACGAATAATCACAGGGTAGGACAGCGCCTCTGCGGCATTCTTGGCGTCTGCAAAGTTTGTGACCGTCCTGCTCTTGAGCACAGGCATCCCTATCCCGGTCATCGCATCCTTGAAGAGCTGCCGGTCCTCGGTCCTTTGGATCCCCTCTACCTGGGTTCCAAGAACGCCGACGCCGTACTTTTGCAGTATGCCGGACTCGGAGAGCCTTACGCCGCAGTTCAGCGCAGTCTGCCCGCCGTATGCCAGCATTATGCCGTCTGGCCTCTCCTTCTCTATGATCGATTCCACATACTCGGGAGTTACGGGAAGAAGGTACACCTGGTCTGCAAACCTGGTGTCAGTCTGAATGGTGGCTATGTTCGGGTTGATAAGCACACTCTTCAGTCCGTCCTCACGTATTGCCTTGAGGCACTGGCTACCGGAGTAGTCAAATTGACGGTCGTTTTAGCGACTCTCGCCGGCTTCTCCGATTTTTATTGCCCCACTGCCCAGTACAAGAATCTTCCTTAGCGACTCATTCTTTGGCAGAACATCCCTCCTCCTCTTCCATAAGGCCTTTGAGCTCTTCAAAGACGAACCTGCAGTCGTACGGGCCTGGCGCGGCCTCGGGATGAAACTGCACAGCAATGCAGCTGCGCGTCTTGTGCCTTATCCCCTCGACTGTATTGTCGTCTGCGTTTGTAAACCACAAGTCAAACTCGGAACCCTCAAGGGACTCCGGTGTTATGCCGTAGCCATGGTTCTGGCTTGTGACATATACCTGGTTGTTATCCAGGTTGAGGCACGGCTTGTTCTGTCCCCGGTGCCCGTACTTTAGCTTGTATGTAGCGGCGTTTCCTGCAATTCCCATTATCTGCGCACCCAGACATATTCCAAGGGTCGGAACGTCATTGCGTATCAGCTGCCGTACGGTGTCGATGGTCTCTGGACACCTCTGCGGATCCCCCGGGCCGCTGCTCAGCACCACGCCCCGCGGCCGGTATGACATTACCGTCTCGTACGGGGTGTTCCACGGGAGAAGTACTGCGCGGTATCCTATGTTGCGTATGTTTCTCAGTATCGCGTTCTTTGCACCTGTGTCAATCACCACCACGCACTCGGACTCATCCCCGTAGGTCTTTGCCTGCCTTGTGGATACGGCATCCATGAACTGCTCAGAGCCGTAGTGCGCAGCAGACGCCAGGCCTTCTTGCACCTGCTTGACGTCTATCTCAGAGTCAGAGACTGCAAGTGCTGCCATCATCACGCCGCCGGTTCTGAGCTTTTTGGTAAGCTGGCGCGTGTCTATTCCAGATATTCCCGGGATTCCCTCCCTGTGCATCCATTGGTCAAGCGTCATGAAGAGGTTCCAATGGCTTGCGACAAGGGACAGCTCGTGGACCACCAGCCCCCGGACCTGTATCCGGTCAGACTCGAAGAACCTGGGGATTCCGTCGGCATCAACTGCGCCGGGATCCGGAACGCCATAGTTTCCAACCAGGGGGTACGTGAGTGTCAGGATCTGGCCGTTATACGAGGGATCAGTCAGCGCCTCGGGGTACCCGACCATCCCGGTATTGAATACAATCTCGCCAAACCCTGTCGTGGAGCCGCCAAACCCATTACCGTCAAGAGCGGTCCCGTCGTCAAAAACCAGCTTTCCGAACTTTTGTGCGTGGTTTGATCTTTTTATAGTAATTTTAACCCTCGTTGAGTCCGCAATAATGTGAATTTAAGTTTTATGCCCGGGTTGCCGGCTTCTGTTGTACAAAAATTAGTTCCGCCCAAGATCAAGCGAACCATGAAGGGTTGCTTGATGATGCTGTACCGCCCGCATCGTGTGAAGAGGACGAGGCTGACCGAGAATGCAGTCAGATACGCCATACGACGGCAGCAGCAGAAAGGCGAGAATCCCTCAAAGATAGCAGCAGAACTCGGCATGATCCCGGGATACGTGAGAATCCTGTGGGCCAGTCTCCAGAATACCGGCAGGATCCCGGTTCCGCGCAAGGCGGGACGTCCAAAAGGAACGATTACGCAAGACGCCGTCAGAACCGTGCTGGAGTGGCACGGCAGGATGCCTGCAGGCGTGGTGCGCCCCGCCCGACGCCTCAAGGCAGCCAATCAAGGCAGCCAATCAAGGCATAAGCTACGGCGCAGCATACCACCATGAAGTCAGAGAACGTGGCAACGCCTTCCCCTGCAAGATCAGGACGTCGCAGGCGGGCGCGATGCGAGCGCAGGTACTCCAATGCGATGCGGCACGTGGACCGGCACCAGACCAAGGATCCGCGCCTGAAGGGGCTCAACCCCATAGCGTCTCCGGATGACGCATCCGGGCGCATATCGTGATTTGGCGTGTTCCAGGACGCAACCTCAGAATGCCACGCCGGTACTGCGCAAGGCGATGCGCGAGTACGGAGCCCCCGCACAGATGCTGTCTGACAACGGCAGGTGCCTTGCCGCAGGCAGGATGGGCAGCGGCCCAAGGAAGAGGGGAATCCTACCACGTTCGAGCAGAATCTACTTGACGACGGCATCTTGCCGATAACCACCCGGGCCACACCGCCCCCGGACCAACGAAGAGATCGAGCGGTTCTTCCGGACATTCGAGGAGGAGTTTGTCCGCTTTGACAGGGCAGGTGAGTTCATGGAGTTCTACAATGAGCAAAGGACTCGCTCGTCACCTGACCTGAAACATGCCGAGACGCCTCCGAGGGCATTCCACAACAGAAAAGTGCCACATGAGATCAGGAGAGGCAACCCAAATGGAGTGAGGGGGGTGCCAATGACTAGCGGAACTGATTTCCACATGATACAAACCCCACACACACAATAAAACGTTAATACCAGTACCGCGTAATGTGCTTATTGAACATTTCCAAGATGGATGAGATAATTCTGTCATGTCTCTCCAAGGATGCGAAAATTTCCACCAAGGAAATCGTGATTGAATTCAAGCGTAACGGCATAACCCGCACTGAGCGGGCTGTCTTGGGAAGAATTCATAGACTGGAACAGGAGGGGATCATCTCTGGGTATACGCTAAAGACCAAACCCCAAAACTACGAGGGGAAGATCATCCGATTCGTACTGATATCCTTCAAGACGTCTGAACTGTTCGAGGAACGCGTGGCAATGTTCACAAACTATCTTCATGATGCCCCCTTTGCTGCCCTTGCAGCCAGGACCAGGGGGGAGTACGACTGGATCAACGTCAAGATCTTCCCAAATACAAAGGTGGCAAACATGGAGAGCGACTCTTTCAGAACTCTGTTTGGAGACATCATAGACAAGTACATGGCGTTTGACCTGACTCCGATCAAGGGACCGGATTTTGTTCGTGCCGTAAATTACACGATAAGGGAATTTTATGAATTTGTAGAAAAATGCATAGGGGTTACTGCCGTAAAAGAAGAAATTTCTTTGAAAGACGTACCTCAGGGAAATAAATACGTCTCAAAGAGCAATCTGGAGACAAATTAGTTCGAATATTACCATACATAATGCCAGATTGGAAGCATCGTCTGCCCACATTCTTTGATCCGAGCATGAGTAGAATCAAGATCGTGCCTGTCAAGGTGCCCATCAGTATCACCCTAAGGCAGCCAAAATGGTAGATTCACACGCGGGCAAGCCGGGGTTGGCGCGTAACTCGGATCCATCTTGCTCATGCCATGCCTCCTGTAGTGCCTTTGCCGGTACAGTCTGAATGTGCCTGGGCTTCCGTGGCGTGATCCCAGATGGCCTGTCGCCCCACAAAGTCTACGCATATTTCAGATCCGATTCAAGTCCGCAGCAGGTACCGTCGTCATACATCATCAGACTACAGGCAAGGTCAATCTTTTCCTCGGAGTAGGCCAAAGACACCCTAGCCACACATATTAAAAAACCAGAACAGGGACAAACCTTTAACATTCATTTCCTAGCGATTAGCCATATGAGTACAAATACTGAGGCGATTACTAAAAGGCTGGATGTAATAATCTATTTGCTCTTGAAGCAAAACACCCAAGAGAAGAGCACGCCTAAATCAGAAATGATTACCGAACTACGTGAGATGGGACTTGACCTAGACGTCGTAAAATTCTTTGAAGACACCGGCAGGAAGATACGATGGGGGCACCAATAACACATCAGAGTTAAGAAAAACTCATTTTCTCATTTTTACAACTACAGTCAGGATTATACTTTGCGGCATGCTGACAACAACAGTAGGCGGCATGGCCTTTGATTCCAACTGCCGATGATGCGTCCAGAAAACGCGCCTGATTGACACGTCTGGACAGTCATGAGGAGGACATGACAATCGCTTCACATGGTTGTAGGCAGAACGGTGAGGCTGGACTAGATGGCATGTGGGATCCCGAAAGTAGTTCGCCCCCCTCCAAGACTTGGAGGTACTTCCATGTTTGATGTTGCCGGCTGTTGCATAATTGTCTTGTGTTGGATCCTGCGTCCGGAATCATGAATTTTTGTCATTTCCACTCCACGCATGGCGACTTTCAAAAAATTGTGCGCAACATCCCCCAGGATGGGGCGCGGTTGTGACGTCGTGCCGGACAGCTATTCTGCGCGGTATTCCTCACCGGTCTGGCCGTCCACTACCATCTCTCCTGCAGGGGGCATCTTTCTTTCGAATGCCTGCGCCGGGGTCTCGAGGTTGTCCCAGTCAAGGGACATGTGCGGCCGGTCGTGGTTGTACCACTCCATGAACCGCTCCACGGGATCCTTTGCTGGCGCGGTGCAAAACGGCCCTCCAACGTGGGAATCCCCTGAGGCGCCGCGCCTGGTCTTGGCAGAAGATGCCGCCTCGAACCGGCGCAGCTTGCGCTGCATCTCCCCGTGCAGGCGCTCCAGCTTGCCGTTGGTTTGGGGGTGCCGCACGCGCGCCAGTATGTGCCTGATTCCAAGCTCGACTAGCCTCTGCTCGAACCTGGAGGCTCCCTTCTTCTTGACCTCGGATTCCGTGGCATAGAACTGGGCGCCGCGGTCAGTCAGGATCGATGCGGGCTTGCCGTAATTTTTTATGGCCTCGTCGAGCACCTTCAGGGCGTTTTCGGTTGTCGCCTCCTCAAATACCCCAAATCCGGTCACGAAGCGCGAGGCGTCGTCTTCATAGCACAGGAACCACCTGCCGTCGTCAAGCTGTTTGTAGTCTGTGTGCCACATCGAGTTGGAGTGCTCGCGCTCGTAGCGGATCCACTTGCGGCGCTGGCTCTTCCTTGGCTGGGTGTCTGCAAAATCGGCATCCTTCAATATCCTGTGCAGGACGTTGTGTGGGATATGTATTCCTGTAAGCGACTTTATGATGCGCTCCAGGGACGCTGCCCCGTGGACTGCAGTGGACGCAGCCGATAAAACCGCCGAATGATCCCGCCTCCCGGGCGCGCACTTTTTGGGCCTGCCCATGGGAGCAGGATACGCGATCCGATCCTTGTCCCTGTACCTCTTCCACAGCTTTTGGACCCAGCGGACCGACACTCCCATGCTTGCTGCAATCTCTTTGTTGCGGGAATTCTTGCGCTTTTCTTGTATGATCCATTCGACTTTGGACTGGTCAAGCTTTTTCATCACTCGCACTCTCCGTCTTCCTATATGACGCCACACGGCCGAGCGTCTCCACCGACGGGAAACCCACACACCGTCGTTTCTGGTAAGGGACAGGCTGACTGCATTTCCCAGTAATCTTGCACGCGATGCCATGCCGCGGATAATGTCCTTCATTGGGCATGTCCACCCCGGGCCGGAGCCTCATGTGGGGGGTGAACAACTTTCGGGACTATACACTGGACTAGATGGCAAACAAGAGTTAAATGAAACATTGCGCATTCCTGAACAGAGTCAAGGGAATGAAACGTGAAAAGGGGATTCCAAGCAAGGATGATCCAAGCAAGGATTATCCAAAGAAGAAGAAAACGCCGGGAAAGTTTTGGAAGATCTACGGGGCTGTTTTTGTCATAGGAGCCGTAATTTTCTTCCTGTTGGGCTGGGTACTGTAAATTGGAAGAACGCGCATGGCAGTAATTCGTAAAATCGGCTGACCTGATATGGCGGCCTGCAGGATCCCAACGGGGTTTGGCCGTCGAACACAACATGGAACATGAATCATGCGTCCATCACCCCTGATCAAAATGCCACAGTTGGATGCAGATGCCGTACACAGCCTATCTTGACACGTTTCGCGCGTGTCTGACAATAACGAGAAATCCCGGTAGCATGTGATTGGTCCTGTCCGGGTGGTGGTGGTGGTGCTGCTGCCATGCACGACTAGCCCGTTTTTACCGGCAAAATAATTTTTTAAATACTAAACGTGGGTACCTTCTTTGGGATTGGAATATGACATTTTGAAGAGGCAGGAGGATGTTGATGTCTTATGGAGCGGCACGGTGAAGATGAGTCAAAGCTTTGTTGATTGCATGTCTGAGCCAGTTGTGCGGGACGATCTGAAAATTTATACAATCTCTGACCACATATTTGGCAGGGGGGACAACGCCCAGCTTGACAATCCCGGATTAGCCAAGGATTTTCCAAACGAGGTAACAGTAGTTCTCAAGGGGAATAAGATCATGGAGGTCATGAGATGCTCCGTGTTCACAAGACAGGAATACTTTGAATCGGGCGGAGGATTCATGCTAAAATCTGTTAAAAGAAGAAGAACAGTCATCAAGGGGTTCTTCTTGGAACCGTCAACGCATGCGGGCGTATCAGAGCATGCGTACCTGTCCGTATTCCAGTTTGATAACAAGAACTCAGGCAACCAGATAGCCATCCAATTTGACTCAGTAGAGTCAAAACCATCCCTGGTTGTAGAAAAATTAGGCTGCGTTGCCCTTGCCTCGGGTTCCCAAGGAACCAACATCACCTTCTCAAAGGATCCCCACAAATCTGTGACTATTTTCTATGTGGCAACAGACCAAAAACCATTCATTGCAAAACTGGAGACACACCAGGGCAAAAGTAAGACTATTTGTAGAAGCGATGGAGCCAAAACAAAGGAGATCGAGATCCTAGATCCCACACAAAACATGAGTCCAGAGATGTATCAGTCGGTGTATGCGTCTGCGCTTGAGGAGCCGCTGAAAATCCTCAACACCAGGCTTGCCAAGGGAGAGATTACGATTTATGAGTATGAAAACCTTCGAAAAGTAATGGAGACCAAAGCAGGTCAGGTATCATCCACCAATTGGTGGGTATAGATGACCAAAATATTCCCAACCAGGGCATGAAATAATTCAGACTGCAGTTTTTCCAATTTGCAATGGTGTCTTAATAAAAAAATGTGTGTTTTAAAAAAAAAGAAGGGTGGGCTAGGTTGCTGGAACCTTGTACCATGGTTTTCTTGGCATCAGGCCCCACTTTACAATCAGCGCAGTGGCAACGAAGTAGACTGTGATCCCGATGGGTACTGTCCAGCCCGGATCGTTTGTCCCGGGAAGTACTCCCAGGGCAGGTTCAACTCCGTAGACAAATATCAGGCCGGCCATCAGGGGTGCCATTGCAACAAAGAAGATCATAAGAGACCATGTGTCTCTGATTGCTCTTACCAAATCTTTGTATGTCCCATGTGGTTTTTTCCATTTGTCAGGTCCAAGCCAGGACTGCATTCCACCGGCATACCAATACACCATGCCCTGCAATAACATCGCGCCGATAATATTACCCAACGTTACTGGAACAAGGTTTTTGAGCCATGCTTCTCCCCATGTGTAGTCTGCACCAGCCCATACTCCGGCGGACAGAGCAAAGTGGTTTACTATACTGTGCTCAAATCCTGTAGCAAAGAATATTGATACAGGAATTCCGATCAGGATGATCTTGGCGATGACTTCTTGGGTTCTAAATGCGCCCCATACTCCCATGCCAATCATCCAATTGGCAAAGATGCCTCTGTAGAATAATTGGTCCCATTCAAGTACGTTGACTTTGGTATTGCCAATGCCTGCCAGCATATTCATCAGTGCGGAGCCTGAGGCTCCTGCCTGGTCTGCGCCAATAATTATCATCCACGAGATTGTGAATCCGGCTATCCAATGCCCCGAGTGGGTAATTGTCCATTGCCACAACACTTCTCGCCATTTGGCTTGACCAGTCATCAGTGATATTCCAGAGGTCATGTAATCTCCGGTTACAAGATTGGATCCGTAAATAACTACAAGAGCCAAGGCGGAGAAACCGAACACCCCAAACATCAGGAATTTTCCGAGTCCAGGAGATAGATCTGGCGCGACTGTAGACATTATCATCCATGCGAAAAACGCCGCAAAGGCAAGATAACTCATTGATTGCCAGCCCATGAGAATTCCTTGTGCAGGATTTACCTTGGTCTTGGCAACCCCGATATTACTTAGCGTCTTTATTGTGTCTGGGACGCCAAACAATCCGGCCATGATACGTGGTGGTGGTGGTGGTACTTCTTCAGAAGGTGCTGTGGATGTCGAAACTCCCGGCGAACTAGAGCCGGCAGAATTTGTTACGGGTGGTGGTGCCGCTGTACTCTGTGGTGGGGGTGCTACCGTACTCGAAGAGACGGGTGCTACCGTACTCGAAGAGATGGGTGCTCCCATACTTGAAGAGAGAGGCGTCACCGTGGCATTTTGCAGTTCAGGATTAGGCAAAGAACTATATGTATCTGCGATATCGTCAGCTATGTTCATTCCTTTAACACCTGCTCTATAGTAAATAAGCATTGGATTATTGGATTAACTTATAATAGAACTAACGCATCGGACAAAATGAATACATTTTATTCCCATTCATCTATGCCAGCGACGAAAAATTCATGTTAATGGCCCATGGCTGCTTAATCTGGAAACTCTTGGGTAAATTATGACGTGCGTCTAATTGCTAGGACGAAAATTCCAAGATATTTGATGCCATGGACAAACGAGGTGCTGTGCATGACACACGCTGGATGTGTGCCGGATGTAGCTTGATGTTGTCCTGGACGGTTTGGTACAGGAAATTTCAACGGCCAGGTTTGATTTTACATAGTGTGTGTCTAGCGAACGCCTAGCGAATCATGCGGGTGTTCCCCAAGGCAGATAACGGCAATCAGACGGACGGACGGACTGGAGGAGGCATGATGCCCGGAAAGCGTATGCCGTTCTTAGGACGCTCAGGTCCGGATTATGCTTTTAAAAAACATCGAGCCGCAGCAGCGATAAAAGATCAGCGCAGAAAGGACTGAAACCGTGATAATGGCAAAAGAACCCATTGGAAACTCAGGGATCACCTCTGTACCCACAATCTCCACGAGTTTCTCATCTGCTAGGTCGTTGACTATCAGGCGGGTGTTTGTCTGATTAGATACCACCAGATAGAACGGTTTTTGCTTGCCGTCTGCAAAAACAGTGTACGAGCCGCTCAGAAGTTCGTTAGGAATGGTCACGTGTATGAATGACGAGCTTGCGCCCAACCGTGGAAAATTCGAAGAATCCAGCAATATCACAATTTTTTTTTCTTCAAGGACAAAATCCGCCTCCGTGTTGTCTGAGTCATAAAAGGTTTCAATCAAAAACACACGATCGTCTACTGTGATTTGATGCTCATTATGATAAAATACGTCCAGCGCTCCCCAGCAGAACGGGTCAAGGGTGCATTCTGCCACTACCTGGCCCATGTCGCCGTTGCTTCGTCCCTCGGTGGCTGTCCTAAACGTCCAGTCCCCGAATGTCCCAGAATCCGTTCCGTCAGGAAACCGCTGCCAAGTTTTGTCATTTGCAAGCCCGTCACCTACTCCCTCGATGACATCCAAACTCTGCACTCCATCAAATAATGTAATGGTGATGTTCTGTATGTTGCTAGGATACTGTATGGAATCTTCTTCCATGAACACCACGTGATGATCCCCCGAACCGAGTGCATCGCCATCTAAAAAGGGGATCAGGATAGTCTGGACAGCGTCACCATCACGGATTTGCAGCTCAAGATTTTCCAAGGATGCCGGAAGGTCGGTCGGATTATACAGCTCAACCCATTGAGGCTCCCCCACAACCGGTTCAAACTCAATTTCGTTGACAATTATATCTCCGAGAGCCTCGGCTGTTGCCAGTGGCATTAGGAACAAGACTGATGCCAGTAGCAGAAATTGATTAGCAGCCAACTGTTCTTGAATGCATCATGCTGGTTAATTGCTTTTTC
This sequence comes from Candidatus Nitrosopumilus sp., assembly GCA_965218695.1. Classification (GTDB taxonomy): domain Archaea; phylum Thermoproteota; class Nitrososphaeria; order Nitrososphaerales; family Nitrosopumilaceae; genus Nitrosopumilus. The sequence continues at coordinate 2,338,575 of OZ244651.1, forward strand.
GGAGGCAATGCCAGGAAAGCATGAGTCATGCTTTGAGATTACCCGACGTCGGGTAATTTTCTCCAGCCGGAATGTCATGCCCAGCCGTCTCTGCAGAATGCTCAAACCAATCATGATCAAAGCCATGCGCGTGGTCACCTGCAAGCCAGCACCCCAGACTCGGCGTCATTATCCGGGTTCACAGGCGCAATCCGGTCATTTATGCGGTTTCTGATACCAAGCAGCCGGATGTCCCGAAACGCTGTCAGGCATACGGAATTACTGAATCAGCAGGGGCTCCAGGGTTATGCGGACAGCAGTATAACAGGCGACTGCAAAAAACAATATTTAAGGATTCATGGTTATTGAACAGATATGAAAGCTGTCTGTTATGATCCGTATAATGACTGACTTCAAAGTATCAGATGAAACAATAACGGCCGCAAAGCTGGCCATGAGAGAGAAAGGATTTTCATACACGGGAACGGCTCCAGGGACTACGTCGCTGTCGGCGCTGATAAGCAAAAATCCGGTATTCGTTGCCGGGTTTATCAACGGGACACACTACCCAAGTGCAGCCGATAGGCAAACACTTTGTGATGCCCTTGGCCTGTCGGCAGAGCAAAAAGCCGAGTATGACCGTCCACCAGTAAGAAAATTCACGACAATGCCAAATGATCCCTTCAACTATAGACTGGTAGAGGTGCTTGCAAACTATGCAGACCCTGTGAGGGAGATTATTGCTGAACTCTTCGCAACGTTCTCACTGCCAGGCGATGCGCCAGGACGCGGAACGGACGGAATCATGAGTGCGATAGACTTTAGCTACCACATCATGAGGCGCTCAGAAGGCAACACACTACCGGAAATTACTCTCCAAGAGGCAACTCCACAGATCAATGAAAGAGTCACAATCATCATGGATGGTAAGTGGCTTAACTTCAAGGCATTCGTAGAGTAGCATCCACTTTTTTTTTATTTTTGTATCCAGTCAAGAGACTCGCGTGATCTTATCCAGAATGCAGAAAATCAGGTCTTCTGGCACGCATGGCCGGCTTTAAGAATCAATCCTTCTCGTCCTCTAGAGCCGCGGCCCCCCGATCATACGCATTCATGATATTTGACACGGACACTGTTCCCACTACAATATTCTTCTTTCCTGTAACAGGCAATTCCGTTGTTTCCAAGTCCGATATTTTCTTAATTGCATCGTACAACGTGGCCTCGACCCCGACTGTCGGCATGGCTTCGGTTGCAGGGATCACCTCTGAGAGGCTTGCATCGCGTCTGTCCAGTTTCGTCAGGCTGTCCGAGTCCATAAAACCGACGTATCTGCTATCAGCACCGAGTATTACGATGCCTGCAGATTTGGAGTTCTTTAGAATATCAATCGCCTCATCTACAGTCCCGTCATGACGTATCTGGCTGAAATCGTGATTTATTGCATCCATGACTGAGAGTTTCTTTAGCAGGGCACGGTATTCATTCATATGTGCCGGAGATTCTGCTCTGTCCCTTACCTGGCTTGCGTATAGGGTGGTCTTCAGACCGATCAGGCCGTAAGAGATTACAGAGGCAAGAATCATGGCCGGCAGCAGCACATAGCCTCCCGTCATTTCGCTGCCCATTATTATAGTCGAGATCGGAGCCTTGGAGACGGCCCCAAAGAATGCAACCATACCGACAATGGCTATCGCCGAAACTTGGAGGTCTGTAAACAGGGAAAGCGAGTGAAATATCTCTCCCACTACGGCACCCACAAACCCCCCTATCACCAGGCTAGGTCCAAAGACACCCGCACTCCCGCCGGTTCCTATCGTCAAGGAGGTGGCCAGAATCTTAAGAAACAAGATGGCCAGCAGAATCCAGATTGGGAAGAGCCTTACGTCATCAAACACTCCTACCTGCAGCCACCCGTATCCTCCACCCAGAATCTGGGGAAGAAACATGCCAATAATTCCGACCAGCACCCCCCCTATGGCGGGTTTAACGAACTTTGGAATGCTCCATTGTTGGAAGATGTGCTGAATTTTATAAAAAATGAACACGTACATCCTGCCTATTCCCGCACAGCAGACTCCAAGGATAGCATACAGTATGAAATGCACGGGCTGGTTAACGTCGGGGGCGGATTCAGATACTTCAAAAATTGGGGACCATCCAAAGATGGAGCCAAATATTAGAAACCCGGTTACAGATGCAATCAGCGCCGGAAGCAGGGCCTTGACTTCAAAGTCCCGGCGGTAAAAAATCTCCGTGCTCAAGATGGCCGCACCCAGCGGAGCCTTGAACATGCTTCCGACTCCAGCTCCAAGCCCTGCGGCCACTGCAATTCTTTGATCATCGGTGCGCAGTTTGAGCAGCCTGCCAAGGATTGAGCCAAAGCCAGCTCCAATTTGGGCGGCCGGCCCCTCGCGCCCCCCGCTCCCGCCGGTGCCTATGGTTATCGAGGCAGTAATGGTCTTTAGCAACGGGATTCTGGAACGGATCGTCCCCTTTTTGTTGTGGAAGGCATCTATTACAGCCTCAGTCCCGTGTCCGGCAGACTCCGGGGCAAACCTGCTTGTGAGCAGTCCCACTATAAGACCGCCGCCCCCGGTGATCAGGGGAATCATCCACGGCCTCTCAGCGACGGCCGTGTATGATGTGCTAATCACCTCAAAATTTGGATGTACATAGCCTGCTCCAAATCCCAGAAAAAACAATGTCGAGACTTGAAGCATGAGAAAAAACGCCACGGAGCCAAAGCCTGCAACAACTCCTATCAGCGTCCCTATGACTATCCATTTTTGCAGATAGGAAAATCCAAAAAAATCCAGACTTTTTGCATGATGCAGACTTGGAAAAAAATCTTTCATGGCTAACGATACATGAGAACCTTTTTCCTTAAAAATGGTTAGTGCAGAAACGCAGTTATCTACATTTAAGATTTATCTACACGTGCGATTTTGAGTGGGCCTTGCGCAGTCCGAAGAAAGGTTCCGGCCAGGTTGCGTATCCATAAAGAACCAAAAGGCACAGTTTCGGCCGAGCCCTCTCCATGCAGTATCATTCGGATGCGGTGCGTGGTTGTCACCGCGACAGTCCTTCAGGAAGGGGTTGTGACGCCACAAGACGCTTGGGCTTGCCACTTACGTACCGGTTACCAAAATTACATCCTTCTTTTTAGTTCATTGGATGATTTAAGACACTCGTCAATCATGGAATGAATTTGAATCCTGTACGTCATCAGGGCACTTACAAGATGGACTCGCTCCTTATTGCTCAAGGTGGTGTTTGCCTCGTCAATCAGGCCATCTATATTTGCCAGTGACATTCTAAAAACAATCAGGGATTTTTTGAACAGTTTTATCTTTTTTGCGATAGCCTTGTTTGCAGGAGATGGCACATAATCAACCGGTTCCTGTACCTGTCGGTATTTCTTAGAGATGGCCATGTCCCTGACGTCTCGTACAGTCAGGCCCTCGTTAATGATCGCATCCTTCATAATCTTCTGATCCTCCTCATTCAGATTGACTAGTTCCATCGCATGGGAGAGGCCCAGGTTCTTTTGCGAGATCTCGTCTATGATCTCTTTGGGCAGCCGGAGCATCTGAATTCTGCCTGAGACGTACTGTTCGCTTTTTGAGATGACCGTGGCTAAGTGGCTGACTCCGCCCCAGCCGTAATCCAGGATGTATTTTTTAAACGATTCTGCCTCTTCGACGGGATCTAGCCTCTCCCTTTGTATGTTCTCCACCAGCTGAATCTCAAATGCGACCTTGTCAGACAGTATTCGTATTATGCATGGGATCTTTTTCCATCGAAGAATCTTGCATGCCCGCAATCTTCTGTGCCCGGCCACAACTTCAAAACCGGAATTTACCGGCCTGACTGTTATCGGCTGAATAAGCCCGTATTCCTTGACGCTCAGGACAAGTTCCCGCATCGACTGGTTCTGTTGTGAAGACAAACCCTCAGTACGGACCGGTAGCGGTGTACAGCATATGCTTCGTACATCAATCTGCTCAGCTATCCCCTCCTCCGTAATCATAGCACATACACTGATTTCTATTATTTAACCGTGATCGGGAAGGCATAAATCCGAGAAGTAGTCCAGAACGCTCAGGACATCCTTCCAGGCTGCCTTTTCATCCATTCCTATCATGATGCTGGTTTCACCGGCATTGATGAGGATGGTTTTCATGTAGTCTTGCTCCATCAGAATGAACTTTATGTTCTCAAACGTTAGCATGCTGATGGACGAGGACAGCCGTCTGAACTGCTCCCGAGTTTCGGCACTGGCAACCCCTACGGATTTGTGCGCATTATGATAGACCAGATCCCCGAACAGGTTGATCACTGCAACGGTGCGTATGTGGCCATTCAGAGAGACAGCCTCATTGAACATCTGCGAATAAAAAACTGTCCTCTGAGACGGCATTGTTATTGTAACGTCGTACTACCATATATAGCATTTTCCGAATTAGTATGATATCTAGTAATATTTGAATTAATTTGTTTCTGGATTGCCATTTAAGAAACATTTATTTCTTTTAGGTGCACTTTTTAAGGGAATTCCTTCGTGTATAGAGATGTTTTTTGTGCATCTATTACGGATTCAAAGTTTTCCTGTCGTGTGATTTGTGGCATGAACAGAATCAGGCCCATTGACCAGGGTCAGGTCAAATGCCACATACTTGTCTATGGCGTCTCCAGACAGAGTTCGGAAAGGGTCGCTCTCCATGTCTGCCACCCTTGTCGGGAAAAATCTTGACGCTGAACCAGGCATGCGGCGTATTCTCATGCAGACGCCTCTACAGCGCCTGGAACTCTTCGCTCCACTTGTGGTATGCCCGAATCATCTCTACTGATACGCTGGGTTTTCTTCTTCCCATTAGCTCCCTAAAGTCGGCGGTGGTCAGGGCCCTAGGCTGAGCCGGTTCCTCCCCGTCTACGGGTTCGTGATAGCCAGGGGCGTTGAATATCTCATGCACCGTCTTTATCTGAGCAGACTGGCAGATATCCTTGATGTCGCTTGCGCTGTATCCGTCAAAGAGTTTTGAGAGATCGCCAGGACGCACATCTATGTTCTTTTTTAATGGGGCAGTGTACTGCTCGAAGAGCTTCTTTCTTGCCTCGTGTGTGGGAAGTGATACGTAGATCCTCTTTTGGAATCTTCTCAGAAACGGCCAGTCAAGGCTCCATGGCTTGTTTGTGGCACCAATCACATACAGCATCAGGTTCTTTCCCTTCCCGTTGACGCCGTCCATCTCGGTCAGGAACTGGTTCTTGGTTCTTACCTCCCCGCCAACCTCGCTGTTTCTTGACCCTAGCAGAGAGTCCACCTCGTCTACAAACAAGATGACAGGCTTGCCCTTCTTTTCGGCATAGTGCCTTGCCATGTTAAAGAGTTTTGAGACGTTCTTTTCTGCTTCGCCCAGCCACTTGCTCATCATAGAGGAGGCATCCACGTTGATAAAGTAGCCGTCCATCTCGTTTGCAGTAGCAGCTGCCAGCATGGTCTTTCCCGTCCCCGGAGGTCCGTAAAGCAGCATGCCCTTGGGCCATCCAAGAGGGAACAGATCGGGCCTCTTGGTGGGGTATACGATGGACTCGCGCAGTGCGCTCTTTGCATCCTCCAGCCCTATCACCTGTTTCCAGGATACGTCAGGCTTCTCTTTCATCACGAGATTCTCAAAGTCGTTTTCAGTCTCCTGCCTCTGCACGGACTTTTTCTGCTCCTCGGCAGATGCCTTGGGATCCACTGCAGGCTCCACCCCGCGTGCCTGCTGCAGTACGGTAATTCGGTGATGGTATGACTGGCACCTCTCCTTGTAGATCTGGTTCAGCTTGCTGGTGGGATACAGGTGCAGCAGCTTTACCAGCGCGTCTATTGCGTGCTGGTAGTGGGTGATTGCCATGCCACGGGCCCCCTGGGAGTCAAACTTGATCGCCTCAGAGGCATACTTGCTTGCCGTATTCTCCAGTTCTTGCGGTGCCATGCTCATCTCTTTTATCTACCGATCATTCTTGGAAAATTTGGTTGGTATTTTAATGTGTTAATCTATGCAACAAAGTTGGTTAAATTAATTCCACTTGTTTTGCAGGCTCGGAGACACGATCAGGTTCGGCAGCCGATGTCAGGCTGGTCTCCTCAACGGTATAGTCAGGACCGTAGCCGTACTTGGGATCAAAATCAGAACCGCCTGAGATTCTGGCACGCATGTCAGTTATCCTGTCAACCGAGTCGTCTGCAGACAGCATCAGTTCTGAGATCTCATCGTCGATCTGCTCAAGGGAGTCGGCCGTCTTGGCAACGATTGATGCAAACTCCTTGAATACAGAGTACGCATCCTTCTTGTTGGCGTACTTGCAGAGCAAAAAGTCTGCAATGGCTGCAAGCTTGTTCAGGTCCTGCAGCTCCTCTGTTGAGAGTTTTACGATGGCATCATCCCGGGGGGAGTCAAGCGCGGACAGCCTTTTGTGGATTCCAGATGAGATGGATCTCACGCGTCGGATCTCCCCGTCATGGCCCCGCAGAGGGTTCAGTATAGTCAAGCAGTATACGGTACGGAAGGATCAACATTAGGGTACTGCTTACTTATTTTAGAGTCTGCCATCAACTTTACTTTATCAAGCAGGACAGAGGACTCCCTGCCGGACTGCTCAAAGTCAAACCTTACCCTTGTGAGGGCAGCAGAATCAAGTATGATGCTGCCCATGTAGATTGAGAGTTTGGAGAGGTTCTGGCTGCAGTCAGGGGCCATCCTGTGCAGTCCCGCGCTGACTGTACGGATTACAGGGACAAGCGGCGAGAGGATTCCGGGAATCATGCCCACATCAGATGCCCTCTGCATCCTCATCCTGACCAGAAGCAATGCCTCCAGAGAGAATACGGCAGTCCGTTCCCGCTCAACAGAGTCTGCATGGCTCCAGTTAAAGTCGTCAGGATCGCATGCGATGTTCCGGTTTGAACTTCTGATTTCTGCCGTCCTCTGCTCCAGAATACAAACAGTCTCATCCAAGAGGCCGGCACAGTATTCCAGCCTTGGGACAAGCGTTACAGAGTGTGGTGTTGCATCAGAGAGGGGCGGCCTGCCGGGTGTATCTTTTATCAGCATACAACTAGATGACGTAGATTTTGTATTTGAGGGGCCTGTATCAGAGAGCATAGTAACCATGGTCACACCACGCCGCAGGTACAGTTTTAAATTTTTTTAAGCACATGTGTAAAGGAATTTAGCTTTTGATCTTACCTAATAACAAGTCCATGATGGTATATGACAAACGAGCACGCGCTGACCATAAGCCTAGAGGAGTTCGGGCTGAGCAAGTATGAGGCCCAGGCATATGTCACCCTGATCACCAAGGGGACGATCGCTGCAAGCGAGCTTGCATACTATTCTGAGATTCCAAGGACGAAGATCTACCCGACCCTGCTCAAGCTGGAAAAGAAAAAGCTCGTAATCGTCTCACAGACAAAACCCATCACGTGCACGCCGATAGCACCTGAGGACGCCTTTGATGAGATCATTCATGAGCAGATCAACAAGGTAAACGCGATGAACTCGCTCATATTCAACCTGAAAAAGGCAAGCGAGGAGAGCAGAAGATCAAGGGGTTCCGAGGAGAGAAGGTACGTGCAGCTCAGCTCAGGCAACGTACTGGTGCAGCTCCAGAACATGATCGACGGCGCAAAGTCATCGATCAGGATAATGGCAGACCAGTGCGGCCTGGAGTTTCTTGCCGAGTGCAGGGACAGGATGCTGTCGGCACTGCGGAGGAACGTCGGGATCAGCGTCATAATCCCCCCCACGCACATAGGCTCAAAACCATTCAAGGTAATACCTGACGGGGTGGACATAAGAGCCTCTGAGATCACCCAGAACTGCTTCATCTTTGACGGCACCCAGCTGCTGGTAGTGGACAATACCAATGGGAGCGGTGCAATATTTTCATCGGCGGGCATTCTTGGAGGTAACCAGGAGAGAATGTTTGCAGGCGTCTGGAAGGGCGCCATACGGACCAGGGCCATGGCCGACATGACAAAGTCAGAGGCATACGAGATCTACAGGATAATCAAGATGACAAGCGATGCCGGACTGGAGTACATGCTGGACTCGGTAATGGTCTCAAAGAGACAGGACTTTGACATGCTTGAGTTTTTGGAAGAGAACGGGATACCCCTGGGATCAAGATCGATTGATGAGGTTGTGGAGATGATGGATGTGATAGTGCAGATCACATGTTCCGGACGCGTAGTCCTTGAGCCAAACGGCATGGGTGTTACAGTCGAGTCAAGGTTGAACAGCGGCCATTCCCTGCCGTGGGTCTCGGTGCTTGACAAGTGCCTGCAAAGGCAGGGTTACGGGACAAGGACCGTATTCCAGAACACTCCCCACAAGGGCGAAAGCGCCCACATCAGGATAAGCAAAAACTAAAATCCGTCAGGGGATCCCCCACCATCATGTTGATCGAGGAGAGAATCAGGTCGCTTGGAATAGTTCTTCCCGAGCCTCCGGCGCCTGCAGGATCATACGTTCCCGCAGTCAGGACAGGGGGAGGAGACCTGCTGTACGTATCAGGGCAGATCCCAATAAAGGACGGCAGGGTACTCTTTACAGGAAAGGTTACGGACAGAAACCTCGAGGAGGCGCAGAGATCTGCAAGGATGTGCGCAGTCAGCATCCTGGCGCAGGCCAAGAGGGAGCTGGGGGATCTGGAGAAGGTATCCAGAATCGTGAGGCTTTCAGGATTCGTAAACTCGTCCCCCGAATTCTCACAGCATCCAAAGGTGATCAATCCCGCCTCGGATCTCATGGTGGAGGTATTCGGGGAGAAGAGGGGGACGCACTCAAGGATCGCAGTCGGCGTGGCAGGGCTTCCCCTGGATGCAATGACTGAGATCGATGCGATAATAGAGGTTGCAAGAGGGTAGTCTCAGACAAAGCGACGGGAATCACAGGCGCATCCTGGCTGCGCCTGAATCGGGATGCGCAGATCCCAGCAGGAATGGGTCGCGGGAGGACGGTTGTGCCCCATCTGATACTTGGCCATCAGGGACATCTGGCGTGGTTTGAGGTGGGGGCAGGAAACCCTGTGCGATACTTGACGATACAGGGGGATCGTGGCGGCATCAGAATTGAATTTGGATGTTTTTTTAAATACATTTTGTAATTCAATAGGACATGGCTCAGGTATGCAGGGGAGTGTGCGAGCAGTTGAGGGTCACGACGTTCACAGACAAGCTGCACTACGAGAGAGGCCAGAAATGGTGCTCACGTTGTGCAAGGTTCTTTCTTGTAGACAACATCGTGTGTCCGTGTTGCAAGACAAGGCTAAGAACAAAGCCTAGGAACAAAAAGCATGATCTGCCAAGAATGTAATCATCAAAGTGGCAAATGCCAGTGCCTGTGCTGCTGTTCTGTGACGCAGATAGGGTGCCCTTGGTGCGTACTTCCTGTCCTTGGCTACAGGCAGGTCAAGAGGATAATCAGGGCGTACAGATCCAACCGGCAGGACATTCCACGGTAGGGCAATCAGTCCTGGGGGGCTGGGTCGGCAGTGCGTGTCTTGGCATGCAGTCTCCGTACACGGCGTTATCAGTTTTATACAGATGCAGCCCAAGTAGAACATGATTCCGGACTGGCTAAGTGCTGAAAAGTACGTCTCGCTTGAGACATACAGAAAGAACGGAGAGTCTGTAAGGACGCCGGTGTGGTTCGTTTTAACAGACGAGGGCGTCCTGATCGTGACAAGGGATCAGACAGGCAAGGTAAAGCGCCTCAGGGGCAACTGCCGGGTAAGAATCGCAGCATGCACCATCAAGGGCGTGGTAACCGGGGAGTGGGTTTCAGGCACGGCTGCAATACTGGACAGTTCCCGGACAGAGGAGGCAGTAAGGCTCAGGGGGAAGAGGTATGGGTTCAGGGCAAGGATTGCAAAGTTTCTCAGCAGGGGCAGGGGGGATCCCGTGGCACTGCTAGTCAGACTGGGCTAGACTGCGCATCATGCGCTCCCTCCTCAGCCGGTATGCTGCAAGTCCTACAAACCCATAGATGACCCCGAGTCCCGCATACGCCAGCGTCTGGCTGTGCTCTATCAGGACAGCTGAGGCGCCGGTACCCACCACGCCCGGAAGCAGCGACAGCAGGTAGAGCCACCAGCCGCAGCACCCCAGCGGAACCAGGGAAAAGAACGAGAAGAACGACGTGGCAGCCGTACTGCCGGAGTTTCCCCCAAGTGTCCTTCTTGGTTTGCCAATCCGGCATCCCATCAGCCTGCCCCATTCAGAGAGGAACACCTGAAGTCCTATTCCAACTCCCATCCCCAGTATCACAACAGAGTTTAGCTGAAAGGCTGCACTGACTGCATCCAGTGGATCCAGTGCGGGAGTGGTGAGTATGACCACCAGAAGATAAACGGTAATGGTTGCAGCGCCGGCAAGGACTGCCTTTCTGGAAGGGCTCAGCTGCCATCACCATAAAGCAGGGTCTGTGGGTGAAACGCAAACCACTCAAACCAGAATCCGGGCTCTATCGACAGCCTCTGCAACTGTTCACCTTGAAGGGCACCAGATACTGCCAGCCCGTCATAGTTCCACACGGAGCCGGAGACGGTATCGGTTATGCTGCCATCTTCATGCTCAAAGTCCAGAACCCGGTCCCCCACCGTCCTTTCAAACGCGCGGGCGTTCTCCGGGAACAGAGAGACGAGCAGGACGGGGGTGCTTCCGATGGCATCATTAATGAGCGTCTCTGACTCCACGATGCTCTGCTGATATGCCTTGGAGACATCACCCATGCTGAATCCCAAGATTATCTCCTTGGGGTGCAGCCGGTCGTCCCTGTTGTCTATGGGAAACATCACGCGGCGATCCGTATAGTAGCTGCCATAGGGATCGACATTGTATGCGCGGCTGTGTCCCGTGTCGGTGGTAAGTACCAGGGTGTCAGGATGAAGGCCCTTCCAGTCCCCCCACGTAATCACATCAAACGGCACAGTCTCCAGCACGCGTCCGCTCAGCGGACCCTTTACTGCCATGCCGATTGCCTGGCTCCAGTAGGATTCAGTCAGCCGGTCATACATCAGAAGGTTGCTGTTGTACAATTTTCCAGAGGTGCCAAACTCCACGGTCTGTCCGTCAATGATCCTCTCAAAGACCTGGTTGGTATAGCATAACGGGCAATAGGTAACAGATACCGGGGTGCCTCCCACCTCGTCGTTTACTATCTCATGCCACACCAGGATAAAGAGCGGATACGCCCTTGCCTGGCCGTTGATCTCAAGGCCTATTACCGTGTCAGAATCTGACATGAATGCAGAGTCTGCAACCTCTGCAAACATGGGATTGTCAATGGATGGAATGCCGTCTTTGGGAGGGCCGCCGCCTCTGATCTCCTCAAGAGGTATGGTATGCAGGACGCCGTCAGTCTCCATTATGGTTATGGCATTTTTGGCGTCGGTAGGATCCGTATCGTCTGGTGCGACTGTAGGCACAGTCTCGTCTGGTGCGACTGCAGGCACAGCATCAGGGGAGGATGCCGGGTTGCTAGCGGTAGTTTGGCTCTGAATCACGCCTGCCAGGATTACAAGTACGACGCCTGCAACAACTGCAGCTGCAACAATCTTTAGATTCAACTGATCTGTATTTGGTTCCGAATTATTAAAAAATTATCCCAATTATGTCATCATGCACGTGACGGCAGTTCTGACAGAAAGTCACGCAGAATCTGCCAATCTCTTGTTCAGTTCGGTAATGAAGTTTTTTATCTTTGGTTTTGGAATGACTGCGCCGCATGCCTTGCCGTGTCCCCCTCCAGAGCCTCCAAGATCGGTGGCCAGTATGTTTACTATCTTGCCAAGATGAAACTTGCATGACTTGGAACCGCGTACGGACACGGCGTAGATTCCATGGTCTATGCGTTCCTTGTATGCAACCCCTACGCTCTTTCCAGACAGGCCAAGCACGAAGTTGACCGCACCGCTTGCGCCTGCATCATGTATCTCCATGTATCCAAGGTTCTTCTTGGTCTTCATCTCGTCTTTTACCAGGGCAATCATAGAGGCAAGCTTCTCCACCTGAATCTGCGCAAACTCAAACGCGTTTGGTATCTGGTGCGGAAACTTGGATTCTGCCAGTTCGTCTACAAGGTACAGCAGATAGTCGGGATCCTTTTGGTGTCCCACGATATTGTACGTCAGCACTGTAGCATTAATCAGTGCAAACTGCCTGTCATAGATTTGAAGCAGGCTTGAGCCTATTGGCTTGTCCTCCATGTAGTCTGTAATTGCAGCGCATGCTGCAACAAAGGAGGCATGATCATCAAGTTTGGACTTGAATGCAGAATAAACCTGGACTGCCGTGCATTCGTCGATGTCATGGATCATCTTGACTTTGATCTTCTGCAGGGCAGCAACAACGCCCGGATCTATGTCATGATGGTCAATGTATGTCACTGATACCCTGCGCTTTCGAAGAGTGGTCATGATTTCGACGAATTCGTCCTGCGTCTTCTTGCTGAGGCCCAGATCACAGATGTACAGCGACTTGAGCTCCTTGTCTTGGACAATCTGCTGCAGTGCCTCCATCTGTCCCGGATAGTCAACCAGAATGGAGTCGCCGCCAAAGGCCTGCCTTATCAGCGCAGCAGAACTGATGCCGTCGGCATCCTCCTTGTGGGAGATACATACTATTCTGGTCTTTTGGACGGCAGACCTCTTCTTTACGGTGGCAATATCAGCAGTTGCTACGTTGGTTGAATTTCGGGCAGTCTTCTTAGAAGTGCTAGACATGGTCTATCCACCGTAACGGAATTTACGCCCTCATTTAAATGAAGGAAGGATGGCATGGTAGAGTGCAATCGGGGTGGTTTAAAAAAGCCAAACTTGCACGATGCCTGCGGTCAGGGCGAATTACGCGTGGGACTGTTTTGACGGGATCAGTATTATCGGCGAGGCACGGTGGCAGCCAACAGGATGTGATCATCTCATGCAAGAATCGCCTGAATAATTGAATTTTATTGGTTTCTAAATCCACAGTCGCCACCGGACATTTTATCTTCAGGCCAGACAATTACTGTAAATTAGATTCTGCTGCCACATACATGAGTACGACGCAGAAAGTCCGTCTCTCCCATGCATGTCTGCTATTTTCCAAATGATTCTTTGATGTTGTGGCTGATCAGCGAATCAGAGTCAACATATATGCCATAAAGGGATATGCCATCCATCTGTGTTTGGTAGTCGACCCTCTGAATCCTTTTCAGTTCGTCAGGAGACGCCTTTAATATCAGATCGTCAAGGGTTTGCAAGCGTCGCCGTTCTATTGGTGTCATTTAATTTTTGATCAAAAGTTATAATTTATGATTAAAGATTGTCATGTTAGACTAAATACTAAATTTATATGCATAATTCTCACGAAAAATACACGCCTGGATTGTATGTTTGGAGCATGTCACTAGGCAGAAAAAATCCTGGTAAAATCGAACCGGGCAGTTTGGGAGGAACGCAGGCAGGTAGTGAAATGCCCTTGCACGCATGGCTTGTAAAATAGATGCTGGCGGCGTCTGCCTGGAATCAGGCATGCTTTCAGATATGCCGGCATGAGAAGGGATGCCTCCAAGAGGCAGCAGGCTGCAGGATTCCACGCAATACAGCCCCGGCCTCCTTCAAAATCACGCATCATCTTGTGCAGAATCCATCATTCCATGCCTAGACACGGCCGGACACATGCTACCGACCAAAACTGGTACCGGCACGCATCGGTGAAGGTATAATAAGCATTTTGTCCACTTTTCTGGTATGGAGACTAAGAACATAGGGCTGCGTGGAATCGAGGTTGCAGACACTAGGATCTCAAACATCGACGGGGAGAACGGCAGGCTCATCTACAGGGGATACGACATTGTGGAGCTTACAAAAAAATCGACATTTGAGGAGACAGCATACCTTCTTCTTTATGACGAGCTGCCAACAAGGCAGCAGTTGGAAAAATTTAGCAGAAAGCTGGTTGATGCCAGGTACATCCCAAAACAGATGCAAAAGAACATGGGGAACTGGAGAAAGGACGCAGACCCCATGGATATGCTTCAGGCGTTTGTGGCAGCACTTGCAGGATACTATGACGAGGAGTTTTCAAACAAGAGTGCAAGCTATGACAGGGCAATCAACCTCATTGCAAAGGTGCCTACCATCATAGCAAGCTGGCAGAGAATCAGGAACAGCTTGAGCATTGTGGATCCGGACCCGAAGCTTGGCCATGCTGCAAACTTTTTGTACATGATGTCAGGTAAAAAGCCAGATCCAGACGTCGAGAAGATCTTTGACGTGTGTCTGATTCTTCATGCAGACCACACGTTCAATGCATCCACGTTTACGGCAAGGCAGGTTGCATCAACAAGGGCGCACATGTATTCTGCGTCAAGCTCGGCAATAGGGGCACTAAGCGGCGAGCTTCATGGAGGGGCAAACACGGAGGTCATGAAGATGCTGATGGATATTGGCAGCATAGAAAAGGCAGAAGGCTGGATCAAAGAAGAGATGGGCAAGGGCAACAGAATCATGGGAATGGGGCATGCGGTGTACAGGACGTATGATCCCAGGGCGCAGATTCTAAAGGAACTCTCAAGAAGCCTTGCAAAGAAGACAGGCCAGCCATGGTTTGACATTACTGAAAAAGTCGAGACGACTACCATATCCGAGATGAAGTCAAGTAAGGGCAGGGACATCTACCCCAATGTGGATTTGTACAGTGCATCAGTCTACTATATGCTGAACATTCCAGTAGACATGAACACTCCAATCTTTGCAATCTCCAGGGTTGTAGGATGGGCCGCGCATATAATCGAGGAAAAATTTGCAGAGGCGGCTCCAAGGCCTGCATTGTACAGGCCAAAGGCAACGTATGTCGGAAAGTATTGCGGACCAGATGGCTGCGAATACAAGACATTGGATTTGAGAAGATGATTCCCCGGCGGATCTTGTGTTCTGACACCACGCACACGTGCCTGCAGAGTTGACCGGCGATATTTGGAGACGCCCGATGGGCAGACATGTCTGTGGAGGGATTTTTCCCGGGTGTGATGAGATCATTTCTGCTGCAGCATCCCGGATTTCAGGCACGGCTGCTTTGGATCCATTCTGCAGACCGGGCACGCAGCAGACATGAAAAACGAATGATATTTTGCCGCCAAAACCAATCCAAATCAGCTGAAATTTGTCAAATATCGTGGAAGTGATGCAGCTGGCAGGGCACCACGGTCACAAATTTAATCATTTTATCAGGATTTGTGCGCGGCATAGTGCTGGACATATTGCTTTACTCATTTGATAGTGAGGATTTGTGGGCAAACGTGACCAAAAAACTTTGATCCTAGAACATGCTGAAAATCGGTGTGATATTTTCAAAGGGGCTGTGCAATAGTGACGCGCAAAAGTTTTGACAAATTCTGCCCGAAAACTATGTAGATCCGTGGTCCTTGAACGCAGCATGGACGAAACAAAACAGGAAGAACTCGAAAAGGCGTACAAAAAGGAAAAAGACGGCAGGGTGCGTGTCAGAATGCTTGCAGTGCACATGGTACACGTGCGCAAGATGAGCATAAGCGATGCCGCAGACATTCTCTTGCAGGCTGACCGGTGGGTATACCGCTGGATGCGCAGATACGAGGAAGGAGGCCTCGAAGGCCTCCGGGATCTTCCCAGATCCGGCAGGCCGCCCAAGATTTCGCCGGAAGCGATGGACGGCATACTGGACAAGGTAGTGGACCGGTTCAAGACCACTCCTGCCGAACTGCAGCAGGTCATACACAGGGAAACGGGAACAAAGATGCACAGAACGAATATCAGGAAAATCATGCAAAAATACGGCCTGTCTCCCAAGGGGTCGCAAAGGATCCACATCAACAGGGCCACCAAAACGGCCGTAAAAAGCTGGCAATATCGCCTCAAAAAGAGAATTTCACGCCTAGAAAAGGACGATTTTGTCCCAGTCGTGGAAGACGAGGCGTTCTTCATACACGACGTAAAATCGGGTCGCAAGTATTGGTCGCCTGTGGGGGTGCCAATAACCGTGCCATATACGGGAAGCCACAAAAGAATCGCCGTGTACGGTTCAGTCACGACCGATGGCAGGCAGTTCTTCAGGACTGCCAGCGGGTTCAACGCGCCCACATTTGTTGCGTACCTCAAGGCCCTGCAGAGGCATTTTGGGAAGGTGGCCGTCATGGTGGACAGGGCGTCCCCGCACCGCGCAAAAGCCGTCCGGACGCTGCTGCGCGAGAACAAGAACATCAAGATCATATACCTGCCAAAAGGCTCGCCGTATCTCAACGCCGTGGAAGAATGCTGGCACCAAGGAAAACGGAACCTGCTTGTCTCAGAATACTACAAAACCTTCTTGGACATGCACAGTGCCGTCTCCCAGTATTATCGAACTGCAAGATTCAATCTGGATTTGTTCAAATTCCTTAACAGAAAAGCCGAATTATTTTGCAGGAACTTTTGATCGCCACTAAAGAATGACAGGCTGCCCAAGGGCGACGGGTTCCTGCAGGATACGAGCCAAGGGGAGATCCTCCAGACGATCGGCCAGACGCAATCCGGCAAGGCGCGAGACATGCTGTCTGCGTGTTATAGTGTCAATCAAAAGTCTTCTACGTCAGTCTGAGCGTAACATTTTTTGATCACTCCGCACTACCGCCCACATGGATGAAAAAAGCAAAAAGCTGTTAATCCAGGCCTACAAGAAAGAGAAGAGGGGAACCATAAAGGACAGGATCCACGCCGTCTGCATGGTCAAGATCAGGGGGCTGGGCGTATCCGAGGTGGCATCACTGTGCTTTTGCGACCCGCACACTGTCACAAGCTGGGTCCGGCATTTTGATAGCGAGGGTCTTGCAGGCCTGGAAGACAGGCCCCGCCCGGGCAGGCCGCCCAAGGTCGGGCTTGAGAAGATTGCGGGGCTTGCAGCAAGGACTGGCAGCATCACAACTCCAAAGCAGCTCAAAGAAAACATACGCAAAGAATTCAAGGTGACATACCACATTTCAAACGTCACAAAGATAATGCACAGGCTTGGCCTGTCTGCCAAGACGGTCCAGCGCATCCACGTCAACAGGCCAGAGATCAAAAAGATCAGGCAGTGGCAGCGCAACGCCAAAAGGCGGATTTCACGCCTGCAAGAGAAGGGTTTTCTCCCAGTCGTCTTTGACGAGGCCATATTTGTAGACGATCCGGCATCGGGCGTAAAGTATTGGTCGCCAGAAGGCGAGCCGATTGTCACGACATACAAGGGACGGCACGGAAAGGTGGTGGCATACGGTTCCATTGTAACAGACGGCAGGCAGTTCTTCAGGACGCATGAAAAATTTGACAAGGAGACGGTCCTGCAGTATCTCAAGGATCTGGTCAGGCATTTTGGAAAGGTGGTCGTAATCATGGATAATGCGCCACAACACAAGTCAAGGATCGTGATGAAATTTCTAAAGGAAAATCCCGACATCAAGGTCATGTGGCTTCCAGCTGCAACGCCCGAGCTTAGCGGCGTGGAGGAGTACTGGCACCAGGCAAAACGTAACGTGCTGGTGTCCGAGTACTATGCCACGATAGTGCAGATGCGCAACGCGATGTCGGAGTATTTCAGGACCGCGCGTCCAAGGATTGACGTAATGGAGTTTATCTGTAGAAAGTCCCTAAATGTAAAAAACTTTTGATCGACACTATACAAGAGAAAACCGGATGAGCCTGCGCGCCATATCCGAGGCGATGGTAGATCTGTATTCCACCGTACGCGGCTGGCTGGTGCGGATCACCAGGCGCGGGCTGGCAGGGTGACATAATATCTATATTGGATATATAGATTTATTCCTGTATGCGTTGGTGGGAGACATTCGGCAATAAACGATACGGTTCGACTGTCATCACAGACACAAGTATAATTCTTGCTGGCGTGGTATCTTTTATCGTTACATTGGTGATCGTTTGGGACATTGGTGGGAACGAGTTGCTTACGATTAATGTTGTGATTTCTTTATTCCTAGGTTTTCTGGCATTTTTTACTACATTGTTTTTTATCAATCGGGGACGTGTACTGGAGATAAAAGAAACGTATTATCAGATGCCAGGATTTGGGCATGCATTTAGACTGATGGCTATTTTACTAAGAAATGTCAAAGAAAATTTGGATAATGCCTCAAAGAAAAAATCGTATGTGTTCACGTCGTGCCTAGAAAAACAGGGAATGTTACCAAAGCACACCAAATTCGTGTCTGAATTAAGCAATTTTCTCAAACCACGTGAACACTTACAAAAAATCTAACACAATCGAAGAAACTGACAAACGGGTGAGGGAAAATCATGCATCAACGTACCGTTACTTGCGGAATCAACTTGATCCGGTTCTGATCAAGTTGAGTATAAAGGGTAAAATTTCGTTTGGTAGGCATACATGGCGGAATTTGGATTTTTTATTCCATCTTTATGAGAAGGAGGGCGCTAATGAACTACAAACACGAGTGTGTCTTAATACGGGTGTACGTGATTTAATGAAAATACATGGCTCAGAGTGGTACACCATAGAAGCCATGCGTAATCCCTCCATTTCGTTGGGTTAAACCAGAAAAACCAGAAAATATTAAAAATTCTAATTTAATTATCGCCATGTTAGCCATGTGGGGATCCTGTCCTGCCAGAAATACAAAATAACGTGCGCAGCCTTGCAGCACCGCGATGTGCACGGAATTAATTGTTTGAAACGGCGCTGCCGGGGACGTTTGCCTGTTCCCAGTTTATTACCGGCCCCAGATTGCCGCCTGAAGGGGGTCCCTTCTCCAGGTAGTTCCACACGAGGTCCAGGTTTACAAGCCCTGTTATTATGTTAAATTCCCTGTTAAAGTCGCCAATCTTTCCCTTGTATGGCGCGGTAAGCCGGCCGTACCGCTTCAGCCTGCCAATGGAGTGCTCTACCTTTACCCGGGCGGAATTGATTTTGTGGTTGTGTTCTTCTTCCTCCTTTGTAAAGCGCTTGTGGTTCTTGGTCTTCTTGTGCGGCTGCAGGGTGTTTGTACCGGGCATATCCTTTGCGATTCCCTTGTAACCGCGGTCAGTAAGGGTGTGGACCCTGTCCTCTTCGGGGGTGTTCTCGTCGCACATGCGGTCCCACCACTTTCCAAATGGCAGCGGGCTCTCCCTGAGAAGCGTGATGTCGTGGACGGATCCCACGGTGCTGTCGGATATGGCGACTATCACCCCGTTTTCGTTTATGCACACGGTGGTATTGAGGGTGAACTTTTTCTTCTTGCCAGAATACATCATGCTTCTCATCTGTTTTTCGTCCGGCCTCTGTATGGGGCAGTGCGTGCCGTCGATCATCATGATGCCCCCGTCAGGTCCGGAAATTATTTTTTTGAGATCCTCTTTTGTCTCCGTGTCTGCCATCTCCTTTGAGATGTTGGCAGCAGTGGGCAGCGCCACGTCAAGCACCTCGTCTAGTACATCGATATACCGGGACACGGTTGCCTGGTCTATTCCAAAGAATGCCGCAAGCACGCCCTGCGTGGGGTTGCCCTTTTTGTACATCAGTGACATGAGCAGCGCGTGCCTTGGGTACAGCTTGCAGCGGTTCCCGGGATCCGATGCCCTCGTCTCGTCATTCCTGAAGAGTGGGGATTTGCCGCTTTGCCTTATCCACGCCTCGGCCCTGTCAAGTATGTACTGGAACTGTTCCCTGCACTTCAGCGTCGCGTCATGAAGCTTCTTCCCGACTCTGATGATGTCGTCAAGCACCTCCACGCGGTGCAACAGGGCGGGCTCTCCTGCGGCTCCGGATTCGGAACCGTCCCGTGTGCGCCACAGGCTTTGCTCGTGCCTGGCAGCTGCGTCCTGGCGCTTGATTATGTCTCTGAGAGCCTTATTCTCTTTTTGCAGGTCGCTTGTTTTCTGATTCGACAACAGTATGAACCGGCATATTTTGGTTTTAATTGGATGGATCATAAATTTTTGACAGCAGGGCTAACATGTCAACGCGGAGTTTGAAAAAATTCTGGATTACGCATATTTTCTTATGCATTACGAACAATATGTAGATCTCATGCAGAATGTGCCTGATTTAAAAAACTGAATTAAATTGAGTTATTCCCACGTGCGGCACCACATGCGGCCGAATATCCACAGAATCGTAAAGCATGCCAATCCAAGAAGGATAACCGAAACGTTAAGATCGGTGATTTTTACGCCACACCGTGATGGCAATGCTAGTCGATCCAACGGTGCAGAGATTACAGCAGGAAAACGAGGCGCTCAGGGAGTCGGATGAATTCCGCCGGCAGAGGATCAGGGCCCTCAGGGAGGCGCGCAGGACAGACCGGCAGAGGAGCGAGGCCCTCGAGGAATGCCTGACTGATCACTGGACCGTCACGTCTAGGTATCTTGACGACATCATAAAATATCCTGAATTCCTGCACGCCATGACGCTGCGCACCCCGGAAAGGTTTGACCACGCGCTGCACCGCCTCGAGGATCTTTTGGAGCGGAACGGGGAGACTGCGCTCTTTTCTGAAATCAAGAGCAGATCGAAAAACTCCGGGAGCAGGCGCATCCTGCCCCTGAGGCACGCGTACCTGCTGTGGCTGTTTCGGGCAAGGCTGAGCATACCGCAGGAAGCCCTTGCCGCGATGTTTGGCGTCGACCAGGCCACAGTCTCCAGGTACCTTCCGCTGATGACCAGGCTGCTAGGCGAGACAGGCACGGCGCCGCGCAAAATCAGCGAGGCTGCACAAAAGGCCAGGACGCTTGAGGAGAGCAAGAAGATAATACCCGGCAGGAGGGGAGGAGAACTGATGGTGGACGGCACGCACAACCGGGTCAGAAGGTCCGCGGACAAGGAGAGGCGCAAAAAGACGTACTCTGGCAAGAAGAAGGCACACACGTACAACACCAACATCGTGATCAACAAGCGCCGCGTGATAGTGGCGATAAGCAAGACCGTTCCGGGCAGCGTCCACGACAAGACCCTGCTCAACGAGGATCCGCCAAACCTTGGAATCATTACGGCAAGGATGGGCCAGAAGGACGTGCCCGAAGAGGAAAAGCCTGACGTCCTGATGGACAAGGGCTACCAAGGGGCAAGAGAGGAATATCCCGGATGGCACATCAGGCACCCGCACAAGAAAAAGCGTGGAGCCGACAAAAAGACCGGCGGCCTGACAAAGAAGCAACGCGCCTACAACAAGAGGGTAAACAGCTCCCGTGTGGCCATAGAGCACGTTATCGGAAGCCTGAAACAGTACAAGAGGCTGACTGACCCGTACGACGGCACCGAGGAGGAGTACAACGACGAGCTCAACGCGATTGCGGGAATGGTAAACCAGGATCTGATGTGGGACGAAATAAAACTCAGGGACGCGGACCTTCTCAAAAGGCTGGCCGAGAAAAGGGCGCGCCTCTGAGGCAGGGCGGCACGAGCCGCCTGACGGAGTGAAAGACAGGTGGCATCAGGCAGTGCAGGAATGTCGCGCACGGCATCCAATATTTGTGCAAATTCCCCCACCATTCCCCATGAAACAACCTGCCGCCCCGGGGACGGATGCCGCACATCCACAGGACGTGCCTTATTTTCCAATACTGGAAACTGGATTTTTCACATGGACGTGCAAGACAAATTTGTAAAATATACGGCAGACGAGATTTTCAAATATGGCCACGCCTAGCGCAGTTCTGACATGATTTTATGATTTGCCACGTCAGGCACATTCTGCATAGGATCTTGTGTATTAAAATCCGATTCTATACAATGAATTTTAAAATCAGGTACATGTCCTGTGGCCGGCTGGCAAGCCTGTTTTAAATTCAGGATGTGTGTAATTTTCAAAGATTCATAATTCAGGGCTCTGATTATGCAGATACAGCACTTCAAAGACCATGTCGTAAAACGAGATGTGCTTTTGTCGTGCCTGTTCGTCAAGCCACCGTATTTCTTTGAGCAGTTCCGGATCATCCCCGGAGAATTCCACCAGTCCGTCGACCAGATTTGTAAAGGCGGTGCATGACTCTGCCATGAGCATTCTTTCTAATACATGATCATAAACGTTGCATTCAAAAGATATAGACAATATGGATTAATTATTCCACCATCACGGGTGTTTTTTTATTTAATTTGGTTTTTTCTGATGGCCCTGTTGTAGGCAACCCCGAACCTGTGGGTCTCGTCACGCGCATGCTGCAGTATCTTCAGCGAGGGCTTCTCCCGGGGTATTACTACGGGGTCGGGCCGCCTTGGAACATAGACCTCCTCGTTTTCCTTTGCAAGCGATATGCACGGCAGCTTGAGTCCCAGAGACGTCAGCGATTTTAAGGCCGCGTTAAGCTGGCCCCTGCCGCCGTCAATCACCACGAGATCCGGCAGATCAGAGTCCTCCTTGAGCAGCCGGTAGTATCTTCTCTTGACTACTTCTGCAATCATCGCAAAGTCGTCCCTGCCTGAGACTGTCCTGATTCGAAACTTCCTGTACCCGGACTTGTTTGGCTTGCCGCCTACAAAGCTTGACATGGAGCCCACCGCAAAGTCCGTGCCGTGGTTTGATATGTCAAAGCATTCAATCACTTGGGGTATGGTGGGAAGACCAAGAATCTCCTTTAGATCTGCAAGCCCCGGCTCGCCGCTTTTTGACTGGATGAGCCGGATGTTCCTCAGAATCAGGTCTATTATCTCCCTACGCTTTCCTTTTGCCGGAACCAGTATCTGTACCCGGAACCCTGCCTGTCCAGACAGCAGGGACTCCATCAGGTCGCGGTTCTGCAGGGGTTCGCTGAGCAGTACGAACCGGGGTATCTTGTGAGTGGAGTAGTACTGGTAAAGAAAGTTTGAAAGGGAGTTGTCGCCCACCATGTCAAAGAAGAACTTGTCGCTGTCCCGGATGACGCCGTTGATCATCCTAAAGTTCATGACGGTGGCAGCATCGTCCTCGATTCCCATGCCAAAGTACTCCTCGTCTGAGTTCTTGACGTACTCCATCTTCTGCCCTGTCTGCAGGCTTCCAAGCCTGATCAGGGTGTCGCGTATCTCCTTTGCGCGCTCAAAGTGCTCCTGCTCTGCGGCCTGGAGCATCTCAGTCTGCATCCTCTCCATGAATATTCTGGTCTGATCCTTTCCCTTGAGGACCTCCTCGAGTGCGGCCACGTGCCCCAGATACCTCTCCTGGGCGCCTTCAAACTCGCACGGCCCCTCGCAGTTTCCCAGATGGTACTCCAGGCACACCTTCTTGGGAAGCGTCTTGCAGATTCGGATCTGGAACGCCTTGCGCAGCGCGCCGATGGTCAGCAGCTTGGAGCTACCCTGCGTAAACGGGCCAAACGTCTTGCCCTTGCCCAGGAAATTTCCATCCCGGGTGCGCCTTGCGACCAGCAGCCGGGGGTATTTTTCATCAGATACCCGAAGGTACGTGTACCTCTGCTGGTCCTTTAGCTCTATGTTGAAGCGCGGGCGGTGCCGCTTTATCATGTTGGATTCGAGCAGGAACGCCTCGCTTTCATTGTCAGTCAGGACAAACTCGATTGCAGATATGTTTTGGACCAGCTTTTGCGTCTTGTAGTTCTGGTTCTTAACAAAGTAGGATTTCACGCGGTTTCGGAGGTTCTTTGCCTTGCCGATGTAGATTATCGTCCCGTCTGAATCCTTCATCAGGTAGATTCCCGGATCCGCGGGTACTGCAACGCCAGATATGTCAAAGGGCATTTTTTAGCATCTTCTTGAGGTACTGGCCGGTGTAGCTTCCAGGGGCCCGTGCGACGTCGTCTGGCGTCCCGGTGCAGACTACCTGCCCTCCCTCGTCGCCGCCTTCGGGTCCCAGATCGATTATCCAGTCGGAGTTTCGAATAACGTCCATGTTGTGCTCTATCACCACTGCCGTATTGCCCATATTTACCAGCCTGTTGAGCACGTCGAGCAGGTTTTGGACGTCTGCAAAGTGCAGTCCGGTCGTGGGCTCGTCGAGTATGTACAGGGTCCTGCCGGTGTTGGTCTTGGATAGTTCCGATGCCAGCTTTACCCTCTGAGCCTCGCCGCCGGACAGGGTAGTCGAGGACTGGCCCAGCTTGATGTATCCCAGGCCGACGTCGTATATGGTCTGGAGCTTCTTCCTGATTGGAGGCACGTTTTCAAAGAACTGCAGCGCCTCGTATACGGTCATGTCCAGCACGTCTGATATGTTCTTGCCCTTGTACAGCACCGACAGCGTCTCGGAGCTGTACCGCTTTCCCATGCACTCGTTGCACCGCACAAAGACGTCGGAGAGGAACTGCATCTCGATCTGCTTTACGCCGTTTCCGCTGCAGGCAAAGCACCGTCCGGCATGCACGTTAAACGAAAACTGGCCAGGCGCGTATCCGCGCCGCCTTGAGAGTTCGGTGCGCGCGTAGAGATCCCTTATCGGGGTAAACGCGCCGATGTATGTCACCGGGTTTGAGCGCGGCGTTCGGCCGATTGGGGACTGGTCAATTGCAATCACCTTGTCGATGTTGTACAGGCCTGTTATCTCGTCATGCTTGCCCGGCCGGGGGTTTGACTTGTAGAAATGCTTCATCAGGGACTTTAGCAGGATGCCGTTTACCAGGCTGGACTTTCCGGAGCCTGAGACGCCCGTAACTGAGACAAACAGCCCCAGCGGAATCTCGACGTCCACTCCCTTGAGGTTGTTCTCGGATGCGTTCTTGATTACCAGTGAGCCTGACCGGTTGCGAATTCTGTCATTTAGGGTTATGGAGGATCTGCCGTCAAGATACCTGCCGGTCACAGACGTGTCGTTGTCAAGTATCTGCTCGAGCTTGCCCTCAAACACGACGCTTCCCCCGTGCACCCCGGCTCCAGGCCCCAGATCCACTATCCAGTCCGAGCTTCGTATGACCTCCTCGTCGTGTTCCACTATGATTACCGTGTTTCCCAGGTTTCGCAGCTTGCTGAGCGTCTTTATCAGGCGCCGGTTGTCGCGCTGGTGCAGCCCGATGGTCGGCTCGTCAAGCACGTACAGCACGCCGGTAAGATTTGAGCCGATCTGCGTTGCCAGTCGTATCCGCTGGGACTCGCCGCCAGAGAGCGTGGCACTTGACCGGTTTAGCGTAAGGTAGTTAAGCCCCACGTTGAGCAGAAACTCGAGGCGCTCGCGTATCTCCTTGAGGATGTCGCGCGCAATGTACGCCTCGGTGTCGGTAAGTTTTATGGTGCCGAAAAAGTCAAGACACTGATCGATTGACAGGTCGCAGACGTCCATGATTCCCTTGCCGTTGATCCTGACGTTGAGGGACTCGGGGTTGAGCTTGCGCCCGTGGCAGGAATCGCACAGCGTCTCCATCATGAACTGTTTGAGCCAGAGGCGCTTTGCCTCAGAGTCGGTTCCTGCAAAACTCCTCTTGAGGTGGGAGAGCACGCCGTCAGACATGCTGGGGTACCACCCGCCGGTTTCGCTGCCGTCCCCGTAACCCCCATCGTCCCCATGGCCGTTCCCATTCCCTAGCCGGTTATTCGAGCCGTAAAGGATTATCCCAAGGCTTTCAGAGTCCAGCTGTCCTATCGGGGCCCTAATTGAGATGCCGTGCCTGCTAGCCAGGTGCCCCACTGCGTTCATGTAGTGCGACGAGTATCTCGTGTTCCACGGGGCAATCGCCCCCGTGGCAAGGGAGAGTGTCTTGTCCGGGATCACCAGGTCAGGATCAAACTCCATCTTCACTCCCAGCCCGCTGCAGGTCTTGCACATGCCAAACGGCGAGTTGAACGAAAAGTTTCTCGGCTCCAATTCCCCAATGGTCACGCCGCAATGGGGACAGGCGTTTCGTTGTGAAAATATCGCCTCGGAGCCGCCTGAGGTAATGATGACGTCGCCCTTGGATGCGTTTATCGCAGTCTGGACTGCCTCAAACAGTCTGGAGCGCTCGGGGCGCGTCACTTTGATCCTGTCCACCACGATCTCAATACTGTGCCACTTTTGCCGCTCCAGCGAGACTTGCTCGTCAAGCCCGAGCACCTCCCCATCCACCCGCATGCGCGAGTAGCCGTCGCGTTTGATCTGCTCGAAGAGTTTTTCGTGCGTTCCCTTCTTTCTCTGGATTAGCGGCGCAAGGACGAGGATCTTCTTATTTGCAAAGCCCCGCAAAATGGAGTCGCATATGGTCTCGACTGACTGGCTGGATATCTGCCGATCACAGTTTGTGCAGTGTGGGATGCCGATTCGTGCAAAGAGCAGCCTCATGTAGTCGTAAATCTCAGTGGTGGTACCCACAGTAGAGCGCGGGTTCTTGCTGGTGGTCTTTTGCTGGATGGATATTGCAGGCGAGAGGCCCTCGATGGAATCGACGTCAGGCTTGTCCATCATCTCCAGGAACTGCCTGGCGTAGGCAGAAAGGGACTCGACGTAGCGCCTCTGCCCCTCGGCATATATGGTGTCAAATGCAAGCGTCGACTTGCCGGAGCCGGAAAGCCCGCTGATCACGACCAGGTTGTTTTTGGGAATCTCGACGTCCAGGTTTTTCAGGTTGTGGTGTCTTGCCCCGCGAACCTTCAGCTTATTTTCTGTCATCTCGGTTTTGAAGTTCCTTTTCAAGTCTTTTTAGTCTATCCCGGCATTCGATGGCGTTTTCATAGTTCCGTTCATCAGCGTATGCCCGCATCTGCTCCTTGAGTAATTTGATGTCGGCTTCGATGTCGTGCGATGTCTTTAGCTTAAAGTCGTCAATGTCTACAACCTTTTCAGGTATCGGCTTTGTGATGGTTGCAGGTATGATGCCGTGCTGCAGGTTGTACTGAACCTGCTTGTCCCGGCGCCTGTCAGTCTCGTCGATTGCCTTTTGCATCGACTGCGTGATGGTGTCGGCATACATGATGACGGCACCGTTGAGGTTTCTTGCCGCGCGGCCAAACGTCTGAATCAGGCTAATAGAGCCCCGCAGGAATCCCTCCTTGTCAGCGTCAAGTATTGCAACCAGAGATACCTCGGGTATGTCCAGCCCCTCCCGAAGGAGGTTGATTCCCACCAGTGCATCAAACTCTCCAAGGCGCAGTTGCCTTATGATCTCGGTCCTCTCCAGTCCCTTTATCTCCGAATGCAGGTATCTTACGCGGATGTCCCTCATTGAGAGGTGCTCTGCCAGATCCTCTGCCATCCTCTTGGTCAGAGTAGTGATGAGTACGCGTTCTGAGACGGCGGCCCTTTTCTTGATCTCTGATATGAGGTCGTCTATCTGGCCGTCCTTGGGCCTGACCTCCACGTGCGGGTCGACAAGGCCCGTCGGCCGCACCAGCTGCTCGACTATTTGTGATGACTTGCCCCTCTCGTACACTGATGGGGTGGCCGATACAAAGATGGTGTTTTTGATGTATGATTCAAACTCTTCGAACTTTAGCGGGCGGTTGTCATACGCACTTGGAAGCCTGAACCCGTATGTGACAAGCTCCTTCTTTCTGGAATAGTCTCCCTTGTACATCCCGTGGACCTGCGGCAACGTGGCGTGAGACTCGTCGATCACCAGAAGGTAGTCGTCTTCGAAAAAGTCCAGCAGGCAAAACGCCTTCTCCCCGGGCGCTCTGCCGTCAAAGTGCCGGGAGTAGTTTTCTATTCCAGAGCAGAACCCCAGCTCCTCTATCATCTCGAGATCATATTTGGTCCTCATCTCAAGCCGCTGCCGCTCCAGCTCGCGCAGCTCCGGCAGCCTACCCTCCAGCTCATCTCGAATCGTCTTGATTGCCCCGTCCCGGACGTGGTCGGGTATGATGTAGTGCCGCGCCGGAAAGATGGTCACGGACGGAATCCGCCTCTTTTCTGCAAGGGAGACATGGTCAAGGAGCGTGAGCCTCTCTATCTGGTCGCCAAACATCGACACCCGCACGATATCTGTATGGTATGCAGGGACAATATCGATGGTGTCGCCCTTTACCCGAAAGTTTCCAGGGGCAATCTCGGTGTCGTTGCGCTCGTATCCGGCGTCGATGAGCTTCTTGATCAGGTCGTCTCGGCGTATCTCTTCGTCGGATCCCGCCCGGACTGCCATACCGTCCCAGTCACGAGGGTTTCCAAGGGAGTAGATGCACGATACGGTGGATATGACGACTGTCGGCTCTCCTGAGCGCAGCATTGCCGTGGCCTCGAGACGCAGCCTTTCGATCTCGTCGTTGATCTGGGTGTCCTTTTCAATGTAGGTGTCAGTCTGCGGAAGGTAGCTTTCGGGCTGGTAGTAGTCATAGTATGATACAAAGTACCCCACGTTGTTCTTTGGGAAGAACTGCTTGAGTTCCGAGTACAGCTGCGCGGCAAGCGTCTTGTTGTGGGATATTATGAGGGTGTTTTTTCCTGTCCTAGCAATCACGTTGGCAATAGAAAACGTCTTGCCGCTGCCGGTCACGCCAAGCAGCGTCTGGACTGCTTTCTTTTTCACTCCCCGGACAAGCGAGTCTATGGCATCTGACTGATCGCCTGCGGGAGCAAACTTTGATACCAGTTCAAATCTGGTGGCGCGGCTCAACACAGATGTTACAGGGGATACAAAACTTATCTCTAACTATACCATGCCGCAGGCCGGCCAATCCACCTCTACCATTTAGGCTCGCTGGCCATCACGGGCTCGCCATCCACTACCTCAAAGCCCATTATCTCCAGGGTCTTGAGCGCAGTTGGCGACCCCCTTTGGAGTATCTTCTGCGCCAGCTCAAGGCGCCTGCCGGGGCGCAGTTGCTGGCCGATCTTGTACTTGCCGTGCAGCGTGCGCGGGGATACGCGGATTACGCTTACCGCATCCAGCACCCCCATCTCCGGCCGGATCGGCTCGTACCGGCCCTCGGGCTGGTACTTTTCCATCAGGCCGTTGAGGGCAAGCGTCTTTTCCTCCCGGTCAGTGACGATCGACGCCATTCCCTTGATTACCACGCTGACGTACAGGGTGTCGGCAAGGGAGGCATCATGCGGATCCTCAAAGTATGACGGAAGAAACTCCAGCTCCCGGTCCACCTCGAATCCGGCCCTGCCGTTCCTGGATATGTTGTCCAGTTTCTCCCCCCTCACGTGGGAGTGCATGTAGACGGCGCCATTCAGGTACACAAAGTTCATCGGGATCGTCTGCGGGAATCCGTCCGGGTCGATGGTGGAGATCCTTCCCACGTGCTCGGCGTTGAGAAACTCCCTTATCTTCTCCTTCGAGCGCATCTGCAAGACCCCCTTTAGCTGCAACGAGCATCATGGGGAGGGCTTGGTTAATAAATTCAGTCAGGTCACCAGTTAACGCAGAAGTAAGGCTTGCAGAATCCATGGCAGCCAGTAATCATGACCTTGAATGACTCTGCTGGTGTTCCTGCACGGTATCGTACGCAATCTGAATGTCCAAATTACATACGTTCACTGCAGCATCTGCAGGATGGGAAAGACATCCTTCTCAGGGACAGATATCAGACGGTCCGACAGAATCTGTCCGGAAGACAGAACCGTTACGGTACGCGAGGACGCGGCAGGATTAATCCTGTTGGTTTCTAAAAAACCTGCACGGCCCCCGGATGATCATTGTGGTGTCCCGTCACGCAGCTACGGCGCACATCAGGCGGCGGCTTTTGCCTGACCAGGTACCACGGAATGTTGTTTATCAGCCTGACCACCAGCACGTCGGTTTGCGTGACTGCCTGGTATACACGATCAGATTTCTGCAAATCCGAGGTCAGCCTGGCATTTGCGATTACCCACGTGTTGTACAGGATCAGGGTGTACAGGAAGCAAAGCGCCCGGACCGTCTCGTTCTTGCTGCGGGTTCTCGCCCTTTGCTTTTCTGCCATCCTGTAGCCTGTCTCTATCATCCACCTCCGGGCATAATAATCGACGTTGATCCCCGGCATGTTCGTGGCAAAGGCAATGTATTTCTCCTCCGGCTTTTCGGGACTGCCCGTCTTTTTCTTTCTTTTGCGTTTTGTTATGATCATGGTGTACTCGGCATGATCATGTTTGGATTTTGCTATAGATCATATGAGTAATCGACCACTTTCAACATAACAAAAATACGCCGCAATAGATCCTATGATTAACCCCCCATCACATCGATAAATTTAGATCAGGCACGATCGCGTTTCACATCAAATGCCAGACTCACCTGATCAGATCATACGCAAGTTAGAACAGGAAAACAAAAAGCTAAAAAAGATTCTAAATCAGAAAGACAAAAAGCTGGAGCAGAAAGACAAAAAGCTGGAGCAGAAAGACAAAAAGCTGGAGCAGAAAGACGAGGAGCTGAGCCTTGAGCGCAGCCTGTGGAAGCGCAGGGACGGCGCGTTGAGCAAGGATGCCGGCAAGAGTGAAATGCTGCACCGGATCGAGGTTTTTGACGAAATAATCGGCAGCAAGACCAAGATTTACCGGGCCACGCTAAAAGACAAGGAAAAGTTCCAGTTCATGCTGGTGTATGCCAAGGAATACATGAAGCATTCTGGCCAGATGCCGTTGTTTCGCGACGACGATTCCAGAAAGTCCGATCCCGGAAACCGGTGCAAGCTGCACCTGAGGCACGCCCTGCTCATGGCGTTGATGCACAAAAAGGACAACATCACCCAGGGCGTACTTGGCGCAGTCTTCGGGATAGACCAGGCCGCCGTGTCGCGGTACCTCAAGGTAATCGACGAGATGCTGGAAGGAACGCTTCCCACGGCAAACAGTGTGTCAGGGGAGATATCTGCAGCACCCACCAAAGAAGAGTTCAAGAAGATCGTGCCCGGCCCTGACGGGGGCAAGATATTTGCAGACGGCACGCACTGCCCCGTGCAGCGCCCGTCCGAAAGGACGGTCAGGCGCATGAAATACTCTGGCAAGAAAAAGAAATTCACCAATAACACCAATGTGTACGCCAACGAAAACGGGGTGATAATCGGCATATCAAAGAGCACCGTCGGGTCAGTCGGCGACATCACGCTTCTCAAGGAACGCCCCATGCCGTTTGGAAGATGGGAGGAGGTGATGCACGACCCGGATCTGCCCGAGGCACAACGGTGCCACGTCTTTGTCGACCGCGGCTACCAGGGGATCGAAAAACACCTGCCCGGCACAATCCCGGAGATCCCGTACAAGAAGAGCAAGAAGGCGCCCCTGACGCCGGAGCAAAGGGAGCACAACCACAGGATCCACTCCGAGCGCGTGCTAGTCGAGCACACCATAGGCAGGCTCAAGCGCTACGCGCGTCTTTCCGACCCGTACGACGGCAACGCGGCGCAGTTCAACCGGGAGTTCAACGTGCTCACCGGGCTGGTGAACCTGGACCTCTTGTGGGATTATGTGCAAAAGGGCCCGCCGCCACCGGGCCGGTGGAAGATGCAGGTAGACTGGGACAAAGCCTGCTCCCGGGAACCTGTCAAGTAGAATTCAGGGCACATCGAGGTGCTACAGGACTGCGCACGCCATCTTGGATTTTGTAATAAATTAATTCGCCACGCACTCGGCATAGTTGGCATTTAGTCGTATTTTTCTGATTTTATGGCCCAAACCGGCAAGATGGGAGGGATTACTCATGAGTTCTTATGCGAAATCCCGATACTGCAAGGCGTCTCCCGCATGCAAACTCTTCGATGGCGCGCGTCACATTGGGAGTGTTGATGCAGGGCATGAGATACCTTATGCCCATTCCGTCAAGGGTCCGGATCACGTCTGTTGAAAAGAACTCGCGATCAAGCATGGCGATGCCTATTCTGACCTTCTTTTCCAGGCACGAGTCGACGGCCTTGCGCACGAAATCGGCAGTATCAGTCAGGGCAGGCATGGGAAACGCCCCCAGGGTCAGCTGGATCCTCCGGGTCACGCACTGTACCGTAATGTATCGCTCAAAGAGATGCGTTCCCCTTTTGGCCTTTGATCTTACGAGCTCTGCGCCGTGTTTGTGGTCCCAGCGCGGTATCAGGTGCATGTCAATGGCAACATTCATCCTCCTGTGGCCAAGCATGCCCAGATCCTCAAGCTGGCTTACCTGTGAGGATACCATTTCATTAAATGACTGCATCAGGCTTTTCGAATCAATCCGGGAGCAAATGTCGCGCATCCACTCGCTGCACGGGGAGCGCCTGTGGGATCTGCCCAGTCCCCGCACGGCAGTCACCATCCTGCGCACGGCCGCAGCGTACCCCCCGATCGATATCCCGAGCACGGCTGCCATTACCATGATTCTGTGAAAATCATCTGTCCCGTACGCTGCGTTGGGCCTTTTGGAGACTGGAAGGCTTGAATCAAACACGCGGGCCGCATCAGACGTCGTATCTTGGCGAACCCGGGGGTTGTTTTGCAGGGAGCGCTGCAGGTGGCCTGCCATGTCAGTCACTACAGATACCACCCGGCAGGCACCGTGAAATGCCAATGTGCGTTCAAATGCTTAAATTCCAATTCCGCAAAGGTATGCTGATGCGTGAGTCTGTCCATGCTGGTACATTGACAGATTTTCACCATCAATTCTTTTAAGCAGCAGACTCCCCGTATGTTGACAACTGCCTAAGCCTTGTCTGGGTGAGTTTATTTTCATATTTGCTGTAACGTGCCGCAAGACACTCCCAGATCATTGTATCTTAGTCAGGTCTTACTTCTGCGTTAACTGGTCACAGGGATTCCTCTGCCTGCCGCCTGCCAAGCATAAACTCTGCACGCTCAAGCCTTGCCGATTCTGCGACATCCTCTGCCATGTCGTACAGGTCGTGCAGGCCCACGTCGGCAGTCAGCTCGTCTTTCTGCTCGTCTCTTAATTCCAGCTCGAGGTCTGCAAGAAAGTCCACAGTGTCATCAAGCATGTCAAGGCATTTCTTTAGATCCTCGTCGTTCACGGTACCATTAATGCAGACAAGAGATAAAATAGGTTTTCTGTTCTGTCAGCATCTTGCCTTTTCACGCAGGGCAGGCATCACGTGGCTTGCAAACTTGTCGATGGAGCCAAAGTAGTTTGAGCCCCAGAACCTGATTACAAAGTGGTTCACGCCTGCATCCATGAACCTCTCAAACGTCGGGAGGATGTCGTCAGGCGTTCCAACGGCAGTCGAGGAACGTGCAATCGGGTCAGGTATCTTCGTTGCAGCCTCCCTCATCTTGACTATCCAGTCCTGGTTGGACATGGAGTATTCTGTAAAGTATTTTCTAAAGTCAAATCCTGCAATGTCCTTTATTCCGTGGACCCTCAGAATCTCGGGCTTGAAGAGGCTTACCTTTACTGCCTCCTTCATCCTTGCCCAGGACGCCTCTGCGTCGTCTGAAAAGTACACGTCGATGTCAAGTGCGTATTCAAAGTTGCCCCGGTCCTCCTGGGTCCTGTTGTTTTCATCCATGGATTTTCTGATCAGGCCTACGTGATCCTCAAAGAGTTCCGGCGTGTATCCGATGGGCAACCAGCCGTTGCCAAGCTTTCCTGTAAGGGCAAGCGTTCGTTTGCCGCCGGCTGCCATGTATGTGGGTGGGCGGGGTTTTCGGATTGGCGGTGCCTGCAGGCATGCGCCCTCTAGATTGTAGTAGGCTCCCTCATAATCGACTGTGTTGTCAGGGGTTGACTCGTACAGTATGTGGATAAGCTCGATCTGTTCTGCCCACTTTGAGACGGGCTTTTCAAACGGAATGCAAAACTCCTTGAGGTTCTGGGCCTCGCCTGCACCGATTCCGAGGATGGCCCTGCCCTTTGATATCCTGTCAAGCGTGATTGCCGCCAGCGCTATGTTGGACGGGTGCCTCCGCAGCGCGTCAGTGACACACGTTCCCAGCTCCACGTTGTTGGTGACGGCTGCAATTGCAGACAGCATCACCCAGGGGTCCAGAACGATTGCCCTCTTCCATTGCGGAACGTTGGTGTGGTCCATGTAAAAGATGGAGTCGTACCCGGTCTTGTCGGCAAGCATGCATGCAGTCAGGATTTGATCCTCGGTGTAGCCTGCCCGCGCAACATTGAGCCCGTTTTGAATACCAAATTTCAGCTTGTTTCCTGCCAAGTACAAGGGGGTTTGAGGCGTGAGGATAAATAAGTTTGCTCAGGGACATGATCCAGAATACGTCTCCAATGGCACCAAAAAGCCAGACACGCCGCCCCTGCAAACCGCCAACTGCCATGCGTTTGGGACAGATCCGTGGCAGTTTGGCAAAAGGACGGGGCAGACTCTTATTTCTAGAGGGGTGGCGCCTACAGGTTGCCTGCCTTGATGTCCTCAAGACAGTTTACGACGATCTCCTTGGATATCGGTATCGGGTTGGGATCCAGATGGCCCTTGTCAGTCATGACAATGTCGGCAGCCTCTGAGACGTCTGCCTTGAGATCCAGCCTGTCAAAGCCAAGCTTGTCCATGACCTCCTTGAACCGGTCATAAAAGATGGAATTGTTGTATTTGTGGGCAACGGTGGTGCATGAGGAGAGGGAGTAGCCGTGCGGTACGCCCTCGTTTGAGAATACGTAGGACAGGGCATGTCCAAGCGTAGTGGAGCAGTTGCCAAATCCCATTCCAGAGAGCATCGAGCCGTACGGATAGTTTTGGGGTTTGTCGTTCATGATTGCATCGTAGAGTATGTCAAATGCCTGCCTGCACAGGGTTCTGGTAAGATCATTGCCAAGCTTGCTGTCGTACCCCTCTGTGGCCTGGGCGCATGCATCGCATACGGAGTTTTTGATGATCTGCTCCGGGGTGCCGTTCATAAAATACGAGTCAACCACGGCCATATCTGCCAGAAACCTGCTGTCATGCAAAAGCTTCTTCTTGCCGTCAAACTTGAGTACGCAGTAGGTAGTCATCTCTGCCCCCGTTCCGAACGTCGTGGGAATCAGGATCTTCTGCTTCTTCATCTCGGGTGCGGCATACTTTACCACATCCATGGAGCTGCCTCCGCCAAGCCCTATCAGGACAGACGGATCTCTATCCTTGAACTGCGAGATGACGGCATTGACGTTGTCAATCGAGGGTTCGGGCGTTACCTGATCATACAGCATGTAGTCCTGGATTCCCATTCTTGCCAGCCACTTGTCGGAGAGTTCAGGGGGAGCGGTCGTGACTACGAGGGCGTTTTTTGGATATTCGGTCTCAGAAAGCGCATTATCGCCAAAGTTGATTACATTGGGAACAAGCACAGTATGCATGAAACATTGGGATTGCTTATTATTATTATACCTTCCACTTGTGGCATGATTCAGAATAGGGATGATCTTGCAACCTCCAGGGGAAAGGAGGACTGCCTGAGGATTCTGGAGGCGGGCCTGCAGGCCGCGCAGCCTGAAGGGATCATCCCAAGGTATGCTGGTCCCGGCATAATCAGGGCAGGCGGGGAGGCAGTCATGACAGGGGACTACTCTGATGTCTACGTGGTTGCGTTTGGCAAGGCGGCTGATGCCATGACCAAGGCGTTTAATGCAATAATTCCAGTAAAGAGCGGAATCGTGGTGATTCCCAAGGGCTCCAGATCAAGGGTACGCGGCAAAAAGTTTCAAATCTTCAATGCCAGGCATCCCAGACCGGACAAGACAAGCGTCAAGGCCGCAAAGGAGATCATAAAGTTTCTCCAGAACAGGCGCAGCGACGAGCTGGTGGTCTTTCTTGTGTCAGGCGGGGGATCCTCGCTCCTTGCCATTCCCGACCGGATTACCCTTGATGACAAGATCCGCGCCACGGACCTGCTCCTCAAGTCGGGCGCGACGATCCAGGAGATCAACTGCGTCAGAAAGCACCTGTCAAGAATCAAGGGCGGCAGGATGGTGGAGAATCTGCGATGCCACGGAATCGGCCTCATAATGTCAGACGTACAGGATGACGACATCTCGTCGATCGCATCCGGCATGACGCATCCGGACGAGACCACGCCTGCAGACGCCATGGATGTCCTTGAGAGGTACAGACTCAGGGGAAGGATGCCAGACGAGGTGCTGCAGGTGCTAGGATGCGGCAGCGGTGGTAGTAGTAGCAGTAGCAGCAGCAGTAGTAGTAGCAGCAGCAGCAGTAGTAGTAGTAGTAGTAGTAGCAGTAGCAGCAGCAGGAAGCCTGCAGGAGTACCCAAGGGGACTGTGAAAAACCACGTAATTGCAAACAACATGGACTGCCTGAAGGCCATGGAGCGCGCGGCAAGGAGCATGGGATACGAGACCTCCGTGCTTCAGGCGTTTGGGGATATCAAGGAGGCAGTAAAAGAAATCCTTGAAAGGATTCCTGACAGACCAAAGACGTGCCTTGTCTTTGGAGGGGAGACGACAGTGAAGGTGCTAGGCAGGGGAACCGGCGGAAGAGCCCAGGAGATCGTCTTGAGGATACTAAAGAACACCCAGGGCAAAAAGAGGATCGTCATCTCGTCGATCGGGACAGACGGCATAGACGGAAACTCGCCTTATGCAGGAGCCATCATCGAAAACATCAGGACAGACACGGACGTTATCAAGGGGTATCTCAAAAACAGCGACTCTGGGGGGTTCTTGCAAAGGAACAACGGATGCATAATGACAGGCATCACCCACACAAACCTTATGGATGTGGGGGTTATCCTGTCCTGATGGTCTGCCGCCTCCGCCCCGCAGGAGCGCCACGCTGCAGCCCAAAAAAGAGAGCACTTGAAATAGCACGACTGCGCACATGTGGTGATGAGTAACAGTACGACGTTGTGCAGCGGGGAGTCCTGCAGTTGCATCTGCCATGCCGAGTCCAGGTTCCGGAGGGGGAACAGGAGGAAGTGTTGCTAGAGAAACCGTTCAGGCCGGACATGCTGTACAACAGGGTGGTCCACTACTACATGGACAAGAGGGGATACCCAAAGGAGAAGGCAAACGATATTGCAAGGAGGGTGGTGCAAAGGGAGGCCGCCCGCCGAATATGCAAGAACAGCAAATGCATGCATTTTTTGCACGATCACGTCAGAAACTCAGAGACATGCCTGGTTGCAGACTGCAGCTGTGGCAGGTTCACAAGGTGAGATCGTCTAGCGTTCCTGCCTTCAGCGCCTTTGCGTCGATTCCCATGCCCCTCAGATGCCCTGCAAACTCGTCTACAAACCCGTGAACGGTGTAGACCTTTTCTGCCCCGGACCTTACCACCATCTCCACGAGGTCGCCAAAGTCACAGTGGTCGCTCATGGGCATGGAATAGTCTGTCCGCCTTCCAAAAGAGAACCTTGCAGACTTTGCCCACCCGCTGAATCCTATCGTGACTGCCCCGTATCTTGACTTCATGTCCTGGATGAACCCGTTCTTGCCGGACATCATCGGTGTCACCATCACCCAGGGCTTCTTTTCAAGCAGCCCCCGCCTTTCAGCCTCAGAGTGGCCCATTCCGTCCTTGAGCGGGATGCCGAACTTCTGGTGCAGCAGGTTCATCTCCCGGACAGAGTCATGAAGGTATAGCGGCTCCCAGTGTCCAAAGAGATCGGTGATGGTCTGGGCCTTTCCAAGCTGGTACCCCATCAGAATTACGGGTATCCCCTTGCCATACAGTTCGGATATTGTCTGGTTGACCTGCCTTTGAACCTCGTCGACCCTTGGAAACTCAAACTCCGGCAGCCCGAACGTGCATTCTGTGATTAGCGTTTTGCATCTTGGCACCTTGGCGCCACGAAGAAAGCCGCGGCTCCGGGTGCAGATGTCCCCGGTGTAAAAGACATCATCATCAAAGAGGACCCCCCTTGAGCCGAGAACGTGCCCGCTGTCGATCATCGAAAAGCCCTCAAGGGAATCCACGTTGTTCTCCATTACAAACCCCCTGAGACTGGCTATCTGGCTTGTCTCGTCTGAGGCAAGGATGGCCCCGCCGTTCCGGGACGGAAGGTGGTCAGAATGGGCATGGGAGACAAAATTGATGCCCGAGGGATCGGCAGCCTTTGGATCCAGCAGGATGCGCCTCTGGCCGATGCTGCACAGGATCCCGTTCTTGGTCATGGCTATCTGTCCGGACAACGAGGAGGGTGGCAATTGGATTTGATATAAATGACAGGTTTGTGACTCTGACCTGAGGATTTCAGGCACGCAGATCCCGATTTATGGCGATGGTTGCGGTGCAGTCTTCGTCCAGGAGTTGTTTTGGGCGTGACTGCCTTGGGCGTCTCGGTAGCAGCAGCAGCAGCAGCAATACGTCAGGAATCAGGGCCGCCGCCAAAAAAGTACAGGACACTGAGATCGGAGGTGTTTCCATGGAAATGGTGCGGCGTGTTCCTTGGTACAAAAAAGATCGCATCCTTTGAGACCTTGTGGTCCCGGTTCCCGATTCTCAGGAACCCGTCGCCGGAGAGCACCAGGTACACCTCGTCGCTGTCATGCGGTTCCTGTGTGTCTTGCTGTCCGGGTTCGAGAACCAGAACCCCGGCTGCCAGGCCAGGCCTGCTGATAAAGGTGTAAAAATAAGAGTCGCTGCCTGTCTTCCCGAGGCATTCTGACAGGTCGTATCTGTACTTCAACTCACTTGGCTACCACTACTGAAAACATCTCCCGCACCGGGTCTGAGGTCATAAAGGATCTTCCAACGGGGTGAACCTTTTGGTGTTCTGGGCTCCCGTGCATGTGGATAAAGGATTCCCTGGTCTCATGCTCCACGATTACACGGTAGGAGTTGTTGTTGCCGGATTTCAAAAGGCGCCGCGAGATGAATCCGGGAAACTTTGAGAGGGCCTGGTTTGATTCTGAAAACCACGCCTTAAAGTCATCCTCGATGCCATTCCTGAGTTGAATGTCGGCCATCACTACAAACATGGCATGGGTTGTATGATTCAGCTTAATGTGCTTTCGTGGTAACTGTGTAGTTTTTTGATCAAATGCTGAATTCCATGTCTCCAAGAAACTATGTATTTTTTTGACATAGGACCAGACCCTCGCGCAGGACCGTGCCAAGATCATCTCCCCTTGCCTTGCATGTCTGCTTGATGCTCATCAGCGTGGCAATGGCGTCTGCGCCCTTCTTTGACCTGCTCCCGTTGCTGTTCTTGCGCAGGATGACGCACGGCCTGATGGCCCGCTCTGCCCGGTTGTTGTGGTATTCGACATCGTCTGTCTCCAGAAACGCAAACAGGTGATCCCTTTCCCGCACCAGCCTCTTGCGCATCCTGTTGCAGTGCTTGCAGTCGCGGTTCTTCTCGAGCCTGCCTATCATGGACGCGATGCGACGATCCAGCCTCTTCTTTGCGGCAAGCGCGTCTGCCCCTCCCGGAACGGCGCCGTCGACGTGCGAGTCCCGCAGTATCGCGCGCAGCGTCCTTGCGTGCCGACGGTAGTCCTGGCCGGGATTCTTGTATCTCAGGGTGGCCTTGACGTCCCGGACGTAATGCAGGTGGCACTTTTGGTGCATGGCTCCTATGACGTTCCACGCTCCCCACGAGTCAGACGTCACGCATCCCGGGTAGTCCTTGCCGAGCATCTTTTTTGGAACCTTCGAGTTCCTGCGGCGGTGCACCTCGTAGATTACGGCGTACCTTGTTACCACCGCCCACAGCCAGTAGTTCGTGCCGTCGACGCGCCAGACGGACTCGTCCCCGTTTATCGCAGGCGAGTTTCTTACCTCCTCCTTGATCTTCTCGTACAGCGGCCCGAGCTCCCGGGCCATCCTGCACACCATACGGTTTATCGCAGATTCCGTGATTCTTGCCGAGTACATCATCATGACAATATTGCATATTCTGAGGTCTGACATGCCGTGCAGCCTGAGGATGACCATCATTATCATAAAGTTGATCCCGTACCTGGAGTTTGGCAGTGCCAGCGGAGTCCTGCCGGACACGGTCTTCTTGCAGTTCCTGCAACGTCTTCTCTTTACTGTCACCTTGATGTGCTTTAGTTCCGTCTTGGCAGCCTCCCTTACCACCTTTGTGTACGTGGATACGCACTCGGAGAGGTCGGAGCTGCCGCAGTTGTCGCACGTGTGGGGATCTGCCGTCTCCTCTGCGTCTATTCTTTCAGGACGCGCAAGGCCCGTGCGCCTGTGGACGCTTGGCTTGCCCTTGGCCTTTGTGCGGCGTCTGGCACTGCCCGTCTTTTTGTCAGGTTTTGCGCCGATGCTCCTTGCAACGGCAGCCGATATGGTGCCCCTTGCTTCCTGCAACTCTGCCGTGAGGTCCTGGATCTGCCTGAGGGCGGCAGCGTAAAGATCAGTGAGTTTGGCTATCTGCTGGTCCTTTTTGGCCAGCTGCCCTGCCATCATCTCCACTTTTTCCTCCAGTTCTGCAATCCTTGACTCGGAATTATCATCAGACATAATGCAAACCGTGGGAACTGATGATCTAAAAATTGGAATGGAGAGAAAAACTCGATCAAGTGATTAAAAATAGTTTCAAAAAAACTACACAGACGTTTGTAGGCATGGAATTCAACATTTGATCAAAAAACTACACAGTTACCTTTCGTGTTGTTTCGGGTGTGTCCTAGTAATAAAAAATGCCATCCCATGTACCAGAATGCCAAAGACACGATTGGTGCCAGAACCCGTCGACGCCAACAGTGCCGCACCATCGATCCTCCACAACCCATAAAATCCCCCAAATCCAAGACACTGTGCGGAGGCTCCGCTAGGAGGCGCGTGTCAAGACGCGCCGGTTACGCTGCAAGTGTCGCGATTTGATCCTGTGTGAGCCTGCCGTCTTTTGCCTGCAATCTGGCCACGAGCTCGATGTTGTAGCACATGACACGGATCGCAGTCTCCCTTGTCCGGTTCTCGTGTTTTCGGCACCTGGTGCTGTCCCCGTACATCTTCTTGAGGGCGGCAAAGACTGCCTCGATGATGCTGCGCTGGTGGTATTCCGAGTCAAACCTGTCCCGTTCATCCATGTACAGGCTTACCATCTCGCGCCACGACTGGCTTCCCCTGGCGTTGCGTATGGTGTTGGATTTTGGCTTGATGCGGGGTACCATTCCCATCGCAGATATCATGTTGCACATTAGCCTTGCCAGGTATGCAGAATCCAGGCAAAAGTCGCCGGTGCCCCGGCCTAACCTGCCGAGCATCGCGTACAGCCCGTTTATGTCTGCCACTGCGCTGTCAGTCACCATGCAGTCGATTATCACCCTGGTGCGTATGTCCACGATTGCGTGCAGTTTGACCCATCCCTTTCTGGTACGAAAACTGTCGGTCCTGACGTCAAACCACCTGACAAACCGCAGGTACGAGTATCCGGTACCGTCTGCTGCCAGGGAGCCTGCCTCCACCTCCCTGATGGCAATCCGGTGTGCCTCTGCCAGGTACCATTCCGGGATCAGGCCGTAGGCGCGTGCTATCGTGCTCTTGGAGGGAATTTTCTCTAGGCCCATCTTGGCTGCCATGGCGCTATTGTTTCGGAGGATGCCGACCATCTTACGGTAGGTCGTGCGCTGTGCCTCAAGCATGATGCAGACAGCTGCCATGGCGCCAGGCGGGTATGCCGTCATGCCGCCCAGACCGGGCCTGACGGCGTACGGATCCCCAAGATTCTTGATTATTCCCAGCACGGTATTCAGCATGAGGCCCGACAGGTACTGCTGAACCAAATCGTACTGTCGTTGGTCGCGTTTCTTTGTAGTCATTAGGCGATGCCGTGATCCGCCGATCCATATCTTTTGTCATCCGGGGGTATATGCCTCTAGGACACACCCTGTTGTTTCTGTGTAGGGTTTGGATGCAGGTCAGTTGTTATGCCGGACCATATCGATGCCACAGGTCCACGCCGCGCCGCGCCAGTCATATCCCAAGCTGGGCATCGATGACCCTCTTGAAGTTCTCAAACGGCTGGGCTCCGGATATCGTCACGTATCCCAGATCGTCGTTTCCTATGAAGAATCCCGGGGTTCCAGAGATGCCGTAGATTCTTCCGTCCTCCAGATCCATTCTGATCTCGTTTACGTACTTGCCGGTAGTAAGGCACGTGTCAAAGGTTTCCTGGTCCAGTTGGAGCTGTGCAGCATACTGGCTGAATATCGAGATTGCCTGGACAGTCTCCTGCGGGCTCCATTGGGCCTGGTTCTCAAAGAGCAGGTCATGCATCGGTTTGAACTGTCCCTGCTCGTGTGCGCACTCTGCTGCCACGGCTGCAGGTACCGCGTTTGGATGACTGTTCTGGAGCGGAAAGTCCCTGTAGACCAGTTTTACATCGCCTCTGTCTATGTACTCCTCCAAAAGCAGCGGCAGCGTCTGAGAGCTGAATCTGGCGCAGAACGGGCACTGAAAGTCTGAAAACTCGATTATCGTGATTGGCGCATTCGGATCGCCCAGCACTGGATCGTCGTCTGCAGATATCTGCACCGGCGGTTCGGGCTGCTGCTGGCCTGCAGGCATCATGTTCTGCATCATCCTAAGTTCCAGTTTGGAGAGTGCGTCGTTGAGATCATCTTGTGTGATTGTATTGGAGCCGGCATCAGAGACATAGTATCCTGCAAAGAATGCAGCTATCCCCACTGCCACTACCATCCCCATGACCAGTCCGCCGGAAAGGGGATTTTTGGCAGGCGTATGCTGTGCGGCCCTTCCGGTGCCTGCGCCCTTGCCATCAGACGATGATACATCCGGAACGGTTTCCTTGGAGTTATCATCAGGATCTGTGGCACTCACAGTCACCTGTTCAATCCACTGCATAATTAATCGTATTGGACCGGGGCAGTCGGATTCAGGCGAGAGCCGATGAGCCGGCAGGCAGTGATCCCGGACACGAATACGTCACGGTTCCGGCCTTGCGTGCAGGGCATCGGGTTTCCCAAAAGCACGGCAGGCTGCAAAGCGAGTCAGAATATCTAAAAGCCAATGGCGGGATCCGAACCCACGACCTTTCGCTTACAAGGCGAATGCTCTAGCCAGGCTGAGCTACATTGGCACGATGTAAAATGAAATTTTTGACGGTTTAAAGTGTTGGGAAAGTACGGTTTTGCTCGATCCCCCCCCCTCCATGACAGGCCTAGCGCAGCTCCCGGTCACGGGCGGCACCTGCCGGCCATGTATTTTCATCGGGCGCACCATCGCCAATTTATAATAGTAATGTGACGGGATATTTGCTATGAGATACATCGAGCCAAGAAGGGTCAAGATTTTGATGCTGATGTTCTTTGGAACCGGCGCATTGGGCATGATCGTCGGGCTGATGGTGGCGCCTCCGTCCACAACCCTGATCATTACGTTTATGGGCGTCGTCAACTTTGGGCTGGGTGCATTCTTTGCATACCTCTTTTTGACGCAGGAGAAAAAGGCGCCTGACAAAAGGAAGAAGAAGAAACGCGACTAGCCAAGTACGCCGTGTGCAGCGGGGCGGCGGCGTGTGCGGGATTATCCACAGGCATTCGGCGGTATGGTTTGGGCTCCTGACACGGCGCGTACATGCTTGCCGCCGCCGCCGTCGCTGTCGCTGTCGCTGTCGCATCCTCCGGAATCTGGCATGATGGCCGCCATCTGCACAATTCATTTCTGGACAGGATTCGCACCTGGATGCGACGGCGGTGCACTTGGTTGAAATATAAATAATGACGAGTCACACCAAACAGCAATGTTGGATCTTGTTGCCAAGAATCTGTTTCTTACTAGAGGCAAGGGCGTTCACGAGGATCGGCTTACAAGCTTCGAGTATGCCCTAAGGGACGCAGGCATCGCAGGAACCAACCTGGTGCTGATCTCAAGCATATTCCCGCCAAAGGCCAAACTCATCCCGAGAAAGGACGGGCTCAAGCTCATCAAGCCGGGCCAGATACTCTTTACGATATACTCCAAGAACCAGACCAACGAGCCGCACAGAATGTGCGCGGCATCCGTGGGACTGGCACAGCCAAAAGACAGCAGCAGGTATGGCTACCTCTCCGAGTACGAATCGTTTGGGCAAAACGAGGTCCAGGCAGGCGACTATGCAGAGGACGTCGCAGCCCAGATGCTTGCATCGTCTTTGGGAATTCCCTTTGACGTGGACAAGGACTGGGACGAAAAGAGGCAACAGTGGTCCATCTCGGGGCAGATATACAACAC
This sequence comes from Candidatus Nitrosopumilus sp., assembly GCA_965218695.1. GTDB lineage: Archaea > Thermoproteota > Nitrososphaeria > Nitrososphaerales > Nitrosopumilaceae > Nitrosopumilus. Next base: position 2,382,409 of record OZ244651.1, read on the forward strand.
GCACAACATCACCCAGTCTGCAAGGGGAGACAAGGACGGAAGGTGGACCACAGTCTTTGCAGCCGCAGTCCTTCTCTAGTCATTTCTTGCGCCGGCCGATGAGATAAAACACTACGATGCCAACGACGGCAGCAACAGCAACAGCGGCCATCAGGGCATAGTATGATTCGCCGGAATCGTCTTCGGGCAGCTCGGGAATCTCCGGTTCGGGAACATCCATGTCAGGAGTCATGTCCTGTCCTGTTCCGAGTGAAAACACCAGCTCGTCGGATCCTATGGAGGTCTTGTTGCCAAAGAGGTACTTTCCCTGTATCGTGTCACCCTCGGATGGATCAAAGACCCAGCCGTTCACGGTGATATCCGTAGGGATCTGCTGGCCGTCAATCAGCAGTGTCGGGGTCACGCTGCCCATGACGTCAGATACGACGGCGGCATCATCCACATCCGACAAGACCACCACCTGGACCAGTGAGTTCAGCGGGTAGAATCCGGATGTCAGGTAGTCTGACCTTCTGATCTCCTCTGTCTGGAGATAGTCCAGCGGACTGATCCGTTCGGGGGACTCCCCGGAATACGTTGTCGAGAGCCTCAGCTGGAAGAGAAGATTCGAATCCAGGGGGATTATGGAAAATGCCACCTTGGCATTTTCGTGGGACGACATATCCCGGGCGATGCCGTAAAATCCCCGGCCGTCTCGAATCTCCTCGGAGACAAGCATCGTTGATATCCTCTCATACATCGAGTGCGTCTCCTCCATTGGCATGGTGTATACTGCAGATACCGTGCCTCTGCCGGACACTGCGCCGGAGGTATCGAGGATTCGGTTTGCCGCATCATCAGTGTGAATGTATATGGAATGGAATGCAGCCCCGGTATCGAACAGCCGGTTAAACCCGTCAATGTACGCATCCCCTACCGCTCTTGTGGAGTCCCGGATGGTGGCGATTCCGTTGCTCTCCGGATCCCTTGCTACGTTTATCAGGATGCACGACGTGTCGCTTACGCCCGCTATGCACGGATCATGATTCGTAAGCACCATGGCATCTATCCGGGGGTCGCCTGCTAGCTGCCGTGCCAGCTCCTCGGGAATAATGATCTCTCCAATGTCGGTGCTCTGCAGCGTCACTGATGCAGTCACGCTCTGCGATATGCGCTTGTCGATGATTACCTGGGCAGTCTCTTGAAATGTGGCAAGGCCCGGTCCCTGGGAGTAGGCGGTTGTTCCAGACGAGGCCACTGCTACCGCCATTACCGCCAGTACTGCCATTACTGCCAGCAACATCCAAGACATGCATGTCTCCACACTGCAATGAAATTAGAATCTTGTCCCTGCGATGCAGTGTTTAGGCGTCGGCGTGCAGTGGGAATCAACACGCGTATCCTGCAGACATGCAGCAGCAACGCATGCCGGGATTCCACTCATGCAGGCGCAGATGCCGGGATGGCGTCATTGCCCGTACTCGGACAGAACGAACCCCCTGCATAATCTCAAACGTTTAAATCGTCGGAACCACGCGGTACCATGACATCGAATTCAAACCGTTCGGGGAACAAGCTGGCAGTCGATGCGTTAGACTGCCAGCCCCAAATTAATTCAATGAAGAGAGTTCTCTTACCTGCCTGTTCACGTAGTCAAACCCCTCCTGCCAGAATCTTGGGGAGTGGATGTCAAACCCGTATTCGGCAAGCAGCCCCTCGGGCTTTCGGGAGCCGCCTGCTGCAAGTATGCTGATGTATGCGGGGACAAAGTCCTTGCCCTCCTTTTTGTACCTCTGGAACAGCGACAGTGCAAGCAGGTTTCCAAAAGAGTATGCATAGCAGTAGAACGGCGAGTGGTAAAAGTGCGGTATGCAGAGCCACTCGTCTGAAAAGTCCTCAGAGATATTCACGGAGTCACCAAACTGCTCTTGGAGGTTCTGCAGGTACGTCTTTGAGACCTCCTCTGTCGTGGCCCCCTGTCCTATCTGCTTGTGGGCATCCACCTCAAAGACTGTAAAAAACGACTGCCGGAGTATGGTGGCATACAGATCGTCGATCTTTTCAGAGAGCATCGCCCTCTTTTCGTCATCAGCGATACTCTCAGACAGGCTGTCATAGAGCAGCAGCTCAGAGAACGTCGATGCAGTCTCTGCCAGTGGGAGCGGTGGATCCTGGACCAGTATCGATCTGTCTCCGGCAGCCTGGCTGTGCGCTGCATGGCCAAGCTCGTGGGCCAGGGTAAAGACGTCCCTTGACTTTCCGGTAAAGTTTACCATCACGTACGGGGTAATGTCAGGCGTCAGCGTGCTGCAAAACGCCCCGTCCCTTTTTCCGGGCCGTATCGCAGAGTCGATGTGGTTCTCCTCAAAGACGCGCCTTGCGTATCCTGCAAGGGTGCTGCTGAACCTCTCCAGCGAATCAAACACCATCCTGACTGATTTGTCATACGAGTATCTCTTTTCGGTGCGCGCAGTGGTAGGCGCATACAGGTCGTACCGCCTGAGTGCGTCCATGTCAAGCATTTTCGCCTTTTGAACAAAGAACCTCTGAAAGACGGGCGCGTTTCTCCTGCATGCCAGAAGGAGCGATTCCACGGTTCTGTCGTCTATGTTGTTTACGATGTTTCTAATAGAGATGGGCGTCTTGTGCCCCCTAATCTCGATTCCCTCGTCCCTCCAGTTAAGTACGATATTCTGGTATATCTCGCCTGCCACCCCCCTGTCCTGGGCATACCTTGAGAGGATGGTCTGGTAGGCGTTCTGGCGGAGATCGGGGTTTGAATTCTTGACGTAGCCGGTGATCTCCTCGCGCGTCATTGTTCTGGTTCTGCGCCCGACTTTCATCTTGTACTGGTACGCGCCGGTTATCTTGTCGTACAGCTTTGTCAGGGCCGATGCCCCCGTGACATCCAGCGTGTTGATTATCTTCTCCTCGGGCTCGCTGAGGGAGTATCGTGCAAGCAGCCTCTTGTGCAGCAGGTACTCGGCAAGCTCGCCTGCCCCGCCTGCCAGCCTTTTGGCGTCTGCCTCGCCGACGTCCTTCTTCCACCACAAATCAAAGAATAGGATGCGGTTGGATACCTCAGAACTCAGTTTGAGCATCCGCGTCATCAGCGATGTTGCCTCATCTGACTGGGTGTCTGCTGCGTACGACAGGGACGCGTATCCCACGACCTTGTGCGTCTCCTCTGAGATCTCCTCTATGGCCCCCAGCATCCCCATGAACCTCGCAGGAGAGATTTGGGGGGCCAGCTCGGACTTTGCCTTTTCAAACTTTTTTGCCTTTCGTTCCAGTCTGCGTACCTGTCTCTGGAAGACCTTGCCCTTTGGATCATCTGCCAGTTCCGACAGGCTCCATTCCCCCAGGGCGTATTGGATCATGGGTCTTGCTCTCTTGCGACCATTAAAAAATCAATGGTATGTATCTGCACGTGCAGGATTCTGGCAGTGCCTCAGTATTTTTGGAGGGTGTCCTTGTAGCGCTTTATGGAGCCGATGATGACAGACTTTGCATCATCAGACGGCTTCCACCCCATTATCTCGACTTTCTTTCCCTCCAGATCCTTGTAGACCTGGAAAAAGTGGGCAATCTCGGAGCGGTAGTGATCCTCGATGTCTGTGATGTCTGCGGCGTGAAGGTACCGCGGGTCGTTGGTGGAGACGCAGATTATCTTGTCATCGAGCTTTCCGTCATCCATCATCTGCAGCAGCCCGATGGGTCTTGCCTCTATGAGGATGCCAGGATACGTGGGGTTGGTGACCAGCACCAGGGCGTCAAGCGGGTCTCCGTCCTCAGAAAGTGTCTGGGGGACGAGTCCGTAGTCCCCCGGGTAGTGGAACGGCGAGAACAGGACCCTGTCAAGCTTTATCAGGTTGTGTTTTTTGTCGTACTCGTACTTGTTCATCGAGCCCTTTGGAATCTCCACGATCACGTTGATTATCTCCGGGATGTCGATTCCCGGTTCGATGTCGTGCCAGAAGTTCTTGGTCATCTGGCTACAGGCGGCACGGTTTGACATATGAATTATGGTTCTGTTAACTTATCAAGATCTGCTGGTGGCTGTTAACAGTCGTGATCTGGCTCTGGCAAATTTTTGTGATTTTCTTCCCAACGTTTACCAAAATCATTGCCAGCACATGTATTATATTTTTAATAAAAAATACAAAATTCGAAAGCATTTAAATAAAAAATGTGCTTTATTGTAATAGAAGCCATGCGTAATCCCTCCATTTCGTTGGGTTAAACCAGAAAAACCCAGAAAATATTAAAAATTCTGATTTAATTCTCGCCATGTTAGCCATGTGGGGATCCTGTCCTGCCAGAAATACAAAATAACGTGCGCAACCTTGCAGCACCACGATGTGCACGGAATTAATTGTTTGAAACGGCGCTGCCGGGGACGTTTGCCTCTTCCCAGTTTATTACCGGCCCCAGCGTGCTACCTGAAGGAGGTCCTTTCTTCATCTGGTTCCACAGGAGGTCCAGGTTTACGAGTCCGGTTATTATGTTAAATTCCCTGTTAAAGTCGCCAATCTTTCCCTTGTATGGCGCGGTAAGCCGGCCGTACCGCTTCAGCCTGCCGATGGAGTGCTCCACCTTTACCCTGGCCGAGTTGACGGCGTGGTTGTGCTCCTTTTCCTCCTTTGTAAAGCGCTTGTGGTTCTTGGTCTTCTTGTGCGGCTGCAGGGTGTTTGTGCCGGGCAGATCCTTTGCGATTCCCTTGTAGCCGCGGTCAGTAAGGGTGTGGATCCTGTCCTCTTCGGGGGTGTTCTCGTCGCACATGCGGTCCCACCATTTTCCAAACGGCAGCGGGCTCTCCCTGAGCAGCGTGATGTCGTGGACGGATCCCACGGTGCTGCCGGATATGGCGACTATCACCCCGTTTTCATTTATGCAGACTGTGGTGTTGAGCGTGAATTTCTTCTTCTTGCCCGAATACATCATGCTCCTCATCTGTTTTTCGTCCGGCCTCTGTATGGGGCAGTGCGTGCCGTCGATCATCATGATGCCCCCGTCAGGCCCGGAAATTATTTTTTTGAGATCCTCTTTTGTCTCCGTGCCTGCTATCTCCTTTGATATGTTGGCAGCAGTGGGCAGCGCCGCCTCGAGTACCGCGTCCATGACGTCGATGTACCTGGACACGGTCGCCTGGTCTATTCCAAAGAATGCCGCAAGCGCGCCCTGCGTGGGGTTGCCCTTTTTGTACATCAGTGACATGAGTAGCGCGTGCCTTGGGTACAGCTTGCAGCGGTTCCCGGGATCCGACGCCCTCGTCTCGTCGTTCCTGAAGAGCGGGGATTTGCCGCTTTGTCTTATCCATGCCTCGGCCCTGTCAAGTATGTACTGGAATTGCCCCCTGCCCTTCAGCGTCGCGTCATGAAGCTTCTTCCCGACGCCGATGACGTCGTCAAGCACCTCCACGCGGTGCAGCAGGGCGGGCTCCCCTGCGGCTCCGGACTCGGAGCCGTCCCGCGTGCTCCACAGGCTTTGCTCGTGCTTGGCGGCTGCCTCCAAGCGCTTGATGTCAGCGTCCTGGCGCTTGATGTCAGCGTCCTGGCGCTTGATGTCAGCGTCCTGGCGCTTGATCATGTATCTGAGAGCCTTGTTCTCTTTTTGCAGGTCACTTGTTTCCTGATTCGACAACAGTATGAACCGGCATATTCTGGTTTTAATTGGATGGATCATAAATTTTTGACAGCAGGGCTAACATGTCAGCGCGGAGTTTGAAAAAGTTCCGGATTACGCATATTTTCGTAACTGCATAGTTTTTTGATCAAATGTTGAACTCCATGCCTACGCGCGTCTATGCAGTTTTTTGACGTGGAGCCAGGCCCTCGCGCAGGATCGTGCCAAGATCATCTCCCCTTGCCTTGCATGTCTGCTTGATGCTCATCAGCGTGGCAATGGCATCTGCACCCTTCTTTGACCTGCTCCCGTTGCTGTTCTTGCGCAGGATGACGCACGGCCTGATGGCCCGCTCTGCCCGGTTGTTGTGGTATTCGACGCCGTCTGTCTCCAGAAACGCAAACAGGTGGCCTTTTTCCCGCACCAGCCTCTTGCGCATCCTGTTGCAGTGCTTGCAGTCGCGGTCCTTTTCGAGCCTGCCGATAAGTGACGCAATACGACGATCCAGCCTCTTCTTTGCGGCAAGCGCGTCTGCCCCTCCCGGAACGGCGCCGTCGATGTGCGAGTCCCACAGTATCGCGCGCAGCGTCCTTGCGTGACGCTTGTAGTCGTAGCCGGGATTCTTGTATTTCAGGGTGTCCTTGATGTCCCGGGCGTAATGAAGGTGGCACTTTTGGTGTTCGGATCCGATGACGTTCCACGCGGCCCACGAGTCAGACGTGACGCATCCCGGGTAGTCCTTGCCGAGCATCTTTTTTGGAACCTTCGAGTTCCTGTGGCGGTGCACCTCGTAGATTACGGCGTACCTGGCTACAGCCACCCACAGCCAGTAGTTCGTGCCGTCGACGCGCCAGATTGTCTCGTCCCCGTTTATCGCAGGCGAGTTTCTTACCTCCTCCTTGATCTTCTCGTACAGCGGCCCGAGCTCCCGGGCCATCCTGCACACCATGCGGTTTATCGCAGATTCCGTGATTCTTGCCGAGTACATCATCATGACAATATTGCATATTCTGAGGTCTGACATGCCGTGCAGCCTGAGGATGACCATCATTATCATAAAGTTGATCCCGTACCTGGAGTTTGGCAGTGCCAGCGGGGTCCTGCCGGACACGGTCCTCTTGCAGTTCCTGCAACGCCTTCTCTTTACTGTCACCTTGATGTGCTTTAGTTCCGTCTTGGCAGCCTCCCTTACCACCTTTGTGTACGTGGATACGCACTCGGAGAGGTCGGAGCTGCCGCAGTTGTCGCACGTGTGGGGATCTGCCGTCTCCTCTGCGTCTATTCTTTCAGGACGCGCAAGGCCCGTGCGTTTGTGGTCACTTGGCTTGCCCTTGGCCTTGCCCTTGCCCTTTGCGCGGCGCCGGGTACTGCCGGTCTTTTTGTCCGGTTTTGCGCCGATGCTCCTTGCAACGGCAGCCGATATGATGCCCTTTGCCTCCTGCAACTCTGCCGTGAGATCCTGGATCTGTTTGAGGGCGGCAGCGTAAAGATCAGCGAGTTTGGCCATCTGCCGGTCTTTTTCGGCCATCTGCCGGTCTTTTTCGGCCATCTGCTCTGCCATCACACCCACTTTTTCCTCCAGTTCTGCAATCCTTGACTCGGAATTATCATCAGACATATGCAAACCGTGGGCAACAATGATCTAAAAATTAGGACGGAGAGAAAAACTCGATCAAGTGATCAAAAATAGTTTTAAAAAATTAGACAGACGCGGATTTTCTGATTGTAGATATGGAGTTCAACATTTGATCAAAAAACTACACAGATACATATTTTCTAATAATGAAAGTAACAAAATCAGTCTGGCAGTTCCACGACAAGAATGATGAACTGGTCGGTTATTTTGAGGAATTCAGGCGCATCACAAACGAGTCTGTCCGTCTTGGATTGGAACGCGGGCTGACTTCAAGAAAATCTTTCCACGAGTCAATATATCCAGAACTAAAAAGTGACTTGTACGCATCTGTCAAACAGTGCGCGATCTATTCGGCAAAATCCATGTTGAAAGCAATGCGCACGAACAGGAGAAAAGGCAGGAAAGCCGGAACTCCTTACGTCACTGGAAGGGTGTTGAAATTCAACAACCAGGCATGCAAGATTGCAGGCGGATGCGTGGAGCTGTCGATAAAGGTCGAGACAAGGATAAAAATCAAGCTGTCGTCATACGTGCTAGAAAAAATAGACGGAATGAACCTGGGAGGAATCACTGTCACTCCGAATAAGATAATATTATCGTATTCTAAAAAAATCGAAGAAAAAACTCCCACAGGATACATTGGAATAGACATGAATTTTGACAACGTGACTACGTGCAACACTGACGACAGGATAACCAAGCACGACCTGTCAAACGTTGGCAAGATAAAACATAGATGCAGGGAAACAGTCTCGCATTTCAAGCGAAATGACTACAGGATAAGAAAAAAGATAGCCGGCAAGTACGGCAGGATTGGAAAAAACAGGACGAATGACATCCTGCACAAGACCAGCAAGAGAATAATCGAAGCCGGACACGTTCCGGTTAGGGAAGATTTGGAAGGAATTTCAAAACTGTGGAACAAGAAAAACAAGAGGGGAAAGAATGTCAACTTCCGGGGCAAGAACTGGAGATATTACGAACTTGGAAGACAGCTGGACTACAAAGCCAGATGGAACGGAATCGTTCCAATAAAGATAAATCCAAAAGGCACAAGCTCGAAATGCGCGGGATGTGGTGGAAAGATGTCAAACGCCGAAGAGCGCAGAATGGTGCGATGCCCTGTAGGAAACATCACGGTAGACCGTGACAAGCACGCAAGTATCAACATACTTGCACGAGGCCTGAAGGTCGGGCCCGTAGGATCCGCAAGTGAAGCGATGGGGATGGATAGCCACGAGAGGATAAGTCTCATGGTGAAGAATTCAGTCGATGCGGATCAGTTGGCAAATTGCAGATCACGGCGGTTAACAGCCGTCAGCAGATCTCGATGAGTTAACAGAACCTGAATTATCAGAAATGGGTCAGGGTGTTGTGGCTGGCAAGACACGGTTCTGTTAGGCCAGCAGATTGGTGTTTGGCACAACCCTGAAGATGTGCACGGAGTAGTCCCCCGAGAAGAGGTTTACGTACTCCCCAGTCAGGGCGTCAAGGTTTCTGACTCGGAATATGTACTCGTACGAGCCGTCATCGAGCGGATCGACTTGCGCGGTGTGGACTAGATCCACATTTTGATAAAACTGGATTACTACCGCATAGCCGTCAACATGTTCGGACGGTTCCCCGCTGACTGCCCCCCAGGGATGCGTGTTGGTCAGGGGGATGTTCATTGGTATGACAGTCTTTTCCATGCTGATCTCCTCGTTTAGCGGAACGACTGTGACAGTCCCGACATTTGGTTCTGCAGACACGATTGCCGGAATGCCGATCATGCCAAGTACGGCCATTGCAGAGACAGTCATGAGAAGACCCGATGTTATCATTGTTAGCATGGATTGTACCGTTGAGGCTTAAATAAATTTCTGCAAATCAATCATCATGGAATCTCGTCTTCAATATCAGAGCATGCCTTGTGAACCCATTGGTTCTTGGAGTTCTTTGCTATCTCCCTGCCGGTCTTTATCGCATCCCCGCATTCTATGCATTTTCCGTTGAACCGCGCCTTCATCAGAATTCCATGAAACGTCTCTGCTTTTAAAGTTGGCTTATCCCAAATGCATGCCTGCAAAGACAGCCAATGGTGTGCAGTTGGGACACGGACGCTAATGCTGCTGCTGTTGCTGTTGCTGCTGCCACAGGCTACCCCACGTAACGAGTCTTTTTATAGCACTCTTCAAGCAAAACACCGTGCAACAAACACATTACAACAAACTCAGCCTTGTAATGCTGGGCCTTGTCGTGTTTTGCTCGGTCGTCGCATCCTTGGTCGTGGTCTTCTTTTTAGCTCCGATGGTGATTTATGGCGGCGGGCCGTTCGGAATGGGCGCACCCCCGGATATTCCGGATGATGTGCTGCAGGATCTAAAGGATGAGATTTACGCACTAGAGTCCGTAACCACGTTCAAAGAGACGCATCCAAGTTACAGGGAGCACCTTGAGGAGCACTATGGTGTGGAATATGTCATACAGGCCAGAAATTCAAACACGGGCAACATATTATCGCTAATGATCAACTATCATCCCCTGGGGCCTCCCGGAAGCACCGACGAATTCCAAAGCAACTCCCACCTGGAATGCATTCCGGGAGAAGGAATTTTGGGACCCGAAAGCATGATGATGCAAAGCATGTTCAGGGGCATGGGCGGGGAGGATCTGTTCATTCACGAGACAATCAAGGCTACAAACTGCCTTGATGACGATTGGGAGCCGGTCATGGTCACCGACAGGTAGTCACGAGGGCGCCGATCTAATTCCCCAAATCCCGCTTACGCATTTCCAGCCGATGATCAGAACGCATACTGTTAGGACAAATTACGGGATCAACAAATGGGGAAAGACACTTTGATCAGAACAAACCGCTCCATCTATGAACCAAAAAAGGTTACTTGGACTAGTCTGTTGCCAACCTGTTGAACATGTGATGGCCCTGCCCGCCCACCACGTGTGACGGGTTATCATGTGGTCAACAAACTAACAGGCGGCATCACTTTAAATCATATCTGCGTGTAACGGTATCATGAATTACCCGGTACTGATTTATGACAATCTGTGCTCTCCCTGTACGGATTATGCCAGGTTGGTCAACAGCATTCTCAACGGCAGGATCACGATGATTGGGCACTACACCAAGCAGGGAACAGAGTTCAAGCAGGAAATATTTCCCAATGGGTATGACGGCCTGGAGATGTCGTGGTTTGTGACTGAGGCCAAGGCATACGGGGGAAGCAGGGGGCTGTGGCAGTTAATCATGTATGTGTTTTCGGCAAAGCATGATGATGATGAAAGGTTTCCGGAGAATGTCTTTGATCTCGGCGCATGCTCTGCAGAGTGCAGCAGCATCAGGGGGATGGCAGTCAGGACACGCAGCATCATCGTTGATGGCGCAGTCATAGAGAGAAGGGATCGCCTGCAGAAATAATGCCGGACATTAGTCACCCTTGGCAGCAGGCGTCAAATTCGGATGGTATGGGTTCCATTGAACAAGATGTTTTGGCCGCCACGCACGCACCCTCAGGAGGCGCGGCGCGTCTTGCCGGCTGCCTGCCTGCGCATCTGCATTGCCGCTGCTACCGGTGCTGCCACATAGATGCCTGCATTCAAAAGTATTACAGATACCCCCAGGGCAAGTATTTCTGCATCCGTGCCTCCGTCGGCTGCACCCATTATTGGGAGCGTTAGGATCATTGGCAGGATGAGTGCCCTTACAGCTTCGCGCACCGCCGGATGCTCCCGTACCATGTCTGCCACTGCCGGTGAGAATGAGTAATAGGCCGAGTTGAAGGCGGCCATGAACGCGGCTCCCGATTCTGTGTTCAGCAGGTGTTCGTCCCTTATCTCGCGCAGCATCTGAATCTGCGGCGCAAGCTCAGTGCCGTACACCGCGGTAGCCACAAGGCATCCGCCTCCGTCCTTGGGTACTGCGGGTTCTGCAAAGGCTGCAGAGCCCTTGGGGCCTATCCGATATATTGTGTTCTCCACATGGCTTATCATATACAAGAGGCCGTCAGAGCCCATCTCCATGTCTGTAATGCATCCAAACCCCGTACCGATGATTATCTCATCTTGGGAGTCCTCTAGGCCTGCCACCGTATCCTGCAGATCAGGGCTGGAGAAGACAAACCCGTCGCGTTCCGGGTTCAGTTGGAACCTGTAGAGGTGGCTGTTGTTGCAGTCCCCCACAAAGATTGAATCGTTGTACGCATCAGTATCTGCAAAATCTGCAAACTCGATGGCGGCAGGCGCCACAGTCCTTACCCAGCTGAACTTTGGATCCTGATACCTGTAATCCTCGTACCCTATGAATTCTGCCAACTCCTCATCGGTTGCAGGACCCATTATTGCATTCCATCCACTGTTAAATCCGTCAGGCACCATGTTTACCTCGTCAAAGTCATCATCGCCATTCTCCGTGGCCCACATCATGCCCGTGACCGGGTCTATGGCAAGGCCAAAGCTATTCCTTATGCCAACTGCGTAATACGGTCCTTCAGGCTCCACCCGCAGTATCACGCTCGTGTCCAGATAGTCGGTGATTCCGGGAGGGAAAAGATACTCCAGAGGCTTGTTCTGCAGCGGTCCGTACCTTCCAGTGTCCCCTATGACTGCATACACCTGATCGTCGGGGCCGGTGAGCATCACCCCGCTGTTGTGATACAGGTTTGCGGGAAGCTCCTTTACCAGAACCGGGTCTTTGAGGCGTTCCCCGTCCCACACATAGCTGTATATCCTGTTCACCCTCTCGACTTCGCTGTCCACGGTTGCAGTATAGTAGATGTATACGGTGGAGCCGACTGATGTGATCCCAAGCAGGCCAGATTCCCGGATCGGTTGAGTTTCCACAAACAGGACCGGTTCCTTTTGTAACACCCCGTCTCGTATCAGTCTGACCTTCCCGCCCTTTTGCAGAACCAGCAGCTCGTCGTCACTGACGAATTCCATACTAGTCACCCCGCAACAGAGATCAGACACAAAGACATCAAATTCCAGCCCGGGATCGTTGATGGCCGGTTCGGCATACGCGATTCCCCCTACGCCTACTGCAAAGGCCGCCGGCAGCAACAGCAGCAGAAGAAGGAGAACATGCATGACAATCCTTTGTGTGTGATTATAAAAAGATCCACAATCCAAGACGGGTGCCCGTGCAGGGCCCGTCATTCAAGTGCAGGACGGTTATAGGTGAGTGGACTTGAATTCAAAGCGGACCCTAGGCCAATCACCTGAACATCCAACATACGCTAGTTGTTCGTGCCGAAGATGTCTTCGGTGGCAGTTACGTTGACGACGTATGATGGCTGGCTTGGCGGCATCATTATTTTCAGGACGGTGCCATCCATCTCAAAGAAACCAGAGTCCCCGCCGGAGCCTATGCCGTATGTGGGGTTCTGCCGGTCAAGGAATGTATTCTGTGCGGCAATGTTGCCGACGATTCCAGTGGGGTCATCATGATTGATAGCAGAATCATCAAGTGTGATGTACCAGCTCCCCAGGTTTTGGTTGAAGGAGAATGCATTATGGAACATTGAGGATATGTCAGATACAGACAAGGCATCCTGGGATGTTTTCCACACTCGAGACGTCCCACGATGAGACGTCGCCGTTGAAGGGAGTATTACTGAACATCGCACCCATGTTTTCCACGCTCGAGGCGTCCCACGATGAGGCGTCGCCGTTGAAGGGAGATCCTTCGAACATGTGTTCCATGCCTCTCACGTTCGAGACGTCCCATCCAGAGACATCGCCATTAAAGGCAGACCATTGAAACATGGCACTCATGTCAGTCACCCCGGATAGATCCGGAGCGTCTGTCGCGTGATACGTGAACGTTGTCCACCTGAACGCAGATGCCATCGACTCCCATCAGACGTCACCCCACTGGTCAATTGATATCAGTTTGCCGGCGTTGTCCTGGTCTTCGCCAAGCAGGATACTCGTAAAGTTGCCCGATATGCGGACGGCGTATTCTCCGGCATTTTCGTACGTGTGGCTCTGGTCTCCCGTGACGTCAGCAGACACGCTGCCGTCGCCCCAATCCACCGTGTAGGCACCTGTCGCGCCCCCCACCGGGATGGCTATGGACTCGTTTGGCGAGATGGTCCTCCACGTGGTGACAAACGGCATGTCGCCGGGGTTTTCTGTGTCGGTACTGCCAACCTCCGGTTTCCCTGATGCCTCTGTCTGTTTGGCAAGGGGCGTGTCACTCAACCTCAGGCAGTAGCACGAACCCGCGCTGTTCCAGTGCCGCCGTTGATCCTGCAAAGACACACGCAGGCAACCCGGACGGCGATGCCATCAAGACGCGCCCGTCGTCGCCGCAGACGATCTCGTTTAACGGTACTCCGTCGCGCGCCTGCCGGAGGGGCGCGGGGATTGGATCTGCATTCGCTTCAAACCCTGCGGCAACGGCGCCGAACCCGGGAACCGCGTTGGCAAGCACCACATTCTCACCCACCGGGCCTCCCAGCGGCTCTTCAGACCCGTACCCGCCAAACGTGATGGAGACATCGACAGGGTCGTCAGGGTACAACGGTGTCGTCGCGTGCGTTTCCTTCCCGCCTGCGATGTGCCCGCCGTCTTCTTCCAAGACGATCCTGTCGTTTTGTGTCACCGTGATCGAATAGTTGGCAAACGGGTCGTCAAACGAGACACCGATTCCCATCCTCTTGCCCTCCTGCGGTTGGGTGGTCCATACGTCTACTGTGGTGCCGTCGCTAAGCACTCCGGTTGCAGACAGATGGTTTGTCGGCATGTCTTGGTAGAGTCTCGGGGAGCGGTCTATGGCGTTTATGCTTGCGGCGATGTAGGCAGCATCGTCTGTCTTGGTGTCTCGTAGTTCCATATCGATATCTATGGCCAGAAATATGCCCGAATCATGATCGTAATAGTAAGACTCTGACAAGTCAAGACTCATATCATCGGTAACGAAGATATCAGATCCCTCAAAATAATTCATCATCTCGAGATCAGGGGTGACATGCACCCCGACAAACGTCATTTTTGTCACAAGCCGCCCTTCGAACTCGCTGCCCACCTCGAGGCCAGCAGGCATTACAAGGCTGCCGGGGCTAAACGCTCCAAGATCAACTGATTCGGGATTGCGGCTTATCTCACGCCCATCTGCCATTATGCTGACCTCAAGCGTGACTGCGCTGCCGGATATGTCAGATACCGCGTATTTGATCCACTCAGTATTGGCAATGTCATATCCAATCAGGCCAAACGGAGACTGTCCAAGTATGTCTACCCCATCTCTTGCGATATCCCCTACTCTCCCGTCTCCGTCCGCATGGATCAACACTTGGTACTTTATCCAGTCTCCTACCATCAGGGGCGTTGAGGCGGATTCCGCAGCAGCCTCGAATCCTGCAATGGACAACGCAGATATCGCTACTGCCAGTGCCAACATCGCAACCGTTCTCACGGGGGTTGTTTGAATTGGACGATACTTAAGTTTCAGACAGAACGCATGCTGCATATCCCGCCGCCTACTTTGTCGGATCCGCGATCTTCCCCATGAAGAGTATCGCGCCGCTCTCGTTGTCCTGTATGAAGAACAGGAACGGGTGGTCTGCCACGAACGATGGGGGTGGGGGCGGTGCGGATGCTGTAGCTACGACTACCGTGGTGACTGCCGCAGCTTCGGTGCCCTCTTCGTTGACTTTCAGGTACCCGTCGTGCAGCACGGAGCTTACAAATGCCTTGGGGGAGATATCTGGCAGTGAGCCGACATCAAAAATCTCGGTGGCTCCAAGATCCTTCAGGGGCCCGTTGAGGGAATATTTGGTGCGTGTCTCGAACTTTGGAAACTCAACTTCGACGTTCGTGTGGCGTAACGCGCCTTCCCATTCCTCCAAAAGGCTGGCCGACAGGCGTTCCTCCAAGGCGTCGATTCCGTCGCGCTCGCGCGGCAGTGCCACCAGCATCGACAGCCGGTCGCCCTCGTACGGCATGCGGAGCACCTGTTCGCTGCCGACATTCGCATATTCGAATCCCCCGTATACGGACATCGTGTCTGCCGTTACGGTTCCGCTGCCCGTGTAAAAGTCACCAGGCCTGGTATCATCGGAGTCGAACTGCACCACCCACGTTCCCTTGAAGTATATCGCGTTTGTGAGGATCATTATGGTGTCAGGCCCCAGATCTTCCAGGATTTTTTTTATTTTTCCGTTTGTGTTGTCAGAGGCCCACTTGTTTATCTGTTCGACGTCGTTTACCGGCGACACGTCTGCACGGTAGACGTCGCGGATCGTCTCAACGTACTCGCGGCTGGGTTCGCCGGAGACTAGCCACAGCGCGTTTGCCATGGACAGCTCCGCGTGCGGATCCTCGCGGTTCAGCGAGGACAGCGCGCGGGCGGTGTCTTCGTAGCGCGCCTGCAAGTCGGGATCGAAGCCAAACGCGTCATGCAGCTGCTCTGCTGCAGAAGGGCTGGTCGCCTCGTACAGCATGGACACTGCCATGTATATGCTGAGAGGGGAGAAGAACGCGTTGCTGCCATCGGGCAGCTGCCTGTACATGTCGATCGCAAATGCGTTGTTGGCAGAAGACACCTTGCTTGGTATTGCAGACGGCTCTCCGTCAAGTATCGTAACTGCAATTGAGGCGGCAGCGGCTCTTTCAGCCTGCGTCTCGGACGTGGGATCTTCGGGATGTCCTGCGGGTGCCGCACCAAGTGGTATAAATCCCCTGGCCTCCAAGTCCCCCACCGATGATGCAAAGACGCACGCAGGCGACCCGGACGGCGTTGCCATCAGCACGCGACTGTCTGAGCACATGATTTCAGTGAATGGCACACCATCGCGCACCTGCTGGAGGGGCGGCTTTGCGTCGGCCTGCGCAAAAGCCACATCACCAAACAGCAGAATCATTGCGACAATCAGGGAGCCAAACAGGACTGTCTTGAACGCTTTTGGTACCATACCAAATAGCAAGTCATTGGGGCTATAACGTTTGATGAAAGGCGTTTTTTACCAAAAATCCCATGCTCGTAAGGAATTTGTCAATGTGGCGCCCGTCACAGGACAATGGCCATGATCGCCATGTGAAACAAGCGCGAATCAGTCATCAGTCAAGTCCTCTCATGTATATGGCATACGCGTATTCGCCGGTCCACCCATCGACGATTATTCGTGGAATATTAGAATGGCCCGCAGCATATTCGTAGTCGCAATAACCTGGGCTCACAACATAGGCAGGGACTCCAAAGATTACTTTGATGCTTGCCCGTTTGGAGAGATCCGCGCCCCCAACATCGGCCAGCGTGTACTCGCAGTCGCCGCCTTCCTCTGCGGGACGATTCAGATCTGGATCCATGCCTGCATATTTACTGGCAGCTTCGTACGCCCCCGTCCGGCTCAGGGTAGGAACGACCAGTTCCGGATCGTTGGTCCACCCCCCAAAAATGATCATCAGCTGGACGTATCCGGAGACGTCAAAGTCAGGAATCTGGGCTGCCAGTGTTGCTGCGGATCCCGGGACATGTTTGGTCAATACCATCGGAACATTCTCTGCATGATAGTCGGCAAAAAGGAACCGTACGTAACTATGCTCTTCAAGGATAGTGTAGGAACGAGCGTCGTAGTAAGAAAGTCTAAAGTCGGATTGCTCAAAGGCCTCCCTGTCGTATTCAAAACCCATCTCATCCATGAAATGCTTGACGAACTCCTTTTCGGCCGCGTAATCGTCGCGTCCTATGTCGGTCCTCAGCGTGTAGTCTGCCTCGTTGTCAAGATAGAGTTGGGATGTAATGGTGTGATCCCGCAGGCGGATCTTGCCTTGCTCCGTCTCGAACACAGTCCCGAAGCCGTTGACTGTGTCCTTGTTCAGCACGGCGTCTCCGGTGGCCTCTGCCAGGCGCGACGCGAACCCGTCCGTGTCTATGATAGGCACCCAGTAGCCTGAGGGATTCTGGATCGTCTCCAGGCTCCAGTGCGGGGAGCCGGGGTCAAGCGCCATCCAAGTGGCATGCTTGTCCACCACGCGCGCAAACCCCCTGTCTTGCAGGATTTCCACGGATGCAGGAAACACGCACGCAGGCGATCCTGATGGTGATGCCATCAGCACGCGGCCATCAGAGCACATGATCTCGTTTAACGGCACCCCGTCGCGCGCCTGCTGGAGGGGGGACGGCTTTGCGTCAGCCTGCGCAAAATCCACGTTACCAAACAGGAAAATTACTGCGGCAGCCAGGGAACCAAACAGGACTGTCTTTGATGCCATTACCAAATAGCAGGGAATTGAGACTATAACGTTTGATGAAAGGCGTTTTTTAGCAAAAATCCCATGTCGGTTTGCCGCAGTTCCACGTTCGGGGCTGCTGCGCGGACGCTGCAAAATTCAGTTCATGGGACCGCCCATTCGTTGGAATGATTAGCTCGCCCTGCCCTTTGATATTCTGGCATTGTCCGGATCCAGATCCTCCCAGACCACGTCATAGCCCATCTTGGACAGCAGGCCAGCATGACAAGTGTCCGGAATCTTCTGTGATGCCAGTATCTTGCAGGCATCAACAAACCTGGAAACCCCGCCAAGGCTGTCGTCTGTGGCCTTGATCCTCTCCTTTGAGATCAGGTACGAGCCGACTGCAACATAATCCCCGGGGTAATCGGCAAGAAGGATCTTCAATGCCGCAGCCTCCGGAAGGGAGTTCTCAAGGGCAACCTGTTTTATGGAGATTAAATCCGGACGGTCCTCGTCAAGTCTTATTCTGGTGTGGATCTTTTCCTCGACGATCTCGGCATCAATCTTTTTCAGGTGTTCCAAGACGGGCTTGATTGAGACATCTTTTTGAAAGGTAAAGATCCTCTCCTTGGAGATTGCCTCTATCCTAGAGCATGCAAGTTCAGAATTTATTGCCACCAGCAGATCAATCCCCTTGTCGTTTTTGCCGCCGCCGCCGCCGTCAAGCAGTGCCTGAAGTTTGTCGGCCTTTCTCTCAAGGTACTCCCTTGTCCAAAACCCCACAATTTCAAAGTACACCTTTCTTCCAAACCGCTCAAAAAGAAAGTCCGGAATCATGGCCTTGCCGTCTGCAACTAGCGGGTCAGGCTCCCGGGAGATTCTCCATCCGAACTTGTCGCTTTGATCAAAGTGCTGATAGAATTTTTTTGCAAATGCCGCCTCTGCAGAGCTGTCATAGGAACCGTCGCCGTCGTTTCCAGCATTGCCGCTGTCCTGGTGTATGGAATCTATTGTTGGGCGAAAAAATTCACCGGTGTCCTGATTTGACAGTTCAAACGAGTAGATCTTTTGTCCGTCGTCTGTTTTTTTGACTATGGAGCCTGTGATCTTCCAGGCCGGCGTGCGTACAATTGATGGCAGCAGTTTGGCCATGGACGTGCCATACCTGTCAGTCATCCTGAAGAGGCTGAGCGGTCCTTCCAGAACACATCTGATGGAGTCATCCCAATCGGGGTCGTTGCCTGAATGGTACTCCAGTGTATACATCAGCCCGTATCTTTTGACGTTGCGCAGAACCTGCTTCCAGTATACCCCGCCATTTACATGAAATTCCAGTCTGGCACACCTGAAGAGAAGCGTCTGAAACAGGGACAGGTTGTACCACAAAATCAGGTCTTTTGTGCTGATGACATCAAACCGGGTCAGTATCAGGTTCTCGTCCTTGTCGCTCCACATCATGGCCTCGATATCGTCTGATGAGATATGCATCCGTGCTGCAGTCTGCCGTATGATGTCCTGTCTTTGCAGACCGGACAGGGCCAGTCCCCGTCTTGCAGATTCCTCAAAGAGTTTTTGTCTAATAAGCATGGGCGTTGCAACAGCAGATGATGATGACGTGTTTAATCTCCCAAAAATACAGCGCCGTTCCAACAACGCAGACAGTCCCCTCACCAGCTTGTAGTCGTGTTCGGATTCAAGCGATCCTATCTTTTGCAGTAGGTCGCCTTTGCGCTGTCTGTCTTTTTGTGAATTCGTGAAAAGTTCGACAAGCCTGCAGGCAAGATCGTAATCGGTGCTGTTGCCAGATGTTGAAGTGCAAAACAGTGGCCTTATCCTGCCCCGGCTGATCTTGGTGCGCAAAAGTTCAGACGGGAGCATCAGGCATGGCCTCCGCTGTTCTTGCCGTCCTGTTGGGCGTCATGCCGGTTCCCCTGTGTTGCCAAACCATAGTCTTCCCGGGACGCCGAATCTTTTTTCAGTGCGGTTATTCTTTTTGCACTGGTACTTGTCTCCCGCGTATGTCTTGATACCAGTTCAATCAGCCTTGCCTGTCTGCCATCCCGTTTTGGCCTTAGGATCCTGCCCAGCCTCTGTATCATCTCCCTGCCGCTGCCTGTGCCGCTCATGATTATGCCCAATTCTGCATCAGGAACGTCCACTCCCTCGTCCAGAACCCTTGATGTGACCACCGCGGTATACCTGCCGGATTTGAATCCCTCCAAGACATCCCGCCTTTCGTCCCTTGCCGTCTTGTGTGTGATGTGCGGTATTAGGAACCTGTCTGACAGACGGTAGACCATCTTGTTGTTTTGTGTAAAGATTATCGTCTTTGCGCCGCCGTACTGCTGCAGTATCTTTTGCAGCTCGTCTATCTTTGCCTGGCTGTTTAGTGCAATCTCGTTTGCCCTGTTTCTTGCAAGCATCGCCTCCCTTGCGATCCTGCTTCTGTTTGACATCATGATTAGCCGCTTGAGATTATACATTGTGGGTGTCTTGAATCCCAACCGTCTGAGGTTTGCCAGGAACCTGTTGTGGCTGGCCTCGTACTCTTTTTGCTCGTCCGGGGTCAGGCTGACTTGGATTCGGTCTATGGTGTACCCTGCCAGATGCTTTTGTCTTGAGAGCTCCTGGGAACCAAGGCGGAACACGACGCCTCCCGTGAGGTACGGGATCAGCTCGTGCAGTTCGTCCTCCCTTTCTATTGTCGCAGTCAGGCCCAGCCGGCATGGCGCAATGAGCTGCTCTGCAATGGAACGGTATCCCGGGGCGGGAAGATGGTGCACCTCGTCAAATATTACCAGCTTGAATTGGTTTCCAATTGTTGATGCCCGGATGTATGCAGAGTCGTATGTCGCTATGGTGATTGCCTGAAGGTCGTCTTCTCCTCCTCCCAGCCTGCCTACGTGGATCCGTTGCGGGTTGTGGTCGTCATCACCATCATCAGTCAAGAGGTATCTGGAGACGTTCTCTGCCCACTGTTCCATCAGGTCAATCGTCGGGACCACCACCAGTGCAGACGCGTTTACCCTCTGAATTGCCTTGATTCCCAAGGCGGTCTTTCCCGCACCCGTGGGCAGAATGACGCATCCCCTCATGGACGCATTCTCCCAGTTTTGCATGGCCTGCTGTTGGTAGTCCCGCAGCTCCAAGCCCTTGATTTGGAATACTGGTGACGGGATGAAATCAGGTACGTTGTCGACAAAATTCAAATCACTATTCTTTAGATACTCGACAATTTCTGAATAGTTCAGGCCATGGGATCTCAGGGATTTGGTGCGTTCGTCATATTTTGTATCAGGAATTCTGACCAGTCTGCTGTTCTCAATGAGAATGGTACCCTTGTCAAAGAACAGTTTTGGGTTTGGTGATGTGCTAGAGGACAAATCTGATTCCTTGTTGCCAGCGGCACTATAATCATTTTTTGTTTGCTCAGGAGATTGAAATGGATACAGAATTGAGCACCATATAACATCCAAAATTTGTATCGATATTGAATTGTCTGATTGTATGTGATGTAACCAAGATATCTGCTATAGTGAAAAGTGAAAGTTCGTTCCAAGTTCAGCACCTCAGACCGAAAACTATGTAGATCAGCCGGTCGCCTAACGCGGCATGATCAAAGTAACACGGGAAGAACTCGAAGTAGCATACAAAAAAGAAAAGGACCTCAGGGTGGGAGCCAGAATGCTTGCAGTACACATGGTACATTTTCGTAAAATGAGCATAGATGATGCGGCCGTCAATCTTCTGCGATGTCCCAGGTGGGTACGCAACTGGCTGGAACGCTTCGAGAATGGAGGCCTACAAGGCCTCCGGGATCTTCCCAGATCCGGCAGGCCGCCCAAGATTTCGCCGGAAGCGATGGACGGCATACTGGACAAGGTAGTGGACCGGTTCAAGACCACTCCTGCCGAACTGCAGCAGGTCATACACAGGGAAACGGGAACAAAGATGCACAGAACGAATATCAGGAAAATCATGCAAAAATACGGCCTGTCTCCCAAGGGGTCGCAAAGGATCCACATCAACAGGGCCACCAAAACGGCCGTAAAAAGCTGGCAATATCGCCTCAAAAAGAGAATTTCACGCCTAGAAAAGGACGATTTTGTCCCAGTCGTGGAAGACGAGGCGTTCTTCATACACGACGTAAAATCGGGTCGCAAGTATTGGTCGCCTGTGGGGGTGCCAATAACCGTGCCATATACGGGAAGCCACAAAAGAATTACCGCGTACGGTTCAATTACAATGGATGGCAGGCAGTTCTTCAGGACTGCCAGCGGGTTTAACGCGCCCACATTTGTTGCTTATCTCAAGGCCATGCAGAAGCATTTTGGGAAGGTTGCCGTCCTGGTGGACAGGGCGTCCCCGCACCGCGCAAAAGCCGTCCGGACGCTGCTGCGCGAGAACAAGAACATCAGGATCATATACCTGCCAAAAGGCTCACCGTATCTCAACGCCGTGGAAGAATGCTGGCACCAGGGAAAACGGAACCTGCTTGTTTCAGAATACTATACCAGCAATGAAAAATTCATATCAAAATCGCTCATAAATTTTTGATGCGACATCCGTCTCTGGAAATTACGAGGTGCGTTGAATTCCCAAATGACGAGAAAAGACGCCCCGAACATTAGACATTGCATGCTCTGGTGCGCCGTGCATGGCACACGCTAGGCGGCGTGGATCCGGTGCGGTTTGATGTCGTTTTAGATGGCCCTGTACAGAAAATTCTCGACTACCAGATTCGGTTTTTTGTACCTCGTGTACCGGGTGATCGCCTCGCGGAGCATGCTCAGGCTGGTGTACGGCACGTCAAGCACTGCCCGTTTGAGATCCCTCCAGTACGTCTCTATGGCGCTCAGGTCCGGGGTCGCAGTTGGCAGGAAGATTATCTCCAGGCCGTCTGTGCCATCAAGCAGTTTGCGTATGTTTGATGCCCTGTGCTGGGAGGCCTTGTCCATGATCAGGCAGATCTTCTTGAACCTGTACATCGCCTGCCTTAGAAAGTCCTCAAAGGTGTCCTTGGTAAACGCATCGTACTGCCGGAACATGCCCCTGCCGTCCGTGGTGATTAGTCCATGGATTATCGTCTTGGAGTGTGAGCCGGTGTACGTGAAAAACGCCCGTATTCCCTTCCTGGTGTAGCCGCGTCTTCGCGGCCGCGCATCGGAGATTACTATGGACTCGTCCTGTATCGCTACGACTGTTCCTTCACTGTTCTTTTTTTATAATCTCTGGCATCTCTTTTTGGAATTTCCTGATCTCCTCGTCAGGTGCCCTTCTTGCATGTTTTCCTACGGGAACCTTTTGGGAATAGCCCCACCCGCGCAGTATCTGGCGCACATATCCGAGTTCGTACTTTACTCCGGTCTTCTGTTGGATGTATTGCTGCATCTCCCTGCCCGTCCAGACCGGTTTACTGCATGCGGCCTTTCTGATCTTCTTCATGTCTGCCTTGCTCGCCTTGGTCGGCCTGCCGGAGCGCGGCATGTTTCCCAGCCTGTCAAATCCGACTTCCAGGTAGCGCTCATGCCACTTGTAGCCCCACGAGGCTGACTTTCCCAGGGATTTTGCAGAATCCCTCATGGTTATTCCATCACGTTTGACTCTGATGATCAGCATCATGCGGTCCTTGGTATCGCAGTCTGTCTCAGCGGCGTATCTTTTCAACATCGTCTTGATCTTCATTGACTGTGGGACGTGAAATTGGTATAACTCTAGATGCGGTAAAATATGTGACAATCGCATCAACTTTTCACTTTTGGTATACAAAACCTTCTTGGACATGCACAGTGCCGTCTCCCAGTACTATCGAACTGCGAGATTCAATCTGGATTTGATCAAATTCTTTAACAGAAAAGCCGAATTATTTTGCAAGAACTTTTGATCGCCACTATAGGCAGGAAGCATGCACCAATATCGGTAGCACTTGCAAAGAACGGGTTTAAAAATATGGACGGCGTGATTTTGTGGTTTCTGCCTCGACACATCACTGCCAGAGAGGTCTGGTAAGATCTATACTGACGATCAAAAGTTTGTGCACAATGCCTCATATTTTCGGCTGGTAAATTTGAGGATGTCAAGCTTGAACCTGGCGGTTCGATAATACAACGAAACTGCCCGGTGCATGTCCTGAAATGTCCGGTAATATTCCGAGACGAGCAGGACGCGCTTTCCTTGGTGCCAGCATTCCTCCATCGCGTTGAGGTACGGCGAGCCCTTTGGCAGATAGATCATCTTGACATCCCTGTTGCTGCGCAGAAATTCCTTTACCAGTTTTGAGCGGTGCTGCGGGGCCCGGTCTGCCGTCACTACCACCTTGCCAAAATGCCGGTGCAGATCCTTGAGGTATCTGACAAACGTGGGTCCGTCAAATTTCTCGTACGTCCGGAAAAACTGCCTGCCGTCTTTTGCGATCGAGCCGTACGCTGCGATCCTCTTGTGGCTGCCGGTGTACGGCACGCTTATGGGATGGCCCACCAGGGACCAATATTTACGGCCGACTATCACGTCGTGTATGAAGATTGCCTCGTCCTCCATTACCGTGGTAAATCCCTCCTTTTCTAGGCGTGAAACGCGCTTGTTGAAGCGGTATTTCCAGTTCTGCACGGCCTTTTTGTTGGCCCTGTTAACATGGACTTTCCGTGGTGCCTTCGGGGACAGGCCGTACTGGTGCATGATCTTCCTGACGTACGTGATGTGAAGCTTTACGCCCGTGTCATGGTGTATGTTCTGTTGCAGTTCCGAGGGCGTGATTTTATGGCATGCCGTCTTTGCAATTATTCCGTCGATGACGTCTTGCGGGATCTTTCTGGGCCGTCCGCATCTGGGAAGATCACGGAGGCCTTGCAGGCCTCCGTCATCGAAGCGGCTCAACCAGTTGCGGACCCAGTTTGGGCTCCGTCCTTGGATGTCGGCAGTCTCCTCCACGGTCATGTTGAACACGCGAACCATGCGTACCGTGACCATCCTAGCCCGAACCTTGTGGTCTTTTTCTTTTTTGCACGCTTTTTTTAGTTCTTCCAGTTTGGAGTCGTCCATGTCTCCATGAAAGAAAGTCTGATCTAGAAACTTTGCGGTTGGCTAGGGCATTTGCTCAAAGACTTTTGCGTGTCAGTATAAGCGGACATTAGCCTTACTCTGCCGGAACCATGCATCTCGAACTCAGGGCACGACCTGACAATGGACAACAGATCTCCATAGCAATAGTGACGGGGATCAAAGTCTGGATGCGATACTCCAACTATTTGTGCAACCTGCGAGAGAAAAGCCCAGCCGTCCTCACGTGCGTAGTATGGAATGGCTTCCTTAATAGCCTCTTTTCAGTTAAACAGAGTCTCCCAAGAGGCAGCATCAAGACTAACCGATAGAGGTAGATCTTCCAAATTCTTGAAGACTGTGCATGTGTCCTTGAACGATATGTTCCTGTCTGAGCTGTCGATTCCCATCACGAAAACACTATCCGGGTGGATCCTCCTAATCAAGCTGGCAAAATGGTTGTCGCTGGCTACGATGCAAAAACCGTTGACCTCTTCTCTGGAACAGAGCATCTCCACGGCGTCAATCGTAAGCGCAAAGTCCGCGGCATTACTACCCTCGGCATAGTTGGGAACAATCTTTATCCTATGTCGCCCAATACATTTCTCCCAGTCTGACAGTTTTTTGTAGTTGCCATAGATACGGCGTGTGACAACCGTACCATGCCGGCTTGCTTCAGACAGCACGCTCCCAAAGTATTCCGGATCCACAAAATCTCCGTCGATCAGTACGGCCAACCGGCGCGGGTCAGAAGCCATAACGTGACAATCACAAATCATCAATATACTGTTTTCGTCGGGAGTGGGACACACGACGATCTCGTACCGACTCCGTCATTCCAGGCTCATGATCCTTTCTCAGTAAGGAACTGAATGGAATTTAACCGGAATTATTCGTTTTTTATGGTTTTTTATGGAATTTATGCTAATTTTGAGTATTTTTGCAGGCATGCATTACGCATAGTGGACGACAGAATGTTTCGCTCATTTTGCCATGAGTGGCAAGTACCTGATATTCAAATTAAAACCCCGCCAGGACGACACGGCGTAAGCATGGTCCAAATGGTTTTGGTGCAAAAATTCCCGTGAAGATCCTTACGGCGTAAGGTACTTCATGAGTTTGACGGGTTTCATCTCGCCTGTTCTGATTATTCTCTTGACGGCGCCTGCAACCTCACCTGTAGTCTTGAACTGCCTTCCGGCAAGTATTCTCTTGAGCACCCTCCACTGGACCTCGATGGGGTTGAGCTGCGGGGTGTACGGCGGGAGGAATATCAGCCGCACGTCTCCTCCGGTGCCCTTCACAAAATTCTTCACCGTATCCGTCTTGTGATATGACGCGTTGTCCAAGACCATGACGAATCTTCCGTACGTCCGGCGCATGTCTTTTAGGAAATCTACGAACGTTTCGGAGTTTGTGGACTCGACTTCTTTTGCGTGGATCCGGCCCAGGGCCAGCGCGCCAAACATCCGGACTGATCTCGTGCTGAACTTGACGCTTACCGTGCCTCTGCCTCCTATGGGCCTCCACCCGTATCCGGCGCCTGCCCCCAGCTGGACTGCAGCCTCGTCTCCTGCAAGCACGGCGTATCCGCGTGAAATTACGCCCAGGATCGTTCTTTTTGTCTTCTCCTTGAATTGCTCCTGCTCCTCGGTCGTGGCAGACTTGCGGGGCGCGGGCCGGGGTTTTGTGTATGAGAACCTGATCCGGTGCAGTGCCCGCTGTAGCGTGCGGATGCAGCCGAATGCGCAGATCCTGCTCCTGATTGCGTCGCGCACCATGCCCAAGCTCCACGACGCGGATGCGAATCCGAATTTGGACGGATCCTCGTACAGCCAGTTTCTTATCATCCTGACTGTGTGCTCGTCCAGTATCCTCTTTCTCCCGGTTGACTTTTTGTCAAACCTGCCGTTCAATCCATCTTGGACGAGCCGCACGAGCCACCCGCGGATGGTGGAGTACGGCCTCATCATGGAGCCGGATATGGCGCGCAGGCTCATTCCGTCTTTTCTCTTGCAGCACGCAACCAGTATGTCGCGCGCCTTGCCTGACGGCGTTTGGGAAATCATCCGGCGGATCTTGTCTTGGCTCACGTCTTGCAGGAATTGGTCGCCTTTGGGCAGCCTGTCATTCTTGTATGGCGTGTTTGAGAATATCACCCAGATTTTCAGCACGTTCTGGGATCAAAATCTTTCGGTGGGAAATAACACCCACTCAATTTACGCGCTTAAATGATCGAAACATTTTGTCGTCCACTACGCAATATAGTAGTATTTGGAGTATTTTTGGGGCCTTTTCTGGGCATTTTGGGGCCTTTTCTGGGCATTTTGGGGCCTTTTCTGGGCATTTTGGGGCCTTTTCTGGGCATTTTGGGGCCTTTCTGGTACTTTTCCACATACACATTACACATGTCACCGCACCGTCTGCCCTTCCACCCTCCTTCCGCGCCTTCGCTCCGCTCGGCGCGGGTATCGCCTCCAAGACCACCACCCACAGGCCCGCGTCGCCTCTTCATCCGCGCCTGCGGCTTCGGCTCCGCTAAATCCCGGCCTGCGCCCCGGCGCGGCGAGCACCCCGTGACCATGGAGTCGGTAGCTACCATACCATGGCACCACGATACTGCCAAACGACCCGAGGGTGCGGCAGTGTCGAAGTTCGGCGACGCGACCGTCCAACCCGGCGGCGGTTCAAACCGGATGGGACATATCGCGATAAAGCATTTTAGGTTCCACCATATCTACAAACCATATTGCATCATTCCAACAACAACTCTTGGAGGAATTACGCCCCGTGTCTACTGCCACGAGAATCTATCATCTCTTGTTGAGTCGTATCCGGAGTTTCAGGCACAAGAACTCGATCAGATGAGACTGCGTGCTGTAGAATTTTAGTGTGATAGACAAAGCAGTAATGTCCTGTGCCAAGAAATACATTTGCATTCTTACCATCTGACTCTGCTATAGTGAAAAGCAAAAATTCGTTCCAAGTTCAGCACCTCAGACCGAAAACTATGTAGATCATCTGGTCGCCTAACGCGGCATGAGCAAAGTAACACGGGAAGAACTCGAAGCAGCATACAAAAAAGAAAAAGACCTCAGGGTGGGAGTCAGAATGCTTGCAGTGCACATGGTATATTTTCGCAAAGTGAGCATAGAGGATGCAGCCGTCAATCTTTTGCGATGCCCTCGATGGGTGCGCAACTGGCTGGAACGCTTCGAGAAGGGAGGCCTTGAAGGCCTCCTGGATCTTCCCAGATCCGGCAGGCCGCCCAAGATTTCGCCGGAAACAATGGACGGCATACTGGACAAGGTAGACAGGTTCAAGACCACTCCTGCCGAACTGCAACAGGTCATACACAAGGAAACGGGAACAAGGATGCACAGGACGAATGTCAGGAAAATCATGCAAAAATACGGCCTGTCTCCCAAGGGGTCGCAAAGGATCCACATTAACAGGGCCACCAAAACGGCCGTAAAAAGTTGGCAATATCGCCTCAAAAAGAGAATTTCACGCCTAGAAAAGGACGGTTTTGTCCTGGCCGTGCAAGACGAGGCGTTCTTCATACACGACGTAAAATCGGGTCGCAAGTATTGGTCGCCTGTGGGGGTGCCAATAACCGTACCATATACTGGAAGCCACAAAAGAATTGCCGTGTACGGTTCAATCACGACGGACGGCAGGCAGTTCTTCAGGACTGCCAGCGGGTTTAATGCGCCCACATTTGTTGCCTATCTCAAGGCCATGCAGAGGCATTTTGGGAAGGTGGCCGTCATGGTGGACAGGGCGTCCCCGCACCGCGCAAAAGCCGTCCGGACGCTGCTGCGCAAGAACAAGAACATCAGGATCATATACCTGCCAAAAGGCTCACCGCATCTCAACGCCGTGGAAGAATGCTGGCACCAGGGAAAACGGAACCTGCTTGTCTCAGAATACTACAAAACCTTCTTGGACATGCACAGGGCCATCTCCCAGTATTATCGAACTGCGAGATTCAATCTGGATTTGATCAAATTCTTTAACAGAAAAGCCGAATTATTTTGCAAGAACTTTTGATCGCCACTATAGTCACTCATTTCTGCATGAGATCCACGTTTTTTCTGTGCAGTCAACACAGGTTCCATGCCTGATGGTCACGAGTCTAAACGTCTTTGTACGTGTCTGCAAATGAGTTCATGTAATGGTCTTAGTAAAACTGATGACCGAACGGTTACCTGACACATTTGCAAAGTATCTGTATCTTCTGGATCACAAACATGTCACCAAAAGGCATTGTGCATAGAAACCACATAACCTGCCAAATTTTGGCAATTTGGACAGGGTTTGAAAAAAATGAACATTAATTAGATCCTACATCATAGTATCACAAATGGATAAGCTGTTTTCAGAAAGAAATGGACTGGTAACACACAAGATGCAAATAGAATCGATGAACGAGGAGTTACGAACCCGGTTGTGGAATGCCTTTTACGTATTCCTTATGAATCCCCATAAACGTATTATAGCTATATTTCTATGGACAAAATTTTTCAAATGGAAAATTGATGAATATTCTCACAAAACGTCCGGAAATCTTATTAAAAAAGAATTTTTTGACATGCCGTGGTATCGAGTTTATGACCTCATAGAAGTTATTTACAAGTTTGATGCTGCCGGATCTGTTTATGGGACTCAAGAGAGACAAGTTCTGAATGAGATGAATAAGAATATTGAGCAATTCACTAGAAAATATGCGTAATCCAGAATTTTTTCAAACTCCGCGTTGACATGTTAGCCCTGCTGTCAAAAATTTATGATCCATTCAATTAAAACCAAAATATGCCGGTTCATACTGTTGTCGAATCAGAAAACAAGCGACCTGCAAAAAGAGAATAAGGCTCTCAGAGACATGATCAAGCGCCAGGACGCTGACATCAAGCGCCAGGACGCTGACATCAAGCGCCAGGACGCAGCTGCCAGGCACGAGCAAAGCCTGTGGCGCACACGGGACGGTTCCGAATCCGGAGCCGCAGGAGAGCCCGCCCTGTTGCACCGCGTGGAGGTGCTTGACGACATCATCAGAGTCGGGAAGAAGCTTCATGACGCGACGCTGAAGTGCAGGGAACAGTTCCAATACATACTTGACAGGGCCGAGGCGTGGATAAGGCAAAGCGGCAAATCCCCACTCTTCAGGAATGACGAGACGAGGGCATCGGATCCCGGGAACCGCTGCAAGCTGTACCCAAGGCACGCGCTGCTCATGTCACTGATGTACAAAAAGGGCAACCCCACGCAGGGCGTGCTTGCGGCATTCTTTGGAATAGACCAGGCAACCGTGTCCCGGTATATCGATGTACTAGACGAGGTGCTTGACGTGGCGCTGCCCACTGCTGCCAACATCTCAAAGGAGATGGCAGACACGGAGACAAAAGAGGATCTCAAAAAAATAATTTCCGGACCTGACGGGGGCATCATGATGATCGACGGCACGCACTGCCCCATACAGAGGCCGGACGAAAAACAGATGAGAAGCATGATGTATTCTGGCAAGAAGAAAAAGTTCACCCTCAATACCACCGTGTGCATAAACGAAAACGGGGTGATAGTCGCCATATCCGACAGCACCGTGGGATCCGTCCACGACATCACGCTTCTCAGGGAGAGCCCGCTGCCATTTGGAAAGTGGTGGGACCGCATGTGCGACGAGAACACCCCCGAAGAGGACAGGGTCCACACCCTTACTGACCGCGGTTACAAGGGAATCGCAAAGGATATGCCCGGTACAAACACCCTGCAGCCGCACAAGAAGACCAAGAACCACAAGCGCTTTACAAAGGAGGAAGAAGAACACAACCACAAAATCAATTCCGCCCGGGTAAAGGTAGAGCACTCCATTGGCAGGCTGAAGCGGTACGGCCGGCTTACCGCGCCATACAAGGGAAAGATTGGCGACTTTAACAGGGAATTTAACATAATAACAGGGCTTGTAAACCTGGACCTCGTGTGGAACTACCTGGAGAAGGGACCCCCTTCAGGCGGCAATCTGGGGCCGGTAATAAACTGGGAACAGGCAAACGTCCCCGGCAGCGCCGTTTCAAACAATTAATTCCGTGCACATCGCGGTGCTGCAAGGCTGCGCACGTTATTTTGTATTTCTGGCAGGACAGGATCCCCACATGGCTAACATGGCGATAATTAAATTAGAATTTTTAATATTTTCTGGTTTTTCTGGTTTAACCCAACGAAATGGAGGGATTACGCATGGCTTCTATTGTAAAAGACGACAACATTACATTAGGCAAAGCATTAGATCGAATAAAAAAAATGGAAAAGTTAGCCGTTCCTCGTGCTTGGATTGATGTGTTCGATAGATTATATGGTCACACAAGCACAAATAGTTCTAGACATGCAGCCAGTCAAAACAGTGCTCAAATTCAGCAAGAAGAGGCTATACTTTTTTTGGTGACATGTTCTGCTTTTGTAAACTATTTGAATAAAATCGTATTATTACAGTCATAGTCCAAACGCATGTGAATTGAGAGCATGTTCTGCAGCATAACACGGTAAAATCTATGCAGAATCACCACATATCAGAAAATTGCTTGTCACAAAATAAAAATAATAAAAACATGCCACAAATGACATATTTACAAACACAAAGACTTGCATGTTAAGTATTTTTAGCAGTGTTGGTTTGTGGGAGTTTGCTTTGTTTTTTCAACTATTTGTGTTGCGGTTATGACGTACTTCTATAACCGTGCGGACATATACTGAGGATCAAAAGTTCGTGCACAGGATCTCATATTTTCTGCTGGTAAGTTTGAGGAGGTCAAGATTGAACCGGATGGTTCGATAATACAACAAGACTGCCCAGTGTATGTCTTGAAATGTTCGGTGGTATTCTGAGACTAGCAGAATGCACTTTCCCTGGTGCCAACATTCCTCCATCACGTTGAGGTACGAGGAGTCCTTTGGCAGATAGATCATCTTGACGTCCTTGTCGTTGTGCAGAAATTCTCTTACCCCTTTGAGCGATGTTGCAGAACCAGGCATCCCAGATTTGGCAAATGAACTAAAACCAGACTGCAAGACGCGTCTGCACGGTTCCCCCGCGTCTGCACGACTCCC
Source organism: Candidatus Nitrosopumilus sp. (assembly GCA_965218695.1). Taxonomy (GTDB): domain Archaea; phylum Thermoproteota; class Nitrososphaeria; order Nitrososphaerales; family Nitrosopumilaceae; genus Nitrosopumilus. The sequence continues at coordinate 2,413,964 of OZ244651.1, forward strand.
CACGGTTGGTGCATTAGAAGCCACAAGACAGCCAAGCGACCCCAGAGGGTTCGGGCGTTGGGTGGAACGCCGCTTTGAATCGGTGTTACTTTGAATCGATACCTCTTCGAGCCTTCAAATCTCGACCGTCGCCGGCCGGCCGGAACCTCTTGATTCCCAAGCGTGGAGGTCCTTGCCGGCCCTTGTTGAGCCTTATGGTCCGACCGTGATTCAGATTCAGGCAAAAGATCAACTGACATCGCGCGACGGGGCGCAAAAGAACAACTGATGGAGATTTTAGATCACCGGGATGCCAATTTCCTTGAGATAACAGTACGTGCCATCGTAAAACTTGCTATCTCTAGTGTCGTCTGCGGGATCTCCTTCGGGCACGAAGATGATCATGCCTTCCCTAGCCCGTGTAAGCAAGACTCGGTACGCATTCTTTAGAAATCTCTGCTTGTATTCTTTGTTTATTTTGGTCCACTTGTCACCCCGAAACTCCCTGTACTGCCATGTATCTCCCACATACCGCAGATCCGCGTCCCACCCAATGCACACCCAGTCAAGTTCCAGGCCCTGCACCTTAAACTCCGTGGCAGCGTACTCCAAGCTGCACGAGGAACGTGGATCCCTGCACGGGTTGAGGAACCAATGGGCGGCATCTATTGCCAGCTCTACGTATATCCCATGGGGCTTGAGGCGGTATGACTTTGCGGCCGCAACTATTCCAAACCTCCTGCTTCCCCGAGCCCGCGCCCGTAGCCATTTTTTTGTGGCTCCAAAATCTCGTGTGAGCACGATCGGATACTGGTCCATCCCATTCAGCATCCTCTTGGCCCCAGCATGGTCAAGATCCAGCAGGGATTTGACAAACGCAGATATAGTGTCGATCAAAAGTTTTTTACATTTAGGGACTTTCTACAGATAAACTCCATTACATCAATCCTTGGACGCGCGGTCCTGAAATACTCCGACATCGCGTTGCGCATCTGCACTATCGTGGCATAGTACTCGGACACCAGCACGTTACGTTTTGCCTGGTGCCAGTACTCCTCCACGCCGCTAAGCTCGGGCGTTGCAGCTGGAAGCCACATGACCTTGATGTCGGGATTTTCCTTTAGAAATTTCATCACGATCCTTGACTTGTGTTGTGGCGCATTATCCATGATTACGACCACCTTTCCAAAATGCCTGACCAGATCCTTGAGATACTGCAGGACCGTCTCCTTGTCAAATTTTTCATGCGTCCTGAAGAACTGCCTGCCGTCTGTTACAATGGAACCGTATGCCACCACCTTTCCGTGCCGTCCCTTGTATGTCGTGACAATCGGCTCGCCTTCTGGCGACCAATACTTTACGCCCGATGCCGGATCGTCTACAAATATGGCCTCGTCAAAGACGACTGGGAGAAAACCCTTCTCTTGCAGGCGTGAAATCCGCCTTTTGGCGTTGCGCTGCCACTGCCTGATCTTTTTGATCTCTGGCCTGTTGACGTGGATGCGCCGGGCCGTCTTGGCAGACAGGCCAAGCCTGTGCATTATCTTTGTGACGTTTGAAATGTGGTATGTCACCTTGAATTCTTTGCGTATGTTTTCTTTGAGCTGTTTTGGAGTTGTGATGCTGCCAGTCCTTGCTGCAAGTCCCGCAATCTTCTCAAGCCCGACCTTGGGCGGCCTGCCCGGGCGGGGCCTGTCTTCCAGGCCTGCAAGACCCTCGCTTTCAAAGTGCCGGACCCAGCTTGTGACAGTGTGCGGGTCGCAAAAGCACAGTGATGCCACCTCGGATACGCCCAGCCCCCTGATCTTGACCATGCAGACGGCGTGGATCCTACCCTTTATGGTTCCCCTCTTCTCTCTCTTGTAGGCCTGGATTAACAGCTTTTTGCTTTTTTCATCCATGTGGGCGGTAGTGCGGAGTGATCAAAAAATGTTACGCTCAGACTGACGTAGAAGACTTTTGATTGACACTATATCTCCTGCAACCTTTCAGGACTGGAAGGGCAAGTTCCTGCAGGGAGGCAAACATGCTCTCATAAACAGGGGAGATGCGGCCAAAAACCATTTGGCAGAGGTGGAAAACCTCAAGCGCATAATCGACAAGATCACCGTAGCCAACGACATTTTAAAAAAAACTTTGGAGGGAACAAAGTGATGAGAATGCAGGCCATCAGTGATGTAAGCAGGCACATGAGCCTGAACAAGGCCCTGCAGTACTGCGGCATGTCCAAGCATGCCTGGTACTACACCAAGAAGCCAAGAGACGTGGCCATGGACCCGGACGTGGTTGACGTGGTAAGAACCATAGCCTCCAAGCGTCCCACGTACGGAACCAGGCGCATGGCAGCGCAGGTCACCAGGGAGACAAACATTCCAACAAATCGCAAGAGAATACAGCGAATATATCACAAAATAGGCTGGATCGAGCCCAAAAAGACTAAAAACGACATCATTCGTGCCTCAAGGCGCAGGAGGTTCAAGCCCACCGCACCCAACCAGCTATGGGAGACTGACATAACGTACATCCACTGCGGGATTGATGGATGGTGCTACTGTTTCAACGTCCTTGACGTGTTCACCAGAAAGTGGGTGGCGTACATGTTTGACACCACGGCTCCTGCCCACACGGCAGTGCAATCGGTGCTAAAGGCGGTGTCGTCTGCAGGAGAGATCTCAAACCTGAGGCTCAGGACCGACAACGGTTCCCAGTACAGCAGCCGCGAATTCAAAAAGGCCATGCAGGCACTGGGGATAAGACACGAGTTCATCTGGAAGCAGACGCCGGAGCAGAACGGACACGTGGAGTCATTCCACGGGACGCTCAAGAGGGAGTACATCTGGCCGCATGAATTTGCACGCTTTCAGGATGCCGAGGTCGTGCTTGCAAAGGCCTTTGAGGACTACAACAAGGACAGGATCCATTCGGCGCTGGGATATCTTACACCTGATGAGTTTGTAGGCAAGATGGAGGTTGGGAATAAATGAGAGGCAGGATTATTCGGAAAAGATGCAAAAAGTGGTACCAAAAACAGGGGTCCAGATCAAAGACGTTCTATGAAGATATCTAAAATGGTTATCCAAATGAATTTTTCCGTTTAGATATCTATCAAAGAACTTGAGTTGTAATACTGTCTAGCACTTTGAATTGAATTTGTCAATGGCTTGCATGATCCTTTAAATGTTCAAATTACCTTAATGGCATCATGGGGTTTCTGTCAAATTTTAAAAAAAAATCTAATGAGGCTAAAAAAGCCAAAGCAGCACAAATCAACGGCAAAGAACTAAAAAAGTTACTAAAGAAATTCAAAGAGGAACGAGACAGAATTGAGAAAGAGACAGGCGTCAGACCTCAAATCGATTCTCATACACAGATGTTCATGCAGAAAATTCTAAACGTTTGGATTGATCAGGGAAGAAATATTGATGAAGAGAAATTTTGGAGGGAAGTTGATTATAACCGACAGTTTACTCACCCTGTAGAATATTATGAGAGAAACCATCATGGTGTATAATAATAAGGAGCATGTAGTAGAGATATCATCACTTGATGCTATAGTGAAACGTGAAAGTTTGTTCCAAGTTCAACACATCAAACCGGAAACCATGTAGATCACATAGTCTTCTGACGCTGCATGGTCAAAGTAACACGGGAAAAACTCGAAGAGGCATACCGGAAGGAGGAGGATCACAGGGTGGGAGCCGGAATGCTTGCAGTACACATGAGATCTCATGCAGAATGCGCCTGACTTAAAAAACTGAATTAAATTGTAAGAGGTCGCCTTTGCGAAGCGATTTCGTGCCTGATCTGCCCCGATTAATTACCAACTGAGCTACGTTTTCGGCCGTAAATGCCCATTTAATTGGCATTATTCTGAGTTTTTCCGGGGGAGTCCGACTGAGCTACGTTTTGGCAGATCCGGTGATCGGGCTTGCGAAGTGGCCTTTTTTGGCGCTGTCCGGGGCGGTGCGTTGTGCCCGAATCGGGTGGCGGGCCGGCACGGCGGCCTGACATGTCAGGCAACCGGTGCGACGGGAGTCGCGCAGGACATGCAGGGCAGCCATGGATGGATTTTGCAGGATTTATGCAGCTGTTGCTGCTACTGCCGGTATTTTTTCGACCATGCCTCGCATGTAGTCGACCAAAAAGTCGTGCGGGTTGACGCCGCGCATCCTGCACGTCTCGCGGATGGTGGCCAGGACGGCGTGGTTGTATGCGCCGGCAAGGCTCTTGCTGCCGCCTGAGACCTTCCGGGATGCGACGCTGGGCCGCAGGGGACGCTCGGCATCGTTGTTATGGCACTTTGTGTTGAGGCGGATGAATGGGAACAGATGGGTGATCTCGCGCCGCAGCCGCTTGACAAACCGCTTGCAGTGGGGTTCGGTGTAGCTGCCAGACATCAGGCGCCTCACCCGGGCCAGGAGGTTGCGCACCTTGAGGTTTCGCGCGGCCTTGTCGTCATGCGGGTTGAGTCCCTTCTCTGCGTGCCAGGAATCGATGATTATCCCCTTTAGGGCCTTGGCAAACTTTTTGAATTCTGGCCCCGGGTTTTTCATGGCCAGGGTGCGGATGATCTCGCGGAGATAGTGGTAGTGGCACTTTTGGTGGGTTCTGCCGATGCGGTTCCACGCGGAGTGTGAATCAGAGGTGACGTGGCCTGCGTACCCTCCAAGCAGGGTCTCCAGCACGTCTCCTCCCCGGCGCTTGTCCACGTAAAAGACAGTCGAGTTGTCACCGACTAGTATCCACAGCCAGTACAGCACACCGGCTACCCTCCAGCTGGTCTCGTCCCCGAAGACATGCTCTGAGAAGAATATCTCCTCGAGCATCTCCTCGTAGAGCGGGTGGAGGGATCCTGTCACGGCATCCACGTGGCCGATGACAGTCGACTTTGCAAGGCCCGTGTGGTAGATTATGTTGATCAGCTTGCGGATGGGTTCGTATGGAATGTTGTACATCCTCATCGTCGTCTCAAGGCACGTCAGGCTGGCGCCGAACCGTCCACCGGGGACGACCCCTGGGATCTCGGGGGCAAACTGCCTGCCGCATTCCCTGCAGTACCTGCGGACGACGGTATACTGGATGCCGGTCAGCTTCCCGTCGATAATCTCCTCGACTACCCGGATGGTCACCTCGGTGGGCTCCTTCGAGAGGGCATGGCCGTGCGGGCAGGCGGGCATGTCGACTAGCTTTTTTTCGGATATCGGGGGAGGATCACGGCCGGTGCGCAGGCAGACGACCTTCCTGAACGGATTCGGCGCAGGCCCGGGCGATTCCCGGAGCCGCTTCTGGGAGCGGCGGCTTTTGATGCCCAGATTCTCGGCTGCCAGCGCCGAGTTGGCCGCGCGCGCCTCCCTCAACTGAGAGGCATGCTCTGATGCCTGCTGCTCCAGGCGGGCTATCCTGTCCATGACTGCCTGCGAGACGTCGCATCCCTGCAGGAGGGCGGCATTCTCTGCCCGCAGCTTCTCTACCTCTACCTTCAAATTCTCCATATCTCCTCCCAGATTCTCTATCTCTGCATCTTTCAGCTCTATCTCGGAGTCCTTTTGTTCTATCTCGGAGTCCTTTTGCACATTCTCTTCTTCCAGCAGTTTGATCCTGGCATCCATCTCCGTCAGCATCGCGTGTTCCCCTGAGAAGGCCTCTGCCTCCTCCTTCAGCTGCTCGATGTCTTTTCTCAGCGCCATGCTCTCCTCGTCCTTGGATTTGAGCATGTCAAGGACGGATTCGAAGAGGGACCTGGTGTCTGTTACGGAGTTCCAGTCAATCTTTTCCAAGTCGATTACAGGCACCACGCCATAACACGGGAAGGCATGATCCATAAAGCTTTTGGGCACGCAGCGCCTGCCGGAAAATGCGGCGCAAAAGATCCAACCGGAAGAGCCTTGATCCGAAAACCGCCCTGTCTGAGGACCGTGTTGATAACGTGCAATTAATCGGGTATTTATGGTCAAAAACGTAGCTCAGTTGGTAATTAATCGGGACAGATCAGGCACGGAATCGCTTCGCAAAGGCGACCTCTTACATTAAATTGGGTTATTCCCACGTGCGGCACCACATGCGGCCGAATATCCACAGAATCGTAAAGCATGCCAATCCAAGAAGGATAACCGAAACGTTAAGATCGGTGATTTTTACGCCACACCGTGATGGCAATGCTAGTCGATCCAACGGTGCAGAGATTACAGCAGGAAAACGAGGCGCTCAGGGAGTCGGATGAATTCCGCCGGCAGAGGATCAGGGCCCTCAGGGAGGCGCGCAGGACAGACCGACAGAAGTGCGAGGCCCTCGAGGAACACCTGACTGATCACTGGACTGTCACGTCTAGGTATCTTGACGACATCATAAAATATCCTGAATTCCTGCACGCCATGACGCTGCGCACCCCGGAAAGGTTTGACCACACGCTGCACCGCCTCGAGGATCTTTTGGAGCGGAACGGGGAGACTGCGCTCTTTTCTGAAATCAAGAGCAGATCGAAAAACTCCGGGAGCAGGCGCATCCTGCCCCTGAGGCACGCGTATACCAGCAATGAAAAATTCATATCAAAATCGCTCATAAATTTTTGATGCAACAGCCGTCTCTGGAAATTACGAGGTGCGTTGAATTCCCAAATGACGAGAAAAGACGCCCCGAACATTAGACATTGCATGCTCTGGTGCGCCGTGCATGGCACACGCTAGGCGGCGTGGATCCGGTGCGGTTTGATGTCGTTCTAGATGGCCCTGTACAGAAAATTCTCGACTACCAGATTCGGTTTTTTGTACCTCGTGTACCGGGTGATCGCCTCGCGGAGCATGCTCAGGCTGGTGTACGGCACGTCAAGCACTGCCCGTTTGAGATCCCTCCAGTACGTCTCTATGGCGCTCAGGTCCGGGGTCGCAGTTGGCAGGAAGATTATCTCCAGGCCGTCTGTGCCATCAAGCAGTTTGCGTATGTTTGATGCCCTGTGCTGGGAGGCCTTGTCCATGATCAGGCAGATCTTCTTGAACCTGTACATCGCCTGCCTTAGAAAGTCCTCAAAGGTGTCCTTGGTAAACGCATCGTACTGCCGGAACATGCCCCTGCCGTCCGTGGTGATTAGTCCATGGATTATCGTCTTGGAGTGTGAGCCGGTGTACGTGAAAAACGCCCGTATTCCCTTCCTGGTGTAGCCGCGTCTTCGCGGCCGCGCATCGGAGATTACTATGGACTCGTCCTGTATCGCTACGACTGTTCCTTCACTGTTCTTTTTTTATAATCTCTGGCATCTCTTTTTGGAATTTCCTGATCTCCTCGTCAGGTGCCCTTCTTGCATGTTTTCCTACGGGAACCTTTTGGGAATAGCCCCACCCGCGCAGTATCTGGCGCACATATCCGAGTTCGTACTTTACTCCGGTCTTCTGTTGGATGTATTGCTGCATCTCCCTGCCCGTCCAGACCGGTTTACTGCATGCGGCCTTTCTGATCTTCTTCATGTCTGCCTTGCTCGCCTTGGTCGGCCTGCCGGAGCGCGGCATGTTTCCCAGCCTGTCAAATCCGACTTCCAGGTAGCGCTCATGCCACTTGTAGCCCCACGAGGCTGACTTTCCCAGGGATTTTGCAGAATCCCTCATGGTTATTCCATCACGTTTGACTCTGATGATCAGCATCATGCGGTCCTTGGTATCGCAGTCTGTCTCAGCGGTGTATCTTTTCAACATCGTCTTGATCTTCATTGACTGTGGGACGTGAAATTGGTATAACTCTAGATGCGGTAAAATATGTGACAATCGCATCAACTTTTCACTTTTGGTATACCTGCTGTGGCTGTTTCGGGCAAGGCTGAGCATACCGCAGGAAGCCCTTGCCGCGATGTTTGGCGTCGACCAGGCCACAGTCTCCAGGTACCTTCCGCTGATGACCAGGCTGCTAGGCGAGACAGGCACGGCGCCGCGCAAAATCAGCGAGGCTGCACAAAAGGCCAGGACGCTTGAGGAGAGCAAGAAGATAATACCCGGCAGGAGGGGAGGAGAACTGATGGTGGACGGCACGCACAACCGGGTCAGAAGGTCCGCGGACAAGGAGAGGCGCAAAAAGACGTACTCTGGCAAGAAGAAGGCACACACGTACAACACCAACATCGTGATCAACAAGCGCCGCGTGATAGTGGCGATAAGCAAGACCGTTCCGGGCAGCGTCCACGACAAGACCCTGCTCAACGAGGATCCGCCAAACCTTGGAATCATTACGGCAAGGATGGGTCAGAAGGACGTGCCCGAAAAGGAAAAGCCTGACGTCCTGATGGACAAGGGCTACCAAGGGGCAAGAGAGGAATATCCCGGATGGCACATCAGGCACCCGCACAAGAAAAAGCGTGGAGCCGACAAAAAGACCGGCGGCCTGACAAAGAAGCAACGCGCCTACAACAAGAGGGTAAACAGCTCCCGTGTGGCCATAGAGCACGTTATCGGAAGCCTGAAACAGTACAAGAGGCTGACTGACCCGTACGACGGCACCGAGGAGGAGTACAACGACGAGCTCAACGCGATTGCGGGAATGGTAAACCAGGATCTGATGTGGGACGAAATAAAACTCAGGGACGCGGACCTTCTCAAAAGGCTGGCCGAGAAAAGGGCGCGCCTCTGAGGCAGGGCGGCACGAGCCGCCTGACGGAGTGAAAGACAGGTGGCATCAGGCAGTGCAGGAATGTCGCGCACGGCATCCAATATTTGTGCAAATTCCCCCACCATTCCCCATGAAACAACCTGCCGCCCCGGGGACGGATGCCGCACATCCACAGGACGTGCCTTATTTTCCAATACTGGAAACTGGATTTTTCACATGGACGTGCAAGACAAATTTGTAAAATATACGGCAGACGAGATTTTCAAATATGGCCACGTCTAGCGCAGTTCTGACATGATTTTATGATTTGCCACGTCAGGCACATTCTGCATAGGATCTATGGTACATTTTCGTAAAATGAGCATAGATGATGCAGCCGTCAATCTTCTGCGATGTCCCAAGTGGGTACGCAACTGATTGGGACGCTTCGAAGCCGGAGGCCTTGAAGGCCTCCGGGATCTTCCCAGGTCCGGCAGGCCGCCCAAGATTTCACAGGAAGCGATGAATGGCGTACTGGGCAAGGCAGACCGGTTCAAGACCACTCCTGCTGAAGTGCGACAGGTCATACACAAGGAGACCGGAACAAAGATGCACAGAACGAACGTTAGAAAAATCATGCAAAAATACGGCCTGTCTCCCAAGGGGTCACAAAAAATTCACATCAACAGGGCCACCAAGGCAGCTGTAAAAAGTTGGCAATATCACCTCAAAAAGAGAATTTCACGCCTAGAAAAAGACGGTTTTGTCATAGCCATGGAAGACGAGGCGTTCTTCATACACGATGTAAAATCCGGTCGCAAGTACTGGTCCCCCGTGGGGGTGCCAATAATCGTGCCATACACGGGAAGCCACAAAAGAATTACCGCGTACGGTTCAATTACAATGGATGGCAGGCAGTTCTTCAGGACAGAAAGATGGTTTAACGCGCCCACTTTTGTTGCATATCTCAAGGCCATGCAGAGACATTTTGGGAAGGTAACTGTCATGGTGGACCGGGCGTCCCCGCACCGCGCAAAGCTTGTCAAGAAATTATTGCGGGAGATTCTGCGGCCGGCCCGGTGCCAGAATGGGTCAGGACGGTTGTCGGAGACTGGTCAGGCGGCACTGCAGAAGATTATGCCTTCGTCAACGCCATACAGTTTCTCATCCGGAGCGGCATGATGGGCCTGGGCTGACTGGAATATCCTGATTGCCTGCCCGTGTTTGGGCAGCCTTGGCTCAAGCAACCGGATAATGCCTGCCGCACATCCAAAATCAAGCGGCGGTCCGTGCCGCTTACGCTGTCGGGTCTGCGACTCTGCCCATGAAGAGTATGGTGCCGCTCTCGTCGTCGATTATGAAGAACAAGAACGGGCGGTCTGCCACAAACGACGGGGGTGACGACAGCGTCGTGACCAAGGATGTCACAGCCGCAGCCTCCGTTCCTTCCTCGTTAACGTTCACGTACGCGTCTTGGGTCGCCTTGCCAATGAACAGCGGTCCGTCTCCCATTCCGGAGAGATCGGAAAGCGATTCGTCAAAGACGTCCGTTATTCCGAGGTGCGGCAGCAACTTTGTCAGGTCGTACCTGGTCTTTGCCTCGAATTTTGGGATCGAGACGACCATGTCCGCGTTTGACACAAGGTTCCTCCACTCGCCCACGGCAGTATGCGTGATGTTTCCTTCCAGTGCTGCCAGCCCGCCCCTTTCGTTCGGCAGCACGACCAGCATGGAAAGCCTGTCACCCTTGTATGGCATGCGAAGCACCTGCACGCCGTCGGCTTTGGCATATTCAAACTCGGCCATGATGTTCATAAAGTCGGCCTTTACGGTGCCGGTGCCGGTCCAAAAGTCCGCCCCGCGTGTGTCTTTCACTGGAAACTGGTTCGCCCACGTCCCCTTGAAGTATATGGCATTGAGTATTGCAGCCATGCTGAATTCATTCATGTCGTCGGGAGACAGGACCTCAGGTATCTTGCCCCGCGTCTTCTTGTCCGCCCATCCGTTTATGCGATCTACTGTGCCCTTGTCCGTAAAATCAACAGTCTCAATATCTGCGCGATAGACGCCACGCACAATATCCACGTACTCGCTGCGCGGCACGAGCCGGTCTGCAAGCCACAGCGAGTTTGCCATCTCCAGCGTGGCGTGCGGGTCATAGCGGTTCAGCGACGACATCGTGTCATGTACGGACTGGTGTCTTGCCGCATCGTCTAGGATCAGTCCAAACGCCTCGCGGATTTGCTCTGCCGTCTCGCCGCGGGCACCCTCATGCAACACGGAGAATGCAGCGTGCATGCTAGACGGGGAGAAGAAATGGTTGCCGGCCGTTTCTGCGACTTTCTTGTAAAAGTCCACGGCAAAGGCGTTGTTTGCCGAGGCTACCCCTGGCGGAATTGGATCCGGCTCCTCGAACGTGAACGACGTGAATCCCCTGCCAAGCAGCATCTCTGCAGATCCCGTAAAGACGCACGCAGGCGCGCCGGATGGCGATTGCATGAGAACGCGGTCGCCAGTGCAGACTATCCGGTCTGACGAAACCCCTCCTAGCACTTGCTGACGGGGCGTGGGGGGAAGGTCCGCCTGCGCGGTCAGCTGAAGTATCTGGACGCCCCCGTCGTCGTACGAGGCAACGGCCGCGTAGGTGCGGCCACCTGACTCGAACGTGTCTATGGCAGATGCGCCGCCAAGTGTAACTGTGCGCAAATTACCAATGCCGCCGGCAGCGACTATGTCCCCGGGGTCGGTGATGTCGAATACCTGAACGTTATTTTTAAAATTCGAGGCAACGGCTGCGTAGGCGCGGCCGTCCACAGTAAACACGCCGGTGTCGCCTGAGTCGAAATATTCGAAACCGCTGTATGTGATGTTGCCTGCCGTAGCGATCCTGTGGGGGTCGGTGACATCAAGAGTCCAGATGCCGCTGTTTGTGGTGACGGCCGCGTAGGTGCGCCCACCCAATTCGTATACGTCAATGTCCTCAGTCGAGGGACGGAAGAAGTAGTCGGTGTGGGTGATGCTGTCTGTTGCGGCGATCTCGTAGGGGTTGGACACGTCGAGGATCTGTATGCCGTAATCATACAACGATGCAACTGCCGCGTAGGTGCGATCTTTCAGCTTGAAGGTATCTATGTTGGTTGGCCGGCTAAGCACGAGGTCGCCGACGTCTATGATTGTGTCAGCCTCGATTATATTGTAGGGATCGGTGATGTCAAGTATCTGGATGCCATCATGGGACGATGCAACTGCCGCGTAGGTGCGCCCTTCGGATCCGAATACATCCATGTCCTGCACAAATGCAAGCATGAGTCTGTATGTGTGGGTGATGCTGTCTGCGGCAACAATCTCGTAAGGATCGGTGATGTCAAGTATCTGGATGCCCTCGTCGCCTTGCGAGATTACTGCCGCGTAGGTGCGCCCTTCGGATCCGAATGTATCTATGTCCAGTGCGCCTTTGAGCACTAGGTCGTCCGTGTCTGTGATGCTGTCTGCGGCAACAATCTCGTAAGGATCGGTGATGTCAAGTATCTGGATGCCCTCGTCGCCTTGCGAGATTACTGCCGCGTAGGTGCGCCCTTCGGATCCGAATGTATCTATGTCCAGTGCGCCTTTGAGCACTAGGTCGCCCGTGTCTGTGATGCTGCCGGCCGCATCAAGGCTCAGCACAGTTGAGTGCGTGGCCCGTACATGGGTGTCATCTGCGGGAACAAATCCCCTGTATGACAGTACTCCTGTCGATGATTCAAACACGCATGCCTGTATGCCAGACGGCGATTGCACCAGCACGCGCTCGCCGGCGCATTCCACCTCTTTTACAGGAATTCCCGATTGCGCTTGCTGGAGGGGAGTGGGGATGGATTCGGCGTGGGTTGCTGGAATGGCCACGCACAGAACCGCCAGCGCGACTGCCAGCATCGCGGTCTTTATCACGGGGAACATTGGGAGGCTCGGTACTTAAATTGGGCCGTTCGCATCGGGGAAGATCCCGGTGACCTTGCAGGTCTCCTTCGTTGTAGCGGCGCAGCCGGTTGTGGATCCAGGCGGGACACCGTACTCGGACGTCGGGAATCTTTTTCATGGACATGTTGCACATGCGCACCATGCCCGTGGACGAGACTGCCAAAATTCAGGTACGATGCCCCACATGTGTCCGCAACCGGCTGCGCTGTTACGACGAAAGAGGATCATGCATTTTCTCAAAGGCTTGCCGTACCTGAACGCCGTGGAAGAATGCCGGCGCTAGGGAAAGTGCAGGCCGCTGGTTTCCGAATATTGTAGGATATTTTCTGATATGTGCAGGGCCGTCTCTACGTATTATCGAACGGCGTGGTTCAATCTGGAATTGATCAGATATGTACACAAAAAAACTGACTTAATCCACACGAACTTTTGATCTTAGCTATAGGCTTGATTACCATAAATGAACGGAGCCTGGTTAAAGAATAGATTTATTATACATATGAAAAGGGGATGGGTGGAACAATGACTACTGACGAATCATTTGTCAGAGGAAAGGTATCCAAGGTATTCATCAAATTTGCATTTCCTTCTGTCCTGACTAGTCTCTTAATGATTAGCACGTACTTGGTGGATGGAATATTGATTGGCCAGTTTATTGGGCCAGGCGGACTAGCTGCATTCAACCTAGTCTTTCCAATGTTTAGCTTTTTAGCAGCAACTGGCATTGTAATTTCAACTGGAGGTTCTGCACTTATTGGAAAATATCTTGGCGAAAACAGGCTAAAAGACGCAAATCAAGTGTTCAATCTTTCATTAATTATGGCTGTTGCTTTTTCAGTTGCTATTTCTGTAACCACATTGTTCTTTGCTGATGATATTACACGGTTTCTTGGCGCAACTGAGTTACTTTTTGATGCGACAAAAGAATACTTTACGGTTCTTTCTGTATTCTTTATACTGTTCATTGTAGGAATTTGCCTGCAATATTTTATCAGAAATGAAGGCAATTCAATCTATACTGACGATCAAAAGTTTGTGCACAATGCCTCATATTTTCGGCTGGTAAATTTGAGGATGTCAAGCTTGAACCTGGCGGTTCGATAATACAACGAAACTGCCCGGTGCATGTCCTGAAATGTCCGGTAATATTCCGAGACGAGCAGGACGCGCTTTCCTTGGTGCCAGCATTCCTCCATCGCGTTGAGGTACGGCGAGCCCTTTGGCAGATAGATCATCTTGACATCCCTGTTGCTGCGCAGAAATTCCTTTACCAGTTTTGAGCGGTGCTGCGGGGCCCGGTCTGCCGTCACTACCACCTTGCCAAAATGCCGGTGCAGATCCTTGAGGTATCTGACAAACGTGGGTCCGTCAAATTTCTCGTACGTCCGGAAAAACTGCCTGCCGTCTTTTGCGATCGAGCCGTACGCTGCGATCCTCTTGTGGCTGCCGGTGTACGGCACGCTTATGGGATGGCCCACCAGGGACCAATATTTACGGCCGACTATCACGTCGTGTATGAAGATTGCCTCGTCCTCCATTACCGTGGTAAATCCCTCCTTTTCTAGGCGTGAAACGCGCTTGTTGAAGCGGTATTTCCAGTTCTGCACGGCCTTTTTGTTGGCCCTGTTAACATGGACTTTCCGTGGTGCCTTCGGGGACAGGCCGTACTGGTGCATGATCTTCCTGACGTACGTGATGTGAAGCTTTACGCCCGTGTCATGGTGTATGTTCTGTTGCAGTTCCGAGGGCGTGATTTTATGGCATGCCGTCTTTGCAATTATTCCGTCGATGACGTCTTGCGGGATCTTTCTGGGCCGTCCGCATCTGGGAAGATCACGGAGGCCTTGCAGGCCTCCGTCATCGAAGCGGCTCAACCAGTTGCGGACCCAGTTTGGGCTCCGTCCTTGGATGTCGGCAGTCTCCTCCACGGTCATGTTGAACACGCGAACCATGCGTACCGTGACCATCCTAGCCCGAACCTTGTGGTCTTTTTCTTTTTTGCACGCTTTTTTTAGTTCTTCCAGTTTGGAGTCGTCCATGTCTCCATGAAAGAAAGTCTGATCTAGAAACTTTGCGGTTGGCTAGGGCATTTGCTCAAAGACTTTTGCGTGTCAGTATATCCAATCAAGGCAACCATGGTATCAGTAGCAATCAACGTTCCAATGACGTATGTTTTCTTGGGGGTTTTAGATATGAGTTTGGGGGCCGCTGCGTTAGGAAGCGGCATTTCATTGATTGCGAGTACTGCCTTGCTACTTGTATATTTCCTTAGAAAAAAATCCATCATGTCTTATGGCATGCCTTCTTTTGGCTTTTTTACAATTAAAAAAATTCTTTACAATGGTTCTTCTGAAGGACTGTCTGAATTTTCTGTCGGCCTAGTCGTACTTTTCTTCAATTTGACCCTGATTCAATATCTGGGCGAGATAGGAATTGCGGCATTTGCAATCGTATCTCTCACATCTCTTGTTCTCATCATGATCAATGTAGGACTCTCCATGGCTCTTCAGCCCATGGTCAGCTATAATTTTGGCTCAAAAGAGATACAACGGGTAAAAGACACACTCAAAATATCCATCAAGCTTGCAGTCATAATTGGAGCCGTATTTTATGGCGCAGTTTTTGTATTTGGAGACTATTTCATAGGGCTATTTAGTGCAGGAGACGAAGAATTGACATCTATCGCGTTTGATGCGATTCGCATATATGGATTGGCATACCTCTTCATGGGAATCAGTTATCTCGCTTCCGGATATCTGACTGCGCTTCAGAAACCACAAATCTCACTGGTTATCTCATTATCGTCCAATTTGATTTTTGTAGTCATCGGTTTGTTAGCATTGCCACGAATCTTTGGAGCGTCTGGAATCTGGTGGGCCGTCCCATTTGCCAGCATTGCAGCGGTTTTTGTCTCGTTCTATTTCATAAAAAGAATCAACAGGAGCATGCTTTGAATGGAAAATCAGGATGTCGCAAAAATATCGTAAACAAGCTTTTTGATGCCTGGAACAGCAGGGATGTTGATTCCATGTTTGAGCTAATCGGCGATGATGTGAAACTTGTATGTCCGTTAGAACAGTTACACGGAAAGCAGGAATATCTTGAAGGTGCAAAAAAGCATTTCCCAGATTCAGTTTAATGAAAACATTGGATCAGTATTCTGATGACGAGGACATGCTCTATCTCCCTCCCCTTGCTGAGAGCGTCGCCGGGGGATCCGGAGTACCTGCCAAGCATTTTTTGACGGCGGCCACGGCTCAACTTCTTGATGGCATCCGGGGACATGTGGACGTGGCGCGGGAAGATATATCTGGCCAGCGTGGACTTGCCGCTTCCGGCGATGCCGACCATGAGGATTATCTCCATTGGCGGACAGTCAGGCTGGATGCTAATCATTGTTTTGCGCAATCCCCACAAAAGCCGTCGCGACCCGGCCGGAAACCGTCCCCGACCAAATCGCGCGGCCGCGTTTATTAGGCCGAGTGCCGGGTAGGGGCTCCATGAAGGACGTTGACGAGTGCGCCGACATGATCCGGCGGGACGAATACGAGAATGCAGTCCGGCACCTGTCAAGGATCGCGATGAACAAGCCAAACGATCCGGAGACAAACATCCTGAAAGGACTGGCGCTGTACTCTCTGGGCCGGTATCCGGAAGCGCTGGAGGCCTGTGGCGTGGCACTGAATTATGGCGGCGATCTTTCCGAGGAATACGAAGAGTTGTGGCACAGGTACTACGAAGAGAAAATGCACGACGAGGCACTGGAGTGCAGCCTCGTGGTGTCCCTCATGGACGAGATCATCGTGGGGGCAAAATACGTGGGGGCAAAGGCGCTGTTTCGGATGGGGGTGCGGAACAAGGCGATTCATGAGATCAATTTCGAGATGAAACTGGATCCGGACGACCCGGCCGAGCACCACATCCTGACCATGATCCTGAGCGAGATGTATCACATGGAAGACGCGGGATCGAAAGACGCATCGTCAATCGCGCACATGCACGGTCCGATGTTCCAAGACTTTTGGAGCCACCACGAAGAATACAGGGAAAAACTTGAGGAAAGACTCGAGGCGGCCGACTTGGCAGTCGGCATCCACGGGGATGAGGCCGGCAACCAGACTCTTCAAAATCGTGGATCTCAGTCAAACCCAATCAGTCTGTACGTGTCAGATCACCTTATCTGAACAGAGTCAGCTGCTAACTCACAAACTACTTTAGATAAAAAACCCAGCAGTCAGTATGGCCGAGGAGAGTCCAAGGGGCATGGTTCCAAAATTCTTTAACAGTAACGCCGGCTCGTATGACAGAATAGTCAGCTGGGCCACTTTTGGCAGGGACGGTCTCTGGAAACGCAAAATTTTGGAGCATCTGTCCGACGAAAAGAACGTGTTGGATCTTGCCTGCGGCACGGGCATCCTTACAAGACGGATTGCAGAGACGCTGCCGGATGCAGAGATAGTGGGCGTCGACGTCACCTGGCGGTACCTTGAAAAGGCCATGGAGAGGTCGGCCCCGCACCGAAACATCTCCTTTGTAAACCAGGATGCCGAGAAGCTCAGTCTTGGGGGGAAATTCTCCTGCATCACTGCGTCATACCTGCCAAAATACTGCACGCCGGACATCCTGATCAGGAACTGCCTCGACCATCTCGACGTCGGCGGAAAGATAGTTTTGCATGACTTTACGTATCCAAGGGCCGGCCCGGTGCGCAGAATGTGGGATTTTTATTTCAAGCTGCTGAATTTGGTGGGTCTCTTCACCCCGGGATGGAGACAGGTTTTCGTCGACCTGCCACGCCTGATAAGGGCCTCAAACTGGGTGCAGGAATACGGGGATGCCATGGAAAGCCACGGACTGGAAATCAGCAGGCAGGATTTGACGTGGGGCTCCTCAGCCGTACTTGTAGGAACCAAGGTAAAAGGTTAGGTTCGCCTCCAACGGATCTCTAAATCAACACGTGAGCATAACCGCTTACGGAACCAAGACTGTTTAGGTTTATCTCCTCGAATATGGTAAACCATACGGCCCCGTCATGGATGAGCTCGTACTCTCTCGAGGTTATGCCATGACTCGGATGCAGGTTCAGGATTCTCCTGGTTGCGGCGATGCCGTTGACGTTGAGAATGGTTCCGACGCCGCGCTTCTTCCTCAGGAGCTCGCCCATTACGGATTCGGGCAGCACGGTGGAATCAAACTTTACGCTTGCCTTTATGACAGGCAGTCCCCGCGCCGTAATCTCGACCTTCCTTACGAACTGGTTGGGCGCAACGGCGTTCTGCTCCACCACATGCAGCTGAACGGCGCAGTCAAGGACCTCCCCCAGGACCGTGACCACCTGGCCTACGGGGGCGTCCAGTATCCTAGCTAGAAGCATCTCAGAATCCGGCCTCATACAGTGGTATCCCTTTCACACGAATTAAAGATACCGTAAGATTACACTGGTACATCTTGGGGTTTTCATGGTTTAAACCGGTAAAATGAGAATATTGTGCATGGATTTTACTGGAATGAAAACTGCTACCGCTGAAGGGCACAAACCACACCTTTTTCTTGGTAACAACCGTCACACCATTCTACGTGGGAAATTCGGTAGATCGAGATGCTCCGTAACACCTTCAGGCCTATTCGGTAGATTTGCCTAGTGGTGTGTTTTGAGTCATCCTCCTCCACTTGTTCTTGCCGTCAGCCACGATCTTTGAGACCCTGTGCAGGGATCCGATGATAACACAACAAGCCTGAAAATCACGCCTCATGATCAGTCGGTACGGCAAAAACCAGGTCTCGAAGATGTTACAGAACCCGTAAGATAAAAAAGCCGGCCGTGCCAAACATCACCGCGAAGCTTGTAGCCTTGAGAACCGCCTCCTTCTTGTAGTACGACCCGTGGCTCGCATTCCGATGCTTCAGCTCCTTGTACTTTCTGGACGTGGTTATGAGGACGTAGCTTGCAAGTCCCGCAACCGCTGAAAGCGTCACGGTCTCGACGGACACGGCGTTTGACTGGATTGCGGCGCCGGCAAAGACAGGCAGGACCCCCCAGGCTACGACGAATGATGCGTTGTTGTGAAATTTCCCGCGAAATAGTTCCAGATTGTATGCCAAAAGAAAAAACACCTCGATGGCCCCTATCGGGAATAGCAGCCAAGAATCCAAAAACGCATAGTACAGCCCGATGGAAAGGGAGGCAGTCAGGGAAATTACGGATGCGAGCCAGAGCTTCGACGGCGATATGCGGCCCCAAGGCTTTTTTTTGCTTCCTAATGCGTCAAGGCAGTGCGCAGATATCCCTATTGCAAGGAAATAGAGCAGGCAGACTGACACCAGCCTGTCAAGACTGAAATCCACCGAGAGGGAGCCCCACACGGTAAAGGATACCACCATCCCGGTGTAGGGCAGAAACAGGATTCCTACCGACAGTCGGAAATTCCTAGGGCCGAATTTGGGCACGAACCATTCAGACAGCCTGTCATTTTGCATTATTTTTCAATGGTGCCCATACATTAAACGGTTTAGCACACTGCAGATCTTTGGAATTTTCCCGAACTGCCGGCATCCGTCTCAGAGCGACTGCCGCTGTCGGTGCAGGTTACGTCCGCACGTTCCAATAATCCGCATCGAGATGGATGCGGGCAGCGGACAGAACCGGACGGTCACATGCCCGGCGTACCTCGCTGGCCAAGACCCGGCCGGTTCCACGGTCGCCGTCATTTGCAAAGGCAGGTCGCTGCCAGGCAAAAGCAACGTCGTAACTACCATGAACGCCTGCCTGATCAGACTTTCATGTACTGTGTCAAAGGCGCTGCTCAACATTATGCGTAGTGCACGACAGAATAGAAGCCATGCGTAATCCCTCCATTTCGTTGGGTTAAACCAGAAAAACCCAGAAAATATTAAAAATTCTGATTTAATTCTCGCCATGTTAGCCATGTGGGGATCCTGTCCTGCCAGAAATACAAAATAACGTGCGCAACCTTGCAGCACCACGATGTGCACGGAATTAATTGTTTGAAACGGCGCTGCCGGGGACGTTTGCCTCTTCCCAGTTTATTACCGGCCCCAGCGTGCTACCTCAGTAATCCCAGATGTGCTCACGGAGCCACGGGATCTGGCGGTGGCTCGGGCTGAATCGTAATATTCCGATAGATTGCTATTAGCGTGACAATTTTCATATACAGCTGCGTCACCGGAAGGACTCCGTCACGCAGCTTCAGAAAGCTGGCCAGCTGCGCGTTTACCAGCACCCACGCATTGAATAGCATCAGCGAGTACAGAAAGCAGAAAAGCCGGGCAGGCCTACTGCTGCCGAACGATTTCGCCCTGGCATTCTCTACCAGTCTGTAGCATGTCTCGATGGTCCACCTTTTGGAATATTCCTCTACATCCATCCACGGGGCATTGGTGGCAAACGCAATGTATCGATCTTCCGGCGCACCTGCCTTCTTGTCCCCGTTCTTCGCCCCCTCACTTTCCTTCCTTACTCTCTTCTTCTCTGCTATGATCATGTGGTACTGAACCGTTGCCTTGTCAGAATTCGTCATGTCGGATTTTGAGATGGGGCCGAGCGTTTTGGCCACGAACTTGCGCAGCGAGTCTTTCACCCTACTGGTTCTGGTGCACGGCATCAGGTACTCAAGGCTAAGACGCTCAATCTCGGATATTGAGTTCACTGAAAAGAAGCCCCTGTCAACCAGGATCAGTCCCAGCCTGGATCCGACGGCGGAGACGTTTTCTAGGCACGAATTGAGGATTTCACGCAGGGATTCGTGCACGGATGAGGACTTGTCCACGTATAGGGCCGCAAGGATAAGCCGCGATTTGGAGTTGACGCACTGCGCCGTGATGTACGCCTCGAATCTGTTGGTGCCGCTCTTGCGCTCTCCGCCTCTCAGGTCAGAGCCAAGTTTCTTGCTGTGGCACGGTATCAGGTGCATGTCGATGGCCACATCAAGCACATCAGGCAGCCTGCCAAACAGGTAAAGCTCATCCAGCTGTGCCCTTACCGCCTGGTTAAAAGTCTCAAGCGCCTTACCCTCGTCCGTCTTGGACAGGATATCGCGAAACCACTCGTCGCTTGGAGAATGACGTGAATATCTTGGATTCTCGATGGACTGCGCCGTGATTTCTCTCATGGCGAAGCTGCATCCGCCGACCGAAGTGTCAAGCATCGCGGCATGCAGCATGCCGACGTTAAAGTCGCTTGCGCCATATGTCGCGTTGTACCTTTTGGAGACCTCGGCGGACGGCACGATGCTTTCTCTCAGCACCTTCTCAACAGATTCATATATTTTGCCATTGTTCATCATATCGCGTCTCAGGCGATCTTTTTGGTGGTACATAAGGATCGTCTGGGCGTGCCCCCATTGATCTGTTTGCATCAGGTGCTAGATGGCACATCTGGGATTACTGTACCTGAAGGAGGTCCTTTCTTCATCTGGTTCCACAGGAGGTCCAGGTTTACGAGTCCGGTTATTATGTTAAATTCCCTGTTAAAGTCGCCAATCTTTCCTTTGTATGGCGCGGTAAGCCGGCCGTACCGCTTCAGCCTGCCGATGGAGTGCTCCACCTTTACCCTGGCCGAGTTGACGGCGTGGTTGTGCTCCTTTTCCTCCTTTGTAAAGCGCTTGTGGTTCTTGGTCTTCTTGTGCGGCTGCAGGGTGTTTGTGCCGGGCAGATCCTTTGCGATTCCCTTGTAGCCGCGGTCAGTAAGGGTGTGGATCCTGTCCTCTTCGGGGGTGTTCTCGTCGCACATGCGGTCCCACCATTTTCCAAACGGCAGCGGGCTCTCCCTGAGCAGCGTGATGTCGTGGACGGATCCCACGGTGCTGCCGGATATGGCGACTATCACCCCGTTTTCATTTATGCAGACTGTGGTGTTGAGCGTGAATTTCTTCTTCTTGCCCGAATACATCATGCTCCTCATCTGTTTTTCGTCCGGCCTCTGTATGGGGCAGTGCGTGCCGTCGATCATCATGATGCCCCCGTCAGGCCCGGAAATTATTTTTTTGAGATCCTCTTTTGTCTCCGTGCCTGCTATCTCCTTTGATATGTTGGCAGCAGTGGGCAGCGCCGCCTCGAGTACCGCGTCCATGACGTCGATGTACCTGGACACGGTCGCCTGGTCTATTCCAAAGAATGCCGCAAGCGCGCCCTGCGTGGGGTTGCCCTTTTTGTACATCAGTGACATGAGTAGCGCGTGCCTTGGGTACAGCTTGCAGCGGTTCCCGGGATCCGACGCCCTCGTCTCGTCGTTCCTGAAGAGCGGGGATTTGCCGCTTTGTCTTATCCATGCCTCGGCCCTGTCAAGTATGTACTGGAATTGCCCCCTGCCCTTCAGCGTCGCGTCATGAAGCTTCTTCCCGACGCCGATGACGTCGTCAAGCACCTCCACGCGGTGCAGCAGGGCGGGCTCCCCTGCGGCTCCGGACTCGGAGCCGTCCCGCGTGCTCCACAGGCTTTGCTCGTGCTTGGCGGCTGCCTCCAAGCGCTTGATGTCAGCGTCCTGGCGCTTGATGTCAGCGTCCTGGCGCTTGATGTCAGCGTCCTGGCGCTTGATCATGTATCTGAGAGCCTTGTTCTCTTTTTGCAGGTCACTTGTTTCCTGATTCGACAACAGTATGAACCGGCATATTCTGGTTTTAATTGGATGGATCATAAATTTTTGACAGCAGGGCTAACATGTCAGCGCGGAGTTTGAAAAAGTTCCGGATTACGCATATTTTCGTAACTGCATAGTTTTTTGATCAAATGTTGAACTCCATGCCTACGCGCGTCTATGCAGTTTTTTGACGTGGAGCCAGGCCCTCGCGCAGGATCGTGCCAAGATCATCTCCCCTTGCCTTGCATGTCTGCTTGATGCTCATCAGCGTGGCAATGGCATCTGCACCCTTCTTTGACCTGCTCCCGTTGCTGTTCTTGCGCAGGATGACGCACGGCCTGATGGCCCGCTCTGCCCGGTTGTTGTGGTATTCGACGCCGTCTGTCTCCAGAAACGCAAACAGGTGGCCTTTTTCCCGCACCAGCCTCTTGCGCATCCTGTTGCAGTGCTTGCAGTCGCGGTCCTTTTCGAGCCTGCCGATAAGTGACGCAATACGACGATCCAGCCTCTTCTTTGCGGCAAGCGCGTCTGCCCCTCCCGGAACGGCGCCGTCGATGTGCGAGTCCCACAGTATCGCGCGCAGCGTCCTTGCGTGACGCTTGTAGTCGTAGCCGGGATTCTTGTATTTCAGGGTGTCCTTGATGTCCCGGGCGTAATGAAGGTGGCACTTTTGGTGTTCGGATCCGATGACGTTCCACGCGGCCCACGAGTCAGACGTGACGCATCCCGGGTAGTCCTTGCCGAGCATCTTTTTTGGAACCTTCGAGTTCCTGTGGCGGTGCACCTCGTAGATTACGGCGTACCTGGCTACAGCCACCCACAGCCAGTAGTTCGTGCCGTCGACGCGCCAGATTGTCTCGTCCCCGTTTATCGCAGGCGAGTTTCTTACCTCCTCCTTGATCTTCTCGTACAGCGGCCCGAGCTCCCGGGCCATCCTGCACACCATGCGGTTTATCGCAGATTCCGTGATTCTTGCCGAGTACATCATCATGACAATATTGCATATTCTGAGGTCTGACATGCCGTGCAGCCTGAGGATGACCATCATTATCATAAAGTTGATCCCGTACCTGGAGTTTGGCAGTGCCAGCGGGGTCCTGCCGGACACGGTCCTCTTGCAGTTCCTGCAACGCCTTCTCTTTACTGTCACCTTGATGTGCTTTAGTTCCGTCTTGGCAGCCTCCCTTACCACCTTTGTGTACGTGGATACGCACTCGGAGAGGTCGGAGCTGCCGCAGTTGTCGCACGTGTGGGGATCTGCCGTCTCCTCTGCGTCTATTCTTTCAGGACGCGCAAGGCCCGTGCGTTTGTGGTCACTTGGCTTGCCCTTGGCCTTGCCCTTGCCCTTTGCGCGGCGCCGGGTACTGCCGGTCTTTTTGTCCGGTTTTGCGCCGATGCTCCTTGCAACGGCAGCCGATATGATGCCCTTTGCCTCCTGCAACTCTGCCGTGAGATCCTGGATCTGTTTGAGGGCGGCAGCGTAAAGATCAGCGAGTTTGGCCATCTGCCGGTCTTTTTCGGCCATCTGCCGGTCTTTTTCGGCCATCTGCTCTGCCATCACACCCACTTTTTCCTCCAGTTCTGCAATCCTTGACTCGGAATTATCATCAGACATATGCAAACCGTGGGCAACAATGATCTAAAAATTAGGACGGAGAGAAAAACTCGATCAAGTGATCAAAAATAGTTTTAAAAAATTAGACAGACGCGGATTTTCTGATTGTAGATATGGAGTTCAACATTTGATCAAAAAACTACACAGATACGGAAAATCTAAAAAGGATCTTGACAATTTGCTGAAAATTCTCTTTGACGTACTGTCTTCAAACATGAAGAACGGTCAAGATTATCTTCCTGGACTTGGCTTGATGAAAGATGACACTTTTGTTTATAAAATAAAATGTGAAAAGAAAGAAAATTCCAAGAAAAGAGAAGGATTTGATTTGAAAATTTTACGGCAGGTTGGTTTAGCAAACAATTTAAATCCGGAACATGAAATATTAAGTATGGTTGAGATTAGAGAAAATGATGAACTTACTAATCGGTTCCGTTATTGGTGATTTTTATGACTTCATTATATCTTATACATATTCCATCAAAAAATGAAATTTCAGCAGCAATCTAAATTTACCATCGTGCCAAAATCTTGATCTGCCATCCTAAATATTACCCAAACAAACGTGACCTTTTTGTAGTTTTTGGTATGGGGATGTGTACCAGATGCTGTGCGAGATTATCTTTCAAGCATCATCTCTGGCTTTTTTAGTTGTGACGCATAGTAAACGACAGAATGTTCCACTCATTTGAGGTCGGAAATTTTTGCAACAAAACACCATTTGTCATGCCTCTTAGGCATGGTTTCAAGATGAGCAACCGGTTTCTGTGTGTACCCCAGATAGCAAAATGAGCGAAACATTCTGTCGTCTACTACACTTGGTTCAAATTGTTGATGGTCTACGTTGATTTGACGGCATTTTCGGATTCTGCGGTACCATGAACGCCCTGAACACCAGCCAGTACCAGAACCAGCGCCCTGTCCATGGGGTCGTGCGCGTTTCGAAGCATCTTGGATATCCCTTCCCGGGACCATCCTCGGGAGTCTGGCAGGTTGTCCTGTTCGGGGTACGTCGCGTAGATCATCTTCCACGGCAGCATGACCTCGTTCATGTCGAAGAGCTTCTTGAGGGGCTTGAAGTAGTTGTCGATTGAGGCTGGGTTGAGGTAGTCCGGGTCGTCTTTTGCAAGCTCCGTCCTCTTGCACAGGTTCTCGGATATCTTCAGTAGCAGATCGCGCGTCCAGTCAGATGTCTCCCTGCCGATCGTGACCATCTGCCTCATCCTCTCCTCGAACGTGTCATCCAGCACGTTCTCCAGGTAGTTGCACAGTATCCTTTGCAGCGTCCTGGTGTACCTGTCTAGGGTCACCTTGGACTTTATCCCCTGCGTGAACCGCTCCAGCGACGTCGATTCGTCTATCTCTTCGATCTTGTCCTTGGTCAGATTCACACCCGTCCGTCCGCGTGGAACCTATCAAATTGAATAGTAAGGTATGGACCGGATGGGATTCGAACCCACGACCCTTGCGGGAGTGATACTCCTTACGCAGTGTGAGTGCGTCATCCAAACCAGGCTAGACGACCGGTCCGGTTAGACTGCGCGGGGGGTATTTTTTTACCTTTAGATCCTGTAAAATCAGAACTGATGTACTCTGTGGCACGGACGGGCATCACTACCGCTGCCGCTGCCGCAGCAGCCCCATCATGTACCCGCATCAAGCAATACGCTGAGATCAAAAGGCAAGATGACAGCGTAGCCAGCCACCACGGACAGGACCAGCAGTCCGAACGCCTTGGCGGTCCCAAACGCGTGCACGACTTTTATCGCCTTCACGGACAGGACTATGATCCATGCCGAGACTGCAACCACCACGGCATAGTACGCAAGAGCCAGCCCAATGTCCTGCTGGAGGGTGAGCATCGAATGCTGCATGTCCGACGGGGGCACTGCAACCCATATCGCCCCGACTGCCACAGCAGCCACCACGAGCAGCACGTGCACATGGAACAACGTCACGAACGTCTGCTTCCAGTTTGCACTGCCACCAAGCCTGCGTCCTGCAAGGTGCACGACCAGTGTGGAGACTACCCCGCTTGCCAGTACGGATGCCATGTTGGCAAGGAACGGAGTCCAGCCCAATCCGCCTGTATCCTCGTATATGATCTCGTATGGCACCACAATGACGGCCCCAAGAATCAGTTAACACAGAAGTAAAAGATCCTGCCTGACATGCAGGACACGCCCGCGCCATCTCGTACACATCCGCACTGAATCTGCAGGCGTTGCCAAAAATAGCTGCCGGCAGGTGCAAATTACATGTCATTGCAGCTTAAAAGAATGGAGTGAGAGTACCCGTCAATGAACCACCATGAACGGGCTCACACACCATATCGGATTCACGGAATTGGGATTTAAGGTTTGCACGGCTGCTGCCGGAAACGGCGCTGCATCAGGCAGGCGGCGAAACCCGAAGTGACTGCCATGCCCGGCCCGCAGAACCGCATGCAGCGTTCCCTGAAAAACAATCCGGCCATGATGGGCGGGCCGGTCATGGACGGGGTATCTGAGACATTTGATCCCGGAATTCCGTCCCCCAAAAGGCACAACACCACGTACGGGCCGGCCGATTTTCACAGGGTCATGGTGGCAGCTGCGCTGCTTGGCGTCTCGGCCTTTGGATACGCGTCTGCCATGCGCAATGCCACGACCTTCCTGTCGGGGCTGAAAAAATCCCACCGCCGGGCCGTCAGCGGCGAGTGGATCCGGGACACGATATCCAGGATCAAAAGGGATCAGCTGATCAAGGCGTTTAACGAAAAGATAGGCGTCCAGCTGGACAGGTTGCAGGAGCTGGGCATGCTTGCAGGCAGGAAGATGGACGTGGCCATAGACATGCACCTGATACCCCGCTGGGACTCCAACCACAACGAAGACGTAGTGCGCTCAAAGAGCAAGGGCAAGACGGGCAGTTTTGAGCGCTACGTCACGGCGCAGTGCGTCAACAGGAGGATGAACCTTGCGCTTGGCGTGATTCACATGCCCGCCCTTGAAGACGCCTCTGATTTTGTACGGCGGATCATCAAAACGTGCAGGGACAACAGGGTCAGAATCGGGGTTGCCATGCTTGACCGCGAATTCTTTTCCACCGACGTCATCCGGACACTGCATGAGACGGGCGTGGACTTTCTCATGCCGTGCGTCAACACGACCAACGTGATCCGGGCCATCGCGCAGTTTGATCGCGGGGAGCGCATGGCAGTGTCCAGGTTCCGCATAGCAAAGACCAAGAACGACTACGAGGAATACACCATGATAATAACAAAACGCAAAAGAAAAAGCAGGAAATCAGGCGGCAAAAAGCCCGAGGAGGAATACATCGCGTTTGCCACAAGCGTGCCCGGAATCAAGCCAGACCTGTACTCCAAGAGGTGGGTCATAGAGACCGGATACAGGATGGTGGAGAGCCAAAGGGTAAGGACGCGCAGTACCTCCAGTACCGCGCGGCTGTTCTGTTTTCTCTACTCGATGATCCTGTACAACGTGTGGGTTCTGGCAAATGCCGAGCTGACACGCAATCCGGGCATGTCAGGCGGCAGCGGGGTGTATTTGACAATGAGGCAGATTGACATGAAGGCAATCCTTTTGCTGATGACCATTCCCCGGGATCTTGCCAGGCACAAGCCGCCGGATCCGTGCTGCATCTGCCACGCTGCCGGATGCGCGGCCGGCCGCCGCATCCAAGGCACCCTGCCACCCCTGAAGTAGATTCCGCAGGGCCGTCTCTTGCAGGAATGGACGGACGGACGGACGGTGCGTAGCCATTCCGAAGAACCGGACGCAGTACTGCGTTTTGCCTTCAAACGTATCCAGCGTGCCACTGAATGTTTGTCTTTTGCCCATGGGCACGGCCACCGACACCCGGTACCGCCATGCCCACGCCATGCATCTAGATCATGCAGGCAGGACAAGACATTGGCATGTTTGAGGCTTTCAACATGGGTATTGGAATAGGCATTCTATCCAATCATGCACTAAATTGTTGCTACTTCTGCGTTAACTGAGAATGGAGGCAACAAGAAATATCACTACGGACTGTCCCAGGTATGCGTCCGGGTCGTTGCAGAGGCGCGCAAACGTGGCGTTTGGTGACGTCATAACCCGGATGACTATCCAGATATCAAAACGCAATCTGCCACGGCATTGATTATTTCCCAATAAGAATGGAGCAGGCAGGCAGGCAGGCAGGCAGGCAGGCAGGCAGGCAGGCAGGCAGACGCGCAACCTCTCTCTTATTCACGAAGGTAGGATCATCTGTGGCATTTTCTACCTAACAGCAGCAGCAGCACCACCATATTCTTCATCCATTCAGGTACCGAGAAATGGCCGGCTCGGACCCTACTTTTTGGCGCCCATGTTGCGGTTCTTGAGCCGCAGGTACGGGTTCCTGCACTTTCTGCACCGCGTGGCCTTGATGTCGTTTCTGCACCCACAGTTGAAGCATATCTGCATGATGAGGCGGGCGTTCTGCGCTATGCGCTTCTTTTCAGGATCAGTAACTGGCATCAGACTCTTCCCGGATTCCTCTCTTTTATTCTAATCGGATTTGTCCGCTGCCATCTTTCCTGCAAGAAGCATGGGCACCTCTGCTGGCCTCTTTGCGACGGGGATGTCTGCCTTGTTGAACATGGATATCTTGGACTCTGCAGAGCCGTACGTCCCCATCACTATGGCCCCGGCATGGCCCATCCTCTTCTCCTTGGGCGCTGCCCTTCCTGCAATGTACGCCACGGCGGGCTTGTCAAACCCGCAATCCATTATCCTCTGGGCCAGGATCTCCTCAGAGTCCCCGCCTATCTCGCCCACTATCACCAGCCCGTCAAGGTCCGGAGAGTCCTTTACCATCTCAAAGGCATCGACAAGCCTGGTGCCGTTCACCGGATCCCCGCCTATACCGATCGTGATGGACTGGCCGAACCCGGCGCTGGTCAGCGCGTCTGATATCTCGTAGAGCAGCGTGCCGCTCTTTGAGAGCACGGCGATCCTGCCCATCTTGAACGGCGTGGGTGGCATGATTCCAATCTTTATCACCTCGGGAATCATGATCCCGGGCGTGTTGGGCCCGATGATTACTGCGCCCTTGTCTCCTGCAATCTCAAGTGCAGTCATTGTGTCCCGGACCGGCACGTGCTCGGGAATCGCGACAAGCAGCTTGATTCCGGCATCCAACGCCTCGCGCGCGGCAGGCAAGAAGAATTTGGCAGGGACAAACACGGCAGATATCGCCGCACCGGTCGCATCCACTGCATCCTGCACGGTATCGTATATCGGAATGGTGCCGTCAAACTTCTGCCCCCCCTTGCCGGGAGTCACGCCTGCCACGATGTTTGTCCCGTAGGCGACCATGTTCCTGGCGTGCAGCGAGCCGTACGCGCCGGTGATTCCCTGCACTATCACGCCCTTCCTCCCATAGTCAGGCTCTTCGGGCACGCCGCGGAGGATCCCAAATATGTCGCTCAACTGTTTACCTCCGTTACCGCAGAGTTGATCGCATCCTCCAGCGAGTCAAATATCCTGGTCCTGGATCCCTCAAGCATCTGGCGCGCCTTGTCAGACTCTGCCCCCTTCAGCCTGGAGAATACCGGCACGTCGATGAGTCCGTTGTCATACGCCTGCAGGAACGCCTCTGCTACCACAGACGTCTTGACTATCCCGCCGTAAAGGTTCACCAGGATCCCCTTGACGCGGCCGATCCTGCTTATCAGCGTGAGCGCCTCATACACGGACTCTGTGGTGGCACCGCCGCCCACGTCCAGAAAGCATGCCGGCCTGCCGCCGTTGTCTGACAGCATGTCAAGGGTCGACATTACCAGCCCCGCGCCGTTTCCCACGACGGCGATGTCCCCGTCAAGCTCCACCAGGGAGAATCCGCTCTTTTCGGCCATGCTCTCAATCTCTGACTTTTCCTGGTACTTTTCCATCTCCGGGTGCCTAAAGTTGCCGTTGTCGTCTGTGACAAACTTGCCGTCCAGTGCCATCACGGTGCCGTCTTGCATGATTGCAAGCGGGTTTATCTCTGCAAGCTCTGCCTCCTTTTCCACTGCAAGCCTTGACAGTTTCATCAGGGTGTCCACGAATCCGTCTGCGGTAATCCCCGCAAGCCCCATTCGTTTGGCAATATCTGCTGCAACCTCACCGGACACCTCGCCGAGTCCCACCTCCACTATTATCTGGTTCTTTACCGACTCTATCTCGACTCCGCCGTCTGCAGAGGCAATCACCGTATAGCACCTCTTGGAACGGTTCAGAAACAGCGAAAGGTACAGTTCCTTTTTGATGTCGGCCATCTTTTCTAGCAGTATGGCCCTTGCCTTCTCCCCCTTGATCGTCAGGCCCATAACCTGCGGGTACCGCAGCTCAAACTCGTCGGGGTTGTGGCATCTCTGTATCCCCCCTGCCTTGCCTCGTCCGCCCACCGGGACCTGGATCTTTATCACAAACGGGTACCCCAACTCCTTTGCGTGCACCCTGCCGTCTGCTATGTCATTTGAGGCCCTGCTCTCAAGCAGGTTGATTCCGTACTCGCGAAAGAGCTCCTTTGCCTGGAATTCAAGTAGGCGCATGCAAAAATACTCAATTGTCGGCATTTATTAACTATGATACCTTGGCCAAGTGCTCCTCGAGGGTGTCCACGACCTCCTGGAACAGGTCCGTGCTCTTTTGCTGGAGCGTCTTGGAGTACTCCTCAAGCGTAAAGGCCTGCTGCTGGCGAAAGGTCGGGACGATCATTCCCCCCGACACCACCACCTGCTCTATCACGTGGCGCGAGGTAAGGGAGCAGACGATCTCCTCGTATGCGTCATCCTCCTCCTCCAGCGTCTGCCGGTACAGTATGATGGGCATGCCCGTCCTTTTGACTATCTCGGATCCCGCCCCCAGCAGTTCCAAAAGATGGTTAACCTGAAATGCGTCAAGGCTGATCTGTCCAGTCATGCCATCAATACGTGATTTTTCTATTTAAGGGACGAGCCTGCCGTCTGCAGGCGGTGCGGGCCCCCCTTCTCAGGCCATGTCAAGTGCCCGGGAGTGCCTCTTGGTGTGCGGCCTCTCGCCTGAGTGTCTCCTTCTCATGTGTCCTGAAGGCCTGCCGTACAGCAGTTCCAGAAACCACGACTCGTGCTCGATCTCTTCTGCCAGGATGTCTTTTGCAATGTCGTACGTTGCAGGATCCTTTCCCATCGTCATCTTGCAGACCTTGTCCCAGTTGACGATCGCCCCCTGTTCTGCCTTGAGGCACTTTTCCAGTATCGCCTTGTGGTCAGTCGGGTTCTTTGGAAGCTGCAGGAACTCGCATCCGGACATCCTGATGAACTCGGTGGCATCGTTTGGAAGGGAGCCTCCGAGCTGGTAGATCCTCTCAAGGCACGACTCAAAGTGGCTGAGATCCTCAAGCCTTGCATCCTCGATGATTCCCTTGAGGCCCTCCCCGTCCATGCCGGTGCAGTGCGCCCTCAGGTTGGTAAAGTAATAGTACGCGGTAAACTCGACTGAGGCGTTGTGGATAAGGACCCTCTTGAGTTCGTCCACGTCAAGGCCGTTCTGCTTGAGAATGTTGATTCCGACCACATTCGGCTTCTTTTTACCGGCCATCGTCTCTTCCAGTTTGCGATTCTAATAAAAATATGTCGGGGCGGTTCTTGCGGCGCTTTCATACAGACGTGGGCACGCCAGAGAAGGAAAGGTCGACAAGATCCATGACGGCGTGCCAGAGACCGGAAGGAGTAAGACGGGCAGGCGTCGAGACAAGAACGCATGGCAGCGTGCCAAAACCTGTCAGCAGATAATCAATGGATCCATGGATTGTCGGAGAGATGAGCAGCATCGAGCCAGAAGAATTTGGGAGTGCGTCCAACCCGCATTGGCCGGGCTTGTGACCGCGACTCGATCTCGTAGCATGCAGACTGGTCAGGTTCGGTGATCATCATGGGGGCTGGCCAGAGACGTCAGCGACGTACTTTGAGGCAAGATCGTCGAGTATGCCGTCCAGTGCCTCTGCAAACTCCTCGTTCCCTGACAGCTCCCGGGGCCTTTCAAAGGATACCCTCTTTGACGTTTCACCGTTGGAGATCTCTATATGCACGATCGGCGCGTCCGTCTCCCCGGGCCGCCCTATAACCTCCGGCAGGGTGCGGAACTTTTCCAAATCAAGCAGGCCCGTCAGATGATCCCACTCCCGCTCTTGGAACGGCAGTTCGACGCGTATTTCAAGGCATTCAGGCACGCACCTGCTAGTGTAGCTGTGATATACGACCGACTCGGGGGTCAGGGTCATGTCGGCGCCGCAGCGTCCAAGGCATTCGCCTGCCCACCAGCCGGTCTCAATTACCGTGAGCGGTTTTTCTGCATCCCAGTCATCGGCGAACATTTTGCCGAGACCGGTCACGGTTTCAGGCATGACAGACGGCCCGCCGGCAAGCACGATCCCGGAAGCTGCAAGCACGGCCAGCGCCAGTCCCAGTACCATGACCTTCTGCATTCAAATGAAGTCGGGTCAGGCGATACTAAAGAGATCCATGGCATGATCGTGCCCTTGCACGGGCAGTTCGTCCGTTGGCCGATGAAACAGAAGGGATCGCTGCCGGTTGGCACGCATGCTGCGTCTTGCGTGGCTGCAAGAGGATACCGTGCGGCTCTGCTGCGACCACTCCCCCGGATGCCGCACTTGCATTCTGCCTGCCGTATGCCACCTTGTGGAACAGGTTGTGGGATGCTGCTACTGCCAGCGCGGCTACTCCTGCCCCGATAAAGTTTCTCACTGCCGTGTACGGGTCAGGCGGGCTTGCAAGAATGGATGCTTGGAACAGCAGGTGCGAGTTGTCAAGGAGCCAGAACGCCATGGTAACCCATGCAAGCATGCCGTCCACAAGATACCCGAGCCTGGTCCTGCCGCGCATTGCCACTATCGAAAAGACTATTCCTGCATACCACAGCGCAGACAAGGCAAGCCAGACGGGCAGGTACACGTCCGGCCGCGCATCCTGCCAGTAGTACGTTGTACCTACAAGCGCCATCGCCACAAGGGCCAGCTGAATCACCACGTGGTTGGCTCCAAAACCGGTTCTCCGCGAGGCGTCTTGCCGTGTCTCGTTTTTTGACTCCCTCTCGGCGGTCCTGATGGCATCCTCCACCGAATGCAGCTTGAGGGGAACCATCCCGATTATGGAATCGTCTTCTACCACCGTATCGTGCACAAGGCTGTCTATCAGGGGCCTGGCAAGGGACGCCTTGACCGGCGTGACCAGGTCCACCCAGTAGGAGGACAGGCGGGTGGTCAGGAACGGGATCTGCAGTATGCGCAGACTCCTGCCCAGATACGCAGAGTATGCCCGCATCATCTCCTCGTATGTGATCTTTTCAGGACCCCCGATCTCAAGTATCCTGCCTTTGGTCTCCTGCGTGGACAGGCATCCTGTAAGATATTTTATCACGTCCCGTACGTCTATTGGCTGGGCAAGGGACTTTACCCATGACGGGCACACCATTACCGGCAGCCTCTCTACAAGGTACCTGAGCATCTGGTAGGAGCTTCCCTGCGCGCCTATGATTATTGATGCGCGCAGCTCAGTCACCGGGATCTGGCCGGAGGCCAGCATCTCTCCGACATCCCCCCGGCTCTGCATGTGCAGGGAGAGATGCGTGCTGCCGTGTACCAGCCCCCCAAGGTAGATTATCCTCCCGACTCCTTCCTCGGATGCCGCCTTGAGGAAGTTCTGCGCCTGCACGATCTCCCTTGAGGCAAAGTCCTGCCACGTCTTCTTGTCCCCCTCCATGGAATGGAGCAGGTAGTATGCAACGTCGATCCCCTGCATCGCATGCCTCAGGCTCTCCGGATCAAAGGCGTCTGTCTGGACATACTTTACATTATCCGTATCCGGGATGTCCCTCCTGCTCATCCCTCTTACCGAATACCCCGATTCTGCCAGTGCCGGGATCAGTCGGGTGCCTATGAATCCGGTAGCTCCGGTAACCAGTACCTGCGTCTTTTTGTCATGGCGCAGGCTTGCAGTCTTGTTTGTGCCTAGTTCCTGTCCGGATCCTGTATCGTTCATACCCATTTTACACGCATTTGGCATATAGTGGTGGGGCGTTTTCGTGTCGGTGCCGGTATTTTCCCACGTCCCACGATCATAATGGGTTCAATTCCACGTTCAGGTATTGCATCAGGGGATAAGAAAACCGGTGTGGTTTTTTGCCTTGCGTGCTATCCAGAACGGGCGTACCGTCAGGAGTTCTCAAGCACGTATGAGATGGCAGTGACAAACTCGTCCAGGCTAATCTTGTCCTTTGAGAACATGGTTCCCAGATGCGTCATCGTCCAGTCCGGAAGGTCTCCGTCGGATTCCAGACCGAGTGCCGCAAGGAGTTCCTTATCGGTTGCAGACTCTGATGCAAACCCGGACCACATGCGGATTATCGTTTCAGGCGTGTTTTGGTCTTTTGCTGTTGTTGCACTGTCAAGTTCAGTCACGGGATCCTCAACGGGTTCTGGATCCACATCAGGCTCGGTTACAGATTCCGGGTCTGCCTCGGACTCGGGTTCGGCCGCCACCGCCTCGGATGCAGGCGTTACCACCTCGAATGCATCTAGGACTCGTACGATCGTAGAGGACGCATCGGTGTTCCAGGTCCGGATTACGAGGTTGGTCTGTTCCATCTCGCCTTCAAACGTGATGACAAATGCGACTACGTGTCTTAGCGAATCTGCCTTGCTGGTATTGATGGAGACTGTGGCATCTGAGATGAGATCGTGCGGGTCGACTATGCGGATGTTGCCCATGTCATACGTGACATACGTGTCGCTATCCCGATATTCGGTGTCCTGTCCGTGCAGGTTCATGTACAGGGTAAAGTGTGCTATGTCGGCACGATCATACACGGCAAAGCTGATGGCGTTGGG
The DNA here is from genome assembly GCA_965218695.1 of Candidatus Nitrosopumilus sp. GTDB lineage: Archaea > Thermoproteota > Nitrososphaeria > Nitrososphaerales > Nitrosopumilaceae > Nitrosopumilus. The sequence continues at coordinate 2,448,574 of OZ244651.1, forward strand.
GACTCCGGTCAGGAGGGTCTGGGGTTCCAGCGTGTTCAGGCTGCCGCCCAGCAGGTAGCGGCTGTCGTTTATGGTCATTACAAAGTCAAACTCGTCATCTGCGTTCATGGGGGCAATGGGTGCAAGCGGATCATGCGGCTTTATGGTGCTGTTAAGGAAATCCATATAGCCCAACGACTGTAGAGAAGTAAGATCCACTGCCGGCGTGGATGATGATGAGGAGGAGGAGCGCTTGCGCGACTGCTTGTTTATCGGCTCGTCAAAGCTGACTAGAAAATTGCCCTCTCCATCTGCAATCCTGCCCGAACCTCCTTCATAGCGGAGCCTCGGGGCCTCGTCGTCTGGTATCGGGTCGTCTAGTTCCAGCGTGATGGTGGATCCGGATACGGTAACTGCCAGCACTGTAATTGGCATCGTGCTGTTGACAGAAAAGTCGCCTGATCCGGTACTGCCCAGTACAACGGCCTCAGACAGCCTGACGTAGACGGTGCCGGAGTTGTCTATCGTGACAGAACGCACCGTCGGAGCCGTAGTGTCAAGGGTGTTTTGCACTGCCTTGTCAAAGCTTGCAAGGGGCTTGCCTCGGAGATCCTTTATGGAGCCGTCGGCGTCGTTGTAAACCAGCCGGGGAGAGTCAGAATCAAGCATGCCGCCAGACAGGGTCAGCGTGGCTATATCATCAAGAGACTCGACGCTGCGTATGGAGATGGAAGAGTCGGACACGACGTCAGATATGGTAAATCCGGCAGTAGTGGTCACGCTCTGCACAGCCTCAGACATGGTCATGATTATGGTGTCAGTCTCTCCTGTCTCAATGGAGACGACGTACGGTGCGACATCCACATTGACGACAACTCGCAAGGTGGCAGTCGCAGCGTTGTTGGAATTGTCAGTACAGGTATAGGTCACAGTGTACGTGGCCGGGATGCTTGGATCTACCGTGTCAGAAGTGGTAGCAGTCAGGGAGCCGTCAACGTCGTCAGCACACGTGGCCACAGGAGTGGAGTACTGGTCACCCTCAGTTATTGTCAGCGGGTTGTCTCCCGGGATGTCGATGACAGGCCGTGTGCTGTCAGGCGTGACAGTAACGCTCTGAGTTGCAGTCACCCTGTTGCTAGAACTGTCAGTACAGGTGTAGGTCACAGTCTGCGGACCCAGGATGTTTGTATCTACTGCAGTATGCGTGAGAGTCGGGGAGGCATCAACGTCGTCAGTACACGTGGCAGACGGGGTGAATGTTGCGCCTTGGCTTACTGTTACCGGACCGGTGTTACGAATGACAGGGTCGATGTAGTTAGGAGGAGTCAGACCGATTTGGATATCCTTGCTGTAACTAAGCGAACCGACGCTGCCTGGTTGAGGCAGTGTTATGGTATCAACGAGGGTACCGTTAGAATACCCCAATCTCTTAGAGCTGAAATGAAGTGCGTCCGTTCCAGCATATGCAAGATCAGGAGAATAATCGCCCTTCCTCACACTATACTCGAAGATCAGGGCCTGGCTTGTCGATTCCTTGTATACTGCACGCGCAGGCGGATCGGTGTCCAGTGCAATGAATGGCAAAAGCGGGTTTACGGGTCCTGCAGGATTTGTAATGTCGATTATCTGGACGCCGCTGTCGGAGCTAGATGCGACCAGGGCGTAATGACTGCTTCCAATACGAGTAGTCGTGACAGAACGCGCCCCGAGAAGTTCGTCAAAGCCGCCTGAGCCGTCAGTTATGTTGGCAGTTGCCACGGGGCTGGCAGGGGTGCTTATGTCGATTATCTGGACGCCGCTGTCGAAATCAGCTGCGACCAGGGCGTAATGATTGCCTCCGATTTGGGTCGTCGTGACAGAACGCGCCCCGCCAAGTACGCCAAAACCTCCCGAGTCGTCAGTTATGCTGGCAGTTGCCACGGGGCTGGCAGGGGTGCTTATGTCGATTATCTGGACGCCGCCGCTGATGGAGCTAGATGCGACCAGGGCGTAATGCTTGCCTCCGATTTGGGTCGTCGTGACAGAATATGCATCCTCAAGTACGTCAAAGCCGCCTGAGCCGTCAGTTATGTTGGCAGTTGCCACGGGGCGGGCAGGGGTGCTTATGTCGATTATCTGGACGCCGTCGTCGTTGCTAGATGCGACCAGGGCGTAATGACTGCTTCCAATACGAGTAGTCGTGACAGAACGCGGGTCGGAAAGGACGCCAAAGCCGTCTGAACTGCTAGTAATGTTGGCAGTTGCCACGGGGCTGGCAGGATTGGTTATGTCGATTATCTGGACGCCAGGATTATTGTAGTAGGATGCGACCAGGGCGTAGTGGCGGTTTCCAATTTGGGTCGTCGTGATGGAATATGCACCGCCAAGTACGCCAAAGCCGTCTGAGCCGTCAGTTATGTTGGCAGTTGCCACGGGGCGGGCAGGGGTGCTTATGTCGATTATCTGGACGCCGTCGTCAAAATCAGCTGCGACCAGGGCGTAGTGACGGTTTCCAATTTGGGTCGTCGTGACGGAGGCTGGACGGTAAAGTTCGCCAAAGCCGTCTGAGCCGTCAGTTATGTTGGCAGTTGCCACGGGGCGGGCAGGATTGGTTATGTCGATTATCTGGACGCCGCCGCTGTTGGTGCCGTAAGCTGCGACCAGGGCGTAATGTTTGCCTCCGATTTGGGTCGTCGTGACAGAATATGCCTGCTCGAGTGCGCCAAAACCGTGTCTGCCATCAACGATATTGAATTCTTCAAAGGTTGGGCTCTCTGAAAGTATCATCCTGACATCAATGAACCCCTCCGTGTAGGTGCCGTTGGCAGTATCAGAGGTTACGTTTGCCGACACCTGTGCGTGGGCAGACCCAACCCCCACAGAGAGTACCCCAAGGCAGAGTAGGGCAAGCAGACTGGGGTTCATGTATAACATGGCACCCCTGTGTCGCTTGCGTGACAAAACACAAATTTGTTTAATAAATTCATTTACAGTATTTTCAAGAATAAAATAGTCTAATAAGTCTATATATTTCATATATATTCATATATCATATATATTCATATATCATATATATTCATATATCATACAAAAATTATGCATCTGAGAATACTCAGACACGCTATGCAATGCTACTTCAAGATACATGGGACCGGGGAGCCGTCTGCAGCGATGCGCAGTTTCCTGTTGCTACCGCCGCTTATTCCACCGAGATTCTGATGGTCTGGCCGTCAATGTCTGCCTCCTTGTACTCGTGACAGGAGTCGTCAAAGCAGACTCGCCTGACCCGGACCAAAAACGCTAGCTCCTGCGATCTCTCCTTGAGCATCTCAGAGGATTCTGAGTCCAGGCCCAGTATGCATGCCACGTCCAGGAGATCAGTGGGGTTGTGCCCCCTCTCCTTTCTCAGAGTCTGCAGTCGCCGCGCGACGTCCTTGACCAGTCCCCTTGCCATCATGTCGCGATTTCGCGTAGCCGAGACAAACACCGCATAGCCGTCCCGTCCGGACATGGCATAGCCGCCGTCGGCGTCAGGGTCAACAATAAAGTCTGCAGCGTCAAGTGATATGGTGCTGCCGTCAATCTCAAAGTCGTATACGGAGTGATCCTGAAGGGACTCGACTATATCCCAGGGGTCGGTTCGCTCAAACCTTGCAAGAAGTTTTGGCATGTGCTGTCGCGCTTTTGGTCCTATCCTCTTTCGCTCTAGGCTCACTGTTGCCCGTACGGGCATCCCCAGCCGTCGCATCTCGAGTACCCGTTCCGGTCCCGATTCGGACTGCACCTCTACGATGCTGATCTTCTCGACGTTCAGCTGCGACTGCAAAAGATCCAAGAGCGGCTCCAGCCTCTTCTTCTGGCCCGGCCTGACGCAGATCTTGGCCTCGTCCAGCGGCCACCTCCTCTTGAGTCTTCCCTTCATGCGTGCAGCAGCTGCCACTGACACCACGCTTCGTACCGCCTCAAAGGACTCCTCCAGGGAATCATCGACTAGGGACGGATCGTATGACGGCCATGACTCAAGCAACAGACTGGGTCCTGCCTCAAATACTGTCCGGTACAGGTACTCGCTGGTAAAGGGACAGAACGGATGAATCAGGACGTCCAGCGTCTCAAGCACCCTGCCCAGCACGGCATACACTGCCATCCTCCTGTCCTTTTTTGCATCATCCTCGTCCCACAGCTCCCCGCGCGTCATGGGGATGTACGTCTGGCTGAGTGTGTTGATGAGGTAGTCGTCGATGGCCCGCGCGCTCTCGTGGAACCTGCAGGACTCGTTTCTGGCAGTGACAGTCCGGATCAGCTTCTGGAGCTTGGAGAGCAGCCAGATGTCAGGCGGCATCAGCAGGCCGTTTTTCTGCGCCCAGGACAGGTTGTTTGACTCCCCAAAGCCGTCATACCTGCTGTTCTGCCGGAAGTAGAGGTGCAGGTTGAACAGGGTGCTGATGATCTGGTACGGCCGCGAGACCATCTCGTCTGTGTCAAAGCTGAGCGGCTCTATCGGGCTTGCCTTCCACATAAAGTAGAGCCGGATGAGATCCGCGGGGTATCGGGCCAGCAGTTCTGCGCCGTCCAGTACGTTGCCCTTGCTCTTGCTCATCTTTCCGCCGTTCTTGTCCAGTACGTGCCCCTGGAAGAGAAACGACTTGTATGGCGCGACCGGTGCGCCCCGGAGTATTACGTTTTCAATCAGCAGCGTGTAGGCCCACCCCCGGGTCTGGTCGATTCCCTCGGTGAAGAACGGTCCCGGAATCTCTTCTGAATATTCCGAGTCGGTAAGCGACGAGTACGGTGCGGCGCCGCTGTTGTGCCACGTGTCCAGGACAAACTCCTCCCTTTTGGTGTTGGTGCCCCCGCAGCCTGAGCACCTTGTAGTGATACGGTCAATCCACGGCCTGTGCAGCTCAAAGTCGGGGCCGTCGGGAAGGTCGGATGCTGCATCGACTATCTCCTGGCGCGTAAAGAACCAGTTCTTCTTGTTACAGTCCATGCAGTCCCATACTGGCAGCGGGCAGCCCCACACCCTCTCCCTTGAGATGCACCACGGGTGCCTCTCCTTGATTATTCCAAGGAACCGGTTCCTTGGCTGCTCAAAGAAATACTCCACTGCCCGTGCGGCATCGACTGCCATGTCCTCCAGCCTGTCCAGCTTGTAAAACCACCCCCGCCTGGCAAGCCACACGATCGGATGGTGCGACCTCCAGCAGAGCGGATACTTGTGCTTTATGCGGCCAATCTTTACCAGGGCGCCGCGCTCCTTGAGATCCTGCACTATCACGTTATCTGCATCCCTGACAAACATCCCGGAGTACTTGCCTGCATCTGACGTGAATCTTACCTCGTCATTAATGGGACTGAACACCTTGACGCGGCGCCTGTTTGCAATCTTGATGTCCTCTTCTCCGTTTGCAGGAGAGAGGTGCACCAGGCCGCTGCCGGCACTGGCATCGACAAACGGCTCAGATACCGTAACATGAAAGTTTTCGGCCTCTTCGGCACACGCTGCAAGACCCGGAATGACATCAAGGAGGGGATGCACGTACCTTCTTCCCTCAAGGGCAGAGCCTAGGACGGTCCTGCCAGGGGCGTACTGTTTCACGCCGGCCTCGGCCATAAACCCCTCAAGCCGGGTCTTTCCCACTATCCATGTCTCCCGGCCCACCTTGACGCGGACGTACTCCTCGTCCGGATGCAGTCCCACCATGGCATCGGTGACCAGCGTAAACGGCATGGTCGTCCACACTATCAGAAATACACCTTCCTCGTCTGCAAGCCTGACCTTGTAGTACAGGGACGGATCCCGGACCTCCTCGTACCCCTGGTTCACCTCTGCGTGGCTCAGCGACGTCTGGCAGCTCGGGCAGTATGCAATCACCGTGTAGTCCTCGTCAAGTATGCCGCCCTCAAGGGCCCTTTTCAGTACCTGCCACTCCCGTTCGATGAACCCGTCCCGAAACGTCCAGTACGCCCTGTCGTGGTCAAGGGAGATGCCAAGGGATCGGTCTGCATCGACCCACGCGGTGTTGTATTTTTCAACCACGCCCTTGCACTCTGCAACTATCCTCTCTATTCCAAACTTTTTGATGGCCTCGGTCTTTCCGCCTGTCACCCCCAGCTCTTTTTCTGCCTGCAGCTCCACCGGAAGCCCTTGGGTGTCCCATCCGCCATCAAACATGACATGCCTGCCCTGCAGCGTGTTGAAGCGGTACCAGAGATCCTTGATTATCCTTCCCCTCAGGTGCCCCGCATGGGGGATTCCGTTCATGGTGGGCGGTCCCTCGATGAACCGAACCTTCTCGGACCGGCCGGACGCGGAGATTAGTTTCTGCAGGTCCACTGATTCGATGTGTTTCTTTACCTGCGACTCGATCTCCTTTGCGTCAAACCTTTCAGAGAACTCCATCAGGGTTCAGATGAGGGTGTGGCATTATAAACATAAAACTGCATGGAGCCTCACGGGCCCGAACCGCGCCGCCGTGCACGGCATGCATATCCCGGAAGTGACGCCGGCAGGAATGACTCGTTTCACTTTCGGGTCTGCAGTGTCCTCTCTTCTGTCACAATCCAGTCAATCAGGACGTCGTGGTCTGACTGTGGAATCCTTTTGATGATCTGCTTTTCAAGTGTCAGCGAGACTGTCACGGCATCGCAGCCTGCAAGGAACCTGTCATAGTATCCGTAGCCGTACCCCAGGCGGACCCCGTCAGGCGATATCCCGACTGTCGGGACCAGTATCACGTCAAGGGAGTCGCTGACGGGGCATCCGTCCTTGGGCTCCATGATGCCAAGGCTGCCCTTCTCAAGATCCGAAAAGTCGCGAATCCGTCCAAACTCCATGTCCCTGCCGCCGGAGATTCGGGGCAGGAACACCTCCTTTCCGCTGCTCAGCAGGTTCTGGATGATGTCCTGCGTCAGGATCTCGCTCCCGATGGGGTGGTATGCCCCGATTCTGACCGCGTCCCGGTACGCTGCGATGCTGCCGAGCCTGTTCTGTATCGCTTTGCTTGATATCCTCAGAAGATCAAACGAGGTGCCGTCCCTCCGCTCCAGCAAGAGGTTCCGAAGCGAGCTCCGATCAGAGTCGCTCAATCCCGTGGTCTCCGGGATGCTGCTGCTGCAGTAACTGTGTTTTTCAACAGCATCGCAACTGTCATCGGGCCCACGCCTCCGGGCACGGGCGTGGCAAAGGACGCCTTTTTGATGATGCCGTCATAGTCTGCATCCCCTGCAAGCCTGCCCTCAAACCTGGAGATGGCCACATCGATGACGACTGCGCCGTCCCGTACCATCTCAGGGGTCAGAACAAACCTGCTCCTGTCACCAACGGCAGTGATTATGACGTCTGCATTCTTGCATATGTCCTGTATCCCTCTTGTTCTGGAATGGCATGTCGTAACGGTGGCGTTTTGATTCAGCAGCAGGTGGTACAGCGGCTTTCCGACCAGATTGCTCCTATTAATCAGGACTACGCGTCTTCCATCCAAGCCAATCCCGTGATACCTGAACATCTCCATGACTCCGGACGGTGTGCATGCCACAAGATCCGCCTTTCCCATGGCAAGCAGTCCTGCGTTGTGCGGGGTCAGCCCGTCGACATCCTTTTCAGGAGAGATTCTTGAGATTGTCATGAATTCGTCCAGGTGATCAGGCAGGGGAAGCTGGACAAGTATACCATGAACGGAATAGTCAGAATTCAGATCTTCTATTGCCCGGTTCAGTTGGGATTGGGTGGTATCGGCATCGAGCTTGTAATCCCTTGTAGCAATTCCCACATCCATGCAGGCCTTGTGCTTGTTTCTGACGTACGTGGCAGACGCCGGATCATCACCCACAAGGACAGTGGCCAGGCACGGATCTATTCCCTGATGCTTTAATGCCGCAACCTGCACGCCAATCCCGTCCCTGAGTGACTGCGCTATGATCTTTCCATCGATCCGGATGCCGGTCATGGTACCGTGTCGGCACGTAGATATTTAATTCTTGGAAGCGTGGAACTGCACATCCCGGTTCGATCATGACACATGCATGCAAGGCCACCCCAGCATCCATTTTACCAGGATCCGGATACTCCTAACAAGGGTTTATTAGACCTATTTTCCGTATGTATGTGTTGAAATGATGACGGAGATGCAATACACCTTTTCGTCATTGTCTAAGAGTAGAAGATGAAATGACAAAGTTTGAAGAATTGGGATTAGTCAAGGAGATACTGAGGGGAATTGAGGATCTCGGATACGAGGATACGTTTCCCATCCAGGAGGCAGTGATTCCAGTCCTGCTTACAGGCAGGGATGTAGTCGGGCAGGCACACACGGGATCCGGCAAGACCGCCGCGTTTGCACTATCCATGCTGCAGGAGATAAAACCAAAGAACGGGATTCAGGGGTTGATAATGGCACCCACAAGGGAGCTTGCAATGCAGATAACAGACGAGATAAAGAAATTCGGCAAATACACGGATATCAGGGTGGTCACAGTCTACGGCGGACAGGGAATGGGGCTCCAGCTGGACGCACTTGAGAGAGGCGTGGAGATCGTCGTGGCGACCCCCGGAAGGATGATTGACCACCTCAAGAGGGGCTCCATAGACCTCAGGGACGTGACCCACATCGTTCTTGACGAGGCAGACACGATGCTTGACATGGGATTTATCGACGACATCCAGTTCATTCTTGATCTGGCCCCGGAGGAGAGGGTGATGTCGCTCTTTTCGGCCACCATGCCGACTGAGATTCTAAGGCTCTCAGAGGAGTACCTGACCAACCCCAAGCAGTTTCTTCTGGATGCAGACGATCTGAGCGGGGAGGGAATAGACCAGTCATTCTTGGTCATCAAGGACAGGGACAAGTCCAAGTACCTGGTTGACTTTATCAAACAAGGTAAGGGCCAGTGCATCGTGTTTTGTTCAACAAAGTACAGGACCAGGGACGTGGCCAGGTTTCTCCACAGGGAGAGGTTTGATGCAGTTGCAATCGAAGGCGACATGTCCCAGCACAGAAGGGAGCAGTCAATGTCAAAGTTTCGCAGCAACAAGGCACACATTCTGGTCGCAACAGACGTCGCATCCAGGGGAATAGACGTTCCAAGGGTGGGGCTGGTAATCAACTATGACATTCCAAACCAGGAACTGGTATACTTTCACCGAATCGGAAGGACCGCCAGGGCGGGTGCAAAGGGAAAGGCCATAACGTTTGTCTCATACTCTTCGGTGGGCGACTGGAACATCATCAAGCGCCAGATCAAGGTACCCATCAAGGACTTGAACGAGGAGATGGGAATCAAGGTATCGATTCCGGATCCCCTGAAGAGGCAGTCATCATCCCCGAGAAGATTCGGAAGCCAGTCAAGATTCGGCTATTCAAGGGGAGGCCGCTCAGGCGGTGGCGGTGGCGGTGGCGGATACGGCAGATCAGGCAAACGGCACGATTCAAGGGACGACCAACATGGGGGAGGAAGAAGATCCAGCGACAAGGGATACAGGAACAGCTACGGCGGCCGCAGCAGATGGTGAGACATCTACAAGATTTAAAGGCTTGAATCGTACCTACTAATGTTAAGTAATGTACAAGGGATTCATTCTGTTAAACTGCGATCTTGGCGCAGAAGAGTACATAGTAGACGAGATAAGGCAGATGGATCACGTGAGCAACGCATACATTACATTTGGCGCGTACGACACCATTGCAGAGATCCAGACAGATGACCAGGACGAGTTTGAAGAGACGATTGCAGAGATCAGGCGGCTCTCCAGGGTGCTGAGCACGATGACGCTAAACGTGATTATTCCGGAGTGAGTGGGATCATCCCATATCCAATGGCAGGACGTCAACAAATATGATAATTGTTATAAGGACTGTGCCCGGGGTTATTTGAGATTGCGCAAGATTAACTATGAGCGACCGGTCTGGGTTCTAAACTACAACAATCCCGAACCGCTTTTGGATCACGCAATACACATGCTGGAAAGGCACGGGGTGAAACGGGAGGACATGGAGATTACAGATACCCCCACGGTGTCGATCGGCTCCATCGTGGTGGAGATATGGCCGTACGAGCTGGTGATAGGAAGGGTCAGGTCAACCCGTAACGAGTCGTTTATCAGCGGCACAGAGTTTACAATCGAATTAAAATTAGGCGAGGACGGAAACTATACCGACTATCTTTGAAGAAGAAGAAGAAGAAAATCCAAAACATCACGATCGGGGCGGTCGCGGTCCTGATAGTGGCCGCGGTAATAGCGTACAACTACTCGGCAGATCAGACCAGGCAGAAGGGGCTGCAGTTTGGGATCGAGCTGGAGATGATTCAGGAGGACGTAAGGCAGCTGCAGTCAGCATTCTACTCGGAGAAGGTAAAGTGGGAGGAGGGAGACATCACAAGGGAGCAGCTGCTGGAGTTTTACGACGTCCACGTGGCAGACTTTCTGGCCTTGATATCAGAGTACGACGGCCTGGACCCGCCCGAGCTGTTCAGCAGTTCGGTGGAGCTGCTCAAACTCTCCTCAGAGACGCAGCTGGAAAGCGACAGGCAGTTCATCGAGTGGATCAGAACAGGGGACGAGTCGGCCAGGATAAGGTCGGATGCGCGGCTGCAGGAATCGCTAGAGTACGAGCTGCACGGGCTAGTCGAGTTCTATTCTGCCAAGACCGGCGTAAAAAACTATGACGAACCGGAAAAATTCGAGGCGCCGCAGAGAGGGCTGGCGCAGATGGTTACTGACGTGTACGAGAACATGAAGAACCAGTGCGACGAGGCGTTCACTGACGGGTCGGGAGGATTCGCCTCGGATGAAGACGAGTCAGGCTGGTCCGAATGCATCGCAGATGCCGAGACATGGAAGGCAGAGCACCTGCTGCCATAGAATGCCGGCCGGCAAAAACTACTTTAGACAAAGTGCAGGGAAGATCAGGTATGAGGATACTTCTTGCAATGGTCATGATCCTTGCCGTGGGAACGCCGCTGGCATTTGGCGAGGTGTACGTTCAAAACGATCGGCAGTACATAGGCGATGACGGCTCGCTCCACATAGTCGGGGAGATCAGAAACGACCTGCAGGTCCCGCTGAACCAGATGACAGTGCACGTAACGCTTCTTGACGAATCAGGCAACCCCATCACGACAGAGGAGACAGGCTCGCTTGTAAACATCATGATGC
>CBDCLR010000001.1:0-21191 GCA_965218695.1 Candidatus Nitrosopumilus sp.
CGGGAAGAACCCAGAGGCATGCAGGAAGGAGAAAGATCCCATGGCGGTTGCAAGAATGCTCGCGGTGCACATGCACACCTATGCGTAATCCCTCCAAACCCCACGCCGATAAGTTTAGATCAGACACGATCACCCCACACGCATATGACCAGATGCAACATGCAAAAGGCTAGATCATCGGGTGGCTCTTCTTACACCTTGTCCAGAAATTCGTGTATCTGATCCGAGGCATCTGGAATCTTGGGATCCATGTCCTTCAGGGTGTCTGTGATGATCTTTCCCACTATCCAGTTGCGGTACCACTTGTCGTCTGCCGGTACCACGTACCACGGAGCCCACGGAGTGCTGCATCTTCCGAGCACCTGCTCATACGCCTCCATGTTCTTGTCCCAGTTCTTGCGTTCCTCGTAGTCCCTGCTGCTGAACTTCCAGTGTTTTTGCGGATTCGTGACCCTCTTGGCCAGCCTTCGCTTCTGCTCGTCCTTGCTTATGTGCAGGTAAAATTTCAAGGTCCGCACGCTCTCGTCCCTGAGCATCTTTTCAAAGTTGTTTATGTGCTTGTATCTCTTGGACCAGCGCTCTTCGGGCAGGAGGTTGTACACGCTGACTGACAGAATGTCGCCGTAGTGGGAGCGGTTGAATATGACGATCTCTCCGCCTGCGGGAACCACCCTGTGGATGCGCCACAAAAAGTCGTGCTTTGCTTCCACTGAATTTGGGGCTTTGAACGACACCACCCTGCATCCCTGAGGGTTGAACCCTTGCATGACGTCGCGTATAGTTCCGTCCTTGCCTCCTGCATCCATCGCCTGCAAGACAATCAGCAGTGCCTGCTTGCCTTCTGCAAACAGCTTGTTCTGGAGTGCGAACATCTCCTCGTGTATCTGATCCAGCTCCCGCCTTGCCTCCTCCTTCTTCACTCTTCCGCCGCCCTTAGTGCTTATCTTGCCAAGATCGACTTTGGATTCAGGCTTGATGCAAAAATCCGACTCCTTGTATGCCAAACAAGAATATGAAGATCAAATGCGATATAAGCATGCAGTTGTACTCTGTTTAATCTTATCTATGTGCAGCGTTTTTAAAGATTAGCTGGATTTTTCCGTGTTGCTGGATGGCCTTGGCTAGAGGTGATACTCCACTCAAAGGATGGTCGGACACTTATCTATACGAGCACTATCACTCAGTACCATTCTTCATCCATTCATTAGGGGCAAGTCGCAGTTAGGTGACGAGCATGAAAACTCAAATTGAACACCGCACAAATCCCTAACCACAATCTCCTGACGTTCAGTCATGCGTATAGCGACACGCAAAAATTCGTGCAGTGTGTAAGCAGACCGTAAGGCTTTGATACGCTTAAAAATCCACTTATGGAGTCAAATCCTTCATGGAATACACTTTTCTTTTGACTAGTTGTGATCGATTCCAATAGGTGCTGGTCAATGTTCTGCACGAATTTATGATCGGCGCTATACCTGCCTGAATCGCAGGCGCACACTGCCGCCACAACTCCGAGGAGCATCGGAACTAAAATTTGTACTCTTTTCTATTTCTATCACCTCCTTTTTTTCCGTGGCAGGCTGAAGCTGCAACCATCTATCAGGGCTCGAGGCCCAGTAACACAGCAGCTCGGACTGCCCCATTCAACTAATAGGTCTCTTTGACCATTGGTACGTGAGGGGTCGGCCCGCCACACTAGGTGGATAGGAGGGGTTATCATGTGTTTAACTAAGTGCAAACCCTTCCCGGTTCATTCTTCACGTACTTGGGTACTAACTCAGATCTCTCCTTTGCCGGATGCTGGCCTGTGTATTCGATTGGGTTCTTGCGACAGGCCGCACAGCCGCCCTGCCCCTACTCCGGGCTCTGGATCCTTGAGGTGCCGCCGTGAGCCGCAAGGAACTCCAGCGAGCCCTCGGCACACGAGCGAACCATGGAGCTGGGATCCTTTGTAAGCTCCGTTATCTTTGCGATCCCGTCCAGATCCTTCCTGTTTGCCAGAACCAGCGCAACAAATGCCCGTATATTCGTGCGGGACGAGCTCAAATGCGGAATTAGGATGTCAGAGATCCTGTTGCTGTTGCTCATCAGGGAGCTAAAGGCCTCCCCCCTGACCCGGATATCCGGGTCGTCAAGCATCGGTATTATGGCCTCGACAAGCTGCGGCCTGTCCGTATCGGAGAGATCCTCTAAGACTTTGATCTTTCTTTCACGGGTGCCGGAGTCCAGTATTGCCATCAGATCGTCAACCGATCCGGATTCGGCATCAGTCTTTGCCACAAAGCTCACCCAATATTGCCAAAGGTCGGATCTTGGATTTAAGTTATGCCAATGCGGGTCGCAAGACTCTGCGTGCATAAGAATGGGGTGACAGCTGCCGTGCGCGATACCGGCCTGAGCGGGCTTGGCAAAGTCCGGAAGGGGCACGCCCGCACAAGGGCACCATGGCAGAAGAGACAGATGCTGCTGCGTCCCGGGATGCCATGATCATGCCGCTTGGTGGCCTGTCAGAGCGCGTCCCAAGCGGGATCCGGCAGCAAGAGCTACGACTAGATCCAGACAGCATAAAAAACCCGTACTTTAAATTATACTGAAGCTGCAAACACCCTAATGTCTACCGAAGCAAGAGACACCATCTACATAGGCAAGAAGCCGTTGATGGCGTATGTTACATCTACGCTCATTCAACTGACTAGCTTGCCGGCCGTTAGCATCAAGGCCAGAGGTCTGAGCATCGGTCGCGCAGTTGATGTGGCACAGATCATATCACGCAAGACCGAAAGCGCCGGATACTCCATCGGAAGCATAACAATTGGCTCTGAAAGTCTAGAGTCAAAAGACGGCAAAGCAAGAAACGTATCCACCATCGATATCGAAGTAAAGAGAAACATCTCTTAGACACTCTTTACTTGACATTTTTTATCCTAGACCGAGCCGTATCTCTCTTCCAGCTCTCTGAACCGGGAGAGATCCACCAGATCGTTGAACTGCTCAAAGTCCACCATGTTCCCCTCCAGCTTCTTGGTGGTTCCAGACAGCCGGAGCTCCCTTAGAACGCCCATGGCGGCGTACGAGCTTGCAAACAGGACCGACAGCGGATACAGAATTATCTTAAATCCCATACTGTAGAGATCTTCTGCAGAGCTGATGGGCGTCGCCCCTCCCTCGATCATGTTTGCAACCAGAGGGGCCTTGATCTCCCGTCCAATCTGTTTCATCTCGTCTATGGATCTTGGAGCCTCGATGAAGATCACGTCTGCGCCAATCTTCCTGTTCTGCCTGCCTCGCTCTATGGCGGCATCTATGCCCTCAGTTGCCCTTGCATCGGTTCTGGCCACAATTACAAAGTCCTCGCTGTCCCGCGCGTCAACTGCAGCCTGGAGCTTCTCTGCATATTCTGCCTGTGGGATCACCTCCTTTCCCTTCATGTGTCCGCAGCGCTTGGGCCAGCGCTGATCCTCAAGAAATATGCCCGATGCTCCTGCGGACTCGAGATCCCTTACCAGCTTCCATACGCTGAGCGCGTTTCCGTACCCGGTGTCCGCATCCACTATAACCGGAAGCGAGACGGCCTTGCAGATTCTTCTCGCGTTCTCTGTGGTCTCGGCGGCACCTATGAACCCATAGTCGGGCATTCCAAAGAGGGTGGCGGACGTCCCATAGCCGGTCTGGAACATTGCATCAAACCCCACCTTCTGCACTATTTTTGCGCCCATGGCATCGTACACTCCGGGAACGACCAGCGGGCCGTCCCGTCGCAGGATCTGCTTTATGGTCTCCACAGACTGCCGCGGAACGGGAGTTATTTGAAGCTTGAGTGTTTTTGCGCGCCGCATGCCACCGGCTCCGGACCGGCAGAGCCGGAGCAGACCGGATGCAAGGGATGACAGACACGGACAAATGCAGAAGCTTGGCCAGCGCGCGATCCCCGGCTCGGATCTGCAGAGCC
Organism: Candidatus Nitrosopumilus sp.; assembly: GCA_965218695.1. Lineage (GTDB taxonomy): Archaea > Thermoproteota > Nitrososphaeria > Nitrososphaerales > Nitrosopumilaceae > Nitrosopumilus. The sequence goes on from CBDCLR010000001.1 coordinate 3,950, forward strand.
TGATACGGCAGGTCGGCATCTGCTGCATCCGGAGGATCGCACAAACACACGCGCATGTTGAAAAAGCCTAAATTGAGCACGGGTGGCATCCCACTCAACGGGTCTGTAGCGCAGCCAGGTAGCGCACCGGACTTTTAATCCGGCTGTCGTGGGTTCGAATCCCATCAGACTCATTTCCTGCCTTGCCTGTCCCAGACATGCCTCTGCCACACTCCATTCCGGGTCTCTCCGACTCCCGTTGCCCCTTGACGGTGGAGCCGGATTCGCAATATGTGATGCGGTCATGGTATAATAGCGCCGAAGGCGCATTTGATGGTAGTTGAAGATGGACTCTCCGACAGCGCTGGGGATCGCGGCGGCCGCAGTGTTGTGCACCTTTGCGGCATTCCTTGCGTACGGTTCGGGAGGCGTTCCAGATCATGTTCCACAGGAGGACGGGATCGCCAAGGACGGAGAAGCGCTGCTCGCCATGGTAGAAATGGCGGACGCGTACAGGGACGGCGGGCAGGACGCGGCGGCAGAGGAGCAGGAAGAGGCGTTCCAGCAGAAGTTGGCGGAGGTCGCGCGCGATCGACTCGGCGTGGAAATATCGTCGGCAAACGCCTATCTTTTCTTCCCGGATCTGCCGGATCCGGCGATGCGTCCCGGCCAGATCTGCGGCTCCGCGGCGGACATACCGGCCCACCTTGAGAATGTACGCGGGGCCGGGTGGTTCATGGCGTACATGGAAAAGTACTCTTCCTATACGATCCAGATGCACCTGAACGACGAGCGGCCCGAGCTCGGGTTCCACTACGGGTTCACGGCGGCCTCCAGCGACGGCGGGCACGCCACCACGCACTTCCACGTGGACACGTGCACCGGCGAGGTGATCGATCCGGACAGCTACCGGCTGACGTGCCGCGACGAAGGGAGCGACTATGTGCTCAGCACATCAAACTACGACGACACGGTAGCGAGCTTGGAATTGGAAGAGTTCTGCGCCATACCGCTGGATCCGTGGCGCCAAGATCTGTACGATTACTCCGTAGAGGAAAGCGAGGCAGCATGGGATCTGCTCGCAGAAGATCCGGAAGACTACGAATCGCTCATGGCGCGCGAGCGAGAGTTCGACCAGCTCAACTTGCTGAGCAAACTGGCGCACATGGCATACTCCAACAACTTCGGAGACGCGGAGATCCAAGAGCGCATGCTGGAATACTGCGGCAGGTTCGGCCCCCTGCCGGAAGACTTGGCGGATCTCATGGAGGGCGGCGGACCAGGCAGGAGCCTGTCCGCGTGCTGAGGCGCGCCGGCACCCTGTCTGCACGGGACGGTGCCACAAATAGGCGGCACGATACCAGGCGGGCCACAACATCAGGCCCATTGAGCCGACGCTGCCGACACCCCGCCCGGAGGCATCTTGTGCCGGAGCCTTGAAATTTCCCCGCATCCATGTGTGTGGCATGTAACAGGTGCACCAGACCTCCTTTGCTCCGGGTCGTGGTGATCCGACCCGGAGCACATCTTGCATTAGACTCTATGCGTAGTGGCCAAAATGATCCGATCATTTTCTACGCATAGTAGAAGTTTTCACGAAAATGCAAATCCTCAGTCTTGATCAACCGTTTCAGGCCAAGTCAGCTTCATACGAATCAAATGGATCAGGGCGCGACAATGCCACTGCGTGACGCCTCGAAGCGGTGACGGGAATGGGGGCAGCAGCCCAAGACTGGAGTCTGGAAGCAGGTTCATGCCCGGCACTAGCGAAGAGAGGCTGGGGAGGATGGCTGGAAGGGAGAAGAATCCGCGCGCAAAGCTCAGGCTTTTGGCGTGCCGGGAGAGGAAGAGGGGCCGCAGCATACGTGGAATTGCGGGGGATCTTGGCATCGCGTACTCGACTGCGCGCGATTGGTTGGTGCGGATGCGCGACCGGGGGCTGAGGGGCAGATTCAACAGGAGGTCGAGGGGCAGAGGTGGCGTATTGTCGCGCGCAGTCCTGCGGGCTGTGCGCGGCTGGCTCAAGAGGAGCCCGCAATGGTATGGCTTCGAGTCGGGCTCGTGGCAGCTTGACATGGTAATCGAGATGATCAGGAGGGAGTTTGGGACGGGCGTCAAGACGCGCACGCTGCGCAGGTGGCTGCGCAGGATCGGGTTCTCGGGGAGAAAGGACAGGCGCGTACCGCGCAGGTCCGCCTCCCGGAGGAGGCGGGATGAGTTCAAGCGGGAGGTGGGGGAGCGCGCCAGGCAGAGGCGCGCGGCCAGTCGGGCCGTCTTCACCGAAGACGAGGCCTCGGCCCAGATGGGGCAGAACCCCGCCTACGGATGGGGGCGGGCCGGAGGATGTGAGGAGACAAGGACGAGCTTCTCAAGGAGGGCCGTCAGGATCTTTGGCGCTATGTCAGAAGACGAGCTTCGAATAAAGGTGGTGGCTCGACAGACTCGCAGACGTTCCGGGAATTTCTGGGGGAGATACGCAGGGACTGTCCGCAGTTCCACATGGCTCTTGACAACGCGTCCTACCACAAGTCGAAGGCGGTCAGGGAGTACGTGGAGTCCACGGAAGGAGACGTCGAGCTGGAGTTTCTCCCGCCGTACACCCCGCAGCTGAACCCTGTCGAGGCCGTATGGAGGGACCTCAAGAGGAGGCTTGCCGGCAGGTTCTTCCGGTCGGCCGACGAGCTGAAAGCGGCGATAACGGCAATAGTCGAGCGTGAGATGGGCAACAGGCTCAAAGGCTACCTTGTAGCATGATCAAACCTGCCTGTAAAAATACGCGATTCTGCACTCCAATAGCGTACGACAGTCGTCCGTTCCAGCATGCAATCCAGAAAAATTGAAGGACATGGAGAATAACGTCACATGGTGGTCAGTGCCTAGCGGCATTTTTCGTCAAAATGGGCGGATTATTGTGACCAGTACTAGGCATCGCCGTACATCCGGTGCCGGAATCGACAGGTTCGGCCATCCCATCTTCTGAATTCCCGGTTCCCTGCACACATGATTAGAAATGCTTCTTAAAAGGCAGCGTCTTGCAGTGTCCATGACGAGCCAGCCAAGCAAGGCAAACGTTGCTGCCGAATACGACAGCGGGATCAAGAATTTTCCAGACACTAATAGAAACGTCACCTTTGATCCCGGCACTGGAACGATGATAGAGCTGGCAAGGGAGGAAGACAGGACTAGGTTCTTCGATAGGTTCACCAAGGACGGGCAGCCAATATACGTCATAGGTGCCACCAACAACACAAGCGGCGACTTTAGCGAGGTTACCCGAGAGGCATACATCGCATTGAGGATGGAAGGCAGGCGTGCGTTGCTTGGCCAGTGGACGGATCCCGACGGCCATCGATTCAGGGACACCAGTTTTGTGGTCTCCGGAATAGGCCGCAGAGAGGCGTTAACCTATAAAAGCCTGTACGACCAACAAGAGATACTGGAAGTGGAAAGAGATGGTGTTCGTTCTATCTAAGCAAAAGAGGTTCAAGAACACGTTTGCGCCCCACTGCCCAGACGAGTCGCTTACAGCAGGCCAAGTGATAGGCCTCTTAAAGTTCTCCGCTCTGCAAAACGATGCCTTGCCGGCAGAGGTGAAGCAGGCCGTGCGCGAGGAACTAGAGAGAAGAAGGGCTGAGACGGGCCACAACTGACCGAGGAACCCACCTCTACCCGTGGGCGTTCATTAGACAGCAATAATTTACCACGCCGACTCTTGCGCTCTGCTGACGCCACGCCGGCAGGACAATCCAATCGATCATGCCCGTCAAAGTTTGGGCATGAACGGAAGGCCGCGCGCAAGTCGTCGGCCGGGTGGCGCAGACCGGGAAAGGGTCCAAAATAAGCCGTGTATGCTAGGTGGATTCCATCAGACCCGCCTTACACGGCATCTGGCATGCATCTCAGGTTCCAGGCACGGATCCGGCCACACATGACGGCCCGCAGAGCCCTGAACCCGTATGATAATTGTATTACAAGCGATCAGAATTTTTCCTTAAGGTGGCATTTTTTCTCCAACTACAAACATAATACCATGTCCTGTGAACACATGTTACGTGGTTTTACCGTCTTTATTGAAAAGAGCTAGCTATCTCTGCATTCTTACAGTATTGATTTTTGTCCTTGTCGCCGTACCCATGCCTTCTGAGTCTCAAGTGGATGCGGATCCTTTTGTCACCACTTGGCGGACAACGACGCCCGGCGAGTCGATAACCATACCTGTAGGTGGCGCCAGAGGCGCGTACACAGTCGACTGGGGCGACGGAACCATATCTGCTGATGTCTCAGGGGATCAGACCCATGCGTATGCCGAACCCGGAGATCATCAGGTCAGCATATCAGGCGACTTTACCCGCATCCTTCTAAACGGCATGCCAAACGCGGAAAAACTGCTTTCCATAGATCAATGGGGTGCGATACAGTGGGCGTCAATGAGCTCGTCATTTAGCGGTGCGTCAAATATGGTATATAGTGCAACCGATACACCAGATCTCTCTGCTGTGCGCCACATGAGCTATATGTTCCACGATGCCTCCTCCTTTGACGGCGACATCTCCGGCTGGGACACCTCGTCGGTGACTGACATGAGCGGCATGTTTACCTTCGCCTCCTTTGACGGCGACATCTCCGGCTGGGACACCTCGTCTGTAAGCAACATGCGCTGGATGTTCCACGGTGCCGATTCATTCAACGGCGACATCTCCGGCTGGGACACCTCGTCTGTGACTGACATGTGGATGATGTTTGCCGAAGCGTCCTCCTTTGACGGCGACCTCTCCGGCTGGGACACCTCGTCGGTGACCACCATGTATAGGATGTTCCACGGTGCCTCATCATTCAACGGCGACATCTCCGGCTGGGACACCTCGTCTGCGAATGACATGTATTGGATGTTCATGGGTGCCTCATCATTCAACGGCGACCTCTCCGGCTGGGACACCTCGTTGCTGACTGACATGAGCTGGATGTTCGGTGATGCCACTTCCTTTGACGGCGACCTCTCCGGCTGGGACACCTCGTCTGTGACTGACATGTCGCTGATGTTTGAAAACGCCACATCATTCAACGGCGACCTCTCCGGCTGGGACACCTCGTCTGTGACTGACATGTCTCGGATATTCCAAGGCGCCACATCATTCAACGGCGACCTCTCCGGCTGGGACACCTCGTCTGTGACTGACATGACCAACATGTTCTACAGCGCCGCTTCCTTTGACGGCGACATCTCCGGCTGGGACACCTCGTCTGTGACTGACATGGGCAGCATGTTTTTAGGTGCCACATCATTCAACGGCGACCTCTCCGGCTGGGACACCCCGTCTGTGACTGACATGACCAACATGTTCTACAGCGCCGCTTCCTTTGACGGCGACATCTCCGGCTGGGACACCTCGTCTGTGACTGACATGAGCCAGATGTTTCGATTTACCGCCTCCTTCAACGCCGACATCGCCGGCTGGGACGTATCGTCTGCAACCAACATGGAACGTATGCTCTCTAGCGCCCTCGAGTTCGACCAGAACTTGGGGAAATGGTACATAGTGCTTAAGGATCCTGCAACTGACCCTTCCACTGGAATAATCGGAAACATTGCCGCGCAGAATTCGTACCTTGACGGGCAGGATCCCACATACGGCATAGGCTCCGGCGAGGGCTCCGAGTTCTTCGAGATGGACGGATCCACCCTAAAGCTAAGCGGATCCCCGACTGACCCGATCCACACAGTCACCATAACCGCTACTGGCGATATCTTTGGCACCGACAACTCCCGCACACTTGACATATTCGTGGACGGCACGCCCGTGCCCCCGGTTCCAGCCGACGGCGATCCGTTCGTCACCACTTGGCGCACCACATCCCCCGGCGAGTCGATAACCGTCCCGGTCGGCGGCGCCACGGACACGTACACGGTGGACTGGGGAGATGGGACCATATCCGAGGATGTTTCTGGGGATCAGACCCACGCGTATTCCGCTGCCGGAGATCACACGGTCAGCATATCCGGCGACTTTACAAGGATTTATCTAAACGGCAAGCAGCCCAACGCGGACAGGCTGCAGTCGATAGACAAGTGGGGCGACGCACGGTGGATCTCAATGAACTCGGCGTTCAGGGGCGCGACAAGCATGGCGTACGCTGCAGGCGACGCACCCGATCTCTCTGCCGTGACAGACATGAGCAGGATGTTTGATGGCGTCTCATCATTCAACGGCGACGTCTCCGGGTGGGACACCTCGTCGGTGACTAACATGCTGGGGATATTTGAAGACACGTCCGACTTTAGCGGCGACGTCTCCGGGTGGGACACCTCGTCGGTCACCGACATGTCACAGATGTTTGATGGCGCCTCCGGGTTTAGCGGCAACGTCTCCGGGTGGGACACCTCGTCGGTCACAGACATGTCGGGGATGTTTGCCAGTGCCAACTCGTTCAACGGCGACGTCTCCGGGTGGGACACCTCGTCGGTCACCGATATGCATGACATGTTTGCAGGTGTATCCTCCTTCAACGCGGACATATCCGGGTGGGACACCTCGTCGGTCACAGACATGCACGGCATGTTCCAAGATGCAGACTCTTTTGACGGCGACATCTCGGATTGGGACGTCTCGTCGGTCACTGACATGGAGTACATGTTTGCGGGTGCATCCTCCTTCAACGCGGACATATCCGGGTGGGACGTCTCGTCGGTCACCGACATGGAGTACATGTTTGCGGGTGCATCCTCCTTCAACGCGGACATATCCGGGTGGGACGTCTCGTCTGTCACCGGCATGCGTGAGATGTTTGCGGTTGCATCCTCCTTCAACGCGGACATATCCGTGTGGGATGTCTCGTCGGTCACCGACATGGAGTATATGTTCAACGGAGCCGACGAGTTCGACCAGAACCTGGGAAAATGGTACATAGTGCTTGAGGATCCCGCAGCCGATCCCGCCGCCTCCGGAACAATCGGAAGCATCGTCGCGCAGAATTCGTACCTTGACGGGCAGGATCCCACGTACGGCATAGGCTCCGGCGTGGGCTCCGAGTTCTTCGAGATGGACGGATCCACCCTAAAGCTAAGCGGATCCCCGACTGATCCGATCCAAACCGTCAACATAACCGCCGCCGGAAGAATCTTCGGCACCGACAACTTCCGCATGCTTGACATATCCGTGGACGGCACGCCCGTGCCCCCGGTTCCCGCCGACGGCGATCCATTCGTCACCACTTGGCTCACCACGTCACCCGGCGAGTCGATAACCATCCCCTTCAGGGGAGCTTCAGGCATATACTCGATAGACTGGGGCGACGGACGCGTGTCTGCCAACATCACAGGAGACCAGACACACGCGTATGATGGCGCTGGAACGCATACGGTCAGCATATCCGGCGACTTTACGAGAATTTACCTTGCAGGCCGGGAGTCCAACGCGCAAAAACTGCAGTCGATAGAACAGTGGGGCAGCATCCAGTGGAAGTCCATGAACTCAGCGTTCAGGGGCGCCTCAAACATGGCATATAACGCGACTGACGCCCCCGATCTCTCGCGCGTCACTGACATGGAGCGCATGTTTGCAGGAGCGTCCTCCCTTGACGGCGACCTCTCGAATTGGGACGTCTCCGGCGTGAGGGACATGTCGTACCTGTTCCTGGACGCGACCTCGTTTGACTCTGACCTGTCCGACTGGGACGTCTCGCGCGTCACCGACATGGAGCGCATGTTTGCAGGAGCGTCCTCCCTTGACGGCGACCTCTCGAATTGGGACGTCTCCGGCGTGAGGGACATGTCGTACCTGTTCCTGGACGCGACCTCGTTTGACTCTGACCTGTCCGACTGGGACGTCTCGCGCGTCACCGACATGGACGGAATGTTCTGGAACGCGACCTCGTTTGACTCTGACCTGTCCGACTGGGATGTCTCAAGCGTGACGGACATGTATGGCATGTTCGCAAGCGCCTCCTCCTTTGACTCTGACCTGTCCGACTGGGACGTCTCGCGCGTCACCGACATGCACGCCATGTTCAACCGCGCCTCCTCCTTTGACTCTGACCTGTCCGACTGGGACGTCTCGCGCGTCACCGACATGTACGCCATGTTCGCACTCGCCAGCTCGTTTGACGGCGACGTCTCAGACTGGGACGTCTCAAGCGTGACGGACATGGCAGACATGTTCAGGTCGACACAATTCTTCAACAGCGACATCTCCGGATGGAACATCTCGGATACGACACGCATAACTACTATGCTCTACCGCGCCGAAGCGTTTGACCAAAACCTGGGCCCGTGGTACATAGTACTGGACGACGATGCCATCCAAGGCAGCGACGTGCCTGGCACAGTCGGGAGCATCTCCACGCGAAACCCGCACTTGGACAGCCAGAACCCCGAGTATGGCATAGGCCCTGGAGGGGACTCGGACTACTTTGAGATAAGCGGCAACGTCCTCAGCATGTTATCGGTACCGGACGGGGATGCTGGACCGTACACGGTGGACATAACATCTACGGGAGACTATGGCACGGACAACTCCCGCACCTATGAGATAACCGTGATTTCATCCGACATCGTCTCTCTTAATTCTACAGTTGAACCGGAGCCTCGCACTGCCGCAGACGCGCAAGCTGAACCGGAGCCTCGCACTGCCGCAGACGCGCAAGCTGAACCGGAGCCTCGCACTGCCGCAGACGCGCAAGCTGAACCGGAGCCTCGCACTGCCGCAGACGCGCAAGCTGAACCGGAGCCTCGCACTGCCGCAGACGCGCAAGCTGAACCGGAGCCTCGCACTGCCGCAGACGCGCAAGCTGAACCGGAGCCGATGCCGGATCCAAACCAGCCGTCGATTTGCGAGATGGGAACCGAACTGGTAAACGGCACGTGCGAGCTAATCCAACAAGATCAGGATATATTCGGCATGATTAAGGGATGGTTTGAGTCCTTGTTCGGCGTGTTCGTCTAGTCACGCCATAACTGTGTGATTTTCCAGAGTCATATTTGAATGGTCCAAGGCATGTAATGGGCTAGCTATACTGACGCGAAAAAGTTTTTGAGCAGACACCATACAGCCGAAAAGTTTGCAGATCAGATCTCATTTCATGAAGGCATGGACGACACTAAACTGGAAGAACTCGAAAAGGCGTGCAAAAAAGACCATAAGGTTCGGGCTAGATTGGTTGCCGTCCGTCATGACGCGCCCGGCATGGTATCGTCCAACGCCAAACGGAGCAATCCGGCAAACCCGTCCGCGTCGTACCCGGCATGTCCAGCAATGGAGCGCCCCATCACCTCAAAGTCGGCCATCCTGGTGGACGGCCGGACTCCCGGGGAGTCCCCGAAGGCGCGGTGCAGGGTATCGAACATCTCGTGGTACAGGTGCGGCCTCATGGAGTAGAATTCGGCTGCCATATTCTCCATGGTCTTCCATCCTTCCACCGGCGGCAGCTCGTACCGGACAATCTTGCCTGCCAGCGAATGCAGCTGCGCGGGCTTGCCTTCCGGCACTGCCATTATGAGTCTGACGTTGCCGAATGACGCCGGATGTTTCTGCCCGTCTGGAATTATCGCCAGCCCCTCCAGCGCCCCTGACAGAGTGTCGGCCGCCTCCCTGCTCATCTGCCGCACGTTGTCAAATGATGCGACCGGCGATCCTGCCAGGATCTTGCGCAGGCAGTCTGCGGACTTTGGCAACACGGCGGAGGCGTGCTCTAACCCGACCGGATCCACCAACTCCCTTGCCAAGCGGGCGGCCGCCGTCTTGCCGGAGCCGGGCGGGCCGGAGAACAGCATCGCCGGGGTTTGGTGGTGCATGCAGAGCATGTGGCAGATGTGCGCGCAGAAGAGGGGGCGCTGCCACTCCTGCACGCGCAGCAGGGTACAAAACGCCTCCAGCCACCCCTCGCCTCCCCGCTCGGGCTCGGGCATTACATTCCCGTGCCGCTCGATTACCACCTTCATATCCGGGGAGTACGGCACGGCCGGTCCGTGCTTTTCGGCGGATATCCCGTACAGGCGGCGGGGACGCCCGCCCAGATCCACCCACATGGTATGGCCGTCAAAGCCGGCGCGCTTCCAGACGCGATCCACGCGCAGCCCGTCGAACTTGGCCCGCAGCCGGTGCGCGGCCAGCGCTGTTCCCATGTAATAGTCGGATATTGCCACGCCGTACTTTCTAAAGTACTCGGCCTGGATCAGCTCTGCCACCATGCCATCGTCGTGCCGGAACAGATCCCACGAGCCGCCGCTCTTCACCCAGAAGAACGCCCCGCCTGGGCCGCTCTCCGTGCACGCGTGCCCGGCGATCATCCCGTCGGTTATGGCCACAATGTGCCCCCTCTCGTCGTCGCTGTCGGACTCGGCGTTCTTGACTGCCTCCAGCGCGCCGAGCCTCTTGAGATCCTCGTCATTGGGCTTGCCGGGGCCGGCGATCCTCTCCATTACCTGCCGCATCTCCTTTTCCACCCTCTCGTGGCCCGGCACCAGCGTGTGCCGGGACGAGTACCTGCACTCGGACCAGTCAAGCGTGTTCTTTTTGCGGAACTCCCTGCACTTCGTGCACCAGAGGATCATGGCGTCGCCCCCGCGATCTTTCCGCCGGCATCCACCTGGAATGGCCCCCGACGTTCTGCCTAGCGCGGATGCGTGCAGTCTGCGTCATTCCCGCGCAATGCGTCCTGACTGCCACGTCGGCAAGGGCCTGCGCCTCCTCGCACGCCTCCAGCGCCTCGAATTGCCTACCGAGCTTGTGGAGTGCTATCCCGACCAGCGCACGCGGCTCCAGGCCGCAATTCTTGTGCTTGGCGATCCTCCTGAAGATCCGGAGAGCCTTTTCGTGCTCTCCCCTCCGGTACGGTTCGATGCCCGCGTTGATGCCCGACACTACACTGTTCAATCTTCGGGGTTTTTCACCATTTTCACGGGGGCGTTCAATTAGGGCGCCGGGGTGTTAAGTTAGGGAGCTGGCCAGATCATGCCCGCACGCCGTTCAATCTTTAGGGGGTTTCACTTTCAGGCAACCGTTCAATTAGGGCGCTGGAGTGTTAAGTTAGGGCGCTGGCGGACCACTGTAAAGCGTCGGCATATGGCAGACGGCGCGGCATTTGGGCCGGAACCGGCTCGCATGGAGGCGGCACGACTGCCGAGTCGCGGCAGTCGGCTCCATGTGCGGTTGTCGCCCCGCTGAAGGGACGGCCACGCAGAACCGTGCCGGGACAGGTTACCGTCGGTTCTCGAACCAGCTACAGGTAGGCGGTATAGCGCCCGCTATCGTTAAAATTTCGCATTAGGTCTTACCACCCCCGGCTGGCGCATGCGCCGACGGAGGCAAGCCCGTCATCACACTCAGGCGCCTCATGTCTCGCTTTATCCTGATCATAGCGATGTCAGTACTTTCCTCGCGGTATTCTCACTATCTGGAATTTGTCGGGTGGTACAGTTCCGACTACTGTAATTAGCCATAGGGAATAGCGCTGTCAACACCATGCACTGAATTGATTCCGTCACATGGTCTCTTTATTCTGTCTAGTTTATTTATCTGCACGATTCCAGATGAATTAAACTCATCTTTTGTTCCCAGGTCGGATCAAAAGTAGTCCCACTGCACTAATTTTTCATAGGTTGTTGGCTTTAGACATAATGGCTTTGTGCCATCCTTGATGTACAAATCACGTCCCTCGTTGCAAGCTATTGAAGTAATGAATACGCCATCGCGCAGCTGCTTGTATGGGCTATCGAATGGAGGCTCTACAAATACGCTTCGATAACAATCTTCTGCTACCGGTAAGCTTACAATATTGGGATTGCTGTCAGTATGATATGTATAAAGCATTTTGATCGTAATGGAGTTTTGAGTTGAAATGTCATAATGGACAAAACATTCATCCTCGGTTGTGATCGAATGTAACTCCTTATTGTCCCCTATCAATATCATGTTATGGGTTGGCATATCTTGTGTCGTTAATAATGGAAATGATTTGGGAATGCTTACAAAAAATGTCGTGTCTACATTTGATCTCATTGTAAAAAATAGGCCTTCTTCTGGAACATAAGTATAGTTTTCAATAACATTTTGTGTTGTGTGGATTTGAAAGATTTTATCAGTAGTATCCGGTGTGGATTCTCCGATCCCCGGAATTAAAATAATAGATAAAAAAATAAAAAGATGTTCGATCATTGTAGATTCAACTGATTGGCCACAAAGTCTTGCGGGTGATAGATTCCATACTGCCCACCATTAGCTTGTGATATCAGCATGCCATACAGATATACATTATTAGAACGCGTGCTTGGAAGCCCGTGGATCTGGCCTGCGTCGCTCCCAAGCACGATCTCGGAAAGCAGCTTCTTTGGAACCGGTATCAGATCAAGTTTTTCCGCATATCTGTCCCAGTCCAACCATCTTCTGAGCACGTTATTGAGCATGGTGTTTGGTGAGACGTTGAGCCTGGCGGCATCTGATTTGAGCTCTGCCACAACGTGGTCAGGAATGCGAAATGAGACGGTCTTTGTACCATCCTTCTGCTCAAAGTGGGGCTTTGACTTCAACATACTTCATATCTTGATATGCTGTATGTATTAACATTCTCTCAAGGAGTGGATGATGGGACTTTACGAAGTTTTAACGGCAGCGGACGCCTGCCGCTGCCCGTGGCCGACCCGAGTGTCGGCCGTAAACTGTCCCGGCGCAGCTCCGTGCGGCCGCCTCTTCAACGAGGAGGCAACCACATCCGGGGCTGGCTGTCGCGGCTCAGCAGTCGTACCGCCCCCATGCGGGCCGGTTCCGGCCCAAATGCCGCGCCGTCTGCCATACCGACGCTTTCCAGCGGTCTTCCAGCTCCCTAACTTAACGCCCCGGCGCCCCAATTGAGCACCTTCGTGAAAATGACGAAAAACCCCGAAGATTGAACAGAGTAGTCCAGAAGGCTCTGTTCAGTTTTGGTGATCTGACACGCACCTGTTGGATTGAATTTGGCCTGTTTCACAATTTTGAACAGGCCCTGGGCGTGCAAAAAGGAGAACCTTATAGGTTAACAGCTGCTCAGCAAGTTGCTTGGCCTTCATTTTTCAACTCCATTTCAAGATTTTGCCTGCTCTCAAATAACTTTCTTGCTCCAATCTACCCTGTACCCGTAAATTTCGTCAAACTGACTTGAGCCGTGTTTTGCCATGTAAGAAAGAAATTTTGCTCTAAACCATTTCATCATTGGGTTTTGCATGGTGGAGAACTTTCCTTGTCTTCTTGCCAGTAACACCATCTTCTCTACTCTTGGTTTCCGAAGTTGCTGGTATTTTGCAAATGCTTTTTGCGTCTCAGGAGTATCGCGCATGCATTTTGCCAAAACAATTGAGCTTTCAAGCGCTAGAGACGCTCCCTGTCCGGCATGGGGAGTCATTGCATGAGCCGAATCTCCTACAAGACAAACGTTGTCCTTATGCCAATATGGAAGGGATTCAATGTCATACAAAGGAATTTGGCTGATGTTTTCTCCGTTTTGAATAAAACTTGAGACACAACTTGCATCGTGTTTGTATTGTTTTGAGACTTTTTGCTTCCATTGCTTGTAAGGAATAGATTTTAGATCTGACAAAGAGTCTTTGGGGATGGGAATCACACCTCCCCACAAGGCCTCTTGTTCAGGGGTTACAAAATAAACCATGTATGCTTTTTTTCCATAATGAAAAGATAATCTGCTCTTGGGCGCATCAGTTTGGTTTTGAGAAATTCCACCTGCAAGTACATTTCCAGAATATCTGGGAACAGGGCTGTCAGGCATGATAATCTTTCTAGTTTGTGAATTAAGGCCATCACATCCAATCACACAATCACATTCAACACTACTATCATCTTTGAAAAACGCTGTAGTCAAATTGCTGGTATTGACATCAACTAATTTTTTGTTCCATTCTATTTTTATTCCACGCAATTCAAGCTCTTGTCTCAATAGTCTGTGCAATGAAGAGCGTTTGATAACCACTCCATGCGAACCGTATTTTTTTTCATGGTTAGACGTATCGACTTGAGCTATGGGCATTCCCAAGTGATTTTCAAATACCATGTTTTTACATTCATAGCCATGCTTTCTTACAACATCTTGTATCCCTAGTGTTTTGAAGACATTCATCCCATTGGGACCAACATACAAAAACCAACCGCCGCTATTTTCGGTAGCGTCTTGCGATTCGTAAATAGTAGCAGGGATATCACATTTTTGTAGAGCCATGGCAAGAGCAGGACCTGCAATCCCACACCCAATTATCAGGGTATTTTTCTCAGACATATCTAGGCAACAACAAGAATACCATATAAAATGGTAACAGTTCGGGCGCCTGAAATTTGGTATTTCTTCCGATCTGGTCTAGCCGTGGATTTTATGCAGTGCGGCGTTCTGTATGAGCGTCATCCACTTGTTCCGACCATCGGCTTTGATGAGGGCGGCCTCGGCCGGGGTCATGCCGCCAATCCCACCGTGCTTTTTGGCATAGTTGTTGCACAGGTTGAGCTTTGAGAGTTCCATTATCCTAAAGCCCGAGTTTCTGTAGCCCTTGTTTTTCATGGCTATCTCCAGCACGACCTTGATGTGCTTGTAGTCGGCCTTCCGGTATGCATAGTCAGAACACTCGCAAACCAGCCCGGAGGCGGTTTCCCGCACCATATGCGACTTGTCGGGATCTGTCTGCGACCTTACCCGGAACTCTCCACAGCCCGTCTGGGTCGCGTAGCCCGGCTCCCACATCATCTGCTACGCTCTCTGTTCTCTCAGGTTCATGTGAAAGCCCCCTTGAAAATTAATATGTGATGTGATGCAAGAAAAAAGTGAAGGCTCAAGTGTCACGGCCAAATCCTGATTCTTATCACGACTCAGCTGAGGCGCGTAGCACATCGCGCTCGGCCATCTTTTCATCATCGCCTTCACACCAAAAGAAGGTAGAAAACAAGCTGGATGGGATTCAGGAGGTCTTGATGAAGATAGGGAAACATCTCGGTGCGTCCGACTTGGATTCAGACAAGCCCAGTGAGTAGCCTGTCTGAGACTTCTTTTTTCTTGTTCATGCATATCGGACTACTTCGAACAGACAAGGTACCTGCTGGAGAAGTTGTGCTGAGGTGCCCGCCACCCGAAGATTGCATGTCGCCGTAACTTCGTAGAACTTTCGTGGCAACCTTCAGGTCGCCAAGATGTTATATAGCGCAGATCGAAAGTTCCTGCAGAGTATGTCACTGGCTTCGATCACGTTTGTCTCAAACATGGACGCCAGCCATTGACAATTGCCGCCTAATCCGTTCCTAATCTTGGCATACATAACGTTCTGGTATGTGGCTTTGCAGAGAAGCCTGACTGAAATGATTCGTGGATTCTGCAAGAACTTTTAGTCGGCGCTATAGTTAAATGTGGCAATAAGGCTATAACTGCGATGCATTCTAATTGGAGCAATAGATCAAGTTGATGATTAGATTATGACAAAGCAATCTAAATCTGATAATCCTAACAGAGGCAAACTTCCCGTGATTGGTGTAGTGATTGCCATAGTTGTTGCTGTTGTTGTAATAACATTACTGCTATCTGGCTCATCTGTGTTTGTAGATCCTACTACAAATGATGATAACGCAAAATCTAAGGATTCTAAAATAATTGATTGGCGCCATGTTCACGGTTTAGGGTTTGATCCTGATAATCGTTCGATTGTGTATATTGCAACCCATGGTGACTTTTACCAAAGTATTGACGGCAAACCGCCAGTAAAAGTAGACAAGATACGTGCTGACTATATGGCATTTAGTGCATCATACGTTTCAGGGACCCCACTGTATGCAAGCGGTCATCCAGCAACTGGAGGAAATACTGGATTGATTAAAAGTAATGATGGAGGGATTACGTGGGAGCTTGTGTCAAATGTAATAGAACCTCCAGTGGATTTTCATGCAATGGCAGTAAGCAACCATAATCCTAAAATTATAATTGGTTTTGATAGTGCAGCAAGAGGCTTATTTAAGACAGTTGATGGAGGAGAGACATGGGAGTCATTAGTGTATCCAGAGTATGTTTCTGCACTTGCAATATCTCCTGATGAATCACAGCTAATTTTTGCAGGAACTGGAAAAGGAATATTCAAGTCAGCTGATGGAGGAAAGACATGGATGCTTCTTGATGAATATAATGGAATGGGTGTTTTTGCGTTGGCATTTGATGAAGGGGGCACATTGTTTGCATCAGTAGAGACATTTGGAATAGTAAAGTCAGATGACTTGGGGGAGTCATGGGAAGACATGCAGAGAGTTGATCTGACTGTTTTAAGTATTGCAGCAGATTCTGAGAATAGCTACTTGTATGTTGGAGGTTATTCTTCTGAAGGATTCCAGCAGGTCTACAAAATTGCGTATGATTTTTCCAGCCATGAAGTGATTGGAACTAACAAAGGATTAGAGTAATAGAATCAATGTAAAACAGTCATCATCATGTAACTTATCCTAAAGAAGGGTTGTTGTTATAGATGCATATCATAATAACTGAATCTATAAAAAATAATGCCAGACATATGTATCAATTAAGAGCATGACGTTTACTACAAATTGCCACTATGGCACCGATCATAAATTCGTGCAGAGTGGCGCTGCCTTTCTGTGGGCAAATTTGAGTATGTCCAGCTTGAATCTCACGGTCCGATAATACGTGATGACGGCATTGCACATGTCAGCAAACGTCCGATAGTATTCTGAGACGAGCAGGACCTGTTTTCCTCGGCGCCAGCATTCCTGGACCGCGTTGAGGTACGGGGATCCTTTCGGAAGATATATGATCTTGATGTTCTTGTTCTCCCGCAACAATTTCTTGACGGATTTTGCGCGGTGCGGGGAGGCTCTGTCCGTCACCACCGCCACCTTCCCGAAGCGCCTCTGCATCTCCTTGAGGTATCCGACGAAGGTGGGCGCGTCAAAGCTCTCGTGCGTCCTGAAGAACTGCCTGCCGTCCTTGGCGATGGCCCCGTAGACCACGATCCTCCTGTGGCTTCCTGTGTACGGCACGACTATCCTCTCTCCGCGCGGAGACCAATATTTGCGCCCAGATATCACATCGTGGATAAAGAAGGCTTCGTCCTCGTCCACTATGGTAAATCCGTCTCCCTCTAGGCGTGAAACACGCTTGTCGAAGCGATACTGCCAGCTCCGGACGGTCTCCTTGCCGGCCCTGTTGATGTGGACCTTCTGCGGGATCTTGGGGGTCAGGCCGTGCCGGCGCATGGCCTTCCTGACGTTTGTTATGTGCAGCCTAGTGCCTGTATCCTCGCGTA
>CBDCLR010000002.1:0-11046 GCA_965218695.1 Candidatus Nitrosopumilus sp.
GACGATGGATCTGTCGTTGGCGTGCGGCAGCGAAGACTCTAGGCCGACCGACACTAGCCGGTTGACGGGGGAGCAGCATGTGTTCATCACGGAGCCGGCCGACTTTGACTTTGGGCCGATGCGAATTGACGAGTGCGAAATGTTCATCAATTATGTCGACTGGCCATCGCCGGACGTTGAATCCATGAGCGTTGATTTCTTCTGCCACTGGTAGGAATGGCATGGGCGGGGCTGCCAAGAGCTAGGAGCATAGATCTCGTACCCGGCTTCGCGCTCCTGCCATGTGCCGACGGCTTGACCGCAAAACGAAGCTATATCTAGTAGTATGACCAAATAATTACAGAAACTTTTACTGAAAACAATATTTTTTTTACATGTAAATTATTATTAATATTTCCTGTCAAGGGAGCTGAAGCTCTCGGTAGGCGATTCTGTCTGGGAAATCCAGTAGGTACGATCCATGATGGCAGGCTTGCAAGATGCGAAGGTTTTGTCCTAGAGGTACAGATCAGAGGGCGGCTTGATGCTCCTGTCCGTTTCAGGATCCGGTCCGGCTCCGAATCTTGGGCAAGTCACTCGTGTCCAGCCACGATTCAGGTACCGCCCCAGACCCAAGCGCCGTGCTCTAGGTCAGCGATGGGCCAACACGCCGGCCAAGTCACCATAACTTTGGGCTCCTAGGCGCCTCGGCAGGTTACTCCGATAACCTCCTACGGGACCACTATCCCATGTCGGCAAGTCTTTACGGAGCCGTCCCGTAAAGTCACGTATCTGGCGTGATCATTCTGCATCCCTCAGATACGCCTCTGGGTGCAGATCCCTGTGCTCCTGATAAAACATGGTCTCCTTAGTGTCCAGGTACAGCATGATGCCGGCATCCTCCCTAAAGTGTCCCCAGCCGGTGATCATGGCCGGACCCTCTCTTACGGCCCCTATCTCGATGTCGTAGGTTATCGATTCCCCGCTTTCCAGATGCATGTCCGAGACGTGCCTGTAGTCTATGGCGGTGTCCGTCCCGGGATGGTACACCGTCCTGTATGGCATGCCGTGGGAGTTCACGATCTCAAAGTTCGGACTTAGCTGCCATCCCGGATAGGATCGTTCCTGCCGTCCCACGGTACTGATTGGATGGTCGTTTGTGTATCCTATTTTTACAGTCGCAGTCTCGCCTACGCTTGGGAGGTTGGACATGCAGATCCTGGGCGGCGTCCCCCTTGATTCCGAATAGACGGATGCCGCAGATGGCTCTGTCGGGCAGGTGGACGACCAGTTTTGTACGGTATCCAGGAGGACAAATCCCCTCAGCTCAAGCTTTTCCAGCGATGCGCCAAAGACGCAGGCGGGCCTCCCGGATGGCGACTGCACCAGCAGCATCTCGTTCCGGCACTGCACCTGGTCTGTGGGTATCTGCATCTGCAGCTGCCTGCCTGGTGAGAGCGCCGCGTTCGCATCATGGCCTGCCAATCCTGCCCGGTCCAGCATGTGTTGAATCTGCGGCATGGTAAAGGCCCGGGTTCCGGCTATGAAAAAATCCACAGCCTCAGATACGGAATACTCTTCCCCCTTAATGTGTGCAGCAATGGAGTTCATGGTGCTATAGATTTCGCTCCGTTTGCTCAGCGCCTGACTCTGTTCCTCTGTCAGCGGCATGGGACGCGGCTCCTCGCCATCGTCTCTGGGCTGCGAGGGAGGGGCACGCGGCTCCGGATGGAGCCTCTTGTATTCGTCATAAAGCATGGTGTTATCAGAATCCAGATACAGTCCGATGTGGCCCTCATCCCCGTGTCCCCAGCCGGTGATCATAGCCGGACCCTCGCTTACGGCCCTGATCTCGATGTTGTATGTTATTGACTCTCCGCGTTCTAGCGGCGTATGAGCGGCATGCACGTGTCTTCTGAGATTGTCCGCTGCCGAGTCGTATACCGGCCTGTACGGCACGCCGTAGGAATCAACAATCTCCAGATTCGGACTTACGTGCCACCCTATGGACGGAATGTATGTACCGAGCAGGAAATCATTCGTGTATGATATTTCTACAAACGCAGTCTCGTTTATGTTGGGCAGGTTTGATATGTGCATAGCGGGCGCAGGTCCCCTTGAGGGTGGCGTCGCATGGACGGGGTCTGCAAGCACGGCAGCAGCTGCCACCAGCCCGAATACCAATACCATCGATGCCGGTATTGCACCCATCATGACTCCTGAGGCGCGCTCGTATAAGAGTTGTAAAACTCGCGGTCTGGCACCTGCCAACACAAGAGAACCGGCCCGCCTAGTCTATTGCATAATTCATCTTACTGGACTTGGACATGCACGAATCATGTGTGTACTGTGCTACGCCGTGCCTGCCTCCATGTCTATCAGCTTGTTGTACGTGGCCACTTTGATCCCGACCTTTGGGCCATATTCTTCTACTTGGGCAGTACAGGCGCTCCCCAAACATCCTGTAAAAAGGCAGAAAACACGATCTACGCCAGCCATCTCCTGCCGTACCCGACCCTCTTCTTACAATCCTCCCGAGCATGCTCCTTCTCACCGTCTGACATTTTCCACACACGACTGAGGGGCTAGCCGCCAAGCCGGTTCCTGACGTGGGATTTCTATTCTACATGTAGGGAAATACAACGTTTTCTCTAACTTATTGCTAATATTCTTATAAGATTTGCATTATATGAACCTGCCGGAAACGGGGCTGGCAGCCTGCGAGCCTGCGCACGCGTTCCCGCGCCGGCGGCCCGGAAGCCCCACCAATAAAGGCACGGCAGGAGGCATGCAGGGGCGGGATGGCCAGAATTACGCACCAGCCCCCGGCATGCCAGACCGCATTTATAAGTAAGAAAAATCTTACATGACGTATGTCAGAACCAATAATGAGGACCGTGACCGTTTCAGAGAAGGGCCAGATCTCGATACCACGGGACATTAGGATGCAGCTAGCGGTTAAGAGGGGTTCGAAACTGGTGCTCGTCCTGAAAGGCAAAAAACTCCTGATCAGCAGGGCATCTGACATATCGCAATTGATTGAGGACGGCTTTGATGACGTGGTACGGCACTCTGAATACTCGCTGAAGAAGATATGGGACAACGAGGAGGACGAGGTATGGAACAGGTATCTAAAAACGTGATCCAGCAGCGCTGCGTTATCATACTGCCGTTTCCATTCTCCGACCTGCAGCGGAAGAAGGCCAGGCCGGCAATCGTCGTATCAAACAACGGATACAACAGGAAATCAGATGACGTAGTGGTCGTGCCGCTCACGTCAAACCCAAGGCCGTCAGAATATGGCGTGCCGGTTACAAACAGGGATATGGAAGACGGAAGGCGGATTGTTGACAGTAATGCAAGGGTTGACAAGATATTCAGCGTGGAGAAAAGGATCATAGCGAAATGCATAGGAAAGGTAGACAGAAAAACTCACGCCGCCATATGCAAATTGCTCTCCGCCCTTACCGAATGAGGCTCTGGTAAATTCTAGTGATCTCTGTCGTTTACTGTTCAAAAGTGTGTTTTTGGATCTTCTCGTTTCTTTTATATAGCTTTTTTGGGCCACCGCCAGCAGATTGCCAGCATCCCAGCCCTCGAAGATTACACAGGACCCGTTTTGCGGTTCTTTAAGAGGATGTTTGGCAAACATCTGTACTCGCTCAAGTGGAAGAACATGATCCAGGAGGTCAGGATCAAAGTGGCCACGTACAACAAGCTGATAGACATGGAGGCAGGCACGGCGTAGCACAGTACACGCATGATCCGTGCATGTCCAAGTCCAGTAGGATGGATTATGCAACAGACTAGGCGTACCAGTTCTCTTGCATTGGCGGGTGCCAGACCGCGAGTTTTACAACTCTTATACGAGCGCGCCTCAGGAGTCATGATGGGTGCAATACCGGCATTGATGGTATTGGTAATCGGATTGGTGGCAGCCGCTGCCATGCTTGCAGACCCCGTCCATGCGACGCCGCCCTTATTGGGAGATGCGCCCGCGATGCGCATATCAAACCTGCCCAACATAAACGAGACTGCGTTTGTAGAAATAACATACACGGACGTTTTCCTGTTCGACGCATACCCTCCGTCCAGAGGGTGGAGCGTAAGTCCGAATCTGGAGATTGTTGATTCCTACGGCGTGCCGTACAGGCCAGTATATGACTCGGCAGCGGACAATCTCAGAAGACACATGCATGCCGCTCATACGCCGCTAGAACGCGGAGAGTCAATAACATACAACATCGAGATCAGGGCCGTAAGCGAGGGTCGGGCCACGATTGCCGCCTGGGGACACGTGGATACGGGTCACATCGTACTGTATCTAGATTCTTATCACACCATGCTTTATGACGAATACAGAAGGCTGCATCCGGAGCCGCGTGCCCCTCCCCCGCAGCCCAGAGACGATGGCGAGGGGCCACGTTACATACCGCTGACAGAGGAACAGAGTCAGGCGCTGAGCAGAGAGCAAGAAATCGATAGCACCATGGGCTCCATTGCCGCACACATTCAGAGGGAAGGGCATGCCGCATCTGAGGCCGTGGATTTTTTCATAGCCGGAACCCGGGCCTTTACCATGCCGCAGATTCAACACATGCTGGACCGGGCGGGATTTGCAGGCCATGATGTGAACGCGGCGCTCTCACCAGGCAGGCAGCTGCAGATGCAGATACCCACAGACCAGGTGCAGTGCCGGAACGAGATGCTGCTGGTGCAGTCGCCATCCGGGAGGCCCGCCTGCGTCTTTGGCGCATCGCTGGAAAAGCTTGAGCGGAGGGGGTTTGTCCTCCTGGATACCGTACGAAACTGGTCGTCCATCTGCCCGACAGAGCCATCTGCGGCATCCGTCTATTCGGAATCAAGGGGGACGCCGCCCAGGATCTGCATGTCCAACCTCCCAAGCGTAGGCGAGACTGCGACTGTAAAAATAGGATACACAAACGACCAACCAATCAGTACCGCGGGACGGCAGGAACGATCCTATCCGGGATGGCAGCTAAGTCCGAACTTTGAGATCGTGGACTCCCACGGCATGCCATACAGGACAGTGTACCATCCCGGGACGGACACCGTCATAGACTACAGGCACGTCTCGGACATGCATCTGGAAAGCGGGGAATCGATAACCTACGACATCGAGGTAAGGGCCGTAAGAGAGGGTCCGGCCATGATCACCGGCTGGGGACACTTTAGGGAGGATGCCGGCATCATGCTGTACCTGGACTCCGCGGAGACCATGTTTTATCAGGAGCACAGGGATCTGCATCCCGAGGCGTATCTGAGGGATGCAGGATTGATGTGGACCCCATAAAATGAGACCGATTTTTCCACGATTTTACAGAGATCGATCCCCCATTTATGCGTCTCCTCCCATGATGTCAGGAACTCCTTTGGCTGGACATACCTGAGTGCAGAGTGCAACCGGTCCTGGTTGTATGGTGACACGTCAAAGTTTTGCCTGATTTTGACTCACCAACCGAAATGTTTCTAGATCTCAATCTGCTGGGTCGGCTATGGACGAAACAGACTGGGAAGGATTCAAGAAAGCGTATCGGCAGGAAAAGGATCCCAGAGTACGGGCGCGAATGCTTGCAGTATGCATGGTTCATGTACGGAAAAGAAGCGTAGAGGACACTGCCGACCTCCTCATGCAGTCGCCCGACTGGGTACGATCTGGATTCGAAGGTACGACGGAGGCCTTGACGGCCTCTTGGACCTTCCCAGATGCGGCAGGCCAAGGAGCATTCCAGCATCTACACTCAACAGGATAATTTTCGATCTTGGCAGTTCAAGAATCACTCCCGTCATGCTACAGCAGGTCATGCACGAAAAGGCAGGCAGAAAGCTGCACATAACATACGTCAGAAAGATCATGCGCCGGCATGGCCTCTCCCCGAAGGCGTCACAGAAGATCCATATCAGGAGAGCCAACGGCAAGACTGTAAAAAATTGGCAGCATGACATCAAAAAGTGGATTTCACGCATGGAAAACGAGGGATTCGTCGTGGTCATGGAGGACGAGGCGTTTTTTGTGCATGACGCGGCAACAGGACGCAAATGCTGGCCGCCCGTGGCAAGCCCGGTAACGTGCCCCATACCGGAAGCCACAGGAAGGTCGCAGCATACGGATCGATTGCAAGGGACGGGAGGCAATTCTTCCGAACCTATGACTGGTTTAACGCAGAGACCCTTGCCAGATACCTGAAGGATTTGCAGGGACATTTTGGAAGGGTTACCGTGATAACGGACGGGGTCTCCCCGCATCGGGCACAACTGGTCAGGCAACTGTTGAGGGAAAACAGAAACATCAGAATCAGACACTTCCCCCGGGGCTTGCCATATCTTAACGCAGTGGAAGAATGCTGGCACCAAGGAAAACGCATTCTGCCTGTCTCCGAGTATTACAGAACGTTCTCCGACCTATGCCGTGCCGTGTCCACGCATTGCCGAACGGCCAGATTCAACTTGGAGCTGTTAAAATATGCAAACCGAAAAACGAAATTGATCTCTAAAGACTTTTGATCGTCACTATACTGCTTCAACGTGGTAGACATATTCACCAGAAAATGACTGGCCTACAAGTTCGACACCATGACCACCAACAATATCGCCATCGAGTCGATAGTGGAGGCTGTCGCAGTGGCCAAGCCGGATTGCACGATCCCACGTCGAGGCTGTACACACAAGACACTGACGCTTTCACGCTTCCTGCGATCCCTGCCGCATTCGCGATTATCGGCATCGTTTCTGCAGCTGCCTGAATGCTAGCCAAGGGCAGCAAGCACGGAAGGCTTTTTGCCGCCTTGTCCGGCACCGGAACCTTTTTTGCATTTGCCGGAATAAAGCTGATTATGGAGGGTATGGGCTGAAATGAAGGCCGGACTCGTGATGTTGTGCGCGGGGGTCGTGGCACTGTCTGCTGCAACGCTATTTCTTGCAACAAACGACGTTGCAGGATACTCCTACATTCCACTTGACTGCAAAATAAAAAATGATCTTGGCTACTTCTCTAGGGAAAATCCCCTTGATCCCCATTCAGAGGAATTTGCCGACAGGGAATCGCTCAAGCTCCTGACGGACTGCTTTAAAAACAGCCATCCGGCAATGTTCCAATAACCCGTCCAGCGTCAGCCCTGTACGGCAGGCGGGTTGCCGCGGGCCCGTTCTGGCCC
Organism: Candidatus Nitrosopumilus sp.; assembly: GCA_965218695.1. Lineage (GTDB taxonomy): Archaea > Thermoproteota > Nitrososphaeria > Nitrososphaerales > Nitrosopumilaceae > Nitrosopumilus. The sequence continues at coordinate 7,155 of CBDCLR010000002.1, forward strand.
GTGCTATAGCTACACGCCTAAGTTCTTGCAGTGTTAAATTTACCTGTAGTGATATTGGTCGATTTCAGTCTCAAATCAGGCACAAACGGATCCTAGATATAGTCAATCATTGGAATCCTGTGGTCAATAGGTGCACGAATTTATGATTTTGGCTATAGTAGTCAGCCGGGCCGGCCGCACCGGCTTCATCGGCCGCATGGAGACCGCTTTTGACTGGGGCGAGATCGCGGAATGCCGCGCGGGTTTGATGGGCTCTGGTAAATTTAGGTGATCCCTGTAAGTCACTGTTCAAGAAGTGATCTAGACTGGGCTGAGGATCACCTGAATTTAACAGCAGGGGGCTCTGGTAAATTCTAGTGATCTCTGCCGTTCACTGTTCAAAAGTGTGTTTAGGATCTTCTTCAGATTCAATCCCGTCGCATTTCATCACGGTGTTCAAAAGTGTGGTGCCTTCCACAAGACTGTTCAAAAGTGAGCTGAGCTGTACTTGCAGGCTCTGGTAAATTCTAGTGATCTCTGCCGTTCACTGTTCAAGAGTGTGTTTTAGGATCTTTTCCGGATTCAATCTCGCCGCATTTCGTCATGGCGTTCAAAAGTGTGGTGCCTTCCACAAGGCTGTTCAAAAGTATGTTGAGTCGCTCTTGCACCTTGGTGGTAAATTTTGGTGATCTGATCACCAAAATCTACCAGAGCCATATCGGAGACCGCGCCCAGCGTGATCTGCACCAGCACGATGCAGTTTGCTGACCAAACATTCGAGGAGAGCGTCGAGAAATCCGGCCTGATCGTCGTTGGAACCGTGGTGGACGTGGGAATCAAGGTATTCCCGGAGGACATCATGGACGTGGACGAGGACGGCAACGAGTACGTCCTGGAGCACAACGGGATCCCGAGGGCGGAGGTAACGGTTCAAATTCAGGAGGTACTAAAGGACGATGTAGGCCTGACTTCTGAGACCGTGACATTCTATGACGACGTGAACGACGCGATCGGGGAAAGCGACAGCCAAAAGGCCAAGTACATCTCGCAATACGCCATAGACTACCAGAAAGGCGACAGGGGACTCTTCCTCATAGACAACGACAGGGGGCTGAGCATGCTCGGCTACTCCTCGTACTACGATACTGGAGGGAAAGGAGACCATAACCACGGAATTGGACAAGCTTCTCGGGAAGGAGTCGCTTGACCTGTCTGAAGCCAAAGAGATCGCGCAAAACGACGGTTAAAAACCACCAACTCTCTTTTTTTCATGATACGCTAATGGATTTCATGCACATCCGATGATGCCATGCATCAGGCGCTAGTTCAATCCAGATTGAAGATTTTGTTATTACGATCTGACGTGCATACAACGCAATGAATAGAACAACAGCGACGATCTTTGTAGCAACACTGGCTGTGGGATTGATTGGATCTACCTTTGCGCTGTCGCAAGACATTATGGCGCAGGGCGGCATCGGGCAAAACACCATAAAATCCGAACCGCCGACATTCGACACTCCTGACATACAGCGGATGACAGAGATTGTGCGACAACTACACGACGAGGCGACGACAGAATCCGAGAGGGCGGAACTGATTGAAGAAGCACAACAGATCAAAAGATCTCACGAGCAAAGGTTCGACAGCACGGCAAGACAGGCAATGCTGGACAAGAAAGACGTGATAGTCGAGTACATATCCGGCAACCTGAATCTCAGGTCGTTTGACGACTTCACGTCAGAGTTTCCAGTCTCCGGCCTGTACGTGGACAGCGCCACCAACAAGCTGGTAGTCAACGTCTTCCCGGACGAATTCGACAGCAACGCAGAAAGCGTGCTGCAAAAGGTCAGGGAACTCGTGGGCATGGACATCGACATCACAGTACAGCCGATGCCGGCAATAACCCCGCAATGCTCCCAAACAGGAAACTGCGAACCGGCCCAAGGGGGAGTCAAGATCTCAACGGCGGAGGGCGCATGCAGCATGGGCTTCAAGGCAATGCGCAACGGTGACATCGGCTTTGTGACTGCGGGACACTGCACCGACGGCAGCACGGACGCGACCGTAGGCCAGCCAAACTACTACTACTGGGATCACATCGGTTCGGTTACTGCCAACAGCTACAGGTTCGGAAGCTCGGCTGACGCAATGTTCGTGGAGGCAGACGAGAGCATCAGTGACAGGATATACAACAACATCGATATCAACTGGGCAGGAAGCACGGGATTGTTGGACGGGGTCCACATGGAAGGGCACACCTCGAAGGGAGTGTTAGGAGTCGTGGTGGACGTCTCGTACAGCTCCTACGTTGACAGCGTCTGGATAAACGACATGGCAGCGACGACCTATGATGGAGACGGTGGCGACAGCGGTGGACCCGTATACGGCTACATCCCGTCAACGAACTTCAAGGGAACACACGTAGGATCTAACGGAATAATATCGACGTCCTCGAAACAGGCAAACATACTAGATGAGATCTCCGGCTTGTCTTGGAGATTCACCTAGCCTTTTTTTTAAATACAGCACCGCCAATCCCGCTATGACGACGACCAGCGGGTAAACCAGCGGGTCTACTGACCGTACTTGGGGAGTTATGTGGCCGCCTACCTGTGTCACTTGGAGCATGTCAACCAGAAAGTAAGACAGCGCGGCAGACGCCCCCACTGCTGCAAACTTTACCGTCCTCTTGAACAGCTTCTTCAGGGCACCCTCGCTTTCCGTCCCCTCTGGCAGCACCAGGATGCCCGGATGTACCCTGAAAAACCTGTGCTCCTTTCCCTTCTTGGTGATCCTCCCGGTTCTTACCTCGACCAGCCCGATCGACTCCATCTTTTTGAGGTGGTGGATGACCAGGTTGGCCCTGAGGTTCAGCCTCCTTGCAATGTCGTTCGTGTAGCTCTCCTTATGGATTAGCAGCCTTATGATATCCCTGCTTGACTTGTTGCCAAGCAGTTCGCCCAAAATCTTCAGCTTGTCGTCATCAGAATAAAAGACATTGATCCTGCCAAACTCGTCATCTACCATGGTTGTTGGAATAGCTTTGCTTATAATAAGCAGATCTGGGGTTCCGCATGATTCTCTGGTGACGTCTGGGACTGAGGCAAGCGGCCGGCACGCACCGTTATATATCTCCTGTATGTGTTCACGTCGTGCCTAATTTCGTTCACTCGGGGGTAAATTTTGCTTAAACCACAGATCCAAATAGGATGACGATTTAGGCCGGCTCTGGTAAATTTTGGTGATCTCGGCCGTTCGCTGTTCAATAGTGTGTTCTAGGATCCCCTCCAGATTCAATCCCGCCGCATTTCGTCACGGTGTTCAAAAGTGCGGTGCATTCAACAAGGCTGTTCAAAAGTGAGCTCGCTCATGTTTGCACCTTGGTGGTAGATTTTTGTGATCTCGGTCCATTCTTTTCTTGACCCTGGTAAATTTTGGTGATTTGATCACCAAAATCTACCAGAGCCGCAGGCCTCATAGGGTACAGGAAGAGCGGCGGCAAGATCATCACTCAGCCAAACTGCCACAAATGCAGGGCAGGGCTGTCCAAAAGCCCTAAAAAACGCACGGGGGCAAACCGCAAAAGGATGGCAAAAAGATCCGTTCTCATGGGCACGATCCAGAAAAGATCGAACTGAGATCACGAAAATCTACCACCAAGGTGTAAGTATAGCTCGGCTCACTTTTGAACAGCCTTGTGGAGGGCATCACACTTTTGAACACCATGACGAAATGCAACGGGATTGAATCAGGAGAAGATCCTAAAACACACTTTTGAACAGTGAACGGTAGAGATCACTAGAATTTACCAGAGCCCAGCAGGATCCGCAGCTCACATTTGAACACCGGGCCAGGACGGATCACGACTTTTGAACGGCAGAACGGCGCCGACGAGAACCGCAGAAAACCA
>CBDCLR010000003.1:0-29090 GCA_965218695.1 Candidatus Nitrosopumilus sp.
CTACATATACTGCCCAGGCAGGCATCCCATGATCCACAAGAACCTGCCCAAATGCAACCAAAACCCACAATCCCCAGACTGCAAAGTGGTGTATTCAATACCGGCAAACGTCGACAAGTGCAACATCTGTTTCTAGTGGAGCTCCCATCTGAGGGTGATCGCCCCGTTGGGGCCGTCATCTAGTTTTTTGTTCAACGTCAGGCCCTTCAAGTCGAACGTTATGTAGATGTATTGCCCGTCGTCCCCTTGGCAGCACTGGCGCGTTTTCAGCCTTACTTTGTTCAGCCCCGTGATTACCGGAACGAACTCGGCGTCAATTTCGGCCATGCCCCAGCCAGGTATGTCGATGTGCGTCGAGGAGTGCCCGTTTCTTTTGTCGAGTGCCACTACAAAGCGTTGCGTGTCGCGTCATAAAGGCAATATTTTCTATTTTCAGGTTTTTTGTTGCCGTCTTCTAGAGTTTGGCCAAGGCCGCGTTCTGGATGATGGTCTTCCACTTGTTCGGGCCGTCGACCCATATCAGCGCGGCCTCGGCGGGTGTCATCCTGCCGATCCCGCCATGCTTCTTCGTGAAATTGTAATACGTCTGGAACCCGTCAAAGAGCGGGCTGGTCGCCTTTTTGATTCCCCGGTACGCGATCTCGCGTTCCCTGACGGTGCCGTTGAGCCGCTCCATGCGGTTGTTGTTGCGGTCGCCCTTCATGTGGATGTGCCTGATATGTACCGTGTCCTTCCACAAGAAGTTGCGCGCCTTGTAGTGGTCGCCCCAAGCCTCGTGGAAGTTTGCCGCCCCGTCGGAGATCAGCGTGGCCGGGACCTTGTCCGCGATCATGGCCGCCTCCCTGAACATGGGGGACACGTCCTCAGTGTCCTTGGTCTCCGCCACCAGCTTGGCGATCATGTACCGCGTGCCGTTGTCCATCATCGAATAGTAGTATTTCTGCTCGCCCGACACCTTCATGAAAATCTCGTCGGTCCTCCAGGTCTCCGACACCCTTGGAACGATCCCCTTCACGTACTCGTTGGTCATTCGGGAGTATTTCTCGACCCACCTGTATACCGTCATGTGCGACACCCTGACATCCTCCTGTTCGAAGCAGTCCGCAATGTCCCGGACGGACATGCCGGAATAGTACATCTGCAGCGCCCTCGTGATTACCACGTCCTTGGATCTCATCCTCTCAAAGCCGGGGTTCATGGTGAACCTCTTCTTGCAGTCGAGACACTTGTACTGTTGCGTGTCACCCTTCCTGTTCTTCCTGATGCCGTCCTTCTTGAGTCTGCCGGAATCGCAGAACTTGCACAGTGTGAATTCAGACCGGGCCATCATCCTGAAGCCGTCGTCCGTACCGACCAGATTCTTCCTGATCTGTTCCAGCACGACCTTGATGTGCTTGCAGTCGGCCTTTCTAGTCTGATGGTCTGGGCACTCGCATACCAAGCCGTTGCTCGTCCTGGATACGATATAGGATTTTTCGGGGTCTGTCTGGGATCGTACCCTGAATTCGTCGTTGGTGATTTGGGCGGCAAAGCAGGGCTGCTCCATCATCTCTTTTGCGCGGCGTGTGCGGGCGTTCATGCAGCCGCCCACCTGAAAATCAATATTGAGTGAAAAGAGGCCGGATTCAAGGATCCGGAATAACAGGCTCTGACTCTCATCATCGGTCCGTTTGGGCCTTTGACTTCGTTCTTCCTCATTGTCCTTCCCACCATCCTCACATAGTAGGTAAATATATTGACATATATAAACTATAGGTAAATTAATTGACCACATATAGGTAAATTAATATGATATACAGATTATTTACCTATATGGCAAGAATGTCCGACAACGAGACCATAGCATCGTTGGCAGTATCTCATAGCAGCTCCCTGCGAACGACCATTCCCATTCATATCGTCAGAAAGCTGGTTCTTGCCAGTGGCGATCACATCGTATGGGATATTGATAAGATCGAAGGCGAGTGGATCGCCACAATCAGGAAGAAGGAGCTATCGCAAAGGGCCTGATGCATCTTGGTGACCTGTAGCTTGGCGGCGCATTGGTGACCTGCCGCGTTCAGACACCGGACTTTGCATCCGCCTGAATGAACGTCTTCCACTTGTTGTCGCCCTCGATGCGGATGCCCGTGGCCTCGTAGGGGGTCATTGTTGCCAAGCAGGCTCAAGAACGGGCAGGCCGGCAAGGGCAGTCAAGCTGGCACCTAGATCCGTGCTGGCCAAAAACCCAAGCGCGGATCCTCCGGTATTCCCACAGCGCACCTGACGCACCATGCCGACTTGCGGACTTTTGGCGGGCTTGGGTACGCGATCTGCGGTGCCAGATCAGGCAGGTTGCGGCCGCGCAAGCACTAGGCGCCAAATTTTACAGCCCCACAAGGTTCATCGGGGGTAGCCACGCGGCAGGCATCTTGGCCATGTACCAGTCGCCTAATTTTACATCCCCTCCGAGGCGCCAGTAGCTTTACAGCTCTTGACCTAAATCTCCTCCAAGGTGCTGGTAAACGCGGCTCTTGCGGATTCCTTAAACTGCGCGAGGATGCCATTCCGGTATCGTGACTGCATGCAAGAATCGCCATTCTGATGGCAATTTTCAGGAATGCAATTCTGCCCGAACCTCTGCCGGATCCGGCGGCATCGTGAGCACATCTGGGCTAACTGGGTGAGCGGATTGTTCTTGCCGCTACCATACGTAACAACCTCGCTTTGAGCGAAACTAATTTTAATGGGTACAAAACGATTTACCATGTGGCTGTTAAGAGGATCGGATATTATGAAATCGATTTGGATTTGATAGAAAGGGCCAGATCACAAGCAAGACAGGAGAAAACCAATGTTGGTATTGAGGAACTGGCTCTGAGCATAAAGGTTCAGGGACTGATGGAACCCGTACATCTTGTGAAAATTGATAATAGAAAATACGAGTTGATAGACGGACAGAGACGCTTTCATGCATTTGGCATGCTCCGGGATAAAAACCCAAGGGAGTTTTCTAAGATTCCAAGTTTTTGCTATGAGGACACAATGGAGGACTGGGAGAAAAAATCCTTTTCATTAAACGCAAACCTCACTCAGGCCCCGATGACTGAGATGGACAAGGTCAATGCAGTGACATCAGTGTATAATCATTTTGAAAGCGTCCGCAATACGGTAAAGGCCACCGGACTGTCCGATTACATCGTCAGGAAATATGTAAAGGTGAACCGGCTTCCCCCGCCATTAAAGGCCGCAGTTGATAACGGAGAAATAAAACTTACAGCTGCTTTGGATGCGGCTGACATACATGACTATGATGCCGATGATCCGGGCGGTGCAGACGTACCCGTAATAGTTGCCACTGCAAGGGAAATGCAAACGCTTGCGGGAAAACAAAAGAAGCGGGTTAAGGAAAGAAAGAATGAGCAGCCCGAGAAGCCGGTGGATGAAATCATTAAGGAAGTTAAGAATATCCAGCGCAGGACCCGTCAAATTACAATAACGATAGAATCGGACACGTATGAGAGAGTTGGTGTGTATAAGGACACAAGGGATGACATTGACACGATTCCATTGGCGGCCGCTGAACTTGTGGAAGAAGGCCTGACAGCTAACCACCTATAAATTGTCAATCTTAAATGATCCACGGCGTTTAGCTAAGTTAAGCTATAGCATAGGCACACGTACACATGGTGAGAGGCCTATGACCCCAATACAGGTGGCACGTGCAATTAAAGATTTGAAGGAAGCGAGTGGGGACAGTTTGGGCCATATTGCCAAAAAAAGACTACATGTCACTCTAGATACGTGTAATCTGTTTTTGTCCTTCTTAGATCTTCCACGAGAATTGGTAGGAATGTTCCATTTTGGTCCCGCAGACGGTAGCGGAAGAATGCCCTTTTCTTTAGCCAAATGGATTGCGCCCAACCTCAAAGATAACAAGCTTACAAAAGATCATGTGGATCTTCTCAAGGGAGCCATGCTGGATCCCGACAAACCTGCAACACGAGATGATATAATCGCGATGATTAACTGCATGACAAAGAATCCGGAAAAATCAGGGAACCAGTGTATACAGGAGATAATGAATATGACTCCTGAAATTGTACGCGGGTATCTGGTAATCACCGACATTGACCCGGAGATCGTCTTGGAGATTCGTAAGGAGAGTGAAAAATCAGGCATACCGGAACATGGTGTACTTTTGTCGAAACTTTCAAAGCATTTTTCAGAGAATTCCATTGAAGGCGTGAGGGTAAAAAACGACAAGTTCATACAGATTTCATTTGATGGGAATGGGCATGACGAATTCTATAACATAGCGAAAAAGGAAGACATATCCGCAAACGAGCTGGTAAACCACATTCTGTCCAAAGAGGTCACGATCCGTGAATGAGGATGCCGCAAAAAAGTATGCGCAGATAAAGCAGGACGGTTCCATCCTGTTGGGAAACAATACTGTCTGTGACGGCGCAGACTCTGACAGGAAGATCGGGATCTTTACACATATTCACAGAGATCATACAAAGTTATTCAACAGGGCAATGCACGAATGCTCACAGATTTTCGTATCCCCTCCCACATTGGATTTGTTGGCGGCATTGGATCAAGATTTTGCCAACAGTGTCTCAGCCGAATGTTATTTCAAAGGGCGCCACATACACCCGTTGGATTTTGGCACCCCAAAAGTGCCAAAAATAAATGATGCGTACGGGGACAGGATAACCCTGTTTGAATCAAAGCACATCTTGGGCTCGTCTCAGGTGCTGGTTGAGACTGCAGATGGTACAAGAATTGTATATACCGGGGATTTTGGTCCCGATGCGACACCAATCCCGTGTGACATCCTGGTGATTGACTCCACTCACGGAGACCCCATGTTTAACACCGCCGTTGACAGGGAAAGTCTGGAACGAAGACTGGTGGATTATGTTGAAGATGAAATTCAAAGGGGGAAAAGCATTATGATCCGGGCCCACAGGGGGAGACTGCAATACATCATGCATCTGCTGTCAGAAGCAATACCCAGAGCGATAAAATTCTTGTGTCATCCCACCGACATCAAGCTGATCAACGTGTATGAAAAATATGGGATGCCCATCAGGGAGTGTATAAGCTTCAAAAGCGGTATCGGGCAGGACATACACGATGGCAATACCCAGTATGTGGAGTTCCGCAGTCACGGGCAGGGAGAAAATTTTCTGGAGGTTACTGGCAAAATGACGGTCTTCAGCATGGGAGGCAGGTATCTTGGCGGAGGAACGGTAATCAAGCACAATCCCTCCTGCGACTATAGCCTTGAGTTCATGGACCATGCCAATTATGATTCAATTATAGAATATGTGAGAAAAGCCGATCCAAAGTACGTGGTCACGGACCATGTCAGGGGCAAACAGGGTGAAAAACTGGCAAGGGATCTTAACGCCAGGGGGTTCAAGACCATCTCATATGCTCTCAATGATATGTCATGACAGTGCTGAAGGACGTCCTGAAAGATCTTCTGATGGGTTCAATGGATGATTTTTTCTCAAATATTGGGTCAAAGGAACTAAAAAAATACCAGCACGATACATACCTGCCCGTATTCAAAAGCGGCGGAGGCTTTGATGATCAGGAAAGGATAACCCGTGTCAACGTGAAACAGATGATCCGTGACTGTGATATGGAGTCAAAACCGTACTACAGGAATGCATTTGCCGAACTGCAAGTGGCGGTGTCGGGGGAATGTGGGAAATGGAACCGGCAAGATCCCGAGGAGATTACTCGTGTGGGGCTGCGGGATTTCATGATATCGTACTTTGATGATGCTGGCTTTGTGGAATTTGATGAGACAAAATTCTTGTGTCATTTTCAGATTTTTGAGAGATATCTGACGGCCGAACTGAATACACGCTACTGCTTTGCGACACTGCTTAACTTCAACGGGGACTTTAAGGAACTGACTCTGGACAACGATCTTCATATTAGGAAGATAACTTCAGACGAGTTTGCAACGATTTCGGGAATTGAAAACCACAGTGAAAAAATAGATGTTGATCCCGCATTGTTTAAGATAAAATATGTCATAGGAAAGACCATTGACGGCACCAGAGTCCGGGAGCCAAACGTGCTGAAGCTGTTTGAAAAAACACTTGACGCGTTCAAAGTGTTCCAGAATGGGAACGTCCAGCTCGGCGGGCTGTACTTCAGAGATTCGGAATTCTGGAAGATCAAGCCCACCTATGTCCTACGCCGGGAGCCACGTACACTGCCTACTGAGGAGTATGTCCTGAACAGCGGCAAGGAATTGAATGATTTCATACGGTTTCATAAAAAGTTCCTCGGCATCAATTTCACAAAGGGAGAATACACGTTTCTTGACAGGTCAATCAGACGGTTTTCCAGTGCGATTGAGGACTCGCCTGAGGAAAGCATTGTGGATTTTGTGATAAGCCTAGAGTCCCTCTATACCTCCAACGAGCTTGAACTGTCATACAAGTTCTCGTTGAGGGTTGCCGTCCTTTTGGGCACAAGTCCTAGGGAAATGGTCGGTCTCCAGCGCATGATGCATGACATATACAACATGCGCAGCAAGATTGTCCACGGAGACGAGATTCCGTCACAGATCAGGCTGGAGAAAAAATCACTGGAGATGGGACAGGCAGTGGCTATCTTGGAACATGTCTCACGAAACTCGATAATGATATTTCTGGAACTGTTGGAGAAATATGGGTCAAGGGACATCATACATCGGAACATTGAAGCCGCTATATTTGACAGCGAGGTCAGGTCCAAGATTTCCCACGTTATAGAGTCCTCCGAATACATTGATTTGAAATTTTTGGAAGAACTAATATGATGTCTTAAAACCCGCGATGTTTACCACTATGTGACGATTCCTTTGAGGGCCGTTACTGTCTTGCATATTGCCTTGGTGCAGTAGTCTATCTCCGTCTCCTCATTGAAACGGCCGAGACCGATGCGTATTGAAGAATGCGCATGGTCGCTGTCATACCCCAGTGCCAAGAGCACGTGTGACGGCTCCACAGTCTGTGTGGTGCATGCGGATCCTGCGGAGATCGCAATCTCCTTTGATACCGAGTTGATTATCGCCTTGCTCTCTACTCCTGCAAAGCACACGTTGAGGTTGTGTGACAGTCTGAATGCCCTGTCACCGTTCAGCGTCCCGCCTGACTTTTCAAAGATCTCAAGCATCCCGTCAGTCCACCTTCTGAACCTCTCGTTTTCTTTATCCATCTCCCTTACAGCAATCTCCGCCGCTCTACCAAAGCCCACAATTCCCGGGACGTTGTGGGTGCCGGAACGTATGCTTCTCTCTTGCCCCCCTCCGTACATTATGGGATCCGGCCTGATCCTTGGCCTCAGCCCGCGTATGTACAGCGCACCTATGCCCTTGGGACCATACATCTTGTGTGCGGAAAACGACATCAGGTCGATGTTCATCGCATCCACGTCAATAGGGATGTGCCCCACAGCCTGTGCCGCATCGGTGTGGAAGATTACGTTGTTCTCATGGGCAATCCTGCCAATCTCTGCAATGTCTGCTATGGTCCCGATCTCGTTGTTTGCTGCCATTATCGATATCATCACGGTGTTTTTGGTGATTGCCCCTGACAGATCCTCGATGTTGAACCGACCGCACCTGTCCACCGGCATGTATGTCACCTCCTTGCCAATGCCTTCAAGATGCTGCGCGGTATCCAGTATAGCTTTGTGCTCGGTGGTACACGTGATGAAGTGATTACCCCTGTCTGCATACCTTGACATTGTTCCAAGTAGCGCAATATTGTTTGATTCTGTGGCTCCGGATGTGAACACAATCTCATCATTTCTTGCATTAACCATGTTTGCGATCCTGTCCCTTGCATCCTCAACTGCGACTGAGGCGTCATGCCCGTATGAGTGGTCTAGGCTTGAGGCGTTGCCGAACTTTTCGGTAAGATATGGCATCATTGCCTCCAGCACCCGGGAGTCAAGCGGCGTGCTCGCATGGTGATCAAGGTATATTGGGTGGCTCATGCCTTCACGTCCAGCAGTCCCTCAAAGTCTGCCAACCCCCCTATGCGAGGAAACAGCATTCCGGCGCCCCGGTTCAGGTGTGCCCTTATCATCCTGTCGGCATGGGTGTCGTAATCCAGTCCGTCATCATCAAGTCTCTGCTGGAACAGTGTCGAGAACAGTGCCTCGGTCCTTCCAAACAGTATGTGCGGCAACAGCTCCATGCCCTTCTCGTCATACATGTCCGGATTCGGAATGCTTGGGTCACGAAGCGATAGGCACATCCCGAACCTTGCCAGGACGTTGATGGGCATCCTCGTCCTGTGCTTCAGCTGCCCCAGATGGTTCTGGGAGCGTATGGAGAGCCTGAACCTACCCAGCCGATACAATTTTTCCTCCAAAGTATCCTGTGGATACCGTTGTCGCCGACTTGCGCTCGTTACACGTGATGCGGTAAGAGCGGGTCACATGCTTTGAGAGCTTTGCGTGCTCTTTCGGCCCTATCTCCCTGTCCGTTGATAGCAGGATCAGCTGGTGTGATGCAAACGGGTAGAACTTGTCGACTAGGTTCGAGAAATGCTTGCCGTCAAGCCTGCCGACCGGAGTGTCAATCACGAACGGTAGCAGGCGCCTGCTTGTCTTGGCAATTGCCCACAGCAGCGCGGTCCCGACCATCTGTCTTTCCCCCATCGACTTCAACGTGCCAGGCGCATCGTCGTTGCCGTTCTCGTATATCTTCAGATCAAATGTCTCCCTGTCGATCTCCACCCTGTGGATGTGCTTCTTGTGCAACAGGGAGCAGAGTGCGTCAAGGAGGTTTGATTCCAGCTCACTCATCTTGCGTTCCTTGAGGTTTTTGGAGTAGGTGCCAAGCACATCCCGCATCTTGGCTGCAAGCCTTATGCTTTTGTCGGATCTCTGGTCCTTGTGTATCGAGTCAATCATCCTCCTGAGCTTGTTCTGCAGTATCTTCTGATATGCTGTCTTCGATGATATCTGCTGGCTCATATGCTCCATCTCGGATCTCACCATTCCTATCTCTTGGTGTATGGAGTTGATCTCCGATATCCTCGATCCTATCTCGTCGTCCCTTGGTATCTTTGCAAGGTCCGACATTGTCCTCTCAAGCAGTTTGATGTCGCCTGAATACCTCCGAATCAGTGCGCGGAGCGGGCCGCATCCCTCGTCGACTTTGGATATCCCTTGCAGCAGGCGTACAGCATCGTTTGGCGCGATGTCAAAAAAGACTGTCCCCTCCGGTTCCTCGGACAGATCGTCAAGCCTCGCCAGTATCTTTTCCATTCTTACATGCGTGGTATCCCTTCCCCAAAACCTGCCTGATGTCATGTCTCCTTTCAGCTTTTCCACCTTCTGCCTCACCTCCAGCGCAGCCATCCTCTTGCTGTTGATTGACATGTCGGATTCTATCCTCTCCTTCGTTTTTGCAAGGAGTTCGGGTATCAGGTGGAACGGCGTGTCACCATCGAGCCCCTCATGGATTGTCCTTCTCTGATCACGGATTCGTTCCTCCAGCATGCTCTTTCTTGCCAGCAGTTCCCCGCGGATGTCCGCATACCCTCCACCGACGTTTGCTATCTTCCCCTCAAGGACTGCGACCTTGGCTTCCAGTTCGATCTTCTCGGTTTTCTTTTTTTCATACTCTGCTGCCAGGCCAGAGATCTCCGACGCGAGCAGGTTCTTCTCTTCTTCCAGCATGCCGTACTGTTTCTCGATTACCCCGTCCCTCTTCCCCGACTTTCGTACAAGGAACAGCTTTAGGTCCAAGTCCAGCCGGTTGGCAAGCTCGGCGCCGAGAAGCGTGTCGATGGACAACCTTATCTCATCGTTTTTTGGGTTGCCCCAGTCCATCATGCTTACTATCTTCTCGCCGTCAAAGAAGAACAGTCTTGCGATTCCCAGCGGTATCAGTCCTTCGATGAACGACTGCCACTGCGATTCGTCCACATCGTTTAGCGGGCTGTCATTTTTCATGATTGCAAGGGACTCTGAGACGGATGCGCCCTCCCTTGACCAGCTCCGGCTTACCGTGTACCTGTCATCGTTGCCGTTGTGGTAGAACCTGAATGCAACCTCGACTGATGCGGAGTCCGCGTGCACGCCGTTGTGGGTGTGTATCTTTTTTGCAATGTATGTCGAATATTCCTTCCTCGTGGCCTGGCGCCCAAGGTACGTCTTTCCGTATAACGCGACCATGATGGACTCGAACAGTGTCGTCTTTCCCGCCCCGTTCAGCCCTCCCACGAGTATTATCGGCTTTTCAAGTGTCGATGTCAAGTCAAATTTGGAGACCCCTGCGTACACACCGTAATTCTTCACCACCAGCCTTTCAAGAAGCAATTATTTGTAAATCTCCCCTATCTCTCGTTTCCTTTCCGCTGCCTCGTCCAGCGCCTCGTCAAGGTTCTCCCCCCATTCCTCCAGAAGGATCTTTTCGATTGCCGTGTGCACCTTGTGCCTGTTTGTTATTGCCTGCATGTCAAACTCCGTCTGGAGTGATCGTGCGAGAAGATCGTACGGGAAGCCGTGCTTTTTGCAGGAGGCCTCCAGCTCCGACTGCTCTACTGTCCCGAACGCCCCCAGATCCTCTGTCGGGGCAATTATGTCCCCCGTCATTCTCCGGTATATCGCATATGCGGAATTCTTCCAGTCCCCGCGTTCCGCACGCCATATCTTCTGAATCTCGTGTATCTCGTCGTCATGAATCAGTGTTATGGAACCGTCCGGCCCGTTCTCCCTTACCTTGTTCTGCGCGTCCAGCAAGCGCTCCAGTATCCTCTTGCAGAACTCGAACTTGTACGGACCGTACGCTATCTTGTCCTGCCAGAACATCACGTGGCCGTTGCGGTGCTTTAGATCACGGAATTTGCTCTTCTTTTTCGGGTCCTGCGTGTCCTTTAGCATCTGTCTGAGCTCAAGCAACGGTTCCATCCATTCCTCCCCGCTGTCAATCATGCTCTCCATGGACTTGTCGTGCTCGACAACGGTGCATACCCAGCATCCGAACCTGCTGTTCCCGCATGAGGCTGTGCTGGTGTCAATCACAAGGGGGCATTCGGCTGCATTTGCATCCCGGTACATCGCAAGAAGATCACGGTTGTTTGCGCCCCATGGTGTCTTTGTATTCTGTAAGAGATAGTTCCACACGTCCTCCGTGGTAAAGTCGCGCAACGGTGCGTATATGAATGCCTGTGGGAGCGTGTCATGGTGTGAGAGATAGCTCCCCTTGATGGAGTGGCTGTTCATCACCTGTGCGCGGGTACTGCTCTCGGCCTTTCTGCTTCCCAGCACCATGACGACCTCCCCGTGCTCGGATACCCTGTCGGTGATGAATGCGTTGGCACTCTTTATCTTCAGCCTGTTAGTACACCACCGGAACGTGTTCGACGGCGCAGGATATCCCTTTCCCACCATGCATACCCAGAATGTGTCATCAAGTATTGGCCGGACAAGGTTCGTCTCGACTGGGAGGGATGAACCCCTTGCCGCCTTTTCCATCCTTTCAAGCGAGTCGGTCACCGTCTCGACTATCTTTGGGGATTCGACTAGGGTATCGGATGATATGATGTAGATTTTTTTGGCAAGCTTTGACTTTGGAAGTTTTTCCAACGCCCCCCACACCATCTGAATCATGCATGTGGAGTCCTTGCCACCGCTGAATCCTAGAATCCACGGCCTCCCGTCCCCTAGATAGACGTCTTGGATTTCTCGGTGTATGTCCGGGATGGTCTTTGACTTGAATATCGACTTCAGCCGTCTTCCCTCCCGCAGTGTATTACAAGGATTTTTGCCGCGTCGTTCATCCCGGCCTTCGTCTTCGTCATCTTTCCGTTGATGACTATCCTGCCGTTCCATTCCGGATTCGTCCTGCGCCAGTCCACCCCTTGCAGGCCAGCAAGCCTGCTCTCCCAGCTGTCCGGAAATCTTCTTATCAGCGTGTTTCCCGCCGTCGCAATCGCCTCGAGCATGTTCGTGTTGGCGTGGACAAAGTCACTTCTCATCTCTGCCGGTGTTATCTTCCTCTCCATCAGCAATAACCATTCCGGTATGTTCTTGGCAACGGTGTTCCAGAATCTAACGGCGAGTTTCTTCTCTACGTCGTTGAGATACTTGTCCTTGTTGAGTAGGTTCCTTGTCGCAAGTGCCAGTCCATTCAGTGTGAAAAACTTCACTTGTCTGTTGGATATGCTTGTCTTCTCCATCTCGATTCTCCCTTTGAATACCTTCACGGTTCGTGCCATCTCGACTACAAACGTTGCAAAGTCACTCCGCCTGTCGTATAATATCCCCAGCGACTTTGTGGGTTTGACAGCATGCTTGTTCAGATCCGCGAATATCTGCTGACTTTTCTTTAGATTCAGATCTTCAAAGAATACCACCGATATCTTATCCCGCCCAAGACGCGGTTCCTCCTCTATCGCCTCTCGTATCGCTGCGGCTCGGTGCTGCCCATCATTGATCAGGATTGCTGCGTCCTGAGACATTGATATGATCCCGTTATCTGGCCAGTCCTTAGATACGGGTCGGAACGAGATTTTTCCGTTGACAGAGACGGTTATGGAAGAGAAGGTGTAATCCTTGGGATATTTCAGAATGTAGTCGCGGATTCTTGGAATTCTTGACTTGCGAAGGATTCTCTGGGCCCGCTGTTCTGCGGGAACATCCGCATCATTGAATGTAAATAGTTTGGCTACTGACTTTAACGTACACATGGCGACGTAAAAGTCCCGGCCTGCCTGGTCGCCCCGGACTGCCTCAAAGGTGTGGTTGTTTACCGTCATATCCTCTCATTTGGTGTGTAATTTGGAAGTATATTTTTGGCAAAAAACTGTGTGTGTCAATGATTGTTGGGTTATTTGTTTATCTTATTAAACTTTGAATCAGGATGCAGTGTACATCCTCAGATCCAAGCACTTGTCCCCCTCCGGCTGGCCGTGCCAGCCAGGTGTCATCCTGCAGCGTCAGGCAGATACTGGCGGCGGCTTGCCGCGAAACGGCGCATGATCGGGATCGGTTATGGTGCGAGACAGGGGTGGGACGCAGTTCATTACGGCGCGGCTGTCTGGCCGCAGGCCTGCCGCCAGCGGGGGCACGAGCCCGTGCGGGCCTGTTTCTGTGCCGGCTCTGCCTCCGGCCGGCGTGTGGGACGTGGCGGGCGGCTGATCTGGCGGTGCGGCGGGCGCCCCGACCGGGGTCTGTTCCATCCTGACTGTGCCCTCACCTGCCGCCGGGCGCTCGGCGAGGACCTGATCCACGTAGAGCGCGTCTGGCTCGGGCGCGTCTGCCGGAGGCGCCGGCGCGTGTGCCAACTCAGATCCGGCCTTGAATATGCTGTAGTCCGTGCTCTCCGCAATCTTTTCCATGCACATCCAAGGGACCTTGCCTCCAGCTCCTCCACCCGCGTCTTGTACCTCTCCACCGGGGCGGACTGGTCGGGGTCAGGCCAGCTGAAGCCCGGCGCCATCTCGCCTCTGGGCCGCTGCACCTCGGCGGCATGCTCCATCCTCATGGTGGTCACGGCATCCAGCAGCATGCGGTTTGATTCGACCAGGGTGCCGTTGGCACGGTGCAGGCGGCATATCTCCTCCCGATACGCGGCAAGCTGTGCTCTCATGACGAACCGCCCCCGCGGCCCGGCGCCTAGCCTTCAGACGGACTTTCCCTTGGCGCTATGACGGCAGCCATGTAGGTGCGGGCGATCTGCCGTTATAGATCCGTTTCGGTCATCCTGCGCCTGTGGGGCTTGGTCAGGGTAGGGTCATTCCAGATGGACCTGAGGATGTACGTATCATCCCCTAGGCACATATTTTAATCTCCCCACCCCCAACACTGAATCATGGCAACCAAGCCGGTGGAGAAGCAAGTGGTGGCGCGTGCCGGTGGCATGTGCGAACTGTGCGAATTGCGCGTCGTAGAGGACAACAATCTGATAGGAGAGATAGCCCACATTCGGGGGAGAAAACCAGACTCGGCCAGGTACGACAAGAACATGCCAGAAAGTGAGAGAGAATCGCCGGAAAATTTGATCCTGCTGTGCCCCACCTGCCACACCAGGATCGACAGGCTACATGAAAAGTATACGGCCGAGCATCTGCTGGACAGGCGGTCTCGCCACCGCAACAAATTGGAGCTTGCTGTCAGCAGGGCGATGCCAGATATCGAGTTCCCGGAGCTGGACGAGGCGGTTCAGCATATTGCGACGATCGACATCCCTTTGGAGTACTCGTACACTTTGGTGCCCCCTAGGGAGAAGATCCGAAAGAACCGCCTGTCACTCAAGTGGGTGACGATGGGGCTGTCCCAAGCCAGTACTGTGAGTAGATATATCGACAAGCATTTGGATGCCGAGTCCAGCAGGTGCCTCAGGGCCGGTTTTGTGAAACGGTACGAGAAGTTACGTGATGAAGGGTTGGACGGTGACGATCTCTTTGCGGCGTTGTGGCAACTCGCGTCTGGACGCAAGACAGATCCTAAGATGCAGGCGGCAGGCCTAGCGCTGCTGGTATACCTGTTTGAAGAGTGCGAGGTATTCGAGAAATGATACTACCCGACAAACATGTACGGCTGTCCAGCTCGTTTCTGGGTGTGGGAGCAACGTTGTTGGAGTTACTTGAGAGTAAGCGGACGATTAGCGGCCTGTGGACTGCGGCAAGGCGAAGAGGAAAGATCCGAACGTTCGAGAGATTCACGCTGGCCTTGGACATGCTATATTCCTTAGATCTGGTGGAATTTGGTCAAGATGGGCTACTGGCGAGGTCGGAAAGATGATACGCTCGGTTACCGCGAACAAGCCAAAGTTTCGGGACATGCAGTTCAAGAATGGCCTGAACGTGGTGCTGGCAAGCCGAACCGACCTATCCGCTGACCTAGGTAGCAGAAATGGCTTGGGCAAGTCAACTCTGCTGGACATAATCCACTTTTGCTTGGGATCCAAGAAGAATAGCACGCTGGGCAAGCCGCAGCTGGACGACTGGATATTCACTATGGAGTTTGACGTAGCCCAAAAGCCGTATACTGTAAGCCGCAACACGGCCAAGGCCAGCACGGTCCGGGTGTCCGGTGACTTTTCTGGCTGGCCTGTTGTCCCCGACGGAAACGGCGCCATGAGGGTATCAGAGTGGAACGACACATTGGGGCTACTTCTATTCGGTCTGGAGATCAATCACCA
Source organism: Candidatus Nitrosopumilus sp. (assembly GCA_965218695.1). Classification (GTDB taxonomy): domain Archaea; phylum Thermoproteota; class Nitrososphaeria; order Nitrososphaerales; family Nitrosopumilaceae; genus Nitrosopumilus. Next base: position 15,161 of record CBDCLR010000003.1, read on the forward strand.
CGAAAAGTACGGCCCCACATTCCGAAGCCTCGTGTCTTACGCAGCGAGACGAGACGGTCAGACGGGCGGCTATCAAGACCCTTTCGGCCACCATAGCAGACAGATGGGCTGGGACAGGATTGTCAACAGCGCCTACCTGCTGGGCATGGACTGGGAATCCGTAGTAAGGCTGCAGCTGATTCGGGACAGAAAAAAGAGCTTGGCTCAGATCAAGCGCGAGATAAAGGCTGGTCTTATTGCCGGATTCGCCGATGACATGGGACGCCTTGAAGCCAAGAAAACCATACTGGAAGATCAGATGAACATCAAGAGAGATGAGCTAAAAAAATTCCGAGTACACAAGCGGTACGACGCGCTACAAGTCGAGGCCAACGAGATATCACGAACTCTGCACGAAATGGTAAACGAGAACACTACTGACACAAAGTATCTTAAGCTGTACGAGGCGGCTGGTAAGGACGAGGTTGATACCGACCCCGGGAAGATTCGCGCCATATACAGGGACGCTGGCCTTGTCTTCCCAGACAACGTGGTCCGGCAGGTGGACAAAGTATTGCAGTTTCACCGGCAAGTAGTACGGAACCGCAAAGAGTTTGTAGAGTCCGAGATCATGCGACTGGAGAAGAACATACGCGACAGAGAGGTACGTATCAAAAAGGCGGATGACGACCGGGCGAGGATACTGCAGATACTGGAGAGCCACGGCGCGCTGGAGGAGTTCGTCCTGCTCCGGGACAGACACGAGGAGAGCGTTGCTATGCTGGAGCAGATCAAGAACCAGTTAGAGAACACCAGAAAGTTCGAAGCCGGAGAGAGCGAGATCAGGATAGAGACCGAGCGCATATGCCAAGAGATACGCCTCGACTATGCTGATAGACGCGCGCCGCGAGACGTCATCCGTACCTTCAACGAGTATTCCATGCGCTTGTATGAGTCATCGGGAACCTTGTCTATACGGCCACATGATACAGGCTACAAGATGGACACCACCATAGAGCGCTCCGGCAGTCACGGCGTAGAAAACATGAAGATATTCTGCTACGACCTGTCGTTGGCGCGCCTTTGGTCGCGGCGGTCACGTCGTCCCGGCTTTCTAATACACGACAGCACCATATATGACGGGGTGGACGAGCGGCAGGTGGCGCATGCCCTGCAACTAGCCGAGTCCGAGTCCACATCGCACCAGTTCCAGTACATCTGCATGCTCAACTCCGATGTTGTTCCAGAGAAGGACTTTGATCCTGACTTTGATTTTAACGCCCACGTAGTGATGACGTTAACCGATGATTCAGACGAGGGCGGGCTACTGGGTATGCGATTTTAACGCCGTGCCGGAGGGGCTAGCAAATCTATACCGCCGAATAAAAGTGCGAGATCACAGCTGTGTGAAACCAGGAATCGGCCATCCGATTCGAACAAGGTTTGTCCTGCAGCGAAAGGTTCATTGATCAGGACAGCCCGGACAGGCCATGAAATACAAGCAGATGCTCAAGATTCGCAAGACTGAGAAGGATCCGCAGGTGCGGGACAGGATATTGCTGAACGTACTGGTGAAGAGAGACGGGATGAGCGTGACCGGGGCCGCGCGCCTTCTGGGCATGGCCCCGTCATGGGGCGTCAAGTGGCACAACCGGTACCTGAAGGAGGGCATTACAGGCCTGCAGACCCGCACCCGCTTAGGCCGCCCGCCGAGGATCTCAGGCGAGGCCCTGAAGGCCGTTAAAAAAAAGTAAGAAAGACGGTCTACCTGACGGCAGAAGACCTGCGCGATATCATTCGCGACGGTTCCGGCATATGGTACATGACGGAGTATACGATATCGTACGCGCGCTTCCTGCTGCGCAGCTGGGAATTCACCAGGAAGGTTCCGATGGGACGGCACGTGAAGAGAGCAAGCAGGCAGAAGATCGCGTGGTTCCGCAAGAAGCTGGGGCCGCTGGTAGAGGAGAGGGTGAGGGCCGGCTACACGGCATGCGTGCAGGACGAGGCGATATGCGTAGCCAACGCGCGGCTCAGGAAGGGCATCTACACGCCCAAGGGGGTCTGCGGCGTCTACACGTACACGGGATCGCACTCCAAGACCATCGTGTTCGGCCTGATCACGCTGGACGGGGAGGGGTTCTTCCAGAGATACGGCTCCTTTACCGGAAAGGAGTTTGTCGAGTTCCTGAAGGCCGCATGCGAAAGGTTCGGGAAGATCCTGATGATAACCGACGGCGCGCCGCAGCACAGGTCGAAATTCGTCAGGTAGGAGATCGGGCGCCTGGACGGCGTGGAGCTGCAGTTTCTGCCGCCCGGCTGCCCGGATCTGAACGCGATCGAGGAGGTGTGGCGCCAGATGAAGCACGTGGTCCTGGACGCACCGTACGTTCGGTTCAGCTCCATGTGCAGCGACATCGACAGATGGCTGAGGTCGTCCCTGCCAAAACTTGACATCAAGAGGTACCTCTACAGAAAGGCATAGGCTGCGCCTGCAGGCGCACAGGGGATCGTGCGCACGCAGGTCCGGAAACGGTAAACGGCCGCCCCACGGCCCTTCACGGATCTGAACGAACCCGTATTTTAAGACAAGAATAACAAGCGGCTTGGAAGAAATTCGGCAATCCTGTCTTCGGGCCTGCATCAAATCTGGCGGTTGTTCACGAAATTATACTCGGTGGTGTAGAATATGGGTATATTCTGGGAAAAAGAAAGCACTGGACGAAAGATTGCTCGACATTCAAGAGAATACCGGGTCTAAAATGCACGGAGTGATAGAATTGCAGAACGTCATTCAAAAATCAAGACTACCCAACTCTATAGATTCAAATAATCATAACGCTTTAGAATGCATGGATGTGTACGTATTGACTCTTATTACCGATAACCTACGTCTGGCTTGCGTGAGTTCACCACAGTTCACCACAGTTCACCACAGTTCACCACAGTTCACCACAGTTCACCACAGTTCACCACAGTTCACCACAGTTATACTGATGAGATAAAATCTAGGGATTTCCATAATCCAGGTGCCCGATTAGGGAATATTTTTGATGACGTTCTCTCAAAGATACGAAGGGAATACACAGACAAGCAAGATCTTGGCACAAAATTTGAAAAGATAGCAAAAAATTTTCTTCTCGCTTCATGGGATGTGAAATTGCTCTGACTAGGAAAGTTGGATCTGATTCACTGCAACCTTTGGATACCCATTTGGAACATGCTATACCTGCGCACAGACACACATCAATGTATTCCATGCACAAATATTGGGCTCGAAAACCTGCCAATGTTGTCAGTGAATATATCTTCACTTATGCCAGAGAGGGGGAAACTGTACTTGATCCGTTCAATGGTAGTGGGGTAACTGTTCTAGAGGCAATCAAACTAGATCGAAAAGCCATAGGAGTGGATGTGGATCCAACATCAATTTTCATCACTGAGGCCACAGCTGTGAACATTCACATGGAGTCTTTGAAGAATGCGTTTGAATGCATAAAGAAAAACGTGTATGGGCCGATCAGAAAATATTATGTTACACTTTGTCCACATTGTAAGAAAGAATCCGAAATAGTACAACTGTTGATTGAGGATGGAAGTCCATTCCAAATCAACTATAGGTGCCAGTACTGTAAGATAAAAGAGATAAAATCGTTTGATAAAAATGATGAGAAGTACAACAGGAAAATAAATAAAATGAAAATCCCATACTGGGTTCCGCGTGACAATCTCATTCCAAACTCCCGCATCAACATCTCTCCCAACATGAAAGTCACCGATCTCTTCAGTCACAGAAACCTAATTGTTTTGTCAATAATCTTCAACGAGATTGAGAAAATAAAAAATAAAAAAATTAAACTCGTATTAAAACTGGCATTCACATCTTCTCTGGCACAGTGCTCAAAATTGCTGGTGAGAACTCCTGGCTCTGGCCCCAGTTGGAAGGTTAGAGGATTCTGGATTCCCCCTACCCGATATGAAATGAATGTGTGGCACTATTTCAAAAACCGATTCGATAAAGTGGTTAAAGGCAAGGAAGAGACCTGTAGGATAATAGGTGAAAAACACAAGAATCTGAAACTGTATAATGCCTCTTCAACAAACATGTCATTTATAGGGAACAGTACGGTGGACTACATCTTCACTGACCCGCCTTATGGGGACAGCGTCCCGTATTTAGAACTCAATCGAATATGGTCTACTTGGTTGAAGGAAGAACCGTTGTTCGACGACGAAATTGTAATTTCAGACAGTTCGAAACGGAAGATGAAAAATCGGAATAATTATGCCAAACTGATGCGGAGTTCCTACAAGGAAATGTTTCGTGTTCTGAAACCAGGTAAGTTCATGACAGTTACGTTTCACAATACGGATATATTCCTGTATAATTTGATTATCGGAACAGCTATAATAACTGGTTTTGAATTGGAGAAATCTGTGTATCAACCACCGGCAAGTGTTTCTACACAACAGCAGCTTGCGCCATATGGGAGTGCCATCGGAGATTATTATATTAGGTTCAGAAAACCCGAATCCATGAAAGAATTACATAAGATTGAAGAACTGGACAAGCAGATTTATGAAAACATTATAATCCAAAGCGTGAAAAAAATACTCGCCGAAAGGGGTGAGCCGACGGCGTACCGCCATATCGTTAACTGTTATTCTTTTATTTACGAAGAGTTAAAAAATCGAGGATATCTCTTTTCCGCCGAAAAAAGTATTGATGATGTGCTGAAAGATAACATGGGAACGGAGTTTGAGCTGGTGCATACTGAAGACAACTCCAAACTCTGGTGGTTCAAAGATCCGAATTCAGTCAAATTCATCGAACGTGTTCCGCTGACAGAACGAATCGAGAAGACAATCATTAATATGCTGAACAGGGAGGAGCGGGTATCATACGACGACATTTTACAGACTGTATACACTACATTTCCCAATTCCCTGACACCCGACACAGTCTCAATTCTGTCAATTCTTAAGGAATATGCTGAAAAAACAAACGATAAGAAATGGAGGGCAAAACTTCTGGTAAAAATCAGGATCTCAGAGCATGACAGCATAGTAAACAATCTCTGTAAGATGGGTGAAAAGTGTGGTTTAGATGTTTATGGTGACACAGAAAAATACCGGCACCAACTAAAATTTAAAGAATTACCGGAGAACCTTTCACGAATACAAAAAATAGATGTTATCTGGTACAAAAATAACAAAATCGATACCATTTTCGAGGTAGAGAATACTACTGGACTTACGGAAGCACTGGTCCGTGCCTCAAACATCTCCTATGATATAAATAGAGTAATAGTAATTCCTGATGAACGTGAAAATCTACTGGTGAGGAAGGTAAACGAGCCATTCATCCAAGAATGGCTCGAAAAACAACCATGGGCATTCATTCGTTATGACAGTTTTAACGAGTTTTATTCTGTAAATAAGAGAAAAAAACAGCTTTCCAAAAAAGCAATCCTAGCCTTGGCAGAACCCCCTAGAATGAAAAAGAATGTACAGAAATTACTTGACAATTATTAAATAGATTTTTTGTAGCCATAAGACTGAAAATTGTGATCTGCAGGCGGTATTGGACTAATTGCACCGTCAAAAAAAGCTCAATAATAATGACACGCAAAAGTTCCTGTGCAATTAATCGAAAAGTTTACAGATCAGATCTCAGCTCATGTGTGCATGGACGACATAAAACCGGAAGAACTCGAAAAGGCGTGCAAAAAGGAGAAGGACCACAAGGTTCGAACCAGAATGGTTGCCGCCCGCATGGCACGCGTGCTTAACATGTCCGTGGAGGAGACTGCCAACCTCCAAGTACACTGTCCCACGTGGGTCCGCGACTGGCTGCGCCGTTACGACGAAGGAGGCTTCGAAGGCCTCCGGGATCTTCCCCGATGCGGGCGGCTCAGAAGAATTCCATCAGATGAATGAAATCAGAACCATAAACAGGAAAGACCGCAACTCAATCAGGTACATGTGCAGGACGTGCAACAAGAACTACCACGTGCCATGCCAGGAAACCACCGAGTCTGCCGTCAAAAAAGACGGCTTCACGGACGACGCCCTGCTGGGCTTGAGCACCAGGGAGAACGTGCTAAAACTGTACGTGGACAGGGGAGAACTGATGGTGCACAACACGGTACTGGCACGCCTCAACCAGAACATGCGCCACGTCAAGATGTTCACGGACGACGTGCTCTGCTGCCTGAAGTACGGGGACGTGTGGGGGATAGACGAGACCGAGATAGAGATACGGGGAAGCGCTAGAGAACCAGACGCCAGCATCATGGAGAAATTCAAGGAACAGTACGGGCATCTTGAAAAGTCCGATCCGAAAACCTACAAAAACGAATTGGAGAAGGCAAGGGAAAGATCTGAGAGATCCGCACACATAAGCATCAAGAGATGGCTCACGGGGATGATAGACCACAAGACTAGGGTCATAACCCACCACATCATAACCGACAAGAGGCCCGCCCGCCAGGAGATATACAAACTCCTCAAAGTCGCCGTGAACGTGGCCGGAATCCCTAAAGTATTGATAACTGACAAGTACAAGGCATACTCCCCGGCGGTCAAAAGGCTGGAAAGGACACTGTACGGGAAGCCGCATTTCTTTCACCCGACAGTGGAGGTAGAAAGGCATGAAACCGGCAACAAAATAAACAAGACGCCAGTCATGGCCGCCGGCTACCCGTTGTGGTTTGCCAACTTCGAGGAACTCATCAAGGAATCTTTGGGATACGACAAGTCGTTCGTGTTCAAGCTCAAAGACGACATGCTGGCGCACCTGACGGTGGGCATACGCGAAGACAAGACGGTAGTAATCTCCGTAAAACGGGACATTCCAACCGATACGATCATCAAGGCAGACAGGATACTCCAAACCGAATGTGGCTTCATGCTGGATTACAAAAAACGCCAATGATCGAGGGACATACCATCCATACCAGAAATGAAGGCGACCCGCACACGCAACCTGTCGGGAACGGTTCCGGTCCAGACGTTTGAGATATGCAATAAGTGCGGCTTGGTTGCCCTGACGTCGCAGGAAGTGGAGGCAACGATAGGTTATAGGCGAACAAACGGGAAGTGGATAACCCAGCCCAACTGCCACAAGTGAGGGCAGAAATATCTGCCAACACGACAAGGCGGACCGGCCCCAACAGGAACAAGACGAGCGGGGCAAGCGGCATCGTGTTTGGCAGCCAGAGAAGGGTCACGGATTACACGCCAGATTAGCCCTTTCGGGCTAGAGTGACGCTCATTGAAAATTTCGCCTCAAACGCAGCGGTACAGAAACTTGTAGATGTCAAGCCTGATTGAACACGTCCTGAAATATTCGGACACCGCATGCGTCAGGTCCTCCAGTGTCTCGTAGTGTTCGGAGGTGACAAGCCTGTACTTTGCATCCTTCCATACGGACTCGACTGCGCCGAGCCTCGGCATGGCGGTGGGCAGGTACAGGATCTCCAATCCGTCGTGCTCCTCCAGATACTTCAGCACATCCCTGTGCTTGTGCTGGCTTGCGTTGTCTGTTACGAGGAGGACCTTGCCCCCATTTCCGGCTGGCCTCCTTGAGGTATCTCACGAACGTCGGGCCGTCGAGCCTTTCGTACTGCTGCATCAGCCTGATTCCGTCTTCGGCAAGCGCGCCGAACACGATGGTTCTGTCCCTCCTGCCGTGCCTGCTGACAGTCACTGGATCCCCGACGCGCGACCACAGCTTCCTTCCGTTTGTCCCAATCCTGATGAATATGGACTCGTCCTGCACCACGACTGCGAATCCGCGCCTTTTTGCCCCCGATATCGTGCCTGCGGCGCCTGCCTGCCACTGCCTTACCGCGTCGGCGCCAGCTGCCGAGGCATACATGGTAGCAGACCTCTTGGACGAGAACCCGAGGAAGCGCAGGATCCTGCGCACGCTGCACAGGCTGTACCTGGCATCGAGTCTTCCGCGTATCTGGTTTCGCAGCTTTCTCGGGGTGAGCATGTTCTTGCCGGCAAGCCTGTCGGCCAGTTTCCTGATCCGCCCGTACCTTGCACGGGAAGCCCTGCCCCTGCCGGGGGCGTCCCGGAGGCCACCGATGCCGCCCTCGTCGAACCGCGCCACCTACAGCTGGACCGTGCGCCGGTCCACGTCTGCGAAGTACGCCGCGTCCTTTGTGGGGTATCCCGCGAGTATTCCGCGCACCGCCATCATCCTGTTGCGGATCCGAATATCTCTCTCTGCATGCATGGCCTCCGTCAGCTCCCGGATCTTCTTGTCAGTCTCGTCCATGGGTGGCTTGTCGATCTGGTGATCAAAAAGCTTTTCTGTCTAGCTGCACTTCAGGAGGCGAAATTATTTGTGAGCGTGACTCTAGGGTACAAGTATGGCTCAGCTCACTTTTGAACAACCTTGTGGAGGGCACCACATTTTTGAACACCGTGATGAAATGCGGCGGGATCAAATCTGGAGTAGACACTAAAACACACTTTTGAATAGCGAACGGCAGAGATCACCAAAATTTACCAGAGTCGTTGAATTTAGTAAGATCCACAAATTTGAACAGAACCACGGAGGTTAACATACTGTCATAAGATCTAATCCAAATTATTTAGTTTCTAATGAGATGGTATTTACAAGTGATATATCGGAACCTTCAATAATTTTAGCTGTGTTTGAACTTCTTTTCTTCATATCCTGTACAGATTGTACATACAATTTCCAGACCAAATTCCATAAAGTAGACTCTGATCTAATACATTCAGCATTTAGTTTTAAAACATTTTTTGCTTCACGCCAATCAATTACTTTGCCATGGGATTTGTAGATTTGTCCATCCGATAACCATTTAGCTACTTTCTCAGCTTGATCATGATCATCTTTCAACATATATTTAGTGAGCCAGTTTTTAGCAAAACATTCAGCCTCGTCTATGGCGGAAGTGCAAGTTGATATTATCTCTGGTCGTACTTTTTGCAACATTGCGGTATACAAAGAAGGCGGATCACCGTTTTTGACTTTTTCTCTGACCAACTCAAGACCATCAATGAATGAACGTGCCGGAATTATTTCATCATTTATCTGGATTTGAGGGTCAATTGGGCCTAGCTCTGCAAGATACCCCATCATTATTTTGTCTGCTCCAAGACACATCATTGTAGCTGCACTTTTAGCGAAGTTTGGCACTATGATAGTAAATCCTTCGGTAAATCGCTCTCTGCACATAAAAAGTAGTTTTTCTGCCGTATTTCCATCACCTCCACTTGAATTTAATATTAAAAATCCTTTTTTGGTATCGCTGATAGTGCGCAACGCATCTTCGAAAGGAATTGTGTCATCACTCTGAATAAAAGATAAAGGATGATTGGGATTTTCTAAGTATGAGATAACCTTTCCTCCTAGTTCTTCTTCAATACGGTTAATTAATTTTAAACGAAGATTACGAGAGTTGTCACTTTTTAAAATATTACTCAAAACTGGCCCATTAGAATTATTACTCATGTATCTGAATAGGTATGGTATATCTTATATTTAGTTTGTGTTTTTTGATCTAATATGTCAAGAATTCTTTTAAGTTCCTTAAATTCTTCAGTCTCCTGCTCGCTATCGTTTATTATGTCTTCTACAAATGTCTCTAATGTACCCATATTATAGAATATCGTTAAGCCCATACATATTAGTTTCGAAAGATAAATGAAGATTGAACCAATTCAAAAAAAACTGTTAGAAGTGAAAGTATGATAACATCCGTCCACGTACTGTACGTGGCAGGTTACCCCTATCGGATCATGGCCCATGAGGCCTGCACAGTGAATGGAGCGATCCGAGCTGCTTTCGTTAGTGGGACGCACGATCCCTGATAGGTGGCTGCAGCTTCCGGCCTGTCGCAAATGGAAAAAGGAGGTGAGAAAATGAAAAGCACAGAAATCGACATCGGAAAAAGAAGATGCATAGTCTGCATCATGGACCGGAACGGAACCGTCCTGGAGGAGGCGGGATACGAGAACACCTACGCCGCGGCAGACGCGCTTGCAAGGAAGGCAAGAAGAGAGTATGGGAAATGCCAAACGGTGTGCGGGTCGACGGGAAATCTTTGGATCAAGGCGTACGAGGCGTTTGAGGATCACGGCATACCGATCGAGCTTGCCAACCCCATGAAGGTGAGGGCCATAGCGGAGGCCGGCGTCAAGACCGACAAGGTGGACGCAAGGACTTTGGTGCACCTGCTGCGGACGAACCTTATCGCAAGGTGTCACGTGGCAGAAATGGCTCTGGTACATTTAGGTGATCTCCGCATGTCGCTGTTCAATAAGTGAGCTCGAGATCTCCAGGTTTGCTCCCTGCGGCTCTCGTCGGCGCCGTCCTGCCGTTAAAAAGTAGTGATCCGTTCTGCCGCGGTGTTCAAAGGTGAGCTGCGGACCCTGCTGTTAAATTCAGGTGATCCTCAGTCCGGTCCAGCTCACTTCTTGAACAGCAGCCCACGGGAATCACCTAAATTTACCAGAGCCATACGGTAGGTCTGGCACTATTTGATCATGTTGCTGCCCTCCGGCGGTCCGCCGGCGGAGAAGTTGCTAATTGTGAATCACTTCTCAGGTTTGGGTCCTTTCTGGAGACTGGAGCGGTTGTAGCTGATTGAGCGTGGAAAAACGACATAAACTAGAAAACTAACCAGTCTTACACTGATACATGGTAAGAATCAGGTTTGCGGAGATCAGTGGGCTGTACTCCTACAGCAGCGAAAAGAACAAGATCAACTTCGGAGAAAAGACAGTGATTATAGGCACAAACAACGCAGGCAAGTCCTCGATCTTCAAAGCGTTGAAGTTATTCCTAAAGACCCTGACGGAGTTTGATAATTTGAACCGGAAGCCGTGGGACAAACACGGTGTCCACGAGATGACAGTGGGGCTAACACTGGACTGTGAGGAGAGACGCTATGCAGCTGAGGTACTCTTGGTACTTTACAGAAGGGAGAGCGGCTCGTTTAGTCTGGCGCCAGAAGATGCAGCAAAGCGGCTTGAACCGGAACTATAGCGCCGATCATAAATTCGTGCAGAACATTGACCAGCACCTATTGGAATCGATCACAACTAGTCAAAAGAAAAGTGTATTCCATGAAGGATTTGACTCCATAAGTGGATTTTTAAGCGTATCAAAGCCTTACGGTCTGCTTACACACTGCACGAATTTTTGCGTGTCGCTATAGAGCAGATAAGCCTCACAATTAGGTGGGACGACAGCAGCAGGCAGTATACTTCCTACCAGACGGAGTATACTCTTCATTTGGAGAACCTAGGGATTGCGGTATGCGCAACCGGTTACAATGGAGATGCCTGGGTGCTTGAGCGTCCCAAGTTTCCCATCCAGCATGGAACAAATCCGGTACCGGTTTTCAATGTGATAGCAGATCTGGTTGGAGCTGATTCGGAAACAAAGACACTCGGCGCCGTTCTGGGACAGCAGAGCGTCCAAGTCTCTAAATTTCCAAATTTCACGTTCGAAGTAAAGACGAAAACACCGCTTCGCGACAGGAGGAGGGTTGAATTCGTAGCAGGAATGTCTGGAAACAGAACCTTCAGAGATGAACGTTCGTTATTCGTGATGCTAGGCTACATGCTAGGGCAGAGATTCGCATTCGTCTCGGAGCGCAGAAACTTTCTGGAATCCAACGACCTTGAGAAGCTGCCCCTCAAGGACGACGGAAGCAACCTGCAGAGCTTTCTGTTCTGGCTTCAAAACGGCAGCAAGGACAGGCGCGAGAAATACTCTGCAATTCAAAAGAGGTTTGAGGCCGTACTAGGGAGGCAGAACCTGTCATTTGCCGTCTCGGTAGTCGAAAAGGGAGAGCAACAGGATCCGCTCAGCGAGGGCGCGCCAAAGGGGATCTACCCGAGCGGGGCAACCATACTGTTTGACGAAACCTCCAAGCAGGGGCAAAGGTCTGCAGACTTTATGTCTGTTGGTGCCGGAGTCCGGGAAACGCTGTTTCTGCTCACAAAGTGCTTTGAACGTAGAGACCGTGTAATCCTGCTCGATGAGCCGGTTACCAGCCTACATCCTACGCAGATCAGGAGGCTGATGGATGAGATCCTGACTCCCAATGATCAGGGCGTGGGATCCGGCCAGGTTGTGATCATCACGCACTCTCCGCTACTGGCAAGCCGTGAAATGCTCGCCTCCGCAAACGAGATAGTCCGGGTCGACAGACCGGCGTACAGCCGAATCGTGCAGCCATCCGGAGATGACAAGCGTTGGATAGAGGGGAATCTGGCTGCGTTTCACCTGCTAAAGTCAGATATCCTGTTCGCGAAGAAAGTGGTCTTAGTAGAAGGCTCGGCAGACAAGTTCTTTCTTGAAGCCATCCTGAACCACGACAAGGAGCACGGAGCTGCAGTGGAGGACATAGCGGTTACGGACGTTGGCGGCAGCTCATTTGACAGATTCCGGAAACTTTTGGGAATCTTTGAGATTCCCTTTGTAATCCTGGCAGACAATGACGCAAAGAATCGGTTCGACCCAGACGAAGTACTGGAGATAAACTCCAAATCCCTCTCGCAGGCTGACGATGGAGGCAAAACCGTATATCTTTTAGAGAAAGATCTTGAGTATTATCTGTCCTGCTTGGAACCAAGCTTGCACGAGGAGATCACAAGGGAGTTTAGGACAAAGCCGGAGCGGGCATACCACTTTGTCAAAAGGTTCTTTGCAGGGGACGATTCGAACGCAGTCCGGGACACCCTTCCGCTAAGGCATCTGAGGGAATGGATAATGAAAGATTCCGGCAGTGTCGGCTAGCAGGGAGCGGTACGCGTGGCGCTGTAACGTAGCATAGTCGCGGCCATAATGATTCGACGTTTTCTCCGTCAAAAAATCCACAAATAGCCTAACCGGTCAGATGCGCGCCGGATTGGCACCAAAGCAAAGATTCATCGATCGGCAGATCTCCTGCGCCACCCGTGAGCCATAAAACCGTCCAAAAACAGGCCGACGCGGCACCGGGATGTGCTACCGGATGAGGATTCCGAAGGGCGGGGCGTATCTACCGGCCATCCGGCCGGGGTATCTGGAAGAGAGGATCGACACCTTGGGCTCCTGCAAGGAGAGGGAGATGCTGCTGGCCGCATACCACAGAAGGCGGGGCATGGCGATCACGGACATATCCGTGGAGATGCGCAGGCCAAGGACGACCATCCGCGGCTGGCTGGCACGCGCGATGGAGCGCGGTCCCGACGACCTGTCCGACAGGAAGGCCCCGGGCCGCCGAACCCTGCTGGACGAGCCGTCCCGGTGGTGGCTCTCGGAGCTGCTGGGCCGCGATCCCGGGGGGTGCGGATTCCAGGCGGGATCCTGGCAGTCAGGGACCATCCTGGAGCTGATCCGCGGGGAGTTTGGGATATCGTGCAGCCTGCGCACGCTACGGAGGATGCTGCACAAGATCAGGTTCTCGTACAGGAAGCCCAGACCCGTCCCGTACAACTCCGCCCCGGAGGCCGAACAAGGGGAGTTCAAGAGGCGCACGTCTGCCGAAGTGGGCAGACTGACCGGGCACGGATATGCCGTATTCAGCGAGGACGAGGCGCTCCGGCGGCTGTCCGCGGCGGCCGGCTACGGGTGGTTTCCCACCAACGGAAACGAGAGTCCCGACGGGATTCTCAACTCGGTGCGTCAGGATGTTCGGGATCCTGGGAAAGGACGGACACCACGTGCAGACGGCCGAAGCCACGAACTCGCGCACATTTGTGGACTTTCTAAAGTGGGTGCGCCTGAAATATCCAAAATTCGTGCTCGTCTTGGACAACGCCTCGTACCACAAGTCGGGAACGGTCATGGACTATCTGGCGTACGTCAACGGGGACATCCGTCTGGTATTCCTGCCCCCGTACACGCCGCAGCTCAACCCAACCGAGATACTCTGGAGGGAGATCAAGCGGCCGTTGTCCTGCCGGTACT
>CBDCLR010000004.1:0-6991 GCA_965218695.1 Candidatus Nitrosopumilus sp.
AATCCGTTGCCGAGTCATAGGATCCGATCAAGGTCCACTGCAAGTCCCTCACTGTGAATATATCGTATACGGCCACACCCATGTCGCCGGCATCGTTTAGGACGATTGAGCCAAGCCCCCCAGAATAGTCCTCCAGCACGCCGGGCATGGCAGCTACAATCGCATCTGTCTCTGTAGAGTCTGCAGCCAGAATCGACAGCCCAAGAGCCCATACTACATCGTATGCGGTTATCGCGTATATGTTTGGAGCCTGACCGGTGATCTCCATTGCCCGCTCACTTATCTCCTCGGATATTGTGGTCGATGCCGGGGCATAGCTCGTTACAACCAATCCTGCCTTATTCACGAACTCTTGGGCAATTGCGTCGCCTGAGAACTCCCCGTCATTTACGATCGTGTCGGTACCGAGCCAAAGCACTTGGGAGAGAGACTCGTACTGTGATGCAGTCTGCATGATGGGCGTGACCTCTGAGAACGTTACTACCATGATTGCGACTTTGTCTGCGCCGACCTCATCTATGAGGGGCTTGACTTGATCCGCCAGTATGGCGATCTCGGTGGAAAACTCAAGGGCCTCCGGATTGTACCGCACTCCCTCGCCCGTGGCACCGCCTGCCGCAGTCATCTCCGATCTCACGGCATCAATAAATCCGTCGCCCCAAGCGTCGCCTCTCCATATTGGAACCAGGTTTGTAACCCCGATCCCAGTCAGGTATTGCGCAATTGCCGGGGCCTGCTTTGTCTCATCCGGAACAAACCGGAATATGTTGTCCCCCGCGAGTGAAAGGGACGGGGCGGTAGAACCATAGCTGATCAGGAGCATGTCGTTGGGTTCCGTATATCCCTTGATGTTTCGCAACTCCGAGCTAGAGTACGTTCCCGCAATAGCAGTGATGCCCTTCGCCTTGAGGCCAGATACTTTATCAAGAGCGATTACTGGATTGGTTACGGTATCCTCGAGCACTATATCAAGCCTCCAGTTTACTCCGTTCTCCGCAAGATAGTCGTTAAAGTCAGACTCCGCAAGATCTATCGTAATCTTGATTTCCGTGCCGTGCGCCGAGGCATCGCCCGAAACCGGAACCAGTGCGCCTATCTGGACAGTGCCCTCAAGGTTCCCAGTCATTTCCGTATCCTGATCCTGTGCGTATGCGCTAGATCCCACGACACAAGCTGCGAGAGCCACGATGGCACCATACTGGACTAAACGCATTCTTGTTAATTGTCCAATTCAGAACGTAATAAGTATTGCGTATAAGATAGTTAGTTTCACAACATTGTCTTCCACTAGGGCACCGCCGTCCCAAGCAGACTGTCCCGCATGCCAGACTCCCAGAGGCCAACAGAATTCAAGCTGGTGGTTGACTGTCTTAATCCGAAAAGTACTAGGATCAGATCAACGGTGCCACATCCATGGACAAAACCGGGGCAGGCCCGACCAAGCAGAGATCGCGGCTGAAGATAACCCATGCCCAGAACGACGCCAGGTACGTGGAGATGGGAAGGCTGCTGCATCTGACGAAGGATCCCGCCTCGGACGGGGAGCTTGAGGGCATGAACACGAACAAGAACGGGCGCCCCTACAGTTACCCCGACACCGTCATAGTGCCTATCGCCGGAATACGCTCCATTCACGGCCCCCTGCCGTACCGCATGTGCCAGGGAATGGCCGAACCGGCCCTAGGCGAGGAGGATGCCCCTGACCACGTCACCCTGTGGCGGAGAATAAAGGCCATGGAGATACGGCAGGGAGGCAACATAACCACAGTCAGGAACGGCAACGACGTTCTCTGCCTGATACCGGACGCCACCGGGCTGGCACCGGCCACGCGAAGCTACTGGATACACCACAAGCACAGGAAGGCGCGCGGGTTCATCAAGCTTAGCGTCATGATAAACCAGGAGACCCGGGAGATCCTGGCGTTCCGGGTGACAGACGAGCGGAAGGGCGACTCGTCCCAGTTCAAGGATCTGGTGGACGGTTCGCCGGGGGCGCCCGGCCTGGATCCGGAGAGCCTCAGGACAGTGGTCATGGCGAAGGGGGCAGCCAAGGCACAGGGTACCGATACCGCGGCGGCCGGGAGTCGCGCCGAAAGATCCGCAGGATCCGCAGCGGAAGGCACGAGGGCCACAGGCGCCACGGGATCCGCAGGACGGTACGGCATGCTGCCTTTCTGCCCTGCAAGGCATGCCGGAGGGCAGTCTGTGATAGGGCTGCGGGCAGACGCCGGATACGACACGAGGCAGATATTTGAATACTGCAAGGGATTGGGAATAGTGCCACTCGTCAGGATAAAGAAGAACGCCAACAGCAGGGCCGGCGGGGTGGGCAGGACGCGCGGCCTGGCCGCCCAGGATCAGATGTGCGGCAACGATCCCGGTCCGAAAAGACTCGCCGCTCTGGACGAGCGCGAGCGCGTCCAGAACCAGAAGGACCGGAAGAGGCGGGTCGGCTACGGCCGGCGGTGGCTGGTGGAGATCGTGCTCTCGTCGCTCAAGCAGATGTTCGGCGGTTCCGTAAACGCGGTAAAGATGGAAAACACCGTCCAGGAGATCGCAATAAGGATCAACTTGTACAACAGGCTGTTGGCAGGGCACGGGAGGCGATCGCAGGAGCATGAGCGTAGAGTTGTCGCAAGCGCCCGCGCTTGGATCAAGGAGGTGCCGTTAAGACCTAGGTTGTGAAACTAACTAGCAAAACCCGAAGCCATAAATTTATCACAGCAAAGCGTACTGGTATGGATTTTTTAGACCAGCGGTATATCAAAAAGAACAGCATAGAGAGAAGGGACTACCAAGTAAACCTGGCCTGCCAGGCCAAGGACGGAAACTGTATTGTAGTGCTGCCCACTGGACTTGGAAAGACCGCCGTTGCGCTTCAGGTAATAGCGGAGTATATCTCTAGAGGCAGTGGCGGGGTTCTGTTTCTTGCCCCCACGAGGGTGCTGGTAAACCAGCACTATGAGTTTCTAAGGGACAGCATGACGATACAGGATGTGGTTCTGGTTACCGGCGAGGATGCAATAGCCAAGAGGGCCAAGCTCTGGAACAACAGCATAGTGTGCGCAACACCAGAGATAACAAGGAATGATCTGGACAGGGGTCTGGTGTTGCCGTCACAGTTTAGTCTGGTAATATTTGACGAGGTACACCGTACAGTTGGCGACTATGCCTACTCGGGCATCGCCGCACGCTTTGTGTCCACAAATACAAGAATACTTGGAATGACTGCCACGCTTCCCAGCGACAGGGTAAAGGCCACCGAGATTATGAAGATGCTTCGAATCGAGAGCGTGGCACACAGGGACGAGTCAAGTCCAGACGTGATGCCGTACATCCAGCAAACACGCACGGAGTCGATCATGGTGAAGCTGTCCAATGAGATGCAATTGATCCAGACCTGCCTCAAGACTGCACTTGCCCAGCGCTGCACCACCCTGAGAAGAAACGGGATCAGCATTACCGAGCGGCCGTCCCTGTCGGAGCTTCTCAAGGTCAGGCAGCACGTGCTGAACCAGAACAGGCGCTCCGCAAAGCCGCTGTTTACCGCGATTCGAATCATGTATGCGCTCAACATGTTCGAGGCGCACGGCGTCACAACGTTTCTGCGGTTCTGCGAGCGCACCAGAAAGAAGAAAGGAGCAGGAATCAGCGAGCTGTTTGAGATGGATCTGCAGTTCAGAAAGGCGATCAGAGTAGCAGGGGAGTTGCAGAAACGCGGAATAGAGCATCCCAAAATGCAGGAGCTTCAGAGGCTGCTTGCCAGCACTCCAGAAAAGGTGCTGATCTTCTCCAGCTACCGCGACTCGGTGGACGTGATTTACCAAAAGCTGGTGGAGATGGGCATTCCTGCCGGAATCCTGATCGGCAAGGCTGGTGAGACGGGACTGAAACAGAAGAAGCAGCTGGAGGCAGTAGAGAAGTTCCGAACTGGAGCATACAGAGTCCTGGTTGCTACCCGCGTGGGCGAGGAGGGTCTTGACATAGCCGAAGTAAATCGAGTGATCTTTTACGACAACGTTCCCAGCTCCATCAGGTATGTTCAGAGACGCGGCAGGACAGGCAGGAGGGATGCCGGCAGGCTTACGGTTCTGATAGCACAGGGCACCATAGACGAGGCATATCACTGGATAGGCAAAAGAAAGATCGCCTCTGCGAAGAGGGTGGAGAAGGAGATGTCTGGAATGGTACAGGATCGGCAGAATACGATCCGTGGCCTTGACGCATACACTTGATCATGCCAGTCTTTTGATTATGTGGTACCCGTACTCGGTCTTGATGGGTTTTGAGATCTCGCCCACCTGCAGCCTGAAGGCCGCATCATCGAACTTCTTGACCATCTTTCCGCGGACAAAATATCCTAGACTGCCGTCCCGCTTGGCGCTAGGTGAGTCCAGTGACAGATCTTTGGCCAGCCTGCCGAACTTTTCTCCCTTGCCTAGGCGCTCCAGAATCTCCTCTGCTTGGCCCATCTTCTTTACCAGAATGTGCGAGCACTTGATCTTGCCTCCCAACAGAACGGCGTGACGGCCACTCGTAATAAAAATTTTAACTTGTGGCAGCGGCGCGGAACTGTTCGCCGTATAGGATGGCAGACGCCGCGATGGCGGCATAGCGCAGATACGGAGGAGAGTGCCTAGCCCCCAGCCGAGCGAGGACAGATTGCGCAGTCGGGCATCCAAGCTAGAAGAGTTAAAAGGATAACGGCGTACCATGAACGGTACATGGATAGATGCGACTCAAGGGCAAGGGCATACAGAAACGGCAAGACGTTTGACGAGTGCAGGGAGATTGCAAAGGTCTTGAACGTGGAGCTGCAAGGGCAGATACGCGCACAGGGCAGAGTGCTCTGGAAGGACATACTGGCAAAGACAGGTCACGACGAACTGGTCTACAAGCTCACACTCAAGTACCTGCGGCAGGACAACTTTGACATCGGGGACTACAGGACGCCCGAGGTCAGGCCGCCCGGGTAGCACCACACTACACCCGGCAGCTGCCGTCTGGGTTCCTCAGCTTTCTTGCCAGTATGAACGGCGTAGCAAAGAGCACTGGAATCGCTATGGCAATAAAGAGTGTCTGCAGCTGAACCAGCGTCACCGACAGCGCAATGCCGCCGGCGGTACCCACAAATGCAGAGGACAGCGTGCCCACACAGGTGGGACATGCTATAAAGAGCCCCGTTATCGCCCCCACGCCGGTGATGCCTTTCCTCTTCCCGGATAGGGACACGGCGGACATTGCGATGGCCATATTGAGTCCCACCAGATACGATACCACAACCTGTAGAACCAGGTTGATCGGCACTATCTGCAGCCCAACGTGCTCGTCGAGATATACAAGCAGCTTTGGCATGTATCCGGGCGCGTCACAGCACGGAACCAGGTGGGCAGACGGTATATCCACCCCGTAGTGGTACGAGAATGTCACTTCTGGCTGGTACACCAAGGTTCCTGATGCCAGCGAGAAGAACAGCCCGTACGTCAGAGATGTAGCGACAAATATCTTTCTGGCCCTGGCGTTCCATGTGACGCGCGCAATTACAGAGAACAGATCGCTGCCGCCTTGTGTCTTGGCCTTGTGGTACATGTACAGCCCGTAAGCTATTCCGCCAAAGGCCACCAGCAGCACGACGTAGAATCCCAGCGCCATGCGCAGAAAGTCATCCACAGCTTCAGGAGTGATATACCTTGGATCCTGATACCGCGAGTACACCAACACGAGGCCGGCAATGGCGGCAAAACCTGCAACAACCAGACTTCGTCCCCTTTTGCCTGCCACACCTACCTGCATACGGGTATACATCGCGGTTACAAATTAAATCATACTGCCAATGCGGCCATGCTGCAACCTGCTCCCACGGCGATGCAAACAGCACCTGACCACACCCGTACACCCTACCATGCGGCGTCCTAGAGTCACGCTCACAAATAATTTCGCCTCCTGAAGTGCAGTTAGACAGAAAAGCTTTTTGATCACCAGATCGACAAGCCACCCATGGACGAGACTGACAAGAAGATCCGGGAGCTGACGGAGGCCATGCGTGCAGAGCAGGACGCCAAGATCCGCAACAGGATGATGGCGGTGCGCGGAATACTCGCGGGATACCCCACAAAGGACGCAGCGTACTTCGCAGATGTGGACCGGCGCACGGTCCAGCTGTGGGTGGCGCGGTTCGACGAGGGCGGCATCGGTGGCCTCCGGGACGCTCCCGGAAGGGGAAGGCCTCCACGCGCGGGGTACGGGCGGATCAGGAAACTGGCCGACAGGCTTGCCGGCAAGAACATGCTCACCCCCAGAAAGCTTCGGAACTGGATACGCGGGAAACTGAACGCCAGGTACAGCCTGTGCAGCGTGCGCAGGATCCTGCGCTTCCTCGGGTTCTCGTCCAAGAGGTCTGCTACCATGTATGCCTCGGCAGCTGGCGCCGACGCGGTAAGACGGTGGCAGGCAGGCGCCGCAGGCACGATATCGGGGGCAAAAAGGCGCAGATTTACGATTGTGGTGCAGGACGAGTCCATATTTCTCAGAACGGGGACGAACGGAAGGAAGCTGTGGTCGCGCGTCGGGGATCCAGTGACTGTCAGCAGGCATGGCAGGAGGGACAGAACCATCGTGTTCGGCGCGCTTGCCGAGGACGGAACCCGGCTGATGCGGCAGTATGGAAAGTTTGACGGCCCGACGTTTGTACGATACCTCAAGGAGGTGCGCCGCAAGTGGGGCAAGGTTCTCCTCGTAACGGACAACGCAAGCCAGCACAAGCACAAGGATGTGCTGAAGTATCTGGAGGAGCACGACGGATTGGAGATCCTGTACCTGCCTACCGCGACGCCGAAGCTCAGCGCAGTCGAGTCCGTATGGAAGGATGCAAAATACAGGCTTGTCACCTCCGAACACTACGAGACGCTGGAGGACCTGACGCATGCGGTGTCAGAACATTTCAGGACTTGTTCGATCAGGCTTGACATCTACAAATTCCTGTACCGTTGCG
>CBDCLR010000005.1:0-40092 GCA_965218695.1 Candidatus Nitrosopumilus sp.
ACAGTTCTGATCGCTTGTAATGCCATTATCACGCGGGTTCAGGGCTCTGCGGGCCGTCATGTATGACCAGATCCGTGCCTGGGACCGTAGTTGCGTATCAGATGCCATGGCGGCCGGGCCCGGCATGGCCGTCCAGTGTCCGTGATGCCAGATTGTAGTCGCGCATGCGCCAAGCGCCCAATTTTAGTCCCACAGAGTTCGTCAGGGGCGACCACACGACATGCATCTTGGTCACGTGCTAGGAGCTCAATTTTACAGCCCCGTCGGGGCGCCAGTAGCTTTACAGCCCCTTAAAAACAGTATATGTATATAGCTATAATGAAGCATTGTGACATGGTCTGTCTTCGCGATGACAGGTTAAGGAGCTGTTAACTCTGACAGCAAGTCAACAGGGTTCGCACCAGAACTTGGATGATTGGGAGGTTGAGCTCCTCAGGGCTACAACGTTTATTCACGCTCGTTCTATGGACAAGATCGCCGAAGACAAGTGGTGGGAAAAGGTCAACGGAGGCAACCCCGATAATGAACAGATCAATTATCAACTAGGAATGAAAGTGCAAGGAGGAGTGGTTGGTGGCAACGGCTTGACGGTTCAGAGCCAATCTAATCGGGTCGACTGGATGCTTACAGCCGGAAAACAGGCACCGAATGAGCCTTTGCAGAACACAATCGGATCCCTATCTGGTGCGTTGGAAACTCTTCTTGACGTTGCAAAACGCTGGTTGAAGGTGTGTCCCCCGTCTAACCGATTGGCATTTGGAGCAGGTCTAGTAAGACAAGTCAGCGACGGGCGCAGAGGCTGTGAGGAGATCTTGCGGTTTCTCCCGAGCCTGAATCTGAGTCTTGACAATGCCTTAGACCTAGTTTACCAGATTAATCGCCGCAAGGAATCCGCATCTGGCACTGGTATGACGATTAATCGCATAAGCAAGTGGTCGGTAGTACAGATCAATACTATTGGGCTTACTGTAAGTGATGCAGGTGCCAGTATCTCTCCGCCGGAACAGGAACGTTATGCCCGTAGGCTTGACTTGGACATTAACACGGTTCCTTCAGACGACAACATTCCTACAGACAACACCTACGCCATATTCCAAGAATTAACAAAATACGGATGCGAGATAGCTAGCAAAGGAGATGTTGCGTGAACTCCACACTTTCTACCTTGACAGATCAGCAACATGATGTGCGGGAATTGAGTCATGCGAGTACGTCGTTGCGCTTTCATTCCCCAAGTGATCAGGCGGTATCAACCGAAAGTGAAGGTACAATGATGGCAGTAGGATTGCTTGAATGGACACTCTGCCACAACATCGGGGAAGACATTAACCCTCGCAACATCTCCAATTCTGCTCTGACTATGCAGGAGAAAGAACTGCTGTACCTGCGTAATATGCGTATGTTGTATTTTTCTCACTCTCGCTTGTCCGGTGAGATGGATTTAGGTGTGTCCAATCAGCGCAGTACTTGGCTCTCCCCTAATGAGACAAAGATTGCAAAGCCCGAACTAGATCTGGAGAATCTCTTGGTCGACATACTGAACAAGCTGTTCAGAAACTCGCTTGACGAAACATTTGAAGACGGCATGGACAGTTCTTTCGGCGATAGCTTGAACCGCATCGTTCTGGCTTACGGCAGGTCAGCCATCCATGCGCTTAGGATAGTGATGCACATGAATATGGATGGTGAGGTTGTGGAAGAAGCGTTAAGGCAGATAGGTCGTATGAAGGATGTAAGAACCCACTACCACAGACTAGCTTTGCTAGAGCATAAACTTGCGTCGCCCAACTCACGCACTCGTGACGCGGCTCTGATTGGCATAGAGTCCATGGATGATCCTGCAGCTATCTCAAGTCTTCAAAGGGCCATCAGCCGCGAGAAGTACGGGCGGCTGCAACAAAACATTAAGGCAGTGTTAGATCAACTACAGAATGCTCAATGAGGCAATTCCTTAGAACTGTCAGGCAGGCAAGATGGCACAAGTATCCGGAAATAGCTTGGTTGGTAGAAGGCGAGCTTCAGGGTGACGTTCTTACCGATATGAGTACTGATAGAGGTAGACTGTCCGTTTACAGGATTAACAACGAGGATGACTTGCAGCGTGTGATTACTGCATTGGCGGCCACCAGAGACAATATGGCAAATCTAGACTATGCTATATTTGAAGACTCTGAACTTGGCTCGCTTGGAATTACAATCAGCCAGACTGACGGAAATACGGCGGATATAACAACCAATGGGCTACACTACGAGCTTGGAAATTTATCGGCAAGGCGGCTCGCCAGATTGGCCGAAGTTGTCTCTGCCGGCAACCATGATCGAGTACCAGAGAAACTGATTAGAGCATGGTTACAGGATGCTGCAAGTACTGGTCATTTGGATAGAACAAAAATTAAATCCGAAAAAATGCAGAATGCATTGCAATGGTACGCGTAGAGATGGACAAAATAATCCGATCACCTTGCCGCCAATAATCCGACAAACTTCGAATTATCAACAAACCGACCATTGGGACCTTTCGGGGTAGGTAGGGTACGACCGGCTGCGGCGGTACCGGGCCTAAACAAACAGAACACCCACGAATCCCCCGCACTCCAATGATCTCCGCTGCCGGAAAGAACCCCGACGCAGACATATCAAAAGGACGGCTCCCCGGCGGGCGGGCGTTCATGCCAAGAGTGAGCCTAAAGAGACTCACCAGGATCTGGCAGGAAGAACCCACAAGCAAGACCAAGCAGATGCTCGAGGCCTGCCGCCGCAGGAAGGAGGGTCGGGGCATCCGGGGGACGGCCCGGGAGATGGGACTGGCCTACTCAACTGTCCGGGACTGGCTGGTCCGCATGCACGCAGGAAATCCTGGCAGGCGCTTCGACCGCAGGCACACCGGCAGGATGAGGGTGCTGACAGGCGCCGCTTTGGCGCATATCAAGAGATGGTTGAATGGCAACCCGCAGAGGTACGGATTCGGGGCGGGATCCTGGCAGATTAACATGGTTCTGGAGATAGTCAGGAAAAGGTTTGGATATCCTGCAGGGTGCGCACGCTCACAAGGGCACCGGGGAGGCTGGGCTTTTCGTACAGCAAGCCTAGGCCGATCTCCGACAAGTCTGCCTCCAAAGTAGAACGGGAGGAGTTCGAGCAGGAGACCGCGGGCTGCTAGAGGAGATGAACAAGTAGGGCCATGCCGTGACGGCATACGACGGGGCGGCCGTCCAGATCTGGTCGGGCGCCAGATACGGGTGGCGGCCTGCCAACGTGCACGACACCATCAGGCGGGGATTCTCCAAAAAGCTCGTAAGGCTGCTCGGTTCCTTGGGAACCGACGGGTATCACATACGGACCACAGACGCAATCAACTCGGAGACGTTCATCGAGTTCCTGCAGGAGCAGCTCAAGACCTGCCCCAAATTTGTCATGGTCCCAGACAGCGCCTCGTGCCACAAGTCCAAGATGGTTACCGAGTTTGTAGAGTCGACTGACGGCGATATCCGGCTGGTGTTCCTGCCCCCGTACACCCCGCAGCTGAACCCCGCCGAGATGCAGTGGAGCGTGCTCAAGCGGCTGCTCTCGGGCAGGTACTTTCGATCCGTAGGAGAACTCAAAAAAGCCATAATGGCCCTTGTCGACAGCGGCGAGACGAAACCCGTCAGGTTAATGTCCTACCTGACGCCCTGATGTCATCATCCCGCGTGGGAGTGGCTGCGCGCCTTCTCCAGATCTAGTCCGTACTTTAGGAATAACGGCCCGCAAGGCAGCGTTTTTCAGTTTGAAATTACTTCGTCACACACCCTGTGCAGATAAAATTCAGAAAATTGTGTAATTTAAAGAGGCAATGAGCGGATTGTTTTGTCCACCCCTATGCATACGGCGCAATTCCTGTTCGTTGACTATATTTTTTACTGTTTGCTGTGCCGTGGAGAACAAGCTTGCGCAAGGTTATCCTGATGGCAACACTTTCAGATCGCGGCTGCATAGCAGGAGCCAAAAGCAATCCGATCATCCTTGGTCGACTATTGTGCAAACCACGAAATTCCATGAGAAATTTGGTATCGTACCTGTTGCTGGCCGCAGCTCGCCTAATCTATCACATCGCCTAACCGATACGCTCAGATCAGGGATCTGCTTCTAGTGCTTGCATGATAGCTATCCTCGAGGAAATGCAACACGGAGATGGTTCCGGCGGTTCCGAAAAGATCGCTTAGCCAGCCAAGTCCGAGAAGAGGCGGCAGGGCCCCTCGAGTGTCCTGACTGCCTGCCAGGTGCGCCGCCGCGGCGCTCTCCATTGCGGTCTACGTAAACAGGGACATCCCAAGTACCCCACGTCACGCCCCATGACATCTGGCCCGGCACCTACCTGCGCGGCTCTGCCGTCTTGGCTGTCACCGGAGCAGTCAAAGCTGGAGGCCTATTTTCTCCCTTTTGGACAAGGTCGGCGATTTTCTGTTAGGGGTTTGGACAACGCCTGGCTATACGATCCGCCTTTATAGCAGATGGTTCGTAGTTGCGCATGGCTCAACTGTCGGGAAGATCTGGCGAGACGGGAACCCCGGAGAAGATCCGGCGCCCCAGGCAGGTCGCTAAGCGGATGACCCCGCACGAGCTCGCGCACCAATGGATTTGTGCAGTTGGGCCGCGTTTAGGGGACACTGAGCCAAGGCATTTTCAGGCCGAGGTACCGGTGCGGAGGGGTAAGGGCTGCGTCATGCTGTCCCTCGATTCAAAAAGGGACAAACTGGCAGTTATCTTTGAAAATAAGATGGGCTGTGCAGGCCCGAGCGAGGTGACCTGGTACTACCTTCACGCTGATGGTTCTGGACGAAAATACTTCTACAAGACCGGCGAGGACGTGCCCCGGAAGATAACGGACGAGATGGAGCGTAAAATGCTGGTGTACTTGAGGAGCCTAGTCCCTGACACATTCGACGGGACAGAATCAGAGAAAATAAAGAGAAAGATGATCATGCACCTACAGGATCCGGCCCTTGCGGAGCGCCTTTGCATGTTCAAGATCGTAACGAGGGGCGCTGTCAGACGAAAACTCAACTATCTCGAGTCCTTCACTAGTGTCGATATTTACAATAAGGAGCTGAAGAGGGAGCACGGCCCAAGGCCGACGTTTCGCGGATTCGGCGGTCTTCCGCCTCCGCGGTACTTGGAATGGGATTCTGTCCTAGAGAAAGAATACTGGAGCCGCCTCAGGAAGAGAGAGCCAATCCCGCCCGAGGTGTGGCAGCTCTTGGAGGAGGAGCAGGAATATAGGCGCCTCCGTGACAGGAAACATCCTGCTCCCGACGAGCTGCAGTTTCTCGAATTCAAGGAACGCTACCCTGGCCACCTGTACCGCAGCGCTGCCAGGGACGGTTCGGACAAAGACGGGGATCTTGCGGCAGGATGGGCACCGGAGAACTCCCGTACGGAAAACCTGCTCAGCGTCGATTAGGCTACAGCACAGCAGCCGAATTGATACATAGAGGCCACAATAATCCGATCACTTTGCGATCGGTAGAGTCCTAGCCTGGAATTTCTCCCGTCGGTACTGACCGATCACGGTTTTCTCGATATTTTCATGGCTGCAATTTCAGAAGTGCCCGAAAGGAAACTGTCGGCCTGAGCGACTTACAACTCGAAGTAATTGAAAAGAAAGCAGTTTATGACAGTTCTGATCGCTTGTGACACAATTATCATACTGGTTTAGGGCTCTGCGGGCCGTTGTATATGGTCAGATCCATGCCTAGAACCTGAGATGCTTGTCAAGTGCCATGTGTGTCGGGTCGGGCAGAGATGTTCAGCGTCCGTGACGCTGCCATGGTGCTGGCATTCCGGCGTGAACGCGGCATTTTGTACACTGTTTAACGGGTCTGATGGAATCCACCCACCATACGCGGCTTATTTTGGACCCCTCTCCCCGTTCTGACTTGCACTGTTTAACCTGTGGGTCATTTTCATCAACATGTACAAACGTAAGGGGTTTGCACTTGGTGCAAGTTTTAGCTCCGCTGCTCCTGGGAGCTGTGGCTACAGCGTGCATCTGCTATCCAAGCAGGCAAGCGGCGACCCTGGCGCAAGCGCGCATAAGCCGGATGGCCGCAAGCGCTGTGTCTGCCAGAATGAGTAATATGAAGCGGATCCCTGCGCATGGTGGATGGCTGTAGGCAAGAAAAAGGAGTGCCCCATGTGCGGGCACACGATGATCGACATACAGGCCTGCCACGACCTCTGCCCCAACTGCGGCGCCCACCTGGACTGCTCCGACGTCCCGTAGAGGATCCAAGGACGTGCGAGGCGCGCCGGGGCAATGCCATACGTGGACGCGGCATGGGGAGAGAGGTGGGATTCGGGTGCTGCATGTAGGGAATATGGTGCTTCCCAGGGTCTGTTACTGCGGCGCTGTCATACAGGATCTACTGCCACATAAATAAGACTTCCGACGTTCGGTTCTGTAACATCTTAGGCACCTGAAGGCGGAGCTTCTCCCAGATCAAGTTCTTTGTAATCCTTGAGTGATAGGCTGAGACGGTGAGATTGGCGGCATGGCCCCAGCCGAGACCGCCCTCATCAAAGTCGATGGTCGGAACAAGTGGGTGACGCTCATACAGAACGCCGCACTGCATAAAATCCACGGCTAGGCCAGATCGGGAGAAATGCCAGATTTCAAGTGCCTAAGATGTTACAGAACCACAATGCGTTCAATTTAAATAGCAAACGAAACAATTAAGATTATGGCAAAAGAAGAATCAAAGCCTGCTCAAAGAAAATGGGGCGAAGCAAAATACGCAAGTGTTGAAAAACCAGCACCTGACTCTGTTTCTGCATCAGTCATAAGCATGGAGACAGGTAAACCGCGCCCGCCTTCTGGTGATTAGTTATTTTTTAAAATCTTTTTCTAATTTTTTTAACATGTTATCTATATCTTTGGATAGACTTACCTCATTTTTGTCTATCCAGACATAGTATTTGTAAGTCTTTTTGGGTATTGTGTTACCACGTGCCTCATCTTGCATTTTCATAACTAAATCTAGATAATTGTTATGAGTTTTAATCCGGTTGAAGATATTCTGAACCTGTTGCTGTAGTTCTGGTCTTAGAAAATTGATGTGTCCTGAAAAAATCAAGCTATCATAAAAATCATGATTGAACTGCTTATTCATGAAAAATATCTCTTGTTTATCATCAATTTTGAAGGAATACGCATCTTCCTTGTGCTTTTCCCTGTCCAGACTCTCAAGTGTGTCTATTAGTTCGGTATAAAGGTTTTTTGACACACGGGCCCTATACTGTTTTTCTTGTTTGTCTTTCTGTATTTGTTTTACGACATATGTGATAGCGATAGCACCCAACGAGAGGATACTGCCCAGAGAGGCCACATTCCTCAACATCGGTTGCTCGTCTGCAAGAAATGAAATTGCCCAATCATGTAAGATCTGAAATTCCATACATAATACCATGAAAACTGAGGTTTATACGTGCTTCATCCATGGCAGTGATAAAAGATCATAGGTACACCGCCGAGTATAATTTCGTGAACAACTGCCAGATTTGATGCAGGCCCAAAGACAGGATTGCCAAATTTCTTCCAAGCCGCTTGTTATTCTTGTCCCAAAATACGGGTTCGTTCAGATCCGTGAAGGGTCGCGGGGCGGCCGTTTACCGTTTCCGGACCTGCGTGCGCACGATCCCCTGTGCGCCTGCTGGCGCTTGTCTATGCCTTTCTGTAGAGGTATTTCTCGATGTCGAGTTTTGGCAGGGACGACCTCAGCCACCTGTCGATGTCGCTGCACATGGAGCTGAACCGGACGTACGGCACGTCCAGGATCGCGTGTTTCATCTGGCGCCACACCTCCTCGACCGCGTTCAGAGCCGGGCAGCCGGGCGGCAGAAACTGCAGCTCCACGCCGTCTAGGCGCCCGATCTCCTCCCTGACGAATTTCGACCTGTGCTGCGGCGCGCCGTCGGTTATCATCAGGATCTTCCCGAACCTTTCGCATGCGGCCTTCAGGAACTCGACAAACTCCTTCCCGGTAAAGGAGCCGTATCTCTGGAAGAACCCCTCCCCGTCCAGCGTGATCAGGCCGAACACGATGGTCTTGGAGTGCGATCCCGTGTACGTGTAGACGCCGCGGACCCCCTTGGGCGTGTAGATGCCCTTCCTGAGCCGCGCGTTGGCCATGCATATCGCCTCGTCCTGCACGCATGCCGTGCAGCCGGCCCTCCTCTTCTCCCCTATCAGCGGCCCCCAGCCTCTTGCGGAACCACGCGATCTTCTGCCTGCCTGCTCTCTTCACGTGCCGTACCATCGGAACCTTCCTGATGAATCCCCAGCTGCGCAGCAGGAAGCGCGTGTACGGTATCGCATACCCCGTCATGTACTCTATGCCGGAACCGTCGCGAACGATATCGCGCAGGTCCTCTGCCGTCAGGTAGACTGTCTTTTTTACTTTTTTTTAACGGCCTTCAGGGTCTCGCCTGAGATCCTCGGCGGGCGGCCTGAGCGGGTGCGGGTCTGCAGGCTTGCAATGCCCTCATTCAGGTACCGGCTGTGCCACTTGACGCCCCATGACGGGGCCATGCCCAGAAAGCGCGCGGCCCCGGTCACGCTCATCCCGTCTCTCTTCACCAGTACGTTCAGCAATATCCTGTCCCGCACCTGCGGATCCCTCTCAGTCTTGCGAATCTTGAGCATCTGCTTGTATTTCATGGCCTGTCTGGACTGTTCTGATCAACGAACCTTTCGCTGCAAGACAAGCCTTGTTCAAATCAGATGGCCGATTCTTGGTTTCCCACTGCTGTGATCTCGCACTTTTATTCGGCGGTATACACTGTCCTTTTATGCAAGATACTATCAAAATGATTATTGGCAAATAGGCAGGAGAGAAGTATGTGGAAACTATTTTTCATATCCAACATAACGCCTCTATTGACACAGCAGTCATTGGCAGGAAGGGGTGGATAAGAGAAATCATGTACCACAAGCCGAGAATATCCGGGTTCCAGCAGAGCGAGGTAATTCAGATGAACTTTAAGGAACTGATGCCAGAGATGTCAAAAAGGAACAGGGCCACGCATTATATTCACAGATATCCGGCTAAGCTAATTCCGCACATACCAAACTATCTCATCAAAAATTTTTCAAAAGAGGGCGACACCGTTTTGGATCCGTTTTGTGGATCCGGGACGACATTGCTGGAGTCTATCTTATGCTCTCGAAATGCATTGGGAGTGGAGCTAAATCCAGTTGCAAGATTAGTGGCAAAGGTTAAGATCACTCCCCTAGATGGTGCAGAACTGGCGAGGGCGGTACGAGAGTTTCGTAAAAAAGCTAATAGCTGTGGATTGGTTGAGCCTCCAGAATTCCCAAATAGGGATCTCTGGTTTTCCCCAGAAGTACAAAATGAGCTAGCCAAAATAAAGCATACCATAGACAGCATGTATGTTGAACCAAGCATTCGCAATTTTTTATTGGTCTGTTTTTCTGCAATAGTACGAAAAGTTTCAAATGCGGATCCTCGAGATATTTATCCACGTTTAACAGAACAACAAACGCAGCCCGATGTGTCAGGAGAATTTTTGAGACAGTTGGACTTTAATGCAAAACGAATAAGCGAGATTCCAGACTCTGCGAAGGCTAGCCTGATTGGAGACGATGCAAAGAAGATCAGTCTGCAAAGAAAGGTGGATATGGTTGTGACATCTCCCCCATATCTGTTTGCAATGGAGTATTTTCGGAGCACAAGACTGGAAAATTTCTGGCTAAGTTGGGGTCTCACAGAGCCATATATGAAGCAGGCTAAAAAATCAGTAAATGGGGAGCTGAAATCAGGGATAACAAAAAAGATTCAATATACCGAAATTTCGGAGATAGATGACTTTGTGGAAAAGATCTACAAAAGATCCGCGTTGTCGGGGTTAAGGACAAGCCAATACTTCCATGACATGCAAAGAGTTATGTTCATACTGCACCGCATAGTCGTTTCTGGTGGGTGCTGTGCCATAGTTGTGGGAAACAGCAAGGTTCTTGAAAACAGAGTACCACTAAACAGATTTTTGCGCCTTGTAGGAACAGAAGCGGGATTTATCTTTGAGCGGGAAATACAAGATGCGATAAAATCTCACCGCCTAATGATCAAGAGAAGCAACAAAACAAGTATGATTTATAACGAACACATAGTGCTGTTAACAAAGCCATGATGAAGCTAGCCTT
Source organism: Candidatus Nitrosopumilus sp. (assembly GCA_965218695.1). Lineage (GTDB taxonomy): Archaea > Thermoproteota > Nitrososphaeria > Nitrososphaerales > Nitrosopumilaceae > Nitrosopumilus. The sequence continues at coordinate 10,199 of CBDCLR010000005.1, forward strand.
TGAGAACACCATCTCTCGCAGTCGGATAGTCGAGTTGGCAAAGCAGGCAGACGACAAGATTCATGTTCGGGGTTACCATCCCCGATATAATGTTCCAGCACACCTCCGAAACACCGAATGGCTTCTTCCCTTTAGCGAGATTCCCATAAAGTACTGCCCCACTGATCGATATTCGTACCTGAACAAATATGAGCGCAGTATCAAACGTAAGCAATCTTGGGAGGCACTACGGGGCCGCATACTTGACGATTTTTACAGCAAATTCATCGGTGAGCTTTGCAGGTATCTCGATACCGCAAGACTTGCTAGTGTAAATATCATTAACGGACTCCAAGAATTCAGCGACGAGTTTTTGTCATACTCCAAATCAATAATTGCCGAAAAAAGAGCCGAACTGTTGAATCCTCCAAAGAATTCTGACATTAAAGAGCTGGAACAGTTAATTGAGAGGACATCAAGATACGAGATAGAGCTAGCAAGTGCACTTCTGGACTATAAAATATCTGTAACCGATAGCCCAAATATCAAATCAATCTCAGCGATATTGTTTCCGTTTGTGGCCAAACCTTCTTACACGGTCGGATCGTTTGGGATATCGTCAACGGCGCAGCCGGACTTCCTGTTTGACAACAAAATTATCATTGATGTCAAATCTCCACCATGGAATGATGATTTTTTGTGTACGCTTGGCGGCTACGCGCTAGTCCACGAAAAAATGACCGGAAAGTCGATGGATTTGGGAATGATCATCACTCCTGAATACCGTGGAGGAAGAAACGTTCCCCTTCTCTTCAAGTCAGAGATTATCTTGATCGAGGACGTATACAGAAAGAGGTTTCTTTTGCGACGCGATAAATTGTTGGAAATGATGAAACAGTTTGATGATCCTAGGACTCCCAGCACCGACTCAGAGTGCAAGTCGTGCGGATATTACAACTACTGCTGGCCAAACCCATGAGCCACATTATAGCCCTGAAGATCTCGCCTGTAGATGTCATGCCACTGTTATGCATTATAAAAGACAATGTAGGTGACAGAAAACGGACGGAGAGACTTGTATTAGAGCACTATAAGAAAACTAGCAAGAGTATAACCTCCCCACACCATAATCCATTAAGAACGAGGGTTGTGCATTCGCTACGAAATCTATGGTTATTGCAGAATCAAGGATCGGATATTGAACTGACTCCAGAGGGAATGTATCTCTGTTGTTTTTCTAGCAATCTGGAAAGATCCAAAAAAGAGCTAGCAAGGATAATCCTCCGTATTGATAGCGAAAAATGCCACATAATAGATCTCATCAAAGGAATGAGCAGGAATGCAAGATATGAGGACATGGTATGTGGACTGGAAAAGGTGGGTGTTACAGTCAAAAAGACAGACGACAAACTACGTCGCTGGCTGCAATTTTTGACATATTGTGAAATCGTTCAGTACACTCAGCCATTCTACAGACTTAACTCCGGAGTGATTGAGGCACTAGAGTTAGAGCCACAGCACATATCACTAGTACAGTTTGAGGAGACCCTTTATGAGGAATACGACACGATCAAAAAAACAAGGGGAGCATATGTTCCAATACCTGAAATCAAACAGGCAGTCTCCAAAAGACTCAAAAACAAAGGATTTGTGCCGCTTGACTTTCGAGACCGTTTGTTAACGGCAATTCAAGAAAGTCCCCGCAGAAGGATCGTCCTAACCGAGACAGGAATAAGACAAACAGGAGGGATATTTCATGATAAGACTTATTACTACTTTATAGTAATTCACTGAATAATGTCAGAGAGCTTTGACTTAAAACATGGACTTTTTGACGACCTACTGCATGATTATCCAATGGTGGGAAGAAAGATAGAGTGGGCAGCTATTGAGAATTTTATAAACAAAGAATCGCATGGATGCAGATCCTTTCTCATAATTGGCGACTATGGCTCCGGAAAGACATTCATGCTTGAGAAGATTCGCCGAGAGTTTAAGAACAAAACGTTCAAGCAGGCAGAAAAGAGTTTGGTAGCTACAATGCGCTTGGTTGAAGGTGAGGCGGAAACAAAGATCGCTCGCTCCATCATAATTAGGATCTTCGAAAGCATAGGATATAGCCGAATTCACAACATTGCAAACCGGACACGTATACTGGATGAACGGCAGCTGGATGCAAACTTCCAGAAGATCATCAGGGGCATACAAGACAAAAAACGAATAGCGTATGATTGGCTATGCGGATATTCACTATCAACAAAAGATAAAAACATTCTAGGAGTGTCTAATAATCTGGCAACTAATAAGGACGCTACACGTACGTTCTATAACTTTCTCAAGTTTCTCAAGTCTGTAGAAATTGAAAATGTATATCTTTTGATCGAGGAGTTTGAGTATGTTGTTACAGTCTACAACCAAAAACAGGTAGATGCAATACTTTATTTTTTCAAGGATGTTTATGACAAGTATGGCGAATCGCCCAATACCATGGCAAAGATAACATTTATCATTGCCACCACCCCTGCCGGTTGGGGATTTTTAAACAACATGGGGGATAGAAGAGCAGGAGGTGGCGGAGTAGTTCCATGGATGCAGAGGATGAATCCGAGAGTTAACAGTGTAGAGTTGGTATCCCTTTCAGAAGACGAGACAGAGCAGTTATTACTACAAAGAATACGACAAAACAGAATTGAGCATGCAGATAACCTACCCAATGAGTCATGGCCGTTTACGCGTCCAGAGTTTTTCAAGATCATCTATGAAAAAGGGAAGGGAATCCCAAGAAAATGCTTGAAATATTGTGACTATGTGTTCGACTGCGGAATACGCGATAACATCGCGGAGTTTGACGGTAGCTACACCAAAGCAATTCTTGAAAAAATCTAGTATCCTATAGTGACGAACCAAAGTTTGCTCTAGATCAGACACATCAAACTGTAGCGACACGCCAAAGACCCTATGCAAAATTTTAACGGTAACGGACGCTATACCGCTACCTATGACTGACCTGAGAGTCGACGATATCTTGCTCCGGTGTGGTTCTGTGCGACCGTCCCTTCAACAGGGCGGTAGCCACACCCGGAGCTGATTGCCACGGTGCGATTGCCATGCCGCTCCCATACAGCTGTTTCCGGTCCAAGAAACCATGCCACTGTCCGTACCCCGACACCTTCCAAGGGAATCCATATTCCGATAATTTGCCAGCCTCCGGCAAATTACGCATAGTCGTGTCCATGGAAATCCGATCACTCTCAACCAGCAATCCTGCAAGCTGTTGAATTTCGCTAAAACTCGATGCCATTGCCTGACTCGGGTTGCAAACTATACAGCTGGTCAAACCGAAACACAAAGATCACGCATTGATTGCAGGTACCTCAATGGCGCCTCATATCGGGAAGAGACACGATGGAACCACGCACGTCAGGTCTGGGGACGGATCCAGGAAGCTCCCGGCCGGATCCGGTTTCATGCCACAGTAGGATTGAAGAGGCTGATCAAAATGGCCGTGAGAGGGAAGGGGGGTGTGGAAAAGCCCAGACTGCTGGCCGCCCGCATGAGAAAGGAGGGCAAAAGCATTCGCCAGATAGCCAGGACTCTGTGCAAGCCCTATTCCACCGTGCACGACTGGCTGGTTCGAATGCACAGGCGCGGATCGAAGGGTCGGTTCGACAAGAAGCGCAGGGGCGAGAAGAGACTGCTCAGCAACGGCTGCCTCAAGAGGCTAAGGAGACTGCTGTACGAGGATCCGCAGGAACACGGATTTGAGCCAAAATCGGTCCTCGTGCGCCCGATCCGACCCGATCCGGTGACGGCAATCACTCGGAACCAGCGCGTGGCAGGACCGCCCGCATGGAACCAAGACACGACAGAGTAATATTGGTGGAAGCTCCCGAAATAACCATGAAGATTCTCCTAGATCAGATGTCTAACGGCTGGTATGACAGGCTCCGGCATATTGGGCATGACGTATACAGAGTAACGGAGTTGCGCGACCAAGGACACGACCTACAGGATGATGCCTCCATAGGCGACTATGCTAAGGGGAACGGCATGGTCTTAGTCACGAGAGACAACAAATTTGCCAAGTACTGCAAGGCTATGGACATCCAACACATACATCTAGACGATGACGATCTCTTCAAGATCCTCCGGCAGAAACTCGACGAATACGGCGGCTCCACGGAAGACTGACGCGCTTGAGCTGCCCTCGCTCCATTTAGTGTAGTGCCTTCCACCTCCATAACCTGCCACTGAAGATATCTGGCCGACCCTTCCGGCGGGTTGCTGCTGACTGGAATCGGAAGTCTCTGCCGCTGCTCATCCCTCCTCATGGAGCCCACTTCCGGAATCGTTCGGATCAGCCTGCCAGCTGGGCCATCCTGCCACGTTCTGCACCCCTGTGACTCATGGATGGCCCCCGTACGGTTCGTTCCGGCGGACGGCAAACACCAGCGCCAAAGTTCCGGCAAATACTGAGATTATCAGTCTACATATAGGGAAAGAAGCCGCCTTCTCTAAATCTACTTTTGTAGTGCTGTTATGCAACATAAGATTTTTAGCAGCTGCCTAATCTACCGCTAGGCATGGCACGGAAGTATTTTTCCCAGCGGGGAAGCGGAACACCAACCATCACTATACCTGACTTCGCATATAGGTTTTATAGCATTCTTGAGAGTTTTATAGCAGATCGCTACTTTGAAAAGTTAGAGATGCATAATCTGCATCTAGGCTACATAAGCAATAAGTTAAGAAGAAAACTATCAATCGCATTTGGTGCTGAAAGTACTAACATGATACCAACCTGTGACAACATAAGAAACATGAGCCGCAGCTCACTTTTTGACCTGATTGAGTTTTTGTCAGAATATGTTTCAAAATCCCGCGACGCAGGTCGGTATAATGTTATGTTAGGTCATTCCACCCCGGCTCAAAGAGGACGGAGAGCGTGGAGCAGATCTGTCAACGAATATCTTGCGTTGTTAGATCCTCCCGTCCACCTAACACCAAGTCTAGAGATAGAAGCCCTGTCTTCATCGGAAGGGCTTCGGCAGTTGGTAAACAACCATGCTAGTCCATCCAGCGATACACAAGAAAAAGTAGACCATGCTTGTAGGCTGTTTCTAAAACACGATGCTACCGTACACGACAAACACAGTGCATTAGTAGATTTGATTGGCGTTCTAGAACCACTAAGAAGTGAGATGAAAGCACGTATTGGCAAGCGGGAATCAGACAAATTGTTTGATATTGCAAATAGTTACGGAATACGGCATCGGGGCCAAACCCAAGAAGAGCTAGACGAGAACTACATGCAGTGGTATTTCTATTCCACCTTGTCAACAATAGATCTTATGGCCAAATTGAACAAACAGTGATCTGCCAATCCAGCCTCTGACTTACTGATACGGCGATCACATGTAAATCTCCTAGCCCCGTAGTAATAGTGCTGTCCGACTCCGGGCGCATCATGACCCTAGTGGCCTTTATGGCGAATAGAGCGATCCGAGATGCGGCGATAGTGAGAACGGATGCAGTTGTGGTGGATCCTTATGCCGAGTATGACAGCAAAACAAACGGCAAAAAACAGGCGGTCCCGACAACAAGAACTGGGAATTGAAAAACTGGGAATCATATACAATGCGTCAGGCACCGATTTCTCATAAAACCATGTATATCGGTACTGTCTACAGCTGAACCTTTGTCAGCGATGGCTCAACACGCGGCATATGCGCGTCAAACACCTCATAGCAGTATGATATCACGCCGTCCGGAACCCCCTGGCCGTTTGAGTTTAACATATTAATCACGACTGCGAACAAGTCGCGAAGGGCATTAGGATCTCCTGTTACGCCCTCCCTTCGGCTCTCAACTTAAATACAAAACCCCACCTTCAAATTCCGAATGTCAAACAACGCCTCGGTAATCGACAACGAAAACGAGAAGCTTCTGAACCATCTGCTGGAGATACTGCCCAACACGAAGAGGGCGTCGTTTGCCATAGGGTACTTCTTCATCTCCGGGTTTGCCGAGATCATGAACAGTTTGGATTGGATAGAGGCAAGCGATAATGACAACCACGTGATGCGCCTTCTCATATCCCCAACCACAGACCGCCAGACGGCGGAAGCCCTCCTAGCCGGCAACGCATCCAAGGCCGAGGCGAGAAAGGCGGCGGAAGCCGAGGGTGAGGTGGACGAGGGCAGGATACGCGCTGCCGACGACGTGAAAGGCATGCTGGAGCACATGCCGCAGACAGAGAGCGACCAGAAGGCCGCCAGAAAGCTCGCTAAACTCATACGGAAGAAAAAAGTCCAGGTAAAGGTCTACACCAAGGACAGGCTCCACGCAAAGGCGTACATATTTGAGCTTGACAACAAACAGCTCCCACTCATGGCGATCGTCGGTTCCAGCAACCTCTCGCTGTCGGGCATTAGGGAGCATGCGGAGCTGAACCTGAGGACAAACGACAACAACCAAGCAAGGCAGCTGCTCGAGTGGTTTGATCGCCACTGGAACGACGAGTCCAGCGTGGAGTTCACAAAGGATGTGGCCGACATACTGGAGGTGTCGTGGGCCGGAAAGGAGCGCACCCCCGACGACATATACCGCAAGGCGGCGCTGCACGAGCACGATGACCAGCCCGCCGTTCCCATGCCCGTTCCCGTCAGGGAGCTCTTCGACTTCCAGAAGGCGGCCGTGTACAGGGCCATAAAGAGACTGGACGAATACGGTGGCGTGATCATCGCTGATGTGGTGGGCACCGGCAAGTCGTTCATCGGCAGCGCCATCATGAAACACCTCAGGGAGGCGAAACGCTCCAAGCTGCTCATCATCTGTCCCCCGCACCTAGAAGGCATGTGGAAGGACTACCTGAGGGAGTTTGACATGCCCGGCGAGGTGGTATCCAGGTACAAGATAGGATCAGAGGACGTGCTGTCAAGGTACACGTACTGCGACGCCATCCTGGTCGACGAGAGCCACAACTTCCGCAACTCCAACACGCAATCCTACGAGGCCCTCGCCGCCTTCATGGACGAGAAGGTGGACGATGCATACATGGTCATGCTCACCGCGACACCCATATCCAACACACCGACTGACCTCAAGAACCAGCTAAAACTCTTTCCTGCTGGAAAACTATCAAACATCCCGCCGCTCGGTGACACCGCTCTGGACGAGTACTTCAAGGGCGTGATGGACGGACACGACATCACGGAGAACGGCACCGAGAAGGTGCGCGAGCTTCTCAGGCACGTGCTCATACGCAGAACCAGGACGCAGATCATGAGAAAGTACGCAAAAAGTGACGGCGAAAGGCACTACCTCGAGAAGGACGGCGAAAAGATGTACTTTCCAAAGAGACGCCTGAAGCACCCGGAGGAGTACGACGTCGACATGGTCTACAACAACTCGTTCGAGAAGATACAGGACGCCATAGAGAGGCTAAAGCTTGCGCGGTACAATCCTGGCAACTACATCAGGGAGGAGTATCTGGACGAGGCGCACCCCGAATACAAAAGGTACGACGGCTTGAAGCGCAGCTCGCTGCCGCTGATAGGCATCGTCAGGACGTCGCTGCTCAAGAGGATGGAAAGCAGCATAGCGGCGTTTGCCGACAGCGTGCAGCGGTACCGCAAGGGATACGGGGAATTTCGCGGCATGCTGGAGCGCGGGACCGTCCCAATAGGAAAGGAGTTCCATGATGAGATATACCGGAAGATCTCGTCTGATTCTGACGACTACGACCAAAGGAGGCTTGACATGATAAAGCCGATCTACGACATAGGGGCGTTTGATGTGGACATGTGGAAAGCCGACATGTCACATGATGAACGCCTGTTCAAGACAATATGGGGATATATCGAAAAGAGCGAGTATCCCGGATACGACGACAAGCTGCACAAGCTCATGGATTTGGTGAGGGGAATGCGGTCAGAAAAGATACTGATCTTTACCGAGTCGTCCGTAACCGCGCGGTACATCCACAAAAATTTGAAGGCCGCCTTTGGCAACAGGCAAATGGAGCAGATAGACTCCACTGTCAGGCATGAGGCAAAGAGCACGGCTGTGAAACGGTTCGACCCGCGCAACAACAACTATGACTTACGGCCTGGGGAGGAGATTGACATCCTGATTAGCACGGACGTTCTATCCGAGGGTGTCAACATGCAGGCCGGCAGGGTGGTAATCAACTACGATTTCCACTGGAATCCCGTGAAGCTCATCCAGAGGGTCGGCAGGATCGATAGGATGGGCTCCGGGCACGACACGATAGACGTGATCAACTTCCTTCCGACCACCAAGATCGAGAGGGAGATATCGCTGAAGGACAGGGTGGCGTCCAAGATAGAGACGATCAGGAGGATTATCGGGCACGACCAGAAGATACTCGAATCCACGGAGGTCATAGATACCGAGGCCGTCACCGACATATACGGCGGCGACGAGAGCGTGCTGGACAGCGGGGACGACGGCATACTCAACACCGACACCGAGTCGGAGAGGCAGGCCGATGACATCAGGGGGAACGAGGACGAGCTTGCACGCGTGAGCGGCATGCCGTTTGGCATCAGGAGTTCTGCGGGCAGCGGGAAACTCCTGATAGCGTGCGAGGCCAACGAAGAGATTGTCAGGGACGGAAACGAGGTTGTGGCGGCGCGCTCATTCAGGCGGCACTACGAGGTGACGGCCGGCGGGTGCAGGCGCATACTCCCGCTTCACTTTTTGAAGATGCTGGGGAGTCATGCTAGGGACACGCCATCAGGGGCCGGGCCGGAATACAACGGGATGGTCAGGACGGCGTGGGGCGCCTTTGACAGGGACTCGAAGAACTTTGCGGCCCACACAAGACATCTCAAGTACCAGCGGTACTTTGATGACAAGCTGGTGCGGGTCTCCGACCACGGCCTGCAAACAAGGGCCAGGCGGCTCCTGCCTTTCATGCGGGAGAGGATGCTGACGAACCACCAGCCATACCGAAAGATTGTCGCCCTCGGCAAGGAGATGGATCGTGACGCGCACTTCAACGATGAAAAGATGGTATCAGGACTGGAGGCGATCAGCGAGAGCCACAAACATGAGTACAAGAGAAGGATAAGCAAGCCAAGGATACTCTACAGCGCGACGGTGGACGAATGACGGACTTTGAGGCTAACCTGAAGCGAATGCAGAGGAAGCTCGGGAATGCGGGGTTCGCCAAGATACGCGAACCGTACGACACCGGCAGGCTCGCAAGGGAGGTAGCCGTAAGGGACGTAGAAGTAATAGCAAAGAAGGACTACTATACCGTCCTGTACCTTGAGGCCGAATCAAACTGGCGCGGCATAGCCACGGACGTCGCAAGGAAGAACGGGAACGAGTGCCTCGTCATCACGCGGTACGGCTCCCATACGATAATGAGTACCCTGAGGGACTACGGCACACTGAACCCGAAGCCGCGCCATGTGGTAATTGAGGACGGCGCGGCAAAAAGGTGGTCCATAGACGGCTTCATGAAACTGATAAAGGTACACGGCGGCGACGACTCTCTGATGATCGACGGGCGCGTCCAGTCGGCCATGGACGCGTTCTCCGACTACAGGGACGCTCTCGGGCGCTTCGGCGAGAACCTAGACGGAATAATCGACAGGACGCAAAAGACGGTGGACGAGGCCATAATGGGAAACGCGGCGTACAAGACGATTGCCAAAAAGCTGCTCGGCATGTTCAGGGAGACGATAAGCGACGCCATCACGCTGAGCGACATACGGGACATGCTGGTGCAGCACATCCTGACGCACCGCATATTCAGCATGGTGTACGACGTTGAGGCGTTCCAGGGAACAAACGCCGTGGCCCGCGAGCTGGAATCACTCAAGGAACTGCTGGGCCTGACCGAGAGCCGTGTGGACTACAGCGACATCGAGGTCATCGCCGAGTCCATCACTGGCACCGGGGAGCGGCAGGAGTTCCTCAAGAGGCTGTACGAGACGTTCTATGAACGGTACGATCCCAAGAAGGCCGACAGGGACGGCATAGTGTACACGCCGACCGAGGTGGTCGAGTTCATCGTAAAGTCGACCGACCACCTGCTCCGCAAGAACTTTGCACGGAGCCTGTCAGACGAGGAGGTGGTTATCCTCGATCCGTTCACGGGAACGGGCACGTTCATCGTCCACGTGCTGGAGCGGATCAGCATGGAGCGGCTTGAGAAAAAGTACGCCGACGAGATGCATGCAAACGAGATATCCATACTGCCGTACTACATCGCGGCCCTCAACATCGAGAACGCGTACAGGGAGCGCACCGGCAGGTACAGCGAGTTCGGCAACATATGCTGGATGGACACGTTCGAGAGCGGCACAAAAAACTACGAGAAGATGACCGAATACATGGGGTACGAGAACGTCAGGCGGATAGCAGAGCAACAGAAGAGGAGGATAAACGTGATAGTCGGGAACCCGCCGTACTCGGCGGGACAAAACGACTTCAACGAGGAGAATCCGAACCTATCGTACCCATACGTGGATGCCAGAATCAAGGAGACCTACGCCAAAAAGACAAACTCTGCCAACATCAACTCACTGTATGATTCCTACATACGCGCGTTTCGGTGGGCAAGCGACCGCATAGCGGAATCCGGCATCGTGGCATTCGTCACAAACGGCGGGTTCCTGAGGTCGGAGACGGCCTCTGGCGTCAGGGCATACATGCACGAAGAGTTTACCGACGTGTGGTGTTTTGACCTGCGCGGCAACCAGAGAACTCAAGGAGAGACATCGAAGCGGGAAGGTGGGAAGATATTCGGCTCCGGCTCCCGCGCCCCTGTGGCAATAACCATACTGGTCCGAAACCCGAACAAGAAGAAACATGAGATACACTACAGTGACATAGGCGACTACTTCTCAAGAGAACAGAAGCTCAAGGCAATCGGCAATGCAGGCTCAATACCTGGCCTAAAGGGCTGGGAACCCATCAAGCCTGACGGAAACTACGACTGGTTGGATCAGCGCGATGACACATTTACAGAATACCTTCCGATTGGGAGTAAGGAGACCAAATCAGGGAAAGGGAAAGAAAATACTATCTTTCGTATGTATTCTCGTGGCATAGAAACAAATCGCGATGCGTGGCTGTACAATTCCTCTATAGGTGAACTTTCAAAGAACATTAAGAGACACATTAATTACTGCAATTCCCAAGACTTGGAAAACCCCATAATGGATTCTTTGCAAGCTAAATGGTCGCGTGGTTTGTCCAAGAAGCTGGCCAGACAGAGCTCAAAACTACAATTTAAGAAAAGAAAAATACGAACAGCACTATACAGGCCATTCTTCAAGAAACATGTCTATTTTGAAGAAATTTTTATTGAATATCCTAATCACGTGTCCGCATTTTTTCCAAATCCTGGTTCTGATAACATAGTCATCTGTGTTCCGCACAAGTTTACCGGCAACTTTTCTACACTTATCACGGACACTACACCAGATCTTCACATTATCGCTACTAATCAATGCTTTCCGTTATATACGTATGAGCAGCAAGGCAAAAGAACAACACAAAAAGAAAACATCACTGACCACGCCCTGAATGAATACAGAATGCATTACCGCGATGACCAAATTTCCAAGACTGACATCTTCTACTACGTGTACGGCCTGCTGCACCACCCCGGATACCGCAAAAAGTACACAAACAACCTGTCCAAAGAGCTTCCACACATACCGATGGCGCCGGATTTCTGGGCCTTCAACAAAGCTGGAAAGACGCTGGCCTACCTGCACTTGGGGTTCTTTAACGAGGACGGGAGGAACAACCGGTATCCGCTTGGCCTGCCAAAGCACAAACCCGGCAAGCCGGCAAAGTTGGCCTTTGATAAGTACAGGGATCCGGAGACCGGCAGGCAGAGAACCAATTATACGAGGCTCAAGATCAACGGCGTTCTGGCGTACGACAACATACCAGAGACAAACTACAGGGTAAACGGCCGCACTCCTCTTGAATGTCTGGCAGACAGGTACAGGCTCGCCACCGACAAGGAGAGCGGCATAACCAACGACCCGTGCGAGAAACTCACAGAGAATGACATGATATCGCTGGTCGAACGGGCCGTTCACGTCGGCGTAAGGTCAGATGAGATTATTGGCAACCTGCCTGAGGAGTTTGAGCCTGCCGACTGGGAGCCAAAAAAGACCGGCCTTGACCTGCACATGGATACCGGCGGGACGTCTCAGAGCATGTTATAGAGTCGATATGGAATGGAACCGAATTGCCCTGCCAGTTCAAAGGAGGGCAAGGACATAACCGTAGTAAACCCACAGGCAGAGACAGGGTTTGTGTGCTGGCACGTGTTTTTTTTTTGATTTTGCTTGACAAAAAGCATCCGCCGGCGACTTGTGGCAGGATATACCAACACAGAGGGCTTAACCCACTGAATGACAGGCGGGATGGCGGCCGGCCGCAGTGTGGGAGGGCGGCCTACAGCGTATGGCTAGTTCTCGTGTGGATCATCACCCTCTTCCTCAAATCTTGAATCTGATTCGGCGTACCATTCATCATAGTCGTCCGGAAAGAGCTCCTTGAACCGCTGCGGATCCTCATGCAGGAGCTCCTGCTTTGCCTCCGGGTTCTCCCGGAGATACTCCATGTAGGATTCGTTCTCCTTGCCCAGTTCCCTGAACGAGTCACTATCGGTCTGGCGGCGGCGGTCTGGACGGGTTCGGATATACGGATCCCCTACCTTGACGCGTTGCCTGGCAGGGACGGTCTCGAACCCGGCCATCTCTTCGGTGCGGCGCTTGATAACTCGCAATACCTTTCTGAGGTAGGTGCGGTAAGCCCGCATGGCCCTGTCGGTCTCATAGCATTATGAGAAAGCATAATTTCAAGCCAATTTCTGATCGCTTGTGATGCCATTATCATACGGGTTTAGGGCCCTGCGGGCCGTCATATGTGGCCAAATCTGTTGTCTGGATCCAGAGATAAACACCGTATGCCGTGTAAGCCGGGCCCGGCATGGCCGTCCAGCGTCCGCTACGCTGCCACGATACGGGCATTCCGGATTGAAACAGTCGACCATCAGCTTGAATTCTGTTGGCCTCTGGAGGTTTGGCATGCGGGACAGTCTGCTTGAGACGGCGGTGCCTTGGTGGAAGACAATGCTGTGAAACTAACTACGGTGCTTGGAAAAATTTTAAGTCCCGACAACATAAAAGAACCGGTTTGAACAACTAAGGACAACCTCCACACTTGCCACAGTATGCAAGAACAGCAAGGAACATTATCCCCAGCATGCCAATCCCCATCCAGTTGACAACTCGCATGACTTTACCCATGGGTGTGGTTGGCAGAATATGTTAATATAGTCTGTGAGACGCTATTTTTTGTGCGCAGTCTGGAAGTGTTGGGAGCAACGGGCTTAAGCGTGGTTCTTGCTCTGTTTGGAGTTGCAGCTGCTCAAGATCAAGTCGATACTGTGTCACCTTTCATCTACGAACCACAAGATTTCACAGTGTCTGTATTTGATGGTACGTATGGGAGAGTTGATTTAGGATATCAGACTGGAATGGGTAACCGTGCATACGATAATGTAGATGGTGAGATATACATACGGTGTTCAGCAGATAACATATTCGGGTCAGGTGGTATGCCATGGTCTTCTAATACAACTAGCGCAGGAGGTTACAAGTACATGCCAATAGGCACACATGTAGTAACATGCTGGGCCGTAGACTCTGCTGGGAACAGAACAGAGGTGTCATTTACGGTAACAGTCTTGATTGACTTAATTCCTGAATGGATTGATAGTATGATTCGAAGCGGATGTAATGCTAACCTACCAGACAAACAACTTTTGGACGCTCTTACCTACTTGGTAGAAAGTGAGGTTATCGTATTAGATGTGACACCTGTTAGCGGCGATCCGGCTTCATACAAGATGCCTGATTGGATTAAGATCACAGTCTGCATATGGTCAACGGGACAGACATCAGATAGTGAGTTTCTAGCTGCCATGAAGTTTCTGATAGAAGAGAATGTTATCAGGATAGGCTAAGTCAGCAACACGGCCCTGGTAGATTTTGGTGATCTGATCACCTGAATTTAACAGCAGGGTCTGCAGCTCACTTTTGAACAGCATGCGAAAGCAGATCACAACTTTTGAACAGCAAGACGGCGCCGACAAAAGCTGTGGGAAATAAAATTTGGAGAAGATCTAAAGCTTACTTTTTGAACAGCGGCCTACGGTGATCACCTAAATTTAACAGAGCCGCATGTGAGGCGAAATTTTCACTGATCGCCACTCTAGTAGTTTAGAGGGGCCTAACCCATCTTGGTGACGTGCTATGGCGGCCTATCGGGGGTAAATAAGATACTGAGCCTGATCGATGGGAGGGAGTTAGGAGCTAAACGTGGTAAGATCTGGAGTCAAGCGACTTGACATGGGTATCGACTGTTGGATGAAAAAAGATCAGGCGGCGACTAAGACTGGGCCGCCATCTGATCCTAGTCCCATTCACTTACAGGCCACTCCGCTTTCTACCCTGCGGCAGGTTACTGCTTACTAGCTTCTAGCAATTTTATTTTTCCAGTTTCATTGCTGCAAAAATAAGTGCTAAACTTCAGGGCCATTCTTTCTGTAATGTATCTAAGTGTCATTGCCTTGTCGATATGCCTAAAACGTTGGTCGTCATTTACAGTATCAAAGCCATACCAAGTAAATGACTTCCCATTATCTTCAACAACTAACATATCCGTAACTCTTGATTTGGGTTCTTCAGGAGTAGTAACGATGGTGACATTCAACGGCTCCATATTATCAATTAAACACGCACATATTTCGTTGTCGTAAAATTTTCCTTCCATATGACTACAATCTTCATAGTTCTGTCCACAAATAGAACAATTTAATCGTCGTACAGCCAGTTCCGGGCTTAGTCCTCTATGACCATCTATAATTATTTGGATGAGTCGTTCGTCATTTGTAAAAATAACTGAGTCTAGATTGTTTTGTGAATTCCACCCCCACAACCATGACCCAAAAACGTAGGCCTTAATCATCTTTTTCTGTTTCATTTAGTTTATCACAAGCCTCTTCCGCCGTCATCTCTTCATCAATTTTTACATACTTGCCATTTTTGTCTTTCAAGAAAACACTGCCCCGATTTTGTGCTTTTGTTAATTCACGTTTTATAGTCAAGGCAGCCACAGTTATTATTGAAAGCTTTGCAATTACATTCAAGATTAAGACAAATGAATGCACAGCCGCTTCTGACTTTCTATCAATATAATACGAATCTTTTGTAGATACAGACTTGCATCCAGTTTTAATCAGCTGATTGCACATATGGTTTATCGCTTCTTCTTTTATTTGTCGTTTATAGGGACGGGATACATTTATTTCAATACGTAATTCAAATTTTTCATGATCATTCATAATGATTTATTCTCGCCATCTCATTCTAATTATATGTATCTTTAGATAGAACTCTGTTTCCTAATTATGCGGCACACAGGCACCCGCCTGTGCGACTCTGTCTACGTCACTGCCTCCCCTCCTGTCTTGCTGCCTTCGGGGCCGGTTTTACAGACGGGCACACCACCCTTGGCGTGCCATACCCGTTGTCAATTGCCGTGTCAATCAGGTGGCTGTACAGCCACACCTTGCCGTATATCTCGGTCTTGACGTTCTCCCACTTTTGTGCGTTCATGCACTCACCGAGGATCCGTTTGAATGTGGAGAAGGCGATCTCGACTGCCCACCTGTCGTTGTATCCTGATTCTTTCCGCCATGCCTTCTGGAGCTCCCTCTTTTGCTCGCGCGTAAGATCTGCAAACCCTTGTTCTGTCTTCTTGTCTATGTGGTCAAAACCGCCAAGCTGCCTGAATTCTGCCTCCTTACGGGGCATGCACCCGTTTGCGTTTCCGACAAAATCAATGCGGACGGGAATCACCGGGCTGGTTCCACGCTCGTTGCAGTAGCTGCGGATATTCTTGGTATCGTACGCACCGCCAGCTGCGATTCCGGCGTCTGCGAACGTACCCACGTTTGGCGATTTTTCCGCATTTGCAAAAGCCTGCCCTACCAGCTCCTCAAACTGCGGGGAGTCTCCGCATTTGTCGTCAGTTATGACCACGGCATAGATCTTCTTGGTCCTGGTGTCTACGCCCACGTGCAGCTTTATGAATCCGCGCCTCGTGCCCCACTTTGCTGTCATCCAGTCACCGCGGTTTGTAGGCTTGAGTCCGGTGGAGTCAAAGGCAAACAGGCTTATCTCGGTTCTCGTGTTGCCGTCTGAGAACCATGCGGCAGCCGTATTGCTACTGCCTTTCTCACCATAAATGTTTTTAGTGGTGTACAAACAAATCACATGTGTGGGAAAAGATTCGGATGCGATTCTTGGCATAGTTCTTGGAATTTTAGGAGTAGCTGCCGCGATAAAGGCATCAGAAAAACACTGCCGATACTGCCTCAAGAAAGTAGTAAGGGGTACATCACGTTGCCCATTTTGTGGGAATAGTATTTGACTTGGAAGGCGTTGATATGAAAATCCCTCAAATTGGCTCCCGCAGCCTTATAGCACAAGGCATAACTGGATTGTTAGCGTTGTTTTTATTTATGATAAACTCGGCTTTTGAGCAATTTCTTCCAGACATGGTGTATTGGAGCACATTTTTGTATGTTTTATTCTCTTTATCTACAATGGTCATACTGGGAATCCAACAAAATAATAGAACTACAGAAATTGGGAAGAAATGTCATTATTGTGAAGGCCCTATCGAAATTAGCAGATACAAATGTAAAATCTGCAAAAAAGAACAATGAATCAATTGTAACTATATGTGCGCAGTATTCGAAATAAAAATTTGAGGGTAGACAAGCCCCATTGCCAGACGAGTCAACCCATTTAGATCAACCCGAGACATGAACCCGTGCTGCGGAATACTCCATTAGTCGTCTTATGTGGCACTTGCTTCTCTACTCACGCTGGCATGTCAGTCTTTGGCTCGTCCTAGCGGCGCTGCAACCGCGCCGTGTCGGCCAGTCCCGGATTGAACCGTATCGTGTATTGATAGACAGCAATCCGAAACCATGTCTGGACAGTTTGTTATCGACCCTCGGGCCAGCCATGGGTAGCGGTATGGCATCCGCTGCCGTTAAAATTTTGCATAAGGTCTTACCAGAACCTAAATCGTACCTAGTTTAGCTAGTATGATCTTCTGAGCTGCATCTCTTAAAGGCAAAATCCAAGAAGGCATGTTTTTCATGCCATCTTCGTGTTTTTTTTCGTCATTTGGGCCTAAATCAATGTGTTTGGTTCTGTTGTTAAACTCGTTCCACTGCTCAATTAAGGCTAGATTCTCATTTGTAATTGAAGCAATTTCTTTTGCAAGTTTCTTTCCCATCCTATCTGTCCCATCAGAATTTGTAGCAAGCGCCATCGCGTTAAATAAATTTTTAAAAATTACACGCCTATCAAAACTAGACACTGCTGACCCATAATTCTCTAATGCTTTTTTAAGTTGGTTAGACTCCCGTGTAGATTTGGTATCTAAATTCTGAAGTAATATTAAAATTTGTTTAACTTCATTTTCGTTAACGTTTTCCTTGAACGCAAGTTTTAGATTCGCAGAAAAGACATGTGTGATAGTAAGATGAGATGTTACTTTATATGAATTGCCTTCTGCTTCAATTTTAGTGCTGGGAAGTTTTTCCGGCTCACGTTTTATTACATTGTCGTCCATATTTGCACCATAAGTAAGCATGGCGCCACATTTCATTAGTAGATTAAATGCAAGAAGGACATTAGAAACAAATCCATCAACCTCGCTTCGCTCTCCACTGACTAAGCCCAATAATTTGGGACTAGTTATTGCAATGTTATATTGTGATACTGGACCTGTTATTGCCCAGCTCGATAGTGAAATATTTTGAGAATTGCTGATTGTGATTTCAGCATCAGCCGTTCGATCCGGCAGCGGTGGACTCGAAATAGCATAGACGTAAACCTTGCGAGTAATCTCCTTTATTGCCATCTGATTTTAAAAATTCAGACTAGTATAAATTCTTTAATTCATACTATTCCGTAACGTATTGGTGATATGGATTTTCACAGATGGTAAGACATTATGCGAAGTTTTAACAGCAACTAACGCTATGCTGTTGCCCGTAGCTGGTCCAAGGGTCGACCGTGACTTGTCCAGCACGGTTCTGTGCGGTCGTTCCTTCAACGGGGCGACGACCGCACCTAGGGCGTCACTTGGCGTCTTGGATCCGGCGCATGGTTGAAAAACCCAGCACCAGTGCCGGCAGGAGTTCTTATTGTCGTACAATTGTACGGTAAGTTGGAACAGATGCCATACTCAAACCGCTTCGGTTAGGCACAGTTTCGCATTCCAAGCTGTCATATTTAGCGACTTTGTTGTCTAGTGGAATACTTGTGTGTAGTCTGATGATGCCTCTCAGCAGCGGGTCTGTCGGAATCCACCTAGCATGCGCGGCCTATTTTGGACCCTTCCCCCCGTTCTGACTTACACCGTTCAACCTTGGGCTACCTTCATCAATATATGCAAACTGTAAGGTTCCTTGGGAATTAATACCAAGTACTCCTACTTCCATATTAATACTAATGCGAGTACTGCCACTCACGCCATGTAAGCGTTCAGATCCTTACCCAACTTACGCCTAGCCGTCCTCCTTCAGGTGTAGGATGTCCCTGGCCTTGCCGGGGGAAGGCCTTTTGATCATGCGGCAAAGGGCCCTCCTGCCTGTGCCGGGAAGAGGCCTGCCTCCCTTTGGAGGCCTTGCCCCACTGCGAACCGGCGCGCGCGAAGGTGCCATGCGGGCGCGGGATATGCGCCCGGATCAAAACCTTTCGGCCAATGGACACGGGCATCTAAAAATCCAGATGGCAGATTAGCGAAACACTTTGGCCCCGACTACGCATTTCCTCTTGCCGGTATCTACTATGTCTTTCATCCTTTCCCTCACCCCATTGCGGACTGTTTTTGGCGGATCGGATGCTGCAGTCACCCGTCAGTGCGCGGAGCGCATGCTTCCCAAGGGGCCGATCCATCACCGGGATTACGGCGAGGATATCTTTCCATGCGTCCAATGTTGTTCATGCCGTGCCTGGAAAAGCAGGGAACGCTCTCAAGGCATGCCAGATTCGTGCCCAAATCAGAAAATTTTCCCAAACAGCGTGAACTGGCACCAGATATTCTGTTTAATGGAGTTCCCGCATTGGTTTTTATGACATAAACGCATGCGTATGCTTACTTTTTTGGGACAACTATTTAATAATTGTGATGAAATCCGTCCGCGGCTCCCAACATTTCTCCGGTACTAATTAAATATTGCCCACGCCTTGCCGCGTGTTGGCATTATGACATACTGTACGCGCTGATTTATGTCATTTAAAGCAACCGAAACGCGCCTTGTTGCGGTGATTTGCCGCTGGCGCAACCCGTGATCCCCGTAGCGTTAATCGTCATGGCGGTCGTGGCCTCCTCGTGCCTTGCAGCGCTGGGCGTCGAGATCCTCCAGCCGGCCGGCGCCGACTCGGAACCGCGCGCCGACAACAGAAGTACACACTCCGCGTTCGTTACCACTTGGGTGACCACCGGATCGAACGAGACGATAACCATCCCCGTCGGGGGCTCCAGTGCCTCCTACACCGTCGACTGGGGGGACGGCAGCGGCCCCGAGACCGTCACCGGAGACGCCGTGCACGAGTACGGGGACGCCGGCAGCCACACCGTCTCGATCACGGGCGGCTTTGAGAGGATCCACCTGAACAACTTTGGGGAAAACGCGCGCAAGCTGGCCTCGATAGACCAGTGGGGCGAGATAGAATGGACCACCATGCGAGACGCCTTCAACGGCGCCTCCGCGATGGTCTACAACGCGACAGACGCGCCCAACCTCACCAACGTGAGCACCCTGCGGGGGATGTTCCGCGCCGCCTCCTCCTTTGACGGCAACCTCTCCTCCTGGGACGTCTCGCAGGTAACCAACATGTACGCCATGTTCCGCGGCGCCTCCTCCTTTGACGGCGACCTCTCCGAGTGGAACGTCTCGCAGGTAATCGACACGGGCACCATGTTCCTCGGCGCCTCCTCCTTTGACGGCGACCTCTCCGAGTGGAACGTCTCGCAGGTAGCGAGCATGTTCAGCATGTTCCAAGCCGCCACCTCCTTCAACCAAGACATCTCCGGCTGGGACGTCTCGAAGGTGAAAAGCATGAGCTCCATGTTCGCTGGCGCCTCCAAGTTCAACGGCGACCTCTCCGAGTGGAACGTCGCGCAGGTAGCGAACATGAACACCATGTTCAGCACCGCCACCTCCTTTGACGGCGACCTCTCCGAGTGGAACGTCACGCAGGTAGCGAACATGAACAACATGTTCAGCGGCGCCACCTCCTTTGACGGCGACCTCTCCGAGTGGAACGTCACGCAGGTAGCGAACATGAACAACATGTTCGGCGGCGCCACCTCCTTTGACGGCGATCTCTCCGAGTGGGACGTCTCGAGGGTAACCGACATGGCCAGCATGTTCAACGGAGCCTCCTCCTTTGACAGCAACCTCACCGAGTGGAACGTCTCGCAGGTGACCGACATGAACAACATGTTCAGCACCGCCTCCTCCTTTGAGGGCGATCTCTCCGAGTGGGACGTCTCGAGGGTAACCGACATGGCCAGCATGTTCAACAGAGCCTCCTCCTTTGACGGCGACCTCTCCGAGTGGAACGTCACGCAGGTGACCGGCATGGCCGGCATGTTCTGGGGCGCCTCCGCCTTTGACGGCGACCTCTCCGAGTGGAACGTCTCGCAGGTAGCGAACATGTTCGGCATGTTCAGCGACGCCACCTCCTTCAACCAGGACATCTCCGGCTGGGACGTCTCGCAGGTGGCTGACATGACCCGCATGTTCTCCGGCGCCACCTCCTTTGAGCAGAACCTCGGGAATTGGTACGTGGTGCCTGCAGACACGGCCTACGATACCTCGGAAGGAACCCTCAACGTCACGACCATATCCGCCCAGAACGTGCACTTGGACGGCCACTCCCCCACGTACGGCACAGGTTCGGGAGGCGACTCTGCCTTGTTTGACATGACCGGAAACGTGCTGACGTTCAAGGCTACGCCGTCGGCGCCAGAGTATGACGTAAACGTGACGGCCTCGGGAAGTTCGGTGTTTGAGGACGGCAACAACTGGCGCATGCTGAAGATCACCGTCGCCGGCGACCCCGACCGCCCGTTCGTCACCACGTGGAGTACCACCACTGCCGACGAGGAGATAACCATCCCCGTCGGGGACTCCAGCGCCTCCTACACCGTCGACTGGGGCGACGGCACCGCTCCCACCACCCACACTGACAACGCCACTCACACCTACGATACCCCAGACACCTACAGGGTCTCCATCTCCGGCGGCTTCGAGAGAATACACCTGGGCGGTCAACCCGCGGCCAACGCGGCCAAGCTGGCCTCGATAGAGCAGTGGGGCGATACGTCCTGGACCAGCATGGAGGGGGCATTCCAAGGCGCCTCCGGCATGGTCTACAACGCGGCCGACACCCCCAACCTGTCTGGGGTGAGCTCCATGCGGGCGATGTTCTGGGGCGCCTCATCCTTCGACGGCAACATCTCGGGCTGGAACGTCTCCTCCGTCACCGACATGTACGGAATGTTTGCTGCTGCCTCCTCCTTCAACCAGGACATCTCCACCTGGAACGTCTCGGCCGTCACCGACATGGCCGGCATGTTCTGGAGCGCCTCCTCCTTCAACCAGACCCTCTCCACCTGGAACGTCTCGGCCGTCACCGACATGGCCAGCATGTTCACCCTCGCCGCCTCCTTCAACCAGCCCCTCAACAACTGGAACGTCTCCTCCGTCACCAACATGAACGCCATGTTCGCCTCCTCCTCCTTCAACCAGCCCCTCAACAACTGGAACGTCTCGGCCGTCACCAGCATGAACGGAACGTTCAACGGCGCCACCTCCTTCAACCAGCCCCTCAACAACTGGGACGTCTCGGCCGTCACCACCATGCCCCGCATGTTCGCCTCCTCCTCCTTCAACCAAGACATCTCCACTTGGAACGTCTCGCGGGTAACCGACATGGCCGGCACGTTTTATCACGCCACCTCCTTCAACCAGCCCCTCAACAACTGGGACGTCTCGGCCGTCACCGACATGGACGGCATGTTCTGGGAAGCCATCCCCTTCAACCAGACCCTCTCCACCTGGGACGTCTCGGCCGTCACCGACATGGAACACATGTTCCACGGCGCCTCCTCCTTCAACCAGCCCCTCAACGACTGGAACGTCTCGGCCGCCACCAACATGGGCTTCATGTTCTGGGGCGCCTCCTCCTTCAACCAGACCCTCAACGACTGGAACGTCTCGGCCGCCACCAGCATGAACGGAATGTTCAACGGCGCCTCCTCCTTCAACCAGCCCCTCAACGACTGGAACGTCTCGGCCGCCACCAACATGGGCTTCATGTTCTTCGGCGCCTCCTCCTTCAACCAGCCCCTCTCCACCTGGGACGTCTCGGCCGTCACCAGCATGAACGGAATGTTCAACGGCGCCTCCTCCTTCAACCAGCCCCTCAACGACTGGAACGTCTCGGCCGCCACCAACATGCGTTCCATGTTCCATGGCGCCTCCTCCTTCAACCAGCCCCTCTCCTCGTGGAACGTCTCGCAGGTGACTGACATGACCAGCATGTTCCTCGGCGCCACCTCCTTTGAGCAGAACCTCGGGAATTGGTACGTGGTGCCTGCATACACGGCCTATGCCGCCTCCGACGTGTCGCTCAACGTCACGACCATATCCGCCCAGAACGCGCGCCTGGACGGCCACTCCCCCACGTACGACATAGGTTCGGGAGGCAACTCGGCGTCCTTCAACATAACTGGTGCCAACACGCTGATGTTCAAGGCTACGCCGTCAGCGGGGAGTCACACCGTCAACGTGACGGCCTCAGGCAGCGGCGTCTTTGAGAACGGCAACAACTGGCGCGAGCTCGAGATCACCGTCGCCGGCGCCGACGACCCCGACCGTCCGTTCATCACCACGTGGAGTACCACCGCTGCCAACGAGACGATAACCATCCCCGGGACCGGCACCTACACCGTGGAGTGGGGAGACGGATCCTCCGGCGACACGTCAGGCAACGCGACGCACGCGTACGAGACCCCCGGGAACCACACGGTCAAAATAACCGGCGGCCTCGAGGGAATCCGCCTCGGCGACGATCCGGACAACGCGCAAAGGCTGCAGTCCATAGAGCAGTGGGGCGACATAGGATGGACCACGATGGAGTCTGCGTTCCGGGGAGCCTCCAACATGGTGTACAACGCGTCTGACGCGCCTGACCTGTCCGTGGTGACTAACATGAACAGCATGTTCGAGGACGCCACCTCCTTCAACGGGGACCTCTCCTCGTGGGACGTCTCGGGAGTGACTGACATGAGCGGCATGTTCTCCTACGCCACCTCCTTCAACGGGAATATCTCTTCGTGGAACGTCTCGAAGGTGACTGGCATGAACAGCATGTTCAGCTCCGCCACCTCCTTCAACGGGAACGTCTCCTCGTGGAACGTCTCGGGAGTGACTGACATGAGCGACATGTTCAGCTCCGCCACCTCCTTCAACGGGAACGTCTCCTCGTGGAACGTCTCGGGAGTGACTGACATGAGCGGCATGTTCTCCTACGCCACCTCCTTCAACCAGACCCTCTCCTCGTGGAACGTCTCGCAGGTGACTGACATGGACTACATGTTCTACGACACCGCCGACTTCAACGGGAACCTCTCCTCGTGGAACGTCTCGAAGGTGACCAACATGGGCGGCATGTTCCAGGACGCCGCCGCCTTTGACGGGAACGTCTCCTCGTGGAACGTCTCGCAGGTGACCGACATGAATTCCATGTTCTGGAACGCCGCCGCCTTCAACCAGCCCCTCTCCGACTGGGACGTCTCGCAGGTGGATGACATGGCCAGCATGTTCCTCGGCGCCACCTCCTTCGATCAAAACCTCGGGAATTGGTACGTGGTGCCTGCAGACACGGCCTACGATACCTCGGAAGGCACCCTCAACGTCACAACCGTGTCGGCGCAGAATGTGTTCCTTGACGGCCACTCCCCCACGTACGGCATAGGTTTGGGAGGCGACTCTGCCTTGTTCAACATGACCGGAAACGCGCTGATGTTCAAGGATGCGCCGCCCGTGGGGAGGCACCCAGTCAACGTGACGGCCTCAGGCAACCTCTTTGGGGGTGAGAACAACTGGCGCATGCTGGGGATCACCGTCGCCGGCGCCGACGACCCCGACCGCCCGTTCATCACCACGTGGAAGACCACCGCTGCCAACGATACGATAACCATCCCCGGGACCGGCGCCTACAACGTGTCGTGGGGAGACGTCACATACGACAGCAACGTGTCAGGCAGCACGACGCACACGTACGCGGAACCCGGGAACTACACGGTCAGCATAACCGGCGGCCTCGAGGCAATCCACCTCGACGACGATCCGGCAAACGCGCGAAAGCTGCAATCCATAGAGCAGTGGGGCGGCATCGAATGGACCACGATGGAGTCTGCGTTCCGGGGCGCCTCCAACATGGTGTACAACGCGGCTGACGCGCCCGACCTGTCCAGGGTGACTGACATGAGCAGCATGTTCCAGGTAGCCGCCGCCTTCAACGGGAACATCTCCTCGTGGGACGTCTCGAAGGTGACTGACATGGGCGCCATGTTCTCCGGCGCCACCTCCTTCAACCAGGATCTCAACGGCTGGAGCGTCTCGAAGGTGACCGACATGCCTTTCATGTTCAACGACGCCGACGCCTTCAACCAGCCCCTCTCCTCGTGGGACGTCTCGCAGGTGACTGGCATGTCTGCCATGTTCCGGGACGCCACCTCCTTCAACCAGCCCCTCTCCTCGTGGGACGTCTCGCAGGTGACTGACATGGACGGCATGTTCCAGAACGCCGCCGCCTTTGACGGGAACGTCTCCTCGTGGAACGTCTCACAGGTGACCAACATGGACAACATGTTCACCGGCGCCACCTCCTTCAACGGGGACCTCTCCTCGTGGAACGTCTCGAGGGTGACCTACATGACCAGCATGTTCTGGGGCGCCACCTCCTTCAACGGGGACCTCTCCTCGTGGAACGTCTCGCAGGTGACTTACATGGACAGCATGTTCTTCAGTGCCACCTCCTTCAACCAGGATCTCAACGACTGGGACGTCTCGCAGGTGACTGCGATGGGCAACATGTTCTCCGGCGCCACCTCCTTCGATCAAAACCTCGGGAAGTGGTACGTGGTGCCGGCAGACACGGCCTACGATACCTCGGAAGGAACCCTCAACGTCACGACCATATCCGCCCAGAACGTGCACTTGGACGGCCACTCCCCCACGTACGGCATAGGTTCGGGAGGCGACTCGGCGTCCTTCAACATAACTGATGCCAACACGCTGGTGTTCATGGATACGCCGTCCGTGAGGAGTCACACCGTCAACGTGACGGCCTCAGGCAGCGACATCTTTGGGGATAAGAACAGCTGGCGCATGCTGAAGATCACCGTCGCCGGCGAGACCGCTGACACCACCCCGCCGGCCATCATCATTATTGGTTCTTCTGAGCTCACAATCCAGGCAGGCTCCACCTATGAGGACGCGGGCGCCACCTGCACAGACGAGACCGACACCGCCCCGACTGTCACCACCGACGGCACAGTAGACACCTCCCGCCCCGGCACCTACACGGTCACCTACACCTGCACCGACTCGAGCGGCAACGGATCCACCGTCTCCAGGACAGTCACGGTAGTGGCAGCCGGGACGCCCATCGACACGACTTACCCTGTCATCACACTCAACGGCCCTTCCACACTCACAATCACGGCCGGCACCGCCTATACGGAACGGGGCGCCACCTGCACAGACGAGACCGACGGCCCCCTCCAAGTCACCACCATCGGCACCGCCAACACCGACACGCCGGGCACCTACCATATCACCTACGCCTGCACGGACTCCTCGGGGAACGAGTCTACTGCCACCCGGCAAGTCAGGGTCGTGGCCGCCTGGTCGCCCGAAGACAACAACCCGCCCAGAGCCAACGCCGGACCGGACCAGACAGTCGGGGAGGGCGACACGGTCGCCCTGTCCGGGTCGGTAACCGATCCTGACCTGGGCGACGCCATAGAGTCGTACTCCTGGTCGGCCCCGTCAGGCTCGGGCATCACGTTTGCCGACGGCTCTTCTGCCTCCACCACCTTCACGGCGCCTGCCGTCGAAGCCGAGACCACCTTCACCCTCACGCTCACTGCAGGCGACGGCACGGACTCCGGGTCAGACGATGTCGACGTAACCGTAAGGGATACGGGCTCTGCGTTCATCACCACGTGGAGGACCGCCTCTGCCGGCGAGACGATAACCATCCCCGGATCCGGCACGTACTCCGTGATCTGGGGAGACGGCGAATTCTCCGGCGGCGTGTCCGGGCACGTGTCGCACGAGTACGGGACCCCCGGGACCCACACGGTCAGCATAACCGGCGGCCTCGGGTGGATCAACCTCGGCGACAACTTTGCAAACGCGCAAAAGCTGCAATCCATAGAGCAGTGGGGCGGCATCAAATGGGTCACGATGGTAGATTCGTTCAAGGGCGCCTTCAACATGGTGTACAACGCGGATGACGCGCCTGACCTGTCCGGGGTGGCTGACATGACCGGCATGTTCCGCAGAGCCTCCTCCTTCAACGGCGACCTCTCCTCGTGGGACGTCTCGAAGGCGACTGACATGTCTGGCATGTTCACCAGCGCCACCGCCTTTGACGGGAACGTCTCATCGTGGGACGTCTCGTCGGTCACCGACATGTTCATCATGTTCACCTCCGCCTCCTCCTTCAACGGGGACCTCTCCTCGTGGGACGTCTCGTCGGCCACCGGCATGGGCCACATGTTCCTTGCCGCCAACTCGTTCCAGCAGAACCTCGGGAACTGGTACGTGGTGCCAGAAGACACTGCCTACGGTATCTCGGAAGGCACCCTCAGCGTCACGACCGTGTCGGCGCAGAACTCCGTCCTTGACGGCCACTCCCCCGAGTACGGCATAGGTTCTGGAGGCGAATCTGCCTTGTTCAACATGACCGGAGACGCGCTGATGTTCAAGGATGCGCCGCCCGTGGGGAGGCACCCGGTCAACGTGACGGCCTCAGGCAGCGGCGTCTTTGGGGACGGGAACAGCTGGCGCATGCTGGAGATCGCCGTCGCCGGCACCGGCACCGACGCGACCCCGCCGACCATCACCCTTATTGGCGATGACCCGCTCACCATCCCGGCCGGCTCCGCGTATGCCGACCCCGGCTACTCCTGCGCCGACGACACGGACGCCGTCGGGGATCTCAGGCTCGAGCTGAACGACTCGGGCCTCGACGTGAACACCCCCGGCACCTACACGGTCACCTACACCTGCACGGACCTCTCGGGCAACATGGCCACTGACACCCGGACGGTCACGGTAGCGGCAGCCGCAGACACCATCCCGCCCATCATCACCCTTGACGGCCCCACCGCGGTCACAGTCACCGCCGGCACCGCCTTTGACGACCCCGGCGTTACCTGCACCGACGAGACCGACCCGAACCCCTCGCTCGACTTCGACATAGTCTACATCGACCTGAACACCCCCGGCGACTACACCATCACCTACACCTGCACCGACGCCTCGGGCAACGATGCCACCGCCGTCACCTGGACAGTCACGGTCATAGCCATGGGCGCCGAGCCGCCCGAAGACAGCACCCCGCCCACCATCACCCTTAACGGCCTCTCCGCGGTCACAATCACGGCCGGCACCACCTATATGGAACAGGGCGCCACCTGCACAGACGACACCGACCCGGCCCCGACTGTCACCACCAGCGGCACGGTAGACACCTCCAACCCCGGCACCTACACGGTCACCTACACCTGCACCGACTCGAGCGGCAACGGGTCCACCATCTCCAGGACAGTCACGGTAGTGGACACGACTGACCCTGTCATCATCATTAACGGTTCTTCTGAGCTCACAATCACGGCCGGCACCACCTATACGGAACAGGGCGCCACCTGCACAGACGACACCGACCCGGCCCCGACTGTCACCACCAGCGGCACGGTAGACACCTCCAACCCCGGCACCTACACGGTCACCTACACCTGCACCGACGCCTCGGGCAACAGTGCCACCCCCGTCACCAGGACAGTCACGGTCATAGCCATGGGCGCCGAGCCGCCCGAAGACAGCACCCCGCCCACCATCACCCTTAACGGCCTCTCCGCGGTCACAATCACGGCCGGCACCACCTATATGGAACAGGGCGCCACCTGCACAGACGACACCGACCCGGCCCCGACTGTCACCACCAGCGGCACGGTAGACACCTCCAACCCCGGCACCTACACGGTCACCTACACCTGCACCGACTCGAGCGGCAACGGGTCCACCATCTCCAGGACAGTCACGGTAGTGGACACGACTGACCCTGTCATCATCATTAACGGTTCTTCTGAGCTCACAATCACGGCCGGCACCACCTATACGGAACAGGGCGCCACCTGCACAGACGACACCGACCCGGCCCCGACTGTCACCACCAGCGGCACGGTAGACACCTCCAACCCCGGCACCTACACGGTCACCTACACCTGCACCGACTCGAGCGGCAACGGGTCCACCATCTCCAGGACAGTCACGGTAGTGGACACGACTGACCCTGTCATCATCATTAACGGTTCTTCTGAGCTCACAATCACGGCCGGCACCACCTATACGGAACAGGGCGCCACCTGCACAGACGACACCGACCCGGCCCCGACTGTCACCACCAGCGGCACGGTAGACACCTCCAACCCCGGCACCTACACGGTCACCTACACCTGCACGGACCTCTCGGGCAACATGGCCACTGACACCCGGATAGTCGAAGTAGTGGCCGCCGGGCCGCCCGCCGACCAGACCGCCCCGGTCATAGACGTCACCGGCGACAACCCGCTCACCATCACTGTCGGCTCCACCTATGAGGACGCGGGCGCCACCTGCACCGACGAGACCGACGGCTCCCTCCAAGTCACCACCACCGGCACCGTCAACACCGACAGGCCGGGCACCTACACCATCACCTACACCTGCACCGACGGTTCAGGCAATGCCGCTTACGACTCTCGGACCGTGCTTGTCAGGGCAGCCGAGGCAGCAGACGACACCACCCCGCCGAGGATCGACATCACCGGCGAATCGCGCGTACGCCTGCACGTGGGCGATACCTACGTGGAGATGGGCGCCAGATGCGTCGACGATACCGACGGGACGTGGAATGCTGGAATCCACAAGAGCACCGTCAACACCTCTGAGGTTGGCTCCTACATCGTCATCTACGAATGCACCGACTCCTCGGGCAACGCATCCCTCGTGATCCGGAACGTCGAGGTGGCGGCGCCGGGAAAAAACCTCCCGCCGGTCATCACGCTCAACGGCGACTCTGAGGTCACAGTCCCGGTCGGCTCCGCATATGTGGATCCCGGCGCCACCTGCGCCGACCCAGAGGACGACAGCCTGGAAGTCACCGTGCGCGGCGGCGACCCCGATACGTCAAGTGCCGGCAAGCGCCACATCCACTACACATGCATGGACTCGGACGGCGAGACAGACTCTGTAGTCAGGACGGTCATAGTGCAATAGGCCTTGGCTCTGCCCCGCCGGTACGGGGGGACGCAGGCGCCGTGCCTGCCAGGCGGGTAACATGAAGCGGATCCCGGGCGTTTGGTGGATGGTTGCAGGCAGGATAAAAAAGTGTCCCGTGTGCGGATATGTGTTCGGCATACGGGCCCGCCGCGATCTCTGCCCCAGCTGCGGCGCCCGCCTGGACTGA
>CBDCLR010000006.1:0-14463 GCA_965218695.1 Candidatus Nitrosopumilus sp.
AGTAGGTTATATCCGGCCTGTCGGATGTGGTGATGCCGGAGACGGTAAGGGTTATGGTGTCGTCCGAACCGGCGGGATCAGAGTTTGCCGACACCGTTCCGACAGATAGGGTGAATCCTTCGCCGTTTGTGGTTGTGACGTCTATGTTCTCGCTGTACGTCAGGACTATCTCGGTAAGGGAGGTCACGGCAGCCGCGGTGATTGTTGGCGGGGTGGTGTCCGGCAGCGGGGTGGTGCCGGTAAAGGTCTGGTCTGCTGCCGGGTTTGATGCGCCGTCTGTCACGGAGCCATCAGACTCGGTATAAGTCACGTTTGGAGCATCGGATGCGGTGATGCCTGAGACGGTAAGGGTTATGGTGTCGTCCGAACCCGCGGGATCAGTATTTGCCGTCACCGTTCCGGTGGAAAGGGTAAATCCTTCGCCGTTTGTGGTTGTGACGCCTATGTCCTCGCTGTACGTCAGGAGTATCTCGGTAAGGGAGGTCACGGCAGCTGCGGTGATTGTTGGTGGAATAGTATCCGGCAGCGGGGTGGTGCCGGTAAAGGTCTGGCTCGCTGCAGGGTTTGATGCGGTGTCTGCCACGGTGCCATCAGACTCGGTGTAAGTCACGTCTGGAGCATCGGACGCGGTGATGCCGGAGACGGTAAGTGTTATGGTGCTGTCCGAATTGTCGGGATCAGTATTTGCCGTCACCGTTCCGGTGGAAAGGGTAAATCCTTCGCCGTTTGTGGTTGTGACGCCTATGTCCTCGCTGTACGTCAGGAGTATCTCGGTAAGGGAGGTCACGGCAGCTGCGGTGATTGTTGGTGGAATGGTGTCTGATGGAATGTTGTTTGTGACCAACATTGCCGCAAAGCTGGCAAGCGAGTTTGGCTGCGGATGCAAAGTAAATGGCTCTGATAGCGCGTACTCTAATACGTTATCGTTACCAGTATCCACAACAAACATCTTGTATCCGTCATTAGAGAAGGCCAGGCCTGTCGGGGAGTTGTCTTGTGAATCTATTTGGAAGGAGCCGACAAAGGTGACATCCGATACGCCGGTGACATTGGATATGTCAAAGGGGGTGGCTAGCGCGTACTCGTTTACGTCTCTACTGGTAAAACCTACGACAAACATCTTTGTTCCGTCAGCAGAGAAGGTCAGGCCTGTCGGGGCTTCGACTTCTGATGCCACTGAGAAAGAGTCGACGATGGAGGAAGTGGATACGTCAAAGGGGGTGGTCAGCGTGTACTCGTGTACGGCATCGGGAGAGAAACCTGCGACAAACATCTTTGTTCCGTCAGCAGAGAAGGCCACGTCTCGGAGAATTGTGTCTTGTAAGGATACTGAGAAGGAGCTGTCATAGGTGGCAGTGGATACGTCAAAGGGGGTGGCTAGCGCGTACTCGTATATGTCATTGTCAAAATTACCTGCGACAAACATCTTTGTTCCGTCAGCAGAGAAGGCCAGGCCTGTCGGGGATTGGTCCTGTGAGAGTACTGAGAAAGAGCCGGCAAAGGTGACATTGGATACGTCAAAGGGGGTGGTTAGCGCGTACTCTAATACGTCAGTGCTGGAAAAACCTACGACAAACATCTTTGTTCCGTCAGCAGAGAAGGCCAGGCCTGTCGGGGAGTTGTCTTGTGAATCTACCGAGAAGGAGCCGACAAAGGACGGAGGAGCAGCAGCAGGAATGTCATCTATGCTACCCGTGGTTTTGTCGTATGCCAGATTGATGACATCATTACTATCAAGCACACTGCTGAGGGCAAGGGTGACCGTGTCGGCAGCGGCCGTGATTCCAGTCACGGTAGGATTTGTGGATATGGTGCCGGATAGCGCAAAGTCTCCGGGTGCCGCACCGTTTATTGTGACGTCTTCGGACAGTACGACGTCAATTGTCGATGTGCTGGAAGTTTCGATGGAAGATACCGTTGGCGGCGCGTCATCTACTGTACGGTCAAAGGTCTGGTTTGCTGCCGGGTTTGATGCGGTGTCTGCCACGGTGCCAAGTGAATCGGTGTAGGTTATATCTGGAGTATCGGATGTGTTGGTGATGCCGGAGACGGTAAGGGTTATGGTGTTGTCCGAACCGGCGGGATCAGAGTTTGCCGTCACTTCCCCGACGGAGAGGGTGAATCCTTCGCCGTTTGTGGTTGTGACGTCTATGTCCTCGCTGTACGTCAGGACTATCTCGGTAAGGAAGGTCACGGCAGCCGCGGTGATTGTTGGTGGAATGGTGTCCGGCAGCGGGGTGGTGCCGGTAAAGGTCTGGTCTGCTGCAGGGTTTGATGCGGTGTCTGCCACGGTGCCATCAGACTCGGTGTAAGTCACGTTTGGAGTATCAGATGTGGTAATACCGGAGACGGTAAGGGTTATGGTGCTGTCCGAATTGTCGGGATCAGTATTTGCCGACACCGTTCCGGTGGAAAGGGTAAATCCTTCGCCGTTTGTGGTTGTGACGTCTATGTTCTCGCTGTACGTCAGGAGTATCTCGGTAAGGGAGGTCACGGCAGCTGCGGTGATTGTTGGTGGAATAGTATCCGGCAGCGGGGTGGTGCCGGCAAAGGTCTGGTCTGCTGCCGGGTTTGATGCGGTGTCTGCCACGGTGCCATCAGACTCGGTGTAAGTCACGTTTGGAGCATCGGATGTGGTAATACCGGAGACGGTAAGGGTTATGGTGCTGTCCGAATTGTCGGGATCAGTATTTGCCGTCACCGTTCCGGTGGAAAGGGTGAATCCTTCGCCGTTTGTGGTTGTGACGTCTATGTTCTCGCTGTACGTCAGGACTATCTCGGTAAGGGAGGTCACGGCAGCTGCGGTGATCTCTGGTGGAATAGTATCCGGCAGCGGGGTGGTGCCGGTAAAGGTCTGGCTCGCTGCCGGGTTTGATGCGCTGCCTGTCACGGAGCCATCAGATTCGGTGTAAGTCACGTTTGGAGCATCGGATGCGGTGATGCCTGAGACGGTAAGGGTTATGGTGCTGTCCGAATTGTCGGGATCAGTATTTGCCGACACTGTTCCGACAGATAGGGTGAATCCTTCGCCGTTTGTGGTTGTGACGTCTATGTTCTCGCTGTACGTCAGGACTATCTCGGTAAGGGAGATCACGGTAGCCGCGGTGATTGTTGGCGGGGTGGTGTCTGATGGAATGTTGTTTGTGACTGACATTGCCGCAAAGCTGGCAAGGGAGTTTGGCTGTTGGAATAACGTAAATGGTTCAGATAGCGCGTACTGGTGTACGTTCTCGCCGAAATTACCCAAGACAAATATCCTCGTTCCGTCAGCAGAGAGGGCCAGGCCTTGCGGGAATGTGTCTTGTGATGCCACTGAGAAAGAGTCGACAAAGGCGGCAGTGGACACGTCAAAGGCGGGGGTTAGCGCGTACCCGTATACGGCATCGTTAGAACTACCCACTACAAACATCCTAGTTCCGTCAGCAGAGAAGGCCAGGCCTCGCGGGGATATGTCTTGTGATGACACGGAGAAAGAGTCGACAAAGGTGACATCCGATGTGCCGGCGACATTCGATACGTCAAAGGGGGCGGATAGCGTGTACTCGTTTATGTCATCGCCAGCACCGCCCAAGACAAACATCTTTGTTCCGTCACCAGAGAAGGCCATGTCTAGCGGGAGTATGTCTTGTGATGCCACTGAGAAAGAGTCGACAAAGGAGGCAGTGGACACGTCAAAGGCGGCGGATAGTGTGTACTCGTTTATGTTATTGTCGAAACTACCCACAACAAACATCTTTGTTCCGTCAGCAGAGAAGGCCAGGCCTGTCGGGAGTGTGTCTTGTGAACCTACTGAGAAAGAGTCGACAAAGGAGGCAGTGGATACGTCAAAGGCGGCGGTTAGTGTGTACTGGTGTACGGCATCGTTATCTCTACCACTACCAGTACCCACTACAAACATCCTTGTTCCGTCATTAGAGAAGGCCAGGCCGGTTGATCCCGAGTCTTGTATACCTACTGGGAAGGAGCCGACAAGGGGCGGAAGAGGGATGTCATCTATGCTGCCCGTGGCCTTGGTGTATGCCAGGAAGATGGCATCATTGCTGTCAAGCGTATCGTCAAGGGCAAGGGCTACCGCGTTGTTTGCAACAGCGGTGATTCCGGTCACGGCCGGGTCTGTGGATATGGTGCCGGACAGCGCAAAGTCTTCCGGTGCCGCATCGTTTATTGTGACGTTTTCGGACAGCACGATGTTAATTGTTGATGTGCCGGCAGTTGCAACGGAGGACACGGTTGGAGGCGCGTTATCGGTTGTGCCGGTAAAGGTCTGGCTTGCTGCCGAGGTTGATGCACTGCTGCCTGTCACGGTGCCGGATTCCGCAGAGTAGGTTATGTCCGGCCTGTCGGATGTTGTGATGCCGGAGACGGTAAGTGTTATGGTGTTGTCCGAATTGTCGGGATCAGAGTTTGCCGACACCGTTCCTCCGACAGATAGGGTGAATCCTTCGCCGTTAGTGGTTGTGACGTCTATGTTCTCGCTGTACGTTAGGACTATCTCGGTAAGGGAGGTCACGGCAGCCGCGGTGATTGTTGGGGCAACGGTGTCTAGCGGTACAATGTTGTTTTTGACCGACATTGCCGCAAAGCTGGCAAGCGAGTTTGGCTGCGGGAATAGCGTAAATGGCTCTGACAGCGCGTACTCGTATACGGCATTGCTGTCATTTTCCAGAACAAACATCCTTGTTCCGTCATCAGAGAAGGCCAGGGCTGTCAGGGTGAATCTCTGTGATGACACGGAGAAGGAGTCGACAAAGGAGGCAGTGGACACGTCAAATGGGGAGGTTAATGCGTACTTGATTACGGCATCGTTGTCAGAAGACGAAACAAACATCTTGGTTCCGTCATCAGAGAAAGCCAGACCCTGCGGGGATGGTGCGTGTGATGCCACTGAGAAAGAGTCGACAAAGGTGACAGTGGATACGTCAAAGGGGCCATTTAGTGTGTACTCGTTTACGTAACTGTCACCGCCGAAAATATCCAGAACAAACATCTTTGTTCCGTCGTTGGAGAAGGCCAGACTCCGCGGGGATATATCCGTTTGAGATACTTGGAAAGAGTCGACAAAGGAGGAAGTGGATACGTCAAATGGGGCGGTTAGCGTGTACTCGTGTACGTCATTGCTGACAAGACCTATGACAAACATCTTTGTTCCGTTAGCAGAGAAGGCCAGGTCTGCCGGGAATGTGTCTTGTGAGTCTACTGAGAAAGAGTCGACAAAGGAGGCAGTGGATATGTCAAATGGGGCGGATAGCGCGTACTCGTTTATGTCAATGCCGGCAAAACCTACGACAAACATCTTTGTTCCGTCATCAGAGAAGGCCAGGCCTGTCGGAGTGGTGTCTTGTGAAGCCACCGAGAAAGAGCCGACAAAGGACGGAGGAGCAAGAATGTCATCTATGCTGCCCGTGGCTTTGGCGTATGCCAGGCTGATGACATCATTACTGTCAAGCGTATCATTGAGGGTAAGGGTGACCGTGTCGGCAAGGACCGTGATTCCGGTCACGGCCTGGTCTGTGGATATGGTGCCGGACAGCGCAAAGTCTTCCGGTGCCACAGAGTTGACTGTAACATTTTCGGACAGCACGACGTCAATTGCCGATCTGCCGGCAGTTGCAATGGAGGACACGGTTGGCGGCGCGTCATCAGTTGTGCCGGCAAAGGTCTGGTCTGCTGCCGGGTTTGATGCGGTGTCTGCCACGGTGCCAAGTGGAGCGATGTAGGTTATAGCTGGAGTATCGGATGTGCTGGTGATGCCGGAGACGGTAAGGGTTATGGTGTCGTCCGAACCGGTGGGATCAGAGTTTGCCGTCACTTCCCCGACGGAGAGGGTGAATCCTTCGCCGTCTATCGTTGTGACGTTTACATTCTCATCATACGTCAGGACTATCTCGGTAAGGGAGGTCACGGCAGCCGCGGTGATTGTTGGTGGAACGGTGTCCGGCAGCGGGGTGATGCCGGTAAAGGTCTGGCTCGCTGCAGGGTTTGATGCGCTGTCTGTCACGGAGCCATCAGACTCGGTGTAAATCACGTTTGGAGTATCGGATGCGGTGATGCCGGAGACGGTAAGGGTTATGGTGTTGCTCGAATTGTCGGGATCAGTATTTGCCGACACCGTTCCGACGGAGAGAGTGAATCCTTCGCCGTCCGTGGTTGTGACGTCAACGTTCTCGCTGTACGTCAGGACTATCTTGGTAAGGGAGGTCACGGCAGCCGCGGTGATTGTTGGTGGAACGGTATCTATTGGGGGATCAATGTCATCGGGTGGTGGTGTCGGTGCAATGTTGTTTGCAACTGACATTGCCGCAAAGCTGGCAAGGGAATTTGGCTGTGGGAATAGCGTAAATGGTTCTGATAGCGCGTACTCGTTTACGGCAGTTTTACTATCACCTAGAACAAACATCCTTATTCCGTCAGCAGAGAAGGCCAGGCCCTTTGGGGAGTTGTCCTGTGCTGCCACGGAGAAAGAGTCGACAAAGGTGACATTGGATATGTCAAATGGGGCGGATAGCGCGTACTCGTTTACGTCATCGCCGGAAGTACCTACAACAAACATCCTTGTTCCGTCATCAGAGAAGGCCAGATCCCATGGAGTTATTTCTTGTGATGCCACTGGGAAGGAGCTGGTAAAGGTGGCAGTGGGCACGTCAAAGGCGGTGGTTAATGCGTACTGGTATACGGCATTGGCAGCATTACCCACTACAAACATCTTTGTTCCGTTAGCAGAGAAGGCCAGGCCTGTGGGGATTTCGTCTTGTGAAGCCACTGAGAAAGAGCTGGTAAAGTTGACATTGGATATGTCAAAGGGGGCGGATAGCGCGTACTGGAATACGGCATTAGCAACATTACCCACTACAAACATCTTTGTTCCGTCATTGGAGAAGGCCAGGCCTCGCGGATTCAAATTCTGTAAATGTAGTGAGAAGTCGTTGACAAAGTCGGCAGTAGATACGTCAAAGGGGGCGGATAGTACGTACTGGTATACGGCATTGCCAATATCACCCACTACAAACATCCTGGTACCGTCATTGGAGAAGGCCAAACCTCGTGGGAATTCGTCTTGTGATGCCACTGGGAAAGAGTCGGTAAAGGACGGAGGAACAAGAATGTCATCTATGCTGCCTATTGTTTTGTCGTATGCCAGGCTGATGACATCATCATGAGCAAGCGTGTCGTTAAGGGCAAGGGTGACCGTGTCGGCAACGGCGGTGATTCCAGTCACGGCCAGGTCTGCGGATATGGTGCCGGACAGCACAAAGTCTTCGGGTGCCGTACCGTTTATTGTGACGTCTTCGGACAGTACGATGTCAATTGCATTTGTCGATGTGCTATTAGTTGCAATGGAAGATACCGTTGGAGGCGCGTCATCGGTTGTGCCGGTAAAGGTCTGGTTTGCTGCCGGGGTTGATGCACTGCTGTCTGTCACGGTGCCGGATTCCGCAGAGTAGGTTATATTCGGCCTGTCGGATGTTGTGATGCCGGAGACGGTAAGGGTTATGGTGTCGTCCGAACCGGCGGGATCGGTGTTTGCCGACACCGTTCCTCCGTCAGAGAGGGTGAATCCTGTGCCGTCCGTGGCGTTGACGTCTATGTTCTCGCTGTACGTCAGGGTTATGCTGGTAGCCGAGGTCACGGCAGCTGCGGTGATTTCCGGCGGTAGTGGCGGTGTCGATGCAACGTTGTTTGTGACCGACATTGCCGCAAAGGATGCAAGGGAATTTGGCTGCGGAAGCAGGTCAAACGGCTTTGATAATGCGTACTGGTGTACTTTATCGGAACTAGTGCCTACGACAAACATCCTGGATCCGTCATCGGAGAAGGCCACGGATTGCGGGAGTAAATCTTGTGATGCCACTCGGAAGGAGCCGGCAGGGGCGGCAGTGGACACGTCAAAGGGAACGGACAGTGCGTACTGGTATACGACTCTGCTGGCAGGATCTACAACAAACATCCTTGTTCCGTCATCAGAGAATGTCAGGCCTGATGGGGAACTGTTTTCTGATGGTAATGAGAAAGAGCCGGCAACGCCTGCAAAAGATATGTCAAAGGTGGCGGTTAGCGAGTACGCGTATACGGCATCGTTACGGTTGCCTGTAACAAACATCTTTCTTCCGTCATTGGAGAGGGCCACGTCTCGCGGATCTGAATCTTGTGGTGCCACTGGGAAGGAGCTGTCAAAGGAGGCAGTGGACACGTCAAATGGGGCGGCCAGCACGTACTGGTGTACGGCATCGTTATCAGAATCCACAACATACATCCCGGTTCCGTTAGCAGAGAAGGTCAGGCCCTGCGGTCTGAATGTAATGCCTTCCGATGTCACCACTGCGAAACTGTCGATAAATACGGCATTGGATGATATGTCAAAGGGGACAGCCAGCGAGTACTCGTTTACGTTATTGTTGTTACCACCTACGACAAACATCTTTGTTCCGTCAGCGGAGAAGGCCAGGCCTGATGGCACAGTATCCTGATCTGATACTGGGAAAGAGTCCACAAATAGCGGAGGAGGAAGAGGAGCAGAGACGTCATCTATGCTACCCGTGGTTCTGGTGTATGCCAGGCTGATGACATCATCATGATCAAGGTTATCGTCAAGGGAAAGGGTGACCGTGTCGGCAACGGCCGAGATTGCAGTCACGGTCGGATTCGTGGATATGGTGCCGGACAGCACAAAGTCTTCAGGTGCCGCCAAGTTGTATGCGATATTTTCGGACAGCGTGACGTCAATTGTCGTTGTGCCGGCAGTATTAATGGAGGATACGACCGGAGGCGCACCGTCAACCGTATCGACAAAGGTCTGGGTTCGTGCCGGGTTTAATGTATTGTCTGTCACGATACCGGGCGGAGAGTTGAAAATTATATTTGGAGTATCGGATGTGCTGGTGATGCCGGAGACCGTAAGGGTTATGGTGTTGTCCGTACCACCGGCGGAAACGGTGTTTGCCGTCACCGTTCCTCCTTCGGTGGAGAGGGCAAATCCCGTGCCGTCCGTGTAGTCGACGATTATATCCTCGCTGTACGTCAGGACTATCTCGGTAAGGGAGGTCACAACAGCTGCGGTGATCTCCGGTGGAACGGTGTCCGGCAGCGTGGTGGTGCCGTCAAAGGTCTGGTCTGCTGCCGGGTTTGATGCGGTATCTGCCACGGTGTTGCCAGCTGATGCGGAGTAAATTATATCCGGAGGAGTACCGTCAGATGATGCCGGGATGCCGGAGACGACAAGCGTTATGGTGTCGCTTGAACCTCCGGGATCGGTGTTTGCCGTCACTAACCCGACAGAGAGGGAGAATCCCGTGCCGTCTGTGTAGTCGACGTCTATGTCCTCGCTGTACGTCAGGACTATCTGG
This sequence comes from Candidatus Nitrosopumilus sp., assembly GCA_965218695.1. Taxonomy (GTDB): domain Archaea; phylum Thermoproteota; class Nitrososphaeria; order Nitrososphaerales; family Nitrosopumilaceae; genus Nitrosopumilus. The sequence goes on from CBDCLR010000006.1 coordinate 9,342, forward strand.
GTATCCGAGATCACAACAGCTGCGGTGATTGTTGGTGGAATAGTATCCGGCAGCGCCGTGGTACCAGTAAAGGTCTGGCTCGCTGCAGGGTTTGATGCGCCGTCTGTCACGGAGCCATCAGACTCGGTGTAAGTCACGTTTGGAGCATCGGATGCGGTGATGTCGGAGACGGTAAGGGTTATGGTGTCGTCCGAACCTGCGGGATCAGAGTTTGCCGTCACCGTTCCGACAGATAGGGTAAATCCTTGGCCGTCCGTCGTTGTGACGTTAACGTTCTCGCTGTACGTCAGGACTATCTCGGTAAGGGAGGTCACGGCAGCCGCGGTGATTGTTGGTGGAACGGTGTCCGGCAGCGGGGTGGTGCCAGTAAAGGTCTGGCTTGCTGCCGGGTTTGATGCGCTGTCTGTCACGGTGCCGTCAGACTCGGTGTAAGTCACGTTTGGAGTATCGGACGCGGTGATGCCGGAGACGGTAAGGGTTATGGTGTTGCCCGAACCGGCGGGATCAGAGTTTGCCGTCACTTCCCCGACGGAGAGGGTGAATCCTTCGCCGTTTGCGGCGTTGATGTCAACGTTCTCGCTGTACGTCAGGACTATCTCGGTAAGGGAGGTCACGGCAGCTGCGGTGATTTCCGGCGGGGTCGTGTCTGGTGGAATGTTGTTTGTAACCGGATCTGCCGCAAAGCTTGCAAGCGAGTTTGGCTGTGGGAATAGCGTAAATGGCTTTGATAGTGTGTACTCGTTTATGTCATCATTATCATTGCCTACGACAAACATCCTAGTTCCATCGCCAGAGAAGGCCAGGCCTCGCGGATTTTCGTCTTCTGATGCCACTGAGAAAGAGCTGACAGGGGCGGCAGTGGATACGTCAAAGGGGGCGGACAGCGCGTACTCGTTTACGTCATCGCCAATAAGACCTACGACAAACATCCTAGTTCCGTCGCCAGAGAAGGCCAGGCCCGATGGGAACGTGTCTTGTGAAGCCACTGAGAAAGAGCTGTCAAAGGTGGCAGTAGATATGTCAAAGGGGACAATCAGTACGTACTCGTTTACTTTACCGCTAATAGTACCTAGGACAAACATCTTTTTTCCGTCGTTGGAGAAGGCCAGGCCTGATGGGAACCTCTCTTGTGAAGCCACTGAGATGGAGTTGGCAAGGGTGGCATCGGATATGTCAAATGGGGCGGATAGCGTGTACTCGTTTACCTTACCGTTAGAATCACCTACGACAAACATCCTAGTTCCGTCACCAGAGAAGGCCAGGCGTGATGGGGACGTGTCTTGTGAGGATACTGAGAAAGAGCCGGCAAAGACGGCATTGGATATGTCAAATGGGGCGGATAGCGCGTACTCGTTTACGTCATCTCCACCAAGATCTAGAACAAACATCTTTGTTCCGTTATTGGAGAAGGCCAGGTCTGATGTATTCTCTCCTTGTAAAGCCACTGAGAGGGAGTTGGTAAAGGACGTGAGAGCAAGAATGTCATCTATGCTGCCCGTGTCTTTGGCGTATGTCAGATTGATGTCATCATTACTATCAAGCGTATCACTGAGGGCAAGGGTGACCGTGTCGGCAGCGGCGGCCGTGATTCCAGTCACGGTCGGGTTTGTGGATATGGTGCCGGACAGCGCAAAGTCTTCGGGTGCCGCAGAGTTGACTGTGACGTCTTCGGACAGCACGACGTCAATTGTTGATGCACTGGAAATTTCGATAGAAGATACGGTTGGCGGCGCGTCATCTACTGTGCGGTCAAAGGTCTGGTCTTTTGCGGCATTTGAGGCGCCGTCTACCACGGTGCCATCAGATTCGATATAAGTCACATCCGGAGTATCGGATGTGTTGGTAATGCCGGAGACCGTAAGGGTTATGGTGTTGCCCGAACCTGCGGGATCGGTGTTTGCCGTCACGTCTCCGTCAGAGAGGGTGAATCCTGCGCCGTCCATGGCGTCGACGTCAACGTTCTCGCTGTACGTCAGGACTATGCTGGTAGCCGAGGTTACAGAGGATGCGGTAATTGTTGGGGCAACGGTATCTGGTGGAATGTTGTTTGTAACCGGATCTGCCGCAAAGCTGGCAAGCGAGTTTGGCTGTGGTAACAAGTTAAATGGTTTGGGCAGCACGTACTCGTTTATGTCATCGTTAAAATCACCCAGGACAAACATCCTTGTTCCGTCGCCAGAGAAGGCCAGGCCTGATGGGGATCTGTCTTGTGAGGCCACTGGGAAAGAGTTGGCAAGGGTGACATTGGATACGTCAAAGGGGGCGGCCAGTGCGTACTCGTGTACGGCATCGTTAAAATTACCTACAACGAACATCCTTGTTCCGTCGCCAGAGAAGGCCAGGTCTCGTGGGAATGTGTCTTCTGATGCCACTGAGAAAGAGCCGACAAAGGAGGAAGTCGATACGTCAAAGGGAGCGGTTAGCGCGTACTCGTTTACGGCATCGCCAAGATCACCTACAACAAACATCCTTGTTCCGTTGTTGGAGAAGGCCAGGCCTGATAGGAATACGTCTTGTGAATCCACTGAGAAAGAGTCCACAAAGATGACATTGGATATGTCAAAGGGGGTGGACAGTATGTACTCGTTTACGTCATTGCCTTCATCGCCTAGGACAAACATCCTTGTTCCGTCGCCAGAGAAGGCCAGACCTTGTGGGAGTGTGTCTTGTGATACCACTGAGAAAGTGTTGACAAGGGTGACATTGGATACGTCAAAGGGGGCGGATAGCGCGTACTCGTTTACGGCATCTCTATCAAGATCTAGAACAAACATCTTTTTTCCGTCAGCGGAGAAGGCCAGGCCTGATAGATCCGTTCCTTGTGGAGCCACTGAGAAGGAGCTGGCAAAGAATGAAAGAAGAATGTCATCTATGCTGCCCGTGTTTCTGTCGTATTCCAGGTTGATGTCATCATTACTATCAAGCGTATCACTGAGGGCAAGGATAACCGTGTCGGCAAGGATGGGGGTGATTCCAGTCACGGTCGGGTTTGTGGATATGGTGCCGGACAGCGCAAAGTCTCCGGGTGCTACAGAGTTTACTGTGACGTCTTCGGACAGCACGACGTTAATTGTCGATGTGCTGGAAGTTTCGATAGAAGATACGGTTGGCGGCGCGTCATCCACTGTGCGGTCAAAGGTCTGGTCTTTTGCGGCATTTGAGACGCCGTCTACCACGGTGCCATCAGATTCGATATAAGTCACATCCGGAGTATCGGATGTGTTGGTAATGCCGGAGACCGTAAGGGTTATGGTGTTGCCCGAACCTGCGGGATCGGTGTTTGCCGTCACGTCTCCGTCAGAGAGGGTGAATCCTGCGCCGTCCATGGCGTCGACGTCAACGTTCTCGCTGTACGTCAGGACTATGCTGGTAGCCGAGGTTACAGAGGATGCGGTAATTGTTGGGGCAACGGTATCTGGTGGAATGTTGTTTGTAACCGGATCTGCCGCAAAGCTGGCAAGCGAGTTTGGTTGTGTGGATAACGTAAATGGTTCGGGCAGTGTGTACTCGTTTATGTCAACATCATCATCACCTGAAACAAACATCTTTGTTCCGTCGTTGGAGAAGGTTAGGCTTGATGGGGATGAGTCTTGCGAAACTACTGGGAAAGAGCTGACAAAGGTGATATTGGATATGTCAAATGGGGCAATCAGTACGTACTCGTTTACTTTACCGTCAAAAATATCTAGAACAAACATCTTTGTTCCGTCGTTGGAGAAGGTTAGGCCTCGTGTGAATGGATCCTCGAAGGCCACTGAGAAAGAGTTGACAAAGGAGGCAGTTGATACGGTAAAGGGGGCTGTTAATGTGTACTCGCTTACAACATAGTCACTAGCATCTATGACAAACATCTTCATTCCGTCGCCAGAGAAGGCCAGGCCTGACGGAGCTGTTACCTGCGATGCCACTGAGAAAGAGCCGGCAGAGGTGGCAGAAGACAAGTCAAAGGGGGCGGACAGCGCGTACTCGTTTACGTTTTGACTATCATCATCTAGAACAAACATCCTGGTACCGTCACCAGAGAAGGCCAGGTCTGACGGAGCTGTTACCTGCGATGCCACTGAGAAAGAGCCGGCAGAGGTGGCAGAAGACAAGTCAAAGGGGGCGGACAGCGCGTACTCGTTTACGTCATTGTCATTATCACTTAGAACAAACATCCTTGTTCCGTCGCCAGAGAAGGCCAGACCTCGTGGGAATATGTCTTCTGAATACACTGAGAAAGAGTCGACAAAGGATGCAGAAGCAGCAGAGATGTCATCTATGCTGCCCGTGTTTCTGGTGTATGTCAGGTTAATGTCATCATCATGAGCAAGTGTGCCGCTAAGGGTGAGGATAAGTGTGTTTGTAGGTGTGGCGGCAGTAGCAGTAGCAGGGATGATTCCAGTTACGACCGGGTCTGTGGATATGGTGCCAGACAGCACAAAGTCTCTGGGTGCCACAGAGCTGACTGTAACGTTTTCGGACAGCATGACGTGAATTGTTGATGTGCCGACAGTACCGATGGAGGACACGATTGGCGGCGCGTTATCGGTTGTGCCGGTAAAGGTCTGGCTTTCTGCTGCATTTGAGGCGCCGTCTGCCACAGTGCCAGATGCCGCAGCATAAATCACATCTGGCGTATCAGAGGTGAAGGGGATGCCGGAAACCGTAAGGGTTATGGTGTTGTCCGAACCAGCGGGATCGGTGTTTGCCGTCACTATTCCCCCGTCAGAGAGGGAGAATCCTGCGCCGTCTATCGTTGTGACGTTTACATTCTCATCATACGTCAGGACTATCTCGGTAGCCGAGGTTACAGAAGCTGCGATAATTGTCGGGTGCTCCGCCGCATGTACCGGAACAATGGACAAAGAGGCCAACATCAGCGTGGAAATTAAAATAACAAAGGAAATTCTCTCCATCTCTTTATTTTCACACCCCCCCCCCCGTTATTCTGTTGATACTCACAAAAAATGGTAGTTAATGCTCATATATATAAAATTCCAGCTGACAGGGTGCCCCAAAGCATGCAACCTTCACATGACTATGCCAAGTTAATGCTCATATATATAAAATTCTAGCTGACAGGGCTGCATGAAATCAATCTGACCGAAGTTGACAGGATGGCAATGGATGCATATCTTGA
>CBDCLR010000007.1:0-5181 GCA_965218695.1 Candidatus Nitrosopumilus sp.
GGCACCTCCTTATCCCGACTACACAAAATCCTGCAAAATATATGCAAGCTTAACCCATGAATACTATGCAGAGATTGCATGCGGTACCAGAATCGGTCGTCACACAGCACCGGGAGTTTTATCGTGAGGTTGCAGATGCCTTGAAAGTGGCCAAGAAGAGACCACTGGTCGAGGATGAGGTCGAGGTGTTGGAGGGCATGCTGGCAGACCTGGAGGCAGGCCAGACGTCACCGTCCGGTTAGCTTCGCCTTTCTTTCTCTCAATTTGGACATCAATTTGTATAGTATGGGAGCCCAATCGTTCGCATACAGCAGCATGTTTTGATGGCGTTCATCAATTTTCTCAACCGTGTCGATGTCGTCTACGTCAAGAATCCCACTATCATCAATGTCCGATATGCGGGCCTCCATTAACCGGCCTTAAAAATTAGTTCTGGCATCAGGAAACTGGCGCATTGGGCCTGAGCTCCAAGCAGAACGCCTCATGTAGGATCTCGCAGAAGCTATGGCCGTTCCATGTATACCGCCGAATAAAAGTGCGAGATCACAGCAGTGGGAAACCAAGAATCGGCCATCTGATTTGAACAGGGCTTGTCTTGCAGCGAAAGGTTCGTTGATCAGAACAGTCCAGACAGGCCATGAAATACAAGCAGATGCTCAAGATTCGCAGGACTGAGAAGGATCCGCAGGTGCGGGACAGGATATTGCTGAACGTACTGGTGAAGAGAGACGGGATGAGCGTGACCGGGGCCGCGCTCCATCTGGGCATGGCCCCGTCATGGGGCGTCAAGCGGCACAACCGGTACCTGAAGGAGGGCATTGCAGATCCGCACCCGCTCAGGCCGCCCGCCGAGGATCTCAGGCGAGACCCTGAAGGCCGTTAAAAAAAAAGTAAGAAAGACAGTCTACCTGACGGCAGAGGACCTGCGCGATATCGTTCGCGACGGTTCCGGCATAGAGTACATGACGGAGTATACGATACCGCACGCGCGCTTCCTGCTGCGCAGCTGGGGATTCACCAGGAAGGTTCCGATGGGACGGCGCGTGAAGGGAGCAGGCAGGCAGAAGATCGCGTGGTTCCGCAAGAGGCTGGGGGCCGCTGATAGGGGAGAAGAGGAGGGCCGGCTGCACGGCATGCGTGCAGGACGGGGCGGTATGCGTAGCCGACGCGCGGCTCAGGAAGGGCGTCTACACGCCCAAGGGGGTCCGCGGCGTCTGCACGTACACGGGATCGCACTCCAAGACCGTCGTGTTCGGCCTGATCACGCTGGACGGGGAGGGGTTCTTCTGGAGATACGGCTCCTTTACCGGGAAGGAGTTTGTCGAGTTCCTGAAGGCCGCATGCGAAAGGTTCGGGAGAATCCTGATGATAACCGACGGCGCGCCGCAGCACAGGTCGAAATTCGTCAGGGAGGAGATCGGGCGCCTGGATGGCGTGGAGCCGCAGTTTCTGCCGCCTGGCTGCCCGGATCTGAACGCGATCGAGGAGGCGTGGCGCCAGATGAGACACGCGGTCCTGGACGTGCCGTACGTCCGGTTCAACTCCATGTGCAGCGACATCGACAGGTGGCTGGGGCCGTCCCTGCCAAAACTTGGCATCGAGGAGTACCTCTACAGAAAAGCATAGGCTGCGCCTGCAGGCGCACAGGGGATCGTGCGCACGCAGATCTGGAAACGGTAAACGGCCGCCCCACGACCCTTCACGTATCTGAACGAACCCGTATTTTGGGACAAGAATAACAAGCGGTCTGGAAGAAATCCGGCAATCCTGTCTTCGGACCTGCATCAAATCTGGCGGTTGTTCGCGAAGTTATACTCGGCGGTGTAGCTATGGGGATCTGCCAAAACGTATGGGGAGATGCGTCAGGCGTGTGGCCGTATGAGGAGGCCGCGGAATCGTATGGGAAGCCGTGAAAACGTATGGGAAATGCCACAAGACATGGGAAACGGCGCCGGCATATGGGAGGCCGCTAGGCCGTATGGGGGAGCCAAAATCACATTAAAACCAGGAATATGGGAACGGTGGGCGGCCTGTGGACTTTGCACATTTTCATGAATTTTTGGCGGGAACTGCGGTTCTGGCTGGGAAGCCGTTGAAATGTATGGGGATCAGTGGAACACGGCAATGCATGAGCGGTTGTGTTTGATTTTGGTGATCTGGACGGCTCTGGTAAATTTGGGTGATCCCCGTAAGTCACTGTTCAAGAAGTGATCTAGGCTGGACTGGGGATCACCTGAATTTAACAGCAGGGTTCGCAGCTCACCTTTGAACACCGGGGCAAGACGGATCACAGCTTTTGAACGTCAGGACGGCGCCGGCAAGAACCGCAAGAAACCAAACCCGTAGAGGATCTGAAGCTCATCTCTTGAACAGCGGCCTGCCGGGATCACCTAAATTTACCAAAACTGCCGGTAGTAAAAACCCTTGACGCAATGCTGGCCTTTTCCGGCGGGCTACGTTTCTTGTTCATGTTCGTTGCTTGATTCTCTGAATTTGTAGGTGTCCGGTCTTAACCTGTCTAACCTCAGCAGGATCCACCGATTTATCCCCAAACATTTTACGAATGGACGATTCGAGTCAGGCTGATTGTTTTGTTTGCCTCGTTGAACGTTATTCTGTATTTGTTAAACAAGCCACTTCTTCCAATGAGAATTTGTTTTTCCAAATCCTCGGTTATCTGGTCTATTTGCGGAACGGCAACTTCAACCATGCCTACGCCGACTCTACGCTTCTTGTGTATGATTTCCAGATGCATAATGGTTCTATACGTGTTAAATTCTCCAGAGGCGCTCTTTGTTGATTTTATCGTTTCGTCGTCCAGATTCTAGACGAAGTATCTCGGCTATACTCCGCGGGATAAATGAAATATCCGCGCCCGAATCAACCAACCCGAAGGTGCGAAACTCAGGACTGTTCGAACCGATGACTGGATCCTGGTTCTTTCTCATCGCAATCTCGATCCTATAGCGGCGATCATAAGTTCGTGCAAAACAATGCCGCTTTTCTGTTGGCAAACTTGAGTATGTCCAGGGTAAATCTCGCGGTTCTATAATACGTGGAGATTGCACTGCACATGTCCGCGAAAGTCTTGTAATATTCTGAGACGAGCAGGACTTGTTTTCCCCGGCGCCAGCATTCCTCTACCGCATTGAGGTACGGCGATCCTTTTGGAAGGTATACGATCTTGATGTTCTTGTTTTCCCGCAGCAGCTTCTTGACAGATTTTGCGCGGTGTGGAGAGGCCCTGTCCACTACCGCCACTACCTTTCCAAAATGCCTCTGCATCGCCTTGAGATACTCGATAAAAGTAGGCGCGTCGAACCGATCGTATGTCCGAAAGAGCTGCCTGCCGTCTTTGGCGATGGCGCCGTACACCGTGACCTTCTTGTGGCTCCCCGTGTACGGCACGGCTATCCGCTTTCCTCGTGGCGACCAGTACTTGCGTCCGGACACCGTGTCGTGTATGAAAAACGCCTCGTCCCCCATGACCGGGACAAATCCGTCCTTTTCTAGGCGTGGAACCTGCTTTTTGAAGCGATATTGCCAGTTCTGGACGGCCTTTTTGCCTGCCCTGTTGATGTGAACTCTCTGCGACTCCTTGGGTGACAGGTCGTACATGCGCATGATCTTCCTGACGTATGTGATATGCAGTTTTGTGCCGGTCTTTTCATGTATGCGTTTTTGCAGTCCTGCCGGAGTGCACTTGGGCTGGACCGTCTTGTTGATTATCTGCTCTATCGTTTCGCGCGGAATCCTTCGCGGCCTGCCGCTCCGGGGAAGATCCCGGAGGCCCTCAAGGCCTCCTTCGTCATACCGGTGTAGCCAGTTGCGTACCCATCTGGCGGATCGCATGAGGTGGGCGGCGGTCTCGTCTATGCCCGCCTTGCGCACATAGACCATGTGCACCGCGAGCATTCTCGCAGCCACCATGGGATCTTTCTCCTTCCTGTATGCCTCTTTGAGTTCTTCCCGCTCTGTTTCATCCATGCTGTGTCAGAGAACGAAGCGATCTACAAAGTTTTCGGCTTGGTGTAATTTTCCTGGAACGAACTTTGGCGTGTCGCTATAGGTCTTTTAACCGCGTTTTCTTCGTCATCCCGGTTATGATCAGAATGGTACTTGAAACGCATTTTGTTGGCTCGCCGGTTAATACTAACCACGCATCAAGTCGGATGTCTACAGAATTAAGGTTTGCTCTTTGTTTTTGTCCGGGATCACCACGAACAACGGTGTCCTGTCTTTTGTGATCTTCGTGGCCTCTGCGTACACCTCGGCAACATCCCTCCCCTGAGCGATTACTTCAGAGTCCAGAATGGCTATCCACTGACCACTGTACTGTTCCTTGTTCCTCATTGACACCAAGAACTGGCTTTCGGGACTACTCATGGGAACCACACACCGCGGTCATATAATATGATACCGGCGTTGAAATTTAAATGTAATCCTAGGTTCAGTGTATGCCCTCAGGTCCCGCTCGAACCTAGGCACGATTTTGCGAGACGCGACGCGGTTTTGTGCCTAGAAGGATCGCCTACCTGAGTGCATACGATCGGGGGTTGGTGTGTAGTTCTGCTCCATCATACCATATGTACGTCCCGGCGCTGATCAGGCTGTGTTCAATTTTGGTGATCTGGAATACGTAGATCACCATATTTGAACAGAGCCTGCATGAGCCGCCTGATGCGGCCTGCGGGCTCCGGATTTTTGGCAATATCGGGGGCGCCGCTTGGGTATGGGAGATGGCCCCGTCTGCAGAGGCCACACCGGAGAGTGCTGTGGCGGCGCCCCTGCAGGCAACCGGGATGCTTGGAGTTCCTGTCACAGCGCTCCCCAGCGGCGGGTTGCACCCTGCCTGTGCGTGCAGAAGGGTGCCACCACGAGAAGCTGCCGAAACGCCCCCATGCACGGCATTGCCCCGGCGCGCCGCGCACGTCCTTGGATCCCCTATGGGCCGTCTGAGCGATCCGGGAGGGCGCCGCAGTCGGGGCAGAGGTCGTGGCAGGCCGGTATGTCGGTCATCACCCGTCCGCACATGGGGCACCTCCTTATCCCGACTACACAAAATTCTGCAAAATATATACAAGCTTAACCCATGAATACTATGCAGAGATTGCATGCGGTACCAGAATCGGTCGTCACACAGCACCGGGAGTTTTATCGTGAGGTTGCAGACGCCTTGAA
>CBDCLR010000008.1:0-39429 GCA_965218695.1 Candidatus Nitrosopumilus sp.
GCTGAGGCGGGAATACGCCAAGGCGTCCCACGTGGTCAACATGTTTTCCAAGGCGGTCTCGAAGATCGATGACACAGACCCTCCGGACGTGTACAAGAAGAAACTGGCGGCAAGCGAGGCCAAAAACGAGGAACTGATGAAGAAACTGAGCGAGGCGCACGGGCTGTTGATAAAGACGGATGCCGAAAAAACCGACCTGAACTCGAAGCTCGGCCTGGTTGTAAAGGCAATCATCGACGCGTCAGGCGACCCAGACGGGGATTTCCGCCAGAACCTCAAGGACAGGCTGGACGGACTTTTTTGAGGCTTTTATACTAACCTGCCATTGACCGTATGCAAAGCGCAGAATGTGCAAACGAGTTCAGGGATATCCTTGACAGGCTCCTGACCGTCCGGTCATGCGAACACGAGCCGGAGGTTGAGGCACGATACAACAACAGCGAGACTCTCCGATACCAAATGTGCAGGAAGTGCTGGGAACACAAGGAGTACCACGAGATAAACAGGGACTACGTGCAGACGATCAGGCCCAACCAGCTGGACGTAAAGCATGCCAAATGCCTCCTGTGCGGTCTCGGCATGGAGTCCTGCGGGTGCGTGGCGTAAACTTCTGCTTTTATGCAATATGTACACCGTCTGCATTCAGCGCACATGCCCGATCTGCGGACAGTGGCTTGAGGCCCATGCCGATTCCCCGATGGCCGAATGCGGACTCGCCTGATAGGGAGTGACTGCGGCATCGGATCTGCCGAGGATTTTACGTGGGAATGCCCGGGGTGCTACGGCGCCCTGATACAGTACAGAAGGGCGCCGGCGAGGCCGTAACCGCAAGATCCCCGCTGATCCGAGACGCGTGGGACAACAACAAGCACCGAAAGAATCGCGCAAAGGACACGAAGAATGCTCGGCCGGTCTCTCCGAAGGCGATCGCGAACATGATGGGCGAGCTCCTCAAGAAGATCCACCTCAGGGATCCGGACTCGCGCATGCCCGCGGGGGCCGCCATTACAAGTTCAAGCAGGTCCGCGGGCTCCGGAAGTACTTCAAGACGAACGCCGAGCGCGCCATCAAGACCATCGACGTCGAGAAGCTGATCGGCCACGCGGAAAGCTACTACAAGCCACCGGAGGAGTACCTTCTGGGGCAGTACGAGAGGATCGTGCCCAGCCTGACGATCTCTGAGGCGGACGAGCTCAAGGACAGGATGCAGAAGCAGGCCGCGGTCAGCGACAGGAAGGTGGGCGAGATCGAACGCGAGAACGTGGCGCTTCAGGACAGGCTGAACAGGCTGGAGTCAAGCTACGGCTCGTTCAAGACCATCCTGAGGACGTCCTGTTGGAGAAGACCAAGGATCGCGCGTAAGCTGATTCGAGGCGGGCGTCCAACCGCCGCAGCCTTCCGACCGCGCAGAGCGGGGACGGTGGATGCTGCGCGAGCCCCCGGCATGTCGAACGCTCGCACATTGCGGGAACTTCCCCTTATATGGAATCTCCATACAGCAGGCATGAAGAAAGAATCCCCGGCCCGGAAGATCTCGGACGATGATGTGGCACGCATCAGGGAAAGGGTGCTTGAGCTTGAAACGGAGATAAAGGATTTCAAGACCGCTTTGAACTCATACCAGACCAAGATAAGAAGGGCCATGGTACGGATCGGAGATGCCAGAGAATTGAGCGAAGAATGAGTTGCATGAACCCGCCTGCGCAACCTTGCGCAAGAAGCCAAGTGGTTCCTTTGACACCCTTGCCTTGTTCTATGGATCGTGCTATGTGGCTTTAGTTTCCTGTTTTCTGCATGCGCCGTCCTCAGTCATTGACAGCAGTCTTCCTCTAACCTTGTACAGCACCGCATGAATTGTAACTGTTCACGTCCCCTCTTGATTCGTGCTTGTAGACAGGTCGATGTTGGCTGCAGTTAGGCGTGGATTAAGGGAGGACGTGAACAGTTACAATCCATCAACCGAGTTTGCAGGATAACCTTGGCGCCAGGGAAAGCGCGTGAACAAAAAATTGTATCGCGATCGACACAGGCATGAATCACGGCGTCCGATATCCCATTTTCGCCATCAGCCTGCCAACAGTCCTTGCAACATCGAAACATATAGATTTTACCAGAAACAGATCCAAATTGGATTCATAGAAATTCCGATGCAGCATGCTTGCAAGTGAAAAGGAATAAAAAATTTCCTTGTCACGTTCCTGTTTGGACAACGTTATGGCAAATTTCCCTAGGTCCCGATGGCTATTGATCGCTTTATTCCTTTTTGCAGCAACCGTTTTAAGCACGCAAGACATGGCGCCCCACATCATCTCACTGGCTTTGTGAGAATCCTTTAATTTCAAGTATTTTTCTGCGTTATGGCTATAGTGCAAAACCATGCCGGCGTATTTGTCCGCATCATTTTTTGCAGCATCGATTTGGGCAGACATCAGTCACCATCTTCGTCATCCGCATCCATGCTGGTATATCCGGCAATTTTTCCAGTGGTCGCATCGATTTGTATCTCTTTTATTTGCTGGCTCAAAAAACCTACATCAAAAACAAGATGCCAGACACCATCTTCCAAATTCGAGGATTTCAGATTTATCGTACTGTGATAACCTCCAAGAAATTCTTCTGCTTTTTGTATTGCGTCTTCCATATCGCATTCTACCATGAATTAAATCATGCAGTAGCTGTATTAATTCTTTTGCCGCACTATTCCTGAAAGTGAGGTAACAGTTCAGGTCCATTTCTGCTTGAATCGTCACCCTCCATCTGAGGCTGGGCCGCCTGTCCGCGGTGCGGCCCTGCCCGTACCTTTTGCGGCGTGCCCGACAGCCGTTTCCGGCACGAACCGTGCGGTCTGCCGGCATGGGTTCTCTTGCAAACTCGGTGTAAGTGTTCAGCACATCTGGACCCGTTTAGACGGCACGGGGGCACTTGCGCTCGGATCGCCGTGTCTGAACATCTGGTTGCGCGAGGACGCACCTAGACGTATTTTGCCAGTTCCGCATGGATGTCCATGTTGCGTGCCCTCCAAGTCATGACGCAGGTAAACAGGTTTCCCCACCATATCATCGTGTCCTCCGACCTGATGGAGCCGCGCCCCTTCCTGTGGACCACGGGCTCGCGCAGCCCCCTCTCGGCGGCATTATTTGTCGACGCAACGCGCGGATCGAGCACATACAGGAACAGGTCCGGTTCGGCATTGCGCAGCTTGACGGTCAGAAACTGTTTGAGCTCCGGGATCTCCCCGTATGTGTCTATGAGTCTTCTGACACGCTCGCGCAGCACGTCGCGCACACGTTGCCTTTCCTGAAGGGTTCCGTTCGCCTCGAGCCCGATCCGGTGTATCTCCCGGAGCTCGTCCCGTACCGCCTGCGCCTCGGCGCAGCCGGGGTTTCGTTCCACGATGTGCTTGATCTCGTTGAGGATGTGCGCCCAGCACCGCTGTATCCTGTATCTCCTGTACGGTATCAGCCCATCGCACACGATTTTCCCCGACCACGAACTTCCGAGCACCTCCCTGAGGACGTTGCCGCCCCTGCTACGCCGTATCGTGTAATACACGTCTCCGGTCTCAGGATTCAGGAAGATCCATATCCAAGCCAGCTTGCCGTTGAGGGATATCGATGTCTCGTCGATATGCAGCACGTATGCTTTCCGTATCCGCTCGAGAATTTCCCGGCTCGGCAGGTCCAGTCCCATTCCGATCCTGTACAGGATGTTGTGTACGGTTCCGACGGATATCCTGAGCCCGATCCGGCCCATGCTTGCCACGTTCAGCCTGTGGGGGAGCTTGTCCATGAAATTGAATAGGATTGCGGCCAGCACGTTCAGGCCGTACGTGCCGGACCGCGGGATGTGGACGATCTCCGGTCGTCCCTGTACTGTAGCCTGCCGCCCGCCCGACGGTTCCGGCTCGCATGATCCCGCGTCCTCCATGGCGGTTCGTTCCGGCTGGGACGGTTCCGACTCTCTGCCGCCGCACCGCCCGGTATCCTTCGCCCTCCGGACGGTCATTGATCTGATCTCCTTGAGCCCGCATCTGTTGCAGCGGTACACGGGGACATGGTGGCGCACGGTAGTCGCTTTGACAATCCGGGGTATCTCGGTGATGACATATTCTTCCTCGTCATACTCGGTTAGATCCTCTCTGTGGCATCTTGGACACGTAGTACACCGGTGGTGTTCCTCGGCTTCAACCGGAAGCCTTTCCGCGGTTTTTCCATGTCCAGGCTGGGCGCCCTGCTTCTTTTTCGCGGCGACATTGTCAGGATCATTCCGGGTGTTGCCTCGGTTTTTCTCGGGGATGGGTGTCTTGGAAGAAGGCGTGTTGGGGTTGTCGTATACGAGCAGCCGCCGTTTCAGCCCATTTATCTCCTGAAGCAGCCTCTCCTTGACACCGACCGTCATCTCAAACGCGGCAAGTACAGTGTCAAAGAATTGCAGCAGGTTATATGCCGTTGCGCTCCAGTGGGCGCAGCATGCGCAGTCTGGATTCTTGCATGCCTTGTTATCGGCGAAGATCTACCCGAGTCGGCCCTGCGTCGTCACGATCCCTCGCGTCATATACACGGGCAAATTGAATCATGCGATTTCTGCCCGTCTGAGACGCCTACAGGCTCTTGCGGCCCGAAACGGCACCTTGGGTCGTCAAATCATGCCTAAATGTGGTGAACACTTACCATGAATTCGCGAAGGCTTGCGCGAGCCTGACCGGCAGGTAATACGCAGGATAGACTACAAGTACGCGCTGAGATCATCTGCGGACTCGAAAAGCGGGCCGCAAGTTACAATGCATGGTGGTGGTCACGTTAGGTTGGCTCCCACAGGCATCAGGACTCAGAAAAAGTTCCATACCCAAAAGAATGTAATCAAAAAAGCTACTTTTTATACCGTAATCCCGTATGGCGTGCATGGTAAGAAGCATAGAGACCTTTAGGAAGGCCATTAGCAGTTTGTCAAAAAACACGCAGGCGACGTTCGAATCTGCGTACAGGAGCTTTCCTGGCATTGAGGAGTTGATTGCGTCCAAACCCGACGAGGACCAGGCCTATGACGCGCTGCAGGAATGGATAAACGGCCTGGGGAAGCATCCAACTACAGTGAGAGCCTATTTCGGCCATATCCGGCGGTACCTCTATCACCGCGGCATAAAGCTTGACGATCTCGGCATACGGCAGACCCTGAAGTTTCTCTCAAAAGTCGAAGAAGAGCTTTACCCTCTTAGCAGGGAGGAGATCAAGAGCATACTGGAGGCGTGCAACCCCAAGTACCGGCTAATGTTCCTTGCCCAGCTGTCAAGCGGCATGCGAATCGGGGAACTAGCGGATATACGAAAGCGCCACCTGAACACGACAAAGGAACGCATAATGGTCAAGATCCCGGCAAGCCAGACGAAGACGGGCCGCAGCCGGACTACACTCTTCAGCCAAGAGGTCTCCGACCTTCTCCTCCCGAAGCTGGAAAAGATCGACGCGCAAGACCTTGTCTTTTCCAGGAAAACGAGTACCTCAAACAGGCGGCATAGCCCAATAGCATACTTACGCCATCTGCTGAAAAGGATCGGGCTGTACCAAAAATACGAGAGCAACGGAAGGGGCACGATAACACCACACTCGTTCCGGGCCTTCTTCATAACGCAGGCATCCCGGCACGACCAGAACGTTGCCAAGATGTTCGCCGGCCAGAGGGGCTACCTGCTGCAGTACGATCGGCTGAGAGATGACCAGAAGCTTGAGGAGTATCTCAAAATCGAACCGGACCTGCTCATCTGGAACCACGATGGAAGCGGAAGGGAGAACAAGCAGCTTGAGGAACCGGCCGCGAGTTTCGACTTGTTAAAGAGTGAAAACAGCTTACTCAGGGAAAGGGTCAAGGCCATCGGTGATTTGGAGATCCAGTTTGAGGAGCTCCGCAAAAAGACTAAGGACATTGACGAAATGAAAAGCCAGATCAAGGAGCTCCGCAAAAAGGTCTACGGCACCGACAAGCAGAAAAGCCAGCTAGACGAGCTGGCAAGCCAGATTACAAAGCTCCGCAAAATGCTCGAGGGCCTCGACCAGCAGGAAATCCAGCTCGACGAGCTCCGGAAAAATGCCGAAGATGTCCGCAACCTAGAAAGCCAGATCCGGGCGAACGTCAAAACGGACAATGACGCCGGCGTGCCGAAATACAAGAAATGGGCGTCTAGAAGAATGATCAGTGATGGCGATGCCCTACTGCGCGAGAACAAGCGGCTCAAGGAACAGACCAATAAGTTGATCAAGGAAATCGACGACCGAAAGCGCAAGGACAAAGAACGCGGAACAAATGGTCAAAGCTGAGGCCTCCCGCTCAAGGGGCGCGTCGCAATTGACTGTTGGGGCAACGGCAACGATGCGCCTTCACCATTCTGAGACATGATCCGTAATTAAAAATCCGACGGCCTCTACCCAAATTTCCCGGGTCGTTCTAATCAGGCCGCTTGAGCCGCCCTCCAAAGCACCTATGGTTGACAAGACCGCACACGATGTCGTTGGTGCGGTCATACTTGATCAGCGGGTTCCGGTACCTGTCGCCCACGATCCGGTGGGCTCTGGTAGATTTTGATGATCAGATCACCAAAATTTACCACCAAGGTGCAAGAGCGACTCAACATACTTTTGAACAGCCTTGTGGAAGGCACCACACTTTTGAACGCCATGACGAAATGCGGCGAGATTGAATCCGGAAAAGATCCTAAAACACACTCTTGAACAGTGAACGGCAGAGATCACTAGAATTTACCAGAGCCTTTTGGCCTGCCGTCAACAGACGGCGTCTCTTTGCAAGTATCTTGTCGAATCGAACTGATCGAGGGAATGTGGAACACCATTCCTGATACAGTGGCCTCTAGGCGGGTGCTGCCTTGCCGTTCTTCACAAGCCAGTCCCTGACAACGGCGGTCGCGCGGCAGTCATCCATGTTGTAGTCCAGGACCATCTTCAGATCATCCTTGTTCTTTCTCAACCGGTAGCTCCTGTACAGTTCATACGAGTTGAACGCGTTCACGTCGGGGTTGGTCCACCTGAACCCC
The DNA here is from genome assembly GCA_965218695.1 of Candidatus Nitrosopumilus sp. Classification (GTDB taxonomy): domain Archaea; phylum Thermoproteota; class Nitrososphaeria; order Nitrososphaerales; family Nitrosopumilaceae; genus Nitrosopumilus. The sequence goes on from CBDCLR010000008.1 coordinate 7,043, forward strand.
ATCCAGCCTGCCAGATCCTTGAGGTTTATGCTTGGCAGGGGAAACGCAAACGAGTTAGCCGCCACTCGATGCAGATCCGTGAGGCTGGATTCCATGAATGCAGGAGCCGCAATGCCGTATTTCTCCATCATGCCGATCAGGTACAACCTGTCGTAGTAGCCCCAGTGATATATCGGGCATTCCCTTCCGGCAACAAACTTGATGAAATCCAGAACAATCCGCTTCGGACCTGAATCTGCCCTCACAAACGAAACGTACTCCTCTTGTCCGTCCTCCCTTACCAGCAGCCCAATCAGATATATGGCTGCGTCACTCGCCGTGGCTCCGGGCATGCCCTCCAGATCAAGAAACATCTCGGTGCGCTCCCCTAGAAGGGCGTGGCCTGCCGTCCGCCTCCTAACTGCCGTGTTTCCAGACAGGGCCAGTGCTGATTCCATGTAGGCGGCGGCCCTTCTCAGACCAATGCCGCTGACGGCCGCCACCCTGTCAATGCCGGCAGATATCATTTCGTCTAATGTGGTTATTCCGGCCCCCGCCAGGTGCTGCATTCCCACAGGCCCAATCCCGGAGATCAGCGTGGTGTTGCCCGCCTTGACTGCCGTCCGGTTCGTATATGAGACCCACGGATGCCTTCCGTGGCCAAAGACCGCCGCCGGTCTGCTGTTTGCAAACACATCCCGGATTCTCTCCATGATGCGGTCCAGCGATCTCTCATAATCGGCAAACTTGAACTCCTCGAGGGTACCGTTCCCGTTGATTATCTGGAATGTCCTTGGCGTTTTGCGCTGAATCCTCCCGATCAGCGCAGTGTAAAACGCCGCCTGGAGCCTGTGCGCGTATGTTATGTTTCGGGCAGATTTGACCTCGATAACCGTATAGTAGTATGATCCGAACGCCGACTTTCCATTTGCTCGCCTTAGAAGATCCGGTATGCCAACCATGCCATCGGGCAGGTAGAACAGCATGGCCTTTGAGAGCGTTTCCGCACCGCCCATCATGGCATTGATGCCGAGAAGGAACGATTCCTCATTATTGTTGCCGTCTATCCGCACGTTCATCCCACCGATGCCTTCCGGCCACTCCTCTGGGTCCGCAGCTATGTGTACTATGTCTGGTTGCTCCTCCTCCAGGATCCTGTTCTCATGGATATTGCCGCGTCTGGCCAATTCCTCCATGATTGGATCCGGCGGATCCTGCTCCGACGTATCTGCAAACCTGTCACACCATAGTGAGAACTGCGAGTTCACAAACCGGACCACGTCAGAGGCCCGAACCGTGCTGTACGGGCCGTCCGCCATACACTCACTGAATACGGTCTCGGATTTGATGCGCGGTCTTTGCGCTCTCTTTTGCTTCCCCGGTGCTGGTTTGGACGGAACCCGGTGGTTTCTCCATCTTATGAAAGAACCCAGCACGGTACTTCAACGGTACGGCTATTAAAAAACCAGCGGTTTTCCATACTCTGGTAAATCTTCGGGTGTTTTCATCGGTTTCCGAGTCTGATCGGTTCTCCTGCAAACTCGGTTGATGGGCAAAATTGCCGTCCAAGCGGGCCGTTGTCTGCAGACGGCTTGATTTCATAGTGGATTGTTGCGGTCCGGACGCGCTTGTTCATCGTGGAGGTGGCTGCCGGCGCGTCAGGCTTTCTGCCTGGCAGGCATGTTCGGGTATGTCATCTCCAGAATTTGTGGTGTGGTGTCCTGCGCCGCCCGGCTCTATGCGGCAGACAGCGCGGCGTTGTGGATGAACGTGATCCACTTGTCGCCTCTCTGTATGGTTATTCCGGCCACCTCGGCGGGCGTCCTTTTGCCGATGCCCAGGTGGGGGCGGAAGAAGTTGTGGTGCAGTGTCGACAGGCGCACCAGTGTGGGGTTCTCGGCCCCGAATCCCCTGACCGTCTTGAATCGGTCCTTGAACTCGCCGTTGAGCCTCTCGTGGGGATTGTTGTTATTGGACTGCTCTTTCATGTGGATCTCCCGGATGTGGATCAGCCTGAAGCCGGTCCTGCGCCGGAACGCCCCTCTTGCCGCGTCAATGAACGGCGGCAGGCCGTCGGTAACGAATATCCAGGGTGGTGTCCCGGCAAGGGTCCTCGCGGCCGCAAACAGCTTGAGCGGATCGTAGCCGAACTTGGTGTCCGATATGCCGTGGGACAGTATGAACTTGCTGCGGCCGTCCATCACCGTAAACAGGTAGTCTGCCTTCCCGCGAATCCTGAAGTATATCTCGTCGCAGTGCCACTTGTGTCCCGTCCGCGGACCGATCCCCCTCGCGTAGCCTTCCATCATGGCGGAGTAGTGGCGGCCCACCTGTAGATGGTGCTCTCATGCACCGCCGTCCCCTCGTCTGCCAGCATGCCCTGCGCCGAGGCGCACGACAGGCCGCGGACAACCTCCCTCAGGACCCGCACTATGGTCTTCGGATCAGTGTGCCTTCCCTTGAACCCTGGTATGCCGGAAAAGCTGCGGCCGCAGTTCCTGCACAGGTACCGCTGTATCCAGCCGCGCAGGGTCCTTCGGTGCCCGTTCCGTACGAATTTCAGGGATCTGCAGTAGTGACACTGTTCCGGCGGCTTCATGATTTTGATCGCCTTGCCGGCCATCTTCTTTGCCACGTCCCAGGACCTGGCGATAACGTGCTCCACGGCGGCGATGTGCCTGCAGAGGCCGGGGCTCTCTTGGAGCGAGCAGCTGCACCACATCCCCAGCGCATCGACGATCACGTGGTGCCACAGGAACGCGGAGGTGCCTGATCTTACCCTCCAGCGCCTGTTGCTCTTCTTCCTTACCCTGCCCGGATCTTTCGAGAGGGTCCGTCCCTCCTCCATCATGACCGCGACGGCCTTGCGTTGTCCCGTTGTCTTGGTCTTTGATGCCGTAAATAAACCCAATTGGATTTAGATAAAGATCCTGCGGCGCAGTCTTTTAAATACCGCGTCTACGAGCAAGAGACATGCCCTACTGGCCCAAGGACGCCAAGGAATTTACCGTGTCCATAACGCACAACAGGCAGCGCGGCACAAGCTACAGCTACATACCCAAGCCAATCCTGGTGAGGCTGAATAATCCAGCTGGCCTGAAATTCATCATCCACGGCAAAGATATTGTCGTGTGCAGGCCAGACGAATAGTACAGCATGTCCAGTCCGGATCGAATAGGGATCAGAATCCATCAACCGAGTTTGCAGGAGAACCCAAGGCCTATGTGCTGCACATAGACGAGACGTCGCTATCCCTCAACGGCAAACTGGTCTGGATCTGGATATTCTTCAATCCGGAGACCGGCGACGTGTATTACGCGATACGGCGCAGCAGGGGCGGCGACGTCCTCGCGGAGGTGCTGGGCGGGTCATGGGTGGGACGAATCGTGTGCGACGGGCTGTCGCCATACAAGAAGTACAGGATACAGCGGTGCTGGGCGCACATCATAAACGAGATCAAGCACATCAAAGACGGGAACCCGGGCTGTCCCGAGGCGCAGATAGTGCTGGACAGGCTCAGGGAGATACACAGGATTGAGCTAGAGGCGACCGGTTCCCTGCAGGAAAGGCGCCGTGTGCGCAACCTGTTGCGCAAGCGAGTGAAAAGGCTCATTGATGCATACGGGGACATCCCGGCACTCCATGATTTCTTGGTGAAAAAGCTGCACAATGCGGAACCGAACCTGTTCCTGTACGTCCTTGATCCGCGCGTTGACTCGACAAACAATGCGGCCGAGAGGAGACTGCGCGAGCCGGTAGTCCACAGGAAGATACGCGGAGCCATCCGGTCGGCGGCCTCGATGGAATGGTGGGGGAACTTGTTTACCTGCGTCATGACCTGGAGGATGCGGAAGATGGATGTCTACGAAGAACTGGCAAAATGCGTCTAAGCACGTCATCACACAACCGGACTCTCAAGCCCACAGGACAGGGTAAGCCGGTCAGAAATGCCCCTTTGGGCGTCAAAACGTGCCTAGATGTGGTGAACACTTACGCTTGGAGAGCCTCTTTCTCTCCTCCTCAGGGCACGCCTTCTCCATTTTTGTGAGCAACAAATCAAACTCTTGAAGAGACATGTCCATCAGCATCCTGAACCTTCTGGCATTACTTGCTAGTTTGTCGAATCCTAACATGATCTATGACTGATAGTGACAGTATTTGATCCTGCTGGCATCATCCGGCCACCCAACTGCGGCGAATCGGCTAATTGTGAATCACATCTCTGGAATGACCGGCCTGCGGCATCCGCTACTTGATCCGGCGGCCACCTGCGCGGCTACGCCGGTCAACCAGCCTCTGGAACCATCAAGATCAGGTGCCTAATTTCTCTTTTTTGGATAAGGCCCATATCTGCATAACATTTAATATCTAATCAGCAGATTTTATTAGTATTGGCTTGTAAGAACGGCGAACACGCAGAGCGGCAGACCACTCGGTTTGGCCTTATGTGCACTTTATGTGGACATGCGTTGGTATGCGCAAAGGAGCATGAATTCGTGAAGAAGCATCTCAACCTCATTGCCTGCATTCATTGTGGATACGAGAATCCATCATGAATCCTCTCAGCTGATAGTTGGTAAACAATTACTTGCCATTTGTGTACTTGCGAGCCACGCCCAAGCCAACTATGGCTCCCAGAATAACCGTTGCAAGTATAAGTGAAAACTGTGCAAGGCTTAAAACCATAGTATCTATGCATTCTGACCAATTATCGGTCACAAGTACATCCATACAACTAAAATACCATTGAACAGCGATAGATGAGCCTATGGTATACCACCGAATATAATTTCGTGAGCAACTGCTAGATTTTCTGCAGACCCGAAGACAAGATTGTCGAATTTCTCCCAACTTGGTTGTCATTGTCATCGCAAAATACGGGTTCGTTCAGATCCATGAAGGGTCGGGTTACGGCTGTTTACCATTTCCTGACCTGTGTGCGCACGATCCCCTGTGCGCCTGCAGGCGCAGCCTATGCTTTTCTGTAGAGGTACCTTTCGATGTCAAGTTTTGGCAGGGACGACCTCAGCCAGTTGTCGATGTCGCCGCACATGGAGCTGAACCGGACGTACGGCACGTCCAGTATCGCGTGCTTCATCTGGCGCCACACCTCCTCAATCGCGTTGAGGTCGGGACAGCCGGGCGGCAGAAATTGCAGCTCCACGCCGTCTAGGCGCCCGATCTCCTCTCTGACGAATTTCGACCTGTGCTGCGGCGCGCCGTCTGTGATCATCAGGATCTTCCCGAACCTTTCGCATGCGGCCTTTAGGAACTCGACAAACTCCTTCCCGGTAAAGGAGCCGTATCTCTGAAAGAACCCCTCCCCGTCCAGCGTGATCAGGCCGAACACGATGGTCTTGGAGTGCGATCCCGTGTACGTGTAGACGCCGCGGACCCCTTTGGGCGTGTAGGCGCCCTTCCGGAGCCGCGCGTCGGCTACGCATATCGCCTCGTCTTGCACGCATACGGTGTAGCCGGCCCTCATCTTCTCCTCTATCAGCGGCCCCAGCTTCTTGCGGAACCACGCGATCTTCTGCCTGCTTGCTCTCTTCACGTGCCGTCCCATCGGAACCTTTCTGGTGAATCCCCAGCTGCGCAGCAGGAAGCGCGCATACGGTATCGTATACTCCGTCATGTACTCTATGCCGGAACTGTCGCGAATGATGTCGCGCAGGTCTTCTGCCGTCAGGTAGACTGTCTTTTTTACTTTTTTTTAACGGCCTTCAGGGTCTCGCCTGAGATCCTCGGTGGGCGGCCTGAGCGGGTGCGGGTCTGCAGGCCTGCAATGCCCTCCTTCAGGTACCGGTTGTGCCACTTGACGCCCCATGACGGGGCCATGCCCAGAAGGCGCGCGGCCCCGGTCACGCTCATCCCGTCTCTTTTCACCAGTACGTTCAGCAATATCCTGTCCCGCACCTGCGGATCCTTCTCAATCTTGCGAATCTTGAGCATCTGCTTGTATTTCATGGTCTGCCTGGGCTGTTCTGATCAATGAACTTTTCGCTGCAAGACAAGCCTTGTTCAAATCAGATGGCCGATTCCTGGCTTCCCACTGCTGTGATCTCGCACTTTTATTCGGCGGTATAGGTGTTCATTGTATGGGTTTCATCACAAGAATCCAAAAGAATTTTCACGCGCCTTGTTCAGAATTATTTAGTGTATTTCAAATTTTTTCTGTACTGGCAGACTTTCCTTAATCAGTGTGTTCTCTTCATATGAACCTAGAAAAAACACCCAAGTCACATTAATACAAAAGAATTAATAACATCGTCACTCGCATTTTTGGGTGAATCGATTTTTATTAAAATTTCAATCTATATGTCTTTATTTGTAGATCTTGAGAAATAGCTCTCAGAATTTTAGAAAATTTTTCAAGGTCAATTATCAGTTTTCCCAGCGTCGTAATCTTGTTTCCCTCAATCGTGCATCCCAACCTGATTCGCATTTTTCCGGGAAGGGCAATCGAATAACCACTATCCGAAATTTCCATCAATTGCATTGTGGGAGAAATTTCCTTCACAAAAAAATTTTCAGCGGGCTCTGTTGATATCGAGCTTGCCAAAAAGTCCATCTTGCTGTCGCTTTCAAATGCGAGAAAGCACTCTGCCATAATCCCTAGAAACTTTATTGCTTCGGCATTTCCACTACTAACCAATCTCGCCGCCCGAATAATTTTTTTGGCCTGTTTTTTAGGAATCTGATTCATTATTGTTTTCGGATCCACTGTAAGCGTAAACGTGAAATCTATATCGCGCACTGTGTACTGATCAAACACTTTACTCCATAAATCCGCGTAATCTAAAGCTACTTCAATTCGCGTCTCTATTTGTTTATCGCCTATATGCTGCGCAGTTTTTTCTATTCTTCTTGATAGCAGTATATCTTTTAGTGGCTCCTGCATTCTTGCACGAATTTTAATGAATATCAAATTCGATTGAACCTTGAGTGGCAGCTTGGCAAAATCTACGGTTGCGGTGTTTTCGGAACGTGAAATTATTCCCAGTTCTACTAGGTCCTCATTTTTAGGAAGACCGTAACCATGAACTTCTATGACATTTTCAAACGTGACAGGGTTTTTTGCCACATTTTTAATTTTGTGCAGAGTTTTATCTAAACCGGAGAGCCCTTCACCCAGCGAAATTAAAAAGGCAAATTCAAGCTCCTCGTCATGATGATAAAATGTTAAGCCTTTGTGAATAATGACTTTTGAATCACTCAGTTGCCGAATTTCGTTGTATGCTACTTTGCCCAGAGTACCGAGTAACGAGATTGAAGCCGGATCAATCGTCACAGCTTATGACACAACTGGATTCAATACGATGGTTGGCTGTCCTCGCAAATCTGAGGCGATAGGAACTTGCAACTCTTCTCTTTGTGGTAGATGAATTTGAATTTCGACCGATTGTGATTCATATTCGTTGCCGATTGCGTCTTTGTATTTGAAGCCCATGGCGACTACACAGCTTCCGGAACCATTTATCACAAACTGTGGAATCATTTGTTCTGAAGAAAATACAAACAATGCATTTGCAATCTTTTCTTTTATCAACTCTATTTTTATTGTCATTTCTTGTGTGTTCGTGAATTCAACGAAGGGCTGTGGATCGAGTATGACTGCCCTTCCTTTGTTTGAAAGCTTGAATTTTATCGGAGGGATTGTTCTTACCACATCGGATAACATTATCCGATTACATCCCTCATCAATCGTAACGATTGGCCTGATCAGGTCAGTTGTCAGTGAAACTGTGCTCATAGATTCCCCGCGATTCATAAAATCTACTTCAAAACAAAGTCTCCGTTCGGATTCTGGAATCAGTGTATAAACACATGAAAATCCTACAAATCCTTGTATCTGTAGCATGTCTCTATCTATAATTGCCTTCCCACGCATGATTTCTTTTTGGTCAAATACCGCTGCATCGACGTTGAGAATTCTTACAAACTTCAGGTCTGCCTCCGATTTGATCACTATCTGATCAAAGTCTATGGAATCATCCCATCTTATCCATGAAAGAATCTCTTCGTTTGGCAAGGCCCATCTTGAGATGTGCTTTTCTAGGATCCGTACCAATGTTGTCTATCCACGCCTAGCCACTTATTAATATTTACCAATGTTTTAGTTTGTTGCACAATTCTCGCGAGTTATGCATGTGCGAGTCCTGTCTGCCTTGCGTTACACTGCTCCGGCCCCCATGCCCACCAGCTTGTTGTACGTGGCAACCTTGATCCTGGCCTCTTGCACCATGTTCTTCCACTTTAGCGAGTACGGGTGCTCGCCGAAGATCCTCTTGAAAGCCGAGAACACGATCTCCACCAGCCACCTCCTGCCGTATTTGACCCTCTTCTTCCACTCTTCCTTGGCGCGCCCCTTCTCTTCGTCCGTCATCTTCCACACCTGGCTGCTGGTAGATCCCCCGAGCTGGTCCCGGACGGCGACGCCTCAGGCGTCGCTGATCCCCTTGCCGCGCGCAGTGGAGCTTGCCTTGAGCTTGATGCGCGGTTCCACGCCGCGGCCCCTGCACGCCGGCACGTTCTTCCTAGAAGCGTAGGCGGCGTCCCCGTACAGGTAGGGGGCAACGCCAGGGGCCGGATCCGGATCGCCGCCTTCCCGGCCCGCAGCATCTCGTCAAGCAGCGGTATGAGCGTCGGCGAGTCGCCGGTACGATCGTCGGTTATCTGGAAGGCCAACATCCTCTTGGTATCCGTGTCCGCCAGAACGTGGAGCTTGACGAATCCCCTCCCGGTCTTTCACTTTTGGCGTATCCATCCCCGCGGTTGTGCTGCTTGGGCTCGGTGGAGTCGACTGCGAGGCTGACCGGCATGGCGCCATTGCCTGTGACCGTGAACACGTTTCCTTCCCTCTTGACGTCCAGCGACTGGAGCATCCTGAATATGGTGGTGTAGCAGAGAGCGTCCCCGTCTGCAAGCGTCATCATCAGCATCCCCTGCAGGTGCCTGTACGGCAGGCCGGTGATCGATTTTACCACGGCCAGGGCCGCAAACAGCGACTCGGCGTACAGGAACGGTGCCCCCACCTTGTGCCGGTTGGCGGCCGCTACCTCCCTGTCCGTTTGGGGATCGTCCTGTATGACCAGCACCTGGCCGCGCTTGACGTATTTCTCGTTGTCGGTAGGCAACCCGCCACCCTGGGATCCACTGATCTATAGCTTTTTCGGTTCTGGATGCGGACGGGTCACCCCGTGGAAAATCCTAGGCAGGATTGTGCAACAGACTAGATATATCGGGGCTGGTAAGTTAGCGGCGCCTGGTTGTGGGTGGAAAGTTGGGCGCCTAGCCAGATTCCGTAAAGACTAGCTGACATGGGCTAGTTATGACCTGTAGCTGCCATGACCTGTTTCCGAGTCTGTAAAGACTTAGTGATCTACCGGATCTGGCAAGTCTACGTGACCTAGATCTGGGTGGAAAGCGCTGACCTGGATGCCTGAAGAGGGGCCTGTTAACCCTCTAGGGTTCTGATAAGTCTACGTGACCTGAATCGGGGTGGAAAGCGCGTGACCTGGATGCCTAACTATCTGGTCGCACACCCCGAAGTTGAAGCAATCTGCCAGCGTTCTGGCATCCAGCCCGTAGCAGGAAGCAGTCCACTATCGTGAGGCGGGCCTTGTCCTTACGTACATGTTTGATCTCGTCTCAAACTCCCTCGGATACCACTCGATGAGCGACTGCAAACTGCTGTGCCAGTAGGTGTGGTACTCGAAGGCAGGCTCAGCATTTTTGAGGTTGGCGCCCACCTCCGACATCAACACCCAACCGTCTTGCTGCGGTGGTGACGAATTGATGGCATCCATGATTTTGGCCACCGCCTCAATGTCGTCCTTTCTGTAGATGCGTCCTGCGAGTCTGTCCTGCTGGGACAGTACTTCGATATCCGTGAAAGGATCGCACTCATCCTGGAAAGATGCCGGCGTGTCAGACCTGCCCATTCCCACCACAAGCATGCCGTCATCGCGGAGACGTTTGGCTAGGCCCGCATAGTCACTGTCGCTGGCGGCTATGCAAAAGCCGTTGATGTCCTCTCTGGTATGAAGTATATCCATGGCGCCGACGGCTAGGGCTATGTCCGTAGAATTTCTGCCATCGGTATAGTTGCGCACCGACTCTATCGCATGGGATTGGAGGCATTTCTTCCAGTCGTGCAGCTTTGTTGGATTGCCGTAGGCACGGCAGATGGCCACGGTGCCGTGCGTGACGGCCTCCTCCAGCACGAATCCCATCAGCGGCATATCTACGTTTTCTATATCGATCAACACAGCCAGCGAGCGATTCGGAACCAACGATACGGCAGACACCAACCATCTATTAGATTGTTGTCTTTGGCGGGGTTGGTCAGTTACCAGCTCTTGACGGAGGGTGGAAAGTCGGGCGCCTGAAGCGGTAAGTACCGGACGTTTGCTACCAGACTTCCCAATGGAAACAGCCCCGATGACTTTTTGGAATCGCATCCAGCTAACCCAGAAGTGATTTGAGTCCAGCAGTATCTGGTGTGTGCTAGTTCGTCCTAGCTGTGTGGCGTTCCGCGAAATGCTGCTCCGTGCACGTAAAAGGACCAGTCGAGACTACCAGGGCTGCCAGAACTGTCTGCAGTGCCGTCCGGGGCCACGATCGTGCGGCAGGTTGGCTGCCCTAGACGGGACGATTCGGCATTCAGGAGTGACACATGCGCGGCCGCTGCAGTCCTGAGGGCTCAGATGGTATCGTGTGTAACGGAACGGAACTGATCAGGACGGCAGACTGTCCGGCGGAGGGCGCGGACAAATCCCGTCCGCGAACATCTGAGATGTGATTCGCAATTAGCCAATTCACCGCGATGGGGCGGCCGGATGACGGCGACACGATCAAATATTATCACTACCGCGCCTATGCCATGCTAGGATTCGACAAACTGGCAGGCAATGCCAGAAGGTTCAAGATGCTCATGGGCATGTCTCTTCAGGAGTTCGATTTGCTGCTCACAAAAGTGGAGAAGATGTACCCAGAGGAGGAGAGAAAGAGGCTTTCCAAGCGGTCCCGACAGCGCGAGATCGGGGCGGGCCGCAGATTCGCGTTGGGTGTGCGGGAGCGGGTACTGCTGCTCCTGTTCTACTACGGGACATACGCTACCCAGGACGTGGCCGCAGAGGTTTTTGGAGTCGGCCAGGCCACCGTATCGCGCTCCATAGAGCAGGTAGCGCCTGTCGTAAAGAAGTGCGTGCCCATACCTGCAAAGCTCTACGCAGAATCCAAGAGGGTATCTACGGTAGAGGAGCTCGAGGAACTCTTCCCGGGGCTCGTAGCCCTCGTGGACGTGTCAGAGCAACCGATACAGAGGCCGAAGCGGAAGGATATGGAAAAGTCCCACTATTCGGGCAAAGCCGGAAGGCACACAGCCAAGACGCAGTACACCGTGAACATGCACGGCCTGATCATCCACAACACCAGGCACTCCCCAGGATGCGTACACGACTTCAAGGTGTACAAGACGAAGCACCCGACGTTTCCCAAGAATCTGCCGAGCCGGAACGGTTCGGCCAGGGAAGGGAAGCGCGCGAACCTGCGGACTTATGGCGACCGTGGGTATCAGGGAGCGCAGAAGGTAGACCCGGACGTTGAGGTAGAGCTGCCAATCAGATGCAAGCCTGGCAAAAAGCTCTCCCCAGAAGAGAGGGAGATCAACAGGCTGCAGTCCAAGATCCGGATCCGTGTGGAAAATGCGATCCGCAGGGTCAAAACCCACCGGATCATGGGAGACAGATACCGGAATCCACTGAAAAAGTATGACCGCATCAACGATATCGTATGCGGACTTGTCAACCAGAGGGTGCTTTGGAGGGCGGCTCAAGCAGCCTGATTGGAACGACCGGAAAATTTGGGCAGAGGACGCCTGATTTTTAATTACGGATCACGTCTCAGTGCATGGACGATAGCATAAAGTTGGGATCCTGACTTGGTAAGGATCCGGTGCTTGTTTTTTACAAAGGCCGCAACCGGAATCTCAAATCAGGTAAACTGTCCAATTCTCAACTGGCCCGCATCAGTTTTACTACCGGTAATGAACAGCGCTCCCACGAGAACAAGACTGCCTGTGTCCTCCTCCACATCCAAGGCATCATCGGCATCCATGCCTATGCTGTCCCGGATTCTTCTCAGTTCGCCAACCAGTGACCGTATGTCCCGACTGTTCTCGTAGTCGTCCAGAAGCGACTCCATGTCGTCATTCCAATGCCACAGGTCAGTGGATTTCAGTATATTGTACGCGTCTTTGCCGTCTGCAACCGGCAGGTTGCCGCCAATTACCTCATTGTCAATGATGTCGCGGATCTTGTCTATGGTCTTCTCGTTCCTTTTTGGCTTTGACTTGAGATCGTTGGCAATTCGGATGTCACTGCTATTCCGCATTGCGATCGCCTCGCGGGCAATCCCGTCGATCTCAACAAGGTGCCGAAACGACACACCATACCCGTCCACATCCATGGGAAGATGCGTCGGAGTGTCCTCGCCGCACCTGGCAAGCACGATTGCCTCCATGTCGTCCACAATCTTCGCCTTGCCCGTGGCATAGTCAAAGACCGCCGAGTAAAAGCGCCTCTTGCCGGCGGTCTCCCGCAGGTACGCAAGCACGACCTTCCTGCCCTCGCCCGTCTTTCCGCTTCTCCTTCCCATCGAAAACTCCTCCATCTTCATGATGCCTGCCTTCTTGATGTGCTGGATGATCTCGTTTATCGGGGTCCGTGCAGGCATGAGATCAGACTCGCGCTCCATGCCCTCCGCTACCTTGCCCGAGTCCACACCACCCGCAAGCGCCCGTATGCGGCCGGCAGTCGTCTCCCCAAAGTTCTTCGGCGACGCCTCCTGGCCCAGCAGATCCTCGGTCAAACCTATTGTGTCGTTTATGTGGCCTATCTTGTCCATGAGCTTGCCGACAAGCTTGAGCAGGTCGTCCAGCTTTGTGTCCGGAAAGCACTCTCGGGAGTGGACTGTACCGTGTGCGCTGGTAAGCCTGTCCACCCTGCCTATCCTCTGCACTATCCTCATCGGGTTCCACGGCAAATCATAGTTGACGACATAGTTGCAGTCCTGCAGGTTCTGCCCCTCGGAGAGCACCTCCGTTGAAACCAGTATGTCGGTCTCTTGCTTTGGCCTGTCCTCGTCCTCTGCCGTGTTTGCCTTGGGCGAGAACTCCCTTATGATCTGCGGGCGCCTGGATTTCTTGACGCTGCCCGTAATCAGGTTCACTTTTTTGTCGTCGAACTTGTCCTCAAGGAAGTCCCTTACGTATACCGCCGTTGCCGTGTACTCCGTAAAGACCAGCACCTTTCTTCCCTCCTTCTCCAGCGCCCCGTCCCTGAGTATCATGTCGGCCACGGCTTCTGCCTTCTTGTCAAACTTTGGCATGTTCTTCAGGCTGTCCCTGTACCGTCTGAGATGTTTCAGATCCGACCCGATATCGCGCTTCATGGATTCGACATCGTACCTGCCCGCGCTCAGGACAGGTATGTCCCTTATCTCATTCATGAAGAACTCGTCCCGCAGCTCGTCATCGTCGCCGTCGCCCTCCATGTTCTGGGTGTTCCACTTTAGCATGATCTTGTTCAGTTGTTTCGGCGACACTATCCTGTTGGTTTTCAGGACGCTGTCAAAGTACTCGAACAGGGCTATCTTGTTCTCTATGCTGATCATGACGGCCTTCACGCTGCTCTCAAACCGTTTCAGGAGCAGTATCACCTGCAGGTGCGCCAGCACGGCGTGCTTCCGCCTCTCCTCGTCTGTGAGTGATTCGTTGTACCTGTCTATGCCGTACGGCACCATGTTCAGGGAGCGTATGGTGTTGAACAGATCCTCGTAGACGTTGCCGAAGAGGTCGGTCATCCCGTAGTTTATTGGCCTGTAGTCTCTCTTGGGGAATGTTATCGGCCTGTTGTTGATCTTCTCGTTCGGGTAAACCTCCCTGATGAACGTTCTTGTCCGCCTGACCATTATGGTTTCAAGCAGCAGCTGGATCTTCTCCAGCCCGTCGTCGAGTTTGCGGTTTGCCGCTCTCCTCAGGTACTCGTACAGGTCCGGGATGCCGATGTCCGTAAAGTAATCGTTCCTCCCGCCCGTGATTATCGATATCTGGTAGTAGAGGTCCATGAGCGAGTTGTTGATTGGAGTTGCCGACATCAGCAGGATCTGCTTTCTCTTTCCGAGGCTTACTATTTTCATCAGGTTTTTACGGCGTCCCGTGGTGCCAGAGCGGAAGTTCTGGCTCTCGTCAATTATGATGAAATCGTACTTTTTGTACCTGAATACGTTAAAGTTCTTCCTGCCCAGCTCCTCCGTTCCTATCATCCTTGCATTGATCTGCGCTTCTTCAAGCTTGTCCGCCCACACGGTGTCCCGCACCTGGGCGGGAGCTATCAGCAGCACCTTCTTTCCCTCGGCCATCTTCTGCCGCATCACCTCGATGCCTATGTGGGTCTTGCCGAGACCCGTCGAGTCGGCTAGCATCGCGCCCCCGCGCTCTACTATGATCTGCTGCAGTGTAGATACGGCGTCGCGCTGGAACTTTGCAAGCGTCTTGATGGCGGCGGTGTCAGTGGCCATTGCGGTCAGGATGCGCTTGTACTTCTCAAAGAGCATCTTCAGGTAGATGTCGTGCGGTTCAGCCGGCACGCCGAACTTTGACTGCTCCAGCACCTGCAGCATGTCGTCCTTGGCGTCATCCGCCTCGTCCCACATGTCCTTGTACCACTTTCTTATCTTCTTCCAGGTTTCGGTGCTGTACGCGCCGGTATTCAGCTCGTCATTTGTCGCCAGCCCTGCGCGCGTGAAGTTGCTGGAGCCGACAACGGCGCCCACGTCCCCCATTATGTAGCACTTTGCGTGGTTGAACCTGGCCCCGCCGCGCCTGACCTGCACGTTGCCCCTCCTCAGAAATGCGATGAGGCTTGCCACATCGTCCATGCTCGCGCCGTCAAGATCCTCCTCGTCAAGGCCCGACTTTACGGATCCGGGCAACAGCCCTGCATTCCTGCGGTACTCCTCAAACGTGTCAAAGGTCGGCGGCCGTATGGCATCCCTGCCGATCATGAGCCGGAACTCAAACGAGGGGTTCATTGCGGCCCTCTCCAGGGATTTCCGGACAAGGCCGTACCCGCCAACGTCAAAGTATCCCGACGACACGTCAAGGAACCTGATCCTGTTCAGGTTCATGGTAAGCACCTCTGCCATGACGGCCGCCCTGTTGTCTATTACGTCAGGCTCAAGCTTTGCCTTGTCAATCTCGTCGTCCATCATGGCCCTCCCCCAGATATCTCGTCATAGCATATGGGCGCCAGCTTGCGTACCTCGCCGTAGAACTGCCGCAGTGTCTTGTTGTCGTTAAGGTCTGCCGACTTTGCCTCAAGCAGGGCCGGGTTCTCGGTGAACTTGAAGGAATCCAATATTGTCATGTACTCGTCCCGGGTCAGGCCGTAGGCGTGGGCCGCCAGCGCGTCGAGCCTTGAGGTAGCACGTATTCGCTCCGGCGGCGTCAGCCTGACGTTGTCTACCCTCAGCGAGTCGGCAAATCCCTCAAACTCGTCAGTTCCCACGCAGAGCGTTGCCGCGAGTTTTGCAATCTCGTTGTAGTGTGTGTCGTTTGGAACTGGGAGGCCTTTGATTACTGTTGGTACATCCATCTGCATTTTGCAGCGGGCTGTAAAGTCAAATGGCATGGAATTAAGCACTCCGCACAGGTATGCTATTTTTCTGTTGTAGTCGTTGCCGTTTTCGAATGCTCCGCTACGAGTTAGCACAATAGAATACAATGTATACATATGGAATGTCTGTGGCGGTATTATGGACGCAATTACCGCTCTCATGTTTGTTGGACTAGCTACACGACGGAATGCCAGCCGGAACGAGTGATAAAACTTCCTAGAATCCTTCCCATATACGCGCTTTCTTCCCTCCCTCTTCAGGCCGGCTGAGGAACTTGCTGTAAACTCCGGTCTTGCAAAGTCAGGGTTAAACTGGTGGATGTGTTTGCCTTCCAGAACAGGCCAGCCACTTCTGCCATCCTTTAGAAGGGCAGAATCACCTGTTTTATGAAATCCGCTTGAGAGAGCAACACACCATCTGTCAGAGGATTCCGAGTGCAGTGTGTTGCCATTCGACATCTTATCAAGTATGCCAAGATCTCTGGATCCTACCTCCGGAATCTGGTATGTATCTGGCGATATCCTGCGTATCATCTGCTTTGAGATAACATGGAACTTTTCTTTCTCGGTTTTATCTGCTCCAAGTGACGACAGGTGATGCAGGTAGAATCCGGCTTGGAATGTGTCAGAGCCTAGCCTGTTGCGCGCGGTCAGGAGCATAAACCTATATCTGCTGTCTATTGGGAATATTTTTTTTCGGTTCTCAAATACATACATCTGTCGCACATCCGTATTGAGAACACGTCTCCGCATTTCAACCGAACTGGAATTTGAAAGAATCTGTGACGGTATCAGTACTGATATAATGCCATCCTTGCCCACAAGGGAGAGCATCCGCTCAAATATCAATTGCCACAGATCTCTGTCGCCCTCACCCTGCTGCTCATATGTCCTGTAGAACGCAGACTTTTCCCTGAATGACAGGATGTACTCATCATAATCTGCCTTAATTTTCGGATTTTTGAGAATCTCGTTCTTCTTTGCCGTTTTTTTGGTATTTGGACTAATTGATCTGAATGCAGGATAGTGTGGTGTAAAAAACTCATCATCGTTCGGCTTTACTTTGTCCCACGGAGGGTTTCCCACTACTAGGTCGAATCCACGTCTAGAGTCCGTGAACGCGTCCATCAACCCAAGCTCCCAATGGAAGAAATCGTATCGGTTTCGAAGTTCTCTGGTTCTTGCAAGAGTGTACTGCATGTCATCGTCCATCGAATTTTGGCCAGTGAACCGCCGGATGTAGCCTGCGACATTCTTTCGGGCACTCTTTGGGATCACGGTACCGTCTATCTGCGCCGCACAGTACACGTCAAGCCCCGTCCTGTTTGATTCCATCTCTGCCTCGTACTCGCCATGCGCATCCTCGCTTGCCCTGACCTGATCTATTGTAACATCCGCGCTTCGGCTCACACGCTCCATCATTCCACCTATTTTGTCTGTGGTCTCCATCCAGATGTCAAGCAATTTCCCCTTGGAGTCGCCGATGTCACTGCGCCAATCTCCGATAGTCGAGTCGCCTGTCTTGATGTGGTGGTTAAGGTAGGTAAGCGGCACGCCTATCGCAAAGGAATCAAGCCAAAGCGACACCCGGGCGAGTTCAACCGCTAGCGGGTTGATGTCAACGCCGAAGATGCATCGCTTCATTATGCGGCGCTTGAGCAGGACATCATGCGTGAGCAGGCTCTGGTTTATGGCAATGTCCTTCTCCTTCTGTGTGTCTATGACAAGCTTCCTGTCCTTCTCTATCTCGCCGACCAGCGGGTGCTCTGGATACAGTTCCAGCATTCCTGTCGCCCACCGCGTGATCGAGTTCAACGCCTCAACAAGAAAGTGTCCGCTCCCCATGGCCGGGTCAAGCACCTGGATGTCAAGCAGCCTGTCCATGCAGGCATTGCGGTTCTTTTTCGTCCGGCTCTCCCTGTACCTCTCCAGATCACCTGCCATTCGTTTCTCGCGCTCCTGGAATATCGGCTCCAGTCCGCGTCTCACTAGAAACGTTACCATCTGCTCCGGCGTGTAGTAGCTTCCGGACGACTTTCTGGACATGGCCCCGGCCTTGGATATGATGTAGAGCTGGTTCTTCTTGTACGAGTACGTGGATTCTGCCCTCGATGTCACCTCGCGCACCCCCTTCTTGTCTTCCAGCAGCATGATGTCCCTGTCTGCCTGCCGCACCACAAACTCCATCAGCGTCTCGTAGATGTGCCCCAGATGCCTCACGCCGAGGCTCGCATAGTCCATCGGCTCGCCGTCCTTCTCAAATAGTCCACGCAGCGCCCCCACAAAGTGCTCGTTCCTTATCTTTTTGCCGTCGATCTCCGGGTCTTGCTTGAACAGCTCGCCGTTGTACTGCGGCAGGTTATGCTTTGGGCTGCCCTTTCGGATGCCGGCAAACAGGGCCTTCACGCGCCCGTAGCAGTCATGATCCTCTGGCCTCTCGCCCATGCCGTCAAGGCTGTTTCTCAATGAAGTCAGCGACAGCGGGGCGTACATCTTGTCCCTGGCCGGCAGAAGATCACGCGATTCAGCGTACAGCAGGAACCACACGCGGTACATGATCTTGAGTGTCGTCTTCTTGGCGTCTTTCAGCTCTTCCTCCGGATACCGCCGCTTCCCGTCATGGTCGAGTATGCCCTTTACCAGATCGACAAAGATGCCGTCCGGCTTCAGTATCCTGTCTGCTAGGTTTTCCTCCAGCTCCTGGACGTAGTTCTTGCCCTCGTCAAAGATCACATCGATGCCAGCCTTCCCGTCCTTTACCACGTACGACATAGCCCCAAATATGGCGGCAAGGTACCGCAGGATGACGGCCTTCTTCACCTCCAGGCTTATCTCAAAATAGTTAGTCGTGGATGCCGACACCCGTGACGTGTAGAGCCTCCATGTCATGCCGTCTGTGAGCACGACCCACGGTGCGTTCTTCAGCTCCGCCACCGCCCTGTAGCTTGGTGCCACGTCGTCCGCGCTCCTCTGCATGCCAAAGTCCTGCCCCCTGTCCACCACAACGACTGATGCGAGCGGGAAGGCGCGCGAGCGGTACACGCCGTTTCGCCCCTTCAGGCCATTCCATCCGAGAATCCCGAGGGTCTTGTTCGCATCCCCCTCCCATGCGGCATCCAGGCCGTCTTGTTCTGCACTACTCTCGGCAAAAAGGCGGTTCTTCAGGTAGTGTGTGGAGAAAATGCCCCTGTTGTTGAAGTTTCGTGTGGTGAACGGGATGTTGGCGATCGTTCTCTTGATGGAGATCCTCGCCATCATCTCGCTGTCGGCTGATGCAAAATCGGCTGAAGACAGGGTGGCCTGAATCTGCTCGCAGGCATCACTGCTGTCCAGCCCAAAGACCGTGCTGTCAGCACCGGACTTGAAGAACATGCTGTAATTGGATTTCAGGTGAAATATGGCAATGCAGTTTGAAACGCCCGAAACCTGCCTCTTTGCGTCGGCGATGGTCTTTGCCTTGTGCTCAAAAAGCAGCGCCGGCACGGGGGCATCCCCGCCGTCTGCCTTCTGGAACCTGTATACTCCCCATCCGGCCTGCTCTCCATAGTCCGGGATCGTCCTGCACTTGGAAGATAAGCCCATTGCGGTCAGGATATCACTGATCATGTTGGGGATTTCCGGCTCTTTCCCAGAACCTCGTTTGTCTGATATCACGTTTCTGTCCATTTCAATAACCACACCGCATTTAAACTTGGGATCCCACAACCCCCCCCCACCTCGCGGTTGGTGCGTAATTCTGATCCTTCTTGCCCACACCTGTCTTCCCACGCCTTCATCGGCGGGGATTCTGGCAGTGTCGGGCGTTAGCTGCCCGCACGCCGCGATCAGTTACGACGGGCCCGGATCATCAGGCGCACTCCGCGTGCGCCAGACCACCGTAGGATGGTATCGGTATCCTTAGCCGGTTGGCGCACTCGAACCGGTTGAGAACCCTGATGTTCCAGGCGATTGCCCTGCCCTTGGCGAACCGGCGCCGGTTGTCCTCCCTGACAAACCTGCAGAGCAGCTGGTGCCCCTTGGTCTCCTCGGCCCCGAATATTCCCTCTATCAGGGATCTCTTTCTGTACTCGTTATCGTTGAACATCCTGGCCGCCTTCTTCCTGTAGGGCTTGCCCCGGCTGACGGCATCCTTTCTCTGCTTGATGTTGGGGATCATGCCCATCCAGAAGAGCTTCTCGCAGTTCTCGTCGGAGTCGTACGCCTTGTCCCCGTTGAAGAAGCGCCCCGCAAAGTCAAACCCGCGGCGCCTGATCTCGGCCAGCATTACCGGAAGCATGACCGTGTCGCTGACGCTGCCGGGCGTGGTGAACGCCGCCAGTACGATCTGCAGGCCCAGGATGGCCGTTATGTGGTATTTCCAGTAGGTCTTTTGGCGCGTCTCGACGAAGTCGCGCCTCTTCCTGTCCGGCCTCTCGACGTCCTCGTACCTTGTGGTCTCCGCCCCGCTGCTGTCCGCCCCCAGCGGATCCGTCGCCCTGCTCGCCTCCTTGATGCATCGGCGGGCCGTCTCGGCCAGGATTCGATCGAGCCAGTCAGCGGGTAACGTCTGGAAGTGTCTGACCAGCGTGGTGTGGTCCGGGACGGGCTCGCTGTCCCACGGCGTCCGCATGTCCCGCAGGTCCGATTCTATCCCGCGGTAGGTGTTGTTGTCAGCCATCATCAGCAGGCAGGCAAAGTCCAGCTTGTCCTTGGAGTGTATCGGAGGGCGGCCCCGGTTGTCGTTTTCCGGGCGCGGGCGCGGGTTCTCCAGGACTACCTCGATCAGCACCCTCTTCAGGTGGGGCGACTCGCCTTCCTTTGCAAGTTCGTAATACTGCCAGTATCCTTCTCGTCTTTTGTGCTCTGTCATTGCGGAATACGCGAGATCGCCGATCCGAAAACGTATCGGTCAGGTCAAGCATGACTGGGAGGAATTACGCACCAACCTCGACGTCACAAGGACGTATACCGTCACGTTTACGCTCTTGGATGAATCCAAGAACCCCATAACCTTTGAAATGGCTACGCATTCAACGTGCGATCAGGAGCTACAGCCCCCGTAATTGCCATCTTTTTGGAAGACATACAGTTTAGTTACTGCCGTGCTTCTGTGTCAGTCGACTACTGATCTCCACAATTCGTGGCTGTTGGCACGATCATAACGAGCAGCTGTACATGGTTAGGCTCTGGTAGATTTTGGTGATCTCGACCGTTCACTGTTCAAAAGTGTGCTTTAGGGTCCTCTCCAGATTCAACCCCGCCGCATTTCGTCACGGTGTTCAAAAGCGTGGCGCCTTCCACAAGGCTGTTCAAAAGTGAGCTGAGCCATACTTGCACCTTGGTGGTAGATTTTCGTGATCTTAGTCCGTTCTTTTTGGGGCCCTGTAAATTTTTGTGATCCGATCACCAAAATCTACCAGAGCCACATTTAGGCAGAGGGCCTGAACCTTCCTCATCACGCATCGCGTAAGGATTCCAGACCGGATTTGGCTGATTTGTTTTCCGGTTCCAGTTTTAGTACCCTTTTGTAATATTTCTCAGATTTCTTTGGATCTGAAACCCCATAAAGTATCCCAAGTTGGTCTAATGCATGCGTGTTTGTGGGTTCTACCGCAACTACCTTCCTGAAACACCTAATTGCCTTTTCACTCATTCCCATCCCGACAAACTTGCCCCCAATGTCTTCTTGCAACAAGATATAACCCGGGCACTGGGTCAGGGCGTCTTCAAAGCACTGCACCGCCAAGTCCATTTCACCGTTGATCCGAAACGTCTCTCCGATCGCCCTGTAGAGCAATGCATTGTTGATCCAAGCGTTGGACAAATCCTCCTTTGAAGCATATGATGTACCTCTGGGACGGCTTCGCGTTCCAAACGTCCCATGAACATTATGTGCCATGCCCATTGCGGTCATGAGCCATTCTTTGCCAGAGACAGCATCTCCTTTTGCATAATATGCTTCTCCAAGAGTTTGAAACACAATGCCACGTGGGTCATGCCCTACGAGATCATTAAGAACAGTTATTGCCTCATCATGGCGTCCTGCTTCGTTTAAGGCATAACCGTAAATGAAAGCAACATGCGGATCATCGTAACCTGCAGCCTTTAACACACGCTTGAACAACCGCATCGTGAGTTTCATGTATCTCTTTATGTCAATGACGGCATCGTTCATGGTATGCACGAGTATGTGCCTGGCATCGAACAATCTGTCATAATTTTTTAGCAATAATTCTGCATTGGAATCATCAAACACGGTTATTTCATGTTTTCTCATCTCATCTAAAATACGACGCGTGCTCTGAAGCGAATGTTCGTTTGCAATAAACATATGCCAGAGATCCGGCGTCTTTGCATGGCAATATGGTTCCAGCAGACCGGCAAGGCGAGCCTTGTTCAATTTGCAGTAATCCGATTTTGTCTCATTAGGTTCCTCGGAAGCCAAGAACTGTTGAATCTGTTCTTCAACGCCTTTCGGATATGTGCTGTGCCAACTATATTCTACAGTCCGGATGGTGTCAGCAAGCAATACCTTGTGGATTTTTATAATGTGATGATCGTACTTGGCTGATCTGGCGCTGATTTTTTTAGCCAAAACCGCATGAAAAAACTGCTCAATTATAGTCACCAGCCGTACGACGGCACTACGTAGTGTAAAGAGCGTTTCAGTATTGGATTGTAAATGACCAGATTTCTCGACTATGTCTTCCAACATGCAGAATTCCTTAAACACGCCTTCCATGCTGTTGTTTGGATAGTGTTTCTGTTGAATGGAGTGTATTTTTGACACAGTGTCTTAAACATAACCTGTCTTTAAAAAAATTACTCACATCTTGGTCTTACAGAGATGTGATTCGTATCCATGTGGTAGCTTAATAAGCATTTGAGGGGGGTATTGGCTCGACGGAGAGCAGTCTTCACTGGGTATTTGTTCGCCTTCTGGCCCAAGATGAATTTCGGACACGTATACCGTTTGGAATAAGTTCGAGATCGTTTCGGCTCTGATAGATTTTGGTGATCAGATCACCAAAATTTACCACCAAGGTGCAAGGGCGGCCCAACACACTTTTGAACAGCCTTGTGGAAGGCACCACACTTTTGAACACCGTGACGAAATGCGGCGGGATTGAGTCTGGGGAAGATCCAAAAACACACTTTCGAACAGCGAGCGGCGGAGATCACCAAAATCTACCAGAGCCTGATTTTGATCGCCTTGCCGGCCATCTTCTTTGCCACGTCCCAGGACCTGGCGATAACGTGCCCCACGGCGGCGATGTGCCTGCAGAGGCCGGGGCTCTCCTGGAGCGAGCAGCTGCACCACATCCCCAGCGCATCGACGATCACGTGGTGCCACAGGAACGCGAAGGTGCCTGATCTTACCCTCCAGCGCCTGTTGCTCTTCTTCCTTATCCTGCCCGGATCCTCCGAGAGGATCCGTCCCTCCTCCATCATGGCTCCGACGGCCCTGCGCTGCTTCGTTGTCTTCGATGCCGTGAATACTTCCAATTGGACATACTTATAGATCTTGCGGTCTTTTAAAAGTATGCACTCAGGTCCGTGCCTATGGATCCACTGCCCGCTCGCTTGATTGACCATAGGTTTATTGATCACGCGATCCGCGAATCCCGGTGAGCGAATCGGAGACGGCGCTCCTGCGCAAGGAGCTGGCAAAGGTGGTTGCCGAGAACAGGGATTGGCAGATGAGAGTGGCCCGGCTTGAGGCCGCATCTGCCAAGAGGGAGGAGATGCTTGAGGCGGAAATCGACCGGCTGAGGCTGGAGATTGCAGGGCGCGACAGGAGACTGGCCAGGTACGAGAACCCCAACGCCCCGTCCTCCACAGATTCGCTGTACAATGAGGAGCGCGCCGCCTTCCGGAAGCGGATGGAGAAGGAGGATGCGGACGGGCAGCAGGACGGACCTGAACCGGAGGACGGGGACTCCGGGGGCACGTCCCGCAGGGGGCCGCCCAAGGGGCACGCGGGGAAATCCCACGGAAACAGGGCCGAGAGGACCGTAACGCTGCTTGTGAGCAGGTGCGGGAAATGCGGGCGCGGGCACCTCAAGCAGCTGCCGTCCGTGACAAGGCTGGTCTGCGACTTTCCAGACGACCGCGTCATGAGGATAGAGTGCGTCGCGTACGTGATCGGGCGTGCGTTCTGCAATAGGTGCGGCAAGATCAGCGCCGCCTGGGCGCCCGTGATACCGGGCACCTGCTTTGGCCCGCATGCCCTGGGGTTTGTGGAGGAGTACTACGCCAAGAGGGCCACCGACGAGACCACCCCGTATTTCTTCAAGGCGCTCTACGGCTTTGCCGTCTCGCCAAATACTGTGTGGAACGCGCGCAAGGCGCTAAAGAACCTGCTCAAGGGCACGTACGGTGAGATCCTCAACCACATCGCCGAGGCCGCGTTCGTGCAGTTTGACGAGTCAGTCTTCAAGATGAACGGCAGGAAAGGATACGTGTGGCTGGTAACGGTCGAAGACGCCACGTACCTTGTGACGGCCCCGAGCAGGGCGGCGGCCGTGCTGGACCTGCATTTTGGGAAGCTGCTCGGCATCCCGGTCGTCTCTGACGGATACGCAGTGTATGACATCTTCCCAGTCAGGCAGAGGTGTTGGGCGCACATACTGCGCGAGGCCGAGAAGCTGGCGATAAGAAACGGGGGAAACGACCTGTCATGCTACCGCAGGCTGCTCTCCCTGTACAAGAGGAACAAGGGGAGGGAGTCTGCCGGCAGCGCCGAGTGCCTGGACCTGGAGAGGGCCGTGCCGCAGATGGCAGCCTCCTATGGCGAGGGCCACAAGTTCCGCGGGACGCTTGAGGGCGCCGCCCCGCACCTGTTCACGTTCCTGAGGTACCCGGGCATGCCTCCCCACAACAACGCGGCCGAGCTGGAGATAAGAGACTCCGTCGTGCTGCACCGGAACGTGCGCCACCAGCTGTCGGAGCCCGAGGGGAGGGCGGTCTTCTCGGTGCTGGTCTCGGTTGCGCGTACCTGCTACAGGCGGGGGATATTTCCGCGCATGGTGGTGGAGGAGCTGGCCAGGGATCCGGACTGGAGCATATTCAAGCCGCCCGAGCAGGAACGGAAGGAGCCCGCCATGCTGGCCGCCGCGGCGTGCTGAGACGGGGATCATCACCCGTACCTAAACTGCATGTTTTCCGGACCTGAGTGCATACTTTTAAAATACCGCATCTGCGAACAGGAGACATGCCTTCATGGTCCAAGGACGCCAAGGAGTTTACCGTGTCCATAACGCACAACAGGCAGCGCGGTACAAGCTACAGCTACATACCCAAGC
The DNA here is from genome assembly GCA_965218695.1 of Candidatus Nitrosopumilus sp. GTDB lineage: Archaea > Thermoproteota > Nitrososphaeria > Nitrososphaerales > Nitrosopumilaceae > Nitrosopumilus. Next base: position 31,986 of record CBDCLR010000008.1, read on the forward strand.
CAATCCTGGCAAAGCTGGGAAATCCCTCTGGGCTGAAATTCATCATCCGCGGCGAAGATATTGTCGTGTGCAGGCCAGACGAATAGCACAGCGTGTCCAGTCGAGACCTAATCGGAATCAGAATCCATCAACCGAGTTTGCAGGAGAACCTGGAGTTGGAGTGTATCCTCTCGTAGCGGATCCACTTCCGCTTTCCGGACTTTGCGGCAGATGGAACCACCAGCCCGTTCTCCTTCATTATCCTGTATACCCGCATGTAGCTTATATCGTGACTCTTCCGCAGATTCATTGTAATACGCAGCACGCCGACCGGTTCCCGCTTGTACTCGTTCAGCACCAGCCGCACATCGTCTGGGGACGGCTGCAGTGCCGGCCTTCCTGGGCTCAGGGGAACATGCGGGGAGCCCGTCGTGCAGAACTCGGCCCACAGCCTCCGGATGTGTCTTGGCGTCACGCCCACCTCTGCTGCTACTTCCGACGGGCTCCTGCCTTTCTTGAGCTGCGCCATTGCATACTGTATGGCTTTCGCTGTCAGTCGTTTTGTCATCGTTTTTCTTGATCGGTATAGGGCAAAATAGTCCTTTACGGTACGCTTGATCTTAGCTGGACCTAATTCTCGTACAATAGATCTCCGAAAAAATCGCAGAAGACTTAAAAGCGACTCACCTAGCCCCGCCGACACCGCAATTCTTTTGGATCATAGGATCCGCATCCACCCAATGAGACCAGACCATTACACGAGGAGGTCAAAGAACTACAAGAAAGACGGTTACTCAAGAGACTACGAAAGGAAGAGGAAAAACAGCGGCAAACAGTTCAAGGACGGATTCAAGGCCATTCTAAGGATGGTAAGGAAGTTCCTGAAGAGGAATCCGGAGTACAAGTCCATGCTGTGCACCCTGATGGCTTGGCTGATGATGAAGAGATACTCGTGCTCCATCAGGGGAATGGTGGAAGAATGCGACGCCAGGCCCGGCCTTTGCAAGAAGCTGGGCCTGGATCACGTCCCGTCCAAGTCATGGCTGCACAAGCATATGGGCATGATACCGATAGGTCTGCTTGACTCGCTGCTGACGCTTACCGCGGGCAGCGACGCCTACGGAACGCTATCGGCGGATTCCACCCAGTACACCTACAACCGGTACGTCCTAGCAGAAGACGCCAAACGCGGAGAATACTACAAAAAGGCCACGATCAAGCATCATGCGCTGATTTCTCCGAACGGGAAGATCGTCTCCAGCGCCGTAACCGGCGGGAACGCCGGCGATTCGCCGATGCTGGAGCAGCTGTGCATCAAGGCACCGCGAGGTGACGGACACCTGCTGGGGGACTCTGCATACTGCTCCAAGGGCAACTATGAACTAGCCATAGATCTGGGAAGGACGCCCTGCATGCCACCAAAGGAGAACTACCTGGGCCGCGGAAACAGCCCGTGGGCGAAGATGATACAATGGCAGAGGGAGCACCCGGGAAGCTTCTACAAGACCTACAGAAAACGAAACACCATCGAGAGCTGCTTCTCTGCGATCAAGGACCGGTTCAATTTTCGTGTCCGATCCGTGACGCTGGAGATGCAAAAGCGCGAACTCGCCGTCATGTCCATCTGCCGTAACCTCTTCCTCTGATCTGACATAAGAACTGTCCCACCATTCAAGGGGATGGGTCAGGGGATCGTGCCAGCGAGTCTCCGGATCCGGGCAGAGTCGTCCATTTGAAGCCGAAACGGGCAGAAATTCGTGCCGCGTAAGGCAGGATTGCCGCTAAAGGTTGTCCTCGGGAGGAGCCAGACAGCCTGTTTTTTCGAGGATGGCCGACCCTATTGGGAGAACGTGGACAACCCCCTCTGTTTCTCAAAGTTTAAGAGCGACATGGTCGCTGATGCATTCAATGACCATTCCCGTGCCAGATCTGCGTGCCTGCATTGGAAAAAGTTCCGTGAAAAAACACGGGGAAACATTCCTATTTACTGAGGGGAGAATAATTTGAAAAAGATTTGCCCAAACACAGCTCCGAGTTGTTCGATATACTCAAGTTTTTTTGATGACTTGACCACATAAACAATAAACTCCCAATTCCCTTGGTTTACTTTCACTTGGTCCCAATGATCGGTTTGGGGGTTTTTCTTATCATGATATTGCTCATAATTTGAAAAAAATAGGATACCGGTCTTTGGGCCATATTCATTCAACTGTACCATGTACCAAGCCATTTTTCGAACCCCGTCCATTCTGTTTTGTCCACGCCAATTCTTGGCATCCATTATCAATACTACTTTGGGTCTAAAATCACCGCATTCGCAATTTGGGACTTCACTATCATCAAAACTGACTGTCACGGTATTTCCGCAACAACATTGCTCATCTGCTTCTATCGTATAATCTGGACTTACTGGATTGCCTATTGGTACCTCATAGCATTTCTCATAACGCAATGTAAATATCTGGTTCTTAATTTCAAATTTAAAGCCTTTAGGCCGGTCCTCTTCAATAAGAGGCTTGATTCTGGTTGCATATGTTTGTTTGATGTAGCTTACCATCTCAAACAATACCCAGAGCTCAAACATTTTATCAAAATCCTTGAGATTTTTAAAAGTAAAATTGGCAAGATCATGATATTGATTTATATTAAAATCAATATACCATCTGATCCAAGTAATTAGCTGAAGATATGGAGTTTGCGTGTTTTTGGAGCGCTTGAGATTATTTTCCACTAGTGCAAGGGTGGTTTTTATTTTTGACGTTGGCCTTGTGACCATTCTTGCAACGTTTGACTCCTTCTTGATTTCAGTCAGTAGAGGTGATCCCAGAATATTTTTACTAGCTTTTAAAATCATCCAGATTTTTCTTTTATCTTCACTGGAGACGATGTTGGTTCCTTGTGAAGTATACAAGTTAACTGCATCAGTAAAAATCCAGGCAATCGCCATATACAAAAGCACGTTTTCAGGAGTAGAAAACGATTTTTTTGGGGTGTTACACACAAAAAAAATTGGTCTGCCAGCAGACGTTCTAGCCGCATTTAGGATCGTCTTGTTCCAATCGATGTGACCTCGAATAGATGAAGTATAGATATCAATTATATCTGTTTTATAATGAACCAAACGAAGAATTGAAGGATAAATATTTGTCAGCAATATGCTAGATAATTTAACTAGCCTGTTTAGGATGGTAGTCTTGTCGGGAACAGTTGCCCCACCTGAATGTGTCTGTACTTCGAAATACTGCTTTTGGAGAATTGATCTAGAAAGCGCCATTATCCTTTGGTACATATAGTCAACCTCTTGATCTTCCCAATATCGAATTTCACGTACCGTCTTATTCCAGTACGAGTCACTTTCTCTACGTTTTTTGGAAAGCTCTTCTAGGTGAATATGCCATTCATTTTGGAGATTCGGGTAGTTGCCGACAAGATAACGTGGGGATTCTTTGGCACGTTTAAATTCTTCATTACTTAACGATTGTATTATTTTTACTAATTTAATTAGGAATTGCATACCTACGTTAAACCAGATTCTAGTATACTAATCGAGTATGATCTCTTTTCTTTAATGATGCTCTCAATAGATTTACTAAAAAGTTCTAAAGTCGGTTGTTTCAATTCTTCTGTCCATGGATTCAAGTCTTTCTTAATTGACTTATACTCTGGTTGGCTCTCGTTAAATCTAGATAATTTTCTTTCCCTAAATTCTTGCACCCATTTTTCAGAGAATTTTTTTGATTGGGCGGTATAATATTCTTCGTATTTTTCCAATTCATTTGCGTAATCTTCCATCCTTTCATAGTGGTCATAATGTTCAAATTTTATAAAAAATGGAGCTAGACTACCCGAGACAAAGCATTTAATAATATCTAATGCAGGTAACGAGAGATCGTCAATTTGAAGACTTATTGTTTTAGTCAATGCCGAATCAAGACTATCGTTCCAGCTTTGACCCATTTTATGATAGACCAGCATATCTCTGAACATGGATATCAGGAAAGCAGTACCAAGTTGTTTTGACATCCTAATGAATGATACAATTTCGTATAGTTTTCTATCCGTTCTTTCATTTGATCTATCAAGCTTTTTTATTTCAATCGATAATTCGTCATTGACTGCTGCTTTCTTCCGCATCAGGGAAATCTCTTTATCCATAGAGTCTCTTGGCGGTATCTCAATTTCAATAAAGTCGAATCTTCTTTTTAGTGCATCAGAAAGATTGAACAGAAAATGCTTATCATGAATGTTTAGAGTTCCGATTATTCGATAGTCATCAGGTATAGCAAATGTTTGAAAGTCGTCGTTGTTGGCAACACCCGATTCCTCTGTCGGCATTTTTAGTTGTTCTTCATATTCAAGTGCGGTAAACAATTGTCCAAATGCGCGATCGATGTTTGCTCGGTTAAATTCGTCAATTACTAACCACACTCCTTTGTATTTGCGCTCAACGCTTGTTTTGTGGTCGAATTTTATGTATGGTTTTCTGATCTTGCTATTCCCCGTTCCATCCTTCCAATTTTTGGAGACGGTCGACGTCACACAACCCTTTTGAATGCGAAATGTTACCTTGCCATTATCAATTTTTGGAAAAATACCACCAATCACATCTTGCGTGCTCCAGTCTGAAGTTGCCGTATGTACTTCTGGATAGTAATTCCAAATCGCTGGAATTTTTTGCGCGAGATCAGTTTTCCCTGTTCCTACCGGGCCAGTCAGCAAAACATTTCTTCCCGAATACAAGCTTGAAATAATTCTCTCAATTATGCTTCTATCAATTAGTAAGTCTTCTTGAATTGATTTTTTTATGTCCTGTAATTCATTATCGAGTGGCAGATGAAGTGCCGTGGGCTCTAGATTAGTTTCACCAATTATGTTTTGAACATTCCCTTTAATGAGTGTATTCCATATGAACCATGAGTAATCTTCAACACTCCAATTTTTCATTATGTGGTGATTCTTTTTTTGGTCAATTAACTTGAATTGCTTTTGAATAATTTTTCCATTTAAATCTTTTCTCGGAACCTTAAAGTAATCTAGTGCTTTATCGAGATTTTTTTCTGTAATTGGTATAAACGTGTTAGGAAAATATACTGATAGTATTTTCAGTATTATGTTTGAATGAATAGTATGCTTTTCTCTATTGTCACTGATGCCAGATAGCTTCAAAATATTACTGGATTTTTTAAAGTCTTTTCCCGCTTCTACATTTTCCTGTATTTGTTTTAAAACCCTTTTGAAAGCTTCATTATGATTTTTGTATTTGATTTCTGGATACCAAAATCGACCATCTTTTTGTTTATAATAGATTCCAAATTTACGTGCGCTTCCACCTTTGGCCGATCCAAATGCTGGAGTTTTGTGCTCAATCATATAGGAAAAACTAGTGCGATTTGGATTGCCTGCTTTGTCACGCAATCCTTCGACATAGTCATCGATGGTCATATCCTGAATTTTGTCTATGGGAAATTTTGCGATAAACTCTGATCTTTGATTATTTTTTTCTTTCTCATTATAATATTTCTGATATTTATCCTTCCCATCAAAAATAGTTTTATTAGCATCAAATAATTTTATCAACGTCGCAAATTCTTCGGGACTAATTTTTTGATTATTAGATAATGGTTTTCCTAATTCAGTACTCCCTTGAATTTTTGTATTTTCAGGCAGCTCGTCTAGTGGTTTACCTGAATTGTTGGATCTGTTTGTCATGGTTCCATGTCCACTTTTAGAGTTTGTTAATATATTAGCTTTTCTAAGAGACGGTTCTCTCGCAAATTCGGGCGCCGGCCGTCCTGCTAACAGATCATGTCCGCATACACGTCCACGTCGCCGGCCCATAGCAGAGTCTGCCGGACAAGGCCGCAATCTGCAACTGACGGCGGGAACCGAACTGCAGGTTTCAAGGCACCGTTCCGTGTGATCGCGCCTAATGCGAACGGGGATCCGGCAGCATGCGTGCATCCTACGCGCAGGATGATGCAGCTTGCTGTATCAACGTAAGCCACTTGTCCGGTCCGTCTATTGTGATCCCGGCCGTCTCGGCTGGGGTCCTGCCGCCAAGGCCGCTGTGGGGGCGCACCAGGTTGTGATAGACGATCAGCAGGCGGAGGAGGGCCGGGGTTTTGGACTTGAACCCGCGCACGCGGGCTATCCTGTCCTTGATCTCCCCGTTGAGGCGCTCGTACAGGTTGTTTGCGGCGTGCCTGTCCCGTATGCCGACATCCGCGATGTGGCATGTTCTGGGCGTCGTATTCGTGTACATCACGTGCCTGTACCCCGCCTTGAACCCGTTGAGACCGTCGGTTATCAGAATGTCCGGATGCTTTCCGGCCGCTGCCACCGCATCCGCAAACAGGCTCGTGGCGTCGTAGCTGATCTTGTCCGTTGCAGTGTCGTACGCGATTATCTGCCTTGTCTCGGCATCCATTACCCCGAACAGCCACATGGAAGTCCCCTGTGACTTGAAGTGTATCTCGTCGACATGCCAGGTATATCCCACCGGTACGTGGAGGCCCTTGTAGAACCCATCGATCAGCCCGCCGTAGTCCCCTGCCCACCGGTACACGGTGGACTCGTTCACCCTTATTCCCTTCTTTATCATCCCCTCCGCAACCTTGGCCGGAGAGAGGCCCGCGGCGCAGCCCTGAAGGGCGTCGGTGATTACATCCGGCGAAAAGTGCCTGCCCACAAAGCCCGGACTGTGCGTGAATCTTCTGCTGCAGCCGTCGCACCGGTACCGCCATGCCTCGCCGCCCCTGTTCCTCCGAATCTCGACTTTGCGGCAGTCCGCAGAGCCGCAGAACCTGCACTTCACTTCGGGCTTCCCGATCCGCATCCCCCTGGGCCTCCCATCCCTCATCCCTCGCTCCTTCATGACCGGACCGGCCACGGCCCGAATGTGCTTGCACCGCCGGTTTCCGTACAGGTTATACGGGCACGGGCACCACCACCCGTCCCTCCCGAAGGCCACGTCATAGTACGCATCGGCCACCGACTGGGACGATACCAGATACCTCATGGAACCGATATCGAGGATCACGCCGTTCCGGACGATGTCCCCGCTTCGCGCCTCTAGCGCCTGTTCCGTCGATCCCCTCCCCCGCCTTTTCTTCTCTGCCGTAGCATACTGACCAATTGGACATATTTGGATCTTTCGAACTCTTAAAAGAAGAATCGATCCAACCCATATGGATGACCAGCTGGCCCAAAGACGCCAAGGAATTCACCGTGTCGATAACGCACAACCGGCAGCGGGGGACCAGCTACAGCTACATCCCAAAGCCCATACTGCGGATGCTGGGAAACCCGGACGGCCTCAAGTTTACCGTACGCGATGGATACATCGAGGTGGGCAGGCCCGACGAGTGACTCGGGACTGCGCCCGAATTTGCAAGGGAACCACTACCTCTCAACGTTTAAGAGCAACGTAGCCGTTGATGCATTCAATGACCAGTTTCACGCGGGA